>NZ_JASGJP010000001.1:0-3997478 GCF_047601385.1 Ottowia sp. | reverse complement strand
AGGCCAGCATGATGACCAGCGCATGGTCGATGTTCGGCTCGGCGGGATGGACTTGGAATTGCGAGAACAGGCCCGAGCCGATGCCGACAATCACGGCCAGCACCAGCACCTTGATGCCGGAGGCCACCACGTTTCCCAAGACTTTTTCGGCCAGGAACGAGGTCTTGTTCCAGAGCGCGAACGGCACCAGCACGAACCCGGCGAGCGTGGTCAGCTTGAACTCGATCAGCGTGATGAAAAGCTGGATCGCCAGCACGAAGAAGCACAGGATGACGGTGAGCCACGCGAGGAACATCACCACGATGGGATCGAGATTGGCGAACACCTCGGGAAAGCCCGCCATCTCGCCGATCTGCTCCAGAATCGGCGCCCCGGCGTCGATTCCGGTCTTGGCAAGCCGGCCCGGCTGCAAGAAGTTCTCCATCGTGATGGCCGAGCCGGTGGCGGTGATGCCCAGCCCCGCGAACGAGCGGAACACGATGCTGGCCAGCCAGTTGAAGTTGTTGAGGATGTAGGCAAAGGCACCGACGTAGAGCACCTTGCGCAGCAGCTTGGCGATCACGTCCTCGCCTTGGCCGGTGGCGTGGCTCATGGCCCAATACAGCCCGGCGATCGTCATGTCGATGACGATCAGCGTGGCCGTGAGGAACGCCACTTCGCCGCGCAGCAGTCCGAAACCCGAGTCGATGTAGGTGGCGAAGGTGTTGAGGAACTGGTCGATGATGGTCACGTCATTCATGGCGTGCCCTCCGGTTCCTCGAAGCTGGGCGGGATCGGCGGCAGGTCGGCCAGCGTCTGGTATTCATCGGGCCCGGCCTCGCCGGAGAAGAAGCGCCGCCGGAAGGCTTCGGCGGCGGCGCGGCAAGAGTCCTCGCCCGTGGCCTGCATGACCTGTTGCGGATGGGCCGCGCATTGCGCGCGCAATGCCTTGAGCCGCACGGGATCGGCGGCCAGGGCATCGACGAGGTTGTCGGCCGGCTGCTCGCCGCAGGCGGCCAGCAGCACGGCACCAAGGACGAGGACGCATCGCATGTCGGCCTCCCGTCAGTCGCGGTAGAAGTTGATGGATTGCGGCGTGTACGGCGTGCCTTCCCCGAGGAAGCGCCGCCGCACTTCGCGGGCGCGCTCGGTGGCCGCCGCCTGCCGCGCCAGTTCCAGCGAGGCGGCCCGGTCTTGCGTGATCTGGAGCCGCTGCGACTGGATCGACTGCTTGGCCTGCAAGGCGAGCAACTGGTTCATGGCCTGCATCGCCTGCAACGCGCCTTGCGCCGACTGGCTCTTGCCGACCAGATCGGCCAGCACGCTTTCGTCTTCGCCCAGGTTCTGCGACACCTGCGCCTGCATCTGCATGGTGGTCTGCAAGCCGTTGAGCGTGTTCTTCCACCGCTCCTGGGCGTCGCGGTACATCTGGTCGCCGCTGACGGTGGCGGCGTACTGCTCCGGGTACAGGCGCGCGAACTCCCGATCCAGATGGGTCACGTCGTAGGCCAAGCCTCGGGCCTGGGCGATCAGCCGCTCGGTCGTCGCCAGGTTGGCGCGCAACTGGCCGACCACGCTGGATGGAAGGCTGGCGAGGTTGCGCGCCTGGTTCATCAGCATTTGCGCTTCGTTCTGGAGCTGTTGGATCTGGTTGTTGATCTGCTCCAGCGTGCGGATCGCGGTCATCGTGTTCTGCACGAGGTTGGTGGGGTCGATCACAACCCATTGCGCATGGGCAGTGGCGGTGCAAAGCATGGCCGCGATGGCAGCGGCGACAAGGCGCTTCTTCATGGCAGGTTCTCCAGGGGTTGGTCAGCGAGGGAACCCGGCGCGAGGCCGGGGAACGAGGGCAGGAGGTCGGCCGCCCAATCGAGGCCGCGATGGCGCAGCCAGGCGCCCGCGAAACCGGGCGTACCTGCGTCCAGCAGCACGCGGTCCATGTCGCGCTGGTCTTGCGGCGTGGAAGCGCCCGCGAAGGCCAGCGTCGCCGGCCCCAGGTCGAGGTCAAACAGCCGGTTGCCCAGGCGCGACTGGTAGTAGTAGTCGCGCTTCGGAACTGCCGTGGCGACGATCTCGATCTGCCGCGCGTTCAGGCCGAAGCCCTCGTAGATCGTGCGAATCTGCGGCTCGGTCGCCTGCGGGTTGGGCAGGAAGATGCGGCTCGCGCAGCTCTCGATGATCGCGGGCGCGATGCTCGAATCCTTGATGTCCGCGAGCGACTGCGTGGCGAAGATGACGCTGACGTTTCGTTTGCGCAGCGTCTTGAGCCACTGGCGGATGCGTGCCGCGAACACCGGGTCATCCAAGAACAGCCACGCCTCGTCGAGGATCAGCAGCGTGGGCGCACCGTCGAAGCGTTCATCGAAGCGCGCGAAGAGGTAATGCAGCACGGCCATGACGGCGGCCTTGCTGTGCATCAGCTCCTCCATCTCGAAGCACTGCACGTCGGCCATGCCCAGCCGGTCGTGGTCGGCGTCCAGCAGCTTGCCGTGCGCGCCGCCGAGCACATAAGGCGCGAGCGCCTGGCGCAGCGCATTGCTCTGCAACAGCACGGACAGCCCGGTCATCGTGCGCTGCTCCACCGGCGCACCGGCGAGGCTGCCGAGTGCCGACCAGATGGCCGCCTTCTCGTCGGGGCCGACCGCCACGCCTTCGTGCAGCAAGCGGCCTTCGATCCATTCGGCGGCCCAGGTGCGGTAGCCCTCGCGGTCGATGCGGGCCAAGGGCTGGAAGGCGATTTCTCCATCCGTGCCCAGGTCGTAGTGCTCGCCCCCCAGCCCGAGGATCGTGGCGCGCATCGAGCGCCCCATGTCGAACGCGAAGATGCGCGAGCCGGGGTAGCGGCGGAACTGCATCGCCAGCGTGGCGAGCAAGACCGACTTGCCCATGCCGGTCGGGCCGGCGACCAGCGTGTGGCCCACGTCGCCGATGTGCGTGACCAGGCGGAACGGCGTCGCGCCATCGGTGCGCGTGACGATCAGCGGCGGGCCGACCAGGTGGTCGTTCTTCTCCGGCCCGGCCCACACTGCCGACACCGGCATCATGTGCGCCAGGTTCAGCGTCGAGACGATGGGCTGGCGCACGTTGGCGTAGGCGTTGCCCGGAAGCGAGGAAAGCCACGCATCCACGGCATTGAGCGTTTCGGGGATGGTGACGAACCCGCGCCCCTGGATCACGCGCTCCACCATGCGCAGCTTCTCGTCCGCTGCGCCGGCATCTTCATCCATAACGGTGACGGTCGCCGTCAGGTAGCCGAAGGCGACTTGATCGCTGCCCAGTTCCTGCAAGGCGGCATCGGCGTCGGCGGCCTTGTTGTTCGCATCGGTATCGACCAGCGGGCTTTCCTGCTGAAAGATCGTTTCGCGCAGCAGCGCGATGACGTTCTTGCGCTTGGCGAACCACTGGCGGCGCAGACGCCCCAATTCCCGTTCCGCCTCGGATTTGTCGAGGCACAGAAAGCGCGTACTCCAGCGATACCCAAATCCCAGGCGGTTGAGGTCGTCCAAAATCCCCGGCCAGGTCGAGGTCGGAAAGCCCCGCACCGAGACGACGCGCAGGTGCCGGTCGCCCAGCATGGGCGCCAGACCGCCGACCAGCGGCGAGTCGGTCAGCAGCGCGTCGATGTGGAACGGCACCTCGGGCACGCCGACGCGATAGCGTCGCGTCGAGATGGTCGCGTGCAGGTAGGTCAGCATCTGGCTGTCGTCCAGCCAGGCGATTTCCGGCATGACGCCATCGAGCAGGTCGAAGACCCGATCCGTTTCCGCAACGAAGGCTTGCAGCCGCTCGCGCCAGTCCACGCCATTCGTCGGCGTGTTCTCGTAGAGCATCTTGGCGGCGCGGGCGCGCGATTCCTCGGGTGGCAGGTACACCAGCGTCAGGTGATAGCCGCTCTCGAAGTGATGGCCGGTGTCCTCGAAGGCCGAGCGGCGTTCTTCATCCACCAGCCAAGACAGCGGCTCGGGAAACTCGGAGTGCGGGTAATCGGCGGCTGGGCGGCGCTCGGCCTCGATGAACAGCGCCCAGCCGGAACCCAGCCGGCGCAGCGAGTTATTCAGCCGTGCGCTGGTGGAAATCAGCTCGCCTTGCGTGGCGCTGTCCAGATCAGGCCCGCGAAAACGCGCCGTGCGCTGGAACGAACCGTCCTTGTTCAGCACCACGCCCGGCGCGACCAGCCCGGCCCAGGGCAGCCAGTCGGCCAGCAGCGCGGGCCGCTGGCGGTATTCGGCGAGGTTCAGCATGGCGGCATCCCCTCACACGTCCAGCAGCGGGCGGTGCTTGATGTGCCGCGCAAAGACCTGCATGAACTGCGGATCGACGCGCGCACCCCATACCGCCAGCGAATGGCCGGCCATCCAGAGCACCACGCCAGGAATCCACAGTTGCAGGCCCAGCCCGACGGCGGCGGCCAGCGTGCCGTTGGCAATCGCCACGGTGCGCGGTGCGCCGCCCAACAAGATCGTCTCGGTGAGCGAGCGATGCAAAGGCACCTCGAACCCTGCCGCGAAGCTATCCGGGCCGCTCATACGACAGCTCCGCCGGAGAAGCTGAAGAACGACAGGAAGAACGAGGACGCAGCGAAGGCGATGCTCAGGCCGAACACGATCTGGATCAGCTTGCGGAAACCGCCCGACGTATCGCCGAACGCCAGCGCGAGGCCCGTGGCGATGATGATGATGACGGCCACGATGCGCGCCACCGGCCCCTGGATGGATTCGAGGATGGATTGCAGCGGGCCTTCCCAGGGCATCGAGGAACCGGCGGCCTGCGCGGTTCCAGCCAGGAACAGCAGCAGCGCGGCCAGCATCAGCCCTTGCGCCGCAGGGCGGGCCAGACTGTGCAGCCGTGCGAGGCGTAAAGCCGGATTTGCAGAAACACGGAAAGCAGGAACGATCATCTGCGTCATGGCAGTTCTCCAAGTTGGTCAGGGGACGGGGAAGTCGCCGCATCGGGTGCAGCCTCGGGAAATAGCGGCAGCTCGGGAAACGGTGTCTCCAGCGCATCCGCCAATCGGTAGCCCACGCCGTCGAAGCCGACGACGCGGGCGATGCTCTCGATGCGGCGCTTGCGCCCGCGTCCGGCGATGTGGATCACCACGTTGACCGCCTCGGCGATCAGCGCACGCGGCGGGTTCACCGCCACTTCGAGAATCAGTTGCTCCATGCGCAGCAGCGCGCCCAGCGCGGAACCCGCATGGATCGTGGCGATGCCGCCGGGATGCCCGGTGCCCCACACCTTGATGAGATCCAGCGCCTCGGCCCCGCGCACCTCGCCGACGACGACGCGATCAGGGCGCAGGCGCATGGACGAGCGCACCAGCTCGGTCATGGACACCACGCCGGATCGCGTGCGCAGCGGTACCTGGTCGCGGGCGGCGCATTGCAGCTCCACCGTGTCTTCAAGTACGAGCACGCGGTCGCCGGTGGCGGCTATTTCGGCGAGCAAGGCATTGGCGAGCGTGGTCTTGCCGCTGCTGGTGGCCCCGGCAATCAGGACGTTCTGGCGCTCGCGCACGGCGCGCACCAGAAAGCCCGCCTGGGCGGCGGTCATCATTCCGTCCACGACGTACCGCTCCAGCGGGATCACGCCGATGGCGCGCTTGCGCAGCGCGAAGGCCGGCCCCGGCGCGGCGGGCGGCAAGATGCCCTCGAAGCGTTCGCCGGTTTCGGGCAGCTCGGCGGACAGCAGCGGCTGGCCGCGATGCACCTCCGCGCCGACGTGGGCCGCGACCAGGCGGATGATTCTCTCGCCATCGGCCTCGGGCATCTCCACGCCCATAGGCGCGCGCCCACTCGAAAGCCGATCCACCCAAAGGGTGCGATCAGGGTTGAGCATGATTTCCACCACGTCGGGGTCTTCGAGCGCGGTGGCGATCAGCGGCCCCATTGCCGTTCGCAGCATCTGGATGCGCCGGTCGAGCGACGTGGCGCTCATGGATTGGGGAGCGGCGCTCATGACGCGCGCTCCCGCGCCTGAGCCGCTGCGGCGGCGTCCTCCATCCGCATCGGGTCGGGGTGCAGTTCCTCCACCAGGTCGCGCACCAGGCTGCGCCCGCGCATCAGGTGGCGGCCGAGCTGTTCGGTGAACTGCTCGAAGCGCGCTTTGCCCTGTGCGCGGGCAGCTTCTTGGTGCGCCTCGGGGACTGATGTGCTGACCGTGAGGTAGTAGCGGATGAACAGCGCCAGCGTTTCGATGGCGATGTTCTGGTCGCGCTCCATGCGCTCGGCCTGGCGTGACAGCCGATCAAGGCGTTTGGCGATGGCGGCCTCGCGCTGGTCGGCGGCATCGGGCGACAGCCACGATGCGAGCGCCGCCGCGACGATGGACGACTTCGACACACCTTTCTTGGCGGCCAGTTCATCGAGCCGCTGGGCGTGTTCGGGCTGGACAAAGAGGTTCAGGCGGTAGTGGCTCATAGCTCGATTCCGTCGTTGGGGTCGAGGGAAGCCAGCCGTGCCGTGCGCTGCATGGCCGGATCAAGCTGGCGAGGAAGGGGAAGCGGCAAGTCGTCGTCGTCATCGAGCAGGCCGAGGTCGGCCGCAGGCGCGGCCATCTCGCGGTCGTAGGCGACGGTTTCGGAGAGTTCGGGCTGACGGCGTGGCCCACCGTCATCGGGGGAACCAAGGCCATCGGCGGATGCCGTGGCCGGTGCGGTGGGCGTTGGTGGGATTGCCAGCCCGCTCCAGTCGTCGGGGCGCAGTGGTAGCGCGTCGGCGTACTGGCCGTCTGCCAGCGCAGGCGGCGGCAACACGCGCCGCTTGAAATTGACGTCGGCGTAGTAGCGCAGCTTCGTGGCCTTGATCGGGGCCACGCTGGACACCATCACCACGGCCTCGTCGGGCGGAAGCTGCATGACTTCGCCCGGCGTCAGCAGCGGGCGGGCCGTCTCCTGGCGCGACACCATGAGGTGGCCCAGCCACGGCGCGAGGCGATGGCCCGCGTAGTTGCGCTGCGCGCGCAGCTCGGTGGCTGTGCCCAGCGTCTCGGAGATCCGTTTGGCGGTGCGTTCGTCGTTGGTGGCGAACGTCACCCTGACGTGGCAGTTGTCCAGAATCGAATGGTTCTGGCCGTAGGCTTTGTCGATCTGGTTGAGCGACTGCGCGATGAGGAAGCTGCGGATGCCGTAGCCCGCCATGAAAGCCAAGGCCGTCTCGAAGAAATCGAGCCGGCCCAGGGCCGGAAACTCATCGAGCATCAGCAGCAGCTTGTGGCGGCGCTCAATGCCGTCGCTGCCATCCAGCGATTCGGTCAAGCGCCGCCCGATCTGGTTGAGGATCAGGCGGATCAGCGGCTTGGTGCGCGATATGTCCGAAGGCGGCACCACCAGGTACAGCGATACGGGGTGTGCGGCGGAAATGAGGTCGGCGATGCGCCAGTCGCAGCGCGACGTAACTTCGGCCACCGTGGGATCGCGGTACAGGCCCAAGAACGACATGGAGGTGCTCAACACGCCGGAACGCTCGTTGTCCGACTTGTTGAGCACTTCGCGCGCCGCCGAAGCGACGACCGGATGCGGCCCCTCGCCCAAGTGAGGCGTGGTCATCATCCGGTGCAAGGTCAGCTCGAACGGGCTAGCCGGGTCGCTGAGGAAGTTGGCGACGCCGCGCAGCGTCTTGTCTTCGCCCGCGTAGAGGACATGCAGGATGGCTCCGACCAGCAGCGCGTGCGAGGTCTTCTCCCAATGGTTGCGCTTCTCCAGCGCGCCTTCGGGATCGACCAGAATGTCCGCGATGTTCTGCACGTCGCGCACTTCATGCGCGCCGCGCCGCACTTCCAGCAGCGGGTTGTAGGCCGCCGACTTCGCATCGGTGGGGTTGAACAGCAGGCAATGCGAGAAGCGCGAGCGCCAGCCTGCGGTGATCTGCCAGTTCTCGCCCTTGATGTCGTGGATGACCGCCGAGTCCGGCCAGCTCAACAAGGTGGGCACCACCAGGCCGACGCCCTTGCCCGAGCGCGTGGGCGCGAATGTCAGGACGTGTTCTGGCCCTTCATGGCGCAGGTACTGGCGGTCGTGCTGGCCGAGGAACACGCCGGCCGGCTGCGTGAGGCCCGCCTTGCGAATGTCCTGCGCGTCCGCCCAGCGGGCCGAGCCGTAGGTCGTGACCAGGCGCGATTGGCGCGAGCGCCAGATCGACATGCCGATGGCGACCACCACCGCCAGCAAGCCGCTGCCGCCAGCGATGGCCCCGCCGGTGTCAAAGATGAGGGGCGCATAGGCATCGAAGAAGAACCACCACTCGAACAGCCGCCACGGGTGATAGACCGGCGTGCCGAAGAAATCGAACCAGGGCGAGCCAAGGCGTAGTTGGTAGCCAAGGGCTGCTGCTGTCCATTGCGTGGCACCCCACACTCCAGCGATCACGATGCCGAATACGACGGCGATCTGACCGAACAGCACGTTCGTCCCTTGCATGACTTCTCCTCCGATTTCTGCTGCGCTGATTCCTTGCTGGAAGTGGCACAACAACGTGCCGTAGGCGTCAGGATCGGGGTGAGGGTCAATGCCGGTCAAAGACCGTTATCGGGATGGATATGCCTAAAACAGCATCGTTTCAAACAGGGGAGAGCACAACAAAAACGCCGCAAGCGCAGGCGCATTGCGGCGTATCGAGCAAGAAAATCGAACTACGTTGCAGGCAGCAGACAATCAGAACTTTGGGGGCTTCTTCGATGGCGTGTAGGGCACATTGCCATCGCCCATGAAGCGTCGGCGTGTGGCTTCGGCAACCCGATTGCACAGCGCGTCACCCAACTTGGCACGATCTAGTTTGCATTGCTGACGCAGCTCCTTGAGGCGATCAGGATTGGCGGCAAGAGACTCCACCGTGTCGGTCGAGTTCGACGACTGGCCGCAGGCAGCGAGGAGCATCGCCAGCGATGATGACGCCATGATCTTGAATGGGCTCATGGTGTATTTCCTCCAAAAGTGGGGGCCAGAGGTACAAACGGGAGCTAAGCGTTGACCGCCCCCAGGGATTCCAGCCGCTCAATGAAACGGGCCAGTGCCTGCGATGGCTCCGCATCTCTGTGCAGCAAATAGGTCGTCAGCATGGGCGGTTGGCCTGCAAGTGGTCGGCCCACCACGCCCGGTTCTCGGCTGGATGCGATGTGCGCTGCTCCTGCGAGCCCCAGCGCCAAGCCAGCCGACACCAGCGTCATCATCACGTCGAAAGTGGCGACATGCTGCGCGATCAAGGGCTCTCTTTCCTGTTTGCGCAGGATGCGGTCGATCTGACGGGCATGGCCTTCGCAAACTGCAGGGTCGCCCAACACCAGGGGATGGCGCAGCACTTCTTCCAGAGGAATACGCTTGTGGGCCAGCATGGGATGGCGTGCGGGTACCGCCACCATCAGCTCATCCTCCCATGCCGGCTCGACAAGGATGCCGTCGCCCACTTCGTCAGCCATCGAGAAACCCGCGTCATAGAGGTCATCGTGCAGGCCCTGGATTTGCTGGGCCATCGGCACTTCGAACAGGCGTACTTCGATCTCCGGGTCTTCCTCGCGGCAGCGCGCCAACAATGCCGGCAGGCGAGAGGGCGTAATGCCATCGGACAAGGCAATGCGCAACTGACCATGAAAGCCGTTGGCAGCGGCCTTTACGCTTTCTCGTGCTTGCTCCAAAGCCGCGAAAACGCGGGGCGCATTCTCCAGCAGCAGCCGGCCCGCGAGGGTCAACCTTGTGCTTCGGCTGGTGCGGATGAATAACTGCGCTCCCAGGCTTTCTTCCAGTTCCTTGATGGCCCGGGACAGGGGCGATTGCTCCATATGCAGCCGCTCGGCGGCACGAGCGAAGTGCAGTTCTTCAGCTACGGCCAGGAAACAGCGTAAGTGTCGAAACTCCATTGCATACCTCCTTTCAAAGGCAGGTCAAAAATCTCCTAATCAATACCGGGGATGAGGAGAAGCTGACACTAATCAATCTGTCAAGCCTAGCTTCGCTGAGGGCATTGCTATATGTCATGCTCAATCTAGAACGGCGAATGGTGGCTAAGAATTGGTTCAGTCCAGCAACCTCTCATCATGTTGCAAGTCTTGGAGAGTCGAATACCAGACAAGTGGTTGTCGCATGGGCATACAACGTACCGTCGGGGCCGAGCAGACGTGCTTCGGCAGTGGCGAGCTGGCGGCCGCAATGGATAACTTTGCCCTCTGCCCGAACGCGCGAGGTTTTGAGCGAGACGCTGCGCACCAGATTGACGCTCAACTCGGCGGTGGTGTATGCGCGGCCTGCCGGCAGAAGGGTATAGACGGCACAGCCCAGTGCCGAATCCAGCAGGGTGGCGTACCAGCCGCCATGCACGGTGCCAATGGAGTTGAGTAAGCCGGGGCTGGGCGTGCCTTGAAAAACAGCGGTGCCGGGGCCAACGGAGATCAGGGTGTAGCCCAGTGTGTCCCCCATAGCCGCATATGGGATTTCCCCATTCAGCATGGCTTGCAGGATTTCAAGCCCGGACCTGCCCCTAACCTGCTCCGGTCGTGCGATGCCAGAGCCGGGTCCATCGGCCTTACGTGCATGAGCGGCTTGCTCGTCGGCCAGCCAGACGGCCAACGACGATATTTGTTCGGTGGTTATAGATAGTGGTTCATCCATCTGGTCGTTTCCTTGGCTATTTGAAGCACCCTAACTCGGGGCACGCTGGAGGTGTCGAACCATTCGTGCACCGAAGGTCGCTAGTAGCACCCCGGTCAGAACCAGTCCGGCAGCGGCCAGCTTCCAAGGCAGCAAGGGTTCGTTGAGCACCACGGCTGACGACAAGATGGTCAGCACGGGCACCAGCAATGTGAATGGCGCCACCTGCGTCGCAGGGTACAGATGCAGCAGCTTGCTCCAGAGGGCATATCCCAGGAAGGTGCCGAAGTACGCCATGTAGAGCACTGCGCCCACGCCGATACCCGACAGGTTCCGGAAGCTATGCAATATCAGTTCCGGTCCTTCGAATGTGAGCGAAGCCAGCAGCAGCGGAGGCCAGGCAAAGAGGCTGCCCCAGGCGATCAGGGACAACAGGTTCACCGGGCCAAGGCGTTTACTGACGATGTTGGCCGTGCCCCATGCCGAGGCCGCCAGCAGCATCAGCAGCAACCCCACGACGCTGAATCCGCTGCCGAGGGAACTGCTGGCCGAGCCCGCGTGCATGGCCACCAAGCCGAGCCCAGAGAACGAAACCAGTGCCCCCAATATCTGCCACTGGCTTGGCCGCTCGTTCAGGAAGACCGCGGCGAGCGTTGCCGTGACAAACACGTGCATTTGCAGCAACACCGCTGCCAGTCCTGCGGGGACGCCCAAATGGATCGCCACGGCCAGAAGACCGAGTTGTAGGGCGAACATCAGAATGCCGTACAGAGCGACCTTGTGCAGCGGCACAGGCGGGCGAGGTAGTACCAGCACCCAGGGCAGCGAGGTCAAAAGCAATCGTGCGGTAGACAAGGCCAGTGGTGGCATGTCGCGCAATCCCAGCTTCACGGCCAAGAAGCTCAAGGTCCAGAGCACAACGACCAGCAGCGCCAATCCCAGGTGCCCGATCCTCACTTGAAGACTCCCGCTTTGTGGTGAGGATTATTGCGCGCCGCGCGCAATGTACAGATCGCCATGGATGCCTCCAGCTAGTTCATTTGTACGTATGAGCATACCCAGGCGTATCATGTCTTTACAGACGATATAACCGCAAATCCTGCCATGCCTCTCCACAAGCTGAATGCATCCATGCAAACCCGCACCATTGTGTTGGTTGCCTTTGATGGTTTTCTTTCGCTCGATGTGTCTGGCCCGTGGGAGGTGTTTTCCAAGGCATCTCGATTGGTCACAGCGAACCATGCGCATCCAGCGTACCGCCTTGTTCTGGCGTCACCCGACGGCGGAACGATCATCAGCAGTTCGGGACTGCGGTGGGCCGACTCCACGGCCGTCGCCGATATCAGGGGACCGATAGATACCGTCCTGGTCTCCGGTGGCAATGCCAGCGTGTTTGAGCCAGGCGGGGCGGCGGCTGGTCTGCTACCGTGGCTCAGGCGCAAAGCGCAGACCGTCAGGCGCATGGGCAGTGTGTGTACAGGCGCATTTGCATTGGCGGCAGCCGGCCTCTTGGACGGACGCCGGGCCACCACGCATTGGAATGCCTGCGCGCAATTGGCGAGTACATATCCCAACGTGAAGGTAGAGCCCGATGCCATCTATGTGGCGGACCCGCCCTTCTATTGCTCGGCGGGGATTTCAGCCGCCATTGATCTGTCTCTTGCTCTGGTTGAGGAAGACCTCGGGCAACCGATAGCTTTGTCGGTGGCACGTGACTTGGTGGTCTACTTGCGCCGCCCCGGTGGGCAGTCCCAATTCTCAGCAGGATTGCAAGCCCAGATGGCGGCGAGCCACGGCTTCCGCAACCTAATCATGTGGATGGTGGAGCACCCAAGAAGCGATTTGAGCGTAGCCGCACTGGCAGAACGCATGGCCCTAAGCGAACGCCACTTTGCACGCCAGTTCCGCACGGAAACCGGAAAGACGCCGGCCCGCTTCGTGGAGGCGCTTCGACTGGACCAAGCTAAGAATCACCTAGAGCAGACATCCTGGCCTTTAGAGCGCGTTGCAGAACGGGCCGGGTTTGGCTCTGTGGATAGCCTACAACGCAGTCTGCGCCGTCACACGGGCCTCACTCCCGAAGTCTATCGTCAAAGATTTTCAAAGCAAGGTTACTGACGATGCAGCGGACCGGATAGTTGAGGGCTCTTCAATGTCGCCTTAGTGCGGTTGTCCAATCCCCTCGCGCGCTTGGCAAATCTGCCTCACTCTCTGGAGGGCCTCTGCCCAGGCCACATTGGACGATTTCAGTACCTGAAACAGTGCTTCGGAATAATTTAGTGGAACGCTCTCTGCGACGTAGCCATCACCACCGAGGAATACATAGCAGTGGGTGGGATGAGAAACGAACGTCTGAATTGAGGCAGCCAGCTCAGGTGAGGGCTCCATGGGTGCCTTTTGATCCTTAGCAAATACTGCAGAAGAAATGCATATAAATGACAACGTGAGGAGAGAGACAATTTTTTCTTTGTGCATCATAAGATCCTGTACTACGAGCGAATGATTAATTCGTGATCCGCCCGACTGCTCCAAGATACCTTGGAAGTTCTTGTGTGCGGGGTTGCTCCAGTCAGTCCGCCACGTGCGTGTAGTTATCAGCGCCACCCACCTCAGCGGTGCTGCAGCCCATAAACCTGCAAATGGCAATTCGCAGTTCGCGTCATGGTCATGTCGATGCCAAATTGCTCACCTCTTCGCAACATATCGCCGACAATGTCGTAGTATTCAAGGCGTGCCTGCCCCTGACCAATATCACGCATCATTGATGCAGCCCATACCGCAGATCGGTCTAGCAAGCGCTGCTTAACGGCTTCAACAGCCGCTTCAGGCAAAGAATGGCCGCTGTGCTGTGCGACCAACAGGCATTCGCCCATGGCCCGCTCCATCAACGCGTAGCCATCGTCCGTTGCGAGAATGTCGCGTACGGTTCCACGCATCAAACACGTCATAAGCGAAGCGGCCGAAATCATCACCCACTTGTTCCAGAGCGCTTGCTCGATATCGGCGGATCGTTCACGCACACCAGGCGTCTTTGAAATAGCAGTCACCAGCCGATCGGCAATCCCAACTTGGGAGTCATCGCGCGTACCAATGAGCAAACGGTCATTCTTGCCATAGTGCACGATGGTGCCGCTGTGCTCCAGCATCGTTGCGACATATGCGACGCCACCCAGCACGTGGCGTCTGCCAAACTGTGCATCGAGACGGTCATACGCGGAGAGGCCATTGAGGAGTGGCAGGATCAGGGTATGAGGCCCGATGCCTGCTCCAAGACTCGCAATTGCGGTATCGATATCGTAGGTCTTGCAAGCCAGAAGAACCAAATCGTAGTTCGGCCTCAAATCATGGCTCGATATCGTATTGACGGTCGCATTGAAATCGCCCAGTTCGCTCTTTACCACTAGCCCTTGAGTACGCAGAGCTTCGGCACGTTTCTCTCTTACGAGAAATGTCACGTCCACACCGGCTTCAATCAAACGTGCACCATAGTAGCCACCGATAGCACCGGCACCGAGAATAAGTATTTTCATGATGTTTCCACGCTAGCTGCAGTCTTCGCCAGCTCCAAAAGGGTTGATGTTTTACCAACTGCCATCGGGCATTTGGCGCGATACTTCTGATTTTTAAACTTGCCTTTCATTCGTGAATGCAGACTCATCTGTCTGCTGAAATGGCGGCTGCCGGGCATGTGCCAGTCACAACCATCGCAGGAGCAGTTTTTGGCGCAGTTCGGAACCAGGTTCCGGACCAAATGGCTGTCAAAATGATTGCGCCGTACAGCACCATGGCGAATGCCGCGATTGCGAAGAAGCCGTCCAATGAACCCGTGAGCCGCAAGGCAAGCCAACCTCCGCCCACGCTAAGCACGAGCCTGAGAAGCCCGGCAAGTAGAGGCCACTTCAAACGCCTCGCGCCCTGCGAAGCGAAATACAGAGCCCAGCCCATTCCGAAGAATCCGTAGAACGGCCCAACGAGGCGCAAGTACGCTGCGCCGACGCTCAGCACGTCAGGATCATCACTGAATAGCCCCAGCCAGACTTGCGGCCAGATCGCGACAACGAGGCCAATCGTTTCAGCAAGAACGAAGGCCAGCGCGCCGCCTGCCATGGCGATCCGCAGCGCGCGTTGGGGCTGCTGTGCCCCGATGTTCGAACTCACCATCGCTACCAGCGGTGCTCCAATGCCAAAAGCCAGCGGTGCGATGAGGTACTCAAGCCGCGAACCGACTGCATAGCCTGCTACCGCGGCAGTTCCTGCATACGACCCGACCACGGCGATGGATAGCGCGATCATGACGTTCGTTTGCAAGGAATTGATCGTTGCAAGTCCACCCACCGAGAAGATTCGATAGAACAGGGAATAGCGAAGCTTGCAAAACCGAAGCCTTGCGGGGTTGCGTCCGCTCGCGCAATACCAGCCGAGAATCAGCGATCCGGCCCCGTAGTAGGCCAGCATCGCAATGCCTGCACCCACCATGCCAAGGCGGGGAATCGAACCATAGCCAAAGATCAGGGCCGCCGACAGGGGGATCAGCAGTGCGGCTCCGCCGCATATCACGAGGCCCGGCACGAGCATATTTCCCGTTCCACGGATTGCACTCGCGAATGCGTTCATGATCCACATGAGCACGATGCCGCCAAACACGATGTTGGAATAGGTCAACGCAACAGCCAACGATTGGCCATGGCCTCCCAACAGGGGATAGAGCCATGGCGCAGCGATCAGCATCACGATTGAAAAGAACGCGCCAAGAGCGATGTTCAACACCAGTGCATGCAGAACATAGTCATCGGCCTCGGCGCGTTTTCCCTCGCCCAGCGCGCGTGCGATGGTTGAGGAAATGCCGCCTCCCATCGCCCCCTGGGACATGTTCTGCATAAGCATGAGTAGCGGAACGACCAACGCCATGCCTGCCAGCGACTCGGTTCCCAGCCTTGCGATGAACCCCGTCTCGACGATTCCTGTGCTCGACTGAGCAAGCATCATCAAGATATTGGGCCACGCCAGACCGAACACGGTCGGAACAATCGGGCCATCGAGCATCGCTCGAAGCCGTTGATTGGATGGCTCCACCGCCATGGCTGCGCACGCGCGGTGCTGGGGAGTTCGATGCTCGAAGCTATGGTCTTGACGCTGCATTTCTATGCATCCTCCGCTCAATTGCTTGAGTATGCACGTAATTTTACGTGCATATGCACGTATCTGTCAAGATGTCAGTTCAGCGATACACTGCCGAGTGTTAAATGACTGTTTGGGATGCCGGACGATGGACAAAACTGCAACTTCCAAGGCATTGGAAGCGCCAGTGCCCGTTTGCAACGGAGCGGCATTGCGCAAGGCAACGCGCAGATTGTCAGCACTCTATGACGACATACTTGCACCGAGCGGGTTACGCTTGTCGCAGCATTCGGTGCTTGTACATATCAAGCGCGCCGGCACGCCCACGATGACGGATCTCGCCCGCGACTTGGTGCTGGATCGCTCGGCCCTCTCGCACAACCTGAAGCCGCTTGAGCGTGATGGTTTTGTGACACTCTTCAAAGACAAGATCGACAAGCGCAGCACGCGAGTGAGCTTAACTGCCTCGGGCCAGCGCAAGCTCGCGGAATCCAAGGCCCTATGGGCAATCGCTCAGAAGCGATTTGAGGGTGCATTCGGTGCAGCGAAGGCTAGCGCGATGAGAGAACTGTTGTTTGAAGTTTGTTCCGATGAATTCAATGAGAAGTTCTTGAGCCTACCGGACAGATGACAAGGGCTCAGATTTCTTTTTCAGGATTCGGGGCATCCTTGAAGGCCATGGGCTTAGCTAACCGAAAATCCGCGCTGTCGCCCGATCTCCCATGACACGGAGCCGCCACGCAAAGTCGCGGCAAGCTGCTGTCCCAGCCTTTGCTCGATCACCGGCTTCCATGGCACCAGCGAGAACCCCATGCCGTCATCGAGCATCGCGTAGCGCCCACTGGCGAGCATGACGCTGCGCCGGTAGATGCCGGCCACGCGCTGCCCGTCGTCCACCGGGCGAGGCTCCAAGCCCGTTTCGGCGGCTATGTCCTTCGCGGCCTGCACCAGTTCCCGGTTGCGCAGCGTGCCCAGCAGGTTGCGCGCCAGGATCACGCGCTGTCCGCGCCGTTCGGCCAAGCCCTGCTCGGCCAGGAAATCGGCGCGCTGCTGCATGGCCTGCTTCGCCTCGCTGCCAAAGCCCAGGTCGCCCAGGCCGGTGCCGCCGCCGATCAATTGCTGGTCTAGCCAGGTGGCGCCGATGACGCGGGCCTGGCGCTCGATAGGTAGGTGGGATTTGAGTTCGATGGCCACGCCGCCCAGGCGCTGCGCGTCATAGCGGCGGCCCTGCTCGGGCAGGTCGCTCGGCACCTTCCATAGTCCCTCGGCCACGCGCTCCACGATGCCCGCCCGGCGCAGGGCTTCCAGGCGGCGGACATGAGCCGCCACGACCTCGGGTTGGCCCTTGGCGATGGCGAGGTGGTGGTCGGTGCGGTACAGGCCATCGGTCGCCAGTGCGGCGACTGTCTGGTCTGCCTTGCGCACGTCGGTGGAGCCTTTGACTTCCACCACGGCACCCACAGGGTACTGCGCCAGTTCTGTCTTGGGCGGCAGCGCCACATAGTGGGCCTTGCCGTCCGCGCCATCGACTACCAGATAGCCCCGGTCGTACAGCTCGTCGGCCAGCCCTTTGCCCGCCACGCGGCCGATGATGGAGTGGCCATCCTGGCCGGGCTGGAATACGGCCAGTTCGCGCTGGCGGCCGCCCATCGCACGCTGCATGGTTCGGATGATGTCGCCGCGCTCGCCCAGGGCGCGCAAGGTCTTCTCTGCATCGGCATGTACGGCCCAGGTGCCGGGCTGGGTTTCCGTCGCCAGGCCCATGCGCTGCAAGCGTTGCAGGCGGCCGATCAGCAGCAGGCGCTGGCGTTGCAGCTTGGGGGCGTCGAAGCGTTCGATCTTGACCAGCCCGTCCACGGCTTCGCGCTGCAAGGTGCGATCCAGGCTCGTCCATCGTTCCTGTTCCACCTCTCGGGCCAGCGTGCGCTGGATCTCCAACTCGGTGCGCGGCCCCAGCCATTCGGTGGCCAGCCCGGCGGCGCGCTCGCGCATGCCGCGGGTGATGTACTCCTGCGAAATGATGAGGTCTTTGCCGGTGTCGTCCTTGCCGCGCAGCACGACGTGGGTGTGGGGGTTGTCGGTGTTCCAGTGATCGACGGCCACCCAGTCCAGCCGCGTGCCCAGGTCGGCCTCCATGCGCTGCATCAGGTGGCGGGTGTAGGTGCGCAGGTCTTCGAGCTGCTCGGCATCCTCGGGCGAGACGATGAAGCGGAACTGGTGGCGGTCTTCGCGGCCGCGCTCCTCGAAAGCACGGGTGTCCGCCTCGTCGGTCAACGGCCCGTAGGCGCGGCCCGGCCCACCCTGGCGATCCACGCCCTCGCGCTCGATGTAGCGCAGGTGGCCCACGGTGGATCGGCCGCTGGCCTGCTGGAGATACACCAGCCGCACCTTGACCGTGGCCCGGCGCGAGAATGGCGACAGCGTTTGGCCCGTGAAGCGGGCCGCCGTGTGGCCGCGTCCCAGGCGCGAGCCGGGGGACTTGCCCCGCTTGCCGCCGGTTGCGTTGGATGCCTTGCCAGCTTGGCGCAGCACTTGGGCAATGAAGGTGTCTCCGCGCTGCTTGGGCTTGCCCAGGCGGACGCGAAAGCGGTCTTCGCCGGGGGAGTTGTCGCGCCGACTCATGGCGTGGCCCCATCCAGTGCCATCGCACCACAGCGGGCGAAGCACGCCAATTCACCAATGGCATCAAGGCGTTGGGGCAACTGGCGGCACGAAGCCGCACCCTGGCGCGTGCCGCGCCACCCCCACGTGCAGACTGGTTTTGCGCGCACCGTGGTGCCGCGCCCTTCAATCTTGCCTTCCGCCTTTGCCCCTCGCTGACGCTCCGGGCAGCGGCGGCCCGGCGGCGCTGCTGCGCGAGCAGCCAGCGCGCCGGCGAACGCGGCGACGGCCAAAGGCCGGGCGCGTTCGAGGCAAGACGCCTGCACATGGGAAGGCAGCGCGAAGTGCAGCGCGGATGCGCTCGCACTGCACGCGCGACGACACGCGGAACGCCACCGGATCGACACGCCTGATAGCACGATGATGCGCAGCGAATCGGCAGCGATCATGGGTGCTTCTCCAGCCAGACCGGGTGCGCGACGCCGATCACGGCGGACGCGCGCACCGGCCCGAAGTACCGACCATCGAACGATGCCGGGTTGGTCACGCTCAACAGGAACAGCTCGCCCGGTTCTAGGCGGCGGCATTGCTGCCAGGATGGCAGCGGCCGGCCCCAGCGGTCGGCGCGCAGCACGGCGGCCGAAGGCACGCCGTCGATGCGGACGATGCCGCCAGCGATGCACACCTCTTGCGGCGCAATGGCCCCCACGCGCTTGAGCAGCGGCACGCCCGCCGGCAGGTAGCCGCGTCGCGCGGCCAGCGCGGCGGCATCTGACGGCAGCGAGGCCAGGACGATGCTGCCCACGGACAACGGACGTGGCGGCGAGTCGGGCCGATGGCGCAGCGGATCGACGCGATACCAGCCCACGGGAACGCTGTCGGACGGGTTGTAGATCAGGCGCGGCAGCGGATGCACGAAGGACGCCCAGGCCAGTGCAGCGAGGCCGCAGGCGGACAGGCTCACCAGTACGAGGCGAGCGCGCAGGCGCGAGCGAGGATGTGGCGCGGTGCGGCCAGTGGAAACGGCAGTCATGGCAGCGCCCTCCCGGTCAGCCAAGCGGCGTGCCGTTCGGTGGTGTAGTCGGGCAGCGGCAGGCGTGCAGCGAGCCGGTTGGCGAGCGTGCGCCAGTACGCGGGCGAGGCATCGGTCGGTGCGATGCCGTGCGCCTCGATGGCGTCGATGCGTTCCAGCACGGCGCGCACTTGCCCGTCGCCCTCGGCGTGCAGCAGCAGGCGTGCGCCCGGCTGCACGCCGGGGATGCGCTGCGCGCCGTCCAGTGGCGTGCAAGCCTGCATCACCATGAGCTGCCAACGAATCGTGCCGTAGTCGTTGGCCTGCCAACGGATGCGGCACAAGACCGCGCCCGGCAGGAACACGGCGCAGCGCCGCCAGCGGTCGAGCCGCACGATGCGCGCCGGCTCGCCGAAGCGCAGATAGAGGCCGAAACGCTGGTCGATGTAGGCCAGTGCCACGCGCGTCAGCGGCGCGCTGGCGGGCTGGCCGGCAGGTGCAGCCAGTGCAGCCGTGGCCGCGACAGCGGCAGCCGAAGCGGATGCGGTCATGGAGTGTTCTCCCTGCGGTTCTCGGGAAACTCCCGTTCGAGCAGGCCGCGCAGCAGGTCGGCCACGGTCACGCCTTGCGTGAAAGCCGATACCTTGATGCGCGCCCGCATGGCGGGCGTGATGTCGAGGGTGAGGCGGGCCGTGTAGAGGTCGCCCTTGCCCAGCGCATCGGCGTCGCCTTGCCGAATCCACGCTTCAGCGTGCGGATTCGCAGGCGGACGCGCGCCGATGCCGACGCGCTTTGCTGCACGCTTGCTGTTCGGTGGTGGCTTCGCTGTCATGGCGTCCACCGCAGCAGTTCGTCCACCAGGGCGGTGATTTCGCGGGCGGCGGCGCTGTCCGGTGCCGTCTCGCGTGCAAGCCGGCCAGCGGCCACGCTGTCGGCGAACACGATGCGCTGATGCACTTCCGCGCGCAGCGCAGGAAGCGGCTGATCCGCGAGCGCCTGGCGCGCTTCGCGCCCGATCACGGTGGTGCTGACGCGCCGATTGATGACGAAGGCTGCGCGGAGCAGCGGCCGGAATACCTGCGCCTCGCGGATCAGCGCCACCATCTCGGCACTGGCCCACAAGTCATAGGGGCTGGGCTGCACCGGGATCAGCACCCGCTCGGCCGCCAGCAGCGCGGAGCGCGCCAAGGCGGCGATGCGCGGCGGCCCGTCGATGACGACGTGATCGGCGCGGCGTGCCAGCTCCGGCGCTTCCTGATGCAGCGTTTCGCGTGCGAGGCCCACGGCGCTGAACAGCCGTGGCAAGCCTTGCTGGCTTCGGCGTTGTGTCCAGTCCAGCGATGACCCTTGCGGGTCAGCGTCCAGCAGCACGACGTGCTGGCCGCGCATCGCCAGCTCGCCGGCGATGTGGGTGGCGAGCGTGGTCTTGCCCACGCCGCCTTTCTGGTTGAGCAGCGCGACGATCATGGCCTGGCCCTCCCTGCTGGAAAGCCCGGCTGTTGCTGCTGCGTTTGTGGCCGCGTGGCGGTTGTCCACCGCAGCGGCGTTTCCCTACTAAAAGTTAGAGAAATTAAGTTAGGGAAGTTAGAGGGCGCGCAAACCCAGTTCTGGCGCGGGTTTGCGGCCGATTGGCACGCCTGATAGCACGATAGTCCCACGCCTGATAGCACGATACCCTGCACGCCTGATAGCACGACGCCATTCACAGGCTTTCCCCGAGTTATCCCCGTGCCGTATGCGGCACGGGCCGGAAGGTCAGCAGTTCCATGCCGTTGTCCGGCATCCGCTCGATGCCCAGGACGTAGCCGGGCAGCGACTGTCGCGCGACGAGCGCGCGCAGGTCGCAGGCGAAGTCGTAGGGCTTGGCGGTGCTGCCGGATTTCTGGTGCAGGTAGCGGAAGTCGAACTGCCAGCCGTATGTCTGCTTGCCGCCGTGCTTGCGCACCAGGCGGTACAGCCACCGCTCTATGCCGCCGGTCAGCCGGAAATACGCCGGGTCGATGGTCAGCACCAGGGCGGCATCCAGCACGCCCGTATAGAACCAGTCCGGCAGGATCAGCTCGATGCCCAGCGGCGTGCCGCTGGCATCGGCCAGTTCCTTCCATTCGTTGATCCACGAGAAGCGGTGCAGGCGTCGCCCGGTCGTCTCGCGGATGGACGTGGCCACCGTGGTCGATTGCAGGCGATCCAAGGCCGCTTTGAGGCGCTGGTAGTCGCGCAGCGACTTGCCGCGCCCGATGAAGCGCAGGATCTCGTAGGGCGTCGCGCGGATCAGCCGCGAAGGCCGCAGGCCCGCATCCTTCGCCTCCACGATCTGCGAGGCCGCCCAAATCAGCACGTCGGCATCCCAAATCGTGGCGATGCCATGCTCCTGCGTGCCTTCCACGCGGATCGTGACGTTGCCCGCCCGGAAGTCGATGGGCTTGACCCGCTTGGACTTGCCGAGCGAGAAGAACGGATAGGCCATCAGGTCTTGGCTGTCGCGCGGCGCCATGTCGCCGGGCAAGGCGCGGAACAGGTCGAGCTGTTCGCGCTCCTGCAACGGCCGCTGCCGGGACGGCAGCGCGGTGCTGGACATGGCGATGGCCTGCCGCGCGCCGCCGATCAGCGCGCACGGCTGTCGGCCGAGTGGTGCTCGGCGTATTCGGGATCGGAGGTCGTCTCGAAGCTGCGGTCGGCGGCCCAGGCGTCGAGGTCGGCCACGGCGTACATGACGCGGCGACCGAACTTGCGAAAGCGCGGACCGCCGCCGATCACGCGCTGCTTTTCCAGCGTGCGCGGCGACAGGCGCAGGTACTCGGCGGCTTCGTCGTTGGTGAGATAGCGTTGGGGCTGCGCGGCAGCGGTCGAGACAGTGGCGGCAGGCCGCAAGGGAGCGGGACGCATGGTGTGAACCTCCATCGGTTGAAAACGCCCGGCCACACAGCGCGACCGGATGGAGGCAGTCTCAAGAAGCAAGGGGTTTCCGATCAGGGCCGTTTTGCGTCCGCATCAAAACGACCCTTCTCAAGCGGCGGAAGCTGTGCTAAGTGGCGATAGCCGCCGCGCATCAGCGCATCGCCGCGCCGTACCAGGCGGCGCACCTTGGAGCGCAGGCCGCCGTCGCTGTACCAATCGGCCACGGCGTCGGCACCGAACAGCCCTTCGCCTACATCGCGCAAGGACGCGCCCGCCAGGGTCGCGTCGAGCGCCTGCAAGGTGTGCAGCTCCAGCAGCGCGGCAGGTGTTGGCCTGGGCTTGGCGTCGGCCAAGGCTGGGCCGGGCGTATGGCGACGCGCATGCGCGGCAGCGCCGCCGCGATGGGCATAAGCCACGGCCATGCCGTCTTCCAGGCCGGGCGCCAACGCGAAGCGCAGGCAACGGCCAGGGCTGCGCGCGATCAGCGCCAGCCCCTTACCGTCGTGGAGCAGTTGCTTGTGGCCGGGGATGCGCCAGAACGCGAGGGTGGCGGCATCCTGCGGCGGGTCGGCATCGGGATAGAGCTGCACCACGGCCGCATGGCCAGGCAGCCAAGCCGGATGCGCGTCACGCGCATCCAGGGCTGGGTCTTCCAGCAGGCGCAGGCCCCAGCGATGCGCCGCTCCCTGTGCCGTCTGTGGCCGGCGATGGCGACGCAGCCAGTCGAGCCGGTAGTCGGGGTTCCTGCGCAGGTATTCCCAAGCGAGCGCAAGGTCGTCCAGATGCAGCGCGTACAGGTACGCGGCTGTCGGATACCAAGGCTCGGCGCTGCGATCGACCATGACGCCATCTCCCTGCGAACAGGACTGGCCGCCACGGAAGGACTACGCGCTACATCGTCAGAACATCAGGGATTGCAAGGTGGCTGGTGGGTGTCAAGACCGATTGGCTCCGATGCGTTGCGGTATTCGTCTCAATGCTGCGGCGGCAACGCCCCGAAATGGGGCGCCGTACAGACCAGCCTGCCGCAGCCCGCGTCGGGCATCATGTCTATTTGGATCAGACTGGTGCGGCTGCACCGCAAGAATGCTGATTGAGACCTGCCCGGTATGACACCAGACTGAAAAAGTCACAGTAGGCTGTGTTCAGTCCGGGATAGCCCCGTCTTGCTCGGCCAAGCGGGTGTATTCCGACAGCGTGTGCGTGGGGTGGAAATAGAGGTCGCGCATCACGGGCTGCTTGCGTGGCCCGACGATGCCGGCCAGTTCGGACAGCTTGACGATGCCTTGCGCCGGCATCCCTAACCCCAAGTCGATGAGGCCCAGGCGGTGTCGCCATCGGCGGGATCGAGTGCAGCCAGCAGCCAGGTCACGTGCGCGTCCGGCGTGAACAGCCGCACCACGGGCACCGGGTCGATGGCCCGGCCAGCGGCACGGGCCGCACCGTTGGCGAGCAGTTGCGCGCGCTCCGGGGCGGTGGTGAGTGGCTGGGGCATGGTCGGCGATCCCACAAATCCAAATGATGCACGAATGCGGTTACACGCCGAAGCACAGAACCGCCAAGCCGGATTCGTGCCTTCGTGCGCAAGCACGGATGCGGTTCCGTGGCTTTGCCGGAACCTGCCGATACGGATTTCCGTAAAGGCACAGAGACGTAGAACAACACCAAATGAACACTATAGATTGTAGTCCTATAGGGCGCAATGGGCTGTCATCTTGGTTTTTCGAGGGAAACCATAGGTGGCGGCTGGGAACTCATTGGCGAAGGCGTTGAAGACGGTCAGAAAGGCGCGTGGCTTGAGCCAGGAAGCCTTCTCTGACGTGTCCAGCCGCACCTATATGAGTACCCTCGAACGCGACCTGAAAAGCCCGACCCTGCACAAGCTGGCCGAACTGTGCGAGGTGATGGAAATCCACCCGCTCACGCTGCTGACGCTGGCCTATGCGGGCGACAGCCCGCGCAGGGCCGACGAGCTGCTGGCGAAGGTGCGCCAGGAGCTGGAGGCCGTATTGAGTGAACGCGACGCGGCTACGCCGCGTGCGTGATGCGGTGATGTGCTGCGATCAGCAGCACAGCGCCCCGCCGCGATGGGCGGGGCGCTGCGGCGGTTACGCCGCCTGGGGCTTGCTGCGCGACCAGATCAGGTCGTGCGTGCCGTCCTCGTTCTCGATCAGGCGGGCATAGACCGGAGCCGGGAACGAAGGATCGTCGAGGGTCACGGACAGGTAGTCCCGCCCGGCTTCGCTGGTCTTCTTCCATGCCGCGCCGATGTCGTGGCCTGCGGCCTGGAGGCGGAAGTCGGGGGCGTTCTCGCTGCTGCCCTTGTCGTTGGGAACCAGCTTGACCTTGGCGTTGAGCGTCAGGGTGCGCAGCGTGCCGGTGAAGCCGTCTTTGTCTGCGGTGAAGGTGCCGATGTTGGCCATGATGTTTTCTCCTTTCGGTTGAACAAGGGTCGCGCCCATCGCGTCCTTGTTGTGATCCGGCCGGCGGGGGACGGGCTGGCTGCACCGCTTGCGGTCGCAACGTAGTGGAGAACCGGGAGGCGAAAAGAATTTGTCCCGCGAGGAATGCGCGCAGCGCAGGGGAATTTGTTTTCGCCGGACGGTTGCAGCCATGAAGCCCGAGGCGCAGCCGCGCCACCGCCAGGATTCACAACGAGACAAGGACGCCTTGGGCCGACCCACCCGTGAAAGGAGACAGGGCCGACTCGGCATCCCCGCACGAAGGCTGCACCGGCGCGCGTCCTGACACGGGCCAGGTCAATGCCCCGACGACAAGGCAAGAACGCCCCTGCCGCAGATTGCGGCCACATGCTTGAGGTGTGGCATGGAAGCTCCATAGCGAGGCTGCGCGGCTGTCGGTGAACCGTCCTTCGTGATGGACAGGCAACGAATCGCCAGCGTCGAGGACGGCACGCTTTCGCACAACCTGCCGCAGCAAGCCGGGGCGTAGCCCCACAAGCCCTGCCCATCGCGGCGGGGCGCCATCGAAACCTCGCCCGCGCCAGCGGGCACCGATTGCCGTGCCGCGCGCAAGGCTGTTGCGCGCTCGCCCCGTCGCCGCCTGGCTGAAGGTGGCGACGGGGCGATTTTGGTTTGGACGTTGGAGCCGGGCGCGGCCACCGCCGCGCCCGGATTTTGGAACATCCCCCGGCTCAATGTGTCGGGGGATGCCGCTGCTATTCCTTCGTCTCGATGAGCCACCACACGGCACGCGGCAAGGCGCGGCCCGTGATGGGATGAATGTCTGTGAGGTCGGCGCAGGCCGTCCAGCCCGAGGGCGGACGATAGCCGCGCACGTCGCCTTCGCCGTGCCAGCGGCGAGCGCGTACCGTGCCGGGGGCATAGGTCGCCGCCCTACGTGGGCGGCTGGTGCTGGTGCAGGTCATGGGGGCTTCTCCTTCCAGCGAAGCGCCCCGGTCGGGCCGGGGCGCTTGCCTTCGGCGCGGGTCAAGCGGCCAGTGCCTCGGCGGGTTCATCCGTCACGGCGTTGGCATCCTCCGGGGCGTCCTGCTCCGGGCCTTCTTCCTGCGCGGCCTCCTGCGGGTCTGCGGCCTTGAAGATCGCGGGCATCCAGCCCGTGCCATCCGCCAGCCGCTCGGCTTCGCTGGCAATGTCGGCCTTCTTGAGCTTCGCCAGCCGGTTGACCTGTTCGGGCGCGTACTCGCCCACGGCATCCAGAATCGCGGCCTTGGAAACGTGCTTGAAGTAGCCTTCTGCGGTCGGCTTCCACCATGCGGCCATGTCGAGGCCCACGGCCTGCGCCAGTTCCTCGCCGCGCTGGTGCGTCGTGGCGCGGGGCGTCACCACGTCCACCGTCGCGGCCACGCATACCGCCAGCAGCCGCACCAGTTCGTCTTGCGGCTTCGCCAGCAGCGCGGCGAACAGTTCGCCGCTGTCCTCTGGCAAGGCTTCACCGGCTACCTGTTGCAGTTCGTGCAGCGCCACGGCGGCAGGCGATTCCGGCCAGTCCGGGGCCATGCCTTCCAGCCGGTCTTGCGCCGTGAGGCGCACGCCCAGCGGCAGGCCATCGCCGTAGGCGTCGGGCTGCAAGATGGTCTGCACCATGCCATGCACCAGCGCGGCCAGCGCGACTTGCGGATGCCGTGCGACTTCGATTTGCAGCGCCGCCGTGCGGTGGGCGCTCAACCGCTGCGCCAGCCGGTCGGACAGGCTCGCGGCCTTGGGCGCGTCCTCGTCGTCCTCATGCTCGTCGTTGGCGGCTTCGCCTTCGGTGCTGCCGAATCCGCGCCGCAGCTTTTCCAGCGTGCGCAGCGCCTTGGCCTCGGCCTCGCGCAGCAGGCCGCGATGAATGACGGCCTCGCCGTTGCGGTCGGTGGTGACGATGGCACCGGCCACGTCGCGCACCTCGGGCGTATAGCCTTGCAAGGCGTCCTCCGCGTCTTGCAGTTCCCCGACCACCTGATCGCGTCGCTGTTCCAGCTTCTCGGCCTTGGCCTCGTCCTCGGCGTCGCAGGCTTCTTCCAGTTCGGCGTCGATCTTTTCGAGGCGGGTTTCCAGCGAGGCGATGCGGCGGGCCTCGCGGGTGGTCGGCTCGCGGCGGTGGCGCGGGGCGTTCTGGAAAGCCTGCCGTTCCTCGTAGGCAAGATGCGGCACGGCCTCCACCCATGCCCAGCCCTCGGCGCGCACGTCCTCGGCCAGCGTTTCCAGCTTGTCGCGCACCAGCGTTTCCAGCACTCCGGTATCGGTGAGGTAGGTTCCGGCATCGCCTTCTGCGAACAGGTCGCGGCGGATGCCGCCGTTCGCTGCCCTGTAGGCGTCCAGCCCGGCGAAGCGCACCAGCGGGTGCGTGGCGTCGATTTCGCGCTCGGTCAGGCGCTCGCGCAGCTTGGACGGGCTGCGCTGCCATTCCGGCGCACCATAGAACGCGGCTTCCTGCGCGGTGTGGTCGTCGGTAATGGTCAAGGCCATCAACTGTTCCAGCGTCACGCCACCGACCCGGTAGTCGGTCATCAGGCGCGGCGAGACGTTCGCCAGTTTCAAGCGGCGCTGCACCACCAGCGGGGACACGCCGAAGTCGGCGGCAATGTCCTCGATGGGTCGGCCTTCCTTGACCAGCGCGGCGAAGGCCGCGAACTGGTCGGCGGGGTGCATGTTCTCGCGCTGCACGTTCTCCGCGAGGCTGACGGTGCGGGCCGAGGCATCGGGCACCAGCAGGCACGGCACTTCGTAGTCGGCGGGGATGCGCTTCTTCTTCGCCAGCAACTTCAAGGCGGTCAGGCGGCGGTCGCCTGCGACGACTTCGTATTGCTCGCCATCGGCGGCGAGGATGACGATCAGGTTTTGCAGCAGGCCGATGCGGGCAATGCTCGCGGCCAGTTCGGGGATGGACTGGCGCGGGGTTGTCCGCACGTTGCGCTTGGAACGGCGCGGCAGCAACTGCGAGAGGGGAACCAAGATCAGGTTCTTGGACGGGTCGGCCACTTCCAGCGGTGCGGCGGCTTCGATGGCGATGGCTTCGGTTTTGAGTACGGCGTTCATGGTGATTTCTCCTAGCGGTTGGGATGCAGCAGCGAGAGAAGCGGCAAGGGCTGCTGCCTGCCCCTGCCGCGTGGGGATTCAGGCTTTCAACTGGCGCAGGCCATCGGCCAGCAGCCACAGGGCGCGGTTCAGGCGCACGCTTTGGTCGATGCCCTGCACGGGCCGGGTGGTCTGGCGGCGGCCATTCGCGGCGCGGGCGGACAGGCCGCCTTTGGTCAAGTTCTCCTGCGTGCGGTTGAACACGCTCCACAGGTCGCGGCGGTCGTCGTCGTGGCGGCGCGGCATCAGGATTTGCGATTCCGTGATGGGCGCGGGCTTGTCCTCGTCGTACTTCAATGCCAGCGCAGCGCGGGCGAACACTTCCGATTCCCCGCCGTCGAGCGTGATGGCGCGCATGGCATCGCGCGATTCCTGCGCCCGGTCGAAACCGTGCAGGACTTCGTAAGCGCCTTCGATGACGTGCCCGGCTACGTCGCCCTTGTGGGGTACGCGCACGTCCGCCACGGTGTCGCCGCAAACAAGGCCATTGCTGCAAACGAAACGGAACATCCCGGCCAGCATCTGATAGCTGCTGGTGCCGTCATGGGAGTTCAGCAGGATGATTTCGTTGGCCTCGCGGCCGTTCATCTGGCTGGCGTGGCGCAGCCGGATCATGTGCTTGGTGTAGTCGCGGCGGTCGTCGTGGCGCACGCGGGTCTGCGTCACCATGAAAGGCTCGAAGCCTTCCCCGCGCAGTTCTTGCAGCACGGTGGCGGTGGGGATGTAGCTGTACCGCTCGGAGCGGCTTTCGTGCGGGGCGTCCGCGAAGATGGACGGGGCCACGGCCCGGATTTGGTCATCGGACAAGGGACGCTCCGAACGCAGCACCGGGGAACGGGAAGCGAAGCGGGATGCGAGTTGCATGGCATTTCTCCTGACAAAGAAAAAAGGGTTTGCTGTTCACACCGCACACCGGATTCCTAAATTCGGAGCCCAGCCTTTCGGCTGTTCGGTGCGGTCGGCACGAGGAACCCGGTTGGCCCTGTTGCCACCGTCTTTCCTGAGTTCATCGCCCGCGACGGTCAGGAGCGCGCGGACGGGTGCCGTCAAGGAGGCAAGCGCAGGGTTGGTGCGGCCCGCAGGCGCAGCCGAGGACACGGCCGCGGGCTACAGTCGCGGACAAGGTGATGAAGTCAGGGGAGACGGCTGGACAAGGCAACGGCCATCCCACACGCCGACCGCACGGCAAGCGAAGCGCGCAGGCCCGAAGCTGGAAGCCGGGCCGGAGGCGTCAGCCGAGCGGAGCGAGGGAACGATGGAAGCCCGAATGGGGCGAGACGCCGCAGGCGGCTCGATGCGCAACGCGCACGACAGCGTGACCGGCCATGTTTCCTGGCCGGGGACGCCCGGACTTCAAGGCTCAATGCACAAGCTCATGCGCCAGACATCGGGAAGCAGGCGCGATTGCGCTAATGGCTGCTGTGGTCTGGCCGATCCGGCGCAGTCGGTTCGGCGGTCTTTGAGGGGCGCCAAGCATCGCGCGGCGGGGATAGCCCGCAGGGCTTTCCCCTGGAGGCAAGCGAAGCGCGCAGCGCCGCAGGCGCGAAGGCATGGACACCGGGCGCAGCAGAAAAAAAGTGCGCCGCCCCCCGAGGGACGACGCACCGAAGTCAGCGCGGCGCGATCAGTTCGCCGCCGGCGCCGTCATCGACTGCAACTGCTCGATCACGCCAGGCTCAACGAACACGCAAGCCTGCTCGTCCGCGATCGGCAGGTTGAACACCTGCGCGAACACCGTGCGCCGTAGATGGGCCAAGCGGCCCGTCCGGTACGCCTGCTCCGGCTTCATGCGGCCACCGGCCTGCGAACCGCTGCGCTGCAGATCGCATTCGACCAGCGCGACAAAGCCGTCATCGAACAGCTTCTGATGCTCGGGGCACAGGCCCCAGCCCGTCGCCGTGTGGCGCTCCATGCTCGCGCGCAGGCGCTTGTCCAGCAGGATGGCGCCGGTATCGAACGCCGTGCCGCAGACCAGGCAAACGTGCTGTTCGAGGGAAACGTGTGATTTGTCGTTCATGACGGTTCTCCGGTTGCAAGGGCGGAATTGCCCGGAACCGTCGAAGTCACGGCGCAGCGCAGCAGTCAGGGGTCAAGGACGGCCGCCAGGACGCAAGCGCCATCGGCGCGCAGCCCTTGACGGCAAGACCGCCGTGATACGGTGAAGGGACACAGCAAGACCGTGCGACATGAAGTCGCTTGATTCATTGCCTCATCGCCTTGGCGAAGGGGGCCTGATGTTCCGTCATCAGTAGCCTATCGGTGCATGCGTGGTCGGCAACGACGGCGTGTGGAGCCACCGAGACAATGTAGACCGGCGTGAGCCAGGCTGAAGCCGCGAGGCGAAAGCTGCATCTGTGAGCGTCAATGCGGATGGGTCGCTAGGCTGATCGGTATGGTTAACGCAAGTGAAGTGCTGATAAACGTCGTCATGTTCATGGAGCCAAAGGCGCTGACAGGCTCTTTCCCAAAACGGGGCGTAGCTATGGCCATCTTCTTGGTCTTTGGAGATGCACGGACACCTACAGCTACCGGCGGACAGGCACAACCTAACCCGATCCTGTGAATCATGCGAAACATGGTAAGCCCGTATTCCTGCCCGCGAGGGCAGGCGAACCGCAAGGAACGTTGATGGGAATGCGGGTAGAGGAACGCGGAGAAAGCGAATGCCGCGCTGTAATGGCGTGGACAGAGGTTGCGCCCTCGGCAACATCACCTCACGCGAAAGCGGGCAGACTTCCGCGAAGTCTTTCATCACGAGATCGTTTGGATAACCTTCGAAGGAGAGGATGCAGATGACGGCACAAGCTACTTGTGCGGGTGCGCTCTCCGGCGTCGGCAACGACTGGCACAGCATCGACTGGGCCAGTTGCCACCGGGAAGTCAGAAGGCTACAGGCACGTATCGTGAAGGCGACACAGAAAGGCCGCTGGGGCAAGGTCAAGGCCTTGCAATGGCTGCTGACCCACTCGTTCTCGGCCAAGGCATTGGCCGTGAGGCGGGTGACGGAAAACCAAGGCAAAAGAACAGCAGGCGTGGACGGTGTGACATGGGAGACGCCGGAGAAGAAGTCGCGGGCCGTTGATGGTCTTGGGCGCCGGGGCTATCGGCCTTTGCCGCTCAGACGTGTCTACATTCCCAAGGCCAACGGGAAACGCCGGCCGCTTGGCATCCCGACGATGAAGGATCGCGCCATGCAGGCCCTGTACCTGCTCGGCCTGCTCCCAGTCTCGGAATGTACGGCGGACGGTTGCTCCTATGGCTTCAGGCCAGAGCGCAGCGTTGCCGACGCCATCGAGCGCTGCTTCAGGGCGCTCGGGAAGCGAGGTGCGGCGCAATGGGTTCTCGAAGCGGACATCAAGGGATGCTTCGACCATATCAGCCATGCGTGGCTTCTGGGCAATGTGCCCATGGACAAGCGGCTGTTGAAGCAATGGCTGGACTGCGGCTACATGGAAGACTCGGCATGGTTCGCCACCGAAGCCGGAACACCACAAGGCGGCATCATCTCTCCGACCTTGGCCAACATCGCGCTGGACGGACTCGAACGATTGTTGTCGAGCACTTTCCGCGAGAAAAGGCGAAAAGGAAAGACGATCAGCCCGAAGGTGAACCTCATTCGGTACGCGGATGACTTCGTCATCACTGGCACTTCTCAGGAATTGCTGGTCAATGAAGTGAAGCCGCTGGTGGAGCGATTCCTGGCAGAACGCGGACTGACACTATCCGCCGAGAAAACCAGGGTCACACACATCGGCGATGGCTTCGATTTCCTGGGCCAGAACGTGCGTGTCTACAACGGGAAGCTGCTGATCAAGCCATCGGCGGCCAACTACAAGGCATGCATCGACAAGATCCGGGGGATCATCAAAGCCCATAGGACGGCTGCACAGGCCACGCTGATCCGTAAGCTCAACCCGGTCATACGGGGATGGGCGAACTTCCATCGGCATGTGGTCGCCAGCCACATCTTCACCTCTCTGGACGACGACATCTGGCACGCGCTCTGGCGATGGGCCAGGCGGCGGCACCCGAGCAAGCAGAAAACGTGGATTCGCAGACGCTACTTCCATGTCGTCGGACGCCGTTCCTGGGTCTTTGCCTGCAAGGATGACGGCCCCTCCGGCAACGGGTACTGGGTCGAACTCTGCAAGGCAGGCGACACCCGCATCAGGCGGCATACCATGATCCGAATGGGTGCGAATCCGTTCGATCCTGACTGGGAAACCTACTTCGAGGAACGTCTGGGCCTCAAGATGCAGGTTGGTCTGGCAGGCCGCAAGCGTTTGCTGCACCTGTGGCAGGCACAAGGTGGTACATGCCCCGTCTGCGGCCAGTCGATCACGAAGGAAAGTGGCTAGCATGTCCATCACATCGTCCGACGAGTCGATGGCGGACGCAGCGAATCGGCGAACCTGGTCATGGTGCATCCGAACTGCCATCAGCAAATCCATAGCTTTGGTCTTGACGTTGTGAAGCCGGCTCCGGCAACGGGGCTTCGGAAGGCTTGAGCCGTATGACGGGAAACTGTCACGTACGGTTCTTTGGGGAGAATGTGGCGGCAACGCCAGGTTCTTACCCGACGCCCCCTCACACCACCCCACGCATGCGGGGTTTCCGGTAAGCGGAGCGCGCAGGCCCGGGAGGGCCGGTGGCGTCAGGGGTCAAAGCCGAATGGCCGCGATTCGGCACGTAGCGCGGGGCGCAGCCCGCGAGCCCGCCGGCGGAACGCCGTGACGCCCGACAGGGGGCTCGGCATGGGCTGTAGGCTGCCGTCGCTCTTTCACTGCACAGTAAAAATTGCCATTCGGCTGAATTTTCGGTAGAGTTCGCATATTTACTGAACAGTGAACAAGGCTCCGCGCTACATGTTTGAGTCCACCCTGACTGAACGAGAGTTGATTGCGCGCTTGGTTGACGCCCTGCGGGAGCTACCCGAGGTAGAGGCCGACCTCGCCCAGGAGCCAGCCGCCCAGCACAGCGATCGCGGGTACGACGCGCAGGTCGATTTGCACGTTGCTGGGAAGCCGTTCGTCCTGTTGCTTGAAGCCAAGAAGGCCGTCTTTCCGCGAGATGTCCGCCAAGTAATCTGGCAACTCCGGGCGGCGAGCCACGGGAGGCCCACCGGGCAGCGGGAGAACCCCTTGCCACTCCTCGTCGCCGAGTCCATCTCCCCCGGCGCGAAGGAACTGCTCAGAAGCGAGCGCGTCGGCTACTACGACAGCGGCGGCAGCCTGTACCTACCCGCCCCCGGTGCGTACCTCTATATCGACAAGCCGCCCCCCAAAGCCCTGGCGAAGTCGGTGCGGACGCTGTTCACCGGGCGACGTGCCCAGGTGCTTCACGCCCTGCTGGTACGGCATCAGAAGTGGTTCGGCGTCACCGAGTTGGCGCAGCAGGCGACGGTGTCGCCCGCCACCGCCTCCCAAGTGCTGACCGAACTGGAGCGCTTCGACTGGCTGGTAGTGCGTGGGCAAGGCCCGGGCAAGGAGCGCCACCTTCGCGAGCCGGCGGCCTTGCTGGACGCATGGGCCAAGCAGCTCGCCACCATCCGTCCGTCACCTGTGCGGCGGTACTACGTGCCGGGCACGAAGGCGGACACGCTGGCGACGCGAATCGGCCAGGTCTTCGACGCGCACGAGGTCCAGTACGCGATCAGCCACGAAGCCGCCGCGCAGCGCTATGCGCCGTTTATTTCTCATGTCTCCCAAGTGCGGGTGCGCGTGCTGATCGGCGCGAACGCCGATGCCGCGATCGGTGACCTGGACGCGCGTGTCGTCAATGAGGGCGCCAATTTGGGGGTCATCGAAGCCAAGTCGTCAGGCGAACTGTTGTTCCGCGAGCAGATCGACGACCTATGGCTGGCGAGCCCAATCCAGATCTATCTCGACCTGCTGCGTGGCGAAGGCCGCTCCAAGGAAATGGCGGAGCACTTCCGCAAAGAAAGGATCGGCTTCTGATGGCCAAGCCCGCAACGCTCGACGGCTACAGCGACCAGTACACCGTGGACTGCGAACGTGTCCTCGTGACGCTGCTGCGCGGTCTCGGACCGTGGAAGGATTCGGTCTACCTGGTCGGCGGGCTCACACCGCGGTATCTGGTCGCCGCACGGCCACCCGCGGTGCCGGCGCACGCCGGCACGCTGGATGTGGACATCGTGATCGATTTGCAAATCCTGGCTGACACCGACGCCTATCACACGCTGGAGGACAACCTCAAGAAGATGGGCTTTGAGCGTGCCGAGAACGAAGCTGGGAAGAAGCTTTCGTGGCGTTGGCAAACCCGTACCGAACACGGCGCTCTGATGGTGCTCGAACTGCTGGCCGACGCACCGGAACTCGCCGGCGGCAAAGTACAGCCGTTGCCGACCGAAGGGACGATCTCGGCCCTGAACATCCCGCACTCGTCGATCGTCTTCGACCTGCACCAAGTCACGGAAATCCAGGCCGAACTATTGGGCGGCAATGGTGTGGTCACCGAGAAGATCAAGCACGCCAATCTCGTCAGCTTCACCTGCCTGAAGTCCTTCGCGTTCGAACAGCGCTTCGAGCGCAAGGACGCGCACGATCTGATCTATTGCATCGAGCACGCGCCCGAAGGCATGGCCGCCGTGGCCGAAGCCTTCCGCAACGAGCGCGGTGGCAAGCACGGTGCCGTCATAGAGGCCTCGCTGGCGATCGTGCGCAGCCGTTTCGCAGGCGACGAGAAGATCGAGGGCTACCGCAAGGATGGCCCCGTATCGGTCGCCAGGTTCGAGCTGGGCGAAAGCGACGAGCCAGATTTGCGTGAAGCACGGGCACTGCGGCAGCGGCAGGCCTGTGACGTGATAGAGCAACTGCTGGCTCGGATCGGTTGAGGATCGGCGACATGAACTTTCCCGCCGACATCAAAGGCTGCATGAAGGACTGCATCCTGTCCCTGTTCTGGCCACGCAAGGACATTGTGGGCTTCTTCGAAAAGCACGGATGCACGAAGGCGGAGATCGCGCGGTTGCAGATCGAGGGCGAGAATGCCCTCAAGCGACATGAAGTAGTTGATGCTCTGTTCTCCGCACTCGCAGCACGTTCTGACAACGGCCTTGGCCCATTCCGGGCGATGCTGCAATCGCTACTGAGCTGGTCGCATTTCGACCCGTACTACTTCGACAAGCTACGCAAGCTGGACCGCAGCACAGCCAACAAGAATCTGGAGCATCTCCGCCAACTGCAGGAAATTCGAGACGCCAGGATCAAGGCCGATCGCGAGCGCAGAGCTGCACAGGAGGCAGCTCGCCAGCAACCCACAGCGTCGCTCGATCAACTACGCGCCGAATACCTCGATCTCCTCGCCGACAAGACCTCACGGCAGCAGCGCGGGTACGCGCTGGAACGGATCTTGGCCGAGTTGTCACGCCTCTCTCATCTGGAGACCACCGAGGCTTTCCGCGTAAACGGAGAGCAGGTCGATGGCGCAGTGAAGTTCGACGGGGAACACTATCTGATTGAAGCGAAGTGGCAGGAACGGTCTGCAAGCAACGAGCCCGTCTACCAGTTTGCCGGCAAAGTGGCGGGCAAACTATATGGACGCGGCCTGTTCATTTCAGTGAATGGCTTTAGTTCAGAGGTTATTCGTAGCCTCGTAATGGGCAAGGAAATTCAAACGCTGTTCATCGACGGCGAGGATCTGATCTTGGTACTGGAAGGGCACCTGAGTTTGCGGGAGATGATTGATCGCAAAGTCAAGGCGGCGCAAACCAAAGGACTCATCTACGTCCATCCCATATCCGGTGCCGAGAAGAAGATCTGAGATGCAGGCGATCGCTATGTCACCCAAGAACCTGTCAAAGATCCACTGGAATCAAGAATGAGCAGCCTCGCCTCCAGCTATAGGGGCTATGCCGATCTAGCCAAAGCCCAAGCCGAAGGTGAGGACTACAGAGTGCTTGTGCGTCCGGTCGCGGCGTCGTCGATCGCTGTCATTGCGCCACATGGAGGAAGGATCGAGCAGTACACGTCGGACATCGCCCGCGGCGTGGCTGGAGGAGACTTCAATCTCTACTCCTTTGAAGGAATTAGGCAGTCCGGCAACTATTCAACGTTGCATCTGACAAGCCATCGGTTCGACGAACCGCGTTGTTTGGAACTCCTGTCCAAGTGCGATTACGTCGTTGCGATTCACGGATGCGGCGGCGATGATCAACGAGTTCTCCTCGGCGGGCTTGATGGACCTTTGAAGCTGGCGATCAGAGAAGCGATGCATGGGATCGGAGTCGATGCCCAAAGCGAGGATCACCCGTTCCCCGCCACAGACCCGAAGAACATTTGCAATCGGGGACGACGCGGCATCGGTGTGCAGCTCGAACTGACAATAGGACTCAGGCTGCACGGACCACGCGACGCGATATGCAAGGCGATCCGCTCGGTGCTGATGGCGTTGCCGAACGCGGACCGAGGAAGAGGACAAGGAAAATGATCCTGACCGACAACGAAACCAAAGTCGACCTGCTGAACAACGAGGCCATCGCTGCCACGATCGTCGGGCTGCTTCGTGCCAAGCCCGATCATCCGGTGACGATCGGCGTGCACGGCGACTGGGGGGCGGGCAAGTCCAGCGTGCTCGAAATGATCGAGGCGGGCTTTGCAGACAAGAACGATGTCCTGTGTCTCAAATTCAATGGGTGGCGTTTTCAAGGCTTTGAGGACGCGAAGATAGCCCTGATCGAAGGGATCGTCACGGGCCTGGTCGAGAAACGACCAGCGTTGAACAAGGCGGCTGTGGCCGTCAAGGATGTCTTCCGCCGTATCGACTGGCTGAAGGTCGCCAAGAGAGCCGGTGGTTTGGCCTTGACCGCCTTCACGGGTATCCCGACGCCCGAGCAAATCGGAGCCGTCGTCGGCTCGCTCGAAGCGCTGGCGGCAGACCCCGCCAAACTCGTGACGAAAGAGAACATCTCGACGGCCATTGACGAGGCCAAGGCCCTGCTGAAGCCGGACGAGTCCAAGAATGTGCCGGAGGAAGTGGAGGCGTTCCGCAAGGCGTTCGACCAGCTCTTGAAAGATGCAGGCATCAAGCAGCTCGTTGTCCTGATCGATGACCTCGACCGTTGCCTGCCCGACACCGCCATTGAAACGCTCGAAGCCATCCGGCTGTTTGTGTTCACCGCGCGGACGGCGTTCGTCGTCGCGGCCGATGAGGCGATGATCGAGTACGCGGTGCGCAAACACTTCCCCGATCTGCCGGACAGCACCGGACCGCGTGACTACGCTCGCAACTATCTCGAAAAGCTCATCCAGGTTCCGTTCCGCATCCCGGCCTTGGGAGAGGCCGAGACGCGGATCTACGTCACGCTGTTGTTGACCGGCGCCGAGATCGGCGAGAACAACGCAGACTACGGGAAGCTGATCGCCGTCGCTCGGGAAAAGCTGAAGCGGCCTTGGACCAGCGGCGGTCTGGACGCAGCGACCGTGAAGACGGCACTCGGCAAGCAGGCCGAGAAGGCGAACAATGCGCTTGCGCTCAGCGACCAGATCGGTCCGATCCTGGCCAGTGGTACGAAGGGCAACCCGCGACAGATCAAGCGTTTCCTCAACACACTGTTGTTGCGCGAGCGCACCGCGAGCGCACGCGGTTTCGGCGACGACATCAAGCTCCCCGTGCTCGCGAAGCTCATGCTCGCGGAACGCTTCATCCCGAGGTTGTTCGAGCAGATCGCGTTCGTTGCGGCGGTTCATCCGCAAGGGCTGTGCGAAGACCTGGAAGCGCTGGAAAAGGGTTTGGCGACGGCTGGCGACAAAGATGGTGAGCCTAAGGGGCAGAAGGCCAACGAGCCACCGCCCGCACCCGACAGCGCCGTGTTGACCGAGTGGAAGTCGCTGGAGACGGTGCGCGACTGGGTGCGCCTCTCGCCGAAGCTGTCGGGGCTTGATCTGCGCCCCTACCTGTTCGTGACAAAGGACAAGAAGGACTACTTCGGCCCGGTATCCGTGTTGGGTCACTTGGCTGGCGTGGTGGAGAAGCTGTTCGGGGGCAAGATGACTGTCCAAGGCTACGAGGCCGAGTTGAAGCAACTCGTACAGCCCGAAGCCGAGAAGGTATTTGAGGCCGTGCGCAGCAAGGTCATGAGCACGGGGACCTTCGACACCAGGCCGGCAGGTACCGAAGGCCTCGTTGTCCTCGTGAAGGCGCAGCCTGGCCTTCAGACCCGCTTGATGGATTTCTTGGAGGCACTGCCAAGCGGCAAGTGCGGGCCTTGGGCGGTCAGCGGCTGGCAGGGTGTCATCAAAGACACCGAATGCGCCACGCGTCTGACAAAGCTACTGGGAGACTGGAGCAAGGTCACCAACAACCCCGGCCTCAAGGCAAGCGCCGAAGCAGCGCTCAGGGATCTGAAGGGAGGACGTTGATGGGAACCTCGACGGCTTACGGCGGCCCTGGCGGCGGAACACCGCTTGTTCCGTCATGGCTGGGCGACGCCGGTGGCGGTGACGCTCCTGCTGCCCCTCCTGGCAATGGGGCAGGTCCGGACGGCCAGGCGCCCGCGGATGGTGCCACGCCACCGGTGCCGCCGAACCGCCCGCCCATTCCCCGGACGGCGGACCCGCAACGCTTCGCCGGCGCTCGCTCTAACCTCACGCGATTCGCGGGCTCCGGCGGTAGCGACCGGGCCAGCCTGGGCCGCGCCGTCTCAAAGTACGTCTCGACGTCCGCCGGGGGCGCGCGCCAAGCTGCCCAACGCATGGGTGCCTCTCGGAGTTCCGGCGCGCGGCTCCTCGGCTTCTTGGCCGATGCGCAAACTCGGGGTGTGCGCGAGGCGTTGCGAGCGCTGGACCTGGAATCGTTGGCGGGTCGCCCGATTACCGAAATTTTCGTGGGCCTAGCCGACTACATCTGTCCGGGCGCGGGAACGGTTGACGAAGGCATCGCCCGCGAGGCCTACATCGAAACCATCGTTGAACTGGCGAGTGAAGGTCTCACCGACCTTGCCACGTTCACCCCGGACCAGATGCAGACGGTTTTCGAGTTGTATGCCACCCATGCGATCGAGGCGCGCATCTGCAACGACATCGGCACCAAGGCCGTGACCATGCCAGCGGACGCGCAGGCTGCACACCGCGTCGAGCAGCAGTTGCGCGACTTCATCCGAGGCGGGGTAAGCGACGCGCTCACTCGTGCCAGGGCAGAGACACCCAATCTCACGCCAGAGCGGATTCAAGGCTTCGTGGACGCCGTGTACGAGTCCGCATTCGCGATCTTGCAGACCTTGGGCGATGCGGAGGCCAACCAATGAAGCGCCAACTCCTCGCGGGCCGCTTCGGTCCTGACGATCACCTCGATGTGACGGCGGGTGCCGACGAGCAGAGGACTTATCTGCAACTCGTCCTTGGCGAGAAGTCCTTGGGTCACGGCATTGGCGGAGCGCTGACCGATTTGAAAAAGATCGGTGTGTTTCCCTCGGAGATCGGCATCGACCTTCTGGTGCTGGCTGCCCACGTTCATGCCGCAGACACACGCATCTCTCGTGCCGGGCAGTCGCAGGACTCGTGGACGCGCGAAATACGACTGGTTGTGCCAGTCAGCGACCCAACTCGGTGGAATGCGGCAGCACTGACACTGAAAAAATCGCTCGACTTCTTGACAGGTGATCGCTGGATGATCGGGTTCAGGGCGCGTCCGACCCGATTTGCGACGATCGCCCAGGCAGCGCCTCCGAGCCTGATCGCTCTCCCTTTTGATTCCGTTAGCCTGTTTTCCGGGGGGCTGGACAGCTTGATTGGCGCCATCGACCTGTTGGAGGATGGTGCCACACCGTTACTGATCAGTCACTTTGGCGAAGGTTCAATCAGCGACGCGCAAGGCAAATTGTTCACGGGTTTGAGAAAGCAGTATGCCAAGTCGTCTTTCGAGCGGCTGCGTGTCGGCATGACCTTCAAGAAAGGCTTGGTGGCCGACGTTGGCTCGGAAGACAGCACGCGCGGCAGGTCGTTCCTGTTCTTCGCACTCGGCGTGTTCGCGGGCACTGGGCTGGGGCACCGCTTTGTACTGCGCGTACCCGAGAATGGTCTGATCGCTCTGAATGTGCCATTGGACCCTTTGCGGCTGGGCTCGAACAGCACTCGAACTACGCATCCTTACTACATGGCAAGGTGGAACGACCTACTCGGCGAACTCGGCATCAACGGCGAAGTTCAGAATCCGTACTGGGACAAGACGAAGGGCGAGATGGCCGCAGCCTGCCGCAACCCAGCCCTCTTGAAGAAGCTGGCGCCAGATTCGTTGTCGTGCTCGTCCCCCGCCAAAGCCCGATGGCTAGGGCATGGCATCGAGCACTGCGGCTACTGTCTGCCATGTCTGATCCGCCGCGCAGCGTTGGAGGCAGCATGGGGTACGGGAAGCGATCCGACGACGTACACCGTATCCGACCTTCACGCCCAGCCGTTGGATACGCGCCAAGCGACCGGAGTACAGGTCAGGTCGTTTCAGTACGCAATCGAGCGCTTGAGGGAAAAACCGCAGCTCGCAAACCTCTTGATTCACAAACCGGGCTCGCTTGCAGACGAAGCCGAGCATCTGGATGAGCTTGCCGATGTCTATCGGCGCGGGCTTGGCGAAGTTGCGCGGCTCATTGATGGCGCCGAGGCGAAACCGAGTTGACGAGGATGCGTGCATGATCTCTTCAACCGGCCTCGTGGACTTCCACTGCCACCTCGATCTCTACCCGGACCATGCCGTGGCAGTTAGGGACGCGGAGGCGGCCGGCGTGTTCACGCTGGCGGTGACGACAACACCGCGCGCCTGGCCTCGCAATCACCAACTCGCGCAGCGAACGAAGCATGTTCGAGCGGCACTTGGGCTGCATCCGCAGTTGGTCGCGGAGCGTGAAAACGAAATCGAATTGTGGGATCGATACCTTGCGGAGACGCGCTACATCGGTGAGGTCGGATTGGACGCCGGCCCCCGGTTCTTCAAGTCACTCGATGCGCAGAAGCGCGTATTCCAGCATGTGTTGCAGCGCTGCGCTCAGGCCGGTGGGAAAGTGATCACGGTCCACAGCATCAGGTCAGCCAAGGCGGTACTTGATCTTGTCGAGGCGCATCTGCCACCCGAGCGCGGCAAGATTGTTCTTCATTGGTTCACCGGGACAAAGAGCGAGGCGAAGCGTGCGCTGGAGTTGGGCTGCTACTTCTCGATCAACGCAGGAATGCTTGGCAATGAGAAACACGCGCCAATGATGCAGACCATCCCGCTGGATCGGATGCTGACGGAAACCGACGGTCCCTTCACTCGCGCCGGCGACAGACCCTCGCAGCCGGCCGATGTGGCGGGCGTAGTGGAGTCGCTGGGCCGTTTGCATGGGCTGCCTGCGACCAATGTGGCCAACCTCGTTCGCGACAACCTACGCGCTTTGCTCGGGTAGTTGGAGATCAATGGAGTAGTGGTGGTCGGCCGAACCACGTGTGCTCTCGGAAGCCAATTGTCGTGACACCGACACGACAATCTTGGCTGCCGACCGACTCACGAAACAGGCCGCAGGAGGACCTCATCGGTGTATCTGGCACAACTGAGAATATCCAACTTCAGGAAACTACAGAAAGTTGATCTGAGCTTCCAGCCAGGACTGAACGTTCTGGTCGGCTCTAACAACGTCGGCAAGACCGCTGTCGTCGATGCACTGCGTGCGCTGCTTGCGGGGCATGATGAGCCGTACCCGCGCCTCGACAGCGAGGATATGCACCGGCCCAAGGACGGTGCTCCGGCGGGCGACATCGAGTTCCAGTACGTCTTTCGTGATTTGGACCCGGATGACGAGGCCGACTTCCTGGCAGCGCTGAAGCCCGACACACTCGGCAAGCTCGAAGCGCATATCACCATCCGTTACTCGGAAGCCGACAAGACTGGAAGGCTGCGTGCCAAGCGCTGGTGTGGCGACCACGAGGACATGGGCTTGACCGCAGACATGATGGAGAACTTGCGCGGTGTCTATCTGCCACCGCTGCGGGACGCTTCGCAAGGACTCAAGCCCAGTCGCACCAGCCAATTGGCCCGGTTGTTTCAGCTCCTGGCTGACGACGCGGGACGCGATGGCATCAACGACGCGCTGAAGAAGCTCGACGAGGAGTTGAAGAAGCACGAGCCTGTCGTCAACACTCACACAGCCATCAAGAACCGGCACGGCACGATGCTTGGGCCGCAGCTTGCCCAAATTCTGGATCTTGGCCTGAGCGGTAGCGACTTTCAGCGGCTGGCGTCGCGCCTGTCGCTGGTGGTGGACACGTTCGAGATTGAGCAGAACGGGCTCGGCTTCAACAACTTGATCTTCATGGCCGTCGTGCTCAGCGAGCTGGCCAAGAACCCGGAAGCAAGCTATCGAGGCCTGATCATCGAGGAGCCGGAGGCGCACCTGCACCCTCAACTTCAGGCGGTACTGCTGGACTATCTGGGGACTATCAAAGCCGTCGAAGGCGAGAAGCCTGTCCAGTTGTTCGTTACCAGCCACTCCCCCAACTTCGCCAGCATCGCCGATCTCGACAGCCTTGCCTGCCTGGTCGATACGGGGAGCTCCGTGGAGACATTCTTTCCGCGTACGATCGCCTTCGGCAAAGGGAAGCGAGAGAAGCTGGAACGTTACCTCGACGTGACCCGGGCCGAGTTGTTCTTTGCCCGCCGTGTCATCTTCGTCGAAGGCGCGGCCGAGTTGATGCTGGTGAGCGTGTTAGCGGAGAAGTGCGGGCATAGGCTGCGCGAACACGGTGTCAGCCTGATCAGCGTCGAAGGATTGAACTTCGACTCGTTCCTGCCGCTGTTCGGCGAAAAAGCACTGAAGATCCCGGTCGCTGTCATAACAGACGCGGACCCGGTCGGCGAACCCGACGGCGACGGAGAACTGCAGGCTGCCTACCCCGCGCCCGGTACTGCTGTGAAGGTGTCGGACAACACCGCCAAGATGAAGGAAGGCGAGGATGCCTTCGTCAAGGTATTCCACGGTCTCAAGACACTCGAATACGACTTGGCCCTGCATGCCGACAACCGTGTCGCGATGCTGGCGGCTCTCAAGGAACTGCACCCGAAGATCGGCGAAACCGTCGCAGTAGCGGTCGAAGCCGCGGAAGGCGATGCGGCCAAGGCGCGCGCCCTTTTCAGCGGCATGTTTGAGCGCCCGCAAAACAACGTGCAGAAAGGCCGCTTCGGCCAGGCACTCGCGCAGGTGATTGCCGATGGCGCCGCGTGCGTAGTGCCGGACTACATCCGCGAGGCAATCACCCACGCCTGCCAAGTCAAGGAGCCCGAGTAGTGGCCCAGCCGTCCGACGAGCAGTTGCAGGTCATCGGCGCACCAATCGCACCGATGTCCGTAGTTGCCTGCGCTGGCAGCGGCAAAACGTTCACCGCCGTACGCCGACTGGCGCAGATGCGCCGACAACTCGGTGATAACCGCGGTCGCGTCGCTCTCCTGTCGTTCTCCAATGTCGCTGTGGATACCTTTCGGCGCGAATACCAGAATCTGGTCCAGGAGGTGCCCTCCAGCGTCGCCCACGGCCGCGTCGAGATCGACACTCTAGACACCTTCATCACCGGCAACGTGCTGCGCCCACACGCGTATCGCACGATGAGTGCGCAGCAGGCCGCATTCCTTGTGATGGGCGGGGAAGCATTCCTGGGCGGCTTCAGGTTCCAGACGAACACGTATCCTCGCGAGATCACGCAGATGCAAGTTGGCATCGACAACAACGGTGTCCATTTCTGCTACGCGGACAACGACCGGACGCTTAGGCTGGATACCGCGCAAGCGACGCGCCTAGTGCATCGTCTTGGACAGGTAGGTGCCTATACACACAACCTCGGGCGCTACTGGTGCTATCGCACCCTGGCAGAACAGCCCGGCATCCTGCGCGCCCTGGTCCGCCGCTATCCGCATATTCTGATCGACGAAGCGCAGGACATCGGTACGGCTCATCAGGCCATCATTGAGCAGTTTGTCGGTGCGGGCTGCCAGGTCTCGTTGATCGGTGATCCAAACCAAGGCATCTACGAGTTCGCCGGTGCCAATGGGGCATTCCTGACACGGTACGGTCAGCGGGAAGGTGTCAACAGTCTCCACCTGACCAGGAACTTCCGGTCTGTGCCAGCGATTCTGGATTTGGCCAATCGGCTGTCAACGCGAGCAGACACCGCGGACAGGTTAGTGCCCGATACGACGCATGGCGCTTTCTTCGTGTCCTACCGGAACGCCGAACGCGAGAACCTCATCGCCGCTTTCCAGGCGGCGGTGCTGGCGGCCGACCTGAAGCTGGAACGCTCAGCCGTGCTGTGCCGCGCCCGGGACATGGCCAACAAACTCGGCGGCAACGAAGGGGCGCCAGGCCAGGGAACCGTCAAGGCTCTTGCACAGGCCGCCATCCTGCGCGACCGGCACCAGGACTATCTCGGCGCGTTCAAGCTGGTGGCTTCCGGCATCGTCGGTCTACTTGCCAACCCGCCGCAAGGACTGGTGGCAAGGATCACGCAGCCCGCGCGCTATCCGGATGATCGAATGCTGCGACGGCTCGTTTGGGCATTCACGCGCAATCCGGATTCGGGGCTACCGGCCGCGACATTGACCGGGGACACGCAGTGGCATCCGCTACTGCTGGAACGGACCAGGATATTCCTGGCCCATATCGCACAAAACCACGGCTTGGCGAGCACCAACAACCTGGGCAACAAGCTCGCAAGAAGGGGGTTGCCCAATGCGCCGCTGATCACCGCCGCTGACTTGGCAGCGAACGACGACGCACCGCGCATCCGAGTGGACACAGTCCATCAGGCGAAGGGCGAAAGCCTTGATGCTGTGCTGTACTTGGCGAACCGGGAACACGCCAATGCGCTGCTGGCCGGCGTAGACACCGAAGTCGGGCGCATCGGCTATGTTGCCGTGACTCGCGCCCGCAATCTTCTGTGGCTCGGTGTACCGGCCAATGCGCTGGAGGAATTGAGACCCGTCTTGCTTGAACGGGGGTTTCAGGAAGCCGGCGCAGCGATAGCCCCAGCGTAGCAGCCGTCAGGCCGCTCGCAATTCGCTCGAACTCCGAGACAGCGTCTCGGAAATCCTGATGCCTATGGTAAGGCAGGGATTGAAGCCGGATCGCGCAGCAGCGCCGACAGCGCTGCGGACGACGCAAATCCCTGGTGCCTGGTCATGCCGTCGCTTCGGCAGGCTGCTGCTTGGCGCCGGTGATTGCCTTGCGCCGACTCGCCACCAGTTCGGCAGCCTCCCGGACCGGCTTGTCCTCGGTGTGGACATAGCGCATGAACATCACCACGGTCTTGTGCGCCGTGAGTGCCATGCCGACCTTGACCGGAATGCCCGAGTTCGCAATGTCGGTCGCCGAGCGGTGTCGAATGCCGTGCGTCCCCACGTGCGTTGCCCCCGCAGCTTTGAGTGCACGGCTCCAGCCGCCGTAATACTCGCCTGTGGTCAGGTGTTGTCCCGGATGGCGCGGCGACGGTAGCACATAGCGAGCGCCTTCCTCGTGCGGCGCTGTCGAAAGCAGCCGGTAGGCTTCTTCGCTCATGGGCTTGGACATGCCGCCGGTCTTGCTGTCAGGCCAGACGACCCGCCGGTTCTCCAGATCGACCCATTCCCATTCGAGCGAGACGATTTCGCCACGGCGGCCAGCGAACTCGAACTGCAGGCGGATCGCCAACGGGACCACGTAGTTCTCCAGCCCTTCGGCCTCGATCTTGTCGAGCTGTCGGAACAGCTTGCCCATGTCCTCGTCGCTGATGAGATGGGTGGATTTGCCAGCCGGAAACAACTGGATATGCCGGCAGGGGTTGCTGCCATCAGGCCGGTAGCCCCACACCTCGGCCAGATTGAACATCTTGCGCAAGATGCTGAACGCCTTGTTCGCCTCGGTGGGCTTGTACGAAAACTTTTCCATCAGCCCGGCAATGTCGGGGCGCTTCACGTCCTGGACCTTCTTGCGGCCCAGCAGCGGGATGATGCAGCGGTCGATGACACGCTGATAGCCGACCTGGGTGCTGGGCTTGTTGCGCTTCTTGGAGTGATCCTCCATGAATTTCTTGCACAGCTCCTCTACGGTAGGTGCTTTGCGCGCTTCGGCCTTGGCTGCGCCGGGATCACCGCCCCGACGTACCTGAGCCAGCCACTCCTGTGCCAAGGATCGGGCCTGTTCGACGGTCAGCTCTCCGTACTGACCGAGCGCGGGCTTGCGGCGCTCGCCGGCGTTCGTCCGATACTGGAGCATGAACACCTTGCGACCCGATGGGGTAATCTTGCACAAGAAGCCGGGCACCAGCGTGTCCCGGAGTTCGACGGCCTGCGCCTGGGGTTGTGCCGCATCGACAGCGGACTTGGTGAGCTTAATCTTTGCCATGATGACTCCTTGGAGAGACCCGGTTCCCAGGAGCCTTCTAGGGGCCAACAGAGGGGAAGTCGGGTCAAGTTTCGGAAAGCACTGGCATATGTTGAACTCGCCTAAGTCCTTGATAAACCTGCTGTATCTGGCTGTGGCGTAGTCCAGCGAAGTCCGGTGCTGGAGTCATCGTGAAATGAAAAAGCCCCCCTCAGGGGACAGCGCACCACGCGCAGCGGGGGAGCGTGGGGTTGTTTTTTCATTGGGCGTATCTCTTGGCCCCTGCGACGCACGCCACCGCCGCCAGCGTCACCAGCAGCATCGCCCAACTCACCCTCTCGTGGAGCAGCAGCGCGGCCAGCCCCAGCCCCATGAAAGGCTGGAACAGCTGAAGCTGGCCGACCGCCGCGATGCCGCCCTGCGCCAAGCCGCGGTACCAGAACACGAAGCCGATCAGCATGCTGAACAGCGAGACGTAGGCCAGGCCGATCCACGCCGGCGCGCCGACATGGCTGAACGACGCGGGCATGGTCAGCAGCGTGAGCGGCAGCATGACGGGCAGCGACAGCACCAGCGCCCAGCAAATGACCTGCCAGCCGCCCAGCGTCCGCGACAGGCGTGCGCCTTCCGCATAGCCCAGGCCGCACACGATGACGGCCGCCAGCATCAGCAGATCGCCTTGCACCGAGGCCTCGATACCGCCGATCGCCGCGTAGCCGGCGACGAAGGCCGCGCCCGCCACCGAGAACAGCCAGAAAGCCGGCCGGGGATGCTCGCCCGCGCGCAGCACGGCAAAGATGGCCGTGCACAGCGGCAGCACCCCCAGGAAGACGATCGAGTGCGCGGAAGTGACGTGCTGCAGCGCCAGGGCGGTCAGCAACGGAAACCCGACCACCACGCCCAGGGCCGTGACCACCAGGGCGGGAACATCCGAGCGCTTCGGCTGCGCCTGCCGCAGCGCAAGCAACAGCGCCAAGCCCAGCAAAGCCGCGATGGTGGCCCGCGCACCGGTCAGGAACGTGGGACTGAAATCGGCCACCGCAACGCGGGTGGCGGGCAGCGACCCCGCGAAGATCGCCACGCCGATGAACCCGCTGATCCAGCCGCTGGTTGTTTTTTTCACTGAAGACTCCTTGTTCACGGCGCCAGTAAAGCATCGCCCGTACGGCTCGGCCAGAGACAGTCCAATACAATCGAAGGTGACTGTTATGTCTTGAAACCCAGCACGGTTGGAGCGGAATTGGCGCGCAGCGGCACACGGATCGAAGCGGTGATGGCGGAAGTCCAGTCGCGGATCGCCTCGCGCACCTGCCTGCCGGGCACGCGCCTGCCTTCCGTGCGCGCGCAGGCGCGGGCCATGCACGTGTCGGTCTCCACCGTGGTGGAGGCCTATGAGCGGCTGGCGGCCGAAGGCATCGTCACATCCCGCCCCGGCTCGGGCTTCTATGTGGCCGGGCCGGCGGCCCCGCTTGCGCTGACGCAGATCGGTCCCCGGCTGGACAGGGAGGTCGATCCGCTGTGGGTGTCGCGCCAGGCGCTGGAGGCGGATGCGGCCGTGCTCAAGCCGGGCTGCGGCTGGCTTCCCCCGTCATGGCTGTACGAGACCGGGGTGCGCCGCGCCCTGCGTGCCGTGGCGCGGGCCGATGCGCTGGAACTGGCCGAGTACGCGACGCCGCTGGGCCACCCGGGGCTGCGCCAGTTCCTCTCGCGCCGGCTGGCGGCCGAGGGCGTGGACGCCGCGCCGGAGCAGATCATGCTCACCGAATCGGGCACGCAGGCGATCGACCTGATCTGCCGCTTTCTGCTGGAGCCAGGCGACACCGTGCTGGTGGACGACCCCTGCTACTTCAATTTCCACGCCCTGCTCAAGGCGCATCGCGTGCAGGTCGCGGGCGTGCCCCATACGCCGAGCGGGCCGGACGTGGCGATGTTTGCGGCCGCCTTGAATGAACACGCGCCCCGGCTCTACATCACCAATTCGGGCATCCACAACCCGACGGGCGCGACGCTTTCGGCCGTCACCGCGCACCGGCTGCTGAAGCTGGCCGACAGCGCCGGCCTGGTGATCGTCGAGGACGACATCTTTGCCGACTTCGAGCCCAGCCCCGCGCCCCGGCTGGCGGCCTTCGCCGGCCTTTCGCAGGTCATCCAGATCGGCAGCTTCTCCAAGACCGTCTCGGCCTCGCTGCGCTGCGGCTACGTCGCGGCGCGCCCCGACTGGATCGACAGCCTGGCCGACCTGAAGATCGCCACCACCTTCGGCGGCGGACGGCTGGCCGCCGACGTGGTGCTGAGGGCATTGACCGACAGCGGCTACCGCCGGCACATGGACGCCGTGCGGCTGCGGCTGGCGGAGGCCATGGCGAAGACCGTGGCCCGGCTGGAGGCCCTGAACATCCAACCCTGGCTGGTTCCGCGGGCCGGCATGTTCCTGTGGTGCCGGCTGCCGCAAGGCATGGACGCCGCGGCCCTGGCGCGCGCCTGCCTGAAGGACGGCGTGGTGCTGGCACCGGGCAATGCCTTCAGCCGCTCCCTGAGCGCGGGTGACTTCCTGCGCTTCAACGTCGCGCAATGCACCGACGACCGGGTGTTCGACGTTCTGGCGCGGGCGCTCCGGCGCCGGTCTTGATTCGCGGCGTTTCGCGGCCGCAGGATGAAGAACCCCGCGGCGAGCGCTTTCATTTCACCGCGCCAACGACCTGCAACAGCTGCGCCACCACCGCCACCGCCACCACCGCCGGCTGCTTGCCGCGGATGCCGGGCACGCCGATGGGGCAGGTCACGCGGTCCATCTCCGCGTCCGCATAGCCGCGCTCGGCCAGCCGGCGGCGGAACACGGCCCACTTGGTGCGGCTGCCGATCAGGCCGATGAAGCCCAGGTCGGCCCGCGCGCGCTGGCGCGCCAGGCAGGCGGCGACGATGTCCAGATCCTCCGCATGGCTGAAGCTCATGATCAGCACCTGGCTGCCGGGCGCCAGGCCGGCCACGGCGCCCTGCACCGGGTCGGAATGCTCGCAGCGCACGTTGGCGGGCACGTCGGGGGGGAACACCTCGTCGCGGCTGTCGATCCAGGTCAGGCTGAACGGCAGCGCCGCCGCCAGCCGCACGACGGCGCTGCCGACGTGGCCGCCGCCGAACAAGGCCAATGGCTGTCCAGCGCGCGCCAGACGGGTGCAGAGCGCTCCTGAATCAGAAGCAGAGACGGCCTCGAAGCGCAGCCACATCACGCCGCCGCAGCACTGCCCCAGGCTGGGCCCCAGCGGGTAGCGGCGCGGTTCGCCGCCCGCCGCGCCGGCCGCCAGCAGCGCGCGCGCATGGGCGACGGCCTGGTGTTCGAGCTGGCCGCCGCCCACGGTGCCGACGACGCGCTCGGCGAACACCGCCATCCAGGCGCCCTGCTCGCGCGGCGCCGAGCCTTCGGTGCGCGCCACCGTCACCAGCACCGCTGGCGCGGCGCGCAGATGGGCCAGGAAGTCGTCGAGTTCGGGCACGGTACGGCGCAGTATGCCGCCCTCCGCCGAAACGCGCCGGTCACGATCCGCGGTAGGTGGAAAAGCTCCACGGACTGGCCAGCAGCGGCACGTGGTAGTGCTGGTCGGTGTGGGCGATGCCGAAGTCCAGGTGCACCACGCCCAGGAACGGCGGCTCGGGCAACTGCACGCCGCGGGCACGGAAGTACGCCGCCACCTCGAAGCTCAGGCGGTAGGTGCCCGGGCGCAGGCTGGCGTTGTCGTACAGCGGGCCGCCGGGGTTGCGGCCGTCGCCGTCGAGGGTGAAGCGCCGCACCAGCGTGGCGGCGTCGCCCTGTGTTTCGTACAGCGCGACCTGCATGCCGGAGGCCGGCGTGCCATGCATGGTGTCGAGAACGTGCGTGCTGAGGCCCATGGATTGCGCTCCTGTGAATTTTGTCCACAGAATTGTATACAATTTAGGGGAATCGATCTATCATCCCGGCCGTGGAGACCTGCAGCAACACCGACCTCATCGTCCAGGCGCTCACCCGCGCCATCGTGGACCACCGGCTCCAGCCCGGCGCCAAGCTGGCCGAGCAGAAGCTGGCCGGCCACTTCGGCGTGTCGCGCACGCTGGTGCGGCAGGCGCTGTTCCAGCTCTCGCAGAAGCGCCTGGTCACGCTGGAGCCGGCGCGCGGCGCCTTCGTCGCCAGCCCGTCGGCCAGCGAGGCGCGCCAGGTGTTCGCCGTGCGCCGCATGCTGGAGGTGGAGCTGACGCGCGCCTTCGTGCGCGCCGCCACGCCGGCCGACATCGCCGCGCTGCGCGAACACGTGGCCGCCGAGCAGGCCGCCGTGGCGCGCGAGGACGTGGCCGGCCGCGCCGAGTTGCTGGGCGACTTCCACGTGCGCATGGCCGAGCTGCTGGGCAACGAGGTGCTGGCGCAGGTGCTGCGCGAGCTGCTGGCGCGCTGCGCCGTCGCCACGCTGGTGTACCAGTCCAGCCACGCCGCGCACGACTCGTCGGCCGAGCACGCCGCGCTGGTGGAATGCTTCGCGCAGGGCAACGTGACGCAGGCCGTCAAGCTGATGCGCGAGCACCTGGACCACGTGGAGGCCGGCCTCAACCTCGACCGCCCCGCCCCCAGTCACGACGTCGAATCGGCCCTGGCGCTTGCCTGACGAGCGCTGACAGCTCTCAAATTAATAGTATGTCCCATCTCCCCGTTTACGACGCCACCGCCTCCTACCCACGCGACCTGATCGGCTACGGCCGCGACGTGCCGCACGCCCGCTGGCCGGGCGGCGCCCGCATCGCGGTGCAGTTCGTGCTGAACGCCGAGGAAGGCGGCGAAAACTGCGTGCTGCACGGCGACCCGACCAGCGAGACCTTCCTGTCCGAGCTGGTGACGGCGCAGGCCTACGAGAACCGGCACATGACCATGGAGTCGATGTACGAATACGGCTCGCGAGCGGGCGTGTGGCGCATCTTGCGCGAATTCGAATCACGCGGCCTGCCCATGACGATTTTTGCCGTCGGCATGGCGATGCAGCGCTGTCCAGAGCTGCTCGACACCTTCATGAAGAACGGCTACGAGATCGCCAACCACGGCCTGCGCTGGATCCACTACCAGAACATTCCGGCGAGCTACGAGCGCCGCCACATGGATCTGTCCACCCACGTGCTGCGCGACATGACGGGCGGCCAGTGGCCCCTGGGCTGGTACACCGGCCGCGACAGCCCCAACACGCGCCGCCTGCTGCTGGAGCACGGCGGCTACGAGTACGACAGCGACTACTACGGCGACGACCTGCCCTTCTGGATGAAGGTGGCCCGCGCCGACGGCAGCACGGCGCAGCACCTGGTGGTGCCCTACTCGCTGGACACCAACGACATGCGCTTCGTGCAGGCGCAGGGCTTCAACACCGGCGACCACTTCTTCAACTACCTCAAGGACAGCTTCGACGCGCTGTACGCCGAGGGCGACCCGGACGGCCTGAACGCGCCCAAGATGATGAGCGTGGGCATGCACTGCCGCCTGCTGGGCAAGCCCGGCCGCATCGGCGCACTGCGGCGCTTCCTGGACTACGTGCAGGGGCACGAGCAGGTGTGGATCTGCCGCCGCATCGACATCGCGCGCCACTGGGCGCAGCATTTTCCGGCGCCCGCCTTGTAAGAGGATTCACAGGCAAATCGGCCCCCGGTGCTTGCGCGGCAAGCGTCAAACGCTATCATTTCGATAGGAATCATATCCCATGGCATACACCCTCGCCCAACTCAACGCCGCCACGCCCGAGCAGGCGCTGGCCATGCTCGACGGCCTGTACGAGCACACGCCCTGGATCGCCGCCGAGGCGCTGAAACAGCGCCCCTTCAAGTCGCTGGCTCAGCTCAAGCACGCCATGGCCGAGGTGCTGGCGCGCGCCGACGCCGACGCGCAGCTCGCCCTGATCCGCGCCCACCCCGAGCTGGCGGGCAAGGCGATGGAGGCCGGCACGCTCACCGCCGAATCCACGCACGAGCAAGGCAAGGCCGGCCTGACCGACTGCACGCCCGAGGAGCTGGCCCACATCCAGCGGCTCAACGCCGACTACGGCGCGCGCTTCGGCTTCCCCTTCGTGCTGGCCGTGCGCGGCGCGCGCGGCGCCGGGCTGAACAAGGCGCAGATCATCGACACCTTCGAGCGCCGGCTTGGCAACCACCCCGGCTTCGAGCGCGCCGAGGCGCTGCGCAACATCCACCGCATCGCCGAGATCCGGCTGGCCGACAAGTTCGGCGCCGAGCCGCTGCTCGGCAACGACGTGTGGGACTGGCACGAGAAGCTGGCCCGGCACAGCGACCCCGGCTTCGCCGAGCTGGGCCAGCTCACCGTCACCTACCTGACCGACGCGCACCGCGCCTGCGCGCAGCGCATCAGCCAGACCATGCGCGACGCCGGCTTCGACGAGGTGCACATCGATGCGGTGGGCAACGTCGTCGGCCGCTACAAGGCCGACCCGGCCGTGCAGGACGCGAAGGCGCTGATGACCGGCAGCCACTACGACACTGTGCGCAACGGCGGCAAATACGACGGGCGGCTGGGCATCTTCGTGCCCATCGCCTGCGTGCGCGAGCTGGCCCGCGCCGGCCGCCGGCTGCCGTTCGACTTCGAGGTGATCGGCTTCGCCGAAGAGGAAGGCCAGCGCTACAAGGCCACCTTCCTCGGCTCCGGCGCGCTGACGGGCGACTTCGACCCCGCCTGGCTGGACCAGCAGGACGAAAACGGCGTGACCATGCGCCAGGCCATGCAGCACGCCGGCCTGTGCGTGGACGACATCCCCAAACTGAAACGCGCCCCGTCGCGCTACCTCGGCTTCATCGAGGTGCACATCGAGCAGGGCCCGGTGCTGAACGAGCTGAACCTGCCGCTGGGCGTGGTGACCTCCATCAACGGCAGCGTGCGCTTCGTGGGCGAAGTCGTCGGCCAGGCCAGCCACGCCGGCACCACGCCCATGGACCGCCGCCGCGACGCCGCCTGCGCCGCCGCCGAGCTGGCGCTGTATCTGGAGGAGCGCGCCGCGCGGGACGGCGACTCCGTCGCCACCATGGGCATGCTGCACGTGCCCGGCGGCTCCATCAACGTGGTGCCGGGCCGCTGTGCCTTCAGCCTGGACCTGCGCGCACCCACCGACCCGCAGCGCGACGCGCTGGCCGCCGACGTGCTGGCCCGCGCGCGCGCCATCGCCGAACGGCGCGGCGTGCATTTGAAGCTGGAGGAGACCATGCGCGCCGCCGCCGCCCCCAGCACGCCCGACTGGCAGCGCCGCTGGGAGGCCGCCGTGGAGGCGCTCGGCCTGCCCGTGTACCGCATGACCAGCGGCGCCGGCCACGACGCCATGAAGCTGCACGAGGTGATGCCGCAGGCCATGCTGTTCGTGCGCGGCGAGAACGCCGGCATCAGCCACAACCCGCTCGAATCCACCACCAGCGAGGACATGGAGCTGGCGGTGCGCGCGATGCAGCACCTGATCGATTCGCTATCTAAAGAATAGCTGCCTGCGCTTTCCTGGCAAGCCCTGGAGGCCAATTTCATTCGTAAGACGCTCATGGACACCACCACCCGACTCGACGCCTGGATCGACGCCCACTTCGACGAGGAAGTCGCCTTCCTCCAGCAACTGGTGCGCGTGCCCACCGACACCCCGCCCGGCAACAACGCGCCGCACGCCGACCGCACGGCCGATCTGATCGCCGCCTTCGGCTTCGAGGCCGAGAAGCACCCCGTGCCCGAGGCCGAGGTGCGCGCCTACGGCATGCAGAGCATCACCAACCTGATCGTGCGGCGGCGCTACGGCGAAGGCGGCAAAACGATCGCCCTCAACGCCCACGGCGACGTGGTGCCGCCTGGCGAGGGCTGGACGCACGACCCCTATGGCGCGGAAATCAAAGACAGCCAGATGTACGGCCGCGCCACCGCCGTCAGCAAGAGCGACTTCGCGTCGTTCACCTTCGCCGTGCGCGCGCTCGAAGCCGTGGCGAAGCCCGCGCGCGGCGCCATCGAGCTGCACTTCACCTACGACGAGGAATTCGGCGGCGAGCTGGGCCCCGGCTGGCTGCTGAAGCACGGCCTGACCCAGCCCGACCTGATGATCGCCGCCGGCTTCAGCTACGAGGTGGTCACCGCCCACAACGGCTGCCTGCAACTGGAGGTGACGGTGGAAGGCGAGATGAGCCACGCGGCGGTGCCCGACACCGGCTGCGACGCCATCCAGGGCGCGGTGCACATCCTGAGCGCGCTCTACGCGCTGAACGCCGAATACAAGCAGGTCAAGTCCAAGGTGCCCGGCATCACGCACCCCTACCTCAACGTCGGCCGCATCGAAGGCGGCACCAACACCAACGTCGTGCCCGGGAAGGCGGTGTTCAAGCTAGACCGCCGCATGATCCCCGAGGAGAACGCCGCCGAGGTGGAGCAGCGCATCCGCGACACCATCGCCCAGGCGGCCGCCCGCTACGCGCCGCCGCGCGGCAAGGCCGGCCTGCAGGTGAGCGTGCGCCGCCTGCTGCTCGCCAACGCCATGACGCCCCTGCCCGGCAACGCGCCGCTGGTGCAAGCCATCCAGAAGCACGGCGAGGCGGTGTTCGGCGAGCGGCCCGCCGCCGTCGGCACGCCGCTCTACACCGACGTGCGCCTGTACGTGGAGCGCGGCATCCCCGGCGTGATCTACGGCGCCGGCCCGCGCACCGTGCTGGAGAGCCACGCCAAGCGCGCCGACGAGCGCCTGCGGCTGGAAGACCTGCGCCGCGCCACCAAGGTGGTGGCCCGCGCGCTGGCCGAATTGCTACGCTAAAGATAGCTGCTGGCGCTTAGCCAACGGGCGCTGGAGGCCGATTTAACTCATAACACCAGGAGACAAGCATGAGCGCCGCCACCCACCCCATCGACGAGGTCCTGCCCACCGGCAAGCTCATCCCCCTGGGTTTGCAGCACGTGCTGGTGATGTACGCCGGCGCCGTCGCCGTGCCGCTGATCGTGGGCCGCGCGCTCAAGCTCAGCCCGCAGGAAGTGGCCCTGCTGATCTCGGCCGACCTGTTCTGCTGCGGCATCGCCACGCTGATCCAGGCGCTGGGCGCCACCCAGTGGTTCGGCATCAAGCTGCCGGTGATGATGGGCGTGACCTTCGCCGCCGTCGGCCCGATGGTCGCCATCGCCAACACCAGTCCCGGCACCGACGGCGCGCGCATGCTGTTCGGCGCCATCATCGGCGCCGGCGTCATCTCGATCCTGATCGCGCCGCTGGTCAGCCGGCTGCTGCGCTTCTTCCCGCCGGTGGTCACCGGCACCATCATCGCCGTCATCGGCATCAACCTGATGCGCGTGGGCATCAACTGGATCTTCGGCAACCCCGTCGGCCCCACCGCGCCGCTGGTGGTGCCGCAGGAGCACAGCGAATGGCTGAGCGGGCTGCGCAGCGCCGCCGCCGCCGGCACGCCGGGCTTCCCGCCCGTGCCACAGGGCCTGGCGCTGGCGCCGACCGAGCCCAACCCGCGCTACGCCCCGCTCTCGGGCCTGGCCGTGTCGGCGGTGGTGATGGCCACCATCCTGCTGGTGGCCAAGTTCGCCAAGGGCTTTCTCGCCAACATCTCGGTGCTGGTCGGCATCGTGGTGGGCGGCATCGTCGCCACCGCGGCCGGCATGATGAACTTCGACAAGGTCGGCCAGGCCGCCTGGGTGGACGTGGTGCTGCCCTTCCACTTCGGCGTGCCGGTCTTCGAGCCGGTGATGGTGCTGACCATGACGCTGATCATGGTCGTGGTGATGATCGAGTCCACCGGCATGTTCCTGGCCCTGGGCGAGATGACCGACCGCAAAATCGACCAGCCCGCCCTCGCCCGCGGCCTGCGCACCGACGGGCTGGGCACGCTGATCGGCGGCATCTTCAACACCTTCCCCTACACCAGCTTCTCGCAGAACGTGGGCCTGGTCGCCGTCACCGGCGTCAAGAGCCGCTGGGTGTGCGTGGCGGCGGGCGCGATCCTGCTGGTGCTGGGCCTGCTGCCCAAGATGGCGGCGCTGGTCGAATCGCTGCCCACCGTGGTGCTGGGCGGCGCCGGCATCGTGATGTTCGGCATGGTGGCGGCCACGGGCATCCGCATCCTGGGCGGCGTGGACTTCAAGCACAACCGCCACAACGCGCTGATCGTGGCCATCTCCATCGGCGTCGGCATGATCCCGCTGGTGGCGCCGCGCTACTCGCAGTGGATGCCGCACGCCATCCACCCGCTGATCGAGTCGGGCATTCTGCTGGCCTCCATCGCCGCCGTGCTGCTCAACCTGTACTTCAACGGCGCGCGTGGCGACAGCCGCGGCGCCATCGAAGCCGCCAAGCAGGCCGAGGCGCATTGACGGGCTGCCGCGCCCTCACGAACCCCGGTAGGTGGCGTAGCTCCACGGGCTGACCAGCAGCGGCACGTGGTAGTGCTCGTCGGTGTGCGCGATGCCGAAGTCCAGGCTCACCAGGTTCAGGAAGTTCGGCTCGGGCAGGACCACGTTGCGGGACTTGAAGTACCCGCCGACGTCGAAGGTGAGCCGGTAGGTGCCGGTGCGCAGGCTGGCGTGGTCGAACAGCGGCGCGTCGGTGCGGCCGTCGTGGTTGAGCACCAGGCGCTGCAACAGCGCGGCCTGGCCGCCATCGGTGGCGTACAACTCGACCGCCATGCCGGCCGCGGGGCAGCCGTGCATGGTGTCGAGCACGTGGGTGCTGAGGCCCATGGGTGGTTCTCCTGAATCCTGATAACGCCTGAGCAGTTCTCGTGCCACCGCCGCGGCGGCCTTCCGCGCGCGGCAGCCGTGCAGCCGGCGACTTTTCGGTGCGGCGCATGAATTGGAATGGTGCGCCGCACAAATTTCGAGCACCCGTCCGGATGCTGCGGCAAACGGCGGCGGCGCCCCCGCGCGGCGGCCTTCGAGCGCCTGAAAAGCCAATGGTTCCAAGGGTTTATCGGCATCGGCCGGCTTGCCGAGGCCCAGACATCGCCACTGGCCCGGTTCTTGCGCTGTCCGTGCAGGATTTCACGGAGGAGGCTCCATGACCGTTCATGTCTGCACTTCGTTACAGCAGCCGATGCGTCCTGCCCGCGCCGCCTGAAAACAGATTCCCGAAAAACAACTCCACGCTGAAAGCTCCCCTTGGACTACTACCTCGACTTGGCCAACCTGCTGCTGCGCTGGGTGCACGTGATCACCGCCATCGCGTGGATCGGCGCCTCCTTCTACTTCGTGATGCTCGACAGCAGCCTGACGCCGCCGCAGGACGCCGAATCGAAAGAGCGCGGCGTGAGCGGCGAGCAGTGGTCGGTGCACGGCGGCGGCTTCTACCACGCGCAGAAATACGTGGTCGCGCCGCGCGTGTTCCCCGAGCACCTGCACTGGTCGATGTGGGAGAGCTACAGCACCTGGCTGACCGGCTTCGCGCTGTTCACCGTCTCGTACCTCTACAACGCCAGCAGCTACCTGATCGACAAGAGCAAGATGGACTGGCAGCCCGCCACCGCCGTCGCGGTGGCATTGGCGTTCCTGGTGGTGTTCTGGTTCGCCTACGACGGCATCTGCCGCGCTTTCGGGCGCCGCAAGAACGGCGACGCCATCGTCGGCGCGCTGGTCGCGATCTTCATCGCCTTCGCCACCTGGCTGGCCTGCCTGTGGTTCCCGGGCCGCGCGGCCTTCCTGCTGGTGGGCGCCATGATGGCCACGACGATGAGCGCCAACGTGTTCTTCTGGATCATCCCCGGCCAGCGCCGCAGCGTGGCGGCGCTGCGCGAGGGGCGCCCGGTGGACCCGGCCGACGGCCAGCGCGGCAAGCAGCGCAGCGTGCACAACACCTACTTCACGCTGCCGGTGCTGTTCGCCATGCTGTCCAACCACTACAGCTTCACCTACACGCACCCGCAGAACTGGCTGGTGCTGCTGCTGTGCATGCTGGGCGGCGCGGCCATACGCCAGTTCTTCGTGGCGCGCCACGGCTTCAAGCTGGGCGTGCGGGGCAACCCGCTGGGCTACGCGCTGCTGGGCGTGGCGGCGCTGGGCCTGGGCCTGCTGGGCCTGCGCCCGCCCGCGCCGGAACCCGCGCCCGCCGCCGCGGTCGCCGCGCCGGTCACCTACGCCGAGGTGCACAAGGTGCTGGAAGAGCGCTGCTTCATCTGCCACGGCGAGCAGGTGCAGATGAAGAGCGTGCGCCTGGATACGCCCGAGCACGTGGCCCAGCACGCCCAGGGCATCTACCAGCAGGTCACCGTGGCCAAGACGATGCCGCTGAACAACGCCACCAGCATCACCGACGCCGAGCGCGCCCTCATCGGCCGCTGGTTCCAGGCCGGCGCGACCACCAAGTAACGGCTTTCATCTCATTTCATTTCCACGAAGAAACGGAGTTGCCATGAACCCTTCCCCTCCATCCTCCAATGTTTCACCAGTCGATCAGATGCTCCCCACCGGCCAGCTCGCCGCGCTGGGCCTGCAGCACGTGCTGGTGATGTACGCCGGCGCCGTGGCCGTGCCGCTGATCGTGGGCCGCGCGCTCAAGCTCAGTCCCGACGAGGTGGCGATGCTCATCTCCGCCGACCTGTTCTGCTGCGGCATCGCCACCCTGATCCAGGCCATGGGCGCCACCCAGTGGTTCGGCATCAAGCTGCCGGTGATGATGGGCGTGACCTTCGCCTCGGTGGCGCCCATGGTGGCCATCGCCAACGCCAACCCGGGCCAGGAGGGCGCGCAGCTGCTGTTCGGCTCCATCATCGGGGCGGGCCTGCTGTCGATACTGATCGCGCCGCTCATCAGCCGCATGCTGCGCTTCTTTCCGCCCGTGGTCACGGGCACCATCATCACGGTGATCGGCATCACGCTGATGCGCGTGGGCATCAACTGGATCTTCGGCAACCCCGTCGGCCCCACGGCGCCCGTGGTGCCCAACCCCGAGCACATGAAATGGCTGGAGCTGGCGCAGTCCACCGCCACCGCGCCCGGCTCGCCGCTGCCGCCGCCGCCCACGGGCTTCGTGCCCCGGCCCACGGTGCCCAACCCCAGGTACGGCGACCCGGTCGGCGTGGGCATCTCGACACTGGTGCTGGTGTCGATCCTGCTGATCGTCAAGTACGCCAAGGGCTTCGTGGCCAACATCTCGGTGCTGCTGGGCATCGTCATCGGCGCCGTCGCGGCGACGGCATTGGGTCTGATGACTTTCGAGAAAGTCGGCCACGCGGCGTGGGTGGACGTGGTCGTGCCCTTCCACTTCGGCGTGCCCAAGTTCGATCCGATGCTGATCTTCACCATGACGCTGATCATGGTCGTGGTCATGATCGAATCCACCGGCATGTTCCTGGCCCTGGGCGAGATGACCGGCCGCAAGATCGGCCAGCCCGAAATGGCGCGCGGCCTGCGCACCGACGGGCTGGGCACGTTGATCGGCGGCATCTTCAACACCTTCCCCTACACCAGCTTCTCGCAGAACGTGGGCCTGGTCGCCGTCACCGGCGTCAAGAGCCGCTGGGTGTGCGTGGCGGCGGGCGGCATCATGATCCTGCTGGGCATGCTGCCCAAGATGGCGGCGCTGATCGAGTCGCTGCCCACCGTGGTGCTGGGCGGCGCCGGCATCGTGATGTTCGGCATGGTGGCCTCCACCGGCATCCGCATCCTGTCGGGCGTGGACTTCAAGGGCAACCGGCACAACGCGATGGTCGTCGCGGTGTCGATCGGCATCGGCATGATCCCGCTGGTGGCGCCCGACTTCAAGCAGTGGATGCCGCACGGCCTGCATTCGCTGATCGAATCGGGCATCCTGCTGACCTCGATCACCGCCGTGCTGCTGAACGTGTTCCTCAACGGCGCCGAATACGACGAGGCCGCCGCCATCATGGCGGCCAAGCAGGCCGAGGCGCACTGATCCTCCGCGGCGCCAGCCGGCCTTGCGACAAAGGGACGCCTCGCGCGTCCCTTTTTTTTCGTCCGTCCCCCCCCTGCACTGCCTTTGCTTATGCTCATTCCATCTATATCAACAAAAAACTATTCGTTTGACCTGACATATAGAGGCAGTACATTGCGCGAGTCATTCTGCGGCCCCTGACGATTGCCGCCCCTGGATTTCACGATGTACCAATACACCGATTTCGACAAAGAATTCGTCACGCTGCGCGCCCAGCAGTTCCGCGACCAGTTGGAGCGCTGGCAGCGCGGCGAGCTGACCGACGAGCAACTGCTCCCCCTGCGCCTGCAGAACGGCTGGTACATCCAGCGCTACGCGCCCATGGCCCGCATCGCCGTGCCCTATGGCGAGATCAGCAGCACCCAGCTGCGCATGCTGGCGCACATCGCGCGCGAGTACGACAAGCCCGAGCCCGGGCTGCTGGCCCACGCCCAGGCCACGCAGGACGCGCTGCAGGCCGCCCAGCCCGGCCTGACGCTGGCCGCGGCGCCGCTCCAATACGGCTACGGCCACTTCACCACGCGCACCAACGTGCAGTTCAACTGGATCCCCATCACCAAGGCTGCCGACGTGATGGATCTGCTGGCCAGCGTGGGCATGCACGGCATCCAGACCAGCGGCAATGCCATGCGCAACATCAACTGCGAAGCCTACGAGGGCATCGCGGAAGACAGCATCGCCGACGCGCGGCCCTTCGCCGAGATCCTGCGCCAGTGGAGCACGCTGCACCCCGAGTTCGCCTTCCTGCCGCGCAAGTTCAAGATGTCGCTCAACGGCTCGGCCGAAGACCGCGCCGCCACCGGCTGGTACGACATCGGCCTGCAACTGGTCAGGAACGACGCGGGCGAGCTGGGCTTCGCCGTCAAGGTGGGCGGCGGCATGGGGCGCACGCCCGTCATCGGCACGGTGGTGCGCGAGTTTTTGCCGTGGCACCAGATGCTCAACTACGTCGAGGCCGTGATCCGCGTCTACAACGTCTACGGCCGGCGCGACAACAAGTACAAGGCCCGCATCAAGATCCTGGTGAAGGCCGAGGGCCAGAAGTACATCGACGCGGTGGAGGCCGAGTACAAAGCCATCGTCGAGCAGGACGGCGCGCCCCACACCATCACCCAGGCCGAGCTGGACCGCGTGTCCGCCCACTTCGCGGCGCCTGCACTCCAGCCCGCCAACCTGCCCTCCAGCGTGGACACCAGCGGCCAGCTCTACCAGCGCTGGATTGCGCAGAACGTGCGCGGCCACAAGCTGCCGGGCCTGCGCGCCGTCGCCCTGTCGTTCAAGCGCGTGGGCTTCGCGCCCGGCGATGCCGATGCCGACACCATCGCCGCGCTGGCCCAACTGGCCGACCAGTTCAGCGCGGGCGAGGCGCGCCTGACGCACGAGCAGAACCTGCTGCTGCCCTGGGTGTTCGAGTCCGACCTGCCCGCGCTGTACGAGGCCGCGCGCAAGCTCGGCCTGGCGCAGCCCAACATCGGCCTGCTGACCGACATGATCGCCTGCCCCGGCGGCGACTACTGCGCGTTGGCCAACGCGCGCAGCCTGCCCATCGCCGCCGCCATCACCGAGCGGTATCAAGACCTGGACGAGGTGTTCGACCTCGGCCCCATCGACCTGCACATGAGCGGCTGCATCAACAGTTGCGGCCACCATCACAGCGGCCACATCGGCATCCTGGGCGTCGACAAGGACGGCAAGGAGTGGTACCAGGTCACGCTGGGCGGCGCCGACGGCACCCGCCTCAGCGGCCCGGCGATCCCCGGCAAGGTCGTGGGCCCCTCGTTCTCCGCCGCGGAAGTGCCCGACGTGATCGAGGCCGTGCTGAACGTCTACCGCGAGCTGCGCAACAGCGGCGAGTTCTTCATCGACACCCTGCGCCGCGTGGGCCACGACCCCTTCAAGGCCGCCGCCAACGCCGCGCGCCACCCCAAGCAGGCCGAAGAAGCCGTGACGGAATGATGACTATGAAAATAATAGCTGCCAGCGCAGATCCCACAAGCACAGAGGCCGGAAAAGTCTTGAAGATCGCCAACGACGCCGAACTGCCCGAGATCGCCGCCAGCGGCGCCTTGCAGGGCGTGGAGCGCATCGAACTGGACTTCCCCAAATTCACCGACGGCCGCGCCTTCAGCCAGGCCGTGCTGCTGCGCCGCCGCTACGGCTTTGCGGGCGACCTCCGCGCCACCGGCGACGTGCTGGTCGATCAACTGGTGCAGATGGAGCGCAGCGGCTTCACCAGCGCCGTGCTGGCCGAGGGGCAGAGCCTGGAAACCGCCGAGCGCCAGTTCGCGCGCTACCGCGCCTTCTACCAGGGCGACGCGCTCCAGCCGCGCCCGCTCTTTGCACGTGACGGCGCGCGGGAGGCGGCATGAACCTCGCACAGATCAACGCCGACCTGGGCCGCGACGCGCCCGGCCTGGTGAAGTGGGCGCTGGGCCTGAACCAGCCCAGCATCGTCACCACCAACTTCCGCCCCTACGAGGCCGTGATCCTGCACCTGGTCACACAGGCGCGGCCCGACGTGCCGGTCATCTGGATGGACAACGGCTACAACACCGAGGCCACCTACCGCTACGCCGACGAGGTGACGAAGCTCTTGAAGCTGAACCTGCGCATCTACCTGCCCCTGCGCTCGCGCGCCCACCGCGAGGCGGTCGACGGCCCCGTGCCCGCGCTGGACGACCCGCGCCACGCCGCGTTCACCGCAGAGGTCAAGCTCGAACCCTTCACCCGCGCCCTGCGCGAGACCGCGCCCAAGGTCTGGTTCACCGCCCTGCGCGCCACCGACAGCGCCGTGCGCGCGCAGATGGAGCCGGTCAGCATCAACCCCGACGGCCTCGTCAAGGTCGCGCCGCTGCTGCACTGGTCGTCCAAGGACTTGTACGAATACTGCGAAAAGCACGGCCTGCCCAACAACTTCGACTACGTGGACCCCACCAAGGGCGAAGAGCAGCGCGAATGCGGCCTGCACCTGGCTCACTAGAACACGACTTACGCAAAACGGGTTCAGGCAAGACGCTTGCCCTGCGGAGATGCCGCTTGTGCATCCTTGTTTGCGTAAGTCCTATAGAAAAATGATAGCTGCCAGCGCTTGCCCCATCAGCGCTACAGCCCGATTTGAATGAAAAACCCAATGAATGCCCGCGTTGACACCACCGTGCTCTCCCACCTGAGCAACCAGCACCTCGACGCGCTGGAGGAAGAAACCATCTTCATCCTGCGCGAAGTGGCGGCCGCCTTCGAGCGCCCCGCGCTGCTGTTCTCCGGCGGCAAGGATTCGCTGGTCATGCTGCGCTGCGCCGAGAAAGCCTTCGGCGCGGGCCGCATCCCCTACCCGCTGCTGATGATCGACACGGGCCACAACTTCCCTGAAGTGACGGACTTCCGCGACCTGCGCGCCAAGGAGCTGGGCGCGGAGCTGATCGTGCGCAGCGTCGAGGACTCGATGGCGCGCGGCACCGTGCGCCTGGCCCACCCCGGCGAGTCGCGCAACGTGCACCAGTCCGTCACCCTGCTCGAAGCCATCGAGGAATTCCGCTTCGACGCCCTCATCGGCGGCGCGCGCCGCGACGAGGAAAAGGCCCGCGCCAAGGAGCGCATCTTTTCCCACCGCGACAGCTTCGGCCAATGGCAGCCCAAGGCGCAGCGGCCCGAGCTGTGGACGCTGTTCAACACCCGCCTCGCGCCCGGCGAGCACTTCCGCGTGTTCCCGATCAGCAACTGGACGGAGCTGGACGTGTGGCAGTACATCGACCGAGAGGCCATCGCCCTGCCCAGCCTGTACTACGCGCACCAGCGCGAGGTGGTGGAACGCAAGGGCCTGCTCGTGCCCGTGACCCCGCTCACGCCGCCGAAGGACGGCGAGCAGGTCGTCGTGCGCGACGTGCGCTTCCGCACCGTGGGCGACATCACCTGCACCTGCCCGGTGGCCAGCGATGCCGCCACGCCGGCCGAGATCGTCATCGAGACCCTGGCCGCCGACCTGAGCGAGCGCGGCGCCACCCGCATGGACGACAAGACCTCCGACGCTTCGATGGAAAAGCGCAAGAAAGACGGATACTTCTGATGGAAACTACCGAATTGATAGCTGCCAGCGCTCGCCAGACGGGCGCTGGAGCCCCAAAAGACCATGAATCCGCGCTGCGCTTCATCACCTGCGGCAGCGTCGATGACGGCAAGAGCACGCTGATCGGCCGCCTGCTGGTGGACAGCCGCGCCGTGCTGCAGGACCATCTGGCCGGCATCACCCGCAGCGGCGAGGCCGACCTGGCGCTGCTGACCGACGGCCTCACCGCCGAGCGCGAGCAGGGCATCACCATCGACGTCGCCTACCGCTACTTCAGCACGGAGGCGCGCAAGTTCATCATCGGCGACGCGCCCGGCCACGAGCAGTACACGCGCAACATGGTCACCGCCGCCTCGCAGGCCGATGCCGCCGTGGTGCTGGTGGACGCCACCAAGCTCGACTGGGCCGACCCCGCCCTGGCCCTGCTGCCGCAGACGCGCCGCCACAGCCTGCTGCTGCGGCTGCTGCGCGTGCCCTCCGTCGTGTTCGCCGTCAACAAGCTCGACGCGGTGCAAGACCCCGCGCTCGCCTTCGCCCACATCCGCGGCCAGCTCGCCGCCTTCGCGCAGGCCGCCGGCATCACGGTGGAGGCGACGGTGCCCGTGTCCGCCCTCAAGGGCTGGAACGTGGTCGATCCGGAGGCCGGCTGGGCCGGCTACGACGGCCCCAGCCTGCTGCAACTGCTGGAGCGCCTGCCCGCCATGCCGCGCGAGACCGGGCTGCCGCTGGCCTTTCCGGTGCAGTGGGTGGAAAAATTTTCCTCCTCCGCCGACACCTCGCAAGGCCGCCGCGTCTTCTGGGGCCGCGTGGCCGCCGGCGAACTCGCGCCCGGCACGCCGGTGCAGGTGCTGCCCGGCGGCCAGCCGGCCGTGGTCGCGCAGGTGCTGGACCACGCGCGCCGCCCGCGCAACGTGGCGGCCGGCCACGGCGCCGGCATCGTGCTCGACCGCGAGGTGGACGTCTCCCGCGGCGACTGGATCGTGGCCGCGCCGGCGCCCGCCGCCGATGCTGCCGAGGACGACTTCGACACCCCCGCCGCGCAGCCCGCCTGGCCGCTGGTGCGCGAGCTGTCCGCCACCGTCGCCTGGATGGACGACGAGCCGCTGGTCGCCGGCCGCGTGTACTGGGCGCTGCACGGCCACCGCTGGGTCAAGGCCAAGGTGCGGCGCATCGTGGAGCGGCTGGACATCCACACCCTGGCGCGCCAGGAAGCCACGCAGCTGGAGGCCAACGCCATCGGCCACGTCGAGCTGGTGTTGCAGGAGCCCATCCCCGCCGCGCCGTTCGCGCAGGCGCGCGTGCTGGGCTCGCTGATCCTGGTCGATACCGCCAGCCACAGGACTTCCGGCGCAATCCTGGTGCGCTGAAGGGGAATCGACCGTTGCTTGATCTCGGTCAAGCCCCGGGCACACCCGGCCTGCGGGGTGCGAACCGTTTGATTGCAACATGGTCGCACCGCCTGAAGCATTCGTTCAGGAAACCGCGCCGCATGCCCTTCCCAGCCGACACGACTCCACCCACCCCGCCCCACGCGCTGCCGCCCTCGCACGCGGCCGAAGCCCAGCGCACCGACGTCCGCCACGGCCTGGCCGCCGACGAAGCCGCGCGCCGGCTGGCCGCGCATGGCCCCAACGCCCTGCCCCAGCCGCCCCGGCGCGGCTGGTTGCGGCGCTTCGGCGCGCAGTTCGCCAACGCGCTGATCGGCTTCCTGCTGGTCTCCGCCGCCATCGCCGCCGCGCTGGGGCACTGGATCGACGCCGCCGTGATCGTCGCCGTGGTGCTGGTCAACGCCATCGTCGGCGTGCTGCAAGAAGGCAAGGCCGAGGCCGCCATGAACGCGCTGCACGACATGCTCACCCCGCACGCGCGCGTGGTGCGCAATGGCGCGCAGCAGGTGGTGGACGTGGCCAGCCTGGTGCCCGGCGACGTGGTGCTGCTGGAGGCCGGCGACCGCGTGCCGGCCGACCTGCGCCTGGTTCATGCCCACGCCCTGCGCATCGACGAGGCGCTGCTCACCGGCGAATCGGTGGCGGCCGAGAAATCCACCGCCGCCGTCGCCGCCGACGCACCGCTGGGCGACCGCGCCGGCATGGCCTTCTCGGGCACGCTGGTGGCCGCCGGGCTGGGGCGCGGCGTGGTCACCGCCACCGGTCTGGGCACCGAGATCGGCCGCATCAGCGCGCTGCTGGGCGGCATCGCCCCGCTCACCACGCCGCTGCTGCGGCAGGTCAACCGCTTCGGGCGCCAGCTCACGGCCAGCGCGCTGGTGGTGGCGGTGCTGCTGTTCCTGTTCGCGGTGCTGGTGCGCGGGTACGCCTGGGTGGACGCCTTCATCACCGTGGTGGCGCTGGCCGTGAGCTTCGTGCCCGAGGGGCTGCCGGCGGTGATCACCATCACCCTGGCCATCGGCGTGCAGCGCATGGCCGCGCGCCAGGCCATCGTGCGCCAGCTGCCGGCGGTGGAGACGCTGGGCGCCACCAGCGTCATCTGCTCCGACAAGACCGGCACGCTGACGCGCAACGAGATGACCTGCCGGCGCCTGGTCACCGCGGGCGGCGAATGCCTGGCCAGCGGCGCCGGCTACGCGCCCGTGGGCACGCTGGAACGCGTGGGCGGCGGCGAGCCCGGCGGCGACGCGCGCATGCTGGCGCGCGTCGGCCTGCTGTGCAACGACGCCGCGCTGGCCGAGAGCGACGACCAGTGGCACGTCACCGGCGACCCGATGGAAGGCGCCCTGCTGGCGCTGGCGATCAAGGCCGGCCTGAATCCGCAGGCCGAGCACGCGGCGCACCCGCGGTCGGACGTGGTGCCCTTCGACGCCGCCCACCGCTACATGGCCACGCTGCACGCGCTGCCCGGCGGCGGCGCGCTGCTGATGGTCAAAGGCGCGCCCGAGCGCGTGCTGGCCATGTGCACCGGCGTGCTGCTGGAAGGCGGCGCCACCAGCCCGCTGGCCAAGGCCGACTGGCTGGCCCGCATCGATCAGGTCGCCGCCGGCGGCGAGCGCGTGCTGGGCTTCGCCTACCGGCACCTGCCGCAGCCGGTGGAGCGCATCGACGCGGCGCCGCCGAGCGGGCTGACGCTGGCCGGGCTGATCGGCTTCATCGACCCGCCGCGCCCCGAAGCCGTGGCCGCCGTGGCCGACTGCCGCGGCGCCGGCATCGCCGTGAAGATGATCACCGGCGACCACGCCGCCACCGCGCGCGCCATCGCCGCGCAGCTGGGGCTGGCGCCCGATCCGGTGGTGGTCACCGGCGCCGAGCTGGACCAGGTGGACGACGCCGCGCTGCCGGCGCTGGCGCAGCGCGCCCAGGTGTTCGCGCGCACCAGCCCGGAGCACAAGCTGCGCGTGGTGCGCGCGCTGCAAAGCCAGGGCGCGGTGGTCGCCATGACGGGCGACGGCGTGAACGACGCGCCCTCGCTCAAGCAGGCCGACGTCGGCATCGCCATGGGCCAGAAAGGCACCGAGGCGGCCAAGGAAGCGGCGCAGATCGTGCTGGCCGACGACGACTTCGCCTCCATCGTCGCCGCCGTGAGCGAAGGGCGCGTGGTCTACGACAACATCCGCAAGGTGCTGGCCTGGACGCTGGCCACCAACGGCGGCGAAGTGATGGCGGTGGCCAGCGCCCTGGTGCTGGGGCTGACACTGCCGCTGACCACCGCGCAGGTGCTGTGGATCAACATGGCGCTGACCATCACGCTCGGGCTGGTGCTGGCCTTCGAGCCGCCCGAGGACGGCGTCATGCGCCGCCCGCCGCGCCCGGCGCGCGCGCCGCTGCTCAGCCCCTTCATGGTGTGGCGGCTGGCGCTGGTGTCGGTGCTGTTCGCGCTGGCCATCCACTTCGTCATGGCCTGGGGCCAGGCGCGCGGGCTGGCGCTGGAGGCCACGCGCACCCTGGTGGTCAACGCCCTGTGCGCGCTGGAGGTGGGCTACCTGTTCTCGGTGCGCTACCTGCACGCCAGCTCGCTCACCTGGCGCGGCGCGCGCGGAACGCCGGCCGTGTTCCACGCCATCCTGGCGGTGCTGGTGCTGCAACTGGCCTTCACCTACACGCCATGGATGCAGGCGCTGTTCGACACCCGCGCGCTGCCGCTGTCCGACCTGCTGCTGGCGCCCGTCCTGGGCGCGACCGTGATGCTGCTGCTGGAGGGCGAGAAGGCGCTGATGCGCCGCCTGGGCTGGTTCGACGAACTGCGCGGCGCCGAGCAACCCTTGGCCGCGCAGGGCGGCTGCGCTAGCACGTCCGGCTGAAGATAAAATTCATCGTTTACACCAAGATCATGACCCACGTCGTCACCGAAAACTGCATCCGCTGCAAATACACCGATTGCGTGGACGTGTGCCCCGTCGATTGCTTCAAGGAAGGCCCCAACTTCCTCACCATCGACCCGGACGAATGCATCGACTGCGCGGTGTGCATCCCCGAATGCCCGGCCAACGCCATCTTCGCCGAGGAAGACCTGCCGCGCGGCCAGGAGCACATGATCGAGATCAACGCCGAACTGGCCCGCTCGCCCAACTTCAAGACCCTGACCAAGCGCAAGGAATCGCTGCCCGATGCCGACGACTGGAACGGCAAGCCGGACAAGCTGCAATACCTGGAGCGTTGACCGTTTTTTAAGACAAATCGGCGGCTGACGCAGGCGGGGCTTGCGCCAGCCGCTCTTTTTTTCATAGCTCAGCATGACCACCGAGCCCGTCATCGAAACCGACGCCGCCATCATCGGCGCGGGCCCAGTGGGGCTGTTCCAGGTGTTCCAGCTCGGGCTGCTGGAGATCAAGGCGCACGTCATCGACGCCCTGCCCCACCCCGGCGGCCAGCCGGCCGAGCTGTACGCCGACAAGCCGATCTACGACATCCCCGCCATCCCCGTGTGCAGCGGGCGCGAGCTGACCGACGCGCTGATGCGGCAGATCGCCCCCTTCGCGCCCACTTTCCACCTGGGCCAGCAGGTGAACACGTTGCAGCGCCAGCCCGACGGCCGCTGGCGCCTGGGCACCGACCGCGGCCTCGCGCTGCTGGCGCGCACGGTGTTCATCGCCGCCGGCGTGGGCGCCTTCCAGCCCAGGCGGCTGAAGCTGGCCGGCATCGAGGCTTTCGAGCACCGGCAACTGTTCCACGGCGTGGATGACCCCGCGCGCTTCGCCGGTCAGCGGCTGGTGGTCGCCGGCGGCGGTGATTCGGCGCTGGACTGGGCCATCCACTTCGCCACGCTGGCCGAACACGCGCCCGCCAGCGTGACCCTGCTGCACCGGCGCGATGGCTTCCAGGCCGCGCCCCCCAGCGTGGCGCGCCTGCGCGCGCTGGCGGGCGCGGGGCGCCTGGCCTTCATCGTCGGGCAGCCCAGCGGCTTCACGCAGGTTGACGGCCGCATGACGGCGCTCCAGATCACCGGCCCCGACGGCGCCGAGGCGCCGCTGCCGCTGGACGCGCTGCTGGTCTTCCACGGCTTCGGCCCCAAGCTCGGCCCCGTCGCCGACTGGCAGCTGGCGCTGGAGCGCAAGCAACTGGTGGTGGACACCGAGAAGTTCCAGACCAGCGCGCCCGGCATCTTCGCCGTGGGCGACATCAACACCTACCCGGGCAAGAAGAAGCTGATCCTGTGCGGCTTTCACGAGGCCACGCTGGCGGCCTACGCGGCGCAGGCCCTCGTCGCCCCGGATCGGCCGCTGCCGTTCCAGTACACCACCAGCAGCACGCGGCTGCACCGCCTGCTGGGCGTCGAGTCAGTCCCCGACGGCGGCGACGCGGGCTGAGCGCTCCTGCGCCGTCGGCGGCACGCGCGTGCAGTCGCTGCCCGTCAGGCGGCACTGTCCCTCGTCGCCGCGCCAGGGGTGGGCGTGGCTGGCGCAGCCGGTCTGGCAGAGCACGTCGGTGGCGCTCGGCGGTGCCTCGTCAACCTGCCGGACAACGCGCGACGGCACCGGCGCCAGGCTGGGCCAGCCCAGGCCCCACAGCATCTGCGTGGTGGCCACGATCCAGCGCGCGCGCCACTGCATCAGCTCGGTCTCCAGCGCGGCGCAGCGCTGCTGCTGGTCGCCCATCTGGCGGCTGACGCGCGCCTGCACGCCGGCCCAATGCCGCAGCAGGGCGCCGTGCTCAGCCAGCAGCTCGCTGGAACTCATTGCAGCGTCGCCGGGCTGCGCAGCCACAGTGCCCGTTCGGGCAGCACGGGGGCATCGGCCAACTGTTCGTGCGCCACGCCCTGCCAGTGCACCACCAGGCGCGCCAGCATCTGGCGCATGGGGTCGCTGAGGCTCGGGTGGTCGGCGAGCAGGCCCAGGTTGGCGACGATCTTGGCCGCCATCGGCCCCACGCTGTCGCCGCCGGGCGCCGCCTGCGCCACGCCCGTCATCAGCGCCAGCGTACCGGCCAGCAGCGCCTCGACGCCGGGCAGCGCGTATTCCTCGTCGGGGCGGGCTTCGGTGCGCATGGGAGACTTTCACGGTGGATCGGATGCCGCCAGTATATGCGAGTAATTCTCAATTACAAGCCACTCCGGACACGGAGTTGTTACGATCACCGGCACCACACCGAGGAGAACGAGCTCATGCAGATCAAGGACAAGGTTTTCATCGTCACCGGCGGCGCATCCGGACTGGGCGAGGGCACCGCGCGCATGCTGGCCGCCGAAGGCGGCCGGGTGGTCATCGCCGACATGCAGGCTGAAAAGGGCGAGGCTGTGGCCCAGGAAATCGGCGGCGCCTTCGTCAAGTGCGACGTGAGCAGCGAGGCCGATGGCCAGGCAGCGGTGGCCCAGGCGACGTCGCTGGGCAGGCTGATGGGCCTCGTCAACTGCGCCGGCATTGCCCCGGCGGAGAAAACGGTGGGCAAGAGCGGCGCGCACAAGCTGGACCTGTTCGCCAAGACCATCATGGTCAACCTGGTGGGCACCTTCAACATGATCCGGCTGGCAGCCGAGGCGATGACCCAGAACGAACCCGAGAGCACCGGCGAGCGCGGCGTGCTGATCAGCACCGCCAGCGTGGCGGCCTACGACGGCCAGATCGGCCAGGCCGCCTACAGCGCCAGCAAGGGCGGCGTGGTCGGCATGACGCTGCCGATCGCGCGCGACCTGGCCAAGAGCGGCATCCGCAACATGACGATCGCGCCGGGCATCTTCGGCACGCCCATGCTGTTCGGCATGCCCCAGGCCGTGCAGGACGCGCTGGCCGCCGGCGTGCCCTTCCCCAGCCGCCTGGGCACGCCGGCCGACTATGCCAAGCTGGTCAAGCACATCATCGAGAACGACATGCTCAACGGCGAGGTGATCCGGCTCGACGGTGCGATCCGCATGGCGCCCAAATGAACAGGCCCCGGCGGCGGAAACCGGCCTGCCGCGACCGGGGTTTATGACCTTTGCCTGACAGCGGCCGCTCGCCGCGTTGGCCGGCTAACCGGGCGGCGAGGCCTGGCAGCAGGCGCAGCCCGAGGCATGGCTCAAGCGCTGATAGCCACCGTCCGCCGGCCCTCGCCGGCGCCGCGCCGCGTTTCCCAGGACGGCCGGCGCCGTCGGCGCACGCGGCGACGAGGCGCCGCAGCCAGGGCATGGCGCCGGCTGGTCGAACGCCCGCAGCGGCCGTGACGCGCTGAATCTTCCGCAGCGCTCGCAGGCATGGTCGTACAGCGGCATCCCGGGGCCCTCACCAGCCGCCGGATTCGCCGCGCGCCACGAACTGCCCGGCCCCGGTGCGTCCCAGCCATGCGCTCCCGTCGACGATGAGTTCCCCGCGCAAAAACACCTTTCGCACCGTGCCCGTGACCTCGCGGCCCTCAAACAGCGTGAAATCACAGTTGCCATGCTGGGTCGCGGCGGTGATCACGTGCGGGAGGCCGGCATCGAACAGCACGATGTCGGCATCGCTGCCCACCGCGATGGTGCCCTTGCGCGGATAGAGGCCGAAGAGCTTGGCCGGCGCCGTGGCCGTGAGCTCCACCATGCGGTTGAGCGAGATGCGCCTTGTGCGCACCCCGCCGTCGTGAACGGTGGTCAGGCGCGTCTCCACACCCGGGATGCCGTTGGGGATCTTCGAGAAGTCATCGCGGCCATAGGGCTTCTGCCTGACCCGGCCCAGATGTCCTTCCTTCATGCAGAAAGGACAGTGGTCGGTGGAGATCAGTTGCAGGTCGTCCGTCCGCAGGGCGGTCCAGAGCGCGTCCTGCGCCTCCTTGGAACGCAGCGGCGGGCTCATCACGTAGCGCGCCAGGTCGAAGTCCTCGCCGTCGTACACGCTTTCATCGAAGAACAGATAGTGCGGGCAGGTTTCGGCGAAGACCGGCACGCCCAAGTCGCGCGCCTCGACCACCTGCTTGAGCGCCTCCTTGGCCGAGAGGTGGACGAAATACACCGGCGCCTGCGCCAGCTCCGCCAGCTTGATGCCACGGTGAGTGGCCTCGCCTTCCAGTATGGCCGGACGCGTCAGCGCGTGGTACTTGGGCGCCGTGTGCCCCTGCGCCAGGGCTTCCTGGATCAAAAGCTCGATGATGGTGCCGTTCTCGGCATGCAGCGCGATCATCCCGCCGTGCTGGCCGACCATGCGCATGGCCTGGAAAATCGCCGCGTCGTCCACCATCACGGACCCCGGATAGGCCATGAACATCTTGAAGCTGGATACGCCCTCGTGGCGGATCGCATGCTGCATGTCCGCCAGCGTCTGCTGATCGACCGATGTCACGATCACGTGGAAACCATAGTCGATGCAGGCGCCTTCGCTGCCTTTGGCCTGCGCGCGTTCGATGGCTTCGAGCACCCTGACGTCCCGCCGCTGGAAAGCGAAATCCACGATGGTGGTGGTTCCTCCGAAGGCCGCGGAACGAGTGCCGGATTCGAAGCTGTCGCAGGTCGTCGAGTCGCCGAAAGTGTTGTCCATGTGCGTGTGGCAATCCACGCCGCCGGGCAGCACCATGAGGCCGCTCGCGTCGATCGATTCGGTGTCGGGGCCCACGGAAAGATGGCGGCCGATGGCGACGATCCGGCCGTCCTCGATGAGAATATCCGCCACATAGTCGTCGATGGCGGTCACGATGCGGCCGTTGCGGATGATCTTGCGTGACATGGATGGGAACTCCTGGAGAGATGTCTTTCGCCTTCAGGCACTCACGCCGGCATCCGCCAGCGCTCGTTCGAGACGAGCCACTTCGGCCTGCGGCAGCGGGCCGATGGGCAGGCGCATGGTGTCGCTGGGAATCCGGCCCAGCAGCTTCAGGCAGGTCTTCAGGCGCGCGGTGGCCCAGCCGACCGGCGCCGTGCCGTAGATGGCCTTGGCCAGCGGATAGATCCGGTCGTTGAGCGCGCGCGCCCTGTCGAGCTCCTTCGCGCGCACCGCGGCGTCCAGCTCAATGACCAGTTCGGGAACGATGACGGCCAGGCTGACCAGGCTCCCCTCGCTGCCGACGGCGAAGCAGGTGAACAGGTGTTCATCGCCGGAAGCCATCATGGCCACGTGCGGCGCCACGCGCTTGACGAGGCGCAGATGGGCCTCGTAGGCGGCCGTCTCCCAGCTCCCCTCCTTGACGCCAACCACATCGGGCAACTGCGCCAGTTCCGCCAGCACTTCGAGGCTGTAGGCCATGGCGCCAGCGTTCACGCCGGCCTGATAGAGCATCAGCGGCATCCGGGCGTTGGCATTCGCCACCGTGTGGTGGATGACGGCCATGCGGCTGTCCTGCGAAAGCGCCCAGGAGAAAGGCGGGAACAGCAGGACGGCATCGGCCCCGGCGGCCTTGGCGTCGTCCACGTGACGCTGTGCCTCGTGGCTGTCTTCGGCATTGATGCCGCACACCAGCACGGAATGGCGGCCGCACACCTCCACCGCGATCTGCGCCACGCGCAGCTTCTCTTCACGCGAGAGGCTGAAGTTCTCGCCGGCGTGGCCGTTGATGAGCAGGCCCGTCATGCCAGGCACGAAGGCATTGGCCTCCAGATGGCGCGCCAGCGCCGGTTCGTCGATGCGACCGTCGGGATGAAGCGGGCACACCGTGGCCGCGTAGATGCCGTGAAAAGGATGGGAACGTTGAGGAAGCATTCGGGGTCTTGCGTGAAGGTTCAGGCGCCGGGCATGGGCATGCCCAGCAAGCGCGCGGGATCGAACAAGGGAAGGTCGGGCTCCTGCCCCAGCATGTGCTGCGCCAGGATGCGGCCCATGAAGGGGCCGCTGGTGTAGCCGGAGTGCGCGCTGCCGACGACCCAGGCATGAGGTACGCCCGGCACATCGCCGATGATAGGCATCGCATCGGCCGTCTCGGCCTCCAAGCCCAGCCAAATACGGGCAACGCGTGCTTCCGCCAACGCCGGCACCGCATAAGCGGCCAGGCGCATGTTGCCAACGAGATTCTGCGGCCGCGCCTCGACGCCGCCGCGTTCGCGATCGCCGTCGCCCTGCCAACCGCCGCCGATCAATACCGTGCCGTTGGCGAATTGCTTGAGGGACAGCAGGCCGTTGGCGACGCTGAGCACGGTTCGCATCACCGGACGGATACGCTCGGTCACCACGAGCTGGTTGATCAGCACCTTGATCGGAATCCGCACCCCCAGCATGGCCAGCATGTCCTCGATCCAGACGCCGCCGGCCAGCACCACCCGCCGCGTGCGCTGAGGCTCTAGACCAGTGCTCTTCGCAAGTCGTACCACGTGGCCATGGTCGCCGGAGTCGATGGCCTGCACCGGCGCGTTCTCGAACAGATGAGCGCCAGCCCGCGTGAGCGCATGGCGAAAAGCGCGGCCCGTGAGGTAGGCGCTGGCAAAGCCGTCGATCTCGCAATACCCCGCCTTGAGCAGAGACGGGTGCAGCCCCGGCTCGATCTCCCTCGCCCGCGCCGGGGAGATCACCTCGATGGGCGCGCCGTATTCTCGGCGAACCCTGGCGCGAAGCTCGACCATCTCGCATTCGGCCTCGGTGAAGGCAAGGGTCAGGCCTGGCACGTGCGTGGCCAGCACACCCATGCCCAGCCAGCGCTCCGCGTCCATCCACATCTGCCAGGCGCGCATCGCATAAGGAATGAGCCCCGCGCGAGTCATGTGCAGCGTGAGGGTGCCGGCATTCACGCCGGAGGCTTCCCTGCAGAGCAGCCCGCGGTCGACGAGCGCGACGCGCATGCCGCCCTGCGCGAGGTGCAGCGCGGTGGAGCAGCCCATGACGCCTGCGCCGATGACGACCGCATCCCAGGCCTGTGGAGCGTTGCTGGCCATGGTCGTCACAGCGGCGCCGCCTTGGGAATGGGAATATCCGCGTAGGTGTATTCGCCCGCCACCTCGGACAACCCGACCGGCCTCAGCGGCGCCCGGCCGGTGAAGCAGCCGGCGGCTTCCCGGCTGCCCACCTGCAGGGCCACGAGTCCGCCCGCGATGTCGCCGCAGGTGCGACCCTGGCAGGGCCCCATGCCGCAACGCGTCCACGCTTTGAGCTGGTTGACGTCCCGCGCGCCGTCCCGCACTGCGGCATCTATCTCGGCGCGGGTCACGTCCTCGCAGCGGCATACCACCGCCTCCGGGGCGATGCCTCTGACGGAGCCTTCGCGCAAGGCCATGAGCGCCGCCATGGTGTTTCCGAAGCGGGCGCTTCGTGCCCATCGAGCCGCCAGCGGCGCTCGCTCGCGGGCGTGCGAAGATGAGTCGATGGCGCCCTGGTCGAGCGCGCACGCCAGCGCGGCGATCTCGCCGTGGGAGCCTGCCGCCGCCGCGCCGGCGATGCCGGCACCGTCGCCTGCGATGTAGAGCCCCGGAATGCTGGTGCGACCGTCATCGTCCGACCGGGCGATCCAGCCGCCCAGCCTGCGCTCGAAGCGATGGTTCGCCCGCAGCAGGCGGGTGACGTCGGTGCCGGGCACCAGCCCGTTGCCCACAGCCACCGCATCGGCGTGCAATTCGTGGGCGTGCGCACCGCCCTGGGCAGGTGCGCCTTCCGCATCGACCGGGCCAATCAGCACCTTGAAGCCGCCCTCTTGCGGCGAGACAGAGCGAATGGCGTGGCGGTAGTACACCGGCACGCGCGCCGATCGCAACCGCCACTGCCACTCGATGCCCTGCAGCAACAGAGCGGGGTGCCCGAGCAGCGAAGGCAGGGTGCCCAGCCACTCGCCGCGGCTGGCCAGGTCGACCACGGCGGCCACTTCGCCGCCCGCCTTGAGAAGGCCGTTGGCCACCGCGAGCAGCAACGGGCCGCTGCCGGCCACGACGGTGCGGCGGCCCGGCAGCATGTTCTGCGATTTCAGCAGGATGGTGGCGGCCGCCAGGCCGATGACGCCGGGCAGCGTCCAGCCGGGAAAAGGCACCACGCGCTCCGTGGTGCCCGTGGCCACCAGGATGGCGCGCGGCTTCCAGCTCACCGAACCGCCCGGGCCGATGACATCGCAACGCAGGTCCGACCCGATGTTCCAGACCTTGTGGCCAAACCGGCATTCGATGCCGGCATCGCGAAGCTCCCGGCGCAGCGCATCGCCCGCCCGGGCCTCCGCCGAAAGAGGCGCATCGTTACGCCGCGAGAACGTGACAGGCAGCGGACGCCAGACCTGTCCGCCGGCATCGGGGTTCTCGTCGACGAGGAGCACCGACAGGCCGCAGGCGCCGGCTCGCAGCGCGGCACGGGCGCCGGCCGGGCCGCCACCGATCACCAGAAGATCCAGCCTGTCGCTCATGGCTGCCTCTCGCGCCAGGCCAGCGACTCCACCTCCAGCCCATCGCTCACCGGCACCTGGCAGGAAGGCAGCTTGCACGCACCGACCCATACGAGACACTCCTGGCAGGAGCCCATCAGGCAGAAGGCGCCACGCGGCGCGCCGGCGCGCGGACTTAGCCTGAGCTCGCGCCAGCCGGCGGCCATGAGCGCAGCCGCCACGCTTTCCCCCGCGAATGCCTCGACGCTCCGGCCGTCCATGAGCAACCGCAGCGGCGGGCCCCGATGCACGGCCGCATCGCTGCGCAACGCGCGGGACGAGGGGGAAGTTCGTTGTGGAGACATGCGGATCAATGCTTGCTGCGAGGCCGGAAAGCAAGGGATATGCCTGACTGGACCGCGGCAGTCTTATTGTATACATTCAATATATGAATGTTATATTTTTTGCATTCATGACCGGGATCTGGCATGCATCTTGCGACCCTCCCCGCAGTGCGTGAGCCGGCCATGCAGGCCGCCGCCAATCCCTTCAACATCCAGGAGCCATCTCTCATGAAGCAAATCAGGAATGTCAACCGCCGCCGCGTGCTGCTTGCCGCCTCGGCGATGCTCGGGGCCACGCTGATGGGCCTGTCCAGCGGCGCATTTGGGCGCTCGCTCGACGAGATCGTCGCCAGCAAGAAGATCGTGTTCGGCGTCAACCCGACACTGCCGCCGCTGGGCATCTTCAACGACAAGAACGAAATCGATGGATTCGACGTCGATGTCGCGAACAAGATCGGCGAAGTGCTGGGCCTGAAGACGGAGATCGTGCAGGTTGGTTCGCCGGATCGCATTCCCTTCGTGAGCAGCGGCAAGATAGACGCCGTGCTGGGCGCCATGACGATCACGCCCGAGCGCCAGAAAGTGATCGATTTCACCGTTCCAGTGCATACCGAGGTGCTGGGCGTGCTGACCACCAAGTCCAAGCCCTACAAGAACTGGATGGAGCTCAACGACCCGGCCGTGAAACTGGTCGAGGTACGCGGCGCCACGCCCGTGAAGCTGGTCCAGGAGAAACTGCCCAAGGCTCAGCTGCTGCTGCTGGACAACTACCCCGACGCTGTGCGCGCCATCGCGCAGGGCCGTGCCGACGCGATGATCGACGTGATGGACTTCATGACCGAGCACACCCGCAAGCACAAGATCGACTGGCGCATCGTCGACGCGCCTATCGAGGTCTATTTCTGCGCCATCGGCGTGCAGAAGGGCAGCGATGCTCTGCGCGAGAAGCTCAGCGGCGCCATCAAGCAGCTGCATGCCAGCGGCTACATCGACGAGCGCTGGAAGAAATGGTTCGGCGGCCCCATGCTGCATGACCCGCGCACCGCGCCCGGCTACAAGTAGGCACGGCTTCTCGACCACCCACGAACGCTGCGCCGCCCTGCTCCGGCAAGCCGCGCGGCGTAACTCAGCCATCCACCATGCAAATCGATTTCACACCGGTTCTGGAGCGTATGCCCTATCTGGTGGCAGGCGCCTGGCTCAGCCTGCAAATCGCGTTTCTGGCCTTTGCAATGGGCATGCTGATCGGCCTTGCCGGTGCTTCGGTGCGCGCCTATGGTCCGCGCTGGGCCCGGCGGATCGTGGACATGTACGTGGCCTTCTTCGTCAACACGCCGCAGCTCGTCCAGATCTTCTTCATCTTCTTCGCGCTGCCCGACGCCGGCATTCTCCTCTCGCCCTATCAGGCCGTGCTGATCGGCATGACGCTCAATGCTGGCGCCTATCTCACCGAAATACAGCGCGCCGGCTTCGAATCGGTGCGGCGCCCCGAACTCGAGGCGGCTGAAACGCTGGGGTTCTCGCGGCTGCAGATCATCCGCTACGTGATCCTGCCGCACATCATCCGCGTGCTGTTCCCGCCGCTTTCCAACCAATACATTCTGATGACGCTAGGCACTTCGATGGCGGCGATCTTCGGGGTGGAAGAGCTCACCGGGCGCGCCTACAACATCAACTCCGAAACCTTCCGCTCGATCGAAGTCTTTTCGGTTGCCGCGGTGCTCTATATCGTGATCACTCTGGTGGCCACGCTGTCGCTCGCTTTCATCGGCAAGCGCTTTTTCCGCGCAAAGATGAGGTGGTTCTAGATGTTCGAGCAGATCATCGAGGAGCTGCCGCGCTTCTTCAGCTACTACAACCTGCTGTTTTTAGCCAAGGCGCTTGGCGTCACGTTCGCGCTCTCGGCCATCGGCTGCGTGGTGGGCTTCACCCTGGGTTTCGCGCTGGCCGCGATCCGCCTGACCAAGCGTCCATCCGCCGCGCCTTTGCGCGTCGCCGTGACGCTGTTCGTCGAGCTGTTCCGCCGCGTTCCCTTCCTGGTGACGCTGATGCTGGTGTTCTTCATCTTCCAGGCGCTCAAGGCCGACTTGAGCATGTTCACCGTGGCGCTCATCAGCGTGTGCGTGATCGCCACCGCGTTCATCGCGGAGATCGTGCGCAGCGGGCTGGAATCGGTGCACCACAACCAGTGGGATGCGGCCGCCACGCTCAATTTCAGCTACTGGCAAACCTTGCACCTGGTCATCATCCCGCAGGCTTGGAAGATCATCCTGCCACCCGTGTTCGGCTTCTTCGTCCTCTTCATCAAGGACACCGCGCTGGCCTCGCAGATCGGCGTGGTCGAGCTGGCGTTCGCCGGCAAGACGATGAACAACAAGGGATTCTCGGCCGCGCTCGTCTACGGCATGGTGCTCGTGCTCTATTTCGCGCTGTCCTATCCGCTGGCCCGTTTCGGCAAATACCTGGAGACCCGCCTTGCCCCAACTCGAGATCGTTGACCTCAAAGCCAACTACGGCACCCATACGGTGCTGGAACGCATCGACCTGCAGGTCGAGAAAGGCGAGATCGTGAGCCTCATCGGGCCCTCGGGCTCCGGCAAGAGCACGCTCCTGCGCGTGCTGATGGGGCTGCTGCCGCCCATTGCCGGCGAAGTGCGCATCGACGGGCGCAGGCTTGACTACAACAACCGCGAACAATTGCGCGCCATACGTTCGCAGATGGCCATCGTGTTCCAGCAGTACAACCTGTTCCAGAACATGACCGTGCTGGACAACGTCACGGTCGCGCCCATCAAAGTCAAGGGCCGGCCGCGCAAGGACGTGGAAGACTACGCGATCCAACTGCTCGAGAAAGTGGGCATGGGCGCCAAGCTCAAGGCCTACCCCGACCAGCTTTCAGGCGGGCAGCAGCAGCGCGTGGCCATTGCCCGCGCCCTGGCACTGCAGCCGGGCATCGTGCTGCTCGACGAAGTCACGGCCGCGCTCGATCCCGAACTGGTCAACGAGGTGCTCGACACCGTCCGTATGCTCGCCGCCGACGGCATGACCATGTTCATCGTCTCGCACGAAATGGGCTTCGTGCGGGAGGTTTCCAGCAAGGTGGTGTTCATGGACGGCGGCCACGTGGTGGAAATGGGCGATGCCCGGCAGATCTTCGACGCGCCCACGCACGCGCGCACCCGCGAGTTCGTGGGCAAGATCCTGCGGCACTGAAGCTCGCGCGGCGCCTTCGACCTTTGGCTTCAGAACTCGCTCACCAGCCCGTGACTCAGGCGGGAAAGCGTGTAGCGTGCCAATTGCCGCAGGTGCTGCACCACGGCCTCCGCGGCCGCCCTGACATCGCCCGCCTCGTAAGCGTCGAGAATCGCCAGATGCTCGCCGCGGTCTTCCTCGATGCGCGCGAACGGGTCCACCACCTCGAAGAGACGGCATAGCACGCGAAGATGCGCGATGGTCTCCGCCAGCATCTCGTTGCCGCAGGCGCGGGCGAACATGCCGTGAATCTGGTCGTCCACCTGCCAGTGGCTGGAGCCCTGTTGGGTGGAGTCGAGCGCCAGAATAGCGGCGCGCAGGCGCTGCACCTCCTCTGCCGGAACACGTCCCATGGCCAGCGACACCGCTTGCGATTCGAGGCGTTCGCGCACCTGCAGGCATTGAAAATAGTGCGATGCCGTGATGCGGCGGACCGCGTAGGAACGCGCGTTGGCCCGCATCAGCAAGCCTTCGCCCTCGAGCCGGAGGAGCGCTTCGCGCAAGGGCGTACGCGACATGTTCAGACGCTCGGCGAGCCGCCCTTCCACCAGCACCTCGCCTCCGCTGAGCTCACGCTCCAGGATCAGACGCCTGACGATAAGGTAGGCTCTGTCCGTCAGATTGCTGTTACCCAACCTGGAATCTTGATCCTTTTTTCGCGCCATGACTTTTTTGGATGCAGGCGCTCGCTGCACCTTGTGGATCGAGGCCGGTTTGGAAGTGGATTTGGCTCCAATGCTCATTGTCTGCAAAATGTATGCGATCCAGCGGAGCCTGCGGGCTTTATCCGCGTTTTTCGGCAGGAATGGTCAGCATCTCGGAACGTGCTCCATGTCTCTGCCGATGTGAGAATCTTGCGGGCGCGAGCCCGTCGCCTCTTTGTCTGGCACGCCGATAGCGGCACTGCCAGGCGCATCCAACTGCCGGATTCAGGTTGAATGGCCACACGCCCCGAAACGCTCGCCTTCCTGCTCGACCAGATCGGCGCGCTGCCGGCCGTGCGCACGCGCCGCATGTTCGGCGAGTACTGCGTGTACCTGGACGATCGGCCGACCGCCTTCGTCTGCGACGACCAGCTGTTCGTGAAGATCACCGACGCCGGCCGCGCGCTGCTGGCCGACCCCGTGTTCGGCCAGCCCTACCCCGGCGCCAAGCCCTACTTCCTGCTGCGGCCCGACGAGTGGGAAGACCGCGACGCGGTGTGCCGCCTGCTGGCCGCCACGGCTGCCGAACTGCCCGCGCCCAGGCCACCGGCACCCCGGCGGCGGCTCGCCGGGTAAGCTGCGCGGCGGTACAGCAGAGCCAGTCAATTGCTCCAAAATAAATAGCTTCCAGCGCTTTCCCCACAAGCGCTGGCGGCTTTTTTTATTCTTCACCCTCGTTCCAGGGCAGGCGCGGGACGGCATTGCAGGAGCGGCCCCCCGCGGACTGCGGGCAGAATGCACGCTGTTCGTCCCCCTGAGCCGAGCAGGACGGGTGCCCATCCCCAGGAGCAATTGGGGCAGGCGCCGCGGGCGACTCACGGGGAAGTTCCTGCGCCGGCAAGGCAACCACCCTGGTGGCCGGGCCGGCTTCCAAACCGGCGGGTTCGGCGCCCTGCCCTTGCCCCGCACCACAACCCAGGAGACAGGCGCATGCCCCAGTTCGGCGACTATCAGAACGAGATCTACCTCAAGGGCCTGCAAGGCATCCGGCCCACGCTGCCGGTGGACTTCCGTACGCTCGAAGCACGCGCCGCCGCAGCGCTGCCGGCCTCGGTGCTGACCTACGTGCAGGGCGGCTGCGGCGACGAGGGCACGCAGCGCCGCAACGCGGCGGCCTTCGCCGAATGGGGCATCGTGCCGCGCATGCTGGTCGATACCCGCGTGCGCGATTTGTCGGCCCTGGTGTTCGGCAAGCGCTACGCCTCGCCGCTGATGATGAGCCCCATCGGCGTGATCGGCATCTGCGCGCAGGACGGCCACGGCGACCTGGCGACCGCGAAGGCCGCTGGCATCGCGGGCGTGCCGATGATCGCCTCCACGCTGATGAACGACCCGCTCGAAGCCGTGGCCCAGGCGCTGGGCGGTGGCGACGCCTTCTTCCAGCTCTACACGCCGCGCGACCGCGACCTGGCCACCAGCTTCGTGCGCCGCGCCGAGGCCGCCGGCTACCGGGGCATCGTGGTGACGCTGGACACCTGGATCACCGGCTGGCGCCCGCGCGACCTGAACGACAGCAACTTCCCGCAACTGCGCGGCGCGGCGCTGGCCAACTACTTCAGCGACCCGCATTTCCGCTCCCTGCTCAAGGCCCCGCCGGAGCAGGATCCGGCCACGGCCATCCAGCTCTGGGCCAGCATCTTCGGCCAGACCGTGACCTGGGACGACCTGGCCTGGCTGCGCTCGCTCACCAAGCTCCCGCTCATCGTCAAGGGCATCCAGCACCCGGACGACGCGCGGCGCGCCATCGACACCGGGGTGGACGCCATCCTGTGCTCCAACCACGGCGGCCGGCAGGCCAACGGCGGCATCGCCGCCATCGACCTGCTGCCCGATGTGGTCGCGGCCTGCGGCAGCACGCCGGTGTGGTTCGACTCCGGGGTGCGCTCGGGCTCCGACGTGGTCAAGGCGCTGGCCATGGGCGCCAGCGTGGTCGGCGTGGGCCGGCCCTACGCCTACGGCCTGGCCTTGGGGGGCACGGACGGCGTGGTGCACGTGCTGCGCTCCATCCTGGCCGAGGCGGATCTGCTGATGGCGGTGGACGGCTACCCCGACCTGGCCGCGCTGCGCGCCGCTGGCGTGCGCCGCGCGCGGCCGTAGGGCCGTGCGGGTTATTCAGCGGAATCGGCGCGGTCCTCGGCCCGGCCCAGCCCGCGACGACGACCTCGTGGCCGGGCCCTGGTCGCCGGACCGAGGCCAGCGTCCATAGTAGGCCGCGGCGAACACGACGGCGAACACCGCACCGGCAAGATATGCCCCGGCGGGCATCCACGGGCCGTGGTGCGCCAGGTACCACCACCAGCCCAGGCCCGGCTCGCCCCACTCGGCGGCGCGCGCTATCAACGCCGAACCGAGGGTGACCGAAGGCAGGCACAGCGCGATCGACACGCCAAGCAGCAGCAGCCATCTGGCGGAGGACCGCTCGTTCAGCGCGACCAGGGTGACGATGACCGGAAAGAAGTAAAGCCACTGCCTGCTCTCCGAGCCCATCAGCAGGATGGGCAGGGCCGCCGTCGCCACCGCGCCCAGCGGGAAGGAGCGCGGCGCCAGCGCGGCCCGGCTCGGGCGCAGGCACAGCCCGAGCCCCACCAGAAAGACCGGCCCGAAATAGACCACGTGCGCCACCAGCGGCTTGGCCGGGGCGGCCACCGCCTGGAGGTAGAGGTTGGCGACCAGATTGGGCCCGCGAAGCCCCTCGCTCCAGTCCGTGACGAGAAAGGTGGACAGAAACCCCAGCCCGATCAGGGCCAGCGCCGCCGCCAGCGGACGCCAGGCGACCCGACGCCAGAAATCCGGGCTCGACAGCAGGCGCGTCCACAGGGCCGCGATGACCACCATGCCGACAAGAACGAAGCCGATGGACCAATGCTTGAGCTCGACGAGACCCAGGGGCGTGCCCGGCGCGTGGCGCAGAACCTCCTCGTCGCGCAATCCGAGCAAGGGCCAGCACGCGAAAACGGCCAAGGCCGACAGAAGCAGGAAGACCGGCCACCGCCAGCCCGGCTGGAACGCACGGCCTCCCGCATCGAACGGCAGGCAGGCCAGTGCCAGCGGAACCAGGAAAAGCCCCGGCATCACCCACACCGAGAAGAACCCGACCCCATACAAGACCTTTCGATGCCCATTGAACCAGGCCCACAGTGACACCACAGCCAGCGCCAGCGCCAGGTGATCGCTCAGCAGGGGGTAGAAGACCGGCGCAACCAGATAGGGCCAGCTGAGGAACAGCACCCCCGTCGCGCACAGGGCGACGGCAGGGCGGCCGATCTGCTTTCTCAGCGTGGCGTAGTACAGCGCCGCGGCCCCCGACAGCAACGCGGCATTGACGATGGACTGCAGCCGCGGAATATCTTCCATGCGCACGCCAAGATGCATGGCCAGGGCCGCGGGCACGAACCCCGGCAGCCGCATCCATCGATAAGGACTGTTCTCGACCTGCTGCCCATGCAGCAGCCTGTCGAGGTATTCGAGGTACACCGACCCGTCCCAGCCGGCGCCGCCGTTGACGGGAATCAGCCCGACGACCTGCGAGGTCAGGAAATAGCCGTTTGGCAGCAGAAGCAACAGCCAGGCGGGATGCAGGCCTCGGCGATCCGCTGCCGGCTCGCTCACTGGACCACCCTCCGTCCTTCGGACTGCGGGTGCGAGCGCCTTCGGAGCGGCCGGGCGGCACTCATCGGAACACCCTCCGTCCTTCGGACTGCGGGCGCGAGCGCCTTCGGAGCGGCCGGGCGGCACTCATCGGAACACCCTCCGTCCTTCGGACTGCGGGCGCGAGCGCCTTCGGAGCGGCCGGGCGGCACTCATGGCTTGAGGGGGATCGGCACCGCCCGGTCGATGGGCACGGCCGTCAGGCTGTTCTGCGGCGAGCCTTCGACCAGCTTGTCGGAATACGTCAGATACACCAGCGTGTTGCGCGGCGCATCCACCATGCGCACCACGCGCAGGCGCTTGAAGAGGATCGACATGCGCTCGCTGAACACCTCGTCCTCCTTCGGCAGCGGTCCCTTGAACTGCACCGGGCCGACCTGGCGGCAGGCGATCGAGGCTTCGGCTCGGTCCTCGGCCAGGCCCAGCCCGCCCTTGATGCCGCCGGTGCGGGCCCGCGAGACGTAGCAGGTCACGCCCGCCACCAGCGGGTCGTCGTAGGCCTCGACGACGATCTTGTGGTTGGGGCCGATCCACTGGAAGGCGGTGCTGACGTCGCCGATCTTCTGCGCCTGGGCGCCGGTGGCCAGCACGCCCAACAGCAACGGCCCAAGGGCTGTAATAAATAGTTTCACCATGATCTGATTTTCATCACAATTGGCCGTTGGCGCAAGTACGGCAAGCGCCGGCAGCTATTCTTTTGGAAGCATTCGCTCCCGCATGCGCGCTACCGCGCCAGGGTCAGCGGATCGATCAGCTGCCGCTGGTCGCGCAGGGCGGATTCAGAGCGGTTGAAGGTGGGCGCCACGCGCGCATCCGGCGGCCGGCTCGGCCCATGCTAGCCCCGGTCGGGCTCGCCGCGCATCCCCTGCATGGCGTAGAGCGCGGCCGGACGCCGCCGGACCAAGGGCTTTCGTTTGCTATCTATTAAATAGCTGCCAGCGCTTTTCCGGCGGGCGATGGAGGCCGATTTGGCTTGAAACTCAGACGTCGATCGCCGCCGCCGACCCGGCCTGCTGGCGCAGCGCGAACTTCTGGATCTTGCCCGTGCTGGTCTTGGGCAGCTCGCCGAACACCACCGCGCGCGGCACCTTGAAGCCGGCCAGGTGCCGCTTGCAGTGCGCCACGATGTCGGCCGCCGTCACCTCGGCGCCGGGCTTCAGCTCGACGAAGGCGCATGGCGTCTCGCCCCACTTCGGGTCGGGCTTGGCGACCACGGCGGCGGCCAGCACGGCGGGGTGGCGGTAGAGCACGTCCTCCACCTCGATGGAGGAGATGTTCTCGCCGCCCGAGATGATGATGTCCTTGCTGCGGTCCTTGATCTTGATGTAGCCGTCGGGGTATTGCACCGCCAGGTCGCCCGAATGGAACCAGCCGCCGGCGAACGCTTCCGCCGTGGCCTTGGGGTTCTTCAGGTAGCCCTTCATGGCGATGTTGCCGCGGAACATGATCTCGCCCATGGTCTCGCCGTCCATCGGCACGGGCAACATGGTCTGCGGGTCCAGCACGCGGGCGTCGCGCTCCAGGTGGTAGCGCACGCCCTGGCGCGCGTTCAGGCGCGCGCGCTCGCCGATGTCCAGGCCGTCCCACTCGTCGTGCTTGGCGCACACGGTGGCCGGGCCGTAGACCTCGGTCAGGCCGTAGACGTGGGTGAGGTCGAATCCCATGCGCTCCATGCCCTCGATCATGGCCGCCGGCGGCGCCGCGCCCGCCACCATGCATTTCACGCCGCGCGGCACGCCGGCCTTCATCTCGTCCGGCGCGTTCACCAGCAGTCCGTGCACGATGGGCGCGCCGCAGTAGTGCGTGACGCCGTGCTCGCGGATGGCGTCGAAGATGGCCTGCGCCTCCACGCGGCGCAGGCACACGTTCACGCCCGCGCGCGCCGCCACCGTCCACGGAAAGCACCAGCCGTTGCAGTGGAACATGGGCAGCGTCCACAGGTAGACGGCGTGCTTGGGCATGTCCCACTCCAGCACATTGCTGATGGCGTTGGCGGCCGCGCCGCGGTGGTGGTAGACCACGCCCTTGGGGTTGCCGGTGGTGCCGCTGGTGTAGTTGAGCGCGATGGCATCCCATTCGTCGGCCGGGTACGCCCAGTCGAACTGCGGATCGCCCTGGGCGACGAAGACGTCGTAGGTGATGCCGCCGATGCGCTCGCCCGCGCCATAGAGCCCGTCTTCCACGTCGATGACCAGGATCGGCACCTTCGACCGGCGCAGCGCCAGCGCCTTCTTCATGACGGGCGCGCATTCGGGATCGACGATGACGGCCCTGGCCTCGCCGTGGTCCAGCATGAAGGCCACCGCCTCCGGGTCCAGCCGGGTGTTCAGCGCGTTCAGCACCGCGCCGGCCATCGGGATGCCGAAGTGCGCCTCCACCATGGGCGGCGTGTTGGGCAGCATCACGGCCACGGTGTCGTTCTTGCCGATGCCCGCGGCGCGCAGGCTGCTGGCCAGGCGCCGGCAGCGCGCGTAGGTCTCGGCCCAGGTCTGGCGCAATGCGCCGTGCACGATGGCCAGGCGCTGCGGGTAGACCTCGGCCGTGCGCTGGATGAAGGCCAGCGGCGTCAGCGGGGCGTGGTTGGCCGGGGTGCGCGGCAGGTCGGTGTCGTAGATGCTGGGCATGGGGGTCTCCTCCGGCCCGTATTGAAACACCGGCGCCTGACGCCCAACTGAAAAATAGCCTCCACGCTTGCTCGCTTCGCGCCGTTCGCTGCCCCCGAGGGGGCTTTTTCATCTTGGGGCGGCCCGGCGATGAAAAACCCGATCCGTCACAATCCCCCGGTGACCATCCCGCAGCACTTCATCCAGGAACTCCTGGCGCGCGCCGACGTCGTGGAGATCGTCGGCCGCTACGTGCAGCTCAAGAAGACGGGCGCCAACTTCTCCGGCCTGTGCCCCTTCCATTCCGAGAAGTCGCCCAGCTTCACCGTCAGCCCCTCCAAGCAGTTCTACCACTGCTTCGGCTGCGGCAAGAACGGCAACGCCATCGGCTTTCTGATGGACCACACCGGCGCCGGCTTCGTCGAGACGGTGCACGACCTGGCGCAGCAGTACGGCCTGCAAGTGCCCGAGGACGAGCGCAGCCCCGCCGAGCGCGCCCGCGCCGCGCAGGAGACCGCCCAGCGCGCCACCCTCACCGACGTGCTGGCGCGCGCCGCCGACGCCTACCGCAGGCACCTGAAGAACGCGCCCCGCGCCATCGACTACCTGAAGGCGCGCGGCCTCTCCGGCGCCGTGGCGCGCGACTTCGGCCTGGGCTACGCGCCCGAGGGCTGGCGCACCCTGGCCAGCACGTTCCCCGACTACGCCGACCCGCTGCTGCACGAGTCCGGCCTGGTCATCACCGGCGAGGACGGCGACGACAAGCGCTACGACCGATTCCGCGACCGCATCATGTTCCCCATCCGCTCGGTCAAGGGCGAGGTGATCGGCTTCGGCGGCCGTGTGCTGGGCGACGAGAAACCCAAGTACCTGAACTCGCCCGAGACCCCGGTGTTCCACAAGGGCCGCGAGCTGTACGGCCTGTTCGAGGCCCGCGCCGCCCTGCGCGAACACGGCTACGCGCTGGTCACCGAGGGCTACATGGACGTGGTGGCGCTGGCCCAGCTCGGCTTCGGCAACGCCGTCGCCACCCTGGGCACGGCCTGCACGCCCGAGCACGTGCACAAGCTGTTCCGCTTCACCGAGCAGGTGGTGTTCAGCTTCGACGGCGACGCCGCCGGCCGCCGCGCCGCGCGCAAGGCGCTGGAGGCCGCCCTGCCCCTGGCGACCGACGTGCGCAGCGTCAAGTTCCTGTTCCTGCCGCCCGAGCACGACCCCGACAGCTTCATCCGCGCCGAAGGCGCCGACGCCTTCGGCCAGGCCGTGAAGGAAGCCGTGCCGCTGTCGCGCTTCCTGCTCGAAGCCGCCGCGCAGGACTGCGACCTGGCCACCGCCGAAGGGCGCTCGCACTTCGCCGCCAACGCCCGCCCGCTGTGGCAGCTGCTGCCCACCGGCGCGCTGGCGCAGCAGCTGCTGGGCGAGATCGCGGCGCAGGTGCAGATCGGCACGCACGAGCTGGAAGACCTGTGGGGCCTGCGCCGCCCCAGCGCCGCCCGCTATGAAAAAAAGACCGACGTTCGAGCACCAGTCAGCGCTGGCGGTCAGAAACGCAACCAAAGAACCGAGGCGCCCCGCCCCGCCGGCCGCCTGCGCGCCCTGCCCGCCAGCCGCGCCAGCCGCGCGTTGCAGATCGTGCTGACCGAGCCCAGCGCCTGGGAGCGCCTGAGCGACAGCGAACACGTGCTGCTGTGCGACCTGCCGGCGCCGCACGGCCCGCTGTTCACCTGGCTGGCCGGCCAGTTCATGGACCACGGCCCCCAGCCCTGGAGCGCCCTGCGCGAGGCCCTGCGCGGGCACGAGCACGAAGCCTTCGCCGACGCCGAGGTGGCCCGGGTGCCGCCCGACATCGATTCCGAGCCGGCCGAGCTGGCCGGCATCGTGCGCACCGAGCGGCGCGAGCAGCTCAAGCGCCGCATGGACGCCGCCCTGGCCGCCGGCGAGCTGGCGGCCTACCAGGGCCTGCTGCGCGAGTTGGCCGAATCCGACAGGGCCGAGCGCGAAAGCCGCGCCGCCGCCCCTTGAAACGGCGCCCGGACGCTATAATTGAAGGCTTGTCACCGGCAAGAGCGACAGCGGCACCTCCGGACCGGCCAGCGCGCCCGCGTCAAGCGCGCACCCGCAGCAGGGTTGGCCAAATCACCGCAAGGACTGCATACCAAATGTTCGCCCACCCATCTTGCCCCTGACGGAAACCGCCGGACCCCGACCGCGCTGTCCGGCGCCGTCAATATTTGGTTCGTCCGAATTGTTGTCCTGTAGCCAGAGTGCCGTCCGGGCGCGCTCCATCGCGCTCCCCGCCCGGTGCCCGCCCTGAACCGAGGTTGATCCATGCCTGCCAGCCAGAAGTCCGCCAAGCCCGCCATCGCCAAGCCCGCCGCCAAGAAGGGCCAGGCCGAGGAGCTCGACCCGAAAGCCGCCAAGAAGCCCGCGGCCAAGGCCAAGGAGGCCAGCGCCCCGGCCGCCAAGCCGAGCCGCCCCGCCAAGGGCGCGGCGGCGGCCGAGAAGTCGGCGCCGGCCAAGCGCGGGCGCGCCGCCGGCAAGGCCGCGGCCAAGCCGGGCGAGGACGAAGACCTGTCCGACATCGAGGCCGACCTGGAAGGCGAGCCCGAGGTCGAGGCCCAGGTCGACCAGGGTGCGGTCGAGAAGCCCAAGCCCCTGCGCATGAAGATCAGCAAGGCCAAGGAACGGGCCTTGATGAAGGAGTTCGGCCTCGACGAAGGCGTGCTCTCCGAGGAGGAGATGAACACCCGCCGCGCCAACCTGAAGGCGCTGCTGAAGCTGGGCAAGACGCGCGGCTACCTGACGCACGGCGAGATCACCGACCACCTGCCCGAGAAGCTGGTGGACACCGAGACCCTGGAGGCCGTGGTCTCCATGCTGAACGACCTGGGCGTGGCCGTCTACGAGCAGACGCCCGACGCCGAGACCCTGCTGCTGACCAACACCGGCACCAGCACCGCCACCGAGGAGGAGGCCGAGGAAGAAGCCGAGGCCGCCCTGTCCACCGTGGACAGCGAATTCGGCCGCACCACCGACCCGGTGCGCATGTACATGCGCGAGATGGGCACGGTGGAGCTGCTCACGCGCGAGGGCGAGATCGAGATCGCCAAGCGCATCGAAGGCGGCCTGATGGCGATGATGGAAGCCATCAGCGCCAGCCCCGCCACCATCGCCGAGATCCTGCGCCTGGCGGCCGAGATCCGCGAGGGCAAGGTCGTCATCAACACCATCGTGGACGGCTTCTCCGACGCCAACGAGAACGACGACTACGTGGCCGAGGAAGACTTCGACGAATACGACGAAGAGGACGACGACGACGGCAAGGGCGGCTCCAAGGCCATGACCAAGCTGCTCGAAGCCCTCAAGACCCAGGCGCTGGAGCGCTTCGACGAGATCGCCGTGCTGTTCGAGAAGGTGCACCGCGCCTACGACAAGGACGGCTGGGGCTCGCCCGCCTACACCAAGGCGCAGCACGCGCTGTCCGAGCGCCTGATGAGCATCCGCTTCACCGCCAAGACCATCGAGAAGCTGTGCGACATGCTGCGCGGCCAGGTGGACGACGTGCGCAAGTACGAGCGCGAGCTGCGCCGCATCGTGGTCGACAAGTGCGGCTACCCGCAGGAGCAGTTCATCGCCGACTTCTCCGGCCGCGACCGCAACGGCAACAAGGTGCCCTCGCAGCTGCTCAACCTGAAGTGGGTCGAGAAGCAGGCCGCCGCCGGCAAGCCCTGGAGCGCCGTGATGGAGCGCAACATCCCGCCCATCCAGGACTTGCAGCAGAAGCTGATCGACCTGCAATCGCGCGTGGTGGTGCCGCTGGACGAGCTGAAGGACATCAACAAGCGCATGAACGAGGGCGAGGCCGCCTCGCGCGACGCCAAGAAGGAGATGATCGAGGCCAACCTGCGCCTGGTGATCTCCATCGCCAAGAAGTACACCAACCGGGGCCTTCAGTTCCTGGACCTCATTCAAGAGGGCAACATCGGCCTGATGAAGGCGGTGGACAAGTTCGAATACCGGCGCGGCTACAAGTTCTCGACCTACGCGACGTGGTGGATCCGCCAGGCGATCACGCGGTCGATCGCGGATCAAGCACGGACCATCCGCATCCCGGTGCACATGATCGAGACCATCAACAAGATGAACCGCATCTCCCGCCAGCACCTGCAGGAGTTCGGCTTCGAGCCCGACGCCGGCATCCTGGCCGAGAAGATGGAGATGCCCGAGGACAAGATCCGCAAGATCATGAAGATCGCCAAGGAGCCGATCTCCATGGAGACGCCGATCGGCGACGACGACGACAGCCACCTGGGCGACTTCATCGAGGACACCAACAACACCGCGCCCATCGAGGCCGCCATGCAGGCCGGCCTGCGCGACGTGGTGAAGGACATCCTCGACAGCCTGACCCCGCGCGAGGCCAAGGTGCTGCGCATGCGCTTCGGCATCGAGATGAGCACCGACCACACGCTGGAGGAAGTCGGCAAGCAGTTCGACGTCACGCGCGAGCGCATCCGCCAGATCGAGGCCAAGGCGCTGCGCAAGCTCAAGCACCCGAGCCGCAGCGACAAGCTGCGCTCGTTCATCGACAGCCTCTGACGCCCGGCGGCGCGCCCGCGTGCGCGCCGCATCGTTCTTTCAGATGAAAAAGGCCGCCAGCGCTTGTGCAGACAGCGCTGGCAGCTCTTTTTTGAATAGCAAAATCCTTTCGAAAGCCATCCCGCGATGAACCCCGAAGCCGCCCACCTGTGGCGCGCCCCGCGCTGGGCCCTGGCCCTGCTGCTGGCCATGCTGGGCACGCTGGGGCCGTTCTCCATCGACACCTACGTGCCGGCGTTCGCGGCCATCGGGGCCGCCACGGGCGCCACGCCGCTGCAGTTGCAGCAGACCTTCTCGGCCTACCTGTTCGGCTTCGCCTTCATGAACCTGTTCCACGGCGCGCTGTCGGACAGCTTCGGCCGCCGGCCGGTGGTGCTGTGGGGCCTCGCGGTGTTCACGCTCGCCTCGGTTGGCTGCGCGCTGTCGCAGAGCATCGGGCAGCTGATCTTCTTCCGCGCGCTGCAGGGCCTGTCGACCGGCGCCGGCATCGTGGTGTCGCGCGCGGTGGTGCGCGACCTGTTCCCGCCCTCGGAGGCGCAGAAGGTGATGAGCCAGATCACCATCTACTTCGGTGTCGCGCCGGCCATCGCGCCGCTGGTGGGCGGGCTGCTGCTGGAATGGACGGGCGGCTGGCGCGCCATCTTCTGGCTGCTGGTGGTCGTGGGGGCGGCGCTGACGGTGTCCAACTGGCGCCTGCTGCCCGAGACGCTGCCGGCGGCGCGGCGCCAGCCGTTTCGCGTCGGCCACCTGATGCGCGGCTACTGGCAGCTGCTGAGCGATCCGCGCTTCATGCTGCTGGCGCTGGCCTCGGGCATCCCGTTCAACGGTCTGTTCCTGTACGTGCTGTCGGCGCCGGCCTTCCTGGGCGACGTGCTGCAGCTCAGGCCCACGCAATTCTTCTGGATGTTCGTGCTGAGCATCGCCGGCATCATGGGCGGCTCGTGGCTGTCGGGCCGCCTGGCCGGCCGCGCGCGCCCGCGCCACCAGATCATGAAGGGCATCCGCATCATGCTGATCGTGTCGGTGCTGAACGTCGCGGCCAACGCCATGCTGGCGCCGAGCGCCTGGTGGTCGCTGTGGCCCATCACCATCTACGCCTTCGGCTGGGCGCTGATGGTGCCGGTGGTGACGCTGATGGTGCTGGACCTGCACCCCGAGCGGCGCGGCATGGCCTCGTCGCTGCAGGCGGTGGTGGGCTCGGCCTCCAACGGCGTGGTGGCGGGCGCGGTGGCGCCGCTGGTGATGCACTCGGCCCTCGGCCTGGCCCTGGCATCAGCGGCGTTCATGCTGGTGGGGCTGGTGGCCTGGGCTTGGCTGCGCCGGCGCTGGCCGGAACTGGGCTGATTTTATAAGCAGAATAGGCCGCCAGCGCCCGTCCATCAAGCGCTGGCAGCTATCAAAACAAAAGCAAACGGCTCACATCGATGCCACGACGGGAATGCCGCGCAGCTGCCCCGCCCTCGGCTGGGCCGGCGGCGCGGGGTAGCGCGCCGGATCGAGGCGGTGCAGCAGCTCGGCCTCGCGCGCGCGGGCCAGCGCGACGGTGCCGAGCTTGACGTGGCCGAAGCCGCGCATGCTCATGGGCACGGCGGCGATGTCGGCGGCCAGGGTCAGGTTGCCGGCCGTGAGCTGCGGCAGCAGTTCACGCACGCGGGCTTCGTACTGCGCGATCAAGGCGCGCTCCATGCGGCGCTCGTCGGTGCGGCCGAACAGGTCCAGCGCGCCGCCGCGCAGCGCCTTGCCTTTGGCGAGCAGGCGCATCAAGGGCAGCATCCAGGCACCCAGCGTGACCTTGCGGGGCGGCTCACCGCCCCGGGGGCGTGACCAGAGCGGCGGGGCCATGTGGAATTGCAGCTTCAGCTCGCCCTCGAACTGGTGCGCCAGCGCGGCCCGGAAGCTGCCATCGGTGTACAGGCGCGCCACCTCGTATTCGTCCTTGTAGCTCATCAGCTTGCGCAGGCTCGCGGCGACGGCGCGCGCGAAGCGCTCGCTGCCCGGCGCCACCTGCTGCTCGCGCGCGTGGGCCTCGCGCACCAGGGCGGCGTAGCGCAGGCCCCAGGCGGCGTTCTGGTAGGCGGTGAGGTGGCTCATGCCGTGGGCGACGAGCGCGTCCAGCGACTCGCGCGCGGGCGCCGCGTCGGCGGGCGCGCCCAGCAGCGACTCGCAGGCGCCGGGATCAAAGGCGGCCAGGCGGCCGAGCGAGAAGGCCAGGCGGTTGGCGTCCACGGCGACGCCGTTCAGCGCGATGGCGCGCTCGATCGCCGCCAGGCCCACGGGCACCAGACCGCGCTGCCAGGCGTAGCCCATCGCCAGCACGTTGGCGGTGACGGTGTCGCCCAGGAAGTCCTCGGCCAGCGCCTGGGCGTCGAAGGTCTCGACGCGCTCGTCGCCAGCGGCGAAGCGCAGCTTGGCCAGCAGCAGCCCGGTCTTCAGGCTGGCGTCGGGGTTCTTCAGCGACTCGGCCACCGGCGTCTCGTGCACGTTGGCGAGGATGCGCGTGCGGCCGTGGCGCACGGTGCCCAGCGCCTCGGGCTGGGCGGCGACCACGGCGTCGCAGGCCAGCACGGCGTCGGCCTGCTGGGTGTCGATGCGCACCTGGTTCAGCCGCTCGGGCACGTCGGCCAGGCGCACGAACGAGAGCACCGCCCCGCCCTTCTGCGCGAAGCCCATGAAGTCGAGCACGGAGGCAGCCTTGCCCTCCAGGTGCGCGGCCATGGCGATGACGGCGCCCACCGTCACCACGCCGGTGCCGCCGACACCGGTGACCAGCAGGTCGTAAGGCCCCGCCCACACGTGCGGCGCGGGCTGCGGCAGGCCGGCGACCAGACGCTGGAAGGCGTCGTCGGCGCCGCCGGCCAGCGCGCCGGCCTTCTTGCGCAATTTGCCGCCACGCACGCTGACGAAGCTGGGGCAGAAGCCCTTGGCGCAGGAATAGTCCTTGTTGCACGCGGTCTGGTCGATGCGGCGCTTGCGGCCCAGCGCCGTCTCGTGCGGCAGCACGGCCACGCAGTTGCTCTGCACGCCGCAGTCGCCGCAGCCTTCGCACACGGCTTCGTTGATGAAGAGGCGCCGGTCCGGGTCCACCAGCTCACCCTTCTTGCGGCGGCGGCGCTTCTCGGCGGCGCAGGTCTGCTCGTAGATGAGCACGGTGACGCCTTCGACCTCGCGCAGCTCGCGCTGCACGCGGTCCAGCTCGGCGCGGTCGTGGAAGGCGGTGCCGGCCGGGAAGCGGCCTTTGATGGCGGCGTACTTGCCGATGTCGTCGGACAGCACCACCACCTGCTTCACGCCCTCGCTCTCCACCTGGCGGGCGATGGCGTCCACGCTGATGATGCCGTCCACCGGCTGGCCGCCGGTCATCGCCACCGCATCGTTGAACAGGATCTTGTAGGTGATGCGCGCCCGCGCCGCCACCGCCTGCCGGATGGCGAGGTAGCCCGAGTGGTAGTAGGTGCCGTCGCCCAGGTTCTGGAACACGTGGGGCTTGCGGGTGAACAGGGCGTGCGATATCCAGTCCACGCCCTCGCCGCCCATCTGGATCAGGCCGGCCGTGTCGCGGTCCATCCAGTTGGCCATGAAGTGGCAGCCGATGCCGGCGCGCGCCGTCGAGCCCTCGGGCACCTTGGTGGACGTGTTGTGCGGGCAGCCGGCGCAGAAGTACGGCAGGCGCTTGACGGTGTCGGCGTCGTTGGAGAGCAGTTCGGGCGGCGTGAAGTCGCGCACGTGCGCGCGCCGGTCGGCGAAGCGGTCGGGGAAATGGCGGATCAGCCAGTCCGCCGTGAGCTCGATCAGGCGCGAGGGGCGCAGCTCGCCCAGCGCCGAGACCAGCGGGCGCCCGGCCGCATCGCGCTTGCCCAGGATGGCAGGGCGCGCGCCGGCCGGGGCGTTGTAGAACAGCTCGCGCAGCTGCGTCTCGACCACCGCGCCCTTCTCCTCGATGACCAGGATTTCCTTCAGGCCCTGCGCGAAGGCCGCCATGCGCGTGGTCTCGATGGGGAACGACAGCCCCACCTTGTACAGGCGCACGCCCGCCTCGGCCAGCAAGGCGGGCGGGATCTCCAGCCGGCGCAGCACTTCCATCAGGTCGTCATGCGCCTTGCCGCAGGTGACGATGCCCACGGTGGCGCGAGGCGATTCGATCACGTGGCGGTCGATGGAATTGACGCGTGAAAAGGCCGCCACCGCTTGCAGCTTGTGCGCCAGGCGCTCCTCGATCTGTAGCGACGGCAAGTCGGGCCAGCGGTAGTGCAGCCCATCAGGCGGCGGCTGGTGGCCGGTGGCGGCGCGCACGGCGGAGGCGTCGTGCCAGGCGGCCACGCGCCGGTGGATCAGGTCCAAATCCACCGTGGCGCCGCTTTCCACCACTTCCGACAGCGCCGTCATGCCCACCCAGTTGCCGCTGTAGCGCGACAGCTGCCAGCCGTACAGGCCGAACTCCAGGATCTCGGCCACGCTGGCCGGCGCCACGATGGGCATGTGGAAGGCTTGCAGCAGCTGGTCGCTCTGGTGCGGCATGGACGAGCTGACGCAGCCGTGGTCGTCGCCCGCCACCACCAGCACGCCGCCGTGCGGAGACGAGCCGTAGGCGTTGCCGTGCTTGATGGCGTCGCCCGCGCGGTCCACGCCGGGGCCCTTGCCGTACCACATCGCGAACACGGCGCGGGCGGTCTTCTCGGGGTCGCTCTCCACGCGCTGGGTGCCCAGCACCTGGGTGGCGCCCAGTTCCTCGTTGATGGCGGGCACGAAGCGCAGGCCGGCGTCCTTCCACTGCGGGCCGGCCTTCCAGATCGCCTGGTCCAGCATGCCCAGCGGCGAGCCGCGGTAGCCGCTGACGAAGCCCTGGGTGGCCAGGCCCGCCGCCGCGTCGCGCTGGCGCTGCATCAGCATCAGGCGCACCAGGGCCTGGGTGCCGGTCAGGAATACCTGGCCGTGGGGGGCCCAGAGGTTGTCCGAAAGCCGGTAGTCGGGGCGCTTCAGCGCGGCGTCGCTCATCGTCGTCTCCTGCAGGGCCTCGTGGGGCGGCCCGCACCGATCTTAGGCCGGTGGGGCGGAAGAAATCCGCTCATTCCCATCCGAAACGCCTTAGGATGGGAAAATTTTTCTCCAAATCTCTTATGGACGAGAATTTCCAACTCGACCCCGCCAGCCTGCGCATCCTGCGCGAGTTGCAGCGCGACGCGCGCCAGACGGTGCAGCAGATCGCCGAGCGGGTGGGCCTGTCGAGCACGCCGTGCTGGAAGCGCATCAAGGCCATGGAGCGCGCCGGCGTCATCACCGGCTACAGCGCGCTGGTGGACCGCGCCCGGGTCGGCCTGGGGCTGCTGGTGGTGGTGGAGGCCAACCTCAGCCTGCACAGCGAGGCGCTGGTGCGCGAGTTCGAGCGCGCCGTCGCCGCCACGCCGGAGATCGTGCGCTGCCTGTCCACCACCGGCCAGGCGGACTACATCCTCACCGTGATGGTGGCCGACATCGCCGCCTACGAGCGCTTCCTGCACGCCACGCTGTTCCGGCTGCCGGGCATCACGCACGTGCGCTCGTCCATCGTGCTCAAGGAAGTCAAGGCCGATGTGAGGCTGCCGGTCTAGGCCGGCGCCGGCCCGCGCGATCCGAGGCCCCGGATTCAGCGCCCTATCGGCCTCAAAAGCTTATGGAGCAAGCGCTGGCTGCTATCATTCTTGCATAATCGCGGCGATCGCCCCGGCCGCGCGGATCATGGGGCAGATCGACCATCCGGCCGTCGAGGCTGAGCACCTCGCCGCCGCGCCGGGCCGCTTCTTCGAGCACGCGCGCCACCTGGGCGAGGTGGATGCACAGCTTGCCGCCGAAGGCGCGGGCAGCCGGGCGCGGCGGGTTCCTCGGGCTCGGGACACACGCCGCGGCCACGTCCTGCCCAGTCACGCAGCGGCGCGAGATCGGCGGCGTGCCAGGGCAGGCCCACGCGCGGCGCGCGGGGATTCGGCATTCATGGCTCAGATCACCCCGGCAGCGCGCAGCTGCTCAATGTCGGACTCGCTGCGCCCCAGCTCGCTCAGGATCGCCGCGCTGTGCCCGCCCAGCGCGGGCACCGGGTCCATGCGGGGATCGAAGCTGCCCACCGTGGCGGGCGGCAGCAGCGACTGCAATTCACCCGCCGGTGAGCCAATGGGGCGAAAGCGCCGGCGCGCATGCAGCTGCGGGTGCGTCCACAGATCGCCCACCTGGTTGACGGCGGCGTTGGCGATCTGCGCCTCGTCGAGGCGCGCGACCACCTCCTGCGCCGTGAGAGGAGCAAAGGTCTGCTCGATGACGGCCTTCAGGGCCGCGCGGTTCTCCACGCGGCGCACGTTGGCGTCGAAGCGCGGGTCGGTGGCCAGTTCGGGGCAGAGCAGGACCTTGTCGCAGAACAGCTTCCACTCGCGCTCGTTCTGCAGGCCCAGCATGACGACCTTGCCGTCGCCCGCGGCGAAGGGCCCATAGGGGTAGATGGTGGCGTGCGCGGCGCCGTTGCGCCCGGGAGGTTCCTGGCCGTCGTAGGCGTAGTACATCGGGAACCCCATCCACTCGCCCAGCGCTTCGAGCATGGAGACTTCGACGTGCGAGCCCTCGCCCGTGAGGTTGCGTTGCAGCAGCGCGCTCAGGATGCCGGTGTAGGCGTACATGCCCGCCGCGATGTCGGCGATCGAGATGCCGGCCTTGCTGGGCTCGTCCCGGGTGCCGGTAATCGACAGGAAGGCCGCCTCGCTCTGGATCAGCAGGTCGTAGGCCTTCTTGTCGCGGTAGGGGCCGTCGGCGCCGTAGCCGCTGATGTCGCAGACGATCAGCTTGGGATACTGCTCGTGCAGCGCCTCGAACGACAGGCCCATGCGCGCGGCTGCGCCGGGCGCGAGGTTCTGCACCAGCACGTCGGCGCCGGCCAGCAGCTCACCCAGCAGTTGCTGCGCCTGCGGCTGCTTCAGGTCGAGCGTCAGGCTTTCCTTGGAGCGGTTCGTCCACACGAAATGCGACGCCAGGCCGCGCGTGCGGTGGTCGTAGGCGCGGGCGAAGTCGCCCACGCCGGGGCGCTCCACCTTGATGACGCGCGCGCCCAGGTCGGCGAGCTGGCGCGTGCAGAACGGCGCGGCGATGGCGTGCTCCAGCGTGACGACGGTCATGCCGTGCAGCGGGCCCTGGCGAAACTCGGACATGAATGGCCTCCTTATTCGATCTCGGCGCTGGCCTGCATGGCGAGCTGGCCCTGCGGGCCGCTCGCCCACAGGCTGGCCCTGCCGCCCTCGACCTTGCCGTTGACGCTGAACGACGCAGTGTCGAACAAGGGGCTCATGGCCTTGAACTCGAAGCCGCGGATGGTCCTGTCCGGATGCGTGCGGCGCAGCTCTTCCAAGAGCAGCGTGGCGATCAGCGGGCCGTGCACCACCAGGCCGGGGTAGCCCTCCTCCTGCATGGCGTAAGGCCGGTCGTAGTGGATGCGGTGGCCGTTGAAAGTGAGCGCCGAATAGCGCATCAGCAGCACGGGGTCGGGTGCGACGGTGCGGCCGAACTGCTCGTCGGTGGGCGCGGCGGCGGGCTGCGGCGCGGGCGCGCCGGGAGCGGGCGGGTCGCGGTAGACGATGTCCTGCTCCTCGTGGATGGCGACGCCCTGCGCGCCCGACACTTCGTGCCGCACCGTCACGAACACCAGCTTGCCGCTGCGGCCATCCTTGACATTGACACTCTTGATCAGCGACACGCGCCGCACCGCCTCGCCCACGGCCAGCGGTTGCACGAACTGCAGGCGGCTGCCCGCCCACATGCGCCTGGGCAGGCTGACAGGCGGCAGGAAACCGCCGCGCCTGGGGTGTCCGTCCGGGCCGATGCTGGATTGGCGCTCGCCCGGCAGAAAGTACAGCCAATGCCACAGCGGCGGCAGGTGCGGCGGCAGCGCGGCCGGGCTGGCCGTGTCCAGCGTGGCCTGCATCAGGCGGATGGGCGTGGAAGTGATCTGGTCGGCGCTTTCCTCGGTGCGGCCCACCCAGGCATCGTAAGTGGCGGTGCCGTCCTGGTGCATGGCGCGTCGTCTCCATTGATTCATGAGTGAAATCGGCCTCCAGCGCCCATGCAGCATACGCTGGAAGCTCTCTTTTAAATAGCGACTACTGCAAGGCGGCCTGAACCGGCCCAATCAGAACGAACGCGGCAGGCCCAGCGTGTGCTGGGCGACGTGGCTCAGAATCATGTTGGTGGAGATCGGCGCCACCTGGTACAGCCGCGTCTCGCGGAACTTGCGCTCGATGTCGTATTCGCAGGCGAAGCCGAAGCCGCCGTGCGTCTGCAGGCAGGCGTTGGCGGCCTCCCAGCTCGCCTTGGCGGCCAGGTACTTGGCCATGTTGGCCTCGGTGCCGGCGTTCTGGCGCGCGTCGATCTTCTCGCAGGCGCGCCAGCGCATCAGGCTGGCCGCCTCCAGCTCGATGAAGGCCTCGGCCAGCGGGAACTGGATGCCCTGGTTCTGCCCGATCGGGCGGCCAAAGACCTTGCGCTCGTTGGCGTAGTCGCGTGCCTTCTCCACGAACCAGTAGCCGTCGCCGATGCACTCGGAGGCGATCAGCGTGCGCTCGGCGTTCAGGCCGTCGAAGATCACCTTCAGGCCCTTGCCTTCGGTGCCCAGCAGCGCGTCCTCGGGCAGCTCCAGGTTGTCGAAGAACAGCTCGTTGGTCTCGTGGTTGACCATGTTCAGGATGGGGCGCACGGTGAGGCCCTTGGCCGTAGCCTTGTCCAGCTCGACGATGAAGCACGACAGGCCGTCGCTGCGCTTTGCCACCTGGTCCACGGGCGTGGTGCGCGCCAGCAGGATCAGCAGGTCGCTGTGCTGCACGCGGCTGATCCAGACCTTCTGGCCGTTGACGACCCAGCGGCCGTCCTTCTTCACCGCCGTGGTCTTGAGCTTGGTGGTGTCGCTGCCCGTGGTGGGCTCGGTCACGCCCATCGACTGCACGCGCAGATCGCCGGCGGCGATCTTGGGCAGGTACTTCTGCTTCTGGGCCTCGCTGCCGCTGAACACGATGGTGTTCATCACGTACATCTGACCGTGGCAGGCGCCGGAGTTGCCGCCGCTGCGGTTGATCTCCTCCATGATGACCGAGGCCTCGGCCATCGACAGGCCCGGGCCACCGTATTCCTGCGGAATCAGCGCGGCCAGCCAGCCGGCCTTGGTGAGGGCGTTGACGAATTCCTCGGGATAGCCGCGCGCCTCGTCGATCTTGCGGTGGTATTCGGCGGGGAACTGCTGGCACAGGCCGCGCACGGCGTCGCGGATTTCCTGGTATTGGTCGGGAGCTGAAAGAGCGCTCATGAATGGAAGTCTTTGGGGTGAACGTTTCGATCAATAGTAATATTTGATGGATTCACGAAAAAATAGATTTTCCTGATTGAATCATCAATTTTCGGCATCGATCCTTCCATGGATCTCAAGCAGTTGCGCGCCTTCGTCACCGTGGCCGAAACGGGCGGCGTCACGCGCGCCTCGGCCTTTCTCAACCTGGTGCAGCCGGCGGTGTCGCGCCAGTTGCGCCTGCTGGAGGAAGACCTGGACACCGAGCTGTTCGAGCGCGGACGCCACGGCATGCAGCTCACGCCGCCGCGCAAAACCATGCTGGAATACGCGCGCCGCATCCTTGACGAAGTGGCGCGCGCCAAGGCCGAGATTCAGCCCGCCGATGGGCCGGCCCCAGCAGACCCTGTTCGGCCGCGAATTCGCCGCCGGCCGCACGCGGGCGCTGCGCATCGGCGGCTGGGCGGCGTTGGTCGCCTCGCTCGCCATCGCCGTCAAAGGGCTGGGCGCTGGGCCTGGTGGCCTGGTGCGGCCACATCGGCCTGGGCGCGGGCCTGGTCATCCTGGCCCTGAGATCGCCTGGGACCGCCGGCAGGCACGCCGCCAAGCTGAGTTCAACGCCGCCCTCAGCGCCGCGTCGAAGGCGGCCGGCGCCTCGAACTGCACCCAGTGGCCGGCCTCTCCCGTCGTCAGGCGCTGGCCGCGCGACAGCGGCGTGCGCTCGGCCAGAGGAAGCATCGAGGGGATTTCAATGGCGGACATGGCGGGGAATCTTCGGTCGTAGCGCCCTCTGCGCGAGGGTGCGTGGACGGCAGATTGTGCGCGCCAAGCGCCAGTGAAGCCCCTCTCGCCATCGAGAACCGCCCGCGTGGCGGATCTGGTCAGGCGCCCCTGGGTGTGAGGAAAAAAATGGCCCGCAGCGCCTGGACTTGAATCCACCCCTGTGGGACAAGCGCTGGCAGCTGTCTTTTTAAAGGCATTCCTCAACCTCTTCCGAGTGGCCGCGCCGCCCGTGGTTGATTTGGTTCAAGGACGGCGCCGGCGCCGGGTTGCACCATGGCCTGGTCCAGGCGATCGAAAGCGGCCGTCGCCAGGCATGGGTAGATGCCAGGCCGCCTCGAACAGTAGGAAACGACGATGAAACACATGACGAGGAAGCCGCGGCTGTCGCCGCTGGCCATGGCGCTCTGCGCCTTGCTGCTCGGCGCCGCCGCCGTGGCGCAGCAGCCGGCCGCCCCCGCCGCCGATGGGGCCAAGCCCGACGTATCGCGCGTCGAGCGCAGCTACATGGGCGCCGCCTCGCCGCTGGGCACCGAGCCCATGCACCAGACCAGCAACCCCAAGGCGCCGCCGATGACGCAGGCCGAGTTCGACCGCGCGCGCCAGATCTATTTCGAGCGCTGCGCCGGCTGCCACGGCGTGCTGCGCAAGGGCGCCACGGGCAAGGCGCTGACGCCCGACCTCACCGTGCCCAAGGGCACCGATTACCTGAAGGTCTTCATCGGCTACGGCTCGCCCGCCGGCATGCCCAACTGGCTGACCTCGGGCGACTTCGACGAGGCCACGGTGGACCTGATGGCCCGCTACATCCAGCACGACCCGCCTCAGCCGCCGGAGTTCTCGCTGGCCGACATGGAGAAGACGCGCAAGGAGTACGTGCCCGTCGCCCAGCGCCCGAAGAAGAAGATGAACAGCTACAACATCGAGAACATCTTCTCCGTCACGCTGCGCGACGCGGGCGAGGTGGCACTGATCGACGGCGACACCAAGAAGATCATCAACATCGTCAAGACCGGCTACGCGGTGCACATCTCGCGCACCTCGGCCTCGGGGCGCTACCTGTACGTGATCGGCCGCGACGCGCGCCTGAACCTGATCGACCTGTGGATGGAAAAGCCCGACAACGTGGCCGAGATCAAGGTGGGCCTGGAGGCGCGCAGCGTGGAGACCAGCAAGTTCAAGGGCTGGGAGGACAAGATCGCCATCGCCGGCACCTACTGGCCGCCCCAGTTCGTGCTGATGGACGGCGACACGCTCAAACCCCGCAAGGTCGTCGGCACGCGCGGCATGGACGTGAACAACGAGTTCCACCCCGAGCCGCGCGTGGCCGCCATCGTGGCCAGCCACCAGAAGCCCGAGTTCCTGGTCAACGCCAAGGAGACCGGCAAGATCCTGATGGTCGACTACACCGACCTGGAGAACCTGAAGATCACCGAGCTGAGCGCGGCCAGGTTCCTGCACGACGGCGGCTTCGACAGCACGCGGCGCTACTTCCTCACGGCCGCCAACGCGTCGGACAAGATCGCCGTGGTCGATACCAAGACCAGCAAGATGGCCGCGCTGGTGGACGTGGGCAAGACCCCGCACCCGGGCCGCGGCGCCAACTTCAGGCACCCGAAGTTCGGGCCGGTGTGGGCCACCTCGGGCCTGGGCGACGAGAGCATCGCGCTCATCGGCACCGACCCGGCCAAGCACAAGGCCAACGCCTGGAAGGTGGTGCAGAGCCTCAAGGGCCAGGGCGGCGGCTCGCTGTTCATCAAGACGCACCCGAAGTCGAACAACCTGTGGGTGGACACCGCGCTCAACCCCGATCCGAAGATCAGCCAGAGTGTGGCGGTGTTCGACATCCGCGACCTCTCCAAGCCGCCGCAGGTGATCGACATCGCCGCCTGCGCCCAGCTCAAGGACGACGGCGCCAAGCGCGTGGTGCAGCCCGAATACAACCAGAAGGGCGACGAGGTGTGGTTCTCCGTCTGGAGCGCCAAGGACAAGGCGTCGGCCATCGTCGTGGTGGATGACAAGACGCGCACCTGCAAGCTGGCGATCAAGGACCCGAAGCTGGTCACGCCGACGGGCAAGTTCAACATCTACAACACGCAGCACGACGTTTACTGATCCCCCCTGAGGCGCTTCGCGCCTTCCCCCCAGGGGGACGGCGCCGGTGGCCGGTGCAAGCCCGGCCACGGCCCCTGCTGGCATGGCTTGCTCCGCAGCCTCTTGCTCTTGATCACTACCGGAGACCCACGATGAAAAAGAACCTTGCTTTTCTTGCTGCCGCGCTGGCCTTCGCCGCCACGCCGGCGCTGGCCGACCCCGAGGCGGCCATGAACAAGGCGGGCTGCATGGCCTGCCACGCCAAGGACAAGAAGATGATCGGCCCCTCCTTCAAGGACATCGCCGCCAAGTACAAGGGCCAGGACGCCACCGCCCAGTTGATCGAGAAGGTGCGCAAGGGCGGCTCGGGCGTGTACGGCCCCGTCCCCATGGCCCCCAACGGGCCCGACAAGATCAGCGATGCCGACCTCAAGAGCGCGGTCGAGTTCATCCTGAAATCCTGAACGCGCCCCCTCGCCATGCGCCGTCGCCCCGCCCTTCTCGCCGCGCTGCTGCTGGCGGCCGGCAGGGCCTGGGCGCAGGCCGGCGAAACGCCCGCGCCCGCGCGGCAGGCCGAGTTGGTGCGCATGGTGCGGCAGGACTGCGGCTCGTGCCATGGCATCCGGCTCACCGGCGGCCTGGGTCCCGCGCTGACGCGGGACGCCCTGCGCGCCATCCCTCAGGACAGCCTGGCGGCCGTCATCTACCACGGCCGGCCAGGCACCCCCATGCCGGGCTGGAAGACCCTGCTGAGCGAGGCCGACGCGGCCTGGATCGCCCGGCAGCTGCACGCCGGCTTTCCGCTGGAGAACCCATGAAACCCTTCTTCCCCCGCCTCGCCGCCGCGCTGGCCCTGGCCGCCGCCCTGGCCGGCTGCGCCACCGCGCCCGCCGGGCTGGCGCCGCCCGGCCGCGGCAGCGGCGACCTGGGCCTGGTGATCGAGCGCGAGAGCGGCAGCGTCGGCGTGGTGGACACCTCCGCGCGCACGCGCCTGGGAACCGTCGAGGGCCTGGGCGACCTGTCGCACGCCTCCGTCGTCTACGCGCGCGACGGCGCCACGGCCTACGTATTCGGGCGCGACGGCGCGCTGACCAAGGTCAACCTGCTCGCCGGCACCATCGACAAGCGCGTCATGCAGGCCGGCAACAGCATCGGCGGCGCCATCTCCACCGACGGCACGCTGGTGGTGGCGCAGAACTACCAGCCCGGCGGCGTCAAGGTGTTCGACGCCCGCACGCTGGCGCTGCTGGCCGACATCCCCGCCGTGGTGGACGGCCAGCCCTCGCGCGTGGTGGGCCTGGCCGACATCCCGCGCAACCGCTTCATCTATGCGCTGTTCGACGCCGGCCAGATCTGGATCGCCGACCTGGCCAACCCCGCCAGGCCGGTGCTGACCAAGTTCACGAACATCGGCAAGCAGCCCTACGACGCCCTCGTCACGCCCGACGGCCGCCACTACATCGCCGGCCTGTTCGGCGAGGACGGCCTGGCCAAGATCGACCTGTGGGCCGCCGAGCCCAAGGTGGAGCGCATCCTGCCCGGCTACGGCCGTGGCGAGCAGCCCCTGCCCGTCTTCAAGATGCCGCACCTGCGCGGCTGGGCCGTCGCGGGGCGGCACGCCTGGCTGCCCGCCATCGGCCGCCACGAGGTGCTGGTGGTGGACACCGACACCTGGCAGGAGGTCGCCCGCATCCCCGTGGCCGGCCAGCCGGTGTTCGTGATGGCGCGGCCCGACGGGCGGCAGGTGTGGGTCAACTTCGCCGTGCCCGACTACCACGTGGTGCAGGTCATCGACACGCAGACGCGCCGCGTCACCGCCAGCCTGGAGCCCGGCAAGGCCGTGCTGCACATGGAGTTCACCCCGCGCGGCGACGCCGTGTGGATCAGCGCGCGCGACAGCCACCACGTCTCGGTGATCGACACGCAGAGCTTCCGCACGCTGGCGGTGCTGCCGGCCAAGTCGCCCAGCGGCATCTTCTTCACCTCGCGCGCCGCGCGGACCGGATTCTGACCATGGACTGGCCCGTCAACGCGCCCCTGGCCGAGCGGCTGCTGAACGAATGGCAGCGCGGATTTCCATTGTCAAATCGGCCGTTTGCGCAGGTGGGACAAGCGCTGGCAGCTACAGAAACCGAAGTGGTGGCGCTCTGCCGCCAGCTGCTGGCGCGCGGCGCCATCAGCCGCGTGGGCGGCGTGTGGGCGCCGGGCGCGGGCGGCGCCGCGCTGCTGTGCGCCATGGCCGTGCCGCCCGATCGCCTGCACGCGGTGGCCGAGCACGTCAACGCCCTGCCCGGCGTCAACCACAACTACGAGCGCGAGCATGCGTTGAACCTGTGGTTCGTGCTCACCGGCGGCAGCGCCGGGCAGCTGCACGCCGCGCTGGCCCGCATCGAGCATGCCACCGGCCTGCCCGTGCTGCACATGAGGATGCTGCGGCCCTACCGCATCGACCTGGCGTTCGACCTGCACCGGCCCGCCCGCGCGCAGTCGCTGCTTCAGCAGCGCGCCCCGCGCGTCGCGCCCGAGCACCAGCCGCTGGCCGCCCTGCTGGAAGACGGCCTGCCCCTGGTGCCCGAGCCCTATGCCGCCTGGGCCACCCGGCTGGGCTGCACGGCCAGCGACGTGCAGCGCCAGTTGCAGGCCTGGCTGGATGCCGGCACGCTGCGCCGCCTCGGCCTGGTGGTGCGCCACCACGAGCTGGGCTTCAGCGCCAACGCCATGACCGTGTTCGACGCCCCCGACGACGTGGTGGACGCCCTGGGCGCGCGCCTGGCCGTGCAGCCCGGCATCACCCTGTGCTACCGCCGCGAGCGCGCCGCCGGCTGGCGCTACAACCTCTACTGCATGGTGCACGGCCGCAGCCGCGACGCCACGCTGGCCCTGGTGCACGGCGCCATCGCCGGCGCCGGGCTCGGCGCGCTGCCGCGCGAGGTGCTGTTCAGCCGCCGCCGCTTCAAGCAGACCGGCGCCCGCTACTTCCAGGCGCCGCAGACGCAGGACCAGGCCGCCGATGCCCGCTGAAACCCTCGCCGCCCCCCGCCTGCCGGCCGGCATCGACCTGGACGACGCGCGCCTCATCGACCGCCTGCAACGCAGCGTGCCGCTCACCGAGCGCCCGTTCGCCGACCTGGCGGCCGAACTGCACGCCACCGAGCCGCAGCTGATCGACCGCCTCGGCCGCCTGCTGCGCGAAGGCGTGCTGACGCGCTTCGGCCCGCTGTTCCACATCGAGCGCGCGGGCGGCCAGTTCATCCTGGCGGCCTTGCAGGCGCCCGAAGCGCACTATGCCGAGGTCACCGCCCAGGTCAACAGCCTGCCCGAGGTGGCGCACAACTACCGGCGCGAGCACGCGCTGAACATGTGGTTCGTCGTCGCCGCCGAAACACCCGAGGCCGCCTGGGCCGCCTGCGACCAGATCGAGGCCCTCACCGGCCTGCCCGTGCACGCCTTCCCCAAGGAGCGCGAGTACTTCGTCGGCCTCTACCTGCCGTTGCTGGCGCCGGCCCGCCACACCGCCGCGCAGCCCCGCCCGCAGGCCGCGCCGCTGAAGCTGACCGAGTTCGACCGCCAGCTCATGGCCGCCACGCAGGCCGGCCTGCCGCTGGTGCCGCGCCCCTACGACACCGTCGCCGCCCTGCTCGGCTGCGGCGGCGCGCGGGTGCGCGAGCGCCTGGCCGAGCTGCTGGCCGCCGGCGTGGTGCGCCGCATCGCCGCCGTGCCCAACCACTACCGCCTGGGCTACGCCGCCAACGGCATGAGCGTGTGGGACGTTCAGGATGAGCAGGTGGACCGCCTGGGCGAACTCATCGGCAGCCAGCCCGCCGTCAGCCACTGCTACCGCCGCCCGCGCAAAGCCGGCGTGTGGCGCTACAACCTGTTCGCCATGCTGCACGGGCATACCCGCGAGGAAGTGCTTGAGCAGGCCGAAGCCATCGCTGCCCTGCTGGGGCCGGCATGCAGGGCGCACGACGTGCTGTTCTCCAGCGCGATCCTGAAGAAGACGGGCTTGCGGCTGCGGCAGGCGATTTGAGGAAAATCGGGCGCCAGCGCTTGCGGGACGAGCGCTGGCAGCTATTGATCGTGTAGCACGCCAGCCAGCACTTTCAGGTACGTTCACCGGCCGCTTGAACATCGCGGTGACCGGAGCGCTGGCGCAGCGGAAATCCGGATGCTCATGCTGCTCGATCGTTGCGGTTCAACCCCTCCCGCGCGGACTGTGCTTCGCGCAGGGCATCAACAGGAAAAGCACCGCCATGCCCCCGGTCGCCATGCAGGAATGCAGGGGATTCCAGTGGGAGCCGTTCACGGGAAAGGCTTGCCAGGCCAGGTTCGACATGGCGTGAAAGGCCGCCATCCAGGGCACCGAGCGCAGCCCGAGCGCGAACAGCCGGCACATGATGATCCGCCGGAACACGGTGTCAAGGCTCCAGGCGGCCACCCAGGCCCAGCCCCGCCCCACGCCGATCAGCGGCAACCAATGCCAGGCCGCCCAGAACGATCCGATGAGCAGGCCGGCGGCCAGCGGCGTCCAGCGGCGGGCCAGCGCCCTGTTGGCCAGGCCGGTCCAGCCCAGTTCCTCGGCCAGGGCGCCGAGGTAGAAGACCAGTAGAAGAAGCACCAGCGAGAGGCTCCAGCGAGGTGCCGGAAGATCCGGATCGACGACGCTCGCGATCCCGTAGGCCAGCAGTCCGCATGCCACAGGCACCGCGACGGCCAGCAGGCCCAGCCAGCCCGCGCGCGATGGGCCGAGCAGGAAGCGAAGCGCGTCTGCAAGCCGCAAGCCGGCGGATCGGCGGGCGACGACGGCCAGCGCCGCGAGCATGGGGGCGAGCACGCCCAGCGCGCTGAGGGGAAGCCGGGGAAGCAGCTCGATGCGCGTCAGGTCCAGCAGCCAGAACGGCACCGACAGGGCCAGCGTGCAGACAAAGAACCTCACCGCATCGCCGGTGTCCAGCCTGATCGATGCCGGCTGCATGCGTCAGAACACGCCCGCGCCCAGCCCCGCCGCCAACCCTTCGCCCAGTTCCGCGCAGCGCGCCAGGTCTTCGGCGCCGATGACCTTCGGCGCCAGGATGCGCTCCGGCGTCTGCGCATGCGTGCAGACGATGAGGCCGGGCGCGACGGCCTTCAGCCGCCAGCCGGTGGCGATGCGCTCGATCTGGCGCAGGGCGTTGCTGCCGTCGCTGCCGGCGCACACCATCACGGCGTAGGGGCGGCCGTTGACGCGCTCCAGCACGGGGTAGTAGCAGCGGTCGAAGAAGTCCTTCATCAGCCCGGCGATGGCGGCCAGGTTCTCGGGCGCGGCGAACAGATAGCCGTCGGCGGCCAGTACGTTTTCCGGGCCGGCGTCCTGCGCGCGCAGCAGGCGCACGGCCACACCCTCCTGCCCGCGCGCGGCGCTGGCGGCGGCCTCGGCCATCTGACGGGTGCCGCCGGTGAACGAGTGGTAGACGATGAGCAGGGTTTTCATCTGGTCGGGGCCAGCGTAGCACGCCCTGGAATTGACGCACATCATGGGCGCAGCAGTCAGCGCTGCCTAGCATGGGCAGGACTTCATCAGAAAAGCCGCCCATGTTCCGCATCTCCCAATTCATGCACGAGCTGGCCCGCGCGGAAGCGACCGGCCACTACCCCGCGCCAGCGCGGCGCGGCGGCCCGCCCGGGCCGGTGGTGATCTGGAACCTGATCCGCCGCTGCAACCTCACCTGCAAGCACTGCTACGCCTTCAGCGCCGACCACGACTACCCCGGCGAGCTGAGCACGGCGCAGGTGTTCGACGTGATGGACGACCTCAAGGCTTTCAAGGTGCCGGCGCTCATCCTCTCCGGCGGCGAGCCGCTGCTGCGGCCGGACATCTTCGAAGTCGCCGAGCGCGCCAAGGCGATGCAGTTCTACGTCGGCCTCTCCACCAACGGCACGCTGATCGACCAGCCGCTGGCCGAGCGCATCCACGCCACCGGCTTCGACTACGTGGGCATCAGCCTGGACGGCATCGGCGCCACGCACGACAAGTTCCGCCGGCTGCAAGGCGCGTTCGACCTGTCGCTGGGCGCGGTGCGCCACTTGCACAAGCTCGGCACCAAGGTGGGCCTGCGCTTCACCATGACCGACCTGAACGCGCGCGACCTGCCGAACCTGCTGGCGCTGATGCTGGCCGAGGGCGTGGACAAGTTCTACTTCAGCCACCTCAACTACGCCGGGCGCGGCAACATCCACCGCGGCAAGGACGCGCGCCACGCCGCCACCCGCCAGGCGCTGGACCTGCTGTACGACACCGCCTGGGCCGACGCCTTGGCCGGCAACGCGCACGAGTACGTCACCGGCAACAACGACGCCGACGGCGTGTACCTGCTGCAATGGGTGCGGCAGCGCCTGCCGCGCTGGACGGAGGACGTGCGCCAGCGGCTGGTGGCCTGGGGCGGCAACTCCAGCGGCGTGAACGTGGCCAACATCGACAACGTGGGCGACGTGCACCCCGACACCATGTGGTGGCACCACACGCTGGGCAACGTCAAGGCGCGGCCGTTCTCCGCCATCTGGCAGGACACCAGCGACCCGCTGATGGCGGGCCTCAAGGCCAAGCCCCGCCCCGTGCATGGCCGCTGCGGCGCCTGCCAGCATTTCGCCATCTGCGGCGGCAACACGCGCGTGCGCGCCCAGCAGGTGACGGGCGACGCCTGGGCCGAAGACCCGGGCTGCTACCTGACCGACGAGGAGATCGGCCTCGATACCGCCGCGCCGCGCGTGGAGACCACCGCGTTCACCAGCCGCCGCCGCGTGATCGAGCTGACGCCGCTGGGTTATTGAATGAAATCGGCCTCCAGCGCCCGCCAGACAAGCGCCAGCAGCTATGTTTATTGAAGCAATCAAGACAGGGGTTGGCGCGCTGTGCCTGGCGCTCGGCGCGGCCGCGGCGGCCGGCACGCTGCCCGCCGCGGCGCTCTACCAGCAGCACTGCGCCGCCTGCCACGGCGAACAGCGCCTGGGCGGCATGGGCCCCGCGCTGCTGCCCGAGAGCCTGTCGCGGCTGAAGAAGCCCGACGCCCTGAAGGTGATCCGCGACGGCCGCGCCGCCACGCAGATGACGCCCTTCGCCGGCACGCTGAAGGACGACGAGATCGCCGCCCTGGCCGAGTGGATCTACACCCCGGTGACGCCCGCCCCGACTTGGAGCGACGCCGACATCGCCGCCAGCCGCGTGGAAACGCCGGGCTGGAAGGGCTGGCCCGACAAGCCGCAATGGCGCGCCGACCCGATGAACCTGTTCGTCGTCGTCGAGGGGGGCGACCACCACATCTCGCTGCTCGACGGTGACCGCTTCGAGGTCATCCACCGCTTTCCCAGCCGCTTCGCGCTGCACGGCGGCCCCAAGTTCACGCCCGACGGACGCTACGTGTTCTTCGGCTCGCGCGACGGCTGGATCACCAAGGTCGACTTGTGGAACCTGAAGGTGGTGGCCGAGGTGCGCGCCGGCATCAACATGCGCAACATCGCCGTCAGCGGCGACGGCCGCTGGGTGATGGCGGCCAACTACCTGCCGCACACCGTGGTGCTGTTCGACGCCGACCTGCAACCCGTGCGCACCACCCCCGCCCGCACGCTGGACGGCGCGCAGAGCTCGCGCGTCTCCGCCGTGTACGATGCCGAGCCGCGCAAGAGCTTCGTCGTCGCGCTGAAGGACATCCCCGAGCTGTGGGAGATCAGCTACGACCCCCAGGCGCCGCCCATCCACGACGGCCTGGTGCACGACTACAAGATGGGCGAGGCCATCGCCAAGCCCGGCTTCCAGGGCGTGCGCCGCACGCCGCTGGAGGAGCCGCTGGACGACTTCTTCTTCAGCCCCGACTACGCCTACGCGCTGGGCGCCGCGCGCCCGCACGCCGACGGCTCGCCCAGCGGCCAGGTGGTGAACCTGGACGTGCGCCGCAAGGTCGCCACGCTGCCCATCGCCGGCATGCCGCACCTGGGCTCGGGCATCACCTTCGACTGGAACGGCACGCGCGTGCTCGCCAGCCCCAACCTGAAGGACGGCGTGATCAGCGTGATCGACATGACCACCTGGAAGCTGGTGAAGGACATCGCCACGCCCGGCCCCGGCTTCTTCATGCGCAGCCACGAGGCCACCCCCTACGCCTGGACCGATTCGATGATGAGCCCGGAGGCGAAGAACGTGCTGACCATCATCGACAAGCGCACGCTCGAACCCGTCGCCAGCGTGAAAGGGCCGCCCGGCAAGACGCTGGCGCACATCGAGTTCACCAGGGACGGCCGCTACGCCCTGGCCAGCCTGTGGGAGGACGACGGCGCGCTGATCGTCTACGACGCCGCCACGTTCAAGGAAGTCAAACGCCTGCCCATGAAGAAGCCCGTGGGCAAGTACAACGTGTTCAACAAGATCACGCGGTCGGAAGGCACGTCGCACTAGGTTTTTAATAGCTGCCCGCGCTTGTCTGGCGGGCGCTGGAAGCCGATTTGTTTACAAACAGGTCAGCCGCCGGGAAAGCGCCTCCCCCACAGCGCCCGCAGCCGCGGCTCCTCGTCCACGCGCCGGATCGCCGGCGTCATGCGCGGCGCCTCGGCGTGGAGGCCAAGTATCCTGAGACCACTGCGGCAGCGACCTGCTAGATTTGCACCTTTCCGGGCGGCTGTGGAAGTTCAAAGCAACCGAAGTCGATGAGTGGGTTCGCGCAGGCGGCACCGACCAACACAAGGACAAAGACTGAGGAGGCGTGGTGGCATTCAACGAAGAGGAAACGCGCTTCCACCTCATCGACCCGGTGTTGCGCCGCAAGGGTTACGACGACTCGCAGCGCATCCGGCTGGAAACGCCTGCGCCGGTGGAACCCACGGGGCCGAAAGGCCGCCGCCGCAAGGGCGCGGGCCGCACGGATTACCTGCTGTGCGTGCAGGTGGGCGGCATGCCGAAGCCGCTGCCGGTCGCCGTGCTAGAGGCCAAGAGGGAAAGCGACGACCCGCTCAAGGGCATGGAGCAAGCCAAGAGCTACGCCGATTGCAAGCGCTTCGACGTGCAGTACGTTTTTGCCAGCAACGGCCACTTGTACGGCGACTACGACAAGCCCAGCGGTATCCAGACCGGCCCGCACCCGCTGGAAGACTTTCCACCGCACCCCGAGCTGTGCGCCCGCTACGCCCGGGACAAAGGCATCGACCTCGCATCGCCCGATGCCGCGCTGCTGTTCCAGGCCGACAGCCCGGCGTGGTCGCAGAGCCGCTACTACCAGGACGCCGCCATCCGCGCCGCCTTCGAGAAGATCGTTCTCGAACGGCAAGCCGGGAACGCCCCGCGCGTGCTGCTGACGCTGGCCACCGGCGCAGGCAAGACAATCATTGCCACCAACCTGCTGTGGCGCATGGGGCAAGCGGGCCTGCTGCCCAAGCCCGCCTTGTTCCTGTGCGACCGCGACGAGCTGCGCGAACAGGCGTACAGCAAGCTCAAGGCTGCATTCGGCGGCAATGCCCGTATCGTGGAAACCGTGCGCGGGCAGAACGCGGCCGCCAACGCCCGCATCCACATCGCCACCTACCAGACGCTGGGTATCGACGAGCACGGCGACGGCAGTTTTCTCACCGATCACTACGGCGAGGACGCCTTCAGCGTCATCGTCATCGACGAATGCCACCGCTCAGCCTGGGGCCGGTGGTCGCAGGTACTCACGCGCAACCCCAACGCCATCCACATCGGCCTCACGGCCACGCCGCGCAAGTTGAAGGAAGCCCGGCGCGCCAAGCCATCGAAAGAAGTCGAAGCCGCCATTGCCGAGGACGACGCCATCACCGCGCACAACGTCCGCTACTTCGGCGAACCGGTCTATGAATACACCCTGGCCCAGGCGCAGGAAGACGGCTACCTGGCCGCCTGCGAGATCGTCAAGCGCAAGGCTGACATCGATGCCCGCGTCTTCACCCGCGAGGAGATCCTCAAGGCGGGCGTGCGCGACATCAAAACCGGCAAGCCGCTCACCGAAGATGACCTGACCAAGGCCGAATACACCGGCAAGGACTTCGACGATGAACTGTTCATCGACCTGCGTACACCCAGAATGTGCGAAGACCTGTTCCGCCAGTTGTGCGAAAACGGCGGCCCAGAACAGAAAGCCATCATCTTCTGCACCCGCGACCTGCACGCCGACCGCGTGGCGATGCAGATGAACAACCTCTACGCCGCCTGGTGCAAACAGAACGGCCGGCCGCGCAAGGACGACTACGCCTTCAAATGCACTGCGGCAGGCGGCGCAGACAAGATCGAGACCATGCGCGGCAGCGGCGAGCGCGCCTTCATCGCCTGCACCGTGGACTTGCTGGAAGCGGGCGTGGACATCGAGCGCCTGAACGCCGTGGTGTTCTTCCGCTACCTGCAATCAGCCATCAAGTTCTACCAGATGGTCGGACGCGGCACGCGCATCCACGAGGAAACGCAGAAATACAAGTTCTGGCTGTACGACTACACCGGCGTCACCGACCTGTTCGGCGCGGAATTCATCACCAACCCGCCGCGCTCCGGCAGCGGCGGCGGCGGTGGCGATACGGGTGAAGGCGGCGATGAAAGCGAAGGCGACGACGGTCACACCGTGCCGGTGATCGGCGGCCAGCGCGTCCTCATCAACCCGGATGGGCGATTCATTCTCGGTAGCCGCGATGGTCGCGAAACGCGGATTCCCGTGGACGAATACCGGCGCGAAGTCATCCGCCGCGTGCTGCGCGAAGCGCACAACCTCGACGACTTCCGCGCGCTGTGGATCGAGGCGAAGAAGCGCCGCCGGTTGATCGACCACCTGCTGGGCGACAACTTCAGCCCCGAGGTCATCCGCGAAATCGACCGGATGAGCGACTTCGACCTGTATGACTTCTTCGGCCACCACGGCTACCGCGCCCGCGCGCTGAAACGCCCGGAGCGCGGCGCGCACTACGTTCAGGCCAACGCGGCCTGGTTCGAGGGCATGGAAAACGCGTCCGCCATCGTGCTCAAGGGGCTGGGCACGCAGTTCGCGCAGGGCGGCACCGAAGCGCTGGAGACGCCCGCGCTGTGGGACGTGCCGGAAATCCGGCAGGCAGGCGGACTGGATGCGCTGCGCGTGCTGGGAGCGCCGGTGCAGGTGATGCAGGAGGCGAAGATGAGGTTGTTTGGGGTATGAGCCAGTGGCCAGTCTTCGCCTTGCGTGATGTCGCCGAGATAGTCGCCGGAATCACGCTTGGCCGAAAAACCAAAGACGCGGAATTGATCGAAGTTCCGTACATGCGTGTTGCTAACGTCAAAGATGGCCTGCTGGACCTCTCCGACGTGAAGACAGTTGCCGCAACTGCACGCGAGATCGAAAAATTGAGGCTGCGTGATGGGGATTTACTACTCACTGAAGGGGGCGATTTAGACAAATTGGGACGAGGTGCCTGCTGGCGAAATCAATTACCTATATGCATCCATCAGAATCATATCTTTCGGGTCCGTCTGCCAAGCGACAGATATGACATGGAATTTGTTTCGTACCAAGTTGGCTCCGCCTACGGGAAGTCGTACTTTCTAGCCCACGCAAAAAAGACCACCGGGATTGCCTCCATCAATCAAGGTGTACTTGGCGCGTTCCCGTTGTTGACGCCACCGCTTGATGAGCAACGCGAAATCGCTGCACGCCTGAAAGCCCAGCTGGCTGAAGCAGAAACTGCACGCGCCGCGCTGCAAACGCAGTTAAGCGAGGTTGAAGCCCTGCGTGCAGCGATTTACCGTGAGGCATTCGGGCGCGCTGCACCCGAACCATTGCCAATAACGATCACCCCCCCCCCGAACCATAGAAAATGGCAATACTTGAAACTGGGCGACTACGCCACCACAACCAGCGGCGCGACTCCATCGCGCAGCAACAAGCGGTATTGGGAGCCTATGGAAATTCCGTGGGTCAAAACGGGTGAAGTTTCTTTCACGCCCATCACTAAAACAGAAGAGTCCATTTCAGGAGTTGCCATGAGGGAATGCTCCTTGCCCATGCTGCCCCCCAAGACTGTGCTGATAGCGATGTACGGCCAGGGCAAGACGCGCGGCCAATCTGCCATTCTTGAGATGGCGGCAACCATCAACCAAGCCTGCTTCGCCATCCTGCCAAACGACACCTGGGAGCCGGAGTTTCTGCATCACTGGCTCATCGCCAACTATCAGAATTTGCGCAGCCTGTCAGATGACAGAGGCGGCAATCAGGCCAATCTGAACGGTGCTTTGCTCAATGCGCTGAAAATCCCCGCCCCCGAAAAGACGGAGCAACAACGCATCATTGGGCGCCTGAAAACCCATCTGGCCGAAGCCGGCACCATCACCCAAGCCACAGCCCTGCAACTGGCCGAAATCGAATACCTGCCGCAAACGCTGCTGGCGCAAGCGTTTGGCAAAGCCAAAGCCCCGTCGTGACGGACAAGAAAATCATCATCATCGCTGGCCCCAACGGCGCGGGCAAAACCACCTTTGCGCGCTCCTTTCTGCCCGCGGAGGCACGCCTGCCGCGCTTCATCAATGCCGACCTGATCGCCGCCGGGCTGGCACCCTTCGCGCCGGAAACGGCCGCCATCAAGGCCGCGCGCCTGATGCTGGAAGAAATCGACACCTGCGCCCGCCGTGGCGAGAGTTTCGCGTTCGAGACCACGCTGGCGGGGCTGGGCTATCTTCGGCATATCGCGCGGTGGCGTGCGCAGGGCTACCGTGTCAGCCTGTTCTTCCTGCGATTGCCCGACGCCGAAACCGCCATCGCCCGCGTGGCCGAGCGCGTGCGCCAGGGCGGGCACGACATTCCGCAAACCGTCATCCGCCGTCGCTTCGCTTCTGGCTGGAAGAACTTCCTGCAACACTACCGGGCAGCGGTGGACGACTGGGCCGTGTACGACAATACCGGGGCCGAACCCGCAATGCTTGAATGGGGCGAGAACCGATGACGCAACAGGAACTCTCCAAAGCCACGAACCCGGATCTGCGCGCCTCGCTGGCCGCCATGCAGCGCGCGGCGGAAGAAGCGCGCAGGCTCGCCGTGCAGACCAACACCGCCATCGTGCTGGTGCAGGACGGCAAACTGGTGCGGATTCCGGCGTCGCAATTGCATGCGCACACCGGGTCGAGCGGCTGAACCATGCCGCGCCCGAAGAGAAACCCAACCGCCAAAGCACCCAGGGCCATCGCCAGCACGCAATCGCTGTCCGCCTTCGTCAAGGGGGTGTGCGACGTGATGCGGCGCTCCAATTGCGCCAGCGCCTTGCAGTACGTGCCGGAGCTGACGTGGATTCTGTTCCTGCGCATCCTCGATGCGCAGGAAACGCGCGACGCGGAGCAGGCCGACGTGCTGGGCGCGGATTTTTCGCCCGCGTTGCGCCCGCCGTACCGCTGGCAGGACTGGGCCGCGCCGCAGGGCTGGAAGCGACAGGAGTTGTTTGCCGCCGGCGACGGCAAATTGTTCGACTTCATCAACAAGGATTTGCTGCCGCACCTGCACGGCCTGGACGTTGACCGGCGCACCGGCCTGCCCAACCCGGCGGCCAGCCGCAAGCAGCGCATCATCGGCCGCATCATGACGGCGGTGGAGCGCGTGCGCGTGGACGACGAGGCCAATCTGCGCGACATCCTCGACCGCGTGCACGAGATCAGCATCGACCACATCGACGACACGCACTTCTTCACGCTCTCGCAGGTGTACGAAGACTTGCTGCTGAAGATGGGCGAGAAGAACTCGGACGGCGGCCAGTTCTTCACCCCGCGCGAGGTCATCCGCGCGATGGTGCACACCGTGAATCCATCGCTGGGCCAGACGGTCTATGACCCCTGCTGCGGCACGGGCGGCTTTCTCGCCGTGGCCTACGAGCACATCGCGCGCAAGCTGGGCGGCACGGCGGCCAGCATCGGCATCGAACGCCTCAAGCACGACACCTTCTTCGGGCGCGAAAAGGAGAACCTGGTGTTCCCCATCGCGCTGGCGAACCTGGTGCTGCATGGCATCGACCAGCCCAACCTGTGGCATGGCAATTCGCTGACGCGGCGCGCCGCCTATGCTGCGCTGTTCGACCACGCGCCTGCGCAGTTCGACGTGATCCTGACCAACCCGCCCTTCGGCGGCAAGGAGGGCCGCGACGCGCAGAAGAACTTTGCCTTCGAGACCAGCACCACGCAGGTGCTGTTCGTGCAGGGCATTCTGGCCGAGTTGGCGCCGGGCGGCACCTGCGCCATCGTGCTGGACGAGGGCCTGCTGTTCCGCACCAACGAGGGCGCCTTCGTCGAGACCAAGCGCAAGCTGCTGGACGAGTGCGATCTGTGGGCCGTCGTCAGCCTGCCGGGCGGTGTGTTCTCCACGGCCGGCGCGGGGGTCAAGACCAATCTGCTGTTCTTCACCAAGGGGCGAAAGACCGGGCGTACCTGGTACTACGACTTGTCATGGGTCAAGGTCGGCAAGAAGACGCCGTTGACGCTGGCGCATTTCGGCTTCGGCAAAGACGGTGCGGCGCTGGACGACGCTGCCTTGCCCGCCGTGCTGCTGGACGAATGGAAATCGGACGAAGCCAACGCTGGACAGCCATTCCCCAGCTACGCCAGGCTGCTCGCCGCGCGCAGCGACAGCCGCTATTCATGGACGGTAGACTTCGCCGCGCGCCGCGCCAAGGCACGTGAATCCATGCAGCCGCTACGGGACAAGGCCGCAGGCATCAAAGCCAACCTGGTGGATCTGAAGGAAAAACTCAAGCAACTGAAGAAGGCCAAGGCCGCCAGCACTGAAGTTGCCGAGACGGAAACCGCCATCCGTCAACAGGAAAAAAACGCACGCGATCTGGAAGCCGAGGCCGCCGCTATCGACGCGGCAGTGTTCGACCTGAAGGCCGTGAACCCGAACGCCGTGACGACGGCCGATGAACGTACACCGATGCAGATCATCGCCAGCATCGAGGAACAAGGCTGCATCGCCGCCCAAGCACTGGAGCGATTGAATGCGTTGCTTGCCGCAACGCCGGAGCAGGCGTTCTCCGGAGGCGGCTGAACGCTATATCACCGCGGTCGGAAGGCGCGCCGCACTAGGCTTTTGATAGCCGCCTGCGCAGGCGCGCGGCGGCTTCTACTCCGTCATCCCCGCGCAGCCGGGGATCCAGCGCCGCGCTGCGCCGAAGCTCCTGGATCCCCGCCTGCGCAGGGGTGACGAGGCGCCTGTCTATGTCCGAGTCGAAGGAACCCTATGTTTTTGATAGCTGCCCGCGCTTGTCTGGCGGGCGCTGGAGGCCGATTTGTTTACAAACAGGTCAGCCGCCGGGAAAGCGCCTCTCCCACAGCGCCCGCAGCCGCGGCTCCTCGTCCACGCGCCGGATCGCCGGCGTCATGCGCGGCGCCTCGGCGTGGAACCGCGCGCGCCACGGGCGGAAGCGGGAGACCACGGCCACGTAGAGATCGAGCACGGTCAGCTCGTCGCCCAGCAGGAAGCGGCGCGGATTCAACTGGGCATCCATGGTGCGCCAGCAGAAAGCGATGCGCTTGTGCACGGCGTCGATCACGGCGTCTCTGGCGCCTGCGGGTGCGCCGATGCGGCCGACGTCGGGCCCGATCCAGTGCAGCGCGTAGATGGCGGAGGAGACGAAGAACATCCAGCGCAGGAACTGCCCGCGCGCGGCGTCGCCCGGCGCCGGCGACAGCCGGGCCCGCGGATGCGCGTCGGCCAGGTGGAGCAGGATGGCGCCGGTCTCGGTCAGCACCTCGCCGCCCGGCAGCACCAGCGTGGGCACCTGGCGCAGCGCGTTGTGCCCGGCCACGCGCTCGCGCGCCGCGTCGCTGGTCCAGGTCTGCCCCTCGACCAGGTCGAACGGCATGTTCAGCAGCGTCAACGCGGCTTCCACGGCCACGGAGCCGGACGCCGCGGCGCCGTACAGCACGGGGAGTGTCTGGGCGGGTGGCACAGGCCCTGCCCTACCTCGGCTGGTAGTTGGCCAGCCGCGCCGTATCGGCGATGCGGATGTCGCGCTTGTCCACCTGGATCAGCCCGGCGGTCTCCAGCTCGTTCAGCACGCGCGAGAAGTACTCGGGCGTGAGCGACAGGCGCGAGGCGATGGCGGCCTTGCTGACGGGCAGCGTGACGGTGATCGTCTCGGAGGCGATCTCGCTCTCGTTCAGCCGGTCGCCCAGCAGGTAGCCGATGACGCGCTGCACGCCGCTGTGCAGCGCGTAGGCCTCCACGTCCTTGATCAGCCCGTGCAGCCGCCGCGACAGGCCGGCCAGCATGCGCAGCGAGAAGCTGGGGTTGGCGGCGATCTCGGCCAGCACCACGCGCTTGTCGATGGTCATCAGCAGCGTGTCCGACAGCGTCTGCGCCGAGACGACGTAGGGCATGCCCATGAACATCACCGCCTCGGCGAAGCTGTGGCCGGGGCCGCAGAGTTCGATGACCTTCTCGGTGCCGGTGGGCGAGAGCACGAACAGCTTGATCTGCCCCACCACCACCACGTGGAACTCCTCGCACGGCTCGCCCTGGCGGAACACCAGCTTGCCGCGCTCGAAGCGCCGCAACTGGCAGCCGGCGGCCAGCCGCTGCAGCTCGGCCGGGTTCATGTGCGAGAAGAGCGGCAGCGTGGCCAGGTAGCGGGGGATGTTGAACTGGTCGAGATTCACGGGCCCGAGTGTAGGGCCGGTCACCCTTGGGTCAGCGCGCGTTTGCCGTCAGCCGGACGTAGACCCGAGCCAGCGCGCGCGCCAGTTGCTCGGGCCGGTGCACCAGCGCGTAGCCCTGGCTGCCGAACAGGCGCGGCAGGTAGGCCTGGGCCTGCTGGTCGATGGTGACGCAGAACGGCACCAGGCCGGCCTGGCGCGCCTCGTGGATGGCGTGGCGCGCGTCCTCCAGGCCGTGGCGGCCCTCGTAGTGGTCGAGGTCGTTGGGCTTGCCGTCGGAGAGGATGAGCAGCAGGCGCTGGCGCTCGGGCCGCCGGCCCAGGCGCCGGGCGCCGTGGCGGACGGCCGCGCCCAGCCGGGTGTAGAAGCCGGGGCGGATGGCGGCCACGCGCGCCTGCGCGGCGGCGTCCCAGGGCTCGTCGAAGCGCTTGAGCTCGTGGATGCGGATGTCGCGCCGTACCGACGAGAAGCCCAGCAGCTCGAACGGGTCGCCCACGGCGCCCAGCGCATGGCCGAAGACGAACAAGCTGTCCCGCACCAGGTCGATGACGCGCGCCTGCCGGGTGGCGTAGGCGTCGGTGGAGAGCGACAGGTCGGCCAGCACCAGGGCGGCCATGCTGCGCTCGCTGCGCGCGCGGCGCGCCCACACGGCGGGCGAGTCGCCGTGCGGCAGGCGGCGGCCCTGCCGGTCCACCTGGAAGCGCACCCAGGCGTCCAGGTCCAGCTCGTCGCCCTGCGTCAGGCCGTGCTGCCAGCGCGGCGCGGCGCGCAGGGCGTCGAAGCGGCGGCGCACCTGGCGCGATACGGATTTGAGGTGTTTTCGGCCTGCGGACGGCTCAGGACAAGCGCTGGCAGCTCCGGAATCGGTAGCATCGTCGGCGGCGGGGCGGGCGCGCAGGCGCTGTACGCGGCAGCGATCAGGGACCAGCCGGGCCTGCCGGTAGTCCCACTCGGGCAGGGGCTCGCCCTCGCCCACCGACAGGTCGTCGGCGCTGGCGCTGGGCAGGTCCAGGTCGAACTTGACGCGCGCGGCCAGCGTCTCGCCATGGCGCGCGATGGCGAGCTGCTCCATGTCGTCGGCGACCTGGCGGGCATCCTGGTCGTCCTCGTCGTCGCCGGTGCGGTTGACGCGCACGAACTCGCTCCAGCTCAGGATGGACTCGGCGCGGAAGAACATCACCAGGCCGTTCCTGCTGGTGGTGTCCTCGGCGCGCTCGGCGCGGCGGCGCTTGTGGTCCTGCTGGGTCCGGGCGTCGGCCGGTCTTTCAGGACGATTTTCGGCTCCAGCGCCCGCCGGGTCTGCGCTGGCAGCTCCCGAATCAGGAGCATCCGCGCGGTGCGCATGCAGCCACACCCACACCGGGGCGATGGCGTGCGGCGCCGGTTGCGCCGGGCTGGCCGCGCGGAAATCGTCCGCCAGCGTGGCGCGCAGCGCCTGCTGCACGGCCTGCTCGGCATCGGCGGCCGCGCCGCGCAGGCGCCGCGGGTCGGGCCGCGCGGCCAGGTGCGCCTGCACCAGCCGGCGGTAGCGCGCGCGCAGGCCAGGGAAACGCGCCAGCGCCCGCGCGGTCGCGGCCAGGTTGCCGGCGATCCAGCCGCCTTCGGCGCCGGTGTGGCAGGCGCTCTGCGCCGCCAGCCACAGGTACAGGTCGCGGTTCAGCGCCGCGTCGTCGAACACGGCCAGCGCGGGCGGCAGCGCCAGCGTCTCGGCGTCGAGCGTGCTGAGCGCCGCGCGCTGCCCCGCGCCCGCCACGCGCTGCAACCAGCCGCGCGGCCCACCGATGCGCTGCGCCGTGGCCGGCGCCACGCGCACCAGCGCGTCGCCACCAGCGGCGCGGAACAGCATCTCGATGGCGCGCCGCACCTGTTCCAACTGCACCTCGGCGCGCGGGCAGGTGGCGTCCGCCGCCCGGGTGATGAAGCGGTGCCAGCGGGCGCCGACCCACTCTTCCATGCGTCAGTCCGTGTTGAAGGCGGCCAGCACGACTTCGTTCAGCGCCTCGGCGGTGTCGGCGTCGTCGGTCAACGCATCGACGATGGCCGCGCGGCAGGCCGCCAGCTCGGGCAGGCCGCTGGCGACGAGGCGTGCGGCCACCACCAGCAGCCGCGTGCTGACGGTCTCCTCCAGGTCCTGGTCGGTCAGCCGGCGCAGCGCGCTGGCGAGCTTGACCAGGCGCGTGGCCAGGCGCTCGTCCACGCCCGATTCGGCCGCCACGATGCGGCGCTCCACCTCGGGCGCGGGGTAGTCGAAAGTCAGCGCCACGAAGCGCTGGCGCGTGCTGGGCTTGAGGTTCTTCAGCAGGTTCTGATAGCCGGGGTTGTAGGAAACCACCAGCATGAACTCGGGCGGCGCCTGCAACAGCTCGCCGGTGCGCTCGATGGGCAACTGGCGCCGGTCGTCGGCCAGCGGGTGCAGCACCACGGTGGTGTCCTTGCGCGCCTCGACCACTTCGTCCAGGTAGCAGAGGGCGCCCTGGCGCACGGCGCGCGCCAGCGGGCCGTCGTGCCAGACGGTGTTGCCGTCGCCGATGAGGTGGCGGCCCACCAGGTCGGCGGCGGTCAGGTCGTCGTGGCAGCTCACGGTGACCAGCGGGCGCGCGAGGCGCGCCGCCATGTGCTCGACGAAGCGCGTCTTGCCGCAGCCGGTGGGGCCTTTCAGCAGCACCGGCAGGCGCTGGCGGAAGGCGTGCTCGAACAGCGCGCACTCGCCGCCCTGCTCGGCGTAGAACGGCAGGGGCACGCCGGTGCCGTTCGGCTCGTCGCGGTACATGGCGGGCACCTTCTTTTCAGTCGTGTTGCAGCCGGCGCTGCGCGGGGCTGGGCATCATCATGCCGCCGCGCGGGCTGTCGAGCGGCTCCTCGGCCGGCGCGCCGCCGATGAAGAAGCTCCACAGGTACATCGCCAGCCCGGTCAGGAACAGCCCGCCGCCGGCCAGGCGCACCCAGTAGAAGAACATCATCTGGTCCTGCGCGGCCATGAAGGGCATGGCGCCGCTCTCGGGCATGCGCTGCAGCCACACTTGCAGGATGCCGGCGCCGGTCATGGCCAGCACCATGATGCCCATGCCGATGCTCATCACCCAGAACGACCACATCTCGACCGACTGCGCCCGGTAGCTGTTGGCGACGCGCCCGCGCAGCGTGGGCATGGCGTAGCTGATGATGGCGATCACCACCAGCACGTAGGCGCCGTAGAACGCCAGGTGCCCGTGCGAGGCCGTCAGCTGCGTGCCGTGCGTGTAGTAGTTGACGAAGCTGAGCGTGTGCAGAAAGCCCCACACGCCCGCGCCCAGGAAGCCCATCACCGCGCAGCCCACGGCCCACAGCATGGCGGCCTGGTTGGCGTGGTCGCGCCGGCGCCGCTGCACCATGCGGAAGGCGAACATCGTCATCAGGAAGAACGGGATCGGCTCCAGCGACGAGAAGATGTTGCCCACCAGGTGCCAGTAGCCCGGCAGCCCGATGAAGTAGTAGTGGTGCGCGGTGCCCAGGATGCCGGTGAACAGCGCGAAGGCGATGATCACGTACACCCACTTGTCCACCACCTCGCGGTCCACGCCGGTGGTCTTGATCAGCACGTAGGCCAGCAGCGAGGCCAGGATCAGCTCCCACACGCCTTCCACCCACAGGTGCACCACCCACCACCAGTACATCTTGTCGCGCACCAGGTTGTGCGGGTTGACGAAGGCGAACAGGAACAGCAGCGCCAGCCCCCACAGCCCGAGCAGCAGCACCGTGGTGATGGTGGTCTTGCGGCCCTTGAGGTAGGTCATGCTGACGTTGAACAGCATGGCCAGCGCGACGATCACGATGCCGACCTTGGTGGGCAGCGGCTGCTCCAGGAACTCGCGCCCCATGGTCATCAGCAGATCGTTGCCGGTCATCTCGGCCAGCCTGGCGTAGGGCACCAGCAGGTAGCCCAGCACGGTGGCGGCGCCGGCGGCCAGGAAGACCCAGAACGTGAGCAGCGCCAGCTTGGGCGAATACAGCTCGGTCTCGGACTCCTCCGGCACCATGTAGTAGGCCGCGCCCATGAAGCCGAACAGCAGCCACACGATCAGCAGGTTGGTGTGCACCATGCGGGCCACGTTGAACGGGATCGCCGGGAACAGGAAATCGCCGTGGATGTACTGCACGCCCATGACCAGCCCGAACAGGATCTGGCCCACGAACAGCCCGATGGCGGCGATGAAATAGGGCTTGGCGACCGCCTGCGACTTGTACTTGAGAAGGGAGGTGTTGCGCATGATGTCAGCCTTCGATGTTGGGCGGCCACTTCTCGGCGTCGATGCCGTTGCTCCACTTCAGGAACTCGACCAGGTCGTCGAGCTGCTGCTCGCTCAGGTTGAACTGCGGCATCTGCCGGCGGCCCGGCGCGCCCGTGGGCTGGGCCTTCATCCAGGCCTTGATGAAGTCGCCCCCGCCCTCGGCGCCGCCGCGGCGCCGCCAGACGTTGCCCAGTTCGGGCGCGAAGTAGGCGCCTTCGCCCAGCAGCGTGTGGCAGCCGATGCAGTTGTTCTGCTCCCACACCATCTTGCCGCGCGCCACGGCGTCGGTCAGGGCCGGCTGGTTGGAGCGCGCGGGAATCTGCCGCTCGGTGTGGAACACCAGCCCGACGAAGACCAGGATGAAAAACAGCGACCCGCCGTAGAAGATGTTGCGTGCCATCTCCTTGGTGAATCCGCCGGACGCGGGGATGCTCATGGGCCTGCTCCTTGCTCGTGGGATTCTGAAAGCCCATTGAGCGTAGGGAGGCGGCCCCGGGCCGTCCTTGAAGCAAGTCAAGGTTGACCTGGCGGTGCAGTCGGGATTAGTGGTAGAGGCCGCCGAAGCCTTTATGCCAAACAGGGTTTCAGCGCCCGCCTGGCAAGCGCTGGCAGCTATCTATTCGGGAGCATCCGGATGCGCGGGCCGCTCAGGCCGCCTTGTGGCCGCCCACGCCCAGGTAGGTCTCGATCACGCGCCGGTCGTGCATCAGCTCGCCGGCCGGGCCGGTGAGCGCGACTTCGCCCATCTCCAGCACGTAGCCGCGGTCGGCCACGTTCAGCGCGGCGCGCGCGTTCTGCTCCACCAGCAGCACCGACACGCCCAGCGCGCGCAGCGAGGCGACGATGTTCAGCACCTCGCGCACGATCAGCGGCGCCAGGCCGAGCGAGGGCTCGTCCAGCATCAGCAGGCGCGGGCGCGCCATCAGCGCGCGGCCGATGGCCAGCATCTGGCGCTCGCCGCCCGACAGCGTGGACGACATCTGCGCGCGCCGCTCCTCCAGGCGCGGGAACAGCTTGAACACCTCGGCCATGCGCTCCTTCTGGTCGCGCTGGCCGCGCCGCCAGCGGGTGAAGCCACCGAGCAGCAGGTTGTCCTCGACCGACATCTCGCCGAACAGCTCGCGCTTTTCGGGCACCAGGCCGACGCCGGCATCCACCATGGCCTCCACACTGGGCCGCGCGATCGCCTTGCCCGCGAGCCGCAGCGCGCCGCTGGAGGGCAGCAGGCCCATCGTCGCGTTCAGCAGCGTGGACTTGCCGGCGCCGTTGGGGCCGATGACGGTGACGATCTCGCCCTCGCCCACGGTCAGCGAGACCTGGTGCACAGCCTCGACCGGGCCGTAGCAGACGGAAAAATTCTCCAGTTCCAGCAGCGCTTGGCTCACGACAGGTCTCCACCCAGGTAGGCCGCCAGCACGCGCGGGTCGGCCTGCACCTCGGCCGGCGTGCCGGAGGCGATCACGGTGCCGAACTCGAGCACCGTCACGCGGTCGGCCAGGTTCATGACGAATTCCATGTCGTGCTCCACCACCAGGATCGCCAGGCCCTCGGCGCGCAGTTGCGTCAGCAGCTTGGCCAGCGACTGCTTCTCCAGGTGGCGCAGGCCGGCGGCCGGCTCGTCCAGCAGCAGCACGGCCGGGTGGCCGGCCAGCGCGCGGGCGATCTCGACGATGCGCTGCTGCCCCAGCGGCAGCGAGGCGGCGGGCGTGTCGACGTAGTCGAGCAGGCCGCAGCGCTCGATCTGCTTGCGCGCCTCGGCCAGCAGCGCGGCCTCCTCGTGGCGGTCGGTGCGCAGCATGGCCGACACCCAGCCGCGGTGGCCGCGCAGGTGCGCGCCCACCGCCACGTTCTCCAGCACGCTGCGCTGGCCCAGCAGCCGCACGTGCTGGAAGGTGCGGCCCAGGCCCAGCCGGGCGAAGTCGCGCGAGGGTTTGCCGGCCATGGCCTGGCCCATCAGCCGCACGGTGCCGGAGGTGGGGTCGTCCACGCCCGAGATCATGTTGAAGAAGGTGCTCTTGCCAGCGCCGTTGGGGCCGATCAGCGCGTGCACCTCGCCCGCCTTCACGTCCAGGTTGACGGCGTTGTTGGCCACCAGGCCGCTGAAGCGCTTGGTGACGTCCTTGGCCTCCAGCGTCACCTCGCCGGCCGGCGGCAGCGCGCGCGTGGCCAACGGCGCCGGCGCGGCCTGCGTGCCCGCGCGTGCCGGCGGCCTGACGAAGCGGCGCGTGGCGCCGGCGAGCATGGGCCACAGCCCGTCGGCCGCGCGCTGCAGCACCAGCAGCATGACCAGGCCGAACACCACGGTCTCGAAGTTGCCCGTGGTGCCCAGCACCTGGGGCAGCCAGTCCTGCAACTCGGACTTCAGCAGCGTGATCAGCGCCGCGCCCAGCACCGCGCCCCACAGGTGGCCGGAGCCGCCGACCACGGCCATGAAGAGGTATTCGATGCCGATGTTGAGCGCGAACGGCGTCGGGTTGACGAAGCGCTGCAGGTGCGCGTACAGCCAGCCCGACACCGCCGCCAGCAGCGCCGCCAGCACGAACAGCTTGATGCGGTACTGGCCGGTGTCCACGCCCATCGACTCGGCCATCACGCGCCCGCTCTTGAGCGAGCGGATGGCGCGCCCCGGGCGCGAATCCAGCAGGTTGTGCAGCGCCCAGATGCCCAGCAGCAGCAGCGCCCAGATGAACACGCCCAGCACGCGCGGCGAGGTCATGTCCAGCCCGAACAGCTTGAGCGGCGGCAGCCCCGACAGCCCGGTGAAGCCGCCCAGCACGTCGAGGTTGCCGAAGATGTAGTACAGGCTCAGGCCCCAGGCGATGGTGCCCAGCGGCAGATAGTGGCCCGACAGCCGCAGCGTGACCGCGCCCAGCCCCCAGGCGATGAGCGCGGTGACCACCAGGCCCAGCAGCAGCCCCAGCCACGGCAGCAGGCCGGCCGGCAGCGCGGCCAGCGCCTGCGCGGCCTGCGGCGAGGTGGTGATCCACGCCGTGGCGTAGGCGCCCAGGCCGACGAAGGCCGCCTGACCGAACGAGGTCATGCCGCCCACGCCGGTCAGCAGCACCAGGCCGACGGCCACCATCGCGTACAGCCCGATGTAATTCAGCAGGGTGACGGTGAAGTCGGGCAACAGGCCCCAGGCCAGCGCCAGCAGCGCGATGGCAATCCAGGTGAGATGACGGGAGGTCATTCTTCATCCTCCACGTGATGGGTGTTGAGCGAACGCCACCACAGCACCGGGATGATGAGCGTGAACACCAGCACCTCCTTGAAGGCGCTGGCCCAGAACGAGGAGAACGATTCCAGCTGCCCCACCAGCAGCGCGCCGAGCAGCGCCAGCGGGTAGCTGTGCAGGCCGCCGACGATGGCCGCCACGAAGCCCTTCAGGCCGATCAGGAAGCCGGTGTCGTAGTAGATGGTGGTGATGGGCGCGATCAGGATGCCGCAGACGGCACCGATCAGCGCCGCCAGCGCGAAGCTCAGGTCACCCGACAGCTCGGTCGGGATGCCCATCAGCCGCGCGCCGACCTGGTTGATGGCGGTGGCGCGCAGCGCCTTGCCGATGATCGAGCGCTCGAAGAACAGGAACATGACGACCACCAGCACCACCGCCGAGCCGATCACCACCAGCGACTGCCCGCTGACGGGGATGCCGCCCAGGTCCCAGCGCGCCTCCGACATCGGCGCCGTGCGCGAGCCCTCGGCGCCGAAGAAGAACAGGCCCAGCCCCACCATCACCAGGTGCAGCGCCACGGACACGATCAGCAGGATCAGCACCGTGGCGCGCGCCAGCGGGCGGAAGGCCAGGCGGTACAGCAGCGGCCCCATGGGCACGATGAGCGCCAGCACCGCCAGCGTCTGCCCGACCTGGGAGGTGGGCTTCAGCCCCGCCACCAGCCCCAGCGCCACCAGCGGCAGCAGCACCGCCCACACCAGGGTGGGCTTCCAGGCCACGCGCGCGCCGCGCAGCTGCCGCCAGCCCTCCACCGCCAGGGTCAGCACGGCCAGGGCCAGCAGCAGCCAGATGATGGGCGGCAGCTTGCCGGCCTGCAGCGCGGCCATCGCCAGCGCGGCGTAGGCCACGAACTCGCCCTGCGGAATGAAGATGACCCGGGTGACGGAAAAGACCAGCACCAGCGCCAGCGCCATCAGGCCGTAGACGGCGCCGTTGACCACGCCGTCCTGCGCCAGCATCAGCGCGATCTGTAGATCCATGCGTCTCGCTCCAGCGGGCCAGCGCCGGCCCGCTATGTTTGTTGTAGCTGCCCGCGCAGGGTGGGTCTGCGCAGGTGCTCATTCTGACACGGAGATGCTCAGGGCTGGTACTTCCAGGCGCCGTTCTCGATCTTCACCATCACGCGGCCGCGCTGGTCCAGGCCCAGGTGATCCTGCGGCGACATGTTGAAGATGCCGTGCGCGCCGGCCACTTCCTTCACGCCTTCCAGCGCGTCGCGCAGCGCGGTGCGGAACTGCGGCGTGCCGGGCTGCCCTTTCTTCAGCGCCACCGGAATGGCGGCCTGCAACAGCTTGCCGGCGTCCCACGAATGGCCACCGAAGGTGGACGTGCTGCCCTTGCCGTTGGCGGCCTCGTAGGCGGCGATGTATTCCAGCGCCGACTTGCGCACCGGGTTGCTGGCGGGCAACTGGTCGGCCACCAGCACCGGGCCGGCCGGCAGCAGCGTGCCTTCCACGTCCTTGCCGCCCACGCGCAGGAAGTCGTTGTTGGCCACGCCGTGGGTCTGGTAGATCTTGCCCGTGTAGCCGCGCTCCTTCAGCGCCTTCTGCGGCAGCGCGGAGGGCGTGCCGGAGCCGGCGATCAGCACGGCGTCGGGCTTGGCGCCCATGAGTTTCAGCACCTGGCCGGTGACGGCCGTGTCGGTACGCGAGAAGCGCTCATTGGCGATCAGCTGGATCTTCTTGATCTCCAGCGCCTTCACGGTCTCGCGGTACCAGCCCTCGCCGTAGGCGTCGGCGAAGCCGATGAAGCCCACCGTCTTGACGCCGTTGCCGGCCATGTGCTCGGCGATGGCCAGCGCCATCATGATGTCGTTCTGCGGCACCTTGAACACCCAGCGCTTCTTGGCATCCTGCGGCTCGATGATGGAGGCCGAGGCGCCCAGGGTGATCATGGGCGTCTGCGCCTCGGCCACGACGTCGATCATGGCCAGCGAGTTGGGCGTGGTGGACGAGCCGATGACCACGTCCACCTTGTGCTCGGTGATCAGCTTGCGGGTGTTGGTGACCGCGCCGGTGGTGTCCGAGGCGTCGTCCAGCACGATGTAGTTGACCTTCTGGCCGCCGATGGTCTTGGGCATCAGCGAGATGGTATTGCGCTCGGGGATGCCGAGCGAGGCCGCCGGCCCGGTCGAGGACACGGTGACGCCGACGTTCACGTCGGCCCATACGGCGGCGGTCGTGCCGAACAGGGCGGCACCCAGCAGCACCAGATTCTTCAACTTCATGGGAGTGTCTCCAGACGGATGGATGGGGGTCTGCCGATCGCCCGGCTACGCGCCAGGCAGGTGATCCTGGCGCATAAACTGACCGATCGGTCGGTTAATAATTGTATCGGGGCCGCCTGCCGATGCCGCGCCCCGCCGGCTCGGGAATTACCCTAGAAAACGCCTCGCGCCAGTCAAGCGACGGCGCCGGCGGCACGCAGCGCGGCGATCTCGTCCGCGCCGTAGCCGGCCTGGGCCAGCACCGCGTCGGTGTGCTCGCCCTTGTGGGCCAGCGGCTGGCCGACGCCGATGCGTTCGCCGTCCATGGTCAGCGGCAGCAGGGTGGCGCGCGCGGTCTGGCCGGCGCGCGCGCCGTCGGTCAGCGTGACCTCGTCCAGGCCGCCGGTGGCTCGCAGGTGCGGGTCGTCGTACAGCTCCTCGGGCCGGCGGATGGGCGCGAACGGCAGGCCCTCGCGCTCGAAGATGGCGGCCAGCTCGTCCGCGCCGCGCCCGGCCAGCCGCTGGCGCAGGGCCGGCAGCAGCGTGGCGCGGGCGCGCACGCGGTCGTTGTTGGTGGCATGGCGCGGGTCGTCCCGCAGGTCGCTCAGGCCCAGCGCGTCGCAGAAGGTGCGCCACTGTCCGTCGCTGACAGCCGAGAGGAAGATCTGCTCGCCGTCCTTCACGGTGAACACGTCGTACACGCCCCAGGCCGAAATGCGCTCGGGCATGGGCGCGGCCGGCTCGCCGGTGATGGCGTACTGCATCATGTGCTGGCCGACCAGGAACACGTTGTTCTCGAACAGCGCGCTCTGCACCGCCTGCCCCTTGCCGGTGATGCCCCGCTGGATGAGCGCGCCCAGGGCGCCGATGGCGCCGAACATGCCGCCCATGATGTCGTTCACGCTGCTGCCGGCGCGCAGCGGGTCGCCCGGGCGCCCGGTCATGTAGGCCAGGCCGCCCATCATCTGCACCACCTCGTCCAGCGCCGTGCGGTGCTCGTAGGGGCCAGGCAGGAAGCCCTTGCAGCTGACGTAGATCAGGCGCTCGTTGCCCGCCGCCAGCGCCGCGTAATCCAGCCCGTACCGGGCCAGGGCCCCGGGCTTGAAGTTCTCGGCCACCACGTCGGCCGACAGCGCCAGCCGGCGCGCCGCCGCCGCGCCCTCGGGGTGGCGCAGGTCGATGGCGATGCTCCGCTTGCCGCGGTTGAACATGGGAAAGAAGCCCGCCCCGGCGCCCAGCAGGTGGCGCGTGCGGTCGCCCTCGATGGGCTCGACCTTGACGACTTCCGCACCCAGGTCAGCCAGCACCAGGCCGCAGGTCGGCCCCATGACCATGTGCGTGAACTCGACCACGCGCAGCCCGTCCAGGGGCCTGCCGCGCGGCTTCTCGGGAAGTGGGAAGTTCATTTCTCAAGCGTAGCCGATCCACCGCGCCGGCAGCGCGGCGGCCGGGCACCGCCACCTGGATGCTACTTTTTAAATAGCTGCCAGCGCTTCATCGACGGGCGCTGGAGGCCCAAAAGGCGCTGAACCCGGAAACACGGGCGTTCAGCCCATCACGCGGGCCAGCGTCAGCAGCACCAGCAGCAGCAGCCACAGCGCCACCATGCGCCACAGCAGCCCGACCACCTGCGAGAAGTGCGCGGTGGTCGGCGGCTTGCCCGGCAGGCCCTCGGCCGCCAGCGCCCCGGCGCCGGCCGCCTGGCCCGCCTGGTCGCGCGCCAGCGGCTTGAGCGCGGCGCCGCCCAGCCGCACGCCGAGCGCGCCGGCCGTGGCCGCCAGCACCACGCCGTCGTTGGCGTCGGCAAAGCGCGCGGCGTGGCTGCGCCACACGTCCACCGCGTCCTCGAAGCTGCCCACGATGGCGAAGCCCAGCGCCGTGCAGCGCGCCGGCAACCAGTCCACCGCCCGCCAGGCCCGCTCGGCCACCTGCACCAGCGCCGGGCTGACCGGCTGGTCGGCCGCCTGCGCCTTGCGGCGCCAGTAGCGCAGCACGTACTCGGCGTTGCGGTAGAACACCGCGCCCGCCGGCCCCAGCCCCGGCACCGCCAGCACGCAGAACCACGCCAGCACGCCGAACACGTGGCGGTGCGCGGCCAGCACCGAATACTCGATCACGTGGCGCACGATCTCGCTGCGCGGCAGCGCGGCGGCGTCCACCTGCTGCCAGCGCGCCAGCAGGGTGCGCGCGCGGTTCTCGTCGCCGGCTTCCAGCGCATCGCGGATGCCCGTGAAGTGGTGGCTGAACTGCCGAAAGCCGAGCGTGAGGTAGAGGATGAACACGCTCCACAGCAGTTGCAGCGGCCAGCCGCCCAGCCAACCCAGCAGCCCGTGCACGCCCGCCGCCACCAGCGCCGGCAGCACCACGGCCAGTGCCCACGCCAGCCAGCCATGCTGCTCGCCGCCCGCGTCCACGCCGCGGCCGACCGCGCGCACCCAGCCGTGCAGGCCGGCCGCCGCCGGGTTGTGCGGCGCCAGGGGGCGCACCTGCTCTAGCAGGAGCGCTATCACTATTGCGAACAAGGCCATGGCCGATGATAGCCACCCGCCGCACCGCCGTGGTGCGGCGCCGCTAGGCGGCCAGGAACCTGTAGAAGTTGCGCAACATGCCGGCGGTGGCGCCCCAGATGAAGCGCTCCACCTCGCTGTCGGGCGTGGGCGGCGACTCGCCCGCCGCCGGTTCGGCGCGGGCCGGCTCGACGTAGGGCATGGAGAACCACTCGCGCACCTGCCCCTCCCACTCAAAGCGGTGGCGGCGGTGGTGCGCCGGGTTCATCAAAAAGGCCAGCGGCACCTCGAACGCATGCGCCACCTCGTCGGGGTTGGGATGCAGCACGAAGCCCGGCCGCACCAGCGCCACCACGGGGGTGACGATGAACTGGGTGCCGGTGACGTACACCGGTAGCCGCCCGATCACCTCCACGAAGCCGCGCGGCAGCGCCACCTCCTCCTCGGCCTCGCGCAGCGCGGCGGCAGCGGCGTCCGCGTCCTGCGGATCGACCTTGCCGCCCGGGAACGCGACCTGCCCCGAGTGGTTCGACAGGTGGGCCGTGCGCTCGGTCAGCAGCACGGTCAGGCCGCCCGGCCGCTCGACCAGCGGCACCAGCACGGCGGCGGCGGCCGGCGCGCGGTCGGTGAAGCGCGGCTCGCGCCGCAGTTCGGGCCGCCAGTCGGGCGGCGCGGCGAAGCGCTGGCGCAGCGCGGCCGGCGCGAGTCGCTCGGCCGGCACCGCGGGCAGGTGCGCGTCCACCCCCGAGACCGCCACGCGGCGCGGGTCGAAGCTGGGCAGCGCGAACGTCGGCTTGGAGATCATGGGTGAAACGGCGCCGGAAAAGAAAAAACCGCCTGGAGCGGCCAACGCTGCAGGCGGTTTCGGCGCGCGCCGGTGGGCGCGGTCACGCAGCGGCGCTGGTCTGCTTGGTCACGCGGCTGGGCAGCTTTTCCTTGATGCGGGCGGACTTGCCGGAGCGCTCGCGCAGGTAGTACAGCTTGGCGCGGCGCACGTCGCCGCGGCGCTTGACCTCGATGCCGGCGATCAGCGGGCTGTAGGTCTGGAAGGTGCGCTCCACGCCTTCGCCGCTGGAGATCTTGCGCACCGTGAAGCCGCTGTTCAGGCCGCGGTTGCGCTTGGCGATGACCACGCCCTCATAAGCCTGCACGCGCTTGCGGCTGCCTTCGACGACGTTGACGCTGACGATCACGGTGTCGCCGGGGGCGAAATCGGGGATCTTCTTGCCCAGGCGGGCGATTTCCTCTTGCTCGAGGGTCTGGATCAGGTTCATTTCGGTTTCCTGTCTCGATCGTGCGCGCGCTACGCTAAAAGGCGGCTCCGGGGTGGCGCCGCGGCCGGCAGAGGATCGAAAAGCCTTTGATTATAGCCTGGCCGCGAGGCGCGCCAGCACCTGCTCGTCGGCGTGCGTCAGGCGGCCGGCGGCGCGGGCGGCCGCCAGCAGGTCGGGCCGGTGGCGCAGGGTCAGTGCCAGACGCTGCTGGCGCCGCCATTGCTCGATCCGCGCGTGGTGGCCGGACAGCAGCTCGGCCGGCACGCGGCGGCCCTGCCAGTCCTCGGGGCGGGTGTAGTGGGGGCAGTCCAGCAGGCCGTCGACGGCGGGGTTGAAGCTGTCGGCCTGGTGGCTGCCCTCGTCATTCAGCACGCCGGGTTGCAGCCGCGCCACCGCGTCCAGCAGCGCCAGCGCGGCGATCTCGCCGCCCGACAGCACGAAATCGCCCAGGCTGATCTGCGCATCGACGTGGGCGTCGATGAAGCGCTGGTCGATGCCTTCGTAGCGCCCGCACACCAGAATGGCGCCGCTGCCGGCTGCCCAGCGCTCGACGGCGGCGTGGCGCAGCACTTCGCCGATAGGCGAGAACAGCAGCACGGGCGCGTCGTCCGCCCGCGCGGCGCGGATCGCCGCCAGGCAGCGCGCCAGCGGCTCAGCCAGCATCACCATGCCGGGGCCGCCGCCGAAGGGGCGGTCATCGACGCGGCGGTAGTTGCCCTCGGCGAAGTCGCGCGGATTCCAGAGTTTCAGGTCGATCTGGCCGTTGGCATAGGCCCGGCGAGCGACGCCAGCTTCCAAAAAAGGAGCAAACAGCTCGGGGAACAGGGTGATGACGTCGAAGCGCATCGCTCGCTGGTCACTGCACCGAGCCGGGCTGCGGCTGCTGCTGCTCGGCCGGCGTGAACAGGCGCGCCACGTCCACGGCGTCGAACCGCTCCTGCCGGCCGCAGAAGTCGCAGCCCACCTCGATGCGGCCCTGCTCGGCCAGGATCGATCCGGCCTCCTCCACGCCCAGCCCTTTGAGCATCGCGGTCATGCGATCGCGGCTGCACGAGCAAGCGAAGCGCGGCCCCTCGCCACCCGCCAGCGGCGGGAAGCGCAGCAGCTTCTCCTCCCAGAACAGGCGGCGCAGGATGGTGTCGGCGTCCAGCCCCAGCAGTTCCTCGCGCTGGAGGCTGCGCGCCAGGATGGCCAGGCGCCGGTAGTCGTCCTCGCCGCCTTCGCCCTCCTCGCGCGCCACGCTGCTCCGAGACAGGTTGGCCTCGCCCTGCACCGGCAGGCGCTGGAGCAGCAGGCCGGCGGCCACCTGCTCATCGGCGGCCAGCACCAGGGTGGTGTCGAGCTGCTCGGACTGGCGCATGTAGTGCTCGATCACGCCCGCCAGGGTGCCGATCGGCGCCCCGCCCTCGTCCACCAGCGGCACCACGCCCTGGTAAGGCTGCTGGCCGGGCTGGCGGCCCCGCGCATCGAGCGTGATGGCGCAACGGCCCTGGCCGCGCGCGTTCACCAGCTCGGTCAGGCGCGCGCCGGGGGCCACCGCGCCCACCACCGAGGCGGTGGCGCGCAGGCGCAGGTCGGACTGCACCTCGGCCACGGCGACCTTGACGGGACCGTCGCCGGCGATCTGCATCACCAGCGCGCCGTCGAACTTGATGTTGCCCTGCATCAGCACGGCGGCGGCGGCCATCTCGCCCAGCAGCTCGGCCACCGGGGGCGGGTAGGCGCCGGTCTGCGTGTTGGCGGCACGCCGGCGCAGCACTTCCTGCCAGGCGTCGGTCAGGCGCACCAGCTGGCCGCGCACCGGCAGGCCGTCGAAGATGAATTTGTGCAGTTCGGACATCCCAGGCAGTTCGAGCGTCAGGGGAGCTTTTTCAAGGTGGCGCGGAACAGCCGCGCGTTGTCGATGTAGTGTTGCGCGCTGCGGCGCAGGCCCTCGATCTGCTCGGGCGTGAGCTGGCGCACGGCGCGCGCCGGGGCGCCGACGATCATGCTGCCGTCGGGGAACTCCTTGCCCTCGGTCACCAGCGCGCCGGCGCCCACCAGGCAGTTGCGGCCGATGCGCGCGCCGTTCAGCACGATGGCGCCGATACCGATCAGCGACTCGTCGCCGATGGTGCAGCCGTGCAGCATCACCTTGTGGCCCACGGTGACGTGGCGGCCGATGGCGAGCGGCTGCCCCAAGTCGGCGTGCAGCACGCTCAGGTCCTGCACGTTGCTGCCCTCGCCGATGGTCATGGTCTCGGTGTCGCCGCGCAGCACGCAGCCGAACCACACGCTGGCGTCGGGGCCGAGGTGCACGTTGCCCATCACCTCGGCCGAATCGGCGATCCAGGCGGTCGAATGCACCTGCGGGGCCTTGCCATCCACTTCGTATACGGCCATGGTTCTGGTTCTCCTCTGCGGGGGCTGAAAACTACAATTCTAGGGATGGAGTTGCGCACCTCAGCTTTGCAGGCCCTCTGCGAACCCGATCCTGAACGAAAAGCGGCCCTGGCGCTTGGCCTGCAAGCGCAGGCAGCTACTTTAACGATAGCAATCGACGCCGCCCTGGCCGCCCCGCCCGGCCTGCCCGGGCGCCCCGCGCGGCCCGCGCTGACCGACCCGGCGCAGGTGCCCCGGCGCAGCGTGCACACGCCCGAGGGCCGCGCGGCGCTGGTGCACGCCATCTGCCACATCGAGTTCAACGCCATCAACCTGGCGCTCGACGCCGCGTGGCGCTTCCCCGCCATGCCCGAAGCCTTCTACCGCGACTGGCTGCGCGTGGCGGCCGAGGAGGCGCGCCACTTCACGCTGCTGCACACCCACCTGCAAACGCGCCTGGGCCACCGCTACGGCGACTTCGCGGCCCACGGCGGCCTGTGGGCGATGTGCGAGCAGACCGCCGGCGACGTCACCGCCCGCATGGCCCTGGTGCCGCGCACGCTGGAGGCGCGCGGGCTGGACGCCACGCCGCTGATCCAGGCCAAGCTGCGCGCCGTGGGCACGCCCGACGCGCTGGCGGCGTGCGAGATCCTCGACGTCATCCTGCGCGACGAGATCGGCCACGTCGCCATCGGCAACCACTGGTACGGCTGGCTGTGCGCGCGCCAGGGGCTGGAGCCCGTGGCGCACTACCGCCTGCTGGCGCGCCGCCACCAGGCGCCGCGCCTCAAGGGCCCGTTCAACCAGGCGGCGCGGCGGGCCGCGGGCTTCTCGCTGGCGGAGCTGGACGAGCTGGGCCGGTAAAAAAGCCCCCACACACTCCCCCGCTGCGCGTGGTCCGCTGCCCCCCGAGGGGGCCGTTTTTACCTTGGGACGGCCCGGCGGTAAAAAAGCCCCCCACACACTCCCCCGCTGCGCGTGGTCCGCTGCCCCCCGAGGGGGCCGTTTTTACCTTAGGACGGCCCGGCGGTAAAAAAAGCAAACGCCGCGCGGTGCGTGCTGCACCGCGCGGCGTTCATCGGGCCAGGCCGGCGCGCCAGGCGCGCCGGTGGGGCCGGTCAGCTCAGCTCGCCGCTGGTCACGTAGCGGCCGTGGGCGACGGCTTCGCGCACCTGGGCGCGGACTTCGGCACGGGTGAGCCCGGACTCGGCCTGGGCCGCCACCGCTTCCGACAGGTCGCCGGCCACGGGCTGCTGGCGCGCGGCCTCGGCGCGCACCTCGGCGCGCGACACGGTGGACGCCTGGGCGGGCTGGTCCAGGAACAGCGGGCCTTCGCCGGACGCCGGGCCGGCGGCGAAAGCGCTGCCGGAGAAAGCGGCCAGGGCCAGGACGGAGGACAGGGCGATGTGCTTGGTGTTCATGATGCGATTCCTTTTCAGTTCTCAATTCAAGCGATTCACGGGTGCCCGGCCGGTGGGCCTGGGCGGTGGGGTCTGCATCGCTTGGTAGTGCCGGCCCCGTGGGACGTACTTTGCGCCGCTACACTCGTTTAAAAAACCACCCGGATCGAATTTCACTTTTTCCAGATCGGAAACAATGGACTCGCTCGACCTGCTTCAGACCTTCCGCGAGGTGGCGCGCCGGGGCAGCTTCTCGGCGGCGGCGCGCGCGCTCGACATGTCGCCCGCCAACGTCAGCAAGTACGTCGCCGCGCTGGAGGCGCGCTTCGGCGTGCGCCTGTTCAACCGCACCACGCGCAAGGTGTCGCTGACCGACGCCGGCCAGCTGCTGTACGAGCGCTCCGGCCCGATGCTGGAGCTGGTGCAGTTCACCGAGGGCGAGCTGCTGGAGCGCGCCACCAAGCCCAGCGGGCGCCTGACCCTCTCCGCCTCGCACCCGCTGATGCAGACGCCCGTGCCGGCGGTGCTGGGGCGCTTCCTGACGCTGCACCCGGCGGTGTCGCTGCAGCTGCACATCACCAACCGGCTGGTGGACCTGGTGGAGGAAGGCGTGGACGTGGCGCTGCGCGTGGGGCCGATCCCCGATGCCGGCATCATCGTGCGCAAGCTCATGCGCATCGATTTCAGCGTGGTCGCCACGCCCGCCTACTGGCGCGCGAACGGCACGCCGGCGCACCCGCGCGAGCTGGCCGGGCACCGCACGCTCTCGATGTCGCCCCACGGGCAGGCGCCGGTGTGGCAGTTCGTGGAGAACGGCAGGCCCCTGGGCGTGCCGCTGCAGCCGCTGGTGGACGCCACCGACATCGCGCCGCTGGTGACGATGGCGCTGCAGGACCTGGGCGTGGTCCTCCTGTCCACCGCCGCCATCGCCAGCCACCTGGACAGCGGCGCGCTGGTGCCGGTGCTGGCCGACTACGTGCCGAAGGACGTGTGGCTGTACGCCGCCTACGCGCAGCGCCGCCACAACAGCGCCGCGCTGGCCGCGCTGCTCGCTTTCATGGAGCAGGAGACGCGCGCGCTGGGGTCATTGGCCGGCGTCAGCGTGCCGCCGTGAGGCTGGCGCCGGCATGCCGTTCGCTACTGCATTGATAGCTGCTCGCGCTTGCCGGACGGGCGCTGGAGGCCAATTTATCTCATAACACGCATCCTCACCCACGCGGATGGTGCTGCGCATGCAGCGTCTTCAGCCGCTCGCGCGCGACGTGGGTGTAGATGGTGGTGGTGGAGATGTCGGCATGGCCCAGCAGCATCTGCACCGCGCGCAGGTCGGCGCCGTGGTTGAGCAGGTGCGTGGCGAAGGCGTGGCGCAGCGTGTGGGGCGACAGCGGCGCGCTGACGCCCGCCTGGCGCGCGTAGCGCTTGACGAGGTTCCAGAACATCACGCGCGACATCGCCGTGCCGGGCGTGCGGCCGGCGCTGGTGACGAACAGCGCGTCGCTCTGGCGCGGGCCCAGCACCTGCGGACGGCCGTCGCGCAGCCAGCGCTGGAGCCAGTCGCGCGCCAGCTCGCCGAAGGGCACCAGGCGCTCCTTGCCGCCCTTGCCCATCACGCGCAGCACGCCTTCGTTCAGGCCGGCGTGGACGGTCTTGAGCGCGACCAGCTCGCTCACGCGCAGGCCGCTGGCGTACATCAGCTCCAGCATGGTGCGGTCGCGCAGGCCCAGCGGCGTGGCGGTGTCGGGCGCGGCCAGCAGCGCCTCGACCTGCGCCTCGCTCAGGGTCTTGGGCACGCGCAGCGGCTGCCGGGCGGCCAGCAGCTTCAGCGTGGGGTCGGCGGCCACCAGATGCTCGCGCAGCGCCCAGCGGAAGTAGCGCTTGAACACCGTCAACCGCCGGTTGGCCGAGGTGGCGCGGGTGCCGGCGCGGGCGGCGAAGTAGCCCTGCAAGTGGTGCTCCTGCGTCTCGGGCAGCGGCAGGCCGTGCGCGTCATGCAGCCAGCGGGCGTAGAGCGTGAGGTCGCGCCGGTAGGCGGCCAACGAATTGGGCGCCAGGCCGTCCTCCAGCCACAGGGCGTCGATGAAGCGGTCGATGGTCGGGTCGGGCGAAGGATCGGAGGTCACGGCGGCGACGATACCAAATCCGGGAATATGAATGAAATTAGCATCCAGAGCCCGCCCAGCAATCGATGGCAGCTATTTAAATAATAGCAAAAGAAAACCCGCCGGGTGGCGGGTTTTCGTGGCGGCGAGAACAGAACGGATCAGTTTTTCACAGCGCCCGCGACGCACGAAACGCCGGGAGCCGAAGGCCGTGGAGCAGGCCAGGCCAGCGAACGCCATGCACGGACCTGCGCCGGGCATTGGCGTTGTCCCCCTCCCGAAGAGAGAGGGGGAAGGCGCCGAAGGCGACTCAGGGGGTGTTTCACTTCAATCCAGCGTGAGCTTCTGCTTGGCCACCACTTCCTTGTACACCGCGAACTCGTCCTTGATCTGCTTGGCGAATTCCTCGGGCGTGTTGGCCACCATGATGGAGCCGGTGTCCTCGATGCGCTTCTTCACCGCCGGCTCCTCCAGCGCCTTCTTGGTGGCGGCGTTCAGCTTGTCGATGATGTCCTTGGGCGTGCCCTTGGGCGCCAGGAAGCCGTAGTAGGCCAGGCGGTTGACGGGCTCCAGGCCCACTTCCTTGAAGGTGGGCGTGTCGGGCAGGTCCTTCAGGCGGCTGGGCGCCGACACCACGATGGGCACCAGCTTGCCGGACTTGATGAAGGGCAGCGCCGAGGGCAGGTTGTCGAACATGATCGGCACCTGGCCGGCCACCACGTCGTTCAGCGCCGGGCCGGCGCCGCGGTACGGGATGTGGGTGACGAAGGTGCCGGTGAGGCTCTTGTACAGCTCCATCAGCAGATGGCCGATGCCGCCGGTGCCGGACGAGGCGTAGGAGAACTTGCCCGGGCTGGCCTTGAGCAGCGCGATGAACGCCTTGTAGTCCTTGGCCGGGAAGCTGGGGTGCACGGCGATGATGTTGGGCGTGGCGGCGATGTTGATGATGGGCGCGAAGTCCGCCACCGGGTCGTACGGGATCTTCTTGTTGATCGCCGGGTTGGCGGCGGTGGTGGACACCGTGGCCATGCTCAGCGTGTAGCCGTCCGGCGCCGCGCGCACCACCTCGGCGGCGCCGATGACGCCGCCGCCACCGCCCTTGTTGTCCACGATCACGGGCTGGCCCAGCGCCTTGCCCAGGGGCTCGGACACCACGCGCGCGATGATGTCGGTGGTGCCGCCGGCCGCGAACGGCACCACGATGCGGATCGGCTTGGTCGGGTACGCCTGGGCGAAGGCGCCGCCGCCGGCCAGCGAGGCGGCGGCAAGGCAAATCAGGTGGCGGCGTTGCATGGGTGGGGGTCTCCTTGAACTGAAAGGGATGGGCCGTAGAACCAGAGAGCGCCCATCGTAACGGCTTGTTCCCCCGATTCGGCGCCACTGCGGGCAAACCCCGAAGCACGGCCGTTATGCTCGCGCGGTGCATTACGCCCAACTGCTGCTCCCCGACTTCTCGCTCATCCTCATCGGCTACCTGCTGTGCCGGCACACCGCGCTCGACCGGCCGGTGTGGCAGGCGGCGGAGGGGCTGGTGTACTACTTTCTGTTTCCGGTGCTGCTGTTCCAGTCCATCGTGCGCACGCCGCTGGACCTGCGCGCCGCCTCCAGCCTGATGGGCGCCGGGCTGGCGCTGAGCCTGGCCGGCATCGGGCTGGCCTACGCCCTGCCCCGGCTGCCGGGCCTGGCGGGCCGCATCGAGCCGCGCGACCACGCGGCCAGCGCGCAGGTGGCGTTCCGCTTCAACTCCTTCATCGGCCTGGCGCTGGCCGAGCGGCTGAGCGGCGCGCAGGGCCTGCAGCTGATCGCGGTGCTGATCGGCGTGGGCGTGCCGCTGTGCAACGTCGCCGCCGTGTGGCCGATGGCGCGGCACGCCGGGCGCGGCTTCCTGGGCGAGCTGGCGCGCAACCCGCTCATCATCGCCACCGCGCTGGGGCTGGCCACCAACCTGGCGGGGCTGGCGATCCCGCAGTGGCTGACGCCCACCGTCACGCGCATCGGCTCGGCCTCCATCGCGCTCGGGCTGATGGCCGCCGGCGCCGGCATGCAGCTCCAGAGCCTGGCGCGCGGCAAGCTGCTGGGCGCCGGCGTGCTGGCGATCCGGCACCTGGCCCTGCCCGTGGTCGCGCTGCTGCTGGCGCGCGCGTTCGCGCTGGGCCGGCCGGAAGCGCTGATCCTGCTCACCTTCTCGGCGCTGCCCACGGCGTCGAGCTGCTACGTGCTGGCCGCGCGCATGGGCTACAACGGGCCCTACGTGGCCGCGCTGGTGACGCTCTCCACCCTGCTGGGCATGGCCAGCCTGCCGTTCGCGCTGGGTGTCCTCGGTGGGTTTTGACCACCCCCGTGTCTCCACTCGCTGCGCGATGTTGCGCCTCCCCCCTCGAGGGGGCGCGCCCGCTGACCGGGGAAACCCCGGCCAGGAGCGCACTGGCGTGGCCCGCTCCGCGGCCATCGGGCTCTTGCGGCTTGATGCGCCGTCAGTCACTCAAAGCGTCGTGCCCCATCGAAATCGCTGCCCGGGTTGACGATGCGGGCGGAATGCTATGAAAATAGCAGCGTCCGGCGCAACGCCCACCTAGGTTACATGTCTCCAATGTGCAGCAGTTCGCACCTTTTGCCGCCCGCCGCCGCGCTGCGCTGGCGCACCGAGGCCGACACCGCCGCCTTCGCCGCCCGCCTGGCCGCGCGGCCCGCGCTGCGCAACGCCTTCGTCGAGCTGCGCGGCGAGCTGGGCGCCGGCAAGACCACCTTCGTGCGCCACCTGCTGCGCGCCCTGGGCGTGCAGGGCCGCGTCAAGAGCCCCACCTACGCCGTGGTCGAGCCCCACGAGACACCCGACGGGCTGGCGGTGTCGCACTTCGACTTCTACCGCTTCAGCGACCCGCGCGAGTGGGCCGACGCCGGCTTTCGCGACGTCTTCGCCGCCCCCGGCCTGAAACTGGCCGAATGGCCCGAGAACGCCGCCGGCCTGCTGCCCGAGCCCGACCTGGTGCTGCGCATCGCGGCGCTGGCCGACGGCGCGCGCGCAGTCGAGCTGACGGCGCCCACACCCCTGGGCGCGCGGCTGCTGGCGGAGATCGCTGAATGACGCGCCGCCGCACCCTGCTGCAGGGCGGCACGCTGGTGCTGCTGCTGGGCCGCCAGCACATCGCGCGCGGCGCCGGCATCGTGGCCGTGCGCATCTGGCCGGCCGAGGACTACACGCGCGTCACGATCGAGTCCGACACCGCGCTCAAGGCCACGCACCGCATGGTCGGCTCGCCGCCCCGGCTGGCGGTGGACATCGACGGGCTGGAGCTGAACCCCGCCCTGCGCGAGCTGGTGGCCAAGGTGCGCGCCGACGACCCCAACATCGCCGGCATCCGCGTCGGCCAGAACGCGCCCGGCGTGGTGCGCCTGGTGGTGGACCTCAAGCACGAGATCGAGCCGCAGGTCTTCACGCTGGCGCCGGCGGCGGCCTACCAGCACCGGCTGGTGTTCGACCTCTACCCGGCCAACCCGGTCGATCCGCTGGAAGCGCTGATCGCCGAGCGCATGCGCGACCTCGGCACCCCGCGCGCCGCCGACCCGGGCGCACCCGACACGCTGGGCGAGCTGATCGCGCGCCAGATCGAGCGCGCCAACGGCCTGGCGCGGCCCGGCGGCGACGCGGTGGCCCGCGCGCCCGCGCCGCCGCCCGCGCGGAAACCGCCGGCCAGCGGCGGCGCCAACCGCCCGCCGCCCGCCCGCACCGACCGCCTGATCATCGTCGCCCTCGACCCCGGCCACGGCGGCGAAGACCCGGGCGCCATCGGCCCCGGCGGCACGCACGAGAAAGACGTGGTGCTGCAGATCGCCCTGAAGCTGCGCGACCGCATCAACAACACCACGGTGGGCGGCAGCCCGATGCGCGCCTTCCTCACGCGCGACGCCGACTTCTTCGTGCCGCTCGCCACACGGGTGGAGAAGGCGCGCCGCGTGGGCGCCGACCTGTTCATCAGCATCCACGCCGACGCCGTGCCGCACCCCAACGCCAGCGGCGCCAGCGTCTATGCGCTGTCCGAGCGCGGCGCCTCCAGCACCGCGGCGCGCTGGCTGGCCAACAAGGAGAACGACTCCGACCGCGTCGGCGGCGTGAACGTCGCCGCCAGGGACCAGCACGTGCAGAGCGTGCTGCTCGACATGAGCACCACCGCCCAGATCCGCGACAGCCTGCAACTGGGCGCCGCCATGCTGGGCCCGATCGGCAGCGTCGGCCGCCTGCACAAGCGCAGCGTGGAGCGCGCCAACTTCGCCGTGCTGCGCAACCCCGACGTGCCCAGCGTGCTGGTGGAGACCGCCTTCATCAGCAACCCCGAGGAAGAGCGCCGCCTGCGCACCGACAGCTACCAGAACGACCTGGCCAACGCGCTCATCAGCGGCATCCAGAAATACTTCGCCGCCAATCCGCCGCTGGCGCGCAGCCGGGAGATATAGGTCCACCCCCAGGCTCCACGCGCTGCGCGCTGTTGCGCCACCCCCCTCGAGGGGGCACCGCCAGTGGCCGGCACAGGTCCGGCCACGGCGGTTGCTGGCATGGCCTGCTCCGCGGCCTTTGGGCTCTTTGGGTTTGACGCGCTGCCAGCGGTTGGTCGCGGAGCGTCTTGCATGGCCGGCCTGCTCCGCGGCCTTGGGGCTCTTTGGGTTTGACGCGCTGCCAGCGGTTGGTCGCGGAGCGTCTTGCATGGCCGGCCTGCTCCGCGGCCTTGGGGCTCTTTGGGTTTGACGCGCTGCCAGCGGTTGGTCGCGGAGCGTCTTGCATGGCCGGCCTGCTCCGCGGCCTTGGGGCTCTTTGGGTTTGACGCGCTGCCAGCGGTTGGTCGCGGAGCGTCTTGCATGGCCGGCCTGCTCCGCGGCCTTGGGGCTCTTTGGGTTTGACGCGCTGCCAGCGGTTGGTCGCGGAGCGTCTTGCATGGCCGGCCCGCTCCAGGGCCTTTGGGCTCTTTGGGTTTGACGCGCTGCGGGTAGCGCTTGGGCGCCATCGACAGCTGAGACGCATACTCCCTCATCACATGACCGCTGGCGCTTGCCGGTCACGCGCTAGAGACAGATACTCCCGGAATGAAGCCCACTGCTTCGTCATCCCCGCGCTCCCTCTCGTCATTCCCGCGCAGGCGGGGATCCCGTGCGCCCTGTGCACCGCCACTGGATTCCCGCCTGCGCGGGAATGACGGGGTAAAAGCGTGAACTTTTGTGCGCCAAGGGCGGCGCCGTACCCCGGGGATGCCCGCTGTCCTACACCCGCCGGGCCGCCACGGGCGTTAAATGGAGGCTGGCTGGTCAAGCCCTGCTTGCGCAGCCAGTGTTTCTGCTAGTTCTCCTCCTCCGTTCGGCCGGTGCCCGCAAGGGCATCGGCCTTTTTCTTGGCCGGGTCAGCCCACGGCGCCCTGCCGCTCGGCGCGGCCGGCCTTCCAGCCGCCGTAGAGCGCGATCAGGCCCGGCACCAGGATCAGCGCCCAGATGATCTTGCTCAGGTTGGCCTGCACCCACGGCAGGTTGCCGAACACGTAGCCCGCCGTCACCAGGCCCAGCACCCAGATCAGCGCGCCGACGACGTTGAACAGCGTGAACCTGCCGCGCGCCATCTCCGCCACGCCGGCCACGAAGGGCACGAAGGTGCGGATGAAGGGCATGAAGCGCGCCAGGATCACCGTCACGCCGCCATAGCGCTCGTAGAAGGCGTGCGCGCGGTCGAACGCCCGGCGGTTGAAGAAGCGCGAATCCTCCCACTGGAACACCTTGGGCCCGAAATAGCGGCCGATGGAATAGTTGCACTGGTCGCCCAGGATCGCCGCCACCAGCAGCACCACGCAGGCCAGCGGGTAGCTCAGGTGCCCCGCCCCGGCCAGTGCGCCCACCACGAACAGCAGCGAATCGCCGGGCAGGAAGGGCATCACCACCACGCCGGTCTCGACGAAGACGATCAAAAAAAGCAGCGCGTATACCCACGCGCCGTACTGCGCGACGAAGGCGCCCAGGTAGCGGTCGACGTGCAGGATGAAGTCGACCAGTTGCATCACGATGTCCATGGGCGGGATTATCGGTGGCGGTGCTTTCTAGAATCCCGCCATGTCTTCTTCCCGCCGCCCCATCCGCGAACTGCCCGACGAGCTGATCAGCCAGATCGCCGCCGGCGAAGTCGTCGAGCGCCCGGCCTCGGTGGTGCGCGAGCTGCTGGACAACGCGCTGGACGCCGGCGCCACGCAGATCACCGTGCGCCTGTCCGCCGGCGGCGTGCGGCTGATCGCGGTGGAGGACGACGGCAGCGGCATCGACGCGCCGGACCTGCCGCTGGCCTTCCGCCGCCACGCCACCAGCAAGATCGCCAGCCTGCAAGAGCTGGAAGCCGTGGGCACCATGGGTTTTCGCGGCGAAGCCCTGGCCGCCATCAATTCGATAGCTGAAACCGCCATATTGACGCGCGCTGACGGCCAGAACCATGCGCAGCTGCTGGACGGCCGCACGGGCGAGCTGAAGCCGGCCGCGCGCGCCGTCGGCACCACGGTGGAGGTCAAGGAGCTGTTCTTCAGCGTGCCGGCGCGGCGCAAGTTCCTCAAGACCGACGCCACCGAGCTGGCGCACTGCATCGAGGCCGTGCGCCGCCAGGCGCTGGCGCGGCCCGACGTGGGCTTCGCCATCTGGCACGAGGGCAGGCTGATCGAGCAGTGGCGCGGCCAGCCCGGCGACCCGTCGGACGAGCCTGGGCGCGAGCAGCGCCTGGCCGACGTGCTGGGCGACGACTTCCTGGCGCAGTCGGTGGCGGTGGACCACCGCGCCGGCGGCGTGCGCGTCACCGGCCGCGCCGGCCTGCCGGACCACGCCCGCTCGCGCGCCGACCAGCAGTTCGCCTACGTCAACGGGCGCTTCGTGCGCGACAAGGTCATCCAGCATGCCGCGCGCGCCGCCTACGAGGACGTGCTGCACGGCCACCGCCAGCCGGTGTACGTGCTGTACGTGGACATCGACCCCGCGCGCGTGGACGTGAACGTGCACCCCACCAAGATCGAGGTGCGCTTCCGCGACAGCCGCGAGGTGCACCAGGCCGTGCGCCACGCCATCGAGAACGCGCTGGCCGCGCCGCGCGCCGCGCTGGCGGGCCAGACGGCGCCGGCCGATGACGCGACGCCCTGGCGAGCGCCCGGTGTTTCAATGCCTTTTCGGCCTCCAGCGCAGATGCAGCTTGCGCCGGCAGCTATCAATACCGCAGCAGACGTGCGTCATGCGGTGGAGGAGCTGCGCGCCCTGTGGCAGCCCGCGCCAGTGGCCGGCGGCGATGCGGTTGCTCCCGCTGCCCCGCCGCGGGAAGAAGCTCACGACTGGCCCCTGGGCCGCGCCGTCGCGCAACTGCACGGCGTCTACATCCTGGCCGAGAACCACGCCGGCCTGGTGCTGGTGGACATGCACGCCGCGCACGAGCGCATCGTCTACGAGCGGCTCAAGGCGCAACTGGACGGCGCGCGCATCGCCAGCCAGCCGCTGCTGATCCCCGCCACCTTCGCCGCCACGCCGACCGAGGTGGCCACCGCCGAGGCCGCCGCCGACGCGCTGCGCACGCTGGGGCTGGAGATCACCCCCTTCTCGCCCAAGACCCTGGCCGTGCGCGCCGTGCCCAGCGCCCTGGCGGCCGGCGACGCGGTGGAGCTGGCGCGCGGCGTGCTGGCCGAACTGGCCCAGCACGAGGCCGCCACGGTGGTGCAGCGCGCGCAGCACGAGCTGCTGGCCACCATGGCCTGCCATGGCGCGGTGCGCGCCAACCGGCGCCTGACCACCGAGGAGATGAACGCCCTGCTGCGCCAGATGGAGGCCACCGAGCGCAGCGACCAGTGCAACCACGGCCGCCCGACCTGGCGGCAGCTCTCGATGCGCGAGCTGGACGCGCTGTTCATGCGCGGGCGCTAGGAGTCTGCGCGGCAGAAGCCGCCGAAGCGAAACGCGCGAAAAACGAGGACAGCGTGGTGATACCGACAAGCCCAGGGTAGGCCCCCTGGGCGCAGGCGGTAGCGCCGCGATGGACCGTTTTCTCGCGCGTTGCAGCCGGCGCAGGTTCTGCCGCGCAGACTCCCAGCCGCGTCCGCCATCCACACTGCCTGATACCTGTTGCGCGCCAGCGCGCACACGCCGTGCCGCGCCTGTCCTACAAGCCCGGGCCCGCGCCGGGCATAGCCTGCAAATACGCCTTGCGCTCCGGCCGATACGGCCGGCGCTGGCGTACTCCCTTCGTGCGATCCGTTCGCACCCACCCTCGACGCAGGAGACGGACATGACCAAGCAACCCAAGGATTCTGAACCCCGACCCCCTCACCGGCGCACCGGGCGCCCACCCCATCGGCACCGGCGTCGGCGCGCTGGCCGGCGGCGCGGCGGCGGGCGCCGCAGTGGGCACCGTCGCCGGGCCGGTAGGCACCGTGGTGGGCGCCGCCATCGGTGCCGTGGCCGGCGGGCTGGCCGGCAAGGCCGTGGCGGAGGCCATCGATCCCACCGTGGAGCACGCGCACTGGAAGAAAGCCCACGTCAGCGAGCCTTACTACGCCGACCGCTTCACCTACGAGGACTACGGCCCCGCCTACGCCCTCGGCTGGCGCGACGTGCACAAGCACCAGGGCCGCTCTTTCGACGAGGTGCAGGAGAGCCTGGCCGCCGACTGGGACATCTACCGCGGCAAGTCGCGGCTCGACTGGCCCGAGGCCAGCCCGGCCGCCCGCGCCGCCTGGGAGCGCGCGCAGCACCTGACCATGTCGCAGTAGCCGGGCTGGCCCGCCGCGAGGCGGCCGCAGAACTTTCCGCCGCCGGCAGCATCCGAAGCGGGTGATGAATTGGTGGCGACTTTCCCCCGCCAGGCTGGCGCTGGGGGCCGGCTTGGCGGGGCTCCTGTTGGCCGGCTGCGCCGTGCTCGACGAAAAGCAGCGCGCCTGGATATTCCAGCCCACCGACCGCGCCTGGGGCGGCTCGGCCAGCATGGCCGAAGGCATGCAGGACGTGTGGATCGAATACGACTCCGCCGTCACCAGCCAGCCCGTGCGCCTGCACGGCCTGTGGCACGCCGCCGGCGCCTCCACCACGTCCGCCGGCACGGCATGCCAGCCGGTGCTGCTCTACCTGCACGGCGCGCGCTGGGACGTGCGCGGCTCGGCCGGCCGCATCCGCCGCATGCAGCAACTGGGCTTCTCGGTGCTGGCCATCGACTACCGCGGCTTCGGCAAGACCTCGCGCGAGCTGCCTTCCGAAGCCATGGCGGTGGAGGACGCGCGCGCCGCCTGGGCCTGGCTGGCGCGCCGGCACCCCGGCGCGCAGCGCTTCATCTTCGGCCACTCGCTGGGCGGCGGCATCGCCGTGGCGCTGGCCGAGCAGGCGCGCGACCAGCAGGGGCTGATCCTGGAGGGCAGCTTCACCTCCATCCCCGACGTGGCCGGCACCATGAAGTGGGGCTGGCTGCCGATCGGCCCGTTCATCACCCAGCGCTTCGACTCGGCCGGGCGCATCGCGCGCGTGGGCTCGCCGGTGCTGGTGGTGCATGGCGCGCAGGACCGGCTGATCCCGCCCGCGCTGGGCCAGCGCCTGTTCGACGCCGCCGCCGAGCCCAAGCAGTTCGTGCTGGTCGAAGGCGGCTCGCACCACGACACCAACGCGGTCGGGCAGGACGCCTACCGCGCGGCGCTGCCGAGGCTGTTCGGCTCGCGCTGCTTCGGCGCCGGCGGCCCGGCGCTGGCGCGGCTCTGAACCCCGCGCCCGGCGGGGGCGATCTGCTACGCTCGCCGCGTGTCCTCCGCCGCTCCCGACGCCGGCGCCGCGCCCGCGGCCGCGCCGGCCATGCCCGCCCTGTTCGTCGTCGTGGTCCTGGCGCTGCTGCTGGGCATCCAGCCGGTCACGACCGACGTCTACCTGCCCGCGCTACCGGCGCTGCAGCGGGATCTGCGCGCGCCCATGCCGCAGGTGCAGCTGACCTTCGCGGCGCTGCTGCTGGCCTTCGGCACCTCGCAGCTGGTGTGGGGGCCGCTGTCGGACCGCTTCGGGCGCCGGCCGATCCTGCTGTGGGGCCTGGGCGCCTATGTGCTGGCTTCCATCGCCTGCGTGCTGGCGCCGAACATGGCGCTGCTGATCGCCGCGCGCGTCGCCCAGGGCGCGGCCATGGGCGCGGCCGTGATGTGCGCGCGCGCCGTCGTGCGCGACCTCTACCCGCCGCTGGAGGGCGCCCGCATGATGTCCAAGGGCCTGTCGGGCCTGGGCGTGATCGCCATCGCCTGCGCGCCGCTGGGCAGCCTGCTGACCGAGCTGTTCGGCTGGCGCGCCGCCATGATGGTGCTGGTGGCGTTCGGCGTGCTGGCCTGGGGCCTGCTGGCGCTGCGCTTCCGTGAGACGCTGGCCGCGCCCAACCCGAACGCGCTGGCGCCGCGCACGCTGTGGCGCTCGTGGGCGCGGATCGCGCGGCACCCCACCTTCATCGCCTATTCGCTGCTGGCCACGAGCTCCTACACGGGGCTGTTCATCTTCCTGGCCGCCTCGTCGTTCGTGCTGATCGAGGGGCTGGGCGTCGGCAAGCTGGCCTACGGCGCCATCATGGCCGGGCAGTCGGTGCTGTACATCGCCGGCACGATGGTGTGCCGGCGCCTGCTGGTGCGGCGGGGCATGCGGCGCGCGGTGTTCGCGGCCGGCTGCGCGAGCTTCGCCGCCGGCGTGTCGATGGCCGCGCTGGCCTGGGCTGGCTGGGGCCGGCCGTGGTACGGGGCGTGGGCCGTGGTGCTGCCGCAGGCGCTGTTCGTCATGGCGCACGGCGTGCACCAGCCGGTCAGCCAGAGCGGCACGGTGGCGCCGTTCCCCCTGATGGCCGGCGCGGCCTCGGCGCTGAACGGCTTCATCATGATGGCCACCGCCTTCCCGGTCGGGCTGTGGCTGGGGCGCGCGATGGACGGCACGGCGCGGCCGATGGCGCTGGCCTACCTGGCCGCCTGCACGGTGATCGCGGTGACGGCATGGACCCTGGTGCAGCGGTATGGCGAGCCGGCTTCTTCCTGAACTGCCCTGGATGGGACCGGAGGCGCCGCCGGCCGGAATGCGCGCGCGGCCGCGCAGCCAGCATCCAGCGGAAGATTAAGAACCAAATATGCCCGCAGCGCCCGCCCATCAAGCGCCACAAGCTATGAAAAAAGAAGCACCGTGGTCACCCCGCGCGCGCCTGCGCGGCTGGTGGCACGCCCGCCTGCCGCTCACCGACACCTGGCACCTCACCCAGCGCAACGTCTACATCCTGCCCACCCGCGCCGGCTGGATGCTGGCCGCCACGCTGCTGGTGCTGCTCATCGCCGCCATCAACTACCAGCTCAACCTGGGCTATCTGCTGACCTTCCTGCTGGCCGGCTGCGCCGCCGCCGGCATGGTGGTCGGGCACAACACGCTGCGCGGCCTGAGCCTGCACCTGCAACCCCCACAGCCGCTGTTCGCCGGCGGCCTGGCGGTGCTTCAGATCAAGCTGGCCAACGCGCGCCGCGCGCCACGCCACGCCATCGGCGTGGCGCTGGAAGGCACCGACCACTGGGCCTGGGCCGACGTGCCCGGCCAGGGCGAATCCACGGTGCAGGTCAGCTTCAAGCCGCCGCGCCGCGGCCTGCACCGCGTGCCCCTGCTCACCGCCGAAACGCGCTACCCGCTGGGCACCTTCCGCGTCTGGACGGTGTGGCGCCCCGCCGCGCAGGCGCTGGTCTATCCCGCGCCCGAAGCGCCGCCGCAGCCGCTGCCGCCCGGCGAGCCGCGCGCCGGCACGGGCCTGGCCGGCGGCGCGCGCGCCAGCGGCGAATTCGACGGCGTGCGCGGCTACCAGCGCGGCGACCCGATGAAGCTGATCGTGTGGAAGAAGTTCGCCAAGTCGGGCGAGCTGGTGGCGCGCGACACCGTGCACATGCAGCGGCAGGAGCTGTGGCTGGACTTCGCCCGCGCCGGCCAGGTGGACACGGAGACGCGCCTTTCCCGCCTGGCCGCCTGGGTGCTGGCCGCCGACGCGCAGGGCCTGGACTACGGCCTGCGCCTGCCGGGCGTGGAGATCGCGCCCGGCGGCGGCGCGGCCCATCGCATGCGCTGCCTGGAGGCACTGGCGCTGGCATGAAACACTCCCTTTTGCCATCCCTCCCTCGTCGCCCCCGCGAAGGCGGGGATCCAGTGCGTCCTGTACAGCGTCTCTGGATTCCCGCCTGCGCGGGAATGACGGGGCAAAACTGACGTGAAAGCCACCCTCGCTCACCTCCCGCGCGAAACCCGCGACACGCTGTTCCTGCTGGCGGTGATCGCCTGGGTCATGCTGCCGCAGGTCGCCCACCTGCCCGCCTGGGCCAGCGCGCTGGCGGCCGGCGTGCTGCTGTGGCGCGGCTGGCTGGCCGTCGGCGGGCGGCCGCTGCCGGGGCGCTGGGTGCTGGTGGCGCTGCTGGCGGTGGCGCTGGCGGCCACCTGGGCCACCCACCGCACGCTGCTGGGGCGCGACGCCGGCGTCACCCTGGTGGTGATGCTGCTGGCGCTGAAAACGCTGGAGCTGCGCGCCCGGCGCGACGCGCTGGTGGTGTTCTTCCTCGGCTTCTTCGCCCTGCTGACCAACTTCTTCCATTCGCAGTCGCTGGCCACCGCGGCGGCGATGCTGGTGGCGCTGCTCGGCCTGCTGACGGCGCTGGTCAACGCGCACCGCCCGGTCGGCCAGCCCAGCCTGCGCGAGTCGGCCTGGACGGCCACCAGGATGGCGCTGGCCGGCGCGCCGGTGATGCTGGCGCTGTTCGTGTTCTTCCCGCGCTTCGCGCCGCTGTGGGGCATCCCGAGCGACGCCATGCTGGGCCGCAGCGGCCTCTCGTCCACCATGGAGGTCGGGGCCGTCGCCGAGCTGGCGCTGGACGACGGCATCGCCATGCGCGTGAGGTTCGACGGCGCGCCGCCGCCGCAGAGCCAGCTCTACTTCCGCGGCCCGGTGCTGACGCGCTTCGACGGCCGGCGCTGGACGGCCGCCGGCGGCGGCGACGGCTTCGACGCCACGCTGGCGCCCGGCCCCGGCGACTTGCAGGTGCGCGGCGCGCCCGTCCGCTACCAGGTCACGCTGGAGCCCAGCCAGCGCCCCTGGCTGCTGGCGCTGGACGCCGCGCCGCGCCCGCTGGACTTGCCCGCCGGCCTGCGCGCCCGCATGACGGCCGACCTGCAATGGCTGGCCTACCGCCCGCTCACCGACCTGCTGCGCTACCAGGCCGAGAGCTACCCCGACTTCCGCTACGGCCTCGCCGGCTGGGACGGCAAGCCGCGCCGCGACATGGACGCCTTCCTGCGCCTGCCCGCCGGCTTCAACCCCCGCACGCTGGCGCTGGCGGGCGAGCTGCGCCGCCAGCACCCCGAGGGCGACGCCCCCGCCCTGGTGCGCGCCGCGCTGGAGCGCCTGCGCACCGGCGGCTACGGCTACACGCTGGAGCCCGGCGTGGTCGGCCAGCACACGGCGGACGAGTTCTGGTTCGACACCAAGGCCGGCTTCTGCGAGCACATCGCCTCCGCCTTCGTGGTGCTGATGCGCGCCGCCGGCGTGCCGGCGCGCATCGTCACCGGCTTCCAGGGCGGCGAGCTGAACGGCGTGGACGGCTACTGGACCGTGCGCAACGCCGACGCCCACGCCTGGGCCGAAGTCTGGCACGCCGATCGCGGCTGGGTGCGCGTGGACCCCACCGGCGCCGTCTCGCCCGGGCGCGTCGGCCAGCTCCAGCGCCTGCGCCTGCCCGACGGCGCGCTGGCCGGCGCCGTCGGCCGCTGGAGCCCCACCCTGCTGGCGCAGCTGCGCGCCACCTGGGAGGCCGTCAACAACGGCTGGAACCAGTGGGTGCTGAACTACACCCAGAGCCGCCAGTTCGACATGCTCAAGAGCCTGGGCTTCGAGAGCCCGAGCTGGCAGGACCTGGGCAAGGTGCTGGCCGGCCTGCTGACCGTGGCCGCGCTGGGCGGCGCGGCGTGGGCGCGCTGGGAGCGCAGCCAGCACGACCCCTGGCTGCGCCTGCTGGCGCGCGCCCGCCGCCGCCTGGGCCAGGCCGGCGTCAGCGCCCCGCCCCAGGCCCCGCCGCGCGAGCTGCTGGGGCGCGTGCAGGCCAGCAGCCTGCCGCCCGAGCTGCGCCGCCAGCTCGCCGACTGGCTGCTGGCGCTGGAGCGCCTGCGCTACGCGCCTGCGGGGCAGCCCCGCACGCTGGCTAAACTGCACCGCGAGTTCCGCCAGTTTTCATGGCAAAAATATGAAACACCCCCCTGAGTCGCCTTCGGCGCCTTCCCCCCTCTCCCGCGGGAGGGGGGACAACGCCAATGCCCGGTACAAGCCCGTGCATGGCGTTCGCTGGCATGGCCTGCTCCGCGGCCTTTTGATTGCTATCGTTACGATAGCTGTCAGCGCTTTCTGGACGGGCGCCAGCGCCCAAAATGGCTCAAAGAAATCGCGATCCACCCAGCCCGCCGAGCGCCCCTACGTCCTGCGCGACGACGCCATGCACTTTGCCGCCGAAGTGGCCGAGCGCCGCAGCCTCGACCCCGAATGGACCCGCGCCGCCATCGGCCAGGCGCTGTACCTGCCCAACGTGCCGCGGCTGATGCTGCCGCCCGCGCGCGGCACCGCCAAGAACTGGCGCGTGTACCGCAGCCGCTTCATCGACCCCGTGCGCATCCGCGCCGGCGTGCGCTTCTGGGAGCGCAACCGCGCCACCCTCGCCCGCGCGCAGGCCGAGTTCGGCGTGCCGCCCGAGATCATCGTCGGCATCATCGGCGTCGAGACCATCTACGGCCAGAACACCGGCAGCTTCCGCGTGCTCGACGCGCTGGCCACCCTGGCCTTCGACTTCCCCGCCGCGCACCCGCGCGCCGAGGCGCGGCGGGCCTTCTTCAGGGACGAGCTGGAGCAGTTCCTCTCGCTCACCCAGCGCACCGGCATCGACCCCGGCGCGCCGCTGGGCAGCTACGCCGGCGCCATGGGCATGCCGCAGTTCATGCCGTCGAGCTGGGTCAAATACGCCATCGACTTCGACGGCGACGGCCGCGTGGACCTGTGGAACAGCGAGGCCGACGTGATCGGCTCCGTCGCCAACTACTTCAAGGGATACGGCTGGCAGCCCGGCCTGCCCACCCACTACGCCGTGCGCCTGCCCGCCGGCGCCGACCTGGACGCGCTGCTGGCGCCCGACATCCTGCCCACGTTCAGCCCGCAGAGCTTCACCGCCAAGGGCGCCGTGCTGGACGCCGACGGCCAGGCCCACCCCGGCCAGTTGGCCTTGATCGAGTTGCAGAACGGCGACCCAACCCTGCCCGGGAACGCGCCCGTATACGTGGCCGGCACAGAGAATTTCTACGCCATCACGCGCTACAACTGGAGCAGCTACTACGCGATGGCGGTGATCGAGCTGGGGCAGGAAGTAGCGGATGCAATGGGGCGGCGGGGAGATTGAGTACTTGGACAAAGACCCGGCGGATTCAAATCCGAAGGGGAAATATCGGGGTCAGATTACGTTTTTTGGAAATATCGGGGTCAGATTACGTTTTTTCGGCCTGGAGGTCCATCGATGCAGCAGATAGGCCAGCGCCCCGAGTGAACGGTAGGGCGGAACCAGCCGTACTTTCTTCTGGTGGCCGCACGACGCGCGGCGGACAATGCCGCCTGAATGCCCACCCTCACCTCTTGCCGGCTAATGCGCGCCACCTGCGCGGGCGCAGTCTTGGTCAGCTTGACTGCCTCGGCCGCGGCGCAGGCAAGCCCAACGGATGCCAGCCCGCGCACCAACGCCTTCAACGACCCATTCGTGCAGGCCACCTCGGGCCTACCGCAGTGCCCGGTGCCCGAAGGCCCGCTGTACACGGCGGCGGAAGTGCGCGAGATGGCCCACGTGCGCGCGCAGCACGGCGGCAGTTGCTACCGCGCGGGGCGCTGCCGCCTGCCCAACTCTTACCTGTATGACGCCGAGATCGTCCCGCGCGTGCGACTCGCCATCCGCGAGGACGGCCGCTTCGGCGACACCAGCGTGTGGGTGCTGGGCGAGCGGCGGCTGGTCACGCTCAAGGGCTGCGTGCAGTCGCAGGCGCAGGCCGACGCGCTGGAGAAAGCCGTGGGGCTGGTGGACGACGTGATAGGCGTGATCAACCTGCTGCAAGTCGCGGCACGCGGCGCAACGCCGGCCGCTACCCGCTGGCGGCGCCGGCGCCGCGCTGACCGAAGCTTTCAGCTCGGCACCAGGAAGTCGCGGCTGATGTGCGCGCCCAACTGGTTCACGCGGTCGAGGAACTGCGTCAGGAAGGCGTGCAGGCCGGTGGCCAAAATCTCGTCGATGTGGCCGTGGCGCAGGTCGGCGGCCAGGCGGCCGGCGTGGCGCATGGTTGCGCCGTCGGGGCTGGCGCCCACCTGGGTCAGGTTGTCCAGCACCGCCGCCATGCAGTGGCGCAGGGAGCGCGGCATGTCGGCGCGCAGCATCAGCAGCTCGGCCACGCGCTCGGGCACGATCACGTCGCGGTACACCTTGCGGTAGATCTCGAAGCCGCTCACGCTGCGCAGGATGGCGGACCAGTGGTAGAAGTCGTACTCCAGGTCGCGCTCGCTGGCGCTGCCGAAGAAATCGCTCTGCACGGCGTGGAACTTGACGTCGAGAATGCGCGCGGTGTTGTCCGACCGCTCCAGGAAGGTGCCCAGGCGCAGGAAGTGGAAGGACTCGTCCTGCAGCATGGTGCCCAAGGTGACGCCGCGCGAGACGTGCGAGCGGAACTTGACCCACTCGAAGAACTCGCCCGGATCGCGCTCGAAGGCACCGCTGCGGCGCAGGCGGTCGATCTCCAGCCAGGTCTGGTTCAGCGTCTCCCACACCTCGGTGGTGAGGGTGCCGCGCACGGCGCGGGCGTTCTCGCGCGCGGCCTTCAGGCAGCTGATGATGGAGGCAGGGTTCTGCTCGTCCAGCACCATGTAGCGCATCACGCCCTGCGGCGTGACCTCGCCGTGGCGCGCGGTGTAGTCGGGCAGCAGCTCGGAGAGCGAGAGCACGCCCAGCCAGCCGTATTGCGACACCGCGGCCGACTGCGGCAGCAGCGAGGTCTCGTAGTGCACGTTGAGCATGCGGGCGGTGTTCTCGGCGCGCTCGGTGTAGCGCGATAGCCAGAACAGGTGGTCGGCGGTACGGGAAAGCATGGGAATCTCGTTTCTCGTGAAGGTCAGACTTCCAGCACCCAGGTGTCCTTGGTGCCGCCGCCTTGGGACGAATTGACGACCAGCGACCCTTCCTTGAGCGCCACGCGCGTCAGGCCGCCGGGCACCATCTGCACCTCCTTGCCCGACAGCACGAAGGGCCGCAGGTCGATGTGGCGCGGAGCGACGCCGCTCTCGACGAAGGTGGGGCAGCTCGACAGGCTGAGCGTGGGCTGGGCGATGTAGCCGCTGGGGTTGGCCAGCACGGCCTGGCGGAATGCCTCGATCTCGGCCTGCGTGGCGGCGGGGCCGACCAGCATGCCGTAGCCGCCGGCGCCGTGCACTTCCTTCACCACCAGGTCCTTCAGGTTCGCCAGCACGTATTTCAGGTCGTCGGCGTTGCGGCACATGTAGGTGGGCACGTTGTTCAGGATCGGCTTCTCGCCCAGGTAGAACTCGATCATCTTGGGCACGTAGGGGTAGATCGACTTGTCGTCGGCCACGCCGGTGCCCACCGCATTGCAGATGGTCACGTGCCCGGCGCGGTAGGCGCGCATCAGCCCGGCGGCGCCCAGCGACGAGTCGGCGCGGAACACCTCGGGGTCGAGGAAGTCGTCGTCCACGCGGCGGTAGATCACGTCCACCCGCTGCGGGCCGCGCGTGGTGCGCATGTAGACGAAGTCGTCCTTGACGAACAGGTCCTGCCCCTCGACCAGCTCGACGCCCATCTGCTGCGCCAGGAAGGCGTGCTCGAAATAGGCGCTGTTGTACATGCCGGGCGTGAGCACCACCACGGTGGGCTCGGCGGTGGCGCTGGGGCTGCTGGCGCGCAGGGTCTCCAGCAGCAGGTCGGGGTAGTGGGCGACGGGGGCGACGCGGTGGCTGGCGAACAGGCCGGGGAACAGCCGCATCATCATCTTGCGGTTCTCCAGCATGTAGCTCACGCCGGAGGGCACGCGCAGGTTGTCTTCCAGCACGTAGTACTCGCCGCCGCCCTGGGCGTTGCCGGCGCGCACGATGTCGATGCCGGAGATGGCCGAGTAGATGCCGTTGGGCACGTCCACCCCCTGCATGATGGGGCGGTACTGCGCGTTGTTCAGCACCTGCTCGCGCGGGACGATGCCGGCCTTGAGGATTTCCTGCTCGTGGTAGACGTCGTGCAGGAAGCGGTTGAGCGCCGTCACGCGCTGAACCAGGCCGCGCTCCATGGCCTCCCATTCGTCGGCGGGGATGATGCGCGGAATGAGGTCGAAGGGGATCAGCCGCTCGGTGCCGGCGCCGTCCTCGTCCTTCGCGCCGTAGACGGCGAAGGTGATGCCGACGCGGCGGAAGATCATCTCCGCCTCCTCGCGCCGCGCATTCATGGTGGCGCCGTCCTGGGTGCTCAGCCAGCCGGCGTAGCTCTGGTAGTGCGCACGCACGGCATTGCCGGCGGCGTGCATTTCATCAAATGGGTGCATGGCCTGTGCTCTCTCCTGGTAGGGAACAGGATAGCAAGTCGCGGGCCATGCGGCCATCAGGGTGTTGCCGCAGGGGCCGGCGCCGAGAGATCGGGCCGGTGGTGCCAGTAGCGCCGTGCCAGCGCGCGTTCGCAGCGCACCTCTCTGGGGCGAGCACTATTCCAGTGCATTGCGCCGCATGTTGGTGAATCAACCAGGGGGATGCCACGCGCCGCGTAACGCGCCGCCGCCTCGGGCGCGGGGTGGCCGAAGCGGTTGCGGTAGCCTGACTGCACCAGCGCCAAGCGGGGCCGCACGGCGTCCAGCAGCGCCGCGCTGGACGCGCCGCGGCTGCCATGGTGCGGCGCCAGCAGCACGTCGGCGCGCAGCGCGCCGGGCGGGCTGCGCGCGGCCAGCGCGGCCTCCTGCGCGGCCTCGATGTCGCCGGGCAGCAGCGCGCCGGCGCCGTCGGCGGCCAACACGCGCAGCACGCAGCTCATGGCGTTGGATTTGCGGTCGGCGGCATAGTCGCCCGCCTGCGGGTGCAGCAGCTCGAACCGCACGCCGTCCCACTGCCAGCGCTGACCGGCCTGGCAGCGCTGGCGCGGCGCGTGGGCCAGCTCGAAGGAAGCCAGCAGCGCCGCCTGCGGCTGCATGGCCAGCACGGCGGCGGCGCCGCCGGCGTGGTCGCTGTCGCGGTGGCTCAGCAGCAGGGTGTCCACCCGCTCGCCGCCGGCGCGCAGCAGCGGCACCAGCACCCGGTGGCCGGCATCGCTCTCCAGCGAGTAGCGCGGGCCGGCGTCGTACAGCAGCGTGTGGGTGGCGGTGCGCACCAGCACGGCGCCGCCTTGGCCGACGTCGGCGGCCAGCAGCTCGAACGCGCCCGGCGCCGGCCGCGCCGGCTGCCACAGCGCGCAGGCCAGCAGCGGCGGCACGCCCGCCAGCCGCAGCGGCCAGGGCCAGCGCAGCGCCAGCAGCACGCCGCCGGCCACCGCCGCCGCCCCCAGTGCCAGCGGCGCGGCGGGCACGGCCACGCTGGCGAGCGGCCACGCGGCCAGGGCCTGGAGCAGCGCGGCCAGCGGCGCCAGCGCCCAGGCGGCGGCGGTCCACAGCGGTGCCCACAGCACGCCCAGCAGCGCGAGCGGCGTGACCACCAGCGTCACCCACGGGATGGCCAGCAGGTTGGCCGCCAGCCCCACCACCGAGGCCTGGCCGAACAGCAGCAGCGACAGCGGCGTCAGCGCCAGGGTGACCACGCCCTGCTCGCGCAGCAGTTGAAGAAATCGGGGCCTAGCGCCCGTCTGGCGTGCGCTGGCAGCTCCTGTATCGGTAGCAAACAGCACCCCGACGGCAACGAAGCTGAGCCAGAAGCCGGCCTGCATCAGCGCCCACGGGTCGGCCGCCAGCACCGCCGCGCAGGCCAGCAGCCAGGTCATCCACCAGGGCCAGCGCAGCCCGGCCAGCTTCAGCGCCGCCACGGTGGCCAGCATCAGCACGGTGCGCTGCGCCGGCACGCCCCAGCCGCTGAACAGCGCGTAGGCGGCGGCCAGCAGCACGCCGCCGATCAGCGCCGCGTGCGGTGCCGGCAGCCACAGGCAAAGCCGGCCGCCGCGCCGCCACAGCGCGCCCGCCAGCGCCGCCGCCAGCCAGGCGAACATGGTGATGTGCAGGCCGGAGATGCTCATCAGGTGCGCCACGCCGGTGGCGCGGAACACGTCCCAGTCGGCGCGCTCGATCACGTTCTGGTCGCCCGTGGCGAGCGCGGCCACGATGCCGGCGAAGCGCCGCGCGTCGCTTTCGCCGCCCGGCCCGCCCGCGCCGGCCAGGATGCGGTCGCGCACGCGCTGGCGCAGCCGCTCCAGCGGGTGGGCGGCGGCGGCGGCCAGGCGCTCGGGCGGCGGGCCCACGCGGCCGGTGCGCACGTAGCCGGTGGCCTGCACGCCCTGCTCCCACAGCCACAGCTCGTGGTCGAAGCCGTGCGGGTTCAGGTTGCCGTGCGGCGCCTTCAGCCGCACGGTGAAGCGCCAGCGGTCGCCGGCCTGCGGCTCGGCCGCCGTGTCGTACCAGGCCAGTTGAATGCGCGGCGGCAGCGCCGCGGGCTGGCCGTCCAGCACGGCCTGCTCGACGTCGAAGCGCATGCGCCAGCCGGCCTCGCCGCGCTGCGGCATGCGGCCGACGACGCCCACCACCTGCACGTCGCGCCCTTCCAGCGCCGGCGTCAGCGCGTGCGACAGCGTGGCGCCCGCGCGCAGGCCGACCCCGGCGAAGGCCGCCAGCGCGCCGGCCAGCCCCCAGAGCGCCAGCGCCGCCCGATGCCGCCGCCACGCCCAGGCCAGCAGGGCCAGCGCCGCGCCCGCCGCCGCCAGCGCGCCGTAGGCCAGCGGCGGCCACAGCTCCGGCTGCCGCACCTGCAAGGCCGTCCCGGCGACGAGGCCCGCCGGCAACACGGCCAGGGCGGCGCCCGCACGCTGTGCCGGGGTGGAGGCGGGGGCCGGATCGATCACGGATCGGTAACTATTTTTTTCATAGCTGCCAGCGCTTGACTGGCGGGCGCTGGAGCCCTATTTGGCCAAAACTTCGCCGACGTGGCCTGCCGATTGCTAGGATGCCGGAGCGTACCCCGCCAGGAAAACCCATGTCCATCCACGCCGCCCTCCACCACGTCACCCAGTACCGCTACGACCGCCCCGTGCAGCTCGGCCCGCAGATCGTGCGCCTGCGCCCTGCCCCGCATTGCCGCAGCAAGATCATTTCGTACTCGCTCAAGATCGAGCCGGCGCTGCACTTCATCAACTGGCAGCAGGACCCGTTCGCCAACTGGCAGGCGCGGCTGGTGTTCCCGGAGAAGACGACCGAGTTCACCGTCACCGTCGATCTGGTCGCCGAGATGGCGGTGTTCAACCCGTTCGACTTCTTCCTGGAGCCCGAGGCCGAGCACTTCCCTTTCGACTACGCGCCGCTGCTGAAGGAGGAGCTCGCCCCCTACCTGGCGCGCGAACCGCTGACCCCGGCCTTCGCCAAATACCTGGAAGGCGTGGACCGGGGACGCCAGCGCATCATCGATTTCCTCGTCAACCTGAACCAGCGCTTGCAGCAGGACATCCGCTACCTGATCCGCATGGAGCCCGGCGTGCAGACGCCGGAGGAGACGCTGACCAAGGCCAGCGGCTCGTGCCGCGACTCCGGCTGGCTGCTGGTGCAGCTGCTGCGCCATTGCGGGCTGGCGGCGCGCTTCGTCTCGGGCTACCTCATTCAGCTCAAGGCCGACCAGAAATCGCTCGACGGCCCCAGCGGCACCGAGGTGGACTTCACCGACCTGCACGCCTGGTGCGAGGTGTACCTGCCCGGCGCCGGCTGGATCGGGCTGGACCCGACCTCCGGCCTGCTGGCGGGCGAAGGCCACATCCCGCTGGCCTGCACGCCCCAGCCCTCGGGCGCGGCGCCGATCGAGGGGCTGGTGGACGACGCCCAGGTCACCTTCGGGCACGACATGCGCGTCACGCGCATCCACGAGTCGCCGCGCGTCACCCTGCCCTACACCGATGCGCAGTGGGACGCCATCCTGGCGCTCGGCGACGAGGTGGACGCGCGCCTCGCGGCTGACGACGTGCGCCTGACCATGGGCGGCGAGCCCACCTTCGTCGGCATCGACGACCGCGACGGCGCCGAATGGAACACCGCCGCCCTCGGCCCCACCAAGCGCGTGTTCGCGCTCGACCTGCTGCACCGCCTGAAGGCGCGCTACGGCCCGGGCGGCTTCCTGCACCTGGGCCAGGGCAAGTGGTATCCCGGCGAGCAGCTGCCGCGCTGGGCGCTCAGCCTGTTCTGGCGCCCCGACGGCCAGCCGCTGTGGCACGACCCCGCCCTGCTGGCCGACGAGCGCCAGCCGCACCATGCCCGGCCGGAAGACGCCGAGCGCTTCGTCACCGCGCTGGCCCGGCGCCTGGGCGTGGGCACCGACACCATCCGCGCCGGCCACGAAGACCCCTGGCACTACATCCAGAGCGAGCGGCACCTGCCGGTCAACGTCGACCCGTTCGACAGCAAGCTGGACGACGAGATGGAGCGCGCCCGCCTGCGCCGCGTGTTCACCCAGGGGCTGGACAAGCCGGTCGGCTGGCTGCTGCCGCTGCGCGCCACCTCCGGGCTGGACGCCACGCCCGAGTTCCTGCGCGACGTGCCGCCCGACCAGCGCCCCCGCTGGCTCACCGGCCGCTGGTGGTTCCGCGACGACCGCATGGTCCTGGTGCCCGGCGATTCGCCCATGGGCTTCCGGCTGCCGCTGAACAGCCTGCCCTGGGTCAGCGACGAGGAGCACGCCCACCTGTTCCCGAAAGACCCGTTCGCGCCCGAGGCCCCGCTGCCCGACGGCGACCCGCCCTCCGACGGCGCGGCCGACCCGCGCGACCATGAGCCGCGCCGCTTCGAATCCGCCGCCTGGGTGCCGCGCACCGCGCTGTGCGTGGAAGTGCGCGACCCGGTGCGCTCGCACACCCCCGAAAGCGCGCTGCCCGAGATCATGGGCGACGACGAGGAGGCCGAAGCCCAGCGCGCCGCGCGCGGCCGCCACCAGGCGGCGATCGACAAATACGCGCTCAAGCCCGGGCAGTCGAGCATCCTCTACGTCTTCATGCCGCCGCTGGACCACGTGGAGGACTACCTGGCCCTGGTGGCCGCCATCGAGGCCACGGCGGCCGAGCTGAAGCTGCCCCTCGTCATGGAAGGCTACGCGCCGCCGCGCGACCCGCGCCTGAAGATGCTCCAGATCACGCCCGACCCCGGCGTCATCGAGGCCAACATCCAGCCCGCCCACAACTGGCGCGAGCTGGTGGACAACACCGAGTTCCTCTACCAGGCCGCCTTCGAGAGCCGCCTGTCGGCCGAGAAGTTCATGACCGACGGCCGCCACATGGGCACCGGCGGCGGCAACCACTTCGTGCTGGGCGGCGCCACGCCCGCCGACAGCCCCTTCCTGCGCCGGCCCGAGCTGCTGGCCAGCCTGATCCTCTACTGGCACAACCACCCCTCGCTCAGCTACCTGTTCAGCGGCCTGTTCATCGGCCCCACCAGCCAGGCCCCGCGCGTGGACGAGGCGCGCAACGACCAGTTGTACGAGCTGGAGATCGCCCTGCAGGAGATCCACAAGGCCCGGCTCGAATACGGTGATGCGATGGCGCCGTGGCTGGTGGACCGCACGCTGCGCAACATCCTGATCGACGTCACCGGCAACACCCACCGCAGCGAGTTCTGCATCGACAAGCTGTACTCGCCCGACGGCCCCACCGGCCGCCTGGGCCTGCTGGAGATGCGCGCCTTCGAGATGCCGCCGCACGCGCGCATGTCGATCGCGCAGCAGCTCCTGATGCGCGCGCTGGTGGCGCGCTTCTGGCGCACGCCCTACCGCGCGCCGGCCGCGCGCTGGGGCACGCAGCTGCACGACCGCTTCATGCTGCCGGCCTACATCCACGCCGACTTCAAGGACGTGATCGACGACATGCGGCAGGCCGGCTTCGCGCTGGAGGCCGAATGGTTCGCGCCGCACTTCGAGTTCCGCTTCCCCATCGTCGGCGACCTCGACCTGCTGGGCATGCGCCTGACCCTGCGCAACGCCCTGGAGCCCTGGCACGTGATGGGCGAGGAAAGCAGCGGCGGCGGCACCGCGCGCTACGTCGACTCGTCGCTGGAGCGCCTGCAGGTGCACGTGGCCGGCTTCAACCCCAGCCGCTACGCCATCACCTGCAACGGCCACGCGCTGCCGCTGCAACCGCTGGGCGCCGAGGGCGAGTTCGTGGCCGGCGTGCGCTTCAAGGCGTGGAACCCCTGGTCGTCGCTGCACCCCACCATCAAGCCGCACGGCCCGCTGGTGTTCGACGTGCTGGACACCTGGGCCGGCCGCAGCGTCGGCGGCTGCCAGGTCCACGTGGCGCACCCGGGCGGGCGCAACTACGGCACCTTCCCGGTCAACGCCTACGAGGCCGAAAGCCGCCGCCTGGCGCGCTTCTTCCGCATCGGCCACACCGCCGGGGCGATGGACGTGCCGCCGGCCACGCTGCACCTGCCGGGCTCGCGCGAGTTCCCGTGCACGCTGGATCTGCGGCGCACCGATGCGGTGCGGATGCGACAATGAACGCCGCATGGATTTGCCGCTGAATCGACCATCGGACAGCCCGAGCCCCCGCCCTGCGCCGCCAGGCGGCCACACCTTCCCGGACTCGGCCTGGTTCGACGAAATGCACGGCGTGCCCACCGGCGTCGGTGTGGCGCTGCCCGCCGCGCAGCCGCCAGCGCCCGCCTGGGCCGCGTTCTTCAGCTACCTCGGCCGCGAGCCGGCCGAGGACCTGAACCACCGCGCAGCCCGCCTGCGGCGCCAGCTGCGCGACAACGGCGTCACCTACAACGTGCACGCCGACGAGGCCGACCTGCAGCGCCCCTGGCCGCTGGACCTGTTCCCGCTGCTCATCCCCGCCGCCGACTGGCGGCGCATCGAGGCCGGCGTGCTGCAGCGCGTGCGCGTGCTCGACGCCGTGATGCGCGACATGTACGGCGAGCGCCGCCTGCTGAAGGACGGCCTGCTGCCCGCCGCCCTGGTGCAGGGCCACCCCGACTACCTGCGCGCCATGCACGGCGTGCCGGCGGTGGGCGGCATGCACCTGCACATGGTGGCGTTCGACCTGGCGCGCGGCCCCAAGGGCTACTGGTGGGTGGTGGCGCAGCGCACCCAGGCGCCCTCCGGCCTGGGCTACCTGATGGAGAACCGCGTGGCCGTCTCCGGCCAGTTCCCCCAGGCCTTCGGCGGCATGAACGTGCGGCGCCTGGCCGCCACCTACCGCCACTTCATCGAGGCCCTGAAAGCCATGGCCCCCGGCGGCCCCGATTCGCACATCGCCCTGCTCACGCCAGGGCCGTACAACGAGACCTACTTCGAGCAGTCCTACCTGGCGCGCTACCTGGGCGTGACCCTGGTCGAGGGAAGCGACCTCACGGTGCGCAACCAGCGCCTGTTCCTGAAGACGCTGCACGGCCTGCGGCCGGTGCACGGCCTGATCAAGCGCGTGGACGACGCCTGGCTCGACCCGCTGGAGACGCGCCCCGAGTCGCGCCTGGGCGTGCCCGGCCTGCTGCAGGCGGTGCGCGCCGGCAACGTGCTGGTGGCCAACGCGCCAGGCGCGGGCTTCCTGGAATCGAGCGCGCTGCTGGGCTTCCTGCCGGCGCTGACGCGCCACCTGCTGGGCGAAGAGCTTGCGCTGCCGGCGCTGCACACCTGGTGGTGCGGCGAGCCGGCCGCGCTGCGCGAGGCGCTGCCGATGCTGGCGCACAGCGTCGTCAAGCCGACCTACCCCTGGTCCACCAGCCGCGGCACCTTCAGCGCCGGCGTCGGGCCGCTGATGAGCCCCGAGGTGCTGGAATCCTGGCGCGCCAGCATCCAGCGCGTGCCGGAGGAGCACACGGTGCAGGCCTACCTGCCGGCCTCGCGCATGCCCGTCTGGGCCGGCCACGGCGCCGAAGCGCACATGCAGTCGCGCGCCGCCATCCTGCGCGTGTTCGCGCTGTGCGACGGCCAGGGCAGCTGGCGCGTGCTGCCCGGCGGCATGACGCGCCTGGTCAGCGAGAGCGCGGGCCTGGCCAGCATGGCCATGGGCGGCAGCAGCGCCGACACCTGGGTGCTGGGCGAGGCGCCGGCGTTCGAGGACACCGACTTCGACCCCGGCGCGGGCCTGGCCGGCATCACGCCGCACGCCACCACGCTGGTGCAGCGCGAGCGCCTGGTCACCAGCCGCGCGGCCGAGAACCTTTTCTGGCTGGGCCGCTACACCGAACGCGCCGAGAACGGCACCCGCCTGGCGCGCATCGTGCTGGACGCGCTGCACGGCGACGAGGAGCCTTCGCTGGCGCTGCTGATGTGGCTGGGCCAGCTCGCCGAGGCCGCCGCCCTGGTGCCCGAGGACTGCCCCTCGCCGCTGGACGACCGCGCCGAATTCGAGCGCCGGCTCATCCAGGGCCTGGCCGGCGGCGCCGACGAGCCCGGCGTCGGCCAGACCCTGCACGGCCTGCGCGGCGCCGCGCAGGCCGTGCGCGAGCGGCTCTCGCCAGAGCACTGGAGCTTCATCAAGGAGGCCGAGGAGCGCTTCCAGATCGAGGCCAGCGAGCTGCTGCACGCCGGCCCCGGCGCCGCCGCCGACGCGCTGCCCGTGCTGGCGCGGCTGTCGCGCACGCTGGCGGCCGTCACCGGCGCGCAGATGGACCGCATGTGGCGCGACGACGGCTGGCGCATGATGTCCGCCGGCCGCCAGATCGAGCGGCTGACCTGGCTGTGCGACGCGCTGTCCAAGGGCTTCTACACCAACGCCGTGCACGACGCGGCGGGCTACGGGGTGGTGCTGGACCTGTTCGACTCCGGCATCTCGTTCCACGCCCGCCACCAGCGCAGCCGCGCCATCGCCGCGCTGATCGAGCACGTGGTGCTGAACCGGCAGAACCCGCGCTCGATCGGCTGGGTGGTGAGCACGCTGAAGACGCAGCTCGAACGCCTGCACGCCAACGAGGCGCAGCCGGTGGAAGACCTGTCCGCCCGCCTGAAAAGCCCCGCCGCGACCGATCTGCCGCGGCTGTGCCAGTCGGACGCGATCGGCGACTTCGTGCACTTGCAGGCGCTGTTGCAGCACGACATCGAGGTCGGCGGGCGGCTGTCGGATGACATCGGGTTGCGGCATTTCTCGCACACCGGCAATGAGCGGCAGAGCGTATGAAGTTGTCGTTTGTTTTTTTTGAGGCGCTGTCGGCCGGGATGTGCGCCCGGCGGCGCAGTCCCTTTCTTTGTCTCGCCAAAGAAAGGAACCAAAGAAAGGCGACCCCAAGTCTGCGACCCCTTCGCTGCGCTGCGGGGCAAACCTGCGTCGCGGGGCTTGCGGGGTGCGCCGCAGAACTCACTGCGCGCTGCGCGCTGCGTTCAAACAACCGCGGCGAGTCAGTCCACGAAGCGGCTGCATCCTGCGGTGCAGCCGCCACCCCGCAAGCCCCGCGCCGCAGGCGCAGCCACAGGGGGGTTGAAGTCCATTCGGGCCATCGCTGCGCTCGGCCCAGGCTGCGCGGCGCGAAGCGCCTGCGCCTTGGAGGCCGAGCGAAGCGATGGCCCGTGGGGGTTCCCCTCCCCTCTGCGCGTGCCGAGGAGCGCAGGGCGTGGGGCGGGCGCGTGCAGCGCAGCATGCACGCGCTTCGTGCGCTGACTCATTGCGGTTGTCTGAACGCAGCGCCGCAGGCGCGCAGTGAGTTCCGCAATGCCGCCCCGCGACCGAGCACCGCAGGTTGCCCGCAGCGCAGCGGAGGGACACGCGAAGTGGGGTCGCCTTTCTTTGCCTACTTTCTTTGGCGAAGCAAAGAAAGTAGGTCGCCCGCCGGGGCGAAATCCCGGCCTACAGCGCCTCCAGCAGCCACCCAAGAATCAAGAGCCAAATCGGCCTCCAGCGCCCACCCACCAAGCGCCACCAGCTACCAATAAAGTAGCAAAACCCACCATGCGCCTGCGCATCATCCACGACACCCGCTACCTCTACGCCCCCGCCGTGGAGGCCGCCCAGCACATGGCCCACCTCACGCCGCCGCACACGCGCTGCCAGCAGCGCCTGGACGCGCGGCTGGAGATTTCGCCCGCGCCGGTGGTGCTGACCGAGACGCCCGACGTGTACCGCAACGTGCGGGCCTACTTCGAGATCGCCAGCGCGCACGAGGAGCTGCTGGTGCGCGCCAGCAGCCTGGTGCACACGCGCCCGCCCGAGCCCGCCGCCAGCCAGCTGCCGTGGGAGGCGGTGCGCGAGCAGTTCGTCTACCACGCCGGCGCCCAGTGGCACCCGGCGGCCGAGTTCATCTACCCCTCGGCCCACGTGCACCCCGGCCCGGCGTTCGCCGACTACGCCGCGCCCTCGTTCACGCCCGGCCGCCCGCTGATCGACGCCGCGCGCGAGCTGATGCGGCGCGTGCACGGCGACTTCACCTACGCCAGCCTCACCACCGACGTCGGCACCCCCGCCATCGAGGCGCTGGAGCAGCGGCGCGGCGTGTGCCAGGACTTCTCGCACGTGATGCTGGCCTGCCTGCGCTCGCTCGGCCTGCCGGCGCGCTACGTCAGTGGCTATCTGCTGACCCAGCCGCCGCCCGGCCAGCCGCGCCTGGTGGGCAGCGACGCCTCGCACGCCTGGGTGTCGGTGTTCCTGCCCGACCTGGCGGCGCAGGCCGGCGGCCACGGCTGGTACGACCTGGACCCCACCAACGACCGCGACGGCTGGAGCACCCCCGGCGAGGACTTCGTGCGCCTGGCCGTCGGCCGCGACTACGCCGACGTCTCGCCCATGCGCGGCGTGATCCACGGCAGCGGCGGCCACGAGCTGCACGTGGGCGTTACAGTGGAGCCGTGCGACGCCGCCTCGCTGGCCGAGGCCGCTCCGATATGAAACACCACCCCCGTTGCTCCACGCGCTGCGCGATGTTGCGGCATCCTCCCTCCAGGGGGCGCACCCACTGGCCGGGGGAACCCCGGCCACGGGTGCACTGGCGTGGCCTGCTCCGCGGCCGTTGGGCTCCTGGGGTTTCAAGCGCTGCGCCGATAACGAAGCGCCATGAACAACTGACTTAATTTCTCTTCAAAGCGCCATGAACATCCACGACAAGCTCCAGCAGCTCGGCATCCAGCTGCCGCCCGTTTCCGTGCCCGCCGCCGCCTACGTGCCCTTCTTGCAGACCGGCAAACTGGTCTTCCTCTCCGGCCACATCGCGCGCCGCGACGGCAAACCCTGGGTCGGCAAGCTGGGGCAGGACATGGGCACCGCCGACGGCGTGCAGGCCGCGCGCGCCGTCGCCATCGACCTGCTGGGCACCCTGCACGCGGCCGTGGGCGACCTGAACCGCGTCAAGCGCATCGTCAAGGTGATGAGCCTGGTCAACTCGGCCCCCGACTACACCGAGCAACACCTGGTCACCAACGGCTGCTCCGATCTGCTGGGCCAGGTGTTCGGCGACGCCGGCAAGCACGCCCGCAGCGCCTTCGGCGTGGCCGCGAACCCGCTGGGCGCGTGCGTGGAGATCGAGCTGATCGCCGAGGTCGAATAGCTCCGCCAGGCGTCACCCCGGTGGACGCTCCGCGCCCACCTCGCGCAGCGGCACCACCGCCCGCGCCCCCGCGCCCAGCACCGCCGCCACCAGCCAGAACAGCCCGCCCACGCCCATCACCACGCCGACCGAGCCGAACAGCATGGGCAGCAGGAAGCTCGACAGGTTGATGGTCATCACGCGCAGCGCCATCGCCTCGCCCTGGCGCGCGGGCGGGGCGATGTGGTGCAGCAGGCTCAGCACCATCGGCTGCACGGCGCCCAGCGCCACGCCCAGCACCACTGAGCACAGGGCCATGGTGTAGAAGCCGGGCGCCAGCGGGTACAGCGCCAGCGCGGTGGCGGCGACCAGGGTCGAGGCCAGGATCACCTGCCATTCGGCCAGCCGCGCGGCGATCTTCGGCAATGCCATGCGCACCAGCGCGGCGGCGACGGCGAACGCGCCCAGCAGCGCGCCGATGGCCGACGCGCTCAGGCCCCGCTCGTGCCCCAGGATGGGCAGCACGAAGGTGTGCACGTCCCAGGCGGCGGACTGCATCCAGTTGATGAACAGCAGGCGCCGCAGCGGCGGCAGCGCCAGCAGGTCCCACACCGAGCGGCGCGGCCCCGCGGGGGCGGCTTCGGCGGGCTGCGACGCCGGCGCGCCCCGCGCCAGCAGCCAGCAGACGATGGGCAGCGCGGCCAGCAGCGCGTAGGCGGCGCGAAAGCCCGTCATGTCCGCCGGCTGCGCGCCGGCATGGTCGATCAGCAGTCCGGCCAGCAGCGGCCCCAGGAAGTTGGCCAGCGCCGGCGCGATGGCCAGCCAGCTGAACACCGTCTTCAGCTCGGTGGCGTTGCCGGCCGAACGACCCACGTGCCGCTGCAGCGCGATCTGCGCCGTGCCGGAGGCGGCGCCGGTCAGCACGCCGCCCAGGCACAGCACGCCATACACCGGCCAGATGGCGGCCAGCCCCGCGCCCAGCGTGGCGGTGCCCACGGCCAGCGCCAGCGGCAGGTGCAGGCCGTGGCGGTCGGCCAGGCGCCCCGCGGGCAGCGCCAGGAACACGGGCGAGAGCGCGAACAGCGCCAGCAGCACGCCGACCTCGGCGGCGCTGTAGCCGAGCTTGAGCGCCAGCAGCGGCGCCACCAGGCGGCTGCCCGTCATGGCGCTGTGCACGCACACCTGCGCCAGCACCAGGCGCGTCAACTCGCGGCCGGTCATGCGTAGCGGGCGTTATGAATCAAATCGGGCTCCAGCGCTTATCCAGCAAGCGCGAGCAGCTATTTTTATGGGAGCATTCCCCTCAGGCATCGCCGCCCTCGCCGGGCAGCAGGTGCCGCGCCTCGGCGTCGGGCAGCGCCTCGACCTTCTTGAGCGCGCGGTTCATCACGTTGGTGCGCGTCTGCGCCGCGTCCAGCGTGTTCAGCACGGTCTGCGTCTGCGTCTTGACGCGCGCCAGCACGTCGCCGAACTTGCCGAACTCGGTCTTCACCGCGCCCAGCACCTGCCAGACCTCGCTGCTGCGCTTTTCCAGCGCCAGCGTGCGGAAGCCCATTTGCAGGCTGTTGAGCATCGCCAGCAGCGTGGTCGGGCCGGCCAGGGTGACGCGGTGCTCGCGCTGCAGCGCGTCCATCAGGCCCGCGCGGCGCAGCACCTCGGCGTACAGGCCCTCGGTGGGCAGGAAGAGGATGGCGAAGTCGGTGGTGTGCGGCGGCTCGACGTACTTGTCGGCGATGCCGCGCGCCTCCAGGCGGATGCGCGCCTCCAGCGCCTTGGCCGCCGCCTCGGCGCCGGCGGCATCGGCGCGCTGCTGGGCGTCGAGCAGGCGCTCGTAGTCCTCGTTGGGGAACTTGGCGTCGATCGGCAGCCACACCGGTGCGTCACCGCCACCGCGCCCCGGCAGGCGGATGGCGAAGTCCACCGCGTTGCGGCTGCCCGGCCGCGTGGGCACCTGGGCCGCGTACTGCTCGGGCGCGAAGACCTGCTCCAGCAGCGCGGCCAGCTGGGCCTCGCCGAACATGCCGCGCGTCTTGACGTTGGTCAGCAGGTGCTTCAGGTCGCCCACGCCCTGCGCCAGCGTCTGCATCTCGCCCAGGCCCTTGTGCACCTGCTCCAGCCGGTCGGCCACCTGGCGGAAGCTCTCGCCCAGGCGCTGCTCCAGCGTGGCGTGCAGCTTCTCGTCCACCGTGCGGCGCATCTCGTCGAGCTTGGCGCTGTTGGCGGCTTGCAGGGCGCCGAGCTGCTGCTCCAGCGTGCCGCGCACTTCGTGCAGGCGGCGCGCGTTGGCCTCGCTCAAGGTTTGCAGCTGCTGCGTCAGCGTCTCCGACAGCGTGCCGCGCAGGTGCGCCAGCTGCTGCGCGAAGGCGTCGATCTGCGCGTTCTGCGTGCGCGTGGCCTCGGCGCCCTGGCGCATCACCGCGTCCTGGAAGGTCACCAGCGTCTGCGCCAGCTCCTGCCGGCCGCCGCGCGCGCCTTCGCCGATCTCGTGGCGCAGCTCGCGCTCCAGCCGCTCGCTCGCCTGCCCCACGGCCTGCTGCACCTCGCCGCGCGAGGCCACGTCGGCCGGGCGGCGCGGGCGGCGCAGCAGCAGCACGAGCAGCAGCACCACGTTGAGCACCGCGCCGGCCAGTGCGGCCCACAGCAGCATGTCAGCGCCCGGTGAGATCATGAAGATTCCTGAATTGATAGCTGGTAGCGCTTGATGGGCGGGCTCTGGAGGCCGATTTCATTTGAAACTCCTGCCTCGGTGAGCAGCGTGCGGTGGCCATGGGCAGCATTGTAGAAACAGTGCCTCAGCCGGCCACGGCGACCGCCTGCGCCAGCCGGCGCGCATTGGCCTCGGCTTGCGCGCGCATCCCGTGGCTGGCGCGGTCATCGCCTGCCAGCGACTGCCAGAACGCCGATGCAGCAGCGGCTGCCGGATGCCACTGTGCGCGCTCGCCGGGCAGCGGCAGCGGCGGCTCCAGCAGCGCGAGCGGCACCAGTTCGCCGCCGCCCAGGGGCGCATAGCGCATGGGCAGCATGTCGTAGGCAGGCGCCAGCATCAGCCGGCCGGCATGCGGGCGGAAGCTGAGGTTGCCCAGGTGCATGTCGGTATTGCCGATCAGGCGGCCGAACCACCACAGCACGTTGACAGCCGCCTCGGCGCCCTCGGCCAGCCAGCCCCCGCGCGCCAGCGGCGCGGCCAGCTCGGGCCACGGCCGATGCGGCAGGCCCAGGAAGGCGGCGTTGACGGCCTCCAGGCTGACCAGCGGGCTGCGGCCCCAGCGGCCGTGGCGGTCGAAGCGCTCCACCTCCAGAAAGGCCCTGCCGCCCGCCTGCAGCCACCGGCTGCGCGCCGCCTGAACGCCCTGCCCACCCAGGTGCGCGGCGATGGCTTGCAGCGCCAGGTGCTCGGCCAGCAGCAGATCGGCCCAGCGCCGCTCGGCCGGCGTGCCGCCGGCACCGGAGAACTTGACCAGCACGTGCGGCGTGCGCGCGGCATCGGCATCGCTCGCCGGCACCTCGCGCAGCGCCGCGAACTTGGGGAACTCGCCCGCCGCGCTGGAGCCGGCGCCGCCGCCCGCCACAGCCTGCGCCGCCAGCGCCGGGTAGGCATCGGCCAGGCCGGCTTCGGCCAGCGGCGCCGGCGCGTCGAGCCGCGCGGCCTGCCAGCGGCGCAGCGCCTGGTCGCCGACGATGAGGTCGCCCACCGCGTCGGCACCGGCGCGCGACAGCGCCAGCAGTACGTCGTCGTCGCTCCAGGCGCGCGGGTCGGGTTGCAGTTGCAGGCCCTCGTGTACGGCGCGGGCGAACTGGCGGCCCATGTAGCCCTGCGGCCGCATGTCCTGCAAGGGGTACGGCAGGCCGGGCCACCAGCCGTCGCGCGATTCGGGCGGCACCGGCCAGCCGGTGCCTTCCAGCGGCAGGGCCGTGCCCTCGGGCGCGATCAGCGCCAGCGCCGGCCAGGGCTGCGGCACGCCCCCGGCATCGACGCGGTACACCGGCAGGTCGCCCGCCTGCCCACGCAAAGCGCGGCGCCAGGCATGGCGCGTGCGGCGCGCGCGGCCCAGGCTGACCACCCGGTCCGGCGCCGCGCGCAGCAGTCGGTGCACCGTGGGCAGACTCACGCCCAGACGCGCGGCCAGTTCCTGGGCGCTGGCGGCAGGCTGGCGGGCCAGGACGGCGGCCAGCCCGTCAGGCGCCGATGCACGTCCATCACCCGGTTTGATCGGATTCATGATCGGATTTTATTCAATAAATCAGATATGAATCAATTACTTATATAAAACAGATCATCACTGATGATCCGATATCGGAAGTCATCACTCTTCCCAATATGCCTCCACCAGATCGCCATCGGCGGCCACCAGCCACCACTCGATCACCACGCCTCGCCGGCCGAAGCCGAAGGCGGCGAGCGGCCCGCGCGGGGCGGATTTGCTCGGGCAGCGCCACAACACGTCGCCCGGCCGCATGCGCGCCAGCACGGCCTGGCGGATGCCCTCGGGCACCTCGGGGGAATGCACGTCCACCGGGCGATCGTCGAAGTCGGCGTCGGCCATGCGGCGCTCAGGCTTCGTCGCCCTCTCGCGGGGTCTCACCGCCGGACCGCTGCCGGCCATAGATTTCGGCTTGCAGCCTCGCCACGCTGGCCTCCAGTTGCGGCAAGTCGTTTTCGACGACCTCCCAAACCCGCCGCACATGCACAGCAGCGTATCCGTGGATGAGCAGGTTGCGGAAGGCGACAACCTGTGCAGCATGCGGAATGCGTGCCGCCATCCCGGCATCCTGCTTGGACAACTGGCTCGGCGCTTCGCCGATCTCGTGGCGCAGCTCGCGCTCCAGCCGCTCGCTCGCCTGCCCCACGGCCTGCTGCACCTCGCCGCGTGAGGCCACGTCGGCCGGGCGGCGCGGGCGGCGCAGCAGCAGCACGAGCAGCAGCACCACGTTGAGCACCGCGCCGGCCAGTGCGGCCCACAGCAGCGCGTCAGCGCTTGGCGAGGTCATGTGAATTCCTGAATTAATAGCTGCCAGCGCTTGATGGGCGGGCGCTGGGGGTCGATTCGGGATGGAGCAGCCGAGCGCGCACGCGAGAGGAAGAGGTCATGATGGGCATTGTAGAAGCGCGGCCAGAATGGCCCTGCATGGATCGAACCGATGATGTCGGCGAGTACTTCTGACAAGCAGCGCAATCAGGGGCAACCCCGCGAACTCGGGGGGCTGCCATCCAGATGCACTCAACCGCCCCATTGGACCTGGTCCCCGGGCGCGTCGGACCGGTAACTGTTGCCTGGGGATGAAACACGCGCGGTCGGTGACAGCGTGAACACGCACTCCAGATAGGGTCGCGCATCGTCCCAGGGCGTTCTGGCGCGCCACAGTTCAGCCACGGTGCGTACCACGTCAATCACGTGGGGGCGAGCGCCTGCCAGGTGCGCTTCCAACCCATGTGGTTCATCGGCACGGCCGTGCTTGCGCGAATCCTGGTGCGGGTAGGAATGAAACTCGAGGATCTGGCCCGGCGCCGGCCAGTCGGTGCGACCGGCGCAGACAACCCCGGACACGGGAGCCTCACGCTCTACGTGGCCGGCGGCGAATGAATCCTGCACCACATGCAACAGGCTGCCCAGGGCGATTCGCTGAATGGCCTCTTCCGTACGCACGGCGGGGTTGCCCAGCGAGAACAGATCCTGAATGCGCCAACCCTGGTTGTGCCGGAACCTCTCCGCGAACCCGTCGACCGGCAAGCGCGCCACCATGCGCTGGGAATCGAACTTCGCTTCGCCGATCGACGTGCGCCAGGTGAACTCCAGCCACGCCATCACGTTGCGGCGGGTCTGCTCGGGCGTTTCACCGTCGCTGACCGCCATGGCGTGCAAGAACTGCAAGTCACCGAAATGCGAACGCACCAGCAGGTTGGAATTGGCGCCGGTGAATTGCACGCCACGACGGGCCGAGCGCTCGCCGGAAAGGAACACCTGCGCCCAGCACAGCGGTTGGGTGACCATGCGCACTGTGCCGCTCTGGCAGTCCGGAAACTTGCCGCGCCCCGGCAAGAACTTGAACGCCGGATCGTCATTCCAGCGCACGCCTGCCTCCTGGTAGCGGATGTCGAACTCGCAGCCCGGCGCCAATGGCCCCTCGCTCGGGCATTGGAGCGCCTGTCTGGTGATCTCCTCATGCACAGGATGGCCCACCATGGCCATCGCCCGAAAGGCTCCGCCATTGATCGCGCGCCGCAAGCGGTTGGGCGCAGCCATCCCGCGCTCAACAGCCGTCGCTTCCGGAGTGAGTTGCCATGCCGCGGCAGGCAACGGTGCAACGGCCGCCAGCCAAAAACCCAGTGCCGCAGCACCCGACGCAAAACTCGATTTCATGCTCTCACCTCGTTCCTTTGTCGGCCTGATCCGGCCGCGCCGCGCAGGTGCACAGTTTTGGCAACCGCTACAAGCTCTGGCCGACGTCGATCCGGTTGCCGTCGGGGTCGGCGAAGACGAAGCAGCGCAGGCCGAAGTCGGCATCGCGCAGGGCCTTGACGATCCTGACGCGGCAGCGCTGAAGGTGTTCGTACAGCGCCTCGGCATCATCGACCATCAGCTGCGCCAGGTTGTGGACGGTGGCCTTGTGCGCTCTGTCCAGCGTCAGATGCAGCTCCGCCGCGTCCTTCTGGAGAATGACGAAGCCCACCGGGCTGCCGTTCTCGAAGACTTTCTCGAAGCCCAGGGCCGATGCATAGAACAGCACCGAGCGGGCGATGTCGGACACGGGAAGGGTGGGCGCCATTCGGCCGAGGCGAACGGGCCGGCCGGTTGCGGAAGGTGGCTGCATGGTGGGCTCCTGATGAGGAAGTCGGGCATCGCCAGGCGAGGCGGTGCTCGGCAAGGCGCCCTTCTTCGGTTCACGGAGCGGTGTCCGCAGGGGTGGGGAATGATAGCCTCGCGGCTTCAAGCTATTGAAAAATGAGCTTCCAGCGCTTGCTGGACGGGCGCTGGAGGCCGATTTTCCTCATGAGTTCCGATGACGCCCCTCTCACGCCCCGCCCATCACCTCGGGGTTGAGCGGCGTCACCGCCCTGCCCTGCGCGAGGTAGCCGATCAGGTTGTCGGCGGCCAGGTGGGCCATGGCCTTGCGGGTGGGCACGGTGGCGCTGGCGATGTGGGGGGTGAGGACGACGTTGGCGCAGGCCAGCAGCGCCGGGTTGACCTTGGGCTCGCCCTCGAACACGTCCAGCCCGGCGGCGGCGATGCGGCCGGCTTGCAGGGCCTGAGCCAGGGCATCCTCGTCGATCAGCCCGCCGCGCCCGATGTTGACGAGGGTGGCGGTGGGCTTCATCAGCGCGATCTGCGCCGCGCCGATCATGTGGTGCGCCTCGGGCGTGTAGGGCACGACCAGCACCACGTGGTCGGCCGTGCGCAGCAGTTCATCCAGACCGGCGTAGCGCGCGCCGACGGCGGCCTCCTCGGCCTCGGGCAGGCGCGAGCGGTTGTGGTAGATCACCTGCATGCCGAAGCCCAGCGCACCGCGCCGGGCGATGGCCTGGCCGATGCGGCCCATGCCGACGATGCCCAGGGTGCTGCCGTGCACGTCCTGGCCGATCATCATGTCGCAGGACCAGCGGTCCCAGCGGCCGGCGCGCAGGTAGTGCTCGGACTCGGTGACGCGGCGGGCGGCGGCCATCAGCAGGGCGAAGCCCATGTCGGCGGTGGTCTCGGTCAGCACGCCGGGGGCGTTGGTGGCGAGCACGCCGGCGGCCGTCATGGCGGGCAGGTCGAAGTTGTTGTGGCCGACGGCCATGTTGGCGCAGATCTTCAGGCCAGGGGCTTGCGCCAGCAGCGCGGCGTCGATGCGCTCGCCGCCGGTGGTGAACACGCCCTGCTTGCCTTGCAGGCGCTGGATGAATTGCTCGCGCGGCCACAGTTCGTCGGCCTGGTTGGCCTCGACGTCGAAGTGCGCGGCGAGCTTGTCCACCACCTCGGGGAAGATGGCGCGGGCGATAAGGATGGAAGGACGGGGCATGCGTGCGAGTGTAGTCACCCGCCATAGAGCCATGGCACGTCCAGCACGCGCTCGCCCAGCAGGCGGATCGAGGTGTCGCGCCCCACGCGCGCCAGCCCGGTGGCGTGGAAGATCCGGCCGTTGCGGATGGCGCGCGCCTGCACGCGCGCCACGCGCTGCCAGCGCGCCTGGGCGTAGCGCGCCAGGCGCGTGGGCACCTCCACGGTGTCCATGGCCAGCGCGCGGGCCAGCTCGGCCGCGTCCTCGATGGCCATGCCGGCGCCCTGGGCCAGGTACGGCGGCATGGGATGGGCGGCGTCGCCCAGCAGCGCCACGCGGCCGCGCGCCATCTGGCCGGCGGCGCGCACGGGCGCGCGGTCGGCCAGCGCCCACAGGCGCCAGGCGTGCGGGTTGACGCTGGCCGCGGGCGCGGCGGCCAGCAGCTCGCGCAGCGGCGCGCACACGGCGCCGGTGGCGCGCAGCAGGTCAGCGGCGTTGGCGCCGTGGTCCCAGTTCTCGGCGCCGGCGGGCGGCGGGCCGTGCACGATGGCGACCACGTTCATCCACTCGCCGCGCCGCACCGGGTACTGCACCACGTGCAGGCGCGGCCCCAGCCAGGCGGTGACCTGCGTGGTGCGCAGCGCCTCGGGCAGCGCCGACTGGCGCAGCATGGCGCGGTAGGCCAGGTGGCCGGTGACGCGCGGCGGGCCGTCGCCCACCAGCTGCTGGCGCGCGCGGCTCCACACGCCGTCGGCGCCCAGCAGCGCGTCGCCCTCGATCTGCTGGCCGGCGTCGGTGGTCAGGGTGACGGCCCGGCCGTCGTCGTGGAAGCTGGCCAGGGTGCGGTCCAGCCGCAGCTGCACGCCGCCCTGCCGCACGGCGGCGGTGCACAGCAGGCGGTGCAGGTCGGCGCGGTGCAGGGTGGCGTAGGGCGCGCCGTAACGGTCGAAGGCGCGGCGGCCGAGCGGCAGCACGCCCAGCTCGTCGCCGGTCAGGGCGCTGCGCACTTGCAGCCGATCCGGGAAGGCGGCCACCGCCACCAGCTCGCGCTCCAGCCCCCAGGCGCACAGGATGCGGGTCACGTTGGGGCCGAGCTGGATGCCGGCGCCGACCTGGTTGAAGGCCGCCGCGCGTTCGAGGACGCGCACCTCCCAGCCGGCGCGCGCCACGGCCAGCGCCGCCGCCAGCCCGCCGATGCCGCCGCCCGCGACCAGCAGTTGTTGTGTCGAACTCATGGCGCAAATTGTGCCGCGCCCGATGGCGCGCCGGGCCGCGCCGGCCGCGGGCTCTACGCCAGCAGTTGCCGCAGCACGTAGGGCAGGATGCCGCCGGCACGGAAGTAGTCCACCTCGATCGGCGTGTCGATGCGCAGCGTGAGGGTGGTTTCCTTCCTGGAGCCGTCGGCGCGCGTGACGATCAGCCGCGCGTCGCTCTGCGGCGCCAGGTCGGCCGCCGGAATGACGTCGATCAGCTCGCCGCCCACGAGGCCCAGGCTCTCCCACGACTCGCCGGCCTTGAATTGCAGCGGCAGCACGCCCATGCCCACCAGGTTGCTGCGGTGGATGCGCTCGAAGCTCTTGGCGACCACGGCCTTGATGCCCAGCAGCTGCGTGCCCTTGGCCGCCCAGTCGCGGCTGGAGCCGGTGCCGTACTCCTCGCCGGCGAAGACCACGGTGGGCACGCCGGCGGCGATGTAGTCCATGGCGGCGTCGTAGATGAACCTCTTCTGGCCCGAGGGCTGCGTCAGCGTCACGCCGCCCTCCTCGCGGCTGCCGTCGGGCTGCGGCGGCACCATCAGGTTCTTGATGCGCACGTTGGCGAAGGTGCCGCGCATCATCACCTCGTGGTTGCCGCGGCGCGAGCCGTAGCTGTTGAAGTCGGCCTTCTGCACGCCGTGCGCCAGCAGCCACTGGCCGGCGGGCGAGCTTTCCTTGATGCTGCCGGCGGGCGAGATGTGGTCGGTGGTGATGCTGTCGCCGAACAGCGCCATGACGCGCGCGCCGCGCACTTCAGCACATTTTTGGCCTACAGCGCCCGTCCCACCTGCGCTGGCAGCTCCTTCTTCCATAGCAAAATCCTGGAAGAACGGCGGCTCGGCGATGTAGGTGCTGGTGGGCCAGTTGTAGACCTCGCCCGTCACGCCCTCGATGCGCTCCCACAGCTTGCCGGGCTCGGTCACGACCTTGGCGTAGTTGTCGCGGAAGGCCTTGCCCTTCATGGCGTACTTCAGCAGTTTCTGGATCTCGTCGCTGCGGGGCCAGATGTCGCCCAGGTACACGTCGCGCCCGCCCTTGCCCTTGCCCACGGGCTGGGTCATCAGGTCCACCAGCACGCTGCCGGCGATGGCGTAGGCCACCACCAGCGGCGGGCTGGCGAGGAAGTTGGCCTTCAGGTTGGGGTGGATGCGCGCCTCGAAGTTGCGGTTGCCCGACAGCACGGCCGCGCACACCAGGTCGTTGCGGGTGATGGCCTCGTTGATCTCGGGCGCCAGGTCGCCGGCGTTGCCGATGCAGGTGGTGCAGCCGTAGCCGGCCAGGGCGAAGCCAAGCTTCTCCAGGTACGGCAGCAGGCCGGTCTCGGTGAGGTACTCGGTGACGATGCGCGAGCCCGGCGCCAGCGAGGTCTTGATGTGCGGCTTGACGCTGAGGCCCGCCTCCACCGCCTTCTTCGCCAGCAGGCCGGCGGCCAGCAGCACGCTGGGGTTGCTGGTGTTGGTGCAGCTGGTGATGGCGGCGATCAACACGTCGCCGTTGCCCAGGGTGTAGCGGTAGGGCGAGCTGGGCTCGATCACGTCGGCCTCGGCGAGGGCCGATTCCAGCGTGGGCTTGTTGGCCACCATCTCCACCACCTCGCGCGAGGCGCCGAGCGGCACGGGCTTGGGCACGGGCGGGCGCTCGTCGGCGCCGGGGTCGTTGTCGCGCACCACCTCGACGCGGGTGTGCAGCTCGGCCGCCGGGCGGTTGAAGCCGTTCTCGCCCATCGGCCTGGAGAACAGCGACTCGAACTGGCCGGCCACGCGGCCGATCTCGATGCGGTCCTGCGGGCGCTTGGGGCCGGCCAGGCTGGGGGTGACGTCGCCCAGGTCGAGCGTGACGACCTGCGAGTAATCAATGGCGCCGGCTTTCGGCACGCCGAACAGGCCCTGCGCGCGGAAGTAGGCTTCAAAGGCTTCGATCTCGGCCTTGGTGCGGCCCGTGCCCTCGAAGTACTCGATGGTGCGCTCATCGACAGGAAAGAAGCCCATCGTCGCGCCGTACTCGGGCGCCATGTTGCCGATGGTGGCGCGGTCCGGCAGGCTGAGCGTGCGCGTGCCCTCGCCGAAGAACTCGACGAACTTGCCCACCACCTTGTGCCGGCGCAGGATCTCGGTGACGGTGAGCACCAGGTCGGTGGCGGTGCAGCCCTCGCGCAGCTGGCCCTTCAGCTCGAAGCCCACCACGTCGGGCGTGAGGAAGTACACCGGCTGGCCCAGCATGGCCGCCTCGGCCTCGATGCCGCCCACGCCCCAGCCGACCACGCCGATGCCGTTGATCATGGTGGTGTGGCTGTCGGTGCCGACCAGGGTGTCGGGGTAGTACACGCCGTCCTTGCGCCGATGCACGCCGCGCGCCAGGTATTCGAGGTTGACCTGGTGCACGATGCCGAAGCCCGGCGGCACCACGCCGAAGGTGCGATAAGCCTGCATGCCCCACTTCATGAACTCGTAGCGCTCGCGGTTGCGCTGGAACTCCAGCTTCATGTTCAGGTCGAGCGCGTTCCTGCGGCCGTAGTAGTCCACCATGATGGAGTGGTCCACCACCAGATCGACCGGCACCAGCGGCTCGATCTTCTTCGGGTCGGCGCCCAGGCGCCGGGCGGTGGAGCGCATGGCCGCCAGGTCGGCCAGCAGCGGCACGCCGGTGAAGTCCTGCAACACCACGCGGGCGACGGTGAAGGGGATCTCGTCGGTGCGCGCCGCGTTGGGCTGCCAGTTGGCGAGCTGCGCGACGTGCTCGGGCGTGACCTTCAGGCCGTCGCAGTGGCGCAGCACCGACTCCAGCACGATGCGGATCGACACCGGCAGGCGCTTGACGTTGGGGTACTTGCGCGCCAGCGCCGGCAGCGAGAACAGCTTGCCGCCCTTGCCGGAGGCGGTCTTGAACGGCTGGAGGGTGGAGGCAAAGGCGTGGGGTTTCGTCGTGGCCATGGCTTCTTCCTTTATCGCGGCCGCGGCAATGGCAGCCACGTTTCATTGTGGCAGGCGCGCGCCGGCCTTGCCAGCGCCGGGGGCTTGCGCGCGCGCCGCGCCGTTTCAAATAAAAACAAGCTCCAGCGCCCGCCAGACGTGCGACAGAAGCTATTGAAAAGGTAGCAATCCGGACTCGATGCGCGTCATGCCGACGCGACTTCGCGGCCTCGTCCGACGCATGGCCCGCCCGGCGGGACCTGGGGCCTATTTCTTGGGCGCGCCCTGCCGCCCTGCGGCGCCCGCCTGCTGCATCTCCTTGACCAGCTGGTCCAGCGGCTTGAGGCCGCCGCAGTCGGCACTGATGAACTTCATCTGCGTCTCGGCCGCCATGACGTGCTTGGCGCCGCCCGCATCGGTGGACGCGGTCTCGACCTTGGTGCTGATCTCGTCGCCCGCGGCCAGCGTCTCGCCCTTGCCGGTGATCGTGCCGCCGCCCTGCTTGCACGAGAACTCGAACGCCGTGCGGTTGCCGCTGCGGTTCAGCCTGGGCTCGGCGCAGTCGGCGCGCGCCGGGCGCGGCACGAAGGCATGCTCCTTCCTGGCCATTTCGGCGCTGACGCATATACGCCGCACAGTGGGGTCGGCCCCCTGCGCGGCCATCACGGCCTCCATTTTCTTGCGCTGCTCGGGCGGCATGCCCGCCAGCGACTTCTGCATCTGTTCGCGCGCCGCCTTCATCTGCGGCAGCATGTCCTTGCCGTCCATCGCCATCTTGAGCGTGCGCGACTCCCACAGCCCCGCCTTCAGGCCGCCGGGGCCCTGCGCCTGGGCGGCGCCCACGGCCAACGCGGCCCACAGGCCGATCAGAACTGCTTTCATGGGGATGGGTGCTCCATCAAAAAAAGATGAACGATGGTACGCCACGGCACGCCAGCACGACTGGCCGGACAATACGCTCCCATGACCCCGAAAACCCCCGAACTGCTGCTGCCCGCCGGCAGCCTGGACAAAATGCGCGCCGCCTACGACTTCGGCGCCGACGCGGTGTACGCCGGCCAGCCGCGCTACAGCCTGCGCGCGCGCAACAACGAGTTCCGGCTGGAGCAGATCGCGCAAGGCATCGCCGAGGCGCACGCGCGCGGCAAAAAGTTCTTCGTCACCAGCAACCTGATCGCCCACAACGACAAGCTGCGCACCTACCTGCGCGACCTGGAGCCGGTGGCGGCCCTGAACCCGGACGCGCTCATCATGGCCGACGCCGGCCTGATCATGCTGGTGCGCGAGAAGTGGCCGCACATCCCGGTGCACCTCAGCGTGCAGGCCAACACCACCAACTGGGCGGCGGTGAAGTTCTGGCAGAAGATGGGCGTGGCGCGCATCATCCTCTCGCGCGAGCTGAGTCTGGCCGAGGTCGAGCAGATCCGCCAGGAATGCCCCGACATGGAGCTGGAAGTGTTCGTGCACGGCGCGCTGTGCATCGCCTACTCGGGCCGCTGCCTGCTGTCGGGCTACTTCAACCGGCGCGACCCCAACCAGGGCACCTGCACCAACGCCTGCCGCTGGAACTACAAGACGCTGGACGCCGGCGTGGACCCGAACACCGGCGAGGCGCTGGCGCGCGGCGAGCGGCTGGAAGGCTTCAGCTTCGGCGCCGAGGCCGAGCGCGCTGAAGCGAAGGCGGGCAGCACCTGCGGCAGCGGCCAGCGCCACCCGGCGGCCGACAAGGTCTACCTGATCGAGGAGGAAGGCCGCCCCGGCCAGCTGATGCCGATCATGGAGGACGAGCACGGCACCTACATCATGAACAGCAAGGACCTGCGCGCCGTCGAGCAGGTGGAAAAGCTGGTGAAGATCGGCGTCGATTCGCTCAAGATCGAGGGCCGCACCAAGAGCCTGTACTACGTCGCCCGCACCGCGCAGACCTACCGCCGCGCCATCGACGACGCCGTGGCCGGCCGCCCCTTCAACCCCGTGCTCATCACCGAGCTGGAGGGCCTGGCCAACCGCGGCTACACCAGCGGCTTTCTGGAACGCCGCCCGGCGCAGGACTACCAGAACTACGAGACCGGCCACTCGGTCGCCACGCGCAGCCAGTTCGTCGGCGAGGTGAAGGCGGTGCGTGACGGCTGGGCCGAGGTGGAGACCAAGAACCGCTTCGCCGTCGGCGACTGGATCGAGATCATCCACCCGCAGGGCAACCGCACCGTGCACCTGCAGGTCATGAAGAACGCCCAAGGCCAGCCCATCGACGTGGCCGCCGGCAACCCGCTGCGGGTATGGATCCCCGTCGAAGGCCCGGCCGAGCGCGCCCTGATCGCGCGGCTGGCGGCAGCGCCAGCCGACTGAACGATTTCAAGCATTTTCGGCCTCCAGCGCCCGTGGATACTTCGCTGGCAGCTATTCTTTAGATAGCTTCCAGTGCACCTGCACGCCCGTACCCGTGTTGAAATCCGCGTCATTTTGATAATGGATTATCGTTATTGATATACTTTTCCACGACTCGACACCCCCACAACACACGTACGAAGGAGTGAGAACCGTGGAAACTGCATCCCTGCGCTGGAAGAGAGCCGCCCTGGTGCTGGCCTGTGCCGGAGCGCTGGCCGCCTGTGGCGGCAGCGGCGGCATCGTCGAGGACGTTGGCGGTGGCGACGACCACGCGCACATCGAAACCGCCGGGCGCCTGGTGGTGCTCGAACCCGGCAGCGCCCAGGTGCACGTGGTCGACCTGGACGCCGGCAGCGTGTTGCAGAGCTACGCCGCCGACAACGCCCCCTCGGCCGTGCACGCCAGCCCCGACAAGCGCTACGCCCTGCTGGTCCAGGCCACGCAAGGCCTGATCCAGTTCGTCGACGGCGGCATCTACCAGGAGCCGCATGGCGACCACATGGACGACCGCAAAGAGCCGCCGCGGCTGCTCACCACGCAGCTGGCGGGCGTTCGGCCCTCGCACTACGAAAGCCACGACGAACTGGCCGCCGTGTTCTTCGACGGCAGCGTCGATGCCGGCACCAACGCCTCGTTCGCGCTGCTCAGCGACGAGAGCATCGGCACGCCCGGCATCACCCTGGCCACGCAGCGCCTGGGCTCGCCCATGCACGGCACGGCCGAACCGCGCGGCGACTGGCTGCTGACCACCTGGAAGGCGCCCGAGGCCGAAGGCACCTCGCCCACCCACGTGGAGCTGTACGAGCGCCACGGCGACCACTTCCACCAGACCAAGCGCTTCGAGCAGGAATGCCCCGGCCTGCACGGCAGCTACTCCAACGCCGACTACATCGCCTTCGGCTGCCGCGACGGCGTGCTGGTGGTGCACCAGTCGGGCGACGAGTTCACGGCGCAGAAGATCGCCAACCCGGCCGACATGGGCGAAGGCGTGCGCATCAGCACCATCATCGGCAACGAGCACATGCCCAGCTTCGTGGGCATCGGCAGCGGTGGCAACCTGTTCGAGATCGACCCCCTCGCCGGCGCCATCAAGCGCATCGACTGGGCCGAAGGCCGCGTGCGCCGCGCGCACGCGATCGACGCCGAGGGCCAGAACCTGCTGCTGCTCGACGACGTCGGCACGCTGCACATCCTGGCCACCAGCGACTGGCGCAAGCGCGCCGCGCTGCCCAGCGTCATCGCCAGCATGCCGACGGCCGCGCCCTGGCCAGCCCTGGCCGTCAGCGCTGACGACGACAAGGCCTGGCTGAGCGACCCGCAGGGCAAGCGCCTGCACGCCATCGACATCGGCGGCGCGGCCCTCGCGGGCTCGGTGGCGCTGAACTTCAGCCCCGGCGGCATGACCTGGCTCGGCATGGCCACCCACGAGCACTGATGCCGCTCCGCGCCCAGGCATGACGCATGAAACGCCCGTCGCGACGGGCGTTTCTCATTCCCCGTATGGCTCTCCACCCGCATCGACCATGATCAAGCCGCCCCCTTACCCGCGCCGCGCGCTCGCGCTCGCCTGCGCCCTCTGCGCGCCGTCGCCCGCCGCGCTGGCGCAGGCCACCGACGACGCCGTGCCCACCCTCGACACCGTGCGCGTCACCGGCACCCCGCTGGACATTCCGCTGGAGGAATCATCCACCCCGGTGGAACTGCTGGACGAGCGCGCCCTGCTGCAACGCCGCGCCGGCACACTGGGCGACACGCTGGACGGCCTGCCCGGCGTGCGCAACAACAACTACGGCGCCGGCGCCGGCCGGCCGGTGATCCGCGGCGCCGACGCGGCGCGCGTGCGCATCCTCTCGGACGGCAGCGAGGTACAGGACGCCTCCACCTCCAGCCCCGACCACGCCGTCGGCCTGGAGCCGATGCTGGCGCGCGAGATCGAGATCCTGCGCGGCCCCTCCACCCTGATCCACGGCGGCGGCGTCATCGGCGGCGTGGTCAACGTGCGCGACAACCGCATCCCCACCGCTGTGCCGGAGAAGGGCTACGAAGGCAGCGTCGAACTGCGCAAGGAATCCAGCGCCCGCGAAGGCACCGGCCTGTTCTCGCTCACCGGCGGCAGCGGCCCCATCGCCCTGCACGTCGAGGGCCTCAAGCGCTCGGCCGACGACTACAAGGTGGGCAGCGGCTGGACCGCGCCGCGTGTCGAAGGCTCGGCCGCCAAGACCTGGTATGGCAGCCTGGGCGCCTCGTTCATTCATTCGCGCGGCTACCTGGGCGTGGCCTACAGCCGCCTGCGCAGCAAATACGGCCTGCCCGGCCACAGCCACGAATACGAGGACTGCCACGTGCACGGCAACGCCCTGCACTGCGCCGGCCACGACCACGGCGACGAGCCCGCCGCGCCGCCCGGCTGCCACTGGCACGGCACCGAACTGCACTGCACCGGCGGGCACGGCGAGGAAGAAGAGGTGGCGCTGGTGGACCTGGACACCGAGCGCTGGGACATCCGCGGCGAATGGCGCGCCCCCCTGCCCGGCTTCGCCCGCGTGCGCCTGCGCGCCGGCATCACCGACTACCGCCACGACGAGATCGAGCACGGCGAGATCGGCACCACCTTCAAGAACAAGGCCCACGACGCACGGCTGGAGCTGGAGCACAACCCGCTCACCCTGGGCCCCGGCACGCTGCGCGGCCTGCTGGGCGCGCAGCACAGCCGGCGCCGGTTCAGCGCGGTGGGCGAGGAAGCCTTCGTCGAACCCACCGACACCCAGGCCCACGCCGTCTTCGCGCTGGAGGAATACCGCCTGGGCGCCTGGCGCTTCGAGCTGAGCGGCCGCTACGAATGGCAGGACGCCCGGCTCGACGGCAGCGCTCGCCGAGGCACCGTCCGGCACCACATGGGCTCCATCGCCGGCGGCGTCAGCTGGGCCTTCGCGCCCGGCCACACGCTGGCCGTGAACCTGTCGCGCTCCGAGCGCGCGCCCAGCGCCGAGGAGCTGTTCGCCAGCGGCATCCACCTGGCCACCAACACCTGGGAGCGCGGCAACGCGCGCCTGACGGCCGAGCGAGCGACCAACCTGGACATCAGCCTGCGCAAGAGCAGCGGCGCCACCCGCTACGAGCTGACGGCCTTCCACAACCGCATCGACAACTACATCTACGCCGACACCACCGACCGCCACGAGAACTTCCGCCTGGTGGACTACCGCCAGCGCGACGCCCGCTTCTCGGGCCTGGAGGCGCGCGTCAGCCACCAGCTGAATCGCCAGTGGCGCGTCGGCGCGTTCGGCGACGTGGTGCGGGCCAGCTTCGCCGGCGGCGGCAAGGTGCCGCGCATTCCGTCGCACCGCCTGGGCCTGAATGTCGAATGGCAGGGCGGCCCCTGGACCGCCTCGGCCGAGTGGACCCGCAACTTCGCGCAGAACCGCCTGGCCGCCTTCGAGACCCGCACGCCCGCCTACGACATGCTGAACCTGCGCGTCGCCTGGCGCGGCCGCCTGTCGTCGGGGCAGGACTACGAGGTGTACGCCAGCCTGAACAACGCGCTGAACAAGCTGGCCTTCAACCACAGCTCCTTCGTCAAGGACGCCTCGCCGCTGCGCGGGCGCAGCCTGATGGTGGGCGCGCGCCTCAGCTTCTGACGAGCGCCGGAACGCAGCCATACGCCGATTCAGTGCCAAATCGGCCTCCAGCGCCCGTCCAACAAGCGCCGGAAGCTACTATAGTAATAGCAATCGACATGCTGGCCGCTGGTGCCGATCCCGGCTGCGCCACAGCGCCGCGCGACATATTTGGCACGAACGCATGGCACGGCCGCCTGCGGCGTCTCCCCTCGCCCTCCTGTTAATACAATTTGTATCCATTCAGGAGTAAGCGGCGAGCCGACACCCACGGGCGGTCCGGTTCGCGGCCTCGACAACGCCAGCCATGATCTGCTCGAATTGCGGCGCCGACAATCGCGAGTCGGCCAAGTTCTGCACCAAGTGCGCGGCGCAGCTCGTCCCGCTGTGGCCTGTCACGGTGCAGATGGAAGAGCCGCCGCGCAAGCGCAAGCGCCGCCGCGCCCGCAAGGATTCAACCGCGTCCAGCGGCCCGCGTCCGGGCCTGTACCTGTTCACCGGGCTGCTGCTGGCCGCCGTGACCGCCTGGGCGATCTATTCGATCACTTCGCGGATGGCCGGCCTGCGGGACGCGCCTGAGGTCGCGGCGGCCGCTCCCGCGCCGGAACCGGCGTTGCCCCCCGCGGCCGAAGCCCCGGTGCCGGCAGCCTCGGCCCTCGCGGTGTCATCGGCTCCCGTGGCGATGGCCAGCGCCGCCGATGCAGCCGCATCGGCGGCCAGCGCACCGCCCCCCGCTCACGCCGCCCTGGCACACCCCGAGCCCGTCCCGGCACCCAAGCCGCAGACCAGGAAGACGCCCCGGCAGCCTGCGCCTGTGCCGCCTGTCGTTCAGGTGGCCGAACCGGCAGCGCCCGTCCCGGCGCCGCCGCCGCCCGCACCCACCCCCGGGCCGGCGCCGCCCGCCGCGCCGGCGGCCTTGTGCGCCGACAGCCAGCTGTTCGCCCACTCCGTGTGCCTGCAACGCGAATGCGGCCGCTCCGGCATGCGCCAGCATCCGCAGTGCGTGCGCATGCGCGAGCAGCAGCAGGCGCTGCGCGAGAGCAGCGGCGACCGGTAGCGCCGCCGCGCGGCCCCTGGCTTGCTTGGAGCGAGATGGCCTCCGGGCTTCGGAGTTCATGGCCCAAGGCCGTGGAGCGAGATACGCACAGGAGTGCTCAGACAGGCGGCGCGGCAAGCCAAGGCTGGACGCGCGGCGGCGGTGGCAGCGCAGACGCCGGACATGCTGTCGAGGTGCGGGCGCGCAGCCGGGTAGCATGGCCTCCATGAACCAGCAAACCACCGTGCCCTGCCACTTCGAGCGGCATGCGAACGCGATCCTCGACATCCTCAACGAGGCCATCCTCAGCTCGACCGCGCTGTACGACTACCAGCCCCGCGCGCCGCAAAGCATGGTGGCGTGGTTCGAGGCCAAGCGCAGCGGCGGCTTCCCCGTGATCGGCGTGGAAGACGCCGCCGGCACGCTGCTGGCCTTCGGCAGCTACGGCACGTTCAGGGCCTATCCGGCGTACAAGTACACCGTCGAGCACTCGGTGTACGTGCACAAGGACCACCGAGGCAAGGGCCTGGGCCGCACCGTGATGCAGGCGCTGATCGCGGCGGCGCGCCAGAACGGCGTGCACGCCCTGGTGGGCGCCATCGACGCCGCCAACGCCGGCAGCATCGCCCTGCACGAGCGCTTGGGCTTCGCGCGCGTGGGCACGATGCCGCAGGTGGGCTTCAAGTTCGGCCGCTGGCTGGACCTGGCGCTGTACCAGCTGCTGCTGGAGACACCCGCGCGGCCGGTGGACGGATGAGCAGGATCGATGCGCATAGAATGCACGCATTCCCGATGTGGAGCCCTGCATGAGACATCTCGACAACGCCCCCAAGAAAGCCACCAACCTCTCGCTCAACAGCAAGGTGCTGGAGATGGCGCGCGAGATGGGCATGAACATCTCGCAGACGGTGGACGAGCTGCTGGCGGCCGAGGTCAAGCGGCGCTACTGGGAGAGGTGGAACGAGGAGAACAAGGAAGCCGTGGCCGCGTACAACGCACGCATCGCCAAGGAAGGCTTGCCGCTGGCCAAGTACCGCAGCTTCTGACATGGCGCGCTTCGACGTTTATCGCCACCCGGATGCAGTGCTGCGCAAGCGCACGCCTTTTTTGCTTGACGTGCAGAACGACTACATCAACAGCGTCGATACGCGCGTGGTGCTGCCGATGCGAACCGCGAAGATGGCCGGGCCGCCCATGCGTGACCTCAACCCCGCCTTCGAGATCGGCGGCCTCCAAGTCGTTCTGGACACGCCCGCAGCCGCGGCCTTTCCCGCGGCTGAGTTACGCAGCCCCGTCATGAATCTGCGCACGCACGCCGAACAGATCATCCGTGCGCTCGACTCCCTTCTCGGCGCCTACTGACATGCCCCAGCCCCCCATCCGCCACCAGTACGAAGACTTCATGCGCCACGTGTTCGAGCACGGCGTGGCCAAGGCCGACCGCACCGGCACGGGCACGCGCAGCGTGTTCGGCCACCAGATGCGCTTCGATCTGGCCGAGGGCTTTCCGCTCGTCACCACCAAGAAGGTGCACCTGAAAAGCATCATCCACGAGCTGCTGTGGTTCCTGACCGGCTCGTCCAGCAACCACTGGCTGCGCGAGCGCGGCGTGACCATCTGGAACGAATGGGCGCGGCCCGACGGCGACCTCGGCCCGGTCTATGGCGTGCAGTGGCGCAGCTGGCCGACACCGGACGGCGGGCACATCGACCAGATCGCCGAGGTGGTGAAGCAGCTCAAGACCAACCCGGATTCGCGCCGCATCATCGTCAGCGCCTGGAACGTAGCCGAGCTGGACAAGATGGCGCTGATGCCCTGTCACGCCTTCTTCCAGTTCTACGTGGCCGAGGGGCGCCTGTCCTGCCAGCTCTACCAGCGCAGCGCCGACATCTTCCTGGGCGTGCCCTTCAACATCGCCAGCTACGCGCTGCTCACGCACATGCTGGCGCAGCAGTGCGATCTGCAGGTGGGCGACTTCGTCTGGACCGGCGGCGACTGCCACATCTACAGCAACCATTTCGAGCAGGTGCGCGAGCAGCTCGCGCGCGCGCCGCGGCCATACCCCCAGCTGGTCATCAAGCGCCGGCCGCCCTCGATCTTCGACTACGAATACGAGGACTTCGCGGTCGAAGGCTACGACCCGCACCCCGCCATCAAAGCCCCGGTGGCGGTGTAGCCCGCGGCACTGCGGCACAATCGCCGCGCGCCTGCCGCCCTTAGACGGCAGGCGTTCTATCGATATGAATACATATTGTTTGCCCTTTCCCCGAGGCTGCCGCTACGCTCGCGGGCTTTCCCGAAAACAAGATGTCTGACCTGCTCTCCCTCTACCGCGCCATGGTGCGCATCCGCGCCTTCGAAGACGCGGCCGAAGTCGCCAGCCAGGGCGGTGTGGCCGCCTGGGGCAAACAAGCCTCCGCCACCCCCGCGCTGGTGCGCGGCCCGCTGCACCTGTCCACCGGGCAGGAGGCCGTGGCCGCCGGCGTGTGCGCGCACCTCAAGCCCGCCGACCTGCTCACCTCCACCCACCGTGGCCACGGCCACACGCTGGCCAAGGGCGCCGACCCGGCGAAGATGATGTGCGAGCTGTTCGGCCGCGCCAGCGGCTACAACGGCGGCAAGGGCGGCAGCATGCACATCGCCGACTTCTCGGTCGGCATGCTGGGCGCCAACGGCGTGGTGGCCGCCGGTCTGCCGATCGCCGTGGGCGCGGCGCAGGGGCTGAAGATTCGCGGCATCGATGCCATCGCCGTGTGCTTCTTCGGCGACGGCGCCATCAACCGCGGCCCCTTCATGGAGGCGCTGAACTGGGCCGTGGTCTACCACCTGCCGGTGCTGTTCGTGTGCGAGGACAACCGCATCTCCGCCACCACCGCCAGCGCCCCCATGACCGCCGGCCCCGGCGCCAGCGCGCGCGCCACGGCCATGGGCATCGCCGCCGTGCAGGTGGACGGCACCGACGTGCAGGCCGTGAGCGACGCCGCCGCCGAGCTGATCCGCGAGGTGCGCGCCGGCAGTGGCCCGCGCCTGCTGCACGCGCTGACCGACCGGCACAAGGGCCACGTCTCGGTGGACCCGGGCACCTACCGCAACCCCGACGAGGTGGCCGCCGCGCTGGCGCGCGACGGCATCGCCCGCGTGCGCGCCCGCCTGGCCGCGCAGGGCCTGGGCGCCCGGGCCGAGCAGGTCGAGCGCGAGGCCCAGGCCGAGATCGACGCCGCCGTGGCCGCCGCCGCCGCCGCGCCGCCGCCCGACAAGGCGGCCGCGTACACCGACATCCAGAACGTGGGCGCGGGGGTGTGGGCATGAGCACGTTGAATCTGACCTACGCGCAGGCAGCAGCCTTGGCGCTTTCGCAGGTGATGGAAGCCGACCCCACCGTCGTCGCCCTGGGCGAGGACCTGGGCCGCGGCGGCGTGTTCGGCCAGTACCGCGACGAAGGCGGCGCGCCGCTGGTCCAGCGCTTCGGCCCAGGCCGCATCATCGACACCCCGATCTCCGAGAGCACCATCGTCGGCGCCGCCGTCGGCATGGCGCTGGCCGGCGTCAAGCCGGTGGTGGAGCTGCGCGTGGTGGACTTCGCGCTGTGCGCCATCGATGAGGTGGTGAACCAGGCCGCCAAGAACCGCTACATGTTCGGCGGCCAGGGCCGCGTGCCGGCGGTGCTGCGCATGCCCATCGGCATCTGGTCGTCGTCGGCCGCGCAGCACAGCCAGTCGCTGGAGGCGTGGTTCGCCCACATCCCCGGCCTGGTGGTGGTGGCGCCCGGCACGCCGGCCGACAACCACGGCCTGCTGCTGTCGGCCCTGGCCTGCGGCGACCCGGTGGTCTACATGGAGCACAAGGAGCTGTGGCCGGTGGCCGGCCCCGTCACGCCAGGCCAGGCGGTGCCGCTGGGCAAGGCGCGCACCGCGCGCGAGGGCGAGGATCTCACCATCGTCTCCTGGTCGCGCCAAGTGCAGGCGTGCGTGGATGCGGCCGAGCAACTCGCCACGCAAGGCGTGCAGGCCGAGGTGATCGACCTGCGCGCCATCTGGCCCTGGGACCGTGACGCGGTGCTGGCCAGCGTGGGCAGGACCGGACGCCTGCTGGTGGTGCACGAGGCGATCCAGGCGGCCGGCTTCGGCGCCGAGATCGCCGCCACCGTGGCCGAGCACACCGGCGCGCGCGTGGCGCGACTGGGCGCGCCGCGCATCCCGGTGGGCTACGCGCCCGTGCTCGAAGCCGAAGCCCGCATCGACGCCGCCAAGGTGGCCGCCGCGGCCCTGAATTTGCTGAAACGCTGACCTGGAGTAACCGACCATGAAGACACTGCTGTTCAAGGGCGCGCTCGCCGCCGCCTTCGCCGTTGCCGCCGCCGCGCCCGCGCTGGCGCAGGCGCCCTACAAGCCCGAGTACCGCCTTTCGACCAACGTCAACAACGCCTTCCCGCTGGGGCGCGGCGCCGAGACCTGGGCCAAGCTGGTGAGCGAGCGCACGCAGGGGCGCATCAACGTCAAGTGGTACCCCGGCTCGTCGCTGGTGGGCGGCGAGACCACGCGCGAATTCACCGCGCTGCGCCAGGGCACGCTGGACTTCAACGTGGCCTCGGTCATCAACTGGGCGCCGCACGTGAAGGAGCTGAACCTGTTCCTGCTGCCCTTCCTGGTGCCCGACGAGAAGGCGTTCGACGCGCTCATCACCGGCGAGGTCGGCAAGGAACTGTTCGACCTCATCGGCAAACGCGGCGTGGTGCCGCTGGCCTGGGGCGAGAACGGCTCGCGCGAGATCAGCAACTCCAAGCACGAGATCCGCAAGCCCGAAGACCTGAAGGGCCTGAAGTTCCGCGTGGTCGGCTCGCCGATCTTCAACGACATCTACAGTGCCCTGGGCGCCAACCCCACGCAGATGACCTTCGCCGACGCCCAGCCCGCGCTGCAAAGCGGCGCCGTGGATGGCCAGGAGAACCCGATCGCGCTGTTCGTCGGCGCCAAGATGAGTTCGCTCAACCAGAAGTTCCTCACCAAGTGGAACTACGTCAACGACCCGCTGGTGTTCGCCGTCTCGCAGAAGGCCTGGGACAGCTGGACGCCGGCCGACCGCGAGATCGTGCGCCAGGCCGCCATCGAGGCCGCCAAGACCGAGATCGCCGACACGCGCAAGGGCGTATCGGCGGGCGACGACGCACTCATCAAGCAAGCCGAGGCGGCCGGCACCAAGGTGACCGTGCTCACGCCGGCCGAGCAGCAGGCCTTCGCCGCCGCCACCAAGCCCGTGGTGGACAAGTGGACGCCGCAGATCGGCGCCGAGCTGGTGAAGAAGGCCCAGGCCGCCGTGGCCGCCACCCGCGCCAAATGAACCAGCCGAGTCCTGAAGTCCACGACGAAGAGCCGCGCCAGCCGCGGCCTTTTCACGTGGAAGAGGCGCTGGCGGCGCTGATCATGGCCGTGCTGTGCCTGATCACCTTCGCCAACGTGCTCACGCGCTACTTCACCAGCATCTCGTTCGCCTTCACCGAGGAGTTCTCGGTGTTCCTGGTGGTGGTGATGACCTTCGTGGGCGCCGCCACCGCCTTCACACGCGGGCACCACCTGGCCATCACCTTCCTGGTCGACAAGCTGCCGGCGCGCGGCCGCGTGTGGCAGCGGCGCTTCGCCCTGCTGTGCGGGCTGGCCGTGTTCGGCGTGCTCGCCTGGTGGGGCGCGCTGATGTGGTGGGACGACGTCGAGACCGGCCTGACCTCCCCCGGCCTGGGCGTGCCGCAATGGTGGTACACGCTGGCCGTGCCGGTGCTGTCGGCGCTGGTGGAATTCCGCCTGCTGCAACTGCTGCTCAGGAAGAGCACGCCATGAGCACCGCCCGGCCGCTCCGAAGGTGCTCGCACCCGCAGTCCGAAGGACGGAGGGTAGGCCGGTGAGCACCGCCCGGCCGCTCCGAAGGTGCTCGCACCCGCAGTCCGCAGGACGGAGGGGCATCCCATGAGCTACGACGCGCTCGGCGGCATCCTGTTCTCGCTGTTCGTGCTGCTGCTGCTGGCCGGCGTGCCGCTGGCCGTCACGCTGGGGCTGGCGGGCACGGTGGTGGTGGCCTTCGCCGACCTGGGGTTGTCGTCGGTGCCGCTGAACGTCTACAACAGCATCTCCAAGTACCCGCTGCTGGCCATCCCGATGTTCGTGCTGGCCGGCATCATCTTCGAGCGCGCGGGCATCGCCGGCTCGATGGTGCGCTTCGCCGCCTCCATCGTCGGGCCGCGCCGCGGCGGGCTGGCGGCCACGGCCATCCTGGTGGCGATGATCCTGGGCGGCATCTCGGGCTCCGGCCCCGCCGCTTCGTCGGCGGTGGGCGCGGTGATGATCCCGCAGATGCTCAAGGCCGGCTACCCGCGCGGCTTCGCGGCCAGCGTGGTGGCGGCCGGCGGCTCCACCGACATCCTGATCCCGCCCTCCATCGCCTTCGTGATCTACAGCATGCTGGTGCCCGCCGCCAGCGTGCCGGCGCTGTTCGCCGCCGGCATGGTGCCGGGCATCCTGGCCGGGCTGGCGCTGATCGGCGGCTCGATCTGGCTGGCACGCCGCCACCAGGTGGGCAACGAGGCCGAGCAGGCGCGCCCGCCGTTCTGGAAGAGCCTGCGCGAGGCCATCTGGGCGCTGATGGCGCCGGTCATCATCCTGGGCAGCCTGCGCACCGGCGTGGTCACGCCCACCGAGGCGGCGGTGCTGGCGGTGGTGTACGGCTTCGTGATCGGCGTGGTGGTCTATCGCAGCCTGAACCTGCGCACCATCTACGAGGTGCTGGTGGAATCGTGCGAGATCTCGGCGGTGATCCTCACCATCATGGCGCTGGCCTCGGTGTTCGCCGTCGCCAGCAACGCGCTGGGCAGCTTCGAGCACATGGCCAACTTCCTGGTGCACTCGATCTCGTCCGAGGCGCTGATGCTGCTGGCCATCAACCTGATCCTGCTGCTGGCGGGCATGTTCGTCGACGGCATCTCGATCTTCTTCGTCTTCCTGCCGCTGTTCATCCCCATCATGCAGCACTACCAGTGGGACCCGGTGTGGTTCGGCGTGCTGATGACGCTGAACATCGCCCTGGGCCAGTTCCACCCGCCGGTGGGGCTGAACCTGGTGGTCACCTGCAAGCTGGCGGGCACCTCCATCGAGTCCACGACCTACTGGGCCTTCGCGCTGGTGCTGTTCATGGCCACGGTGCTGCTGCTGTGCACCTTCGTGCCGTCAGTGGTGATGTGGCTGCCGCGCGTGTTAGGTTATTGAGCCATGAAGATCGGACTCATCTGGGCGCAAGCGCGCCACGGCGTCATCGGCAGGGACGGCGCCATGCCCTGGCACCTGCCGGAAGACCTGGCGCACCTCAAGCGCACCACGCTCGGCCACCCGGTGATCATGGGGCGCAGAACCTGGGACTCGATCCCCGCCCGCTTCCGCCCCCTGCCCGGCCGCGTCAACATCGTCGTCACGCGCCAGCCGGATTGGAGCGAAATCGGCGCCCAGCGCGCGTCCAGCCTGCGCGAGGCGCTACAGAAATGTGAGAAATCGGAACAGGTCTGGGTGATCGGCGGCGCCCAGATCTACGCCCAGGCGCTGCCGCTGGCCGACGAGCTGGTGGTGACCGAGATCGACGCCGACTTCGACGGCGACGCCCACGCGCCCAAGCTCGGCCCCGAGTGGCGCGAGGCGGCGCGCGAGGCGCACGTGGCGGCCAGCGGCTTGCCCTTCGCCTTCGTGCGCTACGTGCGCTGAGCGCGCTTTTCCAGCAACCGCGCCAGCACCGGCGGCGACACGTAGGGCGCCACGTCGCCGCCCAGTTGCGATATCTCGCGCACCAGCGTGCTGCTGACCGATTGCAGCGCGGCGGCGGGCGTGAGGAAGATGGTCTCCACGTCCGGCGCCAGGTTGCGGTTCATGCCGGCGAGCTGGAATTCATAGTCGAAATCGGTCACACCGCGCACGCCGCGCACCATGACCTTGCCGCCACGCCGCAGCACGAAGTCCTTGACCAGGCCGTCGAAGGGTTCGACGTCCACGTTGCCGATGCGCTGCGCGGCGTCCCGCGCCAGCGCCAGCCGCTCGTCCAGCGTGAACAGGGTCTTCTTGTGGTGCGCCGTGGCCACGGCGATGACCACGCGGTCGAACAGGCCGGCCGCGCGGCGCACGATGTCCTCGTGGCCGAGCGTGATGGGGTCGAAGGTGCCGGGATAGACGGCGATCACGCCTCGGCTCATGCGCTGGTCTCCTCTGGATGGTCCGCGGCATTATGCCGAGCGCCCAGCCGTTGCAGCAGGTGCGCGTGCACCGCGCCGGCCTTCAGGCGGCGGTGCGGCTCCAGGCCCAACACGCGCAGCGCTTCCTCGTCGGTTGGCGCTGGCGCCTCCAGATAGACCCAGCCGCCCGGGCGCACGGCGGCGGCGGCAGCCGCCAGCGCGGGCGCGAACAGCTCGGCGGCACCGAACGGCGGATCCAGCAGCACCAGGTCGGCCGCGCCCGCCGCCTGCGCGCGCAAGGCCGCCACACCATCGCCGCGCTGCACGCGCACGGCGGCGGCCTCCAGGCGCTGCACGGTCTGACGCAGTTGCGCGGCCAGTGCCGCGTCCTGCTCGACGAGCAGCACGTCGGCGGCGCCGCGCGAGGCGGCCTCCAGCCCCAGCGCGCCGGTGCCGGCGAAGGCGTCCACGCAGCGCCAGCCGGTCAGTTCCTGGCCCAGCCAGTTGAACAGCGTCTCGCGCACGCGGTCGGGCGTGGGACGCAGGCCGGGGCGGTCGGGCACGGACAGGCGGGAGCGGCGCCACTGGCCGCCGATGATGCGGATCTCGCGCGGGGTGCCGGGGGCAGTTCTGAGACGGGCGGGCGGCATGGCTTATTGTGGCCTGTCGCCTGCGCTGCCCGGCGCCCCACGGTTCGCGTTAACATGGCCGCCGCGAAGCGACCGATCGAACCGCCGCCATCGAAGCGGCGCCCTTACGGAGACAAAGCCTCATGCTCACCGCCCTCGCCTATTCGATGATCGTCGTCTTCATGGCGCTCATCATGACCAAGCGCCTGTCGGCGATGGTGGCGCTGATCCTCGTGCCCATCGTGTTCGGGCTGCTGGGCGGCTTCGGGATGGGCCTGGGGCCGATGATGCTGGACGGCATCAAGAAGCTCGCGCCCACGGGCGTGATGCTGATGTTCGCCATCCTCTACTTCGGCATCATGATCGACGCCGGCCTGTTCGACCCCATCGTCAAGCTGGTGCTGCGGCTGGTGGGCGGCAGCCCGACCAAGATCGTGGTCGGCACCTTCCTGCTGGCCGCCGGCGTCTCGCTCGACGGCGACGGCTCCACCACCTACATGATCACCTGCGCGGCCATGCTGCCGCTCTATTACCGCCTGGGCATGAACCGGCTGGTGCTGGCCTGCGTGGTGATGATGGCCGGCCAGCTCATGAACATCCTGCCCTGGGGCGGCCCCACGGCGCGCGCCGTCAGCGCCCTGGGCGTGGAGATGGGCCAGGTGTTCGTGCCGATGATCGGCCCGATGATCATCACCGGCATCTGGTGCACCTTCGTCGCCTTCATCCTCGGCCGGCGCGAGGCGCGGCGCCTGGGCACCATCAGCCTGGACGGCGCGCACGGCGGCAGCCAGTCGATCGCCGAGGTCACCGGGGGCGACCCCGAACTGGCGCGCCCGAAGCTGCTGTGGGTCAACGCCCTGCTCACCCTGGGCCTGATGGTGCTGCTGATCATGGACGTGTTCCCGCTGCAAGTGCTGTTCATGGTGGCCTCGGCCGTCGCGCTGATGATCAACTACCCCAAGCTGCAACAGCAGAAGGAGCGGCTGGAGGCGCATGCCGTCAACATCGTGCCGGTGGTGTCGCTGATCTTCGCCGCCGGCATCTTCGTCGGCATCCTCTCCGGCACCAAGATGGTGGACGCCATCGCCAACAACGTGATCGGCATGGTGCCCGACTGGATGGGCCCGTACATGGCGGTGGTGACGGCGGTGCTCAGCATCCCGTTCACCTTCTTCATCTCCAACGATGCGTTCTACTTCGGCATCCTGCCGATCCTGGCCAAGACGGCCGCGGTGTACGGCATCAGCCACGTCGAGATCGCGCGCGCCTCGCTGGTGGGCCAGCAGGTGCACCTGCTCAGCCCGCTGGTGGCTTCCACTTACCTGCTGGTGGGCCTGGCCAAGGTGGAATTCGGCGACCACCAGCGCTTCACCCTGCTGTGGGCGCTGACGGCAGCCTTCGTCATGCTGGCGGCGATGCTGATCCTCGGCGTCATTCCGCTGGTGGGGAGCGCGCCATGAACCACGACATCCGCACCATCCTGTACGCCTGCGGCCTGGGCGACGGCTGCGAGGCCCCGCTGGGCTACGCCATCAACCTGGCCAACCGCCTGGGCGCCCGGCTGCTGGTGCTGGCGGTGATCGACGAGCAGCGCGAGCGCTCGCTGATCGACCTGGAGGAGCACGTGCCGCAGAAGCAGCTCGACCAGTACCACGACGAGCGCGCCGCGCGCGCCCGCGCGCACATCGAGGCGCAGATCGCCGCCTTCTACGCCGTGCGCGGCAGCGACGCGCCGCCGCGCCCGATCGCCGAGCTGATCGTGCGCGAAGGCGACGACGTGGCCCAGGCCATCCTCGACGAGGCCGAGCGCGGCAGCGCCGACCTGATCCTGATGGCCTCGCGCGGTGCCGGCCTGCTGGCCGGGCTGCTGTTCGGCTCGGTTCCGCAGGAGGTGCTGCGCCGCACCAAGCGGCCGCTGCTGCTGGTGCCGGTGGAGACCTGCTGATGCCCCGCCCCGCCCTCCCTTCGCGCCGGCGCGCGCTGGGCCAGTTGGCCGCGCTGGGCGCGGCGCCGCTGGCCCTGGCACCCGCGCTGGCCCAGACCCGCGCGCGCACCCGTGCGCAGAGCGACGACGAACTGCTCGACTACGCCGTGCGCGGCGCCGCCCCGCCCGGCTACCCGGCCGCCTACGCCGCCACCGTGCGCGCGGCCGAGGACGAGGGCCGGCTCACCGTCCACTCCACCACCGACGAGCGCGTCGCCGCGCCGCTGGTGGCCGACTTCCGGCGCCTGTACCCGCGCATCACCGTCACCTACGAGGACCTGGGCAGCACCGAGCTGTACCACCGCTTCATCGCCGAGACGCAGCTCGGCCGCGAGGCCGCCGACGTGCTGTGGAGCAGCGCCATGGACCAGATGGCCGCGCTCGCCGTGGCCGGCCACGCGCAGGCGTACGACTCGCCCGAGAAGGCCCACCTGCCCGCCTGGGCGCAGTGGCAGGACCGGCTCTGGGCCACCACCTACGAACCCGTGGTGTTCGCCTACCACAAGCCCTCGCTGCCCGCCGCCCAGGTGCCGCGCACGCACGCGGCGCTGGCCGAGTGGCTCGGGCGCGAAAGCGGCCGCCTGGGCGGCAAGGCGGTCAGCTACGACCCGCAGAAATCCGGCGTCGGCTACTTCCTGGCCACGCAGGACATCGCCGCCGCGCCCGACACCTTCTGGGCCATGGCGCAGGCCCTGGGCCGCTGCAGGCCCCGGCTGCTGCTGACCACCGATGCCATGGTGCGCCAGCTGGCCGACGGCCGCGCCGTGGCCGGCGCGAACCTGCTGGGCGCCTACACCCTAGCGCAGGCGCGCAGCCGGCCGACGCTGGGCGTGGCCTTCATGCAGGACTACAACCTGGTCAGCTCGCGCGTGCTGCTCATCAACAGCCGGGCCGCGCACCCGAACGCCGCACGGCTGTGGGCGGACTACCTGCTGTCCAGGCGCGGGCAGAGCGTGATGGCCAGCGCCTCGCGCCTGTACGCGCTGCGCGCCGACGCGCAGGGCGAGGCCACCGCCGCCGCGCTGCGCCAGCTGCTGGGCGGGCCCGAGCGGCCCATCGCCCTCGGCCCCGAGCTGGCCGCGCCGCTGGCCGAAGGCGCCTACCGCGACTTCGTGCGGCGCTGGCGCGCGGCGATGGGGGAATAGCGCCTGACGGCCTGCGCCTGCCTGAAGCCAGGGAGCGTGCCGAGACTTGGGCTGTGCATGCGGCAGCGGCCAACGCGCTGGCTTCAGCCCCGTTAGCTACTCTTAAGATAGCTGCCGGCGCTTGTCCGATGCGGGCCAGAGGCTGAAAAGGCATGCATTCCATGCCATCGGCCCGTGCGGTGTCAAACGATGCCGATCTCCACCGGAATGTTGCCGCGCGTGGCGTTGGAGTACGGGCAGACCTGGTGCGCCGCGTCCACCAGCTTCTTCTTGGCGTCGGCGTCCAGGCCGGGCAGCGTGACGGCCAGCTTGACGGCGATGCCGTAGGCCGCGCCGCCGCCCGTCGGGCCGAGCGAGACGCTGGAATCGACGGCCACGTCGTCCGGCACCCTGACACCCACCTTGGGCCCCACCGCCTTCATCGCGCCGATGAAGCAGGCGGCGTAGCCGACGGCGAACAACTGCTCGGGGTTGGTGCCCGGCTTGCCCGAGCCGGGCGCGCTGAGCGTGACGGCGAGCGCGCCGTCGCTGCTCTTGCCGGCGCCGTCGCGCCCGCCCGTGGTGTGGGCTTCGGCGGTGTAGAGGACTTTGTCGAGGGTGGTGGTCATCACGTGCTCCTGGGTTGAAGAGCCTCCATTCTGACCAGCTACATTAAATATAGCTGCCCGCGCTTGCTGGACGGGCGCTGGAGGCCGATTCGACTCAAAAAATCTCAGCGCCCGGTAAAGCGCGCCGGCCGCTTCTCGACGAAGGCGCGCACGCCCTCGGCGGCGTCCTCGCTGCTGGCCAGCACCTTCTGCACCGGCACGAAGTCGGCCACGGCGGCGGCCTGGCCCAATTCGATGGCCTTGAGCACGTTCAGCCGCGTGGCGACCACGGCGGCGGGCGCCTGCGCGGCGATGCGGCGGGCCAGGGCGAGGGTCGCGTCCATCAGCCCGGCCGCGGGCGCCACCTTCTGCACGAAGTTGCAGCGCAGGGCCTCGGCGGCGTCGAACTCGTCGGCCGTCAGCAGGTGCAGCATGGCGTTGCCCACGCCGGCGCGCTCGGGCATGCGCAGCGTGGCGCCGCCGGTGGGCATGATGCAGCGCTGCACCTCCATCTGCGAGAAGCGGCAGTCGTCGGCCGCCACCACGATGTCGGCGCCCAGCATCAGCTCGATGCCGACGGTGAAGCAGATGCCCTTGACGGCCGCGATCATCGGCTTCTGCCGGCGCCGGTAGCCGGGCATGCCGAAGTCGTGCGGCTCCACCAGGCCCGTGGGCGTGAGCTTCTCGCCGGTCTGGAGGTACTGCACCACCGCCGGCAGGTCCAGCCCGGCGGTGAAGTGGTCGCCAAAGGCGTGCAGCAAGCCCACGCGCAGTTCGGGCTCGTCGTCGAGCCGGGTGTAGGCCTCGGCGAGCTGGCGGAACATGACCGGCGTCCAGCCGTTGCGCTTGGCCGGGCGGTTGATGCCGATCAGCAGGATGTGGCCATCGACCACCTGGGTGTCGATGCAGCCTTCGGCGGGCGGCGTGGTGGGGGTGATGCTCAGGGTCACGGGCAAACGGTCCTTCTTGAAACGGCCGGCCCGCGGCGCACTCGCTGGGAGCGCGCCGCGGGCCGGCGGGGTGGCGGATGCGGCGAGTTTATTTCGCCGGGCGGATGCGGTAGATGCCGTTGTTCATGTCCGACGAGAAATACACGCTGCCGTCGCCGCCCACGGCCACGCCGGTGGGCGCGTTGGCGGGCGTGCCGCCGGGCAGCGGCGGCACGCCGATGGGCAGCTTGTCGGCCACGGTGCGGCGGCTGCCGTCGGCCAGGTTGACTTCGGTCAGGCGCTTGGCACCGACCTCGGCGACGATGAAGGTGCCCCAGGGCGTTTCGGTCAGCCCCTCGGGCTGATTCAGACCCTGGGCCACGGCCACCGGGGTGCCGCCGGCGGCGGACACGCGCAGCAGGCTGCCGCCCAGGTCGGTGACATAGACCTGCCCATCGCGCCCCAGCACCATCTGCACCGGCAGCTTGATGCCGCTGGCGATGGTCTTGCGCTCGGCCAGCTTGTCGCCGCTGGCGCGCACGATGCTGCCGGTGCCGAGTTCCAGCACCAGCACGCTGCCGTCGTCCATGGGGATCGCGTCCAGCGGCACCTTGAAGCCGTGCGCCATGACCTGCGTCCTGCGCGTGGCGCGGTCCACCACCTGCACCGAGTTGGTGGCGAACGAGGCCAGTGCGAAGCGCGTCTTCGACAGTCCCACGGCCAGCGGGTACTCCAGCTCGCCCTCGCCCCAGGCGCGGAAGATGTCGCTCACCTGGCCGGTCTTCAGGTTCACATCGCGGAAGGCGAACACGTCGGCCACCCACAGGCGGTCGCCGTCGGCCTTCAGGCCCGTGGGCAGCGCCACGGCGCCGCTGGTGAGCGTGCGCAGCTCGCCGGTGGCGGGGTTGAACGCCTGCACCGAGTTGTCGGCCATGTTGGAGACGTAGATGGTGCCGTCGTCCGGCGCGATGGCCAGGTTGTCCAGCCCGGTCTTGAGCTTGGCGGCCACGGTCTTCCTGCCGGTGGCCAGTTCGACCTTCACCAGCTCGCCGCGGCGCGTGTCCAGCACCCACAGGTTGCCCTTGCCGTCCAGGTTGGCGGCGGCGGGGATGGCGAAGCCGTCGGCGATGGTGGTCATGTCGCCGTTGGCCGGGTTGATCTTCACCACCCGGTTCTTGAACCACAGCGGACCGTAGAGCATGCCGTCGGGGCCGACCTCGAAGCCGTTGAAGCCGCCCATGTCCTTCTTGATCAGGCGCGGGGGCTTCTTGCCGGCGCGGTCGATCTCCCACAGCGCGTCGCCCGCGAACACCTGCGAGGCATAGAGCTGGCCGGTCTTCTTGTCGAAGTCCAGCGAGTTGATGCCGGGCAGGCCCTTGGCCAGCACCTGGATCGGTGCCTTGTCATGGGCGCGGAAGAACAGCTCGCCCAGGTTGAAGCCGGTCCAGGCCATCTCGCCCTTGGCGCTGATGGCGATGTCGTCCGACATGCCCTGCGGCGAGTCGATGAACACGCGCGCCTCGCCGGTCTTGCGGTTCACCTCCCACATGTTGGCGCCCGCCACCGTGCCGGCCAGCAGGCGGCCCTGCTTGTCGACCGCCAAGCCATGCACGCCGGCAAAGGCAGAGGGCTTGACCAGCACCTCGGGCGCGGCCCAGGCGGCCGGGCGCGTGGGCGCGGTGGTGGAGCAGGCGGCCAGAAGGCCGGCGGCGGCCAATGCGGCGGCGGCCGCGATGCGGCGAAGGGGTGCGGGCATGGAAGTCTCCTCTTTTGTGCGGCGGTGATCGCCGGGCCGGCAAGTCTTCTGCACCGGCCATTGCCGGCGCAATCACCCAGGAGACATTCGCGTAAGCAGGCGTTTCAGCGCTGGCCGCCCACCACCACCGTCACCATGCGTTCGGGTTGCAGCACGCGCTGGAAGGCGGCCCTGATGTCGGCCGCGCGCACGGCGTTGACGCGCTCGGTCCAATGGTCCAGGTAGTCCAGCGGCAGGCCGTTCCAGGCGATGTTGGCGACGTTGTCGAGCAGCTTGCGGTTGGCGTCGATGCGCAGCGCGAAGCCGCCGACGAGGTTGTCCTTGGCGGCCTTCAGCTCGGCCTCGGTCGGGCCTTGGGCGACGAAGTCGCGCAGCACCTGGCGCGAGACGGCCACCGCCTCGGCGGCCTGGTCGGGCCGCGTCTGCAAACCCAGGGTGAAGGCGCCGGCGTGCAGGCCGGGCATGAAGTAGCTGTACACGCTGTAGCTCAGGCCCCGCTTCTCGCGCACCTGCTCGGTCAGGCGCGAGGTGAAGCCGCCGCCGCCCAGGATGTGGTTGCCCACCAGCAGGGCGAAGAAGTCCGGGTCATTGCGCTTGTAGCCGGGCTGGCCGATGAGCACGTGCGCCTGGGCGGAGGTGAACGGCACGTTCTCCTCCACCGGCGCGGCGAGCGGCGCCACCTCGGGCACGGGCGGCAGCGGCGGGCAGGCGTCCTGCGGCAGGCGCGCGAGCAGCTCGGCGGCGATCTGGTCGGCCTGCGCGCGCGTCACGGCGCCCACCAGGCTGACCTTGGCGCGGCAGGGCACGACGGTGGCGGCGTAGCGCGCGCGCATGTCGGCCGTGCCGATGCGCGCCAGCGATTCGGGCGTGGTCTCTTGGCCGTAGGGATGGTCGCCATACACCGGCTTGTTGAAGGCCAGCCGGGCGACGGTGCCGGGGCGCGTGCGCGACTCCTGGAGGCTGGCCGACAGGCGCTGGCGCTCGCGCTGCCACACGTCGTCGGGCCAGGCCGGGTCGCCCAGCTCGCGCGCGGCCAGGTGCACGGACTGGCGCAGCAGGCCGGGCTCGGTCAGCGTGCGCAGGGCGAAGCTCATGCGGTCGTTGCCGGCGCTGCCGCCGAAGCTGGCGCCGAGGTCGGCCCAGGCTTCGCCGAGCTGGTTCTCGTCCAGCGCCGGCTCGCCGCCCTGCGCGGCCACGCCCTTGCCGGCCATCAGCGCGGTAACGCTGGCCAGGCCGGCCTGCCCGGGCGGGTCGCGCCGGCTGCCGGCGTCGAAGTCGAGCTGCACGTCGAGCATGGGGATGGCCGGGCTCTCGACCAGGAACACCTGCGCGCCGCTGGGCTGCGTCCAGTGCTGGATGGGGATGGCCGCCTGCGCGGTTTGCAAGCCAAACAGGGCGCCAGCGCCCGCCAGCAAAGCGCGGGCAGCTATTTTTTTGATAGTTTTCATGGACATCGGAGCGAAACGGGGGGTCAGTGCCGGGCACCGGGCATCACTGCGCGCGGGCGGGCCTTGGGGTCGCGCGGCTGCGGAATCAGCGTGGCGACGGTGAGCTGGTCGTCGCCGAAATACTTCCGCGCCACCGCCTGCACCTGCGCGGCGCTGACCTGGCGCAGGCGGGCGATCAGGCGCTCGTCGGCGTCCAGCGGAAGGCCCTGCACCCACAGGTGGCCCAGCTCCTGCGCCTGGCCCATGACGCTGTCGCGCTTGTAGACCTCGCTGGCCACCCACTGGGTCTTGACGCGGGCCAGCTCGGCCTCGGCCACGCCCTCGCGGGCCACGCGCGCCACCTGTTCGCGCAGCGCGGCCTCGACCTCGGCGGCGGTCTTGCCCTGCGCGGGCACGCCGGTCAGGGTGAAGAGCTGCGGGCCGCGCCCCATCAGGCCGTTGTCGGCGCCGGCGGAGTCGGCCACGCGGTCCGGCCCCTGGGTGAGAGCGCGGTCCAGCCGGGCGCCGCTGTAGCCGTCGAGCACGGCGGCGAGCACCGTCAGCGCCAGCGCGTCGTCGTTGTCGGGCGAAGGCTCCAGGCCGGCCAGGCGCGGCACCTTGAAGGCCAGCGACACCACGGCCTGCTCGGCCGGCGCCTTGACGTCGAGCCGGCGCGGGCCGGTCTGCGGCGGCTCGGGCCGCGGCTTGCGCACCGGCAGCGCGCGCGCCGGGATGCGGCCGTAGGTGCGCCGGGCCAGCTTGAGGACCGCCTGCGGATCGACGTCGCCCACCACCACCACGGTGGCGTTGGCGGGCACGTACCAGCGGCGGAAGAAGGCGCGCACGTCGTCGCCGGTGAGCGAGTCGAGGTCGCCCATCCAGCCGATCACCGGGCGGTGGTAGGGCGAGGCGACGAAGGTGGCGGCGCGCTGCTGCTCGAACAGCACGGCGCGCGGGTTGTCGTCGGTGCGCATGCGGCGCTCTTCCTTGACGACGGCCAGCTCCTTGGTGAACTCCTCGTCGCTCCACTGGTTGTGGGCGAAGCGGTCGGCCTCCAGCGCCATCACGTCGGGCAGGCGGCTGGCCGGCACCTGCTGGTAGTAGCCGGTGTAGTCGTAGCTGGTGAAGGCGTTCTCCTCCCCGCCCAGCGCGGCCACGCGGCGCGAGAACTCGCCGGGCCCCAGCTTCTTCGTGCCCTTGAACATCATGTGCTCCAGCATGTGGGCCACGCCGCTGGTGCCGTCCACCTCGTCGATGGAGCCCACGCGCACCCACAGCATGTGCACGGCGGTGGGCGCGCGGCGGTCGGGCTTGACGATCAGCGTCAGGCCGTTGTCCAGCTTGAACTGGCTGACCGGCGCGGGCTGCGCCCAGGCGGTGGAGAAGAACAGGACGAGCGCGGCCAGCAGGGCGGCGCGGGAAGGCAGATGGAAGGGCATGGGCTGGCTTGAGTCGAAATCGGCGGCGAATGTTCCCCCGCCAGACTTAAGTGTGCCTGAGCGGGATGGGTAGCCGATTGCTACTCTAAACATAGCTGCTCGCGACCGCCCAGCAAGCGCTGAGGCCATTTTTCATTCATGAAATCCCATACGCGACAATGCCGGCCATGAATGCGCCTGCGCCCTCTTCTCCGATCGAACCCGCCGCCGAGCCGCGCCTGAGCAGCCTGTCGCACGGCGGCGGCTGCGGCTGCAAGATCGCGCCCGGGGCGCTGTCCAGCATCCTGCGCGGCATCACGCAAATGCCGCTGCCGCCCGAGCTGCTGGTGGGCATCGAAACGGCGGACGCCGCCGCCGTCTACCGCCTGAACGACACGCAGGCGCTGATGGCGTGGCCACCACCGACTTCTTCATGCCCGTCGTGGACGACCCGTTCGACTTCGGCCGCATCGCCGCCGCCAACGCGCTGGCCGACGGCGGTTTTTGATGCTTGAAATCAAGGCACCGGACCCGGGTCATCCCGCAGATGGTGCAGAGGCGCCTTGTCGCGGGAAGCTTTACCGACATGGCCCCCGCCGCATTCACTGCGCCGAAGCGCCGACAGAACTCAGAGCGCTATTTCCCGGTGGTCAGCCTTCAGTTGAGGCTTCTTGCCCGTCAGCGCAGCCTTGGCCATCTTGATCAGTTGCACGGTCTGGCTTTCCTTCATGTCCCAGTATTCGGCATGCGAGATGTCCACCACCAGCAGGGCCACGTCGGGGTCGTCCACGCCGCCGGGGAACCAGGCCCTGGCCAGGGTATTGAACAGTTCGCGCTTCTTGTCCATGTCCTCATCGATGGAGGCCAGGCCGCTCAGGGACACGTAGCTGTCGTCCTCGGGGTTCGCATAGGCGAGCCCCACGTTCGCATCGGCCACCACGCGTTCGTAGATCTCGCTTTGCCGGGAAATGAAGAAGTACAGGCGGGCTTCATCTTCCAGCTCCTTGTTCTGCGTCGTCAGGGGGTGGCTGTGCAACTCGCCTTCGGCGCCGCGGTGCGTGAGCATGCCGAAGCGGATGTCCTTGATGAGCTTCCAGAGCTTTTCACGGGGGTCGGTGGAATCGGTCATGTGTCGGGTCTTCCTTGAGAGTGGAGGGGGATCCGACCACTGTAGGAGTCGGGGCACGGCCCCAGAGTCGGCGAGGGGCGGCAGCGCCTGTGGGCTCGCTCCGACAAAGACCTCCCTAGAATCCAGGCCCCATGTTCAGTTTCTTCCGCCGCAAGAAAGCAGACGAGCCGGCGCCACGCGGCGACTCGTCCGCCAGCCTCCCGCCCGCCGATTCTCCTGCCGACGTGGTGCCACCCGGCACGCCGGTGTTCGTGCCCGGCGCGCTGCCGCCGGAGATGCCGGAAACTCCTGAATCGATAGCTGCCAGCGCCCGTCCAGAAAGCGCTGAGGCCGTTTTTGACATTCAACCCGAAGCGGTCGAGCCCGAGGCCGTCGAATCGCCCAGCCGCAGCGGCTGGCTCGACCGCCTGAAGACCGGCCTGCGCAAGACCGGCTCGTCGATCACCACCGTCTTCACGGGCACCCAGATCGACGACGCGCTGTACGAAGACCTGGAGACCGCGCTGCTCATGGCCGATGCCGGCGTGCCAGCGACCGAGTTCCTGCTGGGCGACCTCAAGCGCCGCGTGAAGGAGGCCAGGGCCACCGAGCCGGCGCAGGTCAAGCGGCTGCTGCAAGACGCCATCGCCGACCTGCTGGCGCCGCTGGAGCGGCCGCTGGCCGTGGGCATCTACCACCCCACCGTCATCATGGTGGCCGGCGTCAACGGCGCCGGCAAGACCACCAGCATCGGCAAGCTGACCAGGCACCTGGCCGACGCCGGCGCCAGCGTGCTGCTGGCGGCGGCCGACACCTTCCGCGCCGCCGCGCGCGAGCAGCTCGCCGTGTGGGCCGACCGCAACCAGGTGGAGATCATCAGCCAGCAGGGCGCCGACCCCTCGGCCGTCAGCTTCGACGCCGTGGCCGCCGGCCGCGCGCGCGGCAAGGACGTGGTGCTGATCGACACCGCCGGCCGCCTGCCGACGCAGAAGCACCTGATGGAGGAGCTGACCAAGATCCGCCGCGTGGTCACCAAGGCCGACATCACCGCCCCGCACGAGGTGCTGCTGGTGATCGACGGCAACACCGGGCAGAACGCGCTGGCGCAGGTGCGCGCCTTCGACGAGGCGGTGCAGCTCACCGGCCTTATCGTCACCAAACTCGACGGCACCGCCAAGGGCGGCGTGCTGTGCGCCATCGCGCGCGAATACGCGCAGCGCGCGCAGCCGCTGGCGGTGTATTTCATCGGCGTGGGCGAGCGGCTGGAAGATTTGCAGACCTTCAAGGCGCGCGAGTTCGCGCAGGCGCTGGCGGGCTGAGAAGCTGTGAGCAAACCCGCCACGCCCGCTCATCCCGCGCAGACGCACGCCCACGCCGCAAGCAAATGCTCGCCATAGCTCAAGCTATGGCTGTGCTTTGCGCCTTGACGGCGCACGCCTGCGCGGCCTGCTCGGACGCGGCGAATTCACTCACAGCTTCTGAAGGCGCCAGGTTGCCGTCCGTCACAGGGCGTCCGGGGGCCGGCAAGTAAACTCCGCCCCATGACCGTGAACCCCTCCCGGAAACACCTGGTGCTGCTGGGGGCGGGCCGTGCGCACCTCCAGGTGCTCAAGGGCCTGGCCCGCCAGCGCACGGGCGACATGAACGTGACCCTGGTCGCCCCGCATCCTTACTACATCGAGTCCGCCATGCTGCCCGGCTACGTGGCGGGCGACTACACGCTGGAAGACATCCGCGTACCGCTCGACGGCCTGGTCGAGGCCAGCGGCGCGGGCTTCGCGCCGGCGCACGTGCATTCGCTCGACCCGGTGGGGCGGCGCGTGCAGTTGTCCACCGGCGACGCCCTGCCCTACGACGTGCTGTCGATCGACACCGAGCCCGCCGTGGACCGCGACGAGACCGAGGCCCTGATGCCCGGCGCGCGCCGCAACGCGCTGTTCACCCGCCCGCTGGAGAACTTCGTCCAGCTCTGGCCGCAGTTGCAGGCGCTGGCGCGCGACCGCGCCTTGCAGGTGGCGGTGATCGGCAGCGGCCTGCAGGGCGCCGAGCTGGCGATGGCGGCGGCGCACGCGCTGGCGGCGCCGCACGGCAGCCGCATCACGCTGCTGGCAGGCGACGCGCCGCTGCTGCACGATCAGCCGGCGGCGCTGCAGCGGCGCGTGCTGGCGCGGCTGAGGGCGCTGAACATCACCGTGCTGCAAGACCACTGCGCCAGCCTGGACGGACGCGCGCTGCAACTGGCCAGCGGCGCCAGCCTGGTGTGCGACGCGCCCATCCTGGCCGCCGGCGCCGGCGCGCCCGCTTGGCTGCGGCAGTCCGGCGTGCAGGCGGACGAGGCCGGCGAGCCGGTGGTCAACGAGCGCCTGCAGAGCGAGAGCCACCGCCAGGTGTTCGTGGTGCCGCCCGGCGCACCGGCCGAAGTAGGCGCCGCGCTGGACGCCAACCTGCGCACCGCCATCGGCGGCGGGGCGTTCCGCAAGGCGCCGGCGGACCTGTCGCGCCTGAAGGTGGTGAGCTGCGGCGACGGCCACGCCATCGCCGTCTGGGGACCGCTGGGCCTGGAAGGCCGCGAAGTCTGGAACTGGAAGGACCGGCGCGACCGCCGCCAGTTGGCGGCGCTGTTCACCCCCTGAAGCCAGGAAAACCCTAGGCACACACCCAGTTACGCGAACTATACTGCCGATCAACAGGCACTTTAATTCATATTCCCGCCTTCGCAGGCCCCCCGCAGGGAAAACAGGCATGGGGCCGGCCGAGGGGCTGAACCAGAATGCCGCGTCCCTTTCCGACATCTCAAGGAGTTCCACGATGAATGCTCAAGCCCGCCGTCTCAGTCGCCGCCTGCTGCTCTCGCGCAGCGCCGCCGTGGTCGGCGCCAGTTCAGCCGGCCTGCTGCTGCCGGAGATCGTGCGCGCGCAGGGCAGCCGCATCAAGGTCGGCTTCATGCTGCCCTACACCGGCACCTATGCGCAATTGGGCGTAGCCATCGAGAACGGCGTGCGCATGGCCATCGCCGAGAAGGGCGGCAAGCTGGGCGGGCGCGAGATCGAGTGGGTCAAGGTGGACGACGAGTCCGAGCCGTCCAAGGGCGTGGAGAACGCCAACAAGCTGGTGCAGCGCGACAAGGTGGACGTGCTGATCGGCACCGTGCACTCGGGCGTGCAGATGGGCATCCACAAAGTGGCGCGCGATTCCGGTGTGCTGACCATCGTGCCCAATGCGGGCGTGCTCCCGGTCACCCGCGCGCTGTGCGCGCCCAACGTGTTCCGCACCAGCTTCACCAACAGCCAGCCGACGCTGGCGCTGGGCAAGCCGATGATGGAACGTGGCCTGAAGAAGGCCGTGTGGATCAGCTGGAAGTATGCCGCCGGCGACGACGCTCTGGAAGGCTTCAAGGAGAGCTACACCAAGGCGGGCGGCACCATCGTCAAGGAACTGGGCCTGCCCTTCCCCAACGTGGAGTTCCAGGCGCTGTTGACCGAGATCGCCGCGCTCAAACCCGACGCCGTGGCCTGCTTCTTCGCCGGCGCCGGCGCCGCCAAGTTCATGAAGGACTACGCCGCCGCCGGCCTGAAGGACAAGATTCCGCTGTGGGGCTCGGGCTTTTTGACCGAGGGGGTGCTGGAAGCCGTCGGCCCCGCCGCCGACGGCGTGATGACCACCCTGCACTACGCCGACTCGCTGGACACGCCGCGCAACAAGCAGTTCCGCACCGCCTACGCCAAGGAATTCAAGATGCAGCCCGACGTGTACGCCGTGCAGGGCTACGACAGCGGCCAGTTGCTGGTGCAGGGCCTGGCGGCGGTGGGTGGCGACATCGGCAATAAGGTGGCGCTGTACAAGGCGATGGAGTCGGCCGCCATCGACAGCCCGCGCGGCAAGTGGACCATGAGCAAGGCCCACAACCCGATCCAGGACATGTACCTGCGCGTGGTCGAAAAGGGCGACAACAAGGTGATCGGCGTCGCGGCGAAGGCGCTGGCCGACTCAGGCGCTGGCTGCAAGCTGGGTTGAACACCCCTGAGTCGCCTTCGGCGCCCTCCTCCCTCTCCTGCGGGAGGGGGGACGACGCCAGTTCCCGGCGCAGGTTCGGGAACGGCGTTCGCTGGCATGGCCTGCCCCGCGGCCGCCTGATTCTTTTGGCTTGACCTCCCCGTGGACTTCTCGACCTTCCTGATCCAGACGCTCAACAGCGTGCAGTACGGCCTGCTGCTGTTCATGCTGGCCGCGGGGCTGACGCTGATCTTCGGCATCATGGGCGTGGTCAACCTGGCGCACGGCAGCTTCTACATGCTGGGGGCCTATCTGGCGTTCGCGCTGACCAGTCAACTGGGCAGCTTCGCGGCGGCGATCGTGGTGGGCGCCGTGCTGTCGGCGGTGTTCGGCCTGGCGCTGGAGCGCCTGCTGTTCCGCCACTTCTACCACCGCGACCACCTCGACCAGGTGCTGATGACCTTCGGACTGATCTACATCTTCGAGGAAGCCCGCTCGCTGCTGTGGGGCGACGACGTGCACGGCGTCGCCATGCCGGCGCTGCTGGCCGGCTCGGTGCCGCTGACCGACACGCAGTCCTACCCCGTCTACCGCCTGTTCATGATGGGCGTGTGCGTGCTGCTGGCGCTGGGGCTGTACCTGCTGATCAACAAGACGCGGCTGGGCATGAAGATCCGCGCCGGCGCCTTCAACAGTGACATGACCGAGGCGCTGGGCATCAACATCAAGCTGATCCACGCGGTGGTGTTCGGCATGGGCGTGGCGCTGGCCAGCGTGGCGGGCATGATCGCCGCGCCCGTCTCCAGCGTGTACCCGGGCATGGGCGCATCGGTGCTGATCATGTGCTTCGTGGTGGTGGTCATCGGCGGCATCGGCTCGGTGCGCGGCGCGCTGATCGCGGCGCTGCTGGTGGGCTTCGTCGATACCTTCGGCAAGGTGCTGCTGCCGCAGGTGGCGGGCATGCTGGTCTATATGCTGATGGCGGCGGTGCTGCTCTGGAAGCCGGAAGGGCTCTTCAAGCAATGATGCCCCCACGCTCCCCTGCTGCGCGTGGTGCGCTGCCCCCCAAGGGGGCCTTCGCCGTCTTCGGGCGGCCGGGCGACGGCTCATGAGCGCCGCGCAATCCCATCTCGAAGCCCTGCCGCGCGGCATCCAGATCGCGCTGGCGCTGGGCCTGGTCGCGCTGGCGGAGTTCCCCTTCGCGGGCAGCGAGTTCTACCAGCAGATGGTCGCCAAGATGATGATCCTGGCCATCTTCGCCATGAGCCTCGACCTGCTGCAAGGCGTGACGGGCCTGGTATCCCTCGGCCACGCGGCCTTCTTCGGCCTGGGCGGCTACGCGCTGGCGCTGCTGTCCTCGGACGAAGGGGCCATCAGCCTGTGGTGGTCGCTGCCGGCGGCGATGGCGGTGGCGGCGATGGCGGCGCTGGTCATCGGCTTCTTCGTGGTGCGCACGCGCGGCATCTACTTCATCATGGTGACGATGGCGTTCGCCCAGATGCTGTTCTACCTGGTGTTCGACAACAAGGAGCTTCGGTTGTTCGGCGACCACGCGCTCAAGCTCGGCGGCTCTGACGGCGTCTATATCAACTTCAAGCCCGACGCCGGCCTTTTCGACCTGGAGAACAAGCGCGTCTTCTACTACTTCGTGCTGGCCTGCCTGGTGGCCGTGTACGCCTTCCTGCGCCGCGTGCTGTGGAGCCCGTTCGGCCGCGCGCTGGCCGGCATCCGCGTCAACGAGCACCGCATGCGCGCGGTGGGTTTCGGCAGCTTCGGCTACAAGCTGGCGGCCTTCACGCTGGCCGGCGCGCTGGCCGGGCTGGCGGGCTACCTGTGGGGGGCGCAGACCGGCTTCGTCAACCCGGAGCTGATGGGCTTCCACATGAGCGCGCACGCCATCATGATGGTCATCCTGGGCGGCATGGGCAACTTCGCCGGCGCCATCGTCGGCGCGTTCGCCTTCGAGTTCATGCTGGAGCTGTTCAAGGACCTGCCGGCCATCGGCGGCTTCAGCACCGGCAAGCACTGGCAGCTGTGGATGGGCCTGTTCATCGTGCTGGTGGTGGTCTTCGCGCCGCGCGGGCTGCTGGGCCTGCTGGCGCGCCTCGGTGTGCGCAGGGGGCCGCGCGATGAGTGAGGTGCTGCTCTCCGCCCGCCAGCTGACCAAGCGCTTCGGCGGCCTGGCGGCGGTGAGCGACGTGTCGGTGGACCTGTGGCGCGAGCGCATCCACGTCGTCATCGGCCCCAACGGCGCCGGCAAGTCCACGCTGACCAACCTGCTCTCGGGCGACCTGCCGCCCACCTCGGGCCGGATCGTGCTGGGCGGCCACGACATCACGCGCGCCTCGCCCGAGCAGATTTCGCGCCTGGGCCTGGGCCGCAGCTACCAGAAGACCAACATCTTCCTGCCCTTCACCGTGTGGGAGAACGTGCGCCTGGCCGCGCAGTCGCGCGCCGCGCAGCAGCCCTGGAACCCGGCGCGCTGGCTGCCCTCGGCGCGCGCCGACCGCGCGGTGAACGAGCGCGCCGAGCAGGCGCTGGAGCTGGCCGGCCTCACCGCCCGGCGCGACTTCATCGCCGGTGCCGCCAGCCACGGCGAGCAGCGCCAGCTGGAGATCGCCATGACGCTGGCCACCGACCCGCAGGTGCTGCTGCTCGACGAACCCCTGGCCGGCATGGGCGTGGCCGAGGCCGAGCGCATGGTCGAGCTGCTGCTGCGCCTGAAGCCCCGCCACGCCATGATGCTGGTGGAGCACGACATCGACGCCATCTTCGCCCTGGCCGACCACCTGACGGTGATGGTCAACGGCACCGTCATCGCCAGCGGCGAGCCCGCGGCCATCCGCGCGGACAGGGGCGTGCAGGCGGCTTACCTGGGCGAGGAGCACTGACATGGCCACCGCAGCCAACGCCAACGTCCAAGACGATCCGCACAACCCGCTGTCGCCACGCCCGCAATGGGACGCGCCCGCGCCGCGCGCCGACGAAGACCGCGACCTGCTGATCCACGCCATCGACCTGCACAGCTACTACGGCGCGAGCCACATCCTCAAGGGCGTGAACTTCATGGTGCGCCGGGGCGAGACCATCGGGCTGATGGGCCGCAACGGCATGGGCAAAAGCACGCTGCTCAAGTCCATCATGGGTCTGGTCAAGCCGCGCGCCGGCGGCGTGCTGGTGATGGGCAAGCCGATGACCGGCCGCGCGCCCTACGAGATCGCCCAGCTCGGCGTGGCCTACGTGCCCGAGGGGCGCGGCATCTTCGGCAACCTGAGCGTGGTCGAGAACCTGAAGATGGCCGCCCGCCCCGGCACGCGCGGGCAGAAGGACTGGACCTACGAGCGCGTGCTGGAAACCTTCCCGCGCCTGGCCGAGCGCCTGCACCACGGCGGCCAGCAACTGTCAGGCGGCGAGCAGCAGATGCTGACCATCGGCCGCGCGCTGATGACCAACCCCGACGTGCTGATCCTCGACGAAGCCACCGAGGGCCTGGCGCCGCTGATCGCGCGCGAGATCTGGCGCATCTGCGACCTGATCCGCGCCAGCGGCATCAGCAGCGTCATCGTCGACAAGAACTGGAAGCACGTGACGCAGGTGACCGACCGCAACGTCATCCTGGTCAAGGGGCAGGTGGTGTTCGAGGGCACGTCCGAGCAGCTCCGCGCCCAGCCCGAGCTGCTGACGCAACACCTCGGGGTTTAAAGCCAAATCGGCCTCCAGCGCCCGCCAGCCAAGCGCGAGCAGCTATTTAATTTGTAGTATTTTCGGCTTGCGCACAGTTTTCGTGCGCAGCGCCGCTGCGGGCGCACCGCGTTCGGATCCCCGCGGGCACCAATTCGGTCACCGCCGCCGCGCTGGCGCGACCGGCGGACTGGCATGCCGCTTGCGTGAATCACGCGTTGCCCTCTGCCCGCCGCCGCCTGCCCATGCGCGTTCTCGTCGTCTTCTCGCACCCGGTCGAATCCAGCTTCAACGCCGCCCTGCACCAGATCGTGGTGAGCCAGCTGCGCGCCGCCGGCCACGAGGTGGACGACTGCGACCTCTACGCCGAGGGCTTCAGCCCCGTCATGTCGCGCGAGGAGCGGCTGGGCTACCACGAGGTGCCGCACAACCAGTTGCCCGTGAAGTCCTACGTCGAGCGGCTGCAACGCGCCGAGGCGCTGGTGTTCTGCTTTCCCACCTGGTGCTTCGGTCTGCCGGCCATGCTCAAGGGCTTCTTCGACCGCGTGCTGATGCCCGGCGTGGCCTTCGACATCAGCACGCCCGAGAACGTCAAACCCGCGCTGACGAACATCAAGCGCATCGTCGGCGTCGTCACCTACGGCCGGCCGCGCTACGTGGCCTGGTACATGGGCGATCCGCCGCGCAAGACCATCACGCGCTACCTGCGCCTGCTCACCGGCGGCTCGGCCCGCGCCGACTACTACGCCCACTACCACATGAACATGGCCACGCCCGCCAGCCTGGACGCCTTCAAGCAGCGCGTGGCCCGTGCCATGGCCACGCTGAGCTGAGCCATGGCCCGCCTGCTGCGCCGCGCCCGCCTGCCGCGATGGCTGCTGCCCGCCGACTGGCCGCGCGACGGCGCCGAGCCGCGCCTGGCCGACGTCGGGCTGACCCGTGGCCGCATCGAGCGCATCGCGCCGCACGACGGGCAGGCCGCCCCTGACGACGCCGAGCCCTGGGACCTGGGCGGCGCCCCCGTGCTGCCCGGCCTGGTCGATGCCCACCTGCACCTGGACAAGACCTTCACCCGCGCCCGCCTGGGCGAGGTGCGGCCCGGCCTGCTGGGCGCCATCGACGCCATGATGGCGGACAAGGCCGGCTGGACGCCCGGCGACGTGCGCGCCCGCGCCACGCGCGCGCTCGGCTGGGCGCACGAGGCCGGCAGCGTGCACCTGCGCACCCACTGCGACTGGTGGGACTTAGCAAGCGTGCCCGTCGCCTGGCCGGTGCTGCGCGAGCTGGCCGAGCAGTGGCGCGGCCGGCTGCTGCTGGAGCGCGTCAACCTCAGCCCGCTCACGCTGTACCAGGACCGCGACTGGGCCTTCGCCACCGCCCGCGCCGTGGCCGCCGGCGGCCACGGCGCCTGCCTGGGCGGCTTCGTGCATTCCACCACCTGGCACCCCACGGCACTGCGCCACCTGCTGGAGGCCGCGCAGGCCCACGGGCTGGACGTGGACCTGCACTGCGACGAGGAGCTGAACCCCGACGCCCAGGGCCTGGCCGCCACCGCCGCGCTGCTGGCCGAGCTGGGCTTCGCCGGCCGCGTGGTCTGCGGCCACGCCTGCGCGCTGGCCGCCAAGCCGCGCGACGAGGCGCTGCGCATCCTGGACGCGGTGGCGCGCGCGCCCATCACCCTCATCGGCCTGCCCGCCACCAACCTGCTGCTGCAAGACGCGGAGGTCGGCCGCACGCCGCGCCAGCGCGGGCTGACGCTGCTCAAGGAGGCGCGCCAGCGCGGCATCCCGGTGCTGCTGGCCAGCGACAACGTGCAAGACCCGTTCTGCCCCACGGGCAGCTACGACCCGCTGGAGGCGCTGGCGCTGGGCGCCGCCGCCGGCCAGCTGGACAACGCCTTCGACCACTGGTCCGACACCCTCTGCCGCGCCGACGCGCTGCGCGCCGGGCCGCCCGCGCTGCCGCTGCGTCCCGGCGCGCCGGCCGATCTGGTGGTGTTCCCGCGCGCCGATGCCTGGGGCTTTCCGTCGCGCACGCAGCCGCGCGTGGTGCTGCGCGGCGGCGAGCCGCTGGCGGGCGCCGTGCCGGCGGCGTGGACGGCCTGCCCCGTTCCCGCGGAGGTCAACGCGTGAACACACCCGCTTCCGGCCAACCACTGGCCCGCTACGCCGCCTGGCGCCGCGCGGGCGACCTGGTGTTCCTCTCCGGCGTGATCGCGGTCGACCCGGCGGCGGGCAAGATCGTGCGCGGCTACACCGACATCCCGCCCGAGGCCGCCGACCTGATCGGCCGCACCGGCGAGTTCAGCACCGACGTCAAGGAGGGCCCCATCCTGGCCCAAAGCTGGGCCGTGCTGGACGGCATCCGGCAGACCATCGAAGCGGCCGGCGGTCGCATGAGCGACGTCATCAAGCTGGTGCAGTACTTCAAGTGCCTCGACCACTTCCCGCACTACAGCCGCGTGCGCAAGCTGTTCTTCCCCGGCGAGCCGCCGGCCTCCACGGTGGTGGAAGTCAGTGGCATGCTGCCCACGCCCGACATCCTGATCGAGGTCGAAGCCACCGCGTGGCTGCCGACCCGCTGACCCCATGCTGCACGGCTACACCCCGCCCCACCGCTACCTGCCCTACCTGAGCTGGACCGAGATCGATCAGCTCCCCGACAAGGCCAACACCGTCGTCGTGCTGCCCGCCGGCGCCACCGAGCAGCATGGCCCGCACCTGCCCTGCGCGGTGGACACGGTGATCGCCGCCGGCGTCATGGGCCACGCGCTGGCGCGGCTGCCCGCCGGCGTGCCCGCCTTCGCCATGACGCCCATCGCCTACGGCAAGTCGGAGGAGCACCTGCACTTTCCCGGCACCGTCACGCTGACCGGCGAGACCCTGCTGGCCACCATGAACGAGGTGGGCGAGTCGGTGTACCGCGCCGGCTTCCGCAAGCTGCTCATCGTCAACGGCCACGGCGGCCAGCCGCAGGTGATGGAGATGGCCGCGCGCGAGCTGCGCCTGCGCCACGGCGACTTCATCGTCGTGCCCGGCTTCACCTGGCGCGTGCCGCACGTGGCCGGCCGCTACCTGAGCGAGCAGGAGAAAAAGCTCGCCATGCACGCCGGCCATGCCGAGACGGCGCTGATGCTGGCGCTGGCGCCCGACACCGTGCGCATGGACCGCGCGGTGGCCAACTACCCGCCGCCCTTTCCCAGCCCGCTGCTGTCGCCCGACGGCCGCCCCGCCTGCGCCTGGAGCGCGCGCGACTTCGGCCCCAGCGGCGTCATCGGCGACCCGCTGCCGGCCACGCGCGAGCAGGGGATGGCCATCCTCGACTCGCTGGCCGAGAGCTGGGCGCAGGCCATCACCGAACTGCACCAGCTGCAATGGGCTCCGCGCGCGCAGGCCACCTGGGGCCGCGGCCACCAGCGCGGCGACGTCGAAAGCGCGGCTGGCCTGAATCCTGCATGACGCACGGCACGTCCACGTTCACGCACCGGAGCCGCCCATGATCCACCCCATCATCCGCCTCGCCCTCCCCGCGGCCCTGGCCCTGGCCGCCGCTTCCGCCGCCGCACAGGAGAAGTTCACCTACCTGACCAACTGGTACGCGCAGGCCGAGCACGGCGGCTTCTACCAGGCCATCGCCACCGGCCTGTACAAGCAGGCCGGGCTGGACGTCACGCTGAAGATGGGCGGCCCGCAGGTCAACGTGGTGCAGCTCATGGCCGGCGGCCAGGCCGACTGCGTGATGGGCTCCAGCGACTTGCAGATGCTGCAGACGCGCGAGGGCGGCGTGCCCGTCACCACCGTGGCCGCCGTGTTCCAGAAGGATCCGCAGGTGCTGATCGGGCACGAGGACGTGAAGAAGTTCGAGGACCTGAAGGGCAAGACCATCCTGATCGCCTCCTCCGCGCAGCGCGGCTACTGGCCGTGGCTGAAGGCCAAGTTCGGCCTGACGGACGCGCAGACGCGCCCCTACACCTTCAACATCCAGCCCTTCGTGGCCGACAAGAACGCGGTGCAGCAGGGCTACCTGACCTCCGAGCCCTTCGCCATCCAGAAGGCCGGCGTCAAGGCCAATGTGCTGATGTTCAGCGACCACGGCTTCCCCGCCTACGCCACCACCATCAGCTGCATGGACAAGACGCTGAAGGAGCGCGCCAAGGCGGTGCAGGCCTTCGTGAAGGCGTCCATGGAAGGCTGGAAGAGCTACCTGGCCGACCCGGCGCCAGGCAACGCCCTGATCAAGAAGGACAACCCCAACATGACCGACGAGCAGCTGGCCTACAGCGTGGCCAAGCTCAAGGAAATGGGCATGGTGACCGGCGGCGACGCGCCCAGGCTGGGCATCGGCGCCATGACGCCCGAGCGCTTGAAGGCCAGCCACGACTTCCTGGTGGAGCACAAGCTGCTCGACCCGGCCAAGGTCAAGCCGGGCGAGGGCTACACGCTCGACTTCATCAAGAACGTGCGCGTGCTGCCATGAGTGCCGCCCGGCCGCTCCGAAGGCGCTCGCACCCGCAGTCCGAAGGACGGAGGGTGGTCCGGTGAGCGCCGCCCGGCCGCTCCGAAGGCGCTCGCACCCGCAGTCCGAAGGACGGAGGGTGGTCCGATGAGCGTCGAGCGCCCGGCCGCGGTCGACGTGCTGTCGGTCGAAAAGACCTACCCCGACGGCACGCAGGCGCTGCTGCCCGTCGATCTCAGCATCGCGCAGGGCGAGTTCGTCACCCTGCTCGGCCCCTCGGGCTGCGGCAAGAGCACGCTGCTGAAGATGGTCGCCGGCCTGCTGGAGCCGACCGACGGGCGCCTGTACCTGTGGGGCAAGCCGGTGCCGCAACTGCACGAGGCCGGCAAGAAGATGGCCTTCGTGTTCCAGGCGCCCACGCTCATGCCCTGGGCCAGCGTGCAGGCCAACGTGCGCCTGCCGCTGGACCTGGCCGGCGTGCCGCGGCCTGAGGCCGACGCCCGCGTGGCCGACGCGCTGGCGCTGGTGGGCCTGTCGAAGTTCGCCGGCGCGCTGCCGCGCCAGTTGTCGGGCGGCATGCAGATGCGCGTGTCGATCGCGCGCGGCCTGGTGACCGAGCCCGACCTGCTGCTGATGGACGAGCCCTTCGGCGCGCTGGACGAGATCACCCGCCACAAGCTGGACGCCGACCTGCTGGAGCTGTGGCAGAAGAAGAACCTGACGGTGATCTTCGTCACCCATTCGATCCACGAGGCGGTGTTCCTCTCCACCCGCGTGGTGATGATGGCCGCGCGGCCGGGCCGCGTGGTGGAGCAGTTCGCCATCGACGCGCCGTTTCCGCGCACCGACGACTTCACCGTCAGCCCCGAATTCAGCCGCCACGCCAGGCAGTTGCAGGACAGCCTGCACCGCGCCAGCGCGGCCGGCGCCGAGGAGCTTGCCGCATGACCGCTGCTACCGCCCTTACGTCCGCGCCGGCCCCGGCGTCCACCCCAGCACGCACTCAGGCCCGCTCCACGCCGCGCCCCGCTGCAGCGCCGCGCCGCACACCCTGGCTGCGCCGCCCCAACGTACAGCGCGTCGTTTACCCGCTGCTGGTCGGCGTGCTGCTGCTGGCGCTGTGGCAGGGGCTGGTGGTGGGGCTGGAGCTGCCGCCCTACCTGGTGCCCTCGCCGCTGCTGATGATGCAGACGCTGGCCACCGACTTCGCGCCGCTGATGCTGTCGCTGTGGGTCACGCTGAAGATCACCGTGCTGGCGTTCGCGGCGGCCACGCTGGCGGGCGTGCTGATCAGCTTCCTGTTCGTGCAGAGCAAGGCCATCGAGACCGCGCTGTTCCCCTACGCCGTGCTGCTCCAGGTCACGCCCATCGTGGCGGTGGCGCCGCTGATCATCATCTGGTTCAAGGACCCGACGCTGTCGATGGTGATCTGCGCCGCGCTGGTGGCGCTGTTTCCCATCATCAGCAACACCACGCTGGGGCTGCGCAGCGTGGACCCGGACCTGCAAGCCTATTTCAAGCTCAACCACGCCAGCCGCTGGCAGACGCTGGTGCGCCTGCGCATCCCGAGCGCGCTGCCCTACTTCTTCGGCGGCCTGCGCATCTCCAGCGGGCTGGCGCTGATCGGCGCCGTGGTGGCCGAGTTCGTCGCCGGCACCGGCGGCACCGGCGCCGGGCTGGCCTACCAGATCCTGCAATCGGGCTTCCAGCTCAACATCCCGCGCATGTTCGCGGCGCTGCTGCTGATCTCGCTCGCCGGCGTGGGGCTGTTCGTGCTGATGGCCTGGCTCACGCGCCGGGCGCTGGGTGGCTGGCACGCGAGTGAAACCTCGCACGACTGATAAACGCTATCGTATATATAGCTGCTCGCGCCCGCCCAGCAAGCGCTGGAGGCCAATTTTGCTTATAAGCTCTTCCTGCACGACATGACCGCGTCCACCGCCAGCCACCTGCCCCGGGAGCTGCCCCAGCTCGACTGGATCACCGACCCCAAGCGCGTCGCCCGCCTGTCGCAGGACTTCGCCTGGTTCAGCCCCGTGCTCAAGCGCGCGCTGGAGGGCAAGCAGGGCGACATCGCCGTGCGCCCGCGCACCGAGCAGGAGGTGGTGGAGGTGGTGGCCGTCTGCGCCCGCGCCGGCCTGCCGATCACCGTGCGCGGCAGCGGCACCGGCAACTACGGCCAGTCCACCCCCCTGCACGGCGGCGTGCTGCTCGACATGAGCGCCTACGACGGCTTCGGCTGGGTGGCCGGCGACGTCGGCCGCGCGCAGGCCGGCATCCGCCTGGCCGACTTCGACCAGCACGCGCGCGGCTACGGGCGCGAGCTGCGCTGGGTGCCCTCCACCTACCGCAGCGCCACGCTGGGCGGCCTGTTCGGCGGCGGCTTCGGCGGCGCCGGCTCGATCAACTACGGGCCGCTGGCCGCGCCCGGCAACGTGCTGGGCGCGCGCGTGATCAGCGTCGAGCCCGAGCCGCAGCTGGTCGAGCTGCGCGGCCCCGAGGCCATGGCGCTGCACCACGTCTATGGCACCAACGGCATCGTGCTGGAGCTGGAAGTGGCGCTGGCGCCCGCGGTGGAATGGAGCGAGTGCATCGTCGTGTTCGACGAATTCGACCAGGCGCTGGGCTTCGCCCATGCCTTCGGCCAGGCGCCCGGGCTGGTGAAGAAGGAGCTGTGCTTCCTGGGCGCGCCGGTGCCCGACCACCTGGCCGCGCTGGCCGAGTTCCTGCCGCGCGGCTGCCACGCCGTGCTGACGCTGGTGGCCCCGCATGCCGAGGACGGCATGCGGCAGATGGCCGGCGCGCGCGGCGGCCGCGTCACCTACCGCAAGAGCGCCGAGGAAGTGCGTGAGGCGCCCAAGACGCTGCTGGAGTTCACCTGGAACCACACCACCCTGCACGCCATGAAGGTGGACAGGAGCCTGACCTACATCCAGAGCGGGTTCGATCCCGCGCGCTGCGTGCAGCAGGCCCAGGCGCTGGAGGCCGAGCTGGCCGGCGAGGTAATGATGCACCTGGAGTTCCTGCGCACCAAGGAGGGCGTGTTCAACTGCAGCGGCCTGCAACTGATCCGCTACACCAGCGACGAGCGGCTGAACGAGATCATGCAGATCCACCGCGACCACGGCGTGCAGATCAACAACCCGCACACCTACATCGTCGAGGAAGGCAAGCAGAACCACCAGCTCGACCCGGCGGTGCTGCGCGCCAAGCAGCGCTTCGACCCACAGGGCCTGCTCAACCCCGGAAAATTGCGCAGCTGGCCGGACATGGCGGTGGCATGACATGAACCACACGCGCTTGCACGCACGAAAAGCCCCTCTCCCCTCGTGGGAGAGGGGTTGGGGAGAGGGTGAGGTTCGGGCACCACGCGCGCATGCATGCGTCGCTCCCCTCTCCCCAGCCCTCTCCCACAAGGGGAGAGGGAGGAATGCCGTGCAATTTCCCATCCGCTGTGGGAGGGGTAGCGCGCAGCGCCATGCATCACTGACATGAAGCTGCTCCACAACTTCTTCTGCCGCGACATCGAGGCCATGTCGCGCTTCTACCAGGCCGTGCTCGAACTGCCGGAGGATGCGGCAAGCCGCTCGCCCATCTACCGCGCCGTCGCCACGCCGCAGTTCCAGTTCGGCTTCCATGCGTCGGCGGCGTACGATCTGCTCCAATTATCGGAGCGAAAACCCGACGACACACGGGCGCTGCGACCCGAAACCACCGGCTACCCCACCTTCATGCTCGACACCCCCGCCGCCGTCGATGCCGCCGTGCAGCGCGCGCTGGCGCACGGTGGGCACTGCATCAAAGGCCCCTACGCCACCTACTACGGCGAATGGCAGGCGGTGATGGCCGACCTGGAGGAACACGTGTTCCGCTTCAGCGCCCTCGGCCTGCCCGCGGGCGTGTCGGCGCCCGCGCTGCAACTGCCCGCCGCGCCGTGACCACCGGCGCGCGCGAGCCCACGCTGCTCGTGCGCCACGCGCGCCGCGTCGCCACGCTGGACGACGCCGGCACCGAGCTGGCCGACGCCTCCATCCTGGTGCGCGGCCACCGCATCGAGGCCATCGGCCCGGCGCACGAGCTACCCACGCAAGCCGACACCGTCATCGACGCCCGCGCGCACCTGGTGGTGCCGGGCCTGGTCAACACGCACCACCACATGTTCCAGAGCCTGACGCGCGCGGTGCCGGGCGTGCAGGACGCCGAGCTGTTCACCTGGCTGAAGGGCCTGTACCCGCTGTGGGCGCGCCTCACGCCCGAGATGGTGCGCGTGTCCACCCAGGTGGCCATGGCCGAGCTGCTGCTGTCGGGCTGCACCACCAGCAGCGACCACCTCTACATCTACCCGAACGGCGTGCGGCTGGACGACAGCATCGAGGCCGCGCAGGCCATCGGCATGCGCTTCGTCGCCGCGCGCGGCAGCATGAGCGTGGGCGAAAGCGGAGGCGGCCTGCCGCCCGACGCGCTGGTGGAGCGCGAGGACGCCATCCTGGCCGACAGCCAGCGCCTGATCGAGCGCTGGCACGACCCGTCGCACGGCGCCATGGTGCAGATCGCGCTGGCGCCGTGTTCGCCCTTCAGCGTCAGCCCCGCGCTGATGCGCGCGTCGGCCGCGCTGGCGCGCGCCTATGCGCCGCGCTTCGGCGCGCGCGGCGTGCGCCTGCACACGCACCTGGCCGAGAACGACCACGACCTCGCCTACAGCCGCGCCACCTTCGGCCGCACGCCGGCGCAGTACGCGCAGGACCTGGGCTGGCTGGGCGACGACGTGTGGCACGCCCACTGCGTGCGGCTGGACGAGGAAGGCATCGGCCTGTTCGCCGCCAGCCGCACCGGCGTGGCGCACTGCCCGTGCAGCAACATGCGGCTGGCCAGCGGCATCGCCCCGGTGCGCCGCCTGCTGGACGCCGGCGTGCCCGTCGGCCTGGGCGTGGACGGCAGCGCCAGCAACGACGGCGCCCACCTGGTGGCCGAGGCGCGCCAGGCCCTGCTGCTGGCGCGCGTGGGCCGCGCCATGCAGGCGCCCGAGCAGCGCGGCGGCCGCACTTTCTTCGGCTGCGACCTGGGCCCGGCCGAGCTGACCGCGCGCGACGCCCTGCGCCTGGCCACGCGCGGCGGCGCCGAGGTGCTGGGCCGCGCGGCCGACATCGGCCACCTGGCGCCCGGCATGTGCGCCGACCTGGCGCTGTTCCGGCTCGACACCCTGGCGATGGCCGGCGGCGCCGTGCACGACCCGGTGGCCGCGCTGCTGCTGTGCGCCCCGCCGCCGGCCGACCACGTGGTGGTGAACGGCCGCGTGGTGGTGAGCGCAGGCCGGCTCGCCACGCTCGACCTGCCACCGCTGCTGGAGCGGCACGACCGGCTGGCGCGCGTGCTGGCCGAGCCGCTGCACTGATACGCCACAGCGCGCTCAGACACGTGGCGGCAGATGAGGAAAGCCCGATCGGCGCCGGTCCGGCGGGCGCCGATTGACTTACCCGCCGCCGAACTGCTTGCCCTCCGCAAGCCAGCGCAGCGCGCGCAGGCCGGGGGCGAAGAAATAGCCGCCGCCGCGCACGGTGGTGAAGCGCGGCAGCCCTTCGATGCGCTGGCCGACCGGGCAGCCCTGCACGCTGAAGGCGCGCCGCGCGCTGGCGCCCAGCAGCGGATCGGGCTCGTCGCTCAGGTCGCCGAAGCGCGAGCCGTTGATCCAGTTGCGCTGCACGAACTCGAACTGCCGCTCCAGGTCGGCGGCCAGGGCCACGAACATCAGGCCGTGTCCGCAGGGGTGCTTGCAGTCGCGGCCGCCCGGCAGGCCCTGGCAGGCGTCGATGGCGCCGCCGGCCGCACAGGCTTCGGTGTAGACGCGCCCACGGCGCAGCAGGCGGTGGATCTTCGACGCCGCGATGCCGCGCGCCACGCTGTGCGAGAGCGCGTCGCGCGGCTGCGCGCGGCGCGCGTGGGCGCCGCGCGGGCACTCGAAGCCGTGGGCGTCGGTCTGCAAGTAGCGGAAGGCGTCGATCTCGTTCGGCGCCCGCGCCACGCCGAGCAGGGAGCGGCCATCGGCCGCATGCCTGCCGACCAGCGCGGCACCGCCCTGCAGCGCCGGGTGGGCGGCCACGAAGTCCTGGAAGGTGGACACATGCTGCTCGATCTGGCGCACCGCCAGGTAGCTGCCGTTGCGCCCGAAGCCGCGCTCCGCCGAGCGGCCCCCGGGCCAGTGCATGAGGCTGGGCGCGTAGGCGCGCTCGGCGTATTCGTTCGGCTGGCCGAGCACGAACTCGCCCGGCTGCACCACGCGGTCCTCGAAGGCCGCGCCCGCGGCCTCGCGCGCGCGGCGCTCGAAGGTGGACAGCGCCAGGCCCGCCAGCACCGGCTGCCCGATGCCGTCGCGGAAGCCGAAGGGCTCGTACATGGCCGGCCCCGCGCCGGGCGCCATCGGGTCCACGTAGCTGGGGCAGCTCGACACCGAAAGCACGCACAGCCCCGCCGGCAGCGCCGCCGGGTCGAGCGGCGGCGCTGGCGTAGCGCCGTCCGCCCAGCAGTGCGCCACCAGCACGTGGGCCGCGAACTCGCCGGGCTCGCCCGCGTCGCCCCAGCGCCAGGGCTCGGGCTCGTCGCCCAGCAGGCGGCGGCGCAGCGGGCTGGCCATGCCGGCGCGGAAGGCGCTGGGGAACGGCAGCCCGGGGTCTTCCTCGGCCCCCAGGGCGCGCAGGCCTGCGTGGCTGAAGGCCAGGGTCACCGACTCCTCCACGCGCTCGCTGCGGCGCTGCGGCGCATCCTCCCGCTCGCGCTGCCACCAGCGCCGGCCGGGCTTGCCCTGCCGCACCTGCTCCACGCTGTGCACCACGTCCAGCGCCAGCACCTGCCGCAGCCAGGCCAGCGCCGCCTGCGCGTCCTCGATGTGGATCAGCAGGTAGCGCGAACGGCGCAGCCCGGGCAGCCCGCTGCCGACGATGGCGGGCACGTCGGCGAGGTCGGCGACGAAACTGTCGAGGGGGTTCATGATTCGAGGGCCCTGGCGATCTGGTCGTTCTTGACGGCGCTGGGCGTGCCGCGCAGCGCCTCGCGCAGCCGCGTGCCGCGCTCGATGTCCTCGTTCGACAAGCTGTAGGCTTCGTAGCGCGCCAGGTGCGACACCATGCTCACGCGCGCATAAGCCTTGAAAGCCTGCTCGGCCTTGCAGCCCCGGTAGATGCCGAATCGCGTGGGCGGGAAGCGGCGAGGCGCGGCGACATCGGGGTCGCCCGGCCGCGCGGCGCCGCGCGGGCGCAGCTCGGTGCGCTGCCAGATCAGGTTCACGCCCTCGGCGGCGCCCAGGATGAACTCGTCCAGGTAGCCGCCGAAGAAACCATCGAAGTTGCTGCAGAACAGCAGCCGCCGGCCGTTGCCGATGATGCGCCAATGGCCGAACTTGATGCCGCTGGCACTGCCCAGGACGCCTTCGGTGAAGACGGTTTCACCCAGTTGGTGGATGAGCCGCAGCCACAGGCGCAGCCAGAAGCGGTGCCACGCATAGGGCCGCCGGATCTCGGTCAGGCTGATCATGTGGCCGACGGCGTTGCGCGCGGCCAGGCCGGCCTCGCAGGCGGCGACGCTCGGGTGAATCTGGTGGGCGGGCGCAACGGGCAGTGGGCCGGGCCGCTGCCAGCGCGTGGCGATGCGGGCCAGCCAGGGGGTCAGCCTCATCATGACCCGGGTGACCAGCAGAATGACGAGCACCACCGCGGCGACGGCGGCCAGCACCCACGCCAGCCGCGCCTCCCATGCCGGATGCGCCGCCAGCGTCAGCGGCGCGGACATCCACCACCGCGATGCCAGCACGGCCAGCACCGGCTGCGCGCACAGCCAGACGACGCCAGCGGTGAACAGCGCCGCGCCCAGGATGGCGGCCAGGGGGAAGAAAGGCGGCGCGCGCAGCGCCAGCGCCACGCGCAGCAGCACGACCAGCCCGGCGGCGGCAACGAAGGCCAGCAGGCTCCCCACGCCCACCAGGGCGTGGCCGAGCCATTGCGTGAGCAGCGCCCAATCGTGGCCGATGAAGCCGACTTTCAGGTCACGGAGCAGCAAGACCACGGCCACCAGGGCGCTGAACAGCACCACGGCCACCACGCCCAGCTTGCCGAGCTGGGTCGTGAGGGCCAGCGCCAGCGGCACGAGCAGCACGGGCAGCAAGGCCAGGGCCGCCAGCAGCACGGCCGTGGCGGATGCGTCCGGCAACGCCAGCTCGCACCTGCCCAGCCAGGCGCCCGCCATGTGCACCAGCCAGCCGAAGACCGTCAGCAGGCCGAACAGCGCCGGGATGGGCACCACCAGCCGCGCCGCCACGGCGGCCCAGCCGGCCAGCCCGAAGCCCGGCCCCTTGCGCCAGCGCGAGCGCGGCGCCGGGCTGGCGGCCACCCAGCCGAAGCCGGCCGCCGCGGCCCAGCGCCGCAGGCCGCCGGCCAGGGTGGCGGCATCGGCCGGCCGGCGGTCGGCGGGCAGGCCCTGCACGGCGGCGCGCGCGGCCTGGAACAGCCGGTGTTCTTCCCGCACCTGCGCCACGCTGCGGTCGCGCGCGCCCACGAAGCCGCACTCGGGCAGGCTGGCGTGCTCCAGCAGAAAGGCGCGCAGCCAGGCGCGCCGCGTCGCCCGGTCGGCATCGGGCGAGCCGGGCCAGTTCGGCCGATAGAGCCGCCACAGCGCGCCGAAGGCCCGCGCCAGCGCCAGGTCCAGCAGGTCCGCCAGCGCCAGGTCTTCGTCCACCACCACTTCCATCAGCAGCTCGGGCGCCTGCGCGGCCGGCGCGTCGGGCGGGGGCGGCAGCAGGGCCAGCGTGGCGAAGTGGATGCGCCCGATGCGCTCGGCGAAGGCCGCCAGCGCCCGCTGCGCGCGCGGGCCGGCGGCCGCCGGCGCGCCGGGCGTCACGAAGCAGATCATCTGTTGGCGGGGCATCGGCGGCCTCTCAGTTCGCGCGGAAGCGCAGCCGCAGGCGGGCGATGGCCGGGCCGTCGTAACGCAGGCGGCGCCACCACGGGTCGGCCCAGGCGAGCCGGGGCAGCCGCAGCAGCCCGATGAAGGCGCTGACCAGGGTCTCGGTCACGTGGTCGCGCGCGACGCACTGGCGCCCGCCGCGGCCGAACATCAGGGTCCGGTCCTCCGGGAAAGCGAGCGGCCGGCCGGGGGCGAAGGCGCAGGGTGGCGTGGCCGGCACGGCAGCCGGGTCGCTCATGGCGCCGACGCCCAGCAGCGTCAGCGCCGATCCACCCCCGGCGCGCCCCTTGCCGTCGGTGCCGTACAGCGTGTCGCGCCGCACGTCGCGCATCAGCAGCGGGAACGGCGGCCGCAGCCGCAGCAGCTCCAGCACGTGCAGCCGCACCCGCTCGCGCAGATCGGCGTCCGACCACGGGTCGGCGTGCCGCCGCACGTCGCTTGCCAGGTCGCGCAGCCACAGGTCGGCGCGCCGGGAGAGCATTTCCTGCACCAGCAGCGCGCCGCTCTGCACGGTGGCGGGGTGACCGACCCAGAGCACGCCGACCACGTTGCGCGCCACTTCTTCTTCGCTGAGCGCGCCTTTCGCGTTCCAGGCCGCGTGCAGCGGCGCGATGTTCGCGCGCACCCAGCCGTTCAGCGCGGCGGCGCTTTCACGCGCACGCGCTTGCACCGCCTTGGTCGCCACGCGGCCGATGATCAGGTGGGCGCCGATGGCGCGCAGGTGCGCGAACATCGGGTCGCCGGGTTCCAGGCGCGGCAGCCCGGCCCCGAAGGCGCCGCTCATGGCCTGCCAGGCCACCGGCACCATGTAGTCTTCGATCAGGTCGAAGGCATGGCCGCCACCGGCCAGCAGCGTATTCGAGCGCGCGCGGCTTTCGTCGGCGGCGCAGCGCCCGAAATCCTCCGGCGGCGGCATGCGTGCCTCCAGCCGAGCACGCTCGGCCGTGTGGCGCGGGCCGCTCTCCAGGCCGATCAGGAACTCGCCCGCCACCAGGTTGGGCCGGTGCGCGGTGCTGGAGAAGGCCAGCGGCCGGTCGAAGGCGGCGGCGACGTCGGCGCGCGAGGCCACGGTGCCGGCCGCGTACCCCACCCAGGGCTGGCGCTGGATGGTGCGCGCGATGAGGCGCAGCAGCCTGGGCTGGTGGATCAGCGCGCTGATGCCGTGATAGACCGCCCAGATCCTGGCGCGGGCCCAACGGCTCTCACGCATGGCCCTGCCCCGCCAGTTCCGGCTCCCGCTCGGCAGGGGCCGGGCCGGCGCCGATCTCGCAGGCGGCTTCCAGCGTCGGCCAGTGCATGCCGCATTCCTGCGCCAGGGCCTGCGACTCGGCCCGGTGATCGGCGGCGCCGCGCGCGCGCCCGGCCACGGCCTCCAGCCGCGCCAGCAGCAGCAGCGCGCGCACCTCATGGCCGCGCTGCTCGAACGAAGCGGCGGCATCGCACGCCTGCCGCGCGGCGGCGATGGCCTCGTCCACGCGGGCCGCGCGGCCGAGCGCGACCGCCAGGAAATACGGAAAGTAGTACTCGTTGTAGCGCCCGCCGGCGCTCGATGCGTGCCGCGCGACGGCGGGCTCCAGCAGCGCCAGGGCCTCGTCCGCGCGGCCGCAGAGCGCCAGCGCGCCGGCCAGGTGCGCCAGGATGGCCGGGTGCATGTTGCTCAGCTCGTGCGCGCGGCACAGCTCCAGCGAGGCGTGCAGCAGCACCGTCGCTTCCTCGGGCCGCTGCCGCGCCATCAGCAGCACGCCTTGGGCAAAGTCGAGCAGCACGCGGGAGAAGGGGTGGTCCTCCGCCTGCAATTCCCGGTAGCCCTGGTCGCAGGCCGCCTGCGCGGCGGCCAAGTCGCCGCGCCAGAGCTGGGTGTCGGCCAGGAAGGTCGCCAGGTTGACCGACGCGATCACGGCCCAGCCCGGCAGCAGGCGCCGCGCCTGCAACTCGGCCGCGAAGTCGCGCGCCACCCGCGCGCCGTCGGCCTCGGCGTCGGCGTAGCGGCCGAGGGCGTGGTTGTGCATCATGCGCGCCACGCCTGCCGCCATCTGCACGCTGCGGCTGCCGGCCGCCGCCGCCACTTGCCCGGCGTGCGTGGCCGCCGCCAGGCCCTGGCGGAAGTTGCCGCAGCCCCAGTGCGTCACCGCCAATTGCACCGCCACGCCCGCCTGCCGGCGCAGATCGCCCAGCAGGTGGGTGATGGCCTGGGCCCGCTCCAGGTTGGCGATGATGTCGTCGAACCGGCCCAGCGCCATCTGCGCGCCCAGCACTTCCAGCCGCAGGGCCAGTTCGTTGCCCAGTTGCTCGCCTTCCGGCTCGATTCGCCGGGTGGCGCCAAGGCCGAGTTCGAACAGGCGCAGCGCTTCCTTGTTCTCCGACCGCGCCAGCGCGCGCGCCATCGCGGCCAGCGCATGCCGGGCCGCCGCCGGCCATTGCTCGCCCTCGAACGCGTGCTGGGCCAGCATGCCGGCGTCGGCGGGTGCCGCGTCCGCGCGCGCGCCGAGCGCCTCGAAGGCTGCGCGGTGAAGCTGGCGGCGCCGGGCGCGCGTCATGGCGGCCAGCACGGATTCCTGCACGAGCCCGGTGCGGAACGCGTAGCCGGTGCCCGGCGGGAACGGCACCGCCACGATCAGGCCGCCGGACAGGGCCTGCCGCAGGTGCCGTTCGGCCTCGGCCGGCTCGATCCGGCGCACGGCGGCCAGCAGCGCGGCTCGCAGCGGCTCGCCGAGGATGGCCGCCGCTTCCAGGCTGGCCTTGGCGTCGGCCGGCAGGCGGTCCACCCGCGCGCCGATGATGGCCATGATGGAGGCCGGCACCTTCAGCGGCGAAGTGCCCGCCAGGCTGCGGCACGCGCCCGGCGGCCCCTGCAGGCTGCCGTCGTCGAGCAGCGTCATGACCATCTGCTCCAGGAACAGCGGGTTGCCGGCGGCGCGGTCGAGCAGGGCGCGGCGGATGGGTGCGAGCGAAGGGTCGCCGCCCATCAGGTGGTCCGCCAGCCGTGCCGCGTCGGCGGGCGGCAGCGGCCCCAGGGCCTGCTCCTCGAACCAGGGCTCTTCGCGCCAGCGCGGGGCGAAGTCGGGCCGGTAGCTCATGAGCAGCAGCAGCGGCTGCGCGGCCAGCCGCTGGGCCAGCGACGCGATCAGCCGCTGGCTGCGCTCGTCAGCCAGGAACACGTCTTCCACCAGCAGCGCCAGGGGCTGGCGCCGGGCCTGCTCGCCGACCAGCCAGACGAAGGCCGCCTCGAGCCGCTCGCGCCGCTGCAGGGGTGCCAGCCGCTGCCAGGCTTCGCCAGGATCCGCGGTGCCCAGCAGGTCGGCCAGCGCGGCGGCATGCGCCTGGGCCTCGGCGGTGGCGCTATCGCCATCGCCACCCTCGCCTCGCAGCGCACGCACGATGTCCGCCGCCAGGCTGTAGGGCGCCTGCACGCCATACCCGCGCGCGCCCGCCCAGGCGGTGGCGAAGCCCAGGCCGCGCAGGCGCTCGCCCAGTTCGGCGACGAGGCGCGACTTGCCGATGCCGGCCTCGCCGCGGATGCCCACGCCCAGGCAGCGGCCGCCCTGAACCCGGCTCGCGGTCGCGCCCACCGCGTCCATCACCTCGGCGCGGCCGAGGAAGGGCCCGAGGTAGTGGCGCCGGGCCAGCGGCGCCGCCGCCGAGCCCTGCGGGCCGGGCAGGAGCTCGTAGACGTCCACCGGCGCGTCGAAGCCGCGAACTTCGCGCGTGCCCAGCGCCTGCGCCGACACCTGGCCGCCGACCAGCTTCATGGTGCTGCCGCTCAGGTAGGCGCGGCCGGGCGGCGCCAGCCGCTCCAGCCGCGAAGCCAGGTGCACCGGCGCGCCGTCCACCCGGTAGCTGCTCGCCAGTTCGCCACTGCCGGGGCCGGCGATCACCTCGCCCGAATGGATCCCGATACGCACCTCCATCGGTACCCCCGGCGCAGTCTGGGCGGCCGCCTTCATGGCGGCCAGCATCGCCTCGGCCGCCAGGCAGGCGCGCAGGGCGTGGTCCTCCTGGGCGACGGGCGCGCCGAACAGCGCCAGCAATTCGTCGCCGCGCCACTGCACCTGGGTGCCGCCGTAGGCGCCGACGGCGGCGCTCATGCGCTGGTAGGCCAGGTCCAGGTAGGCTTGGCCGCCCTCGGCGTCGGTCTGGATCACCCGCGCGGTGGAATCGCACAGGTCGGCCAGCAGCACCGTCACCTGCTTGAGCTCGCGCTGCGCATGCAGCAGCGCCCCGCAACTCCAGCAATAGCGGTGATCGCTCTGGCACGGCGTGCCGCAGTTGGGACAGGTGCTCATCACTCCATTTCACTTCAGCGGGAAGCGTTCCTCGGCCTGGTGAGTTCTTTCTTCTGAATGAACTAGTTTAGGACGCGGAGAACACCCTGGACAACGCCCGGCCAGGCGCTTCGTCACTTTGGCGATAGTCCGGCCGCGCCCTGGCCCACCGGCGCGGCGTTGAACGCGCCCGCCGCCACGAATGCCCCGGACACTACAATTTATGTAGCTGCTGGCGCTTTCTGGACGGGCGCTGCAGGCCGATTTTTCTTGAAAATCCGCTAGGGCGCGCGCGATTCCATCAGCAGCGTGGTCTGGCGCGCCAGCAGCTCCAGCGTGCGCAGCTGCACCGGCGAGAGTCCGCGCTCGGCCACGTCGGCCACCCACACCACGCCCTCCGGCACGCCGCGCCCGCCGGCCAGCGGAGCCCCGGCATAGAAGCGCAGCGGCCGGCCGGCCGCGCCACCGCCCATCGTCGCGCCGCTCAGCACCGTCACGGGACCGGCGCCGGCCATCGCCCGCCGGCACCATGGGGCGATGGCCTGCTGGTCGGCCGGCGTGACGCCCACGGCCGCCTTCAGGACCAGGACGCCGCCATCGAGCAGGCTGATGCCGGCCAGCGGCGTGCCGCAGATCCGCGCCGCGGTTTCGACGACGTACGGATAGGCCGCGTCGCCCCGCGCCTGCAGGGCGGCCAGCCGGCGCAGCTCGGACGTGCGGCGCGCGCCGGGCTCGCCGGGGCCGGACACCGGCATCGGCACCGTCGGCGCCCAGTCCACCGGCGCGGGCGGCGGCAGCGCCGACGGCACCGTGTCCGTGGCGATCTCGGCACCCGCCAGCGCCTGCGGCGCGCGTGCGGCCTTCCTGCGGAGCCATCCCAGCATGACGCATGTAACCAATTGTCTTGAAGTGTGCATTATTGCTCGCGGCGCCCGGCCCTCGCCAGATTTTTTTGCATGCCCCCGCGCGCTGCACAATCGGCGGCCATGATCCCCCGGCCTGCACGCACCCTGGCGCTTGCCGCCCTGCTGGCGGCGGCCGGCGGCGCGCGGGCCGGCGTGCCGAACTTTACCGAGGTACGGCAGGACCACCGCCCGTCCGAAACCCTGCTGCAGGATCGCCACGGCGAGCCCCTCCACCGCCTGCGCACCGACGCCAGCGCGCGGCGCGGCGACTGGGTGCCGCTGGCCGGCATCTCGCCCGCGCTGCGGCAGGCGCTGGTGCTGTCGGAGGACAAGCGCTTCCACGAGCACAGCGGCGTGGACTGGCGCGCCGTCTCCGCCGCCGCCTGGGCCAACCTGTGGGCCACGCGCACGCGCGGCGCCTCCACCCTCACCATGCAGCTCGCCGGCCTGCTGGACGACGACCTGCGGCTGGGCACGGGCGGCCGCAGCCTGCGCCAGAAGATCGGCCAGGCGGTGATGGCCACGCGGCTCGAAGCCGGCTGGCGCAAGGACCAGATCCTGGAGGCGTACCTCAACCTCGTGCCCTTCCGCGGCGAGCTGGTGGGCATCGACGCGCTCTCGCGCACCCTGTTCGCCAAGGCGCCGCACGGCCTGCAGGACACCGAGGCGGCCATCGCCGCCGCCCTGGTGCGCGCGCCCAACGCCCGGCCCGCCGCCGTGGCGCAGCGCGCCTGCGGCGTGCTGAACGCCATGCGCGAAGCGCGCGGCGCTGGCCAGGCCGACTGCACCGCGCTCGACATGCAGACCGAGCTGACCCTGTCGCGCCGCGCCTGGCCGCCCAGCGAGGGCATCGCCCCGCACCTGGCGCGCCGCCTGCTGGCCCAGCGCGGCGAAGCGGATGCCGGCCAGCCGCTGCGCAGCACGCTCGACGCCGGCCTGCAGCGCCTGGCCCTGCGCACGCTGCAACAGCAGTTGCGCGAGCTGCGCGGCCGCCACGTGGAGGACGGCGCCGTGATCGTGCTGGACAACGCCAGCGGCGAGGTGCTGGCCTGGGTCGGCTCCAGCGGCGAGATGAGCCGCGCCGCCGAGGTGGACGGCGTCACCGCGCCGCGCCAGCCGGGCAGCACGCTCAAGCCCCTGCTGTACGCGCAGGCCATCGCCGAGCGGCGGCTGACCGCCGCCTCGCTGCTCGACGACTCGCCCGCCCACCTGCAAACCGCCAGCGGCCTGTACATCCCGCAGAACTACGACCGCCGATTCAAGGGCTGGGTGTCGGCGCGCACCGCGCTGGCCGCCTCGCTCAACGTGCCGGCGGTGCGCACGCTGGTGATGGTCTCGCCCGACGCCTTCGCGCGCCAGCTGGAGCAGCTCGGCATCGCGCCGAAGGAAGGCGGCGGCTACTACGGCCACAGCCTGGCGCTGGGCAGCGCCGAGGTCACGCTGCTGCAACTCACCAACGCCTACCGGGCGCTGGCGAACAACGGGCGCGCCTGCCCCGTGCGCTTGCAGCCGGGCGCCGCGGCGCCGTGCACGCAGGCGCTCGATGCCGGCGCCGCCTTCATCGTCGGCGACATCCTCGCCGACCCCAACGCCCGCGCCCGCACCTTCGGCACCGACTCGATCCTGGCCACGCGCTTCTGGACGGCCGTGAAGACCGGCACCAGCAAGGACATGCGCGACAACTGGGCGGTCGGCTGGTCGCAGCGCTACACCGTCGGCGTGTGGGTCGGCAACGCCGGCGGCGAGGCGATGCGGGACGTCAGCGGCACCAGCGGCGCCGCGCCCGTGTGGGCCGCGCTGATGCGCCACCTGCACGCGCACACGCCGTCGCGCGCGCCGCAGCCGCCCGCCGGGCTGGTGCGCGCGGGCGTGCGCTTCGCAGGCGGCCTGGAAGCGGCGCGCGAAGAGTGGTTCCTGCCGGGCACGGCGCAGGCGCTTTTTGCTATTGATACAGGAGCTGCCAGCGTACGCCCCGCAAGCGCTAGCGGCCTAAAAGACTCGCAAGACCAGGTGCCCCCGCGCATCACCGCGCCGCAGGACGGCACCCTCCTGGCGCTCGACCCCGACATCCCGCCCGCGCGCCAGCGCCTGACCCTGCTGGCCGAGGCCGGCGGCGCCCCGGCCGGCACGCTGCGCTGGTGGATCGGCGCGCGCGAGATCGGGCGCGGCGTGCGCGCCCAGTGGCTGCCCTGGCCCGGCCGCCACGTCGTGCAGCTGCGCGACGCGCAGGGCCGCGTGCAGGACGAGCGGCGCATCGAGGTGCGCGGCGCGGCGGTCAAGCCGGGCGCCGCGCCGCGCTGAACGGCGGCGGCGTCACGGCGCGGCCGCGCCGCCGTCCTCCAGGTCGGCGAACAGTTCTGCGGCGGGCAGCGTCAACTCGACGCTCGCCAACTCGACGGCCTGGCCGTCGCTGAACGGGTGCAGCACCCACAGGCCGTCGGTGCCCTTGCGGTACACGTCGGCGCTGCGCCGGTCGATGTCGATGAGCACGTATTCGCGCAGGCTGGCGAGCTGGCGGTAGTGGGCGAACTTGACGCCCGTGTCGTAATGCGCCGTGCTCGGCGACAACACCTCGGCCACCAGCACCGGGGCCGACTTGGACAGGCGGCTGGCATGGTCGCCGCTGTCGCAGGTGACCATCACGTCGGGGTAGAAATACGCATTGGAAGCCGCCACATGAAGGCGCATATCGCTCATGTAGGTCTTGCACGGACTGCCGCGCAGATGGCGATGCAAGGCGGCAGTGAGATTGACCGCCACGGTCACGTGCCCGTCCTCTGCACCAGCCATGGCGAACACTTCGCCATCGATGTATTCGTGGCGTTCGGCCTGGGACTGCTCCCATTCCAGATAGTCGGCGGCGGTGAGGAAGGGCTTTGCCAATGCGCGTGCCATCGCGGTGCTCCAGGAAGCGGACGCGGCCATTATCCGCGCATGGCGCGCGCCTACACTTGGCCGCATTCCGCCAACTGCCAGCCACACACTCCCATGCCCCACCACGACTTCGACCTCCTCGTCATCGGCGGCGGCTCCGGCGGCGTGCGGGCGGCACGCATGGCGGCGCAGCGCGGCGCGCGCGTGGCCCTGGCCGAGCACGGGCGCATGGGCGGCACCTGCGTCAACGTGGGCTGCATCCCCAAGAAGCTCTACAGCTACGCGGCCGGCTTCGCCGAGGACTTCGCCGACGCGGCCGGCTTCGGCTGGCGCATCGCCCAGCCGCCGGTGCTGGACTGGGCGGCGCTGAAGGCCAACCGCGCCCAGGAGATCGCCCGCCTGAACGGCATCTACGAGGGCCTGATGACCGGCGCCCAGGTGCGGGTGCTGCGCGGCCACGCACGCCTGGCCGGCGGGCACACGGTGGAAGTGGCAGGTGAAGATGGCGCCACGCACCGGCACACCGCCCGCGCGATCCTCATCGCCACCGGCGGCCGGCCCTTCGTGCCGCCGGTGCCAGGCCACGAACTGGCCGTCACCTCCGACGACATGTTCGACCTGCCCGTCTTCCCCCGCCGCCTGGTGGTGGTCGGCGGCGGCTACATCGGCTGCGAGATGGCCAGCATCTTCCACGGCCTGGGCGCCGAGGTAACGCTGATCTACCGCGGCGAGCAGGTGCTGCGCGGCTTCGACGACGAGGTGCGCGCCTTCACCGCCGAGGAGATGCGCAAGGCCGGCGTGCAGCTGCGCCTGCGCAGCGACGTGGCGCGCATCGACGCCCTGCCGGGCGGCACTCGCCGCGTCACCCTTCAGGACGGCGCCACACTGGACGCCGACGTGGTGCTCTACGCCACCGGCCGCCAGCCCAACGTCGCCGGCCTGGGGCTGGATGCGCTGGACGTGCGCCAGCAGGCCAGCGGCGCCATCGAGGTGGACGAGCACTTCGCCACCAGCGCCCCCGGCGTCTACGCGCTGGGCGACGTGGTCGGCCGCATGGAGCTGACGCCGGTGGCGCTGGCCGAGGCGATGGCGCTGGTGGACCACCTGCTCGGCCCCGCGCCGGGCCGCCCCGCGCGCCGCATGGACTATGCCCACATCCCCACCGCCGTGTTCACCCACCCGCCCATCGGCACCGTGGGCCTGACCGAGCAGGCGGCGCGCGAGAAGTTTGGCGCCATCCGCGTCTACCGCGGCGACTTCAAGCCGCTGAAGCACACGCTGTCGGGCCGCGCCGAGCGCACGCTGGTCAAGCTGATCGTCGACGACGCCAGCGACCGCGTGGTGGGCCTGCACATGGTCGGCGCCGACGCCGGCGAGGTGGTGCAGGGCTTCGCCGTGGCGCTGAAGTGCGGCGCCACCAAGGCCCAGTTCGACGCCACCCTCGGCATCCACCCGACCAGCGCGGAAGAGTTCGTCACGCTGCGGGAAGTGACGCGGCGCTGACCTCGCCCGGTGCCTGCGCCGCCGCCCGGCGGCTGACCCAGCGCAGCATGCAAGCCATCAGCGCCGCCACCAGCAGCAGCGCCCCCGCCGCCGCCTGCCAGAACGCGGCCGGCGACTGCTGCGCCGCGACCGGCCCCAGGCCCCGGTAGGCCAGCAGGTAGCCGCCGGCCAGGCCCACGCCCCACAGCAGCACGCAATACACCACCAGCGGCGCCAGCGTGACGCGCCAGCAGCGCAGCAGGAAGATGGCCACCGTCTGCACCGCGTCCGACACGTGCAGCAGCGCCACCCAGGCCAGCAGGCCGGCGGCCAGCGCGGCCACGGCGGCATGCCCGGTGTAGATGGCGGGGATCCAGCCCCTTGCCATGAAAACGATAGCTGCCAGCGCAAGCCCCATGAGCGCTGCGGCCCATAATGACTGCAAGGCCACGGCGCGGGCGCGGCCCTCTTCGCCGGCGCCGCGCCACCAGCCCACGCGGGCGCTCGCGGCCACCGCCAGCGACAGGGGCGCCATGTACATCAGCGCCGTCACGTTGGCGGCGATCTGGTGCGCCGCCGTCGCCGTGGCGCCCAGCCGGGCGATGAACAGCGCCATCAGCGTGAAGGAGGTGATCTCCACGCCAATGGTCAGCGCCGCCGGCACGCCCAGCCGCGCGAAGGCCGCCTGCGTGGCGCCGTGCGGGCGCTCCAGGCGCCGCCACAGCGCCAGCGGCGCGTAGGCGGGCTGGGTGCGCGTCAGCCACGCGGCCAGCACGCAGAGCAGGAAGTTGACCGCGAAGGTCGCCCAGGCGCAGCCCACCACGCCCAGCGCCGGCAGGCCGGCGCCGCCGAAGGTGAACCAGACCGACAGCGGCAGCTTCACGCCCAGCGCGACCACCTGCAGCCAGCTCACCAGCTGCGGCCTGCCCAGCGCCTGGCTGAGCGTGCTGAAGGCGCGGAACAGCAGCGCCGCCGGCAGGCTCCAGCCCGCCACGGCCAGGTAGGCGCGGGCCACGGGCTGAAGGTCGTCCGGCACCTCGGTCCAGCGCAGGATGGGGCCGGGATTCAGCAGCACCGCCATGCCCAGCACGCTGGCCGCCGCGCACACGTAGAGCGACTGCCGCACCGACGGGCCGATCTCCGCCAGGCGCCGCGCGCCGTGCAGCTCGGCCCAGACCGGCAGCAGCGCCGTCACCAGGCCGGTGAGCGAGACGTAGACCGTGACGAACACCGACGAGCCGATGGCCAGCGCCGCCAGCGAAAGCTCGGAATGGCGGCCCGCGACGATGGTGTCCACCACGGCGAAACCCATGATGGCGAGCTGCCCGACGAACACCGCGCCGGCGTGGCTGGCCACGGTCCTGAACTCGGCGGCGGAGGAATAGACAGGGGAAGGGCCGGCGGTCACGGCGGGCATTGTGCCCGCGCACCGGCTGACCGACCGACGGGCGAAAGCGAATACCATCGCCTGCACGCGAGAAACCCTTGATGACCGACCTGAGCAAGATCACCTGCATCGAAGACCTGCGCGTGCTGGCCCGGCGCCGCGTGCCGCGCATGTTCTACGACTACGCCGACTCGGGCAGCTGGACCGAGGGCACCTATCGCGCCAACGAGGCCGATTTCCAGAACATCCTGCTGCGCCAGCGCGTGGCGATCAACATGGAGGGCCGCAGCACCGCCGCCAGCATGATCGGCCAGCCGGTCAGCATGCCGGTGGCGCTGGCGCCCACGGGCCTGACGGGCATGCAGCACGCCGACGGCGAGATCCTGGCGGCGCGCGCGGCCCGCAAGTTCGGCGTGCCCTTCACGCTCTCGACCATGAGCATCTGCTCCATCGAGGACGTGGCCCAGCACGCCGGCCCGGGCTTCTGGTTCCAGCTCTACGTGATGCGCGACCGCGACTTCATCGAGCGCCTGATCGACCGCGCCAAGGCCGCCGGCTGCGGCGCGCTGGTGATCACGCTGGACTTGCAGATCCTCGGCCAGCGCCACAAGGACATCAAGAACGGCCTCTCGACACCCCCGAAGCCGACCCTCGCCAACCTGATCAACCTCGCCACCAAGCCACGCTGGTGCCTGGGCATGCTGGGCACGCCGCGGCGCCAGTTCGGCAACATCCACGGCCACGTCAAGGGCGTCACCGACATGAGCAACCTGGGCGCGTGGACGGCCGACCAGTTCGACCCGCGCCTGAACTGGGGCGACGTGGAATGGATCAAGCGGCGCTGGGGCGGCAAGGTCATCGTCAAGGGCATCATGGAGCCGGAGGACGCGCGCCTGGCGGTGGACAGCGGCGCCGACGCGCTCATCGTCAGCAACCACGGCGGCCGCCAGCTCGACGGCGCGCCCTCGGCCATCGCCGCGCTGCCCGCCATCGTCGATGCCGTCGGCAGCCGCATCGAGGTGCACATGGACGGCGGCATCCGCAGCGGCCAGGACGTGCTGAAAGCCTGGGCGCTGGGCGCGCGCGGCACCTACATCGGCCGCGCCTTCCTCTACGGCCTGGGCGCGGCCGGCGAAGCGGGCGTCAGCAAGGCACTGGAGATCATCCACCGCGAGCTGGACCTCACCATGGCCTTCTGCGGCCGCACGCAGATCGGCGCCGTCGATAAGAGCATCCTTCGCCCAGGCACCTGACCCACGGCCTGATCCCACCGCCCTGCCGAGACCACTCCCCATGCTGCATCCCCAAGCCCGCTTCCTGATCGACCTGATGATCGAGCGCGGCGTACCGCCCACGCACACGCTGGCGCCGCCCGAGGCGCGCGCCATGTACCGCGAGCGCCGCGCCTTCACCCAGCCCGACGCGCCCGAGGTGGCCGAGGTGCGCGACCTCGCCGCGCCCGGCCCCGGCGGCGACATCCCGCTGCGCGCCTACCGGCCGCTGGGCGCCGCGCCCGGCGCCGTGCTGCCGGTGCTGGTGTACTGCCACGGCGGCGGCTGGGTCATCGGCGACCTGGACACGCACGACACCCTGTGCCGCGAGCTGGCCAACGCCAGCGGCTGCGCCGTGGTGGCGGTGGACTACCGGCTGGCGCCGGAGCACCGCTTTCCCGCCGCCTACGACGACGCCCTGGCCGCCACGCGCTGGGTGGCCGCGCACGCCGCCGAGCTGCGCGTGGACCCGGCGCGCCTGGCCGTGGGCGGCGACAGCGCCGGCGGCAACCTGGCGGCGGCGGTGGCGCTGGCCGCGCGCGACGACGCCGACGGGCTCGGGCCCCTGCCCATCGCGTACCAGCTGCTCATCTACCCCGGCGTGGACATGCGGCGCGGCCACCCCTCGCACCAGACCAATGGCGAGGGCTACGTGCTGACGCGCGAGACCATGGACTACTTCGTCGGCCACTACCTGCCCGACCCGGGCCAGTACAGCGACTGGCGCGCCTCGCCGCTGCTGGCCGCCAGCCACGCCAGGCTGCCGCCGGCGCTGGTGCTCACCGCCGGCTACGACCCGCTGGTGGACGAGGGCCTGGACTACGCCCGCGCCCTCAGCGCCGCCGGCAACCGCGTCAGCCACGTGTGCTTCGGCCGCCAGATCCACGGCTTCATCACCATGGGGCGGGTGCTGGACGAGGCGCACACGGCGGTGGCGCTGTGCGCGGCCGAATTGCGGCGGGCGCTGCGGGCCTGAGGCGGCGCATCCGGCGCGCGGGCGGCATGGCCACGCCCGCGTCCCGCGCCAGCCAATTCAGCGCCAAATCGGGCTCCAGCGCTTATGTGACAAGCGCTGGCAGCTATATTTATAGTAGCAATAAAACTCACCGGAGCCTGTGGACCTGCGCGTTGCGCAGGCCCAACGCCCCATCGGCCAGGCCGCTTGATTTCGGTCAACCTTCTTACATATCGATAATGAAATACATTATCATTCGTAAGATTTCTACCGAATTCTAGGTGTTCGTCCGGGTATTCCGCACGATCCCGCCCCACAGCCAACCCCGCCGCAGCCGGCCCAGCGCCGGTTGACGCGCGCCGGGCCAGCCAGCACCGCAACCTTGCCAACGGGACTCGCATGGCCTCTTCGTCGCCCTTCGTCCGCAGCCGCAAACACGCTGCACCCTCCATCGCTCCGCGCACCGCCACCAGCGTGGCCGCCCTCGCCCTGGTGGCGCTCGGCGCGCCCGCCCAGGCACAGACCGCCGCCGCCACGCTGCCCGAGGTCAAGGTGCAGGCCACGCCCGATGCCGGCTACGAGCCCGAGAAGCTCTCCTCGCCCAAGTTCACCGCGCCGCTGGTGGACACGCCGCAGACCATCACCGTGATCCGCAAGGAGGTGCTGCAGGACCAGGGCTCCACCACCCTGACCGACGCGCTGCGCAACAGCCCCGGCATCACCTTCCAGATGGGCGAGAACGGCAACACCGCCACCGGCGACGCGGTCTACATGCGCGGCTATGACACCTCGGGCAGCATCTTCGTGGACGGCGTGCGCGACGTCGGCACCATCACCCGCGACGTCTTCAACCTGGAGCAGGTCGAGGTCGTCAAGGGCCCGGCCGGCGCCGACATCGGCCGCGGCTCGCCCACCGGCTACATCAACCTGTCCAGCAAGGCGCCCCAGGCCGACAACTTCGGCGCCGCCAGCCTGAGCTTCGGCACGGCCAGCCAGAAGCGCGCCACGGCCGACATCAACCGCAAGTTCAGCGACACCGGCGCCGTGCGCCTGAACCTGATGGTCCAGGACAGCGGCGTGCCGGGCCGCGACCACGTGACGAACGACCGCTGGGGCATCGCGCCGTCGGTGGCCTTCGGCCTGGGCACGCCCACCCGCCTGACCTTCTCCTACCTGCACGTGCAGCAGAACAACCGCCCGGACGGCGGCCTGCCCACCATCGGGCTGGACGGCTACTACCTGTCGCAGCTGGAGTCGATCGGCGGCAACGGCCCGCGCGTGGACACCAGCAACTACTACGGCTGGCTGTCCGACCACGACAAGGTCAAGGCCGACATGCTGACCGCCCGCTTCGAGCACGACTTCTCCTCCGACCTGAAGCTCAGCAACGTCACCCGCTGGGGGCGCTCGCGGCAGGATCTGGTGCTCACCGGCGTGTTCAGCAGCAGCCTGATCACGCCCGACCTGAGCAACCCGGCCGGCTGGCTGGTGCGCCTGCTGCCGCAGGGCAAGCTGCAAACCAACAAGGTGCTGACCAACCACACCAACGTCACGGCCAAGCTGGACACCGGCGGCCTCAAGCACGCCATCAGCGCCGGCCTGGAACTGGCGCGCGAGGAGCAGGACACCGACGCCCGGACCTCGCAAATCGACGCCACCAACGGCACGCTGGTGGGCACCGCCTACCAGGCTTTCAACAACCTGTACACGCCCGATCCGAGCCGCGCGCTGGTGCCCGTCGTCGCCACCGGCGCCTCGACCCACGGCAAGCTGACCACCGCCGCGCTGTACGCGTTCGACAACATCGAGTTCAACAAGCAGTGGTCGCTGAACGCCGGCCTGCGCTTCGAGCACTACAAGACCGACTACCTCAGCGTCGCCGCGCCCGCCACGCCGGCCGTGGCCGATACGGCGCTCAGCGCCTCGGGCAACCTGCTCACCGGCAAGCTGGGCGTGGTCTACAAGCCGGCCGAGAACGGCAGCATCTACGCCGCCGTGGCCACCTCGTCCAAGCCGCCGGGCAGCGACTTCGCCCTGTCGGCCACCGCCACCAACGTCAACAACCCCAACCTCGACCCGCAGAAGGCCACCACCTTCGAGATCGGCACCAAGTGGGAGCTGCTGAACCGCAAGCTGCTGGTCACCGCCGCCGCCTTCCGCACCACCAACAAGAACGAGCTGGCCGTGGCCGACTCGGTCACCGGCGAGGTGGTGCAGTTCGGCAAGACGCGCGTGCAGGGCGTGGAGCTGACCGCCGCCGGCCAGATCACGCCCGCCTGGGCGGTGATCGGCGGCATCGCCTACACCAACGCCAAGATCCTGGAAGGCTCGGCCACCAGCACCGGCGCCGCCGTGCGCTACTCGCCCAAGGTCGCGGCCACGCTGTGGACCACCTACAAGCTGCCCATGGGCCTGACCTTCGGCGGCGGCGTGCGCCACGTGGACACGCAGGCGCGCTCGACCAGCAACGTCGCGCTCACGTCCACCTCGTTCTTCCCCAAGGTGCCGGCCTACACCGTGTTCGACGCCATGGTGGGCTACGAGATCAACCGCAGCGTCTCGCTGCAGCTCAACGTCTACAACCTGACGAACAAGTTCTACCTGGCGCGGGTCAACAACGCCGGCAACCGCTTCGTGCTGGGTGCGCCGCGCTCTTTCCTGGTGACGGCCAACTTCAAGTTCTGATCCCTTTCCAAGGTATCTTTGCGGCCCGGGCGCCTCTGCCCGGGCCTTTTTTCTTTTCCCCGCCATGCTGATCCACATTCCCCAGGTCCTCACCCGCGAGCAGGTGCGCGCGATGCGCGCCGCCATCGACGCCGCCGAATGGATCGATGGCCGCGCCAGCGCCGGCAGCCAGGGCGCGCGGGTCAAGCACAACCGGCAGCTGCCCGACGGCTCGCCCGTCGCCCAGGCGCAGGGCCAGCTCATCCTGCAGGCGCTGGCCGCCAACCCGACCTTCTTCACGGCCGCCCTGCCCGCGCGCACCGCGCCGCCGCTGTTCAACCGCTACGCGGCGGGCGAGACCTACGGCCTGCACGTGGACGGCGCCGTGCGCCGCGTGCCCGGCGCCCTGCCCTGGCTGCGCACCGACGTCTCCAGCACGCTGTTCCTGTGCGAGCCCGACGACTACGACGGCGGCGAACTGGTGGTGGTGGACACCTACGGCACGCACGAGGTCAAGCTGCCCGCGGGCGACCTGATCGTCTACCCCGCCACCAGCCTGCACCGCGTGGAGCCGGTCACGCGCGGCGAGCGCGTGGCCTCGTTCTTCTGGAGCCAGAGCATGGTGCGCGACGACGCGCAGCGCGCCATGCTGTTCGAGCTGGACCAGACCATCCAGAAGCTGCGCGCGCTGCACGGCGAGACCGACGAAGCGCTGGCGCTGACCAACCACTACCACAACCTGCTGCGGCTGTGGGCGGAGGTGTAGGGCGCGCCCTCACCACCAGCCGGCGCGCGCGTCCAGGTGCGCGTGCCGGGTGCGCGCGGGGCTGAAGGGCGTATCCAGCGCGGCGACGGCGATCGACACCCAATCGGGGTACCGCGCGCTGCCGCGCCACTCGATGTTGGCGCCGCAGACGCCGCAGAAGCGCCGCACCACGCCGGGCGACGATGCGTATGCCGCCAGCAAGTGCTCGCCCGCCGTGTAGCGCAAATCGGCGCGCGGCACGCTGGCGTAGGTGGCGAAGGCGGCGCCATGCTGCTTCTGGCACATGCGGCAGTGGCAGTGCGTGGCGGCGCGCGGCTCGGACGCCAGTTCGAAGGCGACGGCGCCGCACAGGCAACTGCCTTTGCGCATGCTCATGGGTTCAGCATCGAATCAGCCGCCAGCGCCCGTCCATCAAGCGTCAGCAGCTATCAGAACCGCAGCATCACTTGCGCAGCAGCGCCTTCAGCGCGCCTTGCAGGCGACGGGCGCTGGCCTCGTCGTAGCCCGAAGCGAGCACGGCGGCGGCGTCCTGGCCCCAGGTCTGAGCGGGGGCCGGGTCGTTGCGGCGGGTGAGCAGTCGCAGTTGCAGCGCGCGGCGGGCGTCGAGGTGTTCGGCGGGGGTGGGCACCTCGGCGGCCATCTCCAGCCGCAGCAGCGATTCGGCCGCCTGGTCGGCCGCGCCGCCGCCGCCGATGGCCTGCGACCACGCGGTGCGCACGGCGGGGGTGACGCCGCGCCCCAGCTCCTGCACGCTGGGCACCTGCTCGGGCTGGCGCTGCTGCCAGGCGCCGAGCAGCTGCGTCAGCGCCTCGCCGTGCGCCTGCGCGGCCAGCTTGCGCAGCTGGGCCTGGGCGTGCTCGACGGCGTCGCGCTGGGCACGGAAGGCGGCGTCGCCCAGGCGCGGGCCACGGTCCTCGCGCGGCGGGCGGCCTTCGAAACGGCCGCCTTCACGCCGGTCGCCGAAGCGGCCGCCGCGATCGCCGCCGCGATCGCCGCCGGGGCCGGAGCGTGGCGCGCCAGGGCGGCCGTCGCGCCGGTCGCCGAACTTGCCGCCGCGCGCCGCCGGCTCGGCCTTCCTGGCGCCGGGGCGGTCGTCGCCGCGCATGGCGATCAGCGGCTTGGCGGGCTTGGGCGCGGGGGCTGGAGCAGCCTCGCCTTCGGCGGACGCGACGGGCTCGCCTGCTTCGTTTTCAGGAGCTGCCGGCGCTTGACTGGCGGGCGCTGGCGCCTGTTTTTGCTCTGAATCCGCAGCGGCGGCGGCCTGCCCGCGCGTGGCGGCTTCGAGCTGCGCCATGGCGGCGCGGATGCGCTGCACGTCGCCGCTGGCGTTGGCCTCTTCCAGCGCCTTGGCGGCGTCGAGCACGGCCTTGTCGTGCGCGCTCATCGCCGCCTGCTGCTGGGCACGCTCGGCGCCCTTGCGGTTGAAGGCGTCGTCGATGGGCTTGCGGAAGGCGTCCCACAGCTTCTGCTCGTGCTTGCGGTCCAGCGGCACGGCCTGCGCCTCGGCCTGCCAGCGCTGCTGGAGCTGCTTGACGGCGTCGATGCGCAGCTGCGGCGCGGCGCCCAGGGCCTCGGCCTCGGCGATCAGGGCCTGGCGGCGCGCGGTGCTCTGCCTCTGCGCGGCCTCCAGCGGCAGCGCGGCGGCGTGGATGGCGTCCTTCCAGCGCGGCTGGAGTTCGGCGAACTGCTTTTCGGACAGGTGGCCGGCGTTGCGCCAACGCTCGGAGAACTGGTGGATCTGGCGGTTGACGGCCTTCCAGTCACCGCCCTCGCCGGCGTCGGCATGGCCGGCGGCCCAGGCCCGGACCTCCTCGATCAGCGCCTCGCGCTGGGCGCGGTGCTCGGCGGCCTCGGCGCGCACGCCGGCGACCCACTCGTCGACGAACTTGTGCGCGGCGTTGAGCGCGCGGTCGAAGCGCTTCCACAGCGCGTGGTTGGGCGCGCCGCCCTGGTCGACGGCCTTCCACTCCTCGCGCAGCTTGCGGATGGCGTCCTGCAGCTTGCGGCCGCCCATGGCAGGGGCCAGCTCGACGCCGGGCTCCAGCGCGGGGGCGGCAGGCTTTTCAGCGTCTCTCTGGGCTTCAGCGCCCGCCTGGCCTGCGCCGGCAGCTTCTGTTTCAGGAGCAGCGGGCGGCGCCTCGGCTTCCGGTGTGGGCGCTTCGGCAAGCGCGGCGGCTGGCTCGGCTGTGGCACTCGGCGCGGGCTCGGCCGGTGCGGCATCGGCCACAGGCGCAGCTTCGGCAGCAGCTTCGGCCGCCTCGTCGGGCGCCGGTTCGCCGGCCCCGCCCTTGGCCTTGCGCTTGACCAGCAGCGCCTCGGCGCGGGCCACGAGCTGCTCGCGCACCTTGTCGGCGCTCCAGCGCTGCCAGCCTTCCAGCTCGCCGGCGGAGACGAGCGCGGCGTGCACGCGCGCCTCCAGCGCGTCGTCGATCAGCCGGCCGTGCGTCTTGAGCGACTGGCGCAGCGCCTGGGTGGCGCTGTGCATGTTCTTGGTGTGGCCGGCGGCCACGGCCTGCTCCAGCAGCATGGAGCCGGCCTCGACGGCCTTCTGCGCGGCGGCGCGCTGCTCGGGGTCGACCTTGGGCTTGGCAGGCTTCTCGGCGGCGGCGGGCGACTCGGCCGGCGCCTCGCCGCGCAGGGCGCGCAGTTCGTCGGCCCACACGGGCACGGGCGGCAGCGGCGCGGCGGCGTCGGCGCGCGCGGCCAGGGCCTGCGCCAGCGCGGGACCGAAGGCGTCCCACACGGCGGCGAGCTGGCTCTGCGCGGCCTCGATCTGCGGCGGGTAGCGCACGTCCACGCTCAGCCACTGCTCGTCGGCCAGCAGCAGGCGGGCCTGGGCGCGCCAGTGGCCCACGTCACGCTCCAGGGCGGCCTGCTGCGCCTCGGCGTCGGCCAGCGGCCTGGTGGACAGCAGTTCGATGCGCTGGGCCAGCAGCGCGGCGGCCTCGCGCTGCACCATCACGCGCTGCTGCAAATCCTCGACCTTCTTCACGCGCTCCACCAGCCGCGCGCGCAGGCCGGACAGCGGCTCGCGCGACAGCGGCGCGCCGGCCTTGGCGGCGTCGCGCTGCCAGGCCAGGGCGTCGGCGATGTTCAGGCGCGCGCTCTCCAGCAGCGCCTGCGCCTTGGCCTCCCACTCGGCGGCGACGGCCTCCTGGCCCTTGGCGCGGCGCAGTTCCTCCAGCCGCTCGCGCAGCGCCTTGGCGGCGCCCTTGTCCTTGGCCGCCAGCTCCTTGTAGACCTCCTGCATCTGCTCGGCGCCGGGCTGGGTGGCCAGCCAGTCGCGCACGCGCTGGGCGCGCTCGCCCGAGGTGGCGGCGGAGAAGGCGCCGCCCGTCAGCGCGTCGAGCGGATGCGCCTCGGCGGGCCTGGGCGCGGCGGCGGCGTCCTGCGCGGGTTGCGGGTCTTTGGAGTCGCGTGAGAAGGGAAACATCGAGAGGCTCTGAAAACGGCTGGCGCGCCGACCTGGCGCGCCCGAAGTGCGTATTTTCGCCCGGATTCGCCGGCGCCTGCGCTACTTCGCCGCCAGCGCCAGTTCGGCGCGCGGCGACCAGGCGCCTGGCGGGGCGCTGGCCGCGCTGGCGGGCGCCTGGGCCGCCGCGGCGCCGCCGGTGCGCGCGGCGCCCAGGAACAGGCGCTCGGCCGGCAGCTTCCTGGCCGCCAGGTAGTCCTTGACGGCCACGCCGCGCTGCACGGCGAGCTGGCGCATGGCGTCCTCGCCGGCCTCGACGTGCGCCATCAGCAGCGCCTCCATCTCGGCCACGGGCACGTCGCGCAGCAGGCCGATGGCGTTGCGCGGGCGGCCGGGGATGTCGGCGCGGCGGTACAGGCGGCGCAGCAGCTGGGGGTAGTCGGCGTCGGCCGTGATGTCGGTGCCGGATGGGGCCTCGGCGCCCGCCGGCTGTGCGCCGGAAGCGCCTGTTTCAGGAGCGCTGGCGACTTCGGCGGGCGCCGCGCCGGAAGCCGCGCCCGAAGCCGCGCCCGTCGGCGCGGGCGCCGCGTCGCCGCGCCGCTCGGCCGCCACCAGCGCCTTCAGGCGCTCGCGCCGGTAGCCTTCGCGCTCGGCCTCCAGGCTGGCGGTGCCGACCACGGTGAGCTTGAGCCGGGGCCGGTCGGCCAGCGCCTTGGCCACCTTGTCGAGCTGCTCGCGCGCCTTGGCGTCCAGCCGCGCGCTGCCGGGCGCGAAGGCCACGTGCGACATGTCCTGCCCGCCGCCGCCGCCGAACGCGCTGGCCAGCAGCGAGAACGGCGCGGTGAGCGCCTTGCCGATCAGGTTGACGATGGCCTTGAAGATGATCGGCCCGAGCGAGAACTGCGGGTCGTTCAGCGAGCCGCTGATGGGCAGGTCGAGGTCGATCACGCCCTGGCTGTCGGCCAGCAGCGCGGTGGCCAGCTTGACCGGCAGGCTGGCGGGCGCGCCGGCCACCGGCTCGCCGAATTCGAGCTGGTTGAGCACCAGCCGGTTGCTGGCGGTGAGCTGGCCGTCGGGCTGCACCTTGTAGGCCACCTCCATGCTGAGCTTGCCGCGCTCGATGCCGTGGCCGGCGTACTTCACCGAATAGGGCGTGAGCGGCGGCAGCTCCAGGTCGGTGACCTTGCCTTCGATGTCCAGCGCCAGCGGTTTCGCCAGCGGGTTGAGCTTGCCGGTGACCGCCAGTTGCGCGGTGCCCTCGGCGCGGCCGGTGAGTTGCAGCTCGGCCATCTGCGGCGCGCCGGCCGGCGCCACGGAACTGAAGGCGCCCAGCGAACCGTTCAGCTCGCTCAGGTCGGCCGAGTAGTTGGGGCGGATGAAGCGGTCGGAGAAATACACCTTGCCGCCCGCCAGCCGCACCGGGCCGAAGCGGATGACCGGGGCCATCGGGTCGGATTTCTGGTCAATTCGGGCTGTAGCGCTTGCTGGACGGGCGCCGGCAGCTCCTGAATTGGTAGCTTCATTGAACTCGCCCGCCGCCGGCATGCCGCCGGCGGCGGCACGGGCGGACGCGGCGGCGGCCGGCGCGGGCGTTTCGGCAGCGGCGGACTTGACCACGTCCTGCAGGTTGATGCGCCCGCTGGGGTGGATCAGCAGGCGGGCGTAGAAGTCGGACAGCAGCGTGTCCTTGACGTCCACCTGCGCCGGCTTGCCGGGCTCGACCTGCACGTCGAGGCCGGCCAGGCGCAGCAGCTTCCAGCTGAGCAGTTCCTCGCCCAGGCCGGCGGGTGCGGACGCGGCGGCCGTGGGCGCCAGCGGCGCCTGCGAGGGGCCGGACGCGGCGGCCGCCACCCGCGCGGCGCCCGGCGCGGACGCGGCCGCCTGCGCGGGCCGCGCCGCCTCGTCCGACGCGGCGGCGGTGCCGGGGCGGCTGTGGGTGCGCAGCTCCTCCAGGCTGGCGTCGCCGGTCACGCGCAGGCGCGGGCCCTGCGCGGTCTGGGTGAAGGCGGCGTTGCCCTTGAAGCTGGCGTCGGCGCGCAGGATGTCGATGTTGAGCTGCTGGCCGAAGTACGGCTCGAAGGCGTGCACCGGCAGCCGCTGCGCGTCCACCGCGCCCTGCGCCGACAGCGGCGCCAGCCCCACGCTGCCGCGCCAGGACAGGCGCCCCGGCTCGCCCCGGCGCGTGCCCAGGCGCGCCGCCAGCACGACGGGCATGGGCTGCTTGGCGTCCAGCGCGAGCTGCTTGGCGCCCAGGCTCAGCTGCGTCAGCTCGGCCTCGACCGGGCCGCCGGGCACGGCGGCGTCGCGCCAGCCGATCTGGCCGTCGGTCACGGCCAGCTCGGCGATGAGGGCCTTCCAGGGGATGTCGGCCGCCGGGCCGCCGCGCGGCTTGTTGAGCTTGCCGGCCGGCGGCGCCTCGGCGGGCCGGCGCAGCCAGTCCTCGAACATCCAGCGCTGGTCGGCCTCGCGCGCCACGGCCAGGCGCGGCGCCTGCACCGCCAGCTTGCCGACGCTGACGGCGCGCGTGCGCCAGTCCAGCAGCACCTGTTCCAGTTCGACCTGGGCCACGCTGGCCAGCGGGCCGCCGGCGCGGGCGCGCGCCTCGTCGGCGCCGCCGCCGGTGCGCGCCAGCCGGGCGGCGGCGGTCTGCGGCTCGGCCAGCATCAGGCGGCTGAGCGTCAGGCGCTCGACGGCGATCTTCAGCTCGGGCGGCAGGTCGCGCGCCTTGGGCGGCGCCCATTGCAGGCCGACGTGGGCGTCCAGCTCGCCGGTCAGGCGCGGCGCCAGGTAGGGCGCGGCGTAGGGCGCGGCCAGCGCCAGCGGCACGGCGGCGGCGCGGGCGTTGACCTCGGCGCCGTCCGGCCCGGCCTGGCCCTGGAACTCGATCGAGGGCACGCGCTCGCGGGCCGCGGGCGCGGCGGACGCGGACGCGGCGGCGGGCGCCTGCGCCCGGCCGGCGGCGCGGCGGCGCGGCGGCGCGGCGTCGGGAATGGCGGGCGTCAGTCCCTCGGTGCCGACCAGCGCGGCCGAGCCGCTGAAGGTGAGCGTCCGGGCCATCGGCCAGGCCAGCGTGGCGGCGGCCAGCTCGACCTCGTTCAGGCGCAGCGTGGCGGCCGGCACGTCGCCGGCGGCGGTGGTCTCGTCGGTGAAGTCCACCGTGCCGCCGTGCACGGCCAGTTTGTCGATGGCCACCTGCCAGGCCGCGGATTCGGCATCATTTTGGCCTCCAGCGCCCGTGGATTGGGCGCTGGCAGCTCCTGATTCAGGAGCATCGGCGGGCGATTGGAGCAGCAGGTTGATCTGCCCGTCCGGGCGCCGCCGCACGGCGACCTGCGGGCCGTGCAGCTCCACCGAGGCGAGTTGCACCTGGCGCTCCAGCGGGCGCACGTCGCCCAGCTGGAGTTTCAGCGCGTCGAAGGCCAGCGCCTCGCCGCCCTGCGCATCGACCGACTTCAGGCCGCTGACGGCCAGCGTGCCGCCCAGGCGCAGGCTGGGCTGGGGCAGTTGCACGAAGCCCAGGCGCAGGTCGGCGTCCACCGTGGCGGCCTGCAGGCGCACCGGCAGGCCGGCGGGCAGGTAGCCCAGGTAGGGCTTCAGGTCCAGCGCCGCCAGGCGCAGCACGGCGCCGGTCTGGCGCGATTCCTCGAACGGCAGCGCCTGCGCGCTGGAGTCGAAGGCGCTGCCGTTGGCCGTGAACGCCAGCCGCGGCAGCACCTTGACCTCGCGCTGCGACGGCAGGTTGCTGATGAAGGGCAGCGTCAGCCGCAGGCCGCGCACCTCGTGCGTGCGGTCGACGGCGCGGTCGTCGAAGTCGATGCGGCCGTCCTTCAGCTCGATGTTGTACAGGGCGAAGCGCGCCGGCTCGGACGGCTCGGCCGGCCGGGGGCGCGCCGCCAGCCGCGCCAGGATGTCGTCGACGTCGTAGCGGCCCTCGCCCAGGTGCGTCAGGTGCAGCTCGGGCGCCTCGACCTGGATGGCGTCCACCACCGGCGCCAGGCGCGCCAGCGACTGCAGCTCGGCATCCAGGTAGATGCGCTTGACGCGCAGCAGGTCCGCCGCCGCGCCGGGCGCGCCGCCCACGCGCAGGTCGGACAGGGTCAGCTCCAGCGTCCAGGGCTTGAAATCCACCGCGCCGATGCGCACCGGGCGGCCGAGCTGCTCGCTGGCGATCTTCTCGCCCTGCCACCTGGCGAGCGGCGGCAGCGCCAGCCAGCCCAGCGCCCACAGCGCCAGCAGGCCGAGAACGGCGTACACCCCGCGCCGCACCCAGCGGTTGCGCGGCAGGCGGACGCGGCGTGCGGGGGGCAGGGCGGGAGACGGCGGCGGCTCGGACATCGGTCTGGATTGTCGTCGCCCCGGCCAGAGCAAAATGTAATAGCGCGCAACCGGCCCCTCGGAAGCGGCTCATGGCGCGAGAAACGCGAAAGCCCGGCGTTTCGGCCTGCAGCCGGCCCGCCGGGCTTTCTAGGCAGCGTGACAAAAGCGTCCTGATCTGCCTGGGGTCCGCATCGGAAAGCTGGTTGTTTCCGGCTGCGGGGAAGGCAAATGATTGCCTTCTTGGGGATCGATGGGCTGCCATGCCGCTGTATCGACTACAGCGAACCGGCCCCTGTCGACCAGGATGCCCGAGTAGCTCGGACAACTGCACTTTAGGCGCGCGCGGCGGCGGATGCCAGTCGCGAATTTCAATCCCGCGCCGGGCGCGGATTGCGGCCCTCAATCAACGCGGCCAGGCTCCCGCGCAGGGTGCGCCGGGCCTGGATCGCCTGCTCTCAAGGCCCAAGCAGCCCCGGAGGCGAACGATTTTCTTATATCCAAATTAGTTTTTGTACTCCAATCTTTAGTATTGACCGAGCATGAAGACGCCCCCTAGAATCCGCCGTTCCCGTGAAAAATACTGGGAAACCCTGATTCGCTGCCGACCCCGGCAAACCGCGTTGCGACTGGACGAAAGCGTCCGAGAAAAGTGGAGACAAGGCGCCCGAAGTCATCGGCGCCCCCCGACGCGGCACATGAACTGACATCAGGGCGCGTGACCTTCCGCCGCCAGCACCGCGACCCTCTCCCCGCTGGCCCCTGGACGCCCCGCGCCGTGACAAGGAGTGCTATGACAGCGCCTGCATGCATCGCCGCCGTGGGACGCGGCCTCAAGACCTTCGCCGGTGACGTGGCCGAGGGCTTCTTCGAAATCACCCACAACGGCCTCGCCCTGGTGGGCGTGGTGGTGGTGCTGGCGGCGGCCCTGCTGCTGGCCCGGCCCGACCTGCGCCAGCAGGGCGAAGACCGCCTCTCCGCCTGGCTGACGGCCCGCCAGGTGGCCGCGCTGGGCATCACGCCGGAGCTGGGCGCCATCGAACGCGCCACCGCCGCCAACCCCAAGGACCTGCCGCGCGAGCAGGCCAACGTCGCCCTGTGGATCGCCCGCAAATACCGCGTGGCGCCCGAGCCGGTGGCCGCGCTGGTGGCCGAAGCCTACGAGGTCGGCGCCGCCAACCGCATCGACCCCAAGCTGGTGCTGGCGGTCATGGCGATCGAGTCCAGCTTCAACCCGTTCGCGCAGAGCCCGGTGGGCGCGCAGGGGCTGATGCAGGTCATGACGCACATCCACGCTGACAAGTACGAGCTGTTCGGCGGCCACTACGCCGCCTTCGACCCCAAGACCAACCTGCGCGTGGGCGTGAAGGTGCTGGGCGAATACATCACGCGCGCCGGCTCGGTCGAGGCCGGCCTGAAGTGGTACGTGGGCGCGGCCAACCTGCCCAGCGACGGCGGCTACGCCGACAAGGTGCTGGCCGAGCACGCGCGCCTCGCCCAGGTCGCCCGCGGCAAGGCGATTCCCCTGAACGACAGTGCCCCGCTGCGCGCCACCGCGCCGGAGCCGGCCGCGCCTGCAGCGCCAACCACGCCGGTCAAGGTCGCCACGCTGTCCTGATCGCAGGGCGCGGCGCTCCAGCCGGAGCGCATTCACTTCCTTCGGATAAACTCGGCCGGTTGCGCGACTGGCGATAGGCACCCCTTCTTGCGGGCGCTGACGTGGGTTACCACTGGGAAGCGCACCGCCCGGCCACACGCCGGGCGTTCGGCCGTTCGCCTGGGCAGCCCCGACACCCGGGATCCACCTTACCCAAGGACTGCCATGTTCAATCGCACCACCCACACCATCGCCGGCACCGACGCTGAAGTCTGGGCCGCCATCCAGGCCGAGCACCAGCGCCAGGAAGACCACATCGAGCTGATCGCCAGCGAGAACTACGCCTCGCCCGCCGTGCTGGCCGCCGCCGGCACGCAGCTCACCAACAAGTACGCCGAGGGCTACCCCGGCCGCCGCTACTACGGCGGCTGCGAGCACGTGGACGTGGTCGAGCAGCTCGCCATCGACCGCGTCAAGCAGCTGTTCGGCGCCGAGGCCGCCAACGTGCAGCCGCACTGCGGCGCCAGCGCCAACGAGGCGGTGTTCCTGGCCTTCCTCAAGCCCGGCGACACCATCATGGGCATGAGCCTGGCCGAGGGCGGCCACCTGACGCACGGCATGCCGCTGAACATGTCGGGCAAGTGGTTCAACGTGGTCAGCTACGGCCTGAACGCGCAAGAAGCCATCGACTACGACGCGATGGAAAAGAAGGCGCACGAGACCAAGCCCAGGCTGATCGTGGCCGGTGCCAGCGCCTACAGCCTGGAGATCGACTGGGCGCGCTTCGCCAAGGTGGCCAAGGACGTGGGCGCCGTCTTCATGGTGGACATGGCCCACTACGCCGGCCTGATCGCCGGCGGCCACTACCCCAACCCGGTGCCGCACGCCGACGTGGTGACCAGCACCACGCACAAGAGCCTGCGCGGTCCGCGCGCCGGCTTCATCCTGATGAAGGCCGAGCACGAGAAGGCCATCAACAGCGCCGTGTTCCCCGGCCTGCAAGGCGGGCCGCTGATGCACGTCATCGCCGCCAAGGCGATCGCCTTCAAGGAAGCCCTGTCGCCCGATTTCAAGCAGTACGCCGCCCAGGTGAAGAAGAACGCCCAGGCGGTGGCCCAGACGCTGACCGAGCGCGGCCTGCGCATCGTCAGCGGCGGCACGCAGAGCCACGTGATGCTGGTGGACCTGCGCGCCAAGGGCATCACCGGCAAGGAAGCCGAGGCGGTGCTGGGCAGCGCCCACATGACGATCAACAAGAACGCCATCCCCAACGACCCCGAGAAGCCCATGGTGACCAGCGGCGTGCGCATCGGCACCCCCGCCATGACCACGCGCGGCTTCAAGGAGGACGAGGCGCGCGCCACCGCCCACCTGGTGGCCGACGTGCTGGACCAGCCGCGCGACGAGGCCAACCTGGCCGCCGTCCGCGCCAAGGTGGCCGAGCTGACCAGGAAGTTCCCCGTCTACGGCGGCTGAAATTCTATTGAATTGATAGCTGCCGGCGCTTGCCTGGCGGGCGCTGTAGGCCGATTTCGTTCATAATTCGCCGATGCACTGCCCGTTCTGCGCCCACGCCGACACCCAGGTGGTGGACACCCGGGTGTCCGACGATGGCGCCTTCGTGCGCCGGCGCCGCCAGTGCGGGCACTGCAACAAGCGCTTCACCACCTACGAGCGGCCGGACGTGAGCTTTCCCAGCGTGGTCAAGAAGGACGGCCGGCGCGTGCCCTGGGACCGCGCCAAGCTCCAGGCCTCGCTGCAGCTCGCGCTGCGCAAGCGCCCGGTCAGCACCGAGCAACAGGACGCCGCCATCGAGCGCATCGAGGAGAAGCTGCTGGCCGCCGGCGAGCGCGAAGTGCCCTCGCGCCGCCTGGGCGAGCTGGTGATGCGCGAACTCAAGAAGCTCGACAAGGTGGCCTACATCCGCTTCGCCAGCGTCTACCGCAGCTTCGAGGACATCGACGAGTTCCGCGCGCTGGTGGACGAAGTGCGGCGCTGAGCCAGCGCGGCCATGACGGCACGCAGACCGCCCGCCGCCCCCTGGCTCTGCGCCCTGGCCGGCGCGCTGGCCCTGCACCTCGCGGCCTTTCTGCTGCTGCGCGCACACGACCACCGCGCCGTCGACACGCCGCCGCGCACGGCATTGCGGGTAGCCGTGCGCGTGCTGCCACCCGCGCCACCCGCGCCTGCCGCCGCGCCGCCAGCACCGCCCGCGCCTTCCGCCGACGTTCCGCCTCGCGCGCGCAAAGCGCCGCCGACACCCCCCACGCCCACGCCGGCCGAGCCAGCGCAGGCGCCAGCCCCGCAGGCGCCGCAATGGCTCGACGCCACCCACGCCGACCGCGCGCCCGCGCCGCGTGACAACCACTGGCTGCTGGCCGACCGGCCATGGCCCGCCGCCTTCGAGCGGGTGCGGGTGCGCCTGTGGATCTCGGCCAGCGGCCGCATCGAACGCGTCGAGATCGAGGGCGAAGCCGCCGACGACCCGGCCGTGCGCGCGCTGTTCGCACCCTTCGCCGACACACCCATGCACCCGGCCATGGTCGGCCGCGTGGCGGTGCCGAGCACGATGCGCGTCGAGCTGTGGGACGGCGACGGCGAACCCGCGCCGGACTTCGTCGCGCCGCTGCGGGCCACCCCGCCGACCCCCTGACCGACGCGGATGCCGTGCCGCTCACGGACGGACGCCGGGGTCACGGCCGAAGCCGCCGCCGCGCGGCGTTGACAAGGCCCGCGCGCACAGCGCACCATGGCGGGCGATCACCCGCGCCCTCAGGCACGCTGGAGAACCCCATGGCTGAAAGCGACAAAGTATTCGCGGGCTCGATCCCGGGCCTCTACGACACGCTGATGGTGCCCCTGATCTTCCAGGTCTACGCGGATCACATGGCGCGGCTCGTGGCCGCCTTCGCGCCCGGCGCGGTGCTGGAAACGGCGGCCGGCAGCGGCGCCGTCACGCGCGCGCTGGCGCCCAGACTCGACGGCGAGGCGCGGTACGTGGCGAGCGACCTCAACCAGCCCATGCTCGACTACGCCGCCAGCCGGCAGGGGCCGGACAGCCGCATCGAATGGCGGCAGGCGGACGCGCTCGCCCTGCCCTTCGGCGACGCCTCGTTCGACGTCGTCTGCTGCCAGTTCGGCGCGATGTTCTTCCCCGACCGGGTGGCCGGCTACGCCGAAGCGCGGCGCGTGCTGAGGCCAGGCGGGCGCTTCGCCCTCAGCGTCTGGGACCGCATCGAGGAAAACGCCTTCGCCGACGACGTGACCAACGCCGTCGGCGCGCTGTTCCCCCACGACCCTCCGCGCTTTCTCGCCCGCACCCCGCACGGCTACCACGACGTGGGCCTGATCCGGGACGATCTGAACCGCGCGGGATTCGCGCAGGTGAAAATCGAGACGCGCGCCGAGGTCAGCCGCGCCCCGTCGGCGCGCGAGGCCGCCATCGCCTACTGCCAGGGCACGCCCTTGCGCAACGAGATCGAGGCGCGCGACGCCAGCCTGCTTCAGCTCGCCACGGACCGCGCCGCGCAAGCGATCGCCCGTCGCCACGGCGAAGGCCCGGTGGCGGGCAAGCTTCAGGCGCACGTCATCGTGGCGGCATGACGGCGAGCCGCTCAGCGGCGCTGCGCCTGCGCGCGCAGCGCCGCCTCGGTGGCGGCGTCGGCCGGGTAGAACAGCTCCACCGTCAGCTCGGCCAGCGTCACGTCGCGCGGCGAGCCGAAGCTGGCCTGGGCGGTGAACATCGACAGTTGGCCGCCCTGCCCGTCCGTCAGCACGCAGGCGATCAGCAGCGATTCGGAATAGCTCGGCCACAGCGGCGCGGCGGCGCGCAGGGCCGCCACGTTGGGATAGCCGGCCACCTCCTGCGCCAGCGCGGCAGGTGCGCGCGCACCCATTGGACGATCTGCGCCGGGCTGGTGGCCGGCTTGCAGGGTATTCATGACGCGGCAATTGGGATGCGGGCGGCCGATGCAAGCGCGGCGGCCAGGCTCCGATTGCTACCAAGATAATAGCTTCCCGCGCTTGCTGCGCGGACGCTGGCGGCCTATTTCATTCGGAAAGCACGAGGCGCAGCCAGGCTTGCAGGTCGCGCACTTCCTCCAGGCAGACCGAATGGCCCATCGGGTAGTCGCGCCATTCCACGGCGTAGCCGAGCGACCGGAGCACATCGCGCGAGGCAATGGCGCGCGCCGGCGCCACGATGTCGTCCTGGCTGCCGTGCGCGAGGAAGATGGGCGTGCGCTGGCTGGCGGCGCTGCGCTCGGCCGCGAGCGTGGCGGCCAGCGGCAGGTAGCCGCTCATGCCCAGGATGCCGGCCAGCCGCTCGGGATAGCGCAGGCCGGCGAGCAGCGCCACGGCGCAGCCCTGCGAGAAGCCTCCCAGAACGATGCGCCCGGCCGGCACGCCGCGCGCCGCCTCGCGCGCCAGCAGCGCGTCGATCGACGCCTGCGCGCGGCGCAGGCCGACTTCGTCTTCCTGATTCCGATCGGGGTGGATGTCGTACCAAGCCGGCATGACGTAGCCGCCGTTGATCGTCACCGGCAGCCGCGGCGCGTTGGGGAACACCCAGCGCACCGGGCCGGCCGGCGCCAGGTCGACCTCATGCACGAAGGGCGCGAAGTCGCTGGCGTCGGCGCCGAGGCCGTGCAGGACGATGACGGTGGCGCGCGGGCTGGCGCCGGTTTCGAATTCGAGGACGCTCGGATCGGCGGGCATGGTTCAGGCCAGGGCGACAGGCTTGGCGGCGAGCCTGGCGTCGGCCGCGGAAAGCGAACGCAGCGCCTTGTCGACCACGGCGCCGGCATCGACCAGGCGCAGGTAGCGCGCGCGGATCAGCTTCTCGCAGGTGCGGCGCGTCATGCTGTGCGGGCGGCCGCCCTGGCTGACGAACATGAACAGCGAGCCGTTGTCGCTGCTCCAGGTCAGCTGCGCGCGCCGCCACACGCCGCGCACGCGCAGGTCCACCCAGTCGCCGGTGCGCAGGCGGGCCAGCGTGGCGCGGGTGCGGGTCTCGATCTCGTCCTCGCTCTCGGCCACGCGGGCGCGCGGCATGGGCACGGCCTGAACGGCCGGCGCCGCATCGGCCGGCGCGGGCGACTCGGCGGCGGGCTCGGGCGGCTGGTCCAGCGGCACGAAGCCATTGGCGAGCGCCGGCTCCGGCGGCGCGGGGAAATCGACGGCCGGGACACTGGCGGGCGCCTCGTCCTGCCACGGCTCGGTCGGCGCGAAACCCGACTCGTCGTCATCGGCCGCGGTTGGCTGCGTGCTGGCGAACTCGTCGTCCAGCGCGCCCGATTCGGTGAGCGGCGCCGGGCCGGTCTCGACGTCGTCGAAGCCGGCGGCCGCCAGCTCGGCGCGGCCCAGCCAGGGCTGCTCGGCGGCGCGCGGCCTGGGCCGCTCCAGCGGCAGCGGGTCGGAGTCGAACGCCATCAGCTCCGACTCGGTCGGCAGGCGGCCGAAGCCGGACGCCTCGGCGTCGCGCGCGCTGCGCGTGCGGCGCAGGCGCAGCACCGGGTCGTGGTAGCGCATCAGCGCGTCGAAGAAGGACTGCGTCTCGGCCGGCTCCTTGCCCAGCATGTTCAGCCCGCGGCGCAGCGTGGAAACGACGCCGGGCACGACCTCGAACAGGCGCGCCGGCTGGCGCAGCGCCACCTGCGGCTTGACGCTCCACAGCAGGTCGGTCACCACCGCCAGGTAGCCGCCCGGATCGAGCTGGCTGCGCTCGGCGGTGAGCTGCGCATGGGCGATCACCAGCGACCAGTCCTGGAACAGGAAGTCGGCCACCTTGCCGGGCACGCCTTCGAGGTCGGAGCGCAGGCCGAATTCCCAGGCGATCTTGTCGGCCAGCTCCTGCCGCTCCTGCGCGAAGCGCATCGACTGCATGCCGGGCTCGACGGCCTGCTTGTCCTCCTCGTCCTGGGTCTGCCACTGCGCCTGCAGGCCCTGCATGCGGTCGGCGAAGTCCTGCTTGGCGGGCTGGGGCGCGGCGCTGAGCTCGCGCACCGCCTGGCGCACGGGCGCCATGAACGCCTCGAAGTCCTCGGCGAACTCGTCGTTGTACTTGAAGCTGCGCTGCGCCACCTCCTCGATCAGGCGGCGCGCCGGATGGCTGTCGTTGCCGAAGAAGCGCGGGTCGTCCATGGCCGCGCGCAGCAGCGCCGGCTCCAGCGCGACGAAGGCCTCGCGCACCGGCGCCAGCACGCGCTGGTCACCCGCGACCTGGCCCACCAGGGTGCGCACGGCGTCGAGCCCCAGCACCTGGCTGACCTTGCTGGCCTGGGTCTTCAGCTCCATCAGCGTGCGCGTGCGCGCCTGCGCCGAAGCCTGCTCGCCCCACTGCTGCGGCGGCAGCGGCGAATCGACCGCCACCGCGCGCGCCGGGCGGTCGACCACGCTGAGCGCGCGCTCGCGCGCCCGGGCGCGCGCCTCGGCCTTTTCGTTGTACGGGTCGGCCGGGGCCGCCGCGACCACGGCCGCCTGCGCGCGCGCGTCGTCGTAGTAGGCGGCGGGCAGGGGCTCGTCGTATTCCTCGATCCACTGCGGGCGGTAGAGGAAGTCGCGCATCAGCGCGTGCGGCACCGCGGGGCGCGCCTGCGCGAGCTGGCTCATCTTGGGGAACAGCGGGCGCGCCGTGCGCTCGCCCTCACCGCCGCCGCCGCCGCCTCCTCCTCCTCCTCCGCTGCCTCCGCTGCCTCCTCCTCCGCCTCCTCCGCTGCCGCTACCACCCGCTCCCCCGCCACCGCCACCCGCGGCCTCCGGCGCGGCGCTGGGCACCGGTCCGCCTTCGGTCAGCTTCAGGCGGTAGCGGGCCTCCTCCACACCCTGCGCCTCCAGCATGTCGGCCACGCCTTCATACAGGCGGTTCAGCTCGGCGGCAAAGGTCGAGGCGAAGTGGCGCACCCAGTGCGAACGCACCTCGGGCGCCTCGGGCACCTGCTCGACCACGCTCTGCAGCGCGTTGCACAGCACGTCGGGGCGCAGCGGGTTCAGCTCGGCACGCACCACCGGCAGGCCGAGGGCCGAACTCATGAGCGAATCGAGCCGCGCCAGCGCCTGCTCGACCACCGGCATCACGGCCTGCTGCAGGCGCGAGGCTTCCACGAAGCGCGAGACCTCGGCGTCGTCCACCAGGGCCAGGTCGTCCTCGCTGACTTCCACGGGCAGCCCCGCTTCGACGTGGGCAGCGTCCAGCGCGGACAGGAAAGCCTTGTCGAGCTGGGCCGGGAACGCCGTGTGCAATTGGCCCCGGTGCTTGAGCAGGCCCGCCAGCGCGTCGCTCAGCTGCAGGCGCAGCGCCACCGAGCCGGAACGCCGCTCGGCCTCTTCCAGCGAAGCGCGGGCAGCCTCGACGCAGCGGTCGATCATGGACGAGGCCGTGAAGACCGCCTCCTGCCGGGCGCGCTTGATCAAGGGGCTGTGGATGCTGACCGGTTGCATTGCGTTGGGGGATGCCGTGCGCCGCCCGGCCATGCAGGCCGGACATACACGGCAATATATCTCCTGCGCGCCCGCGCCCGCCTCGGTGGCGGGCAAAAAAGCCAACTTTGTGGTGTTTGCACGCTCGGCGGCCGAGGCTGTGGGGCCACGCCCGCGCGGCCTGCGGCCGACCAGTCCATAGCTCTTTTTTTGATAGCCAATGGCGCTTTACTGGCGGGCACTGGAGGCTGATTCGATGCAAAGAAACCCGCGCTCAGCCGGCGAGCGGCCGCGACAGGTACACCGCCTCGCGCCCGACGATGGGCTGGCGCGTGGGCATGAGCACGGTGCAGCCGTCGCAGGGCGCGCGGATCTCGCCAGCCTCGCCGTCGGTGGCGATCAGCTCGCCGCGGGCGAAGGTCTCGAAGCCGCGCAGCGGCCGCGCGAAGCGGAACGCGGGCGTGCGCACCATGCAGGTTTGCAGCAGCTCGAAGCGGCGCTGCGGGGCGGCGGGCGGCCGGGCGGGCGGCGGCAGCGGCTCGATCAGGCCGAAGTGCGCCAGGAAGTCCAGCGCCACCGCCGTCGCCGTGTCGGCGCTGGCGCGCAGGAAGTGCTGGCCGCACTCGGCCACCAGCGCCACGCCGGCGGCGCCGTCGGCCTGGCCGTGGCGGCCGTGCTGGATCAGCGGCGTGCCGCTGCCCAGGCCCTGCGGCATCACCAGGTGCACCGCGACGTGGCCCCGCGCGCCGATGGCCAGCGCCGCGCGCGCGTTGCGCTCGAAGCCGGGATACACCCAGAACGGCTGCACCGCCTGGCTGGTGGAGTGGATGTCGAGGATGTGGTCGGCCGCGGCCACCACCGGGCGCAGCTCGCGCGCGCGGCGCAGCTCGGGGCTGTGCTCGGGGCCGTCCAGCCATTCGTCGGACCAGATGCGGTTGAGGTTGTGCACCAGCTGGCGGTTGGCGAACGGCTCGTCGGCGCGGAAGGCTTCATACGCCTCGACGTGGGCGAAGCTCACCGTCAGCGTGCCGATCTTCGGCCGCACGCCGCTGTCCAGCAGGTGCGTGGCGGCGACCATGCCGCAGATCTCGTTGCCGTGCGTCAGCGCGTTGATCAGCACGTGCGGGCCGGGCCGGCCGCTGCCTATGCGATGCACGTAGGGAATGCCGGTGTTGCCGGCGCGGTAGGCCGAGAGGTCGCGCGGCAGCACTTCGAGGGCGGGGGGCGCAAGGTCCATGGGTAGAAGCGAATTGCAGGAGGCTCGCCAATCTTAGAGCGTGTTTACGATCTCCTGAGTAGCAGAGCCAGAAACGCCAAGTGGACGAACTGCAAGCTGGTATTGAGCCATCGCTCACAGTTCTTCCATAGCCTGCGGTTTTTCTCCAACCACGCAAAGCTGCGCTCAACCACCCAGCGCTGGGGCATGACCTTGAAAGTGTGCAGCTCGCTTCGCTTGGCAATCTGCACCGTCACATGCTCACCCAGGATGTCCTTGACGCCTTGGGCGAAGGGAGCTCCTGTGTAGCCGCTGTCCGTCAGCACACTTTGCACCCGCCCCAGCGACTGCTTGCAGCGCTTGAATGCCGCAAGCGCTCCTTTGCGATCCGTCACTTCGGCTGTGGTTACCGCCACGGCATGGGGCAGGCCCTGGGTGTCCACCGCGATGTGTCGCTTGATACCCGAGACTTTCTTGCCTGCGTCGTAGCCTTTGAAGCCCGCTGTGTCAGCGTTCTTGACGCTCTGCGCGTCCACGATCAAGAACGCGCTGCAGGCGTTGCGCCCCAGTTTCTCTCGGGCCGCGCCAACCTGATTTTTTTAAAGCCTGCTCCAGCACGCTCACTCCGTGCTGGTCAGGCTCGCTCCACTTGCGCCAGTACGCATAGACGTTGTGCCACTTGGGGAACTGCGGTGGCAGATAGCGCCACTGGCAACCCGTGCGCAGCAGGTACAGCACTGCACAGAACACCTCGTACAGATCGAGCTTGATCGGTTTGGTGCTGCGCCGAACGCTGCGCAGCAGCGGCTCTATCTCGGCAAACTTCTCTCGACTTATGTCGCTTGGGTACGGCTTTCTCTTCACCCAAGGATTGTCGGGGATGAGATCGTAAACACGCTCTTAGCCACCGGACCCGGCGCAGAATAGCCGGCATGACCAAAGCCTTGAACGACATTGCCTTCTCCATGCTCGACCTGGTGCCCGTGCGCGAGGGCGCCACGGTGGCCGACGCGCTGGCCGTGTCGCTGCGGACCGCGCGCCACGCGGAGCGGCTGGGCTTCACGCGCTACTGGCTGGCCGAGCACCACAACATGGCGGGCATCGCCTCGTCGGCCACGGCGGTGCTGGTGGGGCACATCGCCGGCGGCACCGAGCGCATCCGCGTCGGCTCGGGCGGCGTGATGCTGCCCAACCACCCGCCGCTGACCGTGGCCGAGAGCTTCGGCACGCTGGCCGAGCTGTACCCCGGCCGCATCGACCTGGGCCTGGGCCGCGCGCCCGGCACCGACCCGATGACCATGCGCGCGCTGCGCCGCGACCGCGTGGAGACGGTGGAAGACTTCCCGCGGGAGGTCGCCGAGCTGCAGCACCTGCTGGACGAGCCCCGCCCCGGCCAGAAGCTGATCGCCAACCCCGGCGCCGGCACGCGCGTGCCGATCTGGCTGCTGGGCTCCAGCCTGTTCTCGGCCCAGCTGGCGGCCGAGCGCGGGCTGCCCTACGCCTTCGCCTCGCACTTCGCGCCGGCGATGCTGATGGAGGCGATCGAGGTCTACCGGCGCGCCTTCAAGCCCTCGGCCCAGTGCGCCCAACCCTACCTGGTGATCGGCGTGCCGCTGGTGGCCGCGCCCACCGACGCCGAGGCGACGTACCTGGCCAGCAGCATCTTCCAGCGCGTGCTGGGCATCCTGCGCGGCGCGCGCGGCAAGCTGCCGCCGCCGCAGGAACACTATCTCGACCACCTGAGCCCGCAGGAGCGCCTGGGCATCGCCGACTTCCTGGCCTGCGCGGTGATCGGCGGGCCCGACAAGGTGCGCGCCGGCCTGCAGACGCTGGCGCGCGAGACCGGCTGCGACGAAATGATGTTCACCTGCGACGTCTACGACCCGGCGCTGCGCCTGCGCTCGCTCGACATCGCCACGCAGGTGCGGGGCGGCGCATGATGCGCGCGGCAGCAGTGGCGGCGCTGCTGCTGGCGCTGGCGGGGCTGCAGGGCTGCGCCGTCGCCACCGGCGCCGTGGGCGCGGCGGTCAGCGTCGGCGGCGCGGTGGTGGCGACCGGCGTCACGCTGACGGGCAAGGCGATCGGCGCCGGCATCGACGCGCTGTCCGCCCCCGACGAGCCGCCCGACCACAGCGGCATCGTGATCCGCGAGCGCATCCGGCCCGCGCCGCAGGACAAACCTTGATGCTCTACTATTAATAGCTGCCAACGCACGTCCAGCAAGCGCTGGAGGCCGATTTTTCTTAAATATTCAGTTCGTGTCCCTGCCCCACAGCCCTGCCGCCGAACGCAACCGCGCGCCCATCCTGGCGCGCCTGCACGCGCTGCTGCCGCCCAGCGGCCAGGCGCTGGAGATCGCCAGCGGCACCGGCCAGCACGCGGCGCACTTCACGGCCGCGCTGCCGGGCTGGCGCTGGCAGCCGACCGACTTGGGCGACGCGCTGTTCGACGCCATCGCCGGCTGGTCCCGCGAAACCGGCGCGCGCAACGTCTTGCCGCCGCGCCGGCTGGACGTGCGCGATGCCCGCTGGCCTTCCGACGACGGGCCGCGCTTCGGCGCGCCGTTCGATCTGGTGTTCGCCGCCAACCTGCTGCACATCAGCCCCTGGGAGAGCTGCGCGGGCCTGATGCAGGGCGCCGCGCGCCACCTGTCGCCCGGCGGCCTGCTGGTGACCTACGGTCCCTATCTGGAAGACGACGTGCCCACCGCCCCCAGCAACCTCGCCTTCGACGCCGACCTGCGCGCCCGCGACCCCGCCTGGGGCCTGCGCCGCCTGGCCGACGTGGCGCACGAGGCCGCTCGCGCGGGCCTGGCGCTGCGCGGGCGGCACGCGATGCCAGCCAACAACCTGCTGCTGGTGTTCGGCCGCGTCTAGGCCAAGGCCCAGGCGCCGTCGTCCTGCTGGCGCACGACGCCCTGCCCCGCCAGCAGTTCCAGGTGCTGCGTGATGCTGCGGCGCTCGGCGGCCTCGACGTAGGGCAGCTCGAAGCCCGGCGGGTACAGCATGCGGCGCTGGACCAGCTCATCCAGCGTGTGCGGCCGCTCGCGCAGGTAGCCCAGCAGCTTGTCGCTGCGCGCCTCGATCCTGCCGGTGAACTGCGTCAGCGCCTTCAGGAAGTCCGCGCGGTCGGTGAGCACGCCGCGGTGGTGCGAGGTGACCCACACGCGGGCGTCGATCTCCTTCACCCGCGCCAAGCTGCGCTGGAAGTCGGCCAGGCTGGAGGTGGCGTCGCCGTAGTACGGCCCGAAGCCGGTCAGGTCGATGTCGCCGATGAAGGCCACGCCCTCGCTCTCCACCACCAGCGCGCTGTGGCCGGCCGTGTGGCCCGGCAGGTGGTGCGCGCGCACGCGCACGCCGCCGCCCAGGTCCCACACGGCGCCGTCGGCATAGCCGGTGGCGTCGGGGCGCGGCGCGTAGTCGAAGTCGCGCACGATCATCTCGCGCACCGCCGCCAGCACCGGCGGCGCGTAGCCGTAGTGGCGCGCCAGCCCGTCCCAGGACCGGGCGGCGGCCAGGTCGGCCTCGTGCACCTGCACGCGCGCCTGCGGCAGGCGGCCCAGCGCCACCATGTGGTCCTCGTGCACGTGGCCGAGGATGACCAGGTCCACGCCGTCCAGGTCGGCGCCGATGTACCGCGCCGACAGCGGCGTGTCGAAGGCCACGCGCAGGTCGGCGCCCTGCACGATGACCTGATTGCCATCGGGGTACTTGCCGGACTTGTCGCCCAGGTAGACGCGGACGGGGCTGAAGCGAAGGTGCTCCATCGGTGAGTGCTTCTCGCGTGGGTTGATGGGCTCATTCTCGCAGCAGGCGCCCGATAAAATCGCCGCCTGTACTCCGATATGCATAGCACCCCGCCCCCATGGACTACCCCGGAAACCTGTTCGTCGTCGCCGCGCCCAGCGGCGCCGGCAAGTCGAGCCTGGTGAAGGCGCTGATGGAGGTGGACGCAGGCGTGCGGCCCTCCGTATCGCACACCACGCGCGCGCCGCGCGGGCAGGAACTGCACGGGCGCGAATACCTCTTCATCGGCGACGAGGCGTTCGACGCCATGGTCGCCGCCGGGGACTTCCTGGAATGGGCGCAGGTGCACGGCCACCGCTACGGCACCTCGCGCCAGGCCATAGAGGCGCGCACCGCCGCCGGCGGCGACGTGGTGCTGGAGATCGACTGGCAGGGCGCGCTGCAGATCCGCCGGCGCTTCGCCAACGCCGTGCTGGTCTTCGTGCTGCCGCCCAGCTGGGAAGAGCTGCGCTCACGCCTGACGCGCCGGGGCGAGGACAGCAGCGACACCATCGAGCTGCGCCTGGCCAACGCGCGCGAGGAACTGGCCCAGGCCAGGCATTTCGACTACGTTATAATCAACGAGGTTTTCGAGCGCGCACTTTTCGACCTCAAGGCCATCGTGCACGCCCAGCGCTTGAAGTATTCCGCCCAGGTTCGCGCCCGCGCCGACACCTTCCGCGCCCTCAACATCATCTGACCTCCGCCATGGCCCGCATCACCGTCGAAGACTGCCTCGAAAAAATCCCCAACCGCTTCCAGCTGGTGCTCGCCGCCACCTACCGCGCCCGCATGCTGAACCAGGGCCACACCCCGAAGATCGAAACGCGCAACAAGGCCGGCGTCACCGCCCTGCGCGAGATCGCCGACGGCAAGGTCGGGCTGGAAATGCTCAAGAAAGTGCCCTGACGCGGTTCCCGTCGCATTCAGGCCACCACGCAGGCGCCCCGAGGGGCGCCTTTTTGTTGCGTTTGCACAAAATTTCAGGGGCGAGGTTAAATTCGGGGGATGACCTCGGTGACCCCCGCCGTCGAGCTTCCCGCGGCTGCCGCCAACGCGGCAGCGGCCAGCTTTGCCGCGCTCGAGGCCCGACTGGACTACCTGGAGCCGGCCGACACCGAACTGGTGCGCAAGGCCTACCGCTTCGCCGACAGCGCCCACCTGGGTCAGCTGCGCAGCAGCGGCGAGCCCTACATCACCCACCCCATCGCCGTGGCCGCCCAGTGCGCCGAGTGGAAGCTGGACGCCCACGCGCTGATGGCCGCCCTGCTGCACGACACGCTGGAGGACTGCGGCGTCAGCAAGGCCGACCTGCTGGAGCAGTTCGGCCCGCAGGTGGCCGAGCTGGTGGACGGTCTCACCAAGCTGGACAAACTCCAGTTCAATACGCGCGAGGAGAACCAGGCCGAATCCTTCCGCAAGATGCTGCTGGCGATGGCGCGCGACGTGCGCGTGATCCTCATCAAGCTGGCCGACCGCACCCACAACATGCGCACCATGGGCGACATGCCGCGCAGCAAGTGGGGCCGCATCAGCACCGAGACGCTGGAGATCTACGCCCCCATCGCGCACCGCCTGGGCCTGAACCAGACCTACCGCGAATTGCAGGACCTGGCCTTCCGCCACTTGAAGCCGTGGCGCTACGCCGTGCTGGCCAAGGCGGTGAACCGCGCGCGCCAGCGCCGGCGCGACCTGATCCAGAAAGTGCAGCAGGAGGTGCAGAACACGCTGGCCGACGCGGGCCTGGCGGCGCGCATCATCGGGCGCGAGAAGACGCTCTACTCCATCTACCGCAAGATGGACGACAAGCGCCTTTCGTTCGCCCAGGTGAGCGACCTGTACGGCGTGCGCGTGGTGCTGCCCAACACCATCAGCTGCTACACCGCGCTGGGCCTGCTGCACCAGCTCTACAAGCCGGTGCCGGGGCGCTTCAAGGACTACATCGCCATCCCCAAGATCAACGGCTACCAGTCGCTGCACACCACGCTGGTGGGGCCGGCCAGCGTCAACATCGAGTTCCAGGTCCGCACCGAGGCGATGGACCTGGTGGCCGAGGCCGGCGTGGCCGCGCACTGGCTCTACAAGGTCAACAAGGCCGACGGCGCCGACAGCGCGGAACTGGGCACGCAGTGGCTGCAGTCGCTGCTCGACATCCAGCACGAGACGCGCGACGCGGCCGAGTTCTGGGAACACATCCGCGTCGACCTGGCGCCAGACGCCGTCTACGTCTTCACGCCCAAGGGCCAGATCATGGCGCTGCCACAGGGCGCCACCACGGTGGACTACGCCTACGCCATCCACAGCAACGTGGGCGACCACACCGTGGCCGCCAAGGTCAACGGCGAGCAGGTGCCGCTGCGCACCGAGCTGCACAACGGCGACGTGATCGAGATCATCACCGCCCCCGTCTCCAGCCCCAACCCGGCGTGGCTGGGCTTCGTGCGCACGGGGCGCGCGCGCTCCAAGATCCGCCACCACCTGAAGAACCTGGCGCAGGACGAATCGCGCGAGCTGGGCGAGAAGCTGCTGGCGCAGGCGCTGCGCGCCGAGGGCCTCGGCCAGCCGCCCGGCCAGGAGCCGGCCGACCGCCCGATCTGGGACAAGCTGGTGCGCTTCACCGGCAACCGCAACCGCGACGAGATGCTGGCCGACATCGGCCTGGGCAAGCGCAGCGCCAGCATGGTGGCCAAGCGCCTGGTCACGCTGTTGGCGGCGCGGGGCGTCAAGCCCGACGCGCTGCTGCTCACGCGCGAGCGCTACACCGCGCACGAGAACCTGTCGCAGGGCGCCGTCATCCTGGACGGCGCCGACAACGTCTCCATCAAGTACGCCACCTGCTGCCGCCCCGTCCCTGGCGACAACGTGGTCGGCTACCTGGGCCGCGGCGAGGGCCTGGTGGTGCACGTGGACGAGTGCGCGGTGGCACGCCGCCTGCAGCACAAGGACGCCGAGCGCTTCATCACCGTGGCCTGGGCCGACGAGCCGGTGCGGGCGTTCGAGTCCGGCGTCGTCGTCACCGTGGTCAACGGCAAGGGCGTGCTGGCGCGCGTGGCCTCCGCCATCGCCGCCGCCGAGGCCGACATCGTGCACCTGGGCATGACGGAGGAAACCGCGCAGGAGGCGCTGGACCTGCGCCTGGTCGTCACCGTGCGCGACCGCGCCCACCTCGACACCGTGCTGCGCGCCCTGCGCCGCACACAGTCGGTGCTGCGCGCCACGCGCATCATGTCGGCGGCCAGCGGCCATTAGAGCCGCGCGGTTTTACAAGACTTTTCGGCCTCCAGCGCCCGTCCGGCAAGCGCGGGCAGCTATCTTATCAATAGCAATCAACTTGCATCCGGTGCCGGGTACTCGACATCGACCACCTCGATCTCGCGCACGCCCGCCGGTGTTGGCAGTTGCAGCACGTCGCCCACGCGGGCGCGCAGCAGCGTGCGGGCGATCGGGCTGACCCAGCTCACCTCGCCCGCCGCGCTCTCGGCCTCGTCGATGCCCTTGATGGTGACGGTGCGCTCGGCGCCTTCATCGTCCGCGTAGGTCACCGTGGCGCCGAAGAACACCTGCTCGCCGCCGTGGTGCGCGCTGGGGTCCGTCACCTCGGCGATCTCCAGCCGCTTGGTCAGGAAGCGGATGCGCCGGTCGATCTCGCGCAGGCGCTTCTTGCCGTACAGGTAGTCGCCGTTCTCCGACCGGTCGCCGTTCTTGGCCGCCCAGTGCACCGCCTCCACCACCTTCGGCCGCTCGTCGTCGATCAGCCCCAGCAGCTCGCCGCGCAGCCGCGCGTAGCCCTGCGGCGTGATGTAGTTGCGCCCGCCGGGCGGCAGCGGCGGCAGGGCCAGGTCGTCATCGTCGTCGCCGTCCGACTCGCGTGTGAACGCCTTGTTCATGGCGGCGGATGATAGACAATCTCGCCGCATGAACGCCCCGGCCCCGCCCCGCTGGTGGAGCGGCGCACGCCGCCGGCAGGCGCTGCGCACGCTGCTGAGCGCCCAGGTGCTCAACGGCGCCTCGGTGGCGTTCGGCATGTTCCTGGTCACCGCGCTGGTGCACGCGGCGCTCGGCGCCGAAGCGGCGGCCAACGCCACGGTCGGCGTCATCACCGCGCTGGTGACCGACGGCGTGCGGGCGCGCCGGGGCAAGTTCGCGCAGATGGTGGCGGCGCCGCTGCTCGGCATACCGCTGTTCCTGGCCGTGCAGCTGCTGCGCCACCACCCGGTGGAGCTGGGCCTGCTGCTGGTGCCCGCCACCTTCGTCGCCTTCCTGGGCATGGCCTGGGGCAAGCGCGGCATGCCGGTGGCCGTGGGCGTGATGCTGGCCATGCTGTTCGCCCTGTCGCCGCCGCCGCCCGGCAGCCTGCACGAGGCCCTCATGCGCACGCTGTACTGCGCGCTCGGCGCCGTGCTGTACATCGTGTACGCGGTGCTGGCCAACCTGGCGCTCAACGGACGCTACCGCGCGCAGCTCATGGCCGACCTGCTGCTGTCCGTGGCCGCCCTGCTGCGCACCCATGCCGGCCGCATCGCCCAGGCGGCCGCGTCCGACACCGACGACGTCGGCGCCAGCCAGCTGGGCGAGCTGCTCCAACGCCAGGCCGCCCTGGCCGACCAGCTGCAAGCCACGCGCGACGTGGTGCTGGAATCTCCCCGCACGCCGCGCCGCCAGCGCCTGGCCGGCATGCTGATCGTGGTGCTGGAGATGCGCGACCACCTGATCGCCAGCGAACTCGACCTGGGCCGCGCCGGCCCGGCCCGCGCCGCCGTGCTGGACCAGTTGGCCGGCATCTACCGCGCCATGGCGCGCGACGTAGAGCAGGTGGCCGACGCCCTGCTGCTGGAGCGCCGCCCGCCGCCCGCGCCGGACCACGGCGCCGGCCTGGCCGCCCTGCGGCACCAGGCCGAGACCGAGGCGCAGGACGCCCCGCACGACGCCCACGCACACGCCCTGGCCGCGCTGCTGCGCAGCATCAGCTTCCACGTCGGCCAGCAGGACGCCGCCGTGCGCCGGCTCACCGCCCTGGCGCGCGGCGACGCCGCGCCCGACCTGGCGGCGGTGCGCACCAGCTGGCAGCTGTTCGTCAGCCCGGCCTACTGGTCCTGGCAGCCGCTGCTGACCGTGTGGCACTGGCGGCAGCCGGCGCTGCGCCACGCCCTGCGCGCCGCGCTGGCCGTGGGCACCGGCTACCTCATCGCCATGCTGCTGCCCTGGGGATCGCACGACTACTGGATCCTGATCACCATCGTGGTGGTGCTGCGCGGCAACCTGGCGCAGACGCTGGAGCGGCTCAACGACCGCGTGGCCGGCACCCTGGTGGGCAGCCTGCTGGCCACCGGCCTGCTGGCGCTGCATCCGCCGGCGCTGGTGCTGCTGCTGGTGGTCACCATCGGGCAGGGCGTGGCGCACGCCTTCGCCGTGCGGCACTACATGACCACGGCGGTGGCCGCGTCGGTCATGGGGCTGGTGCAGGCGCATCTGCTCTACGCCACCGGCAACCCCACCTTCGCGCTGGTCGAGCGCGTGGGCGACACGCTGCTGGGCGCCGGGATCGCCTGGGCCTTCTGCTACGTGCTGCCTTCGTGGGAGCGCCACCAGCTCGCCGACCTGGTACGCCGCGTCTGCCTCGCGCTGGCGCTGCACGCGCGCCACTCGCTGGCCATCGGCACGCTGGGCGACATCGCGGCACAGCCCGAACTGGCCTGGCGCCTGGCGCGGCGCGAAGCCTACGACGCCCTCTCAGCCCTGGTGCAGGCCGCCGGCCGCGCCCTGGCCGAGCCGCGCGCCGTGCGCCCGCCGCTGGCGCCGCTGGAGTTGCTGCAAGGCCACGGCTACCAATTGCTGGGCCAGCTCAGCGCCGTGCAGTCGCTGCTGCTGCTGCGGCGCGAGCACCTGCAACCTGGCGACATCGCCGAGCCCGTGCACGATGCGGCGGCGCGCATCGAAGCCACGCTGGACCTCGACCACGCCGGCACGGGCAACCCCGTTGCCACGGCCGCAGAAGGCATCGAAGCCGACCTACCGGCGATGGCCGAAGCGCTGCCCGATCCCTTTCTGCCCGACGCCGCGCCCTGGCTGCTGCGCCGCCTGCGGCTGGCCGAGGGCCTGGCGAACGACGTGCGCCAGGACGCGCAGCGGGTGCTGGCGGACCTGGCCGCGCCGCCCGCCGAAGGGCCGTGAACCGCCGCACCGTAGACCCGCCATGCCACGAGAAAACGAGCCGCGCGAAACCATCCTCGAGCCCGAGCTGCCCATCGTCGACGCCCACCATCACCTGTGGGACCTGCGCGCCCTCATGGCCGCCCTGCCGCCGGGCGCGCCGCCGCACGTACTGCACCAGGCCCTGGAACGCTCCCCGCTCTACCTGCTGGACCAGTTCGCCGCCGACACCGGCAGCGGCCACAACGTCGTCGCCACCGTCTTCATGGAGTGCGGCGCCATGTACCGCGCCCGCGGACCGGAGGACATGCGCGTGGTGGGCGAGGTCGAGTTCGCGGGCGGCATCGCCGCGATGGCCGCCAGCGGCACCGCGTCGTCGCAGGCGCTGGCCGACGAGTGGCGTCCCGTCGAGACTTGCATCGAAGCCTTCGGCGCGCGGCGCGCCATGTTCGAGAGCAGCTTCCCGGTGGACAAAACCGGCTGCAGCTACGCCACGCTGTGGAACGCGTTCAAACGCCTCGCCTCGGGCGCCTCGCAGGCAGAAAAGGCAGTATTGTTCGCCGGCACCGCCGCCGAGTTCTACTGCCTGGCGCTTTGAAGACCTCGGAGGACTCTGCTTACCCGGGCAGCGTCGCCCGCACCGCCTCCGCCGCGCGGATCACGGGAAGATCGACCATGCGGCCGTCGAGGCTGAACACCTCGCCGCCGCGCTTGACGGCTTCTTCCAGCACCCGCAGCGCCCACGCCTGCTCGGCCTCGGAGTAGCCCAGCGCCGCGTTCGCCCCGGCCACCTGCGCGGGATGGATGCACAGCTTGCCGCCAAAGCCGAAGGCGCGGGCCCGCCGGGCGTCGGCCGCCAGCCGTTCGGCGCTGCCGGTATCGGTGGTCACGCCGTCGATGGGCGCGGGCAGACTGGCCCGGCGCGACGCGGCGACCAGCGCATTGCGCGCGAAGGCGAGTTCGGGCTCCTCCACGGAAGCGCGCATGCCCAAGTCGAGCTGGAAGTCGAGGTGGCCGAAGGCCACGCGCGCCACCTGCGGCTCACGCGCCAGCGCATCGACCGCATCCAGCCCGGCCAGCGATTCGACCAGGACCACGATCTGCGCGCCTTCGCCCAGCGTCTGCGCCACGGTGCGCAGCGCGGCCGGATCCTCGGATTTGGGCAACATCACGGCCACGCCCTGCGTCACCCAATCACGCAGCAGCGCGAGGTCGGCGGCGTGCCAAGGCATGCCGACGGCGTTGATGCGCACCACGGTGCGCGCCAGCTGCGCGGCGGTGAGCTGCGGCAGGTGCTGCGCGAGCTGTGCGCGCGCGCCGTCCTTGCTGCCCTCGGCCACGGCATCCTCGAGGTCGATGATGATGCAGTCGGCGCCCGAATCGAGCGCCTTGGCGAAGCGCTCGGGCTTGGTGGCGGGCACGAACAGCAGGCTGCGCGCGTGGTGTACGGAAGATGCGGTCATGGTTCAGATCACTCCGGTGCTGCGCAGCTGCGCGATGTCGGCCTCGCTGCGCCCCAGTGCGCGCAGGATGGTCACGGTGTGTTCGCCCAGGCCGGGCACGGCGTCCATGCGGGCATCGAAGCTGCCCACGGTGGCGGGCGGCAGCAGCGCCTGCAGCTCGCCCGCCGGAGAGCCGATCGGGCGAAAGCGCTGGCGCGCATGCAGCTGCGGATGCGTCCACAGGTCGCCCACCTGGTTGACGGCGGCGTTGGCGATCTGCGCCTCGTCGAGGCGCGCGACCACCTCCTGCGCCGTGAGAGGAGCAAAGGTCTGCTCGATGACGGCCTTCAGGGCCGCGCGGTTCTCCACGCGGCGCACGTTGGCGTCGAAGCGCGGGTCGGTGGCCAGTTCGGGGCAGAGCAGGACCTTGTCGCAGAACAGCTTCCACTCGCGCTCGTTCTGCAGGCCCAGCATGACGACCTTGCCGTCGCCCGCGGCGAAGGGCCCATAGGGGTAGATGGTGGCGTGCGCGGCGCCATTGCGCGTGGGCGGCGCCTGATCGTCGTAGGCGTAGTACATGGGGAAGCCCATCCACTCGCCCAGCGCTTCCAGCATAGAGACCTCGACGTGCGAGCCCTCGCCCGTGCGGCCCCGTTGCAGCAGCGCGCTCAGGATGCCGGTGTAGGCGTACATGCCCGCCGCGATGTCGGCGATCGAGATGCCGGCCTTGCTGGGCTCGTCCCGGGTGCCGGTAATCGACAGGAAGGCCGCCTCGCTCTGGATCAGCAGGTCGTAGGCCTTCTTGTCGCGGTAGGGGCCGTCGGCGCCGTAGCCGCTGATGTCGCAGACGATCAGCTTGGGATACTGCTCGTGCAGCGCCTCGAACGACAGGCCCATGCGCGCGGCTGCGCCGGGCGCGAGGTTCTGCACCAGCACGTCGGCGCCGGCCAGCAGCTCACCCAGCAGTTGCTGCGCCTGCGGCTGCTTCAGGTCGAGCGTCAGGCTTTCCTTGGAGCGGTTCGTCCACACGAAATGCGACGCCAGGCCGCGCGTGCGGTGGTCGTAGGCGCGGGCGAAGTCGCCCACGCCGGGGCGCTCCACCTTGATGACGCGCGCGCCCAGGTCGGCGAGCTGGCGCGTGCAGAACGGCGCGGCGATAGCGTGCTCCAGCGTGACGGCCGTCATGCCGTGCAGTGGCCCTGGGCGAGGGGATGGTGACTGCATGGGTGGTGTCCTTATGCGATTTCCGCGCTGGCCTGCATGGCGAGCTGCCCTTGCGAGCCGCGCGCCCACAGGTGGGCCGTGCCGCCGTCGAGCTTGCCGTTCACCGTGAACGGCGCGGTATCGAACAAGGGGCTGACGGCCTTGAATTCGAAGCTGCGGACGGTCTTGTCCGGGTACGCGTGGCGCAGTTCCTCCATGAGCAGCGTGGCGATCAGCGGGCCGTGCACCACGAGGCCGGGGTAGCCCTCCTCCTGCATGGCGTAAGGCCGGTCGTAGTGGATGCGATGGCCATTGAAGGTGAGCGCCGAATAGCGCATCAGCAACACCGGGTCGGGCGTGACGGTGCGGCCGAACTGCTCGTCGGTGGGCGCGGCGGCGGGCTGCGGCGCGGGGGCGCCGGGAGCGGGCGGGTCGCGGTAGACGATGTCCTGCTCCTCGTGGATGGCAACGCCCTGCGCGCCCGACACCTCGTGCTGCACCGTCACGAACACCAGCCGGCCGCTGCGGCCTGCCTTGACGTTGATGCTCTTGATGAGCGAGACGCGCTGCACCGTCTCGCCCACCGGCAGCGGCTGCAGGAACTGCAGGCGCCCGCCGGCCCACATGCGCCGCGGCAGGGTGACGGGCGGCAGGAAACCGCCGCGTCGGGGATGCCCGTCGGGCCCGACGTTCGATTGACGTTCGCCCGGCAGGAAGTACAGCCAGTGCCACAGCGGCGGCAGGTGCGGCGGCAGCGAGGCGGCGCTGGCGGAATCCAGCGTGGCCTGCATCAGTCGGATGGGGGTAGGGGTGATCTGGTCGACGCTCTCGTCGGTGCGGCCCACCCAGGCGTCGTAGGTTTCGGTGATGTCTTGGCTCATACCGCGTCTTCTCTGCCCATACAAGAATGGAATCGGCCGCCAGTGCTTACGCAGCAAGCGCTGGGCGCTCTATTTTAAATAGCACCTGAATCAAGGCACCTGGTGCCGCCCTGCCCCTTTGCTCAGAACGAGCGGGGCAGCCCCAGCGTGTGCTGGGCGATGTGGCTGAGGATCATGTTGGTGGAGATCGGCGCCACCTGGTACAGCCGCGTCTCGCGGAACTTGCGCTCGACGTCGTATTCGCAGGCGAAGCCGAAGCCGCCGTGCGTCTGCAGGCAGGCGTTGGCGGCCTCCCAGCTCGCCTTGGCGGCCAGGTACTTGGCCATGTTGGCCTCGGTGCCCGCGTTCTCGCGCGCATCGATCTTCTGGCAGGCACGCCAGCGCATGAGGTTGGCCGCTTCCAGTTCGATGAAGCACTCGGCCAGCGGGAACTGCACGCCCTGGTTCTGGCCGATCGGGCGGCCGAAGACCTTGCGCTCGTTGGCGTAGTCGCGGGCCTTTTCCAGGAACCAGTAGCCGTCGCCGATGCACTCGGAGGCGATCAGCGTGCGCTCGGCGTTCAGGCCGTCGAAGATCACCTTCAGGCCCTTGCCTTCGGTGCCCAGCAGCGCGTCCTCGGGCAGCTCCAGGTTGTCGAAGAACAGCTCGTTGGTCTCGTGGTTGACCATGTTCAGGATGGGGCGCACGGTGAGGCCCTTGGCCGTAGCCTTGTCCAGCTCGACGATGAAGCACGACAGGCCGTCGCTGCGCTTTGCCACCTGGTCCACGGGCGTGGTGCGCGCCAGCAGGATCAGCAGGTCGCTGTGCTGCACGCGGCTGATCCAGACCTTCTGGCCGTTGACGACCCAGCGGCCGTCCTTCTTCACCGCCGTGGTCTTGAGCTTGGTGGTGTCGCTGCCCGTGGTGGGCTCGGTCACGCCCATCGACTGCACGCGCAGATCGCCGGCGGCGATCTTGGGCAGGTACTTCTGCTTCTGGGCCTCGCTGCCGCTGAACACGATGGTGTTCATCACGTACATCTGACCGTGGCAGGCGCCGGAGTTGCCGCCGCTGCGGTTGATCTCCTCCATGATGACCGAGGCCTCGGCCATCGACAGGCCCGGGCCACCGTATTCCTGCGGAATCAGCGCGGCCATCCAGCCGGCCTTGGTGAGCGCGTTGACGAATTCCTCGGGGTAGCCGCGCGCCTCGTCGATCTTGCGGTGGTACTCGGCCGGAAACTGGTTGCACAGGGCGCGCACGGCGTCGCGGATTTCCTGGTATTGGTCGGGCGCGGAAAGATGGCTCATGGAAAAGGTCTCCGAGGTGGGTGTCGTTAAAGAATAGTAATATTTGATGGAATCAAAAAAAAAATAGAATTTTTTGATCGGAACATCAGTTTTCGGCATCGCGGCATTCGCCATGGACCTCAAGCAACTGCGTGCTTTCGTCACCGTGGCCGAAACGGGCAACGTGACGCGCGCCTCGGCCCTGCTCAACCTGGTGCAGCCGGCGGTGTCGCGCCAGCTGCGGCTGCTGGAGGACGACCTGGGCACCGAGCTGTTCGAGCGCGGGCGCCACGGCATGCAGCTCACCGCGCCCGGCAAGGCCATGCTGGAATACGCGCGCCGCATCCTGGACGAGGTGGCGCGCGCCAAGGCCGAGATCCAGCCCACCGAAGGGCCGGTGGCCGGCATCGTGTCCATCGGCCTGCTGGCCAGCACCTGCGACCTGCTGGCGACGCGGCTGGCCGCCGAGGTGGCGCGGCGCCACCCGCGCATCCGCCTGCGCCTGACCATCGGCTACGCCGGCCATCTGCTGAACTGGCTGGAGGCCGGCGACGTGGACGCGGCCCTGATCTACGGTCAGAAGGAAACACCCGCGCTGCGCGTGAAACCGCTGCTGGAGGAAAGTCTGTGGGCCGTGGCCGCGCCCGCCGCCCGGCTGTCGCGCAGGCGCCCGCTGCCGCTGGCGCGCGTGGCGCGCGAGCCCTTCATCCTGCCCGCCGCGCCGCAGGGCCTGCGCGCCGTGATCGAGCACGCCGCCACCGAGGCCGGCGTGGCCTTGCAGGTGTTCGCCGAGACCAGTGCGCTCAGCGTGCAGAAGGAGCTGGTGGCGCAGGGCCACGGCTGGACGATCCTGCCCGCCGTGGCCGTCACGCAGGAAGTGGAGCGCGGCACCCTGAGCGCGGCGCCGTTGGCCGCGCCGGGGCTCAAGCGCACCATCGTGCTGGCCACGCCCGGCAGCCGCCAGGCCACGGCACCGGTGCGCTGCGTGGTCGATGCGCTGATGCACTGCGTGCGGACGACGTTCGAGCAGGGGCATTGGCCGGACGCGCGCTGGCTGGGTTAGACGATCCCGCGCCCGCGCAGATCGGCGATGGCTTCGGCATCCAGGCCGAGTTCGGCCAGGATCTCGTCGGTGTGCTCGCCGTTGAGCGGCGCGCGCTGGCGGATCTCGGGCGGCGTGCGCGACAGCGACACCGGCGTGGCGAAGATGGGCACCTTCTTCGGTGCACCAGGGTAGTCCATCCACTGAATGAGGTTGGCCGCGCGCACGGTCTCGTCGGCCAGCGCCTGGCTCGGCGAGTTGACGCGGCCGGCCGGGATGCGCGCCTTCTCCAGCAGGGTCAGGCATTCATCCAGTGACTTGTCGCGGGCCCAGTCGCTCATCACGCCGCTCAGGAACTCGCCGTGCTCGCCGCGCAGCTTGTCGTCGGCGAAGCGTGGGTCGTCGAGAAATTCCGGGTGGCCCACGAGCTGCGTCCAGCTCCTGAACATGGCACGGCCGATGACCTGGGTGATGAACCAGCCGTCCCGGGCCTTGAAGATGTCGGACGGTGCGTAGCCCGAGGCGCGATTCTGCGTGGCTGGTCGATCCAGACCCAGCAGCGCTTCCTCGATCAGCGCGCCGCTGGCCATGTTCAGGCCCGTGCACAGCAGCGAGGCGCCCACTTCCTGGCCCTTGCCGCTGCGCTGGCGTTCATACAGCGCCAGCACGGTGCCCAGCGCGCATGCGAACGAGGTGGCGAAATCCACCACCGGCACCATGGCCTTCTGCGGCTGCTCGGGCGTGCCGGCCATGTATACGGCGCCGCTGAGCGTCTGCCCCACGCCATCGAAGCCCACGCGGTCGCGCACGGCCTCGGCGTTGCCGAAGGCGTTGGAAGCCACCAGGATGATGTCGGGCCTGATGGCGCTCAGGGTTTCGTAGTCCAGCCCCAGGCTCCTGAGCGTGCGCGGCGGCATGTTGGCCACCACCACGTCGGCGCCCGCCACCAGCTTGCGCACGATCGCGCGGCCCTCCGGGCTGGCGAGGTCCAGCGTGAGGGAGCGCTTGTTGCGATTCAGTTGCAGGAACATCGCCCCATCTCCGCTTTCGGTGACGGGCACGATGTAGCGGTCCTCGCCGCCCTCCACCCGGTCGATGCGAATGACCTCGGCGCCGTAGTCGGCCAGCAGCGCCGCGCAATAGGGTCCGGCGATGAAGCGGCCGAAATCCAGAACCTTGATGCCTTCGAGTACTTTCATTTTCTTCTTGCGCGAAACCGGCCGGACACCACGTCACGACTCGAGTGTGTTGAATTCCGCCTGCAGCGTGCCCGCCAGCGCCAACAGGCGCGGCCCCAGTTCTCGCTCCACGCGGGCGCGGGTCATGCCCTGGCTGGCGCCGATGCAGGCCAGCACGAAGGGCATGTTGCCCTCCAGCCGCACCGGCGTGGCGACAATGCCCAGGTCGGGCTCCCATTCGCCGATGGCGGCGCAATAGCCCTTCTCGTAGACTTGAACCATGCCCTCGCCGGCGCGCCGGCGCAGCCGGGGCCAGTCGCGCGGCGCGTGGCGCTCCAGGTTCTCCAGCAGGTAGCTGCGCTCCAGCTCCGGCAGCGCCGCCAGCAGCGACCAGCCCATGGGCGACAGCGCCATGCCCACGCGCATGCCCACGTGCAGGGGCAGCGCAAACGGCAGATCGGGGTTGCGCCGGCTCTCCAGCACCACCAGGTCGAGCCGATCACGCACCGCCAGGCAGGCATGCACCCGGTACTGGCGCGCGAACGCCGCCATGTGCTCGCCGACCAGCCCCTGGATGGCCGAATGCGCGATCGCCGCATACCCCAGGCCCAGCACGGCGGGCAGCAGCCGGTATTTGCGCGTGTGCTCATCGTAGACCAGGTAGCCCAGCGCCACCAGCGAGCGCGCGATGCGGGTGACGGTGGACGGCGGCAGGCCGGTGCGCTGCACCAGCTGGCCGTTGCCCAGCCAGCGCTCGTGCGGCGTGAACGCCGACAGCAGCCCCAGCGCGCGCACCAGCGGCGTGACCACCGCGCCTCCCGGCCGGTGCCGCGGCGAGCCCGGCGCGTGCCCCCAGGCAGGGCGCGCCGCGCCCACCAGGCTGGTTGCGAGGCTGAGGCCTGTCGCCATGCCGCTCAGGCTGCCGGCGCGGCGGCGCGCACTTCGTCGAGCGCGGCCGGGTTGTCCAGCGACGACAGATCGCCCGGCGGCTGGCCGCAGTACACGCTGCGGATCACGCGGCGCATGATCTTGGAGCTGCGCGTCTTGGGCAGTTGGCCCACCACGTGCACCTTGCCGGGCCGGAACGGCCGGCCCAGGCGCTTGTCCACGTGGGCGGTGACGGCAGCCTGCAAGGCCTCGGCCGTGGCGGCGGCGCCGGGCTTGGGCACGATGAAGACCACCAGCTTCTGGCCCTTCTCGGCATCGGCCACGCCGATGGCGGCGGCCTCGGCGATGTCGGTGAGCTCCAGCACCACCTCTTCGACTTCGGCCGGCCCCAGGCGCTTGCCCGCCACCTTCAGCGTGTCGTCCGAGCGGCCCATCATGAAGAAGTGGCCGTCGGGCGTGCGCAGCGCCAGGTCGCCGTGCACCCAGATGCCGGGGATGGTCTGCCAGTAGGTCTCGAGGTAGCGCGTGTCGTCGTGCCAGAACGACTGCGTCATGCCCACGAAGGGCGCGCGGATCGCCAGCTCGCCCACCTCGCTGGTCACGCTCCGGCCCTCGGGGTTGACCACGTCGACGGCCACGCCGGGTGAGATGGTGTTGAAGCCGCTGGGCAGGATCGGCCGCACCGGCACGCTGGCCAGCAGTGCGCCTGAAACCTCGGTGCCGCCGGTGTAGTTGATGAGCGGCGCCGTGCCGTCGCCGAAGCGCTGCTGGAACCAGTTGAAGTGCTCGGGCGCGATGCCCTCGCCCGCCGTGATGAGCAGGCGCACGGTGGAACGATCGCCCGCCAGCGCCAGCGCCTCGTGGCTGGCCATGCCGCGGATCAGCGTGGGCGCGGAGCCGAAGTGCGTCACCCGGTGGCGCTCCACCACGCGCGACATGCGCGACCAGTCGGGGTAGTCGGGCGCGCCGTCATAGCACACCAGCGTGGCGCCGCGCAGCAGCGCGCAGCCCAGCACCAGCGTGCCGGCGATCCAGCCCATGTCGGCGGGCCAGCAGTACACGTCGCCGGGGTGTACGTCGAAGTGCACCAGCGAGTCGTGCGCGATCTTGATCGGGAAGCTGCCGTGCGTGTGCACCACGCCCTTGGGCTTGCCGGTGGTGCCCGAGGTGTAGATGACCATGAAGGGGGTGTCGGGCGTGACGACGACGGCGTCCTGACCCAGCCCTTTCGCCGCGGTGGCGATCTGCTGCCAGTCCAGGTCGCGCGCGTCCTGGGCCGTCTCGCCCTCGGCGCGTTTCCACACGACCTTTTCCAGCAGCGGCAGTTGCCGCCAGGCGTCGCGCAGCGCGCCCTGCACATCGACGCGCTTGGTGCGGCGCGAGAAGCCGGTGGAGGCGATCACCATGCGCGCCTCGGCGGCCGACAGGCGCGCCACGATGGCGTCGACGCCGAAGCCGCTGAACAGCGGCACCACCAGCGCGCCCAGGTGCACGATGGCCATCAGCGAGATGGTGGCCTCGACGCCGTTCTCCATCAGCAGGCCGATGCGGTCGCCCTGCTGCACGCCCTGCCGGGCCAGGCCGGCGGCGAAATCGCGCACGCGCTGCTCCAGCTCCGCATAGGTCAGCGAACCGACGCTGCCGTCCTCGCGCTCGCCGACCACGGCGGCCTGCTGCGCGGTGGCCGGGTTGCGCGCCCAGCCGTAGATGGTGTTGACCCAGTTGAGCCGGCCGCCGGGGAACCAGCTCGGGAACTGCGGCCCGCGCGACAGGTCCACGTAGCCCTTGGGCGGCTCGGTCCAGGCGATGGCGCATTCGCGCATCACGACGCCCCAGTAGCGTTCGGGCTCGGCCACGGAGACGCGCATCAGCTCTTCATACGAGGGCACGCCCAGGGCGCGCATCAGCTGCACGATGCCGGCGTTCTGCAATTCGCGCTGGCCCGGCTGCCAGGCTTGGGTGGATTCAGTGCTCATCGTTCGTCCCCTGTCATGCGCGCTCGAAGATCATGGCGATGCCCTGGCCGCCGCCGATGCACATCGTCTCCAGGCCGTAGCGCGCCTGGCGGCGCTGCATCTCGTGCAGCAGCGTGCTCATGATGCGCGCGCCCGTGGCGCCCACCGGGTGGCCCAGCGAGATGCCGGAGCCGTTGACGTTGAGCTTGTCTTCCAGCGCCTCCATCGTGCTGCCCCAGCCCTTGACGCAAGCGAGGGCCTGGCAGGCGAAGGCTTCGTTGAGTTCGATCAGGTCCAGCTGGTCGAACTTCAGGCCGGTGCGCGCCAGCAGCTTCTGCACGGCGGGCACGGGGCCGATGCCCATGCGCGCCGGGTCGCAGCCTGCAGCGGCCCAGCCGGTGATCCAGCCGATGGGCTCCAGGCCCAGTTCGGCCAGCTTGTCCTCGGCCACGATCAGGCAGGCGGCGGCGGCGTCGTTCTGCTGGCAGGCGTTGCCGGCGGTGACCACGCCCTCTTTCATGATGGTGCGCATCTTGGCCAGGCTTTCCGCCGTGGTGTCGCCGCGCACGCCCTCGTCCTGCTTCACGAGCAGCGGGTCGCCCTTGCGTTGGGGCACGGCGACGGGAACGATTTCCGCATCGAACAAATTGGCGGCCTGCGCGGCGGCAGCGCGCTGGTGGCTGCGGGCGGCGAAGCGGTCGGATGCCTCGCGGCTGATCTCGTACTCACGCGCCAGGGTTTCGGCCGTTTCGATCATGCCGCTGATCTTGCCGAAGCGGGCCTCGGGCTGCGAGCGCTCGCGGCCACGGTCCAGGCGGTCGTGCAGCTTGACGGTGCCGGCGCGCTTGCCCCAGCGCATGTCGGTGGTGTAGTACTCGACGTTGCTCATGCTCTCCACGCCGCCCGCCATGACCACGTCGGCCGCACCGGTCTGCACCATCATCGCGGCCGTGGCCAGGGCCTGCACGCCGCCGCCGCAGCGCCGGTCGAGCTGCATGCCCGCCACCTCGATCGGAAAGCCCGCCTGCAAGGCCACCCAGCGGCCGGTGCAGGGCGTCTCGCCGTTCGTGTAGCTCTGGGCGAAGACCACGTCGTCGATGCGCGCGGGGTCGAGCCGGGTGCGCTCCACGATCGCGCGCGCCACGGTGGCGCCCAGTTCCTCCACGGGAACCGGCTTCAGCGCTCCGCCGAACGCACCCACGGGCGTGCGCAGCGGGGAGACGATGGCTGCTCGTTTCATGTTCAGTGCCTCTCGAATAATTTTTGAATAAAATCGGCCTCTAGCGCCTATCCATCAAGCGCCGGCAGCTATTGTTTTAGAAGTCTCAGCCGTAGCGTCCGCCGGTGACGTGCAGCACTTCGCCGCTGATGAAGCCCGCGCGCTCGCTGGCGAGGAAGGCCACCGCGTCGGCGATGTCGTCGGGCTTGCCCACGCGCTTGATGGGCTGCGCGGCCACGGCGGCGTCCTTGATGGTTTCGTAGGTCGCCAGCGCCTGCACCATCTCGGTTTCCATGAACCCGGGGGCCACGCAGTTGCAGGTAACGCCGTAGCGGCCCTCCTCCTTGCTCAGCGCCCTGGCCATGCCGATCAGGCCCGCTTTGGCGGCCGAGTAGTTGGCCTGGGTGGGATTGCCCAGATGCGCGCGCGAGCTGATGTTGATGACGCGGCCCCAGCCCTGCTGGATGAAGTGCGGCATGACAGCCTTGGCGGCCAGGAAGGCGCCCTTGAGCATGACGGCCATGACGAAGTCCCAGTCGTCCTCGCTCATCTTCACCAGGTACTTGTCGCGCGGCGCGCCCGCGTTGTTCACCAGGATGTGGACGCCGCCGAAGTGGGCCACGGTTTCATCGACCAGGCGCTGCACGTCGGCGCCCTTGGTGATGTCGCCGACGATGCAGTGCGCGGCCAGGCCCTCGGCCTGCAAGGCTTGGGCGGTGGCCTGCGCCTGCTCGCCGTTGATGTCGGTGATGACGACCTTGGCGCCTTCCTGCGCCAGGCGGCGTGCGGTGGCCGCGCCCAGGCCGCGGGCCGAGCCGGTGACGATGGCGACTTTGCCGCTCAATCCCAGATCCATGGTGATGCTCCTCGAAAAGTTGGTGGTCAGCGCAGATCGACCCGCGCGTTGTTCAGGACGACGGCGCCGCGTTCCACGGCCGTGGTGCGCAGGGAAACCACGTCGCCGCGCACCCATATCTCGGTGCGCAGCGTGTCGCCGGGCCAGGCGGGCGCGGTGAAGCGCACGCGCATGCCGGCAAAGCGGGTGTCGTCGTAGCCCAGCACCGTGCGCAGCACGGCGTGGGCCGCGATGCCCATGGTCGCCATGCCGTGCAGGATGGGGCGCGCAAAGCCAGCGGCGGCCGCCACCGCCGGGTCGGCGTGCAGCGGATTCAGGTCGCCGCTCAGGCGGTAGATCAGCGCCAGCTGCGCGGGCGTGGCGAGGTCGCACACATGGTCCGGCGCGCCCTCGGGCATGGCGTGCGGCGCGGGCGGCGCTCCCGGGCTGCCGCCAGCGCCGAAGCCGCCATCGCCGCGCAGCAGATTCAACTGCACCACGGTAGCGAGCCGCTGGCCCGTGGCGGCGTCGGTGAGCTCGCGCGTCTGCTGCATGAAGGCGCCCCTGCCTTCACCCCGGTCCCACAGCGCGGTGACGCGCGTCGCACCCAGCACACGCCCGCCAGTGGGCAACGGCGCGTGCAGGCGGATCTCCTGCTCGGCGTGCAGCACCTTCTGCCAGGTGATGCCGGTGTCGGGCTCGCGGGCCCAGAAGCCGGGGTAGGCCAGCACGTTGGCCATGGTGGGCAAGGCGCGCAGCGACGCGCCGTCCTGCCCCTCGTACACGTAGCGCAGTTGCCCCGCGTCGAGCGGATCGCCGCCCAGCCCCAGGCCCAATGCGTAGAGCTGGGTGTCGCGCCGCATATAGGCGTGTTCGATGACCGGAAAAGGCCGTGCCAGCAGGCGGCCGGGATCGATGGGCATGGCGGACTTGTCTCCTGAAAGGCAGGCTCTACGATGCGGCGCCCGCCCCGTCGGCGTCAACCGGCAGCGCGTTCTTGTTCCGTACTTTGACACAACGAGAGGGGCCGCTCCGCAGTGCCTGCGGCACGCCATTCCTTCCATCTTTCGGAACGATCCGCCTGGCCCATTGCGCCGCCCGCGGTCCGGGCGGAAGATGGCCGCCATCTTTCCACCCGTGACGCACCGACATGATCCGCGACCAAGAAACGCTCAACGGCCTGCTCGACACCATTGCCCGCTTCGTGCGCGAGCGCCTGATCCCCAACGAGGAAATCGTCGCCGAGACCGACGAGATTCCCGCCGACATCGTTGAAGACATGAAGGCCATGGGCCTGTTCGGCCTGACCATCCCCGAGCGCTTCGGCGGCCTGGAGCTGACGATGGAGGAGGAAGTGCTGGTGGTGCTGGAGCTGTGCCGCGCCTCGCCCGTGTTCCGCTCGCTGCTGGGCACCACGGTGGGCATCGGCTCGCAGGGCATCCTGTTCGACGGCACGCCCGAGCAGCAGGAAAAATACCTGCCCAAGCTGGCCACCGGCGAGATGATGGCCTCGTTCGCGCTGACCGAGCCCGAGGCCGGCTCCGACGCCGGCTCGCTGCGCACCACCGCCATCAAGGACGGCGACCACTACGTCGTCAACGGCACCAAGCGCTTCATCACCAACGCGCCGCAGGCCGGCATGTTCACGCTGATGGCGCGCACCGACCCGGCCGTCAAAGGCGCGGGCGGCGTCTCGGCCTTCATCGTCGAGGCGGGCACGCCCGGCATCAGCTTCGGCAAGCGCGACAAGAAGATGGGCCAGAAGGGCGCGCATACCTGCGACGTGATCTTCGAGAACGTGCGCGTGCCCGCCGCCAACCTGATCGGCCTGAAGGAAGGCCAGGGCTTCAAGACCGCGATGAAGGTGCTGGAGAAGGGCCGCATCCACATCGCCGCCGTGGCCGTGGCCGTGGCCGAGCGCATGCTGGACATGGCGCTGCGCTACGCCGCCGAGCGCAAGCAGTTCGGCCAGCCGATCGGCAACTTTCAGCTGGTGCAGGCCATGCTGGCCGACAGCAAGGCCGAGATCTACGCCGCCCGCTGCATGGTGCTGGACGCCGCGCGCCGCCGCGACGACAAGCTGCCCAACGCCACCGAGGCATCCTGCGCCAAGATGTTCGCCACCGAGATGTGCGGCCGCGTGGCCGACCGCGCGGTACAGATCTTCGGCGGCGCGGGCTACATGAGCGAGTACGCCATCGAGCGCTTCTACCGCGACGTGCGCCTGTTCCGCATCTACGAAGGCACGACGCAGATCCAGCAGACGCTGATCGCCAAGAACATGCTGCGCGAGCTGTGATTCTGCGCACCCAATTGGCCGCCAGCGCTTAATCATCAAGCGCGAGCAGCTATGATTTTTGAAGAATCGGATCCATCGGCGCCGGACCGGAAACGCCGCCGTCCGCTTCGCTCGCGGGGCGGGTATCCGGCCGGCTGCTAGATTGACGAAGTTCCCCCGTGACTCCCGGCATGTTCCCCACTCCCCCTGCCCGCGACGGCGCCGCGCTGATGACCGTGGAGCGCGGGCTGGAGGTGCTGCGCGCATTCCGCTCGGCCCGCACCCCTCTGACCAACGCCGAACTGGTGCGGCGCACCGGCCTGCCCAAGGCCACCGTCTCGCGGTTGACCTCGACACTGGTGCAATCCGGCTTCCTGCGCCTGGTGCCAGGCAAGCGCGAGTTTGAACTGGCGGCCGGCGCCCTGGGCATCGGCCACGCCTACCTGGCCACCAACGACCTGCTGCAGGCCGCGCAGCCCTTGATGCAGGAGCTGGCCGACCGGCTCGACGTCTCGGTCGCGCTCGGCATCCAGGACGGCATCGACCTGCTCTACGTCGGCTACCGCGTCAGCCGCAAGGTGGCCACGCTGCGGCTGGGCGTGGGCTCGGTGCTGCCGATGTCCACCACCTCCATCGGGCGGGCCTACCTGTGGGGGCTGGCGCCGCCGCAGCGCCGTCAACTGGTCCAGGAACACGTGCGCCGCGCCGGCGCGGAAGGCAAGGCCCTGGCACGCGCCATCGACGCCTCCTTCGCCGAGTTGCAGGCCACCGGCACCTGCGCCGTGCTCGGCGGTTTCCAGCGCGGCACCTTCGGTGTGGCGCTGCCCATCCGCGTCGGCCGTGCGGGCCTGCCGATGAGCATGAGCTGCGGCAAGGCGGACATCGCGCTGAACCTGCAGTCGGAGCACGCGCGCATCGCCCCCGCGCTCAAGCAGGCGGCCACGCGGCTGCAGGATCTGCTGGCCGGCTTCGACGGCCCCCTGTGATGCGGGCAGCTTCGCCACCCCGTTTCTTCTATTCGCCCGCCGGCAGCCGCTCCAGCAGTTGGCGGCGCATCAGCTTGCCGTTGGCACTCATCGGCAGCTCGTCGATAGGGATGATGCGCGCCGGCCGCTTGTAGGGTGCCAGCTGCTCGCGCAGGTGACGCTGCAGCGCAGCCTCGTCGAGCGGATTGGCACGGTCGGGCACGATGAAGGCGATCACGGCCTCGTTGCCGTCGGCCTCCTTCTGCCCGACGACGGCCGAACGCAGGATGCCGGGAAAGCAGTTCAGCGCCTGCTCCACCTCGCCCGGATAGACGTTGAAGCCCGAGCGGATGATCATCTCCTTGATACGACCGACGACGAACAGCGCGCCGTCGGCGTGCAGCTCGCCCAGGTCGCCGCTGGCGTACCAGCCGCCGCTCCGCATCACCTCGGCCGTGGCGGCAGGGTCGCGGAAATAGCCGGGCATCAGGCCCACGCCGCGCAGCCAGAATCTCGCCGCGCTCGCCGGTGGGTTTTTCGCGTCCCGTGGCCGGATCGACGATGCGCAGTTCGGCCCCGGGAAAGGCGTAGCCGGCGCTGGTGTCCGCGCGCCGCTCGCCCAGCCGCGTGACGTGCAGCGAGCCCGCGTATTCCGACAGGCCGTAGCCATGGTGCAGCGTCTGGCCGAACAGCGCCTCGACCTTCTGCTTGAGCGCCAGGTCCAGCGGCCCTGCGCCCGCGTACAGGTAGCGCAGGCGCGGCGCCTCGGGGCGGGCGATGCCCTGCTCTGCGCAGTGCTGCAGCAGGCGCGCGAACAGCGCCGGCGGGCCCTGCACCTGTGTGACGCCGCGTTGCGCCAGCGCGTCGAACAACTCCGCCGTGTCGAACTGCGGGCGCATTTCCAGCGCCGCGCCCGCATGCAGCGAAGCCAGCAGCACCGTACCCAGGCCGAAGATGTGCGTCATGGGCGCGTAGGCGTAGACCTTGTCGTCCCGCCCCAGCGCGCGCGATTCAGCCGACACGCGCGCGAAGTGCAGCACGCCGCGGTGGGTCATCAGCACGCCCTTGGGCGCGCCCGTGGTGCCCGAGGTGAAGATGATGGCCGCCACGTCGCCGGCCAGCGGCTCGGGCTCGGCCACCGCCTCGGCGCACACCGCGCCGCGTACCAGGCCATCGATGCACGAGGGCCGCATGCCCAGGCGCTCGGCATGCGCAGCGGCAGCGGGCGACACGCCGGCGGTGAAGTACAGCACGCGCGCATCGGCCCTGGCGACGAAGGCATCGACCTCGCCGAAGGCCATGCGCGCGTTGACGCCGCACGACCACGCGCCCACGCGGCTGCACGCGATCAGCAGGGCAGCGTGCTCGGGACAGTTCTCGGCCACCACCAGTACGCGGTCGCCAGGGCGCACGCCGCTTTCGCGCAACTCGCGCTCCAGGGCCTCGGCCATGAGGCCCAGGTCGGCATAGCTCAGACTGCGGTCCGCCAGGTGGATGAAAGGCCGCTGGGGCGCCTCGGCCAGCCAGCGGTCCAGCAGCTCATGGACGCGGGTGGCCATCGCGGGACTTTCCAGTTTCATGCATCGAATCGGCCTCCAGCGCTTTATGGACAAGCGCTAGCAGCTATATTTTCGATAGTTCATGTGAAGGCGGCGCCGCAGCGGCGCAATGCCTCGTGCGCCTGACGTTCGAGCTCGGCGCGGTGCTCGGGCGCGGCGATGCCGATCATGCGCTGCACGCGGCGCGACAGCGGCTGACCGCGCAGGTCGGCCACGCCGTGCTCGGTGACGATCAGGCCCGCGTCGCTGCGCGGCGTGCTGACGGGGCCGCTGAGCTGCGCCACGATGCGCGTCGCGCCGCGGGCCGTCGAGGGCAGCGCCACGATGGGCAGGCCGCCGCGGCTGCGCGCGGCGCCGCGCAGGAAATCCACCGCCCCGCCCACGCCGCCCACGTACACGCCAGCCGCGACTTCGGCGTTGATCTGGCCCGTCAGATCCACCTCGATGGCGGCGTTGATGGCCACCAGTCGGTTCAGGCTGGCCAGCACCTCGGCGGCGTGCGTGTAGTCGGTGCCGCGCAGCGCCAGCGCCGGGTTGGCGTGCGCCCAGCGACGCAAGCGCTCGCCGCCCATCAGGATGCCGGCGATCGACACGCCCTCGTCGCGCCCTTTGCGCGCATTGGTCAGCACGCCCGCCTCGGCCAGGGCGACGACACCGTCGCCCGCCGCGCCGGTGTGCAGGCCCAGGTCACGCCGATCGTGCAGCGAAGACAGCACGGCCTCAGGCAGTTTGCCGATGCCCAGTTGCAGCGTCGCGCCATCCTGCACATGGGCCGCGATGTGGCGCGCGATGGCCTGCTCCACCGGGCCAGGGTCGGCGCGCTCGGCATCGATGGGTGGGTGCTCGGCATCGACCAGCAGGTCGAAGTCGGCCGCCTTCAGGTGCACGCTGCCGTGCGTCCACGGGACGGCCGGGTTGACCTCACCGATGACCACGCGCGCCTTCTCCAGCGCGGCGGTGAGGTATTCGTGCACCAGGCCCAGGCTGTGGCGGCCCTGCGCGTCGGGCGGCGAGACTTGCAGCAACACTGCGTCCACCGGCAGCACGCCAGAACGGATCAAGTCCGGCAGGTGCGAATAGTGGCTGGGCACGGCGTCCAGCACGCCGGCCTTCGCCAAATCCCGGTGCGGGCCGGCCGCGATGTAGCCGAAGAAGCCGATCGCATCGGCTTGCTCGGGCCGCAGGGTGTCGGAGTTGCCGATGCCCACGAACACCCGCAGCCGCCCGCCCCGCGCGAGCGCGTGGCGGTGCTGCACCACCGCGCGCGTGAGCGTCAGCGGCTCGGCCGTGGCCTGGCCCCACCACAACGCATCACCTGGGCGCAGCAGGCCCTGCAGGCGGGCGGCCAGGTCCTGAGCCATCAGCAAGCGCCCCGCACGGTGGCCAGCGATGGGCTCCGCCGTGCCGGCGAAGGGGATGCGAAAGCGTGGCGGTGGATCATCGGTAGATTCTCAGGAGCAGCAGAAGAACCGGCAGGCATACCGGGCTCACCGGCGATACGGAACCCGGGAAGCGATTATTGGCAGGCGCTCCCGGCGCGGCAATCGCCCGGGCGAAAGCGTTCCGTACTTCAAAACCGGCTCGCCGCATCGTCAATTGGAGGGCAAGAACTTTGCCCGAGCACCCAAAGTACGGAACGAGCAAAGGCGTTCCATTGAAATCGCTGCACCGTGCTGATGCAATGTCCATCAGTAGGAGACAAGCAACATGGACATGCAACTCAAAGGCCGGCGCGTACTGATCACCGGCGCATCGCAGGGCATCGGCGCGGGACTGGCGGAGTCGTTCGCCCGCGAAGGCTGCCATTTGGCGCTGGTGGCGCGCTCGGGCGACAAGCTCCAGGCGCTGGCGGCCAGCCTGCGCGCCGCACACAACGTGCAGGTGGACGTGCTGGCGCTCGACATGACGCAGCCCGGCGCCATTGAGCAGGTCGTCGGCTTCGCGGGCGACATCGACGTGCTGGTGAACAACGCCGGCGCCATCCCGGGCGGCAACCTGTGGGACGTGGATGCCCAAGCCTGGCGCAAGGGCTGGGAGCTGAAGGTGTTCGGCTACATCGACCTCACGCGCGCCATGTATCTGCGCATGAAGCAGCGCGGCCACGGCGTAATCCTCAACAACATCGGCAACGGTGGCCAGAACCCCGACTTCAACTACATCGCCGGCTCCACCGGCAACGCGGCGCTGATGGCCTTCACCTGCGCTCTGGGCGGGCGCAGCCTGGAGGACGGCATCCGCGTGGTGGGCGTCAACCCCGGCCCGGTGGACACGGAGCGCATCGCCAAGGTCATGCGCAACCACGCCGCGCGCCTGCTGGGCGACGAGTCGCGCGCGGGCGAGCTGCTGGCGGCCTACCCGCTGGGGCGCAGCGCCACGGTGGCCGAGGTGGCCGATTTGTTCGTCTACCTGGCCTCGACGCGCTCCAGCTACACCAGCGGGACCATCATCACGGTGGATGGAGGCATCAGCTCCAAGCGGTCGGTGTCATGAGCCTGTACCGGCACGTTTTCTCGCCGCTCAGAATCGGCGGCGTCGAGATTCCCAACCGCATCGTGCGCACCGCGCACGCCACGCGCCTGTCCGGCAAATACGTCAACGACGACCTGATCGCCTACCACCTGGCGCGGGCCAAGGGCGGCGCGGGGCTGTCCATCATCGAGAGCACTTCGGTGCATCCCTCCTCCACCTTCTCGCTGAGCGCCGCCGAGGACGACGCGATCGCGCCGATGCGCCGCATGGTCGACGCCATCGCGCCCACCGGCATGAAGCTGTTCACCCAGCTCTGGCACGGCGGCTACACCGACCCGGCGGCCGACGGCGGCCTGCCCTGGGCCGTGACGGCGCTGCCGGGCCGCTATTCAATCGCGCCCCCTATTCCGATGACCACTGACCAGATCGGCGAACTGGTCGAGTTCTACGGCAAAGCTGCGGCCCGGATGCAGGAGGCGGGCCTGAACGGCGTGGAGGTGCTGGCGGGCGCGGGCTATCTGTTCTCGCAGTTCTTCTCGCCCGTGCTCAACCAGCGCCAGGACCAATACGGCGGCAGCTTCGACAACCGCATCCGCGCGCTGCAAGAGGCGCTGCGCGCCATCCGCGCGGCCACATCGCCCGGCTTCGCGCTGGGCGTGCGCCTGGGCGGCAGCACCGATGCGCGCATCCTGACCGCCGAGGACGTGAACGCCATCGCCCTGCGCCTGCAGGCCGAGGGCCTGGTCGACTTCGTGAACATCACGCACGGCGACTATTACTTCCACGTCGAGCGCTACGCGGGCATGGACCGCCCCGTGGGCTACCAGTTGCCGGTCAGCGACCGCATCGGCCAAGGCGTCACCGTGCCGCGCATCATCGTGGGCCGCTACGCCACGCTGGACGACGCCGAGCAGGCGCTCAAGGAAGGCCATGCCGACATGATCAACATCGTGCGCGGCATGATCGCCGACCCGATGCTGGTGGTGAAGGCGCGCGAGGGCCGGGGCACCGAGGTGCGCCCCTGCATCAGCTGCAACCAGGGCTGCATCGGCGGCGTGTTCACGGGCCGCATGCGCTGCGCCGTGAACCCCGTGGTGGGCGACGAGGCCCGGCTGTCCGAGGACGACATCGTCCCCACCCAGCATCCGCGCAAGGTGCTGGTGGTCGGCGGCGGCGTGGCCGGCATGGAGGCCGCGCGCACGGCGCGGCTCATGGGGCACGACGTGACGCTGGTCGAAGCCACGTCCGACCTGGGCGGGCTGCTCAACGTGGCCAAGCACCTGCCCAAGCTGCACCTGATCGGCGATATCGCGATCTGGCTGGAGGCCGAAATCTACCGCCTGGGCGTCAAGGTGCAGCTCGCCACCTACGTCGAGGCCGACGAGGTGCTGGCCGAGAACCCCGACGTGGTCATCATCGCCACCGGCTCGCAGCCCACCGAGGTGCAGGAGTTCCGCCAGACGGCCGACCCCGCCACCCAGCTCCGCATCGCGCCTGGCGCGCGCGTGCTGACCTCGCTCGACCTGAGCATGGCGGGCGCGGGCGCCTGGGGCAAGACCGCCCTCGTGTTCGACGACATCGGCCACTACGAGGCCATCGGCTGCTGCGAGGCGCTGATCGACAGCGGCGCCGAGGTGACCTACGTGACGCGCCACCTGATGTTCGCCCCCGCCGTCGAAGGCACGGGCCGCACGCAGGCCGCGCTGCAACGCTTTCACAAGGCGGGCAGGTTCCGCATCGTCACGCAGTCCGCGCTGGCGTCCATCGACAAGGGCAGCGCCGAAGTGCGTTCGCTGTACGGCGAAACGGCGGAAACCGTGCCTGCCGATACCGTGGTGCTGGTCGGCTACCGCCAGTCGCAGAACGACATCTGGGAAAGCCTGCGCGGGCGCGTGCCGCAACTGCACATCGTAGGCGACGCGCTGTCTGCGCGCGACATTCAGCCAGCGATCCGTGAGGGCCACCTGGCGGCGCGCGCGATCAACTGAAGAGACCAGTCTGTCGACCGACCAGGCAACAAACCAACAGGAGAGTTCACCATGAATCAGCATACCGATGTAGGTTTTCTGGGTTTAGGCCAGATGGGCGCGCCCATCGCGGAACGGCTGCTGGGCCAGTCGTTCCGGCTGCACGTCTATGACCCGACGACCACGGTTCTGGATCGCTTCCGCACCCTGGGCGCGCTCACGCATGCGTCACCCAGGGAGGTGGCCGACCACGCCAGCGTGGTGTTCGCCTGCCTGCCCAATGTCAAGGTGTCCCAGCAGGTCGCGCTTGGGGAAGACGGCGTGGCGCATGGCCGCGCCATCCGGGTGTATGCGGAGATGTCCACCATTGGGCGTGAAGCCGTGGAAGACATCGCGAAGCAGTTGGCCGAACGTGGCATAGAGATGCTGGACAGCCCCGTCACGGGCGGCGCACCGGTCGCCCGCACAGGGCAGTTGACCCTGCTGGTCTCGGGCCCCGACGTCGTGGTGGCGAATGTGCGCCCGCTGCTGGAAATGATGGGCAAGAACATCTTCGTGCTCGGCCCCCGTCCCGGTATGGGGCAGATCATGAAGGTGGTCAACAACATCGTCATGGGCACCAATCTCGTGGCGGCCTGTGAAGGCATGAGCCTGGGCGCCAAGGCCGGCCTGGATCCGAGCGCCATGGCCGCCGCCTTGCAGGCCGGCACCGCGCAGAGCTTCGCCGCCGGGTCGATCCTGCAACGCGGCCTGGCCGGTACGTTCGACTACGGGGCAGCGCTGACGATTCTGGACAAGGACATGGCGCTGGGCCTGAAGGAAGCGCAGGCGCTGGACGCCAGCCTGCCAGTGATTCAGCAAGCGCAAGGACAGTGGCATGCTGCCTATGAAGCGGGGTTCGGAGCAGAAGACTTCACCGCAATCTTGCAGTACGTCGAACAACGCAACGGCACGCTGGTACGTGACCGCAAGCGCTAGGGCTGGCCCTGCCCCGCAGACAGCGCCGGCATACACACAGGCGGCAACTCGAATCCGCGAGGCCGCTCACCGCAACGAGATAACCAAAGGAGCAAGCCATGAAAGCAGTTGAGAATGTTGATGCCGTTGTCGTCGGCACCGGATTTGCCGGTGTCTATGCGATCCACAAGCTGAGAAGCCTCGGGCTCTCTGTGCGGGCTTTCGAGGCCGGCTCGGACGTCGGGGGCACCTGGTATTGGAACAAATACCCCGGCGCGCGCTGCGATGTCGAAAGTCTGGAGTATTCCTTCGGCTTTTCCAATGAGATCCAGCAGAAATGGGACTGGAGTCACCGCTTTTCGTTCCAACCCGACATCCAGCGCTACATCGCCCATGTGGCGGATACCGTCGACGTCAGGCAGCTCATCGAGTTCAATACGAAAGTGGTGTCGCAGACCTATGACGAGAAGCAGCAGCGCTGGGCCGTCTCGACCGACAAGGGCGAGGTCATCCATTGCAGCTTCTGCGTGATGGCCACCGGCATTCTCTCGGTGCCGCTGTACCCTGACATCCCCGGTCTCGACAGCTTCACCGGCGAGAAATACCACTCAGGGGCCTGGCCTTCGGAGCCGGTCGATTTCACCGGCAAGCGGGTGGCGGTGTTCGGCACGGGTGCCACCGGCATCCAGATCGTTCCCGAAGTCGCCAAGCAGGCCTCGCGCCTCTTCGTCATGCAGCGCACGGCCAATTTCTCGCTGCCGGCGGGCAACAAGCCCCTGCGGCCTGAGGACGTCGAGACATACCGCAAGGATTACCCCGAGCGTCGCAAACGAGCACGCAAGCACATCTTCGGCATCTCCAATGTGCCCGAGCCGACCCGCTCGGTGCTTGAACTGAGCGAAGAGGAGGCCAATGCCGCTTTCGAGAAACTGTGGGAGATGGGTGGAAGCCTCAACTTCCAGATGGCCTTCAATGACTTCATGAAGGACGAGCGGGCCAATAAGCGCCTGGCCGACTTCGTGCGCCGCAAGATCCGCGAGACCGTCAAGGATCAGGCGACCGCCGAGAAGCTCTGCCCGTATGACCACCCCATCGGGTCCCGGCGCATCTGTATTGACACCGGCTACTACGAAACCTACAACCGCGACAATGTGGAGTTGATCAGTCTGCGCGAAACGCCTGTCAAGCGCATCACGCCCAAGGGCATCGAAACCGAGGCAGGTGAAATCGAGGTGGATGCCATCGTCTTCGCGACCGGATTCGATGGGATCACCGGCGCGCTGACGCACATCGACATCGCGGGGCGCAACGGCGTCAAGCTCAGCGAGCAGTGGCAGAAGGAGGTGGGCTCCTATATGGGCTTCACCGTCCACGGCTTCCCCAACATGTTCATCATCACGGGGCCCGGCAGCCCGGCTGTGAAGTCCAACATGGTCATGTCCATCGAACAGCACGTCGAACTGATCGGCGACACCATCGCCTACATGCGCAGTCGGGGCCTGGGCGCCATCGAGGCGACAGCCGAGGCCGAGCGGGCATGGATGGAACGCGTTAGCGAGATCGCGAACAAGACGCTCTTCGTGAAAGCGGACTCTTGGTACAACGGCGCCAACGTGGCGGGCAAGGCACGCGGGTTCACCATCTATGTCGGCGGTGTCAACAACTACCGCCTGGAAGTAGAGAACATGATCGCCGACGGCTATCGCGGGATGGTGCTCGAGCCGCTTCGCAGCGACCAGAAAACCGAAGCGCGCGCCAGTCTCTGACATCCCGGCCGATTCAATGAGTCATCGGGCCCCGGCGCCCGGAAGAGCACCGGGGCAAGCTATTCCACAGGAAGCAGAAACCATGCAATTGGATCCTCAGATCGCCCAGGTGCTGCAGGCACTGGATGCCATACCGCCGATGGAAACCATGACCTTGGAGGAGCTGCGCGGCGTCTATCCGCCGCCCACCGAGCGCGAGCCGGTGGGCGAGGAGCGAGACCTGCTGATCCCGTCCGACGAGCATGACATCCCAGCACGGCTGTATCTGCCTGAAGCCAGGCTCCATGCGGGCCTGACGATCTTTTTCCACGGCGGCGGCTTCGTGATCGGCAGCGTCGAATCGCACGATGCCGTCTGCCGGCGGCTGTGCAACCTGACGGGCGCGGGAGTGCTGTCTGTCGACTACCGCCTGGCGCCCGAACACAAGTTCCCCGCTGCCCCGGATGACTGCTTGCAAGCGGTCCGCTGGGCCGCGCAGCAGGCCCCGGCATGGGGCCTGGATGCAGGCCAGCTGGTGTTAGCTGGCGACAGCGCCGGCGGCACCCTGGCCACGGTGACGGCCCTGCGGCTGCGGGACGAAGGCGGCCCCGGAGTGGTCGGCCAGGTGCTGGCTTATCCGGCGACGGATTACCACACACCGCCCACCGCTTCCTACCTGGAAAACCAGGTCGGCTACTTCCTGACGCGCGCGTCCATGATCCGCTTCTGGAAGGAATACCTGCCCCGCGAGGAAGATGCGCAGCATCCCCATGCCGCGCCCCTGCGAGCCACTGATCTTTCCAACCTGCCTCCGGCCTTGGTGCTGACGGCCCAATTCGACCCGCTACGCGACGAGGGCGAGGCCTATGCCCACCGGCTGCTGGACAGCGGGGTACCCGTCACGCTTCGCCGCCTGAATGGCATGATCCACGGCTTCATTCGCATGTCGGCAGTGTCGGACCAAGCCAGGGACGCCGTGCAATACATTGCCACGTGGATCCAACGAGCCATGATGGCCCGGTAATCACGGGCGCAGCTCATCAGTACCTACCCTTCAGACCGGGAAACGGCAAAGGGCACACCCTTATCGATCAGACTGTGGAGACGCGCCGCTTTGGCGAAGGTGACGCTGTTTTGTGTTCCTGAACGCAGATCATCCAGAAACAGCCGGTAGGCGGCGGCGAGATTGCGGGCTGCTGGCGCGAGCGTATCGTCGGCTGGCTCAATGACGTGCCTGGAATGGTCGTTCCAGGTGATCGAGGCACGCAGCGGCGTGATTTGCGGATTGGAGTCCTCACCGGCAACCGGCTGCAAGGTGGTCAGTTCAGCCGTGCCTTCAGTGCCGTGGATCACGATTCGGGTACCGGCGGCGGGGTCGCGATCCCACCATGTCAGGGCCACGATGCCGCCACCGACCAGTCTGCCGCAGGCGGCGAAGCTGTCGAGTGCCGTGACGGAATGAACCGTGCCGGCATCGTCGTCGACTTTGCTCGGGTAGGGACTCTGGGATAGGGCCGATAGGCTCTCGATCCCGACCAGATGGTCCACCAGGCCGATCAGGTGCCCGCCCAGGACCTCCCTGGTCCCGGCGCGACTTGTAGCGTCGAGCGTATAGCCATAAGAGGCTGGTACCGATCTTCCGATTCCCTTCCTTCGCGCAGCGTGCGCCGTGACCGAGCGGATATGGCCCAGGCGACCGTCCTCGATAAGCCGCCGAAGGCTCGTGACCGTGGAAGAGGCGTTGGCCTGGAGGCCCACAGCGGTCGTCAGGGCCTTTGCGCTCGCGATGCCGGCCCATTCGGCCGCACGCTCCGCATCCGGGGCCAGAGGCCATTCACAATAAACCGGTTTGCCGGCATCGAGAGCCGCCCGCACCGCCTCCTGGTGGGCGGGGACCTTGACAGTGATTACGACGACATCGACCAGGGGGGAATCAGCGAGCGATGCAGGATCCGTGAACCAGGCATCTGCGCCGGCAAGCTTCGCCGCCTCACGAGCGGACTCCTCGCGGGTCGTGGCAACGGCGCTGATGCGAGCGTTCGGCAGGGACCGGATGGCGGGAAGGTGAGCTGTAACCCCCCAGGAGGCACCTGGACTGAGTCCAATGATTCCGATGCGTGTGGTGATCATGTCTGACATCCTTCTGGCGGGGTGGCGGATGCCGTTGGCGTCTCCGCCGCCAGTACCGAGATCACTTCCAAGCCTTGCCACCGTAGCGCTCGATCATCCTTCATATGCATCTCCTCCTGCTCAATCAAAGCAACATGTGTATGGAGTCACCATGCTGCATTCAGGACGGCCATCACCTCCTCGACCGAACGAACCGGCCGGGGATTCGTTGCCACGATCGGGTCGCGCAACGCAGCCTGGGCGATGAAAGGCAAGTCTGCGCGTGCAACGCCCAGGTCGCGCAAGCGCAAAGGCAATCCGAGTTCGTCACTGATCAGCGCGCGCAGCCTGTGTTGGAATTCGTCGACCGGGAAAGGTCGATCCAGAGTAGCCTCGAGTCTGCGGCACAGGACCGCACGACGGACGGACGTTGCCTCGGCGTTAAAGCCGACAACTCGCGGCAGCAACACGCAAGAGGTATAGCCATGTGCGACTTTGCAGCGCCCTCCCAACTGATGCCCCAGGCCGTGGCTGAGGCCGAGGCTGACGTTCGCCAGTCCAGAGACAGAAAGCCAAGCAGCGATCTGGCATTGCAATCTTGCTTCCAAATCCTCGGGGTTGCGGCGGCTGGCGGGCAGCGCGCGCATCAGCGCGGCCAACCCTTCCACGGCCAGCGCATCCGTCATGGGCTGCGCGGTGATTGAGAACCACGCCTCGACACAGTGATCCACTGCTTTGATGCCCGAGGACAGCCACAGCCATTCGGGTGTTCTCAGCGTCAGGGCCGGGTCCAAGAGCACAGCACGAGCGCCCAATTGGCGATCTTGGTACAGGTGTTTCTCGCCGCAGGCCGTATCGGTCAGTCCGGCAATGTTGGTGAATTCGCCCGCCGATAGCGTCGTGGGCACTGCGTAGATCGGCAAGGCCACACCACGCATCGGCGGCACGGTCCTCATCGAGGGGTACTCGAAACGGATGACAAAGGGATCGAAATCGACGGGCGCGCGCAGACCGCCAGCCAGCGCCCAAACCGCTCCCTTGGCGGTATCGCTCTGCGTGCTGCCGCCAAAGCTGACCACCGCATCGGCCGCCTTCTCTCGCATGAATTCAGCCGCGGCAAGCGCCGCTTCACGCGGCACGTGAGGCTCAGTTTCGCAAAACACCCCCACGCAGCGCTCGCCCATGGCCCCCGTCACCGCGCTGAGCAATTCGGGTGTGCCCGCCAATGTGCTCCCAGTGACGACCACGGCTCGTCGCACGCCATCCCGTGCCAAGAGCAACTCCAGTTGGTTGACGCAGCCGACACCAAATCGGACTTCACCGACCGCAGATTGGACAAATCGCCCTTGGATCTGTGTCACCGGTTCAACCACCTACCATCGCGTCAAAGCAGAACAGGAGCACCTTGCGTCCAGGTCAGTCCCACATCAGACCGTTGTCGACATTGATCGACTGGCCGGTAACGCTGCTCGACAGGTCTGAGGCAAGGAACAGAACAGCATCCGCAATATCGCGCGGCGTGGCGAAGCGGCCAAGTGCGGTTTCATCCAGCATCTTCTGGAAACCGACTGGATTGGCTTTTTCCAAGTCATCCAGCAACGCGGTGCGGGTTGCGCCGGGGCACACCGAGTTGACCCGCACGCCACTACGCCCCAATTCGGTCGCGGCCACGCGCGACATCACAACCGCAGCCGCCTTGGACGCGGCATAGCAGGCATTCGATGTGGCCTTCACACCCTTGCCCGCGATCGAGGCAATATTGACAACGACGCCACCGCCAGCCTCAACCATGTGGCGCGCAAAGCCCTGCATGGTGAAGAACAGGCCGCGCGTATTGACGTTCTGAATCCAGTCCCGGTCCCGCGGCGTCAGATCGAGCAGTTTGATCTTCCGAGTCACGCCCGCGTTGTTCACCAGTATGTCGACCCGGCCGTTTTGCGCCACAGCCTTGTCAATCATCCCGGCGATCGATTCAAGGTTGCCGCTGTCGCAGTGGATGTAGCTGGCCTTCAGTCCACGCTCTACCAGGGCCCGAGACAGTTCGCCGCCGCGCGCATCGTCCACATCGGTCAGGATGACGTAGGCGCCTTCTTCGGCCAACCGTTCAGCGATCGCCGCGCCGATCCCGGACGCGGCACCTGTGACGACAGCGGTCTTTTTTGCGATCAGCATCGCTTTTCTCCAGCATTGAAATACGATCCCGCGGAGGGCTCGCATCGCCCTCTTTTTACGGCTTCAGTTGTTGGGCTTTCTTGATGCCCGCCCCGGCCGAGAGGAAACCACCGTCGACGGCCAGGCACTGCCCGGTGATGTACAGCGCCTTTTCCGATGCGAGATACGCAACGGCATTGGCGACTTCTTCCGGTTCGGCCATGCGGTTGGCCGGAATGTCTTCGAGGTACTCGTCGAAGTCTTCCTTCGACAGCTTCGCCCGCACCAGACTGCTGTTGACCGGCCCTGGCGCAACGGCATTGCAGCGCACGCCCAGCGGGGCGTATTCCATCGCCGTCTGGCGCGTCAACTGGATGATGCCGGCCTTCGACGCGCCATAGGCCACCCGGCCGAAACCGGCCCGGATGCCCGCGATCGAGGCGATGTTGACGATCGCACCGCGACCGCTGCGCACCAGCAGGTCGGTCGCCAGCTGGGTCAGAACCAGCGGCGCAGTCAGGTTGACCTCGAGAACCTGGCGCCAGTCCTCCAGCGAGATATCGCGCACCTGGGCAAGTCTGGCGATGCCCGCATTGTTGACCAGCACCGACAGCTCCGGCAGCTTGGCCAAATAGGCGCGGCAGGCTTCGAAGTCCGTGATGTCCAGGGCATCCGCCCGGATGCCCTCGGGGGGCTGGAAATTCGCCAGTGCTTCCTGGCGATCAAGGATGATGACGCTCCAGCCGTCGTTCTTGAGTGCTTCGGAAATCGCCAGACCGAGCGTGCCTGCCCCTCCGGTGACGATTGCGGTGCCTTTGCTCATGTTCCGTCCTTTTGAAATACGACAGGGGCCCGACCGATTCCCGCCCGGCGGACGGGAAGCCTGTCTGTCCGCCTTTTCCGATGACGATGGCGGGCCCCGCTCTTCAAGCCTTGCGGTCGCGGCGCTCGATCTCGGCCAGCAGCCTGGGCACGCCCAGGATGAAACTTTGCATCCCGATCAGCGCGACCAACTGAATGACCTGGATTACTTGCTCGGGCGTGGCCCCATAACGCAGGGCATTGCGGGCATGAATGCGCGTGCCAGGCTGGTAGAGATGAGTGGTGGAGATGTCGATGGCCACATAAAGCAGTTCGCGCACCATCGGCGGCAAGGTACCTTTGCGCCAAATCGTCGAGGAGAAGGCCGTGTAGCCCATGACGAACTCGGGCGACGTGCGGACCATGGCGTCGAGCAGATCATTCCAGTACCCGCGCTTCTCGGAAAACTCCTGCTTGACCTTCTGGAAGGCCTCTCCGCGAGGGAATGCATCTTTCAGCTTGGGATCGTCACTCCTTCCTAACTCGTCGAGCAGGATTGGGGCGCCTTCGGTATAAGCATGGATGCCCAGCGCCGAGGACAGTTGCAGCGCCTCGAGGATTTCCTCCTTGGTCGCACCGTTGTCCAGTGCTGCTCCGATATGCTGCGAGACCGCTTCCCCGTTGCGATGCGTGACCGAAGCATTGGCTGCGATCAGTACCAGATGCCGGGTCTTGCGATCGAGGTAGTCGGCGCCCAGGGCGACTTCGGCCATCTGCAGGTAGTCGCTGAAGAAGTCGGCCTCGGCTTCCAGCGCCAGCGCCAGATCGTCGCTCCAGTAGCCGTGCAGCTTGATGAACTTGTCTTTCAGGGCCTGATCATTCGTCATAGGTATCTCCTCTTGCTCAAGGTCTCTGATGGGAAGCACGGTAAGCTCCCTCGGGAGTCAGTAAATGGTGACGCCGCTATCCACCGAGATGATTTGCCCGGTGGTGTGCCGCGATTCGTCTGATGCCAGGTAGACCGCCATGTGCGCCATGTCGATAGGCTCGCATGGCCCCAGCAAGCACTGGTCGGCCAGCTTGCGCAGTTCTGCCCGCTCGTCGACCAGATGGCGTACCCGCTCGGAAAGCGTTAACCCAGGCGCAATCGCGTTGACGCGGATGCGGTCCGGTGCATATTCGGGTGCCATGGAGCGGGTCAGTGCGTGCACGCCGCCCTTGGCTGCCGTGTAGCAGTCGCGGTCGGTGAGTGCCATCACGGCCACCATGGAAGAGAAATTGATGACGGAACCGCCGCCTGCCTTTTGCAGGTAGGGAATGCCGTATTTGCACACCAGGAACGTCCCGAACAGATCGAGCCTGATCGCCCGCCAGAACTCGTCCTCCGGCGCATCGGTCACCCGCGCGTCGTTGGGCGTGGATCCGCCCGCGGCATTGCACAGGATGTCGATCTTGCCGAACATTTCCGCCGCATGGGCCAGGCCGGCACGGACGCTCTCTGCGTCAGTCACGTCCAGCCTGAGGGGAATGATCGCATTCCTCTCGCCACTGGTCTCGGCGACGGCCTTGACGAGATCGGCGTGGATGTCGCCAGCCAGCACTCGCGCGCCTTCGGCGATGAACTGCCTGCAGATTTCGCCTCCGATACCGCCACCCGCGCCGGTCACGAATGCGACCTTGCCTTCCAGTCTGCCCATGCATCTTCCTTACGTGAATTCAACCGTTACAGCGGCTTCCCAAGTCTCCTGGCCACCTCACCGACCAGACCAGCTCGGAACGTCAGGACACACAAGATGAAGATCACGCCTTGCAAAGCTGTCACCCACTGTCCCAAGGATGCGAAGAAAAAGTGCATGGACACCAGGGCAAAGGCGCCGGCGACGGGCCCCAGCATGGTGCCCAGGCCGCCCACCAACACCATCAGCACGACTTCACCCGACATGGACCAGTGTGTGTCGCTCAGGGAGGCAAACTGGAACGCGATGGCCTGCGTGGCACCGGCCAAGCCGGCAATGCCAGCCGAAAGCACGAATGCCAACAACTTGTAGCGGTCGGTCTTGTAGCCCAGCGAGATCGCGCGCGCTTCGTTTTCCCGAATCGCCTTCAGCACGTCGCCGAACGGCGAATGGACGATGCGGCGCACGAACAGAATCGCCGCCAGGAAAATGACCAACACCACGTAATACATCGTCATCTGGTTCTGCAGATCGATGAAACCGAACAGCTTGCCTCTAGGCACACCCTGTATGCCGTCTTCTCCGCCCGTGATCTCCGGGAATTGAGAGCAGACGAAGTAGACGAGTTGGGACAGTGCCAAGGTCATCATCGCGAAATAGATGCCCTTGAGACGGATGGCAACGGCGCCGGCCAGGAGGCCCAGTAGCGTGGCGGCCGCCGTGCCGCCAAGAATGGCCAGCTCCGGTGAAGCCCCCCCTATCTTGGCGGCGTACGCGGTGACGTAAGCGGCCCCACCCAGGAACATGGCATGCCCGAAGGACAGCAACCCCGTGTATCCCACCAGCAGATTGAGCGCGCTGGCGAATATGGCCATACACAGGACGCTCATGAGAAACTGCGGATAAAGCGCCAGCGGGGCCAACACGAGCAAGATGGCCATGCCCAGCGTCGCATAGTTCAGCGCTCGGCCGCCCACGGCCACCGCCCCTTCCGCCACCCCTCCCAGACTGCTGCCACCCGGATCCTGCGGTTTCCCGAACAGGCCCTGGGGCCGAACGAGGATCACGAGGATCATGACCAGGAAGACAACGGTCGTCGAGAGCTGCGGATAGAAATACTTCGTCAGCCCCTCGATGACGCCGAGCGCAAAACCCGTGATGATCGAGCCTTTGAGCGAACCCATGCCGCCGATCACAACCACGGCAAAGACCACGATGAGCAGGTTGTCGCCCATCATGGACGACGGCTTGTACAGGGGCGCGGCCAGCACGCCGGCAAGCGCTGCGAGGGCCGCGCCGCCCGCGAAGGTCAAAGTAATCACCCTCGGCACATTGACGCCGAAGGACCGCATCAGCGGGGCGTTCTCCGTCGAGGCGCGAAGATAGCTGCCGATCTTCGTGTGCTCGATCAGCAGCAAGATGAGCACGCACACGACCAGCGAGAAGGCGATCACCCAGGCGCGGTAGTAAGGCAGGAACATGAACGGCAGCCGGATGCCACCGCTCAACAGTTCGGGCGTGGCGTAAGACTGGCCCGTCGTACCGAACTGCACGCGGAACACGGATTGGATGATGAGGGCCAGCCCGAATGTGAGCAGCAGGCCGTAGAAATGATCCAGGTGATAGATTCGTTTGAGCAGCGTGCGTTCTATGATGACACCGAAGACGCCGACGATCAGCGGCGCCAGCAACAGTGACCACCAATAGCCGATACCCAGATAGGTCAGCAGCAGCCACGACACGAAGGCGCCCATCATGTACAAGGCGCCATGCGCAAAATTGACGATGCCGAGCATGCCGAAGATGACGGCGAGGCCAAGGCTCAACAGCGCATAAAACGCACCGTTGATCAGGCCAAGCAACAATTGCCCTGAAAGGGCCTGAAGGGAAATCCCAAAAGCTTCGAGCATCGCGAACTGCCTCCTCAGACGCCCAGATAAACGTGCAGTTTGTCCATGTTGTTCTCCAACTCATCCGCACTGAAGCCGTCGATGATGCGACCGTGCTCCATCACGTAGAACCTGTCGGCGACCGTGGCGGCAAATCGGAAGTTCTGCTCGACCAGCAACAGCGTGAACCCCAGATCCTTGAGCTTGTGTATGGTGCGACCTATCTGGTGGATGATCAGCGGCGCCAGACCTTCGGTCAGTTCGTCCAGCAATAGCAGATCTGCGCCGGTACGCATGATCCGGCCGATAGCCAGCATCTGCTGCTCTCCGCCGGACAGTTTGGTTCCTTGCCCTGTGTCCAGGCGTTCCCGCAGATTGGGAAAGAGCTCCAAGATCGATTCGACGTCGACGCCCCCCGGCCGCAATACCGGCGGCAGCAACAGGTTCTCCCGAACCGACAGGCTGGAGTAGATGCCCCGCTCCTCCGGACACAGCGCGACCCCCAGGTGCGCGATGCGCTCGGGCACCAGGTCGATGGTTTCGGCGCCGTCCTTGCGCACGGATCCGGATCGCTTGGCGACCAACCCCATGATGGATTTGAGCGTGGTGCTCTTACCAGCGCCATTACGCCCCAGCAGTGTGACCACCTCGCCCTTGCGGATCTCCATGTCCACGCCATGCAGGACGTGACTCTCGCCATACCATGCCTGCAGTCCACGCACTTCGAGCATCGGTTGAGCATTTATCTGTTCAGCCATGGCTCGTTCCCAAGTAGGCCTGTTGCACCTCGGCGTTGGAAGAGACGGCGGCGTAGTCCCCTTCGGTCAGCACCTGGCCCCGCGTGAGCACCGTGATCCGGTCGCACAGCGAGGAAACCACCGAGAGGTTGTGTTCGACCATCAGGACCGTGCGACCCTTGCCAGCACGCCGCACGAGTTCCACGATGCGGTCGATTTCTTCGTGACCCATACCGGCCGTCGGCTCATCCAGCAACATCATCTCGGGCTCCAGAGCCAGTGTGGTAGCAAGCTCGAGTGCGCGCTTGCGGCCATAGGAGAGCGACACCGCGGCTTCATTGGCGTATTCGGTCAGGCCTACGTCCGCCAGCAGTTCCATGGCCCGCGCATCGAACACATTCAGCACCTTGCGCGAGCGAAAGAAGTCGAAGGAGTTTCCGCGTGCCCGCTGAAGTGCCAGACGCACGTTCTGAAGCACCGATAGATGGGGAAACACCGCCGATATCTGGAACGAGCGCACCAGGCCGAGCCGTGCGACGTCGGCCGGCGCCATGGCTGTGATGTCCTGGTCGTTGAACAGAATCTGCCCTGCCGTCGGCACCAGGAATTTCGTCAACAGGTTGAACAACGTCGTCTTGCCCGCACCGTTGGGGCCGATCAAGGCATGAATCGTCCCTCGGCGCACCTTCAGACTGACTCCATTGACCGCATGAAAACCCGAGAAGGTTTTCGTGAGATCACGGCATTCAAGTATGGCCTGATCCACGGCTTGACCCACTCCTAGTTCTTCTTGACCAGGGGACACTCGCTCTTGGACAGAGGCCGGAAGGCCTCGTCGCCCGGCACGACTCGCACGAGCTTCACCAGATCCCACGGATCCTTGGACTCGGACGGTTTCTTCGCCTGCACGAGGTACATGTCATGCACCATGCGTCCGTCCTCGCGCAGCTTGCCGTTCTTGGCGAACATGTCGTTGACGGGCATCTCACGCATCTTGGCCATGACCGTCTTGGAATCCTTGGTATTAGCGGCCTGCACGGCCTTCAGGTAGTGCGAGACCGTCGAATAGACCCCCGCCTGGGTGTCGTTGGGCATCTTGCCGCCATGCTTGGCCTGAAAGCGCTTGGACCATTCGAGCGCCTTGGGGCTTGCCTCGGGAAAGAAGCCTGTCGTAAAGAGGAGGCCCTGAGCGTTGTTCAACCCCATCGACTTCAGATCGGTCAGAAAAACGACAGTCCCCACGATCTTCTGTCCGCCGTCGGCGATGCCGAACTCGTGCGCTTGATGCACGACCTTGACCGTGAAGTCACCCGCAGCAGCCATCACGATGTACTGCGCCTTGGACGCTTGAGCCTGCAGCAGGAACGAGGACATGTCCGTGGTGTCGATCGGGATCCGCACCGCCCCGACGACCTTGCCGCCCGCCTCCTTGATGAAGGACTCGGATGAGTTCTGCAGGAAGGTACCGCCTTCGTTATCAAGCGTGAGAAAGAACCAGGTCGAACCGGGCTTGGCCTCGGACACCAGGACCTTGCCAGATGAATAGGAGTCGTAGGTCCACATCGCGCCTGTGGGTGAACAGGCCTTGTTCGTGGCCACGTCGGCCGATCCTGACGAGATAAGAGAAATGCGACCCAGGTCCTTAGCGATATTCTGGACCGCCAGGGCAGCGCCCGAGCTCGCCAGATCGACGATGACGTCGACGCCTTTGTTTTCGTACCACTCACGCGCCAGGGATGCCGCAACGCTGGGTTTATTCTGATGGTCTCCGGATACTAGTTCGATCTGACGACCAAGAACCTTGCCGCCGAAATCCTCGATCGCCATCTTGGCCGCGACCACCGATCCCGCCCCAGCCACATCGGAATAGACGCCAGACATATCGGTCAGCACGCCGATCTTGACGGGCTCACTTGAAGTTTGTGCGCTGGCCTGAAAACCAGCCAGTGCCGCCAATCCGGCCAGTGCGACCGCTACGATGGATTTCCGCATGCTTTGTCTCCTTTGATGGTTTAGTACAAGTCTCGAAGTTAGTCTGGCTACACACTGAAAGCAACGCAAGCATTCACAATGTTCCGTGCATTGGAATAGCGGTTCAGCGCATGTCATGAGCCACCTTGATGGTGATCGGTAGGCGTTCCGTTCATGCATCGACCCGGATTTCCACGTCCCGGGGAATGCGATGCTCATAGCCCCAGATAGGCCTTCTTGATGTCCGGATCGTTCAGGAACACGTCCGAAGGCCCGTGCTTGACCACCGCGCCCGATTCCAGCACATAGGCATAGTGGCTCACGCGCAGCGCCACCTCGGCGTTCTGCTCCACCAGCAGCACGGTCACGCCCTGCTTGTTGATGTCGCGCACCACCGCGCTGATGACATTGACGAACGCGGGCGCCAGGCCGATGGTGGGCTCGTCGAGCAGCAGGACGCTGGGCGCGCTCATCAAGGCACGCGCCACCGCCACCATCTGCTGCTGGCCGCCAGAGAGGGAGCTGGCATCGCTCGGCAGTTTGACCTTGAGATCAGGGAAGTAGTGCAGGCAGGTGTCGAACAACTCGGCGCGCCTGGCCATGTCACGGATGCGGTAGACGCCCATCTCCAGGTTCTCGCGCACCGTCATGCTGCCGAACAGGCGCCGGCCCTCGGGTACCAGGGCAATACCGTGGTCGAGGATGACATTGGGCGCACGGTTGGTCAGCGGCTTGCCGCCCAGCGTGACCTCGCCCGAGCGCACCTTCACCAGGCCGGTGATGGCCTTAATGAGCGTGGACTTGCCCGCGCCGTTGGCACCGATCAGGCCGACGATGCTGCCGCCCTTCACTTCCATGTTCACGCCGGTGACGGCCGGCACGGCGCCGTAGTTGACGCACAGTTCGCGCACGGCCAGGGTGTGTTCAGAGGTCATGCGCTTCCCCCAGGTAGGCCTTGAGCACCACATCGCTGCTCTTCACCTCGTCGGGTGTGCCAGTGAAGATGATCTCGCCGTGGTGCAGCACGTAGATGCGGTCGCAGATGGCCATGACGGCGCGCATGTTGTGCTCTACCAGCAGCATGGACATGCCGTACTCCGATTTCAGTCGGCGATAGACCTTCAGGGTTTCGGCCACCTCGGTCTGGTTCAGGCCGGTGAGCGGCTCGTCGTAGCAGATCAGTTGCGGCCGCGCGGCGAAGGCGATGGCCATGCTCAGCAACCGCTGCAAGCCGTGCGGCAGGTTCTTGGCCACCGCGTTCGACTGGTCGGACAGGCCGAACAGCGCGAGCGCTTCTTCGATCACCCGCTCCTGCTCGGCATGGCGCACGCGGCCGTTGCGCGTGCCGCCCAGCGCGCCGATGAGTACGTTGTCGCGCACCATCATCGTGGGCAGGTAGCTGCCATGCTGGAAAGTGCGCACCAGACCCTGGCGGCTGATGCGCTCAGGTGTGGCGCCGGTCATGTCAGCGCCGGCGATGGTGAGCTGGCCCGTGGTGGGTTGAAGAAAGCCGCTGAGCAGGTTGAACGTGGTGCTCTTGCCCGCGCCGTTGGGGCCGATGAGGCCGACGATCTCGCCCGCGCGGATGTCGATGTCCACGCCCGAGACGGCCAGCAGCCCCTTGAACTGCTTGGACAGGTTGCGGCCCGTCAGGAGGGTGTTGGTGCCTGCCATGCTCAGCGCCCTCCCTTGCCGTCGCGCAGCTGCCCGCGCAAGCTACTCAAGGCGCCCATCAGCCCTTTGGGCATGAACAGCACCGACAGCACGATGGCCGCCCCGTACAGGATGTGCTCGCTGCCGCCCATGCTCTGCGCCCAGCTGGCTACGCCCACCAGCAGTACCGCGCCGATGACGGGGCCGAGCGGGCTGTCCTCGCCGCCCACCTTCAGGTAGGCCAGCGCGAAGGTCGAGAGCATGAAGCCGAAGTCCAGCGGGCTGATGACGTTGTTGGCGTAAGCGTGCAGCGAGCCGATCAGCCCCGCCACCGCCGAGGCGATGGCGAAGCACACCACCTTGGTGAGGAACACGCGATTGCCCACGCTGCGCACCACGTTCTCGTTGTCGCGGATGGCGATGAAGATCTTGCCCAGGTGCGAGCGCTCGATGGCCAGCATGCCCAGGATGAGCGCGAAGCACAGCGCGGTGGCGAAGTATTTGTAGTACGGGTCGAGCCACATCGGCGGGAAGATACCCACCAGGCCCGAATTGCCGCCCAGCGCGTCGGTGCGGGTGTAGAGCAGGCGCATCGCCTCGGTGAAGGCGAAGCCGATCAGCAGGAAGTACGGCCCCTTCACTTTCAGCGTGATGCCGCCGAAGACGATGCTCACCCCCAGCGCCAGCAGGCTGCTGAGCACCAGCGTGACGAAGAAGGGCCAATCCACCGTGTTGGCGATGGTGCCGGTGCAGTAGGCGCCGATGCCATAGAACGCGGCCGAGGCGAAGTTCAGCTCGCCGATCAGCAGCACAAAGCGCAGGCTGGACGCCAGTGCCGCCGCCAGCGCCATCCAGACCATCAGGCTGCCGGTGTAGCTACCGCCGAAGGCCACGCAGGCCAGCAGCACGCAACCGATGAGCGCGATGCCGATCGAGTCCTTGTGCTCAGTCATTTCCGAAGAATCCTTTCGGCCGGACCAGCAGCACGACCATGACGATCACGAAGATCGCCAGGTTGGCCAGCGACGGGTCGAAGTAGAAGCCCACGAACGACTCCAGCAGCGCGATCAGCACGCTGCCCACGATGGCGCCGACGATGCTGCCCATGCCGCCCACCACCACGGCGATGAAGCCCTTGACGAGGTACGAGTCGCCCAGCGTGGGCGTGACGGCGGCCGACGGCGCGATCAGCATGCCGGCGATGGCGGCCACGGCAGTGGCCAGCAGAAAACCGTACAGCGCGATCTGCCGGTAGGCGATGCCCTGCAGCATGGCCGCCTCGTGGTCGATGGCAACGGCGCGCAGCGCCTTGCCGAAGCGCGTGCGTTGCAGCAGCACGATGATGGCCGCCGTCAGCAGCGCCGCGAACACCAGCAGCACCAGCCGCTGGCTGGACACCGTCAAGCCCAGGAAGTGCACGTTGCCCTCCAGCAGCGCCGGCACGGGCCGCACTGCGCCGCCGAAGACCTCCAGCATGATGCCCTCGAACAGCAGCACCAGCCCGGCCGACAGGATGAAGGAGCCGATCATGTCGCGCTCCAGCCGCTTGAAGCCGAACTGGTAGACCACCAGCCCGGCCACCATGCAGGCCGCCAGCCCCGCCAGCCCTGCCAGCAGGTAGGCGGCCCAGCCGTGCCCCAGGCTGGGTGCCAGCGCCCCCAGCGCCAGCGACAGCACCAGCGCACCGAAGGTGAAGAACTGCCCGTGCGCGAAGTTCACCACCTTCAGCACGCCGAAGATGATGGTGAGCCCGAGCGAGAAAAGGATGTAGACCGAGCTGATCTGCAGCGCCGTGAACAGCAACTGGAGGATGTCCTGCATGGGCATGGCTCCCGGCACGCCCGGCGACGGGCATACCCCGTGTGGAAGAAGGTTCGCTATCAGTTAGAGAGCTGCTTGCGCTTGCTGCTACTTGATTTCAGATAAAGATCATCTGAAATATTTTGTAGGCAAGCGCCCGCAGCTCATATTTCAGGAGTCTGCGACTCGGCGCCGGCTCACTTCTGCACCCGATCCACCTCCTTCAGCGCGTTGCCCACCAGCTGGGTGATGATGACCGGGATGAGCATCTGCTGGTCGCTGCCGTAGACGGCCTTGCCGCCGAAGCCCGTGTCGCCGAAGAACCCCTTGAACTTCACGGTGAACATGGCTTTGCCGACCTCTTCGGGATCGATGCTCTGCGCCTTCTCCATGGCGGCCTTGAGGGCCCACACCGCGTCATAGAAACCGATCTGGATGGCGTTCACGCCCTCGCCGGTGGCCTTGCGCACGCTGTCGTCCAGCGATTTCTGGTGCGGCGTCATGCTGGATGCGTCGACGGCGGCGCCCAGGTAGGCGCCCTCTACGGCATCCTTGCCGGTGGCCAGCAGGCCGTCGGCGCCGGTGCCCACCTCGACCACCTTCACACCGTTCCAGCCCAGAGCTTTCAGCTCCTTGAAGACCAGCCCAGCATCAGCCGGGGGCATGGTGCCCAGGTCGACCACGTCGGGCTTGGCCGCGGCGAGCTTGGCGGCAATCGGCTGGAACTCGCTGGTGCCGCGCTCGTACCAGTCGCTCACCAGCACCTTCACGCCATTCTTCTCCCATGCCACCTTGGCGACTTTCTCGGTCTCCTGTCCGGTGGCGTCGTTGGGGTTGAGCATGACCACCGTCTTGATGGCGGGATTCAGCTTCTTGATGCTGGCGATCAGCGGCGCAACGATCTCGTTGGGCGTGTTCATCTGCGTGAAGGTCAGCGGGAACTTCGGCCCCTTGATGCTGCTGCCCCAGCCGGACGTGAACATCAGAACCTTACGGCGCTCGGTCAGCGACTGCAGTGCCCGCACCGGCGCCGTGCCGATGCTGCCGGCCACGAACTTCACCCCGTCGCGCTCCACCAGCGCCTGCGCCACCTTGGCGCCTTCAGCGGCGTTGTACTTGTTGTCGTAGCCCACGCACTCGAAGTCATAGGTCTTGCCCTTGACCTTGACACCACCCTGCGACTTGACCTCTTCGGCGGCCTTGGCGCACATCACTTCGGCGCCCTTGCCCCAGTTCGCGCCCGAGCCCGACAGCGGGACGGACATGCCCAGCTTGATGGTGTCGGCCGCCGCCAGGTGGGTCACCGCCAGAAGCGATGCCGCACCGACGACCTTGGCCAGTGCCGACAGGTGGAACGTGTTTTTCATGATGTCTCCTTGAGGTTGGGATAGACAGGCTGGCAAGGGCTGCATCACCCTGACCATGACTGCATTGGACGAGTCCGTGCCCGGGTGCGTCAACGGCTCTCGCTCATATGTTCCGTACATTGGCATACTCGATTTCCCAGGCCCACTCTCTTGAATAAAAAGTCTTCCAGGCCTTGTGCATCAAGCACCGGCAGCTCCTATTTATGGAGCATGTGCAAACGATCGGGTACTGCGGCGCATCGACACCAGCCGGAGATTCGGGAGCGCGCGCGCCCTGCGCGCCCCGCATCAATCCTGGCCCAGCGGCGGCGCCTCAGGCACGGTGGAGAAGTGGTGGTCGAGGATGCGCCAGCCGTCGCCTTCCTGCCGCAGCACCAGCGTGGCGCGCAGCGTGGAGCGCGTCTGCTCGCCTCCCGCCAGCGTGAACGCGAAGTGCACCATCCCTTGCGCCAGCACGCAGCCGCCGGGCAGCACGCGCAGTTCGGTGCCGGACATCCTCATGGCGCCCGCGAGGATCACACCGTCGTACGACGCGAAGTAGCCCCGGATGGCTGCGCGGCCCACGGCATGCCCCGGCCGGCCGCCGAACAGCAGGCCGTCCTCGGCATAGACGGCGGACAAGGCCGCCGCGTCCCACGTGGCGCCCGCGCGGTTCCAGTCGGCCACGACCTGGGCCAGCGCCGAAGATGCGAAGTCCGCTGAATCCTGCATGCTCATAGCCTCCGGCGGGCGCCGCTTCAGGCCCCGGGCAGTTGCGCCGACGGGAACCGGGGCGCGCGCTTCTCGCGCAGCGCCGCCAGGCCTTCCTTCACGTCGGGGCCCAGGAAGCACAGCATCTCCAGCGCCAGCGAGTTGTCGAACACCGGCCCCGCCAGGCGCATCCAGTTGTTGAGCGATTTCTTGGTGGCGCGGATGGCGGTCTGGCTGCCGCGCGCCAGGTTGGCCGCGATCGCCAGCGCCTTGGGCAGCACCTCGGCGCGCGGCGCGCAGAAGGTGACCAGGCCGATGCGCTCGGCCTCGCGCCCGTCGATCATCTCGGCCGTCATCAGGTAGTACTTGGCCTTGGTCATGCCGCACAGCAGCGGCCAGACGATGGCGGCGTGGTCGCCGGCCGAAACGCCCAGGCGCGTGTGCCCGTCGGTGAGGCGCGCGTCCTCGGCCATCACGCTGACGTCGGCCAGCAGCGCCACCGCCAGGCCCGCGCCCACGGCCGTGCCGTTGATGGCCGAGACGATGGGCTTGTCGCAGGCCAGCATGTTGTAGACGATGTCCGAGGCTTCCTTCATCACCCGCAGGGTCGCCTCCTGGCTGTTCGACATGGCCTCCACCACCGACAGGTCGCCGCCGGCGGAGAACGCGCGCTCGCCGGCGCCCGTGACCACGGCGACCTTGACGCCGGGGTCGTCGTGCACCACGCCCCAGACCTGGGTCAGCTCCCAGTGCATGCGGTCGTTGGTGGCGTTCATCACCTCGGGCCGGTTGAGCGTGATCAGCAGCACGCCGTCGGGCTGGCGGTCGAACAGAAGGAATTGGAAGTCTTCGTAGCGCATAGCGGTCTCGGTGCAGAAAGTCTTGCGGCCATTCAGCCATCCGGCCGCGACAGGCGCAACAGCCGCCGCGCATATGTTCCGTACTTCGGATGAGGTGCGCGCCCATCACCCTCCAGCGGTTAGCATTGCCGAGTGCGCCCGCTCTTCACGGGAATGCTCGCCGGCTTGTCGATCCGGCTATTCCCTGGCTGATCGGAGAACCGGCAGCAGCGGCATCGGCGCCGAACACAAGGAGACCCCGGTGACTACCGTCAGTGAACAACGCAAGCAGGCCGTCAGCGCGGCCATCGCGCAGATGAAACGCGCCATCGGCGAGGCCGAACCCACGCGCGCCTCCCTCGCCACCGTCCTGGCCTGCCTGGAGGCGATCGCCGCCCGGCCCGAGCTGTGGCAGGCGGCGAACTTTCCCCCGCCCGAGGCCGGCGAACACCAGGCCCGCTACATGATCGCGGAAGACGCGGACCAGAGCTACGCGCTCTACCTGAACGTGATGCGCCCGGGCAAGAAGATCGTGCCGCACAACCACACCACCTGGGCCTGCATCGCAGCGGTGGAGGGCACCGAGGTCAACCGCGTGTACGAGCGCACCGATGACGGCACCGTGCCCGGCGTCGGCACGCTGCGGGAAACAGGCCGCATCCTGGTGGAGCCCGGCCACGGCATCGCCCTGATGCCCGAAGACATCCATTCGGTGCAGATCGAAGGGGAGCAGGTCATCCGCCACCTGCACATGTACGGCCGCGCGCTGGAGACCCTGAACCAGCGCACCGCCTACGACCTGGATCAAGGCACCTGCCAGACCATGAGTATTGGCGTGCAGACGCGCCGCTGACCACGCCCCCGCCTCTTCACATGACGATCGAACGCATTGTCCCCGCCCTGCTCAAGACCTGGCTGCACGATGGCGAGGAGATCGCCGTGCTCGACGTGCGGGAGCACGGCCAGTACGGCGAGGCCCACCTCTTCCATGCGACCCCCCTCCCCTACAGTCGGCTGGAGCTGGAGGTGCAGCGCCTGGTGCCGCGACTCGATGTGCGCACCGTGGTGTACGACGACGGTACCGGGGACGATGAAGAAGGCGGCGTCGCCCAGCGCGCGGCGGCGCGGCTGTCGGCCCTGGGCTATCGCCGCGTCGGCGTGCTGGCAGGCGGCACCCGGGGCTGGCGGGCCGCCGGCTACGTGCTGTTCGCGGGCGTCAACCTGCCCTCCAAGACCTTCGGCGAACTGGCCGAGAAGACCTACCACACCCCCCGGGTGTCGGCACCGCAGCTGGCGGCCATGATCGCCGGCCCCACGCCGGTGGTGGTGCTGGACGGCCGCCCGGCCTCCGAGTTCCGCAAGATGAACATCCCCACGGCCACCTGCTGTCCCAACGGCGAGCTGGCCTACCGCGTGCGCGCCCTGGTGCCCGACGACACCACGCCGATCGTGATCAACTGCGCCGGCCGCACGCGCTCGATCATCGGCGCGCAGACGCTCATCAACCTCGGCATCCCCAACCCCGTCTATGCGCTGGAAAACGGCACCCAGGGCTGGTTCCTGGCCGATCAGGCGCTGGAACATGGCGGCACCCGGCGCTACCCCGACGGCTCCGGCAGCCCGGCCCTGCGCGAGGCGGCGCACCGGCTGGCCGGGCGCTTCGGCGTGCCGACGGTGAACGCCCAGGCCGTGCGGGCCTGGGCCGCGGACGCCGGCCGCACGCTGTTCCTGTGCGACGTGCGCACGCCGGAGGAATTCGCCCAGGGCAGCCTGCCCGGTGCGCAGCACACGCCGGGCGGGCAGCTGATGCAGGCGTTCGACCAATACATCGGCGTGCGCGGCGCCCGGCTGGTGCTGTTCGACGACGATGGCGTGCGCGCGCCCACGGTCGCCAGCTGGCTGCGCCAGATGGGGCATGACGCCTGCGTGCTCAAGGGCGGGCTCTCCAGCGGGCTCTCGCTGCCGGCCCCCAGCACGCCCGTGCCGCCCGCGCTGCCCACACTCTCCGTTCAGGCGCTGGCGACGCGCCTGGCGCGGGGCGACATCGCCGTCGTCGACCTGCGCCCCGGCATGGCCTACCGCGCCGGGCACATCGACGGCGCCCGCTGGTCCATCCGGCCCCGGCTCACGGCCGACCTCGCCGGCGAGACGCGCCAGATCGCGCTGGTCGCCGACGAACCCGCGCTGGCCGCCTGGGCCATGACCGAATGCCAGCCCGCCCAGCCGCCGCTGCTGCTGGAAGGCGGCATGGCCGCCTGGCGCGCTGCCGGGCTGGGTGTGGTGGCCACGCCCGATACGCCCAGCGATGCGGCATGCATCGACCACCTGTTTTTCGTGCACGACCGGCACGACGGCAACAAGGAAGCCGCGCGGCGCTACCTGGCCTGGGAAACGGGCCTGGTCGGCCAGCTCGACGCCCAGGAGCTGGCGTCTTTCCGCCTGCCCACCGCTGGCGCCTGAGGGCCTGCACCGCCCGGCCCTCATCCTGACCAACCTATGGAGAACGCAACCCATACGCCCGTCATGGCGCAGTACATGGCGCTCAAGGCCGAGTACCCCGACACGCTGCTGCTGTACCGCATGGGCGACTTCTACGAGCTGTTCTATGCCGATGCCGAGAAGGCCGCGCGGCTGCTGGACATCACGCTGACGCAGCGCGGCCAGTCGGCCGGGCAGCCGGTGGTGATGGCGGGCGTGCCCTTCCACGCGCTGGAGAACTACCTGGGCCGGCTCATCAAGCTGGGCGAATCGGTGGCGATCGCCGAGCAGGTGGGCAACGTGGCCACCGCCAAGGGGCCGGTGGAGCGCAAGGTGGTGCGCGTGGTGACGCCCGGCACGCTGACCGACAGCGAGCTGCTGTCCGAGAAGACCGAATCCATCCTGCTGACCGTGCAGCCCGGCGCGCGCGCGCGCTGCGGCCTGGCCTGGCTGGCGGTGACGCAAGGCCAGGTGCACCTGGCCGAATGCGCCGAGGGCGACCTGCCCGGCTGGCTGGAGCGCATCGGCGCGAGCGAACTGCTGCTGCCCGCCGAAGCCACCCCCGCCTTCGAGCAGCGCCTGGCCCGCTTCAAGCCCGCCACCGGCCGCGCGCCCGCGCTCACCCGCCGGCCCGCTTTCCAGTTCGACGCGGCGCTGGGCCGGCGCAAGCTGCTGGAAGCCCTGGGCGCGGCCAGCCTGGCGGCCTGGAGCGCCGAGGACTGCCCCCAGGCCCACGCCGCCGCCGCCGCGCTGCTGGCCTACGCCGAACACACGCAGGGCCGCGCGCTCACGCACCTGAGCGGGCTCAGCGTGGAACGGCCGGGCGAGCTGATCGAGCTGCCCGCCAGCACGCGCCGCAACCTGGAGCTGGTGCAGACGCTGCGCGGCGAGGATGCGCCCACGCTGCTGTCGCTGCTCGACACCTGCCAGACCGGCATGGGCAGCCGCCTGCTGCGCAGCTGGCTGCTGGCGCCGCCGCGCGACCGCGCCGTCGCCAGCGCGCGCTTGGAGGCCATCGGCCGCCTGCGCCAGGACGGGCTGTGGCAGAAACTGCGCGCGCTGTTGAAAGGCACCAGCGACGTCGAGCGCATCACCGCCCGCCTGGCGCTGGCCCAGGTGCGCCCGCGCGAGCTGGTGGCGCTGCGCCATGCGCTACAAAAAAATGAGCTTCTGGCGCTCGTCCTGCAAGCGCCGGAGGCACTTTTGGCTCGTATTTCCGAAGACCTGGCACCGCCCGCCGAAGCGCAGGGCCTGCTGCAAGCCGCGCTGCTGGAGGAGCCCGCCGCGATGATCCGCGACGGCGGCGTGATCGCCCCCGGCCTGGACGCCGAGCTGGACGAGCTGCGCGCCATCGCCGAGAACTGCGACGCCTTCCTGATCGAGCTGGAGGCGCGCGAGCGCCAGCGCACCGGCATCGCCAACCTGCGCGTGCAGTTCAACAAGGTGCACGGCTTCTACATCGAGGTCACGCAGGGCCAGGCCAGCAAGGTGCCCGACGACTACCGCCGCCGGCAGACGCTGAAGAACGCCGAGCGCTTCATCACGCCCGAGCTGAAAGCCTTCGAGGACAAGGCCCTCTCCGCGCAGGAGCGCGCGCTGGCGCGCGAGAAGTGGCTGTACGACCGCCTGCTGGCCGCGCTGCAGCCGCACGTGCCCGCCCTCACCCGCTTCGCCCGCGCGCTGGCCTCGCTGGACGCGCTGGCCGCCCTGGCCGAGCGCTCGCTGACGCTGAACTGGTGCGCCCCGCAGTTCGCGCGCGAGCCCTGCATCGAGATCCGCGGCGGCCGCCACCCGGTGGTGGAGGCGCGCCTGGCCGAGACCAGCGGCGCGCCCTTCATCGCCAACGACACGGTGCTGGGCCCCAAGGCCCGCATGCAGGTCATCACCGGCCCCAACATGGGCGGCAAGAGCACCTACATGCGCCAGGTGGCGCTGATCGCGCTGCTGGCCGGCATGGGCAGCCACGTGCCGGCGCAGAGCTGCCGGCTGGGGCCGATCGACGCCATCCACACCCGCATCGGCGCCGCCGACGACCTGGCCAACGCGCAGTCCACCTTCATGCTGGAGATGACCGAGGCGGCGCAGATTCTGCACGGCGCCACGCGCGAATCGCTGGTGCTGATGGACGAGATCGGCCGCGGCACCAGCACCTTCGACGGCCTGGCGCTGGCCAGCGGCATCGCCGCGCACCTGCACGACAAGGTAGGCGCCTTCACCCTGTTCGCCACCCACTACTTCGAGCTGACCGAGTTCCCGGCCACGCACCACGCGGCCGTCAACGCGCACGTCAGCGCGGCAGAAACCAGCGGCTCGGGCGGCCACGACATCGTCTTTCTGCACGAGCTGCAACCCGGCCCCGCCAGCCGCAGCTACGGCATCCAGGTGGCGCGGCTGGCCGGCGTGCCGCAGGCGGTGGTGAACCACGCGCGCCACGCGCTGGCGCAACTGGAGCGCGGCGCCAGCCAGGCCCAGGCGCAGGTCGATCTGTTCACCGCGCCGCCCGCCGAACCGGCGGCGGCCCAGGTGCCCTCCCCCGTAGAATCGGCGCTGTCGGGCATCGACCCCGATGCCCTGAGTCCACGCGAGGCGCTGGACGCGCTCTACCAACTGAAGAAACTCCTGGCCCGCTGACCGCCCGCGCGCCCCCTGCCAAGCCTTCCGATGACCTACTGCTGCGCCATCAAGACCAACGCCGGCATGGTGTTCCTGTCCGACTCCCGCACCAACGCCGGCGTCGATTCGATCAGCACCTTCCGCAAGATGCTCGTCTACGAGCGCCCGGGCGACCGCTTCATGGTCATGCTCTCGGCCGGGAACCTGTCGATCTCGCAGTCGGTGCGCGAGATTTTGCAGACCGAATCCATCCGCGACCCCGAGACGGGCGACCCCGTCACCATCTGGAACGCGCGCAGCATGTTCGACGCCGCGCAGGTGCTGGGCGCCGCGGTGCGCCACGTGAACCACCGCGACGGCGACGCGCTGCGCCAGTCGGGCCTGGAGTTCAACGTCTCGCTGATCTTCGGCGGCCAGGTGGCCGGCGAGGGCATGCGGCTGTTCCTGGTGTACTCGGCCGGCAACTTCATCGAGGCCACGGCCGAGACGCCCTACTTCCAGATCGGCGAGTCGAAATACGGCAAACCCGTGCTCGACCGCGTCATCACCCCCGAGACGCCGCTTCAGGAAGCCGCCAAGTGCGCGCTGGTGTCGATGGACTCCACCATCAAGTCCAACCTGTCCGTCGGCCTGCCGCTGGACCTGGTGGTGTACGAGGCCGGCGCCCTGCAATCCGACCGCGTGGTCTGCATCGACAACGACAACCCCTACTTCCGCATGCTGCACGACAGCTGGGGCCAGCGCCTGCGCCAGGTGTTCGACAGCATCGAGGATCCGCAGTGGAACGGGGGCCAGACCGACATCCCGTTGCGCGTGGCTTCGCCGCGCCACCCGCCGCTCAAGAAGATCAGCACCGCGCACGAGCGCCTGATCTGACCCCCCGCCGCCTCAGCCCGCCAGTAGGCGGTAGGCCAGGTAGGCCAGCAGCGCCACGATCGCCCAGCCCGTGACGGCCGACGCCGAGCGCGGCACCTCGCCGGGCGACAGCCCCTCGCGGAACGCGCCCAGCTTGGGCGGGGGCGCCGCCTTGCGCGGCTTCGGCGCGGCGGGCGCGGCCGGCTTGCGGCCAGGCGCCGGTCTGCCCGGCGCGCCGGCCCGCAGTTTCAGCAGCAGCTTGATCGCCTCGACCGGCTCGCCCCGCTGGAACGCGGCGGCCACCTCGGGCGGCAGGGATTCGGGTGGGGTAGCCATGGAGCGCCATGCTACTGCGGCGCGCGGCCTGGAGCCAGCCGGCGGCACAATCGCGCCACCATGCCCACCCTGATCTTCTCCCACGGCAACAGCTTTCCGGCCAGTACCTACCGCGTGATGCAGGACAGCCTGCGGGCGCGCGGCTTCGAGGTGCACGCGGTCGAGAAATACGGCCACGACCCGGCCTACCCCGTCACCGACAACTGGCCGCACCTGGTGCGCCAGCTGGCCGACTTCGCCCGCGCGCGCACGCCCGCCGGCGGCCCGCCGCCCTGGCTGGTGGGCCACTCGCTGGGCGGCATCCTCAGCCTGATGTGCGCCGCGCAGCACCCCGAGCTGGCGCGCGGCGTGGTGCTGCTCGACTCGCCCGTGGTCAGCGGCTGGCGCGCGCGCGGCCTGGGCCTGGCCAAGCTGGCGCCGGCGCTGGTGCAGCGCTTCTCGCCCAGCCAGGTCAGCCGCCGGCGCCGCAACGAGTGGGCCGACCGCGAGGCGGTGTTCGAGCACTTCCGCGGCAAGAAGCTGTTCGCCGCCTGGGACCCGCAGGTGCTGCACGACTACGTGGACCACGGCATCGTGGACACCGACGGCCGCTGGCGCCTGGCCTTCGACCGCGAGGTCGAATCGCGCATCTACGACACGCTGCCGCACCACATCGAAGACCTGCTGCGGCGCCACCCGCTGAAGTGCCCGCTGGCCTTCGTCGGCGGCCTGCAATCGGCCGAGCTGCGCCAGGTGGGCGGCATCGAGGGCACGCGCCGCATCGCCAGGGGCCGCGTGACGATGCTCGACGGCACGCACCTGTTCCCGATGGAAAAGCCCCTGGCCACCGCCGCCGCGGTGGAGGCCAGCCTGCGGGCGATGGGCTGATGCCGCTTTATGAACCAAATCGGCCTCCAGCGCTTGTCTGGCAAGCGCCGGCAGCTATCTATACAGGAGCATCCGGCGATCCGCCGGCACCCGCGCTGACATGAGCCCACCCCTGCCCGAACCCCTGATCCAGCGCGTGCGCCACCCCTTCGCCGCGCGCCACGCGCAACTGCGGGCGCGCGAAAAGCTCAGCCCCGGCTTCGTGCGCGTGACGCTGGACGGGCCCGAGCTGGCAGGCTTCGCCAGCGCGGGCTTCGACGACCACGTCAAGTTCATCCTGCCGCAGGAGGGGCAGGACAAGCCCAACCTGCCCCGCATCGTCGATGGCCGCCCGCAGGTCGATGGCGCGCGCCCCACCATGCGCGACTACACGCCGCTGCGTTTCGACGCCGAGGCTTGCACGCTGCAACTGGACTTCGCCGTGCACGGCGGCGGCCCGGCCGAGGCCTGGGCGCTGAACGCGCCGCTCGGCCAGTGGGTGGGCCTGGCCGGCCCGCGCGGCAGCATGGTGGTGCCCGCCGCGCTGGACTGGCACCTGCTGCTGGGCGACGAGACCGCCATGCCCGCCATCGAGCGCCGCCTGGCCGAGCTGCCCGCGGGCACGCGCGCCATCGTGCGCGTGCAGCTCGCCGACCCGGCCGACGCGCGCGCCTGGACCAGCCGCGCGGCGCTGGACTGCGCCTTCGTGCCCTCACTGGCGCAAGCGCTGGAGGCGCTGGCGCTGCCGGCGGGCGCCGGCTTCGTCTGGGGCGCGGGCGAGAACGCGCTCATGTCCGCGCTGCGCGCGCCGCTGCTGGCCCAGGGCGCGGACCCGAAGCGCATGCGCCTGTCGGCGTACTGGAAGCGCGGCGTGGCCGATCACCACGAGGAACTGGCGGAAGGCTGATACGCGCATGGATGCGCGTTGGTTCAACAGGAGCCGTTCGGGCTGAGCCTGTCGAAGCCTCGCGCAGCGCTTCGACAGGCTCAGCGCGAACGGCTGGGCTGAACGCGCAGCGCACGGCCGAAGGGCAACGGTTCGGCCGGCCAGTCAGTGGCGCGCTCGGGCAGCCGTACGCCGCGCGCCAGCAGCAGCACGGCGCGCATCACGCCGGCGTGGGTGATCCACACCGCGGGCTCGCCGCGCGCGCGGTGCGCGTCCCAGGCGGCGGCCACGCGCGCCATCAGCTCGCGCACGGTTTCGCCGTCGCCGGCGGGGCGCGCGTCGGCGAAGCCGGCCAGCCAGGCGTCGAAGTCGGCGCGCGGGATGTCCGCCCAGGGCACGCCTTCCCAGCCGCCGAAGTCCATCTCGCGCAGGCGCGCATCGGTTTTCAAGGTCAAATCGGGCCGCAACGCTTGCAGGACGCGCGCGAGCTGCTCGCAACGTTGTAGCGGCGAGGCGTGTACCGCCAGGCCCTCGGGCAGCGCAACGGCCAGGCGTTCGGCGGCGGCGCGGGTGGCTTCGGGCTCGGCAGACAGGTCGCTCGCGCCGTAGCACAGGCCCGGCGCGGCCAGCACGGGCGCATGGCGCACCAGCCACAGCGTCATGCCAGCGCCAGCCCCAGGTAGAGGGCCAGCTCGCACACCTGCTGCGTGGCGCCCAGCGTGTCGCCGGTGAAGCCTTGCAGGCGCCGCCGCAGCAGGTGCAGCATGGCCGCCAGCGCACATGCCCAGAGCAGCAACGCCGATATCAAATAAATAGCACCCCGCGCTTGCCACATCAGCGCCAACGCCGGCATCGACCACAAAAATCCGATGGTGAAGCCAGCACCCGGAACGGCCTGCGCCAGCGGCTTGGCCTTGGCCCGGTCTTCGTCGCCCGCGTAGGGCAGCGTGCGCATCACCACCAGCGGCGCCAGGCGCGAGAGCGCGTGCGCGGCCAGCAGCGCGGCCGCCGCGCTCCCGGCGCCGCGCTGGGCGATCAGCGCCAGCAGCGCCGCCTTCAGCCCGAGCGCCAACACCAGCGCCAGCGCGCCGTAGCTGCCGATGCGCGAGTCCTTCATGATGGCCAGCGCGCGCTCGCGGCTGGCGCCGCCGCCCAGGCCGTCGGCGGTGTCGGCCAACCCGTCCTCGTGAAAGCCGCCGGTGAGCCACACGGTGGCGGCCGTGGCCAGCCCCGCCGCCGCCAGCGCGCCCAGCGGCCCGGCCGGCAGCAACGCCAGCGCCAGCGCCATCACCCCCGCCGCCACCGCGCCCACCACCCAGCCGACGGCCGGGAAGTAGGCGGCGCTCGCGTTCAGCATGGCCGGGCTGTAGCCCACCCACTCGGCCAGCCGGCCGGTGACCGGGATACGGGTGAAGAACTGCAGCGCGAGCAGGAAGTGGCGCAGGGCTTGCACGCGGCCAGGCTCCGGGTTCAGTCATTGGCGGCGGTCCGGTCGGACACGCCGGCCGACTCGAAGCTGGCCATCTCGTTCAGGATGCGGCAGGCCGATTCCAGCAGCGGCCAGGCCAGCGCGGCGCCGCTGCCCTCGCCCACGCGCAGGCCCAGGTCGAGCAAGGGCTCGGCGCCCAGCAGTTGCAGCAGGCGCGCGTGGCCGCGCTCGTCCGAGCGGTGGGCGAACACGCAGCGCTGCAGCACCGGCGGCGCGAGGCGGCTGGCCACCAGCACGGCCGCGCTGGCGATGAAGCCATCGACCACGATCACGCGCCGCTGGCGGGCCGCCTGCAAGACCGCGCCGGTCATGGTGGCGATCTCGAAGCCGCCCAGCGCCGCCAGCGCGTCGAGCGGCGCCGCCGCGCCGGCGTTGGCCGCCAGCGCCTGGCGCAGCACGGCCGTCTTGCGCGCGATGCCGCCGGCATCGAGCCCGGTGCCCGCGCCGGTCACCTCGGCCACGTCCAGGCCGCCCAACCGCGCCACGAGCAGCGACGCGGCGCTGGTGTTGCCGATGCCCATCTCGCCCAGCAGGAGCGCGTTCCCGGGTAGCCCATCGACCAGTTCGATGCCGTTGCGCACGGCCTGCGCGCACTGCGCGGCGCTCATCGCCGGGCCGATGGACGAGTCCTGCGTGCCCGGCGCGATGTTGCGAATCAACAGACCTGGCGCCGGATCGAACGCATGCCGCACGCCGCAGTCCACCACCGTCTGCGCGATGCCGTGCTGGCGCGCCAGCACGCTCACCGCCGCGCCGCCGGCCAGGAAGTTGCCCACCATCTGCCAGGTCACGTCGCTCGGGTAGGCCGACACGCCGCGCGCGGCGATGCCGTGGTCGGCGGCGAACACCACGAGCTGCGGCTCGGAAAACCGCGGCTCGGCCGTGCCCAGGATGGCGCCCAGCCGCAGCGCCAGCGCGGCCAGCCGGCCGAGCGCGCCGCGTGGGACGGTCTTGCGGTCGATGCGCTGCCGCAGGGCGGCGGCGAGCGCGGAATCGGCCAGATCGGGAATGTCGGGCAGTTGCAGGGGGGGCATGATCGGCCGGTGGTCGGAGGTCGGGGGCAGGGATGTCAGGGCGCGGCCAGCGCGTCGAGGAAGCCGGGCGCGGCCGCGGCCGCCAGCGTGCCCGCCAGGCGGTCGAAGACCTCGTCCAGCGTCGGCGCGCGGGCGCCGAACAGCGCGTGCAGCACGGCGGCGTCCTCGAACAGGCCGTGCAGGTACACGCCCAGCACGTTGCCGGCCGCGTTCTGCCACGCCAGGCCAGGGATGGCCTCGCGCGCCACGTCGCCCTGGGCGGCCATGGCCGGGTGCCGGGCGGTCTGGCCGTGGCGGATTTCGTAGCCGCTGGCCGCCACGCCCGACAGCGGCGCCCACGCGCCGCGCAGCACGCCGAACAGCGTGTGCGTGCGGCGCACGGTCTTGCGCGGCTCGAAGCTGGTGACCAGGGGCAGCAGCCCCAAGCCCGGCGAATTGCCGTTGCTTTCCACGCCATGCACGTCGATCAGCGCCTCGCCCAGCATCTGCAGGCCGCCGCAGATGCCCAGCACGCGGCCGCCGCGCGCGGCGTGCGCGGCGATGGCCGCGTCCAGCCCCTGCGCGCGCAGCCAGGCCAGGTCGGCGGCGGTGGCCTTGCTGCCGGGCAGCACGATCCAGTCGGCGCCGGCCAGGTCGGCCGGGCCGCGCGCCCAGCGCAGCTGCACGCCGGGCACGTTCTTCAGCGGCTGGAACTCGTCGAGGTTGCTGATGCGCGGGTAGGCCACCACGGCGATGCGCGTGCGCGCGACACCCGCTGCCGCGCTGGCGCGGTCGAGCGGCGACGGGCCGCCCCTAGCCGCGAGGGGCCCCTCGGGGGGCAGCGAGGACACGACAGTGCCGAGCGTGGGGGCCATATCGAACACACCGTCTTCTTCCGGCAGCCCGTGGTTCCACTGCATGGGAATGGTGGCGACCACCGGCACGCCGGTTTTCTGGCGCAGCATCTCGGGCGCGGGGGCCAGCAGCGCCGCGTCGCCGCGGAACTTGTTGAGCACGAAGCCGCGCAGGCGCGCGCGATCGGCCTCGGGCAGCAGCGCCCAGGTGCCGTAGAGGTGCGCGAAGGCGCCGCCGCGGTCGATGTCGGCCACCAGCAGGCAGGCGGCGTCGGCGTGGCGCGCCACGCGCAGGTTCACCACGTCGCTGGCCATCAGGTTGATCTCGGCCGGCGAGCCGGCGCCTTCGATCACCACGATGTCGTTGTCCGCGCGCAGCTCGTCGAGCGCGGCGGCGATGTGAGGCCACACGCGCTCGCTGCGGCCGCGCCAGGGCAGGTCGCTCAGCTCGCGGTCCACGCGGCCCATCAGCACCACCTGGCTGCGCGTGTCGGCCTCGGGCTTGAGCAGCAGCGGGTTCATGCGCACGTGGGGCTCGGCGCGCGCGGCCAGGGCCTGGAAGTACTGCGCGCTGCCGATTTCCCCCAGCTCCCCGTCGAGGCCGGCCCCCGAGCCGCCGCCGGGCCGCCCCAAGGCGGCGAGCGCCCCCTCGGGGGGCAGCGAACCATGCGAAGCAGGGAGCGTGGGGGCCATGACCACGCGCGCGTTGTTGCTCATGTTTTGCGCTTTGAACGGCGCCACCTTGAAGCCCTGGTTGCTGTACCAGCGGCACAGCGCGGTGGCAACCCAGCTCTTGCCGGCACCGCTGCTGGTGCCCAGGACCATGATGCAGCGGGCGCTCATGTAGCTTCCCTCAACGTCCCCATCAGCGCATCCTGCACCTCCGGCGCCACCACCGCCATGCGCACCCGGCCGGGCAGTCCGAAGCTGGCGCAGTCGCGCAGCTTGAAGCCGCTACGGCGCCACTCGATCAACATCGATTGCATATCAAATCGGCCTCCAGCGCTTTCTGGACAAGCGCCAGCAGCTACAAAAAAATTAGCAACGCTGGGCTCCACCCGCCAGCCGGCGTCGCGCAGCAAGGCGACCTGCCGCGCCTTCCAGCCGCGCAGCGTGGCGCGGCAGCCGGCCAGCCAGTCGTGGGCGGGCAGGGTGGCCCAGTTTTGCAGCAGCGCCTCGCCGTGCGCGCCCAGCGGCCACGAGGGCGCCAGCGCGCGCACGCGCGCCAGCAGCGCGGCATCCGCGCCCTGCGGCGCGATGGCGTAGGCCGCGCGCACGCCGGTGAGGCCAAGCGCCTTGTTGGGCGTGACGAGGCGCCACGCGCGGTCCAGCGCGGCAGCGTCCAGCGCCAGCGCGCCTTCCAGGCGCAGCGGCTCGTAGGCCATGTCGAGCACCAGCGCCTGGCCGGGGCGCAGCGCGGCGGCCAGGTCGGCCAACCCTGCCTGCGGCTGGCCGAGCGGGCTGGACGGGTCGCAGGCCCACAGCAGCGCGGCCCGCGCCGGATCTTCGGCCTGCGCCAGCCCGGCGGCCTGCGCCGCGCGCGCGTAGTCGCCATAGGCGTGCGCGGGCTGCCACATGGCGGCACCTGGGCCAGCGAGCAGCGCCACGGCGGTGCTGATGCGCTGGATGAACTCGCTGCCGCTGGCCGCCGGCACGATGCGCCCGGGCGCCACGCCGTGCCACGCGGCCAGTTGCACGGTGAGCGCGGTGCAGGCCGGGTCGGGGTAGCGGCGCGCGTCGGCCGCCCGCACGGCGCGCAGCGCCGGTGGGTACGGGCCGCAGGCGTTGGCGTTGGTGGACAGGTCGTGCAGAGGCACGCCATCGGCATCGGGGCCACCGTGTAACGGCACTCCTGTATTCATAGCTTGTGGCGCTTGTCTGGCGGGCGCTGGCGGCCTATTTTGCTTCAAACCAGCAACGCAGCGCAGGCCAGCAGCGTCGCCGCCAGCGCGGTGCGCGAGCCGATGGCGCAGGCGCGCAGGGTGTCGGCCGGCTCGGGCGTGCGGCCCGCCGCGTTCAGCGTGTAGACGCCCGGCTTGCGCAGGTGCACGCCCAGCGCCAGCGCCATGGCGCCCATCGGCCAGCCGCCGTTGGGCGACGGCGTGCGGCGCGCCTCGGCGGGCAGCCGGCCCAGTGCGCGCCCTGCCCCGCCCAGCAGCGCGATCAGCAGCGCGGTGAGGCGCGCCGGCAGCCAGGCCAGCACGTCGTCGGCGCGCGCGGCCCACTTGCCGGTCCAGGTCCAGTCGCGGGCGACACCGGCCAAGGTGCGCTCGCCCCGGTAGCCCCACATGGCGTCGGCGGTGTTGGCGAAGCGAAACAGCGCCGCGCCCGGCAGCCCCAGCAGCACGAACCAGAACAGCGGCGCCACCAGCGAGTCGTTCAGGTTCTCCGCCAGCGATTCGATGGCGCTTTCGCGCACCTCGTGCGGTGAGAGGTCGGCCACGTCGCGGCTGACCAGGCGGGCGAGCTGCGCGCGCCCGGCGGGCAGCGATTGGGCCAGCGCGCGCTCCACCGCCAGCACCTCGTCATGCAGCAGCGCCCAGGCCATGAGCGGCTTCAGGAACAGGCCCAGCGCCAGCGCCGCCAGCCAAGCCGGCTGCGTCAGCACCCAGGTCTGGAACAGCCACGCCAGGGCAAAAACCGCAGCCGCCGCCGCGCACCAGGCGAGCGCCGCGACCCAGAACACCCGCGCATCCGAGAGCACGCGCGGCGCGCCCGCCGCCGGCGCCAGCCGCGCGCCGGCCCAGCCCAGCCAGCGGCCCATCCACACCACGGGGTGCCAGCGCGCGGGCGGCTCGCCCAGCAGGCGGTCGATGGCCAGGGCCAGCGCGGGGGCGCAGGCGATCAAGACCCCTTCGGCACCGAAGGAATCGAAGGGCAGCCAGATCATTCGCCGCGCCGCCGAGAAGATCGCGTGGCGGTGCCGAACTCGAGCAGGCCGAGGCCGCGCAGAGCAAGCAGCGCGGACATCTCGCCCAGGGGCGTGGGGTAGCGGCGCAGCAGCAGTGGGGACACGTCAGTCCTCGATACCTCGCTGCGCAGGAACACCGGCCTTGTAGGCGTGCTTGACCAGGGTCATCTCGGTCACGGTGTCGGCCAGCTCGATCAACTCGGGCGGGCAGCGGCGGCCGGTCAGGCACACGTGCACGTCCTTCGGGCGCTCGCGCAGCGTTCGCAGCACGTCGTCCAGCGGCAGCCAGCCGTAGATCAGCGGGTAGGTGATCTCGTCCAGCACGACCAGGAAGTGCTCGCCGTCCAGGAGGGCGGCGCGGGCCTTCCGCCAGCCGTCGCGCGCCAGTTGGGCGGAGTGATCGAGATCCTTGCTCTTCCAGCTGAAGCCGTCGCCCAACCCTTCGATGGGCAGGCCGATCTGCTCGAACATGCGGTGCTCGCCGAAGCGCGCCGTAGGCACCTTCATGAACTGGAAGATGCGCACCTGCCTGCCGTGCACGTGCCGGCGCCCGAAGGCGCGCAGCGCCAGGCCGAAGGCGGCCGTACTCTTGCCCTTGCCGTCGCCGGTGTGGACCAGGACGAGGCCGCGGCGCTCGCCCTCGGGCTTGGCGGCGTTGCGCTCGATGGGCGGTGTTTCGATCTGCAAGTGCGGAGGCTGATGAACGAAGTTGCGCCGGGTATAGCACGAATCGCCCGCCGGCCGGCCTCACTCCATCGCGCTGCGCCGGGCGCGCCGCACCGCTTCCGCGTCGGTGCGGCCGGCGCGCTGCAAGGGCACGCCGAACAGGTAGGCCAGCACCGAGACCAGGGCCATCAGCACCAGCGCGGCGACGGCCGGCCGCGCCGGCAGGCCGCGCGCCAGCCCGCCGTAGACCGCCAGGACGAACGCCCCGCCCACGATGGGCAGCGTGGCCAGCATGGCGCGGAAGCCGCTGACCTCCACGCCCAGGCCGCAGGCGCGGCAGGCGACCGGGCGGTCCCAGCCCAGCGCGATCTTGCGCCACGCGGGCAGCGCCTGCAGGCCGCAGTGCGGACAGCGCAGGCGCAGCGCGTTCGCCCAGAAGCGCAGCGGCGGCGCGGCGGCGAGGTCTTGATTGGCTTGCATCCGAACACCCTCCTGAACTGGCTGGCGGCACTGCCTCGCGGCGGGCATCGCGCCAGCGCAGTCCCGGCGAGCTGATTCTGTATGAATATTTTGTCAGTCGCCCGCGGAAGCCTCCCCAAGCTGCCTCAGCGCGCTGGCAGGCCGGTCAGCTTGAGGTACGACAGCAGATTGTCCATTTGCTCCATGGAACGCGGCCGGCGCGACCACGGATTCATCATCTCCCCACGGGGGTTGGCGGGCCTGTGGGGCTGCGTGGACTCGCCGAACTTGCTCATGTCGCCGTCCAGGGAATCCAGTTCGCGGTGCATGCGGTCTCGCAGCCTGCCCAGCTCGTCCTGCGGCATGCCGTTGAGCCAGTCGACGAAGACCTTCTGGTCGTCCGCGTTCTGCAGGTCGTAGCCCTTCAATTGGGCATAGCGCGCGAACATCGGCAAGGTGCTGAAGCCCTCGCCGCTCTGGTCGGTCAGCGCGCGGGCGGTGGCCTCGTTCAGGCCGGCATGCTGCAGGAAGCGCATGGAGGTGCCGCCGTCGGAGTCGGGCTCGTGTTTGTTGGCCTCCTTGACGTTGTTCCAGGCCCACAGACCAGCGGCGGAGACGCCCATGATGATCAGTCCAGCCCAACCCACCGGGCCGGTAAAGAGCGACGCCATGAGCGTGCCGGCGGCGCCGGCACCATAAAGCCCCGCGCTGGCGTAGTCGCCTTTCTGAAAGGCCTCGACGCCGGACCAGATGTCGAACACGCTCGACGCCGCGCCCAGCAAGCGCCCGGCCAGGAACGAGCCGGCCTTGGTGCCCGCCTTGGCTGCCAGCGAAGTGCCCTGATCCCACTTGAAGACGCCAACCCCAAGCTCCAGCCCCCGTTGCGTGAGGCCAGCCGCGTCGGAGGCCACTTTCATCCAGGTCTTCAGCGACGGATCATCGATCGCGGTCTTGGTGGAGGCCAGCAGCCCCACGCCGCCCAGCATCACGCCCACCCCACGCAGCAGTTGGCCGGCCACCGTGGCACGGCTGAAAGCCACCTGGCCTTCGTTGGCGGTGGACGGGTCGAAGCCGTAGCGCCCCTTGATGGCTTGGCCGATGGTGCCCAGCTCGTCGTCGAGCTTCGCCAGCTTGGCGGTGATCTGCTCGGTCGTGTCGCTGGCGCCGGGCATCGCCTTCTTCATGGCCTCGATGGCCTTGTCCATCTCGCCGGTGGACACACCCAGCACCTTGACCAGTTGACCATTGCGCAGGCTGTCCAGCGCCTTATGGGCGGCCTGCACGCTGGCCGGATCGCTGGGGTCGAACTGCGCCAGCGCGGCACCGGTGTTGCTCTTCATCCAGGCCATGGCCATGCCGCTGGTGAAGCGGCGGCCGATGTCGGTCAGGCGCGCCGAGCCCTTGACCGTGGGATCGGCCAGGAAGGCCAGCATGCCGTCGCCCTTGGCCCCCTGGAGCAGCGCGGGATTCTTCTCCCACGCGGTATTCAGCGCCAGGCCGACCACCGGGTCGTTCAGCGCGTCGGCGATGGCCTTGTCGCGGCCATAGGTGTCGGCGGGCAGCTTGCCCAGCTCGGTCAGTTGGGCCTGCAACTCGGCGCCTTGGGCAGCCAACTTGTCCTGCAGTTCCTTGCCCTTCTGCTCCCACTCGGGGCCCTTCTCCTTGGTGTAGTCCTCGATCGCCTTCTGCAACTGCTCGGGCGTCATCGAGCCGCCGTGCTTGCTGACCAGCCAGCCGAGTTCCTCGTAATGCTCGCTGTAGGCTTGGGCCGTCTCGGCGATCCTCTCCCGCTGGGCCTCCACGCCGGCATACACGTTCGCCAGCAGCATGTCCTGGTTGACTTTGCCGCTCTGGGCCAGCGCCACCCCGTAGGCTGGATTGCCGCCCTGGCTGATGTGCTCGTAGATACCGCGGAAGTCACCGACCCCCAGCGACGCCAGGCGCTGCAGGTTGCCGCGGCCCGCGGGTGTATCCAGGCTGCGGTCCAGCACCTTCAGCATCGACTCGGTGCCAGGGCCGAGCAAAGGGTCGCCGCCGAACTTCTCGCGGTAGCTGCCGGCATAGCGCTCCACCGTCGGGATGGCCGCCGAGGTCACCTGCGCGGCCAGTTCGGGGTCGAGGTTCTGGGTGACCTGGTCCAGCCGGTCCATCGCCTGCGCGCCGGACCAGTGGGGCATGTAGCCCCCTTCCTTCTGCGCGCGGTCCCACGCCTTCTCGGCATCGCCGCCCTCCAGCGGCTCCATCGCCCAGTCGGCCGCGTTCTGGATGATGGCCTTGCCCTCGGCGCTTTGCAGCACGGCCTGGCGCACTTCAGGCGACGCATCTTTCAGGCTGGCGTTGAGCGATTCGACCTGCTTGCCCGGCGTGTCGCCCAGCTTGGCGGCCTGCACGATGGCATCGGCGTCGCGCGTGACCTTGAGCGACTTCAGCGCCTCGTCCAGCCTGGCCGTCTCCCCGGGGTTGGCGGCGTAGCGCGCCTTGATGGCGTCGCCGGCGGTGGCGTAGGCCGCCTCGTCAGAGCTGCGGCCGGGCGGGGTGGACAGGCGCGCGCGCTCGCCCAGCTCGGCCTGGGTGGCGGTCTGGAGCGTTTCCTTGGCGTCGGCCACGCGCTGGTCGAGCCGGTCCACCTGGCTGCTGGTGCTGGGCGAGGCGTCGGCGCGCTCCTGCTCGGCGCGCTGGAGGTCGGCCATGGCCTGGTCGGTGGCCCGCACGCGGTCTTCCAGCGCGGTGTTGGGCTTGTCCAGCGGCATCTGCACCACCTGGCCCGGGTGGATGAGGTTGGGATTGGGCAGGCTGTGCCGGTTGGCGGCGACGACCACGTTCAGCGGCAGCTGGTAGCTCTTGGCCATCTCGGTCAGCGTCTGGCCTTTTTCGACCACGGCCTGCGTGGGCTCCTCGCCGTAGCCCTGGCCGATGGGCACGTTGAGCTTCTGGCCGATATCGATCTGATCGAGGTCGCCTACCTGCGGGTTGGCGGCGGCGATCATCGGCACCGTGGTCTGGTAGCGCTTGGCGACCTCGGTCACGGTCTCCCCGCGCTCGACCTCGTGCTGCGCGTAGCGCTCGGGCGGCGGCGCGTCGGTCTTGCCCGCGTGCAGCGCTGGCTGGCGCACCGCCGGATCCACCTCCTCGCGCGGCGGGGGCGCAGGAGGCGGCGGCGGGGGGGCGGCGCGGCGGGAACGCGGGAGGCGGAAGCGTCGGGAAGACCCATGGCGATCTCTGAAAGTCTCGGTTGGCATCCGCGGGTGCGGATACACCGACTTTAGGAACTACCCGGCCGCCTGGGTAGCTGGTATCGATCCCATTGGGAACGCTACCTATCTCAACCGATCCGGGGCAGCGCCACCCACTGCCCCGCCACCGGATGCACGCGCACGCGGTCGTCGAAGGCGGCTTGCAGCGCGCGGTGCGTGTCGGCATGGCCGGTGGCGCCGTGGTGAACGACGCGGCCGGCGCGCACGACGACCAGTTCGTCCGCCTGCAAGGCCACGCCGAGCTCGTGCAGCACGCTCACCACCAGCGCGCCGCCGGCGGCCTGCGCGCGCGCCAGCGCGATCCAGTCGGCCTGGTGCGGCGGGTCGAGGTGGGCCAGGGGCTCGTCCATCAGCAGCACGGGGGCCCGCACGGCCAGGGCACGGGCCAGCAGCACGCGCTGGCGCTCGCCGCCCGAGAGCTCGCCAAGGCGCCGCTCGCGCAGCGCCCAGGCCTGCGTGGCGCGCAGGGCCTGTTCCACGGCGGCGTGGTCGGCCTCGCCCGGCGGCGCCAGCCAGGGACGGTGCGGCAGGCGGCCGAGCAGGACCACGTCGCAGGCCGTCAGGTCGTCGCTGCCCGACTCGGCCTGGCCCAGCCAGGCCAGTTGCGCGGCGCGGGCGCGCGTGGGCCAATCGGCCAGCGGGCGGCCTTGCAGCATGACCTGCCCGTCGCACGGCAGCAGCCCGGCCAGCACGCGCAGCAGGGTGGACTTGCCGGCGCCGTTGGGGCCGACGACGGCGACCCAGCGGCCGGCGTGCAGATGCAGGTCGATGGCATGCAGTATCTGGTGTTTTCCGATGCTGGCGCCCGCCAGCCGTGCGCTGACAGCTATTTTTTCAGTAGCAATCATTGAGCCGCCCTCCGTCCTGCGGACCGCGGGTGCGAGCCCTGAGCCGGGCGCCGCCCTCGGAGCGGCCAGGCGGCGCTCACGGCGCCCTCCCCTCGCGCGAGCGCCGGTGCATCAGCCACAGCAGGTACACGCCGCCCAGCACCGCCGTCAGCACGCCCACGGGCAGCTCCTGCGGCGAGATCAGCACGCGCGCGGCGATGTCGGCCGCCATCAGCAGCGCGCCGCCGGCCAGCGCCGAGAGCAGCACCAGCGGCCCGTGCGTGCTGCGCGCCAGCCCGCGCACCAGGTGCGGCGCCACCAGGCCGACGAAGCCGATCAGCCCGGTCTGCGCCACGGCGGCGCCGGTGGCCAGCGCCAGTACGCCGACCAGCAGCGCGCGCAGGGGCGCCAGCGGCAGGCCCAGGCTCTGGGCGGTGTCCTCGCCCAGCGTCAGCGCGTCGAGCACGCGCGCCAGCGCCCAGGCGGCGGCCAGCAGCGGCGCCAGCAGCGCCGCCATCACGCCGCAGGCCGCCCAGCCGACGAAGCCGGTGATGCCCAGCGTGAAGCCCTGCATGGCCACCAGCACGTCGGGGTCGGCCAGCTGCACCAGGTCGCGCACCGCGCCCAGCACGTAGCCCACCACCACGCCGGCCAGCAGCAGGCGCAGCGTCTGCTGCACGCCCTGCGCCAGCAGCAGGGTCAGCAGCACGCCGGCCAGCGCGCCGGCGAAGGCCGCGCCCGTCAGCCCCAGCCGCGCCAGCCAGGGCGAGGCGGCCTGCGCCAGCGCGGCGCCGCTGCTGCTGCCCGACACCAGCCCGGCCGCGCCCACGCCGGCGAAGGCCAGCGCCATCGCCAGCGCGGCGCCGGAGCCGCTGCCCAGCAGGTACGGGTCGGCCAGCGGGTTGCGGAACAGGCCCTGCGCCACCGCGCCGGCCAGCCCCAGCAGCGCGCCGGCCAGCCACGCGCCCAGCGTGCGCGGCAGGCGGATGTCCCACACGATCTGCCAGGCCACGGGGTCGTGGCGGGCGGCGAAGACACTGTCGAGCCCGGTGCTGCCGACGCTGGCGCCGAGCAGCGTGCCGAGCGCGGCCAGCACGACGAGGCCGATGCCGAGCGCGGCGGCACGACTCACTGCTTGCCCATCCGCTCGGTCACGCAGCGCGCCACCAGCCGCGCCGCCTCGGGCATGCGCGGGCCGGGGCGCACGAGGATGTCGCGCTCGGCGCCGTCGAAGGCGCAGGTGCGCCCTTCGCGCAGCGCCTTCAGCGCCGGCCAGCCGGGGCGGCGCGCCATGTCCTGGAGGCTGGCGCGGCTGGCCATGATGAGGTCGGGCGCGGCGCGCACCACCAGCTCGGGGCTGATGTGCGGGAACGGCCCCAGCTCGGGCCCGACGATGTTGACCAGGCCCAGCGCGTCCATCAGCTCGCCGATGAAGCTGCCGCGCCCGGCGGCGTGCGGCGTGGGCGTGACCTCGAAGTACACGCGCGTGCCGCGCAGCGGCGCCGGCAGCGCGGCGGCGGCGGCCTGCACGCCCTCGTCGATATTGCGCAGCAGCGCGTCGGCGCCACCCACTTGCAGCGCGCGCCCCAGGCTGGCGACGACGCGGCGCATGTCGGCGCCGGTGCGCGGCTCCAGCTGCACCACCTTCAGGCCCAGCGCGCGCAGGCGCACGGCAGCGCGCGAGGAGGTGGCCATCAGCACCAGGTCGGGCTTGAGGGCGACGATGGCCTCGACCTGCGGGTCCAGCCCGCCGCCGACCTGGGGCAGTTTGGCGACCTCCGGCGGCCAGTTGGAATAGCGGTCCACCGCCACCAGGCGCGCGCAGGCGCGCAGCGCGCAGGCGGTCTCGGTCAGCGAGGGCAGCAGGCTGACGATGCGCGCGGGCGGCGCGTCGAAGCGGGTGGAGACGCCGGCGTCGTCCTTCACCTCGTAGGCGACGGCTGGCAGCGGAGCCAGCGCGAGCAGCGTCAGCGCGGCGGCGAGCCGGCGGCGGATCACGCGGCGCTCTCCTTCAGCACCAGCGGCAGTCCGGCGACCATCAGCGTCACGCGCTGGCAACGCGCCGCCACCGCCTGGTTGAGCCCGCCCAATGCATCGACGAAGGCGCGCACCTCGCGCCCGAGCGGAATCACGCCCAGGCCGATCTCGTTGCCGACCAGCACGATGGGGCCGGGGCAAGACCCGATTGCTTCCAAAAGCGTAGCTGCCAGCGCTTGGCTGGCGGGCGCTGGAGGCCGATTTGCCTTTGAACCTTCATCCAGGGGCATCAGTTGCTGCGTGAGCCACAGCGTCAGGCAGTCGACCACGCGCAGCGTCTCGGCGCCGCCAGCTTCGGTGATGGCGGCGGGCAGGTCATGCGGCGCCTCGCGCGTGGCCAGGCCCGGCACGCGCGCGGCGCGCTCCCGCTGGTGGCGGGCGATGCGCGCGCGCATCTCGTCGTCGTGCGGCGCGGCGGTGGCGATCAGCACCGCGCGGTGCGCGGGCGCGGCGGCCAGCCAGGCGGCGGCCAGGCTCTCGGCGCGGCGCGACTTGCCGCTCTTCTGGCCGCCCAGGATCAGCTCGCTGCGCGCCGGTGCCGGCAGGACAGGTTCCATGCTTTCATTTTAGTAGCTGCCAGCGCTTGCCTGGCGGGCGCTGGAGCCACTTTTTCTTAAAACTTCGGCGTCCAGCGCAGGCCCAGGTAGAAGGTGCGGCCGGGCGTGTTGTAGCCGCTCGCCACCTGGTAGTTCTTGTCGCCGAGGTTGTCGATGCGCGCCAGCAGCGTCCATTCGCGCGCGAGGGTGGTGCTGGCGTACAGGTTGACCAGGCCGTAGCCGCCCAGCACGGTGGTGTTGGCGGCGTTGTCGTAGCGCCTGCTCGACGCCTGCACTTCGGCGCCCAGCGTCCAGTCGGCCACGCGCGTATCGGCGCCCAGCTTGAGGATGCGCTTGGCGCGGCGCGCCAGCAGATTGCCGGTGGCGGCGTCGCGCGGATCCTGCAGGTCGAGCGAGCCGCGCAGGTTCACGCCGCCCAGCTTGTGCGCGCCCGAGAGCGTGACGCCGCGCAGGATGGCGCGGCCGGTGTTCTCGTAGCAGCCGTACACGGAACCGCACGGGCCGGCGGCGCCGAAGGTGATGAGGTTGGTGACGCGGTTGCGGTAGGCCGTGACGCCGAAGCGGCTGGCGCCCTGCGCCCAGTGCACACCCAGCTCGACGTTGCGGCTTTTCTCCGGCACCAGGTCGGGGTTGCCGTAGTCCGAGAAGCGCTGGTAGAGCGTGGGCACGCGGAAGGCCGTGCCCACCGCGCCGGTCACGCGCCAGCCGGGCGCGAAGCCGTAGCCGTAGGCCACGCCGCCGGTGGTCTGGCCGCCGAACTCGCTGTCGCGGTCGTGGCGCAGGTTCACCTGCACGGTGTGCGGGCCGCTGCCGTAGCCGTAGCCCAGGGCGATGGCGTTCTGGTGGCGGCCCTGGCCGATGGGGTCGTTCAGCAGCTTGTCCTCGCGCCGCTCCAGCGCGGCGGTGACCCGGTGGCCGCCCTGGCGCCATTCGTTCTGCAGCAGGACGTTGCGCAGCGTGGTCTTGCTGAGATAGGACGAGGGCGAGGTCTCGTAGCGGTGCTGCGATTCGCTGACCGACAGGCGGGTGCTGTAGTTGGCCGTCCACTGCGCGCTCCAGGTCGCGCCCAGGGTGGCCAGGCGGTTGTCGGACAGGTCGTTCAGGCCAGCCGTGAAGCCGTCGTACTGGGACTTCATGTCCGTGTGCGTGCCGGTCAGATCCAGCCGGTGGGCTTTGTTGATCTGCCAGCCGAGGCGGCCGCTCAGCGCCGTCTGGCGGTAGCCGTCGTCGTCGGGGTTGCTGTTCTGCCGGCTGTTGAAGCCGCGGCTGGTGTCGCGCTCCAGGCCGAGCGAATAGTCCACGGCGCCATTGCTGCCCGAAAAACCCGCCTCCAGCTTGCCGGTGCGGTGGCTGCCCACCCCCACGCCCACGTAGGGCATGAACGGGCCTTCGCCCTTGCGCGTGAAGATCTGCACCACGCCGGCGATGGCGTCGGAGCCGTAGACGGCGGCAGCCGGGCCGCGCACGATCTCGACGCGCTCCACCTGCCCCAGCGCGATGGCCTCCCACGGCGCGCCGCCGGTGGCCTGGGTGTCCACGCGAATGCCGTCGATGTAGACGGCGGTGAAGCGGTTCTCCGCCCCGCGCATGAACAGGCTGGTGGTGGTGCCCGGCCCGCCGTTGCGCGACAGCTCCAGCCCCGCCTGGCGTTGCAGCAGGTCGGCGATGTTGACGGCGCCGCTCACCTCGATCTGCGCGCGGTCGATCAGGGTGACGTCCGCCAGCACGTCGGCCAGCGGCTGCGCGCTGCGCGTGGCGGTCACGACGGTGTCGGGCAGGTCGGCGGCGGCGGTCGTCTGGGCGAACACAGGCGCGAACGCGCAGGACAGGGTCAGCGGCAGCGCGGCGCGCCGGAGAGGATGCGGGAGTTTTTTCATGACGAGAAGCACGGGTGGGCAACCCCTGCCGGCTTCCCCGCCGGCGCATGGGGTGAACATGGCCGCGCCCACGCGGCTGGCGTGGGCGCGGCCTCCTCGTTGGCCGGTATCCGGGCTGGCGGAGGTCGCATCCTTGAGTGCCTCGCCTTCCCAGCGGCGCCTGGTGACCAGCGCCGCCAGTGGCGGTGTGAGGCAGGAGCCGGCGCCGCGACCGAGATCGAGGCGCCATCCGCTTACCGTTGCGGGGGCAGCGCAGGTTAGGCCGGCTCCGGGTCGGGCCGGCCCCCCTGCTTCCCGTTGAACTGCGGCCGTGCGAACCACGGCGCGCGAGCACCAACGCGGCGGATTGTATGCCCCCACGCTCCCCCGCTTCGCGTGGTCCGCTGCCCCCCCGAGGGGGCGCTCGCCGCCTTCGGGCGGCCGGGCGGCGGCTCGAATCGTATGCCCCCACGCTCCCCCGCTTCGCGTGGTCCGCTGCCCCCCCGAGGGGGCGCTCGCCGCCTTCGGGCGGCCGGGCGGCGGCTCGAATCGTATGCCCCCCACGCTCCCCCGCTTCGCGTGGTCCGCTGCCCCCCGAGGGGGCGCTCGCCGCCTTCGGGCGGCCGGGCGGCGGCTCGAATCGTATGCCCCCCACGCTCCCCCGCTTCGCGTGGTCCGCTGCCCCCCGAGGGGGCGCTCGCCGCCTTCGGGCGGCCGGGCGGCGGCTCGTGTTGTAAGCGGCGGCCACCGCCTACAATCGGCCAGCCCAACGAATCGCCGCCATGACGACCCCGCCTCTCATCGAACAGATCGCCGAGCGCGTCGAGCGGCTGCTCGTGCGCCACGAGGAACTGCGCCGCACCAACGAACTGCTGGCGCAGCAGGTGCAGGCGCTGACGCATGAACGCGACAACCTGAAGTCGCGCCTGATGGCGGCGCGCGCCCGCGTCGATTCGCTGATCGACCGCCTGCCCGCCGCCGCTGGCGTGCTGCCCGCCGACGACGGCAAGGAGCGGCCCCGGCCATGAAGCAGCTCGAAGTCAAGATCATGGGCCAGGGCTACCTGCTGGGCTGCCCCGAGGGCGGCGAGGAGCGCCTGCGCGAGGCGGTGCACCGCGTGGACGCGGCGATGAGCCGCATCCGCGACGCCGGCAAGATCAAGGCGCGCGACCGCATCGCCGTGCTGGCGGCGCTGAACCTGGCCTTCGAGCTGGCCGACCAGCCGACGTCCGCCACCGCCGCGCCGGTGCAGGGCGGCGAGGAGCCGCACCTGAGCGTGGCCGAGCAGGCCACGCTGGGCGCCCTGCTCACGCGGCTGGACCAGGCGCTGGGCGAAGACGGCCGGCTGCTGTGAACGCGCCCGCCCCGGCGTAAAATCCGCCCTGTCTGCGGTGCGCGCCGGGCTTATATTTCCTTGAACCAATGCTCGTACGAGCCCGGGCTTGGAACATCGGCTGGTCAGCGTGAACGTCTCGCGTCAGATGATCCCAAGGCCAGTCTGACCTCGCCCACCTGAACCCCTGCGTTCAGGATGACGGCCCGGCGGCATTCGCAGACACCTTATCCTCCCCTCGCCCCCTCCCCCGCGCCTTGCCCCTCGAACCCCTGCTGATCGTCGAACTCGCCCTGCTCGGGCTCGCCACGGGCTTCCTGGCCGGGCTGCTGGGCATCGGCGGCGGCATGATCATGGTGCCCTTCATCTCGGCCATGCTGGGCGCGCGCGGCGTGGCGCCGGGGCTGGCGGTGAAGATGGCCATCGCCACCTCGATGGCGACCATCATCTTCACCTCCATCAGCAGCGTGCGCGCGCACCACAAGAAAGGCGCGGTGCGCTGGGACATCGCCTGGCGCCTGGCGCCCGGCATCGTGCTGGGGGCGATGGTGGCCAGCCTGGGCGTGTTCGCGCTGCTCAAGGGCGCGGCGCTGTACTTCGTGTTCGGCGGCTTCGTCACCTTCTCGGCGGTGCAGATGTACCTGGACCGCAAGCCGGCGCCCACGCGCCAGCTGCCGGGCACCGCCGGCATGCTGGGCGCGGGCGGCGTGATCGGCTTTCTCTCCGGCCTGGTGGGCGCGGGCGGCGGCTTCGTCAGCGTGCCCTTCATGACCTGGTGCAACGTGGCCATCCACAACGCGGTGGCGACCAGCGCGGCACTGGGCTTCCCGATCGCGCTGGCCAACGTGGCGGGCTACGTCATCGCCGGCCAGGGGCTGACCGGGCTGCCGCCCCACTCGTTCGGCTACCTGTGGCTGCCGGCGCTGGTGGTCATCGCCTCGTGCAGCGTGCTGATGGCGCCGGTGGGCGCCAGGGCCGCGCACGCGCTGCCGGTGAAGAAGCTCAAGCGCGCGTTCGCGGTGGTGCTGGTGGTGCTGGCGGCCTACATGCTCTACAAGGGCATGGCGGCGCTGGGCTGAAGGGTTCGGAGACTTTTAGGCCGGTAGCCCGCGCCAGCCAAGCGCAGGCAGCTATTATTTTTGACAGGCACCGTCACTCGCCGGCGTCCGCCAGCACCGCGTCGATCACCGCCTGCCCCAGGTAGTAGCCCGAGCGCGCCAGCCGCTCCAGCAAGGGGCGCGCCGCCACGATCAGCCCCTCGGTCCGGGCCAACCCGATCACCGCCGCCGTGCCGATCAGCGCGATGCCGTGGGCCTTGGCCTCCAGCCGCCCGGTGCGGTCGTCCATCACCAGCAGCACGGCGTCACCCGCGTCGCGCCAGACGCAGGCGGCATGAATGGCGCTGGCCTCGCCCGGATCGACGCCGGGGTTCAGCGGCTTCCAGTTGCCCGGCGGCTCGTCCACCACCTCGATCCAGCCCTCTTGCAGGGTGCGCGCCAGCAGGCCGGTATCGGGAAACGAGGCGGCGGTGGGCAGGATCTCATCGCGCACGGCGACGGTAATGCATACGCGGCCGAACAGCCCGCGCAACAAGTCCAGCGCATCGATGCGCGCCAGCGCGATCAGCGGCCCGGCATCAGCGATGACAACACGGCGGCTCACCCCCCACGCCCGCCAGCCAGCCAGTCGCGCCCGCGGCGCAGGTCGGCGTGGGCCTCATCGGCGGCGGCCCGGCCCTCGCCCGTGAGCGCCAGCCCCTGGCTGGCCAGCAGCGCCAGCATCTCCGCCAGCGGCTTGCCCGCCACCCGCGCGGCGAAGCCCGCCGACACCGCGCCGCCCCGGAACAGCGCCAGCGCCAGCGCCACCCGCACGGCGGGCAGATCGGGCACGCCCAACTGCTCCAGATCGACCAGCAGCGCCTGCGGATGGTCGCGGTTCATCACCACCACCATGTCATCGGCCCTCGCGGCGGCCAGCGCCGTGCTGGGGTTGGTCTTGAGTTGACGGATGTTGACGGTCTGCATGATGTTCCCTCTAAAGAGCTACATGACGTAGGAACATTGGCAGTCTAGCGCTTTTCCAGGGGCGCGTCTGGCTCTGTCCACGCCAGAGGCGTAGCGGCGCCGGGCTGAATGGCTCGTAGCCTTCTTAGCCTCCAGCGCCCATCCAGCATGTGCTGGCAGCTATCAAACCTGTAGTTTTCGGTGCACGGCGGGCACCACCCACCAGAGCAACCGCAATTTCAGGCGGACTGCGGCGCCCGATGGCGGAGCAAGGCCAAGACGGCCTCCATCTCCGTCTTCGACAGGTAGCGCGTCAGATTGACCAGCCTCTCGCGCGGGCCATCGTCCGGGAACGTCAGCAGATCAAGCGGCAGCACCCCCAGCCCTTCCGCCAGGGTGTTCAGCGTGGATGCCGTCGGCACCGCCAGCCCGCGCTCGATGGTTGAAAGCTGGCCCTTGGAGAAATCGCACGAATAGGCCAGTTGCTCCAGCGTGAGGCCCGTGGCTTCGCGAAGCGCCCGGATACGCGCGCCAACCTTCTCGGCGAGTGGATCGGGTTCGCTGCGGCGTGCCATCGGCCCGCAACGTAAGGGAACGAGCGCTTGACACGTTTGGAATTCCAAACCATCATTGGTTACGTCTTCACACAACTTGAGTGGCAAGCGTGAGCAGCGAATCAGTGCGGCCGCCCAAAGGGAGGAAGGCGTGTTTTCAACACTATTGGAGTCAAGAATGAAATTTTCAGTTTTGGTGCCGACATGCCTCGCCACCGCGCTGGCTTTGCTGACCGCCTGCGGCGGCGGCGACGAGATCGACGGCGCTCAATGGGTCAGCAAGGGCACCATCGTCGATGAATCGGGTGCGGGCATCGGCGGCGTCACCGTCGCCGTGACGCTGGACAGAACCTACTCGACCACCACGGACGCCAGCGGCAACTACACGCTCGACCTGCCCAAGAGCTACAACTTCCCGACCTACTTCTCGGGCATCGCCACCAAGCAAGGCATCCTGCCGAAGCCGGTTCTATTCACCTACAAGAACGAGCGCTTGTCTTTCACCAACCGCGTGACCAGCCGGGCCTTGCTGGATTCGGACGTGCTGTTCCCGGCCAGCCTGAATGTCGTGCACCTGGGGGATTCCAACTACGCGGGCACCAGCAATTCCCAGTTCCAGTTTCCGAGCGCATCAGGCACCGTCTGGCTGGACAAGGCTACTCTGGATGCGGAACAGAAATCCAAATACTCCCAACTCTGCATTCATTTCTACGCCAAGGGCATCGAACGCGGCGAGGGCGATAGTGGGCAATCGCTGATTTCTCTTTCCAAAAACGGGCAACCGGGCACCTACATCGTCGAGGGACTGCCGGTCACCAGCAGCGACGGCTCCTATTCCCAGATCAGCCGGTGCTTTTCCCTGTCTTCTTTCCAGGCTGCCGACATCGTGCAGGTGCAGATCAACTCCCAGGCGAATTCCGGCGGGGACTATGACGACTTCGAACTCATCGCCGTCACCGGGTTGTTGAAGTAGGGATCGGGAGCAAGGATATGAAGAAATATTTTTCGGTCTTGGCTGCTGTCACCCTATCCCTGATGGGCTGCACGACGATGAAGGCCATCGAGGAAACGGGAGATCAACTCTCGCAAGGGAACATCCTGACCGGCCTTTGGACGGGCACGATGGGTGTTGCGATAGGGGCCATCGTGGACGTGTTCACCTTGGGCGGAAGCATGGACGCAGAACAAAGCACGCAGATGTGGAGCGGGGCGGCCCATCAATACGCGGCGGCCAAGCAGCCAGCGACCAATGCATACACGCCACCCCCGCCCGCCGTCGTTCCCGCAGTGGGGTCCATCACTTATCCGAGTGCCGCCAATACCTACCCTTCTCCATCGAGTGGCACGCCATCGCACATCGGCCAGAACGCCTCTCCCTCATCGTCCTCGCCATCGGTCAGCCATGACGCACCGTCAGGCAGGGAGGCTGTGCGCCAATGCGCCGCTGTCGAACTCTACAAAGGGGTGTGGAAGGTGATGAATCGGTGTCAAGAGCGTGTTTTTGTGGCTTTCTGCTACGTCAATCCTGATCCTGACTCCTGGGCCAGATCACTCCGCTGCGATCAAGAGCAATATGGGCTGGCAGGCCCCATCGACCCTGGCCACAATGAAACCATCAGTTCGCCCGGAAGCCGGGCCAATGTGGACTATCGCTCCCGTGCTTTCACATGCGCCACCGTGCGAGGAAAGATGTTCACGGCGAAACTGAGCAACCAAGGGATGTCCGGGCAATGCCGGTGATGGCTTCAGAGTCATTTAGGGGCAATACGAATACCTGCATCCAAGCCAGGTCAACCACGAGGCTTTCAGGTTTTCTTAGGCCCCCAGCGCCCACCAATCAAGCGCTAGAAGCTATCAAATCTGTAGTTTTCAGTGCGTGACAGGCACCACGCACCAAGGCGCCTGCTCGTGCACCAGGCCCATCCACAGACCCCAACCGGCGGTGACTATCAGGGCCAGGCCGGCCAGGCGCATGCCCCAGGCGCCGCGGCCGTTGGCGCCCAGGCGCAGCAGCAGCCACGGCCCGGCCCACAGCGAGATCCCCGAGCCCAGCGCGAACAGCGCCATCACCCCGGCACCGCCGGCCACGCTGCCGGCCAGCGCGGCCACCATCAGCGCCGAATACAGCAAGCCGCAGGGCAGCAGCGCCCAGGCCACGCCCAGCCCGAGCGGCGCGGCCAGGCCCATCGACTGCGTGGCGGCGCGCACGCGGCCCCAGACGCGGCGCGCGCCGCTCTCCAGCCACACGGGCTGGCGCGCCTGCACCAGCAGCAGCAGGCCCAGCAGCACGGCGGCGACGTGCACCATGGTCCACGCGGGCCGCAGCGCGGCGCTCTGCACGGTGAGCCAGCCCAGCCCCTGCATGCTGGCGGCGGCCAGCGCGCCCAGGGCCGAATAGCCGGCGAGCCGGCCGAGCTGGAAGAAGCCGATGGCCTGCGTGCCGCGCGGCGCCGCCGCCTGGCCGATGCCGGCGCAGGCCGCGCCGCACATGGCGATGCAGTGCGGGCCGCCCGCCAGCCCCATGAGCAAGGCGGTGACGGCGAGCGAAGTCTGCATCAGATGATTTTAGAAAACCGCGCGCGGTTGCGGTCGGCTTGCAGGTACCGGTCGAACACCATCGCCACGCCGCGCACGAAGAACCAGCCGGTGGCGGTGACCTGGATGCCGCTGTCGGTCAGGCGCACCAGGCCCTGTTCTTCCATCGCGCGCAGTTGCGCCAGCTCGGCGGCAAAGTAGCCGCGGAAGTCGATCAGGTGCGCCGACTCGACGGATTCGTACACCAGCTCGCCCTGGCACATCAGCGCCATGATGACGGCGCGGCGCAGCAGGTCGTCGCGCGACACGGCGAGGCCGCGCACCACGGGCAGGTGGCCCTGATCCAGCAGGTCCTGGTATTCGGCCAGGGTCTTGGCGTTCTGGCTGTAGGTGGCGCCGACCTTGCCGATGGCGGACACGCCCAGGCCGATCAAATCGCAGTCGGGCTGCGTGCTGTAGCCCTGGAAGTTGCGGTGCAGCCGGCCCTGGCGCTTGGCGACGGCCAGCGCGTCGCCCGGCAGCGCGAAGTGGTCCATGCCGACGTAGACGTAGCCGGCGGCGTCGAACGCGGCCAGCGAGCGCGCCAGCATGCTCACCTTGTGGGCCGCGCCGGGCAGATCGATGGCGATGATGCGCCGCTGCGGCTTGAAGCGCTCGGGCAGGTGCGCGTACGCGTAGAGCGCGATGCGGTCGGGCCGCAGATCGGCCACCTGGGCCAGCGTGCGGTCGAAGGATTCGGGCGTCTGCTTGGGCAGGCCGTAGATCAAATCCACGTTGACCGACTCGAAGCCGATGCGCCGCGCCGCCGCCACCAGCGCGAACACCTGTTCGGCCGGCTGCACGCGGTGCACGGCCTTCTGCACGAGGGGGTCGAAGTCCTGCACGCCGAACGACAGGCGGTTGAAGCCCAGGCGCGCCAAGGTGCCGAGGCGCGCCTCGTCGATGGTGCGCGGATCGACTTCGATCGAGTATTCGCCGCCCGGCACCAGGGCGAAGTTGCGGCGCAGCATGGCCATCAGCTCGCCCAGCTCGTCGTCGCTCAAAAAAGTGGGCGTGCCGCCGCCCAGGTGCAACTGGCTGACCGACTGCCCGGCGCCGATGCGCTGCACGTGCAAATCCACCTCCTTGCCCAGGTAGCGCAGGTAGGGCGCGGCGCGCTCGTGGTGCCTGGTGATGATCTTGTTGCAGGCGCAGTAGTAGCACAGCGACTCACAGAACGGCACGTGCACGTACAGCGACAGCGGCAGCGGCGAGGCCGCCAGGCCGGTGCGGCGCTGCGCCAATGCACGCACGTAGTCGTCGGCGCCGAACGCCTCCACGAAGCGGTCGGCCGTGGGATACGAGGTGTAGCGCGGGCCGGGCACGTCGAATCGGGTCAGCAGTTCGGTGGTGATGGCTGGCATCGCAGGGGTTCCTTCTATCCCAGCCCGTACTGTGGCCCGGGCAGTCCCCGCCGAACTTGACCAGGATCAAGGCCCCGGCCGCCGAGCCTTGCCGCAAGTCAAAAGCGCGGCTTCGGTGGCCTAGAATGGGTCGTCATGACCTTGCAAGCCATCAAAGTCGCCTGCTCCAACTGCAACCTGCGCGAGCTGTGCATGCCCGTGGGCCTGTCGGACGGCGACCTGGGCAAGCTGGACAGCCTGGTGACGATTCGCCGCCGGCTCAAGCGCGGCACGCCGCTGTTCTCCAACGGCGACCCGTTCAACGCGCTCTACGCCATCCGCACCGGCTTCTTCAAGACCAGCGTGGCCACCGAGGACGGGCGCGACCAGGTCACCGGGTTCCAGATGGCGGGCGAGATCATCGGGCTGGACGGCATCGTGGGCGACCGCCACACCTGCGACGCCATCGCGCTGGAGGATGCCGAGGTCTGCGTGATGCCCTACGAGCGCATCGAGGAGCTGTCGCGTGAAGTGCCGGCGCTGCAAAGCCACGTGCACAAGATCATGAGCCGCGAGATCGTGCGCGAGCACGGCGTGCTGCTGCTGCTGGGCAGCATGCGCGCCGAGGAGCGCCTGGCCGCCTTCCTGCTGAACCTGGTGCAGCGCCTGCACGCGCGCGGCTTCTCGCAGTCGGAGCTGGTGCTGCGCATGACGCGCGAGGAGATCGGCAGCTACCTGGGCCTGAAGCTGGAGACGGTGAGCCGCACCTTCTCGAAGTTCGCCGACGACGGCATGGTGGAAGTCAAGCAGCGGCACGTGCGCATCGTGGACACGCAGGCGCTGCGCAACGTCGTCAACTCGCCGGCCTGCCACTAGGGCTGGCTCAAAGCCAAATCGGCCTCCAGCGCCCGCCAGTCAAGCGCGAGCAGCTATCAAATCAGTAGTTTATTGCAACGGACCCTTGAGGCCGGGCGGCAGGGGCAGCGGCACGACGGCAATGCCCTCGTCGAGCAGTTCTTCAGTCTGCTCGCGCGTGGCCTGGCCGCGGATGGCGCGCTCGTCGGCCTCGCCGTAGTGGATGCGGCGCGCCTCATCGGCGAAGCGCTCACCCACGTCCTCGGTCTGCGCCATCACCTGGCGCACCAGGTGCAGCCAGGCGGCCTGCATGGCCGCCGGCGGCAGGGCGGCCACATCGCTCTGGCCGGCCGGCACCGTCACCGCTTTGCCCTGTTCAGGTTCGACGCCGCCACCCAGGTTCAGGCGCGGCGCGCTGGGCAGCTTGGCGATGGACCTGTCGCCGCACACCGGGCATTCGAGCAGGCCGCGCGCGAGCTGGTCCTGGAAGTCGTCTTCGGAGGCGAACCAGCCTTCGAACGAATGGGCGTGGGCGCAGTGCAGGTCGAGAACTTTCATGGCGTCAGGTGTCGGATGCGGGCTGCCAGTCGAGCGACCAGGTTCCCGCCAGCACGTTCTGAAGCCAGAACGCGCCGATCAGCGTCTTGGCGTCGGTCACCTGGCCATCGCGGCACCACTGCATCAGCTCGCCAGTCGTGGCGGTGAAGACTTCGAGGAACTCGCCCTCGTCCAGCCGGCGTTCGCCCAGCGTCAGGCCGCGCGCGAACCAGACCTCGATGAACTCGGTGGAATACGCCACCACCGGGTGCAGCACGCCGGCGCGCGCCCATTCGCGCGCGGTGTAGCCGGTTTCCTCCAGCAACTCGCGGCGCGCGCAGGCCAGGGTGTCCTCGCCCGGGTCGATCTTGCCGGCCGGGAACTCGATGATGGTGCGCTGCACCGGGTAGCGGTACTGGCGCTCCAGCACCAGGCGCGGCGCACCGTCGGCCGCTTGCAGCAACGGCACGACCATCACCGCGCCGGGGTGGACGATGTACTCGCGCTGGGCCGTGCCGCCGTCGGGCAGCCGCACCTCGTCACGGAAGGCGTGCAGGAAGCCGCCGCGCAGCAACGCCTGCCCGTGCAGCTTGTGTTCCGTCAGGTCATGCGCCACGGCGGTTCAGCCGCGTCGCCGCAGCAGGTAGCGGTACACGAAGCCGGGAAACGCCAGCGTGAGGAACAGCGCGGCGGTAATGGCGTAGAACTCCCAGCCTTGGGAATAGATTTGCCCCGCGCGCTGCTCCAGCAACAGCCCGATGCCGCCAACGATGAAGTAGCACAGCACCAGTTCCACCAGCCGCCAGGCCAGCGGCTTGGCGCCGCCGCGCAGGGGTACCACGGCCATCAGGCGCTGGTTGGCGAACGGCAGGTTGGCAGCCACCAGAGCCAGCAGGATCAGCGTCCAGATGACGGCGGTCTGCGACATCCCGCTAGTCCACTGAAACAGAAGAACTGGATGTGATGCGGCGCCCCGGATCGGAGTACTTCCACATGATGGGCTTGGCTTGCTGGTTGTACTGGCGGATGTATCGCATGAGCTTCTTGTCGAGGTCCTTGGTGGACGTGAAGATGCCGCGGGTGATCACGTCGCGCTGGATGCGGGCGAACCAGTTCTCGACCTGGTTCAACCAAGACGAGTACGTGGGGGTGTAGTGGATTTGCACGTGACGATGCTTGGCCAGGAACTGCTCGACCAGTTCGGTCTTGTGGCTGCTGACGTTGTCGCAGATGACGTGAATCTCGCGCCGCGGCGATTGCGAGGAGACGATGTCTTGCAGGAACGCGACGAACTGTTCGCTGGTGTGGCGCGCAGCTGTCTTGCCCAGCACCTGGCCCGTGGCTGTGTTCAGCGCGGCGAACAGGCTCAGGGTGCCATTGCGCTTGTACTCGAACCCATGGCTTTCGGCGCGGCCCGGCGACAGCGGCAGCATCCGGTCCTTGCGGTCCAGGGCCTGGATGGCGGTCTTCTCATCGACGCAGAAGACGACCGCGTGTGCCGGCGGACTCAGGTACAGACCGATCACGTCGGCCGCCTTGGCCTCGAAGTCGGGATCGTTGGACACCATGTGGCGCTCCAAACGGTGAGGCCGCACCCCGTGCTTGCTCCAGATACGCTGCACGGTCATGAAGGAGATATCGCCGAGTTCCGCAGCGAGCTTGCGGCTGCTCCAGTGCGTGGACCCATCCTTGGGCTTGTGCTTGAGCGTACGGTCCAACACCCGTGCCTCCAGGCGCGCCACCGGCTTGGTCGGCTTGCGGCCCGGATAAAGCGACACCAGGCCCGCCGCGCCTTGCTCGCCATACGCGGTCGTCCAACGGGTGACGAACGCGTCGTTGCAAGCCAGCTTCGAGCGGATGTCTACCCGCCGCTGGCCATCGGCCCAAAGCAGAACACACCGTGCGCGGCGCGCCTGCGCCGCCCCACCGCTGTGCTTGCGCAGCATCGCTTCAAGTTCCTCGCGTTGGTCGGGCGTCAGCATGATTCGTTGCATGCCTCATCATCTGAGGTCAATGCATCCGATTTCAATGTTTCAATGGACTAGGGCCTGCTAACGCCATGGAAGGGGATCGCGTTGCCTCGCCAAGGGGCTGGATGCCAGGCGCCCGTGCGCAGCAAGGCTGGCGCCTTGCAAGCGCGGGCAACGCCGCAGACGGCCCCTTGGCGAGGCAACCCGGAGGGAAGCTCAGCACAGCCCACCCCTCGGCGTTGCGCTCCTTGTGCGTACCGGCGTACGCACGGCGTCGCGCGCCTTGATGGGCAGGCTGTGCTGAGCTTCGTGACCCCTTCCATGGCGTTAGCAGGCCCTAGGTCGCCAGCATCTGCACGACGGCGCGCGCGCACAGGGCCATCAGCGCGCCCGGCACGATGCCCAGGATCAGCAGCAGCGCGCCATTGAGCGACAGCAGCGCGCGCATGTCCCATGGCGCGCTGATCGGGCTGGCGGCGCCCATCGGTTCGTCGAAGTACATGACCTTGATGACGCGCAGGTAGTAGAACGCGCCGATCAGCGACATCATGACGGCGAACACCGCCAGCGCGATGTGGGCCGCCTGCCCGGTGCTGATCAGCGCTTGCAGCACCGACAGCTTGGCCTGGAAGCCCACCAGCGGCGGCAGGCCGGCCAGCGAGAACAGGCAGACCGCCATGATGCCGGCATACAGCGGGCTGCGCTGGTTGAGGCCGGCGAAGTCGGTGATCTCTTCGTGCTCGAAGCCCTCGCGCGACAGCAGCAGGATGATGCCGAAGCTGGCCAGCGTGGTCAGCACGTAGGTGACGATGTAGAACATCGCCGAGCTGTACGCATTGGCCGCGCCGAGCGCGTTGTTGTTGACCACGCCCGCCATCAGGCCGAGCAGCACGAAGCCCATCTGCGCGATGGTCGAATACGCCAGCATGCGCTTGAGGTTGGTCTGGGCGATGGCGGACAGGTTGCCGATCAGCAGCGAGGCGATGGCCAGCAGCGCCAGCATCTGCTGCCAGTCGATCGCCAGCGGCAGCAGGCCCTCGACCAGCAGGCGGATCGCCATGGCGAACGCCGCCAGCTTGGGCGCGCCGCCGATCATCAGCGTGACGGCCGTCGGGGCGCCTTGGTAAACATCGGGGATCCACATGTGGAACGGCACGGCGCCGAACTTGAACGCCAGCCCGGCCACGATGAACACCAGCCCGAACACCAGCACCTGCTGCCGGATCTGGCCCGAAGCGATGGCCTTGAAGACGCCGCCGATGTCCAGCGTGCCGGTGGCGCCATACAGCATGGACATGCCGTACAGCAGGAAGCCCGAGGCCATGGCGCCCAGCACGAAGTACTTCATCGCCGCCTCGACCGAGGCCACGTGGTCGCGCCGCAGCGCCACCAGCGCGTAGCTGGCGAGCGTCAGGCATTCGAGCCCCAGGTACACCAGCAGGAAGTTGTTGGCCGAGATGATGACGTGGATGCCCAGCAGCGACAGCAGGCTCAGCACGTACCATTCGCCGCCGCGCAGCATGCCGCGCTCCAGGATGTAGCCGCGGGCGTAGACGAAGGTCGCCAGCACCGCCAGCGCGGCGAAGCACTTGAGCCAATTCGCCATCGGGTCGCTGACCACGAGGCCGCCGAAGCCGTAGACCGTCTGCCCGCTGTGCGCGTAGTAGCCCGTCAGCACGGCCAGCACCCCGAGCGTAAGCACCGAGAGGAGGTAGGCTGCCATCCGGCGGCGGCCCTTGTCGAGCAGGTCGACCAGCGCGATCACGCAGGCCATCACCAGGAGCAGGATCTCCGGGTAGACGGCCATCCAACTGAATCTGTCCATCATTGCCACGCCCTCAATTCAGCTTGGAGACCGCCACCTGCTTGATCAGGTTGGCCACCGACGCGTCCATGACGTCGGTGATGGGTTTCGGAAACAGGCCCATCCACAGCACGGCGACGGCCAGCAGCGCCAGCATCAGGAACTCGCGCCCGTTAATGTCGGTGAGTTCGCGCACGTGGTCGTTGGCCACCGGGCCGAGGTACACACGCTTGAACATCCACAGCGTGTAGGCGGCGCCCGAGATCAGCGCCGTGGCGGCCAGCAGGCCGAGCCAGAAGTTGGCCTGCACGGTGCCGAGGATCACCATCCACTCGCCCACGAAGCCCGCCGTGCCCGGCATGCCGCAGTTGGCGAAGGCGAACAGCAGCGCGAAGGTGGCGAAGCGCGGCATGGTGTTGACCACACCGCCGTAGGCCGCGATCTCGCGTGAATGCACCCGGTCGTACAGCACGCCGATGCACAGGAACATGGCGCCCGAGACGAAGCCGTGCGCGATCATCTGCACCAGCCCGCCGGCGATGCCCAGCGGGTTGAAGACGAAGAAGCCCAGCGTGACGAAACCCATGTGCGCCACCGAGGAGTAGGCCACCAGCTTCTTCATGTCCTGCTGCACCAGGGCGACCAGGCCGACGTAGATGACGGCGATCAGCGACAGCGCGATCATCAGCCAGGCCCACTCGCGCGAGGCGTCGGGCAGGATCGGCAGCGAGAAGCGCAAGAAGCCATAGGCGCCCAGCTTCAGCATGATGGCCGCCAGCACGGCAGAGCCGCCCGTGGGCGCCTCGACGTGCACGTCCGGCAGCCAGGTGTGCACCGGCCACATCGGCACCTTGACCGCGAAGGCCGCGAACATGGCGAAGAACAGCAGCGTCTGCGCCGTGTCGCCGATGGGCATGGCCTGCCAGACGAGAATGTCGAAGCTGCCGCCCGAGCGCGTGTACAGGTAGATGAAGGCCACCAGCGTCAGCAGCGAGCCGAGCAGCGTGTAGAGGAAGAATTTGAACGCCGCGTAGATCTTGTTGGGGCCGCCCCAGATGCCGATGATCAGGTACATCGGGATCAGCGTGGCCTCGAAGAAGACGTAGAACAGCACGCCGTCGAGCGCGCTGAACACGCCGATCATCAGGCCCGAGAGGATCAGGAAGGCCGCCATGTACTGATTGACCTTGCGCTGGATCACTTCCCAGCCGGCGATGACGACGATCACCGTGATGAAGGCCGTGAGCAGCACGAACCAGAGCGACAGGCCGTCCACGCCCAGGTGGTAGTTGACGTTGAAGCGCGGAATCCACGGCGCCTTCTCGACGAACTGCATCTCGGCGGTGCCCAGCCGGAAGCCGCCGTAGAGCGGCAGCGTGACGAGGAAACTGACCAGGGAGCCGATGAGTGCGATCCAGCGCACCAGCGGCGCCTGATTCTCACGGCCCAACGCCAGCAGCACGGCGCCGATGACGATCGGCATCCAGATGGCAAGGCTCAACCAACCCATGTTGTTATCCCGCTCTTCGTTATTTGTTGAGCCAGACGAAGTACGTCATCAGCACGAACACGCCCAGGATCATCACCAGCGCGTAGTGGTAGAGGTAGCCGGATTGCAGCCAGCGCACCACGCCCGAGAACCAGCCCACCAGCTTCCACGAGCCGTTGACCACGGCGCCGTCGATCAGTGCGCGATCGCCGCCCTTCCACAGGCCGGTGCCCAGCATGCGGGCGCCGCGGGCGAGGATATTCTCGTTGAACCAGTCCAGGTAGTACTTGTTGTCGAGCAGTTTGTAGACCGGCTGGACCGCGCGCTGGATGGCCGCCGGCAGCGCCGGGTTGACCATGTACATGTAGTAGGACAACGCCACGCCCGCCAGCGCCAGCCAGAACGGCAGCGCCGTGAACCCATGCAGCGCCATCGGCACCCAGCCGTGGATTTCCTCGGCCAGTTCGGCCATCGCGTGGTGTTTCTCGTGATCGACATGGATCACGCCTTGGAAGAAGTCGCCGAACAGCATCGGCATCAATGCCATGGCGCCGATCACCACCGAAGGAATCGCCAGCAACACCAGCGGCAGCCACACCACCCAGGGCGATTCATGCGGCTTGTGGTCGTGCCCGTGGTCGTGCCCGTGGTCGTGCCCATGGTCGTCGTGGTGCGCGTCGGGGTTCCGGTCGTAGCGCTCCTTGCCGTGGAACACCAGGAAGTAGAGGCGGAACGAATAGAAGGCCGTGACGAACACGCCGGCCAGCACGGCGAAATAGGCGAAGCCGGCGCCGGGCAGATGGCTGGCGTGCACTGCCTCGATGATCGCGTCCTTGGAGTAGAAGCCGGCGAAGAACGGCGTGCCGATCAGCGCCAGCGAACCCAGCAGGAAGGTGATCCAGGTGATGGGCATGTACTTGCGCACGCCACCCATCCAGCGGATGTCCTGGTTGTGGTGCAGACCCATGATGACCGAGCCGGCCGCCAGGAACAGCAGCGCCTTGAAAAAGGCGTGCGTCATGAGGTGGAACACCGCCACCGAGTAGGCCGAGGCGCCCAGCGCCACCGTCATGTAGCCGAGCTGCGACAGGGTGGAATAAGCCACCACGCGCTTGATGTCGTTCTGGATGATGCCCAGGAAGCCCATGAACAGCGCCGTGATGGCGCCGATGACCAGCACGAAGCTGAGTGCCGTGTCCGACAGCTCGAACAGCGGCGACATGCGCGCCACCATGAAGATGCCGGCCGTCACCATCGTCGCCGCGTGGATCAGCGCGGAGATCGGCGTCGGGCCTTCCATCGAGTCGGGCAGCCACACGTGCAACGGGAACTGCGCCGACTTGCCCATCGCGCCGATGAACAGGCAGATGCAGATCACGGTGATCAGCATCCACTGCGTGCCCGGGAAGGTCAGCGTGGACAGCTCGCCCGCCTTGGCGAAGGCGTCGGCATAGTTCAGCGTGCCGGCGTAGGCGGCGATCAGGCCGATGCCCAGGATGAAGCCGAAGTCGCCCACCCGGTTGACGAGGAATGCCTTCATGTTGGCGAAGATGGCGCTAGGCTTGTTGAACCAGAAACCGATCAGGAGGTACGACACCAGGCCCACCGCCTCCCAGCCGAAGAACAGCTGGAGGAAGTTGTTGCTCATGACGAGCATCAGCATCGAGAAGGTGAACAGCGAGATGTAGGAGAAGAAGCGGTCGTAGCCGTCGTCCTCCGCCATGTAGCCAATGGTGTAGACGTGCACCATCAGCGACACGAAGGTCACCACGCACATCATGGTGGCGGTCAGGCTGTCGATCAGGAAGCCCACTTCCATCTTCAGGCCACCGACCACCATCCATTCGTAGAGTGTCTGGTTGAAGCGCGCGCCGTCGGCCACCACGCTCTTGAACGTCATGGCCGACAGGATGAAGGCCGCCAGCACGCCCAGGATGGTGGCCGTATGCGAGGCCGTGCGGCCAATGCGGTTGCCGCCGAAGGCCGTGCCCAGGATGCCCGCGATCAGCGAGCCCGCCAGCGGCGCCAGCGGCACCGCGAGCAGCGTGGCGGCGGAAAGGGTCTGACTCATGGCTGGATCACCCTTTCAGCGAGTTGAGCTCGTCCACGTTGATGCTGGACTTGGCGCGGAACAGCAGCATCAGGATCGCCAGGCCGATGGCCGACTCGGCCGCCGCGACGGTGAGGATGAAGAACACGAACACCTGCCCGTGCATGTCGCCCAGGTAGTGCGAGAAGGCGACGAAGTTGAGGTTGACCGCCAGCAGCATCAGCTCGATGGCCATCAGCAGCACGATCAGGTTCTTGCGATTCAGGAAGATGCCGACCACGGAAAGCGCGAACAGGATCGCGCCCAGGGTCAGGTAGTGGGCCAGTGTCAGCGTCATTTCTTGACCTCCTCGGCAGGCGCGCCGGGGACAGGTTCGGCGGGCGGCGGGGCCTGTGTGGGCGCCAGCCTGACCATCTCGAAGCGGTCGCGCGCGCGCACGCGAACCTGGAGGGACGGATCGATCTTCTTGCTGTCCTTGCGCTCGCGCAGCGTGAGCGCGATGGCGGTGACCATGGCCACCAGCAGGATCACGGCGGCGATCTCGACCGGGTACAGGTACTTGGTGTAGAGCAGTTCGCCCAGCGCCTTGGTGTTGGAGTACTGCACGGCCTGCCCGGCCGCGTCGGTCACGGTCTCCGGCACGACGGGCGCATCGCCCAGGCTAAAGCCGCGGAACAGCACCATGGCCATTTCCAGCGAGATCACGGCGCCGATCCCCAGCGCCAGCGGAAAGTGGCGCCAGAAGCCCTGCCGCAGGCTGTCGATGTTGATGTCCAGCATCATCACGACGAACAGGAACAGCACCATCACCGCGCCCAGATAGACCAACACCAGCGTGATGGCCAGGAACTCGGCCTTCAGCAGCAACCAGATGCCGGCCGCCTGCGAGAAGGTGAGCATGAGGAACAGCACCGCGTGCACCGGGTTGCGCGCGGTGATCACCCGGAATGCCGCGAACAGCATCACGAGCGAGAACAGGTAGAAGAAGGCGGTCTTGACGTCCATGATGGTGTGCGCCTTCAGCGGTACGGCGCGTCCGCCGCCTTGGCCGCCGCGATCTCGGGTTCGTAGCGGTCGCCCACGGCCAGCAGCATGTCCTTGGTGAAGTACAAGTCGCCGCGCTTCTCGCCGTGGTATTCGAGGATGTGCGTCTCGACGATCGAATCAACCGGGCAGCTCTCCTCGCAGAAGCCGCAAAAGATGCACTTGGTCAGGTCGATGTCGTAGCGCGTGGTGCGGCGCGTGCCATCGGCGCGCTGGCCGGCCTCGATGGTAATGGCCAGCGCCGGGCACACCGCCTCGCACAGCTTGCAAGCGATGCAGCGCTCCTCGCCGTTCTCATAGCGGCGCAGGGCGTGCAGGCCGCGGAAGCGCGGCGACAGCGGGGTTTTCTCCTCGGGGAACTGCACCGTCACCTTGCGGGCGAAGGCGTAGCGCCCGGTCAGGGCCATGCCCTTGAACAACTCCACGAGCATGAAGCTCTTGAAGAAGTCGCGGATCGAAAAAGGGGAAGCTGCTACGGAAGCCATGGTTCATCCTCCGTGTTCAATGCCAGATGTTCCACGGGCTGAACATCCAGAAGCCCACGACGAGCAACCAGACCAGCGTGACGGGAATGAATATCTTCCACCCCAGACGCATGATCTGGTCGTAGCGGAAGCGCGGGAAGGTGGCACGGATCCAGATGAACATGGACACCACGACGAAGGTCTTGATGCCCAGCCAGATCCAGCCGGGAATGAAGTCGAGGAACGACACCGGCGGCAGCCAGCCGCCCAGGAACATGACCACGGCCAGGATCGACACCAGCCACATGCTGGCGTACTCGGCCAGGAAGAAGATGGCGAAGCCCATGCCCGAGTACTCGACCATGTGGCCGGCCACGATCTCGGCCTCGCCCTCCACCACGTCGAAGGGGTGGCGGTTGGTCTCGGCCACGCCGGAGATCAGGTAGACGAGGAAGATCGGCAGCAGCGGCAGCCAGTTCCAGGACAGGAAGGTCAGCCCCCGGTCAGCCGCCATGCCCTGGCCCTGGCCCAGCACGATCTGCGTCAGGTTCATGCTGCCCGAGACCATCAGCACCACCAGGAAACAGAAGCCCATGGCAATCTCGTAGCTCACCATCTGGGCCGAGGCGCGCAGCGCGCCCAGGAAGGCGTACTTCGAGTTGGAGGCCCAGCCGGCGATGATCACGCCATAGACCTCGATCGAGGTGATGGCCATCACCAGCAGCAGACCGGCATTGACGTTGGCCAGCGCCAGGTCGGGGCCGAAGGGCACCACAACCCAGGCCGCCAGCGCCGGCATGATGGCCAGCAGCGGCCCCAGGAAGAACAGGCCCTTGCTGGCTGCCGTCGGGCGGATGATTTCCTTGGTGAGCAGCTTGACCGCATCGGCGATCGGTTGCAGCAGCCCCATCGGGCCGACGCGGTTCGGGCCGTGGCGCACCTGCATGAAGCCCAGCAGCTTGCGCTCCCAAAGGGTCAGGTAGGCGACCGCGCCCATCAGCGGCAGCAGGACGACGACGATCTTCACCAGGTTCCAGATCACCGGCCAGGCGATGGCCGTCCACCAGCCGCCGCTGAACAGGTTCAGCCCACCGTTGTAGAGCATGTCGATCATGCCGGGGCTCCTTCGCGCGCATCGGCGGTCATCTGCAAAGAAGGCGCGCGGCGCACGATGCCGTCCAACTGGTAGATGCCCACCACGGACACGTCCGCCGCGCCGGCGGGCACGCTGATGGCTGCCGACGTGTGGTTGTTCAGCCGGTCGGCGGCAACTCCGGCCAGCGACGCCGAGCCCAGCGCCTGCGCCAGCACCTCCTGCGAGCTGTCGAACGGCGCCTGCGTGACGCCCAGCATGTCCGCCAGCACGCGCAGCACCTTCCAGGCCGGGCGCGCCTCGCCCAACGGGCGCACCACGGCGTGGAAACTCTGCACCCGCCCTTCGGCGTTGACGAAGGTGCCCGAGGTTTCGGTGAACGGCGCGATCGGCAGCAGCACATCGCTCACGTCCAGATTGGCCTTGAACGGGCTGAGCGTGACCACCATGTCGCAGCCCGTGAGCGCGCGGCCTGCGGTGTCAGGACCCGGCTCACAGTTCAGCAGCAGCGCCGCCTTCAGGCCGCCGCCGAGCATCTGCGCGGCATTCAGGCCGCCGCTGCCCGGCAGGGCACCGACGAGTTGCGCGCCCACCGTGTTGGCCGCCTCGGTGAGATAGCCCACGGCCGCGCCGGTCTGCTCGCCGATCCACTGGCTCAGCGCCAGCAGCGCGGAAGCATTGGGGTGATGCGCGACGCCGTTGCCCAACAGGATGGCCTTGCGCTCGCCCGCCAGCAGGGCGGCGGCGACGGCCTTGGCGCCCTCGCCCGCCTGCGCGGCCACCGGTGCGGACACGCCCTTGCCCACCGCCACCGCCGCGGCCACCTCGGCCAGCAGTGCGGCCCAGTCGCCGGGCTCGCCCACCAGCGTGGCGGCCAGCGGCATCGCCCAGGCGGTGTCGTTCTTCAGAAATGCTCTCGAAGTGATAGCTGCCACCGCACAGCCAGCGCGCGCTGACTGCCGAATTCGCTGTGCAAACAGCGGATGTTCCTTGCGCAGATTGGCGCCGACGACCAGCGCGCCTTGCAACTGCGACAGCGACGCGATCGGCAGGCCCAGCCAACGCACGCCTTCGGCCGGAGCGAATTCCTGGTGGCGCAGGCGGTGGTCGATGTTGGGGCTGCCCAAGCCGCGCATCAATGTCCCTGCCAGGTACAGTTCCTCGACGGTGCTGTGCGGGCTCACCAGCGCGCCGATGGCGTTGGCACCGTGCTCGGCCTTGACCTGGTTCAGGCCGTTGGCGACGTATTCCAGCGCGGTCTGCCAGTCGACCTCGCGCCACTCCCCGCCCTGCTTGAGCATCGGCCGGGTCAGGCGCTCGGGGCCGTTCAACGCCTCGTAGGAGAAGCGGTCGCGGTCGGCGATCCAGCATTCGTTGACGGCCTCGTTCTCCAGCGGCACGACGCGCATCACCTGGTTGTTCTTGACCTGCACGATCAGGTTGGCGCCGGTCGAATCATGCGGGCTGACGCTCTTGCGGCGCGACAGCTCCCAAGTGCGGGCGCTGTAGCGGAACGGCTTGCTGGTGAGCGCGCCGACCGGGCAGATGTCGATCATGTTGCCCGACAGCTCGGAGTCCACCGAGCCGCCGACGAAGGTCTCGATCTCGGAGTGCTCGCCGCGGTTGGCCATGCCCAGTTCCATGACGCCGGCGATCTCCTGGCCGAAGCGCACGCAGCGGGTGCAGTGGATGCAGCGGCTCATCTCCTCCATCGAGATGAGCGGGCCCACGTCCTTGTGGAATACCACGCGCTTTTCTTCTTCGTAGCGCGAGCCGGATTTGCCGTAGCCCACCGCCAGGTCCTGCAACTGGCACTCGCCGCCCTGGTCGCAGATCGGGCAGTCCAGCGGGTGGTTGATGAGCAGGAACTCCATCACCGACTTCTGCGCCTTCAGCGCCTTGTCGGTCTGGGTGCGCACGATCATGCCCTGGGTGACGGGCGTGGCGCAGGCCGGCATGGGCTTGGGCGCCTTCTCGACATCCACCAGGCACATGCGGCAGTTGGCGGCGATGGACAGCTTCTTGTGGTAGCAGAAGTGGGGGATATAGGTGCCGGCTTTCTCGGCCGCATGCATGACCATGCTGCCCTCCTGCACCTCAACCTTCTTGCCGTCGATTTCGATTTCAACCATGGGCTATTCGTCCGGTTCCGTTCGCGCTCAGGCCGCGGCTTTCTGCGCGGCTTCGATCTTGGCCGCGAACTCGTGGCGGAAGTGCTTGAGCATGGCGCGCACCGGCATCGCGGCGGCATCGCCCAGGGCGCAGATGGTGCGGCCCATGATGTTCTCGGCCACGTCGTCGAGCTTGCCCAGGTCTTCCGGCCGGCCCTGGCCGTGCTGGATGCGGTCGACCATGCGCCACAACCAGCCGGTGCCCTCGCGGCACGGCGTGCACTGGCCGCAGGATTCGTGCATGTAGAAGTACGACAGGCGCAGCAGCACCTCCACCATGTCGCGCGAATCGTCCATCACCATCACGGCGCCCGAGCCCAGCATGGAGCCGGCCTTGGCGATGGAGTCGTAGTCCATCGTGCATTCCATGATGATGCCGGCCGGCAGCACGGGGGACGACGAGCCGCCCGGGATCACCGCCTTCAGCGGCTTGCCGCCGCGCACACCGCCGGCCAGCTCCAGCAGCTTGGCGAACGGCGTGCCGAGCGGGATCTCGTAGTTGCCGGGACGCTCCACGTCGCCCTGGATGGAGAAGATCTTGGTGCCGCCGTTGTTGGGCTTGCCGCAGGCCAGGTAGGCCGGGCCGCCGTTGCGGATGATCCACGGCGTGGCGGCGAAGGTCTCGGTGTTGTTGATGGTGGTCGGCTTGCCGTACAGGCCGAAACTGGCCGGGAACGGCGGCTTAAAGCGCGGCTGGCCCTTCTTGCCCTCCAGCGATTCGAGCAGCGCGGTTTCCTCGCCGCAGATGTAGGCGCCGAAGCCGTGGTGCGCGTGGAGTTGAAAGCTGAACGCGCCGCCCATGATCCGCTCACCGAGGTAACCCGCTTCGCGCGCCTGCTCCAGCGCGGCCTCGAAGCGTTCGTAGACCTGGAAGACCTCGCCGTGGATGTAGTTGTAGCCCACGCTCGCGCCCATGGCGTAGCCGGCGATGGCCATGCCTTCGATCACGGCGTGCGGGTTGTACATGAGGATGTCGCGGTCCTTGAAGGTGCCCGGCTCGCCCTCGTCGGAGTTGCACACCAGGTACTTCTGCCCGGGGAAGTTGCGCGGCATGAAGCTCCACTTCAGCCCGGTCGGGAAGCCCGCGCCACCGCGCCCGCGCAGGCCGGAAGCCTTGAGCTCGGCGATGACCTCGTCCTGCGTCATGCCCGAGCCGCCGTCCTGGCCCACGATCTTGCGCAGCGCCGCGTAGCCGCCGCGCGCTTCGTAGTCCTTCAGGCCCCAGTTGGCGCCGTTCAGGCCGGCGTAGATCTGTGGCTCGATGTGGCGGCCGTGAAAGCAGGTTTCCACGCCCTTGGCCTGGAACTGCGCGAGGATGTCTTGCACGCGTGCCATCGGTCAGTCCTCCGCGTTGCGCAGGCCGCCGACGAGCTGGTCGAGCTTGTCGTCGGACATGAAGCTGCACATGTGCCGGTCGTTGACCAGCATCACCGGCGAATCGCCGCAGGCGCCCAGGCACTCGCTGGGCTGCACGGTGAACACGCCGTCGGCCGTGGTGCCGTAGGGCTCCACGCCAAGCTTGTGGCACAGGTGCTCCAGGGCCTGCGGGCCGCCGGCGAACATGCACGGCGCGTTGGTGCACACGTTCAGCTTGAAGCGGCCCACCGGCTTCTGGTTGTACATGTTGTAGAAGCTGGTGACCTCATGCACGGCCATCGGCGGCATGCCCAGGTATTCGGCCACCTGCCGCTCGCTTTCGGGGCTGACCCAGCCGCGCTCCTGCTGGACGATCGACAGGCAGGCCATCACGGCCGACTGCCGCTGCTCGGCCGGGTACTTGGCCACCTCGCGCGCGAAACGCGCGCGCGTGGCCTCGGACAGCGGCGCTTCCTTCACCGATCCCAGGACTTCGCTCATCGATCGATCTCTCCAAACACGATGTCCAGCGTGCCGATGATGGCCACGGCGTCGGCCAGCATGTGGCCCTTGGCCAACTCGTCCAGGGTGGACAGGTGCACGAACCCTGGCGGGCGGATCTTCAGGCGGTAGGGCTTGTTGGCGCCGTCGCTGATCAGGTAGATGCCGAATTCGCCCTTGGGATGCTCCACCGCCGCGTAGGCCTCGCCCTCGGGCACGTGCATGCCTTCGGTGAAGAGCTTGAAGTGGTGGATCAGCTCTTCCATGTTGGCCTTCATGGCCTCGCGCGAGGGCGGCGCCACCTTGTGGTTGTCGACGATCACCGGCCCGGGGTTGGCGCGCAGCCAGTCCACGCACTGCCGGATGATGCGGTTGGACTCGCGCATCTCCTGCACCCGCACCAGATAGCGGTCGTAGCTGTCGCCAGTCTTGCCCACCGGAATGTCGAAGTCCATCCGGTCGTACACGTCGTAGGGCTGCTTCTTGCGCAGATCCCAGGCGATGCCGGAGCCGCGCAGCATGGGGCCGGTCAGGCCCAGGTTGAGCGCACGCTCGGCCGTGACGACACCGATGCCCACCGTGCGCTGCTTCCAGATGCGGTTGTCGGTGAGCAGGGTCTCGTACTCGTCCACCAGCTTCGGAAAACGCCGGGTGAAGTCGTCGATGAAGTCCAGCATCGAGCCCTGGCGGTTGGCGTTCAGCGCCTCGATCGCCTTGGCGTTGCGGATCTTGCTGGCCTTGTACTGCGGCATGCTGTCCGGCAGGTCGCGGTACACACCGCCGGGACGGAAGTAGGCCGCGTGCATACGCGCGCCCGACACCGCCTCGTACAGGTCGAACAGGTCCTCGCGCTCGCGGAAGGTGTAGATCAGGATGGTGGAGCTGCCGCAGTCGTTGCCGTGCGAACCCAGCCACATCAGGTGGTTGAGCAGGCGCGTGATCTCGGAGAACATCACGCGGATGTACTGCGCGCGGATCGGCACCTCGATGCCCAGCAGCTTCTCGATCGCCAGGCAATAGGCGTGCTCGTTGCACATCATGGACACGTAGTCGAGACGGTCCATGTAGGGCAGCGACTGGATGAAGGTCTTGTGCTCGGCCAGCTTCTCGGTGGCGCGGTGCAGCAGGCCGATGTGCGGGTCGGCGCGCTGAACGACCTCGCCGTCCAGCTCCAGCACCAGGCGCAGCACGCCGTGCGCGGCCGGGTGCTGGGGGCCGAAGTTCAGGGTGTAGTTCTTGATTTCGGCCATCAGTGGAGTCCGCCGTAGTTGTCTTCGCGGATCACGCGCGGGGTGATCTCGCGCGGCTCGATCGACACCGGCTCATAGACCACGCGCTGGCGGTCGGCGTCGTAGCGCATCTCGACGTGGCCCGACAGCGGGAAGTCCTTGCGGAACGGATGGCCGATGAAGCCGTAGTCGGTCAGGATGCGGCGCAGGTCGGTATGGCCGTCGAACATGATGCCGTACAGGTCGAACGCCTCGCGCTCAAACCAGTTGGCGGCGCTCCACAGGTCGCAGACCGTGGGCAGCTCGGGGAAATCGTCGTCCGGGCAGAACACGCGCACGCGCACGCGCTGGTTGAGGCTGACCGAGAGCATGTGGCTCACCGCGGCGAAGCGCGGGCCTTCCCAGCGGCCGTCGCCGTAGGCCGAGTAGTCAACGCCGCAGAGGTCGATCAACTGCTCGAACCGGCAGCCCGGCGCGTCGCGCAGCGCCTTCATGGCCTCGTGGTAGCGCGCGGCCGGCACGGTGACCGTGACCTCGCCCAGCGCCAGATCGACGTGCTGCGCCATCTCGCCCAGCGCCGCGGCGAGGGTGTCCTTGAGGGCTTCGGGAGCGATTGCGAAGTCGGCCATGCTCACACCCGCGCGATGGTGTTGGTGCGGCGCACCTTCTGCTGCAACTGGATGATGCCGTACAGCAGCGCTTCCGCCGTGGGCGGGCAGCCGGGCACGTACACGTCCACCGGCACGATGCGGTCGCAGCCGCGCACCACCGAATAGCTGTAGTGGTAGTAGCCGCCGCCGTTGGCGCACGAGCCCATGCTGAGCACCCAGCGCGGCTCGGCCATCTGGTCGTAGACCTTGCGCAGCGCCGGCGCCATCTTGTTGCACAGCGTGCCGGCGACGATCATCAGGTCGGACTGGCGCGGACTGGCGCGGAACACCTCGGCGCCGAAGCGCGCGATGTCGTAGCGCGCGGCGGCGGCGTGCATCATCTCGACGGCGCAGCACGCCAGGCCGAAGGTGACGGGCCACAGCGAGCCGGTCTTGGCCCAGTTCACCGCCGTGTCGACGCCGGTGAGCAGAAAGCCTTTTTGCTGGAGCTGATCATTCATGTGCGGGTTTCCCGAATGCTGCGCAGGGCGTGGCGAGCGGCGTCACTCCCAATCGAGCGCGCCTTTCTTCCATTCGTAGACGAAGCCGACCACCAGGATGGTCAGGAAGATCAGCACCGCGACGAAGCCGGCGACACCGACCTCGCGCAGCGCCACGGCCCACGGAAAGAGGAAGGCGATCTCCAGGTCGAACAGGATGAAGAGAATGGCGACCAGGTAGTAGCGCACGTCGAACTTCATGCGCGCGTCCTCGAACGCCTCGAAGCCGCATTCGTAGGGAGAATTCTTGGCCGCGTCCGGCGTGTGCGGCTTCAGGAAATTGCCCATGCCCAGGCACAAAGCCCCGACGGCCAGCCCCACGAGGACGAACAGCAATACGGGAAGGTACTGGGCAAGATTCATCGGGCTTCTTCGTTATCCGCCGGAATCGAGGGGTCAGACCCCGGCGGTTTCATGTTCTGGTGCCGTCGGCGAGACTCGAACTCGCACAGCTTTCGCCACTACCCCCTCAAGATAGCGTGTCTACCAATTTCACCACGACGGCTGTCAATTGCTTCACGGTCTTGCCGACCCTGAAGGCGTCCGGGAGTTTACCCGGAAAACTATCCGTTACAGAGGGGAAATCCGGACAGATTTACTTGGTCGGGATCTGTGCCGCGCCGGAGGCCGGCACGGCTGCCGGCACGGCGCCGCTGGCCGCCACCGCATCCGCCGGAATAGCGGCGGCGCCAGTGGCGGAAGCCGCGGGCGCCGGCACGGCCGCTGCCGGGCGGTCCAGCACGCTGCTGCCGCCGCCGGACGGCGCGCTGCGCACGCTGAAGCCGAAATAGGCCAGCGCCAGCGTGCTGGCCAGGAACACGGTGGCCAGCACGGCGGTGGCGCGCGAGAGGAAGTTGGCGCTGCCGCTGGCGCCGAACAGGCTGCCCGAGGCGCCGCTGCCGAAGGCCGCGCCCATGTCGGCGCCCTTGCCGTGCTGCACCAGGATCAGGCCCACCATCGCCAGCGCCGAGAGGATCTGCACCACCAGCACCAGGTTCAATACGACGTTCATGCGATTACTCCAAAATCAATAGCTGCTGGCGCCCGCCCGTCAAGCGCTGGCGGCCAGAATCTTCAAAAAATCCGGGGCCTTGAGGGCGGCGCCGCCGATCAGCCCGCCGTCGATGTCGGGCTGGGCCAGCAGCTCGGCGGCGTTGGCCGCGTTCATGCTGCCGCCGTAGAGGATGCGCACGCGCTCGGCGTGTTCGGTGGCCGCCTTCAGCTGCGCGCGCAGCACGGCGTGCACCGACTGCGCCTGCTCAGGCGTGGCGGTGCGGCCGGTGCCAATGGCCCACACGGGCTCGTAGGCCACCACGATCTCGCTGATGCAGTGGCCGTTGAGGTGGATCACCGCCGACATCTGGCGCTTGACGATGAACTCGGTCATGCCTTCCTCGCGCTCGCGCAGCGTCTCGCCGACGCAGACGATGGGGGTGATGCCGGCGGCCAGCGCGCGCTTGACCTTGATGGCCACGTGCACGTCGGTCTCGCCCTGGTGCTGGCGGCGCTCGCTGTGGCCGACGATGGCGTAGCGCACGCCGAAGTCTTTCAGCATGGCGGCCGACACGTCGCCGGTGAAGGCGCCGCTCTCGTGCTGCGACAGGTCCTGCGCGCCCAGGTCGATGGCGCTGCCGGCCAGCAGTTGCCGCACCTGCGCGAGGTACGGCGCCGGCGGGCACACCGCCACGTCGCACGTCATGTCGAATTCAGGCTGGCCGATGCCGGCCAGCAGATCCTGCACCAGCGCCTGGTTGGCGGCCAAGCTGCCGTTCATCTTCCAGTTGCCGGCGACGAGTTTGCGGGGGTTGCGGCTCATGCTTCGCTCCAGGCCAGCACCACCTTGCCGACGAGCTGGCCGCTTTCCATCAGCGCGTGGGCGCGCGCGGCGCCGCTGGGCAGGCCGCCCTCGCCTTGCAGCGCCGGGAACACGCTGTGGACCACGGGCTTGATGCGCCCCTGCTCCAGCCACGGCCAGATCGTGCGGCGCAGCGCCTGGGCGATGGCGCCCTTGAAAGCGACCGGGCGCGGGCGCAGCGTGGAGCCGGTGATGGTCAGGCGCTTGCGCAGCACCAGCCCGGCGTTGAGCGCCGACTTGGTGCCGCCCTGGATGGCGATGATGACCAGGCGGCCGTCGTCGGCCAGGCACTCGACCTCGCGCTGGACGTAGTCGCCGGCGACCATGTCCAGGATGACATCGACGCCCTTGCCGCCGGTGAGCTGCTTGGCCTGCTCGGCGAAGTCCTGCGTGCGGTAGTTGATGGCGTGGTCGGCGCCGAGCTTGCGGGCCTCGGCGCACTTGTCGTCGGAGCCGGCGGTGACGATCACCGTCGCGCCGGCGGCCTTGGCCATCTGGATCGCCGTCACGCCGATGCCGCTGGTGCCGCCCTGCACCAGCAGGGTTTCGCCGGCTTGCAGGCGGCCGCGGTCGAACACGTTGCTCCAGACGGTGAAGAAGGTCTCGGGCAGCGAAGCGGCCTGCACGTCGCTCAGGCCCGCGGGCACCGGCAGGCACTGCGGCACGGGCGCCACGCAGTACTCGGCGTAGCCGCCGCCGGCCACCAGCGCGCACACGCGGTCGCCCACGGCCAGGCCGGCCGCGGCCAGCGCGGCGGCGTCGCCGGATTCGATGGCGCCCGCCACCTCCAGCCCCGGCAGGTCGGACGCGCCGGGCGGCACCGGGTAGTGGCCCATGCGCTGCAACACGTCGGGCCGGTTGACGCCTGAGGCGCCGACGCGGATCAGCGCCTCGCCCACGCCGGGCACCGGCAGCGGCCGTTCGGCCGGCACCAGCACGGCGGGGGCGCCGTATTCGCGGATCTCGATGCACTTCATGGTCAAATCGGGCTCCAGCGCTTGCTGGACAAGCGCTGGCAGCTCCTCTTTAAATAGCAATCACTGCTGCTGTTGCTGCTGCTGGAACGGCTCGCCCTCGGCGGCGACGGGCACGGCGGGGCGCTCCTCGCGCTCGGCGCGCGGGGGGCGGTCGCCACGGTCTTCGCGCGGGGCGCGGGGTTCGCGGGGCTCGCGCGGTTCACGGGGCTCGCGGTATTCGCGCGGCTCGCGCTCGTCGCGCGCGGGGCGGTCGAGCAGCGCCTTCATCGACAGCTTGATGCGGCCCTTCTCGTCGGTTTCCAGCACCTTGACCTTCACGACCTGGCCTTCTTGCAGGTAGTCGCTGACCTTCTCCACCCGCTCGTGCGCGATCTGGCTGATGTGCAGCAGGCCGTCCTTGCCGGGCAGGATGTTGACCAGCGCGCCGAACTCCAGCAGCTTGGTGATGGGGCCTTCGTAGACCTTGCCCACCTCGGCCTCGGCCGTGATCTGCTCGATGCGGCGCTTGGCGTCGTCGGCCTTGGCGGCGTCGGTGCTGGCGATGGTGATGGTGCCGTCCTCGGCGATGTCGATGGTGGTGCCGGTTTCTTCCGTCAGCATGCGGATGGTGGCGCCGCCCTTGCCGATCACGTCGCGGATCTTCTCGGGGTTGATCTTCATCGTGTAGAGCTTGGGCGCGTAGCTGCTGATCTCGGCCTTGGCCGCGCCCATGGCGTCCTGCATCTTGCCCAGGATGTGCATGCGCGCCTCCTTGGCCTGCGCCAGGGCGACCTGCATGATCTCCTTGGTGATGCCCTGGATCTTGATGTCCATTTGCAGCGCGGTGATGCCGCCGGTGGTGCCGGCCACCTTGAAGTCCATGTCGCCCAGGTGGTCCTCGTCGCCCAGGATGTCGGTCAGCACGGCGAAGCGGTTGCCCTCTTTGATGAGGCCCATGGCGATGCCGGCCACGTGCGCCTTCATGGGCACGCCGGCGTCCATCAGCGACAGGCAGCCGCCGCAGACGGAGGCCATCGACGAGGAGCCGTTGGACTCGGTGATCTCGCTGACCACGCGGATGGTGTAGGGGAACTCGTCCTTGGCCGGCAGCAGCGGGATCAGCGCGCGCTTGGCCAGGCGGCCGTGGCCCACTTCGCGGCGCTTGGTGCTGCCCATGCGACCGGCTTCGCCGGTGGCGAAGGGGGGCATGTTGTAGTGGAACAGGAAGCGGTCCTCGAACTCGCCGGCCAGCGCGTCGATGCGCTGCGCGTCGCGCTCGGTGCCCAGGGTGGTGATGACCAGCGCCTGCGTCTCGCCGCGCGTGAACAGCGCCGAGCCGTGGGTGCGCGGCAGCACGCTGTTGCGGATCTCGATGGGGCGCACGGTGCGCGTGTCGCGGCCGTCGATGCGCGGCTCGCCGGAGAGGATCTGGCCGCGCACGATGCTGGCCTCCAGGTTGAACAGCAGGTCGCTGACCTTGGCGGCGTCGAACTCGGCGCCTTCGGCCTTCAGCGCCTCGAACACGCTGGCATTGGCCTCGCGCAGGGCCTGCGTGCGGGCCTGCTTGCTGCGGATCTGGTAGGCGGCGCGCAGCTTGGCTTCAGCCAGCGTGCCGACCTTGGCGATGAAGGATTCGTCCTTGGCCTCGGGCGCCCAGGCGCCGGTCTCGGTCCACAGCGGCTTGCCGGCTTCGCGCGCCAGCTCGTGGATGGCGTTGATGGCGATCCGGCCCTGCTCGTGGCCGAACACCACGGCGCCCAGCATCACGTCCTCGCTCAGTTGATAGGCTTCCGATTCGACCATCAGCACGGCGGCTTCGGTGCCGGCCACCACCAGGTCGAGCTGGCTGCTCTTGCGCGCCGTCGGGCCGGGGTTCAGCACGTATTCGCCGTTGACGTAGCCCACGCGCGCGGCGCCGATGGGGCCGTTGAACGGGATGCCGGAGATGGTCAGCGCGGCGCTGACGCCGATCATGGCGGCGATGTCGGCGTCCACCTCGGGGTTCAGCGACAGCGTGTGGATGACGACGTGCACCTCGTTCAGGAAGCCCTCGGGGAACAGCGGGCGGATCGGGCGGTCGATCAGGCGGCTGGTCAGCGTCTCCAGCTCGCTCGGCTTGGCCTCGCGCTTGAAGAAGCTGCCGGGGATCTTGCCGGCGGCGTACGTCTTCTCGATGTAGTCCACCGTCAGCGGGAAGAAGTCCTGGCCCGGCTTGGCGGACTTGCTGGCCACCACGGTGGCGAGGATGACGGTGCCGTCGATGTCCACCACCACAGCGCCGCTGGCCTGGCGGGCGATCTCGCCGGTTTCCATGACGACCGTCTTGTCGCCCCACTGGAACGACTTGGTGACCTTGTTGAAGAGACTCATGTTTGCTCCTTTTTACATAGCTTGCGGCGCTTGACTGGCAAGCGCTGGAGCCCGATTTTGCTCAGAATCACGATGCCATTCCGGCAGTGCCCGCGATGGACGCTGATGGAATGACACAGCTTCGCTCTGAACGTGCGCGGCTCCGGTTGAAGAAAAGACAAAAACGCCTGAGCCCGGTGAGAGGCGTCAGGCGTTCGTCGCGGCCATGCCCTTACTTGCGCAGGCCCAGCTTGGCGATCAGGGCCAGGTAGCGGTCGGCGTCCTTGGCCTTGAGGTAGTCCAGCAGCTTGCGGCGGCGGCTGACCATGCGCAGCAGGCCGCGGCGGCCGTGGTGGTCCTTGGCGTGCTGCTTGAAGTGGGGCGTCAGCTCGTTGATGCGGGCCGTGAGGATGGCGACCTGCACCTCGGGGCTGCCGGTGTCGTTGGCGGCGCGCGCGTTGTCCGAGACGACGGCGGCCTTGTTCTCCTTGGAGATCATGGGCTTCTTACCTTGCGTTCCAAATGGTTTGACTTGCGTGGCGCGCCGGAACTGCATGCCACGTGCGTATTGCGAAATGCAAAACCTGTGGATTATAGCCGGCCGCGCCGGCCCGGGCGCTCAGCGGCGCGGCGGCATGCCGGCGGCGGCCCGGCGCTCGGCCGTGGGCAGCAGCGCATCGCGCCGCGCGTCGCCCTCCAGCGCCTGCGGACGGGGCGGCGGGCCGCCGCGCCACCCCTGCGGCGGCCCGCCGGCGCCGGCGCGGGAAGCCCCGGGCGGCGGGCCCTCGCCGGGCGCCGGCGGGCGGTCCACCACCGGGCGGGCCGACGGGTCGGCCACCACGTTCAGGGCGATCAGGTAGCGGCCCTGCGCCTCGCGCACCGAGCCGAGCACGGTGTCGCCCGCCTCGATGGCGATGCCGTCGGTGCTGTTGAGCGTGTCGCGCAGGCGGGCGCGCTGGTAGGCGGGCAGCTGCGTGTAGAGGAACTCGCTCAGCGCGTCGGGCAGGAAGAACTGCGAGGTCAGCACCGCCCGCGCGCCGTTGAACACCTTGAAGTGGATGTGCGTGGCGCGGCCCTCGTACCAACCGGGGTAGATGCTGTCGAAGGCGGCCTCGCCCGCGGCGTCGGCGAACTGGGTGCCGCGCAGGAAGGTCTGGCCCTGCGCCGAGGTCTGGCGACTATCGCCCTGCCGGGCGTAGCCGGAATAGATGCCCTGCGCATTGCAGTGCCAGATGTCCACCCGCGCCCCGCGCCAGGGCCGCCCGCGCAGGTCGAGCACCGTGAAGCGCACAGTGACCGGCACGCCAGCGTGGCCTTCGGTGATGTCGCGCCGCACCTGGCCGGCGTCGAAGTAGTACGGGCCTTCGGTGGTGTCGGCGGTCAGCTTCAAGGGGGGCGCGGCGGGCTCGGCCGCCCGCGTGGGGGCATGGGGCAGCAGTGCGCCGCCGAGGGCGGCGCCACCGCCCAGCAGGACGCGGCGGCGCGGGGAAGGAGGGTTCGTCATGGGCGGGAAACCGTCTTTTGAGCCAGATGAAAGCCGCCATCCTGCCACGGCATCTGGGCGAAACGGCGTCGGCCGCGTGTCCGCGGCGTAAAGCTCAGCCAGCTTCGCGCCCCGCTGCGGCCGCCACCACGGCCAGCAGCACCAGGGCGCAGCCGCCGATCTGCCAGGCCGTCACCCGCTCGCCCAGCACCAGGGCGGCCAGGGCGAGCGCGGAGACGGGCATCACCGCCGTCATCAGCGAGGCCTGCGCCCCCGCCAGCCGCTGCGCGCCAGCGAACCACAGCCAGAAGCCCAGCACGCCGGGCACCAGCGCGTAGTACGCCGTGGCCCAGAGCGCGGCAGCCGGTACCGGCTGGCGCCAAGCCCCTTCCAGCAGCGCCGGCACGATGCAGGCCAGGAAGCCGAGCAAGCTCATCGCGGCCGACAGCGCCAAAGGCGGCACCGGCACGCGCAATCGCTTGTTGACCAGGATGAAGGCGGCCTCGCACGCCACCGCGCCCAGCACCAGCGCATGCCCCAGCACGGCGCCAGCGCCTTCGCCGCGCGCCGCGTCCAGCGCCTGCGGCAGCGCGATCGCCAGCACGCCGGCGGTGGCCAGCGCGATGGCGGCCCACAGCCCCGCGCCCGGCCGCTCGCCCAGCACCAGCACGGCGAACAGCCCGGCCACGGCGGGCAGCGTGCCAGCCACCACGCCGGCATCGGCCGCCGGCGCATGGCGCGTGCCCAGGATCAGCAGCACCGTGTAGCCCACGCTGCCGGCCAGCGCCTGCACCAGCAGCAGCATGCCGTCGCGCCGGCCGGGGCGCGGCCAGGCGGCGTGCAAAAGCCACATCAGCAGCCACAGCACGGGCGTCTGCAAGGCGAAGCGCAGCATCGTCGCCGTGAAGGGCGGCAGGCCGCTGGCGATCAGGCGGCCGGCCACCACCGTGCTGCCGACGGTGGCCATCGCCGCCGCGCACAGGGCCATGCCGAGCCAGCGCTGGCGTGTTTGGTGGGTCATGGATCGGGATGCGAGTGGAGAACGCGCCGAGCATCCCGCGCCCGCGCGGCGGCGTCTTGAACGGTATTGCGCGTGCGCTCAGCGCCGCGCCGCGTACTGCCCGGGCGTGTAGCCGCGGAAGCGCCGGAACGCGCGCGTCATGTGGCTCTGGTCGGCGAAGCCGCTGGCCGCGGCGGCATCGGCCAGCGCGGCGCCGCGCGCCAGCAGCGCCTCGGCGCGGGCCAGGCGCTGCTGCTGCGCCCAGGCGTGCGGCGGCAGGCCGAACGCGGCGGCGAAGGTGCGCAGGAAGGTGTAGCGGTCCATGTCCGCGCCGCTCGCCAGTTCGGCGAGGCTGGGCGGCGCGATGCCGTCGGCCAGCCGCTCGCGCGCCCGCAGCAGCGCGCGGGAGATGGCGCCAGCAGCAGCGCACGGCGCATGCCGGGCCGCCGTGCTGGGGGCGTGGTGCAGCAGCGCGGCCAGGTGCTCCTCCAGCGCCAGCGCATCGTCGCCACGCGCCGCGCAGGCGAAGGCGGCGTCGAACAGCGCCGCCACGCGCGCGTCGCGCAGCACGGGCAGTGTCCATTCGGGCGTTGAATGCTCTTGATTCCAGAGCGAACTATCCAGGTACAGCATGCGCCAGCGCCGTTTTTCGCCCTGCATCGGCACGCCATCGTGCACCTCGCCCGGGTTGACGGTGATGACCTCGCCGCGCACCGCCTCCACCGGCCCGCGCCCGCTGGCCGAAGTCTGGCCGCCGGTATCGATCAGGCCAATACCGTACACGGCATGCGTGTGGCGCGCGAAGCGCCGGCGGGTGTGCGCGGCCACCAGCGTCAGCCCCGCCAGCGCGGACGGGCGGACGGCGAATTCGGGCCGCGCGGACGCCATCAACTCAACCAGCGCCGCAGCCGCTCCACGCCCTCGCCCAGCCGCGCCACGTCCTTCGAGGCGAAGCACCAGCGCAGCCAGCCCTCGGCCTCGGGGCCGAAGGCGACACCGGGCGCCAGGCCGATGGCGGCCTCGGCGACCAGGCACTTGGCCAGGCCCAGCGAATCGTCGAAGCCATCGATGCGCAGGAAGGCGTACATGCCACCCGGTGCCGCGCTGGTGCGCACGCCGGGCACCGCTTGCAGCAGCGGCACCAGGGCGTCGCGGCAGCCCTTCAGGTGCGCCACGATGCGCGGCGTGATGGCCTCGGTCTGCTGCACCGCCACCAGCGCGGCGCGCTGCACGAACACCGGCGCGCAAGAGGTGTTGAACTCCAGCAGCTTGCCGACCTGCGGCGTCATGTCGGCCGGCATGACGAGGTAGCCCAGACGCCAGCCGGTCATCAGGAAAGCCTTGGAGAAGCTCTGCACCACCACCAGCCGGTCGTCGGGCCGGGCAACGTCCAGGAACGAGGGCGCGGCGCCGCTCGCGGTGTCGCCGGCGTAGTACAGGCGCTCATAGACCTCGTCGGCCAGCACCCAGGTGCCGGTGCGGCGGCAATGGTCAAGGATGGCCGACTGCTCGTCCCTGGACAGCGTCCAGCCGGTCGGGTTGTTGGGCGCGTTGACCACCAGCAGCCGCGTGCCCGGCGTGATGGCCGCCAGCAGCGCCGGCAGGTCCAGCCGCCAGGCGCCGTCGGCATCGGCGTGCAGGGGCACACAGTGCAGATCGGCGCCGAGGATGCGCGGCTGCGCCGTCAGGTTGGGCCAGACGGGGGTGACGGCGACCACGCGGTCGCCGGCGTCGATCAGCGCCTGCATGGCGACGATCAGCGCGCTGACGCCGCCGGAGGTGATGCCGATGCGCTCCGGCCCCAGCGGACCGTGCGCGGAATGCAGATGGCTGGTGTAGTCGGCCACGGCCTGGCGCAGCTCGGGCAGGCCGAGGTTGTGCGAGTAGAAGGTCTCGCCCGCCTGCAAGGAGGCGATGCCGGCGGCGCGGATGGCCTCTGGCGTGGCCTCGTCGCTCTCGCCGAACCAGAACGGCAGCACGTCGCTGCGTCCGAAGCCGGCGTTGGCGACTTCACGGATCTTGGATTCTTCGAGGTTCAGGACGGCCTGGCGCATGAGGGCAGTGAAAACTTGGATTGACGGGATGCGACAACCGGGCATCGTAGCGAAGCCGGCGCGCCCGCGCCGTTCTCAGGATGCCCGCATGACTCCGTTCGACCCTTCCCGCCGTACCCTCGCCGCCGCCAGCTTGGGCTTGTTGTGCCTGGCCCTCGCCGCACCGCCCGCCCTGGCGGCCAAGGCCGGGAAGTCGGCCACCGGCGTCAAGCTGAAGGCGGCGCCGAAAACCACCTACGCCAACGGCCAGAACGAGTCGCAGCGCCAGCGGTCGGAAGAAGCCCGCCTGCGGCGCGAGTGCAAGGGCCGCCCCAACGCGGGCGCCTGCCTGGGCTACACCCGATAAGGCACTGGTCGCTCATCTTTCGATAGCTGCTAGCGCTTGCTGCACAAGCGCTGGAGGCCGATTTGGCTTGTAAAATCGTCACCCCACCCGCACCGGCACGAAGAGCTGCTGCCCGCCGCGCTGGATCAGCAGCGCCACCGACTTGTCGGCCCGGGCGACGATGCCGCGCACCTGCTCGGCGTCCTTCACCGGCTGGCCGTTGACCGAGACGATCACGTCGCCCGGCTGCACGCCGGCGCGCGCCGCCGGGCCGCTGGCCTGCTCGACCACCAGGCCGCCGTCGACCCTGGCCTCGCTCTTCTCCTGCGGCTGCAGCGGCCGCAGCGCCAGGCCCAGCTTGCCGCCCTTGGCCGCGCCGCCCGCATCCGCCACCTTGGCCGCCTTGTCACCGGCGTTGCCGAGTTGCGCCGTGAGCTGCTCGGCCTTGCCCTGGCGCCACACGTCGAGCGTGACGCGCTCACCCGGCCGCGCCATGCCGATCAGCGCCGGCAGGTCGCCCGAGGCCACGATGGGCTGCCCGTTGGCGCGCTGGATCACGTCGCCCGCCTTCAGGCCCGCCTTGTCGGCCGGGCCGCCGGGCTCCACCGTGGACACCAGCGCGCCCTCGGGTTTCGCAAGCTTGAAGGCGTCGGCGAACGCCTGGTTCACCTCCTGCACCGCCACGCCCAGCCTGGCGTGGTCCACCTTGCCGTGGGCCACGATCTGGTCCTTGACGTGCAGCGCCAGCTCGATCGGGATGGCGAACGACACGCCTTGGTAGCCGCCGGTGCGGCTGTAGATCTGCGAGTTGATGCCCACCACCTCGCCGCGCGTGTTCATCAGCGGGCCGCCGGAGTTGCCGGGGTTCACCGCCACGTCGGTCTGGATGAAGGGCACCATGCCCTCGTCGGGCAGCGAGCGGCCCTTGGCGCTGACCACGCCGGCCGTCACGCTGTTCTCGAAGCCGAACGGCGAGCCGATGGCCAGCACCCACTCGCCCACGCCCAGCGCCTTGGAGGTGCCCAGCGGCACCGTGGGCAGGTCGCGGGCGGCGATCTTGATCACCGCCACGTCGGTCTTGTCGTCCTGGCCCAGCACCTTGGCCTTGAACTCGCGCCGATCGGTGAGCTTGACGCTCACCTCGTCGGCGCCGCGCACCACGTGGGCATTGGTCAGGATCAGCCCGTCGGGCGAGACGATGAAGCCCGAGCCGGCAGCGCGCACCGGCGTCTCCTGCGCCCCGCCGCCGCGCGGACTGAACGCGCCGGGCGGAAAGCCGAAGCGGCGCAGGAAGTCCTGCAACTCGGGCGGCACGCCGCCCTGCGGGGCGCTGCCGGCATCGTCGTCGTCATCGTCGTCGTCGCCCAGCGCCACCTTGCGCGTGCCGCTGACGGTGATGTTCACCACCGCGGGGCCGTAGCGCGCCGTGATGGCGCTGAAGTTGGGCATGGCCACGGTGGCGGCGGGCGCCGCAGCCGGGGCCGTGGCGGTCTGCGCGTGCACCGGCGCATGCAGGTGCTCCACCGCCGCCATGCCGGCGCCGCCCAGCGCACCGGCGGCGACCAGCGCCGCCACCAGCTTCCTGGATTTCAGCTCCAGCGTATTCATCGTCCTGTTCCTTTCGTCAAGCTCGCCCTCGTGCGGGCGGGATGACGCGAATGTGGCGATGAAGGCTTAGACGGGGCTTAGGGCCTGTTCACGCTACGGCAGCTTGACCAGCTCCACGCGGCGGTTCTTGGCGCGGCCCTCTTCGCCGCGGTTGTCGGCGATCGGGCGCTCCTGCCCGTGGCCGGCGCTGCGCAGCCGCTCGGCCGCGATGCCCTGGGCCGCCACGGCCTGCATCACGGCGCGGGCGCGGTTCTCGGACAGGGTCTTGTTGGCGGCGGACGTGCCGACGTTGTCGGTATGCCCCTCGATGGAGACCTTCAGCGCCGGCTGCTGCTGCATCAGGGCCGCGATCTCGTGCACCACTCCCCGGCTCTCGGGGCGGATGTCCCACTTGCCGGTATCGAAGTTGATGTAGAGGGCGATGAAGCCGGCGCTGTTCAGCTCGTCCAGCATCTTGCGCGCCGTCACCACCTGGGCGGCGGCGTCTTCCTGCAGCACCACCACCTTGTAGCTGGACCAGTTGCCGCCCGCCACGCTGGAGTCGCTGGTCACGTGCACCCACACCGTGCGGCCGTCGACGCTCACGCGGCCGGTCAGCCGGTCGCCCAGCGAGCCCTTGGCCGGGTCCTGCAGCAGCTCGCCGCCGATGCCCTTGAAGGCGTTGGCGTAGTTGCCGACGATGTACTTGGGCGCCGCGCCGTCGGCCGGCTTGGGCACCTTGTAGACCACCTCGGTGCGCTGGCCCATGGCCTGCTGCTGGCCGCCGGGCCAGCGAAAGGTGTCGGTGTCGGCCGCCACGCGGCAGCTGGCGATGCTGAAGTTGGGGATGCGCTGGGGAAACATCGCCGGGTCCTTGCAGCCCTTGGCGTCCTGCGCCAGCGCCGCGCCGGCCGCCAGCGTGCCGGCGCCGAGCGCCAGCGCGCACACGAGATGCGGCCAGGCACGTGGCTGGCGCGAAGATGGACCTGCGGACATGGACGTTCCCCTGTTTGTTCGGAACAGGCATCCTAGCGCAGCGACCGCCCCTGGGCCTGCGCGCGCAGCAGCGCGGCCCGCGCCGGGCCGAGACGCAGGTCACTCATCTTTCGATAGCTGCCAGCGCTTGCTGCACAATCGCTGGAGGCCGATTCGACATGAAAAACCCAGGCGGAACTCAGAGCTTGGCGTAGCACGCGTTCTGCTGGTCCGACACGGTGGCGCCCTGCCGCACCTGGGCCAGCGTGGGCAGGACGGAGGGCGTGCTGTCGCCCAGCAGGCACAACTTGGTGTCGCTCAGCTTGGCCCACACCATGGCCGAGGTGGTGCCGGTGATCGCAGTGAACTTGCCCCAGTGCGCGGCCACGCTGGCGTCGGCCTCCACGCGCGGGAAGTTCACGGTGCCGAAGCTGCTGACCAGCGGACTGCCCGAACCCTGGCAGTTGGCGGCGGCGTACATCAGGGTGCCGGACTGGTAGTCCACCGTCTGCTCGTCGCGCTTGACCGCCCGCACCATGGCATGGCCCGAGCGGCCGCCGCCGAGGTCGACGCAGACCTTGCGGCTGACCCAGTCGCCTACCAGCGCATCGACGCCGCTGGCGAGCGGGGCCGGTGCGGGCGCGGGCGCGGGCGCGGGTGAAGGCGACGGCGATGGAGATGGCGACGGCGCGGGTGAAGGAGATGGTGTCGGCGCAGGCGCGGGCGTCGGCGCCGGATCGTCTCCGCCGTCGCCGCCGCAGGCGGCCAGCGCCGCGGCAAGGAACAGCGCGGCCAGCGCGCGGTGGCGCGGGTTCGCGGAAAAAGCGGTCTTGTGGTGTGGCATGGATGCACTTCCTCCGTCAAAAAGGGCCGCATCGTGCGGCAACCCGCGGCATCTGACTTGAAGAATCGAGCGCGCCGGCCATCCATCCGACTCCTACACTGCACCGCCATGGCGGACTTGAACGAACGTGACGCACGGGAGCCGGCGCTGGTGCACCTGTGGTCGCAACACACGGAGCGGCCGGCGATCTGCACCGACGGCCAGTTCCGGCTGTTTCGCCTGACCGGCGGCCAGACCAGCGTGCACACCACGGCCGCGCCCCACGTGCTGGTGGCCTGGAGCGGCGTGGTGACGGTGCGCTGGGCGCAGGGCCGCGTCACGGCGCAGGCCATCCTGGTGGCGCCCGGCGTGCCGCACACCATCGACGGCGAGGGCGGCCTGTTCCATCTGCTGACGCTGGGCGACTACCTGGCCCACCCGGCGCGCCACGGCCCGCCCGTGCAGCCGCTGGACACGCGGGCGCTGCACGCCTTCGCCGACTACTACCGCGCCACGGCAGCCGACGACGGGCGGGCGCTGGCCGAACGGCTGCGGCTGCCGCCGGTGCGCCTGTCCTCGCCGATCGAGGCGGTGATCGCGCGCATGCGCGCCGACCCGATGCAGCGCGTGGACCAGCACGAGGCGGCGGCGCTGGCGCGGATGGAGCGCACGGCGCTGCTCAAGCGCTTCAAGCTCGAAACCGGGATGACGTTCCGCGCCTACAAGAACTGGATGGGCATGGTCGCCGCCGTGCACGGCATCGTGCAGGGGCGCAGTGCGGCGCAGGCGGCGATGGACGCGGGCTTCGCCGACCTGGCGCACTTTTCGCGGCAGTGCCGTGCCATCACGGGCTATTCGCCGCGCCAAGGCTTCCAGTATCTCGACCGCGCCACTGGCCAGTCACGGCGCTGAAGCGCAGCCGCAGCCCGCGGGTTGCATCCGGTGACAAATCCCGGGCGGGCTTTACCGGCCGTTCCCGCTGTCCCCACGCTCGCGGCACACAGTGCGAACGCATCTCAACCGCACCGCGCGGCGCCGGCGCTCCCGGCACCCCTCGCCCGCCGCGCTCTCCTCATGCAACAGACCGTTCTTTCCCTGCTGGCCGTGATGGCGCTGGTGGGGCTCTCGGGGTGGCTCGCCCAGGCGCTGCCGCGCATTCCGCTGGCGCTGCTGCAGATCGCGCTGGGAGCCGCGGCGGGCTGGCCGGCCGGCGGGCTGCAGGTGCGGTTCCACCCGGAGGTGTTCATGCTGCTCTTCATCCCGCCGATGCTGTTCGCCGACGGCTGGCAGATGCCGCAGCGCGAATTCGGCACCTACAGGTGGCCCATCCTGCTGCTGTCCACCGTGTTCGTGTTCTTCAATGTCTGGGTCATCGGCAACCTGATCCACCTGCTGATCGGCAGCCTGCCGCGAACGGTCTGCTTCCTGCTGGCGGCGGTGCTGTCGCCGACCGACCCGGTCGCGGTCTCGGCCCTGCTGCAGCGCCATCCGGTGCCGTCCAAGCTGCGCCACATCCTGGAGGGCGAGTCGCTGATGAACGACGCGGCGGCGCTGATCGCGGTCAAGTTCGCCGTCGCGGCGGTGGTCACCCGCGCGTTCTCGCTGCCGCAGGCGCTGGGCGCCTTCGTCTGGACGGCGGCGGGCGGCGTGGCGGTGGGTGTCGCCTGCAGCCTGTGCCTGAAGCTGGCGCACGACCGCCTGTGGCCCGAAGGCGGCGCCGACGGCTCGCCCGCCGTGCTGCTGATGCTGCTGGCCCCGTTCGCGCCCTACCTGGTGGCCGAGCACTTCGGCCTGTCGGGCGTGCTGGCGGTGGTGGCGGGGGGCATGGCGGCCAACGCGCTGCAGGTGCGCTCCGGCCGCTTCCGGGCCTTCAGGCTACAGGCACAGGGCGCCTGGGCCACCCTGCTGTTCGCGCTCCACGGGCTGGTCTTCACGCTGGTCGGCTTGCAGCTCCCGGCCTTGCTGCGCGGGCTGCCGCAGCCGCTGCACGGGGCGCACGAAGGGTCGCCGCGGGCGCTGCTGATCCTGCTGGGCACGGCGGCGGCCATCACGCTCGCGCTCGTGCTGCTGCGCTTCGCCACCCTGCTGGCCTGCGGCTGGCTCGCGCGGGGCCGGCGCCGCGCGCCGCGCCCATCCGGCGCAGCGCGGCCGTGGCTGGCCGCGGCCATCGTCGCCCTGGGCGGCACGCGCGGCGGCTTCACGCTGGCGGTGGTGCTGGCCGTGCCGCTGACGCTGTCCGAAGGCACGCCGTTTCCGGCGCGCGAGCTGCTGATCTTCCTGTCGGCCGCCGTGATCGTGATGACGATGCTGCTGACCAGCCTGGCGGTGCCGTGGCTGGCGCGGCGCCTCGCCCCGCTCGCGTGCGACCGCCACGCCCGCGAGGCCTCGTGGGCGCGCCGGCGCGCGGCCCAGGCGGCGCGGCGCGCCCTGGCCGGCATCGGGCCCGTCGATGCGCGGACGCGGGTGTTCGGCGCCGTGCTGGAGCGGGTCGATCACGGCTACCAGCACCGCCTGCAGCTGGCCGGGGCCAGGGACGTACCCACCCGCCGCGAGGCCGCGCGCGAACTGGACATGGAAGCCGCCCTGCGGCTGGACGCGCTGCAGGCCGAGCGCGACGAACTGCACCGCCTGCGCCGCTGCCACCGCATCAACGACGAGACCTTGCGCCAGCTCACGCTGGAGATCGACCTGGTCGAGGCCGTGGTGCGCAGCCACCAGTCGGCGCTGCAGTCGCCGCCGAAGGCGACCCGCGCGCATTGAACGCATGGGCCGCGGCATTCGGCCGCAACCCAGACCGCACCCCAGGAACGCCCGGCGCGGGCGATTCGTCCAGCGCCGGAGGCGCGGCCTCGGCCTCACTTGGCCGGGCGCACCGCCTCCACCTCGATCTCCACCAGATAGGCTGGGTTGGCCAGCGCGGCCACCTGGAACGTCGATCGGGTCGGCAGGCCGGGCTGTTTGGCGGCGTCGCCGAAGAACTGGGTGTAGCCCTCCATGAAGCCGGCGAAGTCCATCTTGCCGCCCTTGGCCGGATCGCCCACCAGGTACACCTGCATCTTCACCACGTCCTTCATCGACAGGCCCAGGCCCGCCAGCTGCTCCTGGATGGCCTTGAGCACGCCGATGGTCTGGCCCTTGGTGTCGCCGCCGTAGGCGGCCGGGTCGGTGGGGGCCTTGGTCTTGTCCACCGTGGGCGGCGTCTTGCCCGACAGCAGCACGCGCGTGGCGCTGGCGGGCACCTCGATGGCGGCGGCGATGGGGAAGCTGGAGCTGGGGATCTTGTGGCGCACCACCTCGGCCGGGCCGCCGGTGGTGGCGCAGCCGGCCAGCGCCGCCAGCGCGGCGGCGGCAAAGGCGAGACGGGTGGGCAGCGTGGAAGTCGGGGTCATCGGTTCGGTTCCTTTCGATATTTACTTGGTGGGTGTACGCAGGCCGGCCACGGCCTGCGGGGAGAGCGCGTCACTGTACTGATTGCCGAAGGCGGTGCGGATGTAGTTCACCACGTCGGCCACCTGCTGGTCGTCCAGCCAGGCGCCGAAAGGCGGCATCCCGTGCAGGCCGTTGAGCACCACCAGCGCCCCGTAGGGAGCGGCGGCCAGCCTGGTGTTCTTGCGCAGGTCGGGGAAGAACCCGGCGCCGCTGTAGGCGCCTTCGCCGCCGGGCATGTGGCAGCCCTGGCAGATGCTGCGGTAGAGCGTTTCGCCGCCTTGCTGGGTGAAGCGCGCGTTGCTGGCGGAAAAGGCGGCGGCCTGCGGGCCGGACTGGGCCTGCGCGAATGGCGCGCCGGCCAGCAGGGCGGTCGCCAGGGCGCCGGCGAAGAGGAATTTCGACATGAAGTGCTCCGTGCGAAAAAAGAGATGGAGGACCGTTGCGGCACGCGCCGGCGTCAGGCCGCCTGCGCCTTGGCGTGCAGGCGCTGGATGGCGTCGAGCGCGGACAGGATGGCGCCCTCCATCCACGCCGGGATGTAGGAGGCGTGCTCGCCGGCCAGCACGATGCGGCCGTCGATGGCGCACAGGTTCTTGTAGTGCTGCTCGCGCAGCGCGTCGGTCCAGCGGCCGTAGCAGCCGTTGATGAAAGGCACGCGGTTCCAGGCCACGGACACGCCGGTCTTGAACTCCTGCTTGTACTGCGGGTGGATCTGCGCGCCCATCTCCAGCGCCGCCTGCACGCGCTCCTCGGGCGACATGGCGGTGAGGCGGAAGGCGTGCACGTTGTCGAAGGCATAGCAGCCCAGCAGCACGCCCGGCCCCTTGGAGAAGAAGCCTGTGGAAGGGTAGGAGATGTTGCGGATGGGCAGGTTGGTCTGCGTCACGCCGCCGTAGATCAGCTCGTCCTGCTCCCAGAAGCGGCGCTTGAATTCCAGCCCCACCTTCACCGAGGCGCCGTAGGGCACGGCGGCGATGGCGTCGCGCATGGGCTCGCCCACCTGCACGTCGATCTGGCTCAGGATGGACAGCGGTATGGTGCACACGCACCAGTCGGCGCTGGCCTGGCGCGCCGCGCCGCCCTTGTCGGCGTCCACCCAGGTGACGGTGACCTTGCTGGCCGACTGCTCGATCTTGGTGACTTTGGCACCGTACTGGATCAGCGGCTTGAGCTCGCGCTCGAAGGCCTTGCCGATCTGGTCCATGCCGCCCACCGGCTCGAAGATGGCGCTTTGGAATTCGTACAGGTTGCCCGCGTTCACCTGCGCCCACATGCCGGAGCTCAGGATGTCGTTCAGCCCGAGGGGCTGCGAGGGCTTGGCCAGCGGCATCAGGCCGCCGCCGGGGTCGATCTCGTAGCCCCGCTTGTCGCTGGTGGCGCTGCTGGCGACGTAGCGGTACTCCTTGTCCAGCGTGCCCCAGGCCTTCAGTCCCTCCAGCAGGCGCTCGCGGTCTTCCTTGGTGACGGCCTGGTCCAGCCCGCCCTGGTTGGTGGCCTTGGCCAGCAGCTCGGCCACGTGGCCCTGCAGGTCGGTCTGCACGTGGCGGAAGCGCTGCGGCTTGCCGCCGAAGGCCTGGGTATTGTGCAGATAGGCGTTGTAGTTGACCTGGATGAAAGGCTCCAGCGCCACGCCCAGCCGCCTGCAGTAGTCCAGCACCGCGTGGTGGTGGTAGGGAATGCGCCAGGGACCGGGGTTGATGTAGTTGCCCTTGGCGAAGCTCACCGTCTGCGTGGCGCCGCCCAGTTCGGTGTAGCGGTCGCCGCCGCGCAGCGTCCAGTTGCGCCCGCCGGCACGGCGGTTGAACTCCAGGATGCGCACCTTGTAGCCGGCCGCGCGCAACTCGTAGGCGGCCGTCATGCCGGCCAGGCCGGCACCCAGCACCAGCACGGTGCTGCCCGGCTTGGCATTGGAGAGCTTGACGGGACCGTGATAGTCCGACTCGGCCGCGTGGCCCATCGAACTCATGGCTTGGTACATGGTGGCGCCGCCGGCCACCTGCCCGATCATCGCCAGCAGGGCGCGCCGGCTGGGCAGATTCACGTTGTCGTCTTGTTGCATAGGGAAAACCTCTCTCGGGAGGGATGGGAACCGGCCTCGCGTGCGGGCACGCGGGCCATCGTGGGCGCGGCGGCGGCGGCTCGGCGAGCAGCCGCCGAAGAGCGCCGTGCGCATGCCGAACCGGCCAGAGCCGCTCACGGGCGTTGCAAGCTCCGTGCCCGCCGGCAGGGCGGCTGGGGGTATCAGCCCCGCAGGCTCACGCGCACGCGCAAACCGCCCAGCGCGGGCGATTCGTCCAGCGCCAAGGTGGCGCCGTGGCGTTCGGCGACGGCGCGCACGATGGCCAGCCCCAGGCCGCTGCCGTGCCCCGGCGCGCCGGGGGCGCGATAGAAGCGGTCGAGCACGCGCGGGCGGTCCTCTGGCGCGATGCCGGGGCCGCTGTCTTCGACCAGCAGCTCGGCGCCCTCGCCCGCCACGTGCGCACTCACGCGCACCTGGCCATCTGGCGGCGCGTGGCGCAGCGCGTTCTCGATCAGGTTGCGCAGCAGCATGGCCAGCGCCTCGGCCTGGCCGGGCGCGACGGCGGATGCGGGGGTATGAAGCACCAAATCGATGCGGCGGCGCTCGGCCTCGGGGCGCGCATCGGCCGCGGCGGCGCGGGCCAGTGCCGCCAGGTCCACCGGGGCGAACGCGGCCTCGCGCGCCACACCCTCCTGGCGGGCCAGCGCCAGCAGCTGCTCCACCAGCCGCGTGGCGCGGTCGATGCCGGCCAGCAGGCGCCCGGCGGCGATGCGGCGCGTCTCGTCGTCCGGCGCGCGCTCCAGGCTCTGCGCCTGCAGGCGCAGAGCGGCCAGGGGCGAGCGCAGTTCGTGCGCGGCGTCGGCGGTGAAGTGGGTCAGCGCCCCCCAGGCGGCGGCCAGGCGCGTGAGCAGGCCGTTCATCTCGTCCACCAGCGGCCGCAGCTCGGCCGGCAAGCCGGCGGTGGGCAGCGGCGCCAGGTCGTCGGCGCGGCGCGCGGCCACCTGGGCGCGCACGCGCTCGACCGGCGCCAGCGCGCGGCCGATGACCCACCAGACGATGAGCATCAGCAGCGGCGCCAGCAGCGCCACCGGCAGCACGGCGCGCAGGGCGAGCTGGCCGGCCATCTGGCGCCGCGCCTCGGTCTGCTGCGCCACCTGCACCACCTGGGTGGCGGTGCGCAGCGCGTACACGCGGTAGGGATCGCCCTCGACGCGCAGGTCGGTGAAGCCCAGCACGGCCTGCGGAGGCAGCAGGCGGTCGGTGGGGCTGCGGTAGAGCATCAGGCCGTCGGCGCGCCAGACCTGGATGATCATGTCCTGCGCGGCGGCGCCGTCGGCCAGCGGGCCGCCCTCGGCACCGGCCCCGAGGCTGCCGGTGAGCGAGAGCGCGATGCGCTGCATCTGGGCGTCGAACAGCGCCTCGGCCTCGGCGCGCGCGGTGCGGTAGGTGACGGCGGCCTGCACGCAGGCGATCAGCAGCACGGCGGCCAGCAGCGCGCGCGTCAGGCGGCCGCGCAGCGAGGACGCTGGATGTTCAGAGGTTTTTTGGCCTCCAGCGCTTGCTGGACGCGCGCTGGCAGCTCTCATATCAGTAGCATTCGGGGTCGCACGCCATCTGCGGCAGTGAAGCCCAAAGAGCCCGATGGCCGCGGAGCAGGCCATGCCAGTGCGCTCCTGGCCGGGGTTCCCCCGGCCAGCGGGCGCGCCCCCTTGAGGGGGGATGCCGCAACATCGCGAAGCGAGTGAAGCAACGGGGGTGGGTCATTTCGGCACGCGGTAGCCCAGGCCGCGCTGGTTCTCGATCAGCCCGGCGCCGAGCTTCCTGCGCACGCCGTGGATGTACACCTCGACGGCGTTGCTGCTGACGTCGTCGCGCCAGGAGTAGAGCTTTTCCTCCAACTGCTGGCGCGAGAGCACCCGGCCGGGCCGGGCGATCAGCGGCTCCAGCACGGCCCATTCGCGCGCCGACAGCGTCACCGGCCGGCCGGCCAGCGTGACCTCGCGCGTGGCCGGCCGCACGCGCACGGCGCCCCAGGCGTACTCGGGCTCGGCGCGGCCGTCGGCGCGGCGCCGCAGGGCGCGGACGCGGGCCAGCAGCTCGTCCAGGTCGTAGGGCTTGACGATGTAGTCGTCGGCGCCGGCGTCGAGCCCGGCCACGCGCTCGGCCACGGCGTCGCGCGCGGTGGCCACCAGCACCGGCACGCGGCGGTTGGCGTTGCCGGCGTCGGCGCGCAGGGCGCGCAGCACGGTCAGGCCGTCCTGGCGCGGCAGGCCGAGGTCGAGCAGCAGCAGGTCGTAGGCGCCGGTGGCCAGCGCGGTGGCGGCCATGGCGCCGTCCTTCACCCAGTCCACGGCCCAGCCTTCGGCGCGCAGGGCGTCGAGCACCACCTCGCCGATCATGGCATCGTCCTCGGCCAGCAGGATTCGCATCGTCGAACCTAGAAGCGGCAGTTGAACGCGCCCCTCGGTGCCGTGATCGGCGTGCCAGGCAAGGCGCGAGGGCGCAGCAGGCTCGCGCCTGCAAGGACGAGCAACGCCGCGTGGCGCGGCGAGCGCGGTGCTGGCGGGCGCGTAGCGGAGTCACCCAGCAAACGAGTGTCATCGCAGCGGCGAAACTCAATATCCATGCGGCTCTCCTGAAGGTGACAAGCGGTCGGCTGCCGTTTCTAGGTTCACCTGGGAAACGTCCGATAGACTAACCCAATGACCTTGATGCTGCTCCTGCTGCTGCCCTTCGCCGGCAGCCTGGTGGCCGCGTTGCTGCCGACCCACGCGCGCAACGCCGCCGCCAGCCTGTCCGCGCTGGTGGCGTTGGGCGGGGTGGTGAAGCTGGCGCTGCTGTATCCGGCCCTGCAAGGCGGCGAGGTGCTGCGGCAGGAGGTAGCCTGGATCCCCTCGGCCGGCTTCAATCTGGTGCTGCGGGTGGACGGACTGGCCTGGATGTTCGCCCTGCTGGTGCTGGGCATCGGCCTGCTGGTGGCGGTGTACGCGCGCTACTACATGTCCAAGGACGACCCGGTGCCGCGCTTCTTCTCGTTCTTCCTGGCCTTCATGGGGGCCATGCTGGGCGTGGTGCTGTCGGGCAACCTGATCCAGCTGGTGTTCTTCTGGGAGCTGACCAGCCTGTTCAGCTTCCTGCTGATCGGCTACTGGCACCACCGCAAGGACGCGCGCCGCGGCGCCCGCATGGCGCTGACCATCACCGGCGCCGGCGGGCTGGCGATGCTGGCGGGCATGCTGATCCTGGGCCACGTGGTGGGCAGCTACGACCTGGACGCCGTGCTGGCCGCCGGCGAGCGCGTGCGCGCCCACCGGCTGTACACGCCGATGCTGGTGCTGGTGCTGCTCGGCGCGCTCACCAAGAGCGCGCAGTTCCCCTTCCACGTCTGGCTGCCGCGCGCCATGGCGGCGCCGACGCCGGTGTCCAGCTACCTGCACTCGGCGACGATGGTCAAGGCCGGCGTGTTCCTGCTGGCGCGGCTGTGGCCCACGCTGTCGGGCACCGACGAATGGTTCTGGCTGGTGGGCGGCGCCGGCGCCGTCACCCTGGTGCTGGGCGCCTACCTGGCGATGTTCCAGACCGACCTGAAAGGGCTGCTGGCCTACTCCACCATCAGCCACCTGGGCCTGATCACCCTGCTGCTGGGCCTGAACCGCGAGCTGGCGGCGGTGGCGGCGGTGTTCCACATCATGAACCACGCCACCTTCAAGGCGTCGCTGTTCATGGCGGCCGGCATCATCGACCACGAGACCGGCACGCGCGACACGCGGCGCCTGACCGGCCTGATGAAGGCGATGCCGATCACCGGCACGCTGGCCTTCGTGGCCAGCGCGGCGATGGCGGGCGTGCCGCTGGCCAACGGCTTCCTGTCCAAGGAGATGTTCTTCGCCGAGACCCTCGACCTGGCCGCGCCCCGGCCGTGGCTGGACTGGGGCCTGCCGGTGCTGGCGACGGTGGCGGGCGTCTTCGGCGTGGTGTATTCGCTGCGCTTCTCGTGGGGCGTGTTCATGGGCCCGCCGGCCACCGACCTGCCGCGCGCGCCGCACGAGCCGGTGCGCTGGATGCGCGTGCCGATCGAGATCCTGGTGGTGCTGTGCCTGGTGGTGGGCATCGTGCCGCAGTGGTCCATCGGCCCGGCGCTGGCGCTGGCCGCGCGCCCGGTGGTCGGCGGCGAGCTGCCGGCCTACAGCCTGGCGCTGTGGCACGGCTTCAACAAGCCGCTGATGATGAGCCTCGTCGCGCTGGCCGGCGGCATGCTGCTCTACGCCTGGCTGGCGCCGCGCCAGCGCACGCGCCGGCTGCGCCAGGCGCCGCTGATCGGCGGCATCGACGGCCAGCGGGTGTTCCACGACATCCTGCTGGGGCAGGAGCGGCTGGCGCGGCGCGTGCGCGGCTGGATCATGAGCGCGCGCCTGCAGGCGCAGATGTTCGTCATGGTGGTGGCCGCCATCGGCGTGGCCTCGGCCGCCATGTGGCAGGGGGGCATCACCTGGGGCAGCCGCGCGCGCGTGCTGGGCGACCCGGCGTTCGCGCTGATGTGGGTGTCGGGCCTGGTGTGCGCGGTGGCGGTGGCGCTGCTGGCCAAGTTCCACCGCCTGGCGGCCATCGTGCTGCTGGGCGTGGTGGGCCTGGTGGTGGCCATGACCTTCCTGTGGTTCTCGGCGCCCGACCTGGCGCTGACGCAGCTCACGGTGGAAGTGGTGACCACCATCCTGCTGCTGCTGGGCCTGCGCTGGCTGCCCAAGCGCAACCCCGAGGACGAGGCCACGCTGCCGCTGCGCACCCGCCTGCGGCGCGCACGCGACGGGGTGGTGGCGGTGGTGGCGGGCACCGGCATGGCCGTGCTGGCCTACGCCATGATGACGCGGCCGGCGCCGCAGAGCATCTCGCCCTTCTTCATCGACCGCGCGCTGCCCGAGGGCGGCGGCGCCAACGTGGTCAACGTGATGCTGGTGGACTTCCGCGGCTTCGACACCATGGGCGAGATCTGCGTGCTGGCCATCGTCGGCCTCACGGTCTACGCGCTGCTGCGGCGCTTCCGCCCGCCCGAGGAGGTGGACCAGCTGCCGCCGCAGCAGCGCCAGGTGCCGGCCGACCTGGTGACCGACCTCGACAACCCGCGCACCGCCGTCGATTCCGCGCCCGCTTACCTGCTGGTGCCGGCGGTGATCGTGCGGCTGCTGATGCCGGTGGCGGGCGTGGTCGCGCTGTACCTGTTCATGCGCGGCCACAACGAGCCGGGCGGCGGCTTCGTGGCCGGGCTGGTGGTGGCGATCGGCTTCATCATGCAGTACATGATGGCCGGCACCCGCTGGGTGGAGGCGCACCTGCGCCTGCCCGTGGTGCGCTGGATCGGCACCGGGCTGCTGCTGGCCATCGCCACCGGCCTGGGAGCGGTGCTGCTGGGCTACCCCTTCCTGACCACTCACACGGCGCACCTGCACCTGCCGCTGCTGGGCGAGGTGCACGTGGCCAGCGCGCTGTTCTTCGACCTGGGCGTGTTCGCCGTGGTGGTGGGCTCGACCCTGCTGGTGCTGACCGCGCTGGCCCACCAGGCCGTGCGCGGCCGCCGGCCCACGCCGGATGCGGGCACCACGGCAGCGGCGGAGGCCGGCTGATGGAAATCATCCTGGCCATCGTCATCGGCGTGCTGGGCGGCAGCGGCGTCTGGCTGATCCTGCGTCCGCGCACCTCGCAGGTCATCATGGGGCTGGCGCTGCTGTCCTACGCCGTCAACTTGTTCATCTTCTCGATGGGCAGCCTGCTGCTCGACAAGGAGCCCATCGTCAAGCCCGGCCTGGTGCCCAACCTGGAGAACTACACCGACCCGCTGCCGCAGGCGCTGGTGCTGACGGCCATCGTCATCGGCTTCGCCACCACGGCGCTGTTCCTGGTGGTGATGCTGGCCTCGCGCGGCCTCTCGGGCACTGACCATGTCGATGGCGAGGAGTCCGATCTGTGAAGACCTGGATCGAATCGCTGATGCCGCACCTGGTCATCGCGCCCATCCTGCTGCCGATGGCGACCGCCGCCCTGATGCTGCTGCTGGGCGACGCGCGGCGCCCGCTCAAGCGCACGCTGAACGTGCTGGCGTGCGCGCTCAACCTGGCGGTGGCGGTGGCGCTGCTGGCGTGGGTCGCCAAGTCGGGCACGCAGGCGGTCAGCGTGTACCTGCCCGGCAACTGGCCGGTGCCCTACGGCATCGTGCTGGTGGCCGACCACCTGTCGGCCATGATGCTGCTGCTGGCCGGCGTGCTGGGCCTGGCGAGCGTCAGCTACGCCAGCGCGCGCTGGGACCGCGCCGGCGTGCACTTCCACCCGCTGTTCCAGATGCAGCTGATGGGCCTGAACGGCGCCTTCCTCACCGGCGACCTGTTCAACCTGTTCGTGTTCTTCGAGATCATGCTGACCGCCTCCTACGGCCTGCTGCTGCACGGCGGCGGGTGGGCGCGGGTCAAGGCGGGGCTGCACTACATCGCGGTGAACCTGCTGGCCTCCACGCTGTTCCTGATCGGCGTGGCCATCCTCTACGGCGTCACCGGCACGCTCAACATGGCCGACATGGCCATCATGGTGCCCAGCATCGCGCCCGAGGACCGCGGCCTGCTGCACGCCGGCGCGGCCATCCTCGCCATCGCCTTCCTGGTCAAGGCCGGGGCCTGGCCGCTCAACTTCTGGCTGGCGCCGGCCTACAGCGCGGCGGTGGCGCCGGTGGCGGGGCTGTTCGCCATCATGACCAAGCTGGGCGTGTACGCCGTGCTGCGGATGTGGACGCTGCTGTTCGCCCCCGACGCCGGCGTGTCGGCCCAGTTCGGCGGCAGCGCGCTGGTGTGGACGGGCCTGGCGACGCTGGCGGCTGGCGCCATCGGCGTGGCGGCCACGCACAACCTGGGGCGCATGGTGGCGGCGTGCACGGTGATGTCGTCCGGCACCGTGCTGGCGGCGATCGGCTTCGGGCGGCCGGACATCACTGCCGGCGCGCTGTACTACGCGCTGGGCTCGACGCTGGCGGTGAGCGCGCTGTTCCTCATCGTCGAGCTGATCGACCGCTCGCGCGAGGCCGACGAGACGCCGTTCTACGTCAGCGAGGTCGAGCCGGATGAAGGCTTCGCCTACCCGGTGGACCTGCTGCCGCCGCCCGACGTGAACCTGGACGACGAGCAGACGCCGCTGATCGGCCAGGCCATCCCGGCCGCGATGGCTTTCCTGGGCCTGGCCTTCATGGCCTGCGCCATCACGCTGGCGGGGCTGCCGCCGCTGTCGGGCTTCGTCGGCAAGGTGGTCATGCTCACCGGGCTGCTGGGCGCGGCCGAGGTGGGCGGCCAGGCGGTGCAGGTGGCCACCTCCATCTGGGCGCTGATGGCGCTGCTGATCGGCGCCGGGCTGTTCACCACCATCGCGCTGTCGCGCGCCGGCGTGCGCACCTTCTGGGCGCCGCGCGGGCGCCCGGTGCCGCGGCTGCGGGTGATCGAGACGGCGCCCATCGCCCTGCTGCTGCTGCTGGTCGGCGTGCTGGTGTGGCGGGCCGACGCGGTGCTGCGCTACACCCAGGTCACGGCGCGCGGGCTGCACGAGCCGGCCGGCTACATCGGCCACGTGGTGTCCACCCAGCCGCGGCCCTCGCCCAACGCCAGCGGCCAGGGAGGGCTGCGGCGATGAAGCGCTGGCGGCTGCCCGCCCCCCTGCTGTCGGTCGCCCTGGCGGCGCTGTGGCTGGTGCTGGCGCGCTCCGCCAGCCCGGGCAACGTGCTGCTGGCGGTGCTGGCCGGCCTGCTGGTGCCGGCCGTGTTCGCCTCGCTGCGGCCCGAGCGGCCGCGCGTGCGCCGGCCGCTGCGGGTGTTCAAGCTGGTGTGGGTGGTGGCCTGGGACGCGCTGCTGTCCAACTTCGACGTCTTCTCCACCCTGGTGCGCGGGCTGCGCCGCCCGCCGGCGCGCCGCTTCGTGCACGTGCCGCTGGACCTGCGCGACCCCACCGGCCTGGCCTGGCTGTGCACCATCACCACCTTCATCCCCGGCTCGCTGTGGTGCGAGATGGCGCCCGACCGCTCGGTGGTGATCCTCCACGCCTGGAACGCGCCGGACGAGGCGCGCTTCATCGCCGACTACAAGGAGCGCTACGAGAAGCCCCTGATGGAGATTTTCGAATGAGTAACTTCCTGACCGTGACCATCCACGTCACCATGGTCTGCTACGGCATCGCCATGCTGCTGGCGCTGTGGCGCGCGCTGCGCGGCCCCTCGGCGCAGGACCGGGTACTGGCGGTGGACTTCCTCAACATCGTGGCCATGATGCTGATGCTGGTGGTGGGCATCCGCTACGCCAGCAGCACCTACTTCGAGCCCGCGCTGCTGGTGGCGCTGCTCGGCTTCGTCAGCTCCACGGCGCTCGCCAAATTCCTGCTGCGCGGCGAGGTGATCGAATGACGGGCGCCGACATGCCTCCGTGGGCCGAGATCACCATCGCCGTGCTGCTGCTGATCAGTGCTGTCGTCGCGCTGGCTTCGGCCGTCGGCCTGGTGCGGCTGTCCGATTTCTTCTCGCGCATGCACGTGCCCGCGCTCACCGCCACGCTGGGCGTCTGGTGCGTGACCAACGCCGCCGTGCTGTACTTCTCGCTGCAGGACGGCGGCCTGCACATCTACTACTGGCTGGTGGCGGTCTTCATGACCGTCACCGTGCCGGTCACCACCGTGCTGCTGACGCGCGCGGCGCTGTTCCGCATGCGCGCGCACGGCGCGCCCGGCATCCCCGCGCCGCTGGGCCTGCGCGCCAAGTCGGCGGAAGACGAGCGCTGATTACTACTATTTTCATAGCTGCTCGCGCTTTACCAGCAAGCCCAGGAAGCCGATTTGGCTATGAAATACGGCGCATCGTGCAACTGAAGGGCAGCGCCGCCTCGACCGCCTCGATCTGCCGCACCACGCGAAAACCGTAGCCCGAGCCCTCGACGTCGAACGGCACGCCGGGCGCGCCCTGGCGCTCCATCACGCCCACCACCAGCGGCTGCTGGAACTGGTGGTCGGGCTCGCGCATGGCGCCGGTGCGGCCGGCCAGGGTGACGCGGGCGCGCTCCAGCGCGCGCGCCACCGGCAGCGCGTCGGCGCTGCCGGCGCGCTCGACGGCCTGCGCCAGCGCCTCCACCATCATCTGCATGCGCAGGTGCACGTAGTCCTCCTGCGGCTTGGGAAAGCGCGCGCGAAAGGCGCGGTAGAACGCCGCGCTCTCGGGCGTGGGCACGTTGGGCAGCCAGTCGGCCACCGCCACCACCTTGCCGACGCCGGCCTCGCCGATGGCCGCCGGCACGCCCAGCGCGTTGCCGTAGAAGGTGTAGAAGCGCCCGTCGAAGCCGGCCTCGCGCGCCGCCTTGACCAGCAGCGTCAGGTCGTTGCCCCAGTTGCCCGTCAGCACCGCCTGCGCGCCGCTGGCCTTGATCTTGCTGGCGTAGGGCAGGAAGTCCTTCACCCGGCCGATGGGGTGCAGCTCCTCGGCGGCGATCGCCACGTCGGGCCGGCGCGCGGCGAGCTGGCGGCGCGCCTCGCGCAGCACGGCGTGGCCGAAGCTGTAGTCCTGCCCGATCAGGTAGATGCGCTTGAGTTGCGCGTCCTCGCGCATCACTTCCATCAGCGCCGCCATGCGCATGTCGGCGTGGGCGTCGAAGCGGAAGTGCCAGAAGCTGCACAGCTCGTTGGTCAGGATCGGATCGACCGCCGAGTAGTTCAGGAACAGCACGCGCCGCGCCGGCTCGCGGTCGTTGTGCTTGTTGACGGCGTCGATCAGCGCCGCCGCCACCGACGACGAGTTGCCCTGCATCACCGCCGTGCAGCCGGCGTCCACCGCCGCGCGCAGCATCGACAGCGACTCCTCGGCCTGGCCCTTGTTGTCGAAGCGCAGCAGTTGCAGCGGCCGGCGTCCGCGCGCGGTGCGCACGCCGCCGCGCGCGTTGACACGCTCGACGCCCCACAGCAGGTTGCGCCACACCGCCTCGCCGGTGTTGGCGAACGGGCCGCTGAGCGATTCGATCAGCGCCAGCTTGATCGGCGGCGCCTTGGCGGCGCCGCGGGCCAGCGCGGGCCAGGTGGCGGCGCTCGCCAGCGCCAGGGAAGATGCGAGAAGCGTGCGGCGAGAAGACAGGGTCATGCGTTCACTATGAAAAAAAGAGCTGCCGGCGCTCGCCGGCAGGGCGTTGCGGATCGATTATTCCTTGGAAGCCGCCTCGGGCGCCGGCTCCGCCGCCCGGGCCAGGTGCAGGCCCACCAGCTCGAAGAAGCGCTCGTAGAGCCCGCCATCGGTCACGGTCTCGCTCGACACCTTGACCAGCGCATCCATGCCGCCCTCGATCGGCAGCGACAGCGAGCCGATGCCGCCCACGCCCACCGAGGCCGAGTCCTTGGCCTTGCGCATCACGTACTGGTCCTTCAGGCCGCTGGCGAAGGCCACGCTGGCGCTGCCGTCGATCTCGGGCGCGCAGACGACGCGGAACTCCAGCTGCACGTGGTGCTCCACGTCGGGCTGGAAATACTTGCGCGCCGTCACCTGGTCGGGCAGCGCGGCGGTGACGACGTAGCCCTGGCTCAGCAGCGCGCGCCGAGCCGCCTCGCAGGTGCTCGCCGGCTGCGCCGCATAGTGGCGCGAGAAGGCGCTGGCATCGAACGATTCCGGCTGGTAGCCGACCAGCGGCACCGGCTGGGAGGGCCTCAGGCTGGCACAGGCCGTCAGCGCCAGGGTGGCCGCCGCGAGCAGGCCGCGGCGCAGGCAGAAAACAGATGACATCCGAACTAACCGCTTTCAGAAGCAGCCGCGATGGTAACGCCCCGCGCCGGCCGCCCTTGAAATTCCGCGCGGCGTTCACAACTGAGCCGGCATGCGGGCGCCGTGCCCGCCCAACGCCACGAAAGGAGATCACCATGTTCTACGCTGCCCACCCCGCCGCCTGCCGCCCCGCCTACGCGCCCGCGCTGCGCTCGCTGGACCGCTTCCTGAACGAGGCCCTGAGCGGTACCCAGTTCAAGGACGAGGACAAGCACTGGGCGCTGTCCATCGACGTGCCCGGCGTCACCCGCGAGCAGCTCGACATCGCCATCGAGGGCCAAGCCGTCAAGGTCGAGACCGTCGAGGGCGCCCCGCGCGCCTACAAGAAGCGCTACGAGTTTCCGCAGGAGGTGGACGCCGCCGCCAGCAGCGCCAGGCTGGAGAACGGCGTGCTGACGCTGACGCTGGCCAAGCTGCTGCCCGAGAGCAGGGCCACCAAGCTGAGCATCGGCTAAACGGCTCCTTCATCGCCGGGCCGCCCCAAGATGAAGAAGCCTCCTCGGGGGCAGCGCAGCAGCGGAGCGTGGGGGCCGTTTCAAGCCGCGAGCGCATCGAGCGGCCAGCGCGGCCGCACGTCGAAGCCGTAATCCAGGCGCGGCGCGGCCATGCCGGTCTGCACGCGCATGGCGGCGGCCATGGCGATCATGGCGCCGTTGTCGGTGCACAGGTGCAGCTCGGGGTAGTGCACGCGCACGCCGCGCCGAGCGCAGGCGGCATCGAGCTGCTCGCGCAGCGCCTGGTTGGCGCCCACGCCGCCGGCCACCACCAGGCGCTGCAAGCCGGTGGCCTCCAGCGCCTTGAGCGACTTCTTCACCAGCACCTCGACGATGGCCGCCTGCGTGCTGGCGGCCAGGTCGGCGCGCTGCTGCTCGCAGGGCGCGCCCTCGAACTTGCGCGCCTGCGTGAGCACCGCCGTCTTCAGCCCGGCAAAGGAAAAGTCCAGGTCGCCGCTGTGCAGCAGCGGGCGCGGCAGTTTGTACGCCGCGGGATCGCCGAAGCCCGCCAGCCGCGCCAGCGCCGGGCCGCCGGGGTAGCCCAGGCCGAGCAGCTTGGCGGACTTGTCGAAGGCCTCGCCCGCCGCGTCGTCGATGGTCTCGCCCAGCAGCGCGTAGCGGCCCACGCCGTCCACGCGCATGAGCTGCGTGTGGCCGCCGCTCACCAGCAGCGCGACGAACGGGAACTCGGGCGGGTCGCTGCTCAGGAAGGGCGACAGCAAGTGCCCTTCCAGATGGTGCACGCCCAGCACCGGCCGGCCCAGCGCCGCGCCCAGCGCGCAGGCCACGCCGGCGCCCACCAGCAGCGCGCCGGCCAGGCCGGGGCCGCGCGTGTACGCTATCAGGTCGATAGCTGCCAGCGCTTGCCCCGCCTGCGCCAGCACCTGATTCGTCAATGGAAGCAGGCGGCGGATGTGGTCGCGGCTGGCCAGCTCGGGCACCACGCCGCCGTAGTCGGCATGCATGGCCGCCTGGGTGTGCAGCGCGTGCGCCAGCAGGCCGGGCACGCCCGCGCCGTCCGGCGCGCGCACCAGGGCGACTCCGGTCTCGTCGCAGGAGGATTCGATGCCGAGGATCAGGGTGGGCATGCAGCCGATCAGCTCATGGTGCCGGCGATGTAGCTTTCCATCTGCTGGATCAGGAAACGCTGCTCCGCCAGCTGCGCGTTGACCAGGTCGCCGATGGACACCAGGCCCAGCACCTGCCCGCCGTCGACGACGGGCAGGTGGCGCAGCTTGCCCTGGGTCATCAGCCCCAGGCACTCCTGCACCGTCTGGCGCGGGCTGACGACGTACAGGCGCGAGGTCATCACGTCGGCCAGCAGCGTGTCGATGGACGACAGGCCCTTGAGGGCGATCTTGCGGGCGTAGTCGCGCTCGGTGAAGATGCCCAGGAGCGAATCGCCCTGCATCAGCAGCACCGAGCCGACCTCGCGCTCGGCCATCAGTTGCAGCGCCTCGCGCACGGTGGCGGTGGGCGGCAGCGCGGCCAGCTTGGCGCCCTTGCGGTTGGAGAGGATGTCGGCAACGGTGGTCATGTGGTGTACTCCTGCGGCGGGATGGGGGTTCGTTGGGGACTGCACATACATCGTGCCAGAACCCGGCCCCTGGCGCCACCTCCCGCCGGGCACTACCATTATGATAGCTGCCAGCGATTGACCAGCAAGCGCTGGAGGCCGATTTCATCAATAACCCAGTCAACCCATGCGCACCGCCCTCACCCTCATCTCGTCGATGGCCACTCAGCAGGTGCTGGCCGACCTGATCGATCTCTACCGGCAGCAGCACGCTGACCTGGCCATCGGGCTGACATCCGTCGGCGGCGTCGATGCCGCCAGGCGCGTGGCGGCCGGCGAGCCGTTCGACGGCGTGGTGCTGGGCGCCGACGCGCTCGACAAGCTCGCCGCCGGCGGCCATGTGCTGGCCGGCAGCCGGGTGGACCTGGTGCGCTCCGGCGTGGCGGTGGCGGTGAAGGCCGGCAGCCCGCGGCCCGACCTGGGCAGCGAAGACAGCGTGAAACAGGCCGTGCTGGCCGCGCGCACGCTGGGCTATTCCACCGGCCCCAGCGGCGTGGCGCTGGCGCGGCTGTTCGAGCGCTGGGGCATCGCCGAGCAGATCGCGCCGCGCATCGTCACGCCGCCGCCGGGCGTGCCGGTGGGCACGCTGGTGGCCAGCGGCGAGGTGGCGCTGGGCTTTCAGCAGCTGAGCGAGCTGATGCACCTGCCGGGCATCGACGTGCTGGGCCCGCTGCCGCCGGCGATCCAGATCGAAACCATCTTCGCCGGCGGCGTGGCGGCCGCGTCCCGGCGCGCCGGCGAGGTGCGGGCGCTGCTGGCGTTCATGGCGTCGGAGGGCACGGCGGAATTGAAGCGGGCGCACGGCATGGCGGCGGCCTGAGGGCGTCGAGCGTGTCCCAAGGCACCCGGCTCCCGGAAGCTCCGCTCAACGCCGAACGCCCAACCGCAGCGCGCTGCCCAACACCAGCGTGAACGCCAGCGCCGGCAGGGCCGAGCCCCACTGCGGCCACCAGCGCGCGCCCAGGTGGAACACCGCGATGCCGGCGATCCACAGCAGCGCCGGCGCCCAGCGCACGGCGCGCGCGGGCGGCGCGCCCCAAAGCAATTGCGACACCACCACGCCGAACAGCGGCACGAACACCGAGCTGAGCAGCAGCAGGAAGGGCTCGATGCCGTGCATCGGCAGCACCAGCGCGCAGCCGGTGGCCAGCGCCGCCAGCGCGATGCCGTTGCGGCGGATCGAGCCGCGCCCGCGTGCCAGGAAGTGCACCGACACCGCGCCCGAATGCACGTCGCCATAGGCGTTGTCCACCTCGTCGATCAGGATCAGCCCCAGCGCGATCAGCCCGCCCTGCGCCAGCAGCAGCGACGACACCAGGTCCGCCCCCGGCTCGGCCGTGGCCACCACCAGCACGCCGAGCGCGTAGCACCAGATGTTGGCCAGCGCGTAGCCCAGCCAGGTGCCGCGCAGCGCGCCGCCCGGGCTGCGGCCGTAGCGCGCGTAGTCGGCCACCAGCGGCAGCCAGGACACCGGCATGGCGATCACCAGGTCCACCGCCTGCAAGGCGCTCATGCCGCCGTCGCCGGGGCGCGACCACCACGCGGCCCAGCCGGCGGCGGCCACGCGCTGGCCGAACTGCCACGTCAGCCACAGCAGCGACAGCACCACCAGCGGCAGCCCGAAGCGGCTGACGAAGCGCCGCACCAGCCCCACCATGGAGCCGGCGGCCAGCGCCATCAGCAGCGCGCCCCACAGCAGCGTCAGCACTGGCGCGGCCCAGGCGGCGCCCAGGCCCATGCGGGCGAGCAGCGCGGCGGCGCCGTCGCGCATCACCACCAGCTCGAACGCCGTCCAGCCCAGCAGCTGCAGCACGTTCAACGCCACCGGCAGCGTGGCGAAGGCGCCGCCCAGCGCGCAGCCGATCAGCGCCGCGCTGGATAACCCCAGCCGGCAGCCCAGCCAGGCCACCGTGGCCAGCAGGCCGGCACCCAGCACCGAGCCCGCCACGATGGCCAGCAGTGCTTGTTGAGGCCCCAATGCGGGCACGAGGAAGGCACCCACCTGCATCACCAGCAGGCCGACGCCCAGGCTGAACCAGAGCGCCGCGTGGTCGCGCAGGCCGAACGCGCGCGCGCCGGCGGCGACGGGGGTGGCCGCGCCGTGCGCGGTGTCGAAAGGAGAGGTGTGTACGGCTTCCATGCTTTCCCTGCGCGAGGATGATCTCAATCAGGTTCGAAGGGACTTTCTCAGCCGCGCGATCGGTCTTGCGACCGGCCGCGCGGCACCCCCAGCGTGCGAGGCCCGGATTGTAGGGTGCCCCGCTGGCACGCCGCTTGCACCCGGCAGACCGCATGAAATCCGCCCTCAGCTTCCTGATCGCGGCGCGCCGCTGCGAGGTGGGCGAGCTGGAGCGTCTGGCCCGCACCAGCGCGCTGGTGGAAGCCATCGGCCGGCTGGTGCACGCGCTGCAACGCGAGCGTGGCCTGTCCAACGTGTATCTGGCCTCCGGCGGCGCGCGCTTCGGCCCGCAGCGGGAAGCCCAGGTGGACGAATGCCTGCGGCTCGAACAGGCCGTGCGCCTGGGCTTCGCCCGCGCCCTGGCGATGGAGCCCAAGGTGCTGCTGATGGACGAGCCCTTCGGCGCGCTGGACGCGTTGACGCGAGCCAGGCCGCAAGACGAACGGCTCGCCATCGTGCACGAGACCCGCAGCACGGTGGTGATGGTCACCCACGGCGTGGACGCGAGGCGGTGCTGCTGGCCGACCGCATCGTGATGATGACCAACGGCCCGGCCGCCACCATCGGCGAGCTGCTGCGCGTGGGCCTGCCACGCCCACGCGACCGCGTGCAGCCGGCCGAAGACCCCACCTACCTGCGTTGCCGCCAGGCGGTGATCGACTTCCTCTACACACGGCAGAGCCATGTGGAAAAAGCAGGCCACCTGAAGAGCACCCGCGATGAAGAAGATGAAGCGGGCGATGGTCGGCAACGGCATGGCCGGCGGGCGCACGCTGGAGGAGCCGCTGAAGCTGGCGCCGGATCTGTACGAGATCATCGTCTTCGGCGCCGAGCCGCATCCCGACCACAACCGCATCCTGCTCTCGCCGGTGCTGGCGGGCGGGGTGGCGGCGTGAGGCTGGGCGCAGCGCCAGGCAGGTCCGCGCGACGCGGCGCGCGGCACGCGGCCGCATTGGTGGAACAATCGGCCGCACCCGCTTGCCACCATGGCCGACCTGCCCGCCACCCACCCCGAAGCCCTGCGCGCCCTGCTGGCGCGGACGCTGGCCGGCCGCGCGGATGCGACGGCCGCCGTGGTCTGCCTGTGCGCCGCCTGGTGCGGCACCTGCCGCGACTTCCAGCCCGGCTTCGAGCGCGCGGCGAGCGCCCATCCCCAGGCCGTGTTCCGCTGGCTCGACATCGAGGACGAAGCCCACGCGCTGGGCGATCTCGACATCGAAACCTTCCCCACCCTGGTGATCGGCGGCGCCGACGGCATGCCGCGCTTCGCCGGGCCGGTGCCGCCGCAGCCCGGGCAGATCGCGCGCCTGCTGCAAGCCCTCGGGCTGTGAGGGCGGCGCAACTGCCGTATTCTTGACAGCCGTCAATTTCGCCGACCGCGCCCTGCGCCCACAATCGCCACATGGGAATCAGCGCCTACCTGAAAGAAATCGCCCGCGGCGCGCAGGGCGCCCGCGCGCTGGACCGCGCGCAGGCGGCGGACCTGCTGGGCCAGGTGCTCGACGGCGCCTGCACCGACCTGGAGATCGGCGCCTTCTGCGTCGCCATGCGCGTCAAGGGCGAGACGCCGCAGGAGCTGGCCGGCTTCCTCGACGCGCTGCACGCCCGCCTCGCCATGCCGCCGCGCGCCGACCGCCCGGTGGTGGTGCTGCCCAGCTACAACGGCGCCCGCAAGCTGCCGGTGCTGACGCCGCTGCTGGCCCTGATGCTGGCGCGCAAGGGCCTGCCGGTGCTGGTGCACGGCACGCCGACCGAGAACGGCCGCGTCACCGCGCCATCCGTGCTGGCGCGGCTGGGCGTGCAGCCGCAGCCGGCCACGCAGGCGCTGGCCAGCGGCCACGTGCACTTCGTCGCCACCGAAAGCCTGCACCCCGGCCTGCAGGCGCTGCTGGACGTGCGCCGCGCCATCGGCGTGCGCAACTCGGCGCACAGCCTGGTCAAGCTGATGAACCCGGTCGATGGTCCGGCGCTGGTGGTGGGCAGCTACACGCACGCCGAATACCTGGCCTCGATGACCGCCACCTTCGAGCTGACCGGCGCGCACGCCATGCTGCTGCGCGGCACCGAAGGCGAGCCGGTGGCCGACGCGCGCCGCACGCCGCGCATGGATGTGTTCCTGAACGGCGCGGCGCAGCTGGTGCAGGAGGGCCGCGCCGGCCCGCTGGCCCGCCTGCCCACGCTGCCGACGCAAGTTGACGCCGCCAGCACGGCACAGTACATCGTCGCCGTGCTGGCGGGCGTGCTGCCGGCGCCCGAGCCGATCCTGCTGCAGGTGGAGCACATCGTGCGCGCGTGCAAGGCCATCGAGGCGAAAAGCGACTCCTCGTGCCTGCAAAGGCTGTCGGCATGAGTGCGCCGGGCCGCGCCCAAGCACTCATCCCGCGGTGCGAAGCACAGAGGGTAGTCAAGTGACGCCAGGGCAGGTCACCCTGGTCGGCGCCGGCCCGGGCGACCCGGAGCTGCTGACGCTGAAGGCCGCGAAGGCCATCGCCGCCGCCAGCGTGATCCTGGTGGACGACCTGGTGGGCGACGGCGTGCTGGCGCACGCGCGGCCCGGCGCGCGCATCACCTACGTCGGCAAGCGCGGCGGCTGCAAGAGCACGCCGCAGGCCACCATCGAGCAGCTCATGCTGGAGGCGGTGCGCGCGGGCGAGAACGTGGTGCGGCTGAAGGGCGGCGACCCGTTCATCTTCGGCCGCGGCGGCGAGGAGGTGGAAAGCCTGCGCCGCGCCGGCATCGAGCCGGTGGTGGTCAACGGCATCACCGCCGGCCTGGCGGCGCTGACCACGCTGGGCGCGCCGCTGACGCACCGCGACCGCGCGCACGGCGTCGTCTTCGCCACCGGCCACCCGCAGAAGAACGGCCCCGGCGTGGACTGGGCGCGCCTGGGCGCGGCGGTGGGCGAGCTGCGGCTGACGCTGGTGATCTACATGGGCATCAGCAGCGCGCCGAGCATACAGGCCGGCCTGCTGGCGGCCCTGCCCGAGGGCACGCCGGTGGCGGTGATCGAGCGCGCCAGCCTGCCCGGCCAGCGCCAGTGCATCACCACGCTGGGCAGCCTGCTGGACAGCCTGCGCGCGCAGGGCCTGGGCAGCCCCGCCATCATGGTCGTGGGCGACGTGGTGCGCGGCGTGCGCGCCGCGCTGGCCGAGGCCGCCCGCGCCACGGCGGCGGCCTGAGCTGCGCCGCCGGCTACAGTCGAGCCGGTGCAAGAAGACTGGGACGTTGTCATCCTCGGTGCCGGCGCGGCCGGCCTGCTGTGCGCCGCGCTGGCCGGCCAGCGCGGCCTGCGCGTGCTGCTGATCGACCACGCCGCGCGCGTGGCCGAGAAGGTGCGCATCTCGGGCGGCGGGCGCGCCAACTTCACCAACCGCAACCTCGACCCGGCCGCGCCGCACAGGCACTATCTGGGCGGCAACCCGCACTTCTGCCGCTCGGCGCTGGCGCGCTTCACGCCGCAGGACTTCATCGCGCTGATGGAGCGCCACAGCATCGGCTGGCACGAGAAGCACAAGGGCCAGCTCTTCTGCGACCGCTCGGCCGAGGACCTGATCGCCCTGCTGCTGGCCGAGTGCGCACGCGGCGGCGTGGAGCGCTGGCAACCCTGCCAAGTGAAAAATTTAATGTTTTTGGCCTCCAGCGCCCATCCAGCAAGCGCTGGCAGCTATCAAATCGATACTGATCGCGGTCCGGCGCGGGCGCGCAGCCTGGTGGTCGCCACGGGCGGGCTGTCGATCCCCAAGATCGGCGCGAGTGGTCTGGGCTTCGATCTGGCGCGCCAGTTCGGGCTGAAGATCATCGACACGCGGCCCGGCCTCGTGCCCCTGACCTTTGACGGCACCGCCTGGACGCTCTATGCGCAACTGGCCGGGCTGGCGCTGCCGGTGGCGATCAGCACCGGCGAGAAAAAGGATCGCATCACCTTTCATGAGGACCTGCTGTTCACCCACCGCGGCCTCTCCGGCCCGGCGGTGCTGCAAATCTCCAGCTACTGGCGGCCCGGCACGCCGATCGACATCGACCTGGCGCCCGGCATCGACCTGGCGGCCGAACTGCGCGCGGCCAAGGCGCGTTCGCGCAAGCTCCTCGCCAACGAACTGGCCGCCTGGCTGCCCGCGCGCCTGGCCGAAGCCTGGGCCGGGCTCGATCCGGCCTGGCAGCGCCCGGTGAACGAGGCTTCGGACAAGGCGCTGGCGCAGTTGGCCGAGCGGCTGAAGCGCTGGCAGCTGGTGCCCACCGGCACCGAGGGCTACCGCAAGGCCGAGGTCACCGTCGGCGGCGTGGACACGCGCGGCCTGTCGTCGCAGACCATGGAGGCGCGCGCCCAGCCCGGCCTGTACTTCATCGGCGAGGTGGTGGACGTGACCGGCTGGCTGGGCGGCTACAACTTCCAGTGGGCCTGGGCCAGCGCCGCCGCCTGCGCCGAGGCACTCGCAGAACGCCACGCCGCATCGACAATCGCCTGATGGACCTGCTCAGGATATTCGGGCTGTTCGCCCTCACCGACCTGGCCGGGATCATGGGCGGCTGCCTGCTGTGGCTGTGGGCCGTGGACGGCGTGCGCCCCGCCCCACCGACTGGCCGGAGGCTGCCCTGTGTCTGACGGCCGCGGCCGTCATCATGGCCGCGCCGCGCGCGGGTGGCTGAGTTAGGACGTTGCCGACAGCACCCGAGCCGCTATAATGCTGGGCTTTGCTGGCAACAGCCCTGCCGGCCAAATACTAGTTACAGGCGGGGCGCACCCGCGGCGCACGGCGAGAAGGCCCGATCTTCCTTCCCACCCTCTGGCCGCAATGAAACACATTTTCAATGACCACCATCCGCGTAAAAGAGAACGAGCCGTTTGACGTGGCCCTGCGCCGCTTCAAGCGCACCATCGAGAAGCTGGGCCTGCTGACCGAACTGCGCGCCCGCGAGTTCTACGAGAAGCCCACCGCCGAGCGCAAGCGCAAGAAGGCCGCCGCCGTCAAGCGCCACTACAAGCGCGTGCGCAGCATGCAGCTGCCCAAGAAGCTGTACTGACCAGGCCGGCAGTTCCTGCCGCTCTCGAAGGCTCGCCGGGGACGCTCAGCGGGCCTTTTTCGTTTTTGCAAGGACCATGACATGAGCCTGAAGGACCAGATCACCGAAGACATGAAGGCCGCCATGCGCGCCAAGGACGCGCCGCGCCTGGGCACCATCCGCCTGCTGCAGGCGGCGATGAAGCAGAAGGAGGTCGATGAGCGCGTCACGCTCGACGACGCCGCCATCGTCGCCATCCTCGACAAGCTCATCAAGCAGCGCAAGGACAGCATCGACGCCTTCGCCAAGGCCGGTCGCCAGGACCTGGTGGACCAGGAAAGCGCCGAGATGACCGTGCTGCAAGCCTACTTGCCCGCGCGCCTGTCGGCGCAGGAGATCGCCGCCGAGGTCAAGGCCATCGTGGCCGAGCTGGGCGCCAGCGGCCCCGGCGACATGGGCAAGGTGATGGGCGCCGTCAAGCAGCGCCTGGCCGGCAAGGCCGACATGGGCCAGGTGTCGGCCGCCGTGAAGGCGGCGCTGGCGGGCTGAGGCGTACACTCGGCCGCAACAAAAAGAAACGTCCGCGCCTGCCATGCCCGTGTATCGCTGCAACGCCTGCGGCTACGTCGCCGAGGAAGTCGTCACGCCCGTGGGCAAGGCCATGCCCTGCGGCCGCTGCGCCAAGCCGGTCACCGTGTATGCCACCGTCTTCTTCGTCGAGAAGCTGCTCGAACGCTACGCCGCCGCCTGGCGCGAATTGCAGACGCTGCGCGCTGCGGAAGCCGAGGATGCCGGCGCAGCCCCGCAGGACGGCAAACCGGCGGCGGCGCCGGAGCGCGCGCCCGACCTGGGCGCCGACGCCAGCCCCGACCTCGCCAGCGAGGCCCAGCACGCGCCCTTGCGGGCCTGGTTCCGGGCGCGCCAGATCGACGTGACGTTCGACGTGGCCAACGTCAACACGGCCGGCTACTTCGACGACGCGGCCCGCATGCTGGGCGCGCGCCACGACCTGTTCGGCGAGCTGATCGACCGCGTCTGCTGGAGCTACCGCAAGGTGCACACCGGCCTGAACCTCGAACTGGCGCGGCTGCCGCAGAAGGATGCGCAGGCCATCAACCAGTTGTGCCGCGACTTCTACAGCCACACGTTCTTCTCGCGCTACCACTACCAGAAGGTGGAGAAGATCGTTCGCCTCGGCCTGCAATCGGCGCCCGCCGTGCGCCGCTTCTTCGAGGGCGGCTGGCTGGAGTGGTATGCCCTGATGGAGGTGCTGGATGCCTGGGGCAACGGCCAGCCGCGCGGGCCGCTGTCGGTCGCGCGCGGCGCGCGGGTGACCTTCGCCAACGAGGACGTGCAGGAGCTGGACGTGCTCGCCCTGGCCGGCGACCAGCCGCCGCTGTGCATCGAATGCAAGACGGGCGAATTCCGCCGCGACCTGGACAAGCTGCTGCGCCTGCGCAAGCGGCTGGGCATCCCGCGCGAGCGCTTCGTCATCTGCGCCATCGACCTCGACGACGCCCAGGCCAGCAGCCTCAGCGCCATGTACGAGATGAGCTTCGTGACGCTGCGCAGCCTGCGCCCGCATCTGGAGCGCCTGCGCCCCGGCTGATTCCGCCGCCGCCGCCGTGCAGATTGTTGCAATTGGCGGCCCAGCTTTGCGCTCCGCGCCTCCGGGCGCGCAAACCGAGGCCCGCACTGGCGCGTTGAATGGGCCGGACACGGGCACCTTCTGCCCGCGCCACACCCGCCCATGCATACCACCCTCTCTTTTTCTTCGTTGCGCCGCCTGCTGGCCACCGCCCTGCTGGCAACCACCCCGCTGATCGGCTGGGCGCAGCAGCAGGACGCCGACCCGCCCGCGCGCGTGGCCTACGTCAGCGCGCAGGACGGCGGCGCCTGGCTCGCCTCGCCCGGCGGCGGCGAATGGGCCCAGGCGGCGCTGAACTGGCCGGTGACCACCGGCACCCGCCTCGCCACCGATCCCGGCTCGCGCACCGAGCTGCACGGCGGCTGGACAGTGCTGCGCCTGACCGGCAAGGCCAGCCTCGACGTCACCCAGCTGGACGACGCCACCACCCAGGTGGCGCTGACCGAGGGCGCGCTGTCGGTGCGCGTGCGCGAACTCCAGCCCGGCGAGCGGGTGGAGATCGACACGCCGCAGCTGGCCGTGGTCGCCAGCCAGCCGGGCGAATACCGCATCGACGTCGATCCGGCCGCAGGCACCACGCGCGTCACCGTGCACGCCGGCGCCGCCGCGGTGTACGGCGAGGCCGGCCAGTCCACCACCGTCGGCGCCCGCCAGCAGGCCGTCTTCGCCGGCCGCGCGCTGGCCATGGCGCAGCGCGGCGCCGCCGGCCCGCGCGACGGGCTGGACCAGTGGGCCGCCGCGCGCGACGCGCAGGAGAACCAGTCCATCTCCGCCCGCTACGTCTCGCGCGACACGCCCGGCTACCAGCTGCTCGACAGCCACGGCGAGTGGGCGCAGGACGCGGACTACGGCGCCGTCTGGTACCCCACCGTCACGGCCGCCGACTGGGCGCCCTACCGCTACGGCCGCTGGGCCTGGGTCGAGCCCTGGGGCTGGACCTGGGTGGACGACGCGCCCTGGGGCTTCGCGCCCTCGCACTACGGCCGCTGGGCACAGATCGGCCCGCGCTGGGCCTGGGTGCCCGGCCCGGTGGCGCGCCGTCCGGTCTATGCGCCGGCGCTGGTGGGCTTCGTCGGCGGCGGCAGCGGCGGCACGCAGTGGGGCATTGCGGTCGGCGGCGGGCTGCCAGCGGCGGCCTGGTTCCCGCTGGCCCCGGGCGAATACTGGCAGCCCGGCTACCGCGCCAGCGACCGCTACCTCGGCCGCCTGAATTGGGGCGGCCACCGCCCGCCGCCCGGCGGCTACCGCTACATCCGGCGGCCGGAGGCCATCAGCGTGGCGCCGCCCGGCGGCTTCGGCGGTGGCGACCCGCGCGCGCGCGCGCCGCGCTTCGGCGACGGCCGCCAACTGCCGCCCGGCGCGCTGGAGGGCCTGCGCGCCGTCCCGCCGCCGGCGCGCGGCAACCCAGCGCCGCCGGCGTCGCCCCGGCCACGGCCCGACATCGGGCGCAGCCCCGACCAGCGGCCGCCGGCCACCGCCGTGCCCACGCCCTTGCCGCGCCCCACGCTTGGCGGCGGCACGCCGCGCGGCGACGACGCCGCGGGCCGCCCGTCGGCGCCCGTCGGCCGCATGCCCGGCCCCAGCGGCGGCGAGCGCCCGGCCATGCCGCAGCGCCCCCGCTCCGACGACTGGCGCGGCCTGCCGCGCGGCGACGCCGCGGCAGCGCCGCGCCCGCAGCGCCAGACCGAGAGCCTGCCGGCGCCCCAGGCCCAGCCCCCCGCGTCGCCACGCGCCCACGGGCCCGGCGGCGGCGTGGAGCGCCCGCAGCGCCCGCTGGAGCAGCAGCCGCTGCGGCAGTCGCCCCAGCGCGTGACGCCGCCGGCGCAACCGCGCGCCGCGCCGGAGATGGACCGCCGCCCGATGGGCGGCGAGCGCGCCAACGCGCCGCCGCCTCAGCGTGAACGCGAGCGCGAGCGCGGCGGTCGCGGCCAGCGCCGCGAAGACAACCCTTGAGCTATATTTTTTATAGCTTCCCGCGATTGACTGGCGGGCGCTAGAGGCCGATTTGGCTTGAAACTCAGTTCCCCGCGACCTTCATGCGGTTGACCAGCACCGAGCCCACCGTCTTGGCGCCGTAGTTGTAGGCATCCGCGCCCACGGCCTCGATGCCCATCAGCATGTCGCGCAGGTTGCCGGCGATGGTGATCTCCTGCACCGGGTAGGCGATGCGCCCGTTCTCCACCCAGAAGCCGCTGGCGCCGCGCGAGTAGTCGCCGGTGACGTAGTTCACGCCCTGGCCCATCAGCTCGATCACGAACAGGCCGGTGCCCAGCTTGCGCAGCATCTCCTGAAGGTCGTCGCCCGGCCGCGTCAGGCGCGAAGCCAGCGTGAGGTTGTGCGAGCCGCCGGCGTTGCCGGTGGTGCGCATGCCCAGCTTGCGCGCCGAGTAGGTGCTGAGGAAGTAGCCCTGCACGCGCCCGCCCTCCACCACCTGGCGGCGCTGCACGCGCACGCCCTCCTCGTCGAACGGCGAGCTGCCCTTGCCGCCGCGCACGAACGGGTCTTCCAGCACGTCGATGTGCGCGGGAAACACCGGCTTGCCCAGCGAATCGACCAGGAACGAGGTCTTGCGGTACAGCGCGCCGCCGCTCACCGCCTGCACGAAGGCGCCCAGCAGGCCGGCGGCCAGCGGCGATTCGAACAGCACCGGGCATTCGCGCGTGCTGATCTTGCGGCTCTTGAGGCGGCTGAGCGCGCGCTCGGCGGCGTAGCGGCCCACGGCCTCGGGGCCGGCCAGCGCACGCGCGTCGCGCATGCTGCTGTACCAGTAGTCGCGCTGCATGCCGTCGCCCTTGCCGGCGATGGGCGCCACCGAGAGGCTGTGGCGCGAGCTGGCATAGCCGCCGCGAAAGCCGTGCGTGTGGGCGCTGAAGAAGTGGCTCTGCTGCGCCGACACGCCGGCGCCCTCGCTGTTGGTGATGCGCTTGTCCACCGCGAAGGCGGCGCGCTCGCAGGCCAGCGCCATTTCGGCGGCCTGCTCGCTGGTGATGGGCCAGGGGTGGAACAGGTCGAGCTCGGGCTGCCGGGCCACGATGTCGGGGGTGGCGATGTCGGCCTCGTCCGGCAGGCCGGCCACCGGGTCCGCCGCCGTGAAGCGGGCGATGTCGTAGGCGGCCTGCACGGTGCGCTCGATGGCGGCGCGCGAGAAGTCCGAGGTGCTGGCGTTGCCGCGCCGCTGGCCGATGTACACGGTCACGCCCAGTGACTTGTCGCGGTTGCGCTCCACCGTCTCCAGCGCGCCCTGGCGCACGCCGACGGACAGGCCCGAGCCCTCCGACGCCTCGGCGCCGGCGTCGGTGGCGCCGAGCTTCTTGGCGTGCGCCAGCGCGCTGTCCACCAGGTCCTCGAAGAACGCGCGGGAATAAGAAAAGCCCTCCAGGGGCTTGGAAACATCTTGCATGGTGGCGGCTATCATACTGACGTGCCCCCCTGAGGCGCTTCGCGCCTTCCCCCCACGGGGGGACGACGCTGGTGGCCGGTACAAGCCCGGCCACGGCGTTCGCTGACATGGCCTGCTCCGCGGCCTTCATTGCTTATCAGGTGCCTGGATAACCACCCCATGTCCCGCAAACCCAAAAAAGGCTATTTCGTGCGCGGCCAGTTCGTCGCCGAAGGCAGCGAACTGGACGAGGAACTCAAGCGCGAGCAGCGCGAGGGCGGCCCCAGCAAGACCGAGCTGAAGGCGCAGAGCGCCGAGCTGCAAGACCTGGGCGAGCAGTTGCTGACGCTGCGCGCCGGCCTGTTCGAGCCTTTGGCGCTGCCCGCCCGGCTGGTGGACGCGCTGGATGAGCTGCGGCGCATCAGCAACTTCGAGGGCCGGCGGCGCCAGAGCCAGTTCGTCGGCAAGCAGATGCGCCTGCTGAACGATGCGCAGATCGCCGCCATCCGCGCCGCGCTGGAAGAGCAGCACAAGGGCTCGGCCGCAGACACGCTGCGCCTGCACGCCGCCGAGCAGTGGCGCGAGCGCCTGCTGGCCGATGACGCCGCCGCCGGCGCCTGGGCCGCGCAGTTCCCCGGCACCGATTTGCAGCAGCTGCGCGCGCTGGTGCGCCAGGCGCGCAAGGACGCGCCGCCCGCCGCCGAGGCCAACCACGCCCAGACCACCGGCCAGGCGCCGCGCCACGGCCGCGCCTACCGCGAGCTGTTCCAGCTGCTGCGCGATGCGCTGGCGCAGGCTGATGGGGCATAAAATACCGATGAAGACCGCGCCGAATAAGCGCCAGCAGCTATTTTTACAGTAGCAATCTCATGTCTTCCGAACAACCCTCGGCGCACGACCCGGTGCGCATCGGCATCGTCTCCGTCAGCGACCGCGCCTCCAGCGGCACGTATCAGGACCAGGGCCTGCCGGCGCTGCGAGACTGGCTGACGCGCGCCCTGAAGAACCCCGTCACCTTCGAGCCGCGCCTGATCCCCGACGAGCAGGCCCGCATCAGCCAGACATTGATCGAGCTGGCCGACGCCGCCGGCTGCGCGCTGGTGCTGACCACCGGCGGCACCGGCCCGGCGCCGCGCGACGTCACGCCCGAGGCCACGCTGGCCGTGGCGGACAAGGTGATGCCGGGCTTCGGCGAGCAGATGCGGCAGATCGGCCTGCGCTTCGTGCCCACCGCCATCCTGAGCCGCCAGGTGGCGGTGATCCGCGGGCGCAGCCTCATCATCAACCTGCCCGGCCAGCCCAAGTCCATCGCCGAGACGCTGGAGGGCCTGAAGGACGCCGACGGCCAGCCCGTGGTGCACGGCATCTTCGCCGCCGTGCCCTACTGCATCGACCTGATCGGCGGGCCGCACCTGGAAACGAACGACGCCGTGTGCAAGGCGTTCCGCCCCAAGTCGGCGGTGCGGCCGGTCAGGTAAGCGGCGGCTACTTGCCCACCAGCTCGTTCATCTTCTCGGCCGGGAAGCGCTCTTCCTTGGCCGCGTCGCAGGGCACGCAGTCGGGGTCGATCCGGCAGGCCAGCTTCTCCACCGCCTGCCACAGCAGCGCGATCTGGTGCTCCTGGCTGGCGGTGCCGTCGATCAGGCCGCGCAGGGCCTGGCTGACCGGGTCGTCCTCCTGCGTGATGCCGTAGGCCGAGAACTTGCGCTGCGGCTCGGTCACGTCGGCGCTCTCGCCCTCTTTCGACAGGATGATGCGCGCCGGAATGCCCACCGCCGTGGCGCCCGCCGGCACGGGCTTGATGACCACGGCGTTGCTGCCTATTTTTGCCCCGTCGCCCACCTCGAAGCCACCCAGCACCTTGGCGCCGGCGCTCACCACCACGTCGCGGCCCAGCGTGGGGTGCCGCTTGGTGCCCTTGTAGAGCGAGGTGCCGCCGAGCGTGACGCCCTGGTAGATGGTGCAGCCGTCGCCGATCTCGGCCGTCTCGCCCACCACCACGCCCATGGCGTGGTCGAAGAACACGCGCTCGCCGATCCTGGCGCCAGGGTGGATCTCGATGCCGGTGAGCCAGCGCGCGAAATGCGAAATGAAGCGCCCCAGCCACTTGAAGCCGTGCGCCCAGCACCAGTGCGCGGGCCGGTGCAGCCAGATCGCGTGCAGGCCCGGGTAGCAGGTCACCACCTCCCACGTGCTGCGCGCGGCAGGGTCGCGGTCGAGAATGCACTGGATGTCGGAGCGCAGGCGGGCGAACATCGGTTCCGGTGATGGGTTCGTGGGCCGCCGAGTCTAGCGCCCCGGCCCTTGCCGCGCTGCCTGCATGGCCTTGGCGATGCCGCGCAGGATGTGGACCTCTTCCTGCGTCGGCTGCGCGCGGTTGAAGAGCTGGGCCAGGCGCGGCATCAGCTTCTTGGGCGCGGCGGGGTCGAGAAAGCCGATGTCCACCAGCGCCTGCTCCCAGTGCGCCAGCATGCCGGCCAGCTGCGCCGCGTCGGCGTGGCGCGGCGGCGCGGTGGCGGGCAATACGTCGAAGCCGCCGAACCGCTCCGACAACGCCTGCCGCCAGTCGTAGGCCACGAGCTGCACCGCCGCCGCGAGGTTGAGCGAGCCATAGGCGGGGTTGGTCGGGATGCTGAGCGCGACGTGGCAGCGGTAGACATGATCGTTCTTCATGCCGTAGCGCTCGGAGCCGAACAGGAAGGCCACGCCCTGCGGTTCGTTCAAAGCAAAAACCGGCTCCAGCGCCCGCCCATCCGCCGCTGGCAGCTCTTTTTTCAATAGCATATCGAAATGCGCGCGCGGCGCCCGCGTGGGCGGCCCGAAGTCGCGCGGCGTCATCGCCGTGGCGCACAAGTGAGTCATGCCGTGCAGCGCCTCGTCCAGCGTGGGCACGATGCGGGCGCGCGCCAGCACGCCGTCGGCGCCGCTGGCGCGCTCCACCGCCTCGGGGCGGGTCAGCACGTCGGGCCAGCGGGGGTTGACCAGCACCAGGTCGTCGAAGCCCATCACCTTCATGGCGCGCGCCACCGCGCCCACGTTGCCGGCGTGGCTGGTCTCGATCAGGACGAAGCGGGTGCGGGGAACAGGCATGGCATGGATTGTCGCGCGGCTAACATCCCCGCTTTGCCCGGAACAGCCGCATGACCACCACCCAACTCCCCAACGTCACCCTCAGCACCCAGGCCAACGTCTATTTCGACGGCAAGTGCGTCTCGCACGGCTTCCAGGCCGCCGACGGCAGCAAGGCCAGCGTGGGCGTGATCCTGCCCGCCACGCTGACCTTCAACACCGGCGCCGCCGAGGTCATGGAGTGCGTGGCCGGCGCCTGCGAATACAAGCTGGCCGGCAGCGACGAATGGAAGCGGTCCGGCCCCGGCGAGCGGTTCAGCGTGCCCGCCAACTCCTCGTTCGACATCCGCGTGGCCGAGGCTTACCACTACATCTGCCGCTTCGGCTGAGCGGCCGGCAGGCGCCGCTTCATGACGGCCAAGGCAACCAATTGATTGCTTTTGGCAATTAATTGGCCTATGCTGCCGTCGCATGAACCTTGAGATCGACCCCGCCGACGTCAAGCTGCTGCGCACCTTCAACCGCACGTACACCCAGCGCATCGGCGTGCTGGCGCCGTACCTGGACAGCCCGCTGCCGCTGACCGAGGTGCGCATCCTGTACGAGCTGGCGCACCAGGACGGCTGCTCGGCCGCCGACCTGGCGCGCGACCTGGGGCTGGACCCGGGCTACCTCAGCCGCGTGCTGCGCCGCTTCGCCCAGCAGGGCTGGCTGGCGCGCGAGACCGCCGACGGCGACGCGCGCCGCAAGCGCCTCTCGCTCACCCCCGCCGGCTGGGCGGCGTTCGAGCCGCTGCAGCAGCGCTCGCGCGAGCAGATGGCGGCGCTGCTGGCGGGGCTGGCGCCGGACCGGCGCGCGCAGCTCGTCGCCGCGCTGCGCACCGCCCAGGGCCTGCTGGAGCCGGCCGCCGCCCCGCCCCAGCGCACCATCGTGCTGCGCGAGCCGCGCCCCGGCGACATGGGCTGGGTGGTGCAGCAGCACGGCGCGCTGTATGCGCGGGAGTTCGGCTGGAACAGCGAGTTCGAGGCCCTGGTGGCCGAGATCGCGGCCCGGATGATCCGCACGCACGACGCCGCCTGGGAGCGCGGCTTCATCGCCGAGCTGGACGGCGAGCGCGTCGGCTGCGCCTTCGTGGTGCGCGAGAGCGACACCGTTGCCAAGCTGCGCCTGGTGCTGGTCGGCTTCGCGGCGCGCGGCCTGGGCCTGGGCGCGCGGCTGACGGACGAATGCATCGCCTTCGCCCGCGCCAAGGGCTACCGCCACATGGTGCTGTGGACCAACGCCAACCTGCTGGCGGCGCGCGCCATCTACGCCCGGCGCGGCTTCCAGCTGGTCAGGAGCGAGCCCTACCACGGCTACGGCCAGGACCTGGTGGGCGAGCACTGGGAACTGGCGCTGTAGGCCGTCAGCTATCCATTCAATAGCTGCCGGCGCTTGTCCAACAAGCGCTGGAGGCACTTTTTACTTATAAGACAAGGCCGCGCGGCGCAACACGCACCGCCCTGGTGCCCATGCTACGCTCGCCGCCATGCACCAAGACGCGGCGCCCGCCGACGCCAGCCTGATCGATTCGCGCACCGCCGCCTGGCGCCTGGCCACCACGCTGGGGCTGGTGGCGCTGGGCAACAGCAGCATGTACGTGGTGTCGGTGGTGCTGCCGGCGGCGCAGGCCGAGTTCGGCGTCGGCCGCGGCGCGGCGTCGGTGCCCTACACGCTGATGATGGTCGGGCTCGGTCTGGGCGGCATCCTCACCGGCCGGCTGGCCGACCGCCACGGCATCGCCCGCGTGCTGGCGATGGGCGCGGCGGCGGTGTGCGGCGGCTACCTGTGGGCCGCCTTCTCGGGCAGCATCTGGGCCTTCGGCGCGGCGCACGCGCTGCTGGGTTTCCTGGGCGGCGCGGCCACCTTCGCGCCGCTGATGGCCGACACCACCCTGTGGTGGGCCAGGCGGCGCGGCATCGCGGTGGCGATCTGCGCCAGCGGCAACTACGTGGCCGGCGCCGTCTGGCCGCCGCTGGCGCAGTGGGGCATCGAGCATTACGGCTGGCGGCCCACCTACCTGGCGCTGGGGCTGTTCTGCGGCACCGGCATGGCGCTGCTGGCGCTGCGCATGCGCCAGCGCCCGCCGGCGGTGGCGCCGGCCGCCCCGGCGGCGGCTGGCGTGGCGGTGCGCGGCGACCGGCCCTTCGGCCTGCCGCCCGCGCACGCGCAGTGGCTGCTGTGCGTGGCCGGCGTGGCCTGCTGCGTGGCCATGGCCATGCCGCAGGTGCACATCGTCGCCTACTGCACCGACCTGGGCCACGGCGCCGCGCGCGGCGCCGAGATGCTGTCGCTGATGCTGGCCAGCGGCATCGTCAGCCGGCTGGTCTCGGGCCTGATCTGCGACCGCATCGGCGGCATCCGCACGCTGCTGCTGGGCTCGGTGCTGCAAGGGCTGGCGCTGCTGCTGTTCCTGCCGTTCGACGGGCTGGTGCCACTGTACCTGATCTCGGCGCTGTTCGGGCTGTTCCAGGGCGGCATCGTGCCGTCCTACGCCATCATCGTGCGCGAGCACTTCCCGCCGCGCGAGGCCGGCGCGCGCGTGGGCGCCGTCATCATGGCCACCATGCTGGGCATGGCGCTGGGCGGCTGGATGAGCGGCTGGATCTTCGACGTCACCGGCAGCTACCGCGCGGCCTTCGTCAACGGCATCGGCTGGAACCTGCTGAACCTGAGCATCACCGGCTGGCTGTACTGGCGCGTGCGCGAAAGGGCCGGGCGGCTGGCCAGAGTCGGCTGAACGCGCATCAGTGTCCGGCCGCGGCTCAGGCGGCGCCCAGCCGGTCGAACAGCGCGAACACGGCGGCCGCCTCCTCCACGCTGCCGGTGGTCACCCTGACCTGGCCCGACTGCGCGAGGGCCGCGAATTCCGCCGGGTCCAGGTACAGCCGCTCCCACACCGCCGCGTCCATGGCCAGCGCGATGTCGGCCTGGCGCAGGTACTGCGCCGGCTCGGGCAGGAACTCGACGATGCCGTTGCGCACGTGCAGCCCCGCCGCTTTGTCGCCGAACCGGAAGCTGAGCACCTTGTCCACGTGCTCGCCCCGGCGCGGATCGATGCGCACGCGGAACATGTTCACGTAGCGCGCCGGATCAGCCGTGACGAGCCCGGGTGCGGGCGGCACGGCGATGGGCACGTTCTCCCTGCCTTCGAGCGCGCGCGCCGCGCTGAGGCAGAAGGCGCGGCCGATCGACGACGGCGATACCTGCCCCAGCACGCGCAGCGCCCGCACCTTGAGGGCGCGCGCCGCGGCATGGTCCGGGTCGATGCGGCAGACGTGCTGCACCAGCTCCGCCGCCCAGGCGTACTCCTTCTTGTCGAACGCGGTCTGGGCCGCGGCGACGACCTGGTCCGCCCCGCCCATCAGCGCCACCAGCCGGGCCGACGACTCGCCCGGGGGCAGCCGCATCAGTTCGGTGGCATCGCCGTTGTACCACCCCATCTGGTACTGGTAGATCGCCGGTGGGAACCACGGCGTTTCGCCATAGGTCTGGGCGTTGTAGTAGGGCTCGCTCAGCGCCCGCGGCTGGTAGATGAAGTGGCGCAGCTCCTCGGCGCCCAGCCCGCGCAGGATGCCGCGCAGGGTCTGGTCGTAGGTGAGCGTGATGAGGTCCATGTAGCGCGTCAGCGCCTCCTGCACCTGCCGCGCGCCGGAGATGGTCCGCGCATGGGTGTTCAGCAGGTGCTCGGGCTGCAGGTCGCGTATCACGCGCAGGCCGTCGCGCCACACCTGGGGGTCGCGGTAGATGGCGCCGCGCATGGTGTACAGGTTGGGCGTGCCGGGCCAGAAGAAGTTGTTCAGCACCACCTTCTGCTTCGGCAGCCATACGGTGACGTTGTGGTCATCCGACACGTGCTCGGTGAAGAACTGCAGGTCCATGCCCGCGACGCGCACCGTCTCGCCGTTCTGTACCGGCCGCGTGACCGGCAGGAACGCATCGGTGCCCTTCTTCGTGATGCGCGCGCCCAGGGCGGCATCCTCGCCCTCGTCGGGCAGGAAGTTGCCGAACTGCACCAGCAGGCGCGCCATCAGCACGGGCAGTAGCTCCGGAATGGCGGCGAAGCCGCTGCCGCCCATGGAGCCGTTCAGCAGCGGGTGCCCGTAGACGGGAACCTGCGCCGCGTCGTCCACCAGCGCGCCCGTGCCGTGCACGTAGTGGCTGTGGCTGTAGATGACGGCGCGCACGGGCTTGCGGCTGATCTGCTCCTCGATGATGGCGCGCAGCCGCAGGCCCTCCTCGCGGTCGGAGCCGGTGTCGTACACGATCAGCCCCTCCGGCGCCTCGATGACGGCGGTGTTGGCGATCGAGTAGCCGCCCACCAGCCAGACCCCCTCGGCGACCTGCTCCACCGTGAGCGCGTGGTAGCCCACCGCCCTGCGGGCGTGGAACGCTTTCTCGCCGATGACGGCGCCATTGGGCGCTGTGGTCATCGCCACCGGCGCGCCCATGTAGTGCATGGGGTAGTTGGCCATCTCGCCGGCATCGGCCGCGGCCGCGGCCATGAGGGTATCGGGGTGTTTCATGGGGGTGTTCTCCTGGGTCGGTCCGGCGTCGCGCCGGCCGGCTGGGGAGGCAAGAGATGGACTCAGAGGTATGGGACGACCCGCATGGTAGGAGCCGCGGGCACGCGCCAACTATCACGCCGTTGACAAACTCCCCAAGGCAATATTCGGGAATACCCTCAGCCGGACACTGCGCCTGGTCCGTTGGCCGGCGCGCGCGTGGGCGCCGTCGCTATGGCTACCATGCGGGGCATGGCGCTGAGCGGCTGGATGCCGGGCCGGGTCTTCGACGCCACCGGCCATCAGCCCCGGCGCGCCAGCGGGCGGCCCCGCCACCGAATCGTCCCGACCATCCATGGAGAAACACACCATGCCTCGCAAAACCCGTTCCCCCCGGAACCCGCGCTGGCTGATCTACGGCGCCAACGGCTACACCGGCGAGCTGATCGCGCGCGAGGCGGTGCAACGCGGCCTGAAGCCCGAGCTGGCCGGGCGCCGCCGCGAAAGCATCGAACCGCTGGCGCGCGAGTTGGGGCTGAATGCGCGGATCTTCGGCCTGGACGACGCCGCCGAGCTGGCCCGGCAGCTCGAAGGCTGCGCGCTGGTGATGCACTGCGCCGGCCCCTTCTCGGCCACCGCCCGGCCGATGATGGACGCCTGCCTGCAAGCCGGCGCGCACTACCTCGACATCACCGGCGAGATCGCCGTGTTCGAGCTGGCGCAGTCGCTGGACGCGCGGGCGCGCGCGGCCGGCGTGGTGCTGTGCCCCGGCGTGGGCTTCGACGTCGTCCCCACCGACTGCATCGCCGCCGTGCTGAAGGAGCGCCTGCCCGACGCCACCCACCTGGCCCTGGGCTTCGATTCGCGAGGCGGCGCCTCGCCCGGCACCGCCAAGACCGGCGCCGAGGGGCTGTCGGCGGGCGGCAAGGTGCGCCGGGACGGCAAGCTGGTATCGGTTCCGCTGGCCCACGCCGTGCGCCGCATCGACTTCGGCGACGGCGAGAAGACGGCCATGACGATCCCGTGGGGCGACGTCTCCACCGCCTTCCACACCACCGGCATCTCGAACATCGAGGTGTTCGTCCCGGCGCCGCCGCAGGTGGTGGCGGGCGCGCGCTATTCGAACTACCTGCGCCCGTGGTTCGCCCTGCCGTGGGTGCAGCAGATGCTCAAGGCCGGCGTGGACCTGGCCGTGCAGGGGCCCGACGAGCGCACCCGCGCCAGGCTGCCCACCTTCGTCTGGGGCGAGGCGCGCAACGCACGCGGCCAGACCGTGACCGCGCGCATCCGCACCGCCAACGTGTACAGCGTGACCGTCACCGGGGCGGTGGCCGTGATCGAGCACCTGATGAACCACGCCCCGGCGGGCGGCGCCTACACCCCGGCTCGGCTGGTTGGCGCCGACCTGGTGACGCGCCTGCCCGGCTCGGGGCCGATGCAGGTCGAAGGCCCGCGCTGAGCAAGACAGGCCTGCGCCTCAGAACCAGTCGGTGAGCAGCATGACGGCCAGCGCCACGGCGCCGAACACGGCTGCGCGCACGGCCTTCCGCCGGTACGCGAGCGCCTCGTCCTGCATGCCCTCCATCCGCCCAACGGCCACCGCCCGGATGACGGCCATGACGAAGTACAGGACCGCCCCGATGAGCAGCACGGCCATCACGGTGGACAAACGCATGTCGTCTTCCCTTTCGTTCGGTCTGAAGCGGTAAGCGGCGCGGCGTCAACCGTTGCCCTGCACCCCCGGCTGCACGCCGGCTTCGAGGGCCGCCTCGCGCAGCAGCCGCCCCGCACCGCCGCCACCCGCGCCGCCCGCGTGCGCCGCCTGCACGCACATCGCCAGAGCGGCCTGCCAGTCGCCGGCCAGCAGCAGCGCGCCCGCGCCGTCGCCGACCTCGCTCGGCAGGCGATGGACGACGGCCAGGATCGCCGCTTCCGCCCGCGCCTGCGCATCGAAGTCCGCCGCCGCCGCGAAGCGTGCGATGAAGCCGGCAGGCGCCAGCGCGGCGATGCATGCGCGCGCCGCTTCGTCGTCCGGCAGCTGCAACCTCGGCTTGCCGCCGCCGATGGCCTGGTCCAGCGCATGCCGCGCGGCATCGGCGCCCAGCCCGGCGAACGCCTGCATCACGGCCAGCGCGCGCGGCTTGTCGCGCACGCGGCGCAGGCGGAAGATTTCGATGGTGCGCAGAGACAAGTGGTTTGCTTCAATAACAGTAGCTGCCGGCACAGGACTGGCGGGCGCTGCGCCCTCAAAACACGTCAACTGCCGCGCCACAGCGCCTGGAAATCGAACGAAAGCTGCCGCTGGTGGCGGATCGAGAGCAGATACACCGTGCCCTTGATCCGCGCATACAGCAGCAGGTAGTGCGCCATCACATATTCGCGCAATTCGCCGTCCTTGGCGAGGGCGCCAAGCTGCCGGGCCAGGCGTGCCATGCCATTGGCGACCTCCACCGAACGCGCGGGCCGCTCAAGGAACAGGCGACCCATGCCCGGAAAGTGCTCCAGATTCGGGAGGGTGGTTTCCAGCAGTTCATCCAGCAGGGTATCGAAGGCGTGCGGCGCCTCGGCCTCCAGCAGAAAGGCTTCGATCTCCGCCAGGTTGCGCTCGAAATGGGCGGTGAGCTTGACGGCGTGCCTGGCGGTCACGGTGCGAGGCGGCCGGTCAGCCAGCGCCCTGGGCCACGCGGCGGCGCTTGAGGGCGGACAACGCGCCGCGGGCGCCCTTCACCTTGCCCGCGGCCACGTCGGCCAGACCCTTGCTGGCCTCGTCCACCAGCAGCAGGTGGATGCGCTCGCGCTCCAGCCGGTGGTAGTAGTCCAGCCGCTGGGCGTCGATGAGGGCCACGTAGCTTTCACCGTTCTTGGTGATGATCTTCTCGGCCCCTGCCCGCACCTGGTCAGCCAAATCGGACAGGGTGGCCCTGGCCTGGGAGAGCGGGATCACGTCGGCGGCGGAAATGGCCATGCGAGGAAAACCTTCAGAGGTTGTACAGAATTATGCACACTATACGCGCTCTGAAGTGGCCGCTTGCCACACCACCACCGGCTCCGACCGGGTTTCGAAGCGCTCGCACGCGCCGGTGTCGAGCATCGGCTTGGACGCGACGGCGCCGCCATCAGCGCGCGGGATGCGCCGCCACGAACTGCGCCACTGCCTCCACCACGCCCGGGGCAAGCGCCAGATCAGCCTGGCCGTAAGTCGCCATGTTGGCCGCACGGTCGTCGCTGGCGACGGGCTTGAGCACGTGGTTGGCGGTAGGCAGCATCACCAGCTCGGCCTGCGGCGCCGCCTGCCGTAGCAGGTGCGCACTGTCGGCGTCAATCTGCAAGTCGCGCGCCCCCTGCACGATCAGCATCGGCCCCCTGTAGGCGCCAGCCAGCCGCACCGGATCGATGGCGAAGCTGTCGATGAGAAACCCCTGTATGGCCGGGCGGAACAGCGGCCGCAGCGGAGGCGGCACCGTCGCCATGTCCACGCGCCGCCCTGCCTCCAGCGTCTGGATGGCCTGGTCGGCGGCTTCCAGCAGCGGCGCATTAGCGGGGTTGGCGCGTAGCTGCGCGCGCAGCACCTGGCCCAGCGGCCGGCCGGGCGTGCCTGCCAGCACCAGCCCGCAGATGCCCGTGCCGTCCTGCGCGGCCTTCAGCGCCACCACGCCGCCCTCGCTGTGTCCCGCCACCCACACGCAAGGCGCCTGCGTGCGCGCACGCACGGCGGCGACCCATTGGCGCACGTCGTGCGCGTAGTCTCCGACCGTGACGTCGTTGGCGTCGCGCACCGCGGCGGCGCTGCCGAACAGGCCCCGCTTGTCGATGCGCACACTGGCAATGCCTCGCGCGGCGAGGCCCTCGGCCAACAGACGGTAGGTGCCTGCCCGCAGGCCCTGCGGGCTGTTGCCGTCGCGGTCGGTGGGCCCGGAACCGGGAACGATCAGGACGACGGGCGGCGAACGCTCCCCTGAAGTTCGGGGCATCAGCAAGGTGCCCTGCAAGCGGGCCAATGGCCCCTGCGCCTCGATGTCGTCCTCTTGCCATGACGGCGCCGCTGCAAGGGAGGGCGCGATGAAACCCGTGCTCGAAGTCACGGCGGCCAGCACTGCTGCGAGGCGCCGGGCCATGGGAATAAATCCTGGGCGGCCTGGCATCGCGGTGGCATGCCCCTTTCCGCCGCTGCTGTCAGAAGTTCCTGAGTGATGTCTTCCTGCTGCCATGATCGATGCCCTCACACCACCACGGGCTCCGGCTCCAGCCGGATGCCGAAGCGCTCGTACACGCTGGTCTGGATCGCCTTGGCCAGCGTCATCACCTCGCCGCCCGTCGCGGGCTGCGCGGGGCCGCCGCGGTTGACCAGCACCAGCGCCTGCTTCTCGTACACCGCCGCGTTGCCCACGCTCTTGCCCTTCCAGCCGCAGGCGTCGATCAGCCAGCCGGCGGCCAGCTTCACGCTGCCGTCGGGCATGGGGTAGTGCACCACCTTCGGGTCGCGGCCGATGATGTCCTGGCATTGCTCGGGGGTGACGGTGGGGTTCTTGAAGAAGCTGCCGGCGTTGCCGATGACGGCCGGGTCGGGCAGCTTGGCGCGGCGGATGGCGACGATCCAGTCGAAGACCTGGCGCGCGTCGGGCGCGGCGATGCCGGTCTCGTGCATGCGGCGCTCCAGGTCCAGGTAGCCCAGCACCGGCTGCCACACCCTGGGCAGCAGGTAGCGCACGCGCAGGATGAGCGCGCGGCCGGCCAGGCCCAGGCCGCCGGGCGTTGCCGCGTGCTTGAACACCGAGTCGCGGTAGCCGAAGCCGCACTGCCCGGCGTTCAGCGTGAACGGCTCGCCGCTGTGCAGGTCGATCGCATCGAGTTCGTGGAAGCGGTCCTGCAATTCCACGCCGTAGGCGCCGATGTTCTGCACCGGGCTGGCGCCCACGGTGCCGGGGATCAGGGCCAGGTTCTCCAGGCCGGGCAGGCCCTGCGCCAGCGTCCAGGCGACGAAGTCGTGCCAGTTCTCGCCGGCGCCGGCCTCGACGACGGTGCCGCGCGCCGTCTCGCCCACGATGCGGCGGCCGGGCACCTCGACCTTCAGCACCACGGCCTTCACGTCGCCCGTCAGCACGATGTTGCTGCCGCCGCCGAGCACGAACTTCGGTGCCGCGCCCAGTTCGGCGTCGGCCAGCAGCGCGCGCACGTCGGCCCCGCCGCGCACGCGCGCCAGCGTGGCGGCGCGCGCGGCGATGCCGAAGCTGTTGAGCGGCTGCAGGGGCACGTTGCGTTCCACGATCATGGGAGAATTGTCGCATTCGACATGCAATTCAAGAGGTATCCATGCCCTCCTTCGACACGGTTTGCGAACCCGACATGGTGGAAGTGAAGAACGCGGTGGAGAACGCCGCCAAGGAGATCGGCACGCGCTTCGACTTCAAGGGCACGAGCGCGGCCATCGAATTGAAAGACAAGGAAATCACCCTGCTGGGCGACGCCGAGTTCCAGCTCCAGCAGGTGGAAGACATCCTGCGCGGCAAGCTGACCAAGCGCGGCGTGGACGTGCGCTTCCTGGACAAGGGCGCGGTGCAGAAGATCGGCGGCGACAAGGTCAAGCAGGCGGTGAAGGTGCGCAGCGGCATCGCCAGCGAGGACGGCAAGAAGATCCAGAAGCTCATCAAGGACAGCAAGCTGAAGGTGCAGGCCGCCATCCAGGGCGATGCGGTGCGCGTCACCGGCGCCAAGCGCGACGATTTGCAGGCCGTGATGGCGCTGGTGCGCAAAGAGATGGCCGATCTCCCTTTGTCTTTCGACAACTTCCGCGACTGACCTCATGCGCGCGCTGGCCGTCTTGATGCTGGCCCTGGGCGCTGGCGCCGCGTGCGCGCAGGCCGTCAGCCTGCAGGGCATGCTCGGCAGCAAGGCGCTGCTGGTGGTGGGCGGGGTGCCGCGCGCGGTGGCGCCGGGCGAGACCTGGCAGGGCGTGAAGGTGCTGTCCACCAGCGGCGAGCAGGCGGTGGTGCTGGCGGGTGGCCAGCGCCTGACGCTGCGCGTGGGCGAGGCGCCGGCCAGCGTGGGCGGCGCGGCGCCCGCCGGCGGCGACCGCATCGCGCTCACGGCCGACGGGCGCGGCCACTTCCTCACGCAGGGCAGCATCAACAACCGGCCGGTGCAGTTCATGGTGGACACGGGCGCTTCGGTGGTGGCCATCGGCCAGGCCGAGGCGGACCGGCTGGGCCTGGCCTATCAAAACGGCCGGCAGGTGCGCATGGCCACGGCCAATGGCATGGCCATCGGCTGGACCTTCAAGATACCCACGCTGCGCGTGGGCGACGTGGTGGCCTACGAGGTGGACGCCGTCGTCACCCCCATCGGCATGCCTTACGTGCTGCTGGGCAACAGCTACCTGTCGCGCTTCAACATGCGGCGCGACGGCGATCAGATGATGCTGATCAAGCGCTGAGCTTTAAACAAAATCGGGCTCCAGGGCCCGCCAGACAAGCGCTGACAGCTATTAATATTGAAGTTCAGCGTTGGGCGTCGAGCGTTGAGCGGGAAAACCGCACGCTGAACGCTCAACCTCCCACGGCGGCGGTCACCACCACTTCGATGCGCCACGCCGGGTCGGCCAGCGCCGCCTGCACGGTGGCGCGCGGCGGCGCGTGGCCGGGGGCCACCCACTCGTCCCACACCTCGTTCATGGCGGCGATGTCGGCGATGTCGGCCAGGAAGATCTGCGTGCGCAGGATGCGCGACTTGTCGCTGCCGCAGGCGGCCAGGTGGGCGTCGATCTGCGCCAGCACGTCGGCCGTCTGGCCGCGGATGTCGGTGGCGCCGCCCTCGGGCACCATGCCGCCCAGATAGACGACGCCGTTGAATACGGCGGCTTCGCTGTAGCGCCGCGCCACGCACAGGCGGGTGATGGTGGTCATTTCTTCTTGCTTCCCAGTTTCGATTCGGTGCCCGCCAGCAGGCGGCGGATGTTCTCGCGGTGGCGCCAGATCAGCAGCAGAGCCATCGCCGCCATGGCCAGCGTCTTCTCGCCCGAGGCGGCCCAGGCCACGCCGTCGCCCATCAGGTAGTAGGCCGGCGCGAACACCGCCGCCACCATCGAGGCCAGCGACACGTAGCGGAAGAAGAACACGATGATGGCGAAGGTCAGCACCGTGGCCAGCGCCAGCAGTGGGTTGAACGCCAGCAGCACCCCCACCGCCGTGGCCACACCCTTGCCGCCCTGAAAGCGGAAGAACACCGGGTACAAGTGCCCCAGAAACGCCGCCACGCCCACCAGCGCCTGCGTGCCCTCGCCCAGGCCGTGCGCGGCGCCGAACCACTTGACCAGCATCACCGGCAGCCAGCCTTTGGCGGCGTCGAGCAGCAGCGTGACGATAGCCGCCGCCTTGCTGCCGGAGCGCAGCACGTTGGTGGCGCCGGGGTTGCCGCTGCCGTAGGTGCGCGGGTCCGACAGACCCATGGCGCGGCTGACGATGACGGCGAAGCTGAGCGAACCGACCAGGTACGCGGCCAGCGCCGCGAGGATGGGCCCGAGCATGGATACTCCTGAATTCATAGCTGCTGGCGCTTGATGGACAAGCGCGGGAACCCTATTTTGCCACTAGAGATCGATGGCGCACTGCACCGGCCTGGCGCCCAGCAGCTGCACGCACACCCGCGGATCGATGCCGATCAGGTAGCCGCGCCGCCCGCCGTTGAGGGCGATGCGCGGCAGATCGAGGATGGTTTGCTCGACGTACACCGGCATGGCGCGCCGCGTGCCGAAGGGCGAGGTGCCGCCCACCAGGTAGCCGCTGTGGCGGTTGGCCACCTCGGGCTTGCAAGGCTCCACCGACTTGGCGCCGATCTGGCGCGCCAGGGCCTTGGTGCTGACCTTGCGGTTGCCGTGCATCAGCACGATCAGCGGCTTGGCGTCCTGGTCCTGCATGACCAGGGTCTTGACCACGCTGAACGGGTCGAACCCCAGCACCGCCGCGCTGTGCTCGGCGCCGCCGTGCTCCACATACTCGTAGGGATGCTCGGTGAAGGCGATGCCGTGCGCGCGCAGCAGCGCGGTGGCGGGCGTCTCGCTGACGTGCTGGGCCTTGGCCACGGCCGTCAATTCGCGGGGTCGCGCAGTTCCAGGCGGATGGCGTCGCAGGCGGCCAGCACGTCGTCGGAGAGCTGCACGCTCCACGCATCCAGATCCTCGTCGAGCTGCGCCAGCGAGGTCACACCGATGATGGTGCTGGCCACGCGCCAGGAGCGGTAGCAGAAGGCCAGCGCCAGCTGCGTCGGCGTCAGGCCGTGGTCGCGCGCGAGCTGGTTGTAGCGGCGCGCGGCGGCCAGCGCCGCCTCGCGGCCCCAGCGCTGGCTCTTCATGCGTTCGTACAGGCTCATGCGGCCGCGCGGGGCGTCGGCGGCGTGGAAGCCGGTGGCGTCGTACTTGCCCGTCAGCAGGCCGAAGCCCAGCGGCGAATAGGCCAGCAGGCCCACGCTCAGGCGGTGGCAGGTCTCGTCCAGGCCGTTGTCGTAGGTGCGGCTGATCAGGCAGTAGGGGTTCTGCGTGCTGGCGATGCGCGGCAGGCCATGCTGCTCGGCCAGGCGCACGAACTCGTGCACGCCGTAGGGCGTCTCGTTCGACAGGCCGATGTGGCGCACCTTGCCGGCGCGCACCAGCCTGGCCAGCGCTTCCAACTGGTCGTGGATGGGCGTCTGCGACTTCTCGTGCTTCGGGTCGTAGTAGAGGCTGCCGAAGGCAGGCACGTGGCGCTCAGGCCAGTGGATCTGGTAGAGGTCGATCACGTCCGTCTGCAAGCGCTTCAGGCTGGCGTTGCACGACGCTTCGATGTCGGCAGCCGTCAGGCCCTGCCCTTCGCGGACCCACGGCATGCCGCGCGAGGGGCCGGCCACCTTGGTGGCCAGCACCAGCTTCTGCCGCATGCCGGGGCGGCTGGCGAACCAGTTGCCGATGAAGGTCTCGGTGCGGCTGTAGGTGGGCGCGCTGGGCGGCACGGGGTACATCTCGGCCGTGTCGAAGAAGGTCACGCCGCGCTCGACGGCGCGGTCCATGATGGCGTGCGAATCTCCTTCGGCCACCTGCTCGCCGAAGGTCATGGTGCCCAGGCAGATCGGGGTGACGCGCAGGTCGCTGGCGCCCAGGGGGATGGTGTTCATGTCGGTGCCGGTCCGTTGTCGGGAAAGGCGCAACCATAACCCAGCGCCGCTGCCGGCTCAGAAGCCGTGAACGAGTCTGGCGCGTCCGATCAGGCGTTAAGCCGCGACGAAGTCTTTGTCCATACGCCATTCGTGATATTGACCGCTGTTGCGGCCGTGTGAATAAATCGCGCCGATAGTCACGCAGGCAGTTGCGCGGTGGCTCGTCCATTCAACCACTTGCTCTACAACACCATGCCTTTTTCCTCCCTCCCCGTTTTCAGGCGCGCGCTGAGCGCCGCCCTGCTCGCGGGCTTCGCCGCCACCGCCGCGGCTGCGCCTTATGGGATCACCTACAACGGCGTGATCGACACTTCGGAAGGGTACCCACTCCCCCCTGGAGTCATCGACGGCCAGACCTACTCCGTCACCTTCGTGTTCGACAATGGGGGCAGCACCGCCCAGTCGCAGACCTGGGGGCCGGCCCATCTGACCTGCGCCATCTGGCACATGAACAACGCCGGCAACGTGGTGTACATGCAGAACCTCGTCGCCAGGCCGCCTGCGACCGCCCTTGGCACCGTCACCACCGACGCCAGCGGCGTGCTGACGAGCGTGTTCAGCGAAGTCACTGACGAAAACGTTCCTGCCAGCGCTTACACCGCCAGCAACTTCTCGCCAGGGGTGGTGAGCTGGTTCGCCAACGACATGAACGGCGTTTTCTACGGTCTCGACGGTGGCGCCGTGATGTATGACAACTCGAGCGAGGCCGGCGGCGTGCAGATGGACATTGACGAATGGAGCAACCCCATGCCCTTCACCGGCAACTGCGCCACCACCACTCCCAGCATCCCGACCGTGACCGCCGTGCCCACCACGACCGAATGGAGCCTGGCCCTGCTCGGCCTGATGGCCGCCGGGCTGGGTGCCGCGCGCCTGCGCCGCCGGCGCGGCTGATCCAGCCTCCCCGCGCCCTGACAAACCGCCTTCGGGCGGTTTGTTCATTTCCGCGGCGCGGCACGAGAAATAATCGTGGCCCATGACCACCACCTACACCCCGCAACGCCCCGGCCGCAGCGAAACCCTGCCGCTGCGCCACCTCGACGCCCACGTCACCCGCTGGGGCGCGCCCGCGCCGGACGCGCCGCCGCTGGTGCTGGTGCACGGCTGGATGGACGTGGGCGCCTCCTGGCAGTTCGTGGTGGACGCGTTCGGCGAAGCCTTCGCCGGCGGGCGCCTCATCATCGCGCCGGACTGGCGCGGCTTCGGCCTGACCACGCCGCCGGCGCCGTGCGACCACTACGCCTTCGCCGACTACCTGGGCGACCTGGACGCGCTGCTCGACCACTACGCCCCCGGCGCGCAGCAGGTCGATCTGGTCGGCCACAGCATGGGCGGCAACGTCGCCATGCAGTACGCCGGCGCGCGGCCGGCGCGCATCCGCCGGCTGGTGAACCTGGAAGGCTTCGGCATGCCCGCCATGCGGCCGACCAGCGCGCCGCGCCGGCTGGCGCAGTGGCTGGACGAGCTGAAGCAGCTGCGCGAGGGCGGCATCGCCATGCGGCCCTACCCCAGCCTGGACGCCGTGGCCGAGCGCCTGCAAAAGACCAACCCCCGCCTGCCGCCCGAGAAGGCCGCCTGGCTGGCCGGCCAGTGGGCGCGGCAGGACGCGGGCGGCCAGTGGCGGATCCTGGGCGACGCCGCGCACAAGGTCGTCAACCCGCAGCTGTTCCGCGTGGAGGAGCAACTGGCCCTGTACGCCGCCATCACCGCGCCCGTGCTGGCGGTGGAGGCCGACGGCGACAGCCTGAGCCAGTGGTGGAAGCACCGCTTCACCCTGGACGAGTACCACGAGCGGCTGAAGCACGTGCCCGACTGCCGCGTCGCCGTGGTGCCGGACGCCGGCCACATGCTGCACCACGACCAGCCGCGGGCGGTGGCCGAGCTGATCGAGTCGTTCCTGGCCTGATCCGGCGCGCCCCGCGTGCGAAAATCGTGGGTTCCGCGCGGGCCGCCGCGCGCCACTCACGCAAGGACACACCATGGACGCAGAACGCATCAACCAGATCGGCTCCCGCATCGACGACCTGCGCGCGCGCACGGGCGCGCTACGGGGGTATCTTTGACTACCCTGCCAAGGCCGAACGCCTGAGGACCGTGAACGCCGCGCTGGAAGACCCGGCGGTCTGGAACGACCCCAGGAAGGCCCAGGAGCTGGGCCGGGAGAAGAAGGCGCTGGACGGCGTGGTGACGGTGCTCGACGAGCTGGCGCAGGGCCTGTCGGACAACGCCGAGCTGTACGAGATGAGCCGCGACGAGGGCGACGAAGCCGCTCTGCTGTCCATCGACGGCGACGTGGATCAGCTGGCCGCCAAGGTCGAGGACCTGGAGTTCCGCCGCATGTTCAACCAGCCGGCCGACCCGAGCAACGCCTTCATCGACATCCAGGCCGGCGCCGGCGGCACCGAGGCGCAGGACTGGGCGAGCATGCTGCTGCGCCAGTACCTGAAGTACGCCGAGCGCAAGGGCTTCAAGACCGACATCGAGGACGAGACGCCGGGCGAGACCGCCGGCATCAAGGGCGCCACCATCAAGGTCGAGGGCGAATACGCCTACGGCCTGCTGCGCACCGAGACCGGCGTGCACCGCCTGGTGCGCAAGAGCCCGTTCGACTCGGCCGGCGGGCGGCACACCTCGTTCGCCTCGATCTTCGTCTACCCCGAGATCGACGACTCGATCGAGATCGAGATCAACCCCGCCGACGTGCGCACCGACACCTACCGCGCCAGCGGCGCCGGCGGCCAGCACATCAACAAGACCGACTCGGCCGTGCGCCTGACGCACCTGCCCACCGGCATCGTCGTGCAGTGCCAGGACAGCCGCAGCCAGCACAGCAACCGCGACGTCGCCTGGCGCCGCCTGCGCAGCCGCCTGTACGACCACGAGATGCGCAAGCGCCAGGAGGAGCAGCAGAAGCTGGAGGACAGCAAGACCGACGTCGGCTGGGGCCACCAGATCCGCAGCTACGTGCTGGACAACAGCCGCATCAAGGACTTGCGCACCGGCGTGGAGATCAGCGCCACGCAGAAGGTGCTGGACGGCGACCTGGATGCGTTCATCGAGGCCAGCCTGAAGCAGGGCGTGTAGCGCTCTCAGGCATCAGCGCGTGCACTAGCCACAACTCGCCAGATAGACACCCTCATGCGCCTTCGACTGTTCGTCCGATCAGCGGCTGCCAGCCTGATGGCCTGCACGCTCGCGATGGGCGTGTGCGCGGCGCAGCCGGTGCCGGCCGCTTCAAAACAGCTCAGCGCCGAGCAGATTCGGGCGTTGAAGATCGAATTCCTGGAGGACTGCTGCTACAACGCCGGCGGCGCAAACGAAGAAAGCATCGCCAGTCTTCCCATTGACCTGGTGCTGCGATATCCCGCCCAGCGCGCAGCCGCCGAAGCACAGGTACCGCGACTGAACCACATGTTTGCCGGCCGCTACCTGGGCTACGTGCTCGCGCTGGACCCGCCGCAACCCAGGATTCTTTACTTCGTCAAAAACCTCAGCGCGGCGGACATCGCGCGCGTGAAGACCGACCCCCAACTGCCGAACGTGCAATTGGCCCCTTCCGCCTATACGCTGGGCGAGGCGGAGGCGCTTGCGCAGCGCCTTCGAAAAGAGGGCCTGATGCGGGAAGCGGGGCATCCTCAAGGGAAGGCGGCCCTCATGAGCACGTACGACGTTCGATATCCCAGCCTCCAATCGATCAACGCGTTTCCCGAAGCGGTCCTCCTTCAGCACGGCCTCAAACAACACGCCTCGGTACAAAACGCCCAGTTTTGGCCCACCCTTCAGGCATTGTTTGGCCATCAATTGTTGTCGGGGCGATGGGACGACCGCCTGCTGGGCGCTCCCCATTTCCGGGGGTATGTCCATCAGCCCAAGCCGGAGCAGTTGCAGCACCTGCAACGCGACCCCGACCTGCGCGAGGTGGAGGTGGTCTCGTATCCGTACAGCAGCGCCCAGATCCAGCGGGTGGAGGGCCTCATTCAAGATACCCTTGCCCTCCATCTGAGTACTCCCGGCGATTTTCTGCTGACGATGCTCTCTTTTGACTATGAGCAGCGCAAGTACGACGTGAGCATCATGCCCGGCAGACTGGAAGAGGCGCGCCAGCGGCTGTCGCGCCGGCCCGAAATCCCGGCCGACTGCTGCATCCTGCGGGAGCAGCCTCCACCCAGGACACTTGAGGAGACAAGGCATGAGGATGAAATTCGCCGCCAGCCGGCTTCCAGACTGCGTCAGCAGCTATCAAATTAAAAGTGAATAGGACTCCCCATGCGTGAAGGACAAGCCACCGTCACCCGGCGCCTGGACTACGCCCCGCCCGCGTTCTGGATCGACACCGTCGAACTCGCGTTCGACCTCGACCCCGCCAAGACCCGCGTGCTGAACAAGATGCGCCTGCGCCGCAACCCCGAGGTGCCGGCGCAGCCGCTGCGCCTGGACGGCCAGGACCTGAACCTGGCGCGCGTGCTGCTCGGCGGCGCCGGCTGCTCGTTCCGCATGGAGGGCGAGACGCTGGTGCTGGAGAACCTGCCCGAGGGCCCCGAGCCGTTCGAGCTGGAGATCTTCACCACCTGCGCGCCCGAGAAGAACACCCAGCTCATGGGCCTGTTCATGAGCGGGGACGACTTCTTCACCCAGTGCGAGGCCGAGGGCTTCCGCCGCATCACCTACTTCCTGGACCGGCCCGACGTCATGGCCACCTACACCGTCACCCTGCGCGCCGACAAGGCGCGCTGGCCGGTGCTGCTGTCCAACGGCAACCTGGTGGACGCGGGCGATCTGGAGGACGGCCGCCACTTCGCCACTTGGCACGACCCGCACCGCAAGCCCTGCTACCTGTTCGCCGTCGTCGCCGGCCGGCTGGTGGCGCGCGAGCAGCGCATCGCCACGCGCTCGGGGCAGGAGCACCTGTTGCAGGTCTACGTGCGCCCCGGCGACCTGGACCAGACCGAGCACGCCATGCGCTCGCTGATCCACGCCGTGCTGTGGGACGAGGCGCGCTTCGGCCTGGCGCTGGACCTGGAGCGCTTCATGATCGTCGCCACCGGCGACTTCAACATGGGCGCGATGGAGAACAAGGGCCTGAACGTCTTCAACACCAAGTACGTGCTGGCCAAGCCCGCCACCGCCACCGACGCCGACTTCGACGGCGTGGAGGCCGTCATCGGCCACGAGTACTTCCACAACTGGACGGGCAACCGCGTCACCTGCCGCGACTGGTTCCAGCTCTCGCTGAAAGAGGGCCTGACGGTGTTCCGCGACCAGGAGTTCAGCATGGACCTGGCCGGCACGCCCAGCGCGCGCGCCGTCAAGCGCATCCAGGACGTCATCGCCCTGCGCGCCGCCCAGTTCCCCGAGGACGCCGGCCCCATGGCCCACCCCGTGCGGCCCGACGAGTACCTGGAGATCAGCAACTTCTACACCACCACCATCTACGAGAAGGGCGCCGAGGTGGTGCGCATGATGCAGACCCTGACCGCAGGTCAGTCTGACCCCCTGGGGCGCGACGGCTTCCGGCGCGGCATGGACCTGTATTTCCAGCGCCACGACGGCCAGGCCGTCACCTGCGACGACTTCGCGGCCGCCATGGCCGACGCCAACCCCGCCAGCGACCTGGCCCGCCTGCTGCCCCAGTTCAAGCGTTGGTACAGCCAGGCCGGCACGCCGGTGGTCCAGGCACGGGGCGCGTACGACGCCGATGCCCGCGCCTACACGCTGACGCTCTCGCAAAGCTGCCCCGCCACGCCGGGCCAGCCGGTGAAAGCGCCCTTCGTCATCCCCATCCGCCTCGGCCTGCTCGGCGCCGACGGGCGCGATCTGCCGCTGAGCTTGGCGCCCGGCCCGCACGCCGTGCACGACGGCGTCTTCGTGCTGAGCGAGGCCGAGGCCACGCTGCGCTTCACCGGCGTGGACGGCGCGCCCGTGCCCTCGCTGCTGCGCGGCTTCTCCGCCCCCGTCGAACTGGTCTGCGACTACAGCGCCGGACAGTTGCTGCACCTGCTGGCGCACGACAACGACCCCTTCGTCCGCTGGGAGGCCGGGCAGCAGGCCGCGCTGCGGATTGCTATTGAAAACATAGCTTCCGGCGCAGATGCAGCAAGCGCCACACCCCTGAACGATGCCTACGTCGCCGCCCTGCGGGCGGTGCTGCGCGACCCCGCGCTGGACGCCGCCTTCAAGGCCCTGGTGCTGACCCTGCCGAGCGAGAGCTACATCGCCGAGCAGCTCCACGTGGTGGACCCGCAGCGCGTCCACGCCGTGGCCGACGCCATGGACCTGCAACTGGCCACCGCGCTGCATGACGACTGGCAGCACGCCTACGAGCAGAACCACGACACCGGCGCCTACCGGCCCGACCCGGTCTCCAGCGGCCGGCGCGCGCTGGCCGGCCTGGCGCTGCGCATGCTGTGCCTGGCCGCGCGCGAGGGCGGCCATTCGACGGGCTCAGGACAGGCTGTGTGGCCCGGCAAGGCGTACCAGCGCTTCAAGGACGCCGGCAACATGACCGACCGGCTGAACGCGCTGCAGGCACTGGTGCACGGCGGCCACGGCCTGGCGGCCCGCGCGCTGGAAGGCTTCCATGCCCGCTTCCGCGACGAGCCGCTGGTGCTCGACAAGTGGTTCGCGCTCCAGGCGCGCATGCCCGACCGCGGCGGCAACGTGCTGCCGCTGGTGCGCGAGCTGACGCGCCACCCCGCCTTCCAGCTGCGCAACCCCAACCGCGCGCGCAGCGTCATCTTCAGCTACTGCCACGGCAACCCGGCCGGCTTCCACCGGCGCGACGCCGCCGGCTACGTCTTCTGGGCCGACCGCGTGCTGGAGCTCGACGCCCTCAACCCGCAGGTGGCCGCCCGCCTGGCGCGCGCCATGGATGCCTGGGCGCGCCTGGCCGAGCCCTACCGCGCCGCCGCCCGCGAGGCCATCGCCCGCGTCGCCGCGCGGCCCGGCCTGAGCAACGACGTGCGCGAGGTCGTCGCCCGCGCCCTCGCCGCCGATGACGGGGCCGAGACCGGAGCCGGCACCGAAGAACCGAAGGATCCCGCATGAGCACCCGTGTCTCCCTCACCCGCCACCTGGTCGAGAAGCAGCGCGTCGCCGGCCACATCCCCTCGCAGCTGCGCCTGCTGCTGGAAGTCGTCGCGCGCGCCTGCAAGAGCATCAGCCACGCCGTCAACAAGGGCGCCCTGGGCGGCGTGCTCGGCTCGGCCGGCAGCGCCAACGTGCAGGGCGAGGTGCAGAAGAAGCTGGACATCATCGCCAACGAGGTGCTGATCGAGGCCAACGAATGGGGTGGCCACCTGGCGGCCATGGCCAGCGAGGAGATGGACGGCATCTACGTCGTGCCCAACCGCTACCCGCAGGGCGAATACCTGCTGCTGTTCGACCCGCTGGACGGCTCCAGCAACATCGACGTCAACGTCAGCATCGGCACCATCTTCAGCGTGCTGAAGATGCCCGACGACGACCGCGGCGTCGATGAAGGCGACTTTCTGCAACCCGGCAGCCGGCAGGTGGCCGCCGGCTACTGCGTCTACGGCCCGCAGACCACGCTGGTGCTCACCGTCGGCGACGGCGTGCACATGTTCACGCTGGACCGCGAGCAGGGCAGCTTCGTGCTGACGCAGGAAAACCTGCGCATCCCCGAGGACACGAAGGAATTCGCCATCAACATGAGCAACATGCGCCACTGGGACGCGCCAGTGCGCCGCTACATCGACGAGTGCCTGGCCGGCAAGGAAGGCCCCAGGGCCAAGGACTTCAACATGCGCTGGGTGGCCAGCATGGTGGCCGACGTGCACCGCATCCTCACGCGCGGCGGCATCTTCATGTACCCCTGGGACCAGCGCGAGCCGAACAAGCCCGGCAAGCTGCGCCTGCTGTACGAGGCCAACCCCATGAGCTGGCTCATCGAGCAGGCCGGCGGTGCCGCCACCAACGGCCGCCAGCGTATCCTGGACATCCAGCCCAAGCAACTGCACGAGCGCGTGAGCGTGATCCTGGGCAGCAGGAACGAGGTGGAGCGCGTGACGCGCTATCACCTGGAGCAGGACGGCCAAGCCGTTCCACAGCCCCAGCAACGATAGCTATCAAAAGAATAGCTGCCAGCGCTTGTCCAGCAAGTGCTGGAGCCCGATTTCCCTTGTAAATCCTGGCGGCCGGCGGCGCTCAATGCGCCTTGTCCCAGTCCGGCCCCACGCCCAGGCGATGGCAGGCCACATCGCTCGAACGCAGGCTCGTCAGCATGGCTTGACCTTCCGCTGGGCACCGCCTGTTATGACCATCTGGTCAGAATCAAGTCGTCGAGGCCAAAAGCCACTTCTCCGCCCTGCTCGCCGAAGTGGATGGCGGCGCCGAAATCGACATCACCCGCCACGGCAAGGTCGTGGCGCGGCTGATGCCTGCGCGTCCACGCACGGCGGCCGAGGCCTTCCGGCACCGCCGCAGCCTGAGCGCCACTGCGCCGAACATCGCCGCCAGCCCGAGCATCGTCAGACCGAACCCGGCCAGCCCCCAATCGCCCGCAGGCAGCGTCACGCCCGGGTGCCTGTCGGTCGTCGGCGCGTTGAGCAGCGGCGCCACCCGAAGGCCAGCGCGGCCAGCAGGTTTTCGCGGGAGAGCGAGAGTGCGCCCCAATCGCGCGTGCCCTGCACCGTGCCATTAACAGGGTCCAGCGCCATCTGGTTGAAGCCCAGCACGAACCGCTGACCGGTGGCGGCATCGACGCGGGGAGCCGCGCCCACCAGCAACGTTTGACCGGGCTTGATGAACCAGGGCACGAAGCCGACCCGCAGGCGCGGGTCGGCGGCCTCGGCCCGCCGCACAAGTTCCAGCGGCGCGAGCGGACTGCACCCGAGCTGCTGCGCGCATGGAACAGGTGCGGGTTCAGCCATTCGTCCAGTTCGTGGTCCCACGCAATCACCGCGCCAGTGGCGCCCGCGGCGAACAGGAGCACGGCGATGAACAGGCCCGCCCAGCGGTGGACCACCACGAAGGCGGCGCACACGGGTCAGAAGCGGTATTTGAAATTTATCGACCCGTTGCGGGGATCTCCGTAGAAGTTTGCCGTCAAAGGACTGATCGTGGAGTAATAGCGCTTGTCGAACAGGTTGTTAATGGCCAGCGTGATCTCGGCCTGCCGGTTGATTTGGTATTTTGCGGTCAGCCCATAAACCGCCAGACTGCCCTGGTGAACGTACGCACTGGTGTCAGGGGCGTTCGGGTAGCTGTCGATCTTGCTTTGGAAACGAACGTTGCCGCCAATGGTGAAGGCCGTGTTTGGAATTCGATAGGTCGTGGCCAGGCGCAATTGGTGTTGGGGCATCTTGTCGTTGTAGCGCCAGCCAGACGTATCACCCGTCATGTATTTGCTGTTGACATAGGTGTAGCCAGCCATCACGTTCCAGCCTTCGCCGATAGCACCATTCACGCCCAAGTCAATGCCTTGGCTTCGAACCAAACCAGCAGCCTTGTAGCAATAGCCGTTGCATTGGGCCGCTTCGGCGCTGGTGGCAGATGAATCGAGAACCGGCAGATTGGTTTGATCGAGCCGGAACACGGCCACATTGACATTCAACCTCTTGTCCAGCACCTCGCCCTTGACGCCAACCTCGTAGTTCTTCCCGACCACGGGCTTGAGGGTGCCCCCACCGATTGCCGTGTAGTCGCTTTGCGGACTGAAAATGCTCGAGTAACTGGCGTAGGCTGTGTACTGCTTGTTGATGTCGTACAACAGCCCGCCGTAAGGTTGCACGACGCCGTTTTTCTTCGTATTGCTGGTGCTGGTGCTGTCCGTGGGGTCTTTGAATTCATAGTTGGTAACCCGGGCGCCCACAATGGCCTTCAGCGAATCCGAAAGATTGAGCCGGACAGCGCCGTAAACACCAGCCTGGGTGGTTTTTTGATGAAGTGTATAACCAGCTGTGACGGCTGAATCGGCAAGCAGTGCGGGATTGAAAGTGTAGACGTTGACAGGTGTTTCATTGTAGTCGTTTCCACTCATATTATTTTTGAACGAGTAGCCATTGGTACCAAACACCCCTTCATGCGTGCGGCCCAGGAAGTCGAATTTTCCGGAAACGTTGACGTCGAACGCATTTGAATTCATTTCTTTATCGAAATGCGCTTGCTGGTATATGTTCAAGCCATCACCGGTCAATCGATCGACAGACCCCCATGTATAGGAATAATTCAGAGGCTCATTGTTGGCGCTGCCATGGATGAAAGTGGCATTCAGCTTCCAGTCGTTGGCCAGTTTTTGTTCGAGCGCCAGCGTATACAAGACGCTGTCCCTTTCGCGCCATGCGCGGGGATTGCCAAAATAGCTCGAACGGGGCAGGTTTAGATCAGAACCGTCTGCCGCGAACGGAATCCCCCAGGCTGCATTGAGCTTTTCATGCTCATACTGAACGCTGGCGGTCAGTAAGGTGATGAGAGAGAGATTGGCCTCGACGACGCCGTACAGGCCTCGGCGCTGGTGCCAGGTGTAGTTGGAAAAGGAGTCACCGTCATCGTTTAGCCCGACCAGGCGCCCGCGAACGCGGCCCGATTCAATCAGCGGGCCGGAAACATCGGCCAGGAGCCGCTTGCTCGACCAAGATCCGACCCGCGCCTCTACCGAAGCCTGGAAGTCCTGCGTAGGGCGCTTGCGCACCAGGTTGATGGTGCCGCCCGGGTCTCCTGCGCCACTGGTCAGACCCGCCGCGCCCTGAAAGACCTCGATGCGGTCAAGAAAGGCGGTGTCAATGGCGGAGCCTTTTTCGTATTCGCTGAGACCGATCGGGTTGGGCACACCATCGAACTGCGACTGGGTGGTAAACCCCCTGCTGTAAAGAGTCTCACCCTGCGCCCCGCGCTGCTGGATCTGGACGCCGCTGGCGTACTGGAGCGCATCTGATACTGCACTCGTGTTCAGATCGTCCATTTGCTGGCGCGTGATGACCGTGACGGTCTGGGGCGTCTCCCGGGGCGTGAGGTTCAGCTTGGTGGCCGTGTTGGTGTAGGCGGCCTTGTACGAGCCCGACCCCTCGGTGGTGCCGTCCCTGTCAGCCTCCGCCGTCACTGTCACCTCAGCAAGCGTCGACACATTGGCGTTCGTTGCGGCAGCGCCCGCAGTTCCTTTCTTCGCCGCGCTGGTGTCAGCCACCTGCAGGCGGTATCCCCCCTGCGCATTCCCCTCGGCCGCCAGCCCGGTGCCAGCCAGCAGCGCAGCCAGCGCCGCCTGCGCGCTGTAACTGCCGCGCACGCCCGGACTCTGCCGACCCTGCACCAGTTCGGACGTGGCCGCGAGCAGAACGCCGGATTCCGTGGCGAAGCGCTTGAGCACGGTGCCGAGCGGTCCGGCAGGGATGTCGTAGCTGCGCGCATCGGCTGCGGCGGCTTGCGCATGGGCGGCGGGCTGCCAGCCCGTCAGCAGGACGCCGGCCAGCGCCAGGTGAACGGCCGCCGCGAGCGCCGTGGGACGCAGCCCGGGCGCGGACAGGGAAAGGTGACTCGATCTCTGGGACATGGCAAACGTGCCTCCTCGCACGAAGGTGGTTGGTAAACAAGGTCGAACCACCGTTGCCTGACCCGGAATTGCTGCCGGAACGCCCTGCGGCCGGCGCGGGCGATGGGTGGGCGACGCACGAACCACGGCCCGCTGCGGTATTGGCCGAGGGCTGGGTTGTGGACGCCGTTCAAGTGGTGTCTCAATCGGTTAATCGAATGAGAGGCCCGGATGCGGAACCCCTTTTTTGAGAAAGCCGAAGAAATTTTTCAGGAGTGTTTCCGGCACCACGGCCGCGCCCCCTCTCTCCCCAACCCCTCTCCCACGAGGGGAGAGGGGCTTATCGAGTCAATCGTGGGGCTCGATGCTGACCCACCACGGCAGCGTGCGGCGCACGCGGATGGGCATCACGGATTCGAGCATGGCCAGCGCCCGGTCGGGGTCGTTCACCGGGTAGTTGCCGAAGACGCGCAGGTCGGCCACTTCGGGCGCCAGGCCCAGGTGGCCGCTGCGGTAGCGGCGCAGTTCGCGCACCACGTCGGACAGGGGAATGTCATCGGCGAAGAGGATGCCGCGCGTCCAGGCTTCGCGGGCGGTTTCGGCGTCTTCGATGGCGCCCAGCGACTCGCCGGTGAAGCGGGTCTGCCGGCCGGCCTGGATGACGGCGGTGGTGCCGCTGCCTGCGGTGCGCACTTCCACGGCGCCCTCCTGCACGGCCACGAGGCTGTGGCCTTCGTCCATGCGTACGGTGAAGCGGGTGCCCAGAGCGCGCAGCCGGCCCTGCGGGGTATCGACGGCGAAGGGCCGGCCGCCGGCGTCGGCGGCGGTCTGGATGAGGATTTCTCCGGCCAGCAGGTTCAGGCGGCGCAGGTCGGCACGGTAGTCCACGTTGAAGGCGCTGGCGGCATTGAGCCAGACGCGGGTGCCGTCGGCCAGCGCGACTTCGCGCACTTCGCCGGTGCCGGTGTGGTGGTCGGCCATCCACGCCAGGGCCATGCCGGGCAGCGGGGTGTGCCGCCAGGCGGCCCAGCCGAGCAGGCCGGTGCCTGCCAGGGCGGCGATGCCCAGCAGGCCCTGCCGGCGCCGCAGCAATTTGCCGTTGGCCTCGCGGTAGGCGGTGGCGGCGGTGTGCCTGTCGGGACTTTGCTTGATGGGCGCGAAGCGGTGGCTGACGCGCTCGACGCAGCCCCAGGCCTGGCGGTGTTCGTCGGAGCTGTCGAGCCACGCCTGCCATTGGCCGCGCTCGGCGTCCGTCGCCTCGCCGGAGCGCAGCAGGGCGAACCACTCGGCGGCCTGTTCCATCGCCTGGTGCGAGGGTTCGGGCAGCGGCCCGGACGTGGGCACGGGCGAGGTGTCGGCAGCGGTCACGGGACGGGCCGGCCCGCTGTCAGCCGGCGGTGAACACCGGTATGGCCTGAACGGATGGTGCCTCGCCGCTGCGGGGCACGCCTTCGAGGGCCTGCCGCGCCTCCAGGCGCATGCAGTGCAGCATGGCCTGGGCGACGTATTTGCGCACCATGCGGTCGGATACGCCCAGGGTTTCGGCCACTTCGCGGTCGGTCATCTCGCAGCCCTCGGCCAGCACGAAGGCGGTGGCCGCCTTGGGCGGCAGGCTGCGCAGCATGATGTCCACCTCCTGCAGGGCCTGGAGCACCATCACCTGGTGCTCGGCCGAGGGCGCCAGGGCCTCAGGCCGGGCGGCGAGCGCATCGAGCCAGGCCTGTTCGATGGCGCGGCGGCGCTGGAGATCCACGCACAGGCCGTTGGCCATGCTGCGCAGGTAGCCCCGCGCCTCCGGGGTGCTGTCGAAGCGGCGCGGCCTGGCGAGCAGGATCACGAAGGCGTCGTGCGCCAGATCGGCTGCATCGGCCGCGTTGCCCAGGCGGCGGCGCAGCCACCCCTGCAGCCACGCGTGGTGGTTGGCGTACAGGGTTTCGACCTGCTGTTGCTGGAACGCGGACGGGGCGGTGTCCAAGATGGCTTTCCTGTATCCCAGGGCCAACGGGAGGATTGGCCGGGAGGTAATGAGAATTACTCCCATTTTATGGAAAGTTTCGTGCCTGACCCCGCAAGGGGAAGTCATTGCCGGTCAGTGCGCCTTGTCCCAGTCCGGCCCCACGCCCACCTCGGCCAGCAGCGGCACCTTCAGCTCTGCCACGCCGGCCATGATGCGCGGCACTTCGGCGCGCAGCCAGTCCACCTCGCCCTCGGGCAGCTCGAAGACGAGTTCGTCGTGCACCTGCATGATCATGAGCACCTCGGGCTTGGCGGCGTCGAGCGCGTCCTGCACCTGCACCATGGCCTTCTTGATGAGGTCGGCCGCCGTGCCCTGCATGGGCGCGTTGATGGCGGCGCGCTCGGCGGCGCTGCGGCGCGGGCCGTTGGGGGAGTTGATCTCGGGCAGGTACAGGCGCCGGCCGAACACGGTCTCGACGTAGCCGCGCGCCTTGGCTTGGGCCTTGGTCTCGTCCATGTACTGCTTCACGCCGGGGTAGCGCTGGAAGTAGCGGTCGATGTAGTTCTTGGCGGCGGTGTTGTCGATGCCGAGGTTGCGCGCCAGCCCGTAGCTGCTCATGCCGTAGATCAGGCCGAAGTTGATGACCTTGGCGTAGCGGCGCTGCTCGCTGCTGACCTGATCGACCGCCACGCCGAACACTTCCGACGCCGTGGCGCGGTGCACGTCCAGCCCCTCGTGGAAGGCGCGCAGCAGCGCCTCGTCGCCGCTGATGTGGGCCATGATGCGCAGCTCGATCTGGCTGTAGTCGCAGCTCGCGATCACGCGGCCCGGCGGGGCGACGAACGCCTCGCGCACGCGGCGGCCCTCGGGCGTGCGGATGGGGATGTTCTGCAGGTTCGGGTCGTTGCTCGACAAGCGGCCGGTGACGGCGACGGCCTGGGCGTAGTGCGTGTGCACGCGGCCCTGCGGGTCGGCCAGTTGCGCGAGCTTGTCGGTGTAGGTGCCCTTGAGTTTGGAGAGGCTGCGGTGCTCCAGCAGCTTGGCGGGCAGAGGGTAGTCCTCGGCGAGCTTTTCCAGCACCTCCTCGTCGGTGCTGCGCGCGCCGGTGGCGGTCTTCTTCACGACGGGCATGCCGAGCTTGTCGAAGAAGATTTCGCCGAGCTGCTTGGGGCTGGAGAGGTTGAAGGGCTGGCCCGCGATGTCGAACGCCTCCTGCTCCAGCTTGAGGATGCGCTGGCCCAGGTCGTGGCTTTGCGCGGCCAGGCGCGCGGCGTCGATGAGCACGCCGTTGCGCTCGATGCGGAACAGCGTCTCGCTGCTGGCCATCTCCAGTTCGTAGATGCCGCGCAGCTTCTCGTCGGCTTCGAGCTGCGGCCAGAGCACGCGGTGCACGTCGAGCGTCTGGTCGGAGTCTTCGCACGAATACGCCGACGCCTTGTCCACGGCCACTTGCGAGAACGGGATCTGCTTGGCGCCCTTGCCGCACAGGTCTTCGTAGTTGATCCCCTTGCGGCCCGTGTGGCGCTCGGCGAGGCTCGCGAGGCCGTGGGGCTTGTGCACTTCGAGCACGTAGCTTTGCAGCATGGTGTCGTGGGCGTAGCCGCGCACGTCGATGCCGTGGTTGGCGAACACGTGGCGGTCGTACTTGACGTGCTGGCCCAGCTTCAGGCGCTCGGGGGTTTCGAGCCAGGGCTTGAGGCGTTCCAGCACCTCGGCCAGCGGTAGCTGCTCGGGCGCGTCGGGGCCGTTGTGGGCCAGGGGGATGTAGGCGGCGCTGCCCGGCTCCACGCTGAAGGAGATGCCGACGATCTCGGCGCGCAGCTCGTCGAGCGAGGTGGTCTCGGTATCGAGCGCGACGAGCGGCGCGGCCTGGATGCGCGCCAGCCAGTCGTCCAGCTGCGCCCAGGTGAGGATGGTCTCGTAGTGCACGGCGCGGTGCTGGGCCTGGCTGGCCTCCGCGCTCGCCTGCGCGCTGGCGTCGGCCGCGTCGGCCGCGTCGGCGGGCGTGGCCTCGGGCGCGGGTTTCTGCAAGCCCCTGGTCAGCGTCCTGAATCCGAATTTTTGATAAAAATCGGCCAGAGCGTCCGTCTGCTGTGCGCGAGCAGCTATCGAATCCAGAGCGGGCAGGCCATCGACGTGCCCCGCCAGATCGCAGTCGGTACGGATGCGCAGCAGGTCGCGCCCGGTGGGCAGCCAGTCCAGCGCCTGGCGCAGGTTCTCGCCCGCCGCGCCCTTGATCTGGCCCGCGTGGGCCACGATCTCGTCCAGCGAGCCGTATTCGTTCAGCCACTTGGCGGCCGTCTTGGGGCCGACCTTGTCCACGCCGGGCACGTTGTCGACGGCGTCGCCCATCAGCGTCTGGTAGTCCAGCATCTGCGAGGCGGCCACGCCGAACTCGGCCAGCACGCCGGCCTCGTCGCGGCGCTTGCCGCTCATGGTGTCGATGATGGTGACGCGCCCGGTCACCAGCTGTGCCAGGTCCTTGTCGCCGCTGGAGACCACCACGTCCATGCCATTGGCCTCGCCGGCGCGCGCCAGCGTGCCGATGACGTCGTCGGCCTCCACGCCGGGCACGCACAGCACCGTCCAGCCGAGCAGGCGCACGGCCTCGTGGATCGGCTCGATCTGGCTGCGCAGATCCTCGGGCATGGGCGCGCGCTGCGCCTTGTAGTCGGGGTAGATGTCGTCGCGGAAGGTCTTGCCCGGCGCGTCGAACACGCAGGCGGCGTACTGCGCGCGCGGGTAGTCCTTGCGCAGCGCGGCCAGCATGTTGATCATGCCGCGGATGGCCCCGGTGGGCTGGCTGGCCGGGTTGCCGGGGTCGGCGCGCAGGTCCGGCATGGCGTGGAACGCGCGGTAGAGGTAGCTGGAGCCGTCCACCAGCAACAGCGTGGGGCGCTGGTCGGCGGGCGCGTCGGAAGCGGCGTCGGTCATGGCGGCATTGTGCACGCCGTGCGGCGATGCACCGGCCTAGAATAGGCCCATGCCTGCCTACCTTCTCCGTTCCCGCGCCTGGTTGATCGCCCTCGGCCTGAGCGCCTGCGCCTGCGCGTGGGCACAGACCGCGCCGGGCGCAGCCCAGGCGCCCCTGCTGCGCGACGAGCCCACGCTGGACCGCACGACCCAGCGCATCGAGCACATCCACGTCGAGGACGCGGGCAGCCGCGTCGACGAGGTGCGCGCCGGCGGCGAGACGCAGTCCATCACCGTGCAGCCCAAGGCCAACGTGCCGGCCTACGACGTGCAGCCTGCCGACGTGACGCGCCCCTCCCTGCCCGAGGCGGGGCCCGGCGGCGCCGGCCAGCGCACCTGGAAGATCCTCAGCTTCTAGCCCGATGGCGGTCTACACGGAAGTCGCCTTCGACGAGGCCGCCGCCCTGCTGGGCGCGCTGGACCTGGGCGAGCTGACCGCGCTGCGCGGCATCGAGGGCGGCATCGAGAACACCAACTACTTCGCCACCACCACCGAGGGCGAATGGGTGCTGACGCTGTTCGAGCGCCTGACGCACGCGCAGCTGCCCTTCTACCTGCACCTGATGAAGCACCTGGCCCGGCACGGCGTGCCGGTGCCCGACCCGCAGGCCAAGCGCGAAGGCGCGCGCGTCGGCCCGGGCGAGGACGCCATCCTGCACACGCTGTGCGGCAAGCCCGCCGCCGTGGTCAACCGGCTGCACGGCAAGAGCGAGCTGGCCCCCGGCCCCGCGCACTGCGCCGCCGTCGGCCACATGCTGGCGCGCGCCCACCTGGCGGCGCGCGACTACGACCGCCGCCAGCCCAACCTGCGCGGCCTGGCGTGGTGGAACGACACCGTGCCGGTGGTGCTGCCCTACCTGGACGCCGCGCAGTCCGCCCTGATCCGCGCCGAGCTGGCCTACCAGAACCACGTGGCCGCCGGCAGCGCCTACGCCGCCCTGCCGCGCGGCGCGGTGCACGCCGACCTGTTCCGCGACAACGTCATGTTCACCGGCACGGCGGAGCAGCCCGCGCTGTCGGGCTTCTTCGACTTCTACTTCGCCGGCGTGGACACCTGGCTGTTCGACCTGGCCGTGACCCTGAACGACTGGGCGATCGACCTGCCCACCGGCCGCACCGACGCCGCGCGCACCCGCGCCCTGCTGGACGCCTACCAGGCCGTGCGCCCGCTGACCGGCGCCGAGCGCCGCCTGCTGCCCGCGATGCTGCGCGCCGGCGCGCTGCGCTTCTGGCTGTCGCGGCTGTGGGACTTCCACCTGCCGCGCGAGGCCAGCATGCTCAAGCCCCACGACCCGACCCACTTCGAGCGCGTGCTGCGCCAGCGCGTGACTACACCGCTGCACGCATGAGGTCCGCGCAGTGAGGCTCAACATCGTCCCGGCCCGGACCGGCATGCAATGGGTGCGCGAAGGCATTCGCGTGTTCTTCCGCATGCCGCTGGCCTTCGCCGGCCTGTTCTTCATGTTCCTGGCCGCCACGGTGGTGCTGTCCATCATCCCGGTGGTGGGCGACGCGCTGGCGCTGATGATGATCCCGGCCGCCACGGTGGGCCTGATGGCGGCCACGCGGCAGGCGCTGGACGGGCGCTTTCCCATGCCCGCCACGCTGCTGGCGGCGTTCAGGCAGTCGCCCCGGCAGACCCGCGCCATGCTGGCGCTGGGCGCGCTCTACGCCGCCGCGCTGCTGCTGATCATGATCCTCTCGGCCTCGCTGGACGACGGCCAGCTGGCGCGCCTGGTCGAGAAACACGGCGGGCGCCTCACGCCCGATCTGATGGCCGACCCCGCGCTGCAACAGGCCGCGCAGGCTTCGATGCGCCAGATGCTGGTGGGCAGCCTGCTCTACGTGCCGGTGGCGGTGCTGATGTGGCACGCGCCGGCGCTGGTGCACTGGCACGGCCTGCCGGTGGGCAAGAGCCTGTTCTTCAGCGCCGTCGCCGTGCTGCGCAACACGACGGCCTACCTGGTGTACGGGCTCGGCTGGGCGGCGGTGGCCAGCGTCGGCTGGGGCGCCCTGCTGATCGTGGCGGCCGTGCTGGGCAACATCGGCCTGGCCCTGAGCGGCCTGCTGCCGCTGAGCGTGCTGGTGGCGAGCATGTTCTACGCCTCGCTGTGGTTCACCTTCCGCGACAGCTTCGCGGCGGATGAGCCGGCACCCGTTGAATCAATCGACCACGGTTAGCTTGGCGATCGCCAGCGCCAGCCACTTGGTGCCGTGGCGCGGGAAGCTCACCTGCGCGCGCGCGTCGTCGCCCACGCCTTCCAGCGCCAGCACCTGGCCTTCGCCGAACTTGTTGTGGAACACGCGCGTGCCCACCACGATGCCGCCGGCCGCCGCGGGCGCGCTGCTGGCGAAGGCTTCGGGTTTCAAGCCAAATCGGGCTCCAGCGCCCGTCTGGTAAGCGCCAGAAGCTCCTGAAACAGGAGCATACGCGCCGAAGCCCGCGCGCCTAGGCGTGATCCACTTCAGGCAGTCCTCGGGCAGTTCCTCCAGGAAGCGGCTGCGCACGTGGTAGCGCGTCTGGCCGTGCAGCAGGCGCGTCTGCGCGTGCGTCAGGTACAGGCGCTTGCGCGCGCGCGTGATGGCCACGTACATCAGCCGGCGCTCCTCCTCCAGCCCGTCGTGGTCGCTCATGGCGTTCTCGTGCGGGAACAGGCCCTCCTCCAGCCCGGTGATGAACACGGCGTCGAACTCCAGGCCCTTGGCGGCGTGCACGGTCATCAGCTGCACGGCGTCCTGCCCGGCCTGGGCCTGGTTGTCGCCGGCCTCCAGCGCGGCATGCGTCAGGAAGGCGGCCAGCGGGCTCAGCGTCTCGCCGGTGGCGGCATCGACCGGGCCGGGCGGCTGCGGCAGCGGCTGGCCCAGCAGCGGCGCGTCGGGGTCCAGGCCCTGGCTGACGGGACTCTGGGTCAGGCTCTGCGTCAGCGCGGCGGTCTCGTCCACCGGCAACGCCACGGCGTCGCGGCCGAAGCCTTCCTGCGTGACGAAGCTCTCGGCCGCGCTGGCGAGTTCCTCCAGGTTCTCGATGCGGTCCTGGCCTTCCTTCTCGGCGCGGTAGTGCTCGATCAGGCCGCTCTGGTCGAGCATCAGCTCGATGATCTCGCGCAGCGTCTTGCCCTCGGTCTGCTCGCGCAGCACGTCGATGCGGGCGACGAAGGCGGCCAGGTTGGCGCCGGCCTTGCCGGGCACGCTGGCCACGGCGTCCACCAGCGGCAGGTCGGCGGCGCGCGCCGCGTCCTGCAACTGCTCGATGGTTCGCGCGCCGATGCCGCGCGGCGGGAAGTTGACCACGCGCAGGAAGCTGGTGTCGTCGCGCGGGTTCTCCAGCAGACGCAGGTAGGCCAGCGCGTGCTTGATCTCGGCGCGCTCGAAGAAGCGCAGGCCGCCGTACACGCGGTAGGGCACGCCGGCGTTGAACAGCTGCGTCTCGATCACGCGGCTCTGCGCGTTGCTGCGGTAGAGGATGGCGATTTCCGACCTCGCCAGGTCGTCGCGCACCAGCTGTCGCAGCTCGTCCACCACCCACTCGGCTTCGGCGAAGTCCGTGGGTGCCTCATAGACGCGCACCGGCTCGCCCGGCCCTTGAGTGGTGCGCAGGTCCTTGCCCAGGCGGCGCTTGTTGTGCGCGATGAGGGCGTTGGCCGAATCCAGGATGTTGCTGTGGCTGCGGTAGTTCTGCTCCAGCTTGATCTGGTGCCGCACGTGGAACTCGCGCACGAAGTCGGCCATGTTGCCCACGCGCGCGCCGCGGAAGGCATAGATGCTCTGGTCGTCGTCGCCCACCGCCATGATGGCGCCGCCGCCTCCTTCGGCCGGCAGGCCGGCGATGACCTTGATCCAGGCGTATTGCAGGCGGTTGGTGTCCTGGAACTCGTCGATCAGGATGTGCCTGAAGCGCCGCCGGTAGTGCAGGCGCACCGCCTCGTTGTCGCGCAGCAGCTCGTAGCTGCGCAGCATCAGCTCGCCGAAGTCCACCACGCCCTCGCGCTGGCACTGCTCTTCGTACAGCTGGTAGATCTCCACCTTGCGGCGCGTCTCGACGTCGCTCGCCGCCACGTCGGCCGGGCGCAGGCCGTCTTCCTTGCAGCCGCCGATGAACCATTGCAGCTGCCGGGGCGGAAAGCGCTCCTCGTCGATGCCGTGCTGCTTGACGAGCCGCTTGATGGCCGAGAGCTGGTCCTGCGTGTCGAGGATCTGGAACGCCTGCGGCAGGTTCGCCAGCTGGTGGTGCGCGCGCAGGAAGCGGTTGCACAGGCCGTGGAAGGTGCCGATCCACATGCCGCGCACGTTCAGCGGCAGCATGCCGGTCAGGCGCGTCTGCATCTCCTTGGCCGCCTTGTTGGTGAAGGTCACCGCCAGCACGCCGCCGGGCGACACCTGGCCGGTTTGCAGCAGCCAGGCGATGCGGGTGGTGAGCACGCGCGTCTTGCCCGAGCCGGCGCCGGCCAGGATCAGCGCGTGCTCGGGCGGCAGGGTGACGGCGGCCAGCTGCTCGGGGTTCAGGCCAGCCAGCAGCGGCAAGTCGGCCGCGTGCGGCGCATCCGTTTGTGGGAACATGCGGCGATTGTAGAAAGGCCCCCTTGCGCCACTGCCTCGCCCTCGCCTGCGCCCTGTTCGCCGCCTCCGCCCAGGCGCAGCCGCCGCTGTGCGACAGCGCCGGCCGGCCCGTGCCGCGCGCGCTGCTGGAGCGCTTCATCAGTGCCGACTGCGCCGAGTGCTGGGCAGCCCGCGACACACGCGCCGCGCCGCGCGGCACGCTGGCGCTGGACTGGGTGCTGCCGGGCGACCAGGGCGACGACGCGCCGCTGGCCGCCGTGGCGCGGCGCGAGGCCCGGGACCGGGCCGACTTCCTGGGTCTGCGCTTGTCCGGCGAGCGCCGGCAGCTATCGAATCTGAAGCAACTGGCACGCGGCGGCAGCGCGCGCCTGCGCGTGGCGCACGGCCTGGCGCTGGGCGGCTACATGGGCACGTCGCTGCGCTTCGAGGCGCCGCGCGGCGCGCGCGGCCCGTTCACCGGCTGGCTGGCGCTGGTCGAGCTGCTGCCCGCCGGCACCGAGGGCACGCCGGTGCCGCGCGCGCTGGTGCGCAACCTCATCGCCGAGCCCATCGCGGCGCGGCCACAAGGCAGCTTCGGGCAGATCTGGCGCCCCATGAACGTGCCCGAAGGCGCAACAGCCGAGCGGCTGGAGGTGATCGGCTGGGTCAGCGATGCGCGCGGGCGCGTGCTGGCGGCGGCGCAGTCGGCGTGCGCGGCGCGAAGGCCGTAGAATCAAGCACCGGGCCCAAGATTTCTTGGCCCGGTTTTTTGTGCCCGCACAAAACGCCGGGGCCAGACCAAGCGCCCATCTTTTCAACTTTTGGATGGAGCTTGGTTCTCATGGAAATCTTCGACTACGACCACGTCCTGCTGCTGCCGCGCAAATGCCGCGTGGAGAGCCGCAGCGAATGCGATGCCGGCATCGACTTCGGCGGCCGGCGCTTCAAGCTGCCGGTGGTGCCCTCCAACATGAAGACGGTGGTGGACGAGCCGGTCTGCGCCTGGCTGGCCGAGCACGGCTACTTCTACGTCATGCACCGGTTCGACCTGGACAACGTGGCTTTCGTGCGGCGCATGCACGCGCGCGGGCTGTACGCGTCAATCTCGGTCGGCGTCAAGCCGGCCGACTACGCCGCCGTCGATGCGATGGCCGCCGAGGGCCTGGTGCCTGAATACATCACCATCGACATCGCCCACGGCCACGCCGACACGGTGCGGGACATGATCGCCCACATCAAGGCGAAGCTGCCGCAATCGTTCGTGATCGCCGGCAACGTGGCCACGCCCGAGGCGGTGATCGACCTGGAGAACTGGGGCGCCGATGCCACCAAGGTGGGCGTGGGCCCGGGCAAGGTGTGCATCACCAAGCTGAAGACGGGCTTCGGCACCGGCGGCTGGCAGCTCAGCGCACTCAAGTGGTGCTCGCGCGTGGCGACCAAACCCATCATCGCCGACGGCGGCATCCGCAGCCACGGCGACATCGCCAAGTCGATCCGCTTCGGCGCGACGATGGTGATGATCGGCTCGCTGTTCGCCGGCCACGAGGAATCGCCCGGCCGCACGGTGGAGGTGGACGGCGCGCTGTTCAAGGAGTACTACGGCTCGGCCAGCGACTTCAACAAGGGCGAGTACCGCCACGTGGAAGGCAAGCGCATCCTGGAGCCGATCAAGGGCAGGCTGGCCGACACGCTGACCGAGATGGAGCAGGACGTGCAGAGCTCCATCAGCTACGCGGGCGGGCGGCAACTGCTGGACATCCGCCGCGTGAACTACGTGATCCTGGGCGGCGACAACGCCGGCGAGCATCTGCTGATGTAAGCCTTTTAGGCCTCCAGCGCCCGCCAGCCGGGCGCGAGCAGCTATTTTATCAATAGCAAAAGACAACGGGGGCGCAAGGCCCCCGTTTCTTCATCAGCGCAGGCGCTGGCTTACTTGATCTGCAAGGTGCCCTTCATCAGCGCGGCGTGGCCCGGGAAGCTGCAGAAGAAGGTGTAGGCGTCGCCGGCCTTGAGCTTGGACACGTCGATGGTGGCCTTGTCGCTCTCGCCGCCGCCCAGCATCTTGGTGGCGGCGATCACGCGCGCGTCGCCGGCCTTGAGGTAGCCGCTGGCCAGGCCGGCGGCGATGCCGTCCTTGTTGACGGCATCCACGTCGGCGGTCTTGGCCAGCACCCAGTTGTGGCCCATGCTGGCCTTGGGCAGCTTGCCCGCGTGCTTGAACTGCACCTCGAAGCTCTTGCACGACTTGGGCACGTCGATGCTCTTGGTGTTGAACTGCATCGCGTCGTTGGCCTCGACCTGCACGCTGCAGTCGGCGGCGAAGGCGGGCGCGGCCAGGACGAGGGAGGCGGCGGCAATGGCGGCAAAGCGGAACATGATGAAAACTCCTGGTTCTGAGGGCTGGGACGATGGCGGGGCGGCGCCCGGAAGCCACGCGGCATTGTCGGCGCTGCGGGCAGCCCCGGACCTTGATGGACATCAATTCCGCTCGCAACCATCGGGCTGTCACGCCGCACGCCGCCGCGCAAGCGCAAAGGCTCAGGCGGCGATCTGGCGTAGCAGTTGCCGTGCCAGCGCATGCAGGTGGGCGCCCGGACGGGCCAGGGATTCGAGCACGCTGAAGTGGTTCAGCCCGGGCAGCGCGGCGGCCACGGGCACGCGCTCGCGGCCCCAGGCCCGCTGCAGCAGGCGGTTCTGGCGCAGGTATTCGCCGCTTTCGTCGCCGCCCACCACCGCCAGCAGCCGCCCGCGCGCCGGCGCCGGCAGCCGCGCCGGGCTGGCCTGGCGCACCTGCGCGGGCGTCAGGCGCAACACCTCCTGCAGGCTGGGCGTGTGCATGATCGGCTCCAGGTCGTACAGGCCGGAAATGCCCAGCGCCGCCTTCACCACGCCCCGCGGCAGCGCCGCGTCGGCCGCCGGCCAGGCGCAGGCCAGCATCATGGCCGCCAACTGGCCGCCCGCCGAATGGCCCATCACCACCAGGCGGCGCGGGTCGCCGTTGAAGCGATGCGCATGGCGCCAGGCCCAGGCCACGGCGCGCACCATCTGCAGCGTGATGCGCGGGATGGTGGCATGCGGGCACAGCGCGTAGTTGGGCACCACCACCGCCGCGCCCTGCCCGCGCAGCGCCGCCGCCAGGAAGCTGTGCTGCGCCTTGTCCATGGCCTTCCAGTAGCCGCCGTGGATGAACACCACCACCGGCGCGCCGGCGCGCGGCGCGGCGAACACGTCGAGCCGCTCGCCGGGGGCGTCGCCGTAGGCCACGTCCAGCTCGCACGGCAGGCTGCGCCGCGCCAGCGCCGACTCGGCGGCCCAGCGCGCGAAATAGTCGCCATGGTCCGGCACCCGCAGGCGGTTGTTGTACATGCGCTCCAGCCATTGGGTGTCGGGCTGGTCGCGGCGGGACGAGTCGTTGGGTCGGGCCATGAGGGGCGGGCAGAAAGTGGGCGCTATTGTCGCAAACGGCGTGCCGCGCACAGGGCCGGGTAAAACCGCATCGGGCGAAAAACCGCCCCCAGCGCCCGCCGGCCCAGCGCCAGCAGCTATCGATCGAGGAGCGTCGTGCCTGATGGCGCACCATGGCGCACGGGGGCGGCAAAGCCGCGCTAGAATACGCGCTGCCCGTGTGGGGGGGTAGCTCAGCTGGGAGAGCGCCGCGTTCGCAATGCGGAGGTCGGGAGTTCGATCCTCCTCCTCTCCACCACACATCGGCACGGGTTCTTAGCTCAGTTGGTAGAGCAGCGGACTCTTAATCCGTAGGTCGTAGGTTCGAATCCTACAGGACCCACCACCCGTTCAGAACAAGGCGGCCTCCGGGCCGCCTTGTTCGTTTCCCCGGCCTGGCTCCGCGCGGATGCGCTGCCGCGTCGTCGCGCGCCTCCAAGGGTTTGCCGCCAGTTCCGCGTGGTGCGAAATGCCCAAGAATGGGGAGCTTCCTGCTCCACTCCCCAAAAAAGGCCCTTCGCATAACCCGACACCCCGCCCTCCTCGCCCTCCTCGCCCTGAGCGGCTCCCTGGCCCAGGCCGCCACGGCGGCCCAGGCGCAGGACTTTCCCGCCCGCCCCATCACCCTCGTCGTGCCCTACGCCCCCGGCGGCACCACCGACATCCTGGGCCGCGCCTTCGCCCGCAGCATGAGCAACACGCTCAAGCAGACGGTGATCGTCGAGAACAAGGCCGGCGCCGGCGGCACCCTGGGCCTGCTGGACATGCGCAACGCCAAGCCCGACGCCGCCGTGAAGGCCGCGCTGGACGACCCCGAAGTCAAGAAAACCATGGCCCCCTATGGCGTGCGCAGCGACTACCGCGACCACAAGGCGTATGCGGCATTCGCCCGCGAGATGTTCGCGCGCGAGAAAGACATCGTCACCGGCCTCGGCCTGAGCGAGCAAGACCCTCGCGCGCCACGCCCGGCTGGGGCGCGGTGCTCCGCGCTTTTGGCGGAAACGCTCACCAGCCCAGAAAACGGGCCATGTCCCGGTAGCGCAGGGTCAGCGTCTCGCCGTCGAGCGACACGGCGGCATCCTTCATCTTTCCGGCCAGGTGGACGATGCCGATCAGTTCGTGCGGCGGCGTCGGCACACGCAGGCTTTTCGAGGCGCGATGAACAAGCGGCAGGCACGCGTAGGTCTGCCAGTTGTCCACCGCGCGCAGAGGGAGCAGTCTCACCTGGTTCAGGTAGACGATCTTGTGCAGCGGTATCTGGTCGGAGAAATAGACGCTCTCTCCCCGGTCATGCCGCTCGCGCAGCAATGCCAGCTCACGCGCCCACAATGCCCAGATCCTGGAGTCGGCCGCCATGGCGATGACACCGGCGTTCACCATCGGCATCGACAGGGGCATGGCGTTCAGGTGGGCGGCTTCGTTCTTCCGGTAGATGTGCAGGGTGCGGTTGCTGGGCGTAGGGTAGCGGAGATAGTGAACGTCGAATTCGGGATGGATGCAGAGCTCGGCATTCGGCACGCCCGCCATGATCCGGGGCAGCGACTCGCTGCCCTGAAACCAGCAATCGGCATCGACCCAGCAATAGCTCGCATAGCCTGGGAACAACTCCGGCAGCCGTGCCTTGAGGCCGGTATAAGCCAGAAAATAGCCCTGCACGCCATCGAACCCCTGGTCGGGGGGAACTTCGACCACGGCGTCGAAACGGCTGGCCAGCGAGGGCGGCATCCGGCATCCGCCGAACACGATGGCGGCCAATGGGTAGCGGTCCTGGTAAGCGCGGCGGAACGACGCCGCCATGTCCTCCGCCAGATCGAGGTGAGTTGAATCGAAGCCGGTCACCACCAAGACGTTCTTGGTGATGCTCATCGATCCTCCACCGGGCAGGCCACGAAGGCAGGCGCGGCAACGCCGGCACGCCAAGTCTGGAGCGCGCTCATTTCAATGCCTTGTAGCGCACGCGGTGCGGCCGCGCGCCCTCCTCGCCCAGGCGCCTGACCTTGTCGGCCTCGTATTCCTGGTAGTTGCCGTCGAAGAACACCCACTGGCTGTCGCCCTCGGCGGCCAGGATGTGGGTGCAGATGCGGTCAAGGAACCAGCGGTCGTGGCTGATGACCATCACGCTGCCGGCGAACTCCAGCAGGGCGTCTTCCAGCGCGCGCAGGGTTTCGACGTCGAGGTCGTTCGACGGCTCGTCCAGCAGCAGCACGTTGCCGCCCTGCATCAGCGTCTTGGCCAGGTGCAGCCGCCCGCGCTCGCCGCCGGAGAGCATGCCGACCTTCTTCTGCTGGTCCTGGCCGTTGAAGTTGAAGCGGCCCGCGTACGCGCGGCTGGGCATCTGGAACTTGCCGACGGTGATGATGTCGAGGCCGCCGGAGATGTCCTCCCACACGGTCTTGCTGTCGGCCAGGTCGTCGCGGCTCTGGTCCACAAAGGCCATCTGCACCGTCTGGCCGACCTTCACCTCGCCCGAATCGGGCTTCTCGACGCCGGCGATCAGCTTGAACAGCGTGGACTTGCCGGCGCCGTTGGGGCCGATGATGCCGACGATGGCACCCGCGGGCACCTTGAAGCTCAGGTTGTCGATCAGCAGGCGGTCGCCGAAACTCTTGCTGACATTGGTGAACTCGAACACTTCATGGCCCAGGCGCTCGGCCACGGGGATGAAGATCTCCTGCGTCTCGTTGCGCTTCTGGTATTCGTAGTCGCTCAGCTCCTCGAAGCGGGCCAGGCGCGCCTTGGACTTGGCCTGGCGGCCCTTGGGGTTGGCGCGCGCCCACTCCAGCTCCTTCTTCATGGCCTTGGCGCGCGCGTCCTCGGTGCGCTGCTCCTGCTTCAGGCGCGCCTCCTTCTGCTCCAGCCAGGTGCTGTAGTTGCCCTTGTAGGGAATGCCGTGGCCGCGGTCCAGCTCCAGGATCCACTCGGCCGCGTTGTCGAGGAAGTAGCGGTCGTGCGTGATGGCGACCACGGTGCCGGTGAAGCGCTTGAGGAAGATCTCCAGCCACTCCACGCTCTCGGCGTCCAGGTGGTTGGTGGGCTCGTCCAGCAGCAGCATGTCGGGCTTGGACAGCAGCAGCTTGCACAGCGCCACGCGGCGCTTCTCGCCGCCGGAGAGCTTGCCGATCACCGCGTCCCACGGCGGCAGGCGCAGCGCGTCGGCGGCGATCTCCAGCTGGTGCTCGCTGTCGGTGCCGGCGGCGGCGATGATGGCTTCCAGCCTGCCCTGCTCCTCGCTGAGCGCATCGAAGTCGGCGTCCTCTTCCGCGTAGGCGGCGTAGATCTCCTCCAGCCGCGCCTTGGCGGCGTTCACCTCGCCCATCGCCAGCTCCACCTCCTGGCGCACGGTGTGCTCGGGGTCGAGCTGCGGCTCCTGCGGCAGGTAGCCGATGTCCAGGCCGGGCATGGGCGTGGCCTCGCCCTCGATCTCCTTGTCGATGCCGGCCATGATCTTCAGCAGCGTGGACTTGCCCGAGCCGTTCAGGCCCAGCACGCCGATCTTGGCGCCGGGGAAGAAGCTGAGCGAGATGTCCTTCAGGATCGCGCGCTTGGGCGGCACGATCTTGCCGACGCGGTTCATGGTGAAGACGTATTGGGCCATGTGGTTTACTCTCGTATTGATAGCTGCCAGCGCCCGCCAGCTGGGCGTTGGAGGCCGATTTGGCTTAAGAAATGAATGACGGCGCGGCCACCCGGGCGCCGCGCCGCTCAAGGCCGATTATCGGCGCAGCGCCGATCCGCACGGGGCGCATGCGATAATCCACGCGCTTGGCCGGCCACAGTTCGCCGCCAAACCAGCTCTTCCGCTGGGGCGCCCCGCGCGCCCAACCCCTGAAGAACCCGCTTCGCCCCGCTGACTGGCCGGCACCCGCCGGAGAGGGCCTGGAGCAGCCGCGCCGCCACAGACACCGGCGCCTCCGACTGATGAACTTCGACGATCTGAACCTGGCCCCCGCCATCCTGCGGGCCGTGCAAGAGCAGGGCTACACCCAGCCCACCCCCGTGCAGGCGCAAGCCATCCCCGTGGTGCTGGAAGGCCACGACCTGCTGGCCGGCGCGCAGACCGGCACCGGCAAGACCGCCGGCTTCACCTTGCCGATGCTGCAACTGCTGTCCACCCGCCCCGCCGCCCGGCCCGGCGCCATCCGCGCCCTGGTGCTCACGCCCACGCGCGAGCTGGCGGCGCAGGTCGAGGACTCGGTGCGCACCTATGGCAAGTACCTCTCCCTGACCTCCACCGTGATCTTCGGCGGCGTCGGCATGAACCCGCAGATCGACCGCATCCGCGCCGGCGTCGACATCCTGGTGGCCACGCCCGGCCGCCTGCTCGATCTGGAGCAGCAGGGCCACCTCGACCTCTCGCACGTCGAGATCCTGGTGCTCGACGAAGCCGACCGCATGCTCGACATGGGCTTCATCCACGACGTGAAGAAAGTGCTGGCCCTGCTGCCCGGCGCCAAGCAGAGCCTGCTGTTCTCGGCCACCTTCAGCAACGAGATCCGCGAGCTGGCCAACGGCCTGCTCAAGAGCCCCAAGAGCATCCAGGTCACGCCGCCCAACACCACGGTCGAGCGCATCGCCCAGCTCATCTACCCCGTCGGCCGCGACCGCAAGAAGGACGTGCTGGCCCACCTCATCGCCGGCGGCGACTGGAGCCAGGTGCTGGTGTTCACGCGCACCAAGTTCGGCGCCAACAAGGTGGCCGACTTCCTGAACGCGCAGGGCATCAAGGCCATGGCGCTGCACGGCAACAAGAGCCAGAGCGCGCGCACCCAGGCGCTGGCCGAGTTCAAGAGCGGCGAGCTGCGCGCCCTGGTGGCCACCGACATCGCCGCGCGCGGCATCGACATCGACGAGCTGCCGCACGTCGTCAACTACGACATCCCCAACGTGCCCGAGGACTACGTGCACCGCATCGGCCGCACCGGCCGCGCCGGCGCCAGCGGCCAGGCCGTGAGCCTGGTGTGCATGGACGAGGAAGGCTTCATGCACGAGATCGAGCGCTTCACCAGGCAGCAGATCCCGGTGCAGATCCTCGACGGCTACGGCCCCGCCGAAGGCGAGCGCGCCGAGCCCATCGCCATGGGCCGCCAGACCCTGTGGGGCGGCCTCGGCAAGCCGCCCAGCCGCGAGGTGATGCAGGCCGCGGCCCGCTCGGCGCGCCAGGAGATGATGCAGCGCATCCGCGAGAACAAAGCCACGCAAGGCCCGCGCGGCGGCGGCCGCGGCCAGCAGCCGCAGCGCGCCCGGCCGCAGGCGCCGCGCGCCGAAGGCATCGACGGCCCCGGCGACGACGAACCGGCACAAAACGCCGAAGGCGGCATGCCGCAGGGCGATCGCCCCTCGCGCAACCGCCGCCGCCGTGGCGGCCGCGGCGGCAACGCCAACGGCCCCGCCATGCCGCCCCCGCGCCAGAGCCAGCCCGGCCAGCCGCAACCGCAGCCGCGTGCCACGCGCGAGTTCGGCTTCGACGACGAGGACGAGCGCGAGCCCGACCACCTGCCCCGCAACATCGACCCGCTGCAGACCAACCTGCACGGCCGCCGCAGCGCCCCGCGCGGCCCCAGCCACGGCGCCGTCGGCCAGCCCGACCCGATGCGCACCAGCATCGACGTGATGGGCAAGGGCGGCGGTGGCCGCAACAAGCGCAACAACCGCGGTGGCGGTGGTGGCGGGCGAGGCAACTTCGGCGGCGGCAACCGCGCGGGCGGCGGCTACGGGCGCTGAACGCCGGCCGCCAGCTGGTATCGGAAAGGCTCCTGCGGGAGCCTTTTTCATGAGTCTTTTGGGCCGCCAGCGCTTGCTGGACAAGCGCCAGCAGCTATTCTTCAGATAGCACGCACAATACAGCCATGCCCGACTTCACCGCCGCCTCCGCCGCGCCGTGGCTCTTCAGCGCCCTGGTGTTCACCGCCGCCGGCGTGGTCAAGGGCGTGGTGGGGCTGGGGCTGCCGACGCTGGCGATGGCCCTGCTGGCGCTGGCCATGGCGCCGGCGCAGGCGGCGGCGCTGCTGGTGCTGCCCTCGCTGGTGACCAACGTCTGGCAGATGCGGCCCTGGCGCACGCTGGCGCCGCTGGCGCGGCGGCTGGCCGGCATGCAGCTGGGCGTGGCCGCCGGCACGCTGGGCGGCGCCTGGCTGCTGGGCGCGCCGGCCGGCGCCTGGGCCAGCGTGGCGCTGGGCGCGGCGCTGGTGCTGTACGGCGGCTGGGGGCTGTCGGGCGCGCGGCTGCCGCAGGTGCCGGCGCCGGCGCAGCGCTGGCTGGGGCCGCTGGCGGGCGCGGCCACGGGCGTGGTGACGGCCGGCACCGGCGTGTTCGTGATCCCGGCCGTGCCCTATTTGCAGGCGCTGGGGATGCAGCGCGACGCGCTGGTGCAGGCCATGGGCCTGTCGTTCACCGTCTCCACCGTGGCGCTGGCGGCCGGCCTGGCGCTGAACGGCCAGTTTCCGGCCGCGGTGCTGGGCGGCTCGGCGCTGCTGCTGCTGCCGGCGCTGGCCGGCATGGCCGTCGGCCAGTGGCTGCGCGGGCGGCTGTCGGCCACGCGCTTTCGCCAGTGCTTCATGGTGGCGCTGGTGCTGCTGGGGGCGTGGATGGTGGCGCGGGCATGGTGAGGCGCCGGGTTTTCATGCATCGAATCGGCCTCCAGCGCCCGCCCAGCAAGCGCTGTAAGCTACATTTATAGTAGCAATCTACGCCCGCACGAACAGGGTCACCAGCGGCTCGTCGCCGAGCAGGCGGCTGCGGTGGCCGTGCACGGCGGCATCGAACACGGCGCCTTCGGGCAGCGTGTCGTTGGAGTAGAAGCATTCGCCGGGGCCGAAGACGCGCGACGTGCCGTCCTGCAGGCCGATCTCCATGCGCCCTTGCAGCACCACCAGCCACTGCGGCGTGGTGGTGCAGTGGAAGGCGCTGGCGAAGCCCGGCGGGCTCCTGCGGAACTGGCAGCCGCCCGAGGCCATCAGCGCCGACAGGCGGGTGGCGGGCGTGCCGTCGGCGAGCGGCAGCGGATCGTCGCGGAAGCGCGCGCGGCCGTCGGCGGCGGTGTAGAGCGTGGGCAGGGTAAGCATCGTCATCTCTACAGTGTCGGCGAGTTCAAACGGTTACAACAAACAGCGGCGCCTCGCAACCCCATCAGCGCCCCACCACCGTTCAAGTGCACTCCACTACCTGATTGGAGTCCCGCATGAAACCGCTCTCTCCCCTGCTCTGCGCCCTGGCCCTGGCCGCCGGCGCGCTGCTGGCCGCGCCGGCGCACGCCGTGGGCCGCCTGGTCGACCTCAACGTGATCGACCGCGACAGCGGCGCGCAGCTGCCCCTTTACCGCCACAACGGCGAATGGTGGGTGGCCGGCCGCCCCGGCGCGCGCTACGCCATCCAGGTGCGCAACGCCACCGGCGCGCGCGTGATGGGCGTGATGGCGGTCGACGGCGTCAACATCGTCAGCGGCGAGACGGCCGGCTGGGACCAGACGGGCTACGTGCTGTCGCGCTGGCAGACCACGCAGATCACCGGCTGGCGCAAGAGCGACGCCGAGGTGGCGGCGTTCCACTTCACCGCCCTGCCGAACTCCTACGCCGCGCGCACCGGCCGGCCAGACCACGTGGGCGTGATCGGCGTGGCGGTGTTCCGCGAGAAGGCCGCGCCCCCGCCGCCGCCGATCGCGCCCATGCCCGCGCCCTCGCTGCGCCGCGAGGCGGCACCCGCGGCCGGCGATGCGGCGCGCTCCTCGGCCGCCACAGCCGAAATGGAGGAAAGCGCCGTCGCCAAGCAGGCCGCGCCGCGCCTGGGCACCGGCCACGGCGCGCGCGAGGACTCGTGGGTCAGCCACACCCGGTTCGAGCGCCGCGCCAGCCGGCCGGACGAGGTCATCACCCTCCGCTACGACAGCCACGAGAACCTGGTCGCGATGGGCGTCATCCCCGCCTACCCGCCGCAGGCGCAGCGGCCGGCGCCGTTCCCTGAATCCACCGCGCGCGGCTACACGCCCGACCCGCCCACCTGGCGCTGAGAAGCCCGTGGCGGCCACGCGGCCAGGGGCTGGCGCGCGCTCGCCATAATCGGACGCATGTCCCCCCCGGCCGCCACCGCCGACGAGCAGCTCATGCGCGCCTACGCCGCCGGGGACGCCCATGCCTTCGAGACGCTGTACGACCGCCACGCCACGCGCGTGTGGCGCTACGTGCTGCGCAGCGTGCACGACCCCGCCACCGCCGACGAGCTGGCGCAGGACGTGTGGCTGCGCGTGGCCACCCAGGCCGCCGGTTACGCGCCGCGCGCCGGCGCCGAGGGCCGCCCGGTGGCGCGCTTCACCACCTGGCTGTTCACCCTGGCGCGGCACCGCGTGGTGGACCACCTGCGCCTGCGCCGCCCCGCCGCCAGCCTGGACGAACCGCTGGCGGACGAGCAGACCCTGCTCGACACCCTGGCCGCGCCGTCCGGCTTCGGCCCCGTGCGCCGCATCGAGAACCGCCAGCAGGCGGCGCAGTTGATGGCCGCGCTCGACGCCCTGCCCGCCGCGCAGCGCGACGCCTTCCTGCTGCAGGCCGAGGGCGGGATGAGCGTGGCCGAGATCGCCGCCGCCGCCGGCGTCGGGCTGGAGACGGCCAAGAGCCGCCTGCGCTACGCCCGCGCCGCCCTGCGCCGCGCCCTGGAGGACATGGCATGAGTGCCGCCCGGCCGCTCCGAAGGCGCTCGCACCCGCAGTCCGAAGGACGGAGGGCAGTTCGATGACGACACCGCTGCCGCGCCCCACCGACGACGACATCGTCGCCCGCTACCACGAGGCCGCCGCGCTGGAAGGCACGGTCCCCGACGCCAACCTGCGCGCCGCCGTGCTGGCACAGGCGCAGGTACTGGCCTGGAAGCGCGCCGAGGAGGCCAGCGACGACCCGAAGACTCCTGAAAACATAGCTGACCGCGCTGGAGGGACGGGCGCCGAGGTCGATTTCTCCTCTCAACCGCTGGCGCCGACGCCGCACGCCGACGCCGCCAACGACCGGCGCTGGTTCATCCCCGCCATCGCCAGCGTGGCCGTGCTGGGCCTGGCCGGCCTGCTGGCCTTGCAGTTCGACAGCGGCAGCGGCGACGAGCAGGACCTGGCGCTCGGCCGGCCGGCCGCCACCGCCCCGCCCCCCGCCGCCATGCCCGCACCGGCCCCGGCGCCTGCCGAAGCGCAAGCCGGCGCCGCCAGCCCCGTGGCGCCACCCTCCGCGCCAGCCGCGCCTGCCGAGCCCCCACCGGTTGCCGAGCCCCCACCGGTTGCCGTGCCCGCCGACGCGGCCCGTGCCGAGGAACGCCAGGCGGCGGAGCAGCGCGCCGCCGCCGAAAAGCGTGCGGCCGAGAAACGCGCGGCCGAGAAAAAAGCCGAGGAGCAGCGCGCCGAAGCCCGGCGCGCCGAGGAAAAGCGGGCCGCTGAGAAACAGGCCGCGGAAAAGCGTGCCGAGGCCCGGCGCGCCGCCGCACAGAAAGCCGAAGCAGCCCGCGCTGAAGCCGGCACGGCCGAAGCGCCCCAGCCCGCGCCCGCCGGTGCCGCGCCTGCCACGCTCTCCCGCGAGCGCGCGGCGCTGCCCGATGCCCCACCCCGCAGCGCCGACGCCGCCAGCGAAAGCACCACCTTCCCGACGCAGGCCGCGCGGCCTGCGCCACCGGCCGCGCCGCTCGCGCTCACGCCGCAGCAGCGCCTGCTGGCCGCCGCCACCTCCGGCCAGGCCGCCGCCGCGCGCAGCGCGCTGGAGCAAGGCGCCCCGGCCAACGCCGCCGACGGCGCCGGCCGCACCGCGCTGATGCTGGCCGCGCGCCGCGGCGACGTGACCCTCGTGCGCCTGCTGATCGAGGCCGGCGCCGACCCGCGCCGCGCCGACCGCGCCGGCCTCAGCGCCGCCGACCACGCCCGCCGCGCCGGCCACGAGGCGCTGGCGCGCTTCATCGAAAGCGGCGGCAAGTCCTGATCCTCCCGCAACCCCATCCGTCCCGCATGAACACCCCCTCCGCCGCCATCTCCTTCGGCCTGCAAGGCCGCGTCGTCATCGTCACCGGCGCCGCGCAAGGCATCGGCGAAGCCTGCGCGCGGCGCTTCGCCGCCGAGGGCGCCGAGGTCGTCATCGCCGACGTGGCCGACGCGCGCGGCCAGGCGCTGGCCGCCGAGCTGAAGGCGCGCTACCTGCACTGCGACGTGGGCGACAAGACCCAGGTCGATGCCCTGGTGGCGCAGGTCGCGCAGGCGCACGGCCGCATCGACGTGCTGGTGAACAACGCCGGCATCTTCAAAGCGGCGGATTTCCTCGACGTGACCGAGGCCGACTTCGACGCCGTGCTGCGCGTCAACCTGAAGGGCAGCTTCCTGATGGGCCAGGCCGTGGCGCGCGTGATGGCGCGGGCCGGGCGCGGCAGCATCGTCAACATGAGCTCGGTCAACGGCGTGCTGGCCATCCCCAGCATCGCCAGCTACAACGTCAGCAAGGGCGGCATCAACCAGCTCACCCGCGCGATGGCGCTGGCGCTGGCGGACAAGGGCGTGCGCGTCAACGCCGTCGGCCCCGGCACCATCGCCACCGAGCTGGCCGCCCAGGCGGTGCTGACCAGCGAGGAAGCCAAGCGGAAGATCATGATGCGCACGCCACTCAAGCGCCTGGGCGCGCCGGGCGAGGTGGCCGACGTGGTGGCCTTCCTGGCCAGCGACGCGGCCAGCTACGTCACCGGCGAGATCGTCATGGTGGACGGCGGGCGCATGGCGCTGAACTACACCGTGCCGGCATAGATCGATTGCTCACTATTCGATAGCTGCCGGCGCTTGCCACATAAGCGCTGGAGGCCGAAATCATTCAAAATCCTCGCCCCCGAAAATAGAAAAGCCGCTGCGGCGCAGCGGCTTTCCGTCTCGCGCGAAGAGGCGGCGCCGGCCGCCCTCCGGTCACTTGGCCGGCGCGTATTTCTTCAGCAGCGCCTTGGCTTCCTCGATCAGCTTCTTGCCGTCGCCGCCCTTGGCCGCCACGTCCTTCAGCCAGATCTCGTCCACGCCGGCGGTGGCCTTCTCCCAGCGCGCCAGCTCGGCCGGATCGATGACGGAGATGGTGTTGCCGCGGTCGCGCGCCAGCTTGGAATAGGGCTCGACGATGTTGTCGAAGCCTTCTTCGCCGGCCCAGGCCGAGACGGCCAGGCCGGCGTTGTCGTCGATCACCTTCTTCTGCTTGGGCGTCAGGCTGTCGTACTTGGCCTGGTTCATGCCGAAGATGAAGATGGTGTTGGCGAAGCGCGGCGAACCCAGCGGCGCGTCCAGGTGGTACTTGACGATCTCGTGCAGCTTGGTGGCGGGGATGGCCTCCCACGGCACCAGCACGCCGTCGACCACGCCCTTGGACAGCGCGTCGGCCACCTGCGGCAGCGGCATCTGCACCGGCGTGCCGCCCAGCGCGCTCATCATGCGGGCGCTGATGCGGGTGGCGGTGCGGATCTTCTTGCCCTTCATGTCCTCCAGCTTGTGGATGGGCTTGTTGGAGTGCAGCACGTAGCCTTCGGTGGTGTGCATGAAGAGCGGCTTGATGCCCTTGTATTCGTCCAGCGCGAACTTCTGCGTGTACTCCCACAGCGCTTGCGAGCCCTGCTTGGCGTTGACGGCCATGAAGGGCAGCTCGAACACCTCCGACTTGGTGTAGCGCCCGGCGGTGTAGGTGGGCACGGACCACACGATGTCGGCCACGCCGTCGCGCACCTGGTCCAGCAGCTGCGGCGGCGTGCCGCCGAGCTGCATGGCGGGGTAGATCTGGCACTTCAGCTCGCCGCCGGATTCCTTCTCGACCTTGGCGCACCAGGGCGCGATGATCTTCTGGTGCGAACTGGCGCCCGAAGGCAGGAAGTGGTGCACCTTCAGGATGGTTTGCGCCTGCGCGGCGGCGCCGGCGGCGAAGGCCAGGGCCGCGGCGGCGGCCAGTTTGGTCAATGTCGAGGCCATCAGAGTGTCTCCTTGTTTCAACGGCTTCAGGTCAACAGATGCACCAGCCACAGCGTGATGCCAGGGAACAGAATCAGCAGCGCCAGGCGAATGAAGTCCCAGGCCAGGAAGATGAACACGCCCTTGTAGGTCTCGACCATCGGCACGTCCTTGGCCAGGCCGTTCATCACGTACACGTTCAGGCCCACCGGCGGGAAGATCATGCCGATGGCGCACACGGTGAGGATGAGGATGCCGAACCACAGCGCCTTGTCGGACACGTCCAGCCCGAAGAAGTCCATGCCCATGATGACCGGGAAGACCACCGGCACGGTGAGCAGGATCATCGACATCTCGTCCATCACGCAGCCCAAGGCCACGTAGAACAGCATGATGACCGCCATCACCACCACCGGCGGGATGGCGGCGTGGGCGATCAGGTCTGCGAGCTGGTTGGGCAGCTGCGACAGCGCCAGCGCGGCGTTCATCATGTCGGCGCCGATGAAGATCATGAAGATCATGCCCGAGGTGACGGCCGTGGTGCGGATCGACTCGATGGCCTTTTGCAGCGTGAGCTGGCGCCTGAGCAGCGTGATGACGAAGGTCAGCGTGGCGCCGATGGCCGCGCCCTCGGTGGGCGTGAAGAAGCCGCCGTAGATGCCGCCGAACACGGCCACGAAGATCAGCGCGATCGGCCACACGCCGGCGGCGTTCTGCGCGATCTCGGCGCCCGACGCGGCGCGCGCCTCGGGCGCGTGGCCGGGCCGCAGGCGCACGTAGAGGGCGATCACCACCAGATAGCCCAGCGCCGCCAGGATGGCCGGCACGTAGGCCGCCAGGAAGGTCTTGGTGATGTTCTGCTCGGTCAGGATGGCGTAGACCATCAGCGTGACCGAGGGCGGCAGCAGCACGCCCATGGTGCCGCCCGTGGCCAGCGCGGCCGTCGCCAGCCGGCCGGAGTAGCGCACGCGCCGCATCTCCGGGTACGCCACCTGCGCGATGGTGGCGGTGGTCGCCACGGTGGAGCCCGAGATGGCGCCGAACGCCGCGCAGGCCAGGATGCCGGCCATCGCCATGCCGCCCTTGAAGCGGCCGAGCAGCGCGTTGGCGAAGTCGAACAATGCCTTGGACAAACCGCCGTTGACGGCGAACGCCCCCATCAGCATGAACAGCGGGATGACCGACAGGTCGTACACCGACACCCGGCCATAGACCGCGCCGCGCAGGTGCGCCATCAGCGGGTCCCAGCCCGACAGGATGACGTAGCCCACGGCGCCAGGCACGAACATGGCCACCGCGATGGGCACGCGGATGGCCATCAGCACCAGCATGAAGGCGAACAGCAGCAGGCCGATGGTCAAGGTGCTCACGGGACTGCCCTCCGCGCCGCGCGCTGCGGGATTCGCGCTTGGGAACGGCCTGGCGCGCTCATGCCTGCACCTGCGAGCCGTCAGGCGGCGTGGTCCAGCAGCGGACCGCCTGGTACAGCCCCACCAGCGTGCACAGCACCAGGCCAGGCACCATCAGGAGGTAGGGCAGCCAGATCGGCAGGCTCATCAGCATCGAGGTCTCCTGGTTCTCCATGCTCAGCATGCCGCCGGCGTAGACACGCCAGGCGATCAGCGCCGTCATCAGGGCATACAGCAGGCAGCCCAGCCCGTCCATCCAGCGCTGCGTGCGCGGCGTGGCCCTGGTGGTGAAGAAGTCCACGATGATGTTGGCGCTGCGGAACTGCGTGTAGGGCAGGAAGGTGGCGACGCACACCGCCAGGCCCAGTTGCACCAGCTCGACGTCGCCCAGGATCGGCGCATCGAAGAAGGTGCGCCCGATCACGCTGACCACGGTCATGACGGCCATGGCGATCAGCACCGCGCCCCCGACCACGGCGCACACGTCGCACAGCACGTGCAGCGTGCGGCCGACGGGGCCTTCGCGCATTCGGTTGTCTGAACTCATCAGGGTTTGCTCCTCCCACTGCACCCGGGCGCCGGCTGGCCGGCCGGCGTCGAATCGATCCGCCGTCGCAGTATCGGCCCTGTGCCGGCGCCGCGCATCCGTGCTGACCCCCTTGACCGCTGCGCCCAAGCCGGCCGCAGGCGTCGTTTGCTACTTTTAGTATAGCTTCCAGCGCTTTCCCGGCCGGCGCTGGGGCCGATTTTCATGCATGGTCCCGGCGCGGACCGACAATCGGCACCTTATCCCGCGACCAACACGGCCACCCCCATGCGACTTCTGCACACCATGCTGCGCGTCGGCGACTTGCAGCGCTCCATCGACTTCTACACCCGGGTGCTCGGCATGAGCCTGCTGCGCACCAGCGAGAACCCCGAGTACAGGTACAGCCTGGCCTTCGTCGGCTACGGCGGCGGCAACCCCGGCCAGGCCGAGATCGAGCTGACCTACAACTGGGGCACCGACCGCTACGACCCAGGCACCGCCTACGGCCACATCGCCCTCGGCGTGCCCGACGCCTACGCCGCCTGCGACAGGATCAAGGCCGCCGGCGGCAACGTCACGCGCGAGCCCGGCCCGGTGAAGGGCGGCACCACCGTGATCGCCTTCGTCACCGACCCGGACGGCTACAAGATCGAATTAATACAAACAAAATCAACAAATTACGATGACAGCCGCCAGTCAGCCGCCAAAAACACCGATCCACTGCGCAACGCATAGCAGATAGGCAACAGAAACTGGGATGCGGCGAGGGAGCATCACGGCAAACGTCGCCGTTCCTTGCCGCCGAGGACCAGGCTGCGGTTGCCCCAAGCCCACCGATGCGTTACCGTTGAAGCGTCAGCGTATGAACGGAGCAGCGAATGCTGTGCGTTGACCCCGCCCCGCAAGGGGTCCCCACCCATGTGTCGGGATAGCCAAGAGGTCCGGTTTGATTCCAACGCCCTCCCCCGCGGAGGGCGTTTTCACAGGCTCAACAGCTTTTCAGGAGCCCCGGATAGCCCTTCTCGCGCAGTGCGGCCACCACCTTGTCCGTGGACTTCCACGGATCGCCCTTGAGCCGTGCCACCAACCCGGTCCACACACACTCGAAGGCCCGCAGTGCATCGGCCTCGTCGAAGCGGACTCCCGCCGGCAGCAGCGGCGCAATGTCTTCCGTCAGGTTGCGCGTGAGCTTTTCCAGCATGCGCTGCTCGGCCATCGCACGGGTGATGGCCTTGTCCTCCAGGGCGAGGTAGTGGTCGAAGCCGGCCACCAGCTTGTCCACGTCGAACGCCAACTGCTCCAGTCCCTGGGCCAGGTCGAACAGGTCGCGGTTCTTGCGCCGTTGCAGCAGCGCGCGCAGTTTGGTCCCGAACAACTCCTCGGCCGCGAAGGACGCGATCTCGGCTTGGCCCCGATACCAGCCGTTCTCCACAGCGAAGGGATAGGACTGCACGCCGAGCAAGGACTCGTGCTCGCGTGTATTGATCTCGACCTTCAGCTTGAGCATCGACTGCGGGTCGGCTTCCGGCGCGAAGCGGAACACCAGGTGCATCGAATGCCCCGCCTGCTCGCGCTTGCACGGCCCGAGCCATGCCAGTGCCTCGCGGATCGCATCGACAGTGGCGCCGATCGGCTCCGGCTGCGTTTGTACGAGGTCGATGTCTTCCGAGTAGCGCAGCGGCTGCGCGAACAGCAGCTTGTTGATCGCGGTGCCACCGCGAAACGCAATCTTGCCGCGCAGCGCTGGCGCGTTGAACAGATCGCACAAGGCGCGGCAGATGATCAGATCCTGCTCGATCTGTCGAAAGTCGGGCCACGGCGCCGTCGCGCTCCAGGCTTGGAGATAGGCTTGGGGAATCAAAAATCGACCTCGACAGATTCGTTGACGATGAGGCGCCAGCCGGGCGCTTTCTCGTGCAGGTCGGACAGCCCTTCCACCAGCGGCTTCACCGATGGGTCGAGCAGCGCGGCCGTCTTGGCCTGGCGCACGAACGGCCGCAGCGCATCGGCCTGCGCCACATGGCCCGCCCGCTCCAGCAGATAGCCCAGGCGACGCACCGCCGAGTTCTCGTAGTGCACTGCGATCTGTGCCAGATCGTCGGGCTTGGCCTGCCCGCCCAGGTCCTTGGCGATCTGCGCCAGGCCGTTGATGCCCGCCGCCTTGTGGAAGTAGCGGGCGCAATCCAGCAGCGTCAGCTCCAGACCCGCGACCTTCGCAAACCCGGCCTCGCTCTTGATCGCGCCCAACCAGCCGGGCCGGTTGACCTGGGCAAAGGCTTCCGCGCCCTGATACACAAATTCGAGCCGCTGCCGTCCAAGCTCGAAACCGCGCATCTGCCGAGGCACGATGACCTGAAACACCATCGCCGCCTGGTGCGACGCACCGTGGAACGCCGCGGCACGCAGCAAGGCCACGCGGTAGTCAAGCTGGAGGTACTTCATCAGCGGGTCGACCCAGCGCGCCGGGTCGGGAGCGCCGAAGGCGCGATCCTCCGGGCGCAGGATCAGATAGAAGCCGCGCCGTGGACGCGCGAGACGTCCTTTCTTGGCCTGCCGCATCAGCGCGACGCTCAAGGCGTGCGGCGACAGGCCGAGCGCAGCCTGCGCCTCCTCTCGCGTGAAGTAGGCGCGGCCTTGGGCAAGATGCCCCTCGAAATACGATTCAATGGACGGCACGCCCGAATCATACGCGGAAGTTGACATTTTCTGTATATCATTGCGTATGATTTGGGAATCAATCGGGATGCCGCTCACCCCACCGACAAGATCGAGCTGATCCAGCGCGGCGACGAGGCCGCAGGCGGCGGCCTGCGCTGACGTTCGGCAAAACAAAACCCGGCCTCGGCCGGGTTCAGTATGAAAAGTGCCTTCAGCGCCCGCCAGACAAGCGTCGGCAGCTCACTTATTCATAGTATCTTCACTCCAGCCGTACCTCGACGCGGCGCGCCTCGGCGTTGCTGCCGGTGGCGGTGGTCACCTCGGGCTTCTTCAGCTCCAGCTTGTCGTCGCCAATGCCCAGCGCGGCCAGCGTGTCGCGCACCGCGATGGCGCGCTGCTTGGCCAGCTCCTCGTTCTGGGCCGGGTCGCCGGTGGTGTCGTGGTAGCCGCTGATCACGGCCTTCCTGCCCGCCGCCACGCCCATCACCACGTCGGCCAGCGCCTCCTTGGCGCCGGCGGCCAGTTCCGCGCTGCCGCTGGCGAAGTAGAACTTGACGACGCCCTCCTCCACCCGCACGCTGGCGCCGTCGGGCAGGGCCGTGGCCGCCGTGCCCAGCACCATGCCGCCAGAGACCACGCCGGACGCCGATGCCGAGGCCGGCGCCAGCGGCGCGGCCGCCGGCTTGCCCGTGCGGAAGATGGCGATGCCCAGCACCAGCCCGATCACCAGCAGCAGGATGCCGAACAGCACGGGCCAGAGCACGCCCTGGTAGTCGTCGTCTTGTGTACTCATGAATGCTCCAAAGAGAAATTGACCCCCACGCCCCCCTGCTTCGCAGGGCACGCTGCCCCCTGGGGGGCTTTTTCATCCTGGGGCGGCCCGGCGATGAAAAGTGGGGCGATTGTATAAAGTCCGCCCATGCCCCCCGCCGCCCCCGCCGACGATTCCGCGCACGCCCCCTACGCCCACCTGCGCCAGCCCGGGCGCGACCCGCTGCGCATGCTGGACGCCGCGCGCGCCCAGTGGCACCGGCAGGCCGGCGCGCAGGCCGACCTGTGGGTGTTCGGCTACGCCTCGCTCATCTGGCGGCCCGACTTCGACCACGCCGGGCGCCACGCCGCCCGCGTGCGCGGCTGGCACCGCGCGCTGGCGATGTGGAGCCGCGTCAACCGCGGCACGCCCGAGCAGCCCGGCCTGGTGTTCGCCCTGCTGCCCGGCGGCAGCTGCCGGGGCGTGGTCTACCGCGTGCCCCACCGCGATGCCGAGGCGGTGCTGCAAACCCTGTGGGCGCGCGAGATGCCCAGCGGCGTGTACGACGCCCGCTGGCTGCCCTGCGCCACGCCGCACGGCCCGGTGCCGGCGCTGGCCTTCACCCTGTCGCGCCGCAGCCCCTCGTTCACCGGCGAGCTGACGGCGGAACAGTACCGCCACATCTTCCGCCACGCGCAGGGGCGCTACGGCAGCACGCTGGACTACGCGCGCCAGACGCACGCCAGCCTGCGCGAGCAGGGCATCGACGACCGGCGCCTGGGCCGCATCCTGGCGCACGCCGACGAGCCCGCGCTTCCTATACTGCCCGCATGACCGCCGCCGACATCGCCCACCTGCGCAAGAGCTACGAGCGCGCCGAGCTGTCCGAGGGCGCCTCGCACGCCGACCCGCTGGCGCAGTTCGCCCAGTGGTTCGACGAGGCCCGCCGGGGCGAGGTGCCCGAGCCCAACGCCATGACCCTGGCCACCGTCGGCCACGACCTGCGCCCCAGCACGCGCATCGTGCTGGTCAAGGACTTCGACGCGCGCGGCATCGTCTGGTACACCAACCACGACAGCCGCAAGGGCCGCCAGCTGGCCGGCAACCCCTACGCGGCCTTGCAGTTCCACTGGGTGGAGCTGGAGCGCGTGGTGCGCATCGAGGGCCTGGTGGAGAAGGTGAGCGACGCCGAGAGCGACGCCTACTACGCCAGCCGCCCGCTCGACAGCCGCATCGGCGCCTGGGCCAGCCCGCAGAGCGAGGTCATCACCGACCGCTCCGTGCTGGTCGCCGCCGCCGCCAAGTACGGCGCCAAATTTCTGCTGAACCCACCGCGCCCGCCGCACTGGGGCGGCTTCCGGCTGAAGCCCGACCGCTGGGAGTTCTGGCAGGGGCGCAAGAGCCGGCTGCACGACCGGCTGTGCTACCGGCTGGACGGCGGCGCCTGGGTGCGCGAGCGGCTGGCGCCTTGAGGCCGCTCATTTGATCAGTATATTGACCAAATAATGATGATTTGGTCAAATCAATGATCAAATGAGCGATTCAGATATCCACCTTGTCCTGGAGCGACAGCTCCTGCTGCAACTGGGCGACCGTCTCAAACGCCTGCGCAAGGCGCAAGGGCTGGGAACCGTGGAGGCCGCGGCACGCGCCGGCATCGCCCGCAATACCCTGCGCGCGGTCGAAGCAGGCGATCCTGCGCCAGCCATCGGCACCTATCTGCGCGTCATGTCCGTGCTGGGCATCGGCGGCGACCTGGCCTTGCTGGCTGGTGACACGCTTGCGCCCGCGCCAGCGGATTCCGCCGCGGCACGGTCACGGCGTGCGGCGCCGGTCGTGCGGATCCGCGTGTCCGCGGACCAGGCGAAGCACCAGCTTCAGGACTTGCAGAGTCTGGCCCTCCATGAAGAAGCCGTGCGGCTGGCCAAGGCCGACCCGGCCCTGGTTCGGCAAGCCCAGGACACCGTCCAGCGCTGGCTCGCCGCCGGCGATGTCCGCTCTGCCATCCTGTGGCGCGAATGGGCAGACATCCTGAAGGCAGGCACCTGGCGCAAGGTGCTGGGGCGCACACGGCATGCCCAGCAGTTGAGGCAGGCCTCGCCGCTCGTCACGACTCTCCCCGAAGAGAGCCGCCAGCGCATCCTGCGGCAAGCGAGCGACCTCAGGCGAGGCATTGAAATCGGCGGTGCGCCCAAAGAACCGTCTGGCAAGGCAGCCAAGGCGCCGGCATGACAAGAGAAGAGCTGGAGCACATCATCCGCGCCAGCGGTGACATCACGGATCAGTACGAGTTCGTCATCGTAGGGAGCCAGTCGATGCTGGGCCCCGTTCCCACGCCCGAAGACGTATTCACGGTGTCCATGGAGGCGGACATCTATCCCCTCCAGGCACCCGAACTGGCCGACAGGATCGACGGCGCCATCGGCGAAGGCTCCCTGTTCCATCAGACCCACGGCTACTACGCCCAAGGCGTCGGGCCGGAGACGGCAACGCTGCCGGCCGACTGGATGCAGCGGGTGCATCGCGTTCAGAACGGCAATACCGGAGGCCGCGTCGGGTACTGCCTGGACGTGCTCGATCTGTTTCTTGCCAAGGCAGCCGCCGGGCGCGAGAAAGACCGCGCGTTCTGCACCGCGCTGCTTCGCCATGGCTACGTGGCCGCGGCATCGGTGCTGGCGCTCGTTCCGACCATGCCCATCGACCAAGAGGCGCAACGTGCATTGCGCGCGACGATTCGGCGCTGGGCTAAAGCCTGGTGATTGAAAACCAATGACTGCGGCGCTCGCCCACAGCGCGGCAAGTCACGCCACAGTCATCGCGCACGGCTGACGCCTTGAGGGTTTTCCGGCGCCAGCGCCCGTCCAGAAATCGCTGGCAGCTATCACTTCTGAAGCAGATGCCACCTGCGCCGTCAGCATCAGCGCCCGACGGTCACCGGCACCACGTCGCCGTTGGCGCGCTTGGTGTACAGGTCCTGCCCCACCAGTCGGGCCTCGTTGCACGCCGAGGGCCAGGTCTTCAATTCGTAGCAGATGCGGCCGTCCTCGACGCGCCAGGTGCCGCTGTCCGTGCGGCCGGCGATGTAGGCCGTCAAGGCGTTCGAGTCGGCGGCGTAGTCCACCCGGATGGTGCCGCCATTGGGCATGGGGGCATTGGTGGACTTGCCGCGCAGCAGCGTGGTCAGTTCGGCCGCCGAGGGCGCCCGCGCGCCGGCGGGAAACTCCTTGGCCGGGGGCGCGGTCGCGGCGCAGGCCGCGATCAGCAGGGGCGACAGCAGAAGGGAAAGGCGGGGGATGGTGTTCATAAGGGTCTCCGGGGGTCAATAAGCAAAAAAAGCGGGCGCCTGGCCGGCGCCCGCCTTGGGGCGCATCACAGCCCCAGTTGCGTCTTCATCGCCGTCCAGGCGGTGTCGTTCAGCCGCATGCTGGGGGCGGAGTACGACGTGCGCGCGGCCAGGCTGGGCTTGATCTCGTGCGCGCGGTACACCCACTGGCTGCCGTCGCCCCAGTTGATTTGCGTGTACACGATGTCGTATGCGGTCATGGCCGGCTGCGGCGGCTTGCCTGCAAAGCGCAGCAAGCGCTCGCCGTTCACTTCATCGATGCCGTAAGTGCCGGTGCCGGCAAGGGCCGCGCAGTTGGACACCACGGTCTGCGCCTCGTTCAGGTCGCACTCGTAGTAGGTGGCCGTGCCCTGGGTGGCGCCGGTGGGCGCGAACGACACGCGCAGGTTCTTCAGCGCGCTGGTGGTCACCCCCAGGGTCCGCGTATTGGCGCCGGTGGGCGACGCAGCGCCCGCGGTGGGGTAGGCGTCGATCAGTGCTTCCAGCGTGGGGTGGCCCGTGCCGCGGCTGCCCAGGCTGTCGATCACGACGGTCTGCCCCAGCACGTGGTTGGTGCGCAGCGTTTCCTCCGCGCCTGCGGGGAACACCGCACTGCCCAGCGCCGCCGTCAGCGCCGCCGTCGGGCGGCCCCCGGTATTGATGGTGTTCGACGACAGGCCCTGCCAGCGGCTCACCAGGCTGGCCATCTGCTGACCGGCCACGTCGGCGGAGCGGCTCCAGCCCAGCGACGTTTCGCCGTCGCAGTACACCGCGCGGCTCGGGTTGCCGAGCGTGACCGTGTGGATCACGTCGCGCGTGCAGTACTGCCAGCCGTCGGGTGTGAGAAAGGCGGTGCCATACACATCCAGATCCCCCAGGGCCGTGCCGCCGCTCTTGCCGCTGCGGGCATCGACCTGCTCCACGCTGGCGCTGCCCGCCGCCCTGGCCTGCCGGACGAACTCGCGCACGTAGTAGTCGCCCGCGCCGGTGTAGTTGAAGGCGCGCTGCGCCGTCGCGGCCGGCGCGGCGGCGCTGGGGTCGCCCACCTCCAGCACACCGCCCTGGCGCAGCATGCCCGACACCACGGCCGCCGCCATGCGGGCGTTGTCGCGCACGTTGGCGTCGTCCCAGGCCGGATCGTCCTGGTAGTTGTCGATCTTGCCGGGGGCGATGGCCAGTTGCACCGCCACGTTGGCGCGCGCCGTGGCGTCCGTCATGCCAGCGGCCACGCCCGCCTGCACCAGCGTGGTCAGCGGGTTGATGGCGCCGCCGGAGCCGGCCGGGCGCTTGAGCACGTAGTCGGCCGTGGTAGCGGCAGCGGCGGGGGCGGCCGAGTCGATGGCGGTGGTGGCGGCGGCCGGATCGCCCGCCTTGACGAGGGCGATGAGGGGTGCCGAGGCGGCGCCGGGCACGGCGGCCGGGTCGTAGCTCAGCGTGTACTTGCCGTCGGCGCCGGTGGCGGCGGAGGCGGGCTCGCCGGCGTCGCAGGCGTCGTTGCCGTTCAGGTCCAGGCAGACGACCACGTTCTTCAGTGTGCCGAGGCGGGCCACCTCGCCGGCGAGGGTGGCGGTTGCCGGCGACGGGGCGGGCGTGGGCGACGGGGCGGGCGTGTCGTCGCCGCCATCGCCGCCGCAGGCGGCCAGCGACAGCGCGGCGGTGAGGGCGAAAGCGTGGGTGAGCTGGGCCTTCTTGTGGCTGTGGTTCATGGTTGTCCTCGTTGGTTGTTATGCGATTCGTCTTTCGACGCCATTGACACTAAAAGAAGCATTTGAGCTGCGCATCACCCAATTGGGTGATTGCGATCAACCATACAAACGCCGAGGACGGCTTTTCAAGAATGGCGCGGGGGGCAGTAAAATCGACCCTGTTCACCCCGCCAGCATCACCATGCAAAAGACCGCCCAACCCAAGCGCAAGACACCCAGTCTGGCTGCGTTGCGGCGTTCCGTTGCCAGTTCGACGGCCGTGGAAACGGGCCAAAGCATTCAGGCGCTGGAACAAAAGCTGCGCCGACCGGTGGCACAGCGCCTGGCCGGGCTCAAGCTGGCGTCGTAGGCTCGCTTGCAGGCCGCATGGCCCGGGCCACCCAGCGTTTCATGGGTTCGTAGTTCATCGCCATGCCTTGGTGAATCGCGCCGATGTACTCGGCCTTGTGCACTTCCCAACTGCTGTAGTCCAGCGGCTCGCCACCCGATTGCACGGCCATCACATCCGCCAGCAGGCGCGCCAAACGGCCATTGCCTTCGCGGAAGGGGTGGATCAAGATCAGCTCCACATGCGTGACCGCAATGGCTTCTATCAGTGCTGCGTCGTTCAGGTCATGGCAGGGTGTCCACTGCCGCAGGTATTTGCGCTCCCATTGGTCCAAAAGCCCTGTAACCTGCGCGGCAGCGGCGAAAGGAAACCGTCCTTGCTCATGTTGACCGAACGCTCTTGGCCTGCCCACGCATAGACGTTGCCCAGCCAGCGCCGATGCCAGTCGCGCAGATCGTTCGCCGTCAACGCGCGATCGGGAAAATGGTCGATCAGAACGTCCACGTACAACTGCTCCAGTAGCACCAGTTCCGCCTCGTTCATCTCATCCACGGTGCTGATGCCCAGCTTGTTGGCAAGCACCGTGCCATCAGAGCCGGCCTGGAACTCCCCTTCGGAGCCTGCGACCTGGTAGCGGCTGGACATGGTGGGCTTGCTCCGGCATGAAGATGGCGACTGCGGCCAAAGATACACGCATGTGCCGGAGCCAAGGCGCTGTCAGCGTCAATTCCTGACTATTTGCAGCCGCACCCTCAGCTTAGAAGCCAGCGTGCAATCGCGCTGCGTGCGCTTGACCCTCGGTTCCATTGAGCTTTCCTTTCCAAACAGGCAAAGGCGTCAACCTCGGGCAGGACGGATCACAGGCGAAAAAAAGAGCGCGAAACGCGCTCCTCTTCTGGTGCCGGAATACCGCGGCCGGCCCGTCCTGCCTCGTCATCCCCGCCTGCGCGGAAACGACGAGAGAGGCATGCTTCAGGCCCGGCCGACGCGGCGCAGCGCCACCATGCCGGCCACGAGGAAGCCCAGCAGGATCAGCGCCCACTGGCCCAGCGTGGGCACGGCGGCGGGCGCGGCGATGTCGCAGGCGCGCCACCAGGGGGTGCTGCCCGTGGCGACATCCCAGGCGGGGCTGGCGGGGAAAGGCCTGTCCAGGTTGTTGAAGCACAGGTTGGACTCGCCCGCCAGCAGGGACGCGGGGGCAGCCGGCGGCGCGCCCGTGAGTTGATTGAAGCCGACCTGGAATATCGTCATGCCCGAAGGAAGCGTTGCGGGCATGGGGCCGGTGAGCTGGTTGCGGTCGGCCCGGAAGCGCAGCAGGTTGGTGAGCCCGGTCAGCACCGGCAGGTTCCCGGTGAGCTGGTTGTAGCGCACGCTGTAGGCCACCAGGCTGGTCAGGTGGCTGATGGAGGGGATCGTGCCGGTGAGCTGGTTGCCGCCGGCGGAGAAATACATCAGGTTGGTCAAGCCCGTCAGCGTGGGCAGGCTGCCGGTCAATTGGTTGTCGTGGACTTCGTAGTCCACCAAGGCAGGCACATTGGCGCTGTTGAGGGTGGCATTGGGCAGGGAGCCGGTCAACTGATTGCCTTCGGCGCGAAAGACCGTGAGCGCGGACAGGCCGGTGAGCGCGGGCAGCGGGCCGCTCAGTTGATTGTTGTTGACGCGGAATTCTCGAAGAGCGGGCGCGCCAACCAGCGTGGGCAGGCTGCCGGTCAGGCCATTGTGGTTGACGCGAAAAATTTCCAGAGACGTGAAAGCGGAGAGGCTGGCCGGAAGAGTGCCCGTCAAGCCGGGGCCGTTGCCGGCGACGTTGAAGTTTCGCAGGTAGGTCAGGCTGGCCAGATCGGGGGGCAGGCTGGTAAGGTTGCTGCTGCCGTCGCCGTTGGTGCTGTAGACGATGAAATTGCGCAGCAGGGGCAGGTTGCCGAGTGCGGGCAGAGGGCCGCTTAGGTTGTTGTCGGAGAGGTTGATGGCGACGACGTAGTGCGGATCGGGATCGGAATTAGCGGGATCCCGGTAGCAATAGACGCCGAACCACGGGCTTTCAGTGACGCCGGGAGTAGCACCAGGAACAGTGCCCGGACACACGGTCGAAGAATCGTCGTCAACGTCCCAGCCGGAGTTGTCGAACCAGTTGTCGCCGTCGGTATTTGCGTACAACGCCTTGAGGACGTCACGCTGGGACTGAGTAATCTCCGCATAGGCGGGCAAAACGGCAGCACTCAGCAGCACGGCGGCGGCGGGCACGCAATCTGGAAGACCAAGACATGGAGGATCCCTCTGTTATTTGGAATGAAATCGAAGCCTGAGCGGTCAGGCTGTACGCATCCACATGCTAGGGAGAACGCCTTTTCCGCACATCACCCAGTTGGGTGAGAACGGGCCATCCAGTGCGGCCATCCGCCGCCACGCGCCCTGCTCAGGCAACCTCGTCGCCCAGCACCAGCCCCATCCGGTTGGCCGCCACGATGGCCTGCGTGCGGGTGGTGACGGCCAGCGCGCGCAGCACGGCGCTGACGTGGGTCTTGGCGGTGTTGTGGCTCAGGCCCAGTTCGCTGGCGATCAGCTTCATCGGCTTGCCCTCCAGGATCAGCCGCAGCACCTGCGTCTGGCGCGGAGTGAGCCCGAGTTCGGCCGGGCTGGTGCGCGGCCGCGCCGGTTTTGGCAGCGCGATGCCCGCCAGGCTGAGCGGCGGCACGTAGATGCCGTGCGCCAGCACGGTGCGCAGCGCGTCGAACATCTGGTCCGACGAGGCCGACTTGGGGATGAAGCCCATCGCGCCGAGCTGGATCGCGCGCAGCACGGTGATCTGGTCCTCCTGCGACGACAGCATGACCACCGGCACGCCGGGGTGCCGCTCGCGCAGCGCCTCCAGCGCCGGCAGGCCGTGGATGCCGGGCAGGATGAAGTCGAGCAGGATCAGCTCGATGCCGGCGCCGCCGGCCAGGGCGGCCAGCGCCTCGTCCAGGTTGGCGGCGTGCCAGACCTGCACCACCGGGTCAAGCTCCCTGAGCAACAGCGCGACGCCGTCGCGGAACAGCGCGTGATCATCTACCAGCAGTATCCTCATGGCCCGAGTCTGACCCGGATTCCACCGGCACGCCTCACCCGATTGGGTGATCGGCCAACAGCGCTTCAATCGCGGCCAGCAGCCGGTCGGCGCCGACCGGCTTGTGCAGCAGCAGCAGGCCGGCGTCGGCCACGCGCCGCAGGTCGGCGGCGGCGATGTCGCCGGTGATGATCATCGCCGGCACCGCCTGGCCGATGCGCGCGCGCAGCCGCTGAACGGCGTCCAGGCCGTCCTGGCGCTCGCGCAGCCGGTAGTCGCACAGGATCAGGTCGGGGGTGCGCAGGTGCTCGCCGAGCCGGGCCAGGCATTCGTCGGCCGATGCGGCGACGAGCGCATGCACGCCCCAGCTGTGGCACAGCGCCTGCATGGCACGGCGCGTATCGGCCTCGTCGTCGATCACCACGACGAAGGCACCTGCGATGCGCTCCCCGACCGTCTCGGCCTCGGACCGCGCCGGCAGCACCGGCGGTGCCTCCGCCAGCGGCAGCAGGATGGAGAAGCAGGTGCCGCGGCCCGGCATCGAGCGCAGCGTATACGGATGTGCCAGCAGTTCGAGCGTGCGCTTGACGATGGCCAGGCCCAGCCCGAGCCCCTTGCTGCGGTCGCGCTCCGGGTTGTCGATCTGGAAAAACTCCTCGAACAGGTGGGGCATCTGCTCCGGCGCGATGCCGATGCCGGTGTCCCACACCTGCAACAGGGCGCCGCCCGGCCGCCGCCGGCACCCGACCAGCACCTTGCCGCGCTCGGTGTAGCGGATGGCGTTGGAGACCAGGTTGCCGAGCACACGCTCCAGCAGCACGGCGTCGGTGCGCACGGCGCAGCGCGTGGGCGCCACGGCCAGCCGCAGCCCCTTGCGCTCGGCCTCCGGCCCGTGGCTGGCCGCCACCCGGTGCAGCAGCTCGGCCAGCGCGTGGTCGTCCAGCACCGGCCGGGACATGCCGGCGTCCAGCTTGGAAATGTCGAGCAGGCTGCCGAACAATGCCTCCATGGCGGAGACGGACGTCTGGATGTGATCCACCAGCCTGCCGACCTCGGGCGCGACGGCCTGCCGCCGCAGCACGCCCACCAGCAGGCTGATGGTGTGCAGCGGCTGGCGCAGGTCGTGGCTGGCCGAGGCCAGAAAGCGCGTCTTGGCCTGGCTGGCCTGCTCGGCCTCCTCGCGCTTGGCCACCAGCAGCGTATTGGCCTCGGCCAGCTCGTGGGTGCGTTCGGCGACGCGGGTTTCGAGCAGCCGGTGCGAGTCGCCCAGATGCCCCGCCATCTGGTTGAAGCGGTCCGCGAGCTGGCCCAGTTCGTCGCCGCGCGCCAGCGCGATGCGGTGGTCGAGCTGGCCCCCGCCGATGCGGTCGGCGCCTTCGGCCAGTTGCTGGATCGGCCGCGCCACCCGGCGCGCCAGCACGATGCCGACGGCCGAGCCCGCCACCACGGCAAGCACCAGCATCAGCAGCGCCGTGGTCAGCGCGCGGCGCACTGGCGCATAGGCTTCACTCCTCGGTTGCTCGGTGATCAGGCGCCAGCCGGGCACGCTCAGCGCTGCGGCGCGGGCGACCATCGCACGGCCCTCGGGCGTCTCGAATTCGATCAAGCCCTCGGCAGGTGCCTGCGCGATGGCCGCGCGCACCGGCGGGTGGGCGGCCCAGTCGGGGCGTGCCAGCACCTGAAGAAAATCGGGGTGCGCCAGCAAGCGCCCCTCGGCATCGACCACGTAGGCATAGCCCTCGCGGCCGAAGCGGGTCTCGTCGATGATCTCGCGCAGTTGCACCAGTTCGACCTCCGCCGTCAGCACACCGCTCCCCGGGCCCCAGCCGCGCCGCGCCATCACCACGCGGGGCTGGTTGACGACGAACGTGACCGGGCCGAACCACGGCGCCCTGGCATTGGCGTGCAGGAACTCGGGCGACTGGCTGCGGTCCTCGCGCAGGCCGATGCGGTCCGGCGCCATGCGCGAAACCCGCACGCGCTCCTGGCCATTGGAGTCGATCCAGTAGATCTCCTGGATCGCCCGCGACTGCTTCATCAACCGGTACAGCTCGACCTGAATGTCGGCGTCCGTGTCGCCCAGCACGCGCAAGTCCTGCATTGACAGGGTGGCGCGCAGAAAAGCGCTCACCTCACCGACGAAACGCTCGATCCGGGCCGAGGCCTTGCCGGCTTCGAGGGCTTGCAGCGCCTCGACGGCAACACGCGTCTCGCGCTGGATCAGCCACAGCTGCGCGAAGCCGCTGGCCACGAGCACCAGCGTGACCAGCGCAGCCACCGACAGGGCATAGGTCTGCCACAGGCGATGGCCAGGCGGGCGCATCAGCGGGCGGGGAGATGGGCGTCGGCCGTCGGCGCCAGCGTGCGCTCGCCCGGCCGGATCACGCGGTCGGCGCGCGAGATCACCCCTGGCGACAGCGTCACGCCCATGCGCTCGGCGGTGTCGAGGTTGACAACCAGCGCGGCTTCGTACAACTCCTCGACCGGCAGCTCGGCCAGGGGCCGGCCGCGCAGCACCTGATCGACGTAGCGCGCCCCGCGTCCGCACATGCTGACGCGCCCGATGGAGCCATAGCTGAGCAGGCCGCCGTGGCGGGTGGCGAACCAGGAGTGGGTGGTGATCGCCGGCAGGCGTACGCGCAGCGCCTGCCGCGCGTGCTCGCCGAGAAACACCGCGGATTCCGGCCAGATCATCACCGCGTCGACCTTTTGCCGGGCCAACTCGTCCCAGGCGCCGGCGATGCCGGCCTCGCCCGGGAACCGCACGCGCACACCCTCGACGCCCGCCTGCCGAAGCATGTCCGAGAAGGGGCCGAGGCCCTTCGCTCCCTCGTGCCTCATGTTGCTGCCGTTCGAGAGCATGCCGATGCGCCGTGCCTGCGGAAACGCCTGCAGCAGCACCTCCACCGGCTTGAGCAGAAACTGGCCCGACAGACCCACGGAGACACCCGTGACATTGGCCAGCGGGCGCAACTGCGCATCGAGAACGTGGCGCATATTGGTCGGCCCCATCATGACGATGGGCACGTCCCGCGTGGCATTCATCAGGGCTTCGGCCGGCGGGTTGTCGGTGGCGATCAGCACGTCCGGCCGGCGCGCGACCAACTCCTGCGCCAGCGGCACGAGGCGGGCCGGATCGTTGCCTGCGTCGGTCCACTCGATTTTCAGTTGCGTGTCGAAGGACCAGCCGGCCTCTTCCAGGCCGGCGCGCACTTCGTTCATGCAGAGCCGCTCCGACTCGCCCCGACCGAGGTCCAGGTAGGCGATGGTGCGTGGACCAGCCGTGGTTTGCGCGGCGGCAGGCGGGCTGCCGGCCAACAGAGCAGCGATGGCCAGCGCGGCGAGGCCGGACGACGGAAGGCGGGAGAACGTGAAAGGCATGGGAGCGGCCAGGCAGGCGCCTCAGCGGGCGGGAAGATGGGCGTCGGCCGTCGGCGCCAGCGTGCGCTCGCCCGGCCGGATCACGCGGTCGGCGCGCGAGATCAGCGCGGGCGACAGCGTCACGCCCATGCGCTCGGCGGTATCCAGGTTGACGGCCAGCGCCGCCTCGAACAATTCCTCGACCGGCAGTTCGGCCACGGGGCGGCCGCGCAGCACCTGGTCAACGTAACGCGCCCCGCGCCCGCACATGTTGACGCGCCCGATGGAGCCATAGCTGAGCAGGCCGCCGTGGCGGGTGGCGAACCAGGAGCTGTGCGAGATCGCCGGCAGGCGCACCCGCAGCGACTGGCGCGCGTGTTCGGCGAGAAACGCCGCGTTCTCCGGCCAAATCACCACCGCATCGACTTTTTTCCGGGCCAGTTCGTCCCAGGCGCCGGCGATGCCGGCCTCGCCCGGGAACCGCACGCGCACGCCCTCGACGCCCGCCTGCCGCAGCGTGTCCGCGAGCGGCCCGAAGCCCTCCACTCGCTCGTGCGCCGGGTTGCTGCTGTTCGAGGTCATGCCGATGCGGCGGGCCTGCGGGAACGCCTGCAGCAACATCTCCAGCGTCTTGATCAGGTACTGGCCCGACAGGCCCACCGTAACGCCCGTGACGTTGGCCAGCGGGCGCAGCTGCGCATCGACCACGGGGCGCATGCTGGTGGGGCCCAGCAGGACGATGGGCACCTCCTTCGTGGCGCTCATCAGGGCGTCGGCGGGCGGGTTGTCGGTGGCGATCAGCACGTCCGGCCGGCGCGCGACCAACTCCTGCGCCAGCGGCACGAGGCGGGCCGGATCGCCCGCCGCATCGTTCCACTCGATCTTCAGTTGCCGGTCGAACGACCAGCCGGCCGCCTCCAGGGCGGCGCGCAGCTCGTTCATGCAGAGCTTCACCGACTCGCTCGGGCCGAGGCCCAGGTAGGCGATGGTGCGAGGCGCGGTGGTGGTTTGCGCGGCGGCTGGCAGGCTGCCGGCCAGCAGGGCCATGGCGGCCAGCATGGCTGCGGCAGGTGATCGAAGGCGCGAGGCAGTGGGCAGCATGGGGGCGGCGCAGGACAGAGGCGCGATGCAACTGGCGGCAAAAACATTATGGGTGGGCTCCCGCTCGGCCGGCCTCGGGGCATACCCCACATGGGGTGTGCCCCGAGGCCGGCGCGGCCGCGCAAGGACGGGTTCCCTTGGCTGTTTTCCGCATTTATACGAATTAGTGTTTATGCGAATTAGAGCATAACTCCGAGAGTCGGGCGGGTGCGAACCCTGGCCCAGAGATTAGGTGACTACGTGCGCGACAGGCGTCTCGCGCTGGGCCTGAGCCAGGCGGAATTCGGCGAGCGCTGCGGCTTCTACCAGACCTACCTGAGCCGCATCGAGCGCGGCCACGCCAACCCGACGCTGAACGCCATGGAGGTCATCGCCAACGCGCTGGGCGTGACGGTGTTCGAGATGTTCGAGGCGATCCGGGCGCCGGACGACTGACGGCGCCCTTCCCCTTCAGGCCGCCGCTCCCTGGGCCGCGATCAGCCGGCGCGCGGCCCACGCGGTGACGGGTGCCCCAGCGCCATAAGCGGGATAATGCACGCCTTTGCCGCCGCCCCCGGCGCGCACCGCGCCGCCCACCGCCCCGGCGGCGCGCCCGTTCATTGCCACCACCATGACCGCCTCCACCCTCTCCGCCCCGCCCGCGCTCGCGCCCGTCTCGCCCGTGGAGGACATCGTCGCCGAGCTGCGCGCCGGCCGCATGGTGATCCTGGTGGACGAGGAAGACCGCGAGAACGAAGGCGACCTGGTGCTGGCCGCCGACCACGTGACGCCCGAGGCGATCAACTTCATGGCGCGCTTCGGCCGCGGCCTGATCTGCCTCACGCTCACGCGCGAGCGCTGCGAGCGGCTGCGCCTGCCGCCCATGGTGTCGCGCAACGGCACCAAGATGGGCACCGCCTTCACCGTCTCCATCGAGGCGGCCGAGGGCGTGACCACCGGCATCTCCGCCGCCGACCGCGCGCGCACCGTGCAGGCCGCCGTGGCGCCCGGCGCGCGCGCCGAGGATCTGGTGCAGCCCGGCCACATCTTTCCGCTGCAAGCCGTCGATGGCGGCGTGCTGATGCGCGCCGGCCACACCGAGGCCGGCTGCGACCTGGCCGCGCTGGCCGGCTGCTCGCCCGCCGCTGTGATCTGCGAGGTGATGAAGGACGACGGCACCATGGCCCGCCTGCCCGACTTGCAGGCGTTCGCGGCGCAGCACGGCATCAGGATCGGCACCATCGCCGACCTGATCGAGCACCGCAGCCGCACCGAGTCGCTGGTCGAGAAAGTCGCCACCCGCCCGCTGCGCACCGCGCACGGCGAGTTCGTGGCGCACGCCTACCGCGACAAGCCCAGCGGCGCGCTGCACCTGGCGCTGACGCTGGGCGACTGGGCGCCGCAGGACGTGGTGCCGGTGCGCGTGCACGAGCCGCTGTCGCTGCTGGACGCGCTGGAGGTCGAGCGCGCCGGCCACTCCTGGAGCGTGGACGCCAGCCTGAAGCGCCTGCGGCAGGAAGGCCGCGGCGCGGCGGTGTTCCTCAACTGCGGCGAAAGCGCCGAGCAGCTGCTGGCGCAGTTCGAGGGCACGGCGCGCGCCGCCCACGCGCCAGAACGCAACGGTTCGGGCGGCCGCATGGACCTGCGCAGCTACGGCGTGGGCGCGCAGATCCTGCGCGACCTGGGTGTGCAGCGCATGGCGCTGCTGGGCACGCCGCGCCGCCTGCCCAGCATGGCGGGCGGCTTCGGGCTGGAAGTGGTGCGTTACATCGCCAAGGAATGACCGGATACTCCCCACATTGATATCCGCCAGCGCTTGCCAGTCAAGCGCTGGATACCTATTACTCCCTATCAGTATATAAAAATGCTTGGTGCCGACAAAGGACAGGAGAAGCCGCTCGACGGCCGCCGGCTGCGCATCGGCGTGGTGCAGGCGCGCTTCAACGCCGACATCACCGGCGCGCTGGCCGCCGCCTGCCTGGGCGAGCTGGCGGCCCTGGGCGTGCCGGCCGACGCCATCACGCACGCCACCGTGCCCGGCGCGCTGGAGGTGCCGCTGGCCTTGCAGGCGATGGCGCAGAGCGGCCGCTTCGACGCCCTCGTCGCGCTGGGCTGCATCATCCGCGGCGAGACCTACCACTTCGAGCTGGTGGCCAACGAATCGGGCGCCGGCGTCACCCGCGTGGCGCTGGACAGCGGCCTGCCCATCGCCAACGCCATCCTCACCACCGAGAACCACGCCCAGGCCGTGGCGCGCCAGACCGAGAAGGGCCGCGACGCCGCCCGCGTGGCGGTGGAGATGGCGCTGCTGAAGAAGGAACTGGCATGACCCCCGCCGCCAAGAGCGCGCCGCCCGGCGGCACGCGCAAGTCCTCCACCAAATCGGCCCGCTCGCGCGCGCGCGAGTTCGCCTTGCAGGGCCTGTACCAGCACTTCGTCGGCGGCAGCGACGCCGCCGTGATCGACGCCTTCACGCGCGAGCTGCAAGGCTTCGCCAAGGCCGACTCGGCGCACTACGACGCGCTGCTGCACGGCTGCATCGAACTCAAGGACGACCTGGACGCGCTGATCGTGCCCCTGCTCGACCGCGAGCTGGGCCAGATCTCGCCCATCGAGCACGGCTGCATGTGGATCGGCGCCTACGAGTTCCTCAAGTGCCCCGACGTGCCCTGGCGCGTGGTGCTGAACGAGTGCATCGAGCTGGCCAAGGACTTCGGCGGCACCGACGGCCACAAGTACGTCAACGCCGTGCTCAACGGCCTGGCGCCCCGGCTGCGGCCGCACGAAGTCGAGGCGGACCGCAGCGCCATTCGCTCCGGCAGGGCCTGTTAACGCCATGGAAGGGGTCGCGAAGCTCAGCACAGCCTGCCCATCAAGGCGCGCGACGCCGTGCGTACGCCGGTACGCACAAGGAGCGCAACGCCGAGGGGCGGGCTGTGCTGAGCTTCCCTCCGGGTTGCCTCGCCAAGGGGCCGTCTGCGGCGTTGCCCGCGCTTGCAAGGCACGGGCCTTGCCGCGCACGGGCGCCTTGCATCCAGCCCCTTGGCGAGGCAACGCGATCCCCTTCCATGGCGTTAACAGGCCCTTAGCATGAGGGTCGCCGCGCGCGCCCAGCGCATCGAACCCTTCTACGTGATGGAGATGGCCAAGTCGGCCCAGGCCATCGCGCGCGAGGCCGCCGGCACCGACCGGCCGATGATCTACCTGAACATCGGCGAGCCCGACTTCACCGCGCCGCCCCTCGTGCAGGAAGCCGCCGAGCGCGCCATCCGCGACGGCCGCACGCAGTACACCCAGGCCACCGGGCTGCCCGCGCTGCGCGAGCGCATCAGCGGCTGGTACGCGGATCGCTTCGGGCTGCACGTGCCGGCGCGGCGCATCGTCGTCACCGCCGGCGCGTCGGCCGCGCTGCAACTGGCCTGCCTGGCGCTGGTCGAGGCCGGCGACGAAGTGCTGATGCCCGACCCCAGCTACCCCTGCAACCGGCAGTTCGTCAGCATCGCCGAGGGGCGCGCGGTGCTGGTGCCGTCCGGCGCGGCCGAGCGCTTCCAGCTGAGCGCCGACAAGGTGGCCGAAGCCTGGGGCGCGCACACGCGCGGCGTGCTGCTGGCTTCGCCCTCCAACCCCACCGGCACCTCGATCCACCCCGACGAGCTGGCGCGCATCCACCGTGTGGTGGCCGAGCGCGGCGGCATCACGCTGATCGACGAGATCTACCTCGGCCTCAGCTACGAAGACACCTACGGCCACAGCGCGCTGGGCCTCGCCGACGACATCGTCAGCATCAACAGCTTCAGCAAGTACTTCAACATGACGGGCTGGCGCCTGGGCTGGCTGGTGGTGCCCGAGGCGCTGGTCAGCGTGGTCGAGCAGATCGCGCAGCACCTGTTCATCTGCCCCGCCACGGTGTCGCAGCACGCCGCGCTGGCCTGCTTCGAGCCCGAGAGCCTGGCTGAATACGAGCGCCGCCGCGCCGAGTTCAAGGCCCGGCGCGACTGGTTCGTGCCGCAGCTGAACGCGCTGGGGCTGAACGTGCCGGTGACGCCCGACGGCGCCTTCTACGCCTGGGCCGACTGCACCGCCGCATGTGACAAGCTGTTCGCCGCGCGCTCCGAATACAATAGCGGCATGCAGACAGCCGGCAGTTGGGAATTCGCTTTCGAGCTGATGAAGCGCGCGCACTTGGCGGTGACGCCGGGGCGCGACTTCGGCCACGCCGACACGGCGCGCCACATCCGCTTCTCGACCGCCAACTCGATGGCCCAGCTCCAGGCCGCCATCGCCCGCCTGCGCGAGGTGCTCGCGTAAAGCGCAACGCAGATGGCGGCCTTCGAGTTCTCCATCCGCGTCTACTGGGAGGACACCGATGCCGGCGGCATCGTGTTCTACGCCAACTACCTGAAGTTCTTCGAGCGCGCGCGCACCGAGTGGCTGCGCGCGCGCGGCGTGCAGCAGCGCGCGCTGCGCGAGCAGACGGGCGGCATGTTCGTGGTGGCCTGCGCCACCCTCAAGTACCACCGGCCCGCGCGGCTGGACGATGAACTAATCGTCACCGCCCGTCTCCAAGACAGCGGCCGCGCGGCGCTGACCATCGCGCAGCAGGCGCGGCTGGCCGGCCCGGGCGACCTGCTGTGCGAAGGCGCCATCCGCATCGGCTGGGTCGATGCGGCGTCCATGAAACCGGCGCGCATTCCGCCGGCCTTGATTGAAAAGCTGAATTCATGAACCAGGATCTCTCCATCGTCCAGCTGGTGCTGCACGCCAGCTTCATCGTGCAGCTGGTCATGCTGCTGCTGCTGATCGGCTCCGTCACCAGTTGGGCGGCCATCTTCCGCAAGCTGCGCGCGCTCAAGGGCATCAAGGCCCACAACGAGGACTTCGAGCGCGACTTCTGGTCCGGCACCAGCCTGAACGACCTGTACGCCAGCGCGGCGCAGAACGCGAAATACGGCGGCCCGATGGAGCGCATCTTCGCCAGCGGCATGCGCGAATACCAGAAGCTGCGCGAGCGCCGCATCCAGGACCCCGGCACCCTGCTCGACGGCGCCCGCCGCGCCATGCGCGCCAGCTACCAGCGCGAGCTGGACGCGGCGGAGGTCAACCTGTCGTTCCTCGCTTCGGTGGGCTCGGTCAGCCCGTACATCGGCCTGTTCGGCACCGTGTGGGGCATCATGCACGCCTTCACCGGCCTGGCCAGTTTGCAGCAGGTGACGCTGGCCACCGTGGCGCCCGGCATCGCCGAGGCGCTGGCGGCGACGGCGCTGGGCCTGTTCGCCGCCATCCCGGCGGTGGTGGCCTACAACCGCTTCGCGCGCGACATCGACCGCCTCGCCATCAAGCTGGAGACCTTCATCGAGGAGTTCTCCAACATCCTGCAACGCAACCTGGGCGTGCACCACCCCACGTCGCAGAGCGCCACACCCACAGGTTATTGACATGACATCCCCCCACGCTCACCACTTCGTGGTTCGCCGCCCCCCGATGGGGCGCTCAGCGCCCTTCGGGCGGCCGGGCGGGCGCTGACATGCCCGCCGTCGCCTCCCGCGGCCGCCGCCGCGCCGTCAGCGAGATCAACATGGTGCCCTTCATCGACGTGATGCTGGTGCTGCTGATCATCTTCATGGTGACGGCGCCGCTCATCGCGCCAGGCGTCATCAACGTGCCCAACGCCGACAGCCACGACAAGCCGCCCGACAAGCGCGTGGACGTTCAGATCAATGCCGAAGGCAAGCTCTCGCTGGGCGGCGAGATCAAGCGCGAGGGCCTGGACGAGAAGCAGGCCGTGGCCGCCATCAGCGAAGCGCTGGCCGCCAACCCCGAGTTGCCTGTGATGATTGCCGCCGACAGCGAGCTGCGCTACCACCAGGTCATCAGCATGATGGGCGCGCTGAAAAAAGCCGGCGTGAAGCGCGTGGGCCTCGCCGTGAAATGAACGCCACCGCCGCCGAGCGCGCCGAATTCAACCCGCCCACGCAGCACGGCTTCGGCCGCGCGCTGGGGCTGGCGCTGGGCGCGCACCTGCTGCTGATCCTGGCGCTGACCTGGGGCCTGCGCTGGAAGAACGAGCCGCAGGACCTGGCCGTCGAGGCCGAGTTGTGGTCGCCCACGCCCCAGCAGGCCGCCCCGCGCCCCGCGCCGCGCCCGGTGGAGCAGGTGCAGGCGCCGCCCCCACCGCCACCCCGCCCCGCGCCGGCGCCCGCCCCGGCGGTCAAGCCGCCGCCCCCGCCGCCCAAGCCTGCCGCCGCCGAGAACCGCGACGCCGAGATCGCCCTGGCGCAGAAGAAGAAGCGCGAGGAAGAGCAGCGCCGGCTGGCCGAGGAAGCACGCGAGAAGAAGGAACTCGCCCAGAAAAAAGAACTGGCCGAGAAGAAGGCCGCCGAAAAGAAAGCCGCCGAAGACAAGCGCCGCCAGGAGCAGGAGCGCCGCGAACTGGCCGAGAAGGAGCGCGAGAAAAAAGAGCTGGCCGAGAAAAAGAAGGCCGCCGAGGACGCCAAGCGCAAGGAACTGCTCGCCAAGGCCGAAGCCGAGAAGAAAGCCGAGGCCGCCGCCGAGAAAAAGGCCGAGACCGCCCGCCGCATGGAAGCCCTGCGCCGCATGTCGGCGCTGGCCGGCACGGCCGACAGCGAAGGCAAGGGTGGCAAATCCGCCGGCAGCGACGAGCGCGACGCCGGCCCCTCGGGCAACTACGCCGGGCTGATCCGCGCGGCGGTGCGCCCCAACATCGTCTTCACCGACGACGCGCCGGGCAACCCGGTGGCCGAGGTGGAGGTACGCACCGGCCCCACCGGCGCCATCATCAGCCGCCGCGTCACCAAGTCCAGCGGCGTCAAGGCCTGGGACGACGCGGTGCTGCGCGCGCTGGACCGCACCGAGAAGCTGCCTTCCGACAAGGGGCGCTACTGGAACCCGATGCTGATCACGTTCCGCATGCGGGACTGAAGCCCAACTGCGTTCAAGAATCCAAATCCGTTCACGCTGAGCTTGTCGAAGCGCCGCGCAGGGCTTCGACAAGCTCAGCCCGAACGGTTGTCGATCGAATGCAAATCCGTATGAAGCCCGGCCGTCAAGACTACTGTTTTCATAGCTGCCAGCGCTTGTCCAGCAAGCGCTGGAGGCTTATTTGGCTTAAAAACTACTCGTACACCACCGCCGCCCGCCCCTCGTCGGCCTGGGCCATCCAGCTGGCCAGCGCGGCGTCACTGGGGAAGAAGCGGGCCTGTTCGCCGAGCTGCACCTGCGCCATCACGCCGCCGCGCTCGCCGCGCCGCTCCACCAGCAGGCGCACCGGCAGCCCGCGCAGCAGCTCGCCGTGCTCGGTCATCTCGGCCTGCGGCGGGTACTCGGCCAGCAGGCGGCGCACGTCGGGCGCCTTGCCGCCCGCCGCCACGCGCAGGAACTTGCCGAAGCGGCAGCGCGCCGAGGGCAGGTCCCACACCTGGGTCACGTTCAATTGCAGGCCGCCGGAGAAGCGGTCGGCCATCACGCGGCCCATGACGACGACGAACTCGTCGTCCTTCAGCAGGTTGCGGTGCTGGTTGACGAGCGACTCCTCGGCGCGCGCGTCGATCACGCCGGACTTGTCGTCCAGCCGGAACAGCGCCAGCCGCCCGCGCTGGCCGTTGATCACGCGGAAGTCGCCCACGATGCCGGCCAGCAGCTGCGGCTCGCGGCTGTCGGACAGGTCGGAGATGGAGCGGCGCGCGAACTGGCGCACCTCGCGCTCGACCTCGTCGAACAGGTGGCCCGAGAGGTAGAAGCCGATGGCCGTCTTCTCCAGCGACAGCCGCTCCTTCACACCCCAGGGCGTGACCTGCGGCAGCTCGGGCTCCTGCGTGCTGGAGCCATGGCCGTCGTCCATCAGGTCGAACAGGCCGCCCTGGTTGGCGTTGGCCTCGGCGGCGGCGGCGAAGTCGAACGCCAGGTCGAGCGCGGCGGCCAGCGCCGCGCGGTTCAGCTGCAAGGCGTCGAACGCGCCGGCGCGGATCAGCGCCTCCACGGTGCGCTTGTTGACACGCGTGCGGTCGATGCGGCGGCAGAAGTCGAACAGGCTGGCGAAGGGGCCGCTCTCGCCGCCGGCGGGGCCTTCGCCCCTGCCCTCGCGCGCGGCGACGATGGCCTCGATGGCCTGCTGGCCCGTGCCCTTGATGGCGCCCAGGCCGTAGCGGATCAGGGTGTCGCCGACCGGCTCGAAGCGGTAGGTGCCGCGGTTGACGTCGGGCGGCTCGAACCGCATGCCCTCGCGCAGCGCGTCCTCGTACAGCACCTTCAGCTTGTCGGTGTTGTCCATTTCCACCGTCATGTTGGCGCAGTAGAACTCGGCCGTGTAGTGCACCTTGAGCCAGGCCGTGTGGTAGGCCAGCAGCGAGTAGGCGGCGGCGTGCGACTTGTTGAAGCCGTAGCCGGCGAACTTCTCCATCAAATCGAAGATCTCGTCGGCCTTGCCTTCGGCGATGCCGTTCTTGGCCGCGCCCTCGCGGAAGATGGCGCGGTGCTGGGCCATCTCCTCGGCCTTCTTCTTGCCCATGGCGCGGCGCAGCAGGTCGGCGCCGCCCAGGCTGTAGCCGCCCAGGATCTGCGCGGTCTGCATCACCTGCTCCTGGTAGACCATGATGCCGTAGGTCTCACTCAGCATCTCGGCCACCAGCGGGTGCGGGTACTCCACCGGCTCGCGCCCGTGCTTGCGGGCGACGAAGCTGGGGATCAGGTCCATCGGGCCGGGGCGGTACAGGGCGTTGAGGGCGATCAGGTCCTCCAGCCGCGTGGGCCGCGCGTCGCGCAGCATGCCCTGCATGCCGCGGCTTTCAAACTGGAACACGGCCTCGGTGCGGCCGTCCTGGAACAGCTTGTAGGTCTTGGCGTCATCGAGCGCGATGTCCTCGTAGGCGAAGTGCTCCTGCCCCGGGTGGCGGCGGTGGATCAGGCCCTTGGCGATCTCCAGGATGGTGAGCGTGGCCAGGCCCAGGAAGTCGAACTTCACCAGGCCCGCGGCCTCCACGTCGTCCTTGTCGTACTGGCTGACGGCCGAGTCGCTGCCGGGCTGCTGGTAGAGCGGGCAGAAGTCGGTCAGCTTGCCGGGCGCGATCAGCACGCCGCCGGCGTGCATGCCGACGTTGCGCGTCAGGCCCTCCAGCTTCTGCGCCAGCGCCAGCAGGGTCTTGACCTCGTCCTCCTTGGCCAGGCGCTCGGCCAGCAGGGGCTCGACCTTGAGCGCGCCGTCGATGGTGATGTGCTGGCCGGGCTTGTTGGGGATGAGCTTGCTGATGCCGTCGCAGAAGGTGTAGCTCATGTCCAGCACGCGCCCCACGTCGCGGATGGCCGCGCGCGCGGCCATGGTGCCGAAGGTGGCGATCTGGCTCACCGCGTCCTTGCCGTACTTGGCCTTCACGTAGTCGATCACGCGGTCGCGGTTGGCCTGGCAGAAGTCGATGTCGAAGTCGGGCATCGACACGCGCTCGGGGTTGAGGAAGCGCTCGAACAGCAGGTTGTAGGCCAGCGGGTCGAGGTCGGTGATCTTCAGCGCGTAGGCCACCAGCGAGCCGGCGCCCGAGCCGCGCCCCGGCCCCACCGGGCAGCCGTTGGCCTTGGCCCAGTTGATGAAGTCGCCCACGATCAGGAAGTAGCCCGGGAAGCCCATCTTCAGGATGGTGTCGATCTCGAACGCCAGCCGCGCCAGGTAGCGCGGGCGTTCGGCGTCGCGCTTGGTCAGGTCGGGGTACAGGTGCGCCAGGCGCTCCTCCAGGCCGTCGGTGGACGCCTGGCGGAAATAGGTCTCGATGGTGTGCCCCTCGGGCACCGGGAAGTCGGGCAGCTGCGGCTTGCCCAGCACCAGCGTCAGGCTGCAGCGGCGCGCGATCTCCACCGCGTTGGCCAGTGCCGAGGGCAGGTCGGCGAACAGCGCCTGCATCTCGGCCGTGGACTTGAAGTACTGCTCGGGCGTGAAGCGGCGCACGCGGCGCGGGTTGCCCAGGATTTCACCTTCGGCGATGCACACGCGCGCCTCGTGCGCCTCGTAGTCGTCCACGGTGGCGAACTGCACCGGGTGCGTGGCCACCACCGGCAGCTTCAGACGCGCGGCCAGCTGCGCGGCGGCGGCCACGTGGGCCTCGTCGTCGGGGCGGCCGGCGCGTTGCAGCTCCAGGTAGAAGCGGTGCGGGAAGGCGTCGGCCAGTTGCAGCGCCAGGTCGCTGGCCAGCGCGGTGTTCCCTTGCAGCAGCGCTTGCCCCACCGGCCCGGCCTGCGCGCCCGACAGCAGGATCAGCCCATCGGACAGCTCGCGCAGCCAAGCCCAGCGCACCACGGCCTGCGCCTTGACCACGCCCCGCGTCCAGGCGCGCGCCAGCAGATCGGACAGATTCAGGTAGCCCTGCTTGCCCTGGGCCAGCAGCAGCACGCGGCTGACCTGGTCGGCGTCGGCGCCCAGGCCGGCCAGCAGGATCTCGGCGCCGAGGATGGGCTTCACGCCCCGGCCGCGCGCCGCCGAATAGAACTTGATGCCGCCGAACAGGTTGCCCAGGTCGGTGATGGCCAATGCGGGCTGGCCGTCGGCGGCGGCGGCGCGCAACACGTCATCGACGCGCGTGGTGCCGTCGACGACGGAGAACTCGGTGTGCAGGCGAAGGTGGACGAACATCGGAATCCAGACAACAGAAAGAAGGGACGCATCTGATGCACATATGATGCGCATCGTAATCACACCAAATCCAAGTACATTTCCGTGAAATTTTGGGGAACATATGCCGCTGACGACGGCCCGCCCCGGTTTCACGCGCGACTTCAAAAATATACTGCCCACCTACTTGATCGGCGACAGCCTCACATGCTACTGCCGACGCCACCTTCAGAAAAACGCACGTAATCATGTCGATGCTGAAATTGAGTGCCCACGAGCTGCCTGCAGCGGAGGTGGTGCTCGCGCAGACGCTGTTCCGGCTGTTCGCGCACCGCGGGGACTTCCGCTGGTGCCTGGCGAGCGACGCCGTCACCAATACTCCCCCCCCCCCCCCCCGTTTATTACCTGACGGAATAAGTCAAAGCCGGGCCGTCCCGCGCATCACGCGCTTCGACACGCCCGAGGCTGCCGGCACGCTCCGGCGGCCGGTACTTGATCGGCGGCAGCCCCACATGCCGCTGCCGACGCCACCTTCAGGAAAACGCACGTAATCATGTCGATGCTGAAATTGGGTACCCACGAGCTGCCGGCAGCGGAGGTGGTGCTCGTGCAGACGCTGTTCCGGCTGTTTGCGTACCGTGAGAACTTCCGCTGGCGCCTCGCCAGCGCTCCGCCCTACGATGCGCTGCTGATGAACGGCGCGAGCGACGCCGTCACCAATACTCCCCCCCCCCCCGTTTATTACCTGACGGAATAAACCCGGACCGGGCGGTCCTGCGCATCACGCGCTCCGACACGCCCGAGACCCCCGGCACGCTCCAGCGGCCGATCCGCGCTGACCGCCTGTGGGACTGGCTGAAGGCGGTCGAGCACGATCTGCTCGACACCCGCCCGGCCGATCCCGCCTTGGATGCGGTCCACGAACGCGAGCACCCTGCCGCCGAACACCCCGCCGCCGAGTACGCGGCCAGCACGGTGCGATTCAAGCTGCGCCGCTGGCCGCCGCAGGTGCTCCTGCGCGGCGATCCGGGCCGCATCCGCATGGCCACGCTGCTGTCGCGCCGCGCGCTCGGCGCCGCCGAACTGGCGCGCATGAGCGACCGCCCGCCGGAGGAGTCGCATGCCTTCCTCCACGTACTCCAGTCCACCGGGCTGGTGGACGCGCGCACCGACGCGCTCGCGCCGCCGCCCGCGCCGGCCGCGCCTGAACCCGCCGCATCCAAGCCCTCGTTCGGGCGCGGACTCATCGCCAGCATTCGCCGCCGGCTCGGTGTCGGCAACTCCACAGCATGAACGAGTACAAGATCCTGTTCACCGGCACCATGGGCGCCGGCAAGACCTCGGCCATCGGCGCGGTCAGCGAGACCCCGCCGATCGTGACCGACGTGGTCAACAACGACCAGTCGCACACCAAGGAACGCACCACCGTGGGCCTGGACTTCGGCCAGTTCACGCTGGACAACGGCGACCGCATCCGCCTGTTCGGCACGCCCGGGCAGTCGCGCTTCGACTTCCTCTGGAAGATCCTGTCGAAGAACGCGCTGGGCATGGTCATCCTGGCGGACAACTCGCGCCCCGACCCGCTGGCGGATCTGCGCGTGTACCTGGAAGGCTTCGCCGACGACCTGGCCCGGATGCCGGCGGTCATCGGCATCGGGCGCCTGGCGGCGCACCCGTCCCCCAGCCTGGACGACTACATCGACGAACTCGCGCGGCTCGACCTGGTGCTGCCGGTGCTGGACGTCGACGTGCGCCGGCGCGACGACGTCATCCTGCTGATCGATACCCTGCTGGCCCAACTGGAAGCCGGCTTCTCCGAGGAGTGATTACCCCATGACCGTGAAACTCAATCTGCCCGCCACCGTCAAGGTGCTGGCGCAACGCGAAGCGCAGGCCATGCTGGCCGAGATCGACGGCGTGACCGCCGTGGTCGTGGCCACGGTGGACGGCTTCGACGTGGCCTCGGCCATGCGCGCCGGCGACGCCGCCCGCGTGGCCGCCATGGCCAGCTCGATATCGGCCATCAGCTCGGTGGTGTCGCAGGAGGCCAGCCTGGGCCGCAACAAGTGCGTGACCATCGACACCGAATCCGGCTTCGCCGTGGTGTACAGCGTGCACCGCACGGACGCCGAGCTGACGATCAACGCCATCGCGGACGGCAGCGCCATCCTGGGCCAGGTGAACTACCGCACGGCACAGTTCGCCAAGACGCTGGCGGACGCATGAAGCAGCAACGCCTGCGCGACGCGCTCGAAGCCATGGCGGCCACCCCCGGCCTGGAAGGCTGTGCCCTGGTCGAAGTGGAAGGCGGCATGGTCTGGCACCACGCCGGCCACATCGAGGGCGTGCAGACCTTCGCCGAGGCGGCCAGCGACTACTGGCGGCTCTACACCCGGCTGGCCGACCAGTTCAAGGACCTGGGCGAGCTGCGCGCCTCGGCCATGATCCACGCGCACGGCCGCATCACCCTGCTGCCCTGCGGCGCCGGCATGCTGCTGGTGACGCTCACGCGGCACAAGTCCGAGGTGGACTGGACGGCCTGGCAGCACAAGACAAAGGAGCTGGCCCGGCTCGTCGATCAGATTCTGACTCCCCCATTCCCGGGCAGGCTTTGCTTGCGTGACCTGCCCGGGCCTGAAACCGCTCACGCAACGAATACCCGATTCCCGTTAGCAACCCAAGAAAGGATCTCTCATGGCTACCATCAAGCAGACTCTCGACGAACTGATGACCCTGGACGGCGCGATGTGCGCCGCCGTGGTCGATTCCGCCTCCGGCATGATGCTGGGCTCCGCCGGCTCCGGCGTGGACCTCGAAGTGGCCTCCGCCGGCAACACCGAGGTGGTGCGCGCCAAGCTCAAGACCATGCGCTCGCTGGGCCTCAACGACGTGATCGAGGACATCCTCATCACCCTGGGCAAGCAGTACCACATCATCCGCCCCTCGGCCCGCAAGGACGGCGTGTTCCTCTACTTCGTGCTCGACAAGCAGCGCAGCAACCTGGCCATGGCCCGCCGCAAGACGCAGGACGTGGACAAGGAACTGAGCTTCTGATCGGCACCGCGGCACGCCACCGCGCGCGACGAGGCCCCGGCATGCCGGGGCCTTTTTTTCGTCATCCACTCTTGTTTTTATAGCTGTCGGCGCTTTATGGGCGGGCGCTGGAGCCATTTTTTCTCATGAATATCGAGCGTTCTCGTCTCGGATATAGACGCCTCCGTCATCCCCGCGCAGGCGGGGATGACGGGAAGCAGTCATCGTCTTGATCGAGGACACCTTAGGCGTTCACGTCCACCACCACGCGCCCGCGCACCTGCCCCTGCAACAGGCGCGCGGCCACGGCGGGGGCCTCCGCCAGCGCGATGGTCTCGGTGTTGCGGGCCAGCACGTCGGGCGGCAGCTCGCGCGCCAGGCGCTCCCAGGCCTTGGCGCGGCGGGCGTAGGGCGCCATCACGCTGTCCACGCCCAGCAGGGCGACGCCGCGCAGGATGAACGGCGCCACGCTGGCGGGCAGGTCCAGGCCCTGCGCCAGCCCGCAGGCGGCCACCGCGCCGCCGTACCGGATGCTGGCGCACACGTTGGCCAGCGTGTGGCTGCCCACGCTGTCCACGGCGGCGGCCCAGCGCTCCTTTTGCAGCGGCTTGGCCGGCGCGTTCAGCGTGGCGCGGTCGATCAGCTCGGACGCGCCCAGCGCCTTCAGGTGCTCGGCCTCGTGCAGGCGCCCGGTGGACGCATGCACCGTGAAGCCCAGCCGCGCCAGCAGCGCGATGGCGATGGTGCCCACGCCGCCGTTGGCGCCGGTGACCAGCACCGGCCCCTGCTCGGGCGTGATGCCGTGCTGCTGCAAGGCCATCACGCACAGCATGGCGGTGTAGCCGGCGGTGCCGATGGCCATGGCCTGGCTGGCCGTCATGCCGGCGGGCAGCGGCACCAGCCAGTCGGCCTTGACGCGCGCCTTCTGCGCCAGCCCGCCCCAGTGTGACTCGCCCACGCCCCAGCCGTCGAGCAGCACCGCGTCGCCGACGCGGTAGCGCGCGTCGGCGGATTCCAGCACCGTGCCGGCGAAGTCGATGCCCGGCACCATCGGGAAGCTGCGCACCACCGGCGCCTTGCCGGTGATGGCCAGCCCGTCCTTGTAGTTCAGCGTGGAATGGCTGACCTGCACCAGCACGTCGCCGGCGGGCAGTTGGGCTTCGTCGAGTTCGGTCACGGCGCAGTGCGGCGCGGCGCCTTCGGTCTTGGTGAGCAGCAGGGCCTTGAACATGGACTCATCTCCTGAAGATATCGGGCAGCCGGGGACTATACGGCGCGCCGGCATAGACTCGCGGCCACCATGACCCGGCCGCTGACCCCCGACGACTTCGCCCGCGACGCGCCCCAGGTGGCGCGCGCGCTGATCGGCGCCACGCTGCTGGTGGACGGCGTGGGCGGCGTCATCGTCGAGACCGAGGCCTACGACGCCAGCGATGCCGCATCGCACACGCACCGGGGCGAGACGCCGCGCAACCGCGCCATGTTCGGCCCGCCCGGCCACGCCTACGTGTACCGCAGCTACGGCATCCACTGGTGCCTGAACGTCGTCTGCCGCGAGGCCGGCCACGGCGCCGGCGTGCTGATCCGCGCGCTGCGCCCCACGCAGGGCCTGGCGCGCATGCGCCAGCGGCGCGGCCTGCCCGCGGACCACGCCGACGACCGCCTGCTGTGCGCCGGCCCCGGCCGCGTGGGCCAGGCGCTGGGCATCACGCTGGCGCACGACGGCCTGCCGCTGAACGCGCCGCCCTTCGCCCTGATGGCCGCGCTCGCCGGCGCGCCGCCGGCCGAGGTGCTGAGCGGGCCGCGCATCGGCATCAGCAAGGCGGTGGAACTGCCCTGGCGCTTCGGGCTGGCGGGCTCGCCGCACCTGAGCCGGCGCTTCGGCCCCGCTCGGCGGGCGGGCGGGTAAGCCGGGCGCCGCTTCGGTTTTCAGAGTCTTTTTGGCCTCCAGCGCCCGCCAGTCAAGCGCTGGCAGCTCCACTATCGATAGCGATCCGGCGCCCCACCTAGGAACGTTACGTACGGAACGCTCCCACTTACCCGCCGGGGCGGTCGATGCTGCAATGGCGCCTGTCTTCCCAACACGACGCTCCACCCCATGCCCGGACCCATCACGCCCCACCGCGACCCCAACAACGGCTGGCGCCCGGATTCGAATCCGGTCTACCGGCAGACCAACGAGCAGATCGAACAAGCCGCCAAACCAGTGGTCGAGCCTGTCGTCAACGCCACGGCGCAGGGCAACTGGAAGGACAAGATCGACCGGCTGGACAGCAAGGGCGACACCGCGCGCTCGCGCGTCCAGCTCGACGGGGAAGTCGATGTCAACGTCGGTTTGCTGATCCCCGGGGGGTTCAAGGTAGCCGCGGACGTGCGGAAGAAACTCGGCCTCGGCGCCGATGCGGTCGCCAAGGCGCAAGGCACGCATTCCATCGACGTGACCCGCGACAGCAACGCCGCCGACAGCACCTACACCGTGCGCTACACCAAGATGGGCCAGGCCGGGCTTGGCGGCGAGGTGACGGCGGGACTTCCCGAAGCACTCGAGAAACAGGCCACTACCCCTTTCGCCCAAGGCAAGCTCAACGGCATTCCGGTACCGCAAGCCTTCATTCGGGGCGACCAGTTCCTCGGCAGTTCCAACACCGTGGAGATGCGCTTCAACAGCAAGGAAGAAGCCCAGCGCGCCGCCGAAGCGCTTGAAAAACTGGCCGCCGCGGACATGGTGGACGACGGCGTCCAGGCCACCCTCGCCGCGGGCAGGGCCAACCCGGTATTGCCCCTGTCCGTGTCGGCCACCGCGGCGTCCGCGGCGTACGAAGGCAGCGCGAACAACCTCGCCAACCCCATGAGCGAGTATGGCGAAGTCAACCCCGGGCTGCGGCGCGCCGCCGGCGTGTCGGACGAGGACATGAAGTTCCTGGGCGACCACGTCGTGGCGCAGGAGGTTTCCGTCCTCGGCGGCGACCGCGGGGCGATCGAAGGCCGTCTCGCCTACTCCGTCTCCGGCAATGGCGAACTCACCCTGCCCGGCGGCAAGAAGACGAAGCTGAACGTGAGCGGCCTTGACTTGCGCTTCGGACAGGCGGTCGTCCCCGGCTTCCAGCAGATCGATGCCTATACCCGGCGCGTGGAATACCCCACCGACGTGTCCGCCGGCCGGATCACGGACAGCTTCAGTTCAGCGAGCCTGGTCACCGTCAAGCAGCGCGACGTTGTTGCGGCCGGCAAGTCTGCCGGCGAAACCAAGGTTCAAGGCCAGTTTCGCAACGACGCGAACTATGAGCTGGCGCTGGCCAACACATCGATCTCGTATTCGCAGGGCATCCCGCCGGGCACGACGGTGGACCTGGGCACCCTGGCGAAAACACCGCCTGACTTCACCAAACCCGCCACGGTGGAATCCTCGGTCATGACGCCGACGGCGGCCGAGGCCGCGGGGCTGGCGCTGGGCACATTCAACCCCCTGGGCGGCACCTACCATCAGGCGCCGGGCGGGCAGCAGCGCCTGGACATGAACCGGGACTACAAGAAATACGAGGTTTCCGGCTTCACGGGACTCGGCATGGCCGCCAGCATGTCGCAAGTCCCTGGGCTGGGCGGCTTCGTCGGCAACATCTCCTCCGGCCTGCGCCAGGGCGATTTCATCGACACCCGCATGGACGTCGTCAAGCGCGACGGCCACAACACCACGCAGACCCTGCGCGCCGGCGCCACGGGCTACATCGCGGCCGAAGGCAGCCTGAGCCGCCTCTCCGGCGTGGACGACTACGACACCGCCGACCCGGTGGTGCCGCCCGATCCCACGCCGCCCGCCGATCCCACAGAACCGACGAAACCCGTCGAGCCCGAGCCCGTCGAGCCCAAGCCCGATCCCACCCACTGGCAGGTTCAGCCCTTCCACGGCGTGAACGTGCGCTCCTCGCCCACCACCGACGCCGACAACAAGGTCGCCATCGTGCAGTCCGGCTCCTTCCTGGACGGCACCGGCGAGACCAAGGTGGACAAGGACGGCTACACCTGGATCAAGGTCAATGGCCGCGACCAGGAGGACAAGATGGTCGAGGGCTGGGTGCGCGGCGACAACCTCAAGGCGTACGACAAGCGCTACGGCGACAACGACGCCACCGGCCGCGTCAATCCTTCGCTGGAGAAGAAGGACCAGGACAAGATCATCGTCAAGCACGACGACAACCTGTGGAACCTGGCCGCCAAGCACGGCCAGGACTTCGACCAACTGCTGGCGGCCAACCCGCACCTGCTGGACCCGAACCTGATCTTCAAGGGCGACTCGGTCTACCTGCCGGGCCGCTGAGCGGCGCGCGGGAAGTCTTCTCCTTGTCCTACATGGCGGCGCGCGGCGCGTGTGCAGAATCGTCCCGACGCTTCGAACACGCACGAGGAAATGCCATGAACGACAGCCCCGCCAGGCCCGGCCCCGTTGCCGGCGCCGCTGGCCTGCAGCCCGGTGACAAGGCGCTGGTGCGCGTCATCGCCAGGCTGGAGTTCCGCGCCGGCGACGGCCCGATGATTCAGATCCACCCCGACTACAAGGTGGAATTGGAGCGCGCGCCGCAGAGCGTGGTGCTCAGCTGGGACGAAGGCGGCCAGCCCATGAACGCTTCGATCCCGGTGGCGGACTTCGACCGCTTCGTCGCCGCCGGCCAGGTGGTGATCGAACGCTGACGCCCCGGGGACCGACTTGCTCGGCTACTTCGAGAGGCTGCTCGCCCCCTACCCAGAACCCGAGCCTGGGCTGGCGCCCAGGGGCTTCTTCGCCTTCGTCTGGAGCGCCACCACCGGCCTGCGCGGCTACGTGGCGCTGATGGCGCTGCTGTCGGCCGGCACCTCGGCGTTCGACGCGCTGCTGTTCGCCCTGCTCGGCTACGTGGTGGACTGGCTGGGCAGCGTGCCGCCCGCCCGGCTGTGGGCCGAGCGCGGCGGCGTGCTGGCGCTGCTGGCGGGGGCGCTGGTGGCCTCGATCGCGCTGGTGGCGCTGCAAACCATCGTCAAGCACCAGACGCTGGCCATCAACTTCCCGCTGCGCCTGCGCTGGAACTTCCACCGCCTGATGCTGGGCCAGAGCATGGCCTTCTACGCCGACGAGTTCGCCGGCCGCATCACCACCAAGGTGATGCAGACCGCGCTGGCGGTGCGCGACATGATCTTCACCACCACCGACGTGGTGGTCGGCATGGGCGTGTACATGGTCGCCATCCTGGCGCTGGCGGCGGGGTTCGACGCCTGGCTGGTGCTGCCCTTCCTGCTGTGGGCGCTGGCCTACCTGCTGGCCTGCTGGTACTTCGTGCCCCGGCTGGGCCGCGTCAGCCGCGCGCAGGCCGACGCGCGCAGCGTGATGACCGGGCGCATCACCGACGCCTACACCAACATCGCCACCGTCAAGCTGTTCTCCCACACCCGGCGCGAGGCGCAGTTCGCGCGCGCGGCGATGGAGGACTTCCGGCGGACCGGCTACGCGCAGATGCGGCTGGTGAGCCTGTTCGAGGTCGTCAACCACGCGCTGATCGTGCTGCTGATCCTGGGCGCCTGCGGCAGCGCGCTGTGGCTGTGGTCGCACGGCCAGGTGGGCACCGGCGCCGTGGCCGCGGTGACGGCGATGGCGCTGCGCCTGTCGGGCATGAGCCACTGGGTGATGTGGGAGATGACCAGCCTGTTCGAGAGCGTGGGCACCATCCAGGACGGCATCAACACCTTGTCGCGCCCGCGCGCGGTGGTGGACAAGGCGGGCGCGCAGCCGCTGGCGGTGACGCGCGGCGAGGTGCGCTTCGACGACGTCACCTTCCGCTACCGCAACGACGCGCAGCCCGTCATCGACCACCTGAGCCTGACCATCCGCCCCGGCGAGAAGATCGGCCTGATCGGCCGCTCCGGCGCCGGCAAGTCGACGCTGGTGAACCTGCTGCTGCGCTTTCACGACATCCAGCAGGGGCGCGTGCTGATCGACGGCCAGGACATCGCCCACGTCACGCAGGACAGCCTGCGCCAGGCCATCGGCATGGTGACGCAGGACACCTCGCTGCTGCACCGCGCGATGCGCGACAACATCCTCTACGGCCGGCCCGACGCCAGCGACGCGGAGATGCTGGCGGCGGCGCAGCGCGCGCAGGCGCACGACTTCATCCAGCACCTCACCGACCTGCAGGGCCGCACCGGCTACGAGGCCCACGTGGGCGAGCGCGGCGTGAAGCTCTCGGGCGGGCAGCGCCAGCGCGTGGCCATCGCCCGCGTGATGCTGAAGGACGCGCCCATCCTGCTTCTGGACGAGGCCACCAGCGCGCTCGACAGCGAAGTGGAGGCCGCCATCCAGGAGAGCCTGTACGAGCTGATGAAGGGCAAGACCGTGATCGCCATCGCGCACCGCCTGTCCACCATCGCCGCGCTCGACCGGCTGGTGGTGCTGGACGCCGGCCGCATCGCCGAGGAAGGCACGCACGCCGAGCTGCTGGCGCGCGGCGGCCTCTACGCCGCGCTGTGGGCGCGCCAGAGCGGCGGCTTCCTGGGTGGGCAAGTGGACGATATGGAATAGAGTAAAACATTGCTGATCAAATCACCTTTCAGCGCTTTCCAGCGCAGCGCATCCAGCTATTTGATCAGGAGCATCCCATGACCGCGGCAGTAACCACCGTGCTGTCCACCTACGGCCGCCCCGATACGCTGGCTTGCGCCGTCCGTTCGGTGTTGCACCAGACCATGCCCGATTGGCGGCTGCTGATCATCGGTGACAGTTGCGGCGAGGAAACCGCCGCCGCGCTGGCGCCGTTCCTGGCGGACGAGCGCATCCGCTACGTCAACCTGCCCTGGCGCTGCGGCGATCAGGCGCCCCTCAACGCCGCCGGCATGGCCTGCGCCGGCACGGACCTGATCGCCCTGCTGAACCATGACGACCTATGGCTGCCCACGCATCTGACCACGGCGTGCCGGCAGTTGTCCGAAACGAATTCCGACTTCTTCATCGGCCGCTCGGCCTGGCTGTGGACGGCTCCCGCCAGCCCCGGCGAGCCGCTGATCTTCGAGACCATTTCTCCCCTGGGGCGCGATCTGGCGCGGGTGTTCAACTCGGGCTTCCATTACGTCGAGCCGGCCAGCGCCTGGGTCTTCTCGCGCGTGCTGGCGCGCAAGGTCGGCCCCTGGCGCCGCTCGGCCGACCTGTTTCGCCCCGCCATCCAGGACTGGGCCCTGCGCGCCTGGCACGGCGGCGCGCGCGTGACCGAAGGCGTCGACGTCACCTGCCTGAAGTTCGAGAACCAATGGTCGGCCTCGGCGCCCACCCGCCGCTACGACACCCCGGCCCATCCGCAACAGGCCGCGCTAGCGCTGATGCACGACCCCGCCGCGCTGGACGGTTTTACCCGCCACCTGCGGCAACTGGCCCAGCAGCCGCAGGCGGTGGGCCACCGGATGGGCCTGAACGTGGCCCCGGCCAAGCACCCCCAGGTGCATCGACTGGCCCAGTTGCTGATGACGCCGCAGGCAGCCCACTATTTCCAGCACACCGGGCTGGACGCCTACACTTGGCTGTGCGCCGAAATGAACCTGCCGCGCGGCTGGCGTTGGCGCGCGGCCCTGCAAAACCGCACGGGCGAAGCCGCGCTCGAACCGCCACCCCTGGCCGACGTGATGAGCCACGTCGCGCACGCCGTCGCCGACCAAGGCTGGGGCAGCAATGACTGACGCGACCGCCATCGCACCCTGGCTCGACGAGCGCCGTGCGCGCAGCGAGTTCCTGGTGCAGCAGGTGCCGCTGGCCGAATGCGGGTCCTGGCGCTTCGCCGATGGCGCGCTGCGGCACGCGACGGGCAGGTTCTTCTCCGTAGTGGGCACCCAGTGCCACGGCGGCCCGCCGCACCTGAACGGGCTGGCGCTGCCGATGATCGACCAGCCCGAGATCGGCGTCCTCGGCTTCGTCGCGCGGCGCGCCGCATCGGGCTGGCAGTGGCTGCTGCAAGCCAAGACGGAGCCCGGCAACGTGCACGGCACGCAAATAGGCCCTTCGGTGCAGGCCACGCGCAGCAACTACTTGCAAGTGCACGGCGGGCTACCGACGGCAATGATCGGGTTGTTCACCGGCGGCGATGGCGTCGTGCGGCAAGTCACCGACGTCGAACAGTCCGAACAGGGCGACCGCTTTCTCGGCAAATACAACCGCAACGCGGTGGTCGAGGTCGAGGCCGGCTTCGAGGCGCCGACCGGCGCATGGCGCTGGTTCGATGCCTGCGCGGTACGCCAGGCCCTGGCCGAGGACTTCATCTTCAACACCGACGCGCGTTCAGTGCTGTGCTGCACCGACTGGTCGCTGCTGTGCCCGCCCGGGGCGTCCACGCCGTTCGGCCGTTGGCCCTCGCAGGAGGATTTTGGCGCGCGGCTGCTGGCATCCAACCAGGCACCCTTGCCTGCCTCGGGTCTGGCCAATGCGCTGACTCGTCTGGAAGAAACGCGCGCGGCTGCCGCGCTGCGCATCGAGCCGGTTCCACTGGACGCGCTGCCTGGCTGGCGCTGCGGCGCATGGGCCATCGAATGCGAGCGTTCGGGGATCGATCCCGTGGTCAGGGCCTTTCGCGTGCACAGCGCCGACCGCGAGGTGCAGGACTGGTGCCAGCCCCTGCTGACCAACCGCACCGAAGGCCGCGCCGTGCTCGCCTGTGCCCGGCGCGGCGGCGTGTTGCACTTTCTCGTGCCGCCGCGCGTGGAACCCGGCTTCGTGGAGCGCGCGCAGTTCGGGCCCTCGCTGCTGACCGGGCTGGGCCACGCCAACGCGCAAGCGCTGGTCGCCGCCATCGACCATGCCAAGGCCATCACGCACCTGTCGGTGCGCCAGTCGGACGAGGGCGGGCGCTTCAAGGATTCCGTGGCGCGCTACCAGATCGTCGAAATCCCGACGGAGGCCGCTCAGAATCTGACCAGCGCCGGCGCCTGGGTAACGCTCTCCGCCCTGCGCCACATGGCCGGCACCCGGGGTCTGCTCAGCAACGAGCTGCGCAGTTGCCTGTCGCTGCTGCTGCACTGGGCCTGACGCGCGGCGGCGCCCCGAAGAACCCGGCCGACCTGCTCCGCTAAGATCGTCCGCGACGATCTGGCGGAGTTTTTCATGGCGCTGCACCCCCACCAAAAAGAAGAACTGGCCGAACTGGCCGTGGCCGCCATGCGCGAGCGCGGGCTGGCGCCCGAGTTCTCGCGCGACGCCCTGCGCCAGTTGGGCGCCATCGACGAGCCGGGCCAGGACGGCCCCAACGTGGTGGACCTGACCGCCCTGCCCTGGTGCTCGATCGACAACGACGACTCGCGCGACCTCGACCAGCTCACCGCCAGCGAGGTGCTGCCGGATGGCGCGGTGCGCATCCTGGTGGCCGTGGCCGACGTGGACGTGCTGGTGGCCAAGGACACCCCGCTCGACCGCCACGCGCAGATCAACACCACCAGCGTCTACACCTCGGCGCGCATCTTCCCGATGCTGCCCGAGAAGCTCTCCACCGACCTCACCTCGCTCAACCCGAACCAGGTGCGCCTGGCCGTGGTGACCGAGATGGTCTTCCAGCCCGACGGCGCGCTGGCGCGCAGCACCATCCGCCGCGCGCGCGTGCACAACAAGGCGCAGCTGGCTTACGACGCGGTGTCCGCCTGGCTCACCGGCGACGGCCCGCTGCCCGAGGCCGCCGACCGCGTGCCCGGCATGGACCAGCAGCTGCGCACGCAGGACTCGGTGGCCCAGCAGCTGCGCGCCAACCGGCGCGAGCAGGGCGCGCTCGACTTCCAGACCTTCCAGCCGCGCGCGGTGTTCGACGGCGAGCAGGTGGTGGACGTGGTCAGCGCGGCGGCTTCCTGGGCGAGGACGACGCCGCGCCCGCATAGAAGGTTTCAAGCCAAATCAGCCTCCAGCGCCCGCCCAGCAAGCGCCAGAAGCTACTTTGTTGATAGCAAACGGGCGCGCTGCCAGCCGTCCCACCACGACACCAGCACGATCACCGCGAAGCCCGCCGGCACGCCGAAGAAACCGGCCGACACCGGGTGGATGCCCCACCACGGCCCGCCCGGCGGCAGCCCCCAGCCGGCGCGCAGGCCGGGGCTGGCCAGCAGCATGTACAGCACCGTCACGCCCACGCCTGCCGCCATGCCGGCCACCACGGCGCGGCCGGTGGCGCGCGGCCAGAACAGGCCCGTGACCAGGGCCGGAAAGAAGGTGGCCGCCGCCAGAGAGAACGAGGCGGTGACCAGCGAGATGATCTCCGCCGGCTTCAGCGCCGCCACCGCCGCCGCCACCATGGCCACCGCCAGCAGGGCGAACTTCGACAGGATCACCCGGTTCTCCGACACCGCGGGCGCGCCCTCGCGGCGCGGCGGCATGTCGTACACCAGCGCGTTGCTGATGGTCAGCAGCAGGCCGTCGGCGGTGGACAGCGCCGCCGCCAGGCCGCCCGCCGCCACCAGGCCCGACACCACGTAGGGCATGCCGCCCAGCTCGGGCGTGGCCAGCATGATCATGTCGGCGCCCAGGCGGATCTCGCCGAACTGCAAAATGCGGTCGCCGTTCACGTCCTGCACCGAGATGAGCCCCGGATCGACGTGCGCCCACTGGGCGATCCAGTTGGGCAGGTCGTCGAAGCTGCTGCCCACCAGCCCCTGCATGATCTCGTACTTGACCAGCACCGCCAGCGCCGGCGCGCCCAGGTACACCAGGGCGACGAACAGCAGCGACCAGGCCACCGAGCGCCGCGTGTCGGCCACGCTGGGCGTGGTGTAGAAGCGGGTCAGCAGGTGCGGCAGGCTGGCCGTGCCCACCATCAGGCAGAACATCAGCGCCAGGAAGTTCAGGCGCGAGGTGTTGAACGCCGCCCGCTCGGCCGGCGTGCCATCGGGCTTGCCGGCGAAGGCCTGGCTGTGGCGCGGCAGGCCGGCCAGCGGCTGGGCGCGCTCCTGCGCCTCCAGCATGGCGCGGCTCCATTGCTCGCGCGCGCTGGCCTCGTCGCGTGGTAGCGCGGCCAGCGCGCGCCGCGCCGCCAGCACCAGCGAGAAGTCCGCGCCCTGCGCGCGCAGCATGCGGATGCGTTCGTCCAGCAGGGCGCGCTCGCGCGCCAGCGCGGCGGCCGGGTCGCGCAGGCGCGCGGCGTAGTCGCGCGCGCGCTCGGCGTAGAAGCGCCGCACCTCCAGCTCGGCCGGGGCGGCGACCAGTTCCTGCTCCAGCAGCTCGATCTTGTACAACTGCTCGCCGTAGACCACCGGCGCCACCGGATTGCCGAGCTGCTTGTACGCCAGCCACGACACCGGGATCAGGAACGCCAGCAGCAGCACCACGTACTGCACCACCTGGGTCCAGGTGATGGCGCGCATGCCGCCCAGGAAGCTGCACAGCAGCACCCCGCCCAGCCCCAGCAGGATGCCGATCTCGAACTGCACGCCGGTCAGCCGCGAGGCGATCAGGCCGATGCCGTAGATCTGCGCCACCACGTACATGAACGAGCACATCACCGCCCCCGCCGCCGCCAGCAGACGCGGCCAGCGGCCGCCGAAGCGCTGGGCGAAGAAGTCGGGCACGGTGTAGAGGCGCATGGCGCGCAGGCGCGGCGCGATCAAGAGGCCCACCAGGCAGAAGCCGCCCGTCCAGCCCAGCACGTAGGCCAGCCCACCCGGCTGCGATGCGGTGCCCGAAAAGCCTTGCAGGTACAGCGCGCCGGCCAGGCTGATGAAGGAGGCCGCGCTGATCCAGTCCGCCGCCGTGGCCATGCCGTTGTACATGGGCGGGATGCGGCGGCCAGCGACGTAGAAATCCTCCGGGTCAGTGGTGCGCGCGTAGATCCCGATGGCGGCATACACCATCACCGACAGGAACAGGAAGATCGGCCCGATCCACCCGCGCGACAGCCCCGCGCGCTCGGCCCAGGCCATCAGCAGCAGGAAGACGATGAAGCCGAGGACGAACAGCAGCAGATGGCGATGCAGCCGCCACAGGTAACCGGTGCCGGCGGCCTTATCGTCCATCGCCCTCGGCGCGCTCGCCGGGCGCCTGCGCGCGGTCGGCCTGGTTCATGACCCAGGCGTAGACCATCACGATCAGCAGGAACACCAGCACGCCCCCCTGCGCCAGCAGCCAGAAGTTCAGCGGCCAGCGGGCAACGAACAGGTCGATGTCGCGCGCGAAGAAGGCCACGCCGAAGGACGCCGCCGCCCACAGCGCCAGCAGCGCGGCACGCACCCAGGCCGCGCCGCGCGGCAGGCGGAGGTCGTCAGCGGGCTGCATGGCGCAAGTCGGGCGTCTCAGCGCCCCATGGCGTCGCGCGCCGCCCGGAGCGCGCGAATCCCGAAGGCGCGGAAGGCCATGCCGACGCACCCCCTCGAGGAAGGGAGGCGCGACAGCGCGCAGCGCGTGGAGACACGGGCGTGGGTCATTTCACCGCGAGCAGTTGCCAGGTGCCGATCACGCTGTCGGGGTTGAGCGAGATCGACGAAATACCCTCGCGCGCCAGCCACTGCGCGAAGTCCGGGTGGTCGCTGGGCCCCTGGCCGCAGATGCCGACGTACTTGCCCTGGCGCTTGCAGGCGTCGATGGCCCGCTTGAGCAGGGCCTGCACGGCCGGGTCGCGCTCGTCGAAGTCGGCCGCCAGCAGTTCCAGGCCCGAGTCGCGGTCGAGCCCCAGCGTGAGCTGCGTCAGGTCGTTGGAGCCGACCGAGAAGCCGTCGAAGAACGCCAGGAACTCGTCGGCCAGCACGGCGTTGCTGGGCACCTCGCACATCATGATCAGCTTCAGTTCGTTCTCGCCGCGCTTCAGGCCGTGCGCGGCCAGCAGCCCGGTGACGCGCTCGGCCTGGCCCAGCGTGCGCACGAAGGGCACCATGACCTGCACGTTGGCCAAGCCCATCTCGTCGCGCACGCGCTTGATGGCCTCGCACTCCATGGCAAAGGCTTCGGCGAAGTCGGTGCTGATGTAGCGCGCCGCGCCGCGGAAGCCCAGCATGGGGTTCTCCTCCTCGGGTTCGTAGCGGCTGCCGCCGATCAGCTTGCGGTACTCGTTGCTCTTGAAGTCCGACAGCCGCACGATGACGGGCTTGGGCCAGAACGCGGCGGCGATGGTCGCCACGCCCTCGGCCACCTTGTCGACGTAGAAGGCGCGCGGGCTGGCGTGGCCGCGCGCCACGCTCTCCACCGCCTTCTTCAGGTCGGCATCGACCTGCGGGTAGTCGAGGATGGCCTTGGGGTGCACGCCGATGTTGTTGTTGATGATGAACTCCAGCCGCGCCAGGCCCACGCCTTCGTTGGGCAGTTGCGCGAAGTCGAAGGCGAGCTGCGGGTTGCCCACGTTCATCATGATCTTGGTGGCGATGGGCGGCATCTCGCCGCGCTGCACTTCGGTCACCTCCGTTTCCAGCAGGCCGTCGTAGATGCGGCCGGTGTCGCCCTCGGCGCAGCTCACGGTGACCAGGGTGCCGTCCTTCAGCACCTCGGTGGCGTTGCCGGCGCCCACCACGGCGGGGATACCCAGCTCGCGCGCGATGATGGCCGCGTGGCAGGTGCGTCCGCCGCGGTTGGTGACGATGGCGCTGGCGCGCTTCATCACGGGCTCCCAGTTGGGGTCGGTCATGTCGGTGACCAGCACGTCGCCGGGCTGCACGGTGTCCATCTGGCCGATGTCGTTCACCAGCCGCACCGGGCCGGTGCCGATCTTCTGGCCGATGGCGCGGCCCTCGGCCAGCACGGCGCTGCTGCCTTTCAGCTTGTAGCGCTGCTCGGTGCGGCCCTGCTGCTGGCTCTTCACCGTCTCGGGGCGCGCTTGCAGGATGTAGATCTGGCCGTCCTGGCCGTCCTTGCCCCATTCGATGTCCATCGGGCGGCCGTAGTGCTGCTCGATCACCAGCGCGTAGCGCGCGAGCTGTTCCACCTCGGCGTCGGTCAGCGAATAGCGGTTGCGCTGCTCCGTGGGCACGTCCACGGTCTTGACCAGCTTGCCGTCAGCGGCCTTCTCGGCGGGCGTGGCGAACACCATCTGGAGCAGCTTGCTGCCCAGGTTGCGGCGGATCACCGCCCGCTTACCGGCCGCCAACATCGGCTTGTGCACGTAGAACTCGTCCGGGTTCACGGCGCCCTGCACCACCGTCTCGCCCAGGCCGTAGCTGCTGGTGATGAACACCACCTGGTCGAAGCCCGACTCGGTGTCGATGGTGAACATCACGCCCGCCGCGCCCAGGTCGCTGCGCACCATGCGCTGCACGCCGGCCGACAGTGCCACCACGTCGTGCGCGAAGCCCTTGTGCACGCGGTAGCTGATGGCGCGGTCGTTGTAGAGGCTGGCGAACACTTCCTTCATCTTGTGCAGCACCTGCTCGGTGCCGACCACGTTCAGGAAGGTCTCCTGCTGGCCGGCGAACGAGGCGTCGGGCAGGTCCTCGGCGGTGGCGGAGGAGCGCACGGCGAAGCTGGCCTCAAGGTTGCCGGCCGACAGCGTGGCGAAGGCGTCGCGCACGGCCTTCTCCAGGTCGGCCGGAAAGGGCTGGCTTTCGACCCAGCCGCGGATCTCGGCGCCAGCCTCGGCCAGGGCGCGCACGTCGTCGGTGTCGAGCGCGGCCAGACGCGCGCTGATGCGCCCGGCCAGCCCGCCATGGGCCAGGAACTGGCGGAACGCGTGCGCCGTGGTGGCGAAGCCCGTGGGCACGCGCACGCCCTGCGGCAGTTGGGAAATCAACTCGCCGAGGCTGGCGTTCTTGCCGCCGACCGCCTCGACATCGGTCATTCTGAGTTGCTCGAAAGGCACGACCAGGGCGGTCGGCTCGAAAAGTGCTGACATGGGAAAGCTCCGGAGTTTGAAAACGGGAGGGCGCGGCGGTGGCCTGTTGCTGTTCTGTGGGCCGTTGCGGGCGAGGCGCGCGTGCACATGGGGCATGATTGTAGGGACGCCGGCACCTTTTCCGCCGGCCACCCGCCCCATGCCCGACCGCACCGTGTTCTTCGTCTCCGACGGCACCGGCATCACCGCCGAGACCTTCGGCAATGCCATCCTCGCCCAGTTCGACTTCCAGCCGCACCACGTGCGCCTGCCCTTCATAGACACACCCGACAAGGCGCACCAGGCGGTACGCCGCATCAACCACACCTACGAGGTGGAGGGCAAGCGCCCGATCGTCTTCAGCACCCTGGTGGACATGGAGGTGCTCGGCGTGCTGCAGGCGGGCTGCCGCGGCATGCTGCTGGACATGTTCGGCACCTTCGTGGCGCCGATCGAGCACGAGATCGGCATCAAGAGCCACCACCGCGTGGGGCGCTTCTCGGACGTGAGCAAGAGCCGCGCCTACCACGACCGCATCGAGGCCATCAACTACAGCCTGGCGCACGACGACGGCCAGAGCAACGGCGACCTGGAGACGGCCGACGTCATCCTGGCCGGCGTCAGCCGCAGCGGCAAGACCCCCACCAGCCTGTACCTGGCCATGCAGTACGGGCTGAAGGCGGCCAACTACCCGCTGGTCCCGGAAGACTTCGAGCGCCGCCAGCTGCCCCCGGCGCTGGTGCCGCACCGCAAGAAGATCTTCGGCCTGACCATCGCCCCCGAGCGGCTGGCCGAGATCCGCGCCGAGCGCCGCCCCAATTCACGCTACGCCAGTATCGAGAACTGCCGCATGGAGGTCGCCGAGGCCGAGGCCATGATGCGGCGCGCCGGCATCCGCTGGCTCTCGACCACCACCAAGTCGATCGAGGAGATCGCCACCACCATCCTGCAGGAGATCCGGCCCGAACGGCTGAGCTACTGAACCAGCCTTTCGCTATCCTAAAAATAGCTGCCAGCGCTTGCTGGATGGGCGCTGGGGGCCTAAAACACTTGCAATCCCTGGGCTGGTCAGGACGCCAGCGCCGCCACGCCCGCCTGCGCCACCTGGGCGTCCTCGGGGGCCTTCACGCCGCTCACGCCCACGGCGCCCAGGCATTGGCCATCCTTCATGATCGGCACGCCGCCCTCCAGCAGGCCGTCGATGGCCGGCGCCGACAGGAAGGCCGTGCGGCCACCATTGATCATGTCCTCGTAGCCCTTGCTGTCGCGCCGCCCCAGCGCCGCCGTGCGCGCCTTGGCCTGCGCGATGTGGGCGCTGACCGGTGCCGCGCCGTCCAGGCGGTGCAGGTGCAGCAGGTGGCCGCCATCGTCCACGATGGCGATCGTCACCGCCCACTGGTGCTTGAGCGCCTGCGCCTCGGCGGCGGCGGCAATGGCCTTCACGTCGGCGGATTCGAGAAAGTGCTTGGTTTTCATGGCTGGTTTCCTGGTTGTGCCGCCCGATCCTAACCGCACGCCAACCTTTTGATTCCGAAGGGAATTTTCTCGCCGGCACCGGCTCTACGTAGAATGCATGCACGAGGCCGCCGCGGTGGCGGCCCCATGCCATCCCACAAGGAGCCCGCCCCGCCATGAACGACCGCTTGCAAACCCTGTCCTACGCCGACGCCGCGCATGGCGGCCTCGTTTCCCAGGAGCAGCGCAACAAGGTCCTGCGCAACACCTACTGGCTGCTGGCGCTGAGCCTGCTGCCCACGGTGCTGGGCGCCTGGATCGGCGTCAGCACCGGCATCACCCGCAGCCTCAGCGGCGGCGTGGGACTGATCGTGTTCCTGGCCGGCGCCTTCGGCTTCATGTTCGCCATCGAGAAGACCAAGAACTCCGCCGCCGGGGTGCCGGTGCTGCTGGCCTTCACCTTCTTCATGGGCCTGATGCTCTCGCGCCTGATCGGCGCCGTGCTGGGCCTGAAGAATGGCAGCGACCTGGTGATGACCGCCATCGGCGGCACCGCCGGCGTGTTCTTCGTCATGGCCAGCCTGGCCAGCGTCATCAAGCGCGACCTGTCGGGCCTGGGCAAATGGCTGTTCGTCGGCGCGCTGGTGATCCTGGTGGGCGCCGTCGTCAACGTGTTCGTCGGCTCCACCGTCGGCATGCTGGTCATCAGCACCCTGGCCATCGGCGTGTTCAGCCTGTTCATGCTGTACGACCTCAAGCGCATCCTGGACGGCGGCGAGACCAACTACATCAGCGCCACGCTGGCGCTGTACCTGGACATCTTCAACGTGTTCCAGAGCCTGCTGGCCATCCTGGGCATCACCAGCAGCAACGACTGACCTCAAGGCAGCGCCCTCAAGCGGCGCCAACGCATGAAAGGGCCCCGTGGGGCCCTTTCTTTCAGCCGTCGCGCTATAATCCGCAATTCACGACGGTGGCTGTAGCTCAGTTGGTAGAGTCCCAGGTTGTGATCCTGGTTGTCGTGGGTTCGAGTCCCATCAGCCACCCCACCGAAATCGCTTAAGAATCAAGGCCCTGCGGGGCCTTTTTCTTTGCCCGGCGGTTTCCCCGCCTCAGCGCGCCGCCTGGCCGGCTGGCGCGGGCACCAGGATGGCGGTCTTGTAGCGCGCCTTCAGCAGCTCGTAGTACTGGCGCGCCTCGGCACTCGCCCAGAGCTGCGCGTAGCGCTGGCGGGTCTGGGCGGCGACCTCGGCGTCCTGCTCGGCCTTGGGCAGCACCTTGTCCACGCGCGCCACGGCGTAGCCCTCGGCCCCCAGATCCACGCCCACGAAGACGGGCAGCTTGGCCGGGTCGGCGCGCAGCACGGCTTCGAGCAGTTGCGGCGGCTGGTCCTGCGGCGCATCGCGCGATACCACCACGGCCGCCGGCAGGCTGGTCGCGGTGTTCGGCTGGGCGGTCCATGCCTTGAGCTTGGCCTGGCCGTCCTCGCGGGCCAGCGCGGCGCCGCGCTCGTTCAGGAAGGCTTGGCGAACGTCGGCCTGCACCTCGGCCAGCGGGCGGGCGTGGGCGGCGGTGTACGCCACCACGCGGCCGGACACCAACTGGTTGGCCCCAATCTCCACGGCCTCGGTGTTGCGCTTCTTCTCCAGCGAATCGGTGCTGAACAAGGCGTTCAGGAACTTGGCGTTGGCCAGCGCGCCGGTAGCGCCGGGGGCGGGCGTGTGCTTGACGCCATCGGCCGTGTGCACGGTGAGCTTCAGCTTGTCGGCGATGGGCCGCAGGCTGTCGGACTGCTCGTACACGCCATTGGTGAACGCCTCGGCCAACTCGCCAAACGCCTTCTGCGCCTGCTGCGTGCGCAGTTGATCTTCCAGCTGCGGGCGGAGCTTCTCGAACGGGGGCACTTCAGCGGGCTTGAGTTCGGTGAGCCGCACGATGTGGTAGCCGAAGTCGCTCTCCACCACGTCGCTGATGTCGCCGGCTTTGGCCAGCGCGTAGGTGGTCTTGGAGAGGGTTGGATCGATGCCCTTGTCGCGCTGGAAGAAGCCCAGGTCGCCGCCGCTCGGGGCGCTGGCGTCGTCCTGCGAGGACTTGCGCGCGACGTCGGCGAAGGTGCCGGGCGCCTTGCGCAGCTGAGCCAGCAGCTCGGTGGCGGTGGCCTTGGCCTTCTCGCGCTCGGCGGCGGGTGCGTCCTTGGGCGCGTTGATCAGGATGTGGCTGGCGCGGCGCTCTTCGGGTTTGCCGAGCGCGGGGGCATTCTGGTCGTAATAGGCGCGCAGGTCCTGTTCGCTGACGGCGACGCCCTTCTTCACGGTGTCGAGGTCGAGCACCACGTACTCGATGCGCGCCGACTCGGGCGCCTGGTAGCGCGCCAGGTTGGCCTTGTAGAACGCCTCCAGGTCGGCGTCGCTCGGGTTCAGCCTGGCGGTGTAGCCGGCGGGCGCGAAGCGCTGCACGCGCACCTCGCGCCGTTCCAGGAAGGCGCCCATGGCCACGTCGGCCTGCGCCGGGCTGAGCAACTCGGAATTGATCACGCCGCCCAGCACCTGGTTGGCCGCCATGTCGGCGCGCACGCGCGCCTCGAAGCCCTCGGGGGTGAGACCTTGATTGGCGACCAGCCGGCGGTACTGGTCCATGTCGAGCGAGCCGTCGGCGCGGCGCAGCGCGGCGATGTTGGGATCTTGCGCCAGTTCGGCGGCCAGGCGCTGGTCGGACACCGTCAGGTGCTCGTGGGCCGCGGCGGCGGCCAGCACGCGCTCGCGCACCAGGCGCTCCAGCGTGGCGTACTTGACGGCTGGCGAGTCGAGCAGACTCAGGTCGGCGGTGGGATTGGCGGCGCGCATGCGGTCGATGTCCTGCCGGTGCGCGTTGTCCCATTCGGTCTGGGTGATGCTCTTGCCATCGACCACCGCTACCTTGCTGGCGCCTTCATTGAATCGCGTGTAGCCCTCGATGCCGAACAGCACGAACGATGGAATCACCAGCAGGAACAGCACGCCCATGATGATTTTGGTGTGACGGCGAACGAAATCGAACATGAACGCGACTCTGAGGATGGCTTGGAAAAGGAAAAAGGCGAACCAGGGTTCGCCTTTGCTTCGACTGGTGGGTGCTGAGGGGTTCGAACCCCCGACCTACGCCTTGTAAGGGCGCCGCTCTACCAACTGAGCTAAGCACCCGTCCTGAAAAGGGTCAGTTCAGAGCGTCCTTCAGCGCCTTGCCGGGACGGAACTTGGGTACCTTGGCGGACTTGATTTTAATCGTTGCGCCGGTGCGGGGATTGCGGCCCGAGCGTGCCGCGCGCTTGCCGACGGCGAAGGTGCCGAAGCCCACCAGCGACACGGTGCCCCCCTTGCGCAGCGTGGTCTTGACGGCGCCGATGGTCGCCTCCAGGGCGCGCGTGGCGGCAGCCTTGGAGATGTCGGCGTTCTTGGCGATGTGTTCGATCAACTCGGTCTTGTTCACGTAAGTGCCCCTCTTATTGACAGGAATCAGGAATTCGTAAAGCGATTTCAGAGCGTCTGGAGGGCCTCGCCCATCCTCCCCCCTGTTCGCGGCCTGACGATGCGGGCTGGCGCCGAGTCTGCGCCCGGCAAAGCCCGCTCAACGAGCGATGCATTCTAGACCCAATTGCAGGCCCACAGTCCACATTCGCCCTGGGCGGGCGACGGCACAACAACAATTCGCAGATTTCGCGGCCACGCGTGATGCATTGCATGCAGCGTGCGACTCAGCGCGCGCGCGGCGCCCCAGGCCGCACCACCAAGGCCACGCCGAAAGCAGTGAGCGCGATGCCGGCGATGGTGAGCGCGGTGATCGGCTCGCCGAACAGCACCCAGGCCATCAGCGCCGTGGTGGGCGGCACGAGGTACATCAGGCTGGCGACGCTGGCCGCGGCGCCGCGCTGGATCAGCAGGTACAGCAGCGAGCTGCCGCCCAGCGTGAGCCCGAGCACCGACCACGCCATGGCGCCGACCGATTCCAGGCTCCAGCGGAACGGCTCGGCCTCCAGCAGCGCCAGCGGCAGCGTGACGAGGGCGGCTGCCAACAATTGCACGGTGTTGGCGGTGCGCACGTCGCAGGGCTTGACGAAGCGCTTCTGGTAGAGCGTGCCGGCGGTGATGCAGAGCAGCGCCAGCAGCGCCCATGAGAAGTTGACCCAGGTGACGTGGTCGCCCGGGCTGGCGTAGGTGAGCTTGCGCGAGACCACCAGCACCAGCCCGGCGAAACCCAGCAGCAGGCCCAGCCACTGCCGCCCGGTGACGCGGTGGCTGCCCGCGCCGGTGGCCGACAGCCAGATCGCCGTCAGCACCGGCTGGATGCCGACGATCAGCGCCGACAGGCCCGAGCCCATGCCGTCCTTCACCGCGGCCCACACGCCACCCAGGTAGCCGGCGTGCATCAGCACGCCCGTCACGCCCAGGTGCACCCATTCGGCGCGGTCGCGCGGCCAGCGCACGCCGGCGGCGGCGATCCAGACCAGGAAGCAGGCGATGGAGAACAGGTAGCGGTACAGCAGGAAGGTGAATGGCGGCGCATGCGGCATGCCGTAGCGCGCCACGATGAAGCCGGTGGCCCAGATCAGCACGAACACCGCCGGCATCAGGCGGATGAGCAGGGCCGTGGTGTCGCCGTCGCCGCGCGCACTCATGAACTCACCGGACTCGCGCGCGAATTTCGGGCAGGGCTTTTTGCAGGTAATAGACCATCGACCACACCGTCAGCACGGCGGCGATCCAGATCAGCACGTTGCCCCACCAGCGCGTGTCGATCACGCCCAGCAGCCGGCCGTCGTACAGCAGGAAGGGCATGGCCACCATCTGGAAGGTGGTCTTGAGCTTGCCCAGCATGTGCACGGCCACGCTCCTGCTGGCGCCGATCTTGGCCATCCACTCGCGCAGGGCGGAGATGGCGATCTCGCGGCCGATGATGATCAGCGCCACGAACACGTCGGTGCGCCGCAGGTGCACCAGCACCAGCAGCGTGGCGCAGACGAGGAACTTGTCGGCCACCGGATCGAGGAAGGCGCCGAAGGCCGAGGTCTGGTTCAGCTTGCGCGCCAGGTAGCCGTCCAGCCAATCCGTCCAGGCGAAGACGACGAACATCACCGTGGCCACCAGGTTGGCCGTGCGCGGCTCCATCGGCCAATAGAACACGCCCACGATGAGCGGGATGGCGACGATGCGCGTCCACGTCAGCAAGGTGGGTATGGTGAAGAACATGGCGGCGATTGTGGCACGGCGGCATGACGTGCCGCAGCATACCGGATACTACGATAAGAATAGCTGCCAGCGCTTGCTGGACGGGCGCTGGAGGCCGATTTGATCCATAAGCCGCATCTCAATGCAAGGCGCGGTAGATCTCTTCGGCCAAGGAGCGAGAGATACCCTCCACCGTCGCCAGTTCCTGCACGCTGGCCGCCTCCACGCCGCGCACGCCGCCGAAGCGCTGCAACAGGCGCGCGCGCTTGCGCGGGCCGACGCCGGGGATCTCCTCGATGCGGCTGCCGCCCACGCGCACCTTGGCGCGCTGCGCGCGCATGCCGGTAATGGCGAAGCGGTGCGCCTCGTCACGGATCTGCGCCACCAGCATCAGCGCGGCGGAGTCCTTGCCCAGGGACACCTTCTCGCGCCCGTCGGCGAACACCAGCTCCTCCAGGCCGACCTTGCGGCCCTCGCCCTTCTCCACGCCGACGATCAGCGACAGGTCCAGCCCCAGGCGCTCGAACACCTCGCGCGCCATCGCCACCTGGCCCTTGCCGCCGTCGACCAGCACCAGGTCGGGCATGCGCGCGGCGCGGGTGAGCTGCACGTCGCCCTGCTCGCTCAGCGCCTCGGCGATCTTGCCGTAGCGGCGCTCCAGCACCTGGCGCATGGCGGCGTAGTCGTCGCCGGGGGTGATGCCTTCGATCTTGTAGCGCCGGTATTCGCTGCTGACCATGCGGTGGCCCTGGAACACCACGCAGCTGGCCTGCGTGGCCTCGCCAGCGGTGTGGCTGATGTCGAAGCATTCGATGCGCAGGTCGTCGAGGTTCTCCACGGGCAGGTCCAGCGCCTCGGCCAGCGCGCGCGTGCGCGCCTGCTGCGAGCCCTCCTCGGCCAGCAGGCGGGCCAGTTGCAGGGCGGCGTTCTGCTGCGCCATCTCCAGCCACACGCGGCGCTGCCCGCGCGGAGCGTGGGTGGCGCTGATGCGCGCCTCCTCCTTGTCGGCCAGCGTCTGCAGGAGCGACTGCGACACCGGCTCGCTGGTGATGAGCTGCGCCGGCGCGGGCGTGCCCAGGTAGTGCTGGGCGACGAAGGCGTCGAGCACCTGCGCCTCGATGGTGGGCAGCTCGGCGTCGCCGTCGTCGAAGGCCAGCCCCTGCGCGTCTTCCACGTGGCTGGGGAAGTAGGCGCGGTCGCCCAGGTGGCGGCCGCCGCGCACCATCGCCAGGTTGACGCAGGCGCGCCCGCCCTGCACCTTGACGGCGAGGATGTCCACGTCGGCGTCGCCGCCCACCTCCACCGCCTGCTGGTGCAGCACCTTCGACAGCGCGCCGATCTGGTTGCGGATGTCGGCCGCCTGCTCGAACTCCAGCGCCTCGGCGTGCGCCATCATGCGGCGCTCCATGTCCTTCAGCAGGTCGTGCGTCTCGCCGCGCAGGAAACGCTCGGCCTGCGCCACGTCGGCGGCGTAGTCCTCGGCGCTGATGAGGCGCACGCAGGGGCCGGTGCAGCGCTTGATCTGGTAGAGCAGGCAGGGCCGCGTGCGGTGGGCGAACACGGTGTCCTCGCAGGTGCGCAGGCGGAACACCTTCTGCATCAGCTGGATGGTCTCCTTCACCGCCCAGGCGCCCGGGTAGGGACCGAAGTAGCGGTGCCGCTTGTCGGTGGCGCCGCGGTAGTAGGCCATGCGGGCGTAGGCCTGTGGACTGGGCGCGCCGGGGTCAAGGTCGGGGACGAAGCGGCCAGTCCCCGTCAACTTCAGATAGGGGTAGCTCTTGTCGTCGCGGAAGAGGATGTTGTACTTGGGCGCGAGCTGCTTGATGAGGTTGTTTTCGAGGATCAGCGCCTCGGCCTCGGAGCGCACCACCGTGGTCTCCAGGCGCGCGATCTTGCCCACCATGTGGCCGATGCGCGTGCCGCCGTGGTCGCGGCCGAAGTAGCTGGACACGCGCTTCTTCAGGTTGCGCGCCTTGCCCACGTACAGCACGCTGCCCGCCGCGTCGAAGTAGCGGTAGACGCCGGGCAGCGGGGGCAGCGCGGCGACCTGGGCCAGCAGTTCGGGGCCGTGGCCGGTGGATTTGGCTTCTGCGGGCGCGGGCGCTTCGCTCATGACTGGCGCGGCTGGATATGCTGGCGCAGCCAGTCGGCGAAGGCGTCCTCGGGCAGGTCGCCGGCGGCGAGGGCGAGCATGGTGCGGGTCGCCTCCACCTGCGTGGCCTGCAAACGCCAGCCGTTGAGCCCCAGAAACAAGCCGGCGGCCAAAAAAGCCGCCCGCTTGTTGCCATCGACGAACGCGTGGTTGCGCACCAGGCCGAACGCATAGGCCGCCGCCAGCGCGGCCACGTCGGGCTCACCATATGCCAGCAATTGCAGCGGGCGCGCCAATGCCGATTCCAGCAGACCCTCGTCCCGCAGGCCGGGACGCCCGCCGTGCTCGGCCAGGCTCTCGTCGTGCAGCAGTTCCAGCGCTCGGCGGCTGATGAAGGACCAGCCGCCCGTCATTTGGCAAGCTGGTGAAACGTGTCGCGGTACTCGCGCATGAACTCGCGGCCCAGCGCCAGTTCATCTTCCAGCGTGGGGTCGTAGGGCGACAGGTTGACGCCGTTCGCCGCCTCGGTCACGAACACCGTGTCGCCCTTCTCCAGCTTGAGGCGGGCGAGCAGTTCCTTGGGCAGGATCAGGCCCACGGAGTTGCCGATCTGGGTCAGTTTCAGTGCGGTCATGGCGTGATCCTCATGTTTTAACGGTTGTTATATTAACGCCATGCCGCTGCCTCCGCACGCCCGCACCTCAGCGTTGTGGGACATCTTCTGCCGCGTGATCGACAACCACGGCGACCTGGGCGTGTGCTGGCGCCTGGCGCGCCAGTTGGCCGAGCGCGGGCAGCAGGTGCGGCTGTGGGTGGACGACGCCAGCGCGCTGGACTGGATGGCGCCCGGCGCCCGGCAAGGCCGCGTGGACAGCGTGCGGGTGCTGCCCTGGGCGGACTCACTGTCGCCCGGCGTTCTGGCCGCGCTGCCGCTCGCCGACGTGTGGGTGGAAGCCTTCGGCTGCGAGATAGCTCCCGAATTCATAGCTGCCGGCGCTTGCCTGTCGGGCGCCAGAGGCCAAAATGGCATTGAAAACCCGCCCCCCGTCTGGATCAACCTCGAATACCTCAGCGCCGAACCCTGGGTGGAGCGCATGCACGCCCTGCCCTCGCCCGTGCTGCATGGGCCGGCGGCGGGCTGGACCAAGTGGTTCTTCTACCCCGGCTTCACGCCGCGCACCGGCGGCCTGCTGCGCGAACCGGACCTGCCTGCGCGGCAGGCCGCCTTCGACCGCGCGGCCTGGCTGCGTGGACAAGGCATCGAATGGCAGGGCGAGCCGCTGGTCTCGCTGTTCTGCTACGAGCCACCGGCCCTGGGTGAATGGCTGGCGCAGTTGCGCGAGGCGCCCGCGCCCACGCGCCTGCTGGCCACCGCCGGGCGCGCCAGCGCTGCGGTGCTTTCAAGCGAAAACAGCCTCCAGCGCCCGCCAGTCAAGCGCGAGCAGCTATCGATTTCATACCTCCCCTACCTCACGCAGCCCGGCTACGACCACCTGCTCTGGTCGTGCGACCTCAACTTCGTGCGCGGCGAGGACTCGCTGGTGCGCGCCCTGTGGGCCGGCGCGCCCTTCGTGTGGCACATCTACCCGCAGCACGACGACGCGCACCACGCCAAGCTGGAAGCCTTCCTGCGCTGGCTCGAAGCCCCCGCGTCGCTCGCCGATTTCCACCGCGTGTGGAACGGCACCGCGCCTGGCCCCCTGCCCGCCCCCGACCTGCCCGTGTGGCGCGCCTGCGCCCTGGCGGCGCGCCAGCGGCTGCTGGCGCAGGACGACCTCGCCACCCAATTGCTCAGGTTCGTGGCCGAAAAACGTTAGAATTCAAGGCTTTGCGAAAAAGCGCCCGACGCTCGCAATCGTCTCCTCGCCGCAGCGCGCCCTGAAGCCTCCCCTCCCCGGTGCACGAGCGGCCCTCTCGCTCACTCTCCAACACGGGAACCACTCTCATGAAAATCGCCCAGGAAATCCGCGCCGGCAACGTCGTCATGCACGGCAAGGATCCGATGATCGTCCTCAAGACCGAATACGCCCGCGGCGGCCGCGGCGCCGCCACCGTGCGCATGAAGCTCAAGGCGCTGCTCAACAACATGGGCACCGAAGTCGTCTTCAAGGCCGACGACAAGATGGACCAGGTCATCCTCGACCACAAGGACTGCACCTACTCCTACTTCGCCGACCCCATGTACGTGTTCATGGACGCCGAGTACAACCAGTATGAAGTCGAGGCCGGCAACATGGGCGACGCGCTGAACTACCTGGAAGACGGCATGGCCGTCGAAGTGGTGTTCTACGACGGCAAGGCCATCTCCGTCGAGCTGCCCACCAGCGTGGAGCGCGAGATCACCTGGACCGAGCCCGCCGTCAAGGGCGACACCTCGGGCAAGGTGCTCAAGCCCGCCAAGATCGCCACCGGCTTCGAAGTGCCGGTGCCCCTGTTCGTCAGCCAGGGCGACAAGATCGAGATCGACACGCGCACCGGCGAATACCGCAAGCGCGTCTGAGGCGCCTCTGCCCCACGCTGCGAAAAGGCCCCGAACTTCGGGGCCTTTTCGCATTCCAGCGCGCATCTGGCAAGCGCCAGCAGCTACCAATAGAATAGCGCACCATGGAAACCACCGAAGACATCAAGGACAGCGCCCGCTCCCCCCTGGCCGACGCCTGGGCCGAGTTGCAGGCCCATGCCGACCGCGGCGAGCCGCTGCAGGCCGATGCCTACCGCCTGGCCTTCGCCGACCCCGAGTTCCTGCTGCGGCGCGAGACGCGCGGCATCCGCTTCCAGCTCGAACTGCTCAAGCCCGACCTCGACCTGCAGGAGGCCGGCATCGAGAGCACCGTCGTCGTCTACGGCAGCGCCCGCTTCGTCTCGCCCGAACAGGCCGCCGAGCGCCTGGCCGCCGCGCGCGCCAGCGGCGATGCCGAGGCGCTGCGGCATGCCGAGCGCGCCGTGCGCAACGCCCGCTACTACGAGGCCGCGCGCGAGTTCGGCCGCCTCGTCGCCACCCACAGCCTGCGCCTGCCGCCAGAGGAGAAGCTCACCATCTGCACCGGCGGCGGCCCCGGCGTGATGGAGGCCGCCAACCGCGGCGCGCACGACGTCGGCGTGCCCTCCATCGGCCTGAACATCGCCCTGCCGCACGAGCAGTCGGGCAACCCCTACGTCACGCGCGAACTGAGCTTCAAGTTCCACTACTTCGCGCTGCGCAAGATGCACTTCATGATGCGCGCCAAGGCGCTGGTGGCCTTCCCCGGCGGCTTCGGCACGCTGGACGAGCTGTTCGAAGTGCTCACCCTGGTGCAGACCCGCAAGGCCAAGCCCGTGCCCATCGTGCTGTGCGGGCGCGACTACTGGAGCCGCCTGCTGCACTGGGACGTGCTGGTCGAGGAAGGCGCCATCTCGCCCGAGGACCTGGCGCTGTTCCACGTCGTCGACGAGCCGGGCGAGGCCTGGGAGATCATCCGCGAGTTTTACAAGCTCTGAGCGCGCGACCGCCGCGCTGCGCCGGCGAGGCCCTTGGGGCGTTCACGCACGCCGTGAGTTCCAGACTACTCTGATCGCCCCTTCATCGGTCCGATCTCCAGCTTGGACTGATCTGACTCGAGAACTGTTCACCACGAATCTCCGGCGGCAGTACGCTTCCTCGGTCGCTCGTCTCCATGGATTTTCACGCATCACCCACCTGCGGCCGCAGCCGCAGGCGTCTTCTTTGCGGCTCTCTTCGCAGAAGTTTGTTTCTCGGAGACAACGGTTTGGAGGGAGCGAATATCTCTCTCGCCGTACTGCGAACTCTCGACCAGCTTGTTCAGCAGCAAATCAAGCTGAATCCATTCCTCGCGGGAAAGATCTCGGATAGTCCACGCTTGGACTGCTGCCGTCACATTCACTGCAGCGGCATGAGCTATTTCTCCCGCGGCCGTCAGTTCGAGATGCAAGGCCCGCCCATCCAGTGCGTGCGGCTCGACTTTCAGCAAGCCGAGTTTCTTCAGTCGAGCCACGGACCTGCCGACTTGAACGGTGGTCAGGAGGATTCGACCAGCGACCTCGGTCGCAGTGCTCGCCGGAAAAGCGCGAAGCGTCTGAAGTACCCTCGCCTCCATCACGGAGATCCCCACCTCTGCAAGCATGAGTTTTTCAGCGAGGCTCCCGACGGAAACCGCGATCGCGCGGATGCGATGCAGCTGCAGATCAGCCATTCAAAACTTCCATGATGCAGACGGTTTCCGGGGACTCCTTAGTCGGACGTGATGTTAAACGAGCCGGCCGAAGCGAATCCCCCGTCCACGGCGAGCGTGCAGCCGGTTATGTATGCCGATTGATCTCCGTCAAGCAGAAACGCCACAGCCTTCGCAACGTCTTCGGCTCGCCCATACCGCCCCTGTGGCACTGAGCGGAGTGCACGGGATCGATCTTCGGCGGAGTGCATCGAAAGGACGAGCGGCGTCTCGATCGGGCCAGGAGCAACTGTGTTGACTCGCACTCCTCGCTTCGCGAGTTCGACCGACATGACCTTGGTGAGGACTTCCACGCCCCCTTTCGACGCCCCATAGGCGGCGCGTCCGGCGTTACCTCGCAGCGCCGATCCCGACGAAATGTTCACAATCGATCCACCTCCAGACTCGACCATCGCTCTCGCGGCAATCTGGGAGACGAGAAATGTGCCGATCAGGTTGACTTCAATGGTTCGGCGGAGCAAGTCGAGGCCGGTCTCGAGAAACGGCACGCTTTGGCCGATGCCGGCCGAGTTGACGACACCGCGCAAGCGTGAGCAATCCATCGACTCGAAGACCGCCTTGACGGACGTCTCATCGGAGATGTCCAGCTTCAAGCCTCGGAACAAGCCCGACCCCTGCGCGCTATCTGCTTCGAGTTGGAGCCTCCTCAAGGCCTCCTCGTTCATGTCGGCGGCGATGACCTCCCAGCCGAGAGATGCAAGATGCCGCGTGACGGCCAACCCAATTCCGGACGCCCCACCTGTTACGAAGGCCAGCGGTCGAAACCCGCTTGCAGATGAATTTGAGATCACGCGAGATTGCCCACCGACGCCTCAAGCGCTTCCCACGCGGACGCTCCGAATTTGGCTTTCCAATCGCGATAGAACCCGGCTTGAGCCAGTTGGGCGCGAAAGGGCGCAGGGTCGGGACGGGCGAACTTCATGCCAAGAGTCGAAAGCTCTGCCTCCAGGCTCCGGTTCGATGATTCGATGTCGGCGCGTTCAGCAACTGCCGCAGCATTGAGGTTGCTTGCCACGATTGCGCGGATGTTCTCTGGCATCTTCTCCCAGGATTTCTTGTTGGCCAGGAACCAAAATCCGCTCCACATGTGGTTGGTCAGTGCGCAATGCTTCTGAACCTCGTACAGCTTGGCGTTCTTCACGATCACCAGCGCGTTGAGTTGGGCATCCACCACGCCGGTCTGCAGTGCTGTGTAGAGCTCATTGAAGCTGATGCTGGTAGGGGAGGCACCAAGCGCGGTGCACATCTGCACCTGGAGGGCACTCGCACCGGTACGGATCTTCAATCCTTTCATGTCCTTGGGACTATTGATCTCTGTGGACTTGGTGGTGATCTGGTGAAACCCGTTGTCCCATTGCTTGTCCATAGCGACCAGATTGACCTTGGCGATTTCGCTGCGGATCAGTTTCCCGAGGTTCCCGTCGACCGCCTTCCAGACAGCAGCGTAGTCCTTGAATACGAACGGCACTCCGTCGATCGCCGCAACTGGCACCAAGGTCGCAAGAAGCGCTCCAGCCAGCGTGAAGAAGTCCACGCCACCCGAGCGCACTTGGCTCAGCACGTCGCTGTCGGAGCCGAGTTGCGAGTTAGGAAAGATTTCGATCGAGACGCGTCCGCTCGTCTCTTCCCTGATCTTGTCCATCGCCACCTTGGCGCGGACGTTGACCGGATGCGAGAGCGGAAGATTGTTCGCGTACTTGTAATTGAAGTCGGCGGCCCTGGCGAAGCGCGGCAAGAGGACGGTGCTCGAGGCGACCGCTGCGGCCGAGGTGAAGGTGCGACGGGTGATAGGCATGTTGTCTCCGATTGAACGACGCGGTGGCGCCTTAGAAGGTTGCAAGTTGGTTCACTTGGACAGGAAACCCGTGGACAGCCACGGAACGAAACACAGAATCAAGAGCCCGATGAACAGTGCGACGATGTAGCCCAGGATCGGGCGAATCGCCTTGCCAGGGTCGATGTTTCCCATGGCACAGGCGGTATAGAAACCCACTCCGAACGGAGGAGTAAACAGCCCGATGCCCATTGATACGATCGTCAGCATCGCGTAGTGCACGTCGTGAATCCCGAGCTGCCGAGAGATAGGGAACAGCAATGGGGCGAACAGCACAATGGCCGGCAAGCCTTCGAGCACACTGCCGAGCACGATGAATATGGCTATCGAGAGCAGCAGAAAGCCTGTCCTGCCTCCTGGCACTGCCAGCATCATCTCGGCCAGTTGCCGGGAGAAACCGGACTGCGTCAAGGCCCATGCCATGGCGGTTGCTGCGCCAACGATGATGAGAATGGCACCAGACAGTGCTGCGGTGTCCACCAGCATCTTGCCGATTCGACGCCAATCGAACTGTCGATAGAGCACCAGGCCGACGATCACGCAGTACGCAATGCCAAGCGTCGAGACTTCGGTCGCCGTGGCCACGCCTTCAACGACGGCTGCGCGAATGACAAACGGGAGTGCGATCGCTGGAAAGGCGAGAAGGAAAAGGCGGCCCGAATCACGGCGCGATGGGCGTTCGGTTTCGCCAATACTTTCGTTGCGATGGCGCAGATAGACGACGACGCCCATCGCGATCATCAGAAGGACGGCGGGAAGAAGGCCCCCAGTAAACAGCGCGGCGATCGACACACCCGTGACCGCGCCGATCGTGATCAGCACAAGGCTGGGCGGAATCGTTTCGCTCATCGCACCGGATGCGCTCAACAGAGCGCCGAGTTCCCCGGGCTTGGCGCCGCGCCGGATCATCTCCGGAAACAGGGCCGGCGCGATCGCGGCCATGTCGGCCGCCTTCGAGCCAGATATTCCGGAAATCAGGAACATGGCTCCCAGCAGCACGTAGGACAGCCCCCCGCGGACATGGCCCAGCAGGCTGGCGAGGAAAGCGATCATTGCCTTCGCCATCCCAGTCATCTCGAGAAGCACGCCGAGGAAAATGAAGAGCGGCACCGACAGCAGGACGACATGAGACATCCCTTCGTCGAGCCGGCTGACAAGAACGGTGAGCGGCGTTTGGGTCGCATACGCGAGATATGCAAGGGTGGCAAGGCCGAACGAGAAGGCGATTGGGATGCCGGCGAACACCGTACCGAAGACAAGAACGATGAAGAAGACAATCAGGTTCAAGTTTCCAATCGTCTTGAGCCATGGCGCGAGCAGAAGAAGTGCCACTGCGACGACCGCAAGGTAGAACGCGCACCAGCAGGCGCGGCGGACATCGGAACTCCCTACGATGCGGATCACGCCGGTCAATACCATCAAAGCAAGGCCAACTGGCAGGGCAGCGACACGCCACAGCATTGACAGGTCAAGGTATGGCGTCCGAATGATCGCTTCGTCCTGCGCGTGCTCGATTGCATATGGCAACAGGATGAGCAAGAAGACAAGCGGCGCCACGGTTGCCATGGACTCGAACGTCGCGCGCCAGCGTTCGGGTAAACCACTGATCAGCGTCGTCATCCGCATATGTGCACCGCGGCGATAGGCAATGCAGGCTCCGAGCACGGCAAGCCACAAGAAAAGCAGCGATGCAAGTTCGTCCACCCAGACCAATGGACTATGGAACGCGTAGCGCGAAACGACGCCTGCCAGGAGGATCAGGATTTCGACCAGAAGCGCGATGGCTGCGGGCCATTCGGTGACGATCGCCAAGATGCGATCCAAATTCCCGATCCAGCGGCCAGGGGGAGGCGCCACAGGCGCAATCGAGGTGTTCATGCCCGGCTCGACTTGTGAGCGCGCCGAGAGGTATGAAGCGAGCCGAAACCGTACAGGTCGTGCGGCTGACCCGGCTCGAGCGACTCTGAGGGTCCATCTGCCCACGCTACCAAACGGGCGCCATATCGGCTCTCAAAGGAGACCTCGGCTTGCGGCGACATCATGACAAAGGCATTGGTGCGCGCGAAATTGGTTCGCCCCTTCGCGGTGATGCCGACATCACCTGACAGCACGAACCAGTCGACGCGGCCGTTGAGACGATGGGTCGAAACCTTTGTACCCGGCAGGAGCTGCAGCTCGACACAGCGACGATCATGAGGCGTGCACGCATAGTCGAAGATCATCTTGCGACCCACGCCAGCGAGTCCGGTCATTTGCAAGGGCAAGTTGGCCAGGGCAAGCACCAGGTCCGGCGACTGCTCCGGACTGTCTACGACGATCGCGGTGCGCTCCGCTCCCACGTGAAGACTATGCTCAAGCTCTGGCAGGTATTGCACCGGCCCTTCGAGGCGTGAGACCATGTACGCGCGTTCATACGCAATTGCATCGTGCGTCGATCCATTGAAGTTGATACCCATCGATCCGGGGGGAACGAAACCGTCACGGTCGGTCAGGCCTCCCGAAAGCATCAAGCTCATGGCCACGTCGCGGTGCTGATGCACGCCGCTGTTCACAAAGGCATCGAAGCGAAGCAAGCCGAAGAAGTCCGCGCCAATGTCGTCTCGTCGGACGGGAAGGTAGGCGAGGCCCTTCTTGCCTGCTTCCTCCCATTGAACGTCTTCTACGTGCTTGACGACGACGGGTTCACTGTTGGCCATGCTGTCTCCATGTGATATCTATTAATATCTTATGATATTAAATGAGGCAAGCATTCCCCATCCGTATTAACCCGCGGGTCGACAGGCAAGCGACTATCAACCCCAAAGGTAGGACCAAACAAGCTACCCAGAAAACTAAACGATGGGGCTGTCATTGATGGCCTTCCCCGGCGGCTTCGGCACGCTGGACGAGCTGTTCGAAGTGCTCACCCTGGTGCAGACCCGCAAGGCCAAGCCCGTGCCCATCGTGCTGTGCGGGCGCGACTACTGGAGCCGCCTGCTGCACTGGGACGTGCTGGTCGAGGAAGGCGCCATCTCGCCCGAGGACCTGGCGCTGTTCCACGTCGTCGACGAGCCGGGCGAGGCCTGGGAGATCGTGCGCCAGTTCTACGGGCTCTGAGCGCGCCGGCCTCGCCACCGGCGAGCCCTGCGGACGAACTTGCGATGCCGCCGGGCGATCGAACCGGGCATGCCTTTCAAGGAGCGGATGCCATGCCTTCAAGCCGCCTGATCCTTTGCACACTCGCCCTGCCGTGGCTCGCCGCATGCGCGTCCGCGCCGACGGCCGCGCCGGAAGGCGCGTCGCCGGTCACCGTTGCCTTCATCGCCCCGGACAAGTTCACCGACCTCGGCAGCAGCCGTCCGCCCATGCAGACCTCGCGCGATGCGTACCTGGCGGAACTGCGCAAGTTCATCGTGCAGGACACCGCGCGCCGCCTGCCGCCCGGCCAACGCCTGGACATCGAAGTAACCGACGTGGACATGGCAGGCGACTTCGAGCCCTGGCGCATGCGCTCGGAGGACGTGCGCGTGGTGCGCGACATCTACCCGCCGCGCATCGACCTGCGCTTCAGGCGCACGGACGGCGACGGCGCGGTGCTCCAGCAGGGCGAACGCAAGCTGCGCGATCCGGCCTATCTCATGACCGCAGCCAACCGATACGCCGACAACGATCCCCTGCGCCACGAGAAGGCACTGCTGGAAACCTGGATGCAGAAGGAGTTCGGCGGCAAGTGATACCTGCCGTGAAAAAGGCCGCCAACTGCACGTTGTTGGCGGCCTTTGTATTTAGAGATGGTGGAGCTGGGGGGACTCGAACCCCCGTCCGCGAACCTTCCACGCCCAGTTCTACATGCTTAGCGGTCTGATTTGAATCTCGCCGGCCCGGCCGCGCAGTCGCACGCTACCGGATCAGCCAGCACCCTTGGATCTCGCCTGCGCCCAAGGTACCCGGACACAGGCCAGCCGATGTGGATTCCCTCGCAGCCTGGACAGCTTGCGCCGCCCTTGCCCAGCCCATCGGCCTGCTGTTGCGAGGCTCACCGGTGTTTAAGCGGCGAGTGCGAAACGTTCGTCGTTTGCAGTTAGTTTGTTTCAGCTGTTTTACGAGGTGACTGAACCTCGGCATGCCCTGAAGCGATTCCAACCCACGTCGAAACCAATGCAGCCCCTGGAAGGCCGTATTTTAGGCCGACCGCAGCAGATTCAAGAGCTGCCGGGGTTCGTCGATCCAGGCGTCGGCGGGCCAGGCGGCCACGTCGGCGCCCGCGCCGAGGTAGCCGTAGCGTGCCGCCACGGTGGCGACGCCGGCCGCCCGGCCGGCGATCATGTCGCGTTCGTCGTCACCGACGTACAGGCAATGCTGCGGATCGACGTCCACGACGCGCATGGCCTCCAGCAGCGGCGCGGGGTGGGGCTTGGCGTGCGGCGTGGTGTCGCCGCTCACCACCACGCAGGCGGTTTGAAGCAGGGGCATGGCCGATGTCAGCGGCGAGGTGAAGCGCCGGGACTTGTTGGTGACGATGCCCCAGCGCACGCGGCGGGCTTGCAGTCCGGCCAGCAGTTGATCGACGCCGTCGAAAGCTCGGGTGAGCCGGGTCAGCCGCTGCTCGTAGCCGGCAAAGAACTCCTCGCGCAGCGGGCCGAATCGGGGATCGTCCGGCGTGATGCCGAACGCGACGCCGAGCATGCCGCGGGCGCCGGAGCCGGCGTGCGCGCGGTAATCGGGCAGCGGCAGCGACGGCAGGCCGCGGGCGGTACGCATCTCGTCAGCGGCCAGGCCGAGGTCGGGCGCGCTGTCGATGAGCGTGCCGTCCAGATCGAACAGCACGCAGCGGATATCGCCGAACCGGGTCATTCGGCCGGCCGGCGCGTGGCAATCATGTAGTTCACGCCGGTATCGGCCGACAGGCGGTAGCGGCGGGTCAGCGGGTTGTATTCGAGGCCGCTGCTGCGCTGCAATTCGAGCCCGGCTTCACGGCAGAAGCACCCGAGTTCGCTGGGGCGCAGCAGGCGCGCGTATTCGTGCGTGCCGCGCGGAACCAGACTGAGCAGGTACTCGGCGCCGACGATGGCCATCAGGAAGGACTTGGGGCTGCGGTTGATGGTGGAGAAGAACACCCAGCCGCCCGGTTTGACGAGGGTGGCGCAGGCGCGCACGACGGAAGCGGGGTCGGGCACGTGCTCCAGCATCTCCATGCAGGTGACGGCATCGAACTGGCCCGCCTGCTCGGCAGCCAGCGCCTCCGCGGCAACGCACCGGTACGTCACCCGCGGGGTCTGCGCCTCCAGCGCGTGCAACTGAGCCACCTTCAGCGACTTCTCGGCCAGGTCGATTCCCAGCACCTCGGCGCCCTTGCGGGCCATGGCATCGGCCAGGATGCCGCCGCCGCAGCCGACGTCGAGCACGCGCTGCCCGGCCAGCGGGCAGGTGCTGTCGATCCACTCCAGCCGCAACGGATTGATGGCATGCAGGGGTGCGAACTCGCCGGTCAGATCCCACCATCGGTGGGCCAGCGCAGAGAACTTGGCCAGCTCGGATTCGTCTACGTTGGCAGCGGTGGTCATGGGCAGATTGTCCCATGCGAGGGAAGCCTATGCGGGTGCTGGCGTCAGCGTTCCAGGCCATGCGCGCGCGCGAACAGCGCGCGCTCTCGCTCGACTTCCTCCACGGTGATGCAGGCATTCGGCGCTGGCTGGCCACGCCCCTGCCAATAGGCGCGGTAGGCGGCGCTCTGGTAGGGGTCTGCCACCACGTAGCCCGCGCGCTCAGGACAGGCCCGGGTGTCGGCACAGTCGTGCCACGTGGCGCCGTAGATGACGCGCCCATCGCGCGTGAGGCCCGGAAAAGCACTGGCCAGCACGCGGTGGCGTGCGTGTTCGAGCCGGAACGTCTGCCGGAGATCCCGGTCGTACACATAGACGTGCCCGAGATCGCTGTAGGTCAGCCATGGCGCCTGCGCCCCGCGCGGAAAACCGAACACCGCCTTGCTGGGGGACAGCCCCAGATCGGCCCGCAGGTCGCAAGGATACTGTTGCGCGCTGGGGCTGCCGTCCAGGCCGTAGACGCGCATGCTCGGCCTGCCTTCGCGCGGGCTCTGGGGAATGGCGGAAAACTCGCGCCCATCGACCGAGATCATGGGCAACGCATACACATTGCCGTCGATCGCCGCACGCAAGCCGCAGATGAATCGCGGGCCGCTCGAACTGACGATGCGCGCCTGTCTGCCGTCGTCCCGTATTTCCAGCGTGGTGAGTTGCAGCGGACCGACGCCCTGCTGGTCGGAGTCGGCATTCTGCGGCCAGCTGAGGGAGCGGATGTAGACGGTGCCCAATGCGCCATCGGCCGATGAAGCACTCAACTCCGAGGCCGCGGCATAGAAACCCGTCATTCCGCCGCGAAACAGCGGCCTAGACTGGTCCTGCTGGCGCAACACATCCGCGAAACGGTAATGATCGCCGTTCACGTCTACCAGGTATCGCCACGTGCCCTGGACCGGAAACGCCTCGTTTCCAAAAGGCGTGCGCAGCGCCTTCACCGGTCCGGTGCCCTGCGCCGGCAGTTCCATCAGCGTGACGCGGCCGAGCATGGCGCCGGAGTAGGAGCGCAGGATGAATCTGCCGTCGGGGCTGATCCGCTCGTAGGTGCCCAGCGAGGCCGTACCGTTGCCGTCTCGGCCGACCACGTCCGCCGCCAGAGGCAGGTAGCTGACAGCAGGGATGCAGGCCGCCCCGCCCGCTTCAGGCCCCGCAGCCAGCGCCGGGGCCAGCACGCCGGCCAGCGCTGTCGCCAGCCATCGAGCAGATGCAAGCCGGGTGCGTTTCATGGGCATGCCATGGCATCGCGGCGCTGGACGAGCAGCGAGCGCCACGCCGCATCCGGCATCACGCCCAGAATCGGCCAGGGATGGGGCCGGCCGCATCGGCCGACCAGCGTGCTTGGAAAATGGTTGAGCAGCCCACAAGAACCCGCCAGATCGGCATCGACCCTGGGTGCCGCACTGAGTTCGGGCAATCCCGCGGCCTCGACTGCGGACGACCATTCGCTCGGCGGCACACGAGGATCGCGCGCCACGGTCACGCTGAAACCGGCCGAGACAGCCGCCTCGCGCATGCGCGGCCATTCGATCAGGGCGTACACCATGCGCGGGGACAGCACCACGAGCAAATGGTCTCCGGGCACCTCGCTCAAACCCGTCGCTGCCCACACGGCATTGCACGACGCTGACGGCAACACGGGCGCGGCATGCGGTGTGGCCGCGCCAGCCACCGCGATCAGCAGGCTTGCGCATCTGCATGCGCAGGGAACAAAACCAGCAGATCGGGCGCTCAAGTCAGTCGATCCAGACAAAAAAAGCCTTGGGAGCTTTCACTCCCAAGGCTTCCTGCGAAGCAGTCGAATGGACGCGGATCAGTTGGCGCGGGTGCCGACCACTTCCACTTCCACGCGACGGTTCTTCGCGCGGCCTTCGGCGGTGCGGTTGTCAGCCACCGGCTGCTTCTCGCCCTTGCCTTCGGTGTAGATGCGGTTGCGCTCGATGCCCTTGGACACCAGGTAGGCCTTGACGGCCTCGGCGCGGCGCACCGACAGGCGCTGGTTGTAGGCGTCGGAGCCAATCGAATCGGTGTGGCCCACGGCGATGATCACTTCCAGATTGATGCCCTGGATCTTGCTGACCAGGTCATCCAGCTTGGCACGGCCTTCGGGCTTCAGGACCGACTTGTCGAAGTCGAAGAAGGCGTCGGCGGCGTAGGTCACCTTCTGGGCGGCGACCGGCGCGGGGGCCGGCGCGGGTGCAGGGGCCGGGGCCGGGGCGGGTGTCACGGCGGGGGCCGGAGCGGGCGCAGGCGCTGCAGCGGCCAACGCACCGTCGCAGCCAGGAGCGGCAGTGGCGGGCGTCCAGGAAGCATCGCGCCAGCACAGTTCGTTGGTGCCGTTCTTCCAGATCAGGTTGCCATGGCCATTGCGCCAGTTGTCGGAGTTGATCGTCGAGCCAGCTGCGAAGGCGGAACCAGCCACGGTTGCAACAGCGATCATGATCGCCACTTTGTTCAGTTTCTTCATGGTTCTCCTCATGGGAAAAAAGCCGCAGACAGGCTGCGATAAATCGGACGCTTCGAGTGACCACCACCGAAAACGTTGGTTTGATTGTGCCACACGTGCCTCGCCATTCTTGCCGGAAGGGACGCCGCCGCCGCCAGACAATGCCCGAAAACCGGGCTTCTGTTGCGCGATTACTACAGCACAAAGCGCCTAGAATTGATGGTTTTCGCCCGGCTGAGACTGCTGCAGATATATGACCTCATTCGCCAAAGAGACGCTCCCGATCAGTCTAGAAGAGGAGATGCGGCGAAGCTACCTGGATTACGCCATGAGCGTGATCGTGGGTCGCGCCCTGCCCGACGCGCGTGACGGCCTCAAGCCCGTGCACCGGCGCGTGCTGTTCTCGATGCACGAGGCCAACAACGTCTGGAACCGCCCTTACGTCAAGTGTGCCCGCGTGGTCGGCGACGTGCTGGGCCGCTTCCACCCTCATGGCGACTCGGCGACTTACGAGGCGCTGGTGCGCATGGCACAGGACTTCTCGCTGCGCCACCCGCTGATCGATGGCCAAGGCAACTTCGGCTCGGTGGACGGCGACAGCGCGGCCGCCTACCGCTATACGGAATGCCGGCTGGAAAAGATCGCCGGCGAGATCCTGGCCGACATCGACAAGCAGACCGTCGACATGGTGCCCAACTACGACGGCAAGGAGCTGGAGCCCACCGTCCTGCCGACGCGGCTGCCCAACCTGCTGATCAACGGCTCGGGCGGCATCGCCGTCGGCATGGCCACCAACATTCCCCCGCACAACCTGAACGAGGTGGTGGACGCCTGCCTGCACCTGCTGCGCCAGCCCGAGGCCGGCATCGACGAACTGATGGAGATCGTGCCGGCGCCGGACTTCCCCACCGGCGGCATCATCTACGGCATCCAGGGCGTGCGCGACGGCTACCGCACGGGCCGCGGCCGCGTGGTGATGCGCGCCAAGGTGCATTTCGAGGACATCGACAAGGGCCAGCGGCAGGCCATCATCGTCGACGAGTTGCCCTACCAGGTCAACAAGAAGACGCTGCAAGAGCGCATGGCCGAACTGGTGCACGAGAAGAAGCTCGAAGGCATCAGCCACATCCAGGACGAGTCCGACAAGTCGGGCATGCGCCTGGTGATCGAGCTCAAGCGCGGCGAAGTGCCCGAGGTGGTGCTGAACAACCTGTACAAGCAGACGCAGCTGCAAGACACCTTCGGCATCAACACGGTGGCGCTGGTGGATGGGCAGCCGAAGCTGTGCAACCTGAAGGAACTGATCGAGGTCTTCCTCCAGCACCGCCGCGAAGTGGTGACGCGCCGCACGGTGTTCGACCTGCGCAAGGCGCGTGAGCGCGGCCACGTGCTGGAAGGCCTGGCGGTGGCGCTGGCCAACATCGACGAGTTCATCCGCATCATCCGCGAGTCGCCCACCCCGCCGGTGGCCAAGACCGAGCTGATGGCCCGCCGCTGGGACAGCGCGCTGGTGCGCGAGATGCTGACTCGCACGCGCGAGGACGACGTCACGATCAGCGCCGACGACTACCGCCCCGACGATCTGGGCCGCGACTTCGGCCTGCAGGGCGACGGCCTGTACCGCCTCTCGGACACCCAGGCGCAAGAGATTTTGCAGATGCGCCTGCAGCGCCTCACGGGCCTGGAGCAGGACAAGATCATCGCCGAGTACAAGGAGGTGATGGCCGAGATCGAGGACCTGCTCGACATCCTGGCCAAGCCGGCACGCGTCTCGACCATCATCGCGGACGAACTCACGGCATTGAAGACCGAGTTCGGCCAGACCAAGGCCGGCGCGCGCCGCAGCACCGTCGAGCACAACGCCCAGGACCTGGCTACCGAGGACCTGATCGCGCCCACCGACATGGTGGTCACGCTCAGCCACGCCGGCTACATCAAGGCACAGCCGCTGTCGGAGTACCGCGCGCAGAAGCGCGGCGGACGCGGCAAGCAGGCCACGGCCACCAAGGAAGACGACTGGATCGACCAGCTCTTCATCGCCAACACGCACGACTACATCCTGTGCTTCTCCAACCGCGGCCGGCTGTACTGGCTGAAGGTGTGGGAGGTGCCCTCCGGCTCGCGCGGCTCGCGCGGGCGGCCCATCGTCAACATGTTCCCGCTGGCCGAGGGCGAGAAGATCAACGTCGTGCTGCCGCTGACCGGCGAGAACCGCAGCTTCCCCGCCGACCGCTACGTCTTCATGGCCACCGCCGGCGGCACCGTCAAGAAGACCGCGCTCGACGAATTCAGCAACCCGCGCAAGATCGGGATCATCGCCATCAAGCTGGACGAGGGCGACCAGCTCATCGGCGCCGCCGTGACCGACGGCGCGCACGACGTGATGCTGTTCTCCGACGGCGGCAAGGCCGTGCGCTTCGACGAGAACGACGTGCGCGCGCTGGGCCGCGACACGCGCGGTGTGCGCGGCATGTCGCTGGAGGACGGCCAGAGCGTGATCGCGCTGCTGGTGGCCGACGGCGAAGCCAGCGAGGAAAGCGCGGAACCAAATGCGCGCAACAGCGTTCTGACCGCCACCGAGAACGGTTACGGAAAACGCACCAACATTACCGAATACACGCGGCATGGGCGCGGCACCAAGGGCATGATCGCCATCCAGCAGAGCGAGCGCAACGGCAAGGTCGTGGCCGCCACGCTGGTCGGCGCGGACGACGAGATCATGCTCATCACCGACAAGGGCGTGCTGGTGCGTACGCGCGTAGCCGAAATCCGAGAGATGGGCCGTGCCACGCAGGGCGTGACCCTGATCGCTCTCGACGACGGCGCCCAGCTGAGCGGCCTGCAACGCATCGTCGAAAACGATGCCCAGGACGCGGACGCCGATGATTCATCCCCCCTTCCCCCAACGGAGTAAGCCTTGAACCAGACTCTCGCCAAACTGCCAGTTGCCATCTTTTTTGTAGCAGCTTGCGCGCTTTCCACGGGCGTCAGCGCCCAAAATGATGCCAAACGCGCGCTGGCCGTCAAGCTCGCGCAGATGCAGCAGAAAGCCGACGGCCCGGCGCTGGCCGAGCAACTCACCGCCTCGGCGGTGCAGCCGCTGCTGATAAACTGGTCTCAGCGCCTGGACGAAAGCGTGCCGCCGGCGCGCCAGAAGGAAGTGCGCGACAAGCTGGACGTCGAGCTGAAGAAATTCGCCGAATCCACCGAAAAGATCGTCGAAGGCCAGGTGGCCAAGGCGGCCGAGGCGGCGCTGGTGCCGATCTTCATGGAGAAACTGACCGAAGACGACATGAAGACCATCATCGCCTACATGGAATCGCCCGTCAGCGCCAAGTTCCAGGCGCTGGGCCCCGATGCATCCAACGCCTGGGCCAAGCGCGTCGTCGATGCCACCAAGTCCCAGGTGGAAAGCGGCGCCAAGAGCTTCGACGCCGTCGCCAACCGCATCGTGGGTTCCGCGGGCGGCGCCTCGTCCAGCGGCAACGCCGCACCCAAGAAATAAGCCCTCCCACACCACGCCGGCCCCAGGGCCGGCCTCCGTTGCCCACCGATGAGCCAGCCCCCCCAACAGTCCGACGCCCTCGCCCGGCTGCGCGTGCAGATCGACAGCCTGGACGCGCAGTTGCTGACGTTGCTGAACCAGCGCGCGCGTGTCGCCGAGGAGGTGGGCGAGCTCAAGCGGCTCGAAGGCACGCCGTTCTTTCGCCCCGACCGCGTGGCGCAGGTCATCGCCAAGGTGCAGGCCACCAACCCCGGGCCGCTGCTCAACCAGCACGTGGCCTCGATCTGGCGCGAAATCATGTCGGCCTGCCTGGCGCTGGAAGTGCCGCAGCGCGTGGCCGTGCTGGGACCGGGGGGCACCTTCACCGAGCAAGCGGCGGTCGAGTACTTCGGCAGCGCCGCCAACCTGATCCGCTGCGTCAGCTTCGACGAGGTGTTCCACGCCACCGCCGCCGGCACGGCGCAGTTCGGCGTGGTGGCGGTCGAGAACTCCACCGAGGGCGTGGTGGCGCGTACGTTCGATCTGTTCCTGCATTCGCCGGCGCACATCGTGGGCGAGGTCAGCCTGCTGGTGCGCCACAACCTGCTGCGCCAGACCACCGGGCTGGAAGGGATCGAGGTGGTGCTGGCGCACCCGCAGGCGCTGATGCAGTGCCAGGGCTGGCTCTCGGCCCACCTGCCCCAGGCTGAGCGCCGCGCCGTCTCCAGCAACGCCGAGGGCGCGCGCCTGGCCGCCGGCAACCCGGCCTGGGCGGGCCTGGCCAGCGAGCGCGCAGCCGCCCAGTTCGGCCTGCACATCGTCGCCCACGCCATCCAGGACGAGGCTTACAACCGCACGCGCTTCGCCGTCATCTGCCTGCCGCAGACGCTGGCCATGCCGGCGCCCAGCGGCCGGGACTGCACCAGTCTCGTCGTGTCGGTGCCCAACAAGCCGGGCTCGGTGCACGACATGCTGACCCCGCTGAAGAAACACGGCGTCAGCATGACGCGCTTCGAGTCGCGCCCCGCCAAGTCGGGTCAGTGGGAATACTTCTTCTACATCGACATCGCCGGCCACCCGTCCGAGCCGCACGTGAAAGCGGCGCTGGAGGAACTGCGCTCGCTGTGCGCGTTCTACAAGGTGCTGGGCGCCTACCCGCTGGGGCCAGATGTTTGAGCAGCTCGGACTGATCGGCTGCGGCCTGATGGGCGGCTCGTTCGCCCTGGCGCTCAAGCGCGCCGGCCTGGTCAAGCGCGTGGTGGGCTACAGCAAGTCGCCCTCCACCACCGAGCGCGCGCGCCAGCTCGGGGTGATCGACATCGCCGCGCCGTCCGCCCTGCTGGCGGTCTCGGGCGCCGATCTGGTGCTGCTGGCGGTGCCGGTGGCGGCCACCGAGACCACCTTCAAGGCCATCCGGCACCTGCTGAACCCGGGCATGCTGATCATGGACGTCGGCTCCACCAAGCGCGACGTGGTGGACGCCGCGCGCCGCGCGCTCAAGCAGGACGTCGGCCTGTTCGTGCCCTGCCACCCGGTCACCGGGCGCGAGGTATCCGGCGTGGAGCACGCGGATGCCGACCTGTACGCCGGCAAGCGCCTCATCGTCACGCCGATCGAGCGCACGCGCATGAGCAAGATCGACCAGGCCGACGCCGTGTGGCGCGCGGTCGGCTGCGACGTGGTGCACATGTCGCCCGAGCAGCACGACGCCGCCTTCGCCGCCGTCAGCCACCTGCCGCACATGCTGGCCTTCGCGCTGATGAACAGCATCGCCGGCCAGGCCGATGGCGAAGCCTTCCTGTCGCTCGCCGGTCCGGGTTTTCGCGACTTCAGCCGCATCGCCGCCAGCGACCCGCAGGTCTGGCGCGACGTGCTGGCGGCCAACCGCGAGGAGATCGGTGCCCAGCTCGCGCACTTCCAGCAGGCGCTGGCCGAGCTGCAGCAGTGCATCGACGCCGGCCAGACAGACGAGCTGGAGCGCCTGATCAACCACGCCAGCATGGCCCGCGCCCACTGGCGCCCCACGCCCGGCTCGCGCTGAACCCCCGCGCGCCGCCCGTGTTCGAGACCGCGTTCCTCGACGTTCCCGCGCTGCGCGCCGTGCACGGCACGGTACGCCTGCCGGGCTCCAAGAGCATCTCCAACCGCGTGCTGCTGCTGGCCGCGCTGTGCCAGGGCCGCACGGTGGTGCACGACCTGCTCGATTCGGACGACACGCAGGTGATGCTGCAAGCGCTGCGCCAGCTCGGCTGCGGCGTGGCCGTGGAAGGCACGCGCGCGGTGATCGACGGCCTGGGCGGCCGCGCCAACCGGCCGCGCCAGGCGGCGCTGTTCCTGGGAAATGCCGGCACGGCGATGCGCCCGCTGACCGCCGCGCTGGCCGTACTGGGTGGCGACTACGCCTTGAGCGGCATTCCCCGCATGCACGAGCGCCCCATCGGCGACCTGGTCGATGCGCTGCGGGCGCTGGGCTGCGACGTGCGCTACACCGGCCAGGACGGCTACCCGCCGCTGGCCATCGGTGAACCGCGGCTTCAGCTCGGCCAGCCCATTCCCGTGCGCGGCGACGTGTCCAGCCAGTTCCTCACCGCGTTGCTGATGGCACTGCCGCTGGCCGCCGGCCGGCCGGGCGCGCAGGACATCGTGATCGAGGTAGTGGGCGAGCTGACCTCCAAACCCTACATCGAGATCACGCTGCAACTGCTGGCGCGCTTCGGCGTGCAGGTGCGACGAGAGGGCTGGCAGCGCTTCGTCATCCCGCAAGGCGCCGCCTACCGCTCGCCAGGGAACATCCACGTCGAAGCCGACGCCTCGTCTGCTAGCTATTTCATAGCTTCTGGCGCCCTATCGGCGGGCGCTGAAGGCCAAAATGGCTTGAAGATCGAAGGCGTGGGCGCCGACTCGATCCAGGGCGACATCCGCTTCGTCGAGGCGGCGCGCCTGATGGGCGCACGAATAGACAGCGGCCCCAACTGGCTGCGCGTGCAGCGCGGCCGCTGGCCGCTGGCCGCCATCGACCTGGACTGCAACCACATCCCCGACGCCGCCATGACGCTGGCGATGATGGCGCTGTACGCCGACGGCCCCAGCACGCTGCGCAACATCGCCAGCTGGCGCGTGAAGGAGACCGACCGCATCGCCGCCATGGCCGCCGAGCTGCGCAAGCTCGGCGCCCAGGTGGACGAGGGCGCGGACTTCATCCGCATCACGCCGCCCGCCGCATGGGAGGCGGCGCGCATCCACACCTACGACGACCACCGCATGGCCATGTGCGGCTCGCTCGCTGCCTTCAACCCGGCCGGACTGCCGGTGCGCATCGAGGATCCGCGCTGCGTCGGCAAGACCTTTCCCGACTACTTCGAGACGCTGTTCGCCGTCGCTGAGCCGGCCGGCCCGCTGCCGGTGATCTGCATCGACGGGCCCACCGCCTCCGGCAAGGGCACGGTGGCGGCCGAAGTCGCGCGCCGGCTGGGCTACCACTTCCTCGACTCGGGCGCCATCTACCGCATGACCGGGCTGGCCGCGCGCCGGCAAGGGCTGGCGCCGGAGCCGCCGCACGAGGCGGCCATCGCCGCCCTTGCCCGCGCGCTGCCCGCGCGCTTCGGCGCCGGCCGCTTCTGGCTGGGCGAGCAAGACGTCTCGGACGCCATCCGCACCGAGGCGGCGGGCATGGACGCCTCGCGGGTGTCGGCGCTGCCCGCGGTGCGGCAGGCACTGGTCGAGTTGCAGCGCGCCTCGGCTCGACTGCCCGGGCTGGTGGCCGACGGGCGCGACATGGGCACCGTGATCTTCCCCCAGGCATCGCTCAAGGTGTACCTCACCGCGAGCGCCGCCGAGCGGGCCGACAGGCGCCATAAGCAATTGATTTCCAAGGGTATTCCTGCTAACATCGACAGTCTTCGCGCCGACTTGGAGGCGCGCGACGCGCGGGACAAAAACCGCGCGTCAGCGCCTCTCAAGCCCGCGCAGGATGCCCTGCTGCTGGACAACTCGCATCTCTCCATCGATCAATCGGTCGATCAGGTGCTCAGCTGGTGGCAGGCCCGGCAGCCTTTCTGACGTTCTCAGAAACAGCCGCCACACCGCCCACCAGGCTTCCCTCCTGCGCTTGCATGGCGCTTTGAGCCGGGTGGTTGTTCAACCTCAACCCGCGGTCTTCAAGCCGTACCCGCCGCCCCACAGCCTTTAGAAACGATTGCACGGTGCCGTCGTGAACCTGTGCGTGGCCGCCACAAGGAAACTTTCATGTCTGAATCTTTTGCCCAGTTGTTCGAGGAATCCCTGCAGCGCACCGAGATGCGCCCGGGCGAGGTCATCACCGCCGAAGTGGTGCGCGTCGAGCACAACTTCGTCGTCGTGAACGCCGGCCTCAAGTCCGAGGCCTACATCCCGATCGAGGAATTCAAGAACGACCAAGGCGAGGTCGAGGTCGAGCCCGGCGCCTTCGTGCCGGTGGCCATCGGCTCCATCGAGAACGGCTACGGCGACACCATCCTGAGCCGTGACACCGCCAAGCGCCTGGCCTCCTGGCTGGCGCTGGAAAAAGCCCTGGAATCGGGCGACTTCGTGACCGGCACCACCGCCGGCAAGGTCAAGGGCGGCCTGACGGTGCTGGTCAACGGCATCCGCGCCTTCCTGCCCGGCTCGCTGGTCGACACCCGCCCCACCAAGGACCTGACGCCCTACGAGAACAAGACGCTGGAATTCAAGGTCATCAAGCTCGACCGCAAGCGCAACAACGTGGTGCTGAGCCGCCGCGCCGTGGTCGAGGCCAGCATGGGCGAAGAGCGCGCCAAGCTGATGGAGACGCTGAAGGAAGGCGCCGTCGTCAACGGCGTGGTCAAGAACATCACCGAATACGGCGCGTTCGTGGACCTGGGCGGCATCGACGGCCTGCTGCACATCACCGACATGGCCTGGCGCCGCGTGCGCCACCCCAGCGAGGTGGTGCAGGCCGGCCAGGAAATCCAGGCCAAGATCCTCAAGTTCGACACCGAGAAGAACCGCGTCAGCCTGGGCCTCAAGCAGATGGGCGACGACCCGTGGCTGGGCGTGTCGCGCCGCTACCCGCAAGGCACGCGCATGTTCGGCAAAGTCACCAACATCGCCGACTACGGCGCCTTCGTCGAGCTGGAGCCCGGCATCGAGGGCCTGGTGCACGTCTCCGAGATGGACTGGACCAACAAGAACATCGCACCGAGCAAGATCGTGTCGATGGGCGACGAGGTCGAGGTCATGATCCTGGAGATTGACGAGGACAAGCGCCGCATCAGCCTGGGCATGAAGCAGTGCAAGGCCAACCCCTGGCAGGAATTCGCGCAGAACACCAAGCGCGGCGACCGCGTCAAGGGCCCGATCAAGTCGATCACCGACTTCGGCGTGTTCGTCGGCCTGGCCGCCGGCATCGACGGCCTGGTGCACCTGTCCGACCTGTCCTGGAACGAGCCTGGCGAGACCGCCGTGCGCAACTACAAGAAGGGCCAGGAAGTCGAGGCCCTCGTGCTGGCCGTGGACGTGGACCGCGAGCGCATCAGCCTGGGCATCAAGCAACTCGACCAGGATCCGTTCACCACCTTCGTGACGGTGAACGACAGGGGCCAGACGGTGACCGGCAAGGTCAAGTCGGTCGACGCGCGCGGTGCCGAGATCGACCTGGGCAACGACGTGGTGGGCTACCTACGCGCCTCCGAGATCAGCCGCGACCGCGTGGAAGACGCGAGCCAGGTGCTGAAGGTGGGCGACGAGGTGAACGCCGTGGTCGTCAACGTGGACCGCAAGTCGCGCAACATCCAGTTGTCGATCCGCGCCAAGGATGCCGCCGACCAGCAGGAAGCCATGGCCAGCCTGAGCCAGAACAGCGGCAGTGCCGGCACCACCAGCCTGGGCGCGCTGCTGCGCGCCAAGTTGGACAACAACGAGTCCAAGTAAGCGCGAGCCCGCGGGGCGGCGCCTGCGCCGCCCCGGCATGCCAGACCATGACCCGATCCGATCTCGTGGAACTGCTGACCGAGCGCGTCGGCCAACTCACGCACCGCGACGCCGACGCGGCCGTCAAGACCATCCTGGACGCCATGAGCGACGCCCTGGTGCGCGGCCACCGGATCGAGATCCGCGGCTTCGGCAGCTTCTCCATCAACCGGCGTCCGCCGCGCATGGGCCGCAATCCGCGCACCGGCGAGAACGTTCACATCCCCGAGCGACGCGTGCCGCACTTCAAGCCCGGCAAGGCGCTGCGCGAGGCCGTGGGCGCGCAACCGGTGGAAAGCGCCGCCGACGACTGAACGCCCCCGCTAGAATCTTCACGCACCTAGACGAAGATTCATGACCAAGCTCACCCGGCTGCTGAAGTGGATACTGAAGGCAGCCGTTTTTTTTGCCCTGTTCGCCTTCGCGCTGAACAACCAGCAGGACGCCACCGTCCACCTGCTGTTCGGCCGCCAGTGGCGCGCGCCGATGACGCTGATCGTGCTGACGGCCTTCGCGCTCGGCATGGTGGTCGGCGTGCTCGGCATGCTGCCGGGCTGGTGGAGCCGCCGCGCGGCGCGCCGGCAGGCGGCTGCCCAACCCGACGCCCGCGCGCCGATGGACGACACGCTGGCCCCGCCGCCCCATGGAGTTTGACCTCAGCTGGATCCTGCTGGGCGTGCCGATCGTGTTCGCGCTCGGCTGGTTCGCCTCGCGGCTGGACCTGCGGCAGCTGCGCATCGAGAACCGCCAGGCGCCCAAGGCCTACTTCAAAGGGCTGAACTACCTGCTGAACGAACAGCAGGACCAGGCCATCGACGCCTTCATCGAGGCGGTGCAGCGCGACCCGGACACGTCCGAGCTGCACTTCGCCCTCGGCAACCTGTTCCGCCGCCGCGGCGAATACGAGCGCGCCGTGCGCGTGCACGAGCACCTGCTCTCGCGCGCCGACCTCGGCAAGAGCGACCGCGAGCGCGCGCAGCACGCCCTGGCGCAGGACTTTCTCAAGGCCGGCCTGATCGACCGCGCGGAAGACGCGCTGCGCAAGCTGGCCGGCACGCGCTACCAGCCGCAGGCCTGGCTGACCTTGCTGTCGTTGCACGAGCGCTCGCGCGACTGGACGCAAGCGGCCGACGTCGCCCGCAGCCTTCAGCAGGCCGGCGAAGGCGACTTCGCCGCCCGGCTGGCGCACTACCAGTGCGAGCTGGCAGCCACCGCGCTGGCCAAGAAGAACGACCCGGCCGGCGCGCGCCGGCTGCTGGAGGACGCCCTGCAGGCCACCCCCGACGCCGCCCGCCCGCGCATCCAGCTCGCCGGCCTGCTGGCCGCCCAGGACGACCTGCGCGGCGCCTTCGAGCAACTCACGCTGGTGGAGCGGCACGCGCCGCAGGCGACCCCGCTGGTGGCCAGCGAGCTGATGCGCATCGGCCAGGCCACCGGACAGCTCGCCCGCGCCGCCGAGCTGCTGCGCCGCAGCTACGCCGCCACGCCGTCGATCGACGTGGCCGACGCCATCGTCCAGGCCGACCTGGCCGCCGGCATGCCGGCGGCGCAGGCGCGCGAAGGCTACGTGCGCCACATGGCGCAGGAGCCGTCGCTGATCGCCGCCACGCGCTGGCTCGGCCACGAGCCGTTCGCCCGGGAGGGTGCGCACCCGGTGGTGCAGCGCTCGCTGGAACACGCCGCCCGCCCGCTGGCGCGCTACCGCTGCGCGGCCTGCGGCTTCGAGGCCCAGGGCTACTTCTGGCAGTGCCCGGGCTGCCAGGCGTGGGAGAGCTTCCCGCCCAAGCGCATCGAAGAACTTTGATCCACTTGTGATCCATTACCCGCGTGGTCAACGCCGCGGGCTACGACCCGTTGGGCGAGAGCCTCGCCGGCAGGTTTCCGCCGGTTTCGACCACCAGTCCTCAGGAGGGATGTCCCATGTTCAAGAAGCTTCTGGCCGTGCTGGCCCTGTTCTATGCCGCCGTTTCGTTCGCCGCGGTGGATGTCAACACCGCCACGGCGGCCGATCTGGACAGCGTCAAGGGCATCGGGCCCAGCCTGTCGAGCAGGATCCTCGACGAGCGCAAGAAGGGCAGCTTCAAGGACTGGAGCGACCTGATCGCGCGCGTCAAAGGCGTCGGCGACAAGAGCGCGGCCCGGTTCTCCGCCGAAGGGATGACGGTCAACGGCGCGGCCTATGCCGGCGCCGCGGCCAAGGCCGCGAAGGAGCCCAAGGCCAAGACCCAAGCCAAGGCGGCGGACAAGGCCCCAGCCAAGCCGTGACGGGCTGAGGCTCGATGGAGCGGCACGCTCGGGCGTGCCGTTTTTTGACAAAACTATCAAATAGATAGCTGCCGGCGCCCGCCAGTCAAGCGCTGGAGGCCGATTTGGCAATTGGCTCGCCAAACCCGCCGCCACCCGGCGTGTGGATCTCGAAAATGTCTCCGGGCTGCATCTCGGCGCTGCCGATGTGCCCCAGTTCCTCCACCGTGCCGTCTGCCCGCACCACGCGGTTGATGCCCACCACGCCGGCGCCGCCGCCGGCCATGCCGAAGGCGCCGCGCACGCGGCCGTTGCTGAGGATGCTGGCCGTCATCGGCTCCAGAAAGCGCAGGCGCCGCACGCCGCCGTCGCCGCCCGGCCAGCGGCCGGTGCCGCCCGAACCGGCGCGGATCTCGTAGCTCTCCAGCCGCACCGGGAAGCGCCACTCCAGCACCTCAGGGTCGGTCATGCGCGAATTGGTCATGTGCGTCTGCACGACGCTGGTGCCTGGGAAGCCGCCCACCAGCCGCCCCTCGTCGTCGAACACGCCGCCCGCGCCCGAGCCGCCGGAGATGGTTTCGTAGTACTGGTGGCGCGCGTTGCCGAAGGTGAAGTTGTTCACCGTGCACTGGCTGGCGCCCATCAGCCCCAGCGCGCCGATGAGGGCGTTGGTGATGCAGGTGGAAGTCTCCACGTTGCCCGCCACCACGCTGGCCGGCGGGTGCGGGCGCAGCATGCAGCCGTCGGGGATCACCACCTCGATGGGCTTCAGGCACCCGGCGTTGAGCGGAATGTCGTCATCGACGAGCATGCGGAACACGTACAGCACCGCCGCCATGCACACCGCCGTGGGTGCGTTGAAGTTGTTGAGCTGCTGCGCGCTGGTGCCACTGAAGTCGATGCGCGCCGCGCGCGCCGCGCCGTCGAGCGACACCGCCACCCGGATCTGCGCGCCGTTGTCCAGCGGCAGAGTGAACTGGTCGCTCTTCAGACGCGCGGCCAGGCGGGTGATGGCGCGGCGCACCGATTCCTCGGCGTTGTCCTGCACGTGGCGCATGTAGGCTTGCACCACGTCCAGGCCGAACTGCTGCACCATCCTGCGCAGCTCCTGCACGCCCTTCTCGTTGGCGGCGATCTGCGCCTTCAGGTCGGCCAGGTTCTGCTGCGGGTTGCGGCTGGGGTATTCGCCGCTCGCCAGCAGCGCCAGCACCTCTTTCTCGCGCAGGGTTCCGCGATCGACCAGCTTGAAGTTATCGATCTGCACGCCCTCCTCCTCGATGCGGGTCGAGAAGGGTGGCATCGATCCGGGCGTGATGCCGCCGATGTCGGCCTGGTGGCCGCGGCTGCCGACGTAGAAGATCGGCTCGGGCGCGCCGTCCAGATACACGGGCGTGATCACCGTCACGTCGGGCAGGTGCGTGCCGCCGTGGTAGGGGTCGTTCAGCGCGTACACGTCGCCGCGCTGCATGCGGCCGGCGTTTTCGCGGATCACGGTCTTGATGCTCTCGCCCATTGATCCCAAGTGCACCGGCATGTGCGGCGCGTTGGCGATCAGGTTGCCCTCGGCGTCGAACAGCGCGCAGCTGAAGTCCAGCCGCTCCTTGATGTTGACCGAGTAGGCGGTGTTCTGCAATTGCAGCCCCATCTGCTCGGCGATGTTCATGAACAGGTTGTTGAACACCTCCAGCAGCACCGGGTCCACCGTGGTGCCGGCGGCGAACCGCAGGGCGCGCGGCGCGATGCGGTCCAGCACGATGTGGTCCAGCGCCGTCAGGCTGGCGCGCCAGCCAGGCTCCACCACGGTGGTGGCGTTCTGCTCGGCGATGATGGCCGGGCCGTCGATGGCGTCGCCCGGGCGCAGGTCCTCGCGCACGATCAGCGCCGCGTCGTGCCAGGCCGGCTGGCCGTCCGCGCCGGCCGTGTACATGCGCACGGTATCGCGGCGCGGCGCCGGGCGCACGGGGTGCAGCGGGTGGGCGTCTTCGCGTGGCGCATCGCCAGCCACCACGGCCTCGACCGACACCGCCTCCACGACCAGCGCCTTGCCCTGCATCAGGAAGGCGAAGCGCTGGCGGTAGGCGGCTTCGAAGCCCTCGGTCACGTGGCCCATCACCGCCTCGTCACTCATATCACCGCCGCGCAGATCGGGGAACGGCACGATCAGCGCCGAGTCCGTGCCCTCGTAGCGCACGTGCGCACGGTGCAGCACGCGCACGGCCGCGCGGCTGACCTGCTGGCGCTCCAGTTCGCGGCGCGCAGCCAGCGCCAGCTCGCCCAGCGCGTCGCGCAGAGGGCCGATGTGCTCGGGCGCCAGCGGCAGCTCGACCGCTGTTTCGCGCATCACGTTCTGGTCGGCCAGGCCCATGCCGTAGGCCGACAGCACGCCGGCCAGCGGGTGCACCAGCACGCGCGTCATGCCCAGCGCGTCGGCCACCAGGCAGGCGTGCTGGCCGCCGGCGCCGCCGAAGCATTGCAGCGTGTAGCGCGTCACGTCGTAGCCGCGCGCCACGCTGATCTTCTTGATGGCGTTGGCCATCTGCTGCACGGCGATCTGGATGAAACCGTTCGCCACGTCCTCGGGCGCGCGGCCGGTCGGCGCGGCGATGTCGGCGAATTTGGCGCGTACCACGTCGCCATCCAGCGCCTCGTCGGCACGCGGGCCGAACACCTTGGGGAAATGCGCCGGCTGGAGCTTGCCGACCATCACGTTGGCGTCGGTCACGGCCAGCGGGCCGCCGCGCCGGTAGCTGGCCGGGCCGGGATTGGCGCCGGCGCTCTCGGGGCCGACGCGGAAGCGCGCGCCGTCGAACTGCAGGATGGAGCCGCCGCCGGCCGCCACCGTGTGGATGCTCATCATCGGCGCGCGCATGCGCACGCCGGCCACCTGGGTCTCGAACTCGCGCTCGAACTGGCCGGCGTAGTGGCTCACGTCAGTGGAAGTGCCGCCCATGTCGAAGCCGATCACCTTGTCGTGCCCGGCAATTTCCGCCGTGCGCGCCATGCCCACGATGCCGCCGGCCGGGCCGGAGAGGATGGCGTCCTTGCCCTGGAAGGCGTGCGCATCCGTCAGCCCGCCCGAGGACTGCATGAAGAACAGCCGCACGCCCGGCATCTCAGCCGCCACCTGCTCGACGTAGCGGCGCAGGATCGGCGAGAGGTAGGCATCGACCACCGTGGTGTCGCCACGGCTGACGAACTTCATCATCGGGCTGGTGGCGTGGCTGGTGCTGACCTGCGTGAAGCCGACCTCGCGCGCGATGCGCGCCGCCGCCTGCTCGTGCTCGGTGTAACGGTAGCCGTGCATGAAGACGATGGCCACGCTGCGCAGCCCGGCGGCGTGCTGCGCCTGCAGATCGCGCCGCAGCCGCGCTTCATGGAGCGGGCGCACCAGCTCGCCCTGCGCGCCCACGCGCTCGTCGGCCTCCACCACGGCGGCGTACAGCAGCTCCGGCAGCACGATGTGGCGGTCGAACAGGCGCGGCCGATTCTGGTAGGCGATGCGCAGGCCGTCGCGAAAGCCCTGCGTGGTGACCAGCAGCGTCGGCTCGCCCTTGCGCTCCAAAAGTGCATTGGTGGCCACGGTGGTGCCCATCTTCACGCACTCCACCAGTTCGGGCGTGATCGGCTCGCCGGGCCTCAGGCCCAGCAGGTGGCGGATGCCGGCCACCGCCGCGTCGCGGTAGTGCTCCGGGTTCTCGGACAACAGCTTGTGCGTGACGATGGCGCCGTCAGGCCGCCGCGCCACGATGTCGGTGAACGTGCCGCCACGATCGATCCAGAACTGCCAGCGGTTGGAAAATGAGGTCTGCATGGAAGGTGGCACCAATATTGCGTGGGTCCATTGTAGGAAGGCTGCAGACGTGCCCGACACGCTGCGGGCAAGCCCTAAGCATCATCCATGCCGATGTCTCCCACAATCCACGCACCCTCGTCTTCACTGGAGTTCACATGATGCGTCGCCCGTTTCTCCCGCTCGCCGCCGCCACCCTGGCACTGGCCGCCGGCAGCGCTCTCGCCCAGGCCAAGTGGGATTTGCCCACGGCCTACCCGCCGGCCAACTACCACACCGAGAACATCGTCCAGTTCGCCAAGGACGTGGACGCGGCCACCGGCGGCAAGCTGAAGATCACGGTGCACGCCAACGCGTCGCTGTTCAAGGCGCCCGAGATCAAGCGGGCCGTGCAAAGCGGCCAGGCGCAGGCCGGCGAAATCCTGTTGGCCAATTTCGCCAACGAGAACCCGATCTACGCACTGGACGGCGTGCCCTTCCTGGCCACCACCTTCGCCGAATCCAAAAAGCTCTACGACGTCTCCAAGGCGCCAATGGAGAAGCTGCTGGCCGCGCAGGGCATCAGAGATCCTGTTCATGGTGCCCTGGGCGCCACAGGGCATCTACATCAAGAAGGAGATCAACTCCGCCGCCGACCTGAAAGGCGTGAAGTGGCGCGCCTACAGCCCTGCCACCGCGCGCATCGCCGAACTGGTGGGCGCGCAGCCGGTGCAGATCCAGCAGGCCGAGCTGAGCGCCGCCATGGCCACCGGCGCGGTCGAGTCGTACATGAGTTCCGGTTCCACCGGCTACGACACCAAGACGTACGAGAGCATCAAGCACTTCTACGACACGCAGGCGTGGATCCCCAAGAACGCGGTGCTGGTCAACGCCAAGTCCTTCGACGCCCTGGATGCCGCCACCAAGGACGCGGTGCTGAAGGCTGCCGCCACCGCCGAAGCACGCGGCTGGAAGGTCGCACAGGACAAGAACGAGGAATACAAGAAGCTGCTGGCCGAGCGCGGCATGACGATCCACAAGCCCTCGGCCCAGTTGCAGGCCGACATGCGCAAGGTCGGCGAGGTCATGCAGGCCGACTGGCTCAAGGCGGCGGGCGCCGATGGCGCGGCCATCATCGAAGCCTTCAAGAAGCCCTGACGCCGCGCGCGGAACCCGAGACATGCGCCGCTTTCTCGACCGCCTTTACGACGGCGCCGGCGCCCTGGGCGCGCTGTGCGTCTTCCTCATCTTCCTGCTGATGATCTGGGCAGGCGTGGGCCGGCAGATGAACTGGCGGGTCAGCGGCGTCAACGACATCGTGGCCTGGCTGTGCGCGGCGGCCTCGTTCTTCGCCATGGCGCACGCCTTCCGCCACGGCGACTTCGTGCGGGTGACGCTGCTGCTGGAGAAACTGCCCTCGGCCGCCCGCCGCGTGGCCGATGTGGCGTGCCTGTTGATCGCGCTGGTTTCGGTCGGCTACCTCACCTGGTGGGCCACCGCCTTCACCTGGGAAAGCTACGCATTCGCCGAGATGGCCACCGGCCTGGTGGTCATCCCCATCTGGATCCCGCAGAGCGTGTTCGTCGTCGGCTGCTGGCTGTTCCTCGTCGCGCTCGTCGATGAGCTGGCGGGCGTGCTGCGCGGCGGCAAGCCCAGCTACCAGCGCGCGGTGGAAGAACGCCACGCCGCCGGCGACTTCTCTTCCGACATCTGAAGCAAGACCATGACCGACAACCTGCTCATGGGCGCGATGCTGCTGGGCATCATGCTGGTTCTGCTGGCCGGCGGCGTGTGGATCGCCATGACGCTGGCCATCGTCGGCTGGGTGGGCCAGGCTTTCTTCACCAACACGCTGCCGGGCAAGAACCTGTTCTCCGCCTTCTGGGAAAGCAACGCCAGTTGGGAGCTGGCGGCGCTGCCGCTGTTCATCTGGATGGGCGAGATCCTGTTCCGCACGCGCCTGTCGGAGGAGATGTTCGAGGGCCTGCGCCCCTGGCTCAACCGCGTGCCCGGGCGGCTGATGCACACCACCATCCTGGGTTGCGGTGTGTTCGGCTCGGTATCAGGGTCATCGGCGGCCACCTGCGCCACCATCTCCAAGGTCGCGCTGCCCGAGCTGAAGCGCCGCGGCTACAACGAGAACCTGGCCATCGGCTCATTGGCCACCGCCGGCACGCTGGGCATCCTGATCCCGCCCTCGATCACCATGGTGGTGTACGCGGTGGCGGCCGACGCCTCCATCATCCGCATCTTCCTGGCCGGCTTCCTGCCCGGGCTGCTGCTGATGCTGCTGTTCTCCGGCTACATCGGCTGGTGGAGCCTGCGCCACCCCGACCAGGTGCCGCCGGCCGACCCGCCGATGAGCTTCATGCAGAAGGTCAAGGCTTCCGGCAACCTGATCCCCTGCGCGCTGCTCATCATCTTCATCGTCTGGGTGCTGGTGGCCGGCTGGGCCACCGCCACCGAATGCGCGGCCTTCGGCGCGCTGGGCTCGCTGGCCATCGCGGCGTGGGGCCGCAGCCTGACCTGGCAAGCCTTCAAGGATGGGCTGATGGGCGCCACGCGCACCAGCTGCATGATCATGTTCATCCTGGCCGGCGCCGCCTTCCTCACCAAGACGATGGCCTTCACCGGCATTCCGCGCGAACTGGCGGAATGGGTCGAAGGCATGCACCTGTCGCCCTACGCGCTGATCGGCGCGCTGGTGCTGGTGTATTTGGTGCTCGGCACGGCGCTGGACGGCATCAGCATGATCGTGCTGACCAGCGCGGTGGTGCTGCCCATGATCCAGAAGGCCGGGTTCGACCTGGTGTGGTTCGGCATCTTCATCGTGCTGCTGGTGGAGATCGCCGAGGTCACGCCGCCGGTGGGCTTCAACCTCTTCGTGCTGCAGAACATGACCGGCAAGGACAGCAACGTCATCGCCAAGGCGGCGATCCCGTTCTTTCTTTGCCTCGTGGCCTGCATCGCCATCATCACGGTGTTCCCGGAGATCGTCACCTTCCTGCCCGATGCCATGATGGGCAAGGAGCACTGAGCGCCGAGGACGCGCGCCCTACAATCCGGCGCCGTGTTCAAGAACCTCATGATCTACCGCGTCGGCCCGGACTGGCCGACCTCCGCCGAGCAACTCGAAGCCGCGCTGGCGCGCGAGCCCTTCGCCGAGTGCAGCCCCACGCAACAGAAGTCCACCGGCTGGGTGCCGCCGCGCGGCGAGGCGCACGGTGCCCTGGTCGAGGCCATCGACGGCCAGTGGATCGCCCGCTTCGCCATCGAAACCAAGGCCGTGCCCGGCGACGCCGTGCGCCGCAAGGTGCAGGAGGCGGCCGCGCAGATCGAGAAGACCAGCGGCCGCAAGCCCGGCAAGAAGGAGTTGCGCGACCTGCGCGACGACGCCCTGCTGGCCCTGCTGCCGCAGGCCTTCCCGCGCCGCGGCGAACTGGCCGTGTGGCTGAACCCGCGCGAGCGCTGGCTGGCGCTGGACGCGGGCAGTCAGGGCAAGGCCGACGAGGTCATCGCCAGCCTGGTGCGCGTGGCCGGCCAGGGCTTCGCCATCGGCCTGCTGCAAACGGCGCGCTCGCCGCAGGCGGCGATGGCCGGCTGGCTGGCCGCCGAATCCGCTGACGAGTTGCCGGGCGCCTTCCACGTCGAGCGCGAGTGCGAGCTGAAAGGCAGCGGCGACGAACCGGCCGTGGTCAAGTTCACGCGCCACGACCTCGCCACCGACGAGGTGCGCAAGCACGTGGCCGAAGGCAAGCTGCCGACCAAACTGGCGCTGGGCTGGCAGGGCCGCGTCGGCTTCGTGCTGACGCAGGCGCTGCAACTGAAGAAGATCGCCTTCCAGGAGGGCGTGTTCGAGGAAGGCGCGGCCACCACCAAGGACGAGCGCTTCGACGCCGACGCCGCGCTCGCCACCGGCGAGCTGAGCGCCCTCGTCGCCGACCTGATCGACGCCCTGGGCGGCGAGGCCGAGGCGACGGCGGCGACCGCCCAGGCGACGGCGGCGACCGGCGCGGACGGCCCGCCGTTCTGAGCGCACCAACGCTACAATAAAAAGAGCTGCCAGCGCTTGATGGACGGGCGCTAGAGGCTTTTTTTATTCGGATCTTCGAGGCGCGCAGCGTCAGGAAGCCAGCGCGACCACCACCGCGCGCTCCTCCACCTGCGCGCACACCCGGCTGCCGGCACGCAGGCGGTTGGGCCGCGCGGCGAAACCCACCAGCTGCATCCCGCTGCCCTCCAGCGTGACGACCATCTCGTCGCGCTGCACGCCGCGCGAGGCGCGCAGCACGCGCCCGTGCAGCAGGTTGGCGCCTTCGCCTGCTGGCCCATCCCCGGACGCAGGGGCCGACACGCGCACCACCGTGGCCTTGCACAGCGCCAGCACGGGCAGCCCGTTGGCCAGCCCCAGCAGCTCGGCGCTCTCGCGCGTGATGAGCGAGGCCAGCTCGCCCCCGCCGTCCAGCGCCAGCACCACGCGCACCATCGGGTCGCGCGCGCCGGCGCTTTCCAGCCGATGCACCACACAGCGCAGGTGATTGCGCATGCTGGTGCGCGGCCCGGCCAGCGCCGGGCTGGCGGCGCCGTTGACGCGCGCCAGCACACCCCGGCGCGCGGCCTGCAACTGGCCGGCCGCCGCCAGCAGGCGCGCGCCCGCCGGCGTCAGGCGCGCGCCGCCGCCGCCCTGCCCGCCCACGCTGGAATCGACCAGCGCCTCGCCAGCCAGGTTGGTGAGCGTGTGGAGGGCCTGCCAGGCGGCCTTGTAACTGATGCCGGCCACCCGCGCGGCCTGCGAGATGGAGCCGTGCGCCCCCACCAGTTGCAGGACCAGGATGCGCTTGTCGGCCTGGCCGTAGCCCAGGCTGGCGGCGGACAGCGGCTGTTTCGTCATGTCGCCGATTGTCGCCCCGGCGCGCTTCGATTCCGCCGGCTTCTCCAGGCTCTGCGTTAGACTCGTTATCCATTTATTGAATAACGCATCCGGCGCTCCACGCCGGCCCCGAGGAAAGTCCACCCATGCGCCCCATCCGCACCCTGCCCACCCTCGCCGCCGCGCTGGCGCTGTCGTGGTGCGCGCACGCCGGCACCGTCCAGGTGGCGGTGGCGGCCAACTTCACCGAGCCGGCCAAGGCGCTGGCCGCCGTGCTGGAGAAGACCACGGGGCACGAGGCCAAGCTGTCGTTCGGCGCTTCGGGTGCGTTCTACACGCAGATCAAGAACGGCGCGCCGTTCGACGTCTTCCTGTCGGCCGACGACGAGCGCCCCGCGCGGCTGGAGCAGGAGGGCGACGCCGTGCCCGGCACCCGCTTCACCTACGCCACCGGCCAGCTGGTGCTGTGGTCCGCCAAGCCCGGCTTCGTCGACGACAAGGGCGAGGTGCTCAAGGGCGGCGGCTTCAACAAGCTCGCCATCGCCAACCCCAAGAACGCGCCCTATGGCGCGGCTGCGGTCGAAGCCATGAACAAGCTCGGCCTGCAAGCCACGCTGCAACCCAAGCTGGTCACGGGCGAGAGCATCGGCCAGACCTACGGCTTCATCGCCACCGGCAACGCCGATCTGGGCTTCGTCGCGCTGTCGCAGGTGCTGGACGGCGGCAGGCTCAAGGGCGGCTCGATGTGGCTGGTGCCAGGCAGCCTGCACGCGCCCATCGTGCAAGACGCCGTCATGCTCAAGCGCGCGCAAGGCAACGCGGCGGCCAAGGCGTGGGTGGACCTGCTGCGCTCGCCGCGCACCAAGGATCTGATCCGCAGCTACGGCTACAGCGTAAAGTAAGCCTTTCAAGGAAAAATAGGTCTCCAGCGCTTGTGCAGCAAGCGCGAGCAGCTATCAATTTTGAAGTTTAGCGTTGAGCGTTCGGCGTGATGCCGCCCTCGCTCAACACCGCACGCTCAACGTCCATGCCCGACGCCACCAGCCTCGCCGCCGTCCGGCTCTCCATCGAGCTGGCGCTGGCCACCACCGCTATCCTGCTCGTGCTCGGCACGCCGCTGGCCTGGTGGCTGGCGCGCGGCGGCGCCGGCCGGCTGGGATGGCTGCGCACGCCGGTGCGCACCCTGGTCGCCATGCCGCTGGTGCTGCCGCCCTCGGTGCTGGGCTTCTACCTGCTGGTGGCGCTGGGGCCCAGCGGCCCGGTGGGGCGCGCCACGCAGGCGCTGGGCTGGGGCACGCTGGCCTTTTCGTTCACGGGGCTGCTGATCGGCTCACTGGTCTACTCGCTGCCGTTCGTGGTGCAGCCGCTCGTCAACGCTTTCGAGGCCCTCGGCCGCCGCCCGCTGGAGGCCGCCGCCACCCTGCGCGCCAGCCCGCTGGACGCGTTCTGGCACGTGGCGCTGCCGCTGGCGCGGCCGGGCTACCTGACCGGCGCGGTGATGGGCTTCGCCCACACGCTGGGCGAGTTCGGCGTGGTGCTGATGATCGGCGGCAACATCCCGGGCCAGACGCGCGTGATCTCGGTGCAGATCTACGACCACGTCGAGGCGCTGGAATATGCCCAGGCGCACTGGCTGGCCGGCGGCATGCTGGCGTTCAGCTTCGTGGTGCTGCTGGCGCTGCACCTGACGCAGGCGCGCAAGGTGCCCGCATGACGGCCGCCGCGAACGAAGGCATCGAGCTGCGCGTGCTGGTGCAGGCCGGCAGCGGCTTCACGCTCGACGTGGACGTGCGCCTGCCCGGCCAGGGCGTGACGGCGGTGTTCGGCCCCTCGGGCTGCGGCAAGACGACGCTGCTGCGCGCCGTCGCCGGGCTGGCGCGGCCCGCGCCCGGGCGCGTGGCCGTGGGCGGCGACGTGTGGCAGGACGATGCGCGCCAGCTCTGGCGCCCCACCCACCAGCGCCCGCTGGGCCTGGTGTTCCAGGAAGCGAGCCTGTTCGACCATCTGACGGTGCAGGGCAACCTCGATTTCGGCCTCAAGCGCGTGCCCGCCGCCGAGCGGCGCGTGGCGCTGCCGCAGGCCGTCGAGCTGCTCGGCATCGGGCACCTGCTGGCGCGCCGCCCGGCGCAGCTGTCGGGCGGCGAGCGCCAGCGCGTGGCCATCGCCCGCGCGCTGGCCACCAGCCCGCGCCTGCTGCTGATGGACGAGCCGCTGGCCTCGCTCGACGCCGCGCGCAAGGCCGAGCTGCTGCCCTACTTCGAGCGCCTGACGCGCGAGCTGGCCGTGCCGATGCTGTACGTCACCCATGCGCTGGACGAGGTGGCGCGGCTGGCCGACCACCTGCTGCTGATCGACGCCGGCCGCGTGACGGCGCACGGCCCCACGGCCGAGCTGCTGGCGCGGCTGGACGTGGCGCGCCGGCACGGCGACGGCGCCAGCGCGCTGATCGAGGGCACGGTGACGGCGCTGGACGCGGCCTACCATCTGCTGCACGTGCGCTTCGGCGGCGGCACGCTCCAGTGCGTGCAGGCGGCGGGCGCCGCGCCGCGCGCGCCGGGCCAGCGCGTGCGGCTGCGCGTGCAGGCGCGCGACGTCAGCCTGACGCTCGGCACCGCGCAGGGCACCAGCATCCTCAACGTGCTGCCGGCCACGGTGCGGTCGCTGGCCGAAGACGGGCCGGCGCAGACGCTGGTGGCGCTGGATCTGGGCGGCACGCCGCTGCTGGCGCGGGTGACGCGCAAGTCGGCCGACGCGCTGGCGCTGGCGCCCGGCCGCCCGGTCCATGCGCAGATCAAGGGCGTGGCGGTACTGGACTGACGCCGGGCGCGGGCCTGGCACGCCCCGCAATGGGTGGAGCCCCGTGGCCGGCATCACGCCAAGCCCGGCAGTCGGCGTGAAACCAGCCAGCGCACCCCGGCGGGGCCCATTGGATCAAGACGCGGTTCGGGCAGCGGCAGGCGCCGAAAAGGGGGCCTGGCCTCCCGAGCGGCCTAAGGATTACCCCATCGGGTGAGTCGAGCACCGGTCCCTAGAATAAATGGCTTCGCTTTTGGCCAGTCCTCGCTGACTGGCGCCGGCAATTCCGCCGCCTTGCCGCTGCAGGGCATTCGCGCAGAAATCTTGGAGAACCTCGTGCCGCCTCTTTTGAAAGGATTCGTGCAAGCCGTCGATTGGCTCAGCACGACGCTGGGCAAGCTTGCGGCCTGGTCCGTCCTGCTGGCAGCGCTGATATCCGCCGGCAATGCCTTCATCCGCTATGGGCTCGATCTGAGTTCCAACGCCTGGCTGGAAATCCAGTGGTACCTGTTCGCCGCCACGGTCATGCTGGCGGCGCCCATGGTGCTCAAGCTCAACGAGCACGTGCGGGTGGACCTGGTGTACGGCAAGCTCAAGAGGAACGGGCCGGTCTACGTGGACCTGTTCGGCCTGCTGTTCTTCCTGCTGCCGGTGATGGGCCTGCTGACCTGGCTGACCTGGCCGTTCTTCCTGAACATGTTCAACACCGGGGAAATGTCGGGCAACGTGGGCGGGCTGATCCGCTGGCCGGCGGCGCTGCTGATGCCCGTGGGCTTTGGGCTCATGTTCCTGCAGGGCGTGGCCGAGATCGTCAAGCGCATCTTCTACCTGCGCGGCACGTACCAGATGGACACGCACTACGAGAAACCGCTGCAGTGACCGCAGCCGACTGCCGCAGGAAACAACGACATGCACATGGAAAATTTCGCCCCGCTGATGTTCGCGGGGCTCGTGATCATCATGCTGATCGGGTTCCCGGTCGCCTTCTCGCTGGCCGCGCTCGGGCTGTTCTGCGGCTTCTTCGCCATCGAGATGGGCTGGTTCCCGGCCAACTTCATGGCCAACCTGCCGCTGAACGTGTTCGGCATCCTCGCCAACGAGACGCTGCTGGCCATCCCGTTCTTCACCCTCATGGGCGCCGTGCTCGAAAAATGCGGCCTGGCCGAGGACATGCTCGACTCCATGGGCCAGCTCTTCGGCCCGGTGCGCGGCGGCCTGGGCTACTCGGTCATCATCGTCGGCTTCGTCCTGGGCGCCATCACCGGCACCGTGGCCGGGCAGGTGATCGCCATGGCGATGATCTCGCTGCCCATCATGATGCGCTATGGCTACGACATGCGCTATTCCACCGGCGTGCTGGCGGCCTCGGGCACCATCACGCAGCTGGTGCCGCCCTCGCTGGTGCTGATCGTGATGGCCGACCAGCTCGGCACCGACGTGGGCAACATGTACAAGGGCGCCTGGGGCCCCTCGATCCTGCAGGTGCTGATCTTCGCGGCCTACACGTTCCTGATCGGCCGCCTCTGGCCCCACAAGGTACCCGGCCTGCCGCCCAGCGCGCGCACGCTGCACGGCTGGGCGCTGTGGGGCAAATGCCTGCGCGGCATTATTCCCTCCGCCTTGCTGATCTTCGCGGTGCTGGGTTCCATGGGCGGCCTGCCCTTCATGGACCACGCCATCGCCACGCCCACCGAGGCCGGCGCCATGGGCGCCGTGGGCGCGCTGCTGCTGGCGCTGTTCACGCGCCGGCTGAACTGGCCCATGCTGTGGGAAGCCATGCAGGGCACCATGCGCCTGACGGCCATGGTGGTGTTCATCCTCATCGGCTCGCGCGTGTTCTCCCTGGTGTTCCAGGGCGTGGACGGCGCGGTCTGGGTCGAACACATGCTGTCGAACCTGCCCGGCGGGCAGATCGGGTTCCTGCTGGCGGTCAACGTGTTCGTGTTCTTCCTGGCGTTCTTCCTCGACTTCTTCGAGATCGCCTTCATCATTCTGCCGCTGCTGGGCCCCGTGGCGCACAAGCTGGGCATCGACATGGTGTGGTTCGGCGTGCTGCTGTGCGTGAACATGCAGACCTCGTTCATGCACCCGCCCTTCGGCTTCGCGCTGTTCTACCTGCGCGGCATCGCCGACACGCTGTTCAAGACCGGCAAGCTGCCGCGCAAGGTCGAGTCCAACGACATCTACATGGGCTCCATCCCCTGGGTGGCCCTGCAATTGCTGCTGGTGGTGATCGTCATCTTCTTCCCGCAGACCGTCACGGTCTTCCTGAAGAAGGAAAAGGTGGTGGACGTGGACAGCATCACGCTGGAGGTTCCGGCCGAGACGATGGAACCGTCGGGCAGCGCCCCCAACAACGACAACCCCTTCGGCGACCTGCCCACGCCACCGTTGGAGCCGCCAACGGAATCCGACAGTCCTGGCGCACCGGCCACGGCCACGCAGTGACTGCCCGCCCATCGCTCGCCAAAGGCAGCGGCGACGACGACGCGCAGGCGCTGGAAAGCGCCGCGTTCCCGGCCAGCGTGCGTGCTCTGGCGGCGGTTCTGGTGGCCGGGCTGGTGCTGTTCGGCCTGTGGCTGTCGCCCCGGTTCGCGCAAGCGCAATGGTCGGCCGGCGGGCTCGCGCTGTTCGCCGCCGCCGCGCTGATGGTGCTGTGGATGGGCGCGTGGATCGTGCGCAGCCGCACCCGGCTGGAGGGCGGCGAGCTCAGCCAGACCTGGGTCTGGCACAAGCGCGTGCACGCGGCCGATGCCGCGTCGGTCAAGCTGGTCGATATTCCCGGCTTGCGTCAGGTGGTCGCGCCGCGCCTGCTGGTGCGCCGGCGCGGCGGCGGCATGACCTGGTTTCACAGCGCCGACCCGCGCTTGCTCACGGCCTTCTGCACGCAAGTGGCACAGAGGCAGATCATGAACACCCGCCGCTGACCCTTCACGCAGCAAGAAAAAAACCGCCGTCGCCGGCGGTTTTTTCGGTGATGGACAGGCAGGCAGCCTGCCGCACGCAGATCAAAGCTTCTGCTGCTGCATGAAGCGGTCGAACAGGCCCTCGGAGAAGCGGAACCAGGCGTTCTGGTCGGCCAGGAACTTGGACCAGTCGGGGTAGATTTTCTTCCACTCCGGGTTGCTGTTGTTCAGGTCGCTGTAGATCTGCTGCGCCGACTTGAACGCGGCGTTCATGATGTCGTTGCTGAACGGGCGCAGCTTGGTGCCGCTGCCGACGAGTTGCTTGAGCGCGACCGGGTTCTTGGCATCGTACCGCGCCGTCATGGTGATGTTGGCGCGCGTGGCGGCCGACTCCACGATGGCCTTGTACTCTGCGGACAATCCTTCCCACGCCTTGGTGTTGATGTAGAAGTCCAGTTGCGGGCCGCCCTCCCACCAGCCGGGGTAGTAGTAGAACGGCGCGACCTTGTTGAAGCCCAGTTTCTGGTCGTCGTACGGACCGACCCACTCCAGCGCGTCCAGCGTGCCCTTTTCGAGGGCCGGGTACAGGTCAGCGCCCGGGATGGACTGGGGAATCACGCCGAAGGGTTCCAGCACCTTGCCGGCAAAGGGGTTGGTACGGAATTTCAGGCCCTTGAGGTCGCCCACAGTCTTGATTTCCTTGCGGAACCAGCCGCCCATCTGGGCGCCGGTGTTCCCGCCCGGGAAGTTGATGATGTTGTATTTGGCGTAGAACTCGCGCATCAGCTTCAGGCCGTTGCCCTCGTACATCCAGGCGTTCATCTGGCGCGTGTTCATGCCGAAAGGCACGGCGCACCCCAGGCAGAAAGTCGGATCCTTGCCGTAGAAGTAGTAGGGCGCGGTGTGCGCCATCTCCACCGACCCGTTCTGCACGCCATCGACCACGCCGAAAGCGGGCATCAGTTCGCCGCCCGCGTGCACCGAGATCTGGAACTTGCCGCCCGTGGCATCGCTCACGGCCTTGGCAAAAACTTCGCCGGTACCGAAGATGGTGTCCAGCGACTTCGGAAAGCTGGAAGCCATCCGCCAGCGCACCGTCTCGCCCGTATGAACAGCGGGGGCCGCAGGGGCCGCAGGAGCCGCGGCGGGCGCAGCCGCCTCTTCTTTTTTGCCACAGGCGGCAAGCAGTCCAGCTACCGCGGCTGCGCCGGCAACGCCAGCGCCTTTAACCAATGAACGACGATCCATGAAATGAATGCTCCTCTATGAGTTTTGGGGTCGTAGCCGTATCGAGTGTAGCCGCCTGTAAGCAGGCTCTTCGTTAGGGATTGCCCAGCGCCAGGGCAGCCCGGTCGCGGCAATTTTTCATCGCCGGGCCGCCCCAAGATGAAAAAGCCCCCTCAGGGGGCAGCGGACCACGCGCGGCGTGGGAGCGTGGGAACCGTTTTTCACGCCCGCAGGCACGGTTGCCGGCTGAGCGCGTCAGCGCACCACTTTCAGCGCCGGAGCGGCCGGCTTGCCGCCGGCCTCCAGCCGCGCGCGCACCGAAGCCTCGATGCCCGTCGCGTCGAGCCCCTGCAAGGCCAACAGCCGGGCGGGGTCGCCGTGTTCGATGAACTGGTCGGGCAGCCCCAATTGCAGCAGCGGCTGGGCCATGCCCGCCGCGTGCAGCGCCTCGGCCACGGCGCTGCCGGCGCCGCCCATGATGGCGCCCTCCTCCACCGTCACCAGCAACTCGTGCCTGGCCGCCACATCAAGCATCAGCGCCACGTCGAGCGGCTTGGCCCAGCGCATGTTGACCACGGTGGCGTTCAGGCGCTCCGCGGCTTCCAGCGCCGGGTAAAGCAAGGTGCCGAAAGCCAGAATGGCCACGCGCTCGCCCTGGCGGCGGATCTCGCCCTTGCCGAAGGGCAGCGCGCTCAGGTCCGGCAGCGGCGCCACCCCCACGCCGGCACCGCGCGGGTAGCGCACGGCCACCGGATGGTCTTGCTGATAGGCCGTACTCAGGAGTTGGCGACATTCCCGCTCGTCCGCCGGGCAGGCCACGCTGAGGTTGGGGATGCAGCGGAGGTAGGCGATGTCGTAGTTGCCCGCGTGCGTGGCGCCGTCGGCGCCCACCAGGCCGGCGCGATCCAGGGCGAACACCACCGGCAGGTTCTGGATCGCCACGTCGTGGATCAACTGGTCGTAGGCGCGCTGCAGGAAGGTGGAGTAGATCGCCACCACGGGCTTGAGCCCCTCGCAGGCCAGGCCGGCGGCGAAGGTGACGGCGTGCTGCTCGGCGATGCCGACGTCGTAGTAGCGCTTGGGGAAGCGCCGGTGGAACTCGACCATGCCCGAGCCCTCGCGCATGGCCGGCGTGATGCCGACCAGCTTGTCGTCCGCCGCCGCCATGTCGCACAGCCACTGGCCGAACACCTGGGTGAAGGTCTGCTTGGGCGCGGTGGCCGGCTTGACCAGGCCGACGGCAGGGTCGAACTTGCCCGGCCCGTGGTAGGCCACCGGGTCGGCCTCGGCCAGCTTGTAGCCCTGGCCTTTCTTGGTGACCACGTGCAGGAACTGCGGACCGGCGCGGTCGGCCATCAGGTCGCGGATGTTCTCCAGCGTGGGGATCAGCGAATCGAGGTCGTGCCCGTCGATCGGGCCGATGTAGTTGAAGCCGAACTTCTCGAACAGCGTGGCCGGCACCACCATGCCCTTGGCCTGCTGCTCCAGCCGCTTGGCCAGCTCGAACAGCGGCGGCACGGGGCCGAGCACCGTTTTGCCGACGTTCTTGGCGGCGGCGTAGAAGTGGCCGCTCATCAGCTGCGCCAGGTAGCGGTTCAGCGCGCCGACGGGCGGGCTGATGGACATGTCGTTGTCGTTCAGCACCACCAGCAGGCGGGCGTCGCGCTCGACGCCGGCGTTGTTCAGCGCCTCGAAGGCCATGCCCGCCGTCATGGCGCCGTCGCCGATGATGGCCACCGCCTTGCGGTCCTCGCCCTTCTGGCGCGCCGCCAGCGCCATGCCCAGCGCGGCCGAGATGCTGGTGGACGAGTGCGCGGTGCCGAAGGTGTCGTACTCGCTCTCGTCGCGGCGCGGAAAGCCCGAGATGCCACCGAGCTGGCGCAGCGTGGGCATGCGCTCGCGCCGGCCGGTGAGGATCTTGTGCGGGTAGGTCTGGTGGCCCACGTCCCACACCAGCCGGTCGTGCGGCGTGTTGAAGACGTGGTGCAGGGCGATGGTCAGCTCCACCGTGCCGAGGTTGGAGCTGAGATGGCCGCCGGTCTTCGACACGTTGTGCAGCACGCAGGCGCGCAGCTCGTCGGCCAGCGTCTTGAGCTGCGCGCGCGGCAGGCGCCGCAGGTCGGCCGGGTCGTGGATGGTTTCGAGCAGGTTCGTGGGCATGTCAGTTCTTGCGTTGGACCACCATGTCGGCCAGCGCGCGCAGGTGCGCGACGGCGGGCAGGCCGCAGCCGTCCAGCGCGCGGTGCGCCTGGGCGTGCAGCTCACTGGCCAGCGCCTGCGAGGCGGGCAGGCCCAGCAGGGACACGTAGGTCGGCTTGTCGGCGGCGGCGTCCTTGCCGGCGGTCTTGCCGAGCTGCGCCGAATCGGCGGTGACGTCGAGGATGTCATCAATGACCTGGAAGGCGAGCCCGATGGCCGCGCCGTAGTCATCGAGCGCCGCGCGCGCGGCCGGCGCCGCCGCGCCGCAGGCCGCGCCCATGCGCACGCTGGCCAGCAGCAGGGCGCCGGTCTTGAGCTGGTGCATGCCGCGCAGCTCGGGTTCGCTGAGGGGCTTGCCCACGCTGGCGAGGTCGATCGCCTGCCCGCCGGCCATGCCCTGCACGCCGGCGGCGCGGGCCAGCAGGCGGCACAGCTCGGCCTGCATGGCGGCGGGAACCCCGGCGCCTTCGGGCGTGAGCAGATCGAAGGCCAGCGCTTGCAGCGCATCGCCCGCCAGCAGCGCCTGCGCCTCGCCGAAGCGCACGTGCACCGTGGGCTTGCCGCGGCGCAGCACGTCGTCGTCCATGCAGGGCAGGTCGTCGTGCACCAATGAATAGGCGTGGATCAGCTCCACCGCGCAGGCCGCGCGCAGCGCGGCTTCGCCGTGGCCCTGCACCGCCTCGCTGGCCGCCAGCACCAGCAGCGGACGCAGGCGCTTGCCGCCATCGAGCACGGCGTAGCGCATGGCCTCGCCGAGGCTGGCGGGGGTTTCGGCCGGCACCCAGCGCGACAGGGCCGCTTCCACCTGCGCCTGCCGGGCCGCCATCCAGGCAGGAAAGTCCGCCGCGCTCACTGGACTACCCTCCGTCCTTCGGACTGCGGGTGCGAGCGCCTTCGGAGCGGCCGGGCGGCGCTCACTGGACTACCCTCCGCGCTGCGCGCTGCGGGTGCGAGCGCCTTCGGAGCGGCCGGGCGGCGCTCATTCGCCGCTCCACGGTCTGACGCCGTTCTGGTCCAGCACCTTGACCTGCTCCTCCACCGCTTGCAGGCGGTCGCGGCAGTAGCGCAGCAGTTCGGTGCCGCGCTGGTACTGCGCCAGCAGTTCCTCCAGCGGCAACTGGCCCGATTCGAGCCCCGCCAGCAACTGTTCGAGCTGCTGGACGGCATCGCCATAGCTGGCGGGCGCGGCAGGGCTGGCGGAAGCTTTGCGGGACATGGCGGGGCAAAGGGTCCATTTTAGGTGCGCACCGCGCAGCGCAGCGCCTTGCGGGAATGGAATGCGGCATCGGCCTACATAACGCTCCCAGGCCCCGAAGACCCGCCAGGGTAGAATGGACGGTTCCCTTGGCCGAAAAATGCCCTGGGTCCATGCGCCCAATATCCTCGGATGCCAAGCGCTTACTTCCTGCCCCTTCATAGGGGGAGTCTCTAGGTCGGATACACCATGTCTGATTTAAGTCTTCAGTTACAGCAGGCGGCAAGTCAACTTTCCGTCCATTCCTACTTCGACCAGGCGCTGTTCGAGCGCGAGCTGAGGCTCATCTTCGAGCCTGGCCCCCGCTACGTCGGCCATGCGCTGGCCGTGCCTCACGCCAGCGACTACTTCGCGCTGCCGCAGGAGGCCGAGGGCCGCGCGCTGGTGCGCAACGCGCAGGGACAAGTCGAGCTGATCTCCAACGTGTGCCGCCACCGCCAGGCCGTCATGCTGAAGGGGCGCGGCTCATTGCAGGGGCAGGGCAAGGGGCACGCGGGCGGCAACATCGTCTGCCCGCTGCACCGCTGGACCTACGCGCCCGGCGGCCAGCTGCTGGGCGCGCCGCACTTCGCGCACGACCCCTGCCTGAACCTCAACAACTACAAGCTGCGCGAGTGGAACGGCCTGCTGTTCCAGGACAACGGCCGCGACGTGCTGGCCGACCTGCAAGACATGGGCGAGGCCGCCAGCCTCTCGTTCGAGGGCTACGCGCTCGACCACGTGGAGCTGCACGAGTGCAACTACAACTGGAAGACCTTCATCGAGGTCTACCTGGAGGACTACCACGTCGGCCCCTTCCACCCGGGCCTGGGCAGCTTCGTGACCTGCGACGACCTGACCTGGCAGTTCGGCCGCGACTACTCGGTGCAAACCGTGGGCGTGGCGCCCGGCTTCGGCAAGCCGGGCTCCGACGTGTACCGCAAGTGGCACGAGGTGCTGCTGGCCTACCAGAACGGCGAAAAACCCACGCGCGGCGCCATCTGGCTGACCTACTACCCGCACATCATGGTCGAGTGGTACCCGCACGTGCTCACCGTTTCCACGCTGCACCCGGTCAGCCCGACGAAGACGCTGAACATGGTGGAGTTCTACTACCCCGAGGAGATCGTCGCCTTCGAGCGCGAGTTCGTCGAGGCCCAGCGCGCCGCCTACATGGAGACCTGCATCGAGGACGACGAGATCGCCGAGCGCATGGACGCCGGCCGCAAGGCCCTGTGGCAGCGCGGCGACAACGAGGTCGGCCCCTACCAGAGCCCGATGGAAGACGGCATGCAGCACTTCCACGAGTGGTACCGGCGTGAGATGGGCATGACGATCGTCACCTGAGCCCGGCGTCGCGGCAGGGCCCGGCTCGCGATTCGTGATAATGCGAATGATTTTTATCCTTCGCTCGCATCGCCCGCTCCCCCATGTCCACCACTTCAGCATGCCCGGCCGTGCAAGTCCTGTACGCCGACCACCAGGGCTGGCTCAAGGCCTGGCTGCTGCGCCGCCTGGGCAACGAATTCGACGCCGCCGACGTAGCGCACGACGTCTTCGTCCGCCTGCTGCGGCGTGGTGAGCCCCCGCAGGCGCTGCGCGAGCCTCGCGCCTACCTCGCCACCATCGCCAACGGCCTGGCGGTCAGCCACATCCGCCGCCGCGCGCTGGAACAGGCCTACCTGGAGGCGCTGGCTCACCAGCCGCCGCCGCAAGCCATCTCGCCCGAGCGGCAGGCCATCGTCTGGCAGACCCTGATCGAAGTGGATACCGCGCTGGCCACCCTGCCCCCTCGCGCGCGGCAGGCGTTTCTGATGGCGCAGCTCGACGGCCTGAAGCAGCGCGACATCGCCGCCGCCCTGGGCCTGAGCGTGCCCACCATCAAGAAATACATGCAGAAGGCATGGCTGGCCTGCCTGTGCCTGATGGCCGATGACTGAGCCCCTGGCCGCCGCCGGCCCCGGCATCGAGCCGCGCATCCTGCAAGAAGCCGCCCAATGGCTCGCCCAGATGCAGGAGGCGCCGCTGAACCCCGCCGAGCAGCAGCGCCTGGCGCAATGGCGCGGCCAGAGCGCCCAACACCAGCGCGCCTGGAGCCGCGCCGAACGCCTGCTGGCGCGCGTGCAGGGCCTGCCGCCGGACATCGCCAAGCCCACCCTCGGCCGCCCCGGCGATGCGCCAGGGCGCCGCCGCGTGCTGCACGGCATCGCCACCGCCCTGCTGCTGGCGCCCGCCGGCTGGCTGCTGTGGCGCAGCCAGCCCTGGCGCGACTGGCTGGCCGCCGACCACGTCGCCCTCACGGGCGAACAGCACGACGCCGCGCTGGAAGACGGCAGCCAGATCAGCCTCAACACCGACACCGCGCTCGACGTGCGCTTCGACGCCCGCCAGCGCCTGCTGCGCCTGCGCCGGGGTGAGGTCTACATCCGCACCGCGCCCGACAGCGCATCGCCCGCCCGGCCCTTCCTGGTGCAGACCGCCCAGGGCCGGCTGCTGGCGCTGGGCACGCGCTTTTCCGTGCGCCAGTTCGACGGCGCCACCCTGCTCGCCGTGTACGAAGGCGCCGTGCAGATCCGCCCCGACGACGCCGACACCGCCCGCCACCTCACCCTCCAGGCCGGCCAGCAGGCCCGCTTCACCCGCGACGGCATCGACCCCCCCGCTGCCGCCACCGAAGACGCCGCCGCCTGGCGCCAGGGCCTGCTGGTGGCCGACGACATGCCCCTGCCCCAGTGGGCGGACGAACTGGCCCGCTACAGCGGCAAGACCATCCACGTCGGCGCCGCCCAGCGCGCGCTGCGCATCTCCGGCAGTTTCCCCGTCCACGACCTGCCGCGCGCCCTGCGCATGCTGGCCGACACGCACCGCGTCACCGTGCGGATCGAGGGGCAGACGGTCTGGATCGGGGCGTAGGGCTTTTCGTCACTCGCGCGCACCCTCCTTCCGCCGCCGCCGCAAGATCACTCCTGACTCAATAGCTGCCAGCGCATACTGGACGGGCGCTAGAGCCCGATTCGTCTGGAAATTTCATGGGCGGACCTCCGTTCGCCATGCGCTCGCCCAGCCGCCGGCACCACCGGCACCTCCGCGTATACCTTTTTCCATTTCGTGCGGCATAGGACAAGAGGAGCCGGCACACAGAACGACGGCGCCCGCCATTGGTCCCCATCGCCGAGGAGGAAACCCGCATGCGCCGCACCGCCCGCCCCACCAGCACCCATTCTCCCCAACCCTGCCCCGGGCCCGCGAGCCGGCGCACGCCCGTGGGCGTGACCGTGCTACTGGGCCTGGGGCTTCATGCCGGCAGCGGCCTGCTGCCCGGCAGTGCCGCCCACGCGCAGAGCGCCGGCCCGGCGGCCAGCGCGGCGGCGCGCACGTTCGACATCCCGGCCGGGCCGCTGGGTGCCTCGCTGGCCGCGTTCGCCCGGCAGTCGGGGCTGCTGCTGTCGTTCGACCCCGCGCTCACCCAGGGCCTGACCGCGCCCGCGCTGGGCGGCAGCCACGCCCCGCTCGCCGCGCTGGACCGGCTGCTGGCCGGCAGCGGGCTGGAGGCCGTGCCCACGCCCAGCGGCGGCTACCTGCTGCGCCGCCGCGCCGAGGCCCGCGCGCCCACGGCCGAAGCCGCCACGGGCGCGACCCTGGCCGAGGTGACGGTGAGGGACAGCGCCTTGCGCGATGGCATTACCGAAGGCTCGGGCTCGTTCACTACGCGCAGTACCAGCGCCGCCACGGGCATGAATCTGTCGCTGCGCGAGACGCCGCAGTCGGTGACGGTGATCACGCGGGAGCGGATGGATGAGCAGGGCTTGAAGTCCTTGGATACTGCGCTGAGCGAAGTGCCGGGCATTTATGTCTCGACAACAGGTACACAGGTTGGTGGTCATCTGGGGATCTTCGCGCGTGGATACGAGATCACCAGCTATCAGGTCGATGACCTGACGGCCGGTTTAGGCGGATACGACGTCCATTCCTTCGACACGGCAGTCTACGACTCCATCACCGCAGTGCGTGGCGCCACCGGCCTGCTGACCGGCAGTGGCAACCCGGGAGCCAGGGTGGTACTGACGCGCAAGCGTCCCACTCGCGATTTTCAGGCTTCGCTGTCGCAAAGCCTGGGGCGCTGGAGCCAGCGCCGGACGGTGGGCGACGTGAGCGGTCCTCTGAATCAGGCCGGCACGCTGCGCGGGCGCTTCGTGGCCGCATACGACGAAGGCCAGTCCTGGGTGGACCGCTACCGCGCCAATAAAAGCGTGGCTTACGGCGTGCTGGAAGCCGACCTGACCAGCAAGACGCTGGTCTCCCTGGCGCTGCAGCATGGCCGCACGTCTGGCCGCGCGGCGGGGTGGGGGAATGGCTTTGACTTGACCTTTGGCGACGGCAGTCTGGTGCCGGCGTCCCGGTCCCAGAACACGCTGCCGGACTCGAGTCGCTACAGCACCGAGCACACCATGCTGACCGCAAGGATCGAACACCAGTTCAACGACAACTGGCGCGGGCAGTTGAGCTATGGCCACAGCCTGACCGACTGGTTTGGGCGGCGCGGCGATCTGCAGGTCGGCGCCAATGCAGACGCAAGCATGACCATGGACAGGATCGACTGGAGAACCGTCAAGCCCTACCGCGTGCGCGATCTCGCCGGCAAGCTAGAAGGGCAGTACGAGCTTTTCGGCCGCAGGAACGATCTGGTCGCGGGCTTCAGGGTCATGGACTCCTTCGATCGGTCCGATGGCGGCGGCTGGACCGCGCCCACCGTGCCGTTCTCGCAATGGCGCGGCGACTTGCCGCTGATTGACCCGGCCGGCCCCGGGGTCAGCAACATGTACATGAGTGATTACTCGGTGAGGACCGAGCAGGCCGGCCTGTACGCGGCCACCCGGCTGCGCCCGGCCGACAAGCTGTCGGTGATCCTGGGCGGCCGCTGGAGCTACTGGAAGACTCGGACGGAGGAGTACCCGAATTCATCGTCGTATGACCCCGGCAACCCCGTTTCCGACGATCGCAGGCAGCGCGGCGTTTTCACACCCTACGCCGGCGTCGTATACGACCTGAGCGGAAATCTCTCCGCCTACGCCAGCTACACCGAAATCTTCAACCCGCAATCGGCCAAGGACGTGACCGGCAAGCTGCTCGATCCCGAGCAGGGCAGGAATTTCGAATGGGGTCTGAAAGGCGCCTGGCTGGACGGTAGGCTGAACGCCAGCGTGGCGATGTTCGAAGTGCGCAAGGACAACCTGGCGGTGGTCGACGGCAGCAACCAGACGCCGGACGGCAGCCAGGCTTACGTGGCGCAAGACAACACCAAGGGCCGTGGCTGGGAGCTGGAAGTGTCTGGCGAGCTGGCGCGCGGCTGGCAGGCGCAAGCCGGCTACACCCGCGTGGTCACGCGCGGCAGCGATGGCGCTCGCCTCAGCACATTCATCCCGATCCATATGTTCAAGCTGTTCACCAGCTACCGCGTGCCTGGCGTGCCTGGCCTGACGCTGGGTGGTGGCGTGGTCTGGCAAAGCAAGTGGTTCCCTGACTGGAAGGATGAATCGCTGTGGCCGATCTACACGCAGAAGCCCTATGCCGTGGTGAACCTGATCGCGGCCTATGCCATCAACCGCCACTGGAGCCTGACGGTGAACCTGAACAACGTGTTCGATAAGTCCTACCGCACCGCGTATTTCAAGCACGTGTACGGCGCTCCGCGCAACCTGTACGCCACGCTGAAGTACCGGTTCTGACGCCGTGCGCCTGTCCGCCCGCAAGCGTTGGTCAGGGCCGCTGCGCTGCCGTCAGCGTGGATAGCAGCCCGGAAACTATCGAAAGAATAGCTGCCCGCGCTTGCTGGACGGGCGCTGGAGGCCGATTTGACCTGTAGTTTCAGCGCTGCGCCTGCCCGCGCGGCCAGCCCGGCGGGCGCGGCCGGGGGCTGCATGGGGGCCGGGCGGTATCGCTCGCGGGGCGGGGCGCTCAAGCGCGCAGCCGCGCCAGCGCTTGCGCTGCGGTCACGATGGGGATGCGCTGGAAATGACCGAGCGTCAGCAGATCCTTGTCGCCGGAGACGATGAAGTCGGCATCGGCTGCCAGCGCGCAGGCGAGCACGGCGTCGTCGTCAGGGTCGCGGCAGGTGGGCGGAATCGGGTGCGGGTGCACAAGATGGCACCGTTTCGCAAAGCTGCCCACCAGCGCATCGGGCCGGACATGGCGTGTGGACAGCAGTTGCGCGAACTTGGCGCGGTGCAGAACGCCCGCCAGTTCTTCCAGCATGGCAGGGCTGCTGAAAAACACGGCGCGGGCGCTGTCGATGATCTGGCGTGGCGCGCCGCTCCAGAGGAGGCCCGAGATGATGGTGTTGGTGTCAGCGACCAGCCGCCGCATGCTTTTCACGGCGGTAGGCGTCGATTTCGGCCTGCATCTCGGCGTCATCCATCGGCGGGAGCGGGTCGGCGTCGAGTTTTTTCGTCAATTGCCGCAACTGCGAGGCTGCTTCGCGTGTGCGCAGCGCCTGACCGATCAGGGCGGCCACTTGATCCGGCTCCAGCAGCCCGGCTTGGCGCGCTTGCCGGGCGAGGCTTTCGGGTAGCTGGATGGTCAAGGTGGTCATGGCGTGTCTCTGGCAAAGGGTGTTTGGGGGTGACTGTACTGTCAAATGGGCGTTCATGTCCTTCTTTCCCCTGAGCACGTCTTCGACTTCCGCATCACCGGCATCGCATCCCCATTTTCCCCTTGTATTCTCTTTCCTGCCCTGGGCACGGTGGACCGGGTGCTCAGCGAGCTTGCATGCCGGGGGCTGCTGCTGTGGCAGTGGGGGGCGCAGCGGTTACGGGGGAGCGGTTGGGGGCGGGGCTGTGCACTGGCCGTCAACGATGCAAAAACCATAGCTTCCAGCGCCCGTCCCGCAAGCGCTGGCGGCTCTTTTTATTCATAATCTCGGCCCATGCAAGCCGCCTGGATGATCGCCGCCTCGCTCTTCTTCGCCCTGATGAGCGTGTGCATCAAGTACGCCTCGCCCCACTTCAGCGCGCTGGAGATGGTCTGCTACCGCGGCGTCATCGGCATCGTCTTCACGGGCATGCTGGCGCGCTCGCGCGGCATTGGCCTGTCCACCCCGGTGCCGATGATGCACGTGTGGCGCAACCTCATCGGCGTGACGGCGCTCGCCGCGTGGTTCTATGGCATCGCCCACCTGCCGCTGGCCACCGCCATGACGCTGAACTACATGAGCGGCGTGTGGGTGGCCGCCTTCCTGCTCGGCGGCACGCTGCTGACGGGGCGCATCGCCGACCTCCGCCGCCAGGGCCCGCTGGTGCTGGCCGTGATGGCCGCCTTCGCCGGCGTGATGATGCTGCTGCGCCCCACGCTGGCGCAGGATCAGCTGTTCGCCGGCCTGATCGCGCTGATCTCGGGGCTGCTGTCCGCGCTGGCCTACATCCAGGTGGCCGCGCTCGGGCGCGTGGGCGAGCCCGCGGCGCGCACGGTGTTCTACTTCTCGGCCGGCGCGGCGCTGGCCGGCGGCATCGGCATGCTGTTCGTCGAGCGGCATCCGCTCCACTCGGTGCACGCGCTGTGGCTGCTGCCCATCGGCGTGCTGGCCGCGCTGGGCCAGTTGTGCATGACGCGCGCCTACACCCGCGGCGCCACCATGATCGTGGCCAACCTGCAATACTCCGGCATCGTGTTCGCGGCGCTGTTCGGCCTGCTGCTGTTCGGCGAGCGGATCGAGCCGATCGGCTGGCTGGGCATCGCCATCATCATCGCCAGCGGCATCGTCGCCACCATCCTGCGCGCCCGCGCGCTGCCCAATCTCCCAGCGGAGGAACATTGACATGGCCCACACCCACCTCATCACCGTCCCCCAGTTGCAGGCGCTGCAGGCCAGCGGCGCGCCGCTCGCGGTGTTCGATTGCAGCTTCGACCTGGCCGACCCGGCCAAGGCCGACGCGCTGTTCGAAGGCAAGCACATCGCCGGCGCCCGGCAGGCCCACCTGGAGCGCGACCTCAGCGCCCACTCGCCCGCCGAGGCCGTCAACGGCGGGCGCCATCCGCTACCGAAAAGAGAGCTGTTCGCGCAGACGCTGGGCCGGCTGGGCTTCGGCAACGGCATGCAGGCCGTGGTGTACGACCGCAACGGCGGCAACTACTGCGGCCGCCTGTGGTGGATGCTGAAGTGGGCCGGCCACGACGCCGTCGCCCTGCTGGACGGCGGCCTGCAGGCCTGGGAAGCGGCCGGCGGCGCGACCGAATCCGGCCCGGCGCCCGCCGCCCCTGCCGCCACCTTCGCGCTGCGCCCTGCCCTGCGCCGCCTGGTGCTGACGGATGAAGTCGCCGCGCGGCTGGAGCAGCCCACGCAGACCCTGATCGACGCGCGCGGCGCCCCACGCTACCGCGGCGAGGTGGAGCCGCTGGACCCGGTGGCCGGCCACATTCCCGGCGCGCTGAACCGCCCCTTCACCGACAACTTCGATGCCGATGGCCGCTTCAAGCCGCCCGCGCAGCTGCGCGCCGAGTTCGACCGCCTGCTGGCCGGGCGCGACCCGGCCGGCGTGGTGCACCACTGCGGCAGCGGCGTCAGCACGGTGCCCAACGTGATCGCCATGGAGCTGGCCGGCTACGCGCCGACGGCGCTGTACGGCGGCAGCTGGAGCGAATGGAGCCGCACGCCCGGCCTGCCGGTGGCCAAGGGCTGATCCGCCCAGCGCTTCTATTTTGATAGCTGCCAGCGCTTGCTGGGCGGGCGCTGGAGGCCAATTGAGCTTAAACAGCGCCGCACACCGCCCGCGGCACATGAAACCTCACGAGCCGAGTGGCCGCGGAGCAGGCCATGCCAGTGCGCTCCTGGTCGGGGCCCCCCGACCAGCGGGCGCGCCCCCTTGAGGGGGGATGCCGGAACATCGCGCAGCGAGTGGAGCAACGGGGGTGGGCCATTTCAATGCGAATGCGCCGGCCCCAGCGCACCCACCAGCACCACCAGCGCGATGCCGATGGCGAGCCACAGGATCTGCGCCGCCGTCTCGCGCGCGTTCAGGCGCTTCTGCAACTGCGGGATCAGGTCCGCCAGCGCGACGTAGATGAAGCTGCTGGCCGCCAGCACCAGCAGGTAGGGCAGCCAGTGCGCCAGCTGGCCGACCAGCGCGTAGCCCGCCAGCCCGCCCAGCGCCGTCAGCGCGCCGGCCAGCGACACCTTGAGCAGCGCCGCGCGCCGGTTGCCGCCGCTGCCCGAGCGCAGCACCGCCAGGTCGCCGATGTGGTGCGGCACCTCGTGCACCAGCACCGCCAGCGCGGCGGCCGCGCCCAGGTGCAGGTCGGCCATGAAGGCGGAGGCGATCAGCACGCCGTCGCCGAAGCAGTGCACGCCGTCGCCCAGCAGCACCGACCAGCTACCGCCGTGGCGGTGGTGGTGCGCGTGGTCATGGTGACCATGGTCGTGATCGTGGTGGTGCTCGTGCCCGTGGTGCCACAGCTCGGCCTTGTCCAGCAGGAAGAAGAACACCAGCCCGGCCAGCAGCGTGGTGGACAGCGCGTGCGCCTCCACGCCGCTCTCGAACGCCTCGGGCAGCAGCTTCATGAACGCCGTGGCCAGCAGCGCGCCCGCCGCCAGGCTGAGCATGTGCTGCGTGTAGCGCGCCAGCGCGCCCCACGACAGGGCCGCCGCCACCCACACGCTGCCGACGCCGGCGACCAGGGTTCCGATCAGGATTGCTATCAAATTCATATCTGCCAGCGCCCGTCCCGCTTGCGCTGGGGCGCGATTTCTTTCATAAAACAGAAGCCGCCCCATAAGGGGCGGCTGCCTGCGGTGCGGCGGCTTCGTCAGGCCACGCCGTGCTGCCGCAGCCAAGCCAGCGCGCGTTTCCAGCCGTCCTCGGCCGCTTCCTTGCGGTAGCTCGGCCGGTAGTCGGCATGGAAGGCGTGCGGCGCGTCGGGGTACACCACGAACTCCGACGCCTTGGCGGCGGCGTTGCCTTGGCTGGCCGCCGTGGCCAGGGCAGCTTTCATCTTATCGACCGTGTCAAGGGGGATGCCGGTGTCGGCGCCGCCGTACAGGCCCAGCACCGGGCCCTTGAGCTGGCCGGCCACGTCTACGGGGTTGCGGGGCGTCAGCGCGCTGGGCGTGCCCACCAGTTGCCCGTACCAGGCCACCGCGGCCTTGACCTTGGGCTGGTGCGCGGCGTACAGCCAGGTGTAGCGGCCGCCCCGGCAAAAGCCGGTCACGCCCAGCCTGGCGGTATCGCCGCCGTGGGCGCCGGCCCAAGCCACGGCGGCGTCCAGGTCGCCCAGCACCTGCGCATCGGGCACCTTGGCGATCACCTCGCTCATCAGCTTGGCCAGCTCGCCGTAGCTCTGCGCGTCGCCCTGGCGCACGAACAGCTCGGGTGCGATGGCCAGGTAGCCGGCCTTGGCGAAGCGCCGCGCGGTGTCGGCGATGTACTCGTGCACGCCGAAGATCTCGGACAGCACCAGCACCACCGGCAGCCCGGTCCTGCCGGCCGGCTGCGCGCGGTAGGCGGGCATCTTGAAGCCGGCCACGTCGATCGTCACCTCGCCCGCGGTCAGGCCGTCGCTGGAGGTTTTGATGGCCGTCTGCGCCATGACGGGCAGCACGGCCGCCGCGTAGCCGGCGCCCAGGCCCAGCCTGAGCGCCGCGCGGCGGGACGGCGCGCGGCCGCCCTCGGGCGCGTCCAGCAGCGCGCGGGCGTCGAGAACGAGGTCTTGTTTCGGCATGGCGGGTTCTCCTGCGTCGGTGGTCGGAGCGGCCAGTCTAGCGCCAGAGCGGCTATATAATCGAAGGCTACGGTTTTCAGCCGACTTAGCTCAGTTGGTAGAGCAACGCACTCGTAACGCGTAGGTCGCCAGTTCGATTCCGGCAGTCGGCACCACAATGGAAGGCCCGCAGGTTCCCACGGAACCCGCGGGCCTTTTCACTGTTGTGCCTGTCATGCCGACCAACCACCCCTCGCCCGCGGCCGACCCGGCCGGCTTCCTGCGCCACCTGCTGGACGTCGCCATCGCCCGCGCCCAGCCGGCGCACACGCTGGCCGGCTTCCTGCCCGCGCCGCCGCCGGGCCGCGCCGTGGTGCTGGGCGCCGGCAAGGCCGCCGGCGCGATGGCGCATGCGCTGGAGGCGGCCTGGCCGGCCGACAAACCCCTGTCCGGGCTGGTGGTCACGCGCTACGGCCACGTGCCGCCCCGGCCGCCGGGCATACCGGCGCGCATCGAGATCGTCGAAGCAGCCCACCCGGTGCCCGACGCGGCGGGCGAGCGTGCCGCCGAGCGACTGCTCCAACTCGCGGGCGAGTTGACCGCCGACGACCTGGCGCTGTGCCTGATCTCGGGCGGTGGCTCGGCCTTGCTCACGCTGCCGGCCGAGGGGCTGACCCTGGCCGACAAGCAGCGCATCAACCGCGAACTGCTGGCCAGCGGCGCCGGCATCCACGAGATGAACGCGCTGCGCAAGCACCTCTCGCGCATCAAGGGCGGGCGGCTGGCTGCCGCCTGCGCGCCGGCGCGCGTGGTGACGCTGGCGATCAGCGACGTGCCGGGCGACGACCTGCCGGTGATCGCCAGCGGCCCGACGGTGCCCGACGAGAGCACCTGCGCCGAGGCGCTGGCCGTCGCGCGCCGCCACGGCATCGCGCTGCCGCCGGCGGCCCTGCTGGCGCTGGAGCGCGGCGCGCTGGAAACACCCAAGCCGGGCGACGCGCTGTTCGCCCGCCACGAAGCGCACCTGATCGCCACGCCCCTGCAATCGCTGCGCGCGGCGGCGGCCGCGGCGCGCGCGGCCGGGTTGGCGGCGCACATCCTCAGCGACCAGATCGAGGGCGAATCGCGCGAGATCGGGCGCATGCACGCCGCGCTGGCGCGCGCCTGCGCGGCCGGCACGGGCGCCTTCGAGCCGCCGTGCGTGATCCTGAGCGGCGGCGAGACCACGGTGACGCTGGGCGCCGGCGCCCACGGGCGCGGCGGCCGCGCGGGCGAGTTCTGCCTGGGCCTGGCGCGGGCGCTGGCCGGCCAGCCCGGCGTGTGGGGGCTGGCGGCCGACACCGATGGCATCGACGGTGTGGAAGACAACGCGGGCGCGCAGGTCGCGCCCGATACCCTGGCGCGTGCCCGGGCCGCCGGCCTCGACCTGCCCGGCCACCTGGCGCGCCACGACGCCTACGGCTTCTTTGCCGCGCTGGGCGACCTGGTGACGACCGGGCCGACGCACACCAACGTGAACGACTTCCGGGCTTTGCTGGTGCTGTAGCCCGCCGCCCGCCAACCGCCCCAACGGTTGATGTGCATCAAGGCTCCGCGCGTCCGCGCGCGGCACAGTGCACGCATGCTGTCACCCCATGCCCACGACTGGCCGGGCGACGTCGTCGCGCTGGCCTCCGGCACCACGCTGATGGCGCGCGGCGAGCAGATGTCCCATGTGCTGCACCTGGACGCCGGGCGCGCCACGCTGGGCCTGCGCGCGCCCGGCGGCTTCGCGCAGCGCATGGGCGTCATCGAAGGCCCCTGCTGGCTGAATGCCACCTGCGCCGTGCTCGGCGTGCCGGCGCTGGTGGACGCCGTGGCCGACACCGACGTGGCGGTGCGCCGCGTGCCGCTGCCGGCCTTCCAGGCCACACTGGCGGCCCTGCCCGAAGCCGCGCGCTCGGTGCTGCACGACGTGGCGCAGGGCCACCGCCAGCAGGCCGAGCTGGCCATCAGCCGTCTGGCCAAGGACGCCGAGGCGCGCTGCGCCGAATGGCTGCTGCGCCACGCCGAGCCGGCGCCCGAGACGCCCGGCACCCTGGCCGTGATGCTGAACCAGCGCAAGCGCCTGATCGCGGCGCAGCTGGGCATCGCGCCCGAGACGTTCTCGCGCGTGCTGCGCCAGCTGCGCGAGCGCAGCCTCATCAGCGGCTCGGGGCGGGTGCTGAACCTGGTGGACCTGAACGGGCTGCGGGCGCTGGCCGGGGCCTGACCGCCGCCCTTCAGACCGCCGCGGCGGCGCCCGCGCCGGCGCCTTCGCCATCCACCAGCGGTGGATGCGTGACGATGGCGCGCAAATCGACGTTCGAGGCTTGCAGCCGCGCCAGGTCGGGGACGGGCCGCCGCAAGCTTGCATCGCCCTTCCATGCCTGTTCCAGCGCACGCGCGGCCCCCAGCAGGGCGACGTCGCCGCGCAGCCGGCCGACCAGTTGCAGGCCGAAGGGCATGCCGCGCTCATCCACCCCGCAGGGCAGCGACAGCGCGGGATGGGTCCCCAGAGTCACCACGTAGGTCAGCCCCAGCCAGTGGTAGTAGTTGCGCGCCGGCACGCCATCGACCGCCTGGGCATAGAGCTCGGTCCAGGGGAACGGCGACACCGGCGTGACCGGCGCCACGATCAGGTCGAAACGTTCGAGCGCCTGCGCCAAGCGGCGCGCGATCCGCGTCTGTTCCAGGTGCGCCCAGGCGCGGTCCGCCAGCGTGATGCTGGCCGCCATCTCGACGTTGGCGCGCACGTTGGGCCCGAGCGAGTCGGGGGCCGTCCGGTAGGCGTCGGCGAACGCGGCCACGAAGCTCTCGGCGCGCAGGATGTCGAACACGCGGTCGGCCTCGGCCAGGTCGATCTCCAGCGGCTCGCAGCTGGCGCACAGCGGCCGCAGGGCCTCGACCCGGGCGCGGAAGGCGCGCCGGACCACCGGATCGACCGGGCAGACGCCGAAGTCCTCCGTCCAGCCCACGCGCAGCGTCGCCGGATCGACCTCCGGCAGCGGCCAGGCCGCGCCCGTGGGCGGGTACGACAGCGGATCGCGCGCGTCCAGGCCGGTGCAGGCGGCCAGCATGAAGGCGGTTTCGTCGACCGTGCGCGCCATCGGGCCGAGCACGGAAATCACCGACCAGCCGAGCGGCCGCGCATCGTTGGCCACCAGCCCCGGCGACGGCCGCAGCCCCACCACGCCGCACAGCGCCGCCGGGATGCGCAGCGAACCGCCGGTGTCCGAGCCCGTGCACAGCGGCAGCATGTCCAGCGCCAGCGCGGCGGCCGAGCCGCCGGACGAGCCGCCCGCGTTCAGGGCCGGGTTGAACGGGTTGCCGGTGGCGCCCCACACCGGGTTGCGCGTGTTGGCCCCGGCGCCCATGTCGGGCACGTTGGTCTTGGCGGTGACGATGGCGCCGGCCCGCTTCAGCCGCGCCACCAGGCCGTTGTCCGACGCCGGCACGTGGCCGCGGAACCCCACGTTGCCGTAGGTCGTGAGCAGCCCGGCCGTGTCCTGCAGGTCCTTCACGCCCAGCGGCAGCCCGTGCAGCGGGGGCAGCGGATCGCCCTTCATCACCTGCGCCTCGGCGACCTGCGCGGCCTGCCGCGCGCGCTCGAAATCGGTGGCGCAGAGGGCGTTGACCTTGGGGTTCAGCGCCTCGATGCGGGCGATGCAGGCGTCCAGCAGCTCCACCGGCGACAGCGCCCTGGCGCCGATCAGCCGGCGCAGCTCGATCGCGGAAAGCCGCGGCAGGTCGTCAGCGTTCATGCCTCACTCCAGCTTGATCTGCGCCTTGTCGGCCACCGCCTTCATGCGCGCGATGTCCTGCGTGACCAGCCCGGTCCAGTCGGGCACGGGGGCCCATTGCGGCTCGAACCCGGCCTTGCGCATCGCCGCCTGCGTTTCCGGGCTGATCATGACGGCGGCCAGGGCCTTGACCAGCCGGTCCTTCACGTCGGCCGGCAGCCCGCGCGGCGCCACCATGGCCAGCCAGGCGGTCAGGTCGAACCCCGGGTAGCCGGATTCGGCCATCGTCGGGACGTCGGGCAGCGTGCTGGAGCGCTGGGGAGAGGTCACCGCCAGAACCTTGATCTTGCCCGTGCGGGCCTGGGGTGCCGCCGCCACCACGGTGTCGAACGAGATCGGGATCTGGCCGCCGATGAGATCGGTCATCAGCGGCGCACTGCCCTTGTACGGCACGTGCGTCAGCGACAGGCCGGTCGCCTGGGTGAACATGGCGCCGGCGTAGTGCGAACTGGTGGCGTTGCCGAAGCTGCCGTACGGAAATTTGTCTGGCTGAGCCTTGGCCGCGGCCACCAGTTGCTGTACGTCCTTGACGGGCACGGCCGCGTTCACCAGCACCGCCAGCGGCAGCGTGCCGACCAGACCCAGCGCGTCGAAGCTGCGGGCCGGGTCGTAGCTGGTCCTGGCGCCGGCGGCGGGGTTCATGGTGAAGGTGGAGTTGGAGCTGATCAGCAGCGTGTAGCCGTCCGGCTTGGCGTTGGCCACCATGGCGGCGCCGATGGCGGTGCCGGCGCCCGGCCGGTTGTCCACCACGACCGGCTTGCCGAGCTGGTCCTCCAGCCGCTTGGCGAGCAGGCGCGCCAGCACGTCGGCGGCGCCACCCGCCGGATAGGGCGCCACCAGGGTGACGGGCCGCTCGGGGAACGCCGCCCAAGCCGAACCGGCCGCCAGGGCCGCCGCACCAGCGGCGAGCAGGGCCCGCCGCGCCATCGATCGCATCATGGAAGTCTCCTGTTGGTCATCTGAATCGATCAGTCGCAAGCCGGCAGCAGCGGCCGGTGGACGTTGACGACGTCCTCCAGCGCGGCCGCGAAGGCGTCGCAGGCCGCGTCGTCGAACGGCAGCGACAGCGCCATGAAGCCGCGCCGCGCCATGAACACCCCGCGCGCCAGCAGCTCGAAGAACACCAGCGCCTTGAAGCGGTCGTCGGCCGCCGCCAGGTCGTCGGCGCTGCGCACCGGGCCTGCCAAGGGCTGCAACTGCATGAGCGAGCCCAGGCCGGTGAACTGCATCGCCACGCCCTGCTCCACCAGCAGCGCGTTCAGGCGCCCGCGCAGTGCGTCGCCGCGCGCGTTCAGCGCCTGCAAGCGCTCGGCGGTGAGCACCTGGGTCAGCCCGGCCAGGCCCGCCGCCATGGTGAGCACGTTGTTGTTGAAGGTGCCGGCGTGCTGCCAGGCGCGCTCGCCGCGCGGGTCGTAGCCCTGCATCAGGCCGGCGCGGCCGCCGAAGGCGCCGAAGGACAGGCCGCCGCCGAAATATTTGCCCAGCGTGGTCAGGTCGGGCCGCAGGCCCAGCAGCGCCTGGCGGCCGCCGAACGAGAGGCGCGAGGTCATCACCTCGTCCAGCACCAGCAGCGCGCCGCAGTCGTCGGCCAGCGCGCGCAGGCCGTGCAGGAAGGCCGGCTCGCCGGGGATGCAGCCGCCCGAGCCCAGCATGGGCTCGACCAGGATGGCGGCCAGCTCGCCGCGGTGCGGCGCCGCGCGGGCGCGCACGTCGTCCAGGTCGTTGTAGCGCGCCACGATCCACTCGTGCGGCACGTTGACGGGCGAGCCGCCGCCGGCGAAGGCCAGCACGCCGCCGTGGTAGCCGCCTTTGAACACCAGCACCTTGCGCCGGCCGGTGTGGGCGCAGGCGGTGGCCAGCGCCATCAGGTTGGCCTCGGTGCCGGAGTTGGTGAAGCGCAGCAGTTCCATCGACGGAAAGCGCCGCTGCACCTCGCGCGCCAGCGCGCCTTCGCGCGCGGTGTGCGACGACAGGCTGAGGCCGCCGGCCAGCGCCTCGGCGACGGCGGCGCGGATGGCCGGCTCGGAGTGGCCGTACAGGCCGGCGGTGAACTCGCCCAGCGCGTCGAGGTACGCGTGCCCGTCGGCGTCCCACAGCCGGCAGCCCTCGCCGCGCACCATGGCAGGCGGAAACGGCGGGAAGAACAGCACGCTGCGCGTGTTGCCGCCGGGCAGCGCCTGCGTGGCGTCGGCGTGGATGCGTTCGCTGGCGGGGTTGGCCTGGCGGTAGCGCTCGATGGCGGTGGCCAGGGCTTGGTCGATATTTCTCACATTTCAATAGCTGCTAGCGCAGGCGGGACGGGCGCAAGAGGGCTGAATCGACCCCATGCGCCAGGAGTTCATCGGGCAGCGGCGCGCCCGCGATCAGGCTGGCCGCCAGCAAGCTGGCGCCAGCCGCGCTCTGGATGCCGTAGCCGCCCTGCGCCGCCAGCCAGAAGAAACCGGGGCAGGCGCCGTCGAAGCCGATCACGATCTCGCCATCGCGCACGAAGCTGCGCAGGCCGGCCCAGGTGGCGCTGGGGCGGCGGATTTCGAGCGTGGTCGCCTCCTGGATGCGGTGGATGCCCAGGGCGATGTCCAGCTCTTCCGGCTGCACGTCGTGCGGCGTGGTCGCATCGGCGTTGGCGGGCGAGCCGAGCAGTTGGCCGGCGTCGGGCTTGAAGTACCAGCCCTCGCCCTCGTCCACGTCCGCCACCAGCGGCCAGGCCGAGACTTGGAGGCCCGGCGGCGGCGCAAAGGTGAAGGCGCTGCGGCGGCGCGGCTCGATGCCGATGGGCGCGGCGCCGAAGAGCAGCGCCACCTCGTCCACCCAGGCGCCGGCGGCATCGACCACCACGCCGGCCGTGACGGCCGAGCCATCGGACAGCGCCACGCGCCAGCGCCCGCCTTCGTGCACGGCGGCGCGCGGCTCGGTGCCGAGCGACAGCACCGCGCCGGCCGCCCGCGCGCCGCGCAGAAAGCCTTGCAGCAGCGCGTGCACGTCGATGTCGAAGCCGTCCGAGTCCAGCAGCGCGCGCGTGAACAGGCCGGGGCGCAGCACGGGCACCGTGCGCACGATCTGCGCCGCGTCCAGCACCGCCAGCACGGTGCCGGAGGCGGCCAGCTCGTCATGCAGCGCCTGCAAGGCGGCGTGCTGCGCGTCGGTGGCGACGTAGAGGGCCGCGCGCGGGTGCAGCAGCGGCGCGCCGTCGGCGAAGCCGGGCGGTGGGTTCAGGTAGAAATCGCGCCCCGCCCGCGTCAGCGCGCGCACGCCGGGCGGGCCGTAGCTTTCCATGAACATCGCCGCCGAGCGGCCGGTGCTGTGGAAGGCGGGCTGCGCCTCACGCTCCAGCACGCGCACGCGCCGGCCCATGCGCGCCAGCCGCCAGGCGACGGAAGCGCCCGCGATGCCGGCGCCGATGATGAGCACGTCGCAGTCGTTCATGCGGCCATTCTTTCACAGACCGCACAAGAAAAAGCCCGGCGCTCGGACCGGGCTTCGGGGTATGGGACGCGGGCCGGTCAGGCCGCGATGCGCACTGCGCGCAGCTTCAGCGAGAACTCGCGCAGCGCGGCGATGCCGCTGTCCTCGGCGCGGCGGCACCAGGCTTGCAGGTCGGCCACCAACTGCTCGCGCGTGCGGCCGGTGTTCAGCCACAGCTGGCGCAGCTCCTCGCGCATGGTGACCATCTGGTCCAGCGCCGGGTAGGCGGCGCGCGCCTCGGCCAGCTGCGGCACGGCGGCGGCGGGCACCTTGTCGGCGTCGCGGTGCAGCCAGCGGCGGGCGGCTTGCAGCGCCTTGCCGCGCACGCCGCCGGCGGCCTGGGCCTGCTGGCGCAGCACGGTGCGCATGTGGCGCGCGTAGCTGGCCATGACCTCGTAACGGTGGGCGATCAGCGCCTCCAGCGTCTTGTCGTCGGCCACCGGGCGCACCTCGCCGTAGGCCAGGCGCGGCGGGGTCTTCTTGGCGCGCGCCAGGCCCAGGCGGGACAGCAGGCTGATGTAGACCCAGCCGATGTCGAACTCATACGGCTTGACCGAGAACTTGGCCGAGGTCGGGTAGGTGTGGTGGTTGTTGTGCAGTTCCTCGCCGCCGATGACGATGCCCCAGGGCACGAGGTTGGTGCTGGCGTCCTGCGCCTCGAAGTTGCGGTAGCCCCAGAAGTGGCCCACGCCGTTGACCACGCCGGCGGCCCAGAACGGGATCCAGGCCATCTGCATGGCCCACAGCGCGGCGCCCAGGGCGCCGAACAGCAGCACGTCGATGACCAGCATCAGGCTGACGCCCAGGATGGAGTGGCGGCTGTAGACGTTGCGCTCCAGCCAGTCGTCGGGCGTGCCGTGGCCGAAGCGGGCCAGGGTGTCGGGGTTCACGGCCTCGGCGCGGTACAGCTCGGCGCCCTGCCACAGCACCTTGCGCAGGCCATGGATCTGCGGGCTGTGCGGGTCCTCGGCCTGCTCGCACTTGGCGTGGTGCTTGCGGTGGATGGCGGTCCAGGCCTTGGTGGTCATGCCGGTGGTCATCCACAGCCAGAAGCGGAAGAAGTGCCGCACGGCGGGGTGCAGGTCGAGCGCGCGGTGCGCCGAATGGCGGTGCAGGTACAGCGTGACGCTGACGATGGTGACGTGCGTGAGCAGCAGGCCGATCAGCAGCACCTGCCACCAGGCCAGGCCGAGCACGCCGCCGGCGGCCCAGTCGAGGACGGCGGCGAGCGTCGGGGAATCGAGAAGCGTGGACATGGAGCGTGGGTTCCTTGCGGCGTCGCGGGGCGCGATGCGTACCCGGTATTGGAACGCCTGCGCCCCCGATCGTTCAATTCTAGGTTTTGCGCTGCCACGCAGCCGCGAAGAAACCGTCGGTGCCGTGGCGGTGCGGCCACAGGCGCAGGAAGCGCCCTTCCCCGCTGCACAGCGCGGCGGCATCGGGCACTTTCAGCGCTTGCAGCAGGTCGGCCGCGTTCAGGGGCGCGAAATCGGGGTGCGCGGCGCCGAAAGCCTGCGCCACGTCCTCGTTCTCATCCGGCAGCAGGCTGCACGTGGCATAGACCAGCCGGCCGCCGGGCTTGAGCAGGCGCGCGGCGCTGGTCACTATGGCCTGCTGCTTGGCGGCCAGCTCCCGCACGCCGTCAGGCGACTGGCGCCACTTCAGGTCGGGGTTGCGGCGCAGCGTGCCGAGGCCCGAGCACGGCGCATCGACCAGCACGCGGTCCAGCTTGCCGGCCAGGCGCTTGATGCGCTCGTCGCGCTCGTGGGCGATGGCCACCGGGTGCACGTTGGAGAGGCCGCTGCGCGCCAGGCGCGGCTTGAGCGCCTCCAGCCGGTGCGCCGACACGTCGAAGGCGTACAGCCGCCCGGTGCTGCGCATGGCCGCGCCGATGGCCAGCGTCTTGCCGCCGGCGCCGGCGCAGAAGTCGGCCACCATCTCGCCGCGCCGGGCGTCGAGCAGCAGGGCCAGCAGCTGCGAGCCTTCGTCCTGCACCTCGACCGCGCCGCTGGTGAACACGTCGAGCTTGTTCAGCGCCGGTTTGCCGGCCGCGCGCAGGCCCCAGGGCGAGTGCGGCGTGGGGGCTGATTCGACGCCCGCCGCTTGCAGGGCCTGCGCGGCCTGCTCCCGTTTCGTGAGCAGGGTGTTGACGCGCAGGTCCAGCGGCGCGCCTTCCAGCAGCGCGGCGGCCAGGGCGTCGAACTCGGCCGCGCCGAGCTGAGCCAGCAAACGATCGGCCAGCCACGCCGGCAGGTTGTGGCGGTACTGCGGCAGCAGCTCGGCGGGCGCCACGGCGTCGCAGGCGTCGAGCCAGGCTTTTTCTTTGTCGGTCAACGCCTGCTTGAGGAAGTCGCGCGGCGCGGCGAAGCCCAGGATCGCCAGCCGCCGCTCGCGCGCCCCGCTGCCGGCGCGCGCCAGATGCTCGACCAAGGGCTTGCGCCGCAGCACGGCGTAGGCCGTCTCGGCCAGCGTGGCGCGCTCGCGCGGGCCGAGGCCGCGGTGCTCGCGGAAGAAGCGCGACACCACGGCGTCGGCCGGGTGGTCGAGCAAGAGCACGCGGCGCACCAGTTCGGCGGCGGTATCGAGCAGGGTTTTGGGATGCATTTTTATGAATGAAATCAGGCTCCAGCGCTTTCCCAGAAAGCGCCAGCAGCTATCATTTTCGCAGTAAATCGGCGACGGCGCGGGGGTAGATCAGGTGCTCCTGCGTCTGCACGCGCGCGGCCAGCGCCTCCGCGGTGTCGCCGGGCAGCACGGGCACGGCGGCCTGGGCGAGGATGTCGCCCCGGTCCAGCTCGGAGGTCACGCGGTGCACGGTGGCGCCGGCCAGCTTGCAGCCTTCATCGATGGCGCGCTGGTGCGTGTGCAGGCCAGGGAACGCCGGCAGCAGGCTGGGGTGGATGTTGACCAGGCGCCCCGCGTAGTGCGCCACGAAGCCGGGCGTGAGCACGCGCATGAAGCCGGCCAGCACCACCAGCGCGGGGGCGTGCACGTCGATGGCCTGCATCAGCGCGGTATCGAAGACCTCGCGGCTGGCGAACGTCTTATGGTCCACGACAGCGGTAGGAATGCTCAGCTCCGCCGCCACGCGCAGGCCGCCGGCATCGGGCCGGTTGCTGACCACCGCCGCCACGCGGGCGCTCAAACCCCGGGGCGGTGGCTCGGCCCAGCGCTCGCGCTCGGCCGCCCGGGCGATGGCCGCCATGTTGCTGCCGGCGCCGGAGATCAGGATGACGATGTGCTTCATGCCGGGCGGATTATCCTTGCCGGCATGACCGCCCTGCGCCCCCTCAGCCCCCTCGAAGCCCGCGTGCTCGGCACCCTGCTGGAAAAGGCCCGCACCGTGCCCGACACCTACCCGCTGTCGCTGAACCTCGTCGTCGCCGGCTGCAACCAGAAGACCAGCCGCGAGCCGGTGATGAGCGTGGGCGAGGCCCAGGCGCAGGCGGCGCTGGACGACCTGAAGGCCCTCGGCCTGGTGATCGAGTCGCACGGCAGCCGCGTGGCGCGCTACGAGCACAACGCGCAGCGCCGCCTGGGTGTGCCCGAGCAGTCGGCCGTGCTGCTGGGCCTGCTGATGCTGCGCGGCCCGCAGACGGCGGGCGAGCTGCGCATCAACGCCGAGCGCTGGTACCGCTTCGCCGACATTTCCTCCGTCGAGGGCTTCCTGGAGGAGCTGGCCGCCCGCGCCGACGACAAGGGCGGCCCGCTGGCCGTGCACCTGCCGCGCGCGCCCGGCGAGCGCGAGGCGCGCTGGGCGCACCTGCTGTGCGGGCCGGCGACTACCGATTTCATAGCTGCCAGCGCAGGCGGGGCGGGCGCTGGAGGCCAATTTGACCGCATAAGCCAGTTGGAGCACGAAGTCGCCGAGCTGCGCGCCACCGTGGCCGCGCTGTGCGCCGAGCTGGGCCTGTCACCGGGCGGACGGACAATGGCGAACGAGCATGCTACAACCCCGCCCTCCAAGGAGATCGACTGACATGGATCTGGCATTCACCCCTGAAGAACTGAAATTCCGCGACGAGATCCGCGCCTGGATCAAGGCCAGCCTGCCGGCCGAGACCGCCGCCAAGGTGCACGCCGGCCAGCACCTGACCAAGGCCGACTACCAGGACTGGGCCAAGATCCTGGGCAAGAAGGGCTGGCTGGGCTACGGCTGGCCCAAGGAGTTCGGCGGCCCCGGCTGGACCGCCGTCGAAAAGCACCTGTTCGAGGAAGAATGCGCCATGGCCGGCGCGCCGCGCATCGTGCCCTTCGGCCCGGTGATGGTGGCGCCCGTCATCCAGGCCTTCGGCACGCCCGAGCAGCACAAGCGCTTCCTGCCCGGCATCGCCAGCGGCGAAGTGTGGTGGAGCCAGGGCTACAGCGAGCCGGGCGCCGGCTCCGACCTGGCCTCGCTCAAGACCCGCGCCGAGCGCAAGGGCGACAAGTACGTCATCAACGGCCAGAAGACCTGGACCACCCAGGGCCAGCACGGCGACTGGATGTTCAACCTGGTGCGCACCAGCACCGAGGGCAAGCCGCAGACCGGCATCAGCTTCATCGTGCTCGACATGAAGACGCCCGGCGTCACCGTGCGCCCCATCAAGATGCTGGAGGGCGGCCACGAAGTCAACGACGTGTTCTTCGACAACGTCGAGGTGCCGGTAGAAAACCTCATCGGCGAGGAGAACAAGGGCTGGACCTACGCCAAGCACCTGCTCAGCCACGAGCGCACCAACATCGCCGACGTGAACCGCTCCAAGCGCGAGCTGGAGCGCCTGAAGAAGATCGCCCAGCGCGAGGGCGTGTGGAACGACCTGCGCTTCCGCGACCAGATCGCCCTGCTGGAGGTGGACATCGTGGCGCTGGAGATGCTGGTGCTGCGCGTGCTCTCGGCCGCCACCTCGGGCAAGAACTCGCTCGACATCGCCGGCCTGCTGAAGATCAAGGGCAGCGAGATCCAGCAGCGCTTCACCGAGCTGATGATGCTGGCCGCCGGCCCCTACAGCCTGCCCTTCATCTGGGACGCCATGGCCGCCGGCTGGCAGGGCGACCAGGCCGCCAGCGCCGCGCTGCGCGGCTTCCCCGGCGGCGAGGCGGGCAACGCCCCGCTGGCCGGCAGCTACTTCAACACCCGCAAGACCACCATCTACGGCGGCAGCAACGAGGTGCAGCGCACCATCGTCGCGCAAACCGTGCTCGGCTGACGCCACCCGCATCGCTAGGAACAAGATCATGGACTTCAATTTCTCCGACGACCAGGAGCAGCTGCGCGACGCCGTCGCCAAATGGGTGGCCAAGGGCTACGACTTCGAGCGCCGCAAGAAGATCGTCGCCGCCGGCGGCTTCGACCGCGCGGCCTACGACGAGCTGGCCGAGCTGGGCCTGGCGGGCCTGTTCATCAGCGAGGACCATGGCGGCATGGGCATGGGCCCGGTCGAGGCGATGGTGGTGATGGAAGAACTCGGCCGCGGCATCGTGCTGGAGCCCATCGCGCAGGCCTTCATCGCCGGCGCCACGCTCGAAGCCTTCGGCGCCGATGACGTGAAAGCCGAGTGGCTGCCCAGGATCGCCGGCGGCGAGGCGCTGGTGGTGCTGGCGCAGCAGGAGCGCAAGGCGCGCTACCGCCTGGACGTGTGCGAGGCCCAGGCCGCCCAGGCCGGCGCCGGCTACACCGTCACGGGCCTGAAGAACATCGTGCCCGCGGGCGACCAGGCCGACGCCTTCCTGGTGCCGGCCCAGCTGGACGGCAAGCTGGCGCTGTTCCTGGTCGAGCGCGGCGCGCAGGGCGTCGCCACGCGCGGCTACCTGACGCAGGACGAAGGCCGCGCCGCCGACGTCGAGCTGACCAACGCGCCCGCCGCCCTGGTCAGCGCCGACGGCCTGGCCGCCCTCGCCTACGCGGTGGACTTAGGGCTGGCCTGCGCCTGCGCCGAGGGCGTGGGCGCGATGGACCGCTTCCTGGCCATGACGGTGGAATACATGAACCAGCGCAAGCAGTTCGGCGTCACCATCGCCAGCTTCCAGGCGCTGCGCCACCGCGTGGCCGACATGAAGATGCAGCTGGAGCTGGCACGCAGCATGAGCTACTACGCCACCCTGAAGCTGGGCACGGAAGAAGCCGAGCGCCGCCAGGCGCTCTCGCGCGCCAAGGTGCAGCTCGGCCAGTCGATGCGCTTCGTCGGTCAGCAGGGCGTGCAGCTGCACGGCGGCATCGGCGTCACCGACGAATACGCCGGCAGCCACTATTTCAAGAAGCTCACCGCGCTGGAGATGACCTACGGCGACACGCTGCACCACCTGGGCGAGGTCAGCGCCCGCATGACCGATTCGGCCGGCGTGTTCGCCTGAGCCCGCCCCGCGCGGCCGCGCCCGGCTGCGTAAGATAGGCACGGCGCCGCGAGGGTTCGCGGCGCCGTTTTTTTCTTGCTCATGCCCGCCTCCCCCGCTGCCCTGGCACCGCCGCAGAATCCGCGCCTGCTGCTGTGGCTGGTGGCCGTCGGCTTCTTCATGCAGACGCTGGACTCCACCATCGTCAACACCGCGCTGCCGTCGATGGCGCGCAGCCTGGGCGCAAGCCCGTTGCGCATGCAGGCCGTGGTGGTGGCCTACGCGCTGACGATGGCGGCGGTGATCCCCTGCACCGGCTGGCTGGCCGACCGCTTCGGCACGCAGCGCGTGTTCCTGCTGGCCATCGCGCTGTTCACGCTCGGCTCGGGCGCCTGCGCCCTGTCGGCCAGCCTGGGGCAGCTCACGGCGGCGCGCGTGCTGCAAGGCGTGGGCGGCGCCATGCTGTTGCCGGTGGGCCGGCTGGTGGTGCTGCGCGCCTTTCCGCGCGATCGGTTCCTGGAGGCGATGAGCTTCGTCGCCATCCCCGGCCTGGTGGGGCCGCTGATCGGGCCGACGCTGGGCGGCTGGCTGGTGGAGGCGGCCTCCTGGCACTGGATCTTCCTCATCAACCTGCCGGTCGGCGCGCTCGGGCTGCTGGCCGCGCTGCGCTTCATGCCCAACCTGCGCCATGCGGGCGTGGGCCGCTTCGACCTCGGCGGCTACCTGCTGCTGGTGACGGCCATGGTCAGCATCTCGCTGGCGCTCGACGGCCTGGGCGGCCTGGGCTGGGCGCGCACGCTGGTGGTGCTGCTGATGGTGCTGGGCCTGGCGGCGCTGGCGGCCTACGTGCTGCACGCGCTGCGCAGCCCGGCGCCGATCTTCTCGCCCGCGCTGTTCGCCATCCCCAGCTACCGGGTGGGCGTGCTGGGCAACCTGTTCGCGCGCATCGGCTCGGGCGCCATGCCGTACATGCTGCCGCTGCTGTTGCAGCTGGCCATGGGCTTCTCGCCCGCGCAGGCCGGCATGATGATGCTGCCGGTGGCACTGGCCGCCATGGGCGCCAAGCGGGTGGTCACGCGCATGATCCAGCGCATCGGCTACCGGCCGGTGCTGATCGCCAACACGCTGCTGCTGGGGCTGATGATCGCCGGCTTCGCGCTGATGTCCCCCGGGCAGCCGCTGTGGCTGCGCATCGTGCAGATGGCGGCGTTCGGCGCCGTCAACTCGACCCAGTTCACGGCCATGAACGCGGTCACGCTGAAGGACCTGCCGCCCGAGCGCGCGGCCAGCGGCAACAGCCTGTTCTCGATGGTGCAGATGCTGGGCATGAGCCTGGGCGTGACCTGCGCCGCCGCGCTGCTGCACGCCTTCGGCGACTGGCTGGGCGCCGGCGGCGGCACGCAGTCGCTGCCGGTGTTCCGCGGCGCCTTGATGGCGATCGGCGCGATGACGATGGCCTCGGCCGCCGTGTTCTGGCAGCTGCGCCCGGACGAGCGCAGCGCCGTGCCGCCGGGCGAGACGCCCGATCCGGCCCCGTGACTATGTTTTTTGTAGCTGCCAGCGCTTGCCTGGCGGGCGCTGGAGCCTGTTTTTATTCAGATTCCGGACAAGGCGGTGCGGCCAAATCCCCCAGCAGCGCCTCGAAGTCTCGCGCCGTGGCGGCCGTGTTGTCGTACAGGCGCAGCTCGGGGTAGTCGGCCGCCGCCGGCATGAACAGGCGCGTGCGGTAGTCGTCCCAGTGCGCCAGCTTCCAGGCGTCGTTGGGGTTGCCGCGCAGGGTGATGCGGCGGCGCGCCTCGTCTTCCCGCAAATGCACCCACACCACGCGCACCTGCACGTCGCCCTCCACGCGCAGCCAGGCGCGGTCGGCCAGCCGGTGGGCGCGCACCTCGCGCGACAGCGGGCCGACCACCAGGCAGTTGGTGCCCAGCGCCAGGTTCTCGCGCGCGGTGTTCAAGAGGCCCGCGTATTCGGGGTCGCGCAGGTGTTGCAGGTAGGGCGGGCTGTCGCGGTCGTTGGGGTCGCCGGTCAGCACGCCCATGACGGCGGCGCTGTACTCGCCGTAGAGCGTGTCCTTGTCGAGCAGGCAGAACGATTCGCCGGTGCGCCGGCGCAGCTCGAGCATCGCGCGCTTGGCGAGGGTGGTCTTGCCGGTGCCCGCGTGGCCGCAGAAGAAGATCAGGCTGGGCATCAGCCGTGCAGGCGCGAATTCTTGGGCAGGTGCGCCATCAGGAATTCCATCTGGTCCGCCAGGATGCGGCGGTTGCGCAGGATGAAGTCTTCCCACAGGCTGGGCACGTAGGGCGCGTACAGCAGCGGCATGTGCGCCTGCTCGGGCGTGCGGTCGCTCTTGCGGTGGTTGCACGCGCGGCAGGCGGTGACGACGTTCATCCAGCCGTCGCGGCCGTTCTGCGCGAACGGGATGATGTGCTCGCGCGTCAGCTCGGTCTCGTGGAAGTGGCCGCCGCAGTAGGCGCAGACGTTGCGGTCGCGCGCGAACAGCTTGGCGTTGGTCAGGCCCGGGCGCAGCTCGAACGGGTTGATGCCCGGCACGCCCTTGGTGCCGATGATGCTGTTGATGGCGATGACGGACTGCGCGCCCGTGACGGCGTTGTGCCCGCCGCGGAACACCGCCACCTGCTGGCCGGCCTCCCAGCGCACCTCGTCGGCCGCGTAGTGGATCACCGCCTGCTCCAGCGAGATCCACGATTGCGGCAGCCCCTGTGCCGACAGCTTGAGCACTTTCACGAAACGACTCCTCTTGCAAAAGAACCATCGTTCAGTGGCCGGCGTTGCCAGCGCCGGCCGCCCCGTCAAGAACTCGCAATATACTCGCTTTTCGTGACAGTTTTAGGCCTTTGGCGCAATGCTGGCGCGCGCGGGCCGCTATCAAAAAAGTAATTCCCTAAAGACGCCATGAAGATCTTCCGCGGCCTGCGCCACCCCGGCATCGCGCCCGGCTGCGCGCTGACCATCGGCAACTTCGACGGCGTGCACCGCGGCCACCAGGCCATGCTGGCGCTGCTGCGCAGCGAGGCCGCGCACCGCGGCGTGCCCAGCTGCGTGATGACCTTCGAGCCGCACCCGCGCGACTATTTCGCCGCCGTGCAGGGCAAGCCCGACCTGGCGCCGGCGCGCATCGCCACCTTCCGCGACAAGCTGGCCGAGCTGGCGCGCTGCGGGGTCGATCAGACCATCGTGCTGCCCTTCAACGCCCGGCTCGCCAGCCAGCCCGCCGAGGCGTTCATCGAGGAAACCCTGGTGCGCGGCCTGGGCGTGCGCTACGTGCTGGTGGGCGACGACTTCCGCTTCGGCGCCCGGCGCGCGGGCGACTACGCCATGCTCGACGCCGCCGGCCAGCGCTTGGGCTTCGACGTGGCGCGCATGCAGTCTTACGAGGTGCATGGCCTGCGCGTGTCCTCCTCGGCCGTGCGCGAGGCGCTGGCCGCCGGCCGCCTTCATGAAGCCGCCGCCCTGCTGGGCCGCCCCTACGCCATCAGCGGCCACGTGGTGCACGGCCGCAAGCTGGGCCGCGCGCTGGCCGAAACGGCGCCCGGCGCGGCGGACGGCTTCCGCACGCTCAACCTGCGCTTCTCGCGCCGCGCCCACGCCTGGAAGCCCGCCGCCAGCGGCATCTTCGTGGTGCAGGTGCACGGCCTGGCGCCCGAACCCCTGCCCGGCGTCGCCAACCTGGGCGTGCGCCCCTCGCTCGATCCGAACGACGTGAACGGCGGCCGCGTGCTGCTGGAAACGCATTGCCTTGAATGGCCGCAGCACCTGGGCGCCGAGGGGGCCTACGGTAAAATCGTGCGCGTGGATCTGCTGCACAAACTGCACGACGAGTTGCGCTATCACAGCCTGGCGGCGCTGACCGAAGGCATCGCGCGCGACTGCGCCGGCGCGCGCGCCTGGCTCGCCGCCCAACCCGCCCGAATTTGAAGGGGCGGCGGACGCCCTCTTGCACAGTCCGCGCAGCGCCCCGCTCCTGATTCGATAGCTGCCAGCGCTTGACCAGCAAGCGCTGGCGGCCATTTTGATCCACATTCTTCCCGACTTCCGCCATGAGCACCGACACCAAGACCGACTACCGGGCCACGCTGAACCTGCCCGACACGCCTTTCCCCATGCGCGGCGACCTGCCCAAGCGCGAGCCGGCCTGGGTGCAGGGCTGGGAGGACATGGGCCTGTACAAGCGCCTGCGCGCCGCCCGCGCCGGGCGCGAGAAGTTCATCCTGCACGACGGCCCGCCCTACGCCAACGGCCAGCTGCACGCCGGCCACGCGGTCAACAAGATCCTGAAGGACATGATCGTCAAGACGCGGCAGCTCAAGGGCCTGGACGCGCACTACGTCCCCGGCTGGGACTGCCACGGCCTGCCGATCGAGAACCAGATCGAAAAGCAGTTCGGCCGCAACCTCAGCCGCGACGAGATGCAGGCCAAGGGCCGCGCCTACGCCACCGAGCAGATCGCCTTGCAGATGAAGGATTTCAAGCGCCTGGGCGTGCTGGGCGATTGGGACCACCCCTACAAGACGATGAACTTCGCCAACGAGGCGGGCGAGCTGCGCCTGTTCAAGCGCCTGATCGAGCGCGGCTTCGTCTACCGGGGCCTCAAGCCCGTGTACTGGTGCTTCGACTGCGGCTCGGCGCTGGCCGAGGCCGAGATCGAGTACCAGGACAAGAAGAGCAACACCGTCGATGTCGCCTTCGAGGCGGCCGACCCGGCCAGGCTGGCCGCCGCCTTCGGCCAGCCGAAGCTGGGCAAGCCGGCCTTCGTCGTCATCTGGACCACCACGGCCTGGACCATCCCGGCCAACCAGGCGCTCAACCTGGGGCCGCACATCGAGTACGCGCTGGTCGATACGCCCAAGGGCCTGCTGCTGCTGGCCAAAGCGCGCGTGGAGGACTGCCTGCAACGCTACGGCCTTGAAGGCACCGTGCTCGCCACCGCGATGGGCGACAAACTGGGCGGCCTCGACTTCAAGCACCCGCTGTACGACGTTCATGCTGGCTACCGGCGCCTGGCGCCCGTGTACTTGGCCGACTACGCCACCGACACCGACGGCACGGGTATCGTGCACTCGGCGCCCGCCTACGGCATCGAGGATTTCAACTCCTGCGTGTCGCACGGCCTGGCGCACGCCGACATCCTGAACCCCGTGCAGGGCGGCGGCAGCTACGCCGCCGACTTCCCGCTGTTCGGCGGGCTGGACATCTGGAAGGCCGTGCCCGTCATCGTCAAGACCTTGCAGGACGCCGGCCGCCTGTTCGCCACCAGCACCATCACGCACAGCTACCCGCACTGCTGGCGCCACAAGTCGCCGGTGATCTACCGCGCCGCCTCGCAGTGGTTCGTGCGCATGGACGAGGGCGAAGGCGTGTTCACCAGGGACAAGGCGTCCGAGACTCTGCGCACCACCGCGCTGCGCGCCATCGAGGACACGGCGTTCTACCCGCCCTCCGGCAAGGCGCGGCTGCGCGACATGATCGCCGGCCGGCCCGACTGGGTCATCAGCCGCCAGCGCGCCTGGGGCGTGCCGATCGCCTTCTTCCTGCACAAGGAAACGGATGAGCCGCACCCGCGCACGCTGGAGATCCTGGACCAGGCGGCCGACATCATCGAGCAGGGCGGCATCGAGGCGTGGAGCCGCGTCACGCCCGAGCAGATCCTGGGCGACGAGGACGCGCGCCACTACCGCAAGTTCAACGACATCCTGGAGGTGTGGTTCGACTCCGGCTCCACCTTCTTCCACGTGCTGTGCGGCACGCACCCCGACGAGCACCACACGGATATTGATCCGCGCACCGGCGCTCCGGGCCCCGAGGCCGACATGTACCTCGAAGGCCACGACCAGCACCGCGGCTGGTTCCACTCCTCGCTGCTGCTGGCCAGCGCCATCCGCGGCCGCGCGCCCTACCGCAGCCTGCTGACGCACGGCTTCACCGTGGACGCACAGGGCCGCAAGATGAGCAAGTCGCTCGGCAACGGCATCGACCTGAACGAGGCCAACAAGAAATGGGGCGCCGAGATCCTGCGCCTGTGGGTGGCCGCCAGCGACTACTCGGGCGACATCGCCGGCGACGACAAGATCATGGCGCGCGTGATCGACACCTACCGCCGCATCCGCAACACGCTGCGCTTCCTGCTGGCCAACACCAGCGACTTCGACCCGAAGGCCGACGCCGTGCCGGCCGCCGAGCTGCTGGAGATCGACCGCTGGATGCTGGCCCGCGCGGCCGAGTTCCAGGCCGAGGTGCTGGCGCACTACGAGGTGTACGAGTTCCACCCCGTGGTCGCCAAGCTGCAACTGTTCTGCTCGGAAGACCTGGGCGGCTTCTACCTCGACGTGCTGAAGGACCGCCTCTACACCACCGCGCCCAAGTCGCTCGCGCGCCGCAGCGCGCAGACCACGCTGTGGCAGCTCACGCACGCGCTGCTGCGCTGGATGGCGCCCTTCCTCAGCTTCACCGCCGAGGAGGCGTGGAAGCTGTTCGGCGACGGCGACTCGATCTTCCTGGAGGAGTTCTGGCAATTCGACGCGCCCGACGCCGCGCTGCTGGACAAGTGGGCGCGCATCCGCGCCCTGCGCGAGCTGGCCAACAAGGAGATCGAGGCGCTGCGCGAGCAGGGCGCGGTCGGCTCGTCGCTGCAAGCCAACGTCACCCTCACGGTGCCGCCCGAAGACCACGCGCTGCTGGCCAGCCTGGGCGACGACCTGCGCTTCGTGTTCATCACCTCTGCTATTGACTTGGTAGCTGGTAGCGCAGTATCCGTGCGGGCTCAAACCTCAAATGACACGAAATGCGAGCGCTGCTGGCACTACGTGCCCGACGTCGGCGCGGATGCCGCGCACCCCACGCTGTGCGGGCGCTGCGTCAGCAACCTGTTCGGTGCCGGCGAGCGCCGGGTGCACGCCTGATGGCCCGCGCGCGTGCCTCCGGCGCCAGCCTGGCGCTGTGGCTGGCGCTGGCGGCGCTGGTGGTGGTGGCCGACCAGATCAGCAAATTCCTGATCCTGGCCCGCTACCAGCTCGGTGACAGCACCACCGTCACCAGCTTCTTCAACATCGTGCGGGCGCACAACACCGGCGCGGCGTTCTCGTTTTTGGCCGGGGCCGGCGGCTGGCAGCGCTGGTTCTTCGTCGCGCTGGCGCTGGCGGCCTGCGTCTTCATCGTCTGGCTGCTGCGCGCGCACCCGGGGCAGAAGCTGTTCGCCTTCTCGCTCAGCATGATCCTGGGCGGCGCGGTGGGCAACGTGGTGGACCGGCTGCAACACGGCTACGTGGTGGACTTCCTGGACTTCCACTGGGCCTTCCTCAGCCCCTTGTTCTACCGCGGCCACTTCCCCGCCTTCAACCTGGCCGACGCCGCCATCACGGCCGGCGCGGTCGGGTTGATCCTGGACGAGCTGCGGCGCGTGCGGCGCAGCTAAGAAACGTTCAGGCCAAAGAACGACGCTCGTCGATAGAACGCGACCCGTATCAGCGCTGCGCCTGCGCCCAGTCGGCCAGCACGGCGCGCGCCGACAGGTAGCTCGCCACCGCGCGCCGCCAGTCGTTCCGCGCCGTCACGCGCGACGCCTCGACCGATGCCAGTTCGGCATAGGCGTTGACCAGCTCGATCAGGCTGCGCCGCCCCACCTTGAACTGCATCTCGTACAGCTCCACCACGCTGGCCGAGGCGCCGATCTGCCGCTCCGCCGCCTCGATCTGCGCCTGGCTCTGCGCCATGTCGGCCTCGGCCGTGGCGCTGCGCTCGGCCACGTCGCGCTCCAGCAGTTCGCCGCGCCGCTCGGCCGCGGCGATCTGCCGGGCCGCGCTCAGCTCGGTGTAGTCGGCGCTGCGATCGAAGAAGGCCCAGTTCAGCACCACGCGCGCATAGCCCAGGTTGCCCACCCCCGCCTCCAGGTCCACGCGCGGCCAGCGCTGGCGCGCCAGCGCGCGCTGCTCGGCGCGCACCGACGCGGCCTCCCGCTGCTGCGCCTGCACGCCCGGGTGCACGCGCTCGGCCACGCCCGCCGGCACGCGCGCGCGCCAGTCGGCGCCCATCGGGTCTTGCAGCGTCGGCGTCTGGCGCGTGTAGCGGGTCAGCCGGGACAGGGCCAGCTTCATCGCCTTCTCGTACTCGACGATGCGCATGCGCACCTGCAGCGCGCGCGACTGCGCCTGCACCAGCTCGTAGTTGCGGCCGCGGTCGTTCTCCACGACCACCCGCAGGTCGCCCACGATCTTCTCGTGGCGCGCCAGGTTGCGCTGCTCGCTCTCCATCAGCTCCTGGGCGCGCAGCGCGTCCAGGTACAGGCCCGTCACGCTGGCGGCCACCGCCTCGCGCGTCTCGGCGGTGTGCAGGCGCAGCGACTGCTCCTTCAGCGTGTCGCGCTCGACGGCCGCGTCGATGGCGCCCGCCGCGTACAGGTTCACCCGCCCCACCACGCCGCGAAACGGCCGGCTGTAGTCGCCCGGATTGGCCACATAGCTGCCGGCCTGCGCGCCCAGCGTCGGGTAGTGCTGGGCCCGCGTGGCATCGGCGCGCGAGGCGGCCACCTCCTCGTTGGCCCGCGCCTCCAGGATCGCCGGGTCGGTGTTCACCGCCTCGTCGATCAGCGCCGGCAGGCCGGCTGCCCGGGCCGTGCCCAGCACACTCAGGAAAAAACCCGCCGCCAGCGCGGCCCGGAGTCGATGGTTCATGGTCTTCGATGCAATGGTTTCCATAGCTGCCAGCGCAGTGATGGCGCTGATTTCAGGCAGATTGAGTGATTAATTCTTCAGTTGCCCACGGCGCCGCGCGCCCCCCAACGGCGCATGAAGCCCAAGAAGCCCAGCGGCCGCGGAGCAGGCCATGCCAGTGCACCCTGGAGGGAGGATGCCGCAACATCGCGCAGCGAGTGGAGCAGCGGGGGCGGGTTCATTACTACCGTTCACGCAGCGCCTGCTTCAGGCGCGTGATGGGCTTGGTGAGGTACTGGAACACCGTCTTCTCGCCCGTCTTGATGTCCACCGAGGCGATCATGCCGGGGATGATGGGCAGCAGCTTGCCGTTCTTGTCCGCCAGGTGGTTGTCGCGCGTCTCGACGATCACGCGGTAGTACGACTCATCGGCGTTCAGCTTCAGCTCGCTGGGGCGCCGGTTGTCTTGCAGCGTGTCGGGGCTGATCAGCTTCACCACGCCGTCCAGCCCGCCGTACAGCGAATAGTCGTAGGCCGTCAGCTTCACCAGCGCTTCGTCGTTCGGCTTGATGAAGGCCACGTCCTGCGGGCGGATGTAGGCCTCCACCAGCAGCGGGCCCTCCACCGGCACGATCTCCATGATGTCCTGGCCCGCGCCGATCACCCCGCCCACCGTGTTGATGCGGATGCTCTTCACCACCCCACGCAGCGGCGCCTTGATCTCCGAGCGGTTCACCGGGTCGGCGCGCGCGGCCATGCTCTCCTCGCTCTGCGCCAGCTCGGCCTCCACCCGCACCAGCTCGGTGTTGGCGTCGGACTGGAACTTGTTGCGCCGCTCGGTCATCTGCAACTGCAACTCGTTCGACTGGCGCTTCATGCGCAGGATCTCCACCTCCGACACCACGCCCTTGGCCGCCATCGGCTCGGTGATGGCGATCTCGCGGTCCAGCAGCTGCTTGCTCTGGCGCAGGCCCTGCACCGACTCGTTCACCGCCCTCGTGCGCGACTGGTAGGCCGCCGTCTCGCGCGCCACCAGCTCGGCCGGCGTGCCCTTCTCGAAGCGCAGCGGCACCCCGTGTGCCTCCGAGCGCAGGCGCGCCGCCGTCGCGCGCAGCGCGTCCACCTTGTTGCGCGCCTCGCGGTACACCGCCGACGAGCGCGCCGTGTCCATGCGCACCAGCACCTGCCCGGCCTCCACCAGGTCGCCCTCCCGCACCTCCAGCGCCGCCAGCACGCCCGGGTCCAGGCTCTGGATCACCTGCTCGCGGCTGGACGGGATCACGCTGCCCTGCCCGCGCGTCACCTCCTCCACGTTGCTGAAGTACGCCCACACCACGAAGGCCGCCACCAGCAGCGACAGCAGGCCGATGGTCCAGCTCATGCCGTGGTGGCGCTCGTGGTGCAGCGCCGCGTTCAGGTCGTTCAGCAGCGGCAGGTCTTCCCGCGCCACGCGCGGAGGCTTATGCGACATGGCTCTGCTCCTCGGGCGCGTCCGGCGCGGGCGTGGCCGCCAGCGGCGCGGCATCCTGGCGCACCACCGTCACGCGCGGTCGCGCCGCCAGCTGGCCCTTCACCGGCGCCGGCGCGGCCTGGCCGTCCGCCGGTTCGCCGCGCAGCCGCTGCAGCACCGCGTCGCGCGGGCCGTCCATCAGCACCCGGCCCTGTTCCACCACGATCACGCGCTGCACGAACGGCAGCACCTGCGGGCGGTGCGTCACCACCACCATCGTGCGCTCGCGCGCCCACTCGGCCATGGCTTGCAGCGCCGCGCGCTCGCTCATCTCGTCCAGGCCGCTGGTCGGCTCGTCCAGCAGCACCACGCTCGGCGCGCGCAGCGTGAGGCGCGCCAGCCCCACCATCTGCCGCTGCCCGCCCGACAGGCCCTGCCCGTCCTCGCCGATCGGCATGTTCAGGCCCAGCGGGTGCGACTGCACCAGCTTGTCCAGGCCGAAGCGGCGCAGCGCCGCGATCAGCTCGCCGTCGTTCGACAGCCGGTCCATGCGCCCCATCTCCAGGTTCTCGCGCAGCGTGGCCAGGAACAGGCGCGGCTGCTGTCCCAGCAGGCTCACGTGCGCGCGCACGTCGGCCGGGTCGATCTGGCGCACGTCCACCCCGTCCAGCAGCACATTGCCCTCGCTGGGCGCGTACAGCCCGGCCAGCAGGCGCAGCAGCGTGGACTTGCCGCTGCCGATGCGCCCCAGCACCGCCACCTTCTCGCCCGGCGCGATGCGCAGGTTCAGATCCTTCAGCACCAGCGGCCCCTGCTCGCCGTAGCGGTAGCCGGCGCCGGCCAGCGCCAGTTCGCCGCGCACCTGGCTCAGGCTGACGTAGCTGCGCGCCGGGTCGCGCTCGGTCGGCCGGCCGACGATGCCGTCGATGCCGCCCAGCGCCACCCGCGCCTGCTGAAAGCGCGTCATCAGCCCCGCCACCTGCGACAGCGGCGCCAGCGTGCGGCCCGACAGGATCACGCAGGCGATCAGCGCGCCCATGGTGATGCGCTCGGCCGGGTTGTCCGCATGGATCAGGTAGGTGCCCAGCAGCACCAGGAGCACCGTGTTCATCTGCTGCACCAGCGTCGAGAAGTGCAGCACCCCGTTGCTCCAGTCGCGCAGCTTCAGCGACGACTGCGCCGTCGCCGCCGTGAAGCGGTCCCAGCGCTGCTGCGCCCAATTGGCGGCGTTGTTGGTCTTCAGCGTTTCCAGGCCCTCGATGGCTTCCACCGCCAGGCCCGAGCGCTGCGAGCCCTCGCGCATCGATTCGTTGGTGTATTTGGCCAGCGGCACCTGCGCCAGCAGGCCCACCCCCACCACCAGCGGAATCGTCAGCAGCGGCACCAGCGCCAGCGGCCCCGCCACCAGCCACATCACCGCGATGAACAGCAGGATGAACGGCAGGTCCACCAGCGCCAGCAGCGACGCGCTGGTCATGAAGTCGCGCACCGACTCGAAGTCCCGCAGGTTGCTGGCATACGAGCCCGCCGACACCGGCTTGTGCGCCAGGTCCATCGCCAGCACGCGCCGGAACAGCGCCGAGCTGATGATGAGATCCGCCTTCTTGCCCGCCACATCCGTCAGCCGCGCGCGCAGCGCGCGCGCGGCGAACTCGAACAGGTTGGCCGCCAGCACGCCGAGGCTCAGCACCCACAGCGTCTCGTAGGCGCGGTTGGGAATCACACGGTCGTACACGTTCATCACGTACAGCGAGCCGATCAGCGCCAGCACGTTGATCAGCACCGACGCCACCGCCACCTGCACGTAGTAGCCCTTGAAGCGCCAGATCACGCGCCAGAACCAGCCCTTGTCCATCGCGTACTCGGGCAGCTCCGAACGCGCGTCGCGCCGCGCCCGCGCCTTGACGAACCAGCAATAGCCCAGGTAGGCCTCGGCCATCCGCTCCGCCGTCCAGTGCGCGCGAGAGCCGTCCTCGCTCAGGATTTCATAGCTGGCTGCGCCCGCCACGTCTTGCGAAATGGCCGAAACCACCAGTGCCCCGCCATCGCGCGTGGGCAGCAGCACCGGCGCCGCCGCCGGCGGAATTTGTGCCAGCGGCCGCTCGCTGAGCTGGTTGTCGTAGCCCTGGCTGCGCAGCACCTCCTGCAGGCTCTGCAAGTCCACCCGCCCCTCGGCGTTGCGCAGCGTCTGCGACGCCAGCGCCTGGGCCGACAGCGGCTCGCCCAGCAGGCGCGTCAGCAGCGAGACCTGGGCGAACAGGTCGGCATTCTTTTCGGACATCGGAATATCGGTCAGAGGTTGCGCGCCCTTCCCGCCGGGAAAGAACGCATAGGGTGCGCATCATCCCCCATGCGCGCCGGCTTTGATAGCTACCAATGTACTAAGCACGGCGTTTTCGGGATGGAATTCACGCAGGGTGCGGGATACGCGCAACGATGAAATCGGCCTCCCGGCGGGTAGAGCCACTCCACGCGCGGCGAACACACAACATGGCCGGCCTGATCGGCGCCGTGCACGTGAAAAGTGTTCCTGGCCAGATCGATGCCAACCGCGGCAGCTTGCATGGTGGACGCTCCTGTCTGGATGACAGGGGGGGTTGTCGGCCTCCGCTCTGGCTCTTCATGGCCGATCAGGCGGGGGCGTCCATTCCATTGATTTTCCCGCTTCAGCATGACCAAGGGCGGCTGAGCCCAGCCGCCCTTTGCATTTTTTATAGCTGCCGGCGCAATGTGGATAAGGTCTGAACCCCGATCCTCTTATAAATCCCGCCTCTTCCATCATCCCCGCGCCGGCGTGGATGACGAGAAGGAACGCGGGATGGGCTTTGCCTCAGATCAGCACGAAGTCGTCGGCCTTCGGCTGGGCCAGGGATGCAACCGTGCCCGTGCTTTCGGCCGCGAGCCTGTCGAGCTGAACCTCGACATAGCTTCCGGTGCGCCCGTCGGCATAGTGGACCGCGCCTTCGGCCGTCACCTCCTGCCCGTCGATCACCTGCGTGGACGCGGTGGCGGCCGTGCTGATGGCGGTGATGCCGTGGTCGCTCAGGTGGCTCAGCTCGCTCGCCTGGCTGATGCCATCCTGGTTGCTGTCCTGCCAGATCAGCAACTGGCTGAATGCTTCATCGCTCGCATCAATGAGGCCATCGCCATTGCTGTCCAGCGACGCCAATGCCTCCACCCCGCTGGCGAACAGGCCGCCCGCGAAATCGGGCGTGAACAGCTCGCTGCCGCTGTCGATCAGGCCATTGCCGTTCAGGTCATAGGCCAGCATGCCGTCGTTCGACGTGTTCCAGGCCACTTGGTCGGCCTGGCCATCTCCGTCGATGTCGAACGCCACGGTCGTGCCGAAGCTGTAGCCGTTGCCATCCAGATCCAGAATGACCGGATCGGCGGTGCCGGCGAAGTTGCTGGCGCTCAGATTGCCGTAGCCCACGCCGGTAACCGTCATGATGTGCTCGACCACCAGCTGGCTGCTCTGCGTGAGAGAGGTATCGCCAGACGTCGTCACCGTATAGATGCCGGCATCGGCGGTCGTGCCCGTATTCGAATAGACGACGACGGTGTAGGTGCCGTTCGCAATGGTGCCGATGGCGCCGTAGATGAGTGACTCGATGATGCCGCTGTTGCTGTCATCCGTCAGAGTGAGCGTGCCGCTGTTCAGGATTTCGATCACCTCCACACCCGAGGAGACGTTGGTGTTGGTTGCTGCCGCCACCGTCACGAAGCTGCCGTCGGTGTAGTTGGTGCTGCCCACCGACACCGACAGCCTGTCGCTCGCCACCTCGAAGTTGCTCACCGTCGCGACCGTGTTGTTGCCGAGGTCCAAGGCGCTGTGGCTGAACACCACCTTGTCGGCGGCGCCATCGGCGGCGCCCAGGTCGATCGTCCAGGCGCGGTTGGTCAGCGCGGCGGCGGCGATCGTGACCACGTCGGCCCCCGCGCCCGCGTTGACCACGCTGCCGTCGCCGGTGCTGGCGGTGATCGCGTCCGCGCCCGAGCCGGCCGTGATGACGTTGACGCCCGTCGAACCCGTGCCCGAACCCGTGATCGTGAAGCCTTCGGTCTGGTTCGACAGGTCCAGCGTCAGCCCGGTCGCGGTGAGGGTGACGGCCTCGACGTTGACGATCTGCGCGTCGCTGGCGCTGGTGAAGCTGGCGGCGAGCCTCAGCGTGTCCGTACCGCCGCCGCCGTCGATCAGACTGGCGTCCGACGTCGCGCCGGCGATGGTGTCGTTGCCCGTGCCGGCGTAGATGATGTCGGCGCCGCCGCCGCTGCTGATCGTGTCGGCGGTGCCGTCGCGGCCCAACAGAATCTCGGCGGCCACGGTGCCCGTCACCGTCATCGAACTGGTGCCGGAGCCGTTTCTGGTGAGGCTGACGATGGCCACGTCCGACGTGCTGCCGTCGGTGTTGGTCACGGTGTAGTGGAACGACCCGGTGGTGCTGCCGCTGCCGCTGAAGGTGAAGGTGACCACGCCGCCGGACTGGCTGACCGTGCCGCCGCTCGCGCTGCTCAGCGTGATGGTGCTGGGGTTGCCCACCGCGTCGTTGGCCAGCAGCGCGCTGACCGGAATCGACGCCGTCGCGGCATCGGTCACCACGATGTCATCGACCGGCGATCCGACATAGTTGACGTTCAGCGTCTGCGTGCCCGACCCCGTGTCGCCATCGCCGTCGATCACCGTGTAGTTCAAGGTCTCGGTGTAGCTGCTCTGCGTGATCGAGGGCTGGTATTCGTACGCGCCGGTCGCGAAGTTGAGCACCAGCGTGCCGCCCTGCAGGGTGGTGATGGTCGCCGTGCTCGTGCTGGCGTCCCAGGTGGAGCGGTCGGTGCCTGTCACCGTCAGGGTTTGTTGGTCGTAGTCGTAGCTGTACGTCGTCCCGTCCAGCGTGAGCTGCGCCACGCTGCCGCCGTCCGCGCCGAAGCCGGTGCTGCCGTCCGACAGATCCCCCGTCAGCAGGTTGCTCACCTTGGACGGAACCTGGATGGTGCTTTGCAGCACAGTATCCAGCTGGCCCATGTCGGTCACCAGCAGGCCGGCGGTGTTGGTGCCGGTGGCCCCGTCGTAGGCGATCGGGTCGATGTTGGCCTGCGCGCTCGTGCCCAGGCCCGTGCCCATGCCCAGGGCGAACGAGGTGATGTCGTTGGCCGCCAGGAAGCTCGTCCAGGTCGCCTCTTCCGTGGTGTCGACGCCGGTGCTCGTGGGATTGGGCTCCCCGTCGGTGAGAAAGTAGGAGACATTCTGTGCATCCGCCAGGCTGCCGCTGACGGCGAAGCCTGCGGTTGCGGCCGCCAGGGCGGCGTCGTAGTTGGTGGTCCCGCCGGACGACAGGGCATTGATCAGCGCCTTGGCCTCGCTGGCGGTCAGCCAGGTGGACTGGTAGGAAGCGCTGGAGCTGAACGTGACGACCTGGACGCGCACCTCGCCATACTGGTCGTAGCCGTCGATCAGGCTGTTGAGCGCCTCCTTGGCCAGTTCGAGCCGCGTCTTGCCGTCCACGCCCGAGGCACTGGCCATGCTGCCGGAAAGATCCAGGATCACCATCAGGTTGGTGTCGGTCTGGGCAACGTCGGCCTCGACGGTGCCGCTGCCCACCTTCGGCGAATCGTCTTCCACCGTGACGCTGAAGCTGGCCGAGGCGCTGGTGTTGGTGCCGTCGCTGACGGTGGCCGTGAAGCCCATCGACAGCACGTCCTCCACGCCGCTCGTGGCGTGATCGACCGGCCCGAGCAGCGTGGCGGTGTACGTGGCCGAATAGCTGCCGCCGCTGCCCGTCGCGCTGCCGACCGCGATCGTCATCACCGTGGTGGATCCGGCCGTGCCGGTCAGCGTGCTGGTGGCGGCATCCCAGGCCCACGTCACCGCCGTCCCGCCGGAGGTGATGCCCGAAGGGCCGGTCAGCGTCACGGCCAGTTGACCGGCCGTGCTGTCCGCGTCGGTGATCGAGATCGTGCCCGTGGCTGTCACTGCGTTCGTCGTGTCGTCGGGAGACCCAACGGCATCCGCAATCCCCCCCGCCAAACCCTCCTCGGAAACGCGAATGGAGGTGATGCCGGTGATGGTGGGGATTTGCAAGATCGGGTCGTTGATGGTGCCTGTGCCGCTCGTGCCGCCCACCGTCACCGTCGTGGTTTCGCCGCTGTCGGCCACCGCGTCCACCACCGTCGGGTAGCTCACCGTGAAGCTCGTCACCCCGGCCGGCACCGTGATCGTGCCGGTGCCGCTGTCGTAGGTCACGCCGTTGCTGAACGTCGGCGTCGCCGTGTAGTCGCCAGGGGCGCTGGCCGTGCCGTCGGCCAGCGTGAACGTGTACGTCGTCGCGTTGCTGGTCGCGCCGCTGAGCGTGACCGTGTGCACCAGCGGATCACCTTCGGTGGCCGTCGCTGCGCTCACCGACGCCACCGTCGGCGCCGCCGGGTCGTTGATGGTGCCTGTGCCGCTCGTGCCGCCCACCGTCACCGTCGTGGTTTCGCCGCTGTCGGCCACCGCGTCCACCACCGTCGGGTAGCTCACCGTGAAGCTCGTCACCCCGGCCGGCACCGTGATCGTGCCGGTGCCGCTGTCGTAGGTCACGCCGTTGCTGAACGTCGGCGTCGCCGTGTAGTCGCCAGGGGCGCTGGCCGTGCCGTCGGCCAGCGTGAACGTGTACGTCGTCGCGTTGCTGGTCGCGCCGCTGAGCGTGACCGTGTGCACCAGCGGATCACCTTCGGTGGCCGTCGCTGCGCTCACCGACGCCACCGTCGGCGCCGCCGGGTCGTTGATGGTGCCTGTGCCGCTCGTGCCGCCCACCGTCACCGTCGTGGTTTCGCCGCTGTCGGCCACCGCGTCCACCACCGTCGGGTAGCTCACCGTGAAGCTCGTCACCCCGGCCGGCACCGTGATCGTGCCGGTGCCGCTGTCGTAGGTCACGCCGTTGCTGAACGTCGGCGTCGCCGTGTAGTCGCCAGGGGCGCTGGCCGTGCCGTCGGCCAGCGTGAACGTGTACGTCGTCGCGTTGCTGGTCGCGCCGCTGAGCGTGACCGTGTGCACCAGCGGATCACCTTCGGTGGCCGTCGCTGCGCTCACCGACGCCACCGTCGGCGCCGCCGGGTCGTTGATGGTGCCTGTGCCGCTCGTGCCGCCCACCGTCACCGTCGTGGTTTCGCCGCTGTCGGCCACCGCGTCCACCACCGTCGGGTAGCTCACCGTGAAGCTCGTCACCCCGGCCGGCACCGTGATCGTGCCGGTGCCGCTGTCGTAGGTCACGCCGTTGCTGAACGTCGGCGTCGCCGTGTAGTCGCCAGGGGCGCTGGCCGTGCCGTCGGCCAGCGTGAACGTGTACGTCGTCGCGTTGCTGGTCGCGCCGCTGAGCGTGACCGTGTGCACCAGCGGATCACCTTCGGTGGCCGTCGCTGCGCTCACCGACGCCACCGTCGGCGCCGCCGGGTCGTTGATGGTGCCTGTGCCGCTCGTGCCGCCCACCGTCACCGTCGTGGTTTCGCCGCTGTCGGCCACCGCGTCCACCACCGTCGGGTAGCTCACCGTGAAGCTCGTCACCCCGGCCGGCACCGTGATCGTGCCGGTGCCGCTGTCGTAGGTCACGCCGTTGCTGAACGTCGGCGTCGCCGTGTAGTCGCCAGGGGCGCTGGCCGTGCCGTCGGCCAGCGTGAACGTGTACGTCGTCGCGTTGCTGGTCGCGCCGCTGAGCGTGACCGTGTGCACCAGCGGATCACCTTCGGTGGCCGTCGCTGCGCTCACCGACGCCACCGTCGGCGCCGCCGGGTCGTTGATGGTGCCTGTGCCGCTCGTGCCGCCCACCGTCACCGTCGTGGTTTCGCCGCTGTCGGCCACCGCGTCCACCACCGTCGGGTAGCTCACCGTGAAGCTCGTCACCCCGGCCGGCACCGTGATCGTGCCGGTGCCGCTGTCGTAGGTCACGCCGTTGCTGAACGTCGGCGTCGCCGTGTAGTCGCCAGGGGCGCTGGCCGTGCCGTCGGCCAGCGTGAACGTGTACGTCGTCGCGTTGCTGGTCGCGCCGCTGAGCGTGACCGTGTGCACCAGCGGATCACCTTCGGTGGCCGTCGCTGCGCTCACCGACGCCACCGTCGGCGCCGCCGGGTCGTTGATGGTGCCTGTGCCGCTCGTGCCGCCCACCGTCACCGTCGTGGTTTCGCCGCTGTCGGCCACCGCGTCCACCACCGTCGGGTAGCTCACCGTGAAGCTCGTCACCCCGGCCGGCACCGTGATCGTGCCGGTGCCGCTGTCGTAGGTCACGCCGTTGCTGAACGTCGGCGTCGCCGTGTAGTCGCCAGGGGCGCTGGCCGTGCCGTCGGCCAGCGTGAACGTGTACGTCGTCGCGTTGCTGGTCGCGCCGCTGAGCGTGACCGTGTGCACCAGCGGATCACCTTCGGTGGCCGTCGCTGCGCTCACCGACGCCACCGTCGGCGCCGCCGGGTCGTTGATGGTGCCTGTGCCGCTCGTGCCGCCCACCGTCACCGTCGTGGTTTCGCCGCTGTCGGCCACCGCGTCCACCACCGTCGGGTAGCTCACCGTGAAGCTCGTCACCCCGGCCGGCACCGTGATCGTGCCGGTGCCGCTGTCGTAGGTCACGCCGTTGCTGAACGTCGGCGTCGCCGTGTAGTCGCCAGGGGCGCTGGCCGTGCCGTCGGCCAGCGTGAACGTGTACGTCGTCGCGTTGCTGGTCGCGCCGCTGAGCGTGACCGTGTGCACCAGCGGATCACCTTCGGTGGCCGTCGCTGCGCTCACCGACGCCACCGTCGGCGCCGCCGGGTCGTTGATGGTGCCTGTGCCGCTCGTGCCGCCCACCGTCACCGTCGTGGTTTCGCCGCTGTCGGCCACCGCGTCCACCACCGTCGGGTAGCTCACCGTGAAGCTCGTCACCCCGGCCGGCACCGTGATCGTGCCGGTGCCGCTGTCGTAGGTCACGCCGTTGCTGAACGTCGGCGTCGCCGTGTAGTCGCCAGGGGCGCTGGCCGTGCCGTCGGCCAGCGTGAACGTGTACGTCGTCGCGTTGCTGGTCGCGCCGCTGAGCGTGACCGTGTGCACCAGCGGATCACCTTCGGTGGCCGTCGCTGCGCTCACCGACGCCACCGTCGGATTCACCGTCACCGTCACATTGGCGGTCTCAGGCACACCCGTTTCGGAAGTGGCGGTATAGGTGAAGGTCGCCTCGCCATGGAAGCCGTCGGCCGGCGTGAACACCAGTTGGCCACCTTCGAGCTCGACCGTGCCCTGACCGTTGGTCAGGGTGATGGTGTCGCCCTCTTCGATGTCCTGGCCATCGACCTGCGTGATGGTCGGGTTGTCGCCTTCAAAGTCGTCGTTGTCCAGCACGTCGATGGTCACCGGCGTCTGGTAGTTGGTGCTCTCTTCGTCGTCGAACGCGTCCTGCTCGGGGCCGACGGTGACCGTGACGACGGTGGTCGTGGTGCCGCCGTTGCCGTCGTCGATGGTCACGGTGAAGCTGTCTTCGCCGTGCCAGTCGTCGTCGGGCGTGTAGGTGTATTCGCCCGTGTCCGGGTCGATCACCACCGTACCGTGCTGGGGCTCGTCGCCGTCTTCGACGGTGTAGACGAGCGGGTCGTCCTCGGGGTCGCTGCCGGTGACCTTGCCGTGGACGGGGGTGTCCTCGGGCGTGCTGGTGCTGTATTCGCGCGTGTCGGGATCGAAGCTCTGGCCCGGGTACTCGGGGTCTTCCGGGTCGGTGTTGGGGTCTTCGGCCACCGGCGGGTCGTTGACCGGGTTGACGGTGATCACCAGGATGGCCGTATCGGTGCCACCGTTGCCATCGCTGATGGTGTAAGTCACCGGCGGCACAGTGCCATTCCAGTCGTCTGCCGGGGTAAAGGTATAGCTGCCGTCGGCGTTGATGACGAGCGTGCCCTCGGGGAGGTTCGCGGTGTCGCCTGGGTTGTAGGTGCTGCCGCCGACGACGAACCCCGTCACCGTCAGGGTGTTGCCGTCGGGGTCGGTGTCGTTGTCCAGCACGTTGCCGCCGACCGGCGTGTCTTCGTCGGCGCTCACCTCGTCGTTGGTGGCCACGGGCGGCTGATTGCCTGGCTCGGGCTCCGGTGCAGGCGCGGGTGCCGGCGTAGGTGCCGGTGCCGGCGTAGGTGCCGGTGCCGGCGTAGGTGCCGGCGCGGGCGTAGGTGCCGGCGCGGGCTCCGGTGCAGGCGTGGGCGCGGGTGTCGGCGCGGGCGCGGGCGCGGGCGCGGGCACACTGCCGTCGTCGCCGCCACCGCCGCCGGCAAGGCCGCCCAGCAGCAGAGCGCCGCCCAGCAGGGGCAGCAGGCCGATGTCGCCGCCCGCGGGCCACAGGGCGGTGGGGTAGTGCTGGCCTCCCAGGGCCTGGCCGGCCAGCAGGTTTTCGCCGAGGCCGCTGATGGCCTCGCCGGCGAGGCCGCTCTCGGGGACGTAGTAGTAGTACAGGCCGTCTTCGGCGCGGCCGATGACGCCGTGGTCGTACCGGTCTTCGTAGTAGCCTTCGATGACGAGGTCGGGGGTGGCGATGTCGGACTGCTCGAAGGCCACGTGCAGGTCGTTGCCGATGCGCTTGGTGGCGATGTTCTCGGGGCCGAAGCTGGTCTGCTCGTTGATCAGCTCGACGTTGAGGTTCTTCTGGCCGCGCAGGTCGATGTGCAGGGCCTTGCCCTGGGCGCCGGCGCCGGCGTCAACCTGGTACTGCTTGACGGCCCGGCTGGCGTCGTTGATCTTGATCTGGATGTTCATGGTGCGTGACAGCGGGTATGGGGTTCATCTGGGCGGCGGCACGCGCCGGGTACGGCGCGGCACCGGGCTTGCCGAGGCTCAGGAGGCAGCGCACCCGTTGCGGGTGACACGCCTGAGGGTGTGCGTCTGCCGGTGCTGCAGCGCCGCGATCTTGCCGCCGACCTGGTCGGCGGGCATGGGCACGATGCTGGCCTGGCCGTCGGCGCCTTCGGCGACCTTGAAGTACTGCATGGGCCTTTGGTCGACGCGCGCGGGCTGGCCTTGCAGCTTGGTGCGGTAGCGCTGCACGACGTCGTTGAAGTGCACGGCCAGGGTGTGTTGGCCGGGGCAGAGGCTCTGCTCGGTGTAGGTGTTGCCCACCAGCGAGGCCTGGTATTGCCCGTTGACGTAGACGTTGATGGGTTGGCTGGCGCGGGCACCTTCGGCCTCGCGGTAGAAGACCACGGCCACGGGCTGCCGGGGCCCGGGCAGGGGCTGCGCGGCCTGTGGGGCGGCGCCGTCGGTCATGTGCCATTTCTCGACCGGGCCGCCGGTGCCGGCGCAGCCGGCCAGCCCCAGAACGAGCGCGGCGATGCCGAGTCCCGCCAGGCGCCTGGGCGCTTTTTGTTGATTCATGCTTTCTTTGCTGTACATGCCTTCCCTTTCACAAAAATATCCCAGGCAGAAAATGGGCTTCGCTGGCATTGACCCTTGCCCGGCCATGCCGGGTGAGTGCCACCGAAGCCCAGAATCCATGCGCCGAGATGAACTGGCGCGGACAACAATCTGCTCGTAAGAGGATGCTACAGGCTATGTGCGCGCATTGGTGGCATCGAACGCAAGCGGCCGTGACTTTTTTTGAGGTTGCCCCCCGGGAGCACACGGAGAATCGGCAGCCCGCCGGGCCAAAAGGGGCCTTGGCCGCGCAATCTAAATACTTATATTTGGCTGCGGGGGTGTCAACGTGCCAAAGACGGCTTCCGCCAAGTCCGGCGCGCCATTCATTTCCGCGAATGCGGTGTCCAGATTCAATCCAGCGTGAGGATCGTCGAGCCCGTCGTCCGCCGCGCCTCCAGCGCCTCGTGCGCGGCGCGCACCTCGGCCAGCGGAAAGCGCTGGTCGATGTGGATCTTCACCTGGCCGCTCTGCACCACCGCGAACAGCTCGTCGGCCATCTGCTGGCAGCGCTCGCGCGTGGCGATGTGGGCGAACAGGGTGGCGCGCGTGACGTACAGGCACTTGGCCGCCAGCACGGCCGGGGCGAACGGCGGCACCGGGCCGCTGGCGTTGCCGAAGCTGGCCATCAGGCCGAACGGCCGCAGGCACTTGAGCGAGCCCTCCCAGGTGTCCTTGCCGACCGAGTCGTAGACCACCTTCACGCCGCGCCCTCCGGTGAGGGTATTCACCCGTTCAACGAAATCCTCAGCTCTGTAATTGATAGCTGCCACCGCACCATTGGCGAGCGCCAGAGCACATTTTTCTTCTGAACCGGCGGTGGCGATCAACTGGTAGCCCAGCGCCCTGGCCCACTGGCAGGCGATCAGGCCCACGCCGCCGGCCGCCGCGTGCCACAGGATGTGGTCGCCGGGCTGGAGGCCCTCCGCGGGCAGCGTCTTGCGCAGCAGGTACTGCGCCGTCAGGCCCTTGAGCATCATGGCGGCGCCGATCTCGAAGCCGATGTCGTCGGGCAGCCGGCACACCGCCAGCGCCGGCATCACGCGCGCTTCGCTGTAGCTGCCGGGCGGGTTGCCGGCGTAGGCGGCGCGGTCGCCGGGCTTGAGGTGCGCCACGCCCTGGCCCACCGCCTCGACGATGCCCGCGCCCTCCATGCCCAGCGTCAGCGGCATGGGCAGCTGGTAGAGGCCGGTGCGCTGGTACACGTCGATGAAGTTCAGGCCGATCGCCTGGTGGCGGATGCGCACCTGCCCCGGGCCGGGCTCGCCCACGGGCAGTTCGACCAGCTTCATTTCGTCGATGCCGCCGGGGCGCTCGATCTGGACGGCGAGAGGCATGCGGTTTTCCTTCAATGCTGAATGCATGGGGATGATGCCACGCCCATTGGCTGCCACGGATCGCTAGGTGCCGCCCAGCCAAGCCGCCAGCGCCTGGGCCGGCGTGAGGATGCGCAAGCCCTCGACGGGCGGCACGCCGAGCAGGTCACCGTCACCGCTGATGAGCCAAGGCGCTTGCGCGGCCAGCGCGGTGTGAATGAAAGCATCGTCGTACGGGTCACGGCTGTAGGCCAGCCTCGGCGGCGCTGGCAGCTCCACCCAGTCGGCCACGGCAGCCAGATCGTGCAGCAGCAGCCGGCGGCGTTCAGGGCTGACGTATTTGTCGAACTTGGGCTTCCACAGGCGCGTTTCCAGCTCGCCGAAGCTCTCCTGCGAAAACACGATGCGGCTGTGCGCCAGCAGGAGGTGCACGATGCGCGCCGGCGCGCCCTGCGCCGACAGCGCGGCGCTGATGAGCACATTGGTGTCGATGACCGCGCGCTCAGCTCTCATCGGCCAGCAGGCGCCGCAACTCGGCGTCGGTCAGGCCGCTGGCCTCGGCGGCGCGGGCGGTGTCTTGCAGGGTGTGCGCCAGGCGGTCGGCGTAGAAGGCGCGCATGGCGGCGTAGTCGTCGGGCGAGACCATGACGCCGACGACACGGTTGCGCCGGGTCACGCGCACCGGCTCGCGCTGCACGCGGTCGATCAGCTCGCCGAAACGTGTCTTGGCTTCGTTGGCGGTGAAGGTTTGCATGGTTTCTCTCCGTATTGACGGGGAAAATTATGGACGAATCGAACGATTCGTGCGAATGGCGAACCGGGAAAGCTATCGATTGAATAGCTGCCAGCGCTTTCTGCACAAGCGCTGGAGCCCGATTTGGCTTGAAACCTCGTCAGAAGGTGCCCGGATAGGCCCCGCCGTCCGGCAGGATGTTCTGCCCGGTCAGGTAGCCGGCCTGCCGGCTGCACAGAAAGGCGCAGAGGGCGCCGAACTCGCGCGGCGTGCCGAAGCGCCGGGCGGGGATCTGGGCCTGCTGCGCGGCGCGCACCTCGTCCACCGCCCGGCCCGACTTGCGCGCCGCGCCCTCGAAGGTGCCGGCCAGACGGTCGGTGTCGAACTTGCCGGGCAACAGGTTGTTGAGGGTGACGCCCCGCGCGGCCAGCTCGGGGTTGCGCGCCAGCCCGGCGACGAAGCCCGTGAGCCCCGAGCGCGCGCCGTTGGACAGCCCCAGGATGTCGATCGGCGCCTTCACCGCGCTGGAGGTGATATTGACGACGCGCCCGAAGCCGCGCGCCGCCATGCCGTCCACCACCGACTTGATGAGTTCGATGGGCGTGAGCATGTTGGCGTCGATGGCCTTGAGCCACGCGGCACGGTCCCACTCGCGGAAGTCGCCTGGGGGCGGTCCGCCGGCGTTGGTGACGACGATGTCGACCTCGGCATGCGCCGCCAGCGCCGCCGCGCGGCCCTCGGGCGTGGTGATGTCGGCGGCCACGGCCAGCACCTGCACGCCGGCGACCTCGGCCCGCAGCCGGGCGGCCGCGGCCTCCAGCGCGGGCTGGCCGCGCGCCACCATCACCACGTTCACGCCTTCGTGCGCCAGCGCCTCGGCGCAGCCCAGTCCCAGCCCCTTGCTGGCGCCGCATACCAGCGCCCACTTGCCCTCAATGCCCAGGTCCATGCTTCAAGCTCCTTTTTTCTCGACCGCCGCGCCGCGCCCGGCGCGCCCGAACAATGCGATGCCGACCATGACCAGCAGCGTACCCGCCACCAGCCAGGGCGTCAGCGGCTCGCCCAGCAGGACGATGCCCATCGCAATGGTGGACAGCGGCCCGATCATGCCCACCTGCGAGGCCATGCCGGGCCCGATGCGCTCCACCGCCATCATCACCAGCAGCACCGGCACGGCCGTGCACAGCGTGGCGTTGAGCACCGACAGCCAGAGCACCTCGGGCGCCACCCGCGCCGCCGCCAGCGGGCGCAGCAGCCCGAACTGGGCGATGCAGCACAGGCTGGCGACGATGCTGGCCAGCCCCACCAGCCGCAGCGAGCCCAGGCGCTGCACGAACTCGCCGCTGTAAAACAGGTACAGCGCATAGCTGAGCGTGGAGGCGAACACCAGCAGCGCGCCCCAGGCCGTGGCCGCGCTGGGCGCCACGCGCAGCTCCAGCCCGAACACCAGCACCGCCCCCGCGTAGCTGACCGCGATGGCCAGCACGTGCCCGCCGGTGATGCGCCGCCCGCGCATCGCCCAGCCCAGCAGCAGCACCAGGGTCGGGCTGAGGTACAGGATCAGCCGCTCCAGCGACGCGGTGATGTATTGCAGCCCCGCGAAGTCCAGCATGCTCGCCAGGTAGTAGCCGGAAACGCCCAGCCCCAGCACACCCGCCCAGTCGCGGCGCGACAGCGGCGGCCGGCCGCGCCCGGCCCACCAGGCCATCGCCACGAACAACGGCAGCGCGAACAGCATGCGGTACATCAGCAGCGTGACCGCGTCCACGCCATAGCGGTAGGCCAGCTTGACGATGATCGCCTTGCCGCTGAAGCAGACCGCGCCGACAGCGGCCAGGACAATACCGTTTGCTACGTTTTTTCTAGCTTCCATCGCAGGATTGTCGGGCGCTGGGGGCCTGTTTCTCTTATTTTTTCGGCAAGAGGGGCATCGCCGGTCAGAACCCCGCCGCCAGGCCGTCGCGGCGCGCATCGCTGGCGGCGACGTAGCCCTCGGTGGCCGGATCGCCCAGGCGCCAGATGAACTGGCCGGCGCCGAAGTCCTGGTAGCTGTCGTGGATGACCTCGAACGCGTGCCCCAGCGCGCGCAGGCCCTGCACCAGCGCCGGGTCGGCCGTGGCCTCGATGTTCAGCGACAGCCCCTGGTTGAAGCGCCAGCGCGGCGCGTCGCAGGCGGCCTGCGGGTTCATGCCGTGGTCCAGCATGCGCACCAGCGTCTGCACGTGGCCCTGCGGCTGCATGTTGGCGCCCATCACGCCGAAGCTCATCACCGGCCGGCCGCCCTGGGTGAGGAAGGCCGGGATGATGGTGTGGAACGGCCGCTTGCCCGGCGCCACCCGATTAGGACTGTCCTCGCGCAAGCTGAAGCCGTGGCCGCGGTTCTGCAGGCTGATGCCGAACGTCGGCTCCACGCAGCCGGAGCCGAAGCCCATGTAGTTGCTCTGGATGAAGCTGACCATCATCCCGTCCGCGTCCGCCGCCGTCAGGTAGATGGTGCCGCCCCGGGCCGGGTTGCCGGGCGCGAAGACCTGCGCGCGCTGGGGGTCGATGAGCCGGGCGCGGCTGGCCAGGTAGGCGTCGTCCAGCATCTGCGCCGGCGTCACTTCCATCGACGACGGATCGGCCACGTAGCGGTACACGTCGGCGAAGGCCAGCTTCATCGCCTCGATCTGCAAATGCTGGGACGGCACGCCGTCCGCGGCCAGCGCCGCCAGGTCGAACCGGCCCAGGATGCCCAGGGCGATCAGCGCCGCGATGCCCTGGCCGCTGGGGCCGATCTCGTGCAGCGTGTAGCCGCGGTAGTCGATGCCGATGGGCTCCACCCATTCGGGCTGGTAGTGGGCGAAATCGCTGGCGCGGATGCTGCCGCCATGCTGCGCGGCCATGCGCTCGATGGCGTGCGCGATCTCGCCGCCGTAGAACGCCTCGCCCTGGGTCTGCGCGATGGCGCGCAGCGCCCTGGCGGCGGCCGGAAAGCGGAACAGTTCGCCCACTTGGGGCGCGCGCCCCCAGGGCAGGAAGGCGTCGGCAAAGCCCGGTTGCGATTGCAGCTCGGGCGTGGCCGCGGCCCACTTGCGCTGCACCACCACCGGCACCGGGCAGCCGCGCTCGGCGATGTCGATGGCCGGCGCCAGCACGTCGGCCAGCGGCAGGCGGCCGAAGCGCTGGCTGAGCGCCACCCAGCCGGCGACGGCGCCGGGCACCGTGACCGAGTCGAAGCCGCGCCTGGGCGGCGTGGCCGCGCCGTCGCCGTATTTGCCGCGGAAGTACGCCGGCGTCCACGTCGCCGGCGCGTGGCCGGCGGCGTTCAGCCCGTGCAGCCGCTGGCCGTCCCACAGGATGCAGAACGCGTCGCTGCCCAGGCCGTTGCTGACGGGCTCGCAGATCGTCATGGCGGCGGCCGTGGCGACGGCCGCATCCACCGCGTTGCCGCCCTGCTGCAGGATGCGCAGGCCGGCCTGCGCGGCCAGCGCGTGCGAGGTGGCCACCACGTTGCGCGCGAACACGGGCAGGCGGACGCTGGGGTAGGCGATGTCGTAGCGGAGGTTCATGGGGTTCATCCTTCGTGCTTGTCAACGAGACGAATGCCACGGAAAAAAGAAAACGGCGCCCTTGGGCGCCGCCTTCCGCGAGTGGCCGCGCGTCAGTCCTCGACGAACGCGGTCTCCCGGCTCTTCTTCACCGCCGGCAGCAGCACGATGATCAGCAGCGCGGCCGCCATCGCCAGCAGCACGGCCGACAGCGGGCGCGTGACCAGGATGCTCCAGTCGCCGCGCGAGAGCAGCAGCGCGCGGCGCAGGTTTTCCTCCATCATCGGCCCCAGGATCAGGCCCAGCAGCAGCGGCGCCGGCTCCATGCCCAGCTTGATGAAGACGTAGCCGATGATGCCGAACCAGCCCACCATCCAGACGTCCCAGGTGTTGTTGTTGGTGGAGTACACCCCGATGGCGCAGAACAGCACGATGGCCGGGAACAGCCAGCGGTAGGGCACCGTGAGCAGCTTGATCCAGATGCCGATCAGCGGCAGGTTCAGGATGATCAGCATGGCGTTGCCGATCCACATCGAGGCGATCAGGCCCCAGAACAGATCCGGGTTGCTGGTCATCACCTGCGGGCCGGGCTGGATGTTGTGGATGGTCATGGCGCCGACCATCAGCGCCATCACGGCGTTGGGCGGGATGCCCAGCGTCAGCAGCGGGATGAAGGAGGTCTGCGAGCCCGCGTTGTTGGCCGATTCGGGCGCCGCGACGCCGCGGATGTTGCCCCTGCCGAAGGGCACTTCGCCGGGCTTGAGCTTGGTCTTCTTCTCCACCGTGTAGGCCGCGAAGGCCGCCAGCATGGCACCGCCGCCCGGCAGGATGCCCAGCGCCGAGCCCAGCAGCGTGCCGCGCAGGATGGCCGGCGTCATCAGCTTCCAGTCCTCCTTGGTGGGGTAGAGGTGATCGATCTTGCCGGTGAACACCTCGCGCTTTTCCTCGGAATGCGACAGGTTGGAGATGATCTCGCCGTAGCCGAACACGCCCATGGCGATGACGATGAAGCCGATGCCGTCGGTCAGCTCGGGAATGTCGAAGCTGTAGCGCGCCACGCCGGAGTTCACGTCGGTGCCCACCAGGCCCAGCAGCAGGCCCAGGATGATCATGCCGATGGCCTTGATGAGCGAGCCCGAGGCCAGCACCACGGCGCCGATCAGGCCCAGGATCATGAGCGAGAAGTATTCGGCCGGGCCGAAGGCGAAGGCCACCTCGGTCAGCGGAATGGCGAAGGCCGCCAGCACCAGCGTGCCCACGCAGCCGGCGATGAACGAGCCGATGCCCGCCGCCGCCAGCGCCGGGCCGGCGCGCCCCTTGCGCGCCATCTGGTAGCCGTCGATCACCGTCACCACCGAGGACGATTCGCCGGGCAGGTTGACCAGGATGGCGGTGGTCGAGCCGCCGTACTGCGCGCCGTAGTAGATGCCGGCCAGCATGATCAGCGCCGAGGTCGGCGGCAGCGCGTAGGTGGCCGGCAGCAGCATGGCGATGGTGGTCACGGGCCCCAGGCCCGGCAGCACCCCGATCAGCGTGCCCAGCAGGCAGCCCAGCAGGGCGTACAGCAGGTTCTGCGCCGTGAAGGCGACGCTGAACCCGAGTGAGAGGTGTTCGAACAGTTCCATGATTTACCTTCCCCCCATCAACCCGAAATGAAGCTCGGCCAGAGCTGGAACTGCAGGTTCAGGCCCCACACGAACGTGACCCAGCTGCCCGCCGCCAGGATGATGCCCAGGATGATCACCTCGACCCACTTGAACTCGGGGCCCGCCATGGCCGCCACGATGGTCAGCACGAAGATGGCGATCATCAGCCCCATCGCCGGCACGCCGATGCTGGGGATGCCGCCCAGCAGGATGCCGAACAGGAAGTTGGCCAGGATGACGAAAATCAGCGGCTTGAACGACCACTTGCCGATGGGATCGCCATCCGGCGTTTCCACCGTCAGCGCCCGGAACATCACGAAGCCGCCGATGAGGGCCAGCACGATGCCGAGGATCAGCGGGAAGTAGCCCGGCCCCATGCGGGCGCCGTCGCCGATGCTGTAGGTGGTCGCGCCCCAGGCGAACGCGATGCCGATCACCGCGTACAGCAGGCCGGCGAAGAAGTCTTTCTGACTTTTTATCCTCATGGGTTCTCCTCAAACTGAAGCGGCGGCAGCCGCCAACCAAGCAATCCACAGCCAAAAACTACCAAGCGGGGCGTATTCTTACACGCAGCTTGCAACACAAAGTGGCGCGGCGACAACAGGCAAACGCGTTTCTTCGGGGTATTCACCTAGTCAGCTCAGCGGCGGTGTCGCGGAAATGACTTCGGCCAGCGTCGTCGCGCCCTCGGAAGCGCGCAGCGCGCCGGCCAGCCGCAGCGGGCGCATGCCGTCGGCCACGGCCTGCTTGCGCAAGGCCGGCAGGGCGACGTCGCCGTGCACCTGCGCGCGGAAGGCATCGCTCACCGTGAGCAGCTCGTAGATGCCCATGCGGCCGCGGTAGCCCGTCATGCGGCAGTCGACGCAGCCCACCGGCTTGTAGGGCCGGTAGGCGCCGCTGTTGATCTTCCAGGGCTTGACGGCTTCGGCCAACAGCTGGGTCGAGGCCGCCTCGTCCGGCTGCTTGCAGGCCGGGCAGAGCGTGCGCACCAGGCGCTGCGCCAGCACGCCCAGGATGGTGGCGTTCAGCAGGTAGGCCGGCACGCCCAGCTCCATCAAGCGCGTCAGCGCCGAGGGGGCGTCGTTGGTGTGCAGGGTGCTGAACACCAGGTGGCCCGTCAGGGCGGCCTGCACGGCCATCTCGGCCGTCTCCAGGTCGCGGATCTCGCCGATCATGATGATGTCCGGGTCCTGCCGCATCAGCGCCCGCACGCCCTCGGCGAAGCCGAAGTCCAGCTGCGGCTGCACCTGGGTCTGGTTCAGGCGCGGGTCGATGTTCTCGATCGGGTCCTCGATGGTGCTGACGTTGACCTCCTCCGTGGCCACGCGCCGCAGCGTGGAGTACAGCGTGGTGGTCTTGCCGGAGCCGGTGGGCCCCGTCACCAGAATGATGCCGTTGGGCCGCGCGACCAGCCGCTCCCAGCGCTCGGCGTCATGCGGGCTGAAGCCCAGCGCCGCCAGGTCCTTGACGGCGGTGTCGGGGTCGAAGATGCGCATCACCAGCTTCTCGCCGAAGGCGGTGGGCAGCGTGGCCAGGCGCATCTCGACCTCGTCGCCGGCGGGCGTGCGGGTCTTGATGCGGCCGTCCTGCGGGCGGCGCTTTTCCACCACGTCCATGCGGCCCAGCAGCTTGATGCGCGCGGTGATGGCGTTCATCACCCCCGGCGGCACCTGGTAGACCGGGTGCAGCACGCCGTCGATGCGGAAGCGGATCACGCCCTGCTCGCGCCGCGGCTCCAGGTGGATGTCGCTGGCGCGCTGGTCGAAGGCGTACTGCCACAGCCAGTCGACCACCTGGATCACGCCCTGGTCGTTGGCATCCAGCGGGCGGCCCGAGCGGCCCAGCTCCACCAGCTGCTCGAAGCTGGCCGCGCCGGCCGCGCCGCCGAGCTTCTGCGCCGCCCGCACCGACTTGGCGAGGGCGAAGAACTCGGCGGTGTAGCGCTTGATGTCGGCCGGGTTGGCCACCACGCGCCGCACGCCGCGGCGCGCCTGGCGCTCCACTTCGCCCACCCAGTCGTCGATGAAGGGCTCGCTGGTGGCCACCACCACCTCGCTGGGCGACACCTGCACCGGCAGCACCTTGTGACGCTCGGCGTAGCTGGCGCTCATGGTGTCGGACACCTTGCCGGCGTCCACCTTGAGCGGGTCGATGCGCAGGTAGTCCAGCCCGGCGCGGCGGGCCAGGTATTGCGTCAATTCCTCCACGTCCATCGGCTGGCCGTCGCGGGCGCGCTCGACGCCCACCGCGGCCAGCCGCACCAGCGCCGGCTGCGCGCTCTCGGCCTGCGAGCAGCGCGCGATGGTGCGCGTGGCCTCGGCGGCGGTGATGACATCGTCTGCCCGCATCCAGTCCACGAGCTGGCGCCACTGCACCGGGCCGTGATGAGAAAACGCCGGCTCCAGCGGCACGGGCTTGGTGTTGCGCTTCATCGTTCGATCGCCTTGAAAACCTTGAGCCATTTGCGCGCCGGCAATGCCCAGCGCGCCTCCACCGCCTCGGCCTGCGCCTGTAGCGCCGCGCGCTTGGGCCGCGTGGGCGTGCGCTGCGCCAGCACCACGGCGTTGCCCTCGCGCGTGGGCTTGAAGGCCCACACGGCACGCGCGCCGAAGGCCTCGGCGATGCGCGCCAGGCTGCGCTCGAAGCTGGCCGAGCGGCCGAACAGGTTCACCGCCATGCAGCCGTCGTCGGTCAGCAGGCGGCGGCAGTCGGCGTAGAACTCGGCGCTGTCGAGCACGGGGGCGGCGGCCTCGTCGTCGTACAGGTCCACGGCCAGAGCATCGACAGTACCGAACCACTCCTCGCGGCGGATTTCCCGCGCGGCGTCGGCGATGACCACGCGCAGGCGCTCGTCGTCGGGCGGCAGCCGCAGCCAGGCGCGGCAGACGTCGGCCACGCGCGGGTTCAGCTCGACGGCGGTGCAGGTCATGCGCAGCTTCTTGTAGCAGAACTTGGTGATGGCGCCGGCGCCCAGGCCGAGCTGCATGGCGTGGCGGCCGGCCACCGAGGCGGGCGGCGCGAACAGCAGCCAGGCCATCATGCGCTGCACGTATTCCAGGTCGATGTCGAACGGCGCGTCGATGCGCATCGAGCCCTGCACCCACTCGGTGCCCAGGTGCAGGTAGCGCACGCCGTCGCTTTCGGACAGGTTGACCTCGCTCGGGGGGGACAGGTCTCGCTTCAAAGTGGGCCGAAGCGTATCACCAGAGGGCGGCGGCGGCATCGGCTTTACGCTGGCCGCCACGCGGGCGTGATCTACGTCACGGTGGGGGCCACGCATGCGTCTGGGCGGCCAATGCCGTGGCAGAGTTCCGGCGCCCGCTACCATCCCTCCCTTTCACAACGGAACCCGGCACCATGAACACGCAGGACATCTGGACTTTCATCACCACGCAGGGCGCGGACTTCGGCATCAAGCTGCTGACGGCCATCGCGGCCTGGATCATCGGCCGCTGGCTGATCGGTCTGGCCGTGGGCCTGATGGGCAAGATCTTCGAGCGCGGCGGCAAGATCGACGCCACGCTGGCGCACTACCTGAAGTCGATCACCTCGGTGCTGCTGAACATCGTCCTGATCCTGGCGATACTGGACATCTTCGGCGTCAAGACCACCTCGTTCGCGGCGCTGCTGGCCGGCGCGGGACTGGCCATCGGCGCGGCCTGGAGCGGCATGCTGGGCAACTTCGCCGCCGGCGTGTTCATGCAGGTGCTGCGGCCCTACAAGGTGGGCGACTTCATCAGCGCCGGCGGCGTGGTGGGCACGGTGAAGGAGCTGGGCCTGTTCGCCACCACCATCGTCACGCCCGACAACGTGATGACGGTGGTGGGCAACGGCAAGGTGTTCGGCGACAACATCCAGAACTACAGCGCGCTGCCGGTGCGCCGGGTGGACTGCGTGGCCAAGGTGGCCAACAGCGTGAACCCGCTGGACGCCATCGCGCGGCTGAAGCCGGTGATCGCCGCCATCCCCAACGTGGCGGCCGAGCCGGCGCCGGACGTCGAGATCCTGGAGTTCACGCCCGAGGGCCCCAAGCTGTGCGTGCGCCCCTACACCCACACCGACCACTACTGGCAGGTCTACTTCGACACGCACAAGGCCATCGTCGAGACCTTCGGCGCCGCCGGCTACCCGGTGCCGGAGACGCCGGTGGCGTACCGCAGCAGCGGCGCGGGTTCAGTATAAAAAGCCCCCACGCTCTCCCGCTTCGCGTGGTGCGCTGCCCCCCGAGGGGGGGCGTTTTTGCCTTGGGACGGCCCAGCGGCAAAAAAGGCATCCAGCGCCCGTCCAGCAAGCGCCGGCAGCTATCACAGGTATAGCAATCAAGCCACGGCGGCGGCCAGCCGCTCGGCGCAGCGCCGGGCCTGGGCGCCGTCGGCCGCCTCCACCATCACGCGCAGCAGCGGCTCGGTGCCGCTGGCGCGGATCAGCACGCGGCCTCCGCCGCCCAGCTCGGCCTGCACGGCGTCGGTCTCGGACTTCAGCCGCGTGCTGGCCTGCCAGTCGGCGCCGGGTTGCAGGCGCACGTTGATCAGCACCTGCGGGAACAGCGGCACGTCGGCCAGCAGATCGGCCAGGCCGCGGCCTTGCTGGGCACAGGCTTGCAGCACCTGCAAGGCGCTGATGAGGCCGTCGCCCGTGGTGTGCTTGTCCAGCACCAGCAGGTGGCCCGAGCCTTCGCCGCCCAGCAGCCAGCCGCGGCGGTGCAGCTCCTCCAGCACGTAGCGGTCGCCCACCTTGGCGCGCACGAAGTCGAAGCCTTGCCGGCGCAACGCCTGCTCCACCGCCAGGTTGGTCATCAGCGTGCCGACCACGCCGGCCAGCCCCGGGCTGCGCTGGCCGGGGCCGCGCAGCGCGGCGTCGCGCGCCAGGCGATCGGCGGCGAGCACGTAGAGCAGTTCGTCGCCGTTGTAGAGGCGCCCGGCGGCATCGACCATTTGCAGCCGGTCGGCGTCGCCGTCAAGCGCGATGCCGTAGTCGGCGCGCTGCTCGGTGACGGCGCGCACCAGCGCCTCGGGGTGCGTGGCGCCCACGCCCTGGTTGATGTTCAGCCCGTCCGGCGCGCAGCCGATGGCCACCACGTCGGCGCCCAATTCGTGGAACACCTTGGGCGCGATCTGGTAGGCAGCGCCGTGCGCGGCGTCCACCACGATCTTCAGGCCGCGCAGGCTGAGGTCGTGATTAAAGCTGCTCTTGCAGAACTCGATGTAGCGGCCGGCCGCGTCGTCCAGCCGGCGCGCGCGGCCGAGCGCGGCCGAATCGGCCCACTGCGGCGGCTCGGCCAGCACGGCCTCGACCTCGCGCTCCCAGGCGTCGGGCAGCTTGGTGCCGTGGGCGCTGAAGAACTTGATGCCGTTGTCGGGGTAGGCGTTGTGGCTGGCGCTGATGACGGCGCCCAGACTGGCGCGCTGCGCCCGCGTGAGATACGCCACGGCCGGCGTCGGCACCGGGCCCAGCAGCACCACGCCGGCGCCGGCGGAGTTCAGGCCCGACTCCAGCGCGCTCTCCAGCATGTAGCCGGAGATGCGCGTGTCCTTGCCGATCAGCACCACCGGGCTCTGCTGGTGGCGCTTGAGCACGCGGCCCACGGCGTGGCCGAGCCGCAGCACGAAGTCGGGCGTGATGGGCGTCTGCCCCACGGTGCCGCGGATGCCGTCGGTGCCGAAGTAGTGGCGGCTCATGGGGTGTCTCCTGGTTGCATGGTCAAATTGGCCTCCAGCGCCCGCTGGTCAAGCGCCGGCAGCTATGATTTTAGTAGTTTTCACGGACCTGCCGCCACACAGCCAGCGCCTGCACCGTCTCGCGCACGTCGTGCACGCGCACGATGCGCGCGCCGCGCTCCACCGCCATCAGCGCCGCCGCCACGCTGCCGGCCACGCGCGCCTCGGGCGGCGGCGGTGCTGTTGCGCTGCCCTGCACGGCCGCGCCGATGGACGACTTGCGCGACCAGCCCACCAGCAGCGGGTAGCCGGCCGCCAGCAGCTCGTCCTGCCGCGCCAGCAGCGCGAAGTTCTGCGCCACGGTCTTGCCGAAGCCGATGCCGGGGTCCAGCACGATGCGGCTGCGGTGCACGCCGCGCGCCTGCAGCGCCTGCGCGGCCTGCTCCAGGAAGAGCAGCACCTGCGGCACGGCGTCGCCCGCCATGGGCGCGGCCTGCATGGTCTGCGGGTCGCGGTGCATGTGCATCAGGCAGACGCCGCAGGCCGGGTGGCCCGCCACCACCTCGGCCGCGCCGGGCCGGCGCAGCGCCCACACGTCGTTGAGGATGTCGGCGCCCAGGTCGAGCACGGCGGCCATCACCTCGGGCTTGGCGGTGTCCACCGAGACCGGCACGTTCAGCCCCACCGCCTCGCGCACCACGGGCAGCACGCGTGCCAGTTCTTCATGGAGCGGCACGGCGGGGCTGCCAGGGCGGGTGGACTCGCCGCCGATGTCGAGGATGTCGGCGCCCTCCCGCAGCAGCTGCTCGCAGTGGCGCAGGGCCGAGGCGGCGTCGGCGTGCCGGCCGCCGTCGGAGAACGAGTCGGGCGTGACGTTGACGATGCCCATCACACGCGGGCGGGCGAGGTCGATCTCGTAGCGGGTGGTCTTCCAGCAGGACATGGGGCTTTGCAAACGCAACGCGGGGCACGAGGCCCCGCGTGAATGACAGGCGATGGAGGATCAGGCGACGGTAGGCGCCGGATCGGGCTTGGCGGCGGGCGGCGTGCCGCTGCCGCCGGAGAACGGCGCGCGCGGCGTGAAGTCCTTGGGCGGACGCGGCGCGCGGCCGGCCATGATGTCGTCGAGCTGCTCGGCGTCGATGGTCTCCCATTCGAGCAGCGCCTTGGCCATGGCGTGCATCTTGTCCTGGTGCTCCTCGATCAGGCGGCGCGCCAGGGCGTACTGCTCGTCGATGATGCGGCGCACCTCGGCATCGACCTTCTGCATCGTCTCCTCCGAGATGTTGGTGGTCTTGGTGACGCTGCGGCCCAGGAACACCTCGCCTTCGTTCTCGGCATAGACCATGGGGCCCAGGGCCTCGCTCATGCCGTACTTCATGACCATGTCGCGCGCCAGGTTGGTGGCGCGCTCGAAGTCGTTGCTGGCGCCGGTGGTCATCTGGTTCATGAACACCTCTTCCGCGATGCGGCCGCCGAACAGCATGCTGATCTGGTTCAGCATGTATTCCTTGTCGTAGCTGTAGCGGTCGTTCTCGGGCAGGCTCATGGTCACGCCCAGGGCGCGGCCGCGCGGGATGATGGTGACCTTGTGCACCGGGTCGCATTTGGGCAGCAGCTTGCCGATCAGCGCGTGGCCCGACTCGTGGTAGGCCGTATTGCGGCGCTCCTCCTCGGGCATGACCATGCTCTTGCGCTCGGGGCCCATGAAGATCTTGTCCTTGGCCTTCTCGAAGTCCTGCATCTCGACCACGCGCGCGTTGCGGCGCGCGGCCATCAGCGCGGCCTCGTTGCACAGGTTGGCCAGGTCGGCGCCCGACATGCCGGGCGTGCCGCGCGCGATGATGCTCGGGCTCACGTCCTGGCCGATGGGGATCTTGCGCATGTGCACGTTCAGGATCTGCTCGCGGCCGCGGATGTCGGGCAGCGTGACGTAGACCTGGCGGTCGAAGCGGCCCGGGCGCAGCAGGGCGGCGTCGAGGATGTCGGGGCGGTTGGTGGCGGCCACCACGATCACGCCCAGGTTGGTCTCGAAGCCGTCCATCTCGACCAGCATCTGGTTCAGCGTCTGCTCGCGCTCGTCGTTGCCGCCGCCCAGGCCGGCGCCGCGCTGGCGGCCCACGGCGTCGATTTCGTCGATGAAGATGATGCAGGGGGCGTTCTTCTTGGCGTTCTCGAACATGTCGCGCACGCGGGCCGCGCCCACGCCGACGAACATCTCGACGAAATCAGAGCCCGAGATGCTGAAGAACGGCACCTTGGCCTCGCCCGCGATGGACTTGGCCAGCAGCGTCTTGCCGGTGCCCGGGGGGCCGACCAGCAGCAGCCCGCGCGGGATGCGCCCGCCCAGCTTCTGGAATTTCTGCGGATCCTTCAGGAAATCGACGACTTCCTTCACCTCTTCCTTGGCCTCGTCGCAGCCGGCCACGTCGGCGAAGGTGACGGTGTTGTTGTTCTCGTCGAGCATGCGCGCCTTGCTCTTGCCGAAGCTGAAGGCGCCGCCCTTGCCGCCGCCCTGCATCTGGCGCATGAAGTACACCCACACGCCGATCAGCAGCAGCATCGGGCCCCAGGACATCAGGATGCTGACCAGCAGCGACGGCTCGTCGCGCTGCTTGACGTCGAACTTGACGTTGTGGTTGATCAGGTCGCCGATCAGGCCGCGGTCCAGCGCCGAGGCGTTCACGCGCACCCGCCGGTCGTCGGTCATCACCGCGATGATGTCGCCGCCGCCCAGGCCATCAGGGATGGTGGCCTGCTTGACGCGGTTGCCGCGCACCTCTTCCAGGAAGTCGGAATACGCCATCTGGTTGGCGCTGGCCATACGGCCGCCGTCGAACTGCTTGAACACGGTGAACAGCACCATCGCGATCACCAGCCAGACGGCGATCTTCGAGAACCATTGATTCTTCAAGGCCTACGCTCCAGTCACGAAAAATGCCCCGGCTTTCTTGGCCTTGGGGCGGCCCGGCGGCAAAAACCCGGCAATGCCGCGCATATGCAGGCCATTCTAGGCTTTTCAACCGCGCCGGCACGCGGTGGAGTCCCTTCGACCCCGGGGCTGAAGGCGGCATTTGCCGCGAAAGCCGATACAACTGCTTTCAACACTTGACGCCCATCAAGCCTCAGGCGCCCTGCCCGCCTTCAGCCCGATGCCCACCAGAAAGGTCTCGGCCGAGCGGTCGCGCGAGGCCTTGGGCTTCTGCGGCTTGACCACGCGGAACGTCTCCTTGAACAGCTTCACCAGCTGGCTGTAGCCGCTGCCGTGGAACACCTTGACCACCAGCGCGCCCTCGGGCTTGAGGTGCTGCCGGGCGAAATCCACCGCCAGTTCCACCAGATGGCTGATGCGCGCGGTGTCGCTCGACGCGATGCCCGACAGGTTGGGCGCCATGTCCGACACCACCAGGTCCAGCGGCTGGCCGCCCACCGCGTCGTGCAGGCGCGCCAGCACCGCGCCCTCGCGGAAGTCGCCCTGCAGGAAGGTCACGCCCTCGATCGGCTCCATCGGCAGGATGTCCAGCGCCACCACGGTGTCTGCGGGCGCCAGGCGCCGGCGCAGGTACTGGCTCCAGGCGCCGGGGGCCGAGCCCAGGTCCACCACGCGGTGGCCGGGCTTGACGAGCCCCAGCGCCTCGTCGATCTCCTTCAGCTTGTAGGCCGCGCGGGCGCGGTAGCCGTCCTTCTGCGCCAGCTTGACGTAGGGGTCGTTCAGGTGGTCGTTGAGCCAGGCCTTGTTGACCTTCCTGCTCTTGGATTTGACTTTCATATTCTTGTATTTTGAACGGACAACCGGCATCGCCGGCTGCGTCGCAGGCTAATTTCGCGCAGTGAAGTCAAGGCGCCATGGCGCCGGCCGTGGACATAATACGGACCATGCCGCAGATCGAACTGACCCCCACCGAGCGCAAAGCGCACCGCGCCGAGGCGCACCACCTGGACCCCGTGGTCATGATCGGCGGCGATGGCCTGACGGCGGCGGTCAGGAAAGAGACCGACGCCGCGCTGAACGCCCACGGCCTGATCAAGATCCGCGTGCTGGGCGACGACCGCGCCGCGCGCGAGGCCATCTACCAGCAACTGGCCGACGAGCTGAATGCCGCGCCCATTCAGCACATCGGCAAGCTGCTGGTGCTGTGGCGGCCCAAGCCGCAGAAGGCGCGCGCCGACGACGAGGAGCGCGGCGCCGGCCCCAAGGACGTGAAGGTGATGAAGTACAGCAAGCGCGGCGGCCAGCGCCCCGAGGTGCGCGTGGTGCGCGTGCTGGGCAACCAGCGGCTGACGCCCGGCGGCAAGCTGAAGAAGGCGCAGCCCAAGCAGAAATCCGTCAAGCGCAACCGCGCGGATTGACGCCGCCCGTTACTACAAAATAGAGAGCTGCCAGCGCATGCCAGATCAGCGCCAGAGGCATATTTTGTGCATGAAATGGGGTACCAAGTACGGCCCTGAATACGTCAACCGCCTGTACGGCATGGTGCGCCGCCACCTCTCGGGCGACTTCAACTTCGTCTGCCTGACGGACGACGGCCACGGCATCCGCCCCGAGGTGCAGTGCCTGCCCATCCCGCCGCTGAACCTGCACCTGAAGCCCGGCCAGCGCGACGGCGCCTGGAAGAAGCTGACCACCTTCGAGGCCGACCTGCACGGCCTGCGCGGCACGGCGCTGTTCCTGGACCTGGACGTGGTGGTCGTCGGTAGCCTGGACGGTTTCTTCACCCAGCCGGGCGAGTTCCTCATCATCCACGACTACCCGCGCTTCTGGCGCTTCGGCGAGCGCATCGTCGGCAACTCGTCGGTGTACCGCTTCGCGCTGGGCGCGCACGCCGACGTGCTGGCGCACTTCCGCGGCCACATGGGCGAGGTGCAGCGCGAGTACCGCAACGAGCAGGAATTCCTCTCGCACTTCCTGCACCGCCAGGGCAAGTTGAGCTACTGGCCGGCCGCGTGGTGCCCGAGCTTCAAGTACCACTGCATCCCCGCCTGGCCCACCAACTACTGGAAGCCGCCCTTCGTGCCGCCTGATGCGCGCATCGTCATCTTCCACGGCGAGGTGAACCCGCCCGACGCGCTGGCCGGCAAGCGCAACAAGCGTTTCGCGCACATCCAGCCCGCGCTGTGGGTCGGCGAGGCGTGGAAGGCTTGACCCAGGTTTTATGAGTCAAATCGGCCTCCAGCGCCCGTCCAGCAAGCGCTGGCAGCTACTCAGTTGATAGCAATCAGCACGCGGTGCCCGCGCCGACGCCGATGAGCGGACGCCCCACCAGCCGCGTGAGGATCGCCAGCGGGCTGGCCTGCGGATTGGCCTCGCGGCCCGGCGGCAGGTAGAGCGTCTGCTCCATCATGTACTGGCCGCTCATCACCGCGTGCGTGGCCTGGTCCGAATAGCACACCCACACGCTGCCGGCCGCGAACGGCACGCTGACCTGCGTGCCCGACTTCTGGTAGACCTCGTCGAACTTCATCAGGTCGTGCAGTTGCAGCATCAGGTGGTCGTACTCGCTGCGCAGCGACTTGGTCACGTGCAGCGCGTTCAGCACCTGGGCCTGCCACAGCCGGTAGGGCTTGGCGCGCGGCAGGAACTGGCGCGCCACCGCCTCGAACGCATCGCCCACGCGCCACACGCGCGGCACGCCGGCCGGGTTGACGTTGGCGAACACGCGCAGGATGCGCTCGCCGTAGTTGGGGCGCGAGGGAAAGGCGTCCACGTGCAGGCGCTGGTCGTCGGCGCGCACCGACTGCGCGCGCGTCTCCACCTGGCGCGGCCGGAAGCTCGTCGGCGCCACGCGCAGCTGGCCCCGGTATTCGGGCAGCAGAGCATCGACGAACTGCTGCGCCTGCTGGCGGAAGCGCCCGATCATGGCGGCCAATTGCCGCTGCTCGGCCGCCGTGCCGCCCGCGCCCTTGAGCACGCCGTCGGCGCCCAGGCTGACGTTGCGCGACTCAGGCGCCAGCATCTCCTCGCGCAGCAGCGGCTTTTCATCCGGCAGCACCTCGAAGCCCAGGCGCGGGAAGTACAGCACCTGGCCGCTCTCGACGGCGGCCGTCCACTCGGGCCGGCCGTGCGCCTGGCGCCAGTCGGTGAAGTCCAACTCGACGATGGGTGATTGCATGCTCAGTCAGGCTCGATGGGTCTGCCGCCACAGCACGGCCAGGGCGCACAGCCACTGCACGGCGTACATCGCGGTGCCCGCGCCGTGCCACAGGGCCAGATTGTCGCGCGCGCGGATGTGCGGCGCCGCCAGGTATTCGATCAGCAGCGCCAGCAGCATGCCCGCCACGACCAGCAGCAGCGTGGTTCGCACCCGATCATCCCGCCCCTCGGCGGCAGGGCCCTTGAGCAGGATCAACAGCAGCACGCCGCAGGCCAGCGACACCCACGACTGCGCCGTGAACAGCCGCGCCGCCACCGACCCGGCGATGGCCGGCGACGGCAGGCTGGCGAACAGCGTCGGTACCGCGATGAAGCCCAGGCCCGTCAGGCAGCCCCACCACAGGGCCGCGGCCAAGGTCGCCATGCGCTGCTGCATTAGCTGACCCGTCCCACGAAGTCAGATGGCCGCGGAGCAGGCCATGCCAGCGAACGCCGTGCTCGGGCTTGTACCGAGCACTGGCGTTGTCCCCCCTCCCGAAGAGAGAGGGGGGAAGGCGCCGAAGGCGACTCAGGGGGGTGTTCACACATACCGAACAGCAATGATCTCGTAGTGCTTCACGCCGCCCGGCGCCTGCACTTCGGCGGTGTCGCCCTCCTCCTTGCCGATCAGGGCGCGCGCGATGGGGCTGCCGACGTTGATCAGCCCCTGCTTCAGGTCGGCCTCGTCCTCGCCCACGATCTGGTAGGTGACCTGTTCGCCGGAGTCCTCCTCCTCCAGTTCCACCGTGGCGCCGAACACCACCTTGCCGCCGGCGTCCAGCGCGGCCGGGTCGATGATCTGCGCGGCGGCCAGCTTGCCCTCGACCTCCTTGATGCGGCCCTCGATGAAGCCCTGGCGGTCCTTGGCGGCGTCGTACTCGGCGTTCTCGCTCAGGTCGCCCTGCGCGCGCGCCTCGGCGATGGCGTTGATGACCTCCGGGCGGTCCTTGGTCTTCAGGCGGTGCAGCTCGGCCTTGAGCTGCTCGGCGCCGCGCTTGGTGATGGGAATGGTGCTCATGTCCGTCGTCGTTGCGGGTTGTCAAAAAAGCGACACCGCCGGGCGTTGGCCGGGCGGTGTCATGCGCAGGATTATGCCGTGTGCCGGGCGGCGGTCAATGCGCGCCCAGGCCCTTCAGTCCCGGCCCGCCCTTTCGATGCTGTCCGCCGCCAGCGCCGGATCGCTGAAGCAGAATCTCATGGCTGCCCTGGCACTCCACCAGCCGGAACAGGCCCAGCCGCTCCGACAGGCGCGGGTGCCAGGGCAGACTGTGCGGCATGGCCGTGTCCTGCCGGGCATTGAGGTAGCTCTTGCCGATGTCCAGCGCCGCCAGCGGCACGGGCAGGTGCGCGGGCTCGGTGAAGGTGCGGTAGGGATGGGGGTTGAGCAGCGCGTAGCTGCTTTTCGCCAGCGCCTCGTCCGCGTCGTTGATGAAGGCTTCGCGCCAGATGGGGTACGGCAGCATCACCGCGTTGCCACTGGCCGCCGCGACCTGGTCGAACAGCGCGCGGTAGTGCGGCGGCACCATGTCGTTGAGGCACTCGCCATCCTGCGGCACGAAGGCGTTCCAGTACACCAGCCGGCGGACGCGGCCCGGCAGCCGCGCCGGCATGTGGCTGATGACCATGCCGCCATAGCTGTGCCCGACCAGGCGCACGTCGGTCAGGTTGTTGCTTTCGATGAAGGCCGCGAGCGAATCCACCGCGTCGGCCAGGCCGACGGCCGCGCGGTCGTCGCCTGGCCGGTTGCCCGCCAGCGTGGGGCAGTGCACGGTGTGGCCACGCGCGCGCAGGTGGCCGGCCACGGCCTCCATCTCCGCGCCGGTGTGCCAGGCGCCATGAACCAGGACATAGGTATCCGCCATCGTCGTCTCCTTGAAATCATTGCCGACCGGGCCATTCGCCCTGCGCCGACATTATGTTGGAGAGAAGGCGGCAGGCCGGCTCAGGCGGCAGCCAGCTGCGCGTGCATGGCCTGCACCGAGACCACGCCCAGCTTGTCCGCGAACTTCATGCCCTCGACAGCCGCCTCGGCGCCGAAGATGGTGGTGATGGTCGGCACGCGCGCCAGCAGCGCGCTGGTGCGGATGGCACGGCTGTCGGCGATGGCGTTGCGGCGCTCTTCGACGGTGTTGATGACCATCGCGATCTCGTTGTTCTTGAGCATGTCCACGATGTGCGGGCGGCCCTCGGTGACCTTGTTCACCGTCTCGCAGGGCACGCCGGCCGCCTCGATGGCCGCCGCCGTGCCGCGTGTGGCGATCAGCCGGAAGCCCATGGCCGCCAGCTCGCGCGCGATCTGCACCGCCTGCGGCTTGTCGGCGTTCTTCACCGTCAGGAACACCTTGCCGGCGGGCGTGCCGTCGGCCTTCAGCGGGCGCGGCAGGCGCTCGCCGGCGCCCATCTGGGCCTTGATGTAGGCCTCGCCGAAGGTCTTGCCCACGCCCATCACCTCGCCGGTGGACTTCATCTCGGGGCCGAGAATGGTGTCCACGCCGGGGAACTTGACGAACGGGAACACCGCCTCCTTGACGCTGAAGTACGGCGGCGTGACCTCGGCGCCGATGCCCTGCGCATCCAGCGTCTGGCCGGCCATGCAGCGCGCGGCCACCTTGGCCAGCTGGATGCCGGTGGCCTTGCTGACGAAGGGCACGGTGCGGCTGGCGCGCGGGTTCACTTCCAGCACGTAGATCACGTGCTGGCCGTCCTTCTCCTGGATGGCGAACTGCACGTTCATCAGGCCGACCACGTTCAGCGCCTGCGCCATGGCGGCGGTCTGGCGCTTGAGTTCGTCCACCGTGGCCTGCTTCAGGTAGTACGGCGGCAGCGAGCAGCCCGAGTCGCCCGAGTGCACGCCGGCCTGCTCGATGTGCTCCATCACGCCGCCGATCAGCACGCGGCCCTGCGCATCGCGCACGGCGTCCACGTCGCACTCGATGGCGTCGGACAGGAAACGGTCGAGCAGCACGGGCGAGTCGTTGCTGACCTTCACCGCCTCGCGCATGTAGCGCTCCAGGTCGCGCTGCTCGTGCACGATCTCCATCGCGCGGCCGCCCAGCACGTAGCTGGGGCGGACCACCAGCGGGTAGCCCAGCGCCTGCGCCTTCTCCAGCGCCTCGGCCTCGGTGCGGGCGGTGGCGTTGGGCGGTTGCAGCAGCTTGAGTTGGTGCAGCAGCTTCTGGAAGCGCTCGCGGTCCTCGGCGGCGTCGATCATGTCGGGCGTGGTGCCGATGATGGGCACGCCCTCGGCCTCCAGGCCCAGCGCCAGCTTCAGCGGCGTCTGGCCGCCGTACTGCACGATCACGCCGGTGGGCTTTTCCTTGTCGACGATCTCCAGCACGTCCTCCAGCGTCAGCGGCTCGAAGTACAGGCGGTCGGAGGTGTCGTAGTCGGTAGAGACGGTCTCAGGGTTGCAGTTGACCATGATGGTCTCGTAGCCGTCCTCGCGCATGGCGAGGGCGGCGTGCACGCAGCAGTAGTCGAACTCGATGCCCTGGCCGATGCGGTTGGGGCCGCCGCCGAGCACCATGATCTTCTTCTTGGCCGTCGGCTCGGCCTCGCACTCCTCGTCGTAGGTGGAGTACATGTAGGCGGTGTTGGTGGGGAACTCGGCCGCGCAGGTGTCCACGCGCTTGAACACCGGGCGCACGGAAAGCAGCCGGCGAGCCTCGCGCACGGCCTTGTCGGTGGTCTTCAGCAGTTTGGCAAGCCTACGGTCCGAGAAGCCTTTCCGCTTGAGCGCCAGCAGCTCCTCTTTCGATAGCTTTCCGAGCGCCGCCTCGCCGTGCTCGGCGGTGTGGCGGTCCAGGTCCAGCTCGATCTTCACGATCTGCTCGATCTGCACCAGGAACCACTTGTCGATCTTGGTGAGCTGGTGCACTTCATGGAGCGACCAGCCGGCGGCGAAGGCGTCACCCACGTACCAGATGCGCTCGGGGCCGGGCTCGCCCAGTTCCTTCTCCAGCACCTCGCGGTCCTGGGTCTTCTCGTTCATGCCGTCCACGCCCACTTCCAGGCCGCGCAGGGCCTTCTGGAAGCTCTCCTGGAAAGTGCGGCCGATGGCCATGACCTCGCCCACGCTCTTCATCTGCGTGGTCAGGCGGTTGTCGGCGGCGGGGAACTTCTCGAACGCGAAGCGCGGGATCTTGGTGACCACGTAGTCGATGGTCGGCTCGAACGACGCCGGCGTGGCGCCGCCGGTGATGTCGTTGCGCAGTTCGTCCAGCGTGTAGCCCACGGCCAGCTTGGCGGCGATCTTGGCGATGGGAAAGCCCGTGGCCTTGGAGGCCAGCGCCGACGAGCGCGACACGCGCGGGTTCATCTCGATGACGATCATGCGGCCGTCCTTCGGGTTCACCGAGAACTGCACGTTGGAGCCGCCGGTATCCACGCCGATCTCGCGCAGCACGGCGATGCTGGCGTTGCGCATGAGCTGGTATTCCTTGTCGGTCAGCGTCTGCGCGGGGGCGACGGTGATCGAGTCGCCGGTGTGCACGCCCATCGGGTCGAGGTTCTCGATCGAGCAGACGATGATGCAGTTGTCCGCCTTGTCGCGCACCACCTCCATCTCGTACTCCTTCCAGCCGAGCAGCGACTCCTCGATCAGCAGCTCGTTGGTGGGCGAGGCTTCCAGGCCGCGCTTGCAGATGGTCTCGAACTCTTCCGGGTTGTAGGCGATGCCGCCGCCTGTGCCGCCCAGCGTGAAGCTGGGGCGGATCACGGTGGGAAAGCCCACGAGCTTCTGCACGCCCCAGGCCTCCTCCATGCTGTGCGCGATGCCGGAGCGCGCCGAGCCCAGACCGATCTTGGTCATGGCCTCCTTGAACTTCAGGCGGTCCTCGGCCTTGTCGATGGCCTCGGGCGTGGCGCCGATCAGCTCGACGTTGTACTTGGCCAGCACGCCGTGGCGCCACAGGTCCAGCGCGCAGTTCAGCGCCGTCTGGCCGCCCATGGTGGGCAGGATGGCGTCGGGGCGCTCCTTGGCGATGATCTTCTCGACCGTGGGCCAGGTGATCGGCTCGATGTAGGTCACGTCGGCCGTGGCCGGGTCGGTCATGATCGTCGCCGGGTTGCTGTTGATCAGGATGACCTTGTAGCCCTCCTCGCGCAGGGCCTTGCAGGCCTGCACGCCGGAGTAGTCGAACTCGCAGGCCTGGCCGATGACGATGGGGCCGGCGCCGATGATGAGGATGGTGGCTAAGTCGGTTCTCTTGGGCATGGGAACGGGTCTAGAAAAGCGTGGAAGACGGCACCTTGCACGTTTCCATGGCGGTCAGCAGGGGTTCGAGCACCATGGCCTGGCCGGCGCGGCGGCCGCGCTGGCGCGCGGTGGCAGGCTCATCGCCCAGGCTGCTGGTGATGCCGTCGATGCGCAGGGCCTGGCGCAGGTCGGCATAGCCGGCGCCGGTGGTCAGCTGCATGAACTCCTTGAGCTGGCCGGGCGTGGCGCCTTGCATGATGGCCCGCGCGTTGGCGCGCTGGCCCGTCAGCTCCTCCTGGCCGCCGGCCATGATCAGCTTGCCGAACAGTTCGGCGCCGCCATGGCTCAGGATGCGGATGGCCTCGTCGGCCTGGCCGGGGTGGCGCTCCACGAACCGGCGTGCGTCGGCGCGCTGGAAGGCCGCCACCTTCTCCGGCGTCAGTTCCGCGCGCAGGCAGCGCGTCTGCTCCGGCGTGACCTTGCCGGGCGGCAGGTCGTGCACCGGCCAGCGCGGGTTGCGCTCGGCCACCACGCGCACGACCTCGCCCACCGGCACGGCCTGCGCGAACAGCTCGCCCAGGCGCTCGGCGCGCGCGTCCGGCGGCCGCGGCGGCATCTGCGCGCAGCCGGCCAGCAGCGCGGCCGCGATGCCGACGCCCAGGTGCCCGCTCCACAGCCAGCGCAGACGGTCAAGCATGGCGGTCTTCATCCAGCTTGCGCAGCAGGGCCTGCACGCGGTCGGCGGGCATGTTCTTCTGCATGAGCTGCACCAGGCCGTCGCCCTCGATCATGGGGCGCAGCACCTCGGCCTCGGCGTCGTAGAACTTCACGTCCCAGGCCGCCAGCTCGCCGTTGAATTCCTCATCGGTCCAGGTCTTGCCCTTGGCCAGCAGCGTGATCAGCGGCATGGCCTTGAACTCCATGAAGGACTTCTTGTAGGGCTTCTGCGACCAGCGGTCGGTGAACCACGCCTTGTGCGGCGGCGGCAGGGTCAGCATGCGCTTGGCGATGGCCTTTTCGAGGGCCGCTTGCGGAAAGGCGTAGAGCTTCATGCTGTTTTCTCCCTGTGTGTGCGCATGGACTGGATGAAGCGGTCGAACAGGTAGCCGATGTCGTGCGGGCCAGGCGAAGCCTCCGGATGGCCCTGGAAGCAGAACGCGGGCCGGTCCACGTAGGCCAGCCCCTGCAGCGTGCCGTCGAACAGGCTGATGTGCGTGGCGCGCACGTTGGCGGGCAGGCTGTTCATGTCCACGGCGAAGCCGTGGTTCTGGCTGGTGATGCTGACGCGGCCCGAATCCAGCTCCTTGACGGGATGGTTGGCGCCGTGGTGGCTGTTCTTCATCTTGAAAGTCCTGGCGCCGCAGGCCAGCGCCATGATCTGGTGGCCCAGGCAGATGCCGAACACCGGCAGGCCGCGCTCGACCAGCGTGCGCGTGGCCTCGATGGCGTAATCGCACGGCTGGGGGTCGCCCGGGCCGTTGGAGAGGAACACGCCGTCCGGCGACAGCGCCAGCACCTCGGCGGCGGGCGTGCGGGCCGGCAGCACGGTGACGCGGCAGCCGCGCTCGGCCAGCATGCGCAGGATGTTCTGCTTGACGCCGAAGTCATAGGCGACGACGTGGAACCGAGGCGCGCCCTGCGTGCCGTAGCCCTCGCCCAGATGCCACTCGGTCTGCGTCCATTCGTAGGGCTTGTCGGTGCTGACCACCTGGGCCAAATCCAGCCCCACCATCGGCGGCGCGGCGCGGGCGGCGGCCAGCGCGGCGTCGATGCGCGCGGGCGTTGCCGCCTCGCCCTCGGCGAGGCCGGCGATGGCGCCGTTCTGCGCGCCTTTCTCGCGCAGGATGCGCGTGAGCTTGCGGGTGTCGATGCCGGCGATGGCCGTGGTGCGCTCGGCCTTCAGGTAGTCGCTGAGCGTACGCTGGCTGCGGAAGTTGCTCTCCAGCAGCGGCAGGTCCTTGACGATCAGGCCGGCGGCCTGCACCTTGCCGGATTCCACGTCCTCGCCGTTCACGCCGGTGTTGCCGATGTGCGGGTACGTCAGGGTGACGATCTGCTGGCAGTAGCTGGGGTCGGTCAGGATTTCCTGGTAGCCGGTCATGGCGGTGTTGAACACCACCTCGCCGGCCGCGGTGCCGACGGCGCCGATGGATTGACCGATGAAGACGCTGCCGTCGGCGAGGGCCAGGATGGCGGGCGGGAATTTGCCCTCTAGGGACGAAAGCACAGGGTTCTCCGATGGTTGCGGTCGCCCGTGCGCGCGGCCCCGCAACCCGCGGGCTGCGGCGGCTCGTCTGAAGAAGGAGGTGCTTCGGCTGCGGTCGGGGCGACGCTGTTGCGAGAAAAGCCTCCAAGTATAACCGGGCGCCGCCTCGCGGGCGGGGCGCTCAGCCCCGTGCGATGGCGCTGGCGTGCAGGCAGATCGCCGCTGCGGCGGCGACGTTCAGAGACTCCTCGCCGCCCGGCTGCGCGATGCGCAGGCGCTGCGCCGCGCGCGCTTCGATGCGCGGGTCCACGCCCTGCCCTTCGTGCCCCAGCACCCAGGCGCAGGGCCAGGGCAGCGCGGCGCGGTGCAGCAGCTCGCCCTCGTGCGAACTGGTCGCCAGCAGCGGCACTTGCAGCGCCGCCAGGTCGTCGAGCACCAGGCCCTCCACCAGCCGCAGCCCGAAGTGCGCGCCCATACCGGCGCGCAGCACCTTGGGCGACCACAGCCCCGCCGTGCCCGTGAGCGCCGCCACCTGCGCGAAGCCGAACGCCGCCGCGCTGCGCAGGATGGAGCCGGCGTTGCCGGCGTCCTGCACGCGGTCGAGCACCACGGTGGGCGCGTCGGGCAGCAGCGCCGGCGCGGCGGGCAGATCAATCACGAAAGCCACCGGCGCGGGCGATTCGAGGCCGCTGACGTGCGCCATCAGCGCTTCGTCCAGAACTACGGTTTTGATAGCTGCCAGCGCTTGTCCAGCAAGCGCTGAAGGCCAAAAAGACTCTGAAAAAACCGCGAGCTGCGGCCGCACGCCACGGGCCAGCGCGGCGCGGCACAGGTGGTCGCCCTCGACCCACACGCGGCCCTGCTTGCGGTAGGCGCCGCCGTCCTGCGCCAGGCGCTTCAAGTCTTTGACGAGTGGGTTGTCACGCGAGGTGATGCGCAGCGGCTCGGTACTCATGCGGCAGCCCTTGTCAACACGGCCGCCACCGGCGCGAAGCTGCGGCGGTGGTACTCGCACGCCCCGTGCGCGCGCAGCGCCGCCAGGTGCGCCGCCGTGCCGTAGCCCTTGTGGGCGGCAAAGCCGTACTGCGGAAAGGCGCCGTCGATCTCCGCGCACCAGCGGTCGCGGTGCACCTTGGCCAGGATCGACGCGGCCGAGATCGCCGGCACGAGTGCGTCGCCGCCCACCACCGCCTCGGCGCGCATGGGCAGCGTGGGCAGGCGGTTGCCGTCCACCAGCACCTTGGCCGGCGGCAGGCGCAGGCCGGCGACGGCGCGCTGCATGGCGAGCAGCGTGGCTTGCAGGATGTTCAGGCGGTCGATTTCCTGCACCGACGCCTCGCCGATGGCGCAGCACAGCGCCTTGGCGCGGATCTCGTCGAACAGCCGCTCGCGCCGCAGCGCCGTGAGCTTCTTGGAATCGGCCAGGCCGTCGATGGGCTGGCGCGGGTCGAGGATGACCGCCGCCGCCACCACCGGGCCGGCCAGCGGGCCGCGCCCGGCCTCGTCCACGCCGGCCAGCAGGCCGGGCGCGTCCCAGTCCAGGGCGGTTTGTTCAGCGCGCAAGAAGCGTCTCGATCGCATCGGTGGCCAGGCGCGCGGTGTCGCGCCGCAAATCGTGGTGCAGCGCGGCGAAGCGCGCCTCGGTGGCGGCGATTTTCTCAGGCGCAGCCAGCCAGTCCAGCACGGCGCGCGCCAGCGCCTCGGGTGTGGCCGCATCCTGCACCAGCTCCGGCACGACGAAGGGCGCGCCGGGCCGGTCGGCCGCCTGGCGCGCCGTCATGCCCGGCGGGCGGCGCAGCCACTCGGGCGGCGCGCACAGGATGTTGGGCAGGCCGATCCACGGCAGTTGGCGCTTGGCCGCCATCAGCCGGTAGCTGAGCGCTGGCATGGCGTAGGCGATGACCATCGGCCGCTTGAACAGCGCCGCCTCCAGCGTGGCGGTGCCGCTGGCGATCAGCGTCACATCGCAGGCGGCCAGCGCGGCGTGCGACTGGCCGGGCAGCACGGCGATGGCATCGCCCAGCCCGCTGGCCTGCGCCAGCGCCTGCACGCGCGGCAGCAGGCGCGGCACCGTGGGGACTATGAATTTCGTAGCTGGCAGCGCTTGCTGGACAAGCGCTGCGGCCTTGAAAAACCTTGAACCCAGGTGATCGACCTCGGCCGTACGGCTGCCTGGCAGCAGCGCCACCACGGTGCCCTGTTCGGGCAGCCCCAGCGCGCGCCGGGCGGCGGCGCGGTCAGGCTGCATCGGAATCACGCTGGCCAGCGGGTGGCCCACGTAGCTGGCGGCGATGCCGGCCTCGGCCAGCCATTCGGGCTCGAACGGGAACAGGCACAGCACGTGGTCGGCGGCGGCTTGCAGCTTGCGCAGCTTCTCGGGCCGCCAGGCCCAGAACGAGGGGCTGACGAAGTGCAGCGTCCTCAGGCCGGCGCTTTTCAGGCGCGCCTCCAGGCCGAAGTTGAAGTCCGGCGCATCGACGCCGATGAACAGATCGGGCCGCTCGGCCAGCAGCCGGTCGCCCAGCTGACGGCGGATGCGCAGCAGTTCGGGCAGGCGCGGCAGCACCTCCAGGTAGCCGCGCACGGAGAGCTTCTCGATGGGCCACCAGGCCTCGAAGCCGCGCGCGGCCATCTCGGCGCCGCCGATGCCGGCCGCGCGCAATCCGGGCCAGCGGGCCTTCAGCGCATCGAGCAAGTGGCCCGCCAGCAGGTCGCCTGAGGGTTCTCCGGCGACCAGTGCGAAGCGCGGGGCGTTCACGGCTAGCGCACGATGCCGCGCGCGGCCGATGCCAGGAAAGCCTGCATCAGCGCGATGTCCGCATCGGCCTCGGCCACCTCGCCGCGCAGCGCGTCGATCTGCTGGCGCGCGGCATCCAGCGTGAGGCCCTTGCGGTAGAGCAGGCGGTACATCTGCTTGACGAGGGCGATGCGCTCGGGCGTGTAGCCGCGGCGGCGCAGGCCCTCGGCGTTGATGCTCTGCGCTTCCGCCGGGCTGCCGGCGGCGGTGACGAAAGGCGGCAAGTCCTGCGACAGGCGGGCCTGGAAGCCCGTCATGGCATGGGCGCCCACGCGCACGAACTGGTGCACACCGGTCTGCCCGCCCAGGAACACCCAGTCCCCCAGGTGCACGTGCCCGGCCAGTTGCACGGCATTGGCGAGGATCGTGTGGCTGCCGATCTGGCAGTCGTGCGCGACGTGCACGTAGGCCATGATCCAGTTGTCGTCGCCCACGCGGGTGACGCCGGCGTCCTGCACGGTGCCGGCGTTGATGGTGACGAACTCGCGGATGGTGTTGCCGTCGCCGATTTCCAGGCGCGTGGGCTCGCCGGCGTACTTCTTGTCCTGCGGCTCGGCGCCGATGCTGGCGAACTGGAAGACGCGGTTGTGCGCGCCGATCGTGGTGCGCCCTTCGATCACGCAGTGCGCTCCCACCGTGGAGTGCGCGCCGATGCGCACGTGCGGACCGATGACGGCGCAGGGCCCGACTCGCACCGAGCCGTCGAGCTCGGCCTGGGGATCGACCAGCGCGGTGGGGTGGATCTCAGCCATGGGCGACCGAAGCCGTCCGTCAGCCGACGTCGCGCATGGTGCACATGATGGCCGCCTCGCAGGCCACGTCGTCGCCCACCATGGCCTTGCAGTTGAAGCGGTAGATGCCGGCGCGCGCGCGCTCCAGCGCCGCATGCAGGATGAGCTGGTCGCCCGGCTCCACCGGCCGCTTGAAGCGCGCACCGTCGATGCCGACGAAGTAGAACACCTGATCCTCGCCGAGCGCGATGCCCTCGGTCTCGAACGACAGCAGCGCGCAGGTCTGCGCCATCGCCTCCAGCATCAGCACGCCGGGCATGACCGGACGCGCGGGGAAATGCCCGGTGAAACAGGGTTCGTTGACGGTGACGTTCTTGACCGCGCGAATGGTCCGCGCCTGCAGGTCGATGTCGAGCACGCGGTCCACCAGCAGGAACGGGTAGCGGTGGGGCAGCTTGGTCAGGATGCGGTGGATGTCCATCATGCTCGATGCTTCTGTTTTGGTAGCTGGTAGCGCCCGCCAGACGGGCGCAGGAGGCCTATTTTATGCTTCATCCTCGTCGGGAAGCAGCCTTTCGAGGTGCTTGACACGCTCGCGCAAGCCATGGATGTGCTTGAGGGTGGCGGCGTTCTTCTCCCAGGCGCCGTTCTCGTCGATCGGGAAGAACCCGGTGTAGTGCCCGGGCTTGAGGATCGAGCGCGTGACGATGGAGGCCGAGGAGATGTGCACGTGGTCGGCGATGGTGAGGTGTCCCAGGATCATGCCGGCCCCGCCCACCGTGCAGTGCGCGCCGATGCGCGCGCTGCCGGCCACGCCCACGCAGCCGGCCATCGCCGTGTGCCGGCCGATGTGGCAGTTGTGGCCGATCTGGATCAGGTTGTCGAGCTTGACGCCGTCCTCGACGACGGTATCTTGCAGCGCGCCGCGATCGATGCAGGTGTTGGCGCCGATCTCCACGTCGTCGCCGATGCGCACGGCGCCGAGCTGCTCGATCTTCTCCCACGCGCCCTCGCGCGGCGCGAAGCCGAAGCCGTCGCCGCCGATCACGGCGCCGCTCTGGACGATGCAGCGCGCGCCGATCACGCAGTCCTCGCCCACGGTGACGCGAGGGTGCAGCACCGTGCCGGCGCCGATGCGCGCGCCGCGGCCGACGAAGCAGAGCGCGCCGACGCTGGCGCTGGAATCGACGAAGGCGCCCTCCTCCACCACAGCGCTGGGATGGATGCCGGGGCGCGCCGCGCCGCCGTGCAAGCGCTTCCAGAGCTGCGTCACGCGGGCGAAGTACAGGTGCGGATCGGCGGCGACGATGCAGTCGCCCCGGCTGCGCGCGGCCTCGGCCAATGCCGGGCCGACGATGACGCAGCCGGCCCGGGTACCGGCCAGCAGGTGCGTCAGCTTGGGGTTGACCAGGAAGCTCAACTCGGACGGTTCGGCGCCTTCCAGCGGCGCCAGGCGCGCGAGGAGCCGGTCGGGGTCACCGAACAGATCGCCGCCCAGGGCCTGGACGATGGCGCCGGTTCGCAGGGTCATGACAGGCGCCTTCTCCAGTTAGGGCAGCCGCATCATCGGCGTGCGGCCGCCGCGCTCACTTGCCGGCGTTGAGCGCCTTGATCACCTTGTCGGTGACGTCGAGCCGGGGATTGATGTAGACGGCCTCCTGCAGGATGACGTCGTACTTCTCGGCCTCGGCCACCTGTTTCACCACGCGGTTGGCGCGGTCGATGATCTGCTGGAGCTCTTCCTGCTTGCGGGAGTTCAGGTCTTCCTGGAACTCGCGGCGCTTGCGCTGGAACTCGCGGTCCTGGTCCATCAACTGGCGCTGGCGCGCTTGGCGCTGGCTCTCGCTCATGGTGGCGCCCTCGCGCTCGAATCGCTCGGACGCGGTCTTGAGCGCCAGGCCGGTATCGTCGATCTCCTTCTCGCGGCGCGAGAACTCCTGCTCCAGCTTGGTCTGCGCGGCCTTGGCCGGCGCGGCCTCGCGCAGGATGCGGTCGGTGTTGACGAAACCGATGCGGGCCGCGGCCTCCTGCGCGAACGCCGGCGCCGCGCACAGCACCGCACCCACCATGGCCGCGGCTGCCGCGCCGCGCGAAACGAACTGCTTCAAAACGATGTCCCGATCTGGAATTGCAAACGTTGGATTCTATCGCCGGGCTTCTTGCGCAGCGGCACCGCGAAGGCAAAGCGCAGCGGACCCAGGGGTGAGATCCAGCTGAAGCCCACGCCGGTGGAATAGCGCAGCGCGTCGCCCGAAATCTTCTCGTCCTCGCCGTACAGCGCGCCGGCGTCCACGAAGGCGAACAGGCGCAGCGTGCGGTCGTTGCCCGCGCCGGGGAAGGGCGTGATGAACTCGGTGTTGACCGTGAACTTGCGGGTGCCACCGATGTAGGCGCCGGTGACGTCGCGCGGCCCCAGGGTGGACTGCTCGTAGCCGCGCACCGACCCCAGGCCGCCGGAGTAGAAGTTCTTGAACACGGGAAACGGCCGCCCGTTCAGCCCCTTGCCCCAGCCCAGCTCGCCATTGAAGGCCAGCGTGTACTGTTTGGACAGCGGCACGAACTGCTGGTACTGGTAATTCCCTTTGACGTAGCGCGCATCGCCGAACAGGCCCAGCTCGCCCGTCAGGCGCTGGTAGCGGCCGGAGTTGGGTGCCAGCGCGCTGTCGCGCGAGTCGCGCGACCAGCCCAGCGTGAACGGGAAGGCCGAGCTGGTGTAGCCGAACTTCTCGGCATAGGCCAGGTACGCCGCCGGGATGTTGGTGCCCGGCTTGATGCGCGTGCGCTCGGCGTTGATGCCCAGGTACACGCGGTCGAGTTCGGTCACCGGCAGGCCGAACTTCAGGCCAACGCCCATGGTCACCAGCGTGTAGTTGCCGCCCTGGTCCTGGTAGGGCTTCTGCGTGCGGTAGTACACGTCCACGGTGCGCGAGACGCCGTTGACGGTGAAGTACGGGTCGGTCGCGCTGACGACCACGGTGCGGTTGTACTTGCCGGTGTTGAGCTGCAAGTCGAGCTTGTTGCCGGAGCCGAACACGTTTTCCTGCGACAGGCCGAAGGTGAACGAAAGTTTCTCGGACGACGAATAGCCGGCGCCGATCGAGATGTTGCCGGTGGGCTTTTCCTTGACCTCGACGTTCAGGTCCACCTGGTCGGGCGCGCCGGGCACCTCGGCGGTGGTGATGGACAGGTCGGTGAAGTAGCCCAGGCGGTCCACCCGGTCGCGCGAGAGGCGGATCTTCTCGGCGTCGTACCAGGACGATTCGAGCTGGCGGAACTCGCGCCGGATCACCTCGTCGCGCGTGCGCGTGTTGCCCTGGACGTTGATGCGGCGCACGTAGGCGCGGCGCGACGGGTCGGCGCGCAGCACGATGGCCACGCGGTTGTTGGCGCGGTCCACCTCGGGCACCGCCTCGACGGTGGCGAACGCGAAGCCGTAGTTGCCGAAGTGGTCGGTGAATGCCTTGGTCGTCTCGGCCACCTGGTCGGCGTTGTAGGGCTCGCCGGGCTTGATGGTGATGAGCGACTTGAACTCGTCGTCCTTGTCGAGGTAGTTGCCGTCGAGCGAGACGCCGGTGACGACGAAGCGCTCGCCCTCGGTGACGTTGACGGTCAGCGTGATGGCCTCCTTGTCCGGCGCCATGGCGACCTGGGTGGAGTCGATCTTGAAGTCGAGGTAACCGCGCGCCAGGTAGTACGAGCGCAGCGACTCCAGCGCGGCATTGAGCTTGGCGCGCGAATACTGGTCGCTCTTGGTGTACCAGGACAGCCAGCCGCCGGTGTCGAGATCGAACAGGCCCTTGAGCTGCGAATCGGAGAACGCCCGGTTGCCGACGATGTCGATGTCGCGGATGCGCGCCGGCCGGCCTTCGGTGATGTTGAAGGTCAGGCGCACCTGGTTGCGCTCCATCGGCGTGACGGTGGTCTGCACCTCGGCGCCGTACAGGCTGCGGTTGATGTACTGGCGCTTGAGTTCCTGCTCGGCGCGGTCGGCCAGCGCGCGGTCGTAGGGGCGGCCGGCGGCCAGGCCGGCGTCGCGCAGGGCGCCTTGCAGCACCTCGTTGGTGAATTCCTTGTTGCCGGCGAACTCGACCGAGGCCACCGTGGGGCGCTCCTGCACGATCACCACCAGCACGTCGCCGGCCACTTCGAGCCGCACGTCGGTGAACACGCCCAAAGCGTACAGCGCGCGGATGGCGGCCGCGCCCTTGTCGTCGTTGTAGGTCTCGCCGACCCGCACCGGCAGCGACGCGAACACCGTGCCGGGCTCGATGCGCTGCAGCCCCTCGACGCGGATGTCGCTGACAGTGAAGGGATCGACCGCCCAGGCCAGCTGCGAAGCCAGCGCGAGCGACGCCACGGCGGACACGGTGCGCAGGCGCAGTCGTTGTGCGATGAGATTCATGAGTGCTGAGAGAAGCGCGGCCCGGCAGGCCGCCAGAACGAACCGAAGCGAAGCGATCAGCCCCAACGGCTCGCGACGTCGTTGAACATCGCGATGGCCATCATGGCCAGCAGCAGGGTCATGCCCATGTACTGCAGTCGCTCGAGCCACACACCAGCAACGGGCTTGCCCGTCACCGCCTCCCAAAGATAATACATCAGGTGCCCCCCATCGAGGACCGGCACGGGCAACAGGTTGAGCACCCCCAGGCTGACGCTGATGAAGGCCAGAAAGCCCAGGTAATAGGTCAGGCCCAGCGCGGCCGACTTGCCGGCGTAATCGGCGATGGCGATGGGGCCGCTCAGGTTCCTCAGCGACAGCTCGCCCACCAGCATGCGGCCCAGCAGTTTGAGCGACAGCGCCGACACCTCCCACACGCGCTCGGCGCCGGCCCACAGGCCGTCCATCAGGCCCCGCCGCACCGTGACCATGTCCGGCGCGCCGCCCACCAGGGCGCCGATGCGACCGACGCGCTGGCCCTTGTCCTCGGCCTGATCGGGCTGCACCTCCACCTGGAGTACCCGACCGTCGCGCTCGATGCGCCACGCCGCCGCCAACGGCTGGCCTTGCGCACCCGAGCCGCGGATGAGCTCGCGCAGCTGCTGCCCGTCCTGCACCGGCGTGCCGCCGACCTGCTGCACCACGTCGCCCGCCCGCAGCCCCGCGCGCTCGGCCGCGCCGCCCGGCATGACCTCGCCGATCACCGGCTGGCTGAGCGGCGAGACGATGCCGATGGCGCGGAACAGCCGCGCATCGGGATCGTGCGTGGCCAGCGCGGTCAGGGGCAGGGTCACCTCCGCCAGGCGGCCGTTGGAGGCGCGCGCCACCTCCAGCACCACGTCCTGGCTGTCCAGCGCGCCGCGCGTCAGGATCCAGCGCAAGCCCTCGAACGAGGCCACCGGCGCCAGTTCGTCGCCCGCCAGCGCGGCGCGCTGCACGGTATCGCCGCCCTGCAGGCCCGCCCGCTCGGCCAGGGAGCCGGCCACCGGCGGCGAGAGCACGGCGCGCGGCTCGTCCACGCCGATCCAGTTGACGGCCGCGTAGAGCAGCACCGCCAGCAGCAGGTTGGCCACCGGGCCGGCGGCGACGACGAGCGCGCGCGTCGTCAGCGTCTGGGTGTTGAAGGCCAGGTGCCGCTCTTCCTCGGGCACGGGCGCTTCGCGCTCGTCCAGCATCTTGACGTAGCCGCCGAAGGGAATGGCGCCGATGACGAACTCGGTGTCCTGCCCCGGCCGCTGGCGGCGCGGCTTCCAGCGCAAGAGGGTGCGGCCGAAGCCGACCGAGAAGCGCAGCACCTTCACGCCGCGCGCCACCGCCATGCGGTAGTGCCCCCATTCGTGCACGGCGATCAGCAGCCCCAAGGCAACGACGAAGGCGATCAGGGTGAGCAGCATGCGTCTATGGTTCTGGCCAGGGGCAAAAAGTTCAGCGCGCCATCGCCTGCACCGCAGCATGCGCGGCGGCGCGGGCGCGCGCGTCCAGTTCCAGCAGCGCGGGCACGTCGTCCGGCGCGCCGGGCTGCACGCCGCCCAGCGTGGCAAGGTTGACGTGGTGGATCTGGTCGAAGCGGATGCGGCGCTCCAGGAAGGCCGCCACCGCCACCTCGTTGGCGGCGTTCAGCACCGCGCAGCTGCCAGGCGCGGCGGCCAGCGCCTCCCAAGCCAGGGCCAGGCCGGGGTAGCGCGCGCGGTGGCCGTCGGCGTCGATGGGCTCGAAGCTCAGGTCCTGAAGGGCGCGAAAGTCGAGCGCGGCGGCGCCGGACTCGATGCGCTCGGGCCAGGCCAGCCCGTAGGCGATCGGCACGCGCATGTCCGGCGTGCCGAGCTGGGCCACCACCGATGTGTCGCGGTACTGCACCATCGAGTGGATCACGCTCTGCGGATGGATCACCACCTCCAACTGCCCGGGCGCCACGCCGAACAGATAGCGGGCTTCGATCACTTCCAGCGCCTTGTTCATCATGGTGGCCGAATCGACCGAGATCTTGCGGCCCATCACCCAATTGGGGTGCGCGCAGGCTTCTTCCGGCGTGACCTCGCACAGCGACGAAGGCGCGCGAGTGCGGAATGGCCCGCCCGAAGCGGTGAGGATGATGCGATCGATGCGCGCCGCCCAGGTGGCCGGGTCGTCGGGCAGCGACTGGAAGATGGCCGAGTGCTCGCTGTCGATGGGCAGCAGCGTCGCGCCGCCCTCGCGCACGGCGCGCAGGAACACCTCGCCGCCGACCACCAGCGCCTCCTTGTTGGCCAGCAGCAGGCGCTTGCCCGCGCGCGCCGCGGCAATGCAGGGCGCCAGACCGGCGGCGCCGACGATGGCCGCCATGACGACGTCCACCTCACCCCAGGAAGCTATGCTTTCAATAGCTGCTGGCGCTTGCTCCACCTGCGTTGGAAGCCCTTTTTGCTTGATTTTCTCGGCCAGCTCGGCGGCGTGCGCGGGGTTGGCCATGACGGCCACGCGCGGGCGGAAGCGCTCGCACTGCGCCAGCATCGCATCGACCTGGGTGGCGGCCGTCAGCGCCACCACCTCGAAGCGCTCCGGGTGGCGCGCCGCCACGTCCAGCGTGTTGGCGCCGATCGAGCCGGTGGACCCCAGCACCGCCAGCCGCAGCGGGCGCGTCATGCCTGCCCCACCGTGACCAGCATCATCGCCAGCGGCAGCGTGGGCAGCAGCGCGTCGATGCGGTCCAGCACGCCGCCGTGGCCGGGCAGCAGCTGGCTGGAGTCCTTCATGCCGGCGGCGCGCTTGACCAGCGATTCGTTGAGGTCGCCCACCACGCTCATCGCCGCCAGGAACAGCACGCCCGGCACCAGCAGCCACCAGCCGCCTTGCAGCAGGCGGGTGTACAGGCTGGCGCTGTCCATGCCGTAGCGTCCGTCGAGCCAAATCCACACGGCGGCGACGACCAGCACGCCCACCATGCCGCCCCACACGCCCTCCCAGCTCTTGCCGGGGCTGATGCTCGGGGCCAGCCTGCGGCCGCCCGTCAGCCGGCCGCCGAGCGCGCGGCCGGCGAAATACGCGAACACGTCGGCCGCCCAGACCAGGAACAGCACCGAAAGCAGGAAGTTGATGCCGATGCGCCGCGCCTGCGCCATCGCCAGCCAGGCCAGGCAGAGCCCGCCGACGCCGATCAGCCAGCGCAGCCCGCGCGGCACCTGCGGCCAGCCCGCCACGCCGCGTCCCAGCAGCCAGGCGCCGCCCAACACCCACGCCGCCGCAACAGCCAGCCACAGTCCCGGCAGCGGCTGCTCGACGGCGCCGAACCACCACAGGCCAGCGCACACCACGGCGCACAGCAGACCAGTGGCCAGCGCACCGGCGCCGGGCACGCCGTTCAGCCGCGCCCACTCCCATGCGGCGGCGGCGATGGCCACCAGCGTCAGGCCGATGAAGGGCGCGGGCGAGGCGGCGAACAGCGCCGCCAGCAGCACGGCCAGCAGCACCAGGGCGGTGATGACGCGTTGCAGCAGCATGAACGGTCAGTGCGCGGCGACGCGCACCACCTGCTCCGAGGTCTGGCCGAAGCGGCGCTCGCGCGCGGCGAAGTCGGCCAGGGCCTCGTCCAGCGCGGCCTCGTCGAAGTCGGGCCACAGCCGGTCGCTGAAAACCAGCTCGCTGTACGCGCACTGCCACAGCAGGAAGTTGCTGATGCGCCGCTCGCCGCCGGTGCGGATCAGCAGGTCGGGGTCGGGCACGTGGGCCAGCGCCATCGCGCCGGACAGCGAAGCCTCGGTGATCGGCTCGCCCGCCGCCGCCAGCCGCGCCGCGGCCTGGGCGATGTCCCAGCGGCCGCCGTAGTTGAGGCAGACGTTCAGCACCATCCGCGTGTTGTCAGCCGTCTGGCCTTCGGCCTGCGCCAGGTCGCGCCGCAGCCGCTCGGACAGCGCGGCGCGGTCGCCGACGAAGTGCACGCGGATGCCGCCCTGGCGCAGTTCGGGCACTTCGCGCGCCAGCGCCTTGCCCAGCAGATCCATCAGGCCGCTGACCTCCTCCTCGGGCCGGTTCCAGTTCTCGGACGAGAAGGCGAACACCGTGAGCACCTGCACGCCGCGCTCGGCGCAGGCGCGGATGCAGCGGCGCAGCGACTCCACGCCCTGCCGGTGGCCGGCGATGCGCGGCAGGAAACGACGCTTGGCCCAGCGGCCGTTGCCGTCCATCACGATGGCGACGTGGCGCGGCGGCGCGGACGGGATGGGTGCTTTCGCCATGCGCGGAAAGCGAACCGTACGAAGGCGAGGCGTGAGCCTCAGACCTCCATGATGTCCTTTTCCTTCGAAGCCACCAGCGCATCGATCTCGGCGATGTGCTTGTCGGTGGCCTTCTGGATCTCGGCCTCGGAGCGCTTCTGGTCGTCCTCGGTGGCTTCCTTGTCCTTGACCAGCTTCTTGATCGCCTCGTTGGCGTCGCGGCGCAGGTTGCGGATGGCGATCTTGGCCTGCTCGCCCTCCTGACGCACCACCTTGGTCATCTCCTTGCGGCGCTCCTCGCTCATGGGCGGCATGGGCACGCGGATCAGGTCGCCCATGCTGGCGGGGTTCAGGCCCAGCTCGCTCTCGCGGATGGCCTTCTCGATCTTGGCACCCATGCCCTTTTCCCACGGCTGCACGCTGATGGTGCGCGCGTCCAGCAGCGACACGTTGGCCACCTGCGACAGCGGCACGTGGTTGCCGTAGTACTCGACGTGGATGGTGTCCAGAAGCGCCGGATTGGCGCGGCCGGTGCGGATCTTGGTCAGGTTGCTCTTGAAGGCGGCGATGGACTGGTCCATCTTGGCCTGCGCGTTCTTCTTGATGTCGGCAATCGTCATGTCAAAGCTCCTTCACGAGACCCGCGGGCTCAGGCGTGCACCAGCGTGCCTTCGTCGGCGCCCAGCACCACGCTCTTCAGCGCGCCGGGCTTGAAGATCGAGAACACCCTGATCGGCAGCTTCTGGTCGCGGCACAGCGCGAAGGCGGTGGCATCCATGATGCCCAGGTTGCGCGTCATCGCCTCGTCGAACGTCAGCTTGGCGTAGCGCGTGGCCTGGAGATCCTTCTTGGGGTCGGCGGTGTACACGCCATCCACCTTGGTGGCCTTGAGCACCAGCTCGGCGCCGATCTCGGCGCCGCGCAGCGCGGCGGCGGTGTCGGTGGTGAAGAACGGGTTGCCGGTGCCGGCCGCGAACACCACCACCTTGCCTTCTTCCAGGTATTGCAGCGCCTTGGGCCGCACGTAGGGCTCGACCACCTGCTCGATGGCGATGGCCGACATCACGCGCGCCGTCAGGCCCTGGTGGTTCATGGCGTCGGCCAGCGCCAGCGCGTTCATCACCGTGGCCAGCATGCCCATGTAGTCGGCGGTGGCGCGGTCCATGCCGGCCGAGCCGCCCGCCACACCGCGGAAGATGTTGCCGCCGCCGATCACCACCGCCACCTGCACACCCATGCGCGTGACCTCGGCGACCTCGCCCACGATGCGCTCGATGGTCGCCCGGTTGATGCCGAAGGCATCGTCGCCCATCAGGGCTTCGCCGGAGAGTTTGAGCAGGATGCGCCGGTGGGCGGGCTTGGCTTTGGTCATCGGCAGGTGTCTGGGCAGTGGCGGCGGACGGAGTTTAACGGCGCAGGGCGATCAAGCCTTGCCCTGAGCCGCCGCGACCTGCGCAGCCACCTCGGCAGCGAAATCGTCGGCCTTCTTCTCGATGCCCTCGCCCACCACGTACAGCGTGAAGCCCAGCACCTTGGTGTTCTTTTCCTTCAGCATCTGCTCGACGGTCTGCTTGTCGTTCTTGACGAAGGGCTGGTTGAACAGCGACACCTCCTTGAGGTATTTCTGCACCGCGCCCTCGATCATCTTGGCGGCGATGTCAGCCGGCTTGCCGGACTCGGCCGCCTTGGCGGTGGCCACGCTGCGCTCGGTTTCCACCAGTTCGGCAGGCACGTCGGCGGCGGTCAGCGCCTTGGGCTTCATGGCGGCCACGTGCATGGCCACGTCCTTGGCGGCCACCTCGTCGCCTTCGTATTCCACCAGCACGCCGATGCGCGTGCCGTGCAGGTAGCTGGCCAGCTTGCCGCCGCCGGCCTTGCGCGCGAAGCGGCGCAGGCTCATGTTCTCGCCGATCTTGCCGATCAGGCCCGTGCGCACGCCTTCCAGCGTGGGGCCGTAGCCGTCCTGCTCGTAAGGCAGCGCGGCCAGCGCAGCCACGTCGGCCGGGTTCTGCTCGGCCGCCAGGCGGGCGGCGGCCTGGGCCATGGCCAGGAACATCTCGTTCTTGGTGACGAAGTCGGTCTCGCAGTTGACCTCGACCATGGCGCCGGCGCTGCCGTCGATGTGGGCGGCGATCACGCCCTCGGCAGTGACGCGGCTGGCGGCCTTGCCGGCCTTGGTGCCCAGCTTGACGCGCAGAACCTCCTCGGCCTTGGCCATGTCGCCATCGGCCTCGGTCAGCGCCTTCTTGCACTCCATCATGGGGGCGTCGGTCTTGGCGCGCAGTTCGGCGACCATGCTTGCGGTGATTGCTGCCATGTCTTGTTTACTCCGTATCTGGTGTTCGTGGCCGGGCCGAAGCCCGTGCCAGAAAAAAATTGAAAAAAGGGGCGGTGGCGCCCCTTTGCTGCCAGCCGCACGGGGCGGCTGCGGGCGCCGTCAGGCGGCAGTTTCGTCCTGCACTTCGACGAACTCGTCGTCGCCCTCGGCCTGCACGGCCTTGACCACGTCGTTCACGGCATTGGCCTTGCCTTCCAGGATGGCGTCGGCCATGCCGCGCGCATACAGCACCACGGCCTTGGCCGAGTCATCGTTGCCGGGGATGACGTAGTCGATGCCGTCCGGGTTGTGGTTGGAATCGACCACGCCGATCAGCGGAATGCCCAGCTTCTTGGCCTCGGACACGGCGATCTTGTGGTAGCCCACGTCGATGACGAAGATGGCGTCGGGCAGCGCGGTCATGTCCTGGATGCCGCCGATGTCGCGCTCCAGCTTGTCCATCTCGCGCGTGAACATGAGCTGCTCCTTCTTGCTCATGCTCTCCAGGCCGGCTTCCTGCTGGGCCTTCATCTCCTTCAGGCGCTTGAGCGAGGTCTTGACGGTCTTGAAGTTGGTCAGCATGCCGCCCAGCCAGCGCTGCTCGACGAAGGGCATGCCGCAGCGGCGCGCTTCCTCGGCCACGATCTCGCGCGCCTGGCGCTTGGTGCCGACGAACATGATGTTGCCGCGGTTGGCCGCCAACTGCTTGGCGAACTTCTGCGCCTCCTGGAACATCGGCAGCGATTTTTCCAGGTTGATGATGTGGATCTTGTTGCGATGGCCGAAGATGAAGGGGGCCATCTTGGGGTTCCAGAAGCGCGTCTGGTGACCGAAGTGGACACCGGCTTCCAGCATTTGACGCATGGTCACGGACATGGGAAGTACCTTTGCAAGGTTGGGTCTAAAATCCGGCCCGCCCATCGCCACCAAAGACCTGTGAAGGCTGAGTGGCGACACCTCGTAGGGGCCGGTTTGCGATTTGTCTTGCCGCGCCGGGAATCCTTGTCAGGCCCTTCAGGCAGCAAAACCCGAAGATTTTAGCACGCCCCGCAAGCCCCGCCTTCTCATGAACATCGCCATCCTCGGCGCCGGCATCGTCGGCGTGACCACGGCCTACGAACTGGCCGCCGACGGCCACCAGGTCACCGTGTTCGAGCGCCACGCCACCGTCGCCGAAGGCGCCAGCTTCGCCAACGCCGGCGTGGTGGCGCCCGGCTACGTCACGCCCTGGGCCGCGCCCGGCATGCCCGGCAAGGTGCTGGGCCATCTGCTGGCGCGCCATGCGCCGGTGCGCATCGCGCGCCCGCTGGCCGCCGCCGACCTGGGCTGGATGCGCCGCTGGCTGCGCGCCTGCGACGCCGCCGCCTACGCCGCCAACCGCGCCCGGCTGCAACGCCTGGCCTTCTACAGCCGCCAGCGCCTGCACCAGGTGGCCGCGCGCATGGCCTACGACTTCGACCGCGGCGAGGGCTACATGGTGCTGCTGCGCAGCGAGAACGACCGCCGCATGGTGCAGCCCGGCCTGGCCGTGCTGCGCGAGCTGGGCGTGCCCTTCCACGAGATCAGCGGCGACGAAGCGCGCCAGATCGAGCCCGCGCTGCACCCCGGCACCCCGCTGGCCGGCGCCATCCATCTGCCGCAGGACGAGGTGGGCAACTGCCGGCAGTTCGCCCTGATCCTGCGCGACGCGGCCGAGGCGCTGGGCGCGCGCTTCATGTTCAATACGCCCGTGGCGCGCGTGGATCAAGCGCAGGCAGCTACGCTTTACATAGCTGGCGACCCCGCGCCACAGCGCTTCGACGCGGTGGTGGTGTGCGCGGGCGTGCAGTCGGCCGCGCTGCTGCGGCCGCTGGGCATCCACCTGCCGCTGCGGCCGGTGTACGGCTACTCGATCAGCGCCCACATCCCCGAGCCGGTGCACGCGCCGCGCAGCGGCGTGATGGACGAGCGCTACAAGGTCGCCATCACGCGCATGGGCCAGCGTGTGCGCGTGGCCGGCTCGGCCGAAATCGGCGGCCATCCCGATGCCGTGAACGACGCCGCCGTGCGCACGCTCTACAAGGTGCTGAACGACTGGTTCCCGGCCGCCGGACGCCTGTCCAGCGGCGTGCAGGTGTGGAAGGGCGCGCGCCCGATGCTGCCCGACGGCCCGCCGATCATCGGCGCCAGCGGCGTCCCCGGCCTGTGGCTGAACCTGGGGCACGGCTCCAGCGGCTGGGCGCTGTCCTGCGGGTCGGCGCGGGTGATGGCCGACCTGGTGGCCGGGCGCGAGCCGGCCATCGACACCGAGGGCCTGGGCCTGGAGCGCCTGCGCTGAGCCGGCGCTGTGGCCGCTTTCAGCAGGACATTCCTGCCAGCGCCCGATCCAGCGCCGCGCGCGCCAACAGGCGGGTCGAGTCGAGCGTCGGCAGCGCGGCGTTGGCGTCGCTCAGGACGAGCGGAATCTCCGTGCAGCCCAGGATCACCGCATCGCATCCGACATCCCGGAAGTGCTCCACCACCGACTGGAAGTACCGGACCGTGGCGAATTCGATGCGGCCGGGCACCAGTTCGTCCATGATGCGCCGGCCCATCTCCAGCCGCTGCGCTTCGGTCGGCCGCACGCAGTCGATGCCGCGCGCCGCCAGCGCTGCCGGGTAGACATCGCTGGCCACCAGCCAGGCGGTGCCCGTCAGCCCGACGCGGCGCAAACCCCGACGCAGCGCTTCTTCCGCCACCACCTCCGCGATATGCAGCCAAGGCAAGGGCGAAGCCTCGCGCACACGGTCGAATGCCGCGTGCACCGTGTTGTCGGGGCAGATCAGGAATTCGGCGCCTGCCGCCTGCAACCGGCGCGCGGAGTCGAGCATCAACGCCGCCACGCCGTCCAGATCGCCCCGTTCGAGGCATTGCACGTAGTCCTGGAGTGAAGGGGTGTGCATCGACACGGGCGGATGCCGGTGCTCGCCCAGCCGTGCCGCGCCTTCCGCGCACAGCGTGCGGTAGCACAGGGCGGCGCCCTCTGCCGAGCAGCCAACGATGCCCACGTGCAGAGGGGCGGCCAGAGAGGCGCAGAGTGTCATGCGATGAATCCGATCATGAGCGGACAATCATCCCATGCCCATGCTGCTCGACCCGACCATCCGCCACCCCTTGTATGACGTGGCCGCCACGCGGCGATGGGAGGCGCGCGCCGCTGCCGAACTCCCGCCGCACACACTAATGCAGCGCGCGGGTCTGGCCACCGCGCGGCTGGCGCTGGCGCTGGCGCCGCATGCGCGCACCGTCTGGATCGCCTGCGGGCCGGGCAACAACGGCGGCGACGGGCTGGAGGCTGCGATGCATCTGCGCCGCTGGGGCCTGGACCCGGTGGTGACCTGGCTCGGCAGCCCGGAACGAGCGCCGGCCGACGCGCGGGCGTCGTGGCAGCGCGCGCATGACGCGGGCGTGTGCTTCGCCGACGAACCGCCTGTGCTGCAAGCGCAAGACCTGTGCATCGACGCCCTGCTGGGCATCGGCGCCGCACGCGCGCCGGACGGGCGCATGGCCGAATGGCTGCGCCTGCTGCATGCAGGTCCGGCGCCAGTGCTGGCGGTGGACCTGCCCACCGGGCTGGATGCCGATACCGGCGCGTTTCACGAAGATACTACAAATAAAATAGCTGCTGGCGCCCGCCCCACCTGCCCTGGAGGCCAAAAAGGCTTTGAATCCCGCACCGCACCGCGCCACACCCTCAGCCTGCTCACGCGCAAGCCCGGCCTGTTCACCGCGCAGGGCCGCGACGCCTGCGGGCAGGTCTGGTTCGACGATTTGGGCGTAGCGCCCGACGAGCCGCCCACGGCCTGGCTGAGCGGCGCGCCCACACCGGCACCTCGACCGCACGCCAGCCACAAGGGCAGCTTCGGCGACGTAGCGGTGATCGGCGGCGAGGCCCTGGAGAGCGGCAGCGCCATGAACGGCGCGGCCCTGCTGGCCGCCAGCGCGGCGCTGCACGGCGGCGCGGGGCGGGTCTACGTCGCGCTGCTGGGCATGCCCGAACTGCGCTGCGACGTGGCGCAGCCCGAGCTGATGTTTCGGCGCGCCGAGGCGCTGCCGTTGGATGCCCTTACCGTGGTCTGCGGCTGCGGCGGCGGCGCATCGGTGAAGGCGCAACTGCCCCGCGTGTTGCAAGAAGCGCCGCGCCTGGTGCTGGACGCCGACGCGCTGAACGCACTGGCCGGCGACGACGCGCTGGCCGCCCGCCTGCGCGAACGCGCCGCGCGCGGCCAAGCCACGGTGCTGACGCCACACCCGCTGGAAGCCGCGCGCCTGCTGGGCATCGGCGCGGCGGACGTGCAGCAGGGCCGCCTCGCTGCCGCACGTGCACTGGCCGACCGGTTCCAGGCCGTGGCCGTACTCAAGGGCTCGGGCACCGTCATCGCGGCGCCCGGCCAAACGCCGCACATCAACCCCACGGGCAACGCGCGCCTGAGCACCGCCGGCACGGGCGACGTGCTGGCCGGGCTGATCGGCGCGCGGCTGGCGGCCGGCCTGGTGGCGTTCGAGGCGGCCTGCGCCGGCGTGTACCAGCACGGCGCGGCGGCGGACACGTGGAACGAAGGCCGCGCGTTCACCGCCGGCGCACTGGCGCGGGCCTTGTCGCCTTAGCCTCAGCCCCGCCCCACCAAGGGCATCTTGGTCGCCATCACTGTGTGGAACAGCACGTTGGCCTCCAGCGGCAGGTTGGCCATGTAGAGCACCGATTGGCCGACGATATTCACGTCCATCACCGGCTCCACCGCGATCTCGCCGTTGGCCTGCGGCACGCCCCGGGTAAAGGCCGCCGCCAGCTCGGTGAGCGCGTTGCCCACGTCGATCTGGCCGACGGCGATGTCGTACTTGCGCCCGTCGAGCGCGGCCGTCTTGGTCAGGCCCGCCACGGCGTGCTTGGTGGCGGTGTAGGCGGCGGAGTTGGGGCGCGGCGCGTGCACCGAGATGGAGCCATTGTTGATGATCCGCCCGCCGCGCGGCGTCTGTGCCTTCATGGTGCGGAAGGCCTGTTGCAGGCCATAGAACATGCCGTTCAGGTTGACATCGACCACGCCGCGCCACTGCTCCGCCGTCCAGTCCTCGAACGGGCCGGGGGGGTTGCCGATGCCCGCGTTGTTGAACAGCAGATCGACGCGACCGTACGCCGCCACGGCGCGCTCGAACAGCGCCGCCACCGCCGCCGGATCGGTCACGTCGGTGGGCACGGCCAGCACGCGCTCACCTGCGGCACTGGCCTGCGCCGTCTCATGCAGCGGCTCGGGCCGGCGGCCGGCCAGCACCACGCGCCAGCCGTCGCCCAGCAGGGCCAGCGCCGCCGCGCGGCCGATGCCGGTGCCGGCGCCGGTGACCACGGCGACGCGGGAAGAAGCTGGGTTGCTCATGCGCGATTCCTTTATAAGAAAAGTGCCTACAGCGCCCGTCCAGCAAGCGCCAGCAGCTATCTAAACCATAGTAAGGCGACTCACCGGCGCGGCTTGTTGCTCTTCTTGACCTTGGCTGCGGCGTTCTTGACGGCCGAGCGCAGCGCCTGGATGGGCGAAGGGCGCGCGCCCTCGCCTTCCTGGCGCGCCTGGCGCTCCTGGCGTTGTTTGCGCGCGGCGCGCTTGTCCGAGGCCTTGGCCGGCTGGCCGCGCTCGCCGGCCGGCGCCGCGCCCTTGTCGCGTTGAGCGCGCGATATCAGCTCGCCGCCCTCGTCCACCAGCCGGAAGTCGATCTTGCGCCCGTCCAGGTCCACGCGGCTGACCTGCACCCGCACCTTCGTGCCGATGGCGTAGCGGATGCCGGTGCGCTCGCCGCGCAGTTCCTGCCGCACCTCGTCGAAGCGGAAGTACTCGCCGCCCAGCTCGGTGATGTGCACCAGGCCTTCGACGTACATGTCCTGCAAGGTGACGAACAGGCCGAAGCTGGTCACCCCGCTCACGGTGCCGGCGTATTCCTCGCCCAGGTGCTCCTTCATGTACTTGCACTTGAGCCAGGCCTCGACATCGCGGCTGGCCTCGTCGGCGCGGCGCTCGTTGGCGCTGCAATGCAGGCCGGCGGCCTCCCAGGCCTGCATCTCGGGCGACAGGCGGGCGGCGGGCGAATCGGGGTCGCGCCCGCGCGCGGCGCTGTTCTTCTGCAACCTGACCTTGAGCTTCTCGTGCGCCTCGCCGGGCGTGGGCAGCGCCGGCAGGCGGTACTTCTGCTTGCCCAGGATGGCCTTGATGACGCGGTGCACCAGCAGGTCGGGGTAGCGCCGGATGGGGCTGGTGAAGTGCGTGTACGCCTCGTAGGCCAGGCCGAAGTGGCCGCTGTTGACGGGCGTGTAGATGGCCTGGCTCATGGAGCGCAGCAGCATCATGTGGATCTGCTCGGCATCGGGCCGGTCCTTGGTGGCCTCGGCGATGCGCTGGAACTCGGCCGGCTCGGGCGTCTCGCTGATCGTCAGGCCCAGGCCCAGCGCCTTCAGGTAGGCGCGCAGCAGATCCTGCTTCTCGGGCGTGGGACCCTCGTGCACGCGGTACAGGCCGGGCTGCCGGCCCTGTTGCAAAAAGTCGGCGCTGCACACGTTGGCGGCCAGCATGCATTCCTCGATCAGGCGGTGCGCGTCGTTGCGCGTGCGCGGCACGATCTTCTCGATGTGGCCCGACTCGTCGCAGACGATCTGCGTCTCCACCGTGTCGAAGTCCACCGCGCCGCGCGTCGCGCGGCCCTTGAGCAGGGCGCCGAACACGTCGTGCAGGTTCAGCAGATCGGGCACGCGCGCCTTGCGGCGTGCCGCCTCGGGTCCGCGCGTGTTGGCCAGGATGGCCGCCACCTCGGTGTAGGTGAAGCGGGCGTGGCTGTGCATCACCGCCGGGTAGAACTGGTAGGCCGCCACCTCGCCCTGGGCCGACACCAGCATGTCGCACACCATGCACAGGCGGTCCACGTCGGGGTTGAGCGAGCACAGGCCGTTGCTCAGCTTCTCGGGCAGCATGGGGATCACGCGGCGCGGGAAGTAGACGCTGGTGGCGCGGTCGTAGGCGTCGATGTCGATCGGGCTGCCGGTGCGCACGTAGTGGCTGACGTCGGCGATGGCCACCAGCAGGCGCCAGCCGTTGGGCTTCTTGCCGCGGCCGCTGACGACGGCGGGCTCGCAGTACACCGCGTCGTCGAAGTCGCGCGCATCCTCGCCGTCGATGGTGACCAGGGGCACGTCGGTCAGGTCCACGCGGCCCTGGTGGTCTTCGGCGCGCACGGCGTCGGGCAGCGCACGCGCCTCGCCGATGGCGGCCTGCGAGAACTCGTGCGGCACGCCGTACTTGCGCACGGCGATCTCGATCTCCATGCCGGGGTCGTCGATCTCGCCCAGCACCTCCTTCACGCGGCCCACGGGCTGGCCGTAGAGCGCCGGCGGCTCGGTCAACTCGACCACCACCACCTGGCCCGGCCTGGCGGCGCCGATGGCGGCCTTGGGCACCAGCACGTCCTGGCCGTAGCGCTTGTCCTCGGGAGCGACGAGCCAGATGCCGCCTTCATTCAGCAGGCGGCCGATGATCGGGTGCGGCGGGCGCTCCACGATCTCCAGCACGCGCCCCTCGGGACGGCCGCGCCGGTCGTGGCGCACGATGCGCACCTTGACGCGGTCGCGGTGCAGCACCGCGCGCATCTCGTTGGGCGGCAGGTAGATGTCGGGCTGGCCGTCGTCGCGCGCCACGAAGCCGTGGCCGTCGCGGTGGCCTTGCACCGTGCCTTCGATTTCATCCAGCAGGCTGCTGGAAATGTCTGAATTTTTGATATAGAATCCTTGGTTCCTGATGCCCAGGTGGCGGAATTGGTAGACGCACTAGTTTCAGGTACTAGCGCCGAGAGGCGTGGAGGTTCGAGTCCTCTCTTGGGCACCAACAAATGCATGCAACGGGTTTGAGGTTATCAGACACGCTGCTTCGAAAAGCCACCTCCGGGTGGCTTTTTTCTTGCCTCATCGTTAAACGGGCAAGGCCACGAGATCGTGGCCCCTTCATCACACCGGCAAGGCCACGAGATCGTGGCCTTGCGTGCCCACGATGCGCGCACGCGTGAACTCGCCTACTTTCAGCGTCTTGCTGATCTTCTCCGGCGGCAGCAGCTGCACGGTGCCGTCGATCTCGGGCGCGTCGGCGTAGCTGCGCCCCACCCCGCCGCGCCGGCCCAGCGCGGGCGCGGAATCGACCAGCACTTGCATGGTGGCGCCGATGCGCTCGCGCAGCTTGGCGGTGGACACCTCCTCGGCCACGGCCATGAAGCGCGCGCGGCGCTCCTCGCGCAGCGCGGGCGGCAGCATGCCGGGCAGGTCGTTGGCGGTGGCGCCCTCGACCGGCGAGTAGGCGAAGCAGCCGGCGCGGTCGATGCGCGCGGCGCGCACGAAGTCGAGCAGGTGCTCGAACTCTTCTTCCGTCTCGCCCGGGAAGCCGGCGATGAAGGTGGAGCGGACCACGATCTCGGGGCACACCTCGCGCCAGCGCGCGATGCGCTCCAGGTTCTTCTCGCCGCTGGCCGGGCGCTTCATGCGGCGCAGCACGTCGGGGTGGCTGTGCTGCAAGGGCACGTCGAGGTAGGGCAGCACGCGCCCTTCGGCCATCAGCGGCAGGATCTCGTCCACGTGCGGATACGGGTAGACGTAGTGCAGCCGTACCCAGGCGCCGTGCGGCTCGGCCAGGTCGGCGAGTTGCTGCACCAGCTCCAGCAGGCGGGTCTTGACGGGGCGACCGTCCCAGAAGCCGGTGCGGTACTTCACGTCCACACCGTAGGCCGAGGTGTCCTGGCTGATGACCAGCAGTTCCTTCACGCCGCCCTCGAACAGCGCGCGCGCCTCCCTCAGCACGTCGCCGATCGGGCGGCTCACCAGGTCGCCGCGCATCGAGGGGATGATGCAGAAGGTGCAGCGGTGGTTGCAGCCCTCGCTGATCTTCAGGTAGGCGTAGTGGCGCGGCGTGAGCTTCAGCCCCACCTCGCCGAAGGCGCCAGGCACCAGGTCGATGAACGGGTCGTGCGGCTTGGGGCAGTGCTGGTGCACCGCGTCCATCACTTCCTGCGTGGCGTGCGGGCCGGTGACGGCCAGCACCGAAGGGTGCAGGTGCCTGACCAGATTTTCAGAGTCTTTTTGGCCTCCAGCGCCCGCTCCATCTGCGCTGACAGCTATCGTTTTTGCACCAAGGCAACCGGTGACGATGACCTTGCCGTTGACGGCCAGCGCCTCGCCGATGGTGTCCAGGCTTTCCTTCACGGCTTCGTCGATGAAGCCGCAGGTGTTGACGATGACCAGGTCCGCGCCCTCGAAGGTCTTGCTGGTCTGGTAGCCCTCGGCGGAAAGCTGAGTGAGGATGAGTTCGGAGTCGGTCAGCGCCTTGGGGCAACCCAGGCTGACGAAGCCGACGCGCGGAGGCGCCATCGTGGTGGTGTCGTTCATGTTCAAAAAATCGGTGCCCCATAGCCCGGGGCGGCGCGCACGTTCAGCGCTTGACGCCGAACGCGCCCAGCACCTGCTCGGTCTGGCGCGTCATCTGTTCCTGCATCTGCAGGAACATGTTCTTGCTTTGCTCCAGGTAGCTGCCCATCATGCCCTGCATCATGGGCGACTGCATGTGCATCAACTGGGTCCACATCTCCGGCGTCAGCCCCTGCGACTGCTCGGCCAGCTTGGCCTGGATCTCCATGAACGCCTGGACGTTCTTCTCCAGATACGAGCCCATGAAACCCTGCATCGCGTGGCCGTAGAAGCGGATGATGTTGGCCAGCACCGCCTCGGTGAACATCGGCGCGCCGCCGGCCTCTTCTTCCAGGATGATCTGCAAGAGGATGCTGCGCGTCAGATCCTCGCCGGTCTTGGCGTCGCGCACCGTGAAGGGCGTGCGCTTCATTACCAGTTCGCGCACCTCGGCCAGCGTGACGTAGGCCGAGCTTTCCGTGTCGTAGAGCCGGCGGTTGGGGTACTTCTTGATGACCCGCCGCGAAGGCTTGCCCTTGGATTCGCCGGCGGCGGGCGCCGGGGTTCTGGTACGGCTCATGCGTCTCGATGCTCGTGGGCTGCTGCGGTGCAACCGATTCTAGGCTGCCGCAAGGGCGGCCCTGGGCATGGCTTACCCCGAGGGCAGCGCGGCCTGGAAACCGAGCAGGAAAACGAAAGGAATTGGTAGGCGCGATTGGACTCGAACCAACGACCCCCACCATGTCAAGGTGGTGCTCTAACCAGCTGAGCTACGCGCCTGCACGAAGATTCGAGCCCGCGACTATAGCAGATCAGCGTCGGCGGGCGACCCGCACACCAGCCACGTCCTTCACCATGCCCAGCACCTGCGCCAGCCGGCGCGTGTCGCTCACCTCGACGGTGAAGGTCATCCACGCCCAGCCCTTGACGGACTGCGTCTGCACGCCGATGACGTTCATCTTCTCGCGCGCGAACACGTCGGAGATGTCGCGCAGCAGGCCCTGGCGGTCCACCGCCTCCACCGCCACGTCCACCGGGTAGGCGGGCGCGTGGCCGGTGGCGGGCTGGCTCCAGTCCACGTCGATCACGCGCTCGGGCTCGCGCGCCAGCAGCTCGCGGAAGGCCGGGCAGTCGCGCCGGTGCACGCTGACGCCGCGCCCGCGCGTGACGTAGCCGGCGATCTCGTCCGGCGGCGCCGGTTTGCAGCAGCGCGCCGTCTGCGTCAGCAGCGAGTCCAGCCCCACCACCAGCACGCCGCCCGCGCCGCCGCCGCCGCGCGGCTTGCGCAGCAGCACCTGCGCGTCGGCATCGGGCGCCGGCGCGGGCGGGTGCAGCACGGCCTCGATGCTGCGCAGGGAGAGCTCGTCCTTGCCCACGGTTTCGAACAGCGCGTCGGCGGTCTTGAAGCCCAGCTCGCCCGCCAGGTGCTCCAGCGACACAGCGGTGCGGCCCTCGCGCTGCAAGAGTTTCTCGACCATCTCGCGGCCGCGGGCGACGTTCTCGCGCACGTGCTGGGCGTTGAACCAGGCGCGCACCTTGGTCCTGGCGCGCGACGAGGCCAGGTAGCCCAGGTCGGCGTTGAGCCAGTCGCGCGAGGGCCCCCCCTCCTTGGCGGCGACGATCTCCACCGTCTGGCCGTTCGCCAGCAGCGTGTTCAGCGGCACCATGGCGCCGTCGACGCGCGCGCCGCGGCAGCGGTGGCCCAGGTCGGTGTGCACGCTGTAGGCGAAGTCCACCGGCGTGGCGCCGGCGGGCAGCTCGACGATGGAAGCCTCGGGCGTCAGCACGTAGATGCGGTCGTCGAACAGGCCGACGTGCGCGCTGCCGCCGGAGAGGTCACGCTCCCAGGCCAGCAGTTGCCGCAGCACGGCGATCTTGGCGTCGTAGCCGCTGGCGGCGGACACGCCGGCGTAGCCCTTGGTGCCGGCCTCCTTGTAAGCCCAGTGCGCGGCCACGCCGTGCTCGGCGTGCTGGTGCATCTGGTGCGTGCGGATCTCGGATCTCCCAGGCCTTGCCGTCCTCGTCGCGCACCACGCTGTGCAGCGACTGGTAGCCGTTGACCTTGGGCCGGGCGACGTAGTCGTCGAACTCGCCCGCCACCTGGGTGTAGCGCTGGTGCACCCAGCCGAGCGCGGCGTAGCACTCGTCCACCGTGTCCACCAGCACGCGCAGCGCGCGCACGTCGAACACCTGGCCGAAGTCCAGCCCCTTGCCGCGCATCTTGCGCACGATGCTGCTGATGTGCTTGGGCCGGCCGCTGACGGCGGCGTTCAGCCCCTGGGCGCGCAGCGCCTGCTCGATCTCGGCGCGGCGCTGCTCCAGCGCGGCCTCGCGCTCGACGCGCTTTTCCTCCAGCAACGAGGCGACCAGCTTGTAGGTGTCGGGCTCCTGGAAGCGGAAGACCAGGTCTTCCATCTCCCACTTGATCTGCCAGATGCCCAGCCGGTTGGCCAGCGGGGCGAACACCTCGTGCGACTCGCGCAGCAGCCCCGGCGTGGGCGGCCGGCGCACGGCGGCGCAGTGGCGCAGCGTCTGCAGGCGCGAGGCCAGGCGCAGCAGCACCACGCGCAGGTCGCGGCTGAAGGCCAGCAGCATCTTGCGCACGAACTCGGTCTGCTGGCCGGCCAGCTCGGAATCGGCCGCGTGGTTCTGCCGGCGGGCGCGCGAGCGCTTCTGCACCGCCTCCAGCTTGTGGGTTTCCAGCGCCAGCCGGGCGAAGCTCTCGCCGAAGGCCTTGCCGATCACCTCGTCCGGGCGGCTGAGCTGGCCGCAGGCGTAGCTGAGGTACACCGCCGCCTGGATGGCCTCGGAGCCGCCGATCTCGGCCAGGATGTCGGCCGCCGCGTCGGCATGGGCCAGCACGCCTTCGCCGGAGCTGGTGGTCTCGCCGCTGATCAGCGGCTCGGCGAAGGCGCGCGCGCGCTGGCGGATGCCGGGCGCGTCCGCCGGGCCGGCGGCATCGGTCAGGCGCTGGGCAGGCGCCGCGTCGAGAGCCGACGGAGCGCTCATGACAGGGCTGCCCCCCTCTCTGAAGGCAACAGAAAGTCCAGCACCGCGCGCACCTGGTCCGCCGCCACCAGCGTGGGCGCGTGGCCGACGCCGGCGAACTCCACCACAGCGGCGCGCGGGCCGCGCTCGCCCATCGCCGCCGCGGTGGCCGCGGACAACAGGTCGGAGTCGGCGCCGCGCAGCACCAGCGTCTCGGCCCGCACCTGGTCGTAGAGCTGCCACAGCGCGGCCTCGCCCTGCGCCGTGGCCTCGCGCGTCATCGTCGCGTAGGGCACGGCGATGGCCGGGTCGTAGTGCAGGCGCCAGCCGCCTTCGGGCAGGGCGCGCAGCATGGGGCGCGACAGGGCCATCCACTCGGCGTCGGTGTGCGGGCCGAAGCCCTGCGACACCGCGCGCAGCGCGGCGGCGGCTTCTTCCACGGTGGCGAAGGTGCCGGCCTTGCCCAGGTACTGGCCGATGCGCGCCAGCGCTGCCCATTCGATGGCGGGGCCGACGTCGTTCAGCACCAGCCGCCGGATGGGCGCCGGCAGCGGCAGCCCGGGCGCGCCGGCCAGCGTCAGGCCGATCAGCCCACCCATGCTGGTGCCGACCCAGTCGAGCGGGCCGATGGCGGCCTGCCGGTGCAGCGCGCCCAGCATCGCCAGCATGTCGGCCGCGTAGGTGGGGAACTGGTAGCCCATCGGGTCGGGAAGCCAGTCGCTCTCGCCCCGGCCCGCCACGTCGGGGCAGGCCACGCGCAGCGGCCGGCCCTGCCCGGCGGCGCGGGCCAGCAGCGCGCGGGCCAGCACGTCGAAGTCGCGGCCCTGCCGCGACAGACCGTGCGCACACACCACCAGGTGCGGCGCCCGCGCGTCGCCCCACTGCCACCAGGCCATGCGGTGACCGCCGGCGGCGTCGGGGCAGGTGACGTGGTGCAGGGTCGGCGCGGTCATGTCGGCTTGGGAATGGTTGACCCGGCCATCGTAAGACAAAGCCCGCGCGGCTGCGTGCGCCAAGGGATTGCTATATTATTAATAGCTTCCCGCGCTCTACCAGCAAGCGCTGGAGGCCGATTTGACCCTTGACTCACTGAGCCTGGACGGAGCCCGAGACCGTGACCTCGACCACCGATTGGCCCGGCTCGAGCTGCACCGGCGCGTCGGCCGACAGCGTGCTGGCAGCCTGGGCCCTGGCGTACATGCGCACCTCCGGCACGCCGCTGCTGCTGATGCTGACCTCGCGCAGCGTGTAGCCGCCGAAGCCGAACGCCTTGGCGATCTCGGCCGCCTTGGCCTTGAAGCGCTCGATGGCCTGCGCCTGGGCCTCGCCCTCGACGCGGGCGCGCTGCTCGCGGCTCAGGCCGAACGCCAGGCTGCCGATGGTCATCGACGAGGCGCGCGCGGCGGCCTGGGTGATGCGCGGAAAGTCGCGCCCCTCCAGCACCACCTCGACGCGGCCCTGCCAGCCGCCGATCTTGCCGTCGCGGCCGTAGCGCGGATGCACGCCGAAGCCGCCACTGCGCACGTCCATCTGCTGCGGCTGCGCGGTCTTGCGCGCCTCGGCCAACGCCGCGTCCACGGCCTCGCGCAGCTCGGCCTGCACGCCGGCGGCGTCGGCGCCCTCGCGCGTGGCGGCGAGCGTCAGCGTCAGCAGATCCTGCCGCACCTCCACCTGGCCGCTGGCCGACAGTTGCAGCACGTTCCGCGGCGGGGCGATGGCGGCAGGCTGGGCGACGGCGGCGCCGCACGCGGCAGCGGCCAGGCAGGCGGTCAGGGCAAGGCGAGGTTTCATGCGACGGAGGAGGATGGGGCGCCGCCCGACCAGGCGGCGCGGGAGGGCATTGTGCGGCTTCAGCGCTGCGCCGACTGCTCGCCGACGGACGGCGCCGCGTCGGGCCGGTCCCAGGCGCGCCGCACCTGGATGCGCAGCTCCTGCAGCTCGGCCGAGGTCAGCCGCCGGTCGGGCGGCGAGGGCATGGCGTCACGCTGGCGGTGATGCGCCTCGATGGCCTGCCAGAGCGCGCTGCGCACGGCCGCTGCGCGGTCGCTCGCGCCGGCCGGGCCGGCCTCGGCGGCCTCGCCGCTGGCCTGCGCCCAAACTGCCGCCGGCAGCACCGCCGCGGCGAGCAATCCGCAGCGAAGAAAGACGTTGAACTTCATGATCTTCACTCAACGCGCGACCATCGCACAGTCGGCGCGCACTTGCGCGCCGCAGGCCCCCAACAGCGGGCAAAAGATGTAACACGGTGAAAAGCCGAGGGGGCCAACCCCAACTTCCCGGGGATTCCGCGATCACAATGGCTCTGTTACAAATTGGACCAAGGACTTCAATGAACCAGGCAGCCAACCGTACCGACAAGATCGTCGTCGTGGACGACGATGCGCGCATCCGCGACCTGTTGCGCCGCTACCTGACGCAGGAGGGCTTCGAGGTCATCGCCGCCGAGGACGCCAAGGCCCTCTCGCGCACGCTGCTGCGCGACACCGTGGACCTGATCGTGCTCGACCTGATGATGCCCGGCGAGGATGGCCTGTCGGTGTGCCGCCGCCTGCGCGCCGCTGGCGACAAGACGCCCATCATCATGCTGACGGCCAAGGGCGAGGACGTGGACCGCATCGTCGGCCTGGAAGTCGGCGCCGACGACTACCTGGGCAAGCCTTTCAACCCGCGCGAGCTGCTGGCGCGCATCCACGCCGTGCTGCGCCGCCGCCCGCCGCAGGAGGCGCCGGGCGCGCCGTCGGCCGAGAACGAATCGGTCGGCTTCGGCCCCTTCCAGTTCGACCTGGGCGCGCGCTCGCTGCACAAGAACGGCGAGGAGATCCCGCTGACCACCGGCGAGTTCGCCATGCTGAAGGCGCTGGTGCGCCATCCGCGCCAGCCGCTGTCGCGCGAGAAGCTGGCGCAGCTGGCGCGCGGGCGCGAGTTCGAGCCCTTCGACCGCAGCCTGGACGTGCAGGTCTCGCGCCTGCGCAAGCTGATCGAGCAGGACGCCTCCAGCCCCAGGTACATCCAGACCGTGTGGGGCGTGGGCTACGTCTTCGTGCCCGACGGCGCCAGTTGACGCCGCGCCCCGAGGCCGCGCGCGCGGCCTCCGACTTCGACACCGAAGAGTCCACGCCGACCGTGCGGGCCGAGCTGCCCGACTCGATGAACGCCGCGCTGGAGCAGGAGGCCGAGCAGGCCAGCCGCCGCCGGCCGTTCGGCTTCAGCCTGTTCTGGCGCACCTTCTTCCTGATCGGGCTGCTGCTGCTGGGCTCCTCCATCGGCTGGTACCAGCTGTTCCGCACGCTCGAATACGAGCCGCGCGTGATCGACAACGCGCGCCAGGTGGCCTCGCTGGTCAACCTCTCGCGCGCGGCGCTGATCCACTCCGACGCCATCGCGCGCATCTCGCTCATCAAGACGCTGGCCGACCAGGAGAAGGTGCGCATCCTGCCGCACGAGCCGGGCGACAAGTTCGACCTGTTCACCCAGACCGAGCTGGAGCGCCGCATGAGCGGCGAGCTGATCGCGCGCCTGGGCCCCGGCACCGTGGTGGCCGGCAGCGTCAACGGCGAGACCGGGCTGTGGGTGGGCTTCTCGATCGAGGGCGACTCGTACTGGCTGCTGATGGACCGCTCGCGCATCGGCGCGCTGCTGGGCGGCGGCGCCTGGCTGCTGTGGCTGGCCACGCTGGGCGCGCTGTCGCTGCTCGGCGCGGCGGCGCTGGCGCGGCTGATCAACCAGCCGCTGCGCAAGCTCTCGGTCGCCGCCGCGCGCGTGCGCGAGGGCGACTACCAGGAGCGGCTGGACGAGAACGCCCGCGCGCGCGAGATCCGCGAGGTCAACGTCGGTTTCAACCGCATGGCCGGCCAGCTCTCAAAAATAGAGCGCGACCGCGCCGAGATGCTGGCCGGCATCTCGCACGATTTGCGCACGCCGCTGGCGCGCCTGCGCCTGGAGACCGAGATGAGCGTGCCCGACCCCGAGGCGCGCGAGCTGATGGCGGCCGACATCGCGCAGGTGGACACCATCATCGAGAAGTTCCTCGACTACGCGCGGCCCGACCACGCCGACCTGCAGGTGCTGCCGCTGGCCGATCTGGCGCGCGCCTGCGCCCAGCCCTTCATGGCGCGCGAGGACATGCAGGTGCAGATCGACATCGCGCCCGAGCTGCGCGTGGTGGGCGACGAGATCGAGCTCTCGCGCGTGCTGGGCAACCTGCTGGAGAACGCGCGCCGCTACGGCCGCACGCCCGGCACCGAAATCACGCGGGTGCGCATGGCCGCCACCGTGCGCGAGCAGACGGTGACGCTGCGCGTGCGCGACCACGGCCCCGGCGTGCCGCCCGAACTGCTGGCCAACCTGACGCGGCCCTTCTACCGCGGCGACAGCGCGCGCACCGCGGCCACCGGCACCGGGCTGGGCCTGGCCATCGTCGCCAAGGTGGTGCACAACATGGGCGGCGTGCTGGAGTTCGGCAACAGCCCCAGCGGCGGCCTGATGGCGCTGATCCGCCTGCCGCTGGCGGTGGAGCAGCCGGCCCCGCCGGGGCGCCGGAAGAAGCGCTGAGATTTCAAGCCAAATCGGCCTGTAGTGCCCGCCAGTCAAGCGCCAGCAGCTATTTTAACAATAGCACCACCGCGCGCGCCTCGATGCTGGCGCCCTGCCCCACCGGCCCCAGCCGCTCGGCCGTCTTGGCCTTGACGTTGACCTGCGCGGCGCCAATGCCCAGCACGTCGGCGATGCGCTGCACCATGGCCGGGATGTGCGGCGCCAGCTTCGGCGCCTGCGCGACAACGGTGCTGTCCACGTTGCCCACGCGCCAGCCGGCCTCGCCCACGCGGCGCGCGGCCTCGGCCAGCAGCGCGGCCGAGTCGGCGCCCTTGAAGCGCGCGTCGGTATCGGGAAAGTGCCGCCCGATGTCGCCCAGCCCGGCCGCGCCCAGCAGCGCGTCGGTGACGGCATGCAGCAGCACGTCGGCGTCGGAATGGCCCAGCAGGCCGTGCGTGTGCGGGATACGCACGCCGCCGATCACCAGCGGGCGGCCGGGCACCAGGGCGTGCACGTCCCAGCCTTCGCCGATGCGGAAGTTGCAACTCATTTCTCTCGGCTCCCCAAAGTGCCCCCACGCTCCGCTGCTTCGCATGCTGCGCTGCCCCCCAGGGGGGCCTTCGCGCCTTCGGGCGGCCGGGCAGCGCTCAAGACGGCTTCGGCCAGCGCGAAGTCCTCTGGATAGGTGACTTTGATGTTCCGCGCGCTGCCGCGCACCAGCAGCGGCTGAAGGCCCGCCGCCTCGACCGCGCTCGCCTCGTCGGTGATGCCGGCAAAGCCCGTGGCGGCGCGCTCGGCCAGCGCACCGTGCAGCAGGCCCAGGCGGAACATCTGCGGCGTCTGCGCCAGCCATTTGTGGTCGCGGTCGATGGTGGCGGCCGCGCGGCCGCCGTGCTCGGCCTTGAGCGTATCGGGCAGCGGCAGCGCCAGCAGGCCGCCCACGGCGTCGGGCAGGCAGGCGTCGATCAGCGCGTCGATCTGCGCGGGCGTGACCAGGCAGCGCGCGGCGTCGTGCACCAGCACCCAGTCGCCGTCGCGCGCGCCCTGCGCGCGCAGCGTGGCCAGGCCATTGAAAACGCTCTCGGCGCGCGTCACGCCACCGCAGGCAGCTATCGAAACGGAAGCATCCGCCGCCAGTACCTCATCGCCCGGCGCCACCACCACCAGCACGCGGGCGATGCGCGGCACCGCCGCGAACGCCGCCAGCGTGTGGCGCACCATCGGCACGCCGGCCACGGGCTGGTACTGCTTGGGCACCGCGGTGCCCGCGCGCGAGCCGCTGCCGGCGCAGGGCAGCAGGGCAAAGCAGCGGGGCGGGCGCGTCGTCGGGTTCACTATGCTAATCATAGCTGCCAGCGCTTGCCGGATAAGCGCTGGAGGGCTATTTTGTTCATAAAGCTAAAATGGCATCCACACCCCCGTCCGTCGTGGCCGGGGGTTTTCGTCGTTTCCGCCGTACCCGCATTTTCGCCATGGACCTGCCCAAGCTCACCTCCGGCAAACGCCACGCCCTGCCCCGCCCGCCCGCCTCGGCCGACGCGCTGCTGCTGGCGCAGCTGGCGCGCCGCGAGGCCGGCGAGCGCAGGCTGACCGCCATCTTCACCGCCGACGCCGCCGACGCGCAGCGGCTGATGGACGAGCTGGCCTTCTTCGCGCCCGCGCTGCGCACCACCCTGTTCCCCGACTGGGAGACGCTGCCCTACGACAGCTTCTCGCCCCACCAGGACCTGATCAGCGAGCGTCTGGCCACGCTGTGGGCCATCCGCCAGCGGCAGGCCGACGTGGTGCTGGTGCCCGCCACCACGGCGCTGGTGCGGCTGGCGCCGCCGTCGTTCATGGCCGGCACCACCTTCCACTTCAAGCAGGGGCAGAAGCTGGACGAGGCGGCGCTGAAGAGCCAGCTCACCCTGGCCGGCTACACCCACGTCACGCAGGTGGTCAGCCCCGGCGAATACGCGGTGCGCGGCGGGCTGATCGACCTGTTCCCCATGGGCAGCCCCATGCCCTACCGCGTGGACCTGTTCGACGACGAGATCGACTCCATCCGCGGCTTCGACCCCGACACCCAGCGCAGCCTCTACCCCGTGCCCGAGGTGCGCCTGCTGCCCGGCCGCGAGTTCCCCATGGACGAGGCCGCCCGCACCAAGTTCCGCCAGCGCTGGCGCGAGCTGCTGGAGGGCGACCCCACGCGCAGCCGCCTCTACAAGGACATGGGCAACGGCGTGGCCACGGCCGGCATCGAGTACTACCTGCCGCTGTTCTTCGACAGCACGGCGACCGTGTTCGACTACCTCGGCACCGACGCAACTTTGGTGCTGCATGGCGATCTCGAATCTGCCTTTCAGCATTTCGCGCAGGACACGCGCGAGCGCTACCGCCTGGCCCAGGGCGACCCCGAGCGCCCCGTGCTGCCGCCCGAGGCGCTGTTCCTCGATGCCGAGCAGTTCTACCGGGCCGCCAAGCCGCACGCGCAGCTCGCCATCCGCCCCGGCGTGGAGGACGTGGCCGAAAGCGCGTTCGCTCAAAAGCTGCCCGACCTCACGGTGGTGCGCGGCGCCGACGACCCGCTGGCGCGCCTGCACGCCCATCTCCGCTCCAATCCTCGCGCGAGCCCCCGGCGCGCCCTGGTGCTGGCCGAGAGCGACGGCCGGCGCGAGAGCCTGCTGGACTTCCTGCGCGCCTCGGGCCTGAACCCGCCCGCCTTCGATTCGCTGGAGGAATTCAGCGCCAGCAGCGAACCCACCGGCATCGCCACCGCCGCGCTGGCGCAGGGCTTCGCCTGGCTGGAAGGCGGCATCGACTTCATCACCGAGACCGAGCTGTTCGCCGCCGGCAGCACCCAGCGCCGCCGCCGCAAGCAGGAGCAGGTGAGCGACGTCGAGGCGCTGATCAAGGACCTCTCCGAGCTGAACGTGGGCGACCCGGTGGTGCACACGCAGCACGGCATCGGCCGCTACCGCGGTCTCGTCAACATGGATCTGGGTGAGAAAAACGCCGACGGCACGCCCGCCGTGCAGGAGATGCTGCACCTCGAATACGCCGGCGACGCCACGCTGTACGTGCCCGTGTCGCAGTTGCACCTGATCGGCCGCTACACCGGCGTGAGCGGCGACGAAGCGCCGCTGCACCGCCTGGGCAGCGGCCAGTGGGAGAAGGCCCGGCGCAAGGCCGCCGAGCAGGTGCGCGACGCCGCCGCCGAGCTGCTGAACATCTACGCCCGCCGCGCCGCGCGCGAGGGCCATGCCTTCCGCTACTCGGCGCACGACTACGAGCAGTTCGCGGCCGACTTCGGCTTCGAGGAAACGGCCGACCAGAAGGCCGCCATCCACGCCGTCGTGCAGGACATGATCAGCCCGCAGCCGATGGACCGGCTGGTGTGCGGCGACGTCGGCTTCGGCAAGACCGAGGTCGCGCTGCGCGCCGCCTTCGTGGCGGTGACGGGTGGGAAGCAGGTCGCCTTCCTGGCGCCCACCACGCTGCTGGCCGAGCAGCACTACCAGACGCTGGTGGACCGCTTCGCCAAGTGGCCGGTGAAGGTGGCGGAGATGAGCCGCTTCCGCAGCGCCAAGGAAATCACCGCCGCGCTCAAGGGCATCGCCGACGGCAGCGTGGACATCGTCGTCGGCACGCACAAGCTGCTGAGCGAGAAGACGCAGTTCAAGAACCTGGGCCTGCTCATCATCGACGAGGAACACCGCTTCGGCGTGCGCCACAAGGAGGCCATGAAGGCCCTGCGCGCCGAGGTGGACGTGCTGACGCTCACGGCCACCCCCATCCCGCGCACCATGGGCATGGCGCTGGAGGGCCTGCGCGACCTGAGCGTGATCGCCACCGCGCCGCAGCGCCGCCTGGCGATCAAGACCTTCGTGCGCAACGAGGGCACGGGCGTGATCCGCGAGGCCGTGCTGCGCGAGCTGAAGCGCGGCGGGCAGGTCTACTTCCTGCACAACGAGGTGGAGACCATCGAGAACCGGCGCCAGAAGCTGGAAGAGATATTGCCCGAGGCGCGCATCGCCGTCGCCCACGGCCAGATGCCCGAGCGCGAGCTGGAGAAGGTCATGCGCGACTTCGTGGCGCAGCGCCACAACATCCTGCTGTGCTCCACCATCATCGAGACCGGCATCGACGTGCCCACCGCCAACACCATCGTCATCAGCCGCGCCGACAAATTCGGCCTGGCGCAGCTGCACCAGCTGCGCGGGCGCGTGGGCCGCAGCCACCACCAGGCCTATGCCTACCTGATGGTGCCCGACATCGAAAGCCTGACCAAGCAGGCCGCGCAGCGGCTGGAAGCCATCCAGCAGATGGAGGAGCTGGGCAGCGGCTTCTACCTGGCGATGCACGACCTGGAGATCCGCGGCGCCGGCGAGGTGCTGGGCGAGAACCAGAGCGGCAACATGATGGAGATCGGCTTCCAGCTCTACAACGAGATGCTGGCCGAGGCCGTGAAGGCGCTGAAGGCCGGCCGCGAGCCCGACCTGCTCAGCCCCATGCAGGCCACCACCGAGATCAACCTGCACGCCCCCGCCCTGCTGCCCACCGACTACTGCGGCGACGTGCACCTGCGCCTGTCGTTCTACAAGAAGCTGGCGACGGCCAAGACCAGCGAGCAGATCGACGCGCTGGTGGAGGAGATCGTCGACCGCTTCGGCAAGCTGCCGCCGCAGGCCGCCACGCTGATCGACGTGCACCGCCTACGCGTGCTCTCGACGCCTTATGGCGTGCAGAAGGTGGACGCGGCGCCGGGTGTCATCCACATCGGCTTCAAGCCCAACCCGCCGATCGACCCCATGGCGATCATCGGCCTGATCCAGAAGAACCGGCACATCAAGCTGGCGGGCAACGACAAGCTGCGCATCGAGCGCGAGCTGAAGGAGCCGAAGGACCGCGCGCAGATGGTGCGGGATGTGCTGCGCAGTTTGGGTAGACCGCAGGTGGCGTGAAGCAGCCGGCTTCTCTGGCTTGCGCCCGCCACGGTGTTACAGATTGGGTACTGCCTACAGTCAGCAGGATGCCACCAAGGATTTTTTCATCAGCTCATTAGCGGCTTGACAAGACGTTGGTGCGCGCGGCGGCTTGCGTGAGCGAGTTCCGGTGGCGTACAAGGCACGTAGCCGGGATGGCGCGTATGTCACTCAGAGCATGCTGACGGGCATATCCACACACTCGACAATCATGGTGGAGTCTTCAAGGGATCATGAGGGCGAGATAGATACCACTTGGCCCTCGTTGTCCACGGTCAGTGTCACGAGGCAGGAAAGCTCAACGGGTAGCGCCCGACCCAATACGTGAAAGGTTTGGCGGATGATGAGACTTCTCACTAGCGCCCCTGCCGTCGCGGGATCGGCACTGGCCAGTGTCTGTAAGACTGCGCGGTTGTTGCGCACGACTCTGCCGTGATCCAGCACGTGTAGCCGGGTGTTCAGATACATCTTGATCTGCCGGCTCACCTGATCCCAGGAAGTAAGCAGGTATTCATTGTCCGCTCCCATGCAGATAGTCCTGTGGAAGATCCAATGAAAATCGACAAACCGCAACGGATCACCGATGACGTCCGGCGTTTCCATGTGCCGGATGAGATCGGCAAGCTCACGCAATATATCGGTAGGTCGCCGGCTCGCCAGCAGAGTTGCAGCATCTCCTTCCAGCATGCCCCGGAACAAGCCCATCTGCTCCACTGAATCGTCCGACGCGTTGGCGATATAGGTTCCACGGCCCGGCCGGTGCTCGACTAATCCAGAACTTGAGAGATGGCGCAGCGCCTCGCGCAGGGGAGCCCGACTGATGCCCAGTTTCACCGCGAGATCGGTTTCCACTAGTCGATCGCCGGGACGAATCCTGCCTGCTTCTATGGCCTCGAGGAGGTACTGGGTTACCTGGGCGCCCAGGCTTGGCGCCCGTTCGACGACGAAGGAAGCATCTGCCACGGGTTTTTCCTTATAGGCGCTCTTTATTGTCGCCTGTATTCTGTCGACAAAATGTTCTTCGATGGGTTTGGAAATCATGACATATCGTAGCAACTGGATTGTCGCGATTCTTCTTGCCTGCGCGCTACCCACGGCGGCTGCGCAGGAGGGGCCTACTTTTCCCAACAAGCCTATCCGGCTGGTAGTGACGACCGCGCCAGGGACGGGCAGCGATGCGATTGCGCGCCTTATCGAAAACGGCATGCAACAGGCATTGGGTCAGCCGGTCGTGGTCGACAACCGGCCGGGGGCAGGTGGGGCCTTAGGGATGGAACTGGTGGCTCATGCTCCACCCGACGGCCACACGATCGTCATGGGCGCGGAGGGAACTACGATGGTGCTGCCAGCCATCAATCCCAATGCGAAGTACCACACGGAAGTGGATTTCATGCCCGTCGCGGGGCTTTTCCGCACTGCGTTCGTCATCGTCACAGCGAACGCGCCTACCGCTCCGAAGACTCTGCTCGAACTCATCGACCGAGCCAAGAAAGAAAACCTGAGCTACGGGTCTTCGGGTGTCGGAACCATCACGCACCTGGCCTCCGAGATGTTCATAGGGCGTGCCGGCATCAAGCTCACCCATGTTCCTTACAAGGGTGCCGGCCAAAGCCTGACCGACACGATTGCGGGACATGTAGCCATGGTCACCGATACACCGCCCGCTGTCCTTCCGCTGGTAAGGTCCGGAAAGCTACGAGCCCTGGCCATACTCTCGGCGGAGCGCCTTTCCTCCATGCCTGACGTGCCTACCGTCCAGGAACTTGGCTTTCCCGGCTTGGTGGCGGCTGGTACGTGGGGCCTGCTCGCACCTGCGGGCACACCCGCAACTGTGGTGAAGAAGCTTTCCGATGCGGCGATCAAAGCTTTGCAAGCGCCAGAGGTCAAGTCGAAGGCCCAGGCCATGGAACTCGAGATCATGTCGCTTGGGCCGGATGCCTACGGCTCCTATATGAAGACATACACGCCGGTCTGGACCGAAGTGATCAAGAAAGGCAATATCCGTGTCGACTGAATTCATCCAGTCAGGAGAGCAGCAGGCTGACGAGGCACGCCAATCGGGCGCGCTGGCCGGTGTGAAGGTTCTCGATATCTCGAATCTCCTGGCCGCGCCAATGTCGTCAATGTATCTGGCCGATTTTGGCGCAGACGTGATCAAGGTGGAAAGACCTGGCCGCGGAGACGAGATCAGGTACTGGGGCGAGAACAAGAATGGCGTTGGCCTCTACTACAAGATCGTCAATCGCGGCAAGAAGTCCATCACGCTCGACCTGAGCAGCACGCTCGGCGTGGAAGTAGTCAAAAAGCTCGCCGCCGATGTCGACGTCATCATCGAGAACTACAGGCCCGGAACCATCGAAAGATGGGGGCTGGGCTACGACGTTCTTTCCAAAATCAATCCCCGGCTCATCATGCTCAGGGTCAGCGGCTTCGGCCAGACGGGACCTTACCGGATGCGCCCCGGTTTTGGAACGGTGGCGGAAGCCTATGCGGGGTTCGTCAATATCAATGGCGCACCTGATACGCCTCCATTGCTTCCGGGATTCGGTCTCGCAGATGCCACGACGGCGCTGATGGGGGCTTTTCTCGTTTCCACTGCGCTGCACGAGCAACGGCGTTCGGGATGTGGGCAGGTCATCGATCTCGCGCTCTATGAAACGCTGCTCACACTCATTGGCCCGTTTGTAGTGAACTACGACCAACTAGGAATTGTGCAGCAGCGTGTCGGCAGCCGGCTGCCCTTCGCGGCGCCTCGCAATATCTACCGTACGCGCGACGGTAAGTATGTGTCGATTGCCGGAAGTTCACAGGCTATCTTCGAGCGGATCTGTGAGGCATTGGAAGTCCCCGAGCTGATCGGGGATGCGAGGTTTCGCGACAACCGGCTGAGGATCGCGAATGTCGATGCGCTTGACGAGACCCTTCAGGCGGCTATCGAGCGATTCGACATGGCGGAGCTGTGGGAGCGATTCATTACATTCGAGGCAGCCATATCGCCTGTTAATGACGTGGCGGACATCTGCGCGGACTCGCACATCCAGGCCCGTGAAAGTATTGTCGCTGTGGACGATGAGGAGATAGGCGGTCCGTTGCGCATGCAGAACGTCGTAGGCAAGCTCTCGCGCACGCCGGGCAAGGTACGCCACGGTGGATCGCGGCAGGGTGAGCATAACCATGAGATCCTAGTGCAAAGACTCGGTTATTCCCATGAATTTCTCGCGGCGCATGGGATCGATGTGAGAGTGCCCGCCGGGGAGATGACATGAAGCTCCCGTCGTCCGTCACGATCGTGGAGGTCGGCCCGAGGGACGGGCTTCAGAGCTTTCCAAGGCCGGTGGATACCTCAACGAAGGTTCAGGTGATCGACCGGCTAAGCACGGCGGGCCTTCCTGTCATAGAAGTCACCTGCTTCGCCCATTCCAGGGCGATCCCTAATCTTGCCGATGCGGACAAGGTATTTGAGCTGATCCAGCGTAGACCCGGCATCATTTACCGTGGCCTCGTGCCCAATGCGTACGGCGCTCATCGCGCCGTGAAGGCGCGGGTGGACGAAATGGTGGGCCTTACCATCATGAGCCCCACCTACCTTCGCAAGAACCAAAACTGCACGCTAGACGAAGCGGCCGAGGAGGCCATCAAGGCTTTCGAGATCGCGCAGCAGGCGTCGATCCGATTCGTCATGGCGTTGGGGGGATCGTTCTGGTGCCCATATGAAGGCCTCATAGATCGCCGCATGGTACTGGACATGCTCGCACGCCTTCATGCGGAAGGCATTCGCCGCTTCTATTTGGCGGGCTCCGTGGGCATGGAAGACCCGAAGCACGTGTACGAACTCTTCTCAAGTGCATTCGACCGTTTCCCAGGTATCGAGTTGGGGTTTCACGTCCACAATCTGTCTGGAATGGCCACGGCGAACGTTCTTGCTGCACTTCAAGCTGGCGTCAGTTGGATCGAGACTTCGATTTGTGGCTTGGGAGGAGGGATCGCGATGCCCGGCGACGTGGGAGCCGTGGGTAACTTCCCGACCGAGGATTTGGCCATGATGCTGGAGCTGCTCGGTATCCAGACGGGCGTCAAAGCAGCCGAGATCGCTGCCGCCAGCAGTGAAATCGCAAAAATCCTGGACATCGAGCCACGCAGCCATGTCGGACGTGGTTTGGTGCGCGACCTGATCCAAGCCCGACCCGAGGTGGTGCAAGCCTAAGAGCGTGTTTACGATCTCATCCCCGACAATCCTTGGGTGAAGAGAAAGCCGTACCCAAGCGACATAAGTCGAGAGAAGTTTGCCGAGATAGAGCCGCTGCTGCGCAGCGTTCGGCGCAGCACCAAACCGATCAAGCTCGATCTGTACGAGGTGTTCTGTGCAGTGCTGTACCTGCTGCGCACGGGTTGCCAGTGGCGCTATCTGCCACCGCAGTTCCCCAAGTGGCACAACGTCTATGCGTACTGGCGCAAGTGGAGCGAGCCTGACCAGCACGGAGTGAGCGTGCTGGAGCAGGCTTTAAAAAAATCAGGTTGGCGCGGCCCGAGAGAAACTGGGGCGCAACGCCTGCAGCGCGTTCTTGATCGTGGACGCGCAGAGCGTCAAGAACGCTGACACAGCGGGCTTCAAAGGCTACGACGCAGGCAAGAAAGTCTCGGGTATCAAGCGACACATCGCGGTGGACACCCAGGGCCTGCCCCATGCCGTGGCGGTAACCACAGCCGAAGTGACGGATCGCAAAGGAGCGCTTGCGGCATTCAAGCGCTGCAAGCAGTCGCTGGGGCGGGTGCAAAGTGTGCTGACGGACAGCGGCTACACAGGAGCTCCCTTCGCCCAAGGCGTCAAGGACATCCTGGGTGAGCATGTGACGGTGCAGATTGCCAAGCGAAGCGAGCTGCACACTTTCAAGGTCATGCCCCAGCGCTGGGTGGTTGAGCGCAGCTTTGCGTGGTTGGAGAAAAACCGCAGGCTATGGAAGAACTGTGAGCGATGGCTCAATACCAGCTTGCAGTTCGTCCACTTGGCGTTTCTGGCTCTGCTACTCAGGAGATCGTAAACACGCTCTAAGAGCGACTAACACACCCCGGTCATCGTCAACGGCCTGATCAGCGTTTGACGATGCATGGGTCGAAGTAAAAACAAAGAGATCAGCGCGGCACTGTTCAAGAAGATCGAGCCGCTGCTGCCGGTATTCGTGCCCTCGGCCAAGGGCGAGCGCCCGCGAGTGAGCGACGAGAGGCATTGAACGGCACCCTGTTCGTGCTGCGCACAGGCATCCCCTGGGAAGAGCTGCCGCAAGAGTTGGGCTTTGTCAGTGGCATGACCTGCTGACGGCGACTGCGCCAATAGCAGGAAGCCGGTGTGGGGCACCCATTGCACATGCTGCTGTTGGCTGAATTGCGCGGCGCCGGGCGGTTGGATTTCAGCCGAGCCAGCCTGGACGCGGCCAGCGTGCCCAACCCCGGGGGCTCGTACACGGGCCCCAATCCCACGGACAGGGGCAAGCTCGGTAGCAAACGCCACCTCGTCACGGACCGCCAGGGCATCCCACTGATGTTCTGCGTCACCGGCGCCAACCGGCATGACTCGGTGGTCTTCGGGCAATTGGTCGATGCCTTGCCCGATGTGCGGGGCAAGAGCGGCAAGCCGCCACGCTGATCGACGTGCTACCGCCTGCGGTGCTTAAGCGCGGCCTACGGCGTGCAGAAGGTGGACGCGGCGCCGGGTGTCATCCACATCGGCTTCAAGCCCAACCCGCCGATCGACCCCATGGCGATCATCGGCCCGATCCAGAAGAACCGGCACATCAAGCTGGCGGGCAACGACAAGCTGCGCATCGAGCGCGAGCTGAAGGAGCCGAAGGACCGCGCGCAGATGGTGCGGGATGTGCTGCGCAGTTTGGGGCGGCCGCCGGCCGCCTGAGGCGCAATCAACCGCAACGCGCGCGGGATCGAAGCCGCCAAAACTTCGCTATTCTTTTAATAGCCTCCAACGCTTTCCCAGCAAGGGCGGATTCAAGTCCAAGTGCAACATTGATTCAATGCACGGAGTCCCCGCGCTGGGTCAATAGTTGTAGGTGCTGAGCATAGACCTCAAGCGGAGTGCGGTAGCCCAAGGTCATCCTGGGACGGCCATTGAGCTCATCGGCGACGGCATCAAGCTGCTCCTGCGTATAGCCGCTCAGATCGGTGCCTTTGGGGAAGTACTGGCGCAGCAGCCCATTGGTGTTCTCGTTGCTGCCCCTCTGCCAGGGGCTGTGGGGATCGCAGAAGTACACCCTCATGCCCGTGTTCTCGCTCAGCCTGGCGTGCTCGGCCATCTCCGAGCCTCGGTCATAGGTCAGGGTTTTGCGCATAGGGCTGGCAATGCCATTGAGCTTGTCGCTGAACGCCTGCAGCACGTGCGCGGCCGTGGCCGGGTTGGGATGTGGCAGCTTGACCAGCAGCACCAGGCGCGTGGTGCGCTCCACCAGCGTGCCGATGGCGCTGGCGTTGGCCGCCCCCTTGATCAGATCACCCTCCCAGTGGCCGGGAAGCTGGCGATCCTCGACCTCGGGCGGGCGTACGTGGATGCTCATCAAATCCTGGATCTCCCCGCGCCGATCCTTGCCCTTGGAGCGGGGCCAGCGTTTGGCATGGGCCATGCGCAAGCACGACACCAGCTCTTTCTTCAGCTCGCCCCTGGGCTGGGCATAGATGCAGGTGTAGATGCTCTCGTGTGACGCTCTCATGCGCTTGTCATCGGGGTGCAGGGCCTTCAAGTGTCCTGCAATCTGCTGGGGTGACCAGTGCTGGCGCAGATGCGCGCACACCAGGGGGAACAGGGGGCCGTCGCGGTGCAGTTTGGGCAAAGCGCGGGCGAAGTGCCTGCGTCTGTCACAGCGCTGCTGGGCGTACTTGGAGGTGTAGCCCTGGGCACCTCCATTGCGCTTGCACTCACGGCTGATGGTGCTCTTGGAGCGGCCCAGCGCTCTGGCTATGGCGCTCTGGCTCTGCCCTTGCTGCAGGCCCAGCGCTATCGCGTAGCGCTCCATCTCACTGAGCTGCTCGTAGGTTCTTTCGGTCATGGATGCCTCAATTCTGAAGGGGGGGGGGTGCACTTCAGATTTGAGGCCGCCAAGCGCTGGAGCTTGTTTGCTCTCCAATCTTCGCGCTGCCGCACTCAGCCCTGCTTCGCCGCAGGATTTTCCGCATAACCATATTGGAATTAATTATTTCTCCGCATAAACAACAACTGATAGCATAAGAATCCGAGGTATATTAAAATCCAATTTGGGGAATCATTTATCATGGCAAATTCCTTTTCTCCGACGTCCGGCTTGGCCGTGCGGGTACGCGATACAAAATACTGGCTGATCCGGACTCTGCCATTATTATTTCTCACGATATTGGGAATCGGTTATCTATGGATTCCCGACCATGCGCTCACAGCAATTGGCGAGGGCTTATCCAGCAACGGATTCTGGACTGCGGCGGCCGTTGGCCTGGTTGCACAAATCGTGGATGGCGCGCTGGGCATGGCTTATGGCGTCACTTCCACGACATTCCTGCTTTCGACCGGCGTACCGCCAGCCGCCGCTTCGGCATCCGTGCATATCGCCGAGATTTTCACCACAGGATTTTCCGGGCTGTCGCACTGGAAACTAGGCAACATCAACCGGCAGTTGTTCAAACGCCTGCTCATTCCCGGCATCATTGGCGGCGTAGCTGGAGCCTACATCGTCACATCGATAGACGGCAACACGCTCAAACCCTGGATATCCGGCTATCTCCTGCTGATTGGCCTGTATATTCTCTCCAAAGTCTGGGGACAGTTGCGCATCAAAACCGATCCACCCACCTACGTGGCACCTTTGGCGTTTACCGGTGGTTTCGTGGATGCGGTGGGCGGCGGCGGCTGGGGGCCTGTCGTGACCACGTCTTTGCTGGGTAGTGGACAGTACCCCCGCACCACCATCGGCTCGGTAAATGCCGCCGAATTCTTCCTGGCGATTGCCGGTGGTATTTCCTTCACGGTGCTGGGTGGTTTCACGCACTGGACGGTGATCGCGGGGCTGGTGTTCGGCGGATTGTTCGCGGCACCTTTCGCGGCGGTGCTGACCAAACATGCACCGCCCAAGCTGCTGCTGGCGATTGTGGGCACGCTGATTTCGCTGCTGAGCCTCTACAACCTCTACAAAATTTTCGGCTGAGGCACTGCTTAAAAAAATATCTTCTGGGAGCTTGCGTCCGTCCTGCGTACCCGCGCGGTGGACGGCCTCCCGGACCACGCGCCAATGGATGCCGTTCGGCGAGGACTGGGGTGACTGATCGGTGCGGTATAACGTACCCTATCGTGCTCTGCCGCGCCGCATCATGCTCACTGCTCACAGCAGCCCTGCTGGCGCTGGCAGCCGTGTGCGCGCAGGCGGGAACCTTCGCGCCGCCGGACCCGGCGGCAGAAGCCGCAGCCATCGACTTCGCCGCCCAGGTGATACGCCACACCGATGCCGGCGGCCGCGCCTTCGGCATCGTGGACAAGCCCGCCGCCGCGCTGTGGGTGTTCGACGGCCAGGGCCGCGCCGTGGCGCGCACGCCGGTGCTGGTGGGCCAAGCGCGCGGCGACGCGGCGCCGGCCGACATCGGCACCCGCCCGCTGGCCCGCGTGCGGCCGCACGAGAAGATCACCTCCGCCGGCCGCTACGTCACCGAGCCCGGCCGCAACACCCAGGGCGAGGACATCGTCTGGCTCGACTACGACGCCGCCCTCTCGATGCACCGCGTGCGCCACGTCCCCGGCGAAGCGCGCACGCAGCGGCTGGACTCGCCCGGCGTGGCGGACAACCGCATCTCCTTCGGCTGCATCAACGTGCCGGCCAGCTTCTACGACCGCTACATCGACCCGCTGTTCAGCCGCAGCGTCGGCGTGGTCTACGTGCTGCCAGAGGTCAAGCCGCTGGCCAGCGTGTTCCCGTTCGCCGCCCCAGGCGCGGCGCCCTGACTAACCCGCCGACGCCACCGGCTCGGCGCGGCGACCCAGGCGGCCGGCGTCCTGCGCGCCCACGGCGGCGGCCCGCTCCAGCCAGCCGGCACGCGCCTGCGGCGTGCTGCCGTGCACGGGGCCGAAGCGCGTCACCCGCACCGGCTTGAAGCCGCAGAAGCGCAGCGTGCTGCGCACCAGTTGCTTCACCGTCGGGTCGCCTTGCAGCAGGCGCAGGTACCAGCCAGGCGAGTCGGTGGTCAGCAGCACGCGCGCCGAGCGGCCGGCCAGCAGGCCCAGCGGGTTGCCGCCGGGCAGGTAGCGGTAGGCCCAGCCGCGCTGGAACGCGCGGTCGAAGAAGCCCTTGAGCAGCGCCGGCACCGACCCCCACCACAGCGGCGTGACCAGGCACACGTGCGCGCTGGCCTCGATCAGGCCCTGGGCGCGCAGCAGGTCGGGCTCCAGCGACTGCTCGCCCCGGTAGCCCTGGTGCAGGACGGGGTCGAAGCGCAGGTCGCGCAGCGCCAGCACGGTCACGTCGGCGCCGGCCTGGCGGGCCGATTCGGCGTAGCGCGCGGCCAGCGCGGTGCACAGCGAGTCGGGGTTGGGGTGGGCGTCGATGACGAGGATGGCGGTCATGGCGGATTCCTTTGAAGAGGGGGATTCAGCAATCTTGACGTCGTAAAGATTGCCTTGGGCGCAGTGTCCGCTATAATCTTTCTCGTGTCAAGTTCAATCGAGTCCGAGCGCCCCTACCACCATGGCAACCTGCGGCAAGCCTTGCTGGACGCGGCTTTCGGGCTGCTCGCCACGCGCCCGGCGGCGCAGCTCAGCCTGCGCGAGGTGGCGCGCGCCGCCGGCGTGAGCCATGCCGCGCCCTACCACTACTTCGCCGACCGCGACGCGCTGCTGAAGGCCGTGGGCACCGAATGCATGCGCCGCTTCCTGCACGCGCAGCAGGCCGCCGTGGAGCATGAAAGCGCGCCGGTGCAGCGCCTGCTGGCCCTGGGCCTGGCCTATGTGGGCTTCGCCCACGCGCAGCCCAACGCCTTCGCGCTGGTGTTCGACGCCCAGCTCTGCCCGCCCGGGGCGCCCAATGCCGAGTCGGCCCCGCTCATCGCCGCCAACGAGGCGCTGCTGCGCGACTGCGTGGCCGCCATGCAGCAGGCCGACGATCTGCCCGACGTCGATGGCGACGCGCTGGGCGCCGCGCTGTGGGGCACGGTGCACGGCCTGGCGCAGTTGGTGATGGCCGGCCACCTGCCCATGCAGGCCGTGGAGCCGGCGCTGCGCGCCCTGCTGGCGCCGCATGCGCCCGGGCGTGGATAATTCAGGGTCTTTTCGTGCGCCAGCGCTTTCCTGGCAAGCGCTGGCAGCTATCAAATCAAAAGCAGATGAACACCACCACTTCAGCGCATGAGGCGCGCGAGATCAGCCCGGGCCTGGCGGTGCGCGGCATCACGCCGCCGCTGGCCCTGCGCGATTTCAAACTGATCGCCTTCGACATGGACTCCACGCTGATCAACATCGAGTGCGTGGACGAGATCGCCGACGCCGCCGGCCGCAAGGCCGAGGTGGCCGCCATCACCGAAGCCGCCATGCGCGGCGAGATCGCCGACTACAAGGACAGCCTGCGCCGCCGCGTGGCGCTGCTCAAGGGCGTGGGCGTGGAGCACCTGGAGCGCGTGTTCACCGAGCGCCTGCGCTTCAACCCTGGCGCCAAGGAGCTGATCGCCGCCGCCAAGGCCGCCGGGCTGACCACGCTGCTGGTCTCGGGCGGCTTCACCTTTTTCTCCGACCGCGTGGCGGCGGCCTTAAGCATCGACTTCGCGCGCTCGAACGTGCTGGAGGTCGAGCACGGGCGGCTCACGGGCCGCATGGTCGATCAGCCCTGGGGCGACATCTGCGACGGCGCGGAGAAGCGCCGCACGCTGCTGGAAGTGGCCTCGCTGATGGGCATCTCGCCCCGGCAGGCCATCGCCGTGGGCGACGGCGCAAACGACCTGCCGATGATGGGCGAGGCCGGCCTGTCGGTGGCCTACCACGCCAAACCGGCGGTGCGCGCGCAGGCGGCGGTGGCGATCAACCAAGGCGGGCTGGACCGGCTGCTGGAAGTGTTCGAGGCCGGCGCCTGAGCCTGCACAGACTTTTATATCAAATCGGCCTCCAGCGCTTGATGGGCGTGCGCTGGCAGCTATCGATTAAATAGCATATCACTCCTCGGGCGCGATCTGCTCGGCCCACTCGTACAGCGCCTCCAGCACGCCCTGGCCGCGCTCGTCCTCCACCGATTCGGCCAGGCCGTCGATGCGGTCGAACAGGCCCTGCACGGTGAGCGCGCCGCCTTCGCCGCGCAGCAGGCGCGCGGCGCGGTGCGCGTCCCAGCGGGCGGCGTCCTGCGCGTTCAGCGTGTCGGGGAAGTTGCGCGCACGGTAGCGCAGCAGCAGCTCGGGCAGGCGCTCGTCGTCGAAGCCGGTGCGGGCCACGGCCAGCTCGCGCGGGTCGAGCGCACGCAGGCGCGCCAGGCGGCGGCGGTCGGCGTCGCCGAGGAAACCGCCGTACAGGTCCTCGTCCACGTCCAACGCGGCATCCGACGGGGGCCGCGCGTAGACCTGGGCCCACAACGCGCTCAGATCGGGCAGCGCGCGCAGACGCTCGAAGTGCGTCTCGGCCGCGCCGAAGTCGATGCCCCAGCGCTCGGCCAGCTCCGGCCGCAGCGTCTTGAGGCTGCCGATGACGATGGGCGACTTGTTCAGGTGCACGCCCTTGATGGCCAGGCGCGCCACGCCCTCGGGCAGGTCGGCCGTGGCGGTGAACAGGCGCGCGCGCACTTCATCGGCCTTCAGCGCGGCCAGCTCGGACGGGTCGGCCGACAGGTCCCAGGCCAGTAGCTCGTTCTTGTTGGTCGGGTGCATGGCCAGCGGCGCCATCACGGCGATGCAGCCGCGCGCGGCGCCGAAGCGGCCGCTGACGTGCAGAAAGGGCCGAGCCTCGCGCAGCGTGGTGGGCAGGCCCAGCTCCTGCGCCACGCGGTCTTTCCTGCGCAGCGCCAGGCAGAAGTCGTACAGCCTGGCGTTCTTCTCGCGCAGCAGCCGCGCCAGGGCGATGGTGGCGCGCACGTCGGACAGCGCGTCGTGCGCGTTGCCGTGCGCCAGGCCGTTGGCGGCGCTGAGCTTTTCGAGCCGAAAGGTCGGCAGGCCGTCGTCGCCCAGCGGCCATTCGATGCCTTCGGGCCGCAGCGCGTGCGCGCAGCGCGCCACGTCCAGCAGGTCCCAGCGGCCGCAACCGTTCTGCCACTCGCGCGCGTAGGGGTCGAGCAGGTTGCGCCACAGCAGGAAGCGCGTCACCTCGTCATCGAAGCGGATCGAGTTGTAGCCGACGCCGATGGTCCCCGGCTCGGACAGCGCGGCGTTGACGTGCTCGGCGAAGCGGTGCTCGGGCAGGCCCCTGACAGCGCATGCCTGCGGCACGATGCCGGTGATGAGGCAGGCCTCGGGCTCGGGCAGGCGGTCGAGCGGCGGCCGGCAGTACAGCATCAGCGGCGCGCCGATCTCGTTCAGCTCGGCGTCGGTGCGGACGGCGGCGAACTGCGCCGGCCAGTCACGGCGCGGGTTGGCGCCGAAGGTCTCGTAGTCGTGCCAGAGGAAAGTCGGCGTACCGGAAGTAGGCGTGGTCATTGGGGCGCCAGCATAACCAGCGCGGCGCCCGCCGCCAGCGCGGGCGTCACTCGCGCGGCTTGGCGCTGCGGCCGATCCACAGCGCGATCAGGGTGCAGACCACGCCGGAGAGCAGGTACAGGCCGGCGGCCACCGGCCCGAAGCGGGCCGACAGCCCCATCGCCACCAGGGGCGCGAAGGCGGCGCCGATCAGCCAGGCCACGTCGGTCGAGATCGCGGCCCCGGTGTAGCGCAGGCGCCTGGGCAGGTTGGACGTCACCACCCCCGAGGACTGGCCGTAGGACAGGCCCAGCAGGATGAAGCCAGCGAGGATGAAGACGTTCTGCCCCGCCGAGCCGCCGGCCAGCAGCACCGGCGTCACCAGGCTGAACAGGCCGATCAGCACCGTCACCCCCAGCAGAATGCCCTGCCGGCCGAAGCGGTCGGCCAGCGCGCCGGCCACCACCATGCCCACGGCCGCGCACACGGCGCCAGCGATCTGCACGGACAGGATCTCGCCCACCGGCTGAGCGGATACCGTAATGCCCCACGACAGCGCGAACACCGTGACCAGGTGAAACAGCGCGAAACCGGCCAGCGCGGCGAAGGAGTCGATGGCGACGGTGCCGCCCTCGGTATCCAGCAGCTCGCGCACCTTCACCGGCTCCAGGTCGCGCTGCTCCAGCATGGCGGCGTAGCTGGGATCGACCACCAGCCGCAGGCGCGCGAACAGCGCCACCACGTTGATGGCGAAGGCCACGCAGAAGGGGTAGCGCCAGCCCCAGTCGAGGAACTCAGCCTCGCTGAGCTGGCCGCGGAAGTAGGCGAACAGGGCCGCCGCCAGAATGAAGCCGATGGGCGCGCCGAGCTGCCCGATCATGGCGTACCAGCCGCGCCGGTTCTCGGGCGCCGTCATGGCCAGCAGCGAACGCAGGCCGTCCCACGAACCGCCCTGCGCCAGCCCCTGGCCGACGCGCAGCACCACCAGCGCCCAGATCGCCGCCGCGCCCGCGCTTTCGTAGCTGGGCAGCAGGGCCATGCTGACGGTGCTGCTGCCCAGCAGGAACAGCGCGATGGTGAGCTTGACCGCCAGCCCCCAGCGGCGCTGGATGGCCATCGACAGCGCGGTGCCGAAGGGCCGGGCAATGAACGCCAGCGAGAAGATGGCGAAGGCCATCAGCATGCCGTCCAGCCTGGGGAGAAAAGGGAACAGCACCTGCGGAAACACCAGCACGCAGGCGATGCCGAAGACGAAGAAGTCGAAATACTCCGACGAGCGCCCGATGATCACGCCCACCGCCACCTCGCTGGGCGAAACGTCGCCGTGATGGCCGCTGGCGCGGGCGCCAGCGGGGGCAACCGGTGAATGCGTGTAACTGGTGCTGCTCATGCGCGAATCCTACTTGAGGTGACGTGTTCGGGGCCGATTGCACACGGATTCGAGCGGTTTGGCAACCACGAAGCACGTCCAGCCGGGGTGCCGGCCGGCGCCATTGTCCCCAATGCGATAGTGGTTCTTTGCCGCCGCATTACAGTTGTTCCCGATTCTTGATACTCATCATTTTCCGCCCTCCCACCCTCCCATGTCAGCATCCCCTGGCGCGCCCCGGCGGCGACGCATGAAACCGAGCAGCCGAGGACTTGCCTGGCTCGCGGCCGCCGCGGCGGTGAGCCTCGCGGGCTGCGACAAGGCCCGCGTCCTCAACCCGGCGGGGGACGTCGCCGCTCAGCAGGGCCAGCTGGTGATCACCTCCACGCTGCTGATGCTCGTCATCATCGTGCCGGTGATCCTGCTGACCTTGTGGTTCGCCTGGAAATACCGCCAGAACAGCGCCCAGGCCGAAGCCGACTACGACCCCGACTGGCACCACTCGACCATCCTGGAACTGGTGATCTGGACGATACCGCTGCTGATCGTCATCGCGCTCGGCGCGCTCACCTGGATCGGCACCCACAAGCTGGATCCCTACCGCCCGCTGGACCGCATCGACGCCGCGCGCGCCCTCCCGACCAACGTCAAGCCGCTGGAAGTGCAGGTCGTGGCACTGGACTGGAAATGGCTGTTTCTCTACCCCGAGCAGGGCATCGCCACGGTCAACGAGCTGGCCGCTCCGGTGGACCGCCCGATCCTGTTCAAGCTCACGTCCAGCACCACCATGAACGCGTTCTACGTGCCCGACCTGGCCGGCATGATCTACACCATGCCCGGCATGCAGACCGAGCTGAACGCGGTCATCAACCGGCCGGGCGTGTTCCCCGGCATGAGCTCGCACTACAGCGGCGCGGGCTTCTCGGGCATGACCTTCAAGTTCCACGGCCTCGGCAACGAGGACTTCGCCCAATGGGTGGCAAAGGCCCGCGCCGAGGGCAAACCGCTCGACGGCGCCGCCTACCTGCAACTGGCCAAGCCGAGCGAGCGCGACCCGGTGCAGCGCTTCGCCCCGGTGCAGGCGGATCTCTACGACCGCGTGCTCAACCGCTGCGTCGAGGCGGGACAGCTCTGCATGCGCGACATGATGGCCATCGATGCCCGTGGCGACGAAGCCTACGTGAAGGCCCGGGGCCTGAACCTGCCGCAGGCGCTGTGCACGGCGGACAGCGGACCGATCGTCCTGGCCCCCGCGCCAGCGCCCGGCATGCCGGGCGCCAGCATCCTGCAATAACGGCGACGCGCTCGACATGACAGAACAACCCACCGCGCCCCACCTGCTCCTCGGCCGCTTGACCTGGGATTCCGTGCCCATGGCGCACGAGCCCATCGTGCTGTGGACCTTCATCGCCGTGGTGCTGGGCGGCATCGCGCTGCTGGCCGTCCTCACCAAGTTCCGCCTCTGGGGACCGCTGTGGCGCGACTGGTTCTGCAGCATCGACCACAAGCGCATCGGCATCATGTACATGGTGCTCGGCATCGTGATGCTGCTGCGCGGCTTCTCCGACGCCGTCATGATGCGCCTGCAGCAGGCCATGGCCTTCGGCGACAACCTGGGCTACCTGCCGCCGCACCACTACGACCAGATCTTCACCGCCCACGGCGTGATCATGATCTTCTTCGTCGCCATGCCGCTGGTCACGGGGCTGATGAACTACCTGATACCGCTGCAGATCGGCGCGCGCGACGTGGCCTTCCCGTTCCTGAACAACTTCAGCTTCTGGATGACCACCGCCGGCGCGGTGCTGGTGATGGCCTCGCTGTTCCTCGGCGAATTCTCCACCTCCGGCTGGCTGGCGCTGTCGAACCTGGGCAACCAGAACCCCGGCGTGGGGCTCGACTACTACATCTGGTCGCTGCAGATCGCGGGGGTGGGCACCACGCTGTCGGGCATCAACCTGATCGTCACCATCCTCAAGATGCGCGCGCCGGGCATGGACCTGATGAAGATGCCCGTCTTCATCTGGACCGCCCTGTGCACCAACGCGCTGATCGTGGCGACCTTCCCCGTGTTGACGGCGGCGCTGGCGCTGATGAGCCTGGACCGCTACGTCGGCACCAACTTCTTCACGAACGACCTGGGCGGCAACGCCATGCTGTACGTGAACCTGATCTGGATCTGGGGCCACCCCGAGGTGTACATCCTGATCCTGCCCGCCTTCGGCGTCTTCTCCGAGGTGGTGGCCACGTTCTGCCGCAAGCGCCTGTTCGGCTACACCTCAATGGTGTACGCCACGGTCTGCATCACCATCCTGTCCTACCTGGTGTGGCTGCACCACTTCTTCACCATGGGCTCGGGCGCCAGCGTGAATACCTTCTTCGGCATCACAACGATGATCATCTCGATCCCGACCGGCGCCAAGATCTTCAACTGGCTGTTCACCATGTACCGGGGCCGCATCCACTTCACGGTGCCGATGCTGTGGACCATCGGCTTCATGTGCACCTTCGCCATCGGCGGCATGACCGGCGTGTTGCTGGCCGTGCCGCCGGCCGACTTCGTGCTGCACAACAGCCTGTTCCTGATCGCGCACTTCCACAACGTCATCATCGGCGGCGTGGTGTTCGGGCTGTTCGCGGGCATCAACTACTGGTACCCCAAGGCGTTCGGCTACCGGCTCGACGAGTTCTGGGGCAAGTGCTCGTTCTGGTGCTGGCTGGTCGGCTTCTGGGTCGCCTTCATGCCGCTGTACATCCTCGGGCTGATGGGCATCACGCGCCGCGTGAGCCACTTCGAGGATCCGTCCCTGCAGATCTGGTTCGTGATCGCCGCCTGCGGCGCTGCCATCGTCGCGCTGGGCATCGCCTGCTTCATCATCCAGCTCGGGGTGAGCTACCTGCGACGCGACCAGCTGCGCGACACCACCGGCGACCCGTGGAACGGCCGCACGCTGGAGTGGGCCACCTCCTCGCCGCCGCCGCAATACAACTTCGCCTTCACTCCCGTGGTGCACGAGATCGACGCCTGGTGGGACATGAAGAAGCACGGCTATCAGCGCCCCCTGGCCGGCTTCCAGCCCATCCACATGCCGGCCAACACGGCTGCGGGCGTGGTGATCTCGATGCTCTCGCTGGTGCTGGGCTTCGCGCTGATCTGGCACATGTGGCTGCTGGCGGGGCTGTCGTTCGCTGCGATGGTGCTGGCGGCGATCGTCCACACCTTCAACTACAAGCGCGACTACCACATCCCGGCCGCCGAGGTGACGGAAGCCGAAAACCTGCGCACCCAGCAACTCGCGGCCACCCATGTCTGACACGCACACCCTCCATGCCGGCGCAGCCGCCCTGCCGGCGCGCGAATACCACCTGGCGCACGAGCCCCACCCCGAGAACGGCACCGCCCTGGGCTTCTGGCTCTACCTGATGAGCGACTGCCTCATCTTCGCGGCGCTGTTCGCCACCTACGGTGTGCTGGGCCGCAGCTACGCGGGCGGCCCCACCGGCGCGCAGCTGTTCGACCTGACGCTGGTGGCCCTCAACACCGCCTTCCTGCTGATGTCGTCCATCACCTTCGGCTTCGCCATGCTGTGCAAGCAGCGGGCCAACGTGCCCGCCACGCTGGGCTGGCTGCTGGTCACGGGCCTGTTCGGGCTGGCCTTCATCGCACTGGAGCTGTATGAGTTCGCGCACCTCATCCACGAAGGGGCCGGCCCGCAGCGCAGCGCCTTCCTGTCGGCCTTCTTCGCGCTGGTGGGCACGCACGGCCTGCACGTGAGCTTCGGCCTGGTCTGGCTCGTGGTGCTGATGATCCAGATCGGCAAGCACGGCCTGATCCGCGAAAACAAGCGCCGCCTCATGTGCCTGTCGATGTTCTGGCACTTCCTGGACGTAGTCTGGATCGGCGTCTTCACCTTCGTGTACCTGATGGGGGTGCTGTGATGAGCACGCACGATGTTCACGCCGGCCCGGCCCACGGGCATGCGGATGGCCACCACCACGACGACGGCCCGCACAGCAGCTTCTCGTCCTACATCATCGGCTTCTTCCTCTCGGTGGTGCTGACGGCCATTCCCTTCTGGCTGGTGATGGCCGGGGTCATCAGCAACCGCGGCACCGCCGTGCTGGCGCTGGGCGCCTTCGCCGTGGTGCAGATTCTGGTGCACATGGTCTGCTTCCTGCACATGAACGGCAAGGCGGAAGGCGGCTGGACCATGTTGTCCACCATCTTCAGCGTGGTCTTCGTGGCCATCACCATCGCCGGCACCCTGTGGGTCATGTTCCACATGAACACCCACATGATGCCGGGCCATGCCGAACACGCGGCGGGCAGCGCGCCCGCCGCCACGCAGGCGCCCGCGGCGCCGCACGGCCATGGCGGCGCGGCCACCAACTGAGCCTCCCCACGACCACGAGCCGCCCGCCCGCCCGCGTTCCCGCTGGCCCCTGGCGGCGCTCGCGCTGGCAGGCATCACCCTGTTCGCCGCCTTCATCGCCCTGGGCACCTGGCAGGTGCAGCGCCGCGCCTGGAAACTCGATCTGATCGCGCGGGTGGAGCAGCGCATCCACGCGGCGCCCGTGCCGCTCGGCAGCCTCGGCCCGTGGGCGAACATCACCACAGCGCGGCACGAATACCAGCCGGTGCAAATCCATGGCCGCCTGCTGGCGGACAGAACGCTGCTGTCTCAGGCGGCCACCGAACTGGGCGCCGGCTTCTGGGTCATGACGCCGCTGCGGCTGCCGGACGGATCGTTCGTCTGGATCAACCGCGGCTTCGTGCCCGCGTCGGCGCGCCAGGACTGGGCCGCGCCGCGCGCGCCCGGCGCCGACGCCACCACCATCACCGGCCTGCTGCGCATGAACGAGCCGGGCGGTGGCTTTCTGCGCCGCAACGACCCGCAGGCCGGGCGCTGGCATTCGCGCGACGTGCTGGCCATGTCGGCCGCCCAAGGGCTGGCACCCGCCGCGCCTTTCTTCATCGATGCCGGCCTGCCCGGCCAGACGGCGGCGCCCGCCGACGGCCCCCGCCCCGGCATGACCGTGGTGCGCTTTCACAACAGCCACGCCGTCTACGCCCTGACCTGGTACGGCCTGGCGCTGATGGTGGCAAGCGCCGCCTGGATCGTGGCGCGGTCCGGGCGCCGGCATGGCGCATGATCTGGCGCCGCGCCATCTCTATTGATTTGATAGCTGCTCGCGCTTGTCTGGCGGGCGCTGGAGCTTGATTTGGCTTAAAGACTCAAGCCTTGGGCGGACGATGCAGGCCGCAGATCTTGTTGCCGTCCGGGTCGCGGAAATAGCACAGATACATGCCCCCAGGGCCGCCGCGCCAGCCGGGCGGGTCTTCAATGGCCACGCCGCCGTGCGCGATGGCGGCGGCATGGAACTGGTCGGCCTGTTCGGGGCTGGCCATGGCGAAGCCGATGGTCGAGCCGTTGCCGCGCGTGGCCGGCTGGCCGTCGATCGGCTGGCTGACGCTGAACGTGCCGCCATTGGCGCGCCAGAACACGCGGTGGCGATCCACCATGCCGGGCTTGGCGCCGATGACGGCGAGCACGGCGTCGTAGAACCGCTTGGATTTTTCGAGATCGTTGGTGCCGATCATGATGTGGCTGAACATGGGTCTCCTCGTGAGGCGTGAAAAGTAATGAGCGCGGAACCATGCTAGCAGCACCGGCCGAAGCGTCGGCGCGCCGTCATTCGTCGTGCGCGCCCTCGTCCTCGCCGCCGGCCAGCAGGCCCAGGCTGTCGTCGATCAGAGCGTGCAGCGCAGCCACGCGCTCCACGCCGAGCAGCGCATTCAACCCCTCTTGCGCAGCACGCCAGCGGCGCTGCGCCTCGGCGCGCTTGGCTCGACCGGCCGGCGTGATGGCGACCAAGCGGCTGCGCGCATCGGGGCCGTCGGCCAGCTCCAGCCACCCCGCAGCCACCATCGGCTGGAGGTTGCGCGTCAGTGTCGAAGGCGTCAGGCCCATCTCGCGCGCCAGATCCACCGGCCGCAGCGGCCCCAGGTGCAGCACGTGCGAAAGCAGCGAGTACTGCGTGGTCTTGAGGCCGGCGCGCGCCAACTCGGCGTCGTAGTGACGCGCCACGCGGCGCATCAGCTGGCGCAGCTTGAAGTTGGTGCAGCCCTGCGGGCGGGCGGCGGTGCTCATGGAAATGATTGTATATGCAATAATTTTGGCTGCATCACGAGGAGCGCACATGGCACAGACGAACGAACTCGAACGCTGGCTGGAGGACGAAGCCCGCGTGCAGGCCCGGCTCGACGCCGGCCCCGGCCCGGGCGTGGCCCGCCCCGAGCAAATCGCGGGCAAGACGGGGCTGGAGATCATGCAGGGCATCACGGACGGCACCCTGCCCTACGCCGAGATCGCCAGGACGCTGGACTTCACCGTCATCGAGGTGGGGCCGGGCCGCGCGGTGTTCCAGGGCACGCCCTCGCAGCGCCACCTCAATCCGCTGGGCACGGTGCACGGCGGCTGGTTCGCCACGCTGCTGGACTCGGCGCTGGGCTGCGCCGTGCACACGATGATGCCGCCGGGCCGCGCCTACACCACGGCGGAGCTGGGCCTCAACCTGGTCAAGGCCATCACGCCCAAGGTGCGGCGGGTGCGCGCCATCGGCCAGGTGGTGCACTGCGGCCGCCAGCTCGCCACGGCCGAAGCGCGGCTGGTGGGGCCGGACGGCACACTCTACGCGCACGCCTCCACGACGTGTCTGGTGTTCGAGGTTGGCGCCAACAAGGAAGGGCACGTTGCAAAAAGGCAGATCCAGACAAACGAGCAAGTTATCTGAGCCACCACTGCAACGCGGTCGCCCGCACTCATCCTCCAGCGCGCTGCACTTTCTTTTCGAACACCGGCAGCGCCTGCACCAGCAGCGCCCAATGACCCTGGCGCGCGGCGTTGGCCAGGCTGGTGGCCATGGCCAGAGCATTCCCGGCGTCGCGGCCCTGCAACAACCAGGACTCGATATCCATCAGCGCCACCAGCACGGCCGCGCCATCACGGCGCTGCAGCGCGGAGCGCAACTGATCCAGCGGCGCCGCGGCGGCCGCCGCCGCTCCGGGCGGGGCGGCGGAGACATCCGGGAGAAGCAAGTCCAGAGCGGGCAGCAGCACCTGCGGGCCGGCGACGCCAGCGCCCAGGGCTGAGCGCATGGCCTGCGTGAGCATTTCAGCCGACACCGGCTTGCTGACGTAGCTGTCCATGCCGGCAGCCAGGCACTCCTCACGATCGCCTGGCATGGCGTGGGCAGTCAACGCGACGATGGGCATGTGGCCGCCGGCGCGGGCCTCATGCCTGCGGATGCGCGCGGTGGCGTCGAAACCCGAGAGACCCGGCATCTGCACGTCCATGAGGATCAGATCGAAGGGCTGGCGCTGCCACAGGGCCAGCACCTCGCTGCCGTCGCGCGCCACCTCCACGCTGCATTCCATTTGCTTGAGCATGCGGCGCATCAGCAGCTCGTTGACGGCGTTGTCCTCGGCCAACAGAACTTTGCGGCCGGCCAGCGCGATTTCTTCGGAGGCCAGCGGTGCAATCAGGGTGGTGTCCGGCGCATCGTCCATCTGGGTCAGGGTCACCGACACCTGAAACTGGCTGCCCTGCCCCGGCTCGCTGTGCACGCGGATGGCGCCATCCATCATCGACGCCAGCCGCGCGGAAATGGCCAGACCCAGCCCAGAGCCACCGTAGCGGCGAGTGGTGGAGGCATCGACCTGGGTGAAAGCCTCAAAAATCGCCTGCTGCTGGTCGGCCGGGATGCCGATGCCGGTGTCGCGCACCTCCATCAGCAGGCGCAGGCGCACTCCGCCCAGGTCACCATTGTCCGGCCCCAGGGCCAGCGAAACTGCGATGCGGCCCTTTGCGGTGAACTTGATCGCGTTGGCCAGTAGATTGGACAGGATTTGGCGCAGCCGCACCGGATCACCCACCAGGGTCTGCGGCAGCTCAGACGCGACCTGGGTTTCGAACCGCAGTCCTTTTTTTCCCGCCGCCAGCGCATGCGGCGCCACCAGATCGTTCAGCCAGCGCCGCAGATCGAAGCGCACCTGCTCGAAGCTGAGCTTGCCGGCCTCCATCTTGGAGAAGTCGAGAACGTCGTTCAGCAGCGCCAGCAGGTTGCCCGCCGAACTGTCGATCAGGTGCAGAAAGTTGCGCTGCTCGTCGTTCAGCGGTGATTGCAGCAGCAGGTTGGTCAAGCCAAGAATGGCGTTCAGCGGCGTGCGCATCTCGTGGCTGACGTTGGCCAGCAGCTCGCTTTTGGCACGGTCGCCGGCCTCGGCGCTGCGCCGCGCGGCGACAAGCGCTTCCTGCGTGCGGCGACGCTGTGAAATATCGGCGGCGGTGCCCATCATGCGCAGCGCGCGGCCGGCGGCGTCGCGCTGGGTCACCGTGCCCAGGGCTTCCGTCCAAAGCCATTCCTCGCCGAATTGGATGCGGAACTCGGCCTGGAAGCGCGGGCGCAGGCCCTGCACGCTTTCCTCCAGCCTGCGCCGCACCCCCTCCACGTCCTTGGCATGAATGCGGGCCAGCAGATCTTCCATGCGCAGAAGATGACCGGTGGGACCGATCAGCCGCGACCATTGCGGACTGAGAAACACCTGCTGCGAAGGAATGTCCCACTCCCACGGCGCCAGGCCCGAGGCATCCACCGCGAAGCGATGCAGCTCGCCCAAATCCTGCTGAGTCATGCGCCATGGTAGCGCGGAGGCAACGCCGTGGAAGACTGCACGAGCGGCGCGCAAGCCATCGTGTATCTTTCATGCATGCATCCAGCCGCCAGCCTGCAGATTCTGCTGATCGAGGACAGCCCCGTGCACACCCTGCTGCTGCGAAGCTGGCTGGAGGCCGATGGACTGGCGGCGGTGACCGCGGTGGACACCGGCGAGGAAGGTCTGCGGCAGGCGGCCGCCCACGCCTGGGACCTGGTGATCACCGACGTGGAGTTGCCGGACATGAACGGCCTGGCCCTGCTGGAGGCGGTGAAGGCCGCCGACCCATGGGCACCGGTGCTGGTGATCACCGCGCACCGCAGCGCAGACTATGCCCAGCGCGCGCTGCAGGGCCATGCCGATGGCCTGCTGTTCAAGCCCGTCGCGAAAGAGGAATTGCTGGCCAACGCCACCCGTATGGCCGGCGAGGCGGCCGAACGCCGGCGCCGCCACCGCAAGCTGGTGCTGGCCATCGGCGCCCATCCGGACGACGTCGAGATCGGCTGCGGCGGCGCGCTGGCCAAGCACCGTGCGCACGGCGACAGTCTGGTGATCCTCACCCTCAGCCAGGGCATGTACGGGGGCGACCCGACAGAACGCGACCAGGAGGCTCACCAGGCCGCCGCCGTGCTGAACGCCACGCTGCGCTGGGGCGGTCTGCACGACACCGCCATCTCCGAGAGCCGGGAAACCATCTCCGTGATCGAGCGGCAGATCGCCGAGTTGCGGCCCACCCATGTCTATACGCATTCGCAGAACGACAACCACCAGGACCATCGCAACGCCCACCTGGCCACCATCGTGGCGGCGCGCGAGGTGCCGAATCTCTATTGCTACCAGTCGCCCTCCAGCACGGTAGCCTTCCAGCCGCACCTGTTCATCGACATCTCCAGCCACCTGGAAGACAAGCTGCGCGCCATCGCGGCCTACCGCAGCCAGACGGTGCAGCGAGCCTACCTGCAGGAAGACTTCATCCGCGCCACCGCCCGCTACTGGGGCCGCTTCTGCGGCTACGGCCTGGCCGAGCCGATGGAGGTGAAGCGTCAGCGCGACACCTGAGCCGCCGCCTGCGCCAGCAGGCGGTCCATGGCATCGGCCACGCCGGCGCAGCGCTGCAACGCGAGGTCGCCCACGCCCTCCCCGGCGGCAGGCTGCCGTGCACGCAACTGCTGGTACAGCGCCTGCGCCTGGGCATGCAGGCTTTCGGTAGCGATGATGGCCAGCGTAGGCACCTGCCTATGCAGATATTTCAGGATGCCGGCCCGGTTGCTCTCGGCGATGGCCGCGCGAAAGCCCGCCAACTCCGGCAACGCGTCGCGCCCAAAGGTAGCCAGCAGTTCACGCAGTATCTCGGTATCGCCATCCAGAAAGTTCAGGGCACGCTCCAGGTCCAGTTCGCCGGTGGCAGGCGGCACCGGCTGCCAGATCAGAATTTCACCATTGCGCATCGGCTGGCTGATTTCCGCCGCGCGGTAGGCGGCCATGCCGGCAGCGGTGGCCGGATAGCCCAGCGCTTCGCCCCAGAGGCAGGCCTTGAAGAACTGCCCGTGGCCCACCGCCACCACGAAGGCGTCGCCCAGGCCGAGCAGGCGGGCGCGGAAATCGGCCAGCCGCCGCATGAAGCCGGCGAACGACTCGGCGCCCTCGCCATCGCAGTGGCCGGGGTCGGCGCGCTCCCAGTAGTCGCGCACCCAGGGACGGCGCATGTCCGCCGTGGTGCCGCGGCAGCGCACCGGCGCCAGGTAGCTGAACTCCTGGATGGGCCAGGTCTGCACCGGCGCCGCCGGCCAGCACGCGCGCAGCGGCCGGGCAGTGGCCTGTGCGCGCAGGAAGGGCGAGATCACGATGAGGTCGGGCTGCTGCACGACCCGCAGCGCCGCCTCCCGCGCCTGCGCCTCGCCCACCTCGGTCAGCGCCACGTCTTCGTGGCTGTCAGTGGGCAGGCCGGCGTTGGCCACGCTTTGCCCATGGCGCAGCAGCCAGGCGGTCACTGGCACAGCGCCCTCCATTCCTGCGGATCGACGAATTTCTCGGTCAGGTAGCGCACCGACATCAGCTCCTCGAACGGCAGCAGGCCATCCGGCAGCGAACGCCCCTCAAGTTCAGCCACCAGCAGCGCCGGCATGTCCACGCCGGCGGCGGTGGTCAGCGGCAGCGTGCCGGGGAAGCGCGGATTGATTTCCAGCAGCTTGAAAACACCGTCGGCGCCCCGGCGGAACTGCACGTTGGCCACGTGGCGAATGCCAGCGCCGCGCGCGGCACGCACGGCGGCATCGACCACCTCCGGCACCCGAACGGTACGGGCGGTGATGGCGATGCCGGAGTCGGTCTTCATGCGCTCGCGCGGCACCGCGGCCACCACCTCGCCGTCGCGCCGCACGTAGACGTCCACCGAATACTCCTCGCCGGGCAGGTATTCCTGCACCAGCAGCGAGCCGTCGCGGGGCAGCGTGGCCAGGGCCGCGCGTGTCTCCAGCAGGGTGAGGTCGCGCGAGCCGGAGCCCCCACGCGGCTTGGCGAACCAGGGCAGCGGCGCGGACAGCTCGAACGGCGCCTCGGTCAGCACCGCATGGACCGGCACCGGCACCACGCCGTGCAGGTGCGCCAGCAGCGCCAGCTTGTCGCGGCACAGGCGCAGGGTGTCCAGCGGGGACAGCGGCAGCTGGATGCCGGCGACCTCGAAGTCGGCGCGGCGCAGCGCCAGCGGCACCAGTTCGGCATCGACGGTGCTCACCAGGGCCTGGATGCCACGAGAGCGGCAGGCGGCCAGGGCTTCGTCGGCGAAGCCGGGCGCTTCGCCGCGCGGCAGCACCAGGCGCTGCGGCGCCGGCACCAGGTACAGGCCGGGGGCGCGCGGGTCCATGTCGGCCATGTGGAGTTCGTGGCTGGCGCCCAGGCTTTTCCAGACGCTGATGGCGGCCGGGCCGCCGGCCCCCGTGAGAAGAATCTTCATGCGTTGCTGCCGTCGCGAGACAGGCCGATCCGATGGGCCTATTGTGCGGCCTGTGCACGCCCCGCGGCCCGGGCGCTGTGGTATACCGGCCCGCATGATTTCCCTCACCTGGCTGGGCATGTTCTGCGTGGCCCTGATCCTGCTGAGCATGCTGCCGGTGGCGGCGGCGCTGATGCAGTTTCTGATGGTGGGGATGCATGGGGCGCGCAATCACTACGGGCAATGTGGCGACTTCACGCCGCGGGTCGCGGTGCTGGTGCCGGCCTGGAACGAAGGCCTGGTGGTGGCCGCCAGCATTGACATGCTGGTTCGCATGGATTACCCGGCCGGGGCGCTGCGCATCTACGTGGTGGACGACGCCAGCACCGACGACACGCCCGAGGTAGTGCAAGCCAAGGCGCGCGAATACCCCGGCCAGGTCGTGCACCTGCGGCGCGAGCGCGGCGGCCAGGGCAAGGCCCACACCCTCAACCATGGGCTGGAGGCGGTGCTGCGCGAGCCCTGGGCGGAGGCGGTGCTGATCATGGACGCCGACGTGCTGTTCGAGGCCCCCACGCTGCGGCGCATGGCGCGTCACCTGGCCGACCCGCGGGTGGGCTCGGTCACGGCCTACATCAAGGAAGGCAGCCAGCCCGACAACCTGGTGTCGCGCTATATCGCCTTCGAGTACGTCACCGCCCAGGCCGCCTCGCGCCGGGCGCAGAACGTGATGGGCGCCCTGGCCTGCCTGGCCGGCGGCGCTCAGTTGCACCGGCGCGAGAACCTCGTCGCCATCGGCGGCGCCATCGATACCAGCACCCTGGCCGAGGACACCTTCACCACCTTCCGCACCCAGTTGGCCGGCAACCAGGCGGTGTTCGACGGCAACGCCGTGGTCTGGGCCGAAGAGCCCGGCAGCCTGGTGGCGCTGTGGAAGCAACGGCTGCGCTGGTCACGCGGCAACCTGCAACTGACTCGCCATTTCCGCCGCATGTGGTTCAACCCCTTCGGCGCCACCCGGCTGTCGTCCGTTCCCTTCGGCGTGATGTGGTTCAGCATCGTGCTGATGCCGGTGTTCATGATCATGGGTTCGGTGGGCATGGTGTCGTTGTACCTGCTCGATCCCAGAGAGGCCTGGTTGCTGCTGGCCAGCTTCTGGGGCCTGAGCATCGCGGCCCACCTGTTCGTCACCCTGTACAGCTGCCTGATCGACCCCGGCACCGGCCGCCGGTCCTGGTTCGAGGGCATCACCTATCCGGGGCTGGTATCGCTGGCCATCATGCTGTTCTCCTTCACGCCGGCGCACCTGCTGCCGGCGCTGCCGCGCACTGGCCACCCACACCTGATACGGAGCGGCTTCGACCTGCTGATGCTGCTCATCTATTCCTGGACGGCGCTGAGCATGCTGGCCGCCTGGGCCACCTACCGCGCCGAGAAGGCCGGCCTGCCGCGCGGCTTGTGCAACTTCCTGCTGGTGCTGGTGGGCTACGGCCCGCTGCAATGCGCCATCACCTTCGCGGCCTATGTCGCGGAATTCCGCCAGACGAGCCTGCAATGGGACAAGACAGAGAAATCGGGCAAGGCCCACATCCTGCCCTCCTGAGCGGCGTGCCGCCCAGCCCGCTGCCGCTGGATGCAGCGCCGGCCGGACTGCCGCCCGCCACGGCAGCGTGCGCGCCCTCGGACGCCTTCCAGCGCCTGCTGGCGACCGACCAGGCAATGGAGCGGCGCCTGATCGCCCGCGAAGCGCTGGCATTGGCCGTCAGCCTCGCGACCGTACTGGCCCTGCGATGGCTGGCCCAGATGCTATGAGCCGCCGCGCCGCCTCAAGACGAATCCTGTGCTCCGCACAGACCCTCGGCCTCGCCCTCGTCCTGCTGCCCTCCTGGCCCTGCGCCGCCCAAGGGCAGGCTACAGCCGCGCCACCCCCGCTGCCCGCCTGCGATTTGGGCGCCGCCCAGCGCGGATTGGCCGAGCGTCCGCAGCCCGTGGCACAGATCACCGCCCTGCTGGCCCGCTGCGCCGAAGCCCAGCCCGCCGACTGGCACGTGCCCTGGCTGCAGGGCGTGCTGGCCCGCGACCAGCGACAGTTGGATGCGGCGCTGGCCGCGCTGCGCCGCGCCCATGCCATGGCACCGGAAGAAACCGCGCCAACCTTCGATCTGGCCGTCACTCTCGAATGGCATGGCGACTTCATCGAGGCCGATGCTCTCTATGCGCATCTGCGGCGCGGCGATCCCGCCTCGCAACCCGCCCTGCTGGGGCGCGCCCGTGTCGCCCGCGCCCTGGGCCGAGCCGAAGCGGCGCGCGAGTTCTACCAGCAGGCGCAGCAGGCCGAGCCGGCCAGCCGTGAAGCCCGTCTGGGCCTGGCTTGGCTGGACCTGTATCAGCTGCGCCCCGATACTGCGCGCGAAAGCTTCCGGCAAGTGCTGGCCGAGACGCCTGGCGATCCCGAGGCCAGCCGCGGCCTGCAGGCCGCCGACCAGAGCTTCCGCCTGCGCTTCGATGCCAGCCTGGGCATGGCCCGGCTGGCCGCCGGCACGGCCACCACGGCCAGCGCCGCGCTGATGCTGTTGGTCAACGCCCAGGAGGGCGTGGAATTCAGCCTGGGCCGCAACAGCCGCGAGCTGCCCGCCGAGCGCCTGACCGACAGCACCCCTCTTCCTGCCTGGCAGGCCCGCGTGGGCTACCACGCACAGACGGAAGGCGGCCTGCGGTGGTCGGCCAGCCTGGAGCGGCGCGAACGCGACGCGCGCCCGGCCGAGCATCGAGTGGAACTGCGCTTCACTCGCCGCTTGGGCGCGGCCGGCACCGGCCCGCTGCAGGTGTATCTGGGCGGCCGCAAAAGTTTCTCGTCACCTTGGAATGCCAGTTTGCTGTTCGGTGGCCTGAGCTACGACCTCGACCGCCAGTGGACGGTAGCCGGCACGTACTACAACGGCCGCGAGCGGGCCAGTGGTACCCAGCAAGCGGTTGCGCTCGACCTGTACCGAGAAACCGGCGCGCGAGGCCTGCTGTTGAACCTGGGCGTGGCTTACGGCCGGCAGCCGTCCAATCTCGGCGTCCATGGACGGCTGATCTATCCGCTGTCCCGCACGCACGCCGTGGTGTTCAGCCTGGAGCGACGCTCGCTGGGCCGCGAACTGGAAGCTTCGGTGGGTTGGCGTTATCTGCTGGACTGAAGACCATCCGCCGAAGATTCATGAGTGTCAGGGAGCCGGTTCCAGACCGAAAGCGCGGCTGGTGGGGCCGGACGGCACACTCTACGCGCACGCCACCACGACCTGCCTGGTTTTCGATGCCAAATAGGGCTCCAGCGCCCTCCAGTCAAGCGCCAGCAGCTATCAACTAAATAGCAAAAGGCTGGTTGCGCAGGCAACCAGCCTTTTCCTTCAGAGGGGGGCGGGCGTCAATCCGCCGCCAATTCCTCTTCCGGCTCGGCCGGCTCGGCGCCCTTGGCGCGCTCGCGCTTGGGCAGCGGAGTGATGTCGAGCAGCACCTCGTCCTTGTCGTCCAGGTCCACCGACAGGCGCCCGCCTTCGATCAGGCGGCCGAACAGCAGTTCGTCCGCCAGCGCCTTGCGGATGGTGTCCTGGATCAGGCGCTGCATCGGGCGCGCGCCCATCAGCGGGTCGAAACCCTTCTTCGCCAGGAACTTGCGCAGCGTGTCGGAGAAGGTGACCTCCACCTTCTTCTCGGCCAGCTGCGTCTCCAGCTGCAGCAGGAACTTGTCCACCACGCGCAGGATGATCTGCTCGTCCAGCGGCTTGAAGCTGACGATGGCGTCCAGCCGGTTGCGGAACTCGGGCGTGAACAGGCGCTTGATGTCGGCCATCTCGTCGCCCGCCTGGCGCGGGTTGGTGAAGCCGATGGTGGCCTTGTTCATGGTCTCGGCGCCCGCGTTGGTCGTCATGATGATGATGACGTTGCGGAAGTCGGCCTTGCGCCCGTTGTTGTCCGTCAGCGTGCCGTGGTCCATCACCTGGAGCAGCACGTTGAAGATGTCGGGGTGCGCCTTCTCGATTTCGTCGAGCAGCAGCACGCAGTGCGGCTTCTTGCTGATGGCCTCGGTCAGCAGGCCGCCCTGGTCGAAGCCGACGTAGCCGGGAGGCGCGCCGATCAGGCGGCTGACGGCATGGCGCTCCATGTACTCCGACATGTCGAAGCGGATCAGATCCACGCCCATGATGTAGGCCAGCTGCTTGGCCGCCTCGGTCTTGCCGACGCCGGTGGGGCCGCTGAACAGGAACGAGCCGATCGGTTTGTCGCCCTTGCCCAGGCCCGAGCGCGCCATCTTGACGGCGGCGGCCAGCACCTCCAGCGCTTTGTCCTGGCCGAACACCACGCTCTTCAGGTCGCGTTCCAGCGTTTGCAGCTTGCTGCGGTCGTCGTTGCTAACGCTGGCCGGCGGGATGCGCGCGATCTTGGCGACGATCTCCTCAATCTCGTGCTTGCCGATGGTCTTCTTGCGCTTGCTGGCCAGGGCGATGCGCTGCGCGGCGCCGGCCTCGTCGATCACGTCGATGGCCTTGTCGGGCAGGTGGCGGTCGGTGATGTACTTGGCCGACAACTCGGCCGCGGCTTGCAGCGCGGCCGCGGCGTACTTGACGCTGTGGTGCTCCTCGAAGCGGGTCTTGAGGCCCTTGAGGATCTCGATGGTTTCAGGCACCGAAGGCTCGACCACGTCCACCTTCTGGAAGCGGCGCGACAGCGCCGCGTCCTTCTCGAAGATGCCGCGGTACTCGGTGAAGGTGGTGGCGCCGATGCACTTGAGCTGGCCCGACGACAGCGCCGGCTTGAGCAGGTTGGACGCATCGAGCGTGCCGCCCGACGCCGCGCCGGCGCCGATGAGCGTGTGGATCTCGTCGATGAACAGGATGGCGCCGGGCTTGTCCTTCAGGCCCTTGAGCACGCCTTTCAGGCGCTGCTCGAAGTCGCCGCGGTACTTGGTGCCGGCCAGCAGCGCGCCCATGTCGAGCGCGTAGACGATGGCGCCCTCCAGCACCTCGGGCACGTTGCCCTCGGTGATGCGCCAGGCCAGGCCCTCGGCGATGGCGGTCTTGCCCACGCCGGCCTCGCCCACCAGCAGCGGGTTGTTCTTGCGCCGGCGGCACAGGATCTGGATGGTGCGCTCGACCTCGTACTCGCGGCCGATCAGCGGGTCGATCTTGCCGTCCTTGGCGTTCTGGTTCAGGTTGACGGTGAACTGCTCCAGCGGCGAGGCCTTCTCGCTGCGCTCGCTGCCGCCCTCCTCGGCCTCGCCGCCGCCGGCCTGCTGGCCGTCGGGCTGCTTGGGCTGCTCGGGCGGGTCGCTCTTGCGGATGCCGTGGGCGATGAAGTTCACCACGTCCAGCCGCGTCACGCCCTGCTGGTGCAGGTAGTAGACGGCGTGCGAGTCCTTCTCGCCGAAGATGGCGACCAGCACGTTGGCGCCGGTCACCTCCTTCTTGCCGTTGCCGGTGGACTGCACGTGCATGATGGCGCGCTGGATCACACGCTGGAAGCCCAGCGTGGGCTGCGTGTCCACCTCGTCGGTGCCGGCCACCTGGGGCGTGTTGTCCTTGATGAAGTTGGTCAGCGACTTGCGCAGGTCGTCGATGTTGGCCGAGCAAGCGCGCAGCACCTCGGCGGCGCTGGGGTTGTCCAGCAGGGCCAGCAGCAGGTGTTCCACGGTGATGAACTCGTGGCGCTGCTGACGGGCCTCGACGAAGGCCATGTGGAGGCTGACTTCCAGTTCCTGGGCGATCATGATGGTGCTTTCCTTTTACGCCGACAGCTTACGACGGGCTCCCGGCTTCGATAAACGCAAATGGGGGAAGTTCGGTGATATTCAACGCCATGGTCCGCGCCCTCATTCGACCGGCTCGCTGACACACTGGAGGGGGTGGCCGGCCTGCTTCGCCGCGTCCAGCACCTGGTCCACCTTGGTGGCCGCCACGTCGCGCGAATAGACGCCGCAGATGCCTTTGCCGTCCAGGTGGATCTTGAGCATGATCTGGGTGGCCGTCTCGCGGTCCTTGCCGAAGAATTCCTGGATGACGACGACGACGAACTCCATCGGCGTGTAGTCGTCGTTGAGCATCACCACCTGGTACATCTGCGGCGGCTTGACCTTCTGCGGCACGCGTTCGAGCACGACCTCGCCGCCGCCGTCGGGCTGGCGCACCGGCGCGATCGGGCCGCCGGGCTTGGGCGGAGTCGGGGGAGAAGTTGCCATCGAAACCATTCTATCGATCGCGTCAAGCGACGGCAGGAACGCTGGCAAGTTCCGCGCCATCCCAGCACGGTGCCGCAGGGTTGATTGACAAGCCCAAAGTTGTTACAGCACACTTCGCCCAGGACGGAAGTCATAACACCAAGGAGCGAGACATGGCCAACGGCAAAGTGAAATGGTTCAACGACCTGAAGGGCTTCGGGTTCATCGAGCCGGATGGCGGCGGGCCGGACGTGTTCGCGCACTTCTCGGCCATCGACATGGACGGCTTCAAGACGCTGAAGGAGGGCGCCCGCGTCAGCTACGAGGTGAACCAGGGCCCCAAGGGGCTGCTGGCGATGCACATCCGCACCGAGTCGGCGGAGCCGCTGCCGGGCGAGATGCCACCGGCATCCGCGGTCGGCGAACAGCCGCCGATGGCGCATTGAGCGCCTGCCTCCATCAGCAAAAAGCCCGGCTCGGCCGGGCTTTTTGCTGGGCGCAGGCGCCTCACATCTGCTCGATCATCACCTGCCCGAAGCCAGAGCAGCTGACCTGCGTGGCGCCGTCCATCAGGCGCGCGAAGTCGTAGGTGACCCGCTTGCTCTGGATCGCGGCCTCCATCGCTTCGATGATCTTGTCGGCCGCCTCCTTCCAGCCCATGTGGCGCAGCATCATCTCGGCGCTGAGGATCTCGGAGCCGGGGTTCACGTAGTCCTTGCCGGCGTACTTGGGCGCGGTGCCGTGGGTGGCCTCGAAGCAGGCGACGCTGTCGCTCAGGTTGGCGCCCGGCGCGATGCCGATGCCGCCGACCTGGGCCGCCAGCGCGTCGGAGATGTAGTCGCCGTTCAGGTTCAGCGTGGCGATGACGCTGTATTCCGCCGGGCGCAGCAGGATCTGTTGCAGGAAGGCGTCGGCGATCGAGTCCTTGACGATGATGTCCCGGCCCGTGTTCGGGTTCTTGAACCTGCACCACGGCCCGCCGTCCATCGGCTCGGCGCCAAACTCGCGCTGCGCCAGCGCGTAGCCCCAGTCGCGGAAGCCGCCCTCGGTGTATTTCATGATGTTGCCCTTGTGCACCAGGGTCACGCTGGGCTTGTCGTTGTCGATGGCGTACTGGATCGCTTTGCGCACCAGGCGCTCGGTGCCCTCGATGGACACGGGCTTGACGCCGATGCCCGAGGTCTCCGGGAAGCGGATCTTGCCAACGCCCATCTCCTCGGTCAGGAACTTGATGAGCTTGCGCGCCTTGTCGCTCCGGGCCTCCCACTCGATGCCGGCGTAGATGTCCTCCGAGTTCTCGCGGAAGATCACCATGTTGACCTTCTCGGGCTCCTTCAGCGGCGAGGGCACGCCCTTGAAATACTGCACCGGGCGCAGGCAGACGTACAGGTCCAGCTCCTGGCGCAGCGCCACGTTGAGCGAGCGGATGCCGCCGCCCACCGGCGTGGTCAGCGGCCCCTTGATGGAGACCACGTAGTCGCGCAGGATCGCCAGCGTCTCCTCGGGCAGCCAGACGTCGGGGCCGTAGACGCGGGTGGACTTCTCGCCCGCGTAGACCTCCATCCAGTGGATGCGGCGCGCATCGCCGTAGCACTTGTGCACGGCGGCATCGACCACCTTGATCATCACCGGCGTGATGTCCACGCCGGTGCCGTCGCCCTCGATGTAGGGGATGATGGGGTGGTCGGGAACGTTCAGCGACAAGTCGGGGTTGACCGTGATCTTCCGGCCTTCGGCGGGAATCTGGATGTGCTGGTAGGCGGTCATGAATGCTGTCTCCGTGGTGGCCGCTGCCCGCGCGAGGAGCGGGCGGAGCGCAGAAATTCTAGCCGTGTCAACGCCGCCCGGCCCCGGCCGTTGAGGATGGACCATGCGGCCTTTCGCATGGCTTCCGACAGACTTTTCAACGATTGGCACCTATGAAGAAATTCCTCGCTCTCCTCGCGGCTGGCCTGTTCGTTTCCGGGGCTTTCGCGCAAGCGGCCGCCCCTGCCGCACCGGCCGCCGAAGCCGCCCCCGCACCTGCTGCCGCAGCCCCCGCGAAGGCCAAGGGCCATCACGCCAAAGCCCCGGCCAAGCACAAGACCGCAAAGAAGAGCCACAAGCACGCCCACAAGGCCGCCTGAACCCGGTCTGTACCGAAAAGCCCGCTCGCGCGGGCTTTTTTCCTTTTTCTCCCCGATTTCGGCGAGGCCGCTGTTGCACGCCGCTGTCCGGCGTGAAGGTCGTTTCGTTGCCTGCTAGGCTTATGTCCATGACCTCCGCCCTTCTTTCGTTTCTTCCCCTTATGCGCTGCCTCGTGGCCACCGCCTTCGGTCTGGCAGCCATGGCCGCGCTGGCGCAAGGCAGCCCGCAGATGAACCTGCCGCGCGTGAACCTGCAGGCGGGCATGTACCGCATCGACGCTCAAGTGGCCGCCGCGCCGCACGAACGCCAGACCGGCCTGATGTTCCGCCAGGACATGCCACCGCACGAAGGCATGCTGTTCGTGTTCGAGCAGCCGGGCGTGCAGTGCTTCTGGATGAAGAACACGCTGATCCCGCTGACGGCCGCCTTCCTGGCCGACGACGGCACCATCGTCAACCTGGCCGACATGAAGCCGCTGGATGAATCCAGCCACTGCTCGGCCAAGCCGGTGCGCTACGTGCTGGAGATGAACCAGGGCTGGTTCGCGCAACGGCACCTGAAGGCGGGCGCCAAGCTGCGCAATGCGCTATTTAAATAATAGCTTCCCGCGCTTTATGGACGGGCACCGGAGGCCGATTTGGCTTGAAACCCCGGCTCAAGCCAGCGCAGCCAGCGCCTTGTTCAGCGTGGCGCTGGGGCGCATCACGGCGTCGAGCTTGACGAGGTCGGGCATGTAGTAGCCGCCGATGTCGGCCGGCTTGCCCTGCACGTCGGCCAGCTCCTTGACGATGGCCTGCTCGCTGTCGGCCAGCGCCTTGGCCAGCGGCTTGAACTTGGCGGCCAGCTCGGCGTCCTCGGTCTGCGCGGCCAGCTCCTGCGCCCAGTACAGCGCCAGGTAGAAGTGGCTGCCGCGGTTGTCGAGCTGGCCGGTCTTGGGAGACGGGCCCTTGTTGTTGTCGAGCAGCTTGCCGGTGGCGGCGTCCAGCGCCTTGCCCAGCAGCTTGGCCTTGCCGTTGCCGGCCTTGATGCCCAGCTCTTCCAGGCTCACCGCCAGCGCCAGGAACTCGCCCAGCGAATCCCAGCGCAGGTGGTTCTCCTCCACGAGCTGCTGCACGTGCTTGGGCGCCGAGCCGCCCGCGCCCGTCTCGTACATGCCGCCGCCGGCCATCAGCGGCACGATGGAGAGCATCTTGGCGCTGGTGCCCAGCTCCATGATCGGGAACAGGTCGGTCAGGTAGTCGCGCAGGATGTTGCCGGTGGCGCTGATGGTGTCCAGCCCGCGGATCACGCGCTCCAGCGTGTAGCGCATGGCGCGCACCTGACTCATGATCTCGATGTGCAGGCCGTTGGTGTCGTGCTCGTGCAGGTACATCTTGACCTTGGTGATGAGCTGCGCCTCGTGCGGGCGGTACGGATCGAGCCAGAACACCACCGGCATGCCGGACTGGCGCGCGCGCGTCACGGCCAGCTTCACCCAGTCGCGGATGGCGGCGTCCTTGACCTGGCACATGCGCCAGATGTCGCCCTGCTCCACGTTCTGGCTCATCAGCACCTCGCCGGTGTCCAGGTCGGTGATGTTGGCCACGCCGTCCTCGGGGATCTCGAAGGTCTTGTCGTGCGAGCCGTATTCCTCGGCCTGCTGCGCCATCAGGCCGACGTTGGGCACGGTGCCCATGGTGCGGGGATCGAACGCGCCGTGCCACTTGCAGAAGTTGATCATCTCCTGGTAGATGCGGGCGAAGGTGCTCTCGGGCATCACGGCCTTGACGTCCTTCAGGCGGCCGTCGGCGCCCCACATCTTGCCGCCGTTGCGGATCATGGCGGGCATGGAGGCGTCCACGATCACGTCGTTGGGCGAGTGGAAGTTGGTGATGCCCTTGGCCGAATCGACCATCGCCAGCTCGGGGCGGTGCTCGTGGCAGGCATGCAGGTCGCGCTTGATCTCGTCCTGCTGGCTCTGCGGCAGCGTGGCGATCTTGTTGTACAGATCGACCATGCCGTTGTTGACGTTCACGCCCAGCTCGTCGAACAGCTTGGCGTGCTTGGCGAACGCTTCCTTGTAGAAGATGCGCACGCAGTGGCCGAACACGATCGGGTGCGAAACCTTCATCATCGTGGCCTTGACGTGCAGCGAGAACATCACGCCGGTCTTGCGCGCGTCCTCGATCTCCTTCTCGTAGAAGGCCAGCAGCGCCTTCTTGCTCATGAACATGGAGTCGATCACCTCGCGGTCCTGCAACGCCACCCTGGGCTTGAGCACGATGGTCTTGCCGCTCTTGGTGACCAGCTCCATCTTGACGTTGCGCGCGCGGTCCAGCGTCATCGACTTTTCGCCGCTGTAGAAGTCGCCGCTGTGCATGTGCGAGACGTGGCTGCGCGAGGCCTGGCTCCACTCGGCCATGCTGTGCGGGTTCTTGCGCGCGTATTCCTTGACGGCGCGGGGCGCGCGGCGATCGGAGTTGCCCTCGCGCAGCACCGGGTTCACGGCGCTGCCGATGCACTTGTTGTAGCGCGCGCGGATGTCCTTTTCCTCGTCGGTCTTCGGGTTCTCGGGGAAGTCGGGGATCTTGTAGCCCTTGCCCTGCAGTTCCTTGATGGCCGCCTTGAGCTGCGCCACCGAGGCGCTGATGTTGGGCAGCTTGATGATGTTGGCCTCGGGCTTGAGGGTGAGCCTGCCCAGCTCGGTCAGGTTGTCGGGCACGCGCTGGGCCTCGGTCAGGCATTCCGGGAACTGGCCCAGGATGCGGCCAGCCACCGAGATGTCGCTGGTTTCCACCGTCACGCCGGCGGGCGCGGTGAAGGCGCGGATGATGGGCAGCAGCGACGCGGTGGCCAGCAGGGGCGCTTCGTCGGTCAGGGTGTAGACGATGGTGGACTGGGGGGTGCTCATGCTGGGTTCTCCGGAATTCATTCTTGGGGTGGTGGCCGATCGATGCGCGAAAACGCACAGCGTACATCATGACAGGGGCCGCTTACGGGCCGCTGAGCCATAAAAAAAAGCCGCCCGAAGGCGGCTTGCCGGCACAGGCGGGGCGTTCAGCCGTAGTTCTTGGCCGCGAAGTCCCAGTTGGCCAGCTTGTCGAAGAAGGTCTCGACGAACTTCTGGCGCAGGTTGCGGTAGTCGATGTAGTAGGCGTGCTCCCACACGTCCACCGTCAGCACCGGGGTGTCGCCGGTGGTCAGCGGGGTGCCGGCGGCGCCCATGTTGACGATGTCCACGCTGCCGTCGGCCTTTTTCACCAGCCAGGTCCAGCCGCTGCCGAAGTTGCCGACGGCGCTGGTGACGAAGGCTTTCTTGAAGTCGGCGAAGCTGCCCCATTTCTTGGTGATAGCCGCGGCCAGCGCGCCGGTGGGCTCGCCGCCGCCGTTCGGCTTCATGCAGTGCCAGAAGAAGGTGTGGTTCCAGATCTGCGCGGCCTGGTTGTAGATGCCGCCCTGGGCCTTCTTGATCACGTCTTCGAGCTCCATGTGCTCGAACTCGGTGCCCTTTTGCAGCTCATTGAGCTTGTCCACGTAAGCCTTGTGGTGCTTGTCGTGGTGGTATTCCAGCGTTTCCTTGCTGTACGCGGGAGCGAGCGCGTCGTGGGGATAGGGCAGGGGCGGCAGTACGCGTTCCATCGTGGGATCCTTTTGTCGTGGGTTGTAAGGGTCGCAGGGCGATCTTAGGTCGCCTGGCGCCGGTCGATTGTAGGAACTCAGCGCAACCTCTGACGCACCACGGTCATATCGACCTGCCCGTCGGCCAGCGTGGCGGCCACGGCCTGCCCGGGCTCGGCCTGCGCGGCGCGGGTGAGCGGGCGGCCGCCCTCGTCGGCCAGCCAGGCGTAGCCGCGCTCCAGCACGCGGCGCGGGTCGAGCGCGGCCAGGCGCAGCTCGGCGCGGTGCAGGCGCTCGTGCGCGGCCTCGCCCTGGCGCGCCAGGGCGGCGGGCAGGCGCTCGGCCAGGCGGGCCAGGTGGGCCTGCCCGGCGGCCAGCGGGGGGACGGCGGCGCGCGGCAGGCGCTCGCCGGCGCGGTCGAGGCGCGTGCGCTCGCGCTCCAGCCGCAGGGCCAGGGCGTGGCGCAGGCGCGCGGCGTGGCGCTCCAGCCGGGTGCGCTCGGCGGCGACGGCGGACGAAGGCCGCCCCAGGCGCCCGGCCAACCAGTCGATGCGCTGGGCCTCGGCGTCGAGCCGGCCGCGCAAGGCACGCGCCAGGCGCTCGGCCGTGGCCTCCACGCCGGCCAGCCACTGCGCGCGCGGCGGGCTGACCAGCTCGGCCGCCGCCGTGGGCGTGGGCGCGCGCAGGTCGGCCACGAAGTCGGCGATGGTGAAGTCGGTCTCGTGCCCCACGCCGGCGATCACCGGCACCGGGCTGGCGGCGATGGCGCGGGCGAGCTGCTCGTCGTTGAAGGCCCACAGGTCCTCGATCGAGCCGCCGCCGCGCACCAGCAGGATGACATCGATCTTATGAGCCGAATCGGCCTCCAGCGCCCGTCCACCCTGCGCCAGCAGATACAGTTTTTGTAGCGCCGCACGCAGTTCGGCCGGCGCGCCGGCGCCCTGCACCGCGGCCGGCGCCAGCAGCACGGGGATGTGCGGCACGCGCCGCGCCAGCGCCGTCAGCACGTCGTGCAGCGCCGCCGCGCCGGGTGAGGTGACCAGGCCGATGCCGCGCGGCAGCGCCGGCAGCGCGCGCTTGCGGGCGGGGTCGAACAGGCCCTCGGCTTCCAGCCTGGCCTTGAGGCGCAGGAACTGCTCGAACAGCGCGCCCTGGCCGGCGCGCGCCATCGACTCCACCACCAGTTGCAGGTCGCCGCGCGGCTCATAGACCGTCAGGCGGCCGCGCAGCTCGACCTGGTCGCCCTCGCGCGGGTTGAAGTCCAGCAGCGCGGCGGCGCGGCGGAACATGGCGCAGCGCAGCTGGCCGGCGGCGTCCTTCAGCGCGAAGTAGCAGTGCCCGCTGGCCGCGCGGGTGAAGCCCGAGACCTCGCCGCGCACCGCGACGGGGTTGAAGCGCGCGTCCAGCGCGTCCGCGGCGGCGCGCGCCAGCGCCCCGACTTGCCACACGCGCGGCGCCGTTGCTGGGCCTGGGCCGAGAAAGCCAGTGTTCATGCGGGCTGGCGGGATGTTGGCGCACGCGCGCCTGCCCGACTACTCCACACGGCGGCGCCTGCGGCGAAGCCATCGCCACCGGTCGGGCGGCGAGCACGAGAGTACGTGCAAGTTATTGATTTTTCTTGTATTTTTCGTGCCCATCGCTTCAGCAATTCGTCACGGAGCCAGTATTGGCGCGGCCTGGGCGCCGACAGCCAGGGGTTCTTCACAAAGTTATCCACAGAATGTGTGCATGGGCGAGGCGGCCCGGCGGATAGCGTGCGCCATAATCGCCGGCTGGCGCCTTGAGGCTCCTTCCGCTGCCGGCCCGACCCGCCGCGCGGCGCGCGCACCACGGAGAGAACCACCCTTGATTTCGATCATACAAGCCGCCGGCTGGCCGATCTGGCCGCTGATCCTGTGCTCCATCCTGGCGCTGGCCTTCATCGTCGAGCGCGCCGTCAAGCTCAAGCGTGCCCGCATCCTCTCGCCCGGTCTGGTGGACGAGGCCATCGGCGTCTCGCGCGAGGCGGTGCCGGCGCCCGACACGGTGAACCAGCTCGCCGCGCACTCCGCGCTGGGCGAGGTGCTGGCCGCCGGCTGGCGCGCCATCAACCAGAACCCGCGCTGCACCGCTCAGGACATGCGCGCCGCCATGGAAGGCGCCGGCCGCGAGGTCGCGCACCGGCTGGAGCGCTACCTGCCGGCCATCGCCACCATCGCCTCGGCGGCGCCGCTGCTGGGCCTGCTGGGCACGGTGATCGGCATGATCGAGATCTTCGGCTCGCAGGCGCCGAGCGGCGCGCTGTCGGGCGGCAACCCGGCGCAGCTGGCGCACGGCATCTCGGTGGCGCTGTACAACACCGCGTTCGGGCTGGTCATCGCCATTCCGGCGCTGATCTGCTGGCGCTACTTCCGCAGCAAGGTGGACGGCTACGTGCTGGAGCTGGAGCTGTCGGCCGAGCGCTTCGCCCGCCACCTGGAGCGCCTGTGCCCGGGCGGCGCCAACGGGGCCGCGCGGTGAAGTTCCGCCCGCACCCGCCCGAGGAGCCGGAGATCAACCTGATCCCGTTCATCGACGTGCTGCTGGTGATCCTGATCTTCCTGATGCTGACCACCACCTACAGCAAGTTCACCGAGCTGCAGGTGCTGCTGCCGGTGGCCGACGCCGACGCCGCGCGCGACCGGCCCAAGGAGATCATCGTCGCCGTCGCCGCCGACGGCCGCTACGCCGTCAACAAGCAGCCGCTTCAGGCGCGCAGCGTGGACGCGGTGGCCAGCGCGCTGCGCGGGCTGGCCAGCCAGGACAGCATCCTCATCATCAGCGCCGACGCCGCCGCGCCCGTGCAGGCCGTGGTCACGGCGATGGACGCCGCCCGCCGCGAAGGGCTGACGCGCATCACCTTCGCCGCGCAGACCAGCGGCAACGCGCGCTGACGCACCAGGGCCTGTGAACGCTATGGGAGGGGTCGCGAAGCTCGGCACAGCCCGCCCATCAAGGCGCGCGACGCCGTGCGTACGCCGGCAACGCCGAGGGGCCGGCCGTGCCCAGCTTCCCTTCGGGTGGCCTCGCCCAGGGGCCGTCTGCGGCGTTGCCCGCGCTTGCAAGGCGCCGGCCTTGCCGCGCACGGGTGCCTGGCATCCAGCCCCTGGGCGAGGCAACGCGATCCCCTCCCATAGCGTTCACAGGCCCTAAGCGCGCGCCATGCGCCGCGGCGCCCTCGAACACCGCCTGCGCGCCGCCTGGCAGCGGCGCGGACCGCTGGCCTGCGGGCTGTGGCCGCTGTCCCTGCTCTATGGCGCGCTGGCGGCGCTGCGCCGCGCGGCCTACCGGCGCGGCTGGGCGCGGGCCGAACGGCTGCCGGTGCCGGTGATCGTGGTCGGCAACGTCGTTGCCGGCGGCGCCGGCAAGACGCCGGCCACGCTGGCCATCGCCGAACACCTGAAGGCGCGCGGCTGGCGCCCCGGCATCGTCTCGCGCGGCCACGGACGCACCGACGGCGGCTGCCGCGAGGTCACGCCCGACGCCGACCCGCGCGCCGTGGGCGACGAGCCGCTGCTGCTCGCCCGCCGCGCCGGCGTGCCGGTGTTCGTGGCGCGCTGCCGCGCCGAGGCCGGCCGCGCCCTGCTGGCCGCCCACCCCGGCACCGACGTGCTGCTGTGCGACGACGGCCTGCAGCACCTGGCGCTGGCGCGCGACGTGGAGGTGTGCGTGTTCGGCGGCGACGGCATCGGCAACGGCTGGCTGCTGCCCGCCGGCCCGCTGCGCGAGCCCTGGCCGCGCGCCGCCGATGCCGTGCTGTACGGCGGCGCCCGGCCGCCTGAAAACGGCGCGCCAGCCTTCGCGCAGCGGCGCGCGCTGGCGCCCGAGGCCATGCGCGCCGACGGCACGCGTGTGCCGCTGGCCAGCCTGCGCGGCCAGCCCGTACACGCACTGGCGGCCATCGCGCGGCCCGAAGACTTCTTCGCCATGCTGCGCGCCGCCGGCCTGGCGCTGGCCCGCTGCGAAGCGTTGCCAGATCACTACGATTTCAATAGCTGGCAGCGCCCGTCAGACAAGCGCCAGGAGCTGATTTGCACCGAAAAAGATGCTGTGAAGCTGTGGCGCCTTTGGCCCGACGCCCTGGCGGTGCCGCTGGCACTGGAGCTGCCGCCCGCGCTCTTCGCCGCGCTGGACGCCGCGCTGGCCGCGCGGGGCTATCATCCCAGCCCACCTTCCTCCTGACCCGCGCATGGACCCGAAACTGCTCGAACTGCTGGTCTGCCCCGTCACCAAGGGCCCGCTCGACCACGACCGCGAGAAGCACGAGCTGATCTCGCGCTCGGCCCGCCTGGCCTACCCGGTGCGCGACGGCATCCCGATCATGCTGGAGAGCGAGGCGCGCGCGCTGTCGGACGAGGAACTGGCCGCCCTGCCGCCGCGCACGCCGCTGGTCGGCTGAAAGGAAACCAGCCCATGGAACCGCTCCCCCGCCAGGGCCGCCCCGGCGCCTGCGGCAGCACGCCGCCGCAGATCCGCGACACCGCCTACGGCCGGGTCGAGGGCGTCGACGACAGCGCCGGCTCGGGCACCTATTTCTGGAAAGGCATCCCCTTCGCCAAGGCCCCGGAGGGCGCGCTGCGCTGGAAGGCGCCGGTCGAGCCCGCCGCGTGGACGGGCACGCTGCCCGCCAAGGCCTTCGGGCCGTCCTGCATCCAGAACCCGCGCCTCTACAGCCCGGGCAACGCCAACACCTTCGACGCCACCGTGGGCGACAACCTGGCCAGCGGCCACACGCCGGGCAGCGAGGACTGCCTGTCGCTCAACATCTGGCGCCCCGCCACCGGCGCCACCGGCCTGCCGGTGATCGTCTTCATCCACGGCGGCAGCAACATCACCGGCTACAGCGGCGACCCGACGTACGACGGCGCGGCGCTGGCCAAAAAAGCCAACGCGGTGGTCGTCACCGCCAACTACCGGCTCGGCCAGCTCGGCTTCTTCCGCCACCCGGCGCTGCGCGACGCCGCCGCCGACCCGAGCCTGACGGCCGACGACCAGTCCGGCAACTTCGCGGTGCTCGACATCATCCAGGCGCTGAAGTTCGTGCAGGGCAGCATCGACCGCTTCGGCGGCGATAGCGGCAACGTCACGCTGTCGGGCCAGTCGGCCGGCGCCATCGACATCCTGGCCGTGCTCACCGCGCCTAGCCGGCGCACGGCCGGGCTGTTCCACAGGCTGGCGCCGCTGTCGGGCGGCATCTCGCTGGGCACCAGCCCGGGCTTTCCGCAGCCGGTCAACGACCTGGCGGGCAACAAAGGCTACATCCCCATCGTCAGCCCCGTGCCCGTGCACGAGGCGCTGGCCAACCTGCTGCTGCTGAAGCTGCTGATCGACGACGGCAGCGCCGCCGACGCCGCGGCGGCCACGGCCTGGGTGCAGGGCCGCGCCAGCGCCGAGATCGCCGCCTACCTGCGCGGCAAGCCGGCCAGCACCTTGCTGCAGGTGGGGCTGAAGACGGTCGGGGGCCTGGGCAACTCCACCGCGTGCGGGCCGATCCCCGAAGGCACGGTGGTCGCCACCGACCCGATCGCCGCCATCCTGGCCGGCGACTACGTCCAGGTGCCGGTGCTGGCGGGCCTGACGGCCAGCGAAACCACGCTGCTGTCCGCCTTCCTGCCGCTGGTCGGCCATGCGCCGGGCATCAAGCTGCCCGAGCCGCAGCTGTTCCAGACCTTGTTCGACCCGGCGAAGGCCGCGTCCGCCACCTTCGGCAGCGTCATCCACCCGTCCTATCCTGATGCGGCCGCCTACCACGCCGCGGTGGCCGAGCTGGACGCCAGGTTCTTCGTCGCCGCGCGCGACAACCTGCTGGACGCGCTCGCCACGCGCACCCCCAGCCAGGTATGGAGCTACCGCTTCGACTGGCGGCGCGAGCCCGCGCCGTGGAACGACATCTACGGCGCCGCGCACGCGTTCGACCTGCCGTTCCTGTTCGGCAACTTCGGCCCCTCGCTGTATGCGAACGTGGTCGTCAGCGCCGCCAACCAGCCCGGGCGGCTGGCGCTGTCCGACGCGATGATGTCCGCGCTGGCCGCGTTCGCGCGCACCGGCGACCCCAACGACCCGGCGCTGGGCACGGCGTGGCCGAACTGGCCCCGCAAGCTGGTCTTCGACGCGTCGGACACGGCGCGCCGCATCTCGGTGCAATGACCACGGCCCGCAGCCGCCGCGCAGCGCCATGAGCTTCACCGTCCTCATCCCCGCCCGGCTGGCCTCCACCCGGCTGCCCAACAAGCCGCTGGCCGACATCGCCGGCAAGCCGATGGTGGTGCGCGTGGCCGAGCGGGCCGAGCTGTCGGGCGCCGCCCAGGTGGTGGTGGCCGCCGACGCGCCCGAGATCGTCGCCGCCTGCGCCGCGCACGGCGTGCGCGCCGTGCCCACCCGCGCCGACCACCCGAGCGGCAGCGACCGCCTGGCCGAAGCCTGCGAGCTGCTCGGCCTGGACGGCGGCGACGTGGTGGTCAACGTGCAGGGCGACGAGCCGCTGATCGACCCCGCGCTCATCGACGCCGTCGCGGGTTTATTGCAAAAACAGCCGCTGGCGCCCGTCAGCACTGCGGCGCACGCTATAAAAACCGTAGAAGATTTCACCAACCCCAACGTCGTGAAAGTGGTGCTGGACGCGCAGGGCCTGGCGCTCGCCTTCAGCCGCGCGCCGCTGCCCTGGTGGCGCGACGGCTTCGCCGGCGGCATCACCCGGCTGCCCGCGCAGCCGGCGCCGCTGCGCCACATCGGCCTCTACGGCTATCGGGCGGGCTTCCTGCGCGGCTTTCCCGCGCTGCCGCCGGCGCCGCTGGAGCAGTGCGAGGCACTGGAGCAGCTGCGCGTGCTGTGGCACGGCCACCGCATCGCCGTGCACGTGGCGGCCGAGGCCCCCGGCCCGGGCGTGGACACGCCGCAGGACCTGGCGCGCGTGCGCGACTTGTTCGCCTGAGCGCGCCGGGCCGCTCCCAAGCGCCCACCCCGCAGCACGCGCGGAAGCGCCGTCCAGTGTGTGCGCGTGCTATTCTTGGCCGCTTGATCCCGACCACGCACCACCTACAAAGCGGCGAGACACCGCCCACTTCCACCCGAGGAGCAAGATGAGACTGATTCTTCTGGGCCCGCCCGGCGCCGGCAAAGGCACGCAGGCCACCTTCATCTGCCAGAAGTACGGCATCCCGCAGATCTCCACCGGCGACATGCTGCGCGCCGCCGTCAAGGCCGGCACGCCGCTGGGCCAGCAGGCCGAGAGCGTGATGAAGTCCGGCGGCCTGGTCAGCGACGAGCTGATCATCAACCTGGTGAAGGAGCGCATCGCCCAACCCGACTGCGCCAACGGCTTCCTGTTCGACGGCTTCCCGCGCACCATCCCGCAGGCCGAGGCCATGAAGGCCGCCGGCGTCAAGCTCGACTGCGTGCTGGAGATCGACGTGCCCTTCGACGCCATCATCGAGCGCATGAGCGGCCGCCGCCAGCACCCGCCCTCGGGCCGCACCTACCACGTCAAGTTCAACCCGCCCAAGGTGGACGGCCAGGACGACGTCACCGGCGAGCCGCTGGTGCAGCGCGCCGACGACCAGGAAGACACCGTGCGCAAGCGCCTGGAGATCTACAGCCAGCAGACGCGCCCGCTGGTCGAGTACTACAGCGCCTGGGCCAAGGCCGACCCGGCCGCCGCGCCCCGCTACCGCAAGATCAGCGGCACCGGCTCGGTGGAGGAGATCAAGGCCCGCGCGCTGGCCGCGTTGTCGAACTGAGCCGCCCCCGCCCCAAGCGAACGCCCCGGCGCCGTCATGGCGCCGGGGCGTTTCGCATGGGCGGCGTCAGGGCCGCCCGAGATCGATCGTCCAGTAGTAGCGGTAGGTGGCGCTGGCGTTGTACATGCACGAGCCGCCGACGTGCACGTAGGTGGCGCTCATCATGGCCTGGCAGTGGCTCGGGCTGGCGACCCATTGGCTCACCGTGGCCGCGACGGTCGAGTTGCCGGCGGCGATGTTCTCGGCGAGGGCCGACCACGCGTAGCCCGCCGCGTTGACGCGGCTGGTCAGGGTGCTGCCGCCGGTGCCGACGTGGTCGAAGAAATTGTTGGCCGCCATGTCGGCGGAATGCCCGGCGGCTGCGCTGGCCAGCGCCGAGTTCCAGGACAGCGCGGATGCGGCCGGCATGGCCGTACTGCCGCAACTGCGCGCCTGCGCCCGCACCGCGTTGATGGCGGCCAGCAGATCGCCCATGTCGCCGCAGGCACTGGCGCCCGCGGCCGGCGACGGCGCGGGCGTGGGCGACGGTGTAGGCGACGGTGTAGGCGCGGGCGACGGTGTGGGCGACGGGCTCGGCGCAGGTGGCGCGGGCGTCGCCGGCGAAGGGGCGGGCACAGGCGCAGCCGGGGACGCGGGCGTTGGCGACGGTGCCGGCTCCGGTGACGGCGACGCGGGCGTGGGCGTGGGCGTGGGACTTGGCGCGGTGGTATCGCCGTCACTGGCCGGCGGGTCGGCGGGCGCATCGCTGCCTCCGCCGCAGGCCACGACGGCGGAGCACAGCAGGCTGAGCAACGCGATCCGGGCGGCGCGTGAGGAGATATCGGTCGGGTGGGACATGGCGCTGAGATGGGCTAGAACGTTTTTCGGACATTGCACTGTAGCGGCACTGCCGCGCCACCGACAGGCCGAGCATCCGCGGATGCCGCCAATACGCAACTATTGCACGCACCCGAAAACTGTGCAAAACTACAGTAACTGTAGATCGATACAGCCCAAGAGGTTCGCCATGCAAGACAGTCCCAAGCTCACCGCCCGCCAGCAGCAGATCCTGCAACTGGTGCAGCACGCCATCGCCCGCACCGGCGCGCCGCCCACGCGGGCCGAGATCGCGGCGCAGTTGGGCTTCAAGTCGGCCAATGCCGCCGAGGAGCACTTGCAGGCGCTGGCGCGCAAGGGCGTGATCGAGCTGGTCAGCGGCACCTCGCGCGGCATCCGGCTGAAGGGCGCGGGCCGCGCGGCGGTGCGCGGCGACGCCTTCAGCCTGCCGCTGCCCGGCATGGCGCAGCTGGCGCTGCCGCTGATCGGCCGCGTGGCCGCCGGCTCGCCCATCCTGGCGCAGGAGCACGTCGACCAGACCTACCACCTCGAACCCACCCTGTTTCCCCAGCGCCCCGACTACCTGCTGCGCGTGCGCGGCATGTCGATGCGCGATGCCGGCATCATGGACGGCGACCTGCTGGCCGTGCAGGCCACGCGCGAGGCGCGCAACGGCCAGATCGTGGTGGCACGGCTGGGCGAGGACGTCACCGTCAAGCGCTTCCACCGCGACAGGAACCGCATCGAGCTGCACGCCGAGAACCCCGACTACCCCACCATCGTGGTGCAGCCGGGCGAGCCTTTCGAGATCGAGGGCCTGGCCGTGGGCCTGATCCGCAACAGCATGCTGATGTAGCGCGCACCTTCCACCTTGCGCCGCCCAGGTGGCGGGCGTGCAGGCGATGGCGCCTTGGCCATCGCCCACACCCTGCGGCGGCGCACCCCTTGGTCAATCTCGCCTGTGTCCAACCGTCCTGAGAGGTTTTACATGGGAACGAACGTCTTTCACCTGGCCGACTACGCCGTGCCCGCCTACCGCCGCCGCGCGCGCATCGCCGCCGCGCGTCCGGTTGCCCGCGGCCCGGCCCGGCCCGCCGTGCGCGTGACGCAGCCGACCGCCGGCGCGGGGGAATTGCGCATCTCCGGCCGCCTGGTCGATGTCTGTGCCGAGCTGGAGCGCCTGGCCGCCATCGAGGCGGCGCAGACGCCGCCGCAGCCGCGCCGCGCCTGAAGGGCACGCGCACCGCCGGTTGCGCCTGGCTCGCCGTATGGCCCGCCGCGCGGCCGGCGGCACAATGCGGGGATGAACATCGTGATCCTCGACGACTATCAGGACGCCGTGCGCAAGCTGGCCTGCGCGGCCAAGCTGGAGGCCTATCCGGCCAAGGTCTACACCAACACCGTCAAGGGTCTGGGCCAGTTGTCGGTGCGCCTGCGCGACGCCGAGGTGATCGTGCTGATCCGCGAGCGCACGCAGATCACGCGCCAGCTGATCGAGAAGCTGCCGCGGCTGAAGATGATCTCGCAGACCGGCCGCGTGGGCCCCCACGTGGACGTGGCGGCCTGCACGGCGCGCGGCATCGCCGTGGCCGAGGGCGTGGGCTCGCCGGTGGCGCCGGCCGAGCTGACCTGGGCGCTGATCATGGCCGCCGCGCGGCGCCTGCCGCAATACATCGGCAACCTCAAGCACGGCGCCTGGCAGCAGTCGGGGCTGAAGGCGGCGTCGATGCCGCCCAATTTCGGCCTGGGCACGGTGCTGAGCGGGCGCACGCTGGGCATCTGGGGCTACGGCAAGACCGGCCGGCTGGTGGCCGGCTACGGCCGCGCCTTCGGCATGAACGTGATGGTCTGGGGTTCGCCCGAATCGATGGGGCGCGCGCGCGCCGACGGCTACCACGCCGCGCCCTCGCGGGCCGAGTTCTTCGCCCTGTCGGACGTGCTGTCGCTGCACCTGCGGCTGGCCGACGCCACGCGCGGCATCGTCCGGCTGGAGGACCTGGGCCGCATGAAGCCCACCGCGCTGCTGGTGAACACCTCGCGCGCCGAGCTGATCGAGCCGGACGCGCTGGTCAGCGCGCTCAACCGCGGCCGCCCCGGCATGGCGGCGGTGGACGTGTTCGAGACCGAGCCCATCCTGCAAGGCCACGCGCTGCTGCGGCTGGAGAACTGCATCTGCACGCCGCACATCGGCTACGTGGAGCAGGACAGCTACGAGCTGTACTTCGGCGCCGCGTTCGACAACGTCGTCAACTACCTGCGCGGCACGCCGACCAACATCGTCAACCCCGGCGCCTTGCAGGTCAGGCGCTGAAGCGCAGAAAGTTTTAAAGCCAAATTGGCCTCCAGCGCTCACCAGTCAAGCGCCGGCAGCTATTTTTTACATAGCAATCGTCGTGCACCATAATCTGCCGGCATGACGACTCCTCGCTTCACCACCGTGGGCATCGTGGGCACCGGCGCCATGGGCCGCGGCATCGCCCAGATCGCCGCCCAGGCCGGCAGCGCCGTGCTGCTGTTCGACACCCAGGCGGACGCCATCGCCAAGGCGCGCGATGCGCTCGGCGCGCAGTGGGACAAGCTGGCCGACAAGGGGCGGCTCGACCCCGCCCAGGCCACCGCCCACAAGGCGCGCCTGCGGCCCGCCGCCAGCCTGGCCGAGCTGGCAGGCTGCGACCTGGTGGTCGAAGCCATCGTCGAGCGGCTGGACGTGAAGAAGGCGCTGTTCGCCGAGCTGGAAGGCATCGTGCAGCCCGCCGCCGTGCTGGCCAGCAACACCTCGTCGCTGTCGGTGACAGCCATCGCGGCCGGGCTGAAGCGCCCTGAGCGCTTCGCCGGCTACCACTTCTTCAACCCGGTGCCGCTGATGAAGGTGGTGGAGGTCATCGCCGGCCTGAAGACCAGCCCAGACACCTGCGCCGCGCTGACCGACTACGCGCGCCAGATGGGCCACACGCCGGTGCAGGCGGCCGACACGCCGGGCTTCGTCGTCAACCACGCCGGGCGCGGCTACGGCACCGAGGCGCTGCGCATCGTCAGCGAGGGCGTGGCCGACTTCGCCACCATCGACCGCATCCTGAAGGACCAGGTGGGCTTCAGGCTCGGGCCGTTCGAGCTGTTCGACCTGACCGCGCTGGACGTCTCGCACCCGGTGATGGAATCCATCTACCGCCAGTACTACGACGAGCCGCGCTACCGCCCCAGCGTCATCACCGCGCAGCGGCTGGCCGGCGGCGTGGTGGGCCGCAAGTCGGGCGAGGGCTTCTACAAGTACGTGGACGGCGCCGCCCAAATGGCGCCCGAACCGCCCGTGCCGCAGGTGGCCGAGCTGCCGCCGGTGTGGGTCTCCCCCCGCGCCGCGCGCCGCGCCGAGCTGCTGCAATTGCTGAAGGACCTGGGCGCCAAGATCGAGACCGGTCCCTCGCCCTCGATGCATGCGCTGACGCTGGTGGCGCCGCTGGGCTTCGACGTCACCACCGTGGCGGTGGTCGAGCGGCTGGACCCGGCGCGCACCATCGGCATCGACCTGCTGGTGGACGACAAGGCCACCAGGCGCCGCGTGCTGGCCACCAACCCCGCCACGCGCAGCGACATGCGCGATGCCGCCCACGCGCTGTTCTCGCGCGACGGCAAGGCGGTGAGCGTGGTGCGCGACTCCGGCGGCTTCGTCACCCAGCGCGTGGTGGCCACCATCGTCAACATCGCGTCCGACATGTGCCAGCAGCGCGTGTGCAGCCCGCGGGACCTGGAGACCGCCGTCACGCTCGGCCTCGGCTATCCGCTCGGGCCCCTGGCCATGGGCGACAAGTTCGGCCCGGCCAACGTGCTGGAAGTGCTGTTCAACCTGCAAACCGTGTACGGCGACCCGCGCTACCGCCCCAGCCCCTGGCTGCGCCGGCGCGGCGCCATCGGCCTGTCGCTGCTGCACGAAGAAAGTTGATCCCCCCTGAGTCACCTTCGGTGCCTTCCCCCCAGAGGAGGGACAACGCCAATGCCCGGCGCAGGTCCGGGCGTGGCGTTCGCGGGCATGGCTTGCTCCGCAGCCCCTCTTTAGATAAAGAATATGCCGCCAGCGCCCGCCAGACAAGCGCCAGCAGCTACCGATAAAATAGCAACCGTACCACCATGACCGCCGAACTGCGCAGCACCTTCGAGGGCAGCACCATGGTGCTGACCATCCACAACCCCGAGCACCGCAACGCGCTCGGCCCCGAGATGTACGCCGCCGGCGTCGAGGCGCTGAACGCCGCCGAATCCAACCCCGACGTGCGCTGCGTCGTCATCGCCGGCGAGGGCGACATCTTCTGCGCCGGCGGCAACCTGCAGCGCCTGCAGGCCAACCGCCAGAAACCGCCCGAGGTGCAGGCGCAGAGCATCGAGGAGCTGCACACCTGGATCGAGGCCATCCGCGCCTTCCCCAAGCCCGTCGTCGCCGCCGTCGAAGGGCCGGCCGCCGGCGCGGGCTTCTCGCTGGCGCTGGCCTGCGACCTGATCGTGGCCGCGCGCAACGCGGTGTTCGTCATGGCCTACAGCAGCGTCGGACTGTCGCCCGACGGCGGCGGCAGCTGGAGCCTGTCGCGCGCGCTGCCGCGCCAATTGGTGACCGAGCTGCTGATGCTGGGCGAGCGCATTGGCGCCCAGCGCCTGCACGAGCTGGGCGTGGTGGGCCGCCTGTGCGACGCCGGCCAGGCGCTGGGCACCGCGCTGGACTGGGCGGCCAGGCTCGGCGCGCGCGCACCCAACGTCCTGACCAGCATCAAGGAACTGATCAACGAAGCCAGCGCCAACGACCTGCCCACGCAACTGGCGCTGGAGCGCGAGCACTTCGTGAAGAACCTGCACCACGCCAACGGCGGCATCGGCATCGCGGCGTTCCTTTCCCGGCAGACCCCGCGCTACGAGTGAATGACAGATGACCACCCGGCTGGCGCCCGGGCATGTCCAATGACGGGATAGGTCATTCGTCATCGAAGCGCAGCGATGTCATTCGCCATGCCGCCGCCGTCCCCCGGGCGACAATGCCGGGTTTCGCAGTCACCCATAGGACAGACCATGGACGACCCCATTCTTACGATGGAGGAACGCGAGGCGATCAACGGTGGTCGCTGGTTCTCCTCCCTTTCACCCTCTCTGCGGCACGACATCCTTCGATGCGCCTTCGTCAAACGCTACCAGGACGGCGACCTGATCGCCGCCCGCGGCGAGCCGCCCGAGCACTGGATCGCCTGCGCCAAAGGCGCGGTGCGCGTGAGCTCGACCACGCTGACCGGCAAGCAGATCACGCTGACCTACGTGGAGCCGGGCATCTGGTTCGGCGACATCGCCATCTTCGACGGCGACCGGCGCACGCACGACGCCTATGCGCATGGCGCCACCACCATCCTGTGCGTGGCGCGCGCCGACTTCCAGAAAATCCTCAGCCAGCACGCCGAACTGTACGAAGCCCTGCTGCGCCTGCAGGCGCGGCGCATCCGCCTGCTGTTCGGGCAGGTGGAAGACCTCAACACCCTGCCGCTGCGCGCGCGCCTGGCCAAGCAGCTCAGCCACCTGGTGCGCAGCTACGGCGTGCCCAGCCTGTCGGCGGACGACGAGGTGCGCATCACCCTGCAACTGGCGCAGGAAGAGCTGGCGCAACTGCTGGGCGCCTCGCGCCAGCGCGTCAACCAGGAGCTCAAGACGATGGAGCGCGAGGGCGTGATCCGCATCGAGCCCGGCGGCCTGGTGGTGCGCGACCGCGCCGCCCTGCTGAACATCGGCGATTCAGAGCATTGACATGAGCAGTACCGACCAATTCACCGGCACCCGCCCCGTGGCGCAAGCCCACGCCTTCGATGTCGCTGCGCTTTCCGCCTGGCTCGGCCGGCACATGGACGGCTTCGCCGGCCCGTTGTCCGTAGAGATGTTCAAGGGCGGCCAGTCCAACCCCACCTACAAGCTCGTCACGCCCGCGCGCAGCTACGTGATGCGCGCCAAGCCCGGCCCGGTGGCCAAGCTGCTGCCCTCGGCGCACGCCATCGAGCGCGAGTTCGCCGTCATGACCGGCCTGGCCGGCACCGCCGTGCCGGTGGCGCGCATGCACGTGCTCTGCGATGACGAGTCCGTCATCGGCCGCGCGTTCTACGTGATGGAATTCGTCGAAGGCCGCGTGCTGTGGGACCAGTCCCTGCCCGGCATGGCGCCGGCCGAACGCGCGGCCATCTACGACGAGATGAACCGCGTCATCGCCGCGCTGCACAAGGTCGATTACAAGGCGCGCGGACTCGAAAGCTACGGCAAGCCCGGCAACTACTTCGAGCGCCAGATCGGCCGCTGGAGCAAGCAGTACCTGGCCTCCGTGACGCAGCCCATCCCCGAGATGGACAAGCTCATCGAGTGGCTGCCCGCCAGCATCCCGGCCAGCGCCCGCACCGACCTCACCAGCATCGTGCACGGCGACTTCCGGCTCGACAACCTGATGTTCCACCCCACCGAGCCGCGCGTGCTCGCCGTGCTGGACTGGGAGCTGTCCACCCTGGGCCACCCGCTGGCCGACTTCAGCTACCACTGCATGTCCTGGCACATCGACGCCAACCTGTTCCGCGGCATCGGCGGGCTCGATCTGGCCAGCCTGGGCATCCCCAGCGAGCAGGACTACATCCGCCGCTACTGCGAGCGCACCGGCTTCACCACGCCCGAGGCGCTGGCGCCGGACTGGAACTTCTACCTCGCCTACAACATGTTCCGCATCGCCGCCATCCTGCAAGGCATCGCCAAGCGGGTGGAAGCCGGCACCGCCTCCAGCGAGCAGGCCCGCGCCAACGGCGCGCGCGCGCGGCCCATGGCCGAGCTGGCCTGGCAGTTCGCGCAACGGGCCTAGACCGGCACCGGCGAACCGCCCTTTTCATTTCCACCAACCGAGGACGACACGTCATGGATTTCGAGTTCACCCCCAAGGTCAAGGACCTGCAGGCCAGGCTGCTGGCCTTCATGGATGAGCACATCTACCCCAACGAATCCGTCTACCTGCGCGAAGTGGCCGAGAACCGCGCCAAGGGCAACGCCTGGGTGCCCACCAAGATCATCGAGCAGCTCAAGCCCAAGGCGCGCGCCGCCGGCCTGTGGAACCTGTTCCTGCCGCGCTCGCCGCGCGCGCCCGAGGGTCTGTCGAACCTCGAATACGCGCCGCTGTGCGAAATCATGGGCCGCAACCCCTGGGCGCCCGAGGTGTTCAACTGCTCCGCGCCCGACACCGGCAACATGGAGACCATCGAGCGCTACGGCTCCGAGGCCAACAAGGACGAGTGGCTGGAGCCGCTGCTCAAGGGCGAGATCCGCTCGGCCTTCCTGATGACCGAGCCGGCCGTGGCCTCGTCCGACGCCACCAACATCGAGTGCTCGATCCGCCGCGAGGGGGACGAATACGTCATCAACGGCCGCAAGTGGTGGTCCTCCGGCGCCGGCGACCCGCGCTGCGCCGTCTACATCGTGATGGGCAAGACCGACCCCGAGGCGCCGCGCCACTCGCAGCAGTCCATGATCCTGGTGCCCGCCAGCAGCAAGGGCGTGAAGGTGCTGCGCCCGCTGTCCGTGTTCGGCTACGACGACGCGCCGCACGGCCACATGGAGGTGCTGCTGGAGAACGTGCGCGTGCCCGCCGGCAACCTGCTCAAGGGCGAGGGCCAGGGTTTCGCCATCGCCCAGGGGCGCCTCGGCCCGGGCCGCATCCACCACTGCATGCGCAGCATCGGCGCCGCCGAGCGCGCGCTGGAGATGATGTGCAAGCGCCTGAACCAGCGCGTGGCCTTCGGCAAGCCCATCTCCACCCAGGGCGTGTGGCGCGAGCGCATCGCCGAGGCGCGCTGCATGATCGAGCAGGCGCGCCTGCTCACGCTCAAGGCCGCCTACATGATGGACACCGTGGGCAACAAGGTCGCGCAGGCCGAGATCGCCATGATCAAGATCGTGGCGCCCAACATGTCCACCCGCATCATCGACTGGGCCATCCAGGCGCACGGCGCCGGCGGCGTGAGCGACGACTTCATCCTGGCCAACAGCTACGCCCACCAGCGCACCCTGCGCCTGGCCGACGGCCCGGACGAAGTGCACCGCAACTCGCTGGCCAAGCTGGAATTGGCCAAGTACGCGGTGGGCGCCAAGGAAGTGGAGATGCCCATCACGCGCGGCTCCTGAGCGTGGATTACAAGCCAAATCGGCCTCTATCGCCCATGTAGCAAGCGCCGGCAGCTATCGATAACATAGCAAAGAGCAAGCGCGGTGTCCGGATGGACACTGCGCTTTTTCTTTCATCGCACAGACGGTTCTCGATCGCCCTCGCCACCGCGCCCGCGCATGGACCGACGATATGCGCCGGGCGTTATTTTCATGATGCGCTTGAACGCCCGGCCGAAGGCGCTTTCGGCCTCGTAGCCAACCTCGCGGGCGATCCGCGACAAGGGCATGCTGGAGTCGCGCAGACGCATGCAGGCCAGCCGCATGCGCCAGCGCACCACGTAGTCCATGACCGGCTGACCCGCTTTGCGCCGGAACTCGGCCGCCAACGACGAACGCGACATTCCGGCGATATGCGCAAGCTCCGCCAGCGTCCAGGCATGCCCCGCGTCTGCGTGGATGGCCTGCAGGGCGCGGGCGATCCTTCTGTCGGCGAGAAGGCAGACAAGGCCGGCCTCATGCACGTCGCTGTTCGCCAGATGGGCCCGGATGGCTTCGACCAGAAGAATGTCGCCGACACGCCCGACGACCAGGTCGGCTCCGGGAGCGTCACTCGATGCTTCGGCGGAAAGAAGATCGAGGGCGGCCTGAGTGGTGCGAAACCTCGGGCTGGAAAGGCTGAAGCAGGTGATGGGCGGAAGAAGATCGCGGAGAAGGCTGCTGCTCCCCGGCTCGAACGTGAACCACCCGAGGACAAGGCTCGTGGCGGCTGGCCCGTCGCCGATCTTGACGAATCCGCCAGCGGCACGATCGACAACGGTCGCGCAGGGCTGCGCCTGCGATTGCGGCCTGTCCCGAAGAGAGAAAGGCTCCGGGCCCACGAGCAAGAAGCCATCCCCGCGCTTCAACGGGATCGGCGCTGAGCCGCCTCCCGGCACGAGATGGCAAAAGCCATGCGAAACCAGCGCAAAGCGCAGCTTCTCCGAAGCCGCGAAATCAATGCCCCAGGGAGGACTCGCCTCCAGCCTCGTGTGAAGGGCTCCGCGCAAACGGACGGTCGAGAGAATGTCGGTCAGCGCATCCACGCGCCAAAGATAGCACCGTCTGGACGATTGGCACATGAATTTGCACTTATGACGATAGATCAGCCAGCTCTCCTCCATGAAACTGTCCGAGAACGACATGGAGAACTTATGCTGAGCTATCACATCGACAAGCTAGGCAGCCTGGATGGGCTGGTCTTGAAAGACCATCCAGATCCCCGGCCAGCGGACACGAAGGTCTTGATCCGCGTGCGGGCCAGTTCGCTGAACCACCGCGATCTCCTGCTCCTGAAGGGCCAGTACGGTCGGTCCGCGGTGCCCGCGGGCCGCGTTCCCCTATCGGACGGGGCTGGCGAGGTCATTGCCGTCGGGCCCCGGGTATCCCGCATCCAGGTGGGTGATCGCGTTGCCGGCTCTTTTCTGCCCAAATGGATCGCAGGCCCGATTTCGGCAGAGGCGATCAGCGTTCAACCCACCCTCTCCGAGGACGGCTGGCTGACCGAACTTCGTGTCGCCGATGAGGATGCGTGTGTTCCGCTGCCAGACAGCCTGACGTTCGAGGAGGCCGCCACCCTGCCCTGCGCAGCCCTGACCGCCTGGTCGGCCCTGACGGCCTTTCGGCGGGTATTGCCTGGAGAAATCGTATTGACGCAAGGGTCAGGCGGCGTCTCCGTCTTTGCGCTTCAGTTCGCCAAGCTGATGGGGGCTCGCGTCATCGCGACCACGTCCAGCACGGAGAAAGCGGCGAAGCTGACTGCCCTCGGAGCAGATGTGACGATCAACCACCGCGAAGATCCTGACTGGCACATCGCGGTCCGCAAGGCATCGCATGGACGCGGAGCGGACCACGTCATCGAGGTGGGCGGCATCGGGACGCTGGAGCGCTCCATAAGAGCCGCGGCCCTGGGTGCTCAGATCAATCTGATTGGCGTCCTGTCCAAATCGACAACTTTCGATCCGGCAAGCCTTGGCAGCAACATCGTTACCGTCATACGCTCCACGGTCGGTAGCCGCCGGCAGTTCGAGATGATGAACGAGGCGATCGATGCGCGGAACTTGCGTCCCGTCATCGATCGCCTATTCAGTTTCTCCGAAGCCAGGCAGGCATTCGAGTACTTCGACACTGGTGCCCACTTCGGCAAAGTCGTCATACGACACACCGACGAATGAACGCCAGGGCACGCCGCCCAGTGGTATCCATCGAACGCGCGGCCCCACGGCTCGCGTTCTTCGTTCTGGATACCTGACACCCGAACGCTTTTCGTCGCCGGGCCGGCCACAATGTGGCCAACCCACCCCCGCAAGGAGCGCCCCGTGATCGACATGTATTCCTGGCCCACGCCCAACGGCCACAAGGTCCACATCATGCTGGAGGAGTGCGGCCTGCCCTACCGCGTGCACGCCGTGGACATCGGCGCGGGCGACCAGTTCCAGCCGGACTTTTTGGCCATCAGCCCCAACAACAAGATCCCCGCCATCGTCGATGCCGACGGGCCGGACGGCGCGCCCATCTCGCTGTTCGAGTCCGGCGCCATCCTGCTCTACTTGGCCGGCAAGACAGGACGCTTTCTGCCCGCCGACGTGCGCGGCCGCTACCGCGCGCTGGAGTGGCTGATGTTCCAGATGGGCGGCGTCGGCCCCATGCTCGGCCAGGCGCACCACTTCCGCCTCTATGCGCCGGAGAAGATCGGCTACGCCATCGACCGCTATACCAACGAGGCCAAGCGCCTGTACAGCGTGATGGACCGGCAGATCGAGCACACCGGCGCCTACATCGCGGGCGACGAATACACCATCGCCGACATCGCCGTCTTCCCCTGGCTGCGCTCGTGGGAGAACCAGGGCATCGACTGGGCCGACTACCCCGCGCTCAAGGGGTGGTTCGACCGCGTCGCCGCGCGCCCGGCGGTGCAGCGCGGCGTGCAGGTGCTGGCCGAGCGGCGCAAGCCGGTGCGCAGCGCCGCCGAGAAGGAAGTGCTGTTCGGCCAGACGCAGTACCGGCGGCGCTGAGCCGGTGCGATGGCGCCAGTTAGAATCGGCCTCTTGTCGGCGTGTAGCGCAGCCTGGTAGCGCATCTGCTTTGGGAGCAGAGGGTCGCGAGTTCGAATCCCGCCACGCCGACCACCTCATCCCGTCGATCTGCCCGTAGCTCAGTTGGATAGAGCAACGGCCTTCTAAGCCGTGGGTCGGGGGTTCGACTCCCTCCGGGCAGGCCACCCCACCGCGCGCGGCGCTCATTTCAGTTTGGTGACAGTTCGATGATGCGGTAGCGCGCCGCGCGCCCGTTCGCTAGCATCATCCGGTGGTCGATCGCCGACCCGTGCGCCGCTGCGTTGCCGCCGCGCACCCCACCCCAACACGCCCGCCGAAAGGACGCCCCGTCATGCGCGCCATCAAGGAAGCCCGCAAATTCATCGAACGCCAGCCGAACGACGCCAACGCCAAAACCCTGTCCCGCCTGGTGCTGGCGCTGGAGTCGGAGGCGAGCTTCCCGATCACCGACCTGTACCTGCTGGACGCCGACAAGTTCAAGCTGGCGATGGAGATCCTGGACGAATGGCGGCTGGACCGGCACTACGCCAGCAAGGTGCGGCTGTTCGACATCTCCATGCAGCTGGCCGTGCTCGACCCCGGCAAGACGGCGCAGGCGCGCCCCGCCAACCCGGCCAGTTGATCAGAAGCCGCCGCGGCCCAGCCCGCGCGCCAGCACCCGCAGGTCGGGGCCGACACGGTGCACGTCGCGCCATTCGAAGCGCGTGCCTTCGGCCAGCGTCTCGAACGGCCCGATGGCGGCAATGCCCTGCCCCTCGCCCAGCAGCAGCGGCGCCTGGTAGAGCAGCAACTCGTCCACCAGGCCGGCGCGCATCAGCGAGCCGTTGAGCTTGAAGCCGGCCTCGACGTGCACCTCGTTCACCTCGCGCCGCGCCAGGTCGCGCAGCATGGCCGCCAGATCGACCTTGCCGCGCGCATCGGGCAGCACGATCACCTCGGCGCCCCGATCAGCCAGGGCTTGCTGGCGCGCGGTGTCCTGCGCCGCCGTGTAGATGCGCACGCGACGTCTATCGACGTGCCACAGGCGGGCATTCATCGGCGTTTCCAGCCGGCTGTCCACCACCACCAGATCGGGTTGGCGCGGCGCGGCGGCCAGGCGCACGTCGAGTTGCGGGTCGTCCTGCAACACGGTGCCGATGCCCGTCAGCACCACGCAGGCGCGCGCGCGCCAGGCGTGGCCGTCGGCGCGCGCCTCGGGCGAGGTGATCCACTGGCTCCGCCCGTTGGGCAGCGCCGTGCGCCCGTCGAGCGAACCGGCCGCCTTCAGGCGCACCCAGGGCAGGCCGCGCACCATGCGGCTGAAGAAGCCGATGTTCAGCTCGCGTGATTCCTCCGCGCCGGGCCCCACCTGCACGTCGATGCCGACCGCGCGCAAGCGCGCGAAGCCCTGGCCCGCCACGCGCGGATTCGGGTCTTGCAGCGAGGCCACCACCCGGCCGATGCCGGCCGCAGCCAGCGCGTCGCAGCATGGCCCCGTGCGCCCGTGGTGCGCGCAGGGCTCCAGCGTGACGTACGCCGTGGCGCCGGCCACCGGATGCCCGCGGGCCGCCGCGTCGCGCAGCGCCATCACCTCGGCATGCGCCTGCCCCACCGGCTGCGTGTGGCCCTGCCCCCGCACCGCGCCGTCGGTCCCCACGATGACGCAGCCCACGGCCGGGTTGGGCGGGCACGCAACGCGCGCCCGCGCGGCCAGATCGAGCGCCAGGCGCATGGGCGGATCGAGGGCGTCGGCGGTCATGGGCAAGGCGGTGGAAAAAAGAAAACGGGTTAGCCGCTTGCGCTGCTAACCCGTTGATTTTTGGCGGAGCGGACGGGGCTCGAACCCGCGACCCCCGGCGTGACAGGCCGGTATTCTAACCAACTGAACTACCGCTCCGCGTTGGTGCAGCTTTCGCTCCTCGCGGAGCCAAGCGCCACAAAACTTGGCGACCCTACGGGGATTCGAACCCCGGTACTCACCGTGAAAGGGTGATGTCCTAGGCCTCTAGACGATAGGGTCAAAACCTGGGAACTTCGACACTTCGGTTGGTGGAGGTAAGCGGGATCGAACCGCTGACCTCTTGCATGCCATGCAAGCGCTCTCCCAGCTGAGCTATACCCCCTCTCGGGTGTCGAGCCTCGCATTATATGTCGAAATTCAGGCCCGGTTCAAACGCGCCAGAACTTTTTCGCGCTGGCCGAGCGCCAGCACGGCGTCGAGCGAGGGCGTCTGCGGCGTGCCCATGACCAGCACGCGCACGGGCATGGCCAGTTGCGGCATCTTCAGGCCGTGCGCGGCCAGCGTCTCCTTGATGGCCGCCGCGATGGCGTCGGTGCGCCACTCCACGCCGGCCAGTTTCGCCGCCAGCGTGGCGATGGCGGGCTTGACGGCATCGGTCACGTGCTTGGCCAGGTCTTCGGCCTTGGGTTGCACGTCGGCGTAGAAAGCCCGCGCCCAGTCGGCCAGCGCGACGGTGGTATCGCAGCGGTCCTTGAACAGGCCGCAGATGGCGGGCAGGCGCTCGTCGGCCTCGATGCCATGCGCTTTCAGCTGCGCGGCGACCAGCGGCGCCAGGGCCGCGTCGTCCATCGCTTTCAGGTGCTGGGCGTTGACCCAGCGCAGCTTGGCCTCGTCGAACTGGCCGGCGCTGCGGCCCAGGTGGTCGAGGTCGAACCATTCGAGGAACTGCGCGCGGCTGAAGATCTCGTCGTCGCCGTGGCTCCAGCCCAGGCGGGCGAGGTAGTTGACCATCGCGTCGGGCAGGTAGCCTTCGTCGCGGTACTGCGTGACGGGCTTGGCGCCGTTGCGCTTGCTCATCTTCTCGCCCTGCTCGTTGAGCACGGTGGGCAGGTGGGCGAAGACGGGCACCGTGGCGCCCAGCGCCTCGAAGATGTGGATCTGGCGCGGGGTGTTGTTGACGTGGTCGTCGCCGCGGATGACGTGGGTGATGCCCATGTCCATGTCGTCCACGCAGACGCAGAAGTTGTACGTGGGCGTGCCGTCGGGACGGGCGATGACGAGGTCGTCGAGTTCGCCGTTCTGGAATTCGATGCGGCCCTTGCACTTGTCGTCCCAGCCGACGATGCCGTCCCTGGGTGTCTTGAAGCGCAGCACGGGTTTCACGCCTTCGGGTACCGGCGGCAGCTGCTTGCCGGGCTCGGGGCGCCAGGTGCCGTCATAGCGGGGCTTTTCCTTGGCGGCCATCTGCTTCTCGCGCAGCGCATCCAGCGCTTCCACGCTCATGTAGCAGGGATAGACGTGGCCCTTTTCCTGCAACCGCGCCAGCACCTGCTTGTAGCGCTCCATGCGCTGCATCTGGTAGTAGGGGCCTTCGTCGTGGTCGAGGCCGAGCCAGGCCATGCCTTCGAGGATCACGTCGACGGCGGCTTGCGTGGAGCGCTCCAGGTCGGTGTCTTCGATGCGCAGGATGAAGTCGCCCTGCCGCGAGCGCGCAAAAGCCCAGGGGTACAGCGCCGAGCGGATGTTGCCCAGGTGGATGAAGCCGGTGGGCGATGGCGCGAAGCGCGTGCGCACGCGTGGCGTGGGTGCGGAGTTTTCAGGCATGTTTTCGGCCTCCAGCGCTTGATGGCCAAGCGTGAGCAGCTATCAAATCAAAAGCAAATCAAGGGATGTCGCCGCAGCGCGCCAGGCCGCGCGCCAGGTCGGCGATCACGTCCCGCGGATGCTCCAGCCCCACCGCCACGCGGATCACGCCCTGGCTGACGCCGGCGGCCAGGCGCTGCTCTTCAGTCAGGCGCCCGTGCGAGGTGGTGGCGGGGTGGCTGACGATGGTCTTGGTGTCGCCCAGGTTGGTGGCGATGGACAGCAGCTGGCAGCTGTCGATGACGTGGAAGGCGCGCCGGCGCAGCTGCTCGGCGCCCTCGCCCTTGACCTCGAAGGTGACCACGCCGCCGCCGCCGCTCATCTGCCGCATGGCCAGCGCGTGCTGCGGGTGCGAGGGCAAGGCGGGGTGGTAGGCGCGCGCGACCTGGGGCTGCGCCTCCAGCCAGCGCGCCACGGCCAACGCGTTCTCGCAGTGCGCCTTCATGCGCACGCCGAGCGTCTCCAGCCCTTTCAGCACCACCCAGGCGTTGAAGGGCGAGAGCACCATGCCGGCGGTGCGCACGACGGGGGCGAACTTTTCGCGCACCAGCTCGGCGCTGGCGCACAGTGCGCCGGCCATCACGCGGCCCTGGCCGTCGAGGTACTTGGTGCCGGAGTGCATGACGACGTCGGCGCCCAGCCGCATGGGCTGTTGCAGCGCGGGCGTGGCGAAGGCGTTGTCCACCGCCAGCAGCGCGCCGGCGGCGTGCGCGATCTCGGCCAGCGCGGCGATGTCGCACACCTCGGTGAGCGGGTTGGTGGGCGTCTCGGCGAACAGCAGCCTGGTGTTGGGCTTCACGGCGGCGCGCCACTCGGCCACGTCGGTCTGCGAGACGAAGCTGGTCTCCACCCCGAACTTGGCGAATTCCTTGCCGAACAGGTTGAGCGTGGAGCCGAACATGGAGCGCGACAGCACCACGTGGTCGCCCGCCTTCAGCAGGCCCATGATCATCAGCAGCACCGCGCCCATGCCGCTGGCGGCGGCGATGGCGGCCTGGGCGCCCTCCATGGCGGCCAGCCGGTTCTCGAACGCGGTGACGGTGGGGTTGGAGGTGCGCGTGTAGGTGTAGCCCTGGCCGCTGGCGAAGCGCTCGGCCGAGGTGGCCGAGTCGGGCTGCACGAAGCCGCTGGTGAGGTACAGCGCCTCGGAGTTCTCGCCGTACTGGCTGCGCTCGATGGCGACGCGGACAGCGAGAGTATCGGGGTGCAAACCGGCTGGCAGCGGGCGCTGGCGGCCGTCCTGGCCAGGAGTATCTTGGTCTTGGGTCATGCGGTGGTGGCGTTGGGCAGGGTCAGGCGGGAGGCGTCCTCGTCGTCCTCGCCGGTCTTCACGCGCTGCTGGTTCATGCGCGCGATGTCGCCGTCGGTGATGTCGCCGGTGACGTAGACGCCGTCGAAGCACGAGGCGTCGAAGCCCTGCACCGCCGGGTTCAGCGCGCCGATGGCACGCTTCATGGCCTCGACGTCCTGGTAGATCAGCGCGTCGGCGCCGACGATGCGGCGCACCTCTTCTTCCGTGCGGCCGTGCGCCACCAGCTCTTCCTTGGTCGGCATGTCGATGCCGTAGACGTTGGGAAAGCGCACCGGCGGCGCGGCGCTGGCGAGGTAGACCTTGCGCGCGCCGGCCTCGCGCGCCATCTGCACGATCTCCTGGCTGGTGGTGCCGCGCACGATGGAGTCGTCCACCAGCAGCACGTTGCGGCCGGCGAACTCGCTGGCGATGGCGTTGAGCTTCTGGCGCACCGACTTCTTGCGCACCGCCTGGCCCGGCATGATGAAGGTGCGGCCGACGTAGCGGTTCTTGACGAAGCCCTCGCGGTAGGGCTTGCCCAGCAGCCGCGCCAGCTCGGTGGCGCTGGGGCGGCTGGACTCGGGCACGGGGATCACCACGTCGATCTCGTCCGGCGGCACGGTGGAGACCACGCGCTTGGCCAGCGTCTCGCCCAGGTTCAGGCGCGCCTGGTAGACCGAGATGCCGTCCAGCACCGAGTCGGGCCGCGCGAGGTACACGTATTCGAAGATGCAGGGCGACAGCTGCGCCCGCTCGGCGCAGGGGTGCGCGTGCAGCGCGCCGTCCAGCGTGACGTAGATCGCCTCGCCCGGCGCCAGGTCGCGCTCGGGCGCGTAGCCGGTGCCCTCCAGCGCGACGGATTCGCTGGCCACCATCACGCCACCGTCCGGCGCGCGGCCGAAGCTGAGCGGGCGGATGCCGAACGGGTCGCGGAAGGCCAGCATGCCGCGCCCGGCGATGTGCGCGATCACCGCGTAGGAGCCGCGCACGCGCCGGTGCACGCCGGCGACGGCGGCGAACACCTCGTCCGGCCCCAGCTTGGCGCCGCGCGTGGCCTTCTCCAGCTCGTGCGCCAGCACGTTCAGCAGCACCTCGGAGTCGCTCTCGGTGTTGATGTGGCGGTGGTCGGTGGAATACAGCTCGGCGCGCAGCGCCTGCGCGTTGGTCAGGTTGCCGTTGTGCACCAGCGCCACGCCGAACGGCGCGTTGACGTAGAAAGGCTGCGCCTCCTCCTCGCTGAAGGCGTTGCCCGCCGTCGGGTAGCGCACCTGGCCCAGGCCGCTGGCGCCGGGCAGCGCGCGCATGTTGCGCGTGCGGAACACGTCGCGCACCATGCCCTTGGCCTTGTGCATGAAGAACTTGCGGTCCTGCTGGGTGACGATGCCGGCGGCGTCCTGGCCGCGGTGCTGGAGCAGCAGCAGCGCGTCGTAGATGAGCTGGTTGACGGGTGCGTTGCTGACAACGCCGACGATGCCACACATGGTGATTGCGCTCGTGGTGGGGTGGGGGATGAGCCGATTGTCGGGCCGAAGGGGTCAGTTTTCCAGCGACGCTTGAAACCCAAGGCGCCGAAAGGCCGCGGAGCAGGCCGCGCCAGTGCGCTCCTGGCCGGGGTTCCCCCGGCCAGCGGGCGCGCCCCCTTGAGGGGGGAGGCGCAACATCGCGAAGCGAGTGGAGCAACGGGGGTGGTTCATACATTCAGGCCGAAAGGTATTTGCCGAAAGATTCGGGCAGCCAGGGGTGGATCTGCATCAGGGCGGCTTCGAGCCATTGCGCGCTGGCCGACTGGCGCCACCACTCGGCTTCGCGCAGCGGCGTCATCAGCACCAGGGCGGCCAGCACCAGCAGCAGCAGCAGGCCGCGCGCGACGCCGAAGGCGGCGCCGAACACGCGGTCCACCGGCCGCATGCCCAGCGACCTGGCGGCGTGGCGCGCCAGCGTGGCCAGCATGCCGCAGAGGAACGCCACCGCGATGAACACCAGCACGAAGCCGGCCGCGTGGCGCAGCGGCTCGCTCGATTCGCCCATCGGCAGCCAGCCGCCAACCACGCCGGCCGACCAGCGCGCCGCCAAGAAGGCCACCACCCAGCCGGCAATGGCCAGCACCTCGTACAGCAGCCCGCGCCAGGCGCCCAGCAGCAGCGAGGCCAGCAGCACGGCCAGGCAGATCCAGTCGATGGCGGACACGGGCTGGTCTCAGAAGGTGCGAATGAATCCCGCGTGCCCGAAAGGAGTGTCCAAAGCCGTCCGCTCAAGGCGCAAAGCGCAGCCATAGCGCGGGCTATGGCGAGCATTTGCAACGCCGAGCGGGCGGGTTTGGGCGCTCAAGGCGGGCATGCGGGGTTCGTTCACACCTTCTCAGAGCGCGTAGATGCCGCCCGTCAAGCCGACCTTCTGCAACGCGGCGGCGGCCTTCTCGGCCTCGGCGCGGGTGGCGAAAGGGCCCACGCGCACGCGGGTGCGCTTGCCTTCCTTGGTGTCCACCACCTGGGTGTAGGTCTTGAGGCCCGCGCGCTCGGCCTGCTGGCGCACCTCGCGCACCTTGTCGGCCTCGGCGAAGGCGCCGACCTGGACGATGAAGCGGCCCTTGTCGTCGCCCGCGGCGGCCGGGGTGGCGGCCGCGGGCTTGTTCTGCCCTTCGAGCGCGGCGCGGGCGCGCGCGGCCTCCTCGCGCTTGGCCTTGGCGGCCTGCTCGGCTTCGCGCTTGGCCTTGGCCTCGGCCTCGCGGCGGACGCGCGCCTCGTCCTCGGCGCGGGTGTCGCGGGCGGGTTCGGCGGGGCGCGCGGCCGGCGCCGGCGTGCTGGTCTCGCTGCGGCGCGGCGCGGGCGCGACGACCTCCTCGCGCTCGTCCAGGCTGGCGGTGGCGGCCACGCGGCTGCCGTTGTTGCCACGGGACGCCTCGGGCCCGCGCAGCGGCGGCGCCTTGTCCTTGTCGGGGATGGTGATGGGCGCGTCCACCGCCACCGGGCGCGGCTGGGTGTCGAACAGCAGCGGGAAGCCGATCACCGCCACCAGCACCAGCACCGCCGCGCCCACCAGGCGGTGGCGCGCGCGGCGGCGCAGGCCATCGACGGTTTCCTGGGCGCCGGCGGCGGGCGCGTCGGCACGGGTGCGGGGTTCGGGCTGAGGCTGGCCGCGCTGGCGGAACTTGAAGAAGGCCATAAATCCTGGGTCAGCGCTCGGCCGGGTCGGGCCGGCCGGCTTGCAGGCGCGGGATGCCGTGCTCCAGCACGCCGCCCACGGTGTAGAACGATCCGAAGACGACGATTCTATCAGTGGGGGTGGCCGCCAAGGCCGCCGCGCGCAGTGCTTCCAGGGGGCTCGCGGCCACCTGCGCGGCGGCGTCGCCGCGCTGCGTCAGCGCCTGCCAGGCGGCCAACAAGGCGGCGCCGCTGGCGGCGCGGGGCGTGGGCAGGTCGGTGAAGTACCAGCGGTCCACCAGGGGGTCCATGCGCTGGAGCATGGGCGCCAGGTCCTTGTCGGCCATGGCGCCGAACACGGCGTGGGTGGCGGGGTAGAAGCCCATCGCGTCCAGGTTGAGCGCCAGCGCGGCGACGGCGTGCGGGTTGTGCGCCACGTCCAGCACCAGCGCCGGCTGGCCGGGCACGACCTGGAAGCGCCCGGGCAGCTCCACCATGGCCAGGCCGGTGCGCACGGCCTGGGCGGTGACCGGCAGCCGCGGGCGCATCGCCTCCAGCGCCGCCAGCACGCCGGAGGCGTTGACGAGCTGGTTGGCGCCGCGCAGCGCCGGGTAGGCCAGGCCGGCGTAGCGGCGCCCGCGCCCGGCCCAGGCCCACTGCTGGCGGTCGCCGGTGAAGTTGTAGTCGCGCCCGGGCAGCCACAGGTCGGCGCCGATTTCCACCGCGCGGTCGATCACGCTCTGCGGCGGCACCGGGTCGCTGACGATGGCCGGGCGCCCGGTGCGCAGGATGCCGGCCTTCTCCAGCCCGATCTGCTCGCGCGTGCCGCCCAGCAGCTCGGCGTGGTCGATGTCGATGCTGGTGATGACGGCGCAGTCGGCGTCGATGACGTTCACCGCGTCCAGCCGGCCGCCCAGGCCCACCTCCAGGATCACCGCGTCCAGCCCGGCGCGCGACAGCACGTGCAGGATGGCGAGCGTGGTGAACTCGAAATACGTCAGGTCGATTTGGCCTCTGGCGCGCTCCACGTCTGCGCAGGCAGCTACCAATTCAGAAGCATCGACGGGCACGCCGCGCACGCGGCAGCGCTCCTCGAAGCGCACCAGGTGCGGCGACGTGTAGGCGCCGGCGCGGAAACCCGCCTCGCCCAGGATGGCCTCCAGCATCGCCACGGTGGAGCCCTTGCCGTTGGTGCCGGCCACGGTGAACACCGGGCAGTCGAAGCGCAGGCCCATGCGTTCGGCCACCGCGCGCACGCGGTCCAGGCCCAGTTCGATGGCTTTGGGGTGCAGGCGCTCGGCGTGCGCGAGCCAGTCTTCGAGCGTATTCATCAGGCTGCGGATTGTCACCGACGCGTGGCATCATCGCCCGCATGAGCGCACCGGTCACCCTCTACGGCATCCCCAACTGCGACACCGTGAAGAAAGCGCGCGCCTGGCTGGCCGAGCGCGGCGCCGAAGCCGCCTTCCACGACTTCAGGAAGCAGGGCGTGCCGCGCGACCATCTGGACCGCTGGATCGCCGCCGCCGGCTGGGAGAAGGTGCTCAACCGCCAGGGCACCACCTGGCGCAAGCTGGACGCGGCCACGCAGGCCGGCGTGCGCGACGCCGCCAGCGCCGCCGCGCTGCTGCTGCGCGAGCCCAGCGCCATCAAGCGCCCGGTGGTCGAGTGGAGCGATGGCGGCGTGACCGTGGGCTTCGCGCCGGCGGACTGGGAACACCGGCTGGGCTGAGCAGCCGTGAGCGGCCTCGTCATCGCCGGCCACCCCTGGACCTTCTGGCTGGGCTGGGTGTGGACGGTTTCCACCGTCACCCTGGCAGTCTGGATCATCCTTCAGCGCAAGTCGCCGGTCTCCACGCTGGCGTGGATCATGTCGCTGGCGCTGATGCCGGTGCTGGGCTACTTCATCTACGCCTACTTCGGGCCGCAGCGCATCAAGCGCCAGCGGCTGCGGCGCTGGCACCACAAGGCCGCGGCCATGTCGCGCCAGGACCGCGAGGCCCTGCGCGCCGAGTACACCGAGGTGCCCGAATGGGCGCGCCAGCACGCCGCGCTGATCGAGCGCGCCAGCGGGCTGCCGCTGTCCAGCGCGCGCGAGGTCGCGCTGCTGCCCAGCGGCGGCGCCACGCTGCGGGCGCTGCTGCGCGAGGTGGAGCGCGCCCGCTGCCACATCCACCTGGAGTACTACATCTTCGAGCCCGACCAGACCGGCACGCAGTTGCTGCAAGCGCTGACGGCGCGTGCGCGCGCAGGCATCAAGGTGCGCCTGCTGGTGGACGCGGTCGGCTCGCCCCGCCTGCTGTCGCGCCCCCACCGCCGGCTGCTGGACGACTTCCACGCCGCCGGCGGCGAGTTCGCGGTGTTCCACCCCACGCGGCTGGACCGCCTGCGCCCGCTGGTCAACCTGCGCACGCACCGCAAGATCGTGGTGATCGACGGGCGCACCGGCTTCGCCGGCGGCATCAACGTCACCGACGACGAGAACGAGGAGATCCGCTCCGACGCCTACCGCGACACCCACCTGCTGCTGCGCGGCGGCGCGGTGCGCTGGCTGCAATACGTGTTCCTGCAGGACTGGCGCTACGCCGAAGGCCCGGTGCCGGCGCCCGACGAGGACCTGCTGCCGCAGGAGCCGCCAGGCAGCCTGCCGGTGCAGGTCGTCGCCTCCGGCCCCGACTCGGACACCGAGGCCATCCACCGCGCCATGATCGACGCGCTGAACTTCGCGCGCGAGCGCGCGTGGCTGGCCACGCCCTACTTCGTGCCCACCGAGGCGGCGCTGGCGGCGCTCACCAATGCCGCGCTGCGCGGCGTGCAGGTCAAGCTGATCGTGCCGGAGCGCAGCGACTCGCGCATCGTCACCGCCGCCGCGCGCTCCTACTACCCCGACCTGCAGGACGCCGGCGTGCTGGTGTTCGAATACCACGGCCGCATGTTCCACGCCAAGACGCTGGTGGTGGACGAGCGCTACGGCATGGTGGGCAGCGCCAACTTCGACAACCGCAGCTTCCGCCTCAACTTCGAGGTCGCCGCCGTGGTGTTCGACCCCGGCTTCAACCGCCAGCTGGCCGCCATGTTCGACGCCGACCTGTCGCACTGCCGCCTGGTGCCCGAAACCCGACGGACGCCGCCGCACCAGCGCCTGTTCGAGGCCGTGGCGCGGCTGGCCTCGCCGCTGCTGTAAGCCTGCCTAAAATCGGCCGCATCACCTCAGGAGACCCGCTTCATGGACGCCAAAGCTACCCCTCTCGCCCTGCTCAAGGACCCCAGCCTGCTCAAGACCGACGGCCTCATCGGCGGCAAATGGGTCAAGGGCCGGCAGCGCTTCGACGTCATCGACCCCGCCACCGGCCGCAAGCTGGCCGACGTGGCCGACCTGGGCGCGCGCGAGACCAAGGCCGCCATCGAGGCCGCCAACGCCGCCTGGGCCCCCTGGCGCGAGCTGACCGGCAAGCAGCGCCACGCCATCCTGATGAAGTGGTTCCACCTGCTGATGCAGCACCAGGACGACCTGGGCCGCCTGATGACCGCCGAGCAGGGCAAGCCCTACGCCGAGGCCAAGGGCGAGGTCGCCTACGGCGCCAGCTTCGTCGAGTGGTTCGCCGAGGAAGCCAAGCGCATCAACGGCGAGACGCTGCCCCCCTTCGACAACAACCGGCGCCTGGCCGTCATCCGCCAGCCGATCGGCGTGTGCGCGGCCATCACGCCGTGGAACTTCCCGCTCGCCATGATCACGCGCAAGGTGGCGCCCGCGCTGGCCGCCGGCTGCCCCGTGGTCATCAAGCCGGCCGAGCTGACGCCGCTCACCGCCCTGGCCGCCGCCGAGCTGGCGGTGCGCGCCGGCGTGCCCGACGGGGTGATCAACGTCGTCACCGGCAGCGACGCGCCGGCCATCGGCAAGGTGCTGTGCGAGAGCGACGTGGTGCGCCACCTGTCCTTCACCGGCTCCACCGAGGTCGGCCGCATCCTGATGGCGCAGTGCGCGCCCACGGTGAAGAAGCTGGCGCTGGAGCTGGGCGGCAACGCGCCCTTCATCGTGTTCGACGACGCCGATCTCGACTCGGCCGTCGAGGGCGCGCTGGCCAGCAAGTACCGCAACGCCGGCCAGACCTGCGTGTGCGCGAACCGCATCTACGCGCAGGACGGCGTGTACGACAAGTTCGTCAGGAAGTTCGCCGCCAGGGTCAAGGCCATGAAGGTGGGCAACGGCTTCGACGAGGGCGTGGCGCAGGGCCCGCTGATCGAGCCGGCGGCCGTCGCCAAGGTCGAGAAGCACGTGAAGGACGCCGTCAAGAAGGGCGGCAGGGTGCTGACCGGCGGCAAGCGGCTCACGGGCCAGTTCTTCGAGCCCACCGTGGTGGCCGACGCCACCGCCGACATGCTGGTGGCGCGCGAGGAGACCTTCGGCCCGCTGGCGCCGGTGTTCCGCTTCAAGACCGAGCAGGAGGCCATCGACGCCGCCAACGCCACCGAGTTCGGCCTGGCCAGCTACTTCTACGCCCGCGACATCGGCCGCATCACGCGTGTGAGCGAGGGGCTGGAGTACGGCATGGTGGGCATCAACGTCGGCATCATCGCCAGCGAGCACGTGCCCTTCGGCGGCGTCAAGCAGTCCGGCCTGGGCCGCGAAGGCTCGCGCCACGGCATCGACGAGTACGTCGAGATGAAGTACCTGTGCATCGGCGACGTATTGAAATGAGCCACCCCCGTTGCTCCACTCGCTGCGCGATGTTGCGCCTCCCCCCTTGAAGGGGGCGCACCCACTGGCCGGGGAAACCCCGGCCACGGGTGCACTGGCATGGCCTGCTCCGCGGCCTCTCGCGCAGTGAAGTTTCATAAGCTGCGGAGAGATGCTCGATGGAGAAGCGCTGACGCGTCAGCCTGCGTCGTTCGTCATTCATTGCCCAGCCGCGCCAGCACGCCCCGCGCGGCGCGCGCGCCGCTGGCCAGGCAGGCCGTCAGCAGGTAGCCGCCGGTGGGCGCCTCCCAGTCCAGCATCTCGCCGGCGCAGAACAGGCCGGGGCGGGCGCGCAGTTCCAGCGCGTCGGTCAGCGCCGCAAAGCGCACGCCGCCGGCGCTGCTGATGGCCTCGGCCAGCGGACGCGGCGCGCGCAGCGTGATCGGCAGCGCGCCGATGGCCGCCGCCAGCGCGGCCGCATCGTGCAGCTGCGCGGGCGGCAGCAGCTCGTGCAGCAGCGCGGTGTGCACGGCGGCCAGGCCGAGGCGGCTCTTCAGGTGCGACGACAGGCTGCGGCTGCCGCGCGGGTGCGCCACGGCGGCGCGCACCTGCTCGGGCGTGCGCGCGGGCAGCAGGTTCAGGTGCAGGGTGGCGTGGCCGCTGCGGGCGATTTCATCGCGCAGCAAAGCGCTGGCCGCGTAGACCAGGCTGCCTTCGATGCCGGTGGCCGTCAGCACGAACTCGCCGCGCCGCGCGAAGCCGTGGCCCCGGCCGTCGGTGAAGGACAGCGCCACGTTCTTCAGCGGCTGGCCGGCGAAGCGCTCGGCGAAGTACGGCGACCAGCCGACGTCGAAGCCGCAGTTGGCCGGCGCGAGCGGCGCCACGTCGGCGCCGGCCTGCGCCAGCCAGGGCGCCCAGGCGCCGTCCGAGCCCAGGCGCGGCCAGCTGCCGCCGCCCAGCGCCAGCACGGCGGCGCGCGGGCACAGGGTGACGGGGCCGGCCGGCGACTCAAAGCAAAAAGTGCCTCCAGCGCTTGCTGGGCAAGCGCGAGCAGCTATCGAATCAGGAGTATCCGGCGCCGCCCAACCCGCCCAGCGGTGCCGCATGTGAAAGCGCACCGGCGCCGCGCCGGGCGTGTCGGGGTGGCGCAGCCGGTGCAGCCAGGCGCGCAGCAGCGGCGCCGCCTTCATCTCGGTGGGGAACACGCGCCCCGAGGTGCCGACGAAGGTCTGCACGCCCAGCCCCGCCGCCCAGCCGCGCACCGCGTCCGGCCCGAAGTCGCGCAGCCAGCCGGCCACCGCATCCGCCCCCTCGCCGTCGCCCTGCCGGAAGCGCCCGGTGAACGGCGCCAGCGGCTCCGAATGCGTCAGGTTCAGCCCGCCGCGCCCCGCCAGCAGGAACTTGCGGCCGGCCGAGGGCATGGCGTCGAACACATCCACCGCCACGCCGGCGCGCGAGAGCACCTCGGCCGCCATCAGGCCGGCGGGGCCGGCGCCGATGACGACGACGGGCGCGGACGAGCGGGACAAGGGCTGAGGCATCATGCGTCTGGGCAGCAGGCCCGGCATTGTGCGTCTTCGCGGCAGCGGCACCGCCATGGTGCGGGGCCCGGGCATGTGACTTGCAGCCGCGCAGGCCCCATGCGCTGGAAAGGAGGCGCCTGCTGATGACCGAGATCGATTTCGCTGGCCTGGACAGCCACGCCCGCTACAAGCTCATGGCCAGCCTGATCGTGCCGCGCCCGATTGCGCTGGTCACCACGCTGGGCGAGGACGGCACGGTGAATGCCGCCCCTTTCAGCATGTTCAACATGATGGGCGAAGACCCGCCCGTGGTGATGCTCAGCATCAACAAGCTGCTGGCGGGCGCGCGCAAGGACACGGCCGCGCACATCCTGCGCGCGCGGGAGTTCGTGGTGCACATCACCGACGAGGCCATGGCCGCCGCCATGCACCGCTGCGGCGACCGGCTGCCCGTGGACCAGAGCGAGCTGGACTACACCGGGCTGACGGCGGTGCCGTCCCGCAGCGTGGCGCCCCCGCGCATCGTGCAGGCGCCGGTGGCCTTCGAATGCGTGCTGCACGAGACGCTGGAGACCGAGAGCCGCTACGTCTTCATCGGCCGCGTGCAGTGGCTGGCCGTGCGCGACGGGCTGGTGGACACCGAGCGCTGGCGCGTGCGCCTGCAGGACTTCTTCCCCGTGGGGCGCTTCGGGGCGAGCTTCTACGTCAACTGCCGGGACCGCTTCGCCATCGAGGCGCAGGAAGGCCGGGCGGCCCCGCGCGGCGGCGGCGCCAGCACGGCGATCGACGAGATGTGAGGGTGGCGACCAGCGCCCTTGCGCAACGCCGTGCGCATCCTGTGCCGCGCCTGGGTGCGTGTCATCCGGCGTGCCTGGACCGAGCGCTCGCCCTGCGATCCCGCTCGCCATGGCGCCTTCCAAACCTTGCTCAAAACAGCGGGGGGTTGACACGGGGTGTCTCATGCCACCACCCTGCCCTCCCCGCTCAGGAACGCCACCCGCACCACCTGCCCCGGGTGCAGGCGCTCGATGGCGGCGCGGTAGCGGGCAAGCTGGTCTTGCAGCACGGCATCGCGCTCTGGATGGAACGCGCTCTTGTAGTCCAGCACCCACCACGCCTCGGGCTCGGCGGCGCTGGCGCGGCGGCGCACCAGGCGGTCGATGCGCAGGCGCTGGCCCTGGTGGACGAGTTCGACTTCGTCGAAGGCTTCCAGCACGTGCTCGGGCGACCAGGCCCAGGCGGCCTCGCCGGTGAAGATGCGGCGCGCCAGCGCGTCGGCGCGGGCGGCCTGCCCGGGCGTGACGCCGAAGCGGCGCATGGCCTGGGCGATGCGCTCGGCGCGCCAACCCTGGGGCGCGTCGGCGGCGTGCTCCAGCAGCCAGTGCATGACCTCGCCCAGGCGCGAGGCATCGGTGGGCTCGCTGCGCTCGGGCTCGTCGAATACTTCTGTTTTAATAGCTGCTGGCGCTTGACTGGCGGGCGCTGGAGGCACTTCCGGCATATAGAACTCGGCCGGCGGCGCGGCCGCCGCAGCGGGTTCGGCGGGCGCGGGCAGCGGCGCGGCGGCGGGCTCGATGCGCTGCCACCAGCTCGACGCAGGCGCGCGGTGCGGCTCCACGCCGCTGACGACCAGGCGCCGCCGCGCGCGGGTCATGGCGACGTACAGGGCATTGAGTTCCTCGCGCGCGCGGGCGGCGTCCTCGCCCGCGGCCAATTCGTCCAGGCTGGGCGGCGGGTCGCGGTCGTTGGCGACGAAGGCCAGGCGGCGCGGGCGCGGATCGCTGCCGGGCCAGTCGATCAGCACGCCGGGGCCGGCGCGCGCGCTGTCGGCGCCGGCGGCCGTGCCCAGCAGCAGCACGCAGTCGGCCTCCAGCCCCTTGGCGCCGTGCACGGTGAGCAGTTGCACGCTGTCGGGTTGCGCGTGGCGCGGCGCGGGCAGGCGCTGGCGGCGCAGGGCGCGCACCCACTGGTAGGCGGTGAGGTAGCGCCCGCCGTTGACCTGCAAGGCGCCGGCCAGCAGCGCGCGCAGCTGCGCCAGCGTGTGGGCGCGCTCGGGCGCGGGCGCGGCGGCGGCGAAGCGGGCCAGCACGTCGCCGTGCTGGTAAATGGCTTGCAGGGCGTCGTGCGGCGGCAGGGTGGCCAGCCAATGCCGGTATTGCATCAAATCGGCGTGCAGCGCCCGTCCGTCCTTCGCCAGCAGCTCTGTATTTGGTAGCACGTCGAGCCAGGCGGGGCGCTCGCCGCCCGCCGCGCGCGCGGCCAGGGCGATGCGCGCGAGGTCGTCGTCGGGCAGGCCGAACAGCGGCGACTTGAGCGCGCGCGCCAGCGACAGGTCGTGCCCCGGCGAGACCAGCGCATCGACCAGCGCCAGCACGTCCTGCGCCACGGGCAGGTCGCCCAGGTTCTGCGCCTCGGGCTGCTCGCAGGCGATGCCCAAGGCGCGCAGCTCGGCCTGCAACTCGCCCAGCGGCTGGCGCTTGCGGCTGAGGACCATGATTTCCTTGGTGGGCGTGCCGGCCGCCACCTGCGCGGCGATCCAGCGCGCGGCCTGGCGCGCCTCCAGCGTGCGCTGGTGTTCCTCGGGCTCGACGCGCGGGGTGGCGAGGCTGTCGCGCCAATGGAAGGGGTCGTCATCGTCCGCCGCGCGCTCGGGGCGCGGGATGAGCGGCAGCGCGGCGACCAGCCCGTCGCCATCGGCCGACTCGGTGGTGTGGGCGCGGTAGCCGTCGAACTCGCCCGCCGCCTGCGCCGCGGCCATGACGGCGTTGACGGCGTGCAGCACGGCGGGCGCGTTGCGGCGCGTATGGTCGCAAGCCAGCAGGTCGCCGCCCAGGGCTTCGGCGATGAAGCGCTGCGCGGCGCCGAACACGCGCGGATCGGCGCCGCGGAAACGGTAGATGCTCTGCTTGGGGTCGCCGACGATGAAGACGCTGGGCGGCGCCAGCCCGCCGCCCGCGCCGGCGTAGCCTTGCAGCCAGGCGTGCAGCGCCTGCCATTGCAGCGGGTTGGTGTCCTGGAACTCGTCGATCAGCAGGTGGCGCACGCGCGCGTCCAGCCGCTGCTGCACGTAGCCGCTCAAAAAATCGTCGGACAGCAGCGTGAGCGCGGCGCGCTCCACGTCAGCCAGATCGACCCAGCCGCGTTCCTGCTTGAGCAGTGCGAAAGCGCGGATGAAAGCGCGCGTGAGGCGCGCCATGCGCTGGTGGTGGGCGCGGGCCTGGTGCTGGCGGGCGGCGGCCAGCAGGCGCTGCAACTCGGGCTCGGCCTCCTGCGCGGCGGGAAACTTCTGCAAGTGTTTGGTCAGCCGGTCTTCTGTTTTGACGAAGAAGGCGGCTTGCAGCGCGGCCAGGCGCGGGGCCGCCTCGGGCAGCGACTCGAATGCATCGACCACGGCGGCAGCGGTGGCCTGCGGAGTCTTGTTCTTCTCGGCGCCGAGTTGGCGGGCGCGGGCCAGCCAGCGTTCGCGCGCGGCGGCGGTCAGCAGCGCGTCGGCCGGGTGGGCGTCGTCGGCGAACTCGGGCCAGAGCGCGGATGGTGGCGCCACCGCTTCATCCACGTGGCCGGCTTCGTCGGCCAGCGCGAATTCGACGCGGCGTGCCAGCGCGGCCTCCAGCGCGGCGTGCGCGCGGGTGCGGCCGAGGTCGGCCACCAGGGCGGCGTAGTCGGCGCGCAGGGCGGGGTCGCCGTCGATGGCGTCGAGCGCGCGGCGCCAGGCTTCGGCCACGGCGTCGGTGGTGTCGTCCAGCAGTTCGTAGCTGGCGGGCAGGCCCAGGTCGGCCAGCACTTGCAGCGGCGCGCTGCGCAGCAGGGCCGCGAACCAGCTGTGGAAGGTGCGGATCTGCACCGTGCGGCCGCTGACGAGCAGGGTTTGATACAAATTTTGTAGCTGCTCGCGCCCGTCCGGCAAGCGCTGGGGCTCGATTCCTCTTGCAAGCAGTTCGGCGTCGAGGCGCGCGGCCCAGGCGGGCGGCGTCTCGCCCGCGCGCGGGCGGGCGAAGTCGGCCAGCCAGGCTTGCAGGCGCTGGCGCATCTCGCCGGCGGCCTTGCGGGTGAAGGTGATGGCCAGGATCTCCTGCGGTGCAGCACCTTCGAGCAACGCGCGCAGGATGCGTGAAACCAGCATCCAGGTCTTGCCCGCGCCGGCGCAGGCTTCGACGGCGACGTGGCGGCGGGGGTCGCAGGCGATGGCGTAGAAGGCCGCGCGGGTGCAGGGGGTGTTGTTGTGTTCGTAGGCGGGGGTGGTCATTGCTCGGCCGCCTGTGGGGGTTGGATGCGCTGCTGGCCGGGATGTGCGCCCGGCGGCGCACCTACTTTCTTTGCTTCGCCAAAGAAAGTAGGCAAAGAAAGGCGACCCCAAGTCTGCGACCCCTTCGCTGCGCTGCGGGGCAAACCTGCGTCGCGGGGCTTGCGGGGTGCGCCGCAGAACTCACTGCGCGCCTGCGGCGCTCCGTTCAGACAACCGCGGCGAGTCAGTTCACGAAGCGTCTGCATCCTGCGGTGCAGCCGCCACCCCGCAAGCCCCGCGCCGCAGGCGCAGCCACAGGGGGTTTGAAGTCCACACGGGCCATCGCTTCGCTCGGCCTCCAAGGCGCGGGCGCTACGCGCCGCGTGTGCGGGGCCGAGCGCAGCGATGGCCCGTTGGGGTTCCCCCTCCCCTCTGCGCGTGCCGAGGAGCGCAGGGCGTGGGGCGGGCGCGTGCAGCGCAGCATGCACGCGCTTCGTGCTCTGACTCATTGCGGTTGTCTGAACGGCGCTGCGCAGCAGCAAAGTGAGTTCCGCAATGCCGCCACACGACCGAGCACCGCAGGTTGCCCCGGAGCGCAGCGCAGGGGACACGCGAAGTGGGGTCGCCTTTCTTTGCCTACTTTCTTTGGCGAAGCAAAGAAAGTAGGTCGCCCGCCGGGGCGAACTCCCGGCCAGCGGCGCAGCCAACAAAACAGCCTCCTCACCCATGCCAGAAATCCTTCCGACACAACCCCCTCGCCGCACACCACTCACACACACTCCCCTCCCCCAGCGGCCGCATCGGCTCCCCCTCCACCACGCGCGCCAGATCGTCCGAGATGCCCTGGTGCAGCGCACCCGCCAGTTGCAGCAGCTCGTCCGGCGCGTACAGCTTGGCGGCCTCGCGCTCGCTCACGTTCAGGTAAGCCGCCTGCGGCGCATCGTGGCCGGTGAGCAGCGCATAGAAGGCCAGTTGCGTGTCCTCGCTGCCGGCCCTCAGGCGCGCCTGGGTGCGCGCGGGGCTTTCGGTCTTGTAGTCGATGACCAGCGGCGCGCCATCGGGCAAGCGATCCACGCGGTCGAAGGCGCCGTGCAGCCTCAATTCGCCCAGCGTCCGCTGCACGCGCTGCTCGGCCTGCTCGAACACGGCGCCGGTGGTGGATTCATAGCCGGCCAGCCATTGCAGATAGCCCTCGCGCAAGGGCGGCCACGCCACGGCGAAGGGCAGGAACTCACCGCCTTGCAAACCCCGGGCCTGCGTGGCCTGCTCGGCGGCGGCGTCCATCAGGGCCGCGCGATCGGCGGGCGGGTCGGCCTGAAGCATCTCGTGGAAGCGCCGCAGCACGTCGTGCAGCCACAGGCCGAAGTCGCGCTTGTCCACCTCCACGTCCAGCTCGCCCTCCTCCGCCAGCCCGAGCTGGCGCAAGGCGAAGAAGCGGTACGGGCAGGCGCGCAGCATCTCGTAGGCGCTGGCCGAGAGCGGCTGCGTGGGCAAGTCCGCGCCGCTGGGCGCGGGTGGCTGCACGGGCCGGGCGACGAGGGCGCGGGCGATGCGCGCATCGACACCGGTGACGCCCTGCCCCGCCAGTTGCAGCGCCTGCACCAGAGGCGAAGGCAGCAGCGGCTCGCCGCTGTCGTCGCTGGTGCGCCACAGCACGTCCACCTGCGGCACGGCCAGCGCCACGCGCCAGGCGGCGGCCTGGGCGGCGTGCAGTTCCTCGCGCCGGGGCAGGTGCAGGTCGCGCCGCTGCGCCTCGGTCCAGGGGCCGGCGGGCTCGGGCGCGGCGGGCAGGCGCTGCTCGTCGGCGCCGGGCAGCACCAGGGCCGCGAAGGGGCGGCCAAGCAGCTGGCTCATCGGCAGCACCACCACCTGCGCGCCGGCCGGGTGCGGCGGGCGGAAGCTGGCGGCCTCCAGCGTGTCGGTCAGCCAGCGGGTGAACTCGCGCAGGCCCATGCGGCGGCGGGCAGCGGGCCAGGCCGCCCAGCCGGCCTCATCGTCAAGGCCCAGCGCCTCGATGACGGCGGCGCCGGCGGCGTCTTCCCGCAGCGGCTGCCAGGCGCCGAAAGCGGCCAGCGCCTCGCGCAGGGCGGCCAGCCAGTCCGGCAGCGGGCGCGGAGCCTGCAACGCGGCGCGCAGGGCCTCGACACGCGCCGTGAGCGGCTGGCCCGCCGTGCGCGCGGCGGCCTCGGCCCAGCCGCGCACGGCGTGCCGGCGCAGGTGCTGCTCCAGCGCGCGCAGGGCCGCTGCATCGACGTCGGGCGCGAGCTTGAGCCAGTCCAGCACCGCGTCGGCCGGCGCGCCGCGCGCCGCGGTGCGCAGCAGCGCCACCACCTGGGCGGCGGCGTGGGTGGTGGAGAGCTTCCAGCCCGGCTCGTCGCGCAGCCGCGCGCCGCGCGCGGCCAGCAGCGCGCTGATGCGGCGCGTGAGCACGCGGTCGCCCGCCGCCAGCGCCACCGGCGCGCGGCCCTCGGCCAGGTGCGCCAGCACGCAGGCGGCGGCGCGCTCGGCCTCGTCCTCGCCGTCGGCGCAGGTGTGCAGCGCCACGGCGCCGGTGGGCGCGTCGGCGGGCCAGGGCAGCAGCACGGCCTTCTCGAAGTGGTGCTCGATCAGGTGCGTGGCCAGCGGGTCGGGTTGCAGGCCGGGGACGATGAACAGCGCGTCCAGCGCATCGCGCACGCGGGCGCCGAACAGCACGTCGGTGGCGTAGTCGGAGGTGCCGGCCCAGGCCAGGGCGATGCGGCCGAGCGCGGCCTCCAGCGCCATCGGGCCTTCGCCCGGCGCGGGCAGCGTGGCGCGGGAGCGCTCGGCCCAGTCGGTGCGCAGCGCGGGCGGCAGGCTGGCGGCAATGGCCGCCAGCTGCTGGGCCTGCGCCAGCAGCGGGCCGGCCAGGTGCTGGCGCTGCGCGCCCAGGCCGGCGGCCTCCAGCAGCGAGGCGGCGGTGAGGAGGTCGCGCCCATGGTCGCCGCAGAGATCGGTCGGCCCGGGGGTGAACAGGCCCACGCGCGCGGCCCAGGTGCGCGTGGTCTCGAAGCGCGGCGCGAAGCCGTCCGGGCACTGCACGGCCCACAGCCGCCGGGCCAGCGGCACGAGCTGGGCGTAGGGCAGCAGCACCACGCTGCGCGCCGGGTGGGCGGCCAGCGCGCGCAACTGGCGCTGCACCTCGGCGAGCAGCGCGGCCCAATGGTCCGGCACGGCGCTGGCGCTGGTGCGGCCATCGTTTGCAGCTATCGCGGCCATAGCGTGCGGCGGGATCGCGGGTGGGGAACGGGCAGGCGGGTTTCTGTCACAATCCGGCCTACTTTATCCGCTCGGATGAACCCCGCTGAGGAAGGATCGCCTGATGGCCAATGACCTGATCAAACACGTGAGCGACAGCTCTTTCGAAGCCGACGTGCTGGGCGCCGACAAGCCGGTGCTGGTGGATTTCTGGGCTGAATGGTGCGGCCCCTGCAAGGCCATCGCGCCGACGCTGGACGAACTGGCCAGCACTTACGACGGCAAGCTGCGGATCGCCAAGATCAACGTGGACGAGAACCGCACCGTGCCGGCCAAGTTCGGCATCCGCGGCATCCCCACGCTGATGGTGTTCAAGAACGGCCAGCTCGCGGCCACCAAGGTCGGCGCCATGACCAAGGCGCAGTTGTCGCAGTTCATCGACCAGCAACTGGCCTGAGTCCAGCCTGAACTGGCGCGGCCCCGGCCGCGTTTCCTGTCATAATCCCCCCGCAAGCCGCGCCCCGTATCCGGGCGCAGGCCCGACGCCCTGGCCCACCCGAGCCGCGCGCCCCCGGCGATACCCAGGCAGGGTGTCGCCCCTCCCCCTAGCGTTAGTTTTCCCCGTCACCCCCCGCTGCCGGCCACCCATGCCGACGCACCGCGAGCCCCACCGCTGGACGCCCACTCCCATGCACCTGAACGAACTGAAAGCGCTGCACGTCTCCGAACTGCTGAAGCAGGCCGAAACGCTCGAAATCGACAACGCCGGCCGCATGCGCAAGCAGGAGCTGATGTTCGCCCTCATCAAGAAGCGCGCCCGGGCGGGCGAGCAGGTGTTCGCCGACGGCGTGCTGGAGATCCTGCCCGACGGCTTCGGCTTCCTGCGCAGCCCGGACACCAGCTTCACCGCCAGCACCGACGACATCTACATCAGCCCCAGCCAGGTGCGCCGCTTCAACCTGCACACCGGCGACATGATCGAGGGCGAGGTACGCATCCCCAAGGACGGCGAGCGCTACTTCGCGCTGACCAAGCTCGACAAGGTCAACGACGGCGCGCCCGAGGCGAACAAGCACAAGGTGATGTTCGAGAACCTCACGCCGCTGTTCCCGCGCGAGCAGATGAAGCTCGAGCGCGACGCCTTCAAGGGCGAGGAGAACATCACCGGCCGCGTCATCGACGTCATCGCCCCCATCGGCAAGGGCCAGCGCGCGCTGATCGTGGCGCCGCCCAAGAGCGGCAAGACGGTGATGATGCAGACCATCGCCCACGCCATCGCGGCCAACTACCCCGACAGCCACATGATGGTGCTGCTGGTGGACGAGCGGCCGGAAGAGGTGACCGACATGCAGCGCTCGGTCAAGGCCGAGGTGATCGCCTCCACCTTCGACGAGCCGGCCGCGCGCCACGTGCACGTGGCCGAGATGGTGATCGAGCGCGCCAAGCGCCTGGTCGAGCTGAAGAAGGACGTGGTGATCCTGCTGGACTCCATCACCCGCCTGGCGCGCGCCTACAACAACGTGGTGCCCTCCAGCGGCAAGGTGCTCACCGGCGGCGTGGACGCCAACGCCCTGCACCGGCCCAAGCGCTTCCTGGGCGCGGCGCGCAACGTCGAGGAAGGCGGCAGCCTGACCATCATCGCCACCGCGCTGATCGACACCGGCAGCCGCATGGACGAGGTGATCTTCGAGGAGTTCAAGGGCACCGGCAACTGCGAGATCCACCTGGACCGCCGCCTGTACGAGAAGCGTGTGTTCCCCTCCATCCAGCTCAACCGCTCCGGCACCCGCCGCGAGGAGCTGCTGCTGGCGCCCGAGGTGCTGCAAAAAACCCGCATCCTGCGCCAGTTCATGTACAACATGGACGAGATCGAGGCCATGGAAATGGTCATCAAGAGCATGAAGGCCACCAAGACCAACGTCGAGTTCTTCGACATGATGCGGCGCGGCGGCTGAGGGCTATAATTGCAGGTTTCGCGGAAAGTACGCCGGATGGGCTGGCGCGGCTGCCGCAGCGATACCAAAGGATCTCCGACATGCGTGAAGGCATTCACCCCGACTACCGCGAAGTGCTCTTCGTGGACCTGTCCAACGGTTTCAAGTTCGTGACGCGCTCCTGCGTGAACACCAAGGAAACCGACACCTTCGAAGGCAAGGAATACCCGCTGTACAAGCTGGACACCTCCAGCGAATCGCACCCCTTCTACACCGGCACCCAGAAGTCGGTGGACAACATGGGTGGCCGGGTCGAGAAATTCCGCAACCGCTTCGGCAAGGTCGCGCGCTGACACCAGGCGGCGCCACGCCGCGCCAGCTTTCGACCACAAGGGCAGTCCGGGCAACCGTTCTGCCCTTTTTCTTTGCGCCGCGTTGAACCTAGAAACGGCAGTTGACCGCTTGAAACCTTCACGGAAGTCGCATGGGTATTGACGTTTTCAGCTTCGTTCACGCTCACCTGTCAGGTGTCAGCGCTACGCACTCGCCAGCACCGCGCTCGCCGCGCCATGCGGCGTTGCTCGTCCTTGCAGGCATGAGCCTGCCGCGTCCTCGCGCCTTGCCTGTCACGCCGATCACGGCACTGGCGAGTGCGTCCAACTGCCGTTTCTAGGTTGAACGCCAAGCCCAGCCCCGCCATCGTCACCCAGGACGCCGCACGCCGCCTGCCGCGCTGGGCGCTGCTGCTGCTGTGCCTGGCCTACGTGGTGCCCGGCTACGTCGGCCGCGACCCGTGGAAGAACGCCGACATCGCCGCCTTCGGCACCATGCTGGAGCTGGCCGCCTCGCCCGGCTGGAGCGACTGGCTGCGCCCCAGCCTGATGGGCACGCCGGCCGACACCAGCGCCCTGCTGCCCTACTGGCTGGGCGCCTGGGCCATGCAATTGGCCCCGCCATGGATGGCGCCGGAGTTCGCCGTGCGCATCCCCTTCGCGCTGATGCTGGCCGGCACCCTGGCCGCCGCCTGGTACGCCGTCTACCACCTGGCGCGGCACCCGGCGGCGCAGCCCGTGGCCTTCGCCTTCGGCGGCGAGGCCGAGCCCGCCGACTACGCGCGCGCGCTGGCCGACGGCAGCCTGCTGGCGCTGATCGCCACGCTCGGGCTGGCGCAGTTCTCGCACGAGACCACGCCGGCACTGGCGCAATTGTTCTTCGGCACCCTGGTGTTCTATGGGCTGGCCGCCCTGCCCTTGCGGCCCTGGGCCGCGCCGTTCGCCCTGCTGGCCGGCCTGCCGGGGCTGGCGCTGTCGGGCGCGCCCTTCACGGCGCTGATCTACGGCGGCTGGAGCCTGCTGGCCGTGCTCATGCCTGGCCGGCCGCCGCACGACGCGGCCATGCTGCGCCGTGCGCTGCCGAACCTGGCCGCTGCGGTGCTGGCCAGCCTGGCGCTGGCCTGGGCGCTGGACCTGTTCCGCTGGCAGATCGCGCCCTGGCGCACGCGCTGGGAAGACTGGCGCTCGCTCGGCCAGCTGTTCCTGTGGTTCACGTGGCCCGCGTGGCCGCTGGTGCTGTGGACGCTGTGGCGCTGGCGGCGCCAGCTCCTGGGCCAGCACCGGCACCTGGGCCTGCCGCTGATGATCGCCAGCGTGCCGCTGGCCAGCACCGTCTTCACCCTGGCCGGCGACCGCGCCCTGCTGCTGGCGCTGCCCGCGCTGGCGGCGCTGGCGGCGTTCGCGCTGCCCACCTTCCAGCGCAGCGCGGCCTCGCTGATCGACTGGTTCACCGTGCTGTTCTTCACCGGCTGGGCCATCGTCATCTGGGTGGTGTGGGTGGCCATGCAGACCGGCGTGCCCGCCAAGCCCGCCGCCAACGTGGCCCGGCTGGCGCCCGGCTTCGAGCCCGTCTTCCAGTGGCCGGCCTTCGTGGCGGCGCTGCTGGGCACGCTGGCCTGGATCGCGCTGGCGCGCTGGCGCACCGGCCGCCACCGCACCGCGCTCTGGAAGAGCCTGGTGCTGCCCGCCGCCGGCGCCACCCTGTGCTGGCTGCTGCTGATGACGCTGTGGCTGCCGGCGCTGAACTACGGCCGCAGCTTCGCGCCGCAGATGCGCGAGCTGCGCCAGTTGATCGGCGACGCCCCCTGCGTGGAAGTGCACGGCCTCGGCACGCCGCAGGTGGCCGCCGTGCGCTTCCACGGCGGCTGGACGCCCGCCCCCGCGCGCGGCCCCGCGCGCTGCCCCTGGCTGCTGGTGGACGTCGATGCCCAGGCCAGCCTGCCCGCCGCCGTGGACCTGCGCCAGTGGCGCGCCGCCGGCCAGGTGCGCCGGCCCACCGACAGCAACGAGACGCTGCTGGTGTTCAGGCGCGTGGACGCGGGGCGCTGAAGGTCAAACGGGCCCCACAGCAGCAGGCGCCCCACCGCGTCTGACTCAAAAATCATAGCTGCCAGCGCTTTCCTGACGGGCGCTAGAGTCCGATTTGGCTTGTAAACTTGGAGCCCGAAAAAAAGCCCGCCGGAATCGGCGGGCTGGGTGAAAGGGTTCGCGGTTGCTCAGTGCAGGCGGCCGGAGCGGGCGGCGCCGCGCCGGAACACCCCCACCATCAGGCCGAGCACCAGGCTCAGACCCAGCAGTTCCACCTTGCCGGGGCCGGGGACGGGCGCAACCGTGGTCGGCGCCGCGGCTGGCGCGGCCCAGAAGCTTACGGGCGGAAACCGAGTCTCCCCGCCATCGGCATAGGTCGCCGAGTTGTCAGCCGCCCAACTGCCCGACCCGGTGAGGGTGTAGCTGAAGCGGTAGAAGCCGACGGAGTCGGCGCCGCAGGTCAGCGCACTGTTGTTGTTGTTTTCGAAGATGCCGCTGACGGTGCCGCTGAAGCTGCTGGGCATGGCGCTGGCCTCGTACCAGCCTGTGGCGCCGTTCAGCGTGGCGGGGCTGGCGAAGTTGGCGGTGACGTCGAGGTTGAAGGCATGGAACACCCCGGCCGAAACCGCTGGCGCGCCGCCTCCCAGGCAGGGCGCCGGCCACAGCCGCGCGGCGTCCCAACTGTCGCCATCGCCGCCGGCCACGGTCAGCCGGAACCGGGTATGGCCCGGCTGCCAGCCGCCGGTGACGGTGGGGCTGCTCGTCAGGTAGTACTGGATGAAGCCGTCGTTGGTGTTGTTGGGGTTGCCCCAGCCATCGACTTGGGTTGTCTGGGTGGTGAAATACCACGCGGTGGACATGTAGGTCAGGTCCGAGCCGTAAGCAGCCGACGCCTCGCTGGTGACGGCGATATTGCCGTCGCGCGCGTTGAGGCGGGTGTCGCCGCCGGAGGCGGTCACGGTGACGATGGGAAAGGTGCCGGTGGAGTTGGTCTGGTTCTGCGCATCCAGCAGCGAGGGGTAGCGGGTGACGGAGCCGCTGTAGGTGAAGTTGTCGAAATTGACATTCAGCGGCGCGGCCTGCACCAGGCCAGCGAAGGCCAATGCCACGGCGGCCAGGTTGGCCCGGAATGCGAGTTTATGAAGGGCGGTCTCAACTCTGAAGTGCAACACCCTCACAGAGGGTACTGTACGCAAATGGGAACGAGATACGAGCAGTTGCAGCCAGAAGAGAGAGTGACGTTGGCCTCGCTGCACCAGCAAGGCTGGAGCATCAGGGCCATGGCCAGGCTTCAGGGGCGCAGCCCCAGCACCATCAGCCGCGAGTTGCGGCGCAATGCCACCGATGGCCGCTACGCCAGCGCGCCTGCCCAGCGCAAGAGCGAGCAGCGGCGCATCGCGGCTCGGCCATTGCCCAAGCTGCACAGCGATGGCGCTCTTTGGTACCTGGTCAGCACCATGCTGTGCTGGTATTGGTCGCCTCAGCAGATTGCCCGCACACTCAAGCGCATGTACCCCGCAGAGCCTGGCATGCACGTCTCGCACGAGAGCATCTACACCGCCATCTACGCCTACCCGCGCGGCGAGTTGCGCCGCCAGCTCATCTCTTTGCTTCGCCAAGGCAAGAGCACACGCCGACCGCGCTCGGCAGGCGCTGATCGGCGTGGGCAGATTCCGGACATGGTTTCCATCCATGTGCGCCCGCCCGAGGTCAATGACCGGGTGATGCCGGGGCACTGGGAGGGGGACTTGATCAAAGGGGCGGGTAACAAGTCCGCCGTGGGGGTGCTGGTGGAGCGCTCTACGCGCCTGGTGCTGCTGTGCAAGATGCCTGACGCATCGGCCGAGAGTGCGCTGGCTGCGTTCACCAACAAGCTGCGCCAGATCGCGGCGCCGATGCGCCAGACGCTGACGTACGACCAAGGCAAGGAGATGGCGCGCCACAAGGAGTTGGCTGCCGCCACGGGCATGCGGGTGTACTTCTGCGATCCCCACAGCCCTTGGCAGAAGGGCAGTTGCGAGAACACCAATGGCTTGCTGCGCCAGTTCCTGCCCAAGGGAGCTGACTTGAGCGTGCATGATCAGGATGCGCTGGACTCCATCGCCGACTTGATGAACAACCGGCCCAGGCAGACGCTCGGCTGGGATTCGCCCTACCAGGCGTTCCAGCAGTTCATGGCCGCTATCGACCAAAAGAACTCCGCTACCATCCATTGAATATCAATCAGCGGTGTTGCACTTCAGAGTTGAGACCGCCAAGCATATAGTCTCCATCTTGGTTGAGTGCGGTGACGATAACCGGTGCTCCATGTGTGCTGCGACGGCGCTACGCAGGGACGCCATGGATCGAACGGCTGCGCTTGATTATGGTGCGGAGCGTGCTCGTTTGCATCAAATTGTCACAAATACTCTCGATTTATGCAACAGTTCGTGGTTTTTCGCGACGCCAATCGCGCCAGAAGCCAGCGCTGCCCGGCCTGCCGCCACGTCCTGAGAGAAAATCAAAATTGATAGCTGCCAGCGCCCACCCAGCGGGCGCTGACGGCCGATATGGCTTGCAGCCCTGGGGCTCAGGCCGCGGTAGCCGGCGGCGGCTCGCCCGCCGCGCGCACGCGCGGCTCGGGCAGCACCAGGGCGAAGCACGAGCCCTTGCCAACGGTGCTGCTCACCTGCAGCTCGCCACCATGGCGCTGGGCCACGTGCTTGGCGATGGCCAGCCCCAGGCCGGTGCCGCCCGATTCGCGCGAGCGGCTGCGGTCCACGCGGTAGAAGCGCTCGCCCAGACGCGGCAGGTGCTCGGGCGAGATGCCGGGGCCGGTGTCGGTGACGGCCAGGCGCGCGCGGCCGTCGGGCAGGCGCTCCCACGCCACGTCGATGCGGCCGCCGGCCGGGGTGTAGCGCACGGCGTTGTTGACCAGGTTGGAGATGGCGCTGCGCAGCTCGCCGGCCGCGCCGGCCAGGGCGAAGCCGGGCGGCTCGGCGAAGTGCAGGCGTTGCGGGCGCTGATCGGGCGGGTGCAGCAGCTCCGACAGCCCGCGCGCCTCGGCCTCGCACTGCGCCATCAGCGCGCGCAGATCGACCGGCTCGCCGGCGCCGGGCGGCGGGCTGCCCTCCAGCCGCGACAGGGTGAGCAGGTCGTTGATGAGCGCCTGCATGCGCGCCGACTGCGCCGCCATCAGCGCCAGGTAGTGGGCGCGCTCGGCCTCGGTGAGCGGCAGCGACTGCATGGTCTCGACGAAGCCGGCCAGCACGGTGAGCGGCGTGCGCAGCTCGTGCGACACGTTGGCCACGAAGTCACGCCGCATGGCGTCGGCCTGCGCCAGCGCGGTGATGTCCTGCGACAGCATCAGCCGGTGCCCGGCGCCATAGGGGTGCAGCCGCACCGACAGGCGCACCGGGTGCGCGGACGTGTGGCCGCGGCCGACCAGCGTCACCGCGTCGCCCTCGTGGCGGCCGGCCAGGTAGGCGGCGAAGGCGGGCTCGCGCACCAGGTTGCCGATGTGCTGCAACACGTCGCGCTGCGGGTCGATGCCGAAATGCCGGCCGGCGATGTCGTTGCACCACTCGATGCGCCCCTGCGGGTCGAGCAGGACCACGCCGTTGGGCGATGCCTGGATGGCGGCCAGGAAGTCGTCCAGCCGCTGTGTGCTCTCGCGGGTGCGTTCGCGCTCGCCGCGCAGCGCGCGCGTGACGCGGTAGGCGGCCTCGCCCCACAGGCCGCGCAGCGCGGGGGGCGCGTTCAGGTCGGGTTCACGCAGCCATTGCACGAAGCGGCGGCCGCGCAGGGCATCAACCACCAGCACGGCGATCGAGCCCAGGGCCAGGCCCAGGGCCGCGCCGGGCCAGCCCAGCCACAACCAGCCGAGCAGGCCGATCAGGGCCTGCGCCAGGACGTAGACGAGAACGCGGATCAGCATGAATGGGCGCCGGCCGGCGGCGCGCGGAATCTTAGCCTGCCGTACTGCCCGCTGGCGCCACCAGCGGCTGCGCCGTCAGGCGGTAGCCGGCGCCGCGCACGGTCTCCACCAGCACGCCGGCGGGGCCCAGGGCCTCGCGCAGGCGCTTGACGTGCACGTCCACCGTGCGCTCCTCGATGAAGACGTGGTCGCCCCACACCTTGTCGAGCAGCTGGCCGCGGCTGTGCACGCGCTCGGCGTTCTGCATCAAGTAGTGCAGCAGCTTGAATTCGGTCGGGCCCATCTTGAGCGGCTGGCCGTCGTAGGACACGCGGTGCGTGGCGGCGTCGAGCAGCAGCGCGCCGATGGCGACGGTGCCGCCGACGTGCTCGGGCGCGCGGCGGCGCAGCACGGCGCGGATGCGCGCCAGCATCTCCTTGGTGGAGAAGGGCTTGACGATGTAGTCGTCGGCGCCGGCGTCGAGGCCGGCCACGCGGTCGGCTTCGTCGCCGCGCGCGGTCAGCATCAGGATGGGGACGGTCTTGGTGCGCGCGTCCTTGCGCCACTTGCGCGCCAGCGACAGGCCGCTTTCGCCGGGCAGCATCCAGTCCAGCAGGATGACGTCGGGCAGCACGGCGTCCAGCTCGCGCTGGGCCGTCTCGCTGTCCATCGCCCAGGTCGGCTGGAAGCCGTTGTGGCGCAGGTTGACGGCGATCAGCTCGGCGATGGGCGCTTCGTCCTCGACGATCAGGACGCGGGGCATGGTTCTCATCGCCGGGCCGCCCCAAGATGAGAACGCCCCCCCTCGGGGGGCAGCGCACTGCGCGAAGCGAGGAAGCGTGGGGGCATGATTTTCATCAGCGCGCTACCGATTCCACGTTTTCCAACCCGCTGTGCCGCACGTCGGCCCCCTTGACGATGTAGATGATGAACTCGGCAATGTTCTTGGCGTGGTCGCCGATGCGCTCGATGGCCTTGGCCAGCGTCAGCAGGTCCAGACTGGCGGAGATGGTGCGCGGGTCTTCCATCATGTAGGTGATGAGCTTGCGCACGAAGCCGTCGAACTCGCGGTCCACCTGGTCGTCGTCGCGGATGATGGCCACCGCCTCTTCGGCGCTCAGGCGCGCGAAGGCGTCGAGCGCCTTGCGCAGCTGCTGCGCGGCCAGGTCGGCGGCGATGCGCAGCTCGCCCGACGGCAGCACGCGCGCGTTGCCCGATTCGATGATGCGCTTGACCATGCGCGCGATCTTGGCCGCCTCGTCGCCCACGCGCTCCAGGTTGGCGGTGGTCTTGGAGATGGCCAGCAGCAGCCGCAGGTCGATGGCGGTGGGCTGGCGGCGCGCGATGATGGTGGACAGCTCGCGGTCGATGTCCAGCTCCAGCGCGTTCACGCGGCGCTCGGTTTCCTCCACCTGGTCGGCCACCTCGGCGCTGAACTCGGCCAGCGCGTACATGGCCTGGCGGATCTGCATCTCCACCATGCCGCCGAGCTCCAGCACGTGCGACGAGACCTGGTTGAGCTCGTGGTCGAACTGGCTGGAAAGGTGCTTGTCCTGCATATTTCGATTCCTTGTCAGTGTTCCGGAGTGCTGACGAATTTCCGCAGCACCTGAAACCCAATGAGCCCAATGGCCGCGGAGCAGGCCATGCCAGCGGCAGCCGTGGCCGGGGTTCCCCCGGCCAGTGGCTGCGCCCCCTGGAGGGGGGTGGCGAAACATCGCGCAGCGAGTGGAGCCTGGGGGTGGGTCATGGCTAACCGAAGCGGCCGGTGATGTAGTCCTCGGTTTCCTTGCGCTTGGGCTTGAAGAACAGCTCCTCGGTGGCGCCGAACTCGATCAGCTCGCCCAGGTACATGTAGGCGGTGTAGTCGCTCACGCGCGCAGCCTGCTGCATGTTGTGGGTGACGATGGCGATGGTGTAGTCGCGCTTCAGCTCGTGCACCAGCTCCTCGACCTTGCCGGTGGAGATGGGATCGAGCGCCGAGGTGGGCTCGTCCAGCAGCAGCACCGAGGGCCGCACGGCCACGCTGCGCGCGATGCACAGGCGCTGCTGCTGGCCGCCGGACAGCGACAGGCCGCTCTGGCCCAGCTTGTCCTTGACCTCGCCCCACAGCGCGGCCTTGGCCAGCGCCCACTCGACGCGCTCGTCCATGTCGGCCTTGTTCAGGTTCTCGTACAGGCGCACGCCGAAGGCGATGTTCTCGTAGATCGTCATCGGGAACGGCGTGGGCTTCTGGAACACCATGCCGACGCGGGCGCGCAGCAGGTTCACGTCCACGCTGGGGTCGAGGACGTTCTGGCCGTGCAGGCGGATCTCGCCCACCGCGCGCTGGCCCGGGTACAGGCTGTACATGCGGTTGAGCGTGCGCAGCAGCGTGGACTTGCCGCAGCCCGAGGGGCCGATGAAGGCGGTGGCCTTGCGCTCGGGGATGGTCAGGTTGATCTTCTTCAGGCCCTGGAAACCGTTGGCGTAGAAGAAATCCAGGTTGCGGATCTCCAGCGCCGGGCGCTCGGCCTGCGCCTGGGGCGCGGCGGGGGGGCGCGCGGGCGCCTGCGGACGGGGGGTGAGGACTTCCATGTTGATTCCTGGTCGATACGGTGTTTGGCGTGGGTCAGTGCCCGGCCGAGCGCTCGCGGAAGAACACGCGGGCGACGATGTTGATGGCCAGCACGGTGAGCGTGATCAGCAGCGCGCCGGCCCAGGCCAGGCGGATCCAGTTGTCGTAGGGGCTCATGGCGAACTGGAAGATCACCACCGGCAGGTTGGCCATGGGCTGGTTCATGTCGGTGCTGAAGAACTGGTTGTTCAGCGCGGTGAACAGCAGCGGCGCGGTCTCGCCGCTGACGCGGGCCACGGCCAGCAGCAGGCCGGTGATGACGCCGCTGCGCGCGGCGCGCAGGGTGACCGTGAGCGCCACCTTCCAGCGCGGCGCGCCCAGCGCGGCCGCGGCCTCGCGCAGGCTGCCGGGCACCAGGCGCAGCATGTTCTCGGTGGTGCGCATCACCACCGGGATAGCGATCAGCGACAGCGCCACCGAGCCGGCGAAACCGGAGAAATGCCCCATCGGCGCCACCAGCACGGCATAGACGAACAGGCCCAGCACGATGGAGGGCGCCGACAGCATGATGTCGGTGACGAAGCGCGTCAGCTCGGCCGTGCGGCCCTCGTCGCCGTACTCGGCCAGGTAGATGCCGGCCAGGATGCCGATGGGCGTGGACACCAGCACCGTCAGACCCAGCATCATCAGGCTGCCGACGATGGCGTTGCGCAGGCCGCCGCCTTCCGAGCCGGGCGCCGGCGTGTCGTGGATGAACATGTTCAGATCGACCGCCGCCACGCCCTTGGAGAACAGGACGGCCAGGATCCACAGCAGCACCACCAGCCCCAGCACCATGGCGCCCATCGACAGGGTCAGGCCGATGGCGTTGGCGGTGCGGCGCTTGCGGTACAGAGCGCTTTCGGTTTGCATGGTCAGTTGCCCTTGGCGCGCTCGGCGCGGATGATCATGATCTTGGCCAGCGCCAGCACCACGAAGGTGATGACGAACAGCAGGAAGCCCAGCGCGAACAGCGTGGTCAGGTGCAGGTCGGCCGCCTCGCCGAACTCGTTGGCCAGCGTGGAGGCGATGGAGGTGCCGGGCGAGAACAGCGAACTCGGCAGGCGGTTGGCGTTGCCGATCACGAAGGTGACCGCCATCGTCTCGCCCAGCGCGCGGCCCAGGCCCAGCATGACGCCGCCGATCACCCCCTTCTGCGTGTAGGGCAGCACCACCTTGCGCACCACCTCCCAGGTGGTGCAGCCCAGGCCGTAGGCGGATTCGCGCAGGATGGGCGGCACGATCTCGAACACGTCGCGCATCACGGCCGCGATGTAGGGCAGGATCATGAAGGCCAGCACGATGCCGGCGGCCAGGATGCCCATGCCGTTGACGGCGCCGCCGAACAGCCAGCCCACCAGCGGCATGCCGCCCAGTACCTGTTGCAGCGGCATCTGCACGTAGTCGGCGAAGATGGGCGCGAACACGAACAGGCCGAACATGCCGTAGATGATGGACGGCACGGCCGCCAGCAGTTCGATGGCGGTGCCCAGCGGGCGGCGCAGCCAGGCGGGGCAGTTCTCGGTCAGGAACAGCGCGATGCCGAAGGCCAGCGGCACCGCCAGCAGCAGCGCGATGCCGGCGCTCAGCACCGTGCCGACGATGGCGATGGCGGCGCCGAACTGCTCGCCCACGACGTCCCACTCCACCGTCCACAGGAACTGCACGCCGAAGGTGCGGAACGTGGGCCAGGCGGTGACGAACAACGACACCAGGATGCCCACCAGCGCCGCCAGCACCAGCAGCGAGAACGCCTGCGTGCCGCGGTGGAACAGCGCGTCCTGCCAGCGCTGCCGGCGCGCGATGGCGGCCATGGAGGGGGAGACGATCGCCGGGGCCTCGGCGGGCGGTACGCTGTTCAGGGTGGTCATGCCCACGCTCATGCTGTCCTCGTGCGCTGGATTATGGAGTGCGGCGGCGCCCGCTCACTTGTTGTCGATCTGCGACCACACCTTGGCGCGGATGTCGGCCGTCAGCGCGTCGGGCAGGGGCACGTAGTCCAGCTCGGCGGCGGCCTGCTTGCCGCTCTTGAAGGCCCAGTCGAAGAACTTCAGCACCTCGGCGGACTGCGCCTTGTCGGCCGGCGCCTTGTACATCAGGATGAACGAGGCGGTGGAGATCGGCCAGGCGGCGTCGCCCTTGGCGCCCACCATCGAAACACCCATGCCCGGCACGCTGAACCAGTCCACGCCCGCGGCGGCGGCGGCGAAAGTGCTGTCGTCGGGGTTGACGAACTTGCCGGACTGGTTCTGCACCTGCATGTGGGTCAGCTTGTTCTTCTTGGCGTAGGCGTACTCGACGTAGCCGATGGCGCCCTTGATGCGGCCCACGTTGGCGGCCACGCCTTCGTTGCCCTTGCCGCCGACGGAGGTGGCGGCCGGCCACTTGACGGCGTTGCCCTTGCCCACCTTGTCGGCCCAGTCCTTGCTGACGGCGGTCAGGTAGTCGGTCCAGTTGAAGGTGGTGCCGGAGCCGTCGGCGCGGTGCACCACGGTGATGGCCTGGTCAGGCAGCTTCTTGCCGGGGTTGAGGGCGGCGAACTTGGGGTCGTTCCACTTGGCGATGGTGCCCATGAACATCTCGGCCAGCACCGGGCCGGTCACGCGCAGCTCGCCGGGCTGGAAGCCCTCGACGTTCAGCACCGGCACGGTGCCGCCGATGATGGCGGGGAACTGCACCAGGCCGTCCTTGGCCAGGTCGTCGGCGGACAGGGGCGAGTCGCTGGCGCCGAAGGCCACCGTCTTGGCGCGGATTCTGGCGCACGCCGCCCGAGGAGCCGATGGACTGGTAGTTCAGGCCCGTGCCGGTGGCGGCCTTGTAGCCTTCGGCCCACTTGGCATACACCGGGTACGGGAAGCTGGCGCCGGCGCCGGTGATGTCGGCCGCGTGCGCGGCGGTGCCGATGAAGGAGCCGACGGCGGCGAAAGCCAGGGCCTTGAGGAAGGTACGTTTCATTGCGGAAAGCCTCTCTGAGGGTTGAAGCAGATGCAGTGAATGTATGAACCCAATGTGACAGCTTCGTGACGTCACGAGAGGTCCCGCCGGTGCGCCACAATCGGCCGCCATGCAGATGACCGCCGACCGCCTCGCCGCCGTGGACCTGGGCTCCAACAGCTTCCGCCTCGAAATCGCCCGGCTGGAGCTGGGCCAGTTGCAGCGCATGGAGTACCACAAGGAGACCGTGCGCCAGGGCGCCGGCCTGGACGCCGAGCGCCGCCTGTCGCACGACGCCATGCAGCGCGGCTGGAACTGCCTGGCGCGCTTCGCCGAGCGGCTGGCGGGCTTCGAGCCGCACCAGGTGCGCGCCGTGGCCACGCAGACGCTGCGCGAGGCGCGCAACCGCGACGAGTTCCTGGCCGTGGCGCAACGGATCCTGGGCTTTCCGATCGACGTGATTTCCGGCCGCGAGGAAGCGCGCCTGATCTACCAGGGCGTGGCGCACCTGCTGCCGCAGTCGGACGAGCGGCGGCTGGTGCTGGACATCGGCGGGCGCTCCACCGAGCTGATCGTCGGCAGCGGCTACGCGCCGCGCGCCATGGAGTCCTTCCGCGTGGGCAGCGTGGCCTGGTCGATGCGCTACTTCCCCGAGGGCCAGCTCACGGCGCGCAACTTCGAGCGCGCCGAGATCGCCGCCAAGGCGGTGCTGGAGGAAGCCGCCAGCACGCACGGCCCCGACGAATGGGACGTGGCCTACGGCTGCTCGGGCACCGTGGGCGCCATCGCCGACACGCTGCTGGCGGCCGGCCAGTCACCCGGGCGCTACGCCATCACGCGCGAGGGCCTGGCCTGGCTGCGCGAGCGGCTGATCAAGGCCAGGCGCTTCGACGCCATCCGCCTCGAAGGCATCAAGGACGAGCGCAAGCCCGTCATCGCCGGCGGCCTGGCGGTGCTGTGCGCGGTGACCGAGCTGCTCGGCATCGACCGCATGCAGTACGCCTACGGCGCGCTGCGCCACGGCGCGCTGTACGACATGCTGGACCGGCAGGACCAGGCCACCGACGTGCGCGCCGCCGCCATCGCCTCGCTGGCCGCGCGCTTCTCGGCCGACGCGGCGCAGGGCCAGCGCGTGGCGCGCGTGGCGCAGCACCTGTTCGCGCAGTTGGCGCCGGGGCTGAAGAAGAAGCCGCGCCAGGAGGCCGAGCGCCAGATCGACTGGGCGGCGCGCCTGCACGAGATCGGCTCGCGCATCTCGCACGCCGACTACCACAAGCACGGCGCCTACATCCTGGACCACACCGACGTGTCGGGCTTCGCCCTGCACGAGCTGCACCAGCTCAGCAGCCTGGTGCTGGGCCACCGCGGCAAGCTGCGCAAGCTGGAGGCGCGGTTCGCCGAAGCACTGTTCATGCGCCAGCTGCTGGCGCTGCGGCTGGCGGTGATCCTGTGCCACGCGCGGCAGGAGCCGGAGCACGTGCGCCTGCGATTGAGCGTGGACGCGGAGCCGGCGCGCGGCTTCACGTTGAGCTGGCCCGCCGGCTGGGACGCGGACTGGCCGCAGTCGGCCCATCTGCTGCGCGAGGAAGCGGCGGCGTGGCAGAAGACGCCCTGGGGTCTGGCCGTCGGCCCGCATCAGGATTAATAGCCAAATCGGCCTCCAGCGCTTATCTGGCATGCGCTGGCAGCTATTATTAGGATAGCAAACCGTCTGGCGCAAGGTACAGCGCCCGGAGCCGCTCGCGCGCCGCGGGCGTCAGGTGCAACTGCTGCGCCAGGTAGCGATCGGGCCCGCCGAAGTCCTGGTCCACCGCTTGCAGCGCGGCGTCGAGGAAGGCTTCCTGCACGCGCCACAGCACGTTCAGCACCTCGCGCGGCGCGCGGCTGTCGTCCAGCGTTGGCATCTGGTAGAAGTCGTTGGTCAGCAGGTAATCCTGCATCACCACGTCGCGCGGCACGCCGAGCGCCAGCAGGATCAGCGCGGCGGCGAAGCCCGTGCGGTCCTTGCCGGCCGTGCAGTGGAAGACCAGCGGCTCGTCCGCCTCCAGCAGGTGCTCGAACAGCGCGGCGAAGCGCGCCGCGTTGTCGTGCACGAAGGCGCGGTAGGTGTGCTGCATCAACTCCACCGTGCGCGCCGGGGTGACCTGCTGGCCGGCGTCGATCAGATCCTTCATGCGCTGCACCACGGTAGGCTCGATGGGCAGCGGCACCTGCCGCGCGCCGGCCAGCTCGTAGGGCACGGCGGCGCGCTCGGCCACGCCGCGCAGGTCGAACGCGCGGGTGACGCCCAGCGCGCGCAGCCGCTCGGCGTCCTGCGGCGTCAGGCCCGCCAGGTGGTCGGAGCGGAACAGGCGCCGCCAGCGCACCGCGCGCCCGTCCGCCCCGGCGTAGCCGCCCAGATCGCGGAAGTTGCTGGCGCCGGCAAGGCGCAGAGAACGGTCGGGGTGGCTGGGCATGATGGCTCTGAAAACGTAGCGGATGAGTGGGAGAAGCCGATTTTCCACCAAGGATGAAGGAGGCACTTTTTGCCGCCGGGCCGCCCCAAGGCCCCCTCGGGGGGCGCCCGGCGTAGGGGCAGCGCACTACGCGAAGCGAGGGAGCGTGGGGGCCATTTCCTCATGCCTTGCCAGAGCATCGCATCTGCAATACATTGTCCGCATGAAGACTGCCACCATTCCCCCCGTCCGCGTCGACCCCGCTTTCCGCGAGGAAATGGAGCAGAGCCTGCAAGGCTCCGAGACGCTGGCCGCCCTGGTCGAAGTGTCCGTGCGCAACGAAATCGAGCGGCGCAAGACGCAAGCCGAATTCGTGCGCCGCGGCATGGCGGCCATCCAGGAAACCGTGGCCAGGAACAACGGCATACCCGCCGCCGAGATGATCGCGGAGCTGAAGCAGATGCTGGCCGCCGCGCGGCAACGCCAGCAAGCATGAGCTATCAGCTCATCTTCAGCCGGGCTGCGAGAGACGATCTCCGTCGCTTGTTCGACTTTCTGCTGGAGCGCGAGCTGTCCAGCCCCACGGGCGATCCGACGCTGCCCGACCGCGCCATCGAGGCCATCGAACGTGCCTGCCAGTTCCTGACGCACAGCCCCTTCAGCTGCCGCAAGGCGATCGCCAATCCGTTCATGCGCGAGCTGCTGATTTCATTCGGCCACTCGGGCTATGTGGCGCTGTTCGAGATCCAGGACGAACGGCGCGTGATCGTCGGCGCCGTGCGGCACCAGCGCGAAAGCGACTATCATTGAAAAATCGGGCCCCAGCGCCCGTCCAGCAAGCGCTGACAGCTATTCAATTCATAGTATTCATCGGCACCGGCAGCTCCACGCACACCAACAGACCGGGCGCCGCGTTGCGCACAGACAGACGCCCGCCGTGCGCCTGCGCCACCAGCCGCACCAGGTACAGCCCCAGGCCCACGCCGCCGCTGCCGCGCTGGCGCGCGCCGTCGGGCCGGTAGAACGCCTCCGACAGGCGCTCGATCACCTCGGGCGGCACGCCGGGGCCGTGGTCGCGCACCTCGATCGCCGCGCCGCCGCCGGGCAGCGCGGCCAGCCGCACCTGCGGCGGCGGCGCGCCGGGCGGGGTGTGGCGCAGCGCGTTGTCGAGCAGGTTGCGCAGCAGCAGGCGCACGCGGGCGGCGTCGAGCGGCAGCTCGGCCGGCAGGCCCGGCTCGGCATGCAGCGACACTTTGCCGGTGGCCGCCAATTGCGCGATCACCTCGCGCGCCAGCGCGGACAGATCGGTCGGCTCGCGCTGCAAGGCGGCGTGCGGGCTGGCCAGGCGCTCGCTCTCCAGCAGGTCGGTGATCAGCTCGCGCATCTGCGCCAGGTCGCGCAGCAGGGCCGCGCGGGCCGTTTCAGCGTCGCCGCCTTCGGGCAGCAGCTCGGCGTTCAGGCGCGCGCGCGTGAGCGGGCTGCGCAGCTCGTGGCTGATGGCCAGCAGCAGGCCGCGCTTGGCGTCGAGCATCTGGCGGATGTCGGCGGCCATCTGGTTCACGGTCTGCGCCAGTTCGCTCAGCTCGTCCGGGTGGCGCGCGTGGCGCACCGGGATCGGCTCGTCGAAGCGGCCGGCGCCGAAGCGCCGCGCGCCGGCGCCGATGTCGCGGATGGGGCGCAGCAGGCGGTGCACCAGCGCGTAGGCCAGCGCCGTCAGCACCAGCAGCGCGGCCAGCGTGAACCCGGCGATGCGCGTCGCCTCGCCCTGCCCCGCGCGCGCCGTGAGCGACAGGACGATGCGGTGGCCGTCGGCCGTGGCGCGCGTGACGGTGGCGCGGTGGCCGCCGCGCTCGCTCGCCCACCGCGGGCCGCGCTCGGGCGGCGGCGCGGACTGCCAGTTGACGCGCGGCCCTTCGATGCGCACCGCCACCGGCAGGCGCGCGGCAATGGCCTGCGCGCGCTCGATGCTGGGTGGCGAGCCGATCTCGGCCGCCAGCCGGTCGGCGTAGTCGCCGATCAGCGGATCGACCGCGCCGCGCCAGCCGGCCGAGAACGCGCGGCCGATGCCGCCCAGGAAGGCGGCGCTCATCGCCAGCGCCAGCAGCACGAACAGCAGCACCAGCCGCACGCGCAGCGAATGGCGCGCGCGGCGCCACCAGCCTGGCGTGGGGCTCGCTCCCCCGCTCATGGCGAAAGCCGTTGCAGCGCCAGCGTGTAGCCGGCGTTGCGCAGGGTCTTGATGGCGTCCAGCGGCTCCAGCTTCTTGCGCAGGCGGCTCACCACGATGTCCACCGCGCGGGTGTAGAGGTCGGCCTCGTGCCCGCGCAACGCGGCCAGGATGTCGTCGCGGCTCCACACCCGGCCGGGCGCGCGCGCCAGCAGGTGCAGCAGGTCGAATTCGGTGCTGGTCAGCTCCACCGCCTGCCCCAGGCGCGACACGCCGCGCGTGGCGGCGTCGATCACCAGGCCGTCGAAGCGCAGCGGCGCCTCGGCCGCCATGGGCGCGGCCGAGCGGCGGCGCAGGATGGCCTGCACGCGCGCCACCAGCTCGCGCGGCTCGAAGGGCTTGGGCAGGTAGTCGTCGGCGCCCAGCTCCAGGCCGACCACGCGGTCGGTCAGCTCGCCGCGCGCGGTCAGCATGAGGATGGGCAAATCGCTCCCCTGCCGGATGGCGCGGCACAGCTCGAAGCCGTCCATCTCGGGCAGCATCACGTCCAGGATGGCGGCGTCGATGCCGCCCTGCCGCAGACGCGCGAGGCCCTCGCCCGGCGTCAGCGCCTGCTCCAGCGCCAGGCCGAAGCGCTGGACGTACTGCGCCAGCGGCGGCCCGAGGTGCTCGTCGTCGTCGATCAGCAGGATGCGGGGCATGCGCTCATTCTGGCAGCGCGGCGCTTACCGCTGGCCCGGTGCCGAGCGCGCGGTGGCGCAGGATCAGGCGGCGCAGGCGCTGCTGCACCGGGCGCCCCAGGGCGTCGAAGGCGTCGGCCATCTGCAACAGGCCGGACAGCAGCGGCACGGCGTCGGCGGGCCGCTCGCGCAGCAGCCGGGTCCACAGGGCCAGCGCATGGGTGCGGTCGAACCGCGGGCCCCAGACCATGGCCAGCCATTCGTCGTGGGGATCGCCGGCGCCGGCCAGCAGGGCCGGGCCGAGCGCCCGGGCCTGCCGCACCAGCGGCTGCAACGCGGGGCCGACGGCCAGGCGGGGCATGGGCTCAGCCCCTGCCCCAGCCGCGGCGGCGCTCGATGAAGCCGCGCACCTTCTGCTGCTGCGCCGCGTCCAGGCTGTCGTAGAAGTCGGCCAGCGCGGCGATGACCTCGGGGCTGCCGCTCCTGAGGGCATCCGTCTTCTGCTGCGCCAGCGCCTGGGCCTTGGCGCGGTCGAACTGGCGGCCGGCGATCAGCGACTGGACTTCGGCGTGCGGGTCGGCGCCACCGCGCACGGCCAGGCGCTGCGCGTGCAGCTTGTCGCCCAGCACGGTGAGCTTGGCCTTCTGCTCGGCGTTCAGGTCCAGCTTGCCGGCGATGCGATCGACCATCTTGCCGCGCCACTGGGCAGCCTGCTCGGGCGTGGCGTCGGCCCCCCAGCCGCCGTGGTGCATGCGGTGGCCGCAGGCGGTCAGGCTGCCCAGCACGAGGGTGGCGCCGGCCAGGCCGAGGAGAGAGCGTTTGATCCAGGGTTTCATGTGCATGCCTTTCAGAACATGAACCCGATGGTGCCGGCCAGGCGGCGCGGCGTCTTCTCGCCGCCGTATCGCTGTGTTTCGTTATTTTTCGGTCGCGGCCACGTCTTCGGTGTCCACCTCGCGCCGCGCCTGCTCGGCGTAGCGGTGGCCGCTGACGGCGGCGGCCAGCGCGCCCACCCGCGCCAGCGCATCCGCGGACAGGCGCACGCCGGCCGCGCCCAGGTTCTCGCGCAGGTGCGCCACCGAGCGCGTGCCGGGGATGGGCAGGATGTCGTCGCCCTGGTGCAGCCCCCAGGCCAGCGCGAGTTGCGCGGGGGTGCAGCCGGCTTCCACGGCAATGGCCTTGAAGCGCGCCAGCAGCGCCAGGTTGCGCGCGAAATGCTCAGGCGTGAAGCGCGGCATGGGGCGGCGGATGTCCTTCTCGGGCAGCGCATCGACGGCCGCCTGGTCGGGCAGCGCGCCAGCCAGGAAGCCCCGGCCGACCGGGCTGAAGGCGACGAAGCTCACGCCCAGCTCGCGGCAGGCGGCCAGCACGGCGATCTCGGGGTTGCGCGTCCACGGCGAATACTCGGTCTGCAACGCGGCGACGGGGTGCACGGCGTGCGCGCGCCGCAGCGTGGCGGCCGACACCTCCGACAGGCCGATGGCGCGCACCTTGCCCGCGCGCGCCAGGTCGGCCAGCGCGCCCACGCTGTCCTCGATGGGCACCTGCTTGTCCCAGCGGTGCAGGTAGTAGAGATCGATCACGTCGGTCTTCAGCCGCCGCAGCGAGCCCTCGCAGGTGGCGCGGATGGTTGCCGGCCGGCCGTCGATCACGCGGCCGGGCTGCACGGTGCCGTCGCCCGCCTCGTGCGTCATGCCGCACTTGCTGGCCAGGGTGAAGCGCCGGCGGTGCGGCGCCAGCACGCGGCCGACGATGGTCTCGCTGACGCCGAAGCCGTACAGCGCCGCGGTGTCGAAGTGCGTGACGCCCGCATCCAGCGCGGCCATCAGCAGGCGCTCGGCCTCGTCCTGCGGCGGCGGCGCGCCGTAGGCGTGGCAGATGTTCATGCAGCCCAGGCCGATGGCCGAGACAGTGAAGGGGCCGAGTTGTCGCTGTTGCATGGTTTTCAAACAAAATCGGCCGCCAGCGCCCGCCAATAAAGCGCGAGCAGCTATTAATCAAGGAGCACTCAGCTGTTGCTCCAGCTCGTGCAGCACCCGGTAGCACGGCAGCACCTGGGCCACGCTGCTGTTGGGCTCGCGGCCTTCGCGGATGGCGGCGAAGAACTCGCGGTCCTGCAATTCGATGCCGTTCATCGACACATCGACCTGGCTCACGTCGATCTTCTCCTCCTTGCCATTCACTAGGTCGTCGTAGCGCGCGATGTAGGTCGCCGTGTCGCCGATGTAGCGGAAGAAGGTGCCCAGCGGGCCGTCGTTGTTGAAGCTCAAGGAGAGCGTGCAGATGGCGCCGTTGGCGGCCTTGAGCTGGATGCTCATGTCCATGGCGATGCCCAGCTCGGGATGGATCGGCCCCTGCACGGCGTTGGCCTTCACGATCGGGCTGCCGCACTGCCAGGCGAACAGGTCCACCGTGTGCGCGGCGTGGTGCCACAGCAGGTGGTCGGTCCACGAGCGCGGCTGGCCCAGCGCGTTCATGTTGGTGCGGCGGAAGAAGTAGGTCTGCACGTCCATCTGCTGGATGTGGAACTCGCCGGCCTGAATCTTCTGGTGCACATACTGGTGGCTGGGGTTGAAGCGCCGCGTGTGGCCGACCATGGCGACCAGGCCGGTCTGCTTCTGCAGCGCCAGCACTTCCTCGCCGGCCTTCAGCTCGTCGCACAGCGGGATCTCCACCTGCACGTGCTTGCCGGCCTTCAGGCAGGCGATGGACTGCGATGCGTGCATCTGCGTGGGCGTGCACAGGATCACCGCATCCACCTCCTTCAGCGCCAGGCTGTCCTCGAGGTTCGTGGTCACGTGCGGGATGCCGTACTTCGCAGCAACCTCCTTCGTCTTGTCCAGCTCGCGGCTGACCAGCGAGATGACTTGCACGCCCTCGATGTTCTGGATGCCGTCCAGGTGCTTGATGCCGAAGGCGCCGGCGCCGGCCAGCGCGACGTTGATGGTCTTGCTCATGTCACTCCTTTATTCATAGCTGCTCGCGCTCGTCCAGCGGGCGGTCAGGGCTGATTTTCTTCAAGAATGAGGTGGCCGACGGCGGTGTTCGACGCCGGCACGTGGAAGAAGCGGTGCGCCACGGTGGGCGCCCTGCCGCCGGTCACGTCGGCCATGGCGCCGCGGGCGATCAGCCACATCACCAGCTCGATGCCCTCGCTGCCGGCCTCGCGCACGTACTCGATGTGCGGCAGGGTGGCGAGGTTCTTCGGGTCGGCGATCAGGCGGTCGAGGAACTTGTTGTCCCATTCGGCGTTGATGAGGCCGGCGCGCGGGCCCTGCAACTGGTGGCTCATGCCGCCGGTGCCCCAGATCTGCACTTTCAGCGGCTCGTCGTAGCTCTCGATGGCGCGGCGGATCGCCTGCCCCAGCGCGAAGCAGCGCGCACCCGAGGGCACCGGGTACTGCACCACGTTGACGTGGAAGGGAATCACCTTCACCGGCCACGCGGCGGGCGAGCCGAACAGCAGGTTCATCGGCACGGTGAGGCCGTGGTCCACCTTCAGGTCGTTGACGATGGTGAGGTCGAAGTCCTGCTGGATGACGGACTGCGCGATGTGGCTCGCCAGCTCCGGGTGGCCGACAACCTTGGGCACGGGGCGCGGGCCGTAGCCCTCGTCGGCGGGCTCGAACTCGGCGGCGGTGCCGATGGCAAACGTCGGGATCACACCCAGGTCGAAATTGGTGGCGTGGTCGTTGTAGACCAGGAACACCACGTCGGGCAGGTGCTCGCGCATCCACTGCTTGGAAGGCTCGTAGCCGGCGAACAGCGGCTGCCAGTAGGGCTCGCCGGTCTTGCCCAGGTCGATGGCGGCGCCGATGGCCGGCACGTGCGATGAATAGACCGAGGCGGTGATGCGCGCCTGCCCTTTCACTCCTTTTTCAGTAGCTGCCTGCGCTTTCTCCACCTGCGCTGCAAGCCTTTTTTGTGCATTTTCTTCCCAGGCCTTCCATGCCTCGGACTGGCTCACCGGCCCCTGCGCGTCGCCGCTCTCGCCCTGGTAGCGGTTGCCTTCCGGGCTGCGGCCGCCGTGGATCATCATGTCGCGGTACTGCTGCTCCGTCATGCCGGTCATGCTGCCGGCCATCTGCTGGAAGCTCAGGCCGTCGGTGGCGCCGAGCTTGGCCAGGAAGTAGATGTTGCCGCCGGTGCGCATGGCCCAGTTCAGGTCGCGCGCGCGCACCGCCGCCTTCTGCTCGTCGGTCATGGGCCATTCGGCCAGGTAGGCGTCCTCGTCCTGCTTGAAGCGCGCGCGGTTCTCGGCCTTCATCAGGCTCATGCAGAACTGGTTGAGCCAGTAGCCCTTGCGGCTCTGGTCGGCGTCGAAGATGGTCGTGCCGGGCACGTCGAGGTAGGGTTTTTCAAGCGCCATGGCCTGTCTCCTTGGATTTCAGCTTACAGCCCGAGCAGCACCGCGGCCAGCGCCAGCAGCGCCGGCAGCGCCTGGACGAAGAAGATGCGGCGCGACGCCGTGGCCGCGCCGTACAGCCCGGCCACCGCCACGCAGCCCAGGAAGAACACGGCCACGTGGCGTTGCCAGGCAGCGTCGCCGATCAGCAGCGCCCAGACGAGCCCCGCCGCCAGGAAACCGTTGTAGAGCCCCTGGTTGGCCGCCAGCACGCGCGTCGGCGGGAACAGCTCCGGACTCAGCGAGCCCTTGAACACCTTCGGCCCCTTGGTCGTCCACGCGAACATCTCCAGGTACAGGATGTAGAGGTGCTCCAGGGCAATGAGCGCGATCAGGACAAGGGCAGCGGCTTTCATCGGTTCAGTCCTTCGGTTGGCAGCTATGTCACGCGCCGGCGGCGTCGGGCCAATACAGGCGCATCGGGTTGTCCACCAGCAGCTTCTTTCGCAGCTCGGCGGTGGGCGCGATGTGCGGGATGAAGTCCACCAGCAGGCCGTCGTCGGGCATGTGGTCCTTCAGGTTGGGGTGCGGCCAGTCGGTGCCCCACAGCACGCGGTCGGGAAACTCCTGCACCACGCGGCGCGCGAAGGGCACCACGTCGCGGTAGGCGCTGCGCTCGCCGTTCAGCGCGGGCGGGCCGTCCACGCTCAGGCGCTCGGGGCAGCTCACCTTGCTCCACACGTTGGCGTGCTCGCGCATGAACTTCAGGAACAGCGCGAACTCGTCGCTGTCCACGCCCTTGCTCACATCCGGCCGGCCCATGTGATCGACGACCACGGTGGTCGGCAGGCTGGTGAAGAAGTCCCACAGCTCGGGCAGGTCCACCGCCTCGAAGTAGATGACGACGTGCCAGCCCAGCTTGTGGATGCGCCCGGCGATCTCCATCAGCTCGTCCTTGGGCGTGAAGTCCACCAGCCGCTTGACGAAGTTGAAGCGCACGCCGCGCACGCCGGCGGCATGCAGCGCTTGCAACTCTTCGTCCGTCACGCTGCGCTTGACGGTGGCCACGCCGCGCGCCTTGCCGCCCGAAGCTTGCAGCGCATCGACCAGCGCGCGGTTGTCGGCGCCGTGGCAGGTGGCCTGCACGACGACGTTGCGCGCGAAGCCCAGGTGGTCGCGCAGCGCGAACAGCTGCGCCTTGCCGGCGTCGCAGGGCGTGTACTTGCGCTCGGGCGCGTAGGGGAACTCGGCGCCGGGGCCGAACACGTGGCAGTGCGCGTCCACGCTGCCGGGCGGCAGCTGGAACCGGGGCTTGCTGGGGCCGTCGTACCAGTCCAGCCAGCCGGCGGTCTTCTCGAAGGGGCCTGTGGTGGGCTTGCTCATGGCGTCCTCAATCGATGTAGCGCAGGCCGGCCTTCTCCAGGCCCTCGCGCATCTTGTAGTAGTCCAGACCCAGCGTGCCGGCGGCGAAGATGGCGCGCTTGCCGCCTTCGTTGGCCTCGCGCTTGCGCGCCGTCTCCAGCGTCTGGGCGGCGATGGCGCGCGGCACGCAGACCACGCCGTCGTCGTCGGCCACGACCACGTCGCCGGGCGTGACGTAGGCGCCCGCGCAGACGATGGGGATGTTCACCGAGCCCGGCGTGGCCTTGATGGTGCCCTTGGCGGACACGTAGCGGCTCCAGACCGGGAAGCCCATCTCGCGCAGCACCTTGGTGTCGCGCACGCCGGCCTCGATGACCAGCGCCCGCGCGCCGCGCGCCTGGAAGCTGGTGGCCAGCAGGTCGCCGAAATAGCCGTCGCTGCACTCGGCGGTGACGGTGGCCACCACGATGTCGCCGGGCCGGATCTGCTCCGCCGCCACGTGCATCATCCAGTTGTCGCCGGGTTGCAGCAGCACGGTGACGGCCGTGCCCGAGACCGCCGCGTCCTGCTGGATCGGGCGCATGTAGGGCTTCATCAAGCCCACGCGGCCCATGGCCTCGTGCACGGTGGCCGAGCCGAAGGCGGCCAGTGCGTCGGCCACTTCGCGGTCGGTGCGTTCGATGTTGCGGTAGACAACGCCGAGTTCGTACATGGTCACAGTCCCTTTGCTTTCAGTGCCGCGTCCAGGCGCGGGAAGACGCGCCGCGCGTTGCCCTCGAACACCTGGTAGCGCTGCTCATCCGTCAGGTTGGCCGTGGCGTTGACGTAGCGCTTGGTGTCGTCGTAGTAGTGGCCGCTCGTAGGGTCGATGCCGCGCACGGCGCCGATCATCTCGCTGGCGAACAGGATGTTCTTCACCGGGATCACCTTGGTCAGCAGGTCGATGCCCGGCTGGTGGTACACGCAGGTGTCGAAGAAGATGTTGTTCAGGATGTGATCCTGAAGCAGCGGCTTCTTCATCTCCTGCGCCAGCCCGCGGAAGCGCCCCCAGTGGTAGGGCACCGCGCCGCCGCCGTGCGGGATGACGAACCTCAGCGTCGGGAAGTCCTTGAACAGGTCGCCCTGGATGCACTGCATCACCGCCGTGGTGTCGGCGTTCAGGTAGTGCGCGCCGGTGGTGTGGAAGCAGGCGTTGCAGCTGGTGCTGACGTGCACCATCGCCGGGATGTCGTACTCCACCATCTTCTCGTAGATGGGGTACCAGTGGCGGTCGGTCAGCGGCGGGCTGGTCCAGTGGCCGCCGCTCGGGTCGGGGTTGAGGTTGATGCCGACGAAGCCGTATTGCTTGACGCACTTCTCCAGCTCGGGGATGCACGTCTTGGGATCGACGCCCGGCGACTGCGGCAGCATGGCGGCGCCGATGAAGTTGTCGGGGAACAGTTGCGACACGCGGTAGCACAGCTCGTTGCAGATCGCCGCCCAGGTGCTGGAGACCTCGAAGTCGCCGATGTGGTGCGCCATGAAGCTGGCGCGCGGGCTGAAGATGGTCACATCGCTGCCGCGCTCCTTCATCAGCCGCAGCTGGTTCTGCTCGATGGATTCGCGCAGCTCGTCGTCGGAAATCCTCAGGTCGGCCACGCGGGGCCTGGCCGCCGGGTCCTGGATGCCGGCGATCTGCTGGTTGCGCCAGCTCTCCAGCGCCTTGGGCGCGGTGGTGTAGTGGCCGTGGCAGTCGATGATGAGCGGTTGGGCCTGGCTCATGGGTCTCCTCTCGTTGTGGTCCGCAAGACTGAAAGCGATTGTGCGTGGCCCGGCCCCCTGCCGCCAGCGGCGCGGGCCACTACCAGATAGATCAGATCGGCATAGTTTGTAGATCGCTATGCCAGAATCAACGCTCGTCATGGACCTGCGCCAGCTTGAATACTTCATCCGCGTGGCCGAGCTCGGCAGCTTCACGCGCGCGTCGGCCGCGCTGGGCGTGGCCCAGCCCGCCCTCAGCCGGCAGGTGAGGCAGCTGGAAGTGGAGCTGCGCCAGAACCTGCTGCAACGCAACGGCCGCGGCGCCGTGCCCACCGAGGCCGGCGCGCTGCTGCTGGAGCATGGGCGCGGCATCCTGCACCAGGTGCAGCGCGTGCGCGAAGAGATGGCCCGCCTGCGCGGCGGCCTGGCCGGGCGCGTGGCGCTGGGCCTGCCGCCCACCGTGGCCCGGGCCCTGGCCATCCCGCTCACCCACGAATTCCGCGCGCGGCTGCCCGAGGCGCGGCTGGCCCTCATCGAGGCGCTGTCCGCCAACATGCAGGAGCAACTGACCTCCGGGCGGCTCGACGTGGCCGTGCTCTACAACCCTCAGCCCGCCCCCGGCATCGAAACCGCGCTGCTGGCCAGCGAACAACTGCTGCTGGTGCAGGCGCGCGCGCAGGCCGGCGGCAGCGCCGGCGACGTCACCATCGCCCAGGCCAGCCGCGCGCCGCTGGTCATCCCCAGCCGGCCCAACGCCATCCGCATGCACGTCGAGGCCCGCATGGCCGCCGCCGGCTGCACGCCGCTCGTGGCGCTGGAAATCGACGGCGTGCGCACCATCCTCGACCTGGTGGAAGGCGGCGCCGGCGCCGCCGTGCTCTCGCGCCAGGCGGTGGCCAGCGCGCCCCGGCCCGAGGCCTTCACCACCCGCCGCATCCTCCTGCCCGGCGGCGAGCCGCTGCGCATCCACCTCTACACCGCCCAGAGCGCCCTGCGCCCCTCCACCGGCACCCAGCAGGCGCTGCTGGCGCTGCTGCGGCAAGTGGCCCAGGAACATCTGGATCAGCAGTGACGCTACTTATTACATAGCTGCCAGCGCTTATTCCACAACGGCTGGAGGCCGATTTCTATGGAATTCAGGCTGCCGCGGCCTCTACCACGTCCTGGGCGAAGCGGCCCATCATGCCCTCGGATCGCCGTGGTGGCGCACCCACGCAGGCAGGGCGACGCCTTCGCGGGTCAAGAGCTGCACCCGCACGCCCTGCGCGGCGCTGTAGCCTTTGTTGGTGATGGTCAGCTTGGCCGCAGCGGTCCTGGTCTGCTGCACACCGATCTCCAGCGCGGTGGGCTCGGGAGTGAGGCCGGGGCGCGCTTCGTGCAACTGGTAGTAGGCCGACGCCAAAGCGCTCAAGGACGGGGTTCAGGATGAAATCGGGCTCCAGCGCGCGTCCAGCAAGCGCTGGCAGCTATGGAATTAATAGGAACAGGAAGATGCAGCGCTCTTTCCGGCCGGGGGAGACGAAGAGAAGGCTTGATTTGCATTTGGTGTTGCGGGGGGATTAATTTTCATCTGACCCCATTTTGCTTGACCCCATTTTGCTGATGTCGATGGCGCCGATCTCGGGGCTGCTGACCAGGCGCACCCAGGCGGGCGGGGCGGCGCCTTCACGGGTCAGGAGCTGTACCCGCACGCCCTGCGCGGCGCTGTAGCCCTTGTTGGTGATGGTCAGCTTGCCGCTGGCGGTCTTGGTTTGCTGCACGCCGATTTCCAGCGCGGTGGGCTCGGGGGTCAGGCCAGGGCGCGCTTCGTGCAGCTGGTAGCCAAGCCGGGCGACGCCAAAGCGCTCAAGGACGAGGTTCTGGATGAAATCAGACTCCAGCGCGCGTCCAGCAAGCGCTGGCAGCTATGGAATTGATAGGAACAGAAAGATGCAGCGCCCTGCCCGGCCGGGGGAGACGAAGAGAAGGCTTGATTTGCATTTGGTGTTGCGGGGGATTAATTTTCATCTAACCCCGTTTCACCATTCCACCCTCCCACAAAGAGGGCATCTTAACGATAATCTTCCAAAAACCATATATAAATCAAAATCCACGCAAGAAGAGCAAAGAAGAACATCAACTTACTCATCTTCATCATCTATCCATCGTGCCACGAATGGCGAAATCAACCAAAAAATCACCAGCACAACAACATGAAGATAAGGCGCATTCAGCCATCCCTCTATGATGCGTCGCTCTGGCATGAATCCTTGCATAATTGCTATTATTAAATAGAATACAATATACAAGATGATTGCAATCTTGGATCGGCCGGCAAGCGTCTTATTCATTTCGAGCAACAAGTTGTTTCCTCTATACTGAGCACTGCACTATGGCCATAGAGTGTCGATGTGAAACCAATCTCGGTTGTTAGACTTTTATCCGCAAATGAATATGACTTCAATCGCCCGAGTTGAGTGACAGATAAAAAGCTGGCTGTCACAGCGTTCACACCGCTCACCCACGCAGAACCGTTCGCTGCGGATGGGGCCGGACAGTCTCGCCATCTATCGGTAAGCGTAGCTTGTGCCGTTGATCCGGATGCATGCTTCAATACCCCATTCAGCGGCAAACTTGCGCCGAGACCGATGGTTGCAAAAGTCGCGAACCCAGATATTTTATACTTTTTATCGCATTTGCATTCTGACTCGAGGGTAAAAAGAGATACCTGAACACCAAATCCAGTTGCCAAGCCGATGTTTGAAATTCTACCAGACCAATTCACCTCTAACCCATCATCATCACTAAACTTCAGCGCATTTGCATCAGCATATATAAACCAGTTTACTCCACCACGCAAATCTATTGGATCGATTTCAAGGTATCGCCCAGCATGAGGCATAAAATCCCGCCGGTAGTTATGATGGCTTCCCGTTTCACTGTCGAAGTACTGCCCCGGAAACCTCAGATTCATCGTGATACGACTCTCTGGCAGCGTCCCTGCAGCGCCGAAGGCTTCACTCACCGCCTTCCAACTTGTTGCACCGCTCTTGTCGGTGGCCAGCATCGGCGTGCCCAGGTGATCCGTGTGCAGATAGTGGTAGCTGGTGCCGGCGTCGGTCAAGCTACCGTTGCTCACGTTGGCCTGCCAGACGGGATCAGTGCTCCATAGTCCCTGCTGCGCTGCATTCGGGTTGAAGCCGTATGCCTTGGTGACCTGCCCTTGATCGTTGACTTCGCCCATCAGGCCGTTGTCGCCATAGACGAAGTAGGTTGTAGCTGTAGTGGCCCCTTCCTTGACGCTCTTGGCAATCCTGCGCCCAAGCGGGTCGTAGCGGTAGCTGGCCTCCAGACTGGCCGTGGATTGACCCTGCGGCGTGTTGCTGTACTTGATCAGCCGTTCTGCCGCGCTGTAGCTGTAGTCCTTGGTGCCCTGGGCACCGGTTTTCTGTTTCGTGTGTCCTTGCGGCGTATAGCTGACACTGGTGTCCACAGGCGCCGCTGCGCTGAACGGCGTCGTCCTCGGGTATTGCGTGAGCTGGTTGTCCCCGTTGTAGCTCCATGCGCCAGGCTGGTGCCCACTAGCCATCAGTGCAAATAGTTCAAGGCCATGTGATGATCGACAACACGAATGCTCCGCCCTCCTACATCCTCCGCGGCGCCTCAGGACGAAAATGCCCTGAAACGGCTTGAACTTTGCCGTTAGCACTCCATCCAACAGAGTGCTAAAATACCTGAGCGATATGAAAGGACATTCAACGATGACCACTTCGGCTCCCCGCCCCAGCACGAACGCCGTGGCGCTGGCCAACCCGTGGGCTGTCGTACCCCCGCTGGGCAACCTGGACGCCTACATCACCGCCGTCAACCGCCTGCCGATGCTGACGCTGGAGGAAGAGCAGCGCTTCGCCCGCGAGCTGCGCGACGAGGGCAGCCTGGAGGCCGCCGGCAAGCTGGTGCTCTCGCACCTGCGGCTGGTGGTGGCCACCTCGCGCCAGTACCTGGGCTACGGCCTGCCGCACGCCGACCTGATCCAGGAAGGCAACGTCGGCCTGATGAAGGCCGTCAAGCGCTTCGACCCCGACCAGGGCGTGCGCCTGGTCAGCTACGCGCTGCACTGGATCAAGGCCGAGATCCACGAATACATCCTGAAGAACTGGCGCCTGGTCAAGGTGGCGACCACCAAGGCGCAGCGCAAGCTGTTCTTCAACCTGCGGTCGATGAAGCAGGGCTTCAAGGCCGAGGACGCGGCCGACGACATCACCCACCGCGAGGCGCTGTCCGCCGCGCAGGTGGACGTGGTGGCGCGCGAGCTGAACGTCAAGCCCGACGAGGTGCGCGAGATGGAGACGCGCCTGGCCGGCGGCGACGTGCTGCTGGACCCGGCGCCGGCCGACGACGGCGAGCAGGCCTTCGGCCCCATCGCCTACCTGTCGGACGAGCGCCACGAGCCGACGGCGATGATCGAATCCGCCCAGCGCGACGTGCTGGCCACCGAGGGCATCGCCAGCGCGCTGAAGAGCCTGGACGAGCGCAGCCGCCGCATCATGACCGAGCGCTGGCTGAACGTTCACGACGACGGCTCCGGCGGCATGACGCTGCACGAGCTGGCGGCCGAGTACGGCGTCAGCGCCGAGCGCATCCGCCAGATCGAGGTGGCGGCCATGAAGAAGATGCGCGCCGCGCTGGCCGAATACGCCTGATCGCCGCGCACGCGGAATCGACCCCCTGCGCGCATCATCCCGCAGGGGTTTTTTCATGGTCAAATCGGGCTCCAGCGCCCGCCAGGCAAGCGCTGGCAGCTATCAATAGAGCAGCATCAGCACCCTGCCCGGCTGCCGCACACCAGCGCCATCCCGGTCAGGATCGCCGCCATGCCGGCGTTGGTCAGGTTGCCGCGCTGGATCAGCCGGTACAGCAGCCGCCCGGGCCGGCCACCTGCCAGCGCGTGCCCGGCGCCGGCAGCCAGCGGCGGCCCGGCAGGCCGGCCAGCAGCAGCAGCACGCCGAGCGCCAGCGCGAAGCGCAGCGTCAGCACCAAGCTGTGGCCGAGCCCCCAGCGGGTGAAGATGGCCGCGCTGCCCCACGGCAGCACGAAGGTGGACATGGCGGCGGGCGCCGCCCACGCTGAAGTCTTGGACACCACAGCCAAAATAGCCTCCAGCGCTTGCCCATCAAGCGCTGGCAGCTATTTTTCAAATAGCAAACCCATCGGCGTCAGTTCGGCGCGTCGCAGGCCCGCGCATTGCTGGCGCCGACCAATTGCGCCTGCGCATGACCCGATTCGGGGAACGGCGCCAGCCGCCCCACAGGCACCGGCCCGGCCGCCGTTTCTACCGTGCCGCCGCCCTTCTCCAAGAAGCAGAAGTTCTCGAACGGTACCGGCGGCTGGTAGCCCGGCAGGCCGAAGCGCGTGGCCTCGGGGCCGATGTATTCGCCGATGGGCGAGACGTACAGGCCCGAGGTCAGGCCGTTGGGCAGCTTGGCGTTGGGGCTGCCGACCACGCGCGCCAGCATGTCGCGCCGCACGGCGCGGGCGTTGTCCTTGGCCGGCCAGGTGTTGCGGAAGCGCCCGAACTGCGGGCCGTTGGAGGGCGTCAGCCCGGCCGGCCCCGTCAGCGAGGTGCCGGCCTCGTTGCGGCCGGAGTCGATCAGCCGCACCTCCACGGGCCGCGTGGGATCCGTAGTGAAGCCAACGACGCGCACGCGCGTGGTTTCCTCCTGCGTCAGCGTGGGGAATTCCTCGCCCAGCGTGCCCATCAGCGCTTCCTCAATGTACAGGTAGACCGGCTCGGCGCCGGGCGAGGTGTAGATGCCCAGCTCGGCCTCCAGCCCGTGCGCCGCGACGACGAAGCCGCCGCCCGGCGCCGCCGCCAGCATGCCGGCGTAGGCCACGTGGTCGCCTTCGCGCAGCGGCGCGGGCCGGCGCGGATCGCAGCCGGCCAGCGCGGGCGCCAGCGGCTCGGCCGGCACCGCGCCGCAGGTGTAGCGCCGCGCGGCCGCCGAGGGCGGGCGGTTGCCGGCTGGACACAGGGGGTCGGCGACGCCGCGCGGCACGCATACCGGGAAACCCGTGCGGGCGTGCACCGGCGAGTTGTCCGGGTCGAGGCTGAAGCGCTGGTCGAGCGGCAGCGCCGCCTTGGCGCCGGCACCGTTGGCCTGGCCGTAGATGCCCTTGGGATCGTTCAGGCGCACCCGAGCGCCGTCGGCGCCACCCAGCGGGCCGATGCGCAGCTCGCCGGTGGCCGGGTCGATCTGCTGGATGAACCCGCTGCCCACGTGCAACGCGCCCTGGCTGATGCGCGCCACGCCGGCGATGTAGCGGCCGCCGACGATGTTGCCCTGCAGTTCGGCCTCGAAGGGCACGCGCGGCGGCGGCGCATCGGCCAGCGCCAGCCCGCTGCTGGCCTGCACGGGGCCACCCAGCGGGCCGCGAAACAGGTCCTGCGGCGTCAGGTACTGGCCCGGCAGGGTGACCAGCAGGTGGCGCGGCAGCGTGACCGGGATGCCGCGCACCGTCATGGCAGCCACGCCTTCCCCCGGGGGCGCCAGCGCGAACCGCTCGATATGGCCGACCAGGGTGAACGAAGGGTTCGGCGTCTGCGCGAACGCACCGCCGGCTGCCAGCAGCAGCGCGCCGGCCCAACGCGGCCAGACGGAACGGCGCGGGTATGGTTTCGGGTTCATGTCAGCTTCCTCCTCGGGATGCCATGGCGGACGGGATCGGTGCGGCGCCCAGCGGCACCACCAGCGGCGACCAGGCGTGGCGCCGCTGGCGGCCGTAGTGCACGAGCAGGCCGGGCGACAGCGCCAGCTCGGGCATGCGGTCCAGCTCGTCCAGCAGCGCGCGCTCGTGCAGCTGGCGGCCGGCCCGGCTGAGCAGCTCGGTGGTCAGCCGGGCGGCGGCCAGGCCCAGGCGGTACCAGGGCGTCGCGGCGCTTTCACCGGCGGCGGGTTGCAGCACGGCGGCCGGCATGGGCAGCACCAGCGTCTGCGCCCAGCCGGCCGGCGGCGCGGCCGACTGCACGGCGGGCGCGCGCGCCAGCGTGTAGCCGATGCAGCCTGTGGGCGCGCGGCGCAGTTCATCACGCAAGTCACTCTGCGGCGCGAGCCAGCGCAGGTCGCGCACCACCGGCGCGCCCGCCGGGTCGCCGTGCGCCACGGCCAGGCGTGCGCCCGCGCCGCAGTCGCGCAGCGCCTCGGCCAATGCTTCGCGTTGTTGTGCCAGCGGCGCCAGCAGGTCGGCCGACCAGTCGGCGCGGCGCGGCGCCGATTCGCGCACCACCAGGGTGGCGACGTGCGACAGGTGCGCCTCGGCCAGCAGGGCGTCGGCCGGGTCGGCGGCCTCGTTCCACAGGCCGCCCACCAGCGCATAGACAGGCTCGTCGCGCCAGGCGGCCAGCGCGGCGCGCACGCCGGCGCGCGCGTCCTGCGCTTGCAGGTCGATCCGCCGGCCGTGCACGCCGCCGCGCGCGTTGGCCTCGGCGAAGCCCGCGCGCAGGCCGGCCGCGATCGCCTCGCCGGTGGCCGCGCCGGGGCCGCCGAGCGGCACCACGGTGCCCAGGCGGATACGGTCGTCCAGCACGCCGGGCGGGCGGTCCAGTGCGGTGCCGAGGCGGCGCAGGTAGGCCAGCAGCGCCCGGCCCTCGTCCGGTTGCAGCGTGAAGCGGGGCATGGCGGCATCCAGCACCGCGCCGCCGCGGCCATGACCCTGGGCGATGGCGCGCAGCACGGCGGCATCGTCCGCCAGCGCGGGCTGGCCGGCACGCGCCTGGCGCAGCGCCTGCCAGCGCAGCGCGGGCACCGGCTGGCCGCCTTCGCGCCCGCCCTCGCCCGTGGCGCCGTGGCAGCGCGCGCAGGCGGCCATCTCCACCGGCAGCCGCAACGGGGTCGCGCCGACGCCGCGCGCATAGGCCGCGTGCCCGTGGTAGAGCGCGCGGCCGCGCTGGACCAGGGCTTCGTCGTCGGCCGCGGCCAACAGCGGCGTGAGGAGACACGGCAGCAGCAGGCGTGCAAGCAGTTTCACCGGACAAACCTCCGTCCTTCGGACTGCGGTGCGAGCCTCCTTCGGAGCGGCCGGGCGGAGGCTCATGCGCCGATGCTCCCCACCAGTTCGGCCAGGCGCGCGGTGGGCGTCAGCGCGGCGGCGCGCGTCCAGCGGTCGCGCGCCGAGCCGAGCCACAGCAGCGAGGAATGCGCCTCGGGGTCGCCCACCGGCACGCCGAACGCGCGCCAGACGCGCGCCAGCTCGGCCGGCTGCCCGGTGAGCATGAGCCAGCCCGCATCCAGCCCCAGCCGCACGTCGAAGCGCCGGGCATAGGCGCGGATGGCCTCGGGCGAATCACCCAGCGGATCGACCGTGATCGACAGCAGCCGCGCCCGGGCCGCGCCCGCCTTCGGCGCGCCGGCATCGAGCCGCTCGCGCAGCGCGCGCAGCGCCGCCGTCTGCGGCGGACAGACGGTGCTGCAACCGGTGTAGAAGAAGCCGATCACCACCGGGCCGCCGCACAGCGCGCGCAGGCCGTGGGCGGCGCCGGACTGGTCCTGCAAGCGCACGTCAGGCACCTGCACGCGGGCGCTGCCGTCCTGCGCCCAGCCCGGCGCGGCGAGCACCGAGCCGATCGCGCAGAGCGCCTCGCGCCGCCTCATGGCCGCGCCTCCGGCCCGCCGGCCACGCGGCCGCGCACGTAGGGCAGGTCGCGCGACACGCTGCCGACGAACATCTCGTAGCCCGCGCCCTGCGGCACGGCGACCTCGGCCGCGTAGCGCCCGGCGGCGTCGCCCAGCTCGCGCAGGTGGGCGCGCTGCTGCCAGCCGGAGCGCTTGTCGAACATCAGCAGGGTCAGGTCGGGCACGCGGCCGAGCGGCTGGCCGGCGCCCCGCGGGGCCTGCTCGCTCATCGCCACCACGATGCGGCGGCGGGCGCCCGCCAGCGGCCGGTCTTCCACCAGCCGCGCCTTCAGCTCCGGCACCGCCTCGCGCTGGGCCTGCCCGGAGGTCGGCGCCAGCGCCACGCGGTCGCAGCCGACGAAGCGCGGGCCGGCGCCGCTCACGATCAGGTGGTGCGGGCCGCCCGCCTCGTAGCGCACCGGCACCTCGTAGCGGCCGGGCGCCACCTCGCGCGGGCCCAGGTCGAGCAGGCCGATGGCCAGCGGCACGCGCTTGTAGTTGGCGTAGCTGCCGACCGGGGCCATCATGCCTTCGGTGTACTGGTAGATCAGCCGGTCGGCCGCGTTGGCGACCAGCAGGCCGGCGCCGCCGGGCGCCACGATGGCCCGGCGCAGCCCCGCATCGGCCGCGGCCGGCACGCCGGCGCTGCCGAGCAGCACCTGGGCCGGCTGCACGCGGCCGGCGCGCAGGTCGGCCAGCGCCCACAGGTGGGCGGCCGATTCGTCGCCGCCCACCGCGTAGACGAAACGCCCGGTCAGCGCCAGCTGCCGTGCCCCCGGCAGCGTGGCCGAGCGCGCCTGCACGGTGCCGGAGGCGAGATCGACCATGCTCAGCCGGTCGCCACCCAGCGCGAGGGCGTAGCGCCCCTCGTCGACGATGGCCAGGTCCGCCACCGGGTAGCCCAGCGCAAGGCGGCGCACCTCGGTGCCCTCGGGGTCGATGGAGAGCAGCGCCTGCTCGTCGTGGGCCACCAGGCGGCGCGCCAGCGCGCTGTAGGCCAGGCGCTGTGCGGGATGCGGCAGGCTCCAGCTGCGCAATGGGCCGGGCGCGCCGGCCTCGGCGGCGGACCAGCGCGTGAGGCGGCCGTCGGCGTGGGTGCTCAGGACCACCGGGCCGTCGGGCGTGGTCACGGCTTGCAACGCTCGCACGCCCGGCGCGTCGGCGCCGCGCCAGGCCGGGTGGCGCGCGGCCATGTCCAGCACCGCGATGCGGCCGGTGCCGGGCAGCGCGACCCAGAGGCGCGCCGCGTCTTCGTCCATCGCCAGCGTGGCGCCTTCGCCGCCGGCGGGCAGCTCGATGGTGCGCGCGATCTGGCGGCGGTACGTGTCGATCGCCACCAGCCGCCCGGGTACGCCGTCCAGCAGCACCCACAGCTCGGCGCGCGCGGGTGCGTGCACCCAGGCGCGGGGCGCGCCCGGCAGCGCGACGATCGACTCCAGCTTGGCGTTGTTCAGCCCCACGAAGGGGTTGATGAAGGCCACCGTGCGGTCGGCGTTGAGGCTGAGGATGCGGTAGGTGTTGAGATCGACATCGGCGCGCCGCCCGACACCGGTGGACACCAGCGATTTCACGCGGTCGGTGCACGACAGCTCGCCCTCCGACAGCGTCGGGCGCTGGCGCTGCAGCCAGGCGGCCAGCTGGCCGGGCTGGTAGCGCAGCGGCGTGCCGGACGCGCGGTCGGCCAGCTCGAACGTCAGGCGGCCCAGTCCCTCGCCGGCGTCGCCGAACTGCGGCGCATACTGCCAGCGCAGCCGCACGCCGGCGTCCTCGACCACGCCGCTTTGCGTCGCCGCCTGCGCCAGGCCGGCCAGCAGCACCAGGGCGCCAGCCAGCCAGCCGCGCGTGCTACTGATGAAACCAGAGCTCATCGATGACCACCTGGATGGGCGCGGGCGAGCCGTAGGTTTCGCCCTGCACGTCGAACCAGATTTCTGACACCAGCGCTGCGCCACCCTCGACCTGCATACCAATGAACGGCGCCTCGCCCGGCGTGTTCGACAGCCGGAACGGCACGCTGACCGTGTAGCGCTGCAGGCTGTCGGCCATTCGGGCCGTCAATATCGCCTGGTACTGCTTGCCCAGGCCGCCGCGGCCCCAGGTCAGCGCGCTCACGTGCGCCCCGGCTGCGCTCACGGGCTGCGCGAACACCAGATGAATCGGCGCCATGGCGTTGTTGTCGGCGCGGATCAGGCTGCAGTTGGCCGCGAAACCGGCCAGGGTGCCGGCCCGGTTGGCGCGGTCCACGTAGACCGTGGTGGCGTCGATGTCGACCGCGATGGCCTGCGGATCGTCCTCGTACCCGAAGCTGCAGGTGAAGCGATCGAGCGGGTCGCCGTTGCCGACGCCCGTGCTCTTCCAGTCGACGAAATAACCCGGATCGAATGCCGACTCCTCGGCCGCAACGATGTCGTGTGCCATGTCTTGCTCCTCTCAGTCGCTCGCGCAGCTCGCCTCAGCGCACGCGCAGAATGCCCCACTGGCCGCCGTCGAACAGGAAGCTCGCCTGGCTGCGGACCAGGTAGTCCATCGGCACCCGCTGCGCGCCGCCGGCGGTGACCTCCAGCGTGACCGCCATCTGCGGGCCGAAGCCGTTGAACACGCCCTGGCGGATCGGTGAACCGGCGTTGGCGTTGAAGCTCAGCGAATCCGCCGACCAGGGGAAGGGGTTGAAGCCATGGCCGCTGATCGCCAGCCCCTGCTGCCGGGTGTGGCCGCCCGGGTGGACGAAGTGCAAGCGCTGCTTCTCGCCGCGCCGCGCCTCCAGCACGGGAACCTCGGGGTCGCAGGGGTGGGTGCGGGCCTTGATCGGCGCCACGCCGGAAGCGCAGCGCACGCCGTCCCACGCCGAGCTGAGCACCTGGCTGTAGTCCACCTCGTTGCGCGCGCCGAAGTCCACCGACGGGTCGCCCGTTCGGCGGCCCCAGAGCGGATCGCTCTTGTAGTTGATGGCCTTCATGCCGTAGTCGTCGGGCTCCTCGGCGCCGGACAGATTGCGCACCGGCAACTGCCCGTGGTGCGCGCTCACGCCGTCCTGCATCACCAGCACGTGGTCGGTGTACAGCCTCCTGCCCTGGGCATCGCAGATGTCCACGCTCAGCCTGGAGGCCTCCACGCCGGGCATGGTCCCACATGCGCGCGAGTCCTTCGGCCCGATCACCATGGCGCCCGCCAGGCCATGCGCCGGATGCTTGACCACGTCGCCGAAGCTGCTGATGGGCAAGGCCCCCAGCTCGACCGGTGCATTGCTCTGACCGAAATCCCCGGCCCACCAGAAGCTGGTCTTCTTGCAGCGCGTTTCAGGCTGGCCCGGTGCGCAGGGAGGCAGCAGTGCACCCTGCCGACGCACCGGATTCGGACCTTCCGCGAGCGCCAGTACCTTGCCGTTGAGGCCCACGTTGGATCCGTCGGCATACAGCGGCTGCTGCGCCAGGCGCGGGATGGACAGGCCAATGCTGGACGACATCGCGAACTGGTTGATGTTGAAGCCGTCGGTGATCATGGGCAGGAAGTTGAGGTACGCCGCCGCTTCGCGCAGGCGCCCCTGCGCGTCGGGGCCGTCCATGGGCGTGGCGGGCAGGTGGTTGCGCAGGCCGATCTCGATGCATTCGCCCGCGGCGGCGCGCAGCACCAGAGGCTCCAGCGGGCGGCCTTTCTGGAACTGCTGACGCAGTTCATCCAGTGTGGCGCCGTTCGAGTTGTCCGTGAAGCTCCACTTCCCGCCGTCGCTGACCAGGCGCTCGGAGTTCAGCACGTAGACGATGGCCCTCGGGTCGTGCAGATCGAGCCGAGCCGCGTCGCTGTACTGGATGCCGCGCGGCGCCTCGCTGCTGCAGCTGCCGTACAGGTCGCAGGCCCGGACCGCGCTGACGTCGAACTGGCGCCGGCTCGAATAGCTGCCCAAGCCCACCATGCACACCTGGTTCGAACCCGCGCGCGGACTGACCGGCGGCTCCGCCGGCGGCTGGATGGCCGCCAGGCGATGCGGCTTCGACACCATCGTGGTATCGGATTCGTCAGGGGTGCCATAGGCACGCAGAACGCCCCACATGCCGTCCCACAGCTGGTCCATGGACGATCCGCGGTACAGGTAGTCGGTGTGGGAGCTATCCAGCGGGTTGACGGTGATGTCGAACTCGAAGTGCTCCGAAATGCCGATCGGCTGCGCATTGGTGTAGCCCGAGCCCATGGAGCCGGGCATGCGGTGCCACTTGACGCCGCTCATGGCGAAGATGTGCTGCGCCTCCTGCGCGCCCTGCACCATCCTGATCTGCACCCGATCGCCCTCGAACGCGGGCAGCACGGGGGTGGCCGGGTCACCGAACTCGCGCCAGGGTTCGTGGTTGACGATGCTCCTCCTGCACTTGGCGCCGGACATCAGGTCCTTGCGGTAGAGCTGGCAGTTGAAGTCCCTGCGCCAGCTTTCGGCTTTCGCCAGCACCTTGTTCAGCTGTGCCTCCTGGCCCAGGGAGCGCAGCAGTTCGCGCGTCGACGTGCTGGCGTAGGCGCGCAGCGGCTGTTTCGCCAGCCGCTCGTCGCGCGCGGCATGCACCTCGGTGCTGAAGGCGTTGGCCATGTCGCCCAGGCAGTCCTGGTCGCCCTGGGCGGGGTCGCAGTCCTTCGCGCTGAGGGCGCGCCGCCGGCTCTGGCTGTAGCTGAAGCCGCCCAGGGCCGACTTGTCCGGCGTGACCTCGGCGATGCGCAGCGCCAGCGGCTCGTGGCGATAGTTGACGAACTGGCTGCCCGGATCCTCGCTGGAGATGCCGAGCGGCCGTGCCGGCAGCGTGGCGACGTGGCGCCGGCCGAAGCGGATTTCCGTGCGGTCGCGCATCAGGCTGTCCGGCCCGCGCGGCTCGGGGTTGATGGGCTCCAGCGCCGTGTTGTAGGCGATGCCGAAGTCGGCGATGGCCAGCGCGAACTCGCGCCGGGTCTGGTCGTTGGCGACGCACTCGCCGCCGGGGGCCGGCCCCGCGCGGCGGCCGGAATCGGGCTGCAATGCGCTGGAGTCGCTGTCGCCCGCGCAGCGCGGGGCGATGATGTTGGCCATGGTGCTGGTGGGGCCGCCGTCGGTGCGCAGGACCAGCGGGTCGCGCGGCTCGACCATGCCCAGGATCGGGTCGCTCGCGCGCTGGCGATCCAGCGGCACCTTGGCGGCCAGGTCGGCGCCGCCGAGCAGCTTGTCGCACAGCGGCGAGGGGTTGGCGGCGCCCGTGTCGCAGCCCAGGTTGCCGCCGGGGCGGGCCATGGCGGCGCCGGCCTGCGCCATGTCGGCCGCCTGCACCGCGGCGTCGACGCGCGTCCAGACCGAGTTGGCCGGTTCGATCACCAGCCCCGCGTACAGGCCGTGCTGCTGGTGCGAGCTGGGACCGAGGTGGTCGTGCGTGAAGACGGTGCGCAGGGTGTTGTCGCGGCCCTTCTGGTTGATGATCGGATCGGCCCACCAGAGCTGCGTGGTGCGCTGGGCGCCGCAGAAGGGGTGGTCGGTGTGCAGGCGGTGCTCGTAGTGCTCGCCGGTCTCGCCGGCGTGGCGCGGCGGGCAGGTGCCCTTGCGCAGCAGCCGCGCGTAGCCCAGCGGATCGGCGCCGCCGCCCGCGCCCGCCGCGTGCACGTCGCCGCCGGGGCGGAACAGCGGGTGCGCCTTGGGCGACAGGCGCTGGCCCTGGCCGGTGGCGGCCACGCGCCGGTTGTTGGCAAAGATGCGTTCGCGCACTTCGTCGGGCGAGAAGGTGGCGTCCTCGTAGTTCCAGCCGTTGCCCGAGCCGTCGCTGGAGGTGACGTCGAACTTCACCAGATGGATGTGCTGTCCGATGGTGTCGGTGGGCGTCCAGACCTGGAAGTCGTCGGCGTTCAGCGCCGAAGGCACGAAGTTGCTCGACTTGAAGTCGATGCAGTCGCCCGAGTTGGCGCGGAAGAACAGCGGCTCGGGCAGGCGCGTGCGCGTGGACGGATCGATGATGTCCTTGATGTCGTTCTCGAGGATGATGATGCGGCCCTGCGGGTCGAACCAGCCGTGCTTGTTGTAGGTCAGTTCGGTCTGGATGAAGGCGCCCCGGTAGTGGCGGCGCGGCGCGTTGGCCGGACAGGGATTGGCATAGGGCGCGCCGGCGGCCGGCGGCCGGCCGTTGACGCGGAACAGCGCCTCGCCCTCGGGGCGCGCCTGCTGGCCGTCGACCGTGGCGGCGTAGTCGGTGGCGTAGCCCTTGCCCATCGGCCACCAGTCTGAGTGCGCCAGCGCGGCCTCGCGCGGCGCCAGGCCGCTGGCGGCCAGGGCACCTTCGTGGAAGCGCATAGCGCTTTTCTCGGCCGTGGTGCCCGAGTGCGGCAGCGGCTTGATCTCGATCTGGTCCCACACCGCCGCGAAGGCATTCAGCGCGATCGGGTCCTGCGCGGCCACGCGCTGGGCGATCACCTGCGCCGCCTTGCCGCCGGCGGACAAGGCATGCGCGCGCACGGCGGGGTCGTCGCGCGCGGCCTTGAGCGTGCCGCCGGTGACCACGTGGCGCGGCAGGCCGCCGTTGACCACGTCCGCCGGGCTGGGCTCGACACCCGAGGCGGCGTCGTAACCGGAAGCGGCCACATCCATGTCCAGCGGCGGCTGCGGCGGCCGGTGGCCGGCCTGGCCAGGGATATAGAACGGGTAGCCGGCGAACGCGGCCGAGGGCAGCGGCGCCAGCGCCTCGCCCGGGATGGGCACCAGGGCGGGGTTCTCGGTGCCGCCAGCCACCTCGGCATCGGGCAGGCGGCGCCAGCGCGGGTCGTTGGTGGGGCCGGCAGGCTGGTCGGGCCGGAACAGGCCCTGGTGGTTGCCGTCCTCGAACACGTCGTGCACGCGCCAGAGCTCCCACATGCCCTGGGCGAAGTGCGGGTACAGGTGGCAGTGGAAGATGGAATCGCCCGGCGTGTAGTTGCGGTTGCCCGAGCCGCCGAACTCGATGCCGTAGCTGAAGGTGGCGCCGGGCGAGATGGTCTGCGAGTCGAGGTAGGTCGAATCGGGGTCGCTCGCGTCCAGCACCCACTGGTGCGCGTGCAGGTGGAAGACGTGCGTCTCCTTCGGCCCGGCGTGCAGGTTGCGGAAGCGCACGGCGTCGCCCAGGTAGCTGTGGTGCACGTTGGACGGGTCGTCCTTGTAGCGCGCGCCGATGGGTTTCTTGCCGGCGGCGTCCCACTGCAGCACCAGCGCCGGGTCGCCGTTGGCCCAGGAGCTGAGGAAGAACTCCTCGCCGCGGCATTCCGGGCAGTTGGCGGCCACGCCCACCTTGCGCTGCAGCGGCGTGGACATGACGGCCGAGCCCATGCCCGAAGCGCCGTAGTTGATGCCCATGCCGTCCTTGAGGTAGTGCAGCGGGTGGTTCTCATCCTCCAGCTCGGCGAACGCCTGCTGCGCGTGGATCTCGTCGTGCAGGATGACGGTGAACTCGCGGAACGACCGCCCGCAGGCGCTGCCGAACATGTGCTGGTCCTTGTCCTTGCAGGCCGGCGCATCGCTGCCCGCGCCCGGACCCTCGGGCACCACGACGATGGCGTTGACGTCGCTGTGCACGATGCGGTCGCCGTCCAGCATGTTCAGCACCGGGCGCGATCCGCCGGCCACCGCGTGGCGGGCCTCGTAGTCGATGTCGCGGTAGGCGTGACCCGTCGCGGGCCGGGTGGCGCGCTGCAGGTCCTCGTGCGTGACCTGCGAGCGGTACCAGCGCGATCCCGTCGGCTCGACGTTGACAGCGGCGAACAGGCCCAGGCCGATCTGCCCGCCGTCGCCCTCGCCGCCCACGGGCGCCGCGGTGGAATAGGCGAAGTAGGTGCCCTCCTTGCCGGCGCGCCAGCGTGTGACCACCTTCTGCCCCGGCTTGGCCAGCGAGCCCAGGAAATCGGCGCGCTTGACCTGGCTGGACGGGTGGAACACCAGGCCCTGACGATCCGGCAGCCCGACGTTGCTGCCGTCGCCGCCGCAGGCGGCATCGCGCGGGCAGTCGTCGGCGTTGATGGGCGCCAGCTCCAGCCCGGTGACGTGCAGCGACGCGGTGCGTGTGCGCGGCTGGTCGAGGCTGACCTTGCTGGCGCGCACCAGCTCGCGCGAGGTCGGCTCGCCGTGGTTGGCCTCCACGTGCGCCGGCAGGCGACCACCCATCTCGCGCGGGGTGCCGCTTTCTTCCCGCCATTCGGGGTCGAGCAGGTTCTCGAACGCGACCTGCAGGCAGTCGCCCTCGTTCACGCGCAGCACCAGTGGGCGGGGGCGCTTGTCGGAGCGCAGCATGGCGTTGCCGGGGCCGAGCGGGCGCGAGCCGTCCACCGGCACCACGTCGTGCCGCAGCGCGTACAGCATGCCGGCGGGGACGAAGGCGGCATGCCGGTTGAGCACGTAGGCCTGCTCGATGGCCACCACGTCGGCATGCACGGTGCGGGCGCAGGTGGCGCCGGCATCCGCCTGGCCGGGCGGCGGGTTGACGCAGGCGCCGAGCAGGCCGCCGGCCAGCAGCACGGCCGCGCCCCGTCGCAAGCGGCACGATCGGCGCACCGCGCGCAGGACCGCCGGATTACGATCTGCGTTGCTCCAGGGCTGTGGCATGGCTGGCTCCCGTCCCGTCAACTCGGAGCGCCCGATGGCCGGTGGCACATCGGGCGCCGCGCATGCGCCGGATTATTCAACCGGCACCGCTCCCTGGCCTCCTCAATGGGAGGTAAGGTATAGCTCCCGCCAACGGCCTGTGCAACCTGACGGATGGCCTATAACTTCCGTCGTATCCCTGTCCGATCAACGCCACCGCCCCACGCCATGAACACCCCCCGCGCCACCCGCCGCCTCGTCCTGCTCTCCGCCATCGCCTGTGCCACGCTGGGCGCGCACGGCCCATTGCACGCCCAGGGTGCCGACACCTGGCCCAGCAAGCCGCTGCACCTGATCGTGGGTTTCCCCCCCGGCTCCTCGCCCGACCTGACGGCGCGTGCGCTGGCCGAACCGCTGGCGCAGGCGCTGGGCCAGCCGGTGGCGGTGGACAACCGCGTCGGCGCCGGCGGAAACATCGGTGCCGATGCCGTGGCCAAGGCCACCGACGGCCACACCATCGGGCTGATGATCAACGGCAACCTGACCATCAGCAAGCTGCTGAACCCCGCGGTGCACTATGACCCGCGGACGGACCTGGCGCCGGTCAGCCTGATCGGCGTGGCGCCGCTGGTGCTGACGGCGCCGGCCGGCGCGCCGGGCACTGACGCGAAAACCTTCTTCGACGCCGCGCGCGCCGCCGGGGACAAGTGGAGCTACGGCTCGCCCGGCGTCGGCACGGTGGGCCACCTGGGCATGGAACTGCTCAAGGCCCGCTCGGGCATCGCGCCGGTGCACGTGCCCTACCCCGGCTATCCGCAGGTGTTCACCGCCATGGTGGCGGGCGACCTGCAACTGTCGATGCTGCCGCCGGCGCTGGCCAATGCGCAGATCAAGGCCGGCAAGCTGCGCGGCATCGGCGTCACTTCCAGCGGCCGCAGCACGCTGGCGCCGGAGCTGCCGAGTCTGGCCGAGGCGGGCGTGAAGGACTTCAACCTGGAGATCTGGAACGCCGTCGCCGCGCCGGCCGGTATGCCGCGCGCGCGCGTGGAGAAGCTGGCCGCTGCCATCAGCGCCATCGTGCGCACGCCGGAGATGCGCCAGCGGCTGTTCCAGCAGGGCTGGCAGGCGGTGGGCTCCTCGCCCGAGGGGCTGGCGCGCCGCATGCAGGCCGACACCCGCGTGCTGGGCGCCATCATCCGCACGCAGGGCATCCAGGCCCAGTAGCTACTCTATCGATAGCTGCCAGCGCTTGCCTGGCGGGCGCTGGAGGCCAATTTGATGATCAATCTTCAAGCGCCGCCCAGCAGCAGCCTCACGTCCTCGGCCAGCGCGTCCACGGGCGTGCCATAGCGGCTGTACAGGCGCAGCCGGCCCTGCGGGTCGTAGAGGTAGCAGGCGGCGGTGTGGTCCACGGTGTAGCTCTCGGGCGTCTTGCCCTCGACCTTCTTGTAGTAGACCTTGAAGTCGCGCGCCAGCGTGGCCAGTTGCTCGGGCGAGCCGGCGTACAGGCCCAGGAAGCCCGGGTCGAACCCGCCCATGTAGGCTTTCAGCACCTCGGGCGTGTCGCGCTCGGGATCGACGCTGACGAACAGCACCTGCAGCCGCTCGCCGTCGGCTCCCAGCTTCTGCTTGACCTGCGCCAGCTCGGCCATCGTCGTCGGGCACACGTCGGGGCACTGCGTGTAGCCGAAGAACAGCGCCACCACCTTGCCGCGGAAGTCGGCCAGCGCGCGCGCGCGGCCGTCGAAGTCGGTGAGCTTGAAGTCCTTGGCGTAGTCGGCGCCCGTGACGTCGATGCCGCGAAACTGCGGCCTGCCCGGAGAACAGGCATAGAAAACGGCTGTAGCGCCCGCCAGGCAAGCGCCAGCAGCTATTTTTTTGATAGTTTCACGACGGTTCATGGCAGGTAGTGGTCCACCAGCAGCGCCGCGAACAGCAGCGACAGGTGGATCAGCGAGAAGCGGAAGGTCTTGCGCGCCTGTGCGTCGGAGTAGTGACGCCACAGTTTGAAGGCGTGGGCGATGAAGCCGCCGTTCAGCAGCAGCGCCGCCACCAGGTAGAACCAGCCGCTCATGCCGTAGATGAAGGGCAGCAGGCAGGCCGGCAGCAGGATCAGGGTGTAGAGCAGCACCTGCAGGCGCGTGAACTCGCTGCCGTGCGTCACCGGCAGCATGGGCAGGCCGCTCTGGCGGTAGTCCTCCACGCGGTACAGCGCCAGCGCCCAGAAGTGCGGCGGCGTCCAGATGAAGATGATCAGGAACAGGATCAGCGCGTCCGGCCCCACCTCGCCCGCCATGGCGGCCCAGCCCAGCACCGGCGGCATGGCGCCGGATGCGCCGCCGATGACGATGTTCTGCGGCGTCAGCGGCTTGAGGATGACGGTGTAGACCACCGCGTAGCCGACGAAGGTGGCGAAGGTCAGCCACATCGTCAGCGGGTTGATCCACAGGTACAGGATCGCCGAGCCGGCCGCGCACAGCAGCGCCGAGAAGGCCAGCGCCTGCCGGTCGGACAGCTCGCCGCGCGCCGTCGGGCGCCAGGCGGTGCGCTTCATGCGCGCGTCGATGGTCTTCTCCACCAGGCAGTTGAAGGCCGCCGCCGCCGCCGCCACCAGCCAGATGCCGGCACAGGCCACGGCCATGCGCCCCAGCGCCGCCCAGCCCGGCAGGCCCGGCACGGCCAGCACCATGCCGATCAGCGCGCAGAACACGATCAGCTGCACCACGCGCGGCTTGGTCAGCACGTAGTACTGGCGCCAGACGGGCATGGACGACAGCGGCACCGGCTGCGGAGCTGCGGGCGCTTGGGCAGGGCTGCTCATCGAAACACCTCCGTGCTTCGCACTGCGGTGCGAGCCCCCTTCGGAGCGGCCGGGCGGGGGCTCATTGGATCACCTCCGTGCTTCGCACTGCGGTGCGAGCCCCCTTCGGAGCGGCCGGGCGGGGGCTCATACCGCCACCTCCCGCGCCGGCGCGTGCGCGCCGGCCTGCGCCGCCACCGCCTGGGTGCGGCTGGCGCACAGCGCCCAGGCCAGCACGGTCATCAGCGCGGCCGCGCCGCCGGTGTGCAGCACGGCGGCCGCCAGCGGCCAGCCCAGCACCACGTTCGACAGGCCCGTGGCCAGTTGCGCCAGCGCCAGCGCAGCCACGACGCGCCGCTGCGCGGTCAGCCGGCCGGCGCGCGCCAGGCGCCAGACCAGCAGCGCCACCACCGCGAACACCGCGTAGGCGAACAGCCGGTGCGTGTAGTGGATGGCCGTGAGAGCGTGGAATCCGAGCGGCGAGCCGTCGCCCGACTGGCCCAGCGGCCGCCAGGGCTCGAAACCCTGCGCGAAGTCCATCGGCGGCCACCAGCTGCCCTGGCAGGTGGGGAAGGTGTCGCACACCAGCACCGCGTAGTTGGTGCTGACCCAGCCGCCCAGCGCGATCTGCGCGCCCACCATCAGGGCGGCGAGCCACAGCAGCGCGCGCAGCCCGCGCGGCAGGCCCTCCACCGGCGCGCCGGCCGCCTGGCGGTAGCGCTCGGCCTGCGCGGCCAGCAGCACCAGCAGGCCGACGCCGCCCAGCAGGTGCAGCGTGACGATGGCGGGGAACAGCTTCATGGTCACCGTCAGCGCGCCGAAGGCGCCCTGCGCGCAGACCCAGGCCAGGGTGGCCAGCGGCCACGCCGGGTGCACGGGGTGCTGCCCCGCGCCGCGCCCGCGCCGCCAGTGCAGCCAGGTGGCCAGCGCCAGCACGATGATCAGCACGCCGACGCCGGTGGCCAGGTAGCGGTGGATCATCTCGATCCAGGCCTTGCCGTGCGTCACCGGGCCGGTGGGCATGGCCTCCTGCGCGGCGGCGATGTGGGCGTGCGCGCCGACCGGGCTGGCCTTGCCGTAGCAGCCCGGCCAGTCCGGACAGCCCAGGCCGGAGTCGGTCAGGCGCGTGAAGGCGCCGAACAGCACCAGGTCGAAGGTGAGGAACAGCGTGAGCAGCGTCAGCGCCCGCAGGCGCCGCGCGGGCGTGGCCTGGCGGCTGCGCAGCCACACCCAGGCCAGCGGCGCGAGCGCGATGACCAGCCCCATGCCCATCAGGCGCAGGGCGGGGGTCAGGTCGTAGAGCGGCGCGGCGTCCATAGTCAGTAATCCACGCTGCATGAGAGCAGCAAGGCTTCGATCCACAAGAGCCGGAAGGTCGCGGAGCAGACCATGCCAGCGGCAGCCGTGGCCGGGGCTCCCCCGGCCAGTGGCTGCGCCCCCTTGAGGGGGGTGGCGCAACAGCGCGAAGCGCGTGGAGCCTGGGGGTGGGTCATTGTCTGCCCGCCTCGTCCCAACTGGCCGAAGCGCGCAGCAGGCGCTCCAGGTCGCGCTTGGCGCGGCCGGCGTCGGCGCGCTCCAGGTTGGCGGGGAAGCGCATCATCCAGTGGCCCATGGGGTCGACCACGTAGAGGTGCTCGCGCAGCTCGTGGCCGGCCTCGGGCGCCAGCCACGCGGCCAGCTCGGCCGCCGGCACGCGCACCACGGTGGCCTTGGCCAGCGCGGGGCGCAGCGCGTCGGGCACGCGCGCCTGGTCGTCCACCAGCCAGACCCAGTCCAGCCGGTCCTTGTCCTTGCCCAGGGCCTCGCGCAGCTGGCGCTGCAAATACAGGTTGTTCTCGCAGCGGGCGTCGCAGGCGCCGCCGGCCACGCTGACCAGCAGCCACTGGCCCTTGAGCGCGGGCAGTTCGATGGGCTGGCCGCTCAGGTCGGTGGCGTGGGCGGCGGGAATCGGCCGCTGCGGATCGATCAGCACCCCGAAGTTGCGCCGCCCCTCGGGCCGGATCACGTAGTAGCTGAGGTAGGACGCCACCACCGGCGCCGCGCACACCAGCGCCAGCAGCAGCATCTTCCAGCGCCCGGCGCGCGTGCGGCGCGCGTCCTGCGAGAGCACGCCCTCGGGCGCGGGCATGCCGTGCACGGTCAGCGCCAGCGGTTCGGCGGGGGTGGCGAGGCGCTCAGTCATGGGAGGAGGAACGGCGGAGAGGTCTGGCAACTTGGAACCACAGGACAAGCAGAGCGATCAGCGCGCACAGCCCGAACCACTGGAAAGCGTAGCCGTGGTGCTTCTCGACGCCGCTGTCCGGCGCGGGCCACTGGCGCAGCAGGCCCTCCGAAGGCTCGCCGGTCTGCCACACGACCAGGGAGGCCAGCGGCAGACCGGTTTCCGCGCGGAAGGCGTCCAGGTCGAGATTTTGCCGGATCGCGCCCGTGCCGTCGGCGCCCAGGGCATAGGCGCGCGAGGGGCTCTCGGCGATGCGGCCTTCGACCCGCACCTCGCCGGCCGGCGTGGCGACGGGCGGCAGCACCTGCCGGTCCTCGAAGTTGCGCGGGATCCAGCCGCGCTGCACCAGCACCACGGCGTCGGCGCCCGCCAGCCGCAGCGGCGTCAGCACGTAGAAGCCGGTGCGGCGGTCCATCACGCGGTTGTCGAGGTAGACGGTGCGCTCGGGCAGCCAGGTGCCGCGCAGGATAACCGTGCGGTACAGCAGTGCCGGGCCGTCGGCGGCCGGAGCGGCCAGCGCGGCGCCTGCCAGCGCCGGCAGGCGCTGGCGCTCGGCCAGCGCGGCCAGCAGCGCCTGCTTCTCGGCCGCGCGCGAGAGCTGCCAGCGGCCGAGCGAGAAGGTCGCCGCCATGCCCGCCAGCGCGGCCAGCACGACCAGCGCGCGGCGCCAGCCCACGGTCCAGCGGCTCACGGGATAATGGTCCTGTAAACGGCAGTTGAACGCGCTCGCCCGTGCCGTGATCGGCGTGTCAGGCAAGACGCGAGGACGCTGCAGGCTGATGCCTGCAAGGACAAGCAACGCCGCATGACGCGGCGAGCGCGGTGCTGGCGAGTGCGTAGCGCTGTGACCTCACAGGTGAACATCATCGAAGCAACTCAATTCCATGCTCATACGGCTCCCGCGAAGAAAACAAGCGGTCAACTGCCGTTTCCAGGACTATCTCCATGAAAGGGATTCTCGTCGGCCTGGCGTTCGTGGGCATCATCGGCAGCCTGGCGTCGGCGCTGGTGTTCATGATGCGGCGGGACGATCCGTCGGGCCGGGACGACCCGCGCCGCGCCGGCCGCATGGTCAAAGCGCTGGCGCTGCGGGTGGGGCTGTCGGTGCTGCTGTTCATCTGCGTGCTGGTGGCGTGGAAGCTGGGCTACATCCAACCCTCCGGCCTGCCCACCGGCGGGTGAAACGAAAAGAGCGCCGGCCCGGCGCTCTTTTTTATGAGGAAGCCGCGAAGCTCACATCCAGTAGACCAGCAGGTACAGGCCCAGCCACACCACGTCCACGAAGTGCCAGTACCACGCGGCGCCCTCGAAGCCGAAGTGGTGCTGCGGCGTGAAGTGGCCCTTCATCAGGCGCAGCGTGATGAACAGCAGCATCAGCATGCCGACGAACACGTGCAGGCCGTGGAAGCCCGTCAGCATGAAGAAGGTGGAGCCGAACACGCCGGAGCTGAGCTTGAGGTTCAGGTCGGTGTAGGCGTGGAAGTACTCGTAGCCCTGCACGAACAGGAAGGTCAGGCCCAGCAGCACCGTGATCCACATGAAGGTGATGCAGCGGCTGCGGTGGTTGGCGATGAGCGCGTGGTGGGCGATGGTGAGCGTGACGCCCGAGGTCAGCAGCAGCGCGGTGTTGATGGTGGGCAGCCAGAACGGCCCCATGGTCTGGAACGGCTCCACGATGCCGGCGGGGGAGGCCGTGGCGCCGGCCGCCAGGCTGGGCCAGACGGCTTTGAAGTCGGGCCACAGCAGCGCGTTCTCCAGGCTGCCGAGCGCCGGCACCGAGTGCGCGCGCGCCCACCACAGGGCGGTGAAGAAGGCGCCGAAGAACATCACCTCCGAGAAGATGAACCAGCTCATGCTCCAGCGGTAGGACAGGTCGATCTTGCGCCCGTACAGGCCGCCCTCGCTCTCGCGGATGGCGTCGCCGAACCACTGGTAGAGCACGAACAGCCACCACAGCAGGCCGGCCAGCAGCAGCCAGGGCGCCCAGGACGCGCCATTGACCCACTGCGCGGCGCCGAAGATGACGGCGAACAGGCCGATGGCCGCCATGATCGGATGCCGCGACTCGGCCGGGACGTAGTAGTACGGCGTGTGGCCGTGGGCGGTGGTGCTCATTGCTTCTTCACTCCTATGCTCTCTATTTCATAGCTTCCAGCGCTTGTCTGGCGGGCGCTGGGGGCCAATTTCATCATGATCCTCAGGCGCTGCCGCCGGCCACCCAGTTGACCAGGCCCGCCAGCGCCAGCACCAGCAGCACGGCGGCGATCAGGCCGGCCGCGATGACGTGGAACGGGTTGACCTGCGCCAGATCCTTTTCGTATTCGCCCTTCTTGCGGACGCCGAGCAGGCCCCAGCCGACCATGCGCAGCGAACGCCAGAACGAGGGCGGGGCCTGTTGCGGCTTCATGCGGCGGCCCCCGGCTTGACGTGCGGGCCAGCGCTGGCCGACTCGGGCGGCGGCGGCACCTTGCCGCCCACCTCGAAGAAGGTGTAGGACAGCGTGATGGTGGTCACGTCCCTGGGCAGCCTGGGGTCGATGACGAAGGCCACCGGCCAGGTCTTCTTCTCGCCCGGCTCCAGCGTGTACTGGTTGAAGCAGAAGCACTCCAGCTTGGTGAAGTGCGGCGCCGCCTGGCGCGGCGCGTAGCTGGGAATGGCCTGCGCGGCCATGCGCCGGTCCTGCACGTTCTGGAACTCGTACATCACGGTGGCCAGCTCGCCCGGGTGCACCTGGATCGAGCGCTGCGCCGGCTTGAAGTGCCACGGCCCGCGCGCGTTGGCGTCGAACTCGACGGTGATGGTGCGGCTCGCGTCCACCTGCGTGTTGCCGGCCGACTTCAGGGCGCCCGCCCCGGCGGCGCCGTTGCCCGGCACCTGCCGTTCGGCCAGCGAGAGGATGTTGATGCCGGTGGCCTCGCAGATGGCGCGGTACAGCGGGATCATGGCGTAGCCGAACGCGAACATGCCGGCCGCCACGACGGCCAGCTTGCCCACCATCCTGAGGTTTTCGGCGCGCAGCCCCACGACAGCCCCTTTTCAGCCGCTCAGCAGCGCCATGCGCACGAAGAAGCCGGCGAAGAACGCGGCCGCCACCGACGCCAGGATCAGCCCCAGGCGGACGTTGCGCTTGCGTTGCTCGTCGGTCGCGGCCATGGCGTCAGCCCACCACGCGGGTGGCGGTGGCGTCCAGCTTGGGCGGGTTCTCGAAGGTGTGGAAGGGCGCCGGCGACGGCACTTCCCACTCCAGGCCCTCGGCGCCTTCCCAGGGACGCTGCGGCGCCTTGTCGCCCTGGCCGCGCATGCAGGGCAGCACGACGAACAGGAAGAAATACACCTGGGCGAAGCCGAAGAAGAAGGCACCGACCGAGGCCACCATGTTGAAGTCGGCGAACTGCATCGGGTAGTCGGCGTAGCGGCGCGGCATGCCCGCCAGGCCCAGGAAGTGCATCGGGAAGAAGGTGACGTTGAACGAGATCAGCGACCACCAGAAGTGGATCTGCCCACGCCGCTCGTTGTACATCACCCCCGTCCACTTGGGTACCCAGTAATAGAAGCCGGCGAACAGCGCGAACAGCGAGCCGGCCACCAGCACGTAGTGGAAGTGGGCGACGATGTAGTAGGTGTCCTGGATCTGGATGTCGATCGGCGCCACGGACGGGATCAGCCCGGTGAAGCCGCCGATGGTGAACACGAAGATGAAGCCCACCGAGAACAGCATCGGCGTCTCGAAGGTCATCGAGCCGCGCCACATGGTGGCGATCCAGTTGAAGATCTTCACCGCCGTGGGCACGGCGATCAGCATGGTGGCGTACATGAAGAACAGCTGCCCCGTCACCGGCATGCCGGTGGTGAACATGTGGTGCGCCCACACGATGAACGACAGGATGGCGATGGCCGAGGTGGCGTACACCATCGAGGCGTAGCCGAACAGCCGCTTGCGCGCGAACGCCGGCACCACCTGGCTGATGATGCCGAAGGCGGGCAGGATCATGATGTAGACCTCGGGGTGACCGAAGAACCAGAAGATGTGCTGGTACATCACCGGGTCGCCGCCGCCGGCGGGGTTGAAGAAGCTGGTGCCGAAGTGGCGGTCGGTCAGCGTCATGGTGATGGCGCCGGCCAGCACGGGCATCACGGCGATCAGCAGGTAGGCGGTGATCAGCCAGGTCCAGGCGAACATCGGCATCTTCATCAGCGTCATGCCGGGCGCGCGCATGTTCAGGATGGTGACGATGATGTTGATGGCGCCCATGATCGAGCTGGCGCCCATGATGTGCATGGCGAAGATGCCGGCGTCCATGCTGGGGCCCATCTGCAGCGTCAGCGGGGCGTACAGCGTCCAGCCGGCGGCGGGGGCGCCGCCGGGCATGAAGAAGGAGCCCACCAGCATCAGGCCGGCCGGGATCAGCAGCCAGAAGCTGAAGTTGTTCATGCGCGCGAACGCCATGTCGGAGGCGCCGATCTGCAGCGGGATCATCCAGTTCGCGAAACCCACGAAGGCCGGCATGATGGCGCCGAACACCATGATCAGCCCGTGCATGGTGGTGAGCTGGTTGAACAGCTCGGGGTTCACCACCTGCAGGCCGGGCTTGAACAGCTCGGCGCGGATCAACAGCGCCAGGATGCCGCCCACCATCAGCATGGCGAAGGAAAACAGCATGTACAGCGTGCCGATGTCCTTGTGGTTGGTGGCGAACAGCCAGCGGCGCCAGCCGGTGGGCCCGTGGTGCCCGTGATGGTCGTCGTGCGCGTGGTCGTGGTGACCGGCGTGGGAGCCGGGAAGAACGGCGCTCATGGTGTTACTCCGGAAAGGGGTGCGCTCAATGCGAGGGTGTACGAACGGCCATCAGCCCGCGGACACGATGTCGACGCGGCGGGCCTGGCTGTCGCTGCCCTGCCCCGCGGTGATGGCCTGCGGCTTGCGCATATCGATGCGCTCGGCCGCCACGCCGGCGGCCTGCAATGCGTCGCGCACGGTCTGCGCGCGCTTCTTGGCCAGTTCCTCGTTGGCCGCGGCGCTGCCCGTGGAATCCACGAAGCCCGACAGCGCGACCTTGGCATCGCCGTGGCTCTTGAGATAGTCGGCGGCGGACCTGACCACCTGCTCGGCCTCGCCGCTCAGGCTGAATTCGCCGGTGGCGAAGAACACCTGGAACGGCAGGCCGGCCGGCGCGGCGGCGGTCTCCGAAGCCGGCTGCGCGGGTGCGGGCGCGGCCTCGGCGGCGGGGGCCGCCGCGGGAGCCGCGCCTGAACCGCCGCCCTCCGGAAACTTCCCGGCGCGCGCATCCTTGAACTCCGAGGGCTGGACCACCGTGCCCGTCTTGTTGGTCCAGTGGTTCTTGGTGTAGGTGGTCACGGCCGCCAGCTCGACGTCGGACAGCTGCTTCCAGGACGGCATGGCGCCGTTGTTGCGGCCCTCCAGCAGCACGTGCATCTGCTCGGCCGCGGCGCCCAGCACCACGGGGCTGCCGTCCAGCGCCTTGATGGCGCCGCCGCCCTTGCCGCTCTCCAGGTGGCAGGCGGCGCAGTTGGCGGCGTAGACCTTCTCGCCGCGCGCCACCAGCTCGGGCAGCGTCCAGACCTTGTTGGGATCATCGGCCAGGGCGGCCAGGCGCTTCTTCTCGGCCTCGACCCAGGCGGTGTACTCGCCCTGCGGCAGCACCTTCACGTGGATCGGCATGTAGGCGTGCTCCTTGCCGCACAGCTCGGCGCACTGGCCGTAGAAATCGCCCGTCTGCTCGGCGCGGAACCAGGTGTCGCGCACGAAGCCGGGGATGGCGTCCTGCTTGACGCCGAAGGCCGGCACCATCCAGGCGTGAATCACGTCGTTGGCGGTGGTGATGATGCGCACCTTCTTGCCCACCGGCACCACCAGGGGCTTGTCGACGCGCAGCAGGTAGTCGTCGCCCTCGGGCGTGCCGGCGTCGGACAGCGCGCGCTGCGAGGAATCCAGCGTGGACAGGAAGGCGATGCCCTCGCCCTCGCCCTTGAGGTAGTCGTAGCCCCACTTCCACTGGTAGCCGGTGGCCTTGATGGTGAGGTCGGCATTGGTGGTGTCCTTCATGGCCACCACCACCTTGGTCGCCGGCAGGGCCAGCCCGATGATGATGAGAAAGGGCGCCAGGGTCCAGAGCACCTCGACCACCACCGACTCGTGGAAGGCCGCCGGCTTGGCGCCCAGCGACTTGCGGTGCTTCCAGATCGAATAGAACATGACCGCGAACACGGCCACGAAGATCACCGAGCAGATGATCAGCATCATCCAGTGCAGCCATTGCTGCTCTTCGGCGATCCGGGTGACGGGCGGGTGCAGATTGAGCTGGTTGACGGCGGGGCCGCCGGGCAGGTCGTTCACCTTGGCGGCGTGGACCGCGCTGGTGGCCCATGCCGCCGTCCAGAGGGCGGCGTGGCGCGGCAAGCCGGCCACCTTGGATGCAATGCTCTTCATCGTGCTCACGTCTTTGATCTGCTCAATCACAAACACTTCCTGCCCGCGCGGCGCGGCGCGGGCCGCCCAGGGGCGCGCTCGTGGCGGCGAGTGTACCCGACTCGCGGTGCCGCTCAGGGGGCGCCAGGCTTGCGATGGCGCTGGCGCAGCGCGTCCTGCATGGCGGTCAGCGGGATGGCGGTTTCGGGCGCCAGCGCATGGCGCGGCGCGGCCTTCAGCGCATGGCCGTAGATGAGCTCGAAGGTCAGGCGCAGCGGCCCGCCGCCGGGCGGGCGCAGCCGCTCGTCCAGGGCCGTTTCCAGCCGCCTGCGCCAGGCCGGCGCGCGCAGCGCGGCGTGGCGGCCGGGGTGCTGGTTGCGGCCCAGCTCGCGCAGCTCGGCCAGCAGGCGCGCGGGCGTGTCGTAGGTCAGCGTGAGGTGCTCCATGTCCATCACCGGCTCGGCGAAGCCGGCGGCGACCAGCTGGTCGCCCCAGTCGTGCATGTCGGTGAAGGCCTGCGCCGGCGGCGGCCAGCCCTCGGCCGCGTACAGCGCGCGCAGCTCGCGCAGGGTGTCGGGCCCCAGGCACGAGAACATGACGAAGCCGTCCGGCGACAGCACACGGTGCCAGTCGGCCAGCAGCGCCTGCGGGTCGGCGACCTGGTGCGCCAGCATGTTGGCCCACACCAGTTGCATCGCCCCCTCGGGCGGCGCGGCCACCAGGGCTCGCGCCTGCGCGGCGCGAGCCCAGCGCCGCCACCAGGGAGTTGCTTCCTTTTCGATAGCTGACAGCGCATGCCCTGCCTGCGCCGAGACCCGAAAAGACTCCGCATCCGGGTAATGCGCCGCCACCAGCTCGTGGCCGGCCAGGCCGCTGCGCGCCGGCTCCCAGTGCGCCCAGCGCCGCACCGGCAGCCGGATCACGGCCAGCCGCTCGGCCATGCGGCGCGCCACCTCCTCGTGCAGCCAGGGCGTGCGGGCGTGCGGCCGCGCCGCCCAGCGCCGCGCGGCGCTGGGGTCGATGGTGGGCGGAAGGTCGGTGGCCATGGGTCGCGGCAGTATATTGAGCCGATGCTCTCCCGCACCGACTGGCCCGGCCAGTGCCTGATCTGCCGCGCCTGGCCCGCCGCCACGCTGTGCCCGCGCTGCGTGGCGCGTTTCGGCGCCCCGGTGCCGCGCTGCGAAGGCTGCGCGCTGCCGCTGCCGCTGCCGGCGGGGGCGGCGCGCTGCGGCGCCTGCCTGCGCGAGCCGCCGCCGTTCGAGCGCTGCCTGGTCGCCGCCGGCTACGGCTGGCCCTGGGCGCGCTGCATCGGGCAGTTCAAGTTCCGGGGCGATCCGGGCCTGGCCGCGCCGCTGGCGGCGATGCTGGTGGCCGCGCCCGGCGTGGCGCAGGCGCTGGCCGAGGCGGACCTGGTGCTGCCCGTGCCGCTGTCGGCCGAGCGCCTGAGCGAGCGCGGCTACAACCCGGCACAACTGCTGGCGCAGGCGATGGCGCCCGGGCGCGTGCGCACCGGCCTGCTGCTGCGCCCGCGCCACACGCCGCCGCAGCACGGCCTGCCGCGCGCCGAACGGCTGAAGAACGTGCGCGGCGCCTACGCGGTCGATCCGCCGAAGGCGCCGCTGCTGCACGGCCGCCGCGTGGCGCTGGTGGACGACGTGATGACCACCGGCGCCAGCCTGCGCGAGGCGGCCCGCGCCCTGCGCGATGCCGGCGCGGCGCACGTCACCGCCCTCGCCTTCGCGCGCACCGACGAACCCTGAGCCCGCCATGTTCCACATCGTCCTGGTCGAACCCGAGATCCCGCCCAACACCGGCAACGTGATCCGGCTGGCGGCCAACACCGGCTGCACGCTGCACCTGATCGAGCCGCTGGGCTTCTCGATGGACGACAAGCACATGCGCCGCGCGGGCCTGGACTACCACGAATACGCCGAGGTGCGCCGCCACGCCGGCTGGGACGCCTTCCTGGCCGCGCAGCAGCCCGACCCCGCGCGCCTGTTCGCGCTGACCACGCGCGGCACGCGCCTGTTGCACGAGGTGCGCTTTCAGCCCGGCGACTGGCTGGTGTTCGGCGCCGAGACGCGCGGCCTGCCGCCGGCGCTGCGCGCAGCCATCGCGCCCGCGCAGCAACTGCGGCTGCCCATGCGCGCCGGCCAGCGCAGCCTGAACCTGTCGAACGCCGTGGCCGTGAGCGTGTTCGAGGCCTGGCGGCAGAACGGCTTCAGCGGGCCAGCCGGCGGCCCGAACGCTCAGGTGTAGTACCTGACCACCGCCTCGGCGACGCACGCGGGCTTGTCCGCGCCTTCGCGCTCGATGGTGTTCTTCCACGTCAGTTGCATGCCGCCCTCGATGGGCGCGGCCTCCAGCAGCTCGGAGCGCAGGCGCACCCGGCTGCCGGCCGGCACGGGCGAGGTGAAGCGCACGCGGTTCAGCCCGTAGTTGACGCCCATGCGCACGTTCTCGATCCGCAGAGAACGCATCACCAGGCCCGCCAGCAGCGACAGCGTCATGAAGCCGTGCGCGATGGTGGCGCCGAAAGGGCCGGTCTTGGCGCGCTCCGGGTCCACGTGGATCCATTGGTGGTCGCCGGTGGCGTCGGCGAACTGGTCGATGGCCTGCTGCGTGACCGTATGCCAGTCGCTCACGGCGACTTCCTGCCCGACGCAGGCCGCCAGTTCGGCGAGGGTGTCGAAAGCTCTCATGGCCGGCAGTCTAGCGATGCTGCCGCGCGCCATCTATCAAGCAGGCGACTGGGCGGAGGGTTTGTCGAGCCAGCGGCGGATGCCCTGCCACTGCTCCAGGTCGCGCTGCACGCGGCCGGGCGCGACGTCGAACAGCGTCAGCCCGCGCGCGGCCAGGTGCACGTAGGTCTGCGTCGGCCGCAGCAGGCCCAGCACGGGCTGCGCCAGCCCGTCCAGGAAGTGGCGCAGCTGCTCGGCGGCGAGCGTGCGCTCGTCCACCCGCACGCCCACCAGGCCGATGCGGCGCTGGCCGCCGCCCTTCAGCTCGGCCACCTGGTCGATGAAATCGCGCGTGGCGTAGATGTCGAAGATGCTGGGCTGCACCGGCACCAGCACCTGGTCGGCCAGGCGCATCACCTCCTTCAGGCGGGCGCCGTGCAGGCCGGCGGGCGTGTCCAGCACCACGTGCGTGGTGCCGCGCGGCGGGCGCACGATGGCGTCGCGCTGCACCTCCCAGGCGGTGATGGGGCGCGCGGCCTCGGGCCGCAGGCCCAGCCACAGGCGCGAGGACTGCTGGCGGTCCACGTCGCCCAGCATGACGGCGTGGCCCCGGCTGGCGAAATAACCGGCCACGTTGGTGGCCAGCGTGGACTTGCCCACGCCGCCCTTGGGGTTGGCGATGACGACCACCGGCATGGTTTCCCTCCTGTTAAAAATGCCCCCGCGCTCCCCCGCTTCGCGTGGTGCGCTGCCCCCCGAGGGGGCCGTTTTTGCCTTGGGACGGCCCGGCGGCAAAAAGCCAATCGCTATGTTAGCGGCAAGCCTGGGTTACTGATGAAATCGGGCGCCAGCGCTCGCCCATCAAGCGCTGGCAGCTATTCTTAGCATAGCAATCAGCCGCTCAACGCGTCCCACACCAGCTTCAGGCCCGTCAGCAGCATGCCGGCGTGGATGAAGCGGTAGAACAACTGCTGGCCGATGCGCCGCGCGATGCGCACGCCGATCCACACGCCCAGCGGCGCCAGCGGCAGCAGCACCAGCGAGGTGGCCAGGTTGCGCCCGTCCAGCAGCCCCAGCCCCGCGTAGGGCACCCACTTGGCCAGGTTGATGACGAAGAAGTAGAACGCCATGGTGCCGGTGAAGCGCAGCGGCGAGAGCCCCATTGGAATCACGTAGGCGTTGAGCGGCGGCCCGCCCGCATGCGCCACGAAGCTGGTGAAGCCCGAGGTGGCCGACAGCAGCGCGCCCGCCCAGCGCGGCGGCGGCGCGCTGCCGGGGCGCGGCGGGAACAGCAGCCGCTGCGCCAGGAACAGCAGCGTGCACACGCCCACGATGCCCGCCACCCAGCGCGCCTCCAGCAGGCGGAACATGAGCGCGCCGACGGCGATGCCCGCCAGCCCCCAGGGCAGCAGGAACTTCAGCAAGGCGCGGTCGAAGTCCCTGCGGAAGGCGGCGATGCCCAGCAGGTCCATCACCAGCAGCACCGGCATCAGGATGGCCGCGGCCTGCGGCACCGTGACGCTGAGGGCCATCAGCGGCACCGCCAGCGAGCCGAAGCCGGCGCCGAAGCCGCTCTTGCTGACGCCCAGCAGCAGCACCGCCGGCACGGCGGCGGCGTAGAACTGCCCGTCGGTGATGAGCGCGAAAGCCAAGCGCCGCACTGTAGCCGCGCCCGGCCGGCGTGTTAGCCTCGCGCCCCATGTTCGCACCCTCCCAGGCCGAAGTCCGGCGCTTCTTCTGCGGCGCCTGGGCCAAGTCGCGCGCGGGCCAGCCGCTGGAAGCCATCGAGACGCTGGCGGCCGGCTGGGTGGCCGAGCACCCCGAATGGCACACCGACCTGGCCGACGCCGACGCCGCCGTGGCGCGGGTCTACGGCGAAGGCGCGGTGGGCGGCAACCCGTTCCTGCACCTGTCGATGCACCTGGCCATCAGCGAGCAGTGCAGCATCGACCAGCCGCGCGGCATCCGGCAGGCGGTGGAACTGCTGGCGCACCGGCGCGCCAGCCTGCACCAAGCGCACCACGAGGTGATGGAGTGCCTCGGCCAGATGCTGGCCGACGCGCAAGCAGCGGGCCGCGCGCCCGACGGCGACGCCTACGTCGCCTGCGTGCAGCGGCGCGCCACCGCCGACAGCCTGTAAAACTACTGTTCTGATAGCTGCCGGCGCTTGTCTGACGGGCGCTGGAGGCCGATTTGTCTTATAGAAAGCACGAGGCCCGCACGCGGCGGGCCTGGCGGAAAAACGCAAATCCGATCAGCGGAACTTGCGCTGCGGCACCGTCTTCAGCTCGCCCGGCAGCGAGGCGATGTACTTGGCGATGACCTTCAGCTCGGCCTCGGAATACTGCTTGGCCATGCCGGCCATCACCGGGTTGCCGCGGCCCCAGGTGTGGTGGGTGTCGTCGCGGTAGGCCTTGAGCGCGGCGTACAGGTAGTCGGCGTGCTGGCCGGCCAGCTTGGGGTAGCTGGGGTCGATGCCCTTGGAGAAGTTGTCGCCGTGGCAGGACACGCAGGCGCCTTTTTGCAGCAGCGCCGCCGCCTGGGCGTTGGCCGCGGGCGGCGCCGGCAGCTCGGGCGCGCCGCCCGAGGGCACGCCGTCGTGCGCGTAGTAGGCCGCCACGTCGGCGATGTCCTGGTCGGTCAGCGAGCCGGCGATACCGCGCATGCTGGGGTGCTTGCGGTCGCCCTTGCGGTAGGCCTCCAGCGCCGCCGCGAGGTACTTCTCGCTCTGGCCGGAGATCTTCGGCACCCTGTAGACCTCGGGGAAGGTGGCCTGGTAGCCCACGATGCCGTGGCAGCCGATGCACATGGCCACCTTGGCGGCGCCGGCCTTGGCATCGCCGGGCTTGGCTTCCTGGGCCTGGGCGGGCAGCGTGGCCGCCAGCGCGAGGGCCAGGGCAGCAAACATCGGGGACAAAGCTGTTTTCATTTTGCGCGCACAATCCAAGAGTGGCTTGACCAAATCGGGGCGAATTTTTGGGCCCGATTGTAATCAAGCTCTCCCTCCTCGCCGGCTCTCGGCCGACCCGCCACCCCCCGCTCCGCTCCGACATGAAATTCCAAGGCTCCGAAAACTACGTCGCCACGCAGGATCTGATGCTGGCCGTCAACGCCGCCATCACCCTCAAGCGCCCGCTGCTGGTCAAGGGCGAACCCGGCACCGGCAAGACCATGCTGGCCGAGGAAGTGGCCGAGGCGCTGAAGCTGCCGCTGCTGCAATGGCACATCAAGAGCACCACCAAAGCGCAGCAGGGCCTGTACGAGTACGACGCGGTGAGCCGCCTGCGCGACAGCCAGCTCGGCGACGACCGCGTGAAGGACATCCACAACTACATCGTCAAGGGCGTGCTGTGGCAGGCGTTCACGGCCGACGAGCCGGTGGCCCTGCTGATCGACGAGATCGACAAGGCCGACATCGAATTCCCCAACGACCTGCTGCGCGAGCTCGACCGCATGGAGTTCCACTGCTACGAGACGCGCGAGACCATTCGCGCGAAGCAGCGGCCCGTGGTCTTCATCACCTCCAACAACGAGAAGGAGCTGCCCGACGCCTTCCTGCGCCGCTGCTTCTTCCACTACATCAAGTTCCCTGAAGCCGAGACGATGAAGCAGATCGTCGACGTGCACTTCCCCAGCCTGAAGAAAGAGCTGCTGTCGGCCGCCATGAAGGTGTTCTACGACGTGCGCGGCCTGCCGGGGCTGAAGAAGAAGCCCTCCACCAGCGAGCTGATCGACTGGCTCAAGCTGCTGGTGGCCGAGGACATTCCGCTGGAGGCGCTGCAAAGCAAGGACGACAAGGTCGCCGTGCCGCCGCTGGTGGGCGCGCTGCTGAAGAACGAGCAGGACGTGACGCTGTTCGAGAAGCTGGTGTTCATGAACCAGCGCAACCGCTGACGAGCCCCGCCAGGAGTCCCGCGCATGGCCTTCGTCGAGCCCGTCGTCCTGCGCGATCGCGGCGTGCGGCTGGAGCCGCTGGCGCTGTCGCACGAAGCGGGGCTGGCCGCCGCGGCCGCCGACGGCGAACTGTGGAAGATCCGCGTCACCTCGGTGCCCGAGCCGCAGGACACGCGCGCCTACGTCGAGACGGCGCTGAAGATGCGCGCCGAGGGCACGCGCTTCGCCTTCGCCGTGCTCGATGAAGCCAGCGGCACGGTACTGGGCTGCACCAGCTACCACGACATCGCGCCCGCGCTCAGGCGCGTGGAGATCGGCTGGACGTGGTACCGCCAGAGCGCGCAGCGCACGCACGTCAACACCACGTGCAAGCTGATGATGATGGGCCACGCCTTCGAACGCTTGAGCTGCGCCGTGGTGGGCTGGCGCACCGACAACTACAACTTCGCCAGCCAGCGCGCCATCGAGCGCCTGGGCGCCAAGCGGGACGGCGTGATCCGCCACCACGCCCCGCGCCGCGACGGCACCGTGCGCGACACCGTGATGTACAGCATGCTGGCCGGCGAGTGGCCCGAGGCCCGGGCGCAGCTGCTCTACCTTTTGCAGCGCTATGCGCCCGCCGACTGAGCGCAGGAAGGTCTTTTCATGCTGATCGATTTCTTCTACACCCTGCGCGCCGCCAAACTGCCGGTGTCGGTCAAGGAATTCCTCACCCTGCTGGAAGCCTTGGAGGCCAACGTGGTCGGCCCGAACCAGCCCGAGGCGTGCAGCATCGACGACTTCTACTACCTGGCGCGCACCGCGCTGGTCAAGGACGAGAAGCACTTCGACAAGTTCGACCGCGCCTTCGCCGCCTACTTCAAGGGCGTGGAGATGCTGGCCGACTTCCGCAAGGAGATTCCGGCCGACTGGCTGCGCAAGGTGCTTGAAAAGGAACTGTCCCCCGAGGAAAAGGCCGCCATCGAGAAGATGGGCTGGGACGAGCTGATGGAGACGCTCAAGAAGCGCCTGGAGGAGCAGAAGGAGCGCCACGAAGGCGGCAGCAAGTGGATCGGCACCGGCGGCACCAGCCCCTTCGGCCATGGGGGCTACAACCCGCAGGGCATCCGCATCGGCGGCAAGGGCAAGAACCGCAGCGCCGTGAAGGTGTGGGACCAGCGCGCCTACAAGGACTACGACGACACGCAGGAACTCGGCACGCGCAACATCAAGGTCGCCCTGCGCCGCCTGCGCCGCTTCGCCCGCACCGGCAGCGAGCTGGAGCTGGACCTGCCCGACACCATCCGCTCCACCGCCGCCAACGCCGGCTGGCTGGACATCCGCATGGTGCCCGAGCGGCACAACAACGTGAAGGTGCTGCTGCTGATGGACGTGGGCGGCACCATGGACGAGCACATCCAGCGCGTGGAAGAACTCTTTTCAGCGGTGAAGGCCGAGCTGAAGCACCTGGAGTTCTACTACTTCCACAACTGCGTCTATGACTTCATGTGGAAGAACAACCGGCGCCGCTTCGCCGAGAAGTTCCCCACCTGGGACATCATCCGCAAGTACAACAAGGACTACAAGCTGATCTTCGTCGGCGACGCGACGATGAGCCCCTACGAGATCCTCCAGCCCGGCGGCAGCGTCGAATACAACAACGAGGAGCCGGGCGCCGAATGGCTTCAGCGCCTCACGCACGCCTTCCCCAAGTTCGTGTGGATCAACCCCGAGCCGCAGGGCGTGTGGCAGTACCGCCAGAGCATCGCCGTCATCCAGCAGCTCATGGGCCAGCGCATGGTGCCGCTGACGCTCAAGGGGCTGGAAGACGCCATGCGTCTGCTCTCCAAATAATAGCTGCTAGCGCCCGCCAGTCCTACGCCGGTCGGCCATTTCATTGCCAATCCGGGCCAGCGCCTCGGTGTCGAAGCGCGGCCGCGCGGCCGGGTAGGCCAGCGTCTCCTCCAGCGGGATGTGGCGCTGGTAGCCGGCGATGAACTCGTCGATCAGCGCGTCGTCTTCCGGCGTCGGCAGCGCCGCCGCCGGGTCGCCCTGCCAGCGCAGCAGCACCTGCCGCAGGCGCGCCCACTGCGCCTCCATGCGCCGGTGGTCGGCCCGCAGCTCGGCGACGGCGGCGCGCACTGCTGCCTGCGGGTGGTCTTCCAGCACCGGGAAGACGTGCAGCTCCTCGTCCTGGTGGTGCAGCGGGCCGGCGAGGTCGAAGTAGCGCAGCACGTCGGCCGCCGCGCTGCGCGAGGCGGCGTCATGCCCGTGCCGGACGACGTGGGCACGCACGCGGCGCAGCAGGTCCAGGCTGCGCCGCACCCGTTCGTGGCAGGCGTGGAGCATCTCGAAGGGCTGCTCGAACCCGACCGACGGCGCGCTGAAGCCCGGCAGGGGTACGCTGGCTGGGAGCATGCGTGCCATTGTGGGCCGCCCGGCCAACGCCCGCCCCGCCCAGGTCAAGAAAGCCGTCACAAACGGACACGCGCCAGACCAGGCCGGGCGCCGAATGCGGCCTTGTCCGACAAGCCCGGCCACTAAACTTCTCGCGTGCCGTCCAAACAACATGCCGCCTGCCTCGCCGCGCTGCTGGCCGCCCTGCTGGCGCCGGGCTGCGCGCTGCTTCGCGCCGACGACGCCGGCCAGCCGGCGCAGCGCGAGGAAACCGCGCGCCGCGGGCAGGCCGACACGCCCCCGGCCGACCCCGCCTTCGACATCCGCGTGGAAGTGGCCGACGACGACCTGCGCGCGCTGGTCGAGCGCCACAACGAACTGCAACGCTACCGCGCCGTGGCCGACCTGGAGGAGACCGAGCTGGCGCGCCTGCTGGTGCTGGCCGAGCGCGACGTGCGCAACCTGCTGGGCACCGAGGGCTACTTCAGCCCCGACGTGAAGCTGCGCCGCGAGGCCACCGCCGGCGCGCGGCCGGTGATCGTGATCGCCATCGCCCCGGGCGAGGCCACCACGGTGCGCAAAGTCAACGTCGAGTTCGAGGGCGACATCGCCGCCACCGCCGATGCCGACGCGCGCGCGCAGCGCGAGCACATCGCGCGCGGCTGGCGCCTGCCCGAGGGCCGCCGCTTCACGCAGGACCGCTGGTCCGGCGCCAAGACCGACGCGCTGCGCCAGCTGGTGGAGCGCCGCTACCCGCGCGGCCAGGTCGGCTACAGCGTGGCCGACGTCGACGCGCCCGCCGCTCAGGCGGCGCTGACCGTGCGGCTGGACTCCGGCCCGCCCTTCCACCTGGGCCCCTCCGTGGTGCGCGGCGCCGAGCGCTACCCCGACTGGCTGCCCGAGCGCCTGTCCTGGCTGGCGCCCGGCGACGTGTACGACCAGAAGAAGCTGGTGGAGGCGCAGCAGCGCCTGGCCGGCAGCGGCTACTACGACTCGGCCTACATCAGCATCGACCCCGAGGGCGACCCCGCCGCCACGCCCGTGACCTACGCCGTCACCGAGGCCAAGCGCCACAAGGTGCAGCTGGGCGTGGGCTACAGCACCGACGGCGGCCCGCGCGTGTCGCTGGAGCACCGCGACAACACCTTCTTCGGCACCTCGTGGCGCGCCGAGACCAAGCTCAACCTGGACCAGAAGGCGCCGCTGCTGCAAACCGAGCTGACCTCGCTGCCCGACGCCGAAGGCTGGCGCAAGGCGGTGTTCGCGCGCCACATGCGGCAGGACGACGGCTCGCTGATCACCACCTCGCAGACCGTCAAGGTCGGCCTGGCCAAGCTCACCGAGCGCTACGACCGCAACTTCTACCTGCAGTACGACCACGCCAACGTCACCGGCGCCGCCAGCGTGGACGCGCCCGCCGCGCTGGTGGGCGACGGCGCCGCCGTCAGCGCCAACTACGCCTGGACGGGCCGCTACTTCGACACCCTGCCCACGCCCACGCGCGGCTTCGGCGTGCAGGCCGACGTAGGCGTGGGCATGACGCTGCTGGGCGAGCGCAAGCCCTTCGCGCGCTTCAACGGCCGCGCGCTCGGCCTGCTGCCGGTGGGCGACGGCGGCAGCCGGCTGGCCGTGCGCGGCGAGCTGGGCGCCATCCTCGCGCCCGACAGCGCGCGGCTGCCCGGCACCTACCTGCTGCGCACCGGCGGCGACACCACCGTGCGCGGCTACGCCTACCGCAGCATCGGCATCCCGCTGGGCGCCAACCCGAACGGCGGCGACTGGATCGGCCCCGGCCGCTACCTGGCGGTGGGCAGCGTGGAGTGGCAGCGCCCCATCCTGCAGGACCGCTTCCCCGGCCTGCTGGAACACACGCTGTTCATCGACGTGGGCGGCGTCGCCAACCGCATCGGCGATTTGCGCCCGCACTGGGGCGTGGGCACCGGCGTGCGGCTGATCTCGCCCGTGGGGCCGATGGAGCTGTCGGTGGCCTACGGCCTGAAGTCCAAACAGTTCCGCCTGCACATGACCGTGGGCTTTGTGTTCTGATGACGGATGCTACCGATTCAGTAGCTGCCAGCGCTGATCCAGCAAGCGCTGGAGGCCAATTTGACTCAAAACCTCCGCGGCCGCGCCGACGCTGGCCGCGCGCCCTCGCCTGGGGGCTGGGCGGCCTGCTCCTGGCTTTGCTGCTGGCGCTGGCCGGCGTGTGGATCTGGGCCGGCAGCGAAGGCTCGCTCGCCACCGCGCTGCGCTGGGCCGGCGCGGCGCAGCCCCTGGTCACCGACGAAGTCACCGGCAACCTGCGCAGCGCCGGCAAGGTGCGCCGCCTGGTGTGGGAGCAGGGCGGCCTGCGCGTGGAGGTGCACGACGCCGAGATCCGCTGGACCCCCGCCGCCCTGCTGGCGCGCACGCTGCGCATCGACCACCTCGGCGCCAGCCGCATCGAAATCGACGATCAGCGCCCGAAGAGCCAAGAACCCGCCGCCGGCCCGCCACCATCCGTCGCGCTGCCGATCAAGCTGCAAGTGAAGGAGCTGGCCGCCGGCGAACTGCGCTGGGCCGGCCCGCCGCCCTACAGCATGCAGGACGTGGCCGGCCGCTTCGACTACGACGGCGCGCGCCACCTGCTGGAGCTGGACCGCGCGCGCGTCGAAGGCGGCCTCTACCGCGCCCGCGCCGCCGTCACCGCGCACGCGCCGGTCAGCCTGGAGCTGGCCCTGGCCGGCGCACTCGCCGCGCCCGTGCCCGGCGCCGAGTCGCCCGTGCCGCTCACCGTGCAAGCCACGCTGCACGGGCCGCTGTCCGAGCTGCGCGCCCAGGCCGACGTGCGCGCCGACCCCGCCGCCCGCGCAGCGTCGGCCCCCGCCGAGCCGCAGGCGCCCGCCCTGCCCGACCCGCGCGCGCCGGCCGCCGCACCGGCAGCCGGCGACGCCGACCTGCCCGAAGCCCACGCCAGCGCCCGCATCACCCCCTGGGCCGCGCAGCCGCTGCCCGAGGCGCATGCCCGCGTGCGCGCGCTCGACCTCGGCGCGCTGTGGGCCGAGGCGCCGCACACCCGCCTCACCGGCCAGTTCGACCTGGCGCCGCTGCCCGCCGGCGCCGCGCCCGGCTGGGCCGTCAAGGCCGACCTCGCCAACGCCGAGCCCGGCCCCTGGGACCAGCGCCGCCTGCCGCTCGCCAGCCTGCGCGCCGACGTGGACTGGGCCGGCGGCGCGGCCGACGTGCGCGCGCTCACCGCGCAGCTGGGCGGCGGCACGCTCGAATCCAGCGGCCGCTGGGCCGGCACGGCGGGCGGCTGGAAGATCGACACCCGCATCAACGCCGTCAACCCCGCCGCGCTGCACACGCAGCTGGCGGCCTTCCCGGTCGACGGCACGGCCCAGGTCTCCGGCGCGGGCAGCGCCATCGACTTCGACGCCGCGCTGCAGGCGCGCGCGCAGCGCGCCGACCCGCCCAGGCGCGCCGGCGAAACGGCCGCCCAGGCGCTGGCGCGCGACCTGCGCGCGCTGCGCCTGAAAGATGCGCAGGCCACCGGCCGCTGGGACCAGGGCCTGCTCACCCTGAGCCGCCTGCGCGTGCGCACCGACGAGGCCGAGCTGGCCGGCCAGGCCCGCGTGCACCCCGCCGCGCCCGGCGGCAGCGCCGACCTGAGCTTCACCGCGCCTGGCGCCACGCTGGCGCTGAAGGGCGAAGCCCAGCCCGCCAGCGGCGCCGGCACCCTGCGCGCCGACGTGCAGGACGCCGCGCGCCTGCTGGCCTGGGCGCGCAAGCTGCCCGGTGCCGCCGACGCGCTGGCCGGCGCCCAGGCGCGCGGCCGCGCCACGCTCACCGCCGACTGGCGCGGCGGCTGGCGCGATCCGCAGCTCCAGGCACGCCTGGCCGTGCCGCAGCTCGACGTGCAGCCGCCGGGCGACGGCGCGCCGCCCCTGCAGGCGCGCAACCTGGCCCTCAACCTCGCCGGCAAGCTGGCGCAGGCGCAGATCGACGCCAGCGGGCGCGTGGCGCAGGGCGACCGCCAGCTCGACCTGCGCCTGGCCGCCAGCGGCGGCCGCACCACGCCCAGCGCGCCGCAGGCGCGCTCCACAACGACAGCGCCACTGGCGCAGTCGGCCTGGCGCCTCACGCTCGGCACCGTGCAGGCCGGCGTGCGCGACCCGGCGCTGGGCGAAGGCACCTGGCAGCTCGCCACGCGCGCCGCCGTGCCGCTCGCCTGGTCGCCGCAGGGCGGCGGGCAGTTCGACGCCGGCGCGGGCGAACTCACCCTGACCTCGCCCGCCCCCGTGTCGCAGGCCGTCGTCGTCTGGGGGCCGGCGCGCTGGCACGGCGGCGAGCTGACCACCACCGGCCGCCTCACCGGCCTGCCGCTGGAATGGGTGGAGCGCCTCGCCGGCACGCGCCTGGCCGACGCCGGGCTGACCGGCAACGTGGTCTTCGACGGTGGCTGGGACGCCGCGCTGGGCCGCGCGCTGCGCGTCAGCGCCCACCTGGCGCGCGCCAGCGGCGACCTGACGGTGCTGGCCACCGACGCGCAGACCGGCCTGCAAAGCCGCGTGGCCGCCGGCCTGCGCGAGGCGCGCGTGGCGCTCACCAGCAGCGGGCAGGCGCTGAACCTGCAAGTCAAATGGGACAGCACGCGCGCCGGCACCGTGGACGGCGCGCTGCGCACCGAACTCAGCGCCACGCCAAGCGCCGAGGGCCGCACACGGTGGGCCTGGCCCGAAAGCGCGCCGCTGCAAGGGCACTTGCAGGCGCGGCTGCCGCAGATCTCGGCCTGGTCGGTGCTGGCGCCGCCCGGCTGGCGGCTGCGCGGCGCGCTGGAGGCGGACGCGCGCATCGGCGGCACGCGCGCCGCGCCGCTGGTGGGCGGCACGCTGGCGGCGGACGAACTGGCGCTGCGCTCGGTGGCGGACGGCCTGCAGTTCGGCGGCGGCCGGCTGCGCGCGCGGCTGGACGGCACGCGGCTGCTGGTGGACGAATTCCTGCTGCGCGGCGCCGGCCGCGAGGGCGCCGGCGGCACGCTGCGCGCCACCGGCGAAGCGGGCTGGGTGGACGGCCGCGCGCGGGCCCGGCTGGACGCCACGCTGGACCAGCTGCGCGCCAGCATCCGCGACGACCGGCAGCTCACCGTCTCGGGCAGCGTGCAGGCCGCGCTGGACGGCCGCGCCGTGCAGGCCGGCGGCCGCCTGCGCGTGGACCGCGCGCGCATCGTGCTGCCGGAAGAAAGCGCGCCCAGCCTGGGCAGCGACGTGATCGTGCGCGGCGCCGGCGGCCAGGTCGGCACCGGCAAGGAAGCGCCCGGCGCCGTGGCCCGCCCCACCAGCGCCGCCGGCCAGCAGGCCGCGGCCGCTGAAAAACGCGCCGAGCAGCGCGAGGCCGAGGCCAGCCCGCTCAGCGTCGCCGCCAGCGTGCAGATCGACCTGGGCGAGGACTTCCGCGTGCAGGGCCTGGGCGTGGACACGCGGCTGGCCGGCACGCTGACGCTGGCCGCGAACGGGCCGATCACCACCCTGCCGCAGCTCACCGGCACCGTGCGCACCGTCGATGGCACCGTGCGCGCCTACAGCCAGCAGCTGCAGATCAGCCGAGGCAACATCGTCTTCAGCGGCGATGCCGGCAACCCCACGCTGGACATCATCGCCCTGCGCCCCAACTACGCCAGCGACCAGCGTGTGGGCGCCCAGGTGCAGGGCACCGCCCTGCTGCCGCGCATACGCCTGTATTCGCAGCCCGCGCTGCCCGACAACGAGGCCCTGGCCTGGCTGCTGCTGGGCCGCGCCGCGCCCAGCACGGGTGCCGAGGCGGCCATGCTGCAATCGGCCGCGCTGGCGCTGCTGGGCGGGCGCGAGGGGCGGGGCCTGGCCTCGCGCTTCGGGCTGGACGAGCTGAGCTTCGCCGGCGCCGAGAGCGGCACCCTCGCCGGCGCCAGCGTCACGCTGGGCAAGCGCCTGTCCGAGCGGCTGTACGCCGCCTACGAGCACAGCCTGTCGGGCGCCAGCGGCACGCTGCTGATCTTCTACGAGCTGTCGCGCCGCTGGACGCTGCGCGGCCAGGCCGGCGAGAACGCGGCGGTGGACCTGATCTACCGGCTGTCGTTCGACTGAGCGCGCAGGCCCGCCGATACAATCCACCGGCCCCGCCGCCGTAGTTCAATGGATAGAACGAGCGCCTCCTAAGCGCTAGATACAGGTTCGATTCCTGTCGGTGGTACCAGCTTCCCGGGTCGCCGATTGCTACTGTATCAATAGCTGCCAGCGATTGACTGGCGGGCGCTGGAGGCCGATTTGGCTTGAAACCCCAGGCAGGGCTCAGGCGTTGCTCAGCTCCCGCACCGCCACCACCGCCTCGGTGCGGTTGCGCACCTTCAGCACGCGGAAGATCGCCGCCAGGTGGATCTTGACCGTGCCTTCGCTGATGCCCAGGTTGCGGCCGATCTGCTTGTTGGGCTGGCCTTCGGTCAGCAGGCTCAGCACCTCGAACTGGCGCTCGGTCAGCACGTTGCGCAGCTGCGCCAGCGAACGCGTGACGCCGCCGTACGCGAGCGGCGGCTGCGGCGCCGCCAGCGCCGGCGGGTTCATCATCATCGGCGGCACGTAGGTGCCGCCCGACAGCACCAGTTGCACCGCCGACAGCATGACCTCGGGCGAGTACGCCTTGGGAATGAAGCCGCTGGCCCCGGCGTCGAACGCGGCGCGCATGACGGCCGGATCCTCGTGGCCGGACAGCACCACGATGGGCAGCCCGGGCCGCAGCCGGCGCACCTGGGCGACGTGATCGATGCCGCGCGCGCCGGGCATGCCGAGGTCGATGATGGCCAGGTCCAGGTCGGCGCCGATGCCGTCCAGCAGCTCCTGCACGCTGAGGGCCTGCACGAAGCTGACGCCGGGCCCCAGTTCGGCCAGTTTTTCGGCCACCGCCTCCACGATCAGGCGGTGGTCGTCGGCGATGAGGATTTTCATGGCGGGTTTCAGGGGGTGACGGCCGACGATACCGCTCAACCCGGCGCCGGATCAAGCTGGCCGGTATCGGCCATTAGGCATAGGCGCGCGGCGTCGGCCTCGCCCTGCGGCACGCGCGCGTCCAGCTCGGCCAGCGTGGGCGCGCCCAGCTCCGGCGGCGCCTCGGGGTGAGGCCGCGCCAGGGGCAGCTCCACCCGCACCCAGGTGCCGCGGCCCTCGGCCGAGGTCAGGCGCACGTCGGCGCCCAGCAGCCCGGCCAGCCGCTGCACCGTCGCCAGGCCCAGGCCCAGGCCGCGCCGGCCGGGAGCGACCTGGTAGAACTCCTCGAAGATGCGCTGCCGGTGCTCGGGCGCGATGCCGACGCCGGTGTCCACCACGTCGATGCGCACGCGCTCGCCGCGCCGCCGCGCGCCCACCAGCACGCCGCCCTGGCGCGTGTGGTGCAGCGCGTTGGCCACCAGGTTGCTGACCACGCGCACCAGCATGAAATAGTCCGAATGCACCCACAGGCCGGTGTGGCGCACCACCAGGCGCAGGTGGCGGTCCTCGGCCACCGGGCGGAAGTTGCGGCTGACGTCGTCCAGCACGCGGTCGAGCGCGAAGTCGGCCCAGCGCGGGCGCAGCACGCCGGCGTCGATCTGGGAGATGTTGAGCAGCTCGGAGAACAGGTGGTCGAGCGAGGCCACGCACTCGCGCACGTGGCGGATGCGCTCCAGCCGCGCCGGGTCGGTCTCGCCGCGCGCCAGGCCGTCGGAGAACAGCGTCAGCGCGTGCAGCGGCTGGCGCAGGTCGTGGCTGGCGGCGGCCAGCAGGCGGGTCTTGGCCTGGCTGGCCCGCTCGATCTGCTGGTTCTTCCGCGCCAGCTCGGCGGTGGCCTCGCGGATGCGCTCGGCCAGTTCGTCGTGGTGGTCGCGCAGGGCGCGGGCGGCGGCGTTGAAGCCCTGCTGCAACTGCCGCACCTCGGGCGCGCCGCCCACCGCCACCTGGGCCGGCTCGCCCGCGCCCAGCCGCGCCACGGCGCGCGCCAGCTCGCGGATCGGCGCGCCGATGCGCCGCGCCGCCCACGCCCCCGCCAGCAGCACGCCGGCGAGGCAGGCCAGCACCGCCAGCAGCACGCTGACCCAGGCCTCGCGCTCGGCGGCGCGCAGCTCGTCCAGGCCGATCTCGATCACCACCTGCCCCTGCGGCGGCCCGCCGGCGCCCACCGGCGCGCTCGCCTGCAAGCTGCCGGCGCGCTGCGCATCGGGGGCGGCCACGCGGGCCATCAGCTCGCCCTCGCCCGACCAGATCGACAACTGCCGCACGTGCGGCTGCGCCACGCCGGCCTCGGCCAGGCGCCGCAGCGCGCGCCGGTCGTCCTCCGCCAGCAGGGGCTGCGCCGACGCCGCCAGCTGCAATGCCGCCGCCTGCGCCTGGCTGCGGGTGTGCTCCTCCACGCTGCGCAGGTGCTGGCGCGTGGTCAGCGCGATCAGCGCCACCGACGCCAGCAGCGCCGGCAGCACCGCCAGCCAGACCAGCTGCGACGCCAGCGACGGCCAGCCGCGCCGGCCCTGCGATCCCGATGGAGCGTCGTTCATGTGCTGTAAACCGAGCGTGTTTTCCGTAACAATCCAGCTGATCGGACACTGCCACAAACCTGCCGCATCGTCCAGCCTATGCCATGCACGACCCCTGCCCCGATGTCCGCGCGCGCCACGCGCCGCGCCGTGCTGGCGGGCGCGCTGGGCGGCCTGCTGCCGTGGGCGGCGCGGGCGCAGCCGGGCGGCGCGGCGATCCGCTTCGGCATCCTGCCGATCGGCGGCACCAAGGATTCGAGCGACGTCTGGGGGCCGATGCTGGCCGAGCTGTCGCGCGCCGTCGGGCGGCCGATCGGCAAGATGTCGGTCACCTCGTACGACTCGATGGAGCAGGCCATCGCCCGCGACGAGGTGGACATGGCCTTCCTGCCCGGCAGGATGGCGCTGGACGCCGTCACCCGGCACGGCATGCGGGTGGTGGCGCAGGTGGTGCGGCACGACGGCCTGCCCGGCTACCGCGCCACCCTGCTGGCGCGCCGCGACGGGCCGGTGCCAGACTTGGCCGCGGTGCTGGCCGAGCCCGGCAGATGGCGCCTAGCGCGCGGGGAGAAACGCTCGCTCTCGGGCTTCATCGTGCCCAAGCTGGAGCTGTTCCTGCCGCGCGGCATCGACATCGAGACCGCCTTCCGGGGCGAGATCGTCGGCACCCACCAGCGCACCGCGCTGGCGGTGGCCAACAACGAGGCCGACCTGGCCACCAACAACACCGCCGACTTCGAGCGCTTCGCGCTGCAGTTCCCGGACGAGGCCGCGCGCCTGCGCGAGCTGTGGCAGTCCGAGCTGGTGCCGCACGGCGTGATCGTGGTGCGCGGCAGCTACGACGCGGCGCTGCGCCGCGCCATCGAGGAATTCCTGCTGAGCTACGGGCGCGGCCAGGGCCGCCAGGCCGATCGCCAGCGCGTGGTGCTGAAGGCGCTGCACGACTTCGCCGGCTTCCTGCCGGCCGACAACCGCTCGCTGGCGGCGACCGCCGAGCTGACGCGCAAGCTCGACCTCGAGAGCGCCCGCTCGGCCGAGTGGATCAGCGAGGCGGCGCGCCAGGCGCGCCTGCGCCGCATCGAGGCCGAGTACGCCGAGCGCATGCGCGCGTTGAAATGACCCACCCCCGTTGCTCCACTCGCGGCGCGATGTTGCGCCTCCCCCCTCGACGGGGCGCGCCCGCTGGCCGGGAAAACCCCGGCCAGGAACGCACTGGCCTGGCCTGCTCCGCGGCCTTTCGGCTCTTGGGGCTTCATGCGCTGCGGGTGGCGTGCGGCGCCATGAATATCTGAGAAGCTGTGAGCGGCCCCGCTACCATTGGTGCCTGCCGCCTTGCGGCGATTTTTTGAAGTCCCGTGCCCGCCTACACCTTCGAAGCCCTCCAGCCCGACGGCAAGACCCGCAAGGGCGTGATCGAGGCCGACACCGCCAAGGCCGCGCGCGCGCTGCTGCGCGGGCAGGCGCTGGTGCCGCTGGCGGTGGACGCGGTGGACGCCAGCGGCGAGGGGCCATCGGTGCTGTCGGCGCCGCTGTTCGGCGGCCGCGCGTTCAACGCCACGCAGCTCGCCATCTGGACGCGCCAGCTCGCCGGGCTGGTGGGCTCCGGCCTGCCGCTGGAGCGCTCGCTCACCGCGCTGGCGGAGGAGGCCGAGGACGAGCGCCAGCGCAACCTCATCGCCAGCCTGCGCGCCGAGGTCAACGCCGGTTCGCCGCTGGCGCGGGCGATGGCCCAGCACCCGCGCGAGTTCTCGGGCGTGTACACCGCCGTCATCGCCGCCGGCGAGCAGGGCGGCCACCTGGGCGCCGTGCTGGAGCGCCTGGCCGACGACCTGGAGGAGCGCCAGGCACTGCGCGGCAAGCTGATCGGCGCGGCGCTGTACCCGGCCATCGTCACGCTGGTGGCGATCGTGATCGTGGTGTTCCTGGTCAGCTACGTGGTGCCGCAGGTGGCCACGGTGTTCGCCGGCACCAAGCACGCCCTGCCCTGGCTGACGGTGGCGATGCTGGCGCTGAGCGGCTTCGTGCGCGCCTGGGGCTGGTGGGTGCTGGCGGCCGTGGTGCTGGGCGCGACCGCCTTCCGGCTGGCGCTGCGCAGCCCGGCGCTGCGCCAGCGCTTCGACGCCTTCTGGCTGCGCCTGCCGCTCATCGGCCGGCTGGCGCGCGGCTACAACGCGGCCCGCTTCGGCGCCACGCTGGCCATGCTGGCGGGCGCCGGCGTGCCGATCCTGCGCGCCCTGCAGGCGGCGGCCGAAACGCTGTCCAACACCGCCATGCGCGCCGACGCGGAGGACGCGCTGGTGATGGTGCGCGAGGGCGCGCCGCTGGCCTCGGCGCTGGCGCAGAAGAAGCGCTTTCCGGGCCTGCTGGCGATGTTCGCGCGCCTGGGCGAGCAGACCGGCCAGTTGCCGCTGATGCTGCAACGCGCCGCCGCCCAACTGTCGGCCGAAGTGCAGCGCCGCGCCATGCAGCTGGCCACCATCCTGGAGCCGCTGCTGATCGTCGTCATGGGCGTGGTGGTGATGCTGATCGTGCTGGCGGTGATGCTGCCGATCATTCAGTTGAACCAGTGGGTGAAGTGAAGCGCTGCCTGCCCGGCTTGCTCTCTGCTTGGAAACAGGCGGCGGTTTGGCTGGGGGCGCTGCTGGCCGGGATGTGCGCCCGGCGGCGCACCTACTTTCTTTTGCGTCGCCAAAAGAAAGTAGGCAAAGAAAAGGCGACCCCACTTGCCGTGTCCCTTCGCTGCGCTGCGGGCAACCTGCGATGCTCGTGGCCAGGGTGCCGCCGTATAACTCACTGCGCGCTTGCGCGCTCCGTTCAAACAAATCCGGCGAGTCAGTTCACGAAGCGCATACATGCTGCGCTGCATGCGCGCACCCTGTCCACTGCGCTTCTCGGCACGTCCAGAGGGGAAGGGGAACCCATACGGGCCATCGCTGCGCTCGGCCTCGCACACGCGGCGCGCAGCGCCCGCGCCTCGTGGGCCGAGCGCAGCGATGGCCCGTGTGGACTTCAAACCCCCTGTGGCTGCGCCTGCGGCGCGGGGCTTGCGGGGTGGCGCGTGCAGCGCAGCATGCACGCGCTTCGTGGACTGACTCGCCGCGGTTGTCTGAACGGAGCGCCGCAGGCGCGCAGTGAGTTCTGCGGCGCACCCCGCAAGCCCCGCGACGCAGGTCTGCCCCGCAGCGCAGCGAAGGGGTCGCAGACTTGGGGTCGCCTTTCTTTGCCTACTTTCTTTGGCGAAGCAAAGAAAGTAGGTGCGCCGCCGGGCGCACATCCCGGCCAGCAGCACATCCAGCATCAGCAAAATAATTAAAAGACAAATCAGCCTCCAGCGCCCGCCACACAAGCGCCGCCAGCTATCAATTTGATATGTCCACCACCCTGCAAGACCAACTCGTCGTCGCCATCTCCTCGCGCGCCCTGTTCGACTTCGAGGAAGAGAACCGCCTGTTCGACGCCGGCGATCCGCAGGCTTATATGCGGCTGCAGCTCGAACGCATCGACACCCCCGCGCCGCCCGGCGTGGCGTTCTCGCTGGTGCGCAAGCTGCTGGCCTTCAACGACGGCGGCGCCAAGCGCGTGGAAGTGGTCATGCTCTCGCGCAACGACCCGGTGAGCGGCATGCGCGTGTTCCGCTCGGCGCAGGCGCACGGCCTGTCGCAGATCCAGCGCGGCGTGTTCACGCAGGGGCGCGACCCGTTCCATTACCTGAAGCCGCTGGGCGCGCACCTGTTCCTGTCGGCCAACGGCGCCGACGTGGCCCAGGCGCTGGCGCTGGGCCACCCGGCCGCGCAGGTGGCCACGCAGGCCGCGCGCGCCAGCGACGCCCACCCGCGCGAGGTGCGCATCGCCTTCGACGGCGACGCCGTGCTGTTCTCCGACGAGGCCGAGCGCGTGTTCCAGAGCGGCGGGCTGGACGCCTTCCAGAGCCACGAGGTGGAGAAGGCCGATCTGCCCCTGCCGCCCGGGCCGTTCCAGCCCTTCCTGACCGCGCTGCACCGCTTGCAGCAGGCCGGCGGCGAGCGCATGCGCATCCGCACCGCGCTGGTCACCGCGCGCAGCGCGCCGGCCAACGAGCGCCCCATCCGCACCCTGATGCACTGGGGCGTGACAGTGGACGAGGCCCTGTTCCTGGGCGGCCTGCCCAAGGGCGAATTCCTGCGCGAGTTCCAGCCCGACTTCTTCTTCGACGACCAGACCGGCCACATCGAGCACGCGGCGCGGCATGTGCCGGCCGGCCACGTCGCGGCCGGCGTTACAAACATCGCGCCAGCGCAGGAAACCTCGCGCCCGCCGGCGCGCTCCAAGCGGACATGACTTTGGCCCGATCGCTCCCCCTCGCCCTGCTGCTGGCGCTGCCCCTGGGCGGCGCGCTGGCGCAGACCCTGCCGCCCGGCGTGTCTGAGGCCCAGCTGCCCGCCCCCGCCAAGACGCGCGCCGGGCGCGAGCAGCAGGCCGTCGAGTGGTTCAACCTGTTCGATACCGACCACGACGGCCGCCTCTCGCGCAAGGAAGCACGCATGGCCTTCGCGCTGCGGCCCTCGCTGGCCGAGGACTTCGCCAAGGCCGACCTGAACGGCGACGGCTACCTGACGCAGGACGAGATCCGCGCCGTCGCCGAGCGCCGCCGCGCCGAACGCCAGCAGCGCCGCCAGCGCGAGGCCGAGCAGCGCGCCGCCACGGGCGCCACGTCCGCCCGGTAAAGTCTGTAAGTCAGCCGTGTATCGGCCACAGATGGGCGAGGTCGGTCAGCCACTCCGCCGCGAAGTGCGCCAGCAGCAGCCCCAGCAGCCCGGCCGCCGCCACCGCCAGCATCGCCAGGCCCACGCGCCGCACCAGCACCCGGTCGCCGCTGCGCAGGGCGAACAGCGGGTTGAAGGCGATGCTGGTGAAGGTGGCCAGCACCGCGCCGGCGCCCGCCGTGGTGGGCGCGATGCTGCCCTGCTCGGCCAGCGCGCCGGCGGCGGCCACCGCGCTGGCGCTGGACACCACGCCGCCCAGCACGCTGACGACGTAGAAGCCCGCGTCGCCGAACTGCCGCTGCATCAGCCCGCCCAGCACGTGCAGCGCCAGGAAGACGGCGCCGTACTTGAGCGTCTGGCCCAGCGAGAACGGCGAGCCGAGCCGGATCTCGGGGGCGGCCTCGTCCTTGCCGGCGTCGGCCCAAGGCCGCTCGTAGGCCACCAGCCCGACCAGCGCGGCCACCATCAGCGCGAAGGCCGGCAGGCCGCCGACCAGGGCCGCCGGCGCCAGCAGCAGCAGCAGCGTGGCGTTGCGCATCACCATGGCGCCGGTGGCCAGCAGGATGCCGCGGTAGGCGGTGGTGGCCAGGGCGCCGCCGACATCGCGCACGCGCTGCACCAGCTCGATCACGGTGAAGCTGCTGTTGATCAGGCCGCCGAAGAAGCCCGACAGCTCGGTGCCGCGCGCGCCGTAGAGCTTCCACAGCACGTAGTTGAAAAAGCCGATGCCGGCGATCAGGATCACCGTCACCCAGGCGGCGCGCGGCTCCACCAGGCCCCACGGGTCGACCGGGCCGGACGGCAGCGCCGGGTAGATCACGATGGCCAGCACCGCCAGCAGGATGGCCGAGCGCACCTCGCCCTCCGACAGGTCGGCCGAGAAGCCGGCCAGGCGCTCCTTCCAGGCCAGCAGCGCGGTGGCGATCACCATCACCGCCGCCGGCGCGATGGTGTGGCCCAGCCCGCACAGGATGCCGGCCATGGCGGTCACCATCATGGCGGCGGAGGTGGTCAGCTCGGTGCCCTGGCCGGCGCGCAGCGACGACACGTTGAGCGTGATCACCAGCAGCCCCACCAGCGCCAGCGTGGCCAGCCCGTAGTGGCCGCCCAGGGCGCCGCCGATGGTGCCCAGCATGGCGATGAAGGCGAAGGTGCGCAAGCCCGCCTCCTTGCCGCGGCGCTCGCGCTCCAGCCCGATCAGCAGGCCCAGCGCCAGCCCCAGCCCCAGCCGCAGCAGAACCTGCGTGTAGGGCCAGGAGATGGTGGGCAGCATGGATTCGCTCGCGGGCATCGGATGAATCTAGCAGGTTGGCCCGGAACCGTCAGAACCGGTGCGCAGGGCGCACGCGCAGGAAATCCATGCCGGGGTTGGGCCGCTCGATGCCCAGGCTGGAGCGCCCTTGCCGGCCGCGCTGCCGGCCGGCCGGCAGCGCCAGTTCAGCCCCGCCAGCGCGCCCAGCCGGCGGCGCGCAGCCGGCACGCGGCGCACCGGCCGCAGCCGTAGCCCCAGGGGTGGCGCTGCGCGCGGTCGCCCTCGTAGCAGGTGTGCGTGTGCTCGGCGATCAGCTCCACCAGCGCGTCGCCGCCGCCGGCCGGGTCGGCGCGCTGGCCCAGGTCGTGCGCCAGCCGCCAGGTGGCGGCCTTGTCGATCCACATCAGCGGCGTGTCGACCACCACGCGCCGGTCCATGCCGAGCGAGAGCGCGACCTGCATGGCCTTCATGGCGTCGTCGCGGCAGTCGGGGTAGCCGGAGTAGTCCGTCTCGCACACGCCGGCGACGATGACGCCCAGCCCGCGCCGGTAGGCCAGCGCGCCGGCCAGCACCAGGAACAGCAGGTTGCGCCCCGGCACGAAGGTGTTGGGCAGACCGCTGGCCTCCATGCCGAAGGCCACGTCGCGCGTCAGCGCGCACGCGCTGACCTGGCCGATCACGCCGGCGTCCAGCACGTGGTCGTCGCCCAGCCGCGCGCGCCAGGCCGGAAAGCGCGCGCGCAGCGCCCGCAGCACCACGCTGCGCTGCGCCAGCTCCACGCGGTGGCGCTGGCCGTAGTCGAAGCCGACGGTCTCGACCCGCTCGAAGCGGGTGAGCGCATCCGCCAGGCAGGTGGTGGAGTCCTGCCCGCCGGAGAACAGCACCAGGGCGGCGCGCGGGGCGGAAGATGTGGCAGCGTTCATGGTTTATGAATGAAAAGTGGCTCCAACGCTTGACTGGCAAGCGCTGGCAGCTATCAAAATAATATCTTCATGCGACACGCTCGGATGTTGCAAGAATCAAGCCCATCGATCGACCGGGCCCACGCCATCATGACGCCATTGGAACAAGCGCTGCACGCCGCGACCCGCTCGGGCCGGCTACAGGGCATCTCGCTCGCCACGTTGCGCGCGGGCGCGCTGGGCGAGGCGCACGCCGTCGGCGAACGCGGCGCGCACGACCGGCGGCGCGTGGACGAGGGCACGGTCTTCGAGGCCGCGTCGCTGACCAAGCCGCTGGTGGCCTTCATCGCGCTGCAACTGGCGCAGGAAGGCCGGCTGGACCTGGATACACCGCTGCACGAACTGTGCGGCGCCTACGTGCCGGATGACCCGCGCGCACGGCGCATCACCGGCCGCCACGTGCTCACGCACACCAGCGGCCTGCCCAACGTGGTGGGGCCGCAGACCCCGTTCAGGACCTGTTTCGAGCCCGGCGAGCGCTTCAGCTACGGCAGCAGCGCCTTCGGCTGGCTGCAGCGCGCCATGGAGCAGGCGAGCGGCCGGCCGTTGCAGCAGCTCGCGCGCGAGCGGGTGTTCCAGCCCCTGCGCATGCAGCGGTCCAGCCTGACCTGGCACGAGCGCTTCGACGACAACCACGCGCGAGGCCGCGAATGGCACGGCGAGCCCGCGCCCCAGCGCCGCCTGGGCCGCGCGCAGGCCTCGTGGTCGCTGCTGACGACGGCCGGCGACTACATCCGCTTCGTGCGCGCCACGCTGCAAGGCTACGGCCTGGCCCCGGACGTGCACGCGCGCTGGCTGGCGCCAGCCGTGCCGGCGCGCGCCGACGGCGACCCGCAAGACCTGCCGGGCGAGCGCCCGCCCTCCACCACCATCGCCTGGGGCCTGGGCTGGGGGCTGGAGCCCGCGCAGGGCTGCTTCTTCCATTGGGGCCACTGCCCGGGGTTCCGCGCCTTCGTGCTGGCCCACCGCGCCAGCGGCAACGCCGTGGTGTGGCTGGCCAACGCCGCGCGCGGCCTGCGCCTGGCGCACGACGTGCTGCCGCTGGCCGTGCCCGGGCCGCACCCCTCGGTGGCGTGGCTGCAAATCGGGCGCCTGGCGGACGCGGACTGACGCCGGCTCAGGCCGGGCGCGTCAGCCCGGCTGGCCGTCCACGCGCGGCCGGCCGTACCAGTTGCCGCAGCGCAGCGCCCAGGCGCCGACCACGGCCAGCCACAGCAGCGCGGCCAGCGCCGTCAGCCAGGCCGGCATGCCCTGCACCGCCGCCAGCAGCCGCACACCGACGGTCACCTGCAACAGCCAGAACAGCGCCCACACCAGATCGTCGGCCACCAGCGCGCGGCCGCTGTGGCCGCAGGACACGCGCGTGACCATCGCCACCATCAGCGAGCCCAGGAACCCCATGCTGAGCGCGTGCAGCGCGCCCAGCCCCAGCAGGGCCTGCCCCGTCGCCAGCCACAGCGCCTGCGAGGCCGCGCTGTAGAGCAGCGAGAGGCCCAGCCAGGTGAAGCCGACGTGCAGCATCGCCAGCAGGCGGATCTTCAGGCTCCGCGCCAGGCCCCAGACCAGCGCCAGCCACAGCAGCGCGCCGCCGCCGGCCGCCTCCACCACGATCACCGCCACCGTCCAGCCCGGCCAGGCGTCGGCGGACGGCGCCGCGTGGTCCACCCACACCGCCAGCACCTCGAACGCGGCCACGCCCAGCATCAGCCACAGCACCCAGAACGGGCGCCAGGCCGCCACCCTGGGCAGCGCGCTGGCCGTGAAGAACGGGATCATGCGGTGCGCCACCGCCACGAAGGTGACGACCACGCAGCCCCACAGCCCCGCGCGCACCAGCGCCAGGGCCAGCGCCGGCTGCCCCGCCGGCAGCGCGGCGCCGCTGCCCGCCAGGCACAGCGTGCCGACGATGCCGCCGACGCCGGCCGCCAGCGCGTGCACCCGGTCGGCCTGCGTGCTGGCGGCGATCAGACGCCAGAACAGCCCATACATCCAGGCCAGCCCGGCGCAGGCCAGCGCCAGCCCGGCCAGCGCCAGCCCCAGGCTCAGGTGCGCGCCGGCCAGCCACAGCAGCCAGCCGGCCGCCTGCAAGGCCAGCGGGGGCAGCAGTCGGGGCGTGCCGTACGGCGCGACGTGCAGCCACTTGGGGCCGGCGGTGAACAGGAAGCCCGAGAAGAACAGCGGCATGAAGCCGAACACCATCACGGTCGCGTGCGTGACGGAGGGCGGCACCGCGTAGGCCAGTGCCGGCCAGCCGAGCGCGCGCTCGGCCTGCGCCAGCAGCCACCAGGCGCTGGCCGCCACCATCACCAGCATGGCGAGGCAGAAGCCCAGGCGGTGCGGCGCCGCCATCAGCGTGCGCAGGCGCCAGGGGCCGGCGACGGGCGGCGGCCTGGGCGCGCGCGCCGGCGGCGCGGCCGGCTGGATCGTCAGCGGAGGACGGAGGGGCTTGGCGGGCACGGGCGGCGCGGTCATGCCGGCGTTTGTACGCCGGATCGCAGGGCCCGGGCGATGACGCGGGACAAGAAATCGGCCGCCCGCGCCGGGAAACTCAGAAGCCGTGAATGGATTCGCCGCGTCCGAGCAGGCGCGCGCCATCAAGGCGCAAAGCACAGCCATGGCTCGGTCCATGGCGAGCATTTGCAGCGCCGAGGGTGTGCGTCTGTGCGCCATGAGCGGGCGTGGCGGGTTCGCTCACAGCTTCTCAGCCCCCCCCGGGTGCGGTCGTCATGAGCGCTGCGGCGCGGCGGAAGAAATGCGCGCACTGGCGCGGCGAATAGCCGGCGCTGGCCCGGCACTGGCGCGAGAAGTGCGCCAGGCCGGCATGCACGCTCATGCAAGCCGCGCGACCAGCGTTGAATGAATAATCGGCCTCCAGCGCCCGCCAGGCAATCGCTAACAGCTACTCTTTCAGGAGCAAACGGCTTCCGAGCCCTGCGCGCGCGCCGCCCTTCGAGGGCCGGGGGCCATCACTTCCAGCCGGAAGCGATGTCGGCCAGGGTGAGCGACCAAGGCCCGGCGTCGCGCGTGGTGAAGGCGGCGAGCACGGCGAATTCGCGGTTGTGCGCCAGGGCCGCCAGGCGCGCGGGGAAATCGGAGTCCTCGGCCGTCAACTGCCGCAGGAAGGGCTGGTTCCAATCCAGCGGCGGATAGTCGCCGTCGTCCGTCGCGCCCTCGGCCAGCACACGTCCCGCCTCGTCGGCGACGGTGTAGGCGATGCGCCGGGGGCCGGCGCTGACCTCGATGCGGTACGCCACGCCGTCGCGCAGCCCGGGCGCGTCCTGGGCGCACTTGACGGCCAGCACGTCGGCCGCGTCGGCGCGGCCCGACAGCCGGGTCTCGAAATAGATGTTGGCCGACGAGCGGCTCGGGCAATCCCAGGCGCCCAGCTCGTCGCCGCCGATAAAAATCATCCTGCCCTCGACGCCCGCCGGCGAGCGCCGCGTGCTGCGCGGATCCGGGTACTGGGCGAAGTTCAGGGCGATCGGCAGGTGCTGGCCCTGCGTGGCGAAGTAGCCGTCGCCACGCAGGGTGAACCGCAGCCACTGGGTTGCCTGCCCGGCCGGCGGCGCGCCGCCGTCGCCGATGTAGCTCAGGTCGGCGCCGAACACACCCGGGCGCGAATGCGCGCGGTCGTCCTGGCGGATATACGAAGACATGCCGTCGAAGCCCAGCACCACCGTGCGCGCCGGCCCGAAAGCCTGGATGCCGCCCTGGTCGAACCAGGCGGCAGGCGTGTCCTGCGCCGGCTGCGCCGCTCCGCCGCCCCCGCCGCAGCCCGCCAGCGCCACGGCGGCGGCCATCAGCGAGGCAAGAGGCGCTCTGCCGCGCATGCCTTCACCCACAGCTGCCGACGAACCCGCACTGCGTGCAGTAGTCGCAGCCGTCCTTGCGGATCATGGCGTGGGCGCCGCACTCGCCGCACTTCTTGCCGGCCATGACGCCGGCGGGCACCAGCGCGGCGGGCGCGACGGCGGGTTGCACGGCAGGCAGTTCACCCTCGCCCCACAAGGAGCCCTGCGCCGCCTGCGCGCGCTGGGCGATCAGGTTCTCGATGGCGTAGCCGATGGCGGCCACCTCGCTGTCGTGCCAGCGCGGCACGTGCGTGCCGTCGGCCTTCTCGCAGGTGCCCAGGCGCACCGGGCCGCGGTCCCAGGTGACCTTGCGCATGTCGGACAGCGCGCGGTCCAGGAAACCGCCGCGCGCGGCGAGGCTGAGCATGCGCATGGTGGCGGTGATCCACTGCTGCGACTCGCCGCTCTGCCCCACCGGCATGAAGAACTCGATGGCGCGCTCCACCGTGCCCTTGCCGTCGGCCGTGGGCACGGGCAGGAAGGTGACGATCAGGTACAGGCGCTGCTGGCCCTCGCTGGTCCAGTACTCGATCTTCTCGGCCACGGCGGGCAGGCCGCCGGGCGGGCGCTTCTCGATCACGGTGCGCATGGGGTCGATGGCCGGCGGCGGCGCGGCGGGCGCCTCGGCGGGCTTGGGCGGCGCCACCTCCAGCACCGCGCCCAGGATGCTGTTGGGCCGGTAGGTGGCCAGGCCCTTCAGGCCGGCGGCCCAGGCCTGGCGGTACAGGTCCTTGAAGTCGTCGTAGGGATAGTCCTCGGGCACGTTGACGGTCTTGCTGATGCTGGTGTCCACGAAGGGCTGCACCGCCTGCATCATGGCCACGTGGTCCTGCGCGCTCATCTGCAGGGCGTTGACGAAGTAGTCGGGCAGCGCGCCGGTGGTGGTGGCGCCGGCATCGACCAGCGCGCGGTACAGGCGGAAGGCGTGGTCTTCCACCGTGTAGCTGCTCTTGCCGCCGTCGGCCTCGCGCTTGTTGCGCGTGTAGCCCCAGCTGAAGGCGGGCTCGATGCCGTTGCTGGCGTTGTCGGCGAAGGCCAGGCTGACGGTGCCCGTGGGCGCGATCGACAGCAGGTGGCTGTTGCGGATGCCGTGCCGGCGGATGGCGGCCTGGAGGTCATCCGGCAGGCGGCTGGCGAAGGTGCCCTCGGCCAGGTAGCCCTCGGCGTCGAACTTGGGGAAGGCGCCCTTCTCCTTGGCGAGTTCGACCGACGCGCGGTAGGCCGCGTCGCGCATGCGGCGCGCGATGTCGGCGGCCATGGCGCGGCCTTCGGCGCGGTCGTAGCGCAGCCTGAGCAGCGTCAGCGTGTTGCCCAGGCCCGTGAAGCCGACGCCGATGCGGCGCTTGCTGGCGCTCTCGGCGCGCTGCTGCGCCAGCGGCCAGAAGGTGACGTCGAGCACGTTGTCGAGCGCGCGCACCTGCGTGGCCACCACCTGCTCGAAGGCCGCGAAGTCGAACGCCGGCTCGCCGCCGACGCCGAACGGGTGGCGCACGAAGTTCGTCAGGATGATGGGGCCGAGGTCACAGCAGCCGTAGGGCGGAAGCGGCTGCTCGCCGCAGTTGTGCACCACCAGGCCGTTGGCGTCGAAGGCGTGCACGTCGGCGACGGTGACGTCGTATACGTCCTCGCTGCCGTCAGGCGTGACGGCAGCAACGGTGGCGATGAAGCGCTCGCGGTTCAGTTCACGCCGGTAGGCTGACAGGGCCTGCGCCAGGCGCTCCTTCTTCTGCGTGTCGGCGAAGCCAATGCGCTCGGCGAACCAGGCCAGGCTGTCGCCGCTGACGACCAGTTCGTGCTGCGCGGCGGTGGCGTAGTTCGACATGCCGCCCTGCCCGTCCGGCAGCGCGCGCACGCCCGCCGGGCGGCGGTCTGGATAGATGGTGGAGGCGATGCCCAGGCGCAGCAGCATGCGCTGCGCGGCCTGCAGCAGGGCCAGATCGCTCTGCGCCAAGCGCACACTGACGCCCTTGTCCTGCGTGCCCTGCACCGAACCGTCGGTGTCGAACAGGCCACGCAGCGCACCGATGTGGAAAGCCGAGGAGGTCTGCTCCATGCCGGGCGTGAGTGTCTTGTGGCCCGGCCGCAGGCCGTGGCGTCGCGCCAGCCGGCCGAGTGCGGCGCTGCTCATGTGCCGCTCGCCGCGCCCCGCCACGGCGCGCTGGAAGCCGTGGAAGTCGGCCCGATGCGGCAGCGTGCGCGCGGCGGCTTCGGCGGCGGCGATGATGCCGTCAGCACCGCTGGCGGCGTACACCGGCGCACCATGGACCATCTGGCGCAATTCGGGCGCCCAGACCGAGATGACGGCCTTGTCTTCCTTCAGCACGCCGTCACCGATCAACAGGCCGAGCAGGTAACCCTCGGCCTCGGTGCCCGCGCCGTCCCAGCCCTGAAGCGGCCGGTGCTGGTGCAGGCGGATTTCGTCGCCGGACTGCAGGTCGCCTGCTGGCGTCCAGTCGGTCTCCAGCACGTAGCGGGTCTTGCGGGTGACCCGGCGCACCAAATGGTCGGCCGTCAACCGCAGCGTGTGGCCCTCGCGCGTAGTCAGGCGCAGCACGGGCTTGTGACCGGTGCGAAAGAAGCCTTGGCTCTGCAACGGATAGGCGGCGCCATCGACGATGGCGGTGAAGGACTGACCCACCATGTCGGCCACCTGGGCCGGGCCCTGCTCGGTCATCACCCAGGTGTCGGCGGTGACGCACGGGTTGGTCGCCTCGATGCGCTCGCAGTAGTGCAGGTTGTTGTCGCGCCCGATCTGGTCGAGGAACAGGATGCCGGGTTCGGCGAAGTCGTAGGTGGACTTCATGATGGTGTCCCACAGCTCGCGCGCGGGCAGCCTGCGGTACACCCACTGCCCATCGTCACGCCGGCAGGCGCCTTGCGCCATGACCTTGGGGCCCGGCTCGGCCTGGTGCACCAGCTCCCAGTCGGCGCCCACGGCCACGGCCTTCATGAAGGCGTCGGACACGCCGACCGAGACGTTGAAGTTGTTCCAGCGCCCCGGCGTGCGCTTGGCGGTGATGAACTCCAGCACGTCGGGGTGGTCGATGCGCAGCACGCCCATCTGCGCGCCACGCCGGCTGCCCGCGCTCTCCACCGTGGAGCAGCTCTGGTCGAACACGTTCATGTAGCTGCACGGCCCGCTGGCCATGCTGTGCGTGCCCTTGACGTAGGCGCCCTTGGGGCGGATGCGGCTGAAGTCGTAGCCCACGCCGCCGCCACGGCGCATGGTCTCGGCGGCCTCGCGCAGCGCCTCGTAGATGCCGGGGTAGCCGTCGGCGTCGCGGCCCTGGATGGCGTCGCCCACGGGCTGCACGAAGCAGTTGATGAGCGTGGCCTGGATGTCGGTGCCGGCGGCGCTCATGATGCGGCCCGCGCCGATGGCGCCGGCGTGCAGGTTGGCGAGGAAGCGCTGCTCCCACTCGGCGCGCAGCTCGGGCTTCTCGACGCTGGCCAGCGCGCGCGCCACGCGGGCATAGAGCGCGTCGCGCGTGGCCTCGCCGGCCTTGAAGTATTTCTCGGCCAGCACGTCGCGGCTGATGGGCTGTTCAGGCAGGGCGGTGTGCTGGCCGGCGGGCAGCGGGTCTCGTTTCATGGCGTGCAACTTCCGGAGCGTGAAAAGGGCAAAGGCCGCGGGGACGATTGTGGCCTTGGACAGACAAGCGGTCCATCTTGCCTCGCCGCCAATTCACCCACCGAAACAAGAGGTTTGCAGAAGGTCAAGTTTTCGACGAATGCCGCGTGCGGCGCCTCGGCCGCGCGCACCATGCGCCGCGTAGAATCACGGCCTTTCCCACGGTTTCACAGCCTCTGGACAGACACCATGAACCGCTGCTCGAAAATCGCATCGACTACTGTTTTCATAGCTGCCAGCGCCCTGCTGGCGGGCGCTGGCGCCCTTTTTCTTCACAAGCGCGGGCCGAGCGCGCGTTCCCGCTGAAGACCGAGCGCGGCCAGATGGCCTTCATCGCGCTGCCCGACGTGCTGCTCAACGGCAAGCCCGAGCGCCTGCCGCACAGCGTGCGCGTGCGCGACGAGCGCAACGCCATCGTCATGCCCGGCATCGTCAATGGCCGCAGCGCCGTCGTCAACTACCTGCGCAGCGCCCGCGGCACGATAAGCGACGTGTGGATCCTCTCGCCGCAGGAAGCGGCGATCCCGCTCAAGCCGGTGCCGGGCATGCCGAGGCCCGCCGAGCCCGTCGACGCCAAGGCGTCCTTCCTGAACTGACTTCCGGCTTCGCGCGCGGCCGGCATGTTCGCGGCCGCCGCGCCACCGTTCGAGGAGACACGCCATGTCCCGCAAAGTTTTCATCAAGACCTTCGGCTGCCAGATGAACGAGTACGACTCGGACAGGATGGCCGACGTGCTGGGCGCCGCCGAAGGCTACGAGCCCACCGACGACCCTGAAGCCGCCGACCTGATCCTGTTCAACACCTGCTCGGTGCGCGAGAAGGCGCAGGAGAAGGTGTTCAGCGACCTCGGCCGCGTGAAGCACCTCAAGAAAAAAGGCGTGCTGATCGGCGTCGGCGGCTGCGTGGCCAGCCAGGAAGGCGAGGCCATCATCGCCCGCGCGCCCTACGTGGACGTGGTGTTCGGCCCGCAGACGCTGCACCGCCTGCCCGAGCTGCTGGCCGAGCGGCAGAAGCGGAACGCGCCGCAGGTGGACATCCGCTTCCCCGAGATCGAGAAGTTCGACCACCTGCCGCCCGCGCGGGTGGAAGGCGCCAGCGCCTTCGTCTCGATCATGGAAGGCTGCTCCAAATATTGCAGCTACTGCGTGGTGCCCTACACGCGCGGCGAGGAGTTCAGCCGCCCCTTCGACGACGTGCTGACCGAGGTCGCCGGCTTGGCCGACCAGGGCGTGAAGGAGGTGACGCTGCTGGGCCAGAACGTGAACGCCTACCGGGGGCCGATGGGTGGCACGGATGAAATCGCCGACTTCGCCCTGCTGATCGAGTACGTGGCCGAGATCCCCGGCATCGAGCGCATCCGCTACACCACCAGCCACCCCAACGAGTTCACGCCGCGCCTGATCGAGGTCTACGGCAAGGTGCCGCAGCTGGTGAGCCACCTGCACCTGCCGGTGCAGCACGGCAGCGACCGCATCCTGATGGCGATGAAGCGCGGCTACACGGCGATGGAATACAAGAGCATCATCCGCCGCCTGCGCGCGGTGCGCCCGGGCATCAGCCTCTCCAGCGACTTCATCGTCGGCTTCCCCGGCGAGACGGAAGAAGACTTCGGCAAGATGATGAAGCTGATCGACGACGTGGGCTACGACGCCAGTTTCAGCTTCATCTTCAGCCCGCGCCCCGGCACGCCGGCGGCCAACCTGCACGACGACACGCCGCACGAGGTGAAGCTGAAACGCCTGCAACACCTGCAAGCCGCCATCGAGCAGAACGTGCGCGCCATCAGCGCCAGCCGCGTGGGCACGGTGCAGCGCATCCTGGTCGAAGGGCCTTCGCGCAAGAACCCGCGGGAGTTGATGGGGCGCACGGCGTGCAACCGGATCGTGAACTTCGATGGGGGGCCGAACGGTGGGCGGCTGGTGGGGCGGATGCTCGACGTGGCCATCACCGAGGCGCTGCCGCATTCGTTGCGGGGGCGGGTGGAGGTGTTGGTGGAGGCTTGATTCTTTCGTGGCCGTGCTCGGTGGCCGCTTTGGCGCCGGAGGGCGGGACGTGCGCCCGGCGGCGCGGCTCCCGGCCCCCGACGCCCCATCAAACAGCAGCGGCCCCTACAAAACGAACTCACATCGCATTACCATGTGATGCGTCATGGCCTTCCCCCTGCCCATCGCCCGCTTCCGCCCCCGCCTGCTCGACGCGCTGAAAGGCTACGACAGTGCGCGCTTCGGCAAGGACGCGGCCGCCGGCGTCACGGTGGCCGTGGTGGCGCTGCCGCTGGCCATGGCCTTCGCCATCGCCTCGGGCCTGAAGCCGGAGGCGGGCCTGTTCACCGCCATCATCGCCGGCTTCCTGATCTCGGCGCTGGGCGGCAGCCGGGTGCAGATCGGCGGGCCGGCGGGCGCGTTCATCGTCATCGTCTACGACATCGCCCTGCGCTACGGCGTGGGCAACCTCATCATCGCCACCGCGCTGTCGGGCGTGCTGCTGTTCCTGATGGGGCTGCTCAAGCTGGGCACGCTGGTGCGCTTCATCCCGGTGTCGGTCATCATCGGCTTCACCAACGGCATCGCGGTGCTGATCGGGCTGTCGCAGGTGAAGGACTTCCTGGGCCTCGCCATCCCGAAGATGCCGGGCGACTTCTTCGGCATCCTGGGCGCGCTGTGGGGCCACCTGCACACGCTCAACCCGTGGGCGCTGGGCGTGGCGCTGGCTTCGCTGGCCGTCGTCGTCGGCTGGCAGCGCTGGGCGCCGGCGCTGGGGCGGCGGGTGCGTTTCGCGGGCTGGCTGGGCGGCGTGCCGGGCTCCATCGTGGCGCTGGTCGCCGCCACCGCCGTGGTGGGCGTGGCCGGCCTGCCGGTGGAGACCATCGGCTCGCGCTTCGGCGGCATCCCGGCGGCGCTGCCGGCCTTCGTGTGGCCCGACTTCAGCTGGGAATCGGCGCGCTTCCTGCTGATGCCCGTCATCACGCTGGCGCTGCTGGGCGCCATCGAGTCGCTGCTGTGCGCGCGCGTGGCCGACGGGCTGATCAATGACCGGCATGACCCCAACCAGGAGCTGATGGCCCAGGGCATCGCCAACTTCGTGACGCCCTTCTTCGGCGGCATGCCGGCCACCGGCACCATCGCCCGCACGGTGACCAACGTCAAGAGCGGCGCCAGCAGCCCGGTGTCGGGCATGGTGCACGCGCTGGCGCTGCTGGCGGTGATCCTGGTGGCGGCGCCGCTGGCGGGCTCGATCCCGCTGGCCACGCTGGCGGCCATCCTGATGTTCGTGGCCTGGAACATGGGCGAGTGGCGAGAGTTCGCGCGCCTGCCGAGCTACCGCCTGCCCTACCGCGTGACGCTGGTGGCGGTGTTCCTGCTGACGGTGGTGTTCGACCTGACGGTGGCGGTGCAGTTCGGCATCTTCGCCGCCTGCGTGACCTTCATCTACCGCATCTCCAGCCTGTCGCGCGGCGTGCGCCTGACGGCCGCCGAGCAGCCCCTGCTCGCCGGCCACGAGGAGCGCGTGCAGGCGTGGCGCCTGTACGGCGCGCTGTTCTTCGGCGCCACCAAGCTGGTGGAAGCGCTGGAAGACCACCTGCCGCCGCACACGCTGGTGCTGGACCTGAAGAACGTGATCTACCTCGACTCCACCGGCGCCGAGGCGCTGGAGAGCCTGGTCCGCGCCTGCCGCAAGCAGGGCGTGCGCCTGGTCGTCTCCGGGCTGATGAACCAGCCGCGCGACATCGCGGCACGCACCGGGCTGCTGGCGCAGTTCACCGAGCGGTCGGCGGAGGACGTGCAGCCGGACGTGGCGCAGGCCATCGCCAGCGCGGTGGTGCCGGCCGACGATGCTGCGGCACCGCTTCAAACTTCATAGCTGGTTGCGCTGGACTGGCGGGCGCTGAGGCCGTAAAACCGCCAAAACCTCGCGCACAGCCCCACGTCTTCAGAACCATCCGGCCCAGTAAGGTGGCCCGCAGCGCCTGCTGACTTCCGGCGTCACGCGCCCGACGTACTCGGGGTCCAGGCCCGCACCGCCCACCTCAACCTGCTCGCCAAAGCGCTGAACCGCGCCCGTGTGCACGTTGCGCAGGAAGCGCCCGCGCGCGTCCCGCCCCAGTTCGATGCCTCGGTGCCAAAGCACCGTGAAGCCATCCGCGCCGTTCATCAATCGGACGCAGCCGCGCACCACGTTCAGCTCACCGCCGATGCCAGCCATGAAATAAACCGTAGGCGTTCCCGGCTGCCACGACGGTGGCATCTGCGGCAGAAGAACCGCTTCGCCCTGCCTCGCCCCGGCCTGCATCGACACCACACCCAGCAGAACGGCCATGCAGCCAACCAGTTTCCTCATACCGGCTCGGTCTGGTGAGTCGCTCACGCGACTCAACCCCCGCCGCGCATATCCGGCCCATCCGGATCCGGCCCGACCTCGCTGCGCAGCACCCGGTAGTCCGGGCTGAAGACCACGCTGAAGGCCTTCTTCTCGCTCGGCGGCTCCAGGAACTTCCAGGTCCAGACGACTTCGTTCTTCAGCTGATACGGCACCTGCTTGGCCGGCTTGCCCAGCATGCGGCGCACGTCCTCCACGCCCATGCCGGGCTGAACGCGGCGGAAGTTCTCGGGCGTCAGCACCTGGCGCAGCGCGCTCATCCTGCCGTCGGCGCCGATGGTGATCATGTAGTTGCGCATGCCCTCGGGCTGGCGGTTGTACTCGTAGGTCCTGGCGCCGCCGGCCTCGGGCCACACGCGCTCGGGCTGGCCGAAGCGCGCCACCACGTCGGCCTCGGTGGAAACGCCCTCCTCCAGTTCCTTGATGGCCTGCGGGTCGCAGCCAGCCAGCGCCAGCGCAATGGCGGCAAGCCCCGCCGCCTTCAAAATGGTGTGCTTCATGCAGGTGACGCCCGTTAAAATGGCCCGATCAGCCGGTCTTCGATCCACAACGATTATGTCCCTCGCCAACATCTTCCGCCGCCCGCACTACCGCTCCGAAGTGACGCAGTTCATCGACGAGCTCAAGCACACGCGCCCCGAGCTGGACGCGCAGCAGCGCCAGGGCCGCGGCCTGCTGTGGGACAGGCAGATCGACCGCGACCAGCAGGCCGAATTCCGCGCCGCCCGCGTGCCGCAGAAGCCCTACGTCTACCAGACGGCGCCGACCCAGGATTGATGGCCGAATCGGCCTCCAGCGCCCGCCAGGCAAGCGCCGGCAGCTCATCTTTTCATAGCAATCATGCCGGTCGCCGACCCTGACCAGCTGCTGGCCGACGGCCCGGCGCAGGCCCCACTGCCCGAGGTGGTGGACCACGTGGCCGTGGCGCGCCTGTACGGCGAGCCGCTGTTCGCGCTGCCGCAGGACCTCTACATCCCGCCCGACGCGCTGGAGGTGTTCCTCGAAGCCTTCGAGGGCCCGCTGGACCTGCTGCTCTACCTGATCCGCAAGCAGAACTTCAACATCCTCGACATCCCCATGGCCGCCGTCACGCGGCAGTACCTGAGCTACGTGGACGAGATCCGCAGCCGCAACCTGGAACTGGCGGCCGAGTACCTGCTGATGGCGGCGATGCTGATCGAGATCAAGTCGCGCATGCTGCTGCCGCCGCGCAAGACGGCCGAGGGCCAGGAACCCGAAGACCCGCGCGCCGAGCTGGTGCGCCGCCTGCTCGAATACGAGCAGATGAAGCTGGCCGCCTCGCGCCTGGCCGAGGCGCCGCAGTTCGGGCGCGACTTCCTGAAGGCGCAGGTCACCATCGAGCAGGCGCTCAAGCCGCGCTTCCCGGACGTCGAGCTGGCCGATTTGCAGTCCGCCTGGGCCGACATCCTGGGGCGCGCCAGGCTGGTGCAGCACCACAAGATCAGCCGCGAGGAGCTGAGCGTGCGCGAGCACATGTCCATCGTGCTGAAGAAGTTGCAGGGCCGCCGCTTCGCCCCGTTCGAGGACCTGTTCGACCCCGCGCGCGGCGTGCCCGTGCTGGTCGTCACCCTGATCGCGCTGCTGGAGCTGGCCAAGGAAACCTTGGTCGAGATCACCCAGGCCGAGGCTTTCGCGCCCATCTACGTGCGGCTGGCGTTCACCCCGTCCAGCTGAGCGCCGCCCTTGGCGCCGCACTGCGGCTGGTGTGCTGTCCCGTAAATAACTGCACAAAATGAAATCGATGGATTCGCGCTCAGGGCAAGGCGCAAACCGCAGCGATACCGAGTGGTATCGCGAGGATTTGCAACGCCGCCCTGGGCGTGAAGACGCGATTTCATGTGCAGGTATTTGCGGGACAGCACACTACACTGGCGCGCCATGAACCCGCCCGCCCCCGCCCACCCGGCCTCGCCCTACGGCACGCTGCCCACCGCGTCGCCCATGCCGCCGCGCAAGCCCATCAGCCTGCCGCGGCTGGCGCAGCTGCGCGCGGCGGGCGAGAAGATCACCATGCTCACGGCCTACGACGCCACCTTCGCCGCCGTGGCCGACGCCGCCGGGGTCGAATGCCTGCTGGTGGGCGACTCGCTCGGCATGGTGTGCCAGGGCCTGCCCTCCACCGTCGGCGTCACGCTGGAGGCCATGCGCTACCACACCGAAAGCGTGGCGCGCGGGCTGCAACGCGTGCAGGGCACGGCCTGGCTGATCGCCGACCTGCCGTTCGCCAGCTACCACGAATCGCCCGAGCAGGCGCTGCGCTCGGCCGCCGCGCTGATGCAGGCCGGCGCGCACATGGTCAAGCTCGAAGGCGGCGGCTGGACGGCGCCCACGGTGCGCTTCCTGGTCGAGCGCGGCATCCCCGTGTGCGCCCACCTGGGCCTGACGCCGCAGACCGTGCACGCCCTGGGCGGCTACCGCGTGCAGGGCAAGGACGAGCAGGCCGCCGCCACGCTGCGCCGCCACGCGCTCGAATTGCAGGACGCCGGCGCCGCCATGCTGGTGCTGGAGATGGTGCCCGCGCCGCTGGCCGCCGCGCTCACCGCCGAGCTGGCGCATTGCGCCACCATCGGCATCGGCGCCGGCAGCGGTACCGCCGGCCAGGTGCTGGTGATGCACGACATGCTGGGCATCAACCTGGGCAGGAACCCGAAGTTCGTGCGCGACTTCATGCAGGACGCCGGCAGCGTGCGCGGCGCCATCGAAGCCTACGTGGCGGCCGTCAAGAACGGTAGCTTTCCAGACAACACTTTGCACGCCTGGTAGCCCCATGCACATCGTCCACACCCTCGCCGAACTGCGCCACGTGCTGCGCCACGCCGAGCGCCCGGTCTTCGTGCCCACCATGGGCAACCTGCACGCCGGCCACCTGGCGCTGCTGGCGCAGGGCCGGCCGCTGGGCGACGTGTCGGTGGCCAGCATCTTCGTCAACCGCCTGCAGTTTTTGCCGCACGAAGACTTCGACAGCTACCCGCGCACCTTCGAGGCCGACCGCGCCGCGCTGGAACAGGCCGGCTGCGACGTGCTGTTCGCCCCGCGCGAGGCCGACCTGTACCCCGAGCCGCAGGTATACAAGGTCGCGCCCGACCCGGCCCTGGCCGATCTGCTGGAAGGCAGCTTCCGCCCCGGCTTCTTCACCGGCGTGTGCACGGTGGTGATGAAGCTCTTCATGGCCGTGTTCGCCGGCAAGCCGCACGGCACGGCGATGTTCGGCAAGAAGGACTACCAGCAGCTGATGGTGGTGCGCGGCCTGGTGCGGCAGTTCGCGCTGCCGATCGACATCGTGGCCGGCGAGACCCAGCGCGCCGAGGACGGCCTGGCCCTGTCCTCGCGCAACCGCTACCTGAGCGAAGCGGAGCGCGCCGAGGCGCTGCACCTCAGCCTGGCGCTGCGCGCCCTGGGCCGCGACGCGCTGGCCGCCGCGCACGCCCTGCCGGCGCAAGGGCCGGCGCTGGAAGCCGCCGCGCAGGCAGCATTGGCCGCGCGCGGCTGGCAGCCCGACTACCTGACCGTGCGCCGCCGCGCCGACCTGCTGCCGCCCCAGGCCGGCGACGGCGCGGGCGCGCTGGTGGTGCTGGGCGCGGCGCGGCTGGGCGGCACGCGGCTGATCGACAACCTCGAAATTTGATATTGAAACGATAGCTGCCAGCGCCCGTCCAGCAAGCGCTGGAGGCCGATTTGGCCCTAAAAACCCCACCCGCTCATCAAGCCCCCAGATTGCGCAGCAGCCGGGTATCGGTGTGCAGGCTTTGAGCCTCGCCGATGGCGATCCGCGCGAAGTCCGGGTGGCGTGGATTGAGCAGAAAGTTGCGCTCCGCAGGCACCACCGCGCTGGGCACGTCGAGCACCGCCGTCCTGCCCTCTTGCAGCCACGCAAGCCCCAGCGCTTGCAGCGCGCCGCGCTCGCCGATGGTGCGCCAGCCGGCGGGCAATTGCGCGGCCTCGATGCGCGTCGCGGGCAGACCGGCGGGCAGTTGGGCCGGGATCAGCACGTAGTGGGCCCGCAGCCGATCGTCCTGCACCATCAGTTCCAGCAGCGCCAGTGACTGCGACTGCGCCGTGTACACCACCTCCCAGCCCTTGGGGTTCCAGCGCCCGCCGTGCAGCCCGGCGCCTTCGCCACTGAAGGCGCTGGCGGCAAAGCGTGCGGTGGTGATGCGCCAGACGGTGCGTGCGACTGCGTGCGTCACGTCAGTGCGACAACCCTTGGCGCCGCCCGCAGCGCGTGGAACCGAAAGAGCCGAATGGCCGCGGAGCAGGCCAGGCCAGTGCGCTCCTGGCCGGGGTTCCCCCGGCCAGCGGGCGCGCCCCCTGGAGGGGGGAGGCGCAACAGCGCGCAGCGCGTGGAGACACGGGGGTGGTCAAGTAAACACGCCGTGCTCGATGCGGCCCAAGGTGTCCATCACGCTGTCGGCGCCCATCTCGGTGTCCAACAAGGACATGGGCGTCACCCCGCCCAGCGCCGCATTGGTGTCTTGCAGCCAGGACAGCGCGGCGCCGGCGTCCTCGAACACGGTTTCGGCCCGCTCGACCACGCGGGCAAAACGCACCAGCTTGGCGGACTCCTCCGGCGACAGGGCCCCTTCGCGCTTGCGCCGGGCCAGCGTGCGCTCGGGAATGGCCAGCGCATGGGCCAGCTCGGCCTGCGTGATGCGCGTCGTGCGCACCAGGGCATCGACCGATGCGGAAGGCAACCCCTGCCGCACCAGCGGTATCCAGTCCATCAGGCCGCGCGGCAGCGTGGGCAATACCCCCGGGCCGCCCAGCAAGGTCGCGGCGGAAAGGGCGGGTGGCATGGCGTGGGTAGTGGTCATGGGGTCTCCAGTCGGGCTGAAAACCAAGATTTCAGCCACTTGGCATACATTCTAGTCAAAAATGGCGTAAATACCGTGCGGCTGATCGGCAACCCAGAAGACCGATCCACCAGGACTATTCGTCAAAGAGGTCTGCGTGCGTTCCAGCGCGCACGAAGTTCAGACGCACCCCGTCAAGCTGATAAATCAGCAGAAAGTCGCCGCCGATGTGGCACTCGCGGTGGTCGCTCCAGGCGCCTTTCAATGGATGATCCAGCCACTCGGCGCCCAGCGGCGCATCGCCCGCGATCAGCAGCAGCACGGCCTCTTTGAGCCGCTTCATGTCGTAGCGGCCTGAATGCGTCAGGCGCTGCCAGTCCTTGCGGAATTCGCGGGTGTAGTCGTGGCTTCGAGGCAGGCTGGCGCGCTTGCTACTCGCCGGCTTGTTCAAGGTCATCGAACATGTCTTGCGCGGAGTTGAAGCGAGGCGCCCGGGCCATCATGGCGCGGGATTCGGCCATCGCCGCACGGGTGCGGGCGTTGGGCACCTTGAGTTCGAGCGGAAAAGCCTGTTCGGCCACCACCCGGTGCAGAAACAGGCGCACGGCTTCGGCCATCGACAAGCCCATCGCATCGAGAGCTTGCGCGGCCTGGGTCTTGATGCTGTCGTCGATACGGACATGCAGCATGGAAGTCTGGGCGGGCATTGGGGTTGCGCTCCTGATTGGAAGACCCCTCATTATGTGTCGCAATTGAGACCTTCACAAGGTCATGGCCCAGGCTCATGGCCTCCAGCGCGCACACCTGGCGCGGAAGGCTTCGAGGCTGCTCATTGGAAAATGAGCTGGCGGTTACTATCAAGAAGATAGCTTCCAGCGCTTTGCCAGAGCGCGCTGGAGGCCGATTTGGCTCAGAACTTCATGAAGCCAGGTGCGTACAGGTGCGCTCCAGGATGTCCATCACGAACTGCATGTCCTTCTTGTTCAGGGGCTTGAGCATGCGGGCGATCTCGTTGGCGCCGGACTGGGTGGAACCGCTGGCCCTGGGAATCAGCGCCTCGACCGGGCAGTTCAGCGCATTCGACAACTCCACCAGCCGGGGAATAGTCAGCATCACCACGCCCCGCTCCATGCGCGAGACGGCCTCCGGCCCCACGTCCAGCAACTCGGACAACTGATCCTGCGACAACCCGGCCCGCAGCCGCTGGGCGCGGATGGCCGCGCCCACTTCCACTGCGATGCTGCGCGCAAAGTCGTCCTTCATCAGGTTACTCCATGTCAACCCGATAGGTTGATAGCAACCTCTATTGACATGAAGAACCAGTAAGGTTGAAATCTTGCAAATAGCAACCTGTTGAGTTGCCTCATGCGCCGGTCACACCCTTCCGAGCACACCTCTTCTTATCAATGAAAGGCCACCACGCCTTGAGCCGCCTGAACCTGCTGCGCCGCGCGGCACTGATCGCTACCTTGCCCACCAGTCCGTACTTGCCCAGGCTTCATGCCTGCGGAGCTTGGTTCATGGGGGGTAGCCTCATCAGGCAGCCCATCCAAGCCGCATTGAAGGCCAGGAAGCCATTCCATTCCTTTCCAGAAATTTCATTATGAAGATATCGTCAATTTTCTTGCTGGTCCAGCTTATTCTGACCGGCGCCACCTTCGCTCAAAATATCTCTGGTGAATATCTCCTCTGCACCCCATCAATATATTCATCGGACATACCAGGCGAAACCATAGAAAACATAGATTGCACCAAAGCCAAAGCGAACAATCGCTGCGAGTCCCGTACGCTGGAAAAGAATTCCATGAAAACAAATGCCAACTTCTATGTGCTCGGCAATGTCATATCCAACGACCAAGGCCCCGTCATCCTCGAAGAGCACAAGATCAGACGAAATGATGGGCACTGGCAATTTACAATTAAATTTATCTCGGGTGGAATCCTGAAGACCGAAGGATACTGCGAATTAAAACAAGATAAATATAAATTCTAGGACAGTTACACACACATAATTATCTGCTGCCACAAGAGCACATGAACCGACACAGATCGAATTTCCAGAAATATAAGGCAACCCCAATCCAAAGGAATCATCATGCCCGCCGCCATCTACGCCACCGGCACTTTCACCCTAGCGGTAACCCTTGCGCTTGGGGCAGCCGCGCACGAGAAAGATATGAAGCCGCCTGAAAAACGCATCACCATCACGCTGGAGGACTACGAAAAAATGGAGAAGCAAGTACAGAAGGAACGCAAGGCGAAACGACCACCAGGCGACCCCTGCGCATCCAACGATAAGTGCAGAGTCATCAACGCCCCCAAGCCGGTCGTGGGTGGCGTGCGCGGCTGAATCCAACACCCTCACCCTGTCTTTATCAACACCATGAAAAAAACCAGCATTTTCCTCGCCATGCTCATCGCCTCGGCAGCCTGCCATGCGGACCGCGGCACCACCGCCCGCGTGGCCACGGCAAATGCCGAAGGCAGCACACGGGCCGCCGCCTGCCAGAACGCGCTGGAACTTGCCCGACTCACTTCTGGCCTGCCGTCGCTTGAAGCCTTCAACAAAGTGGAGAGGATGGAGAAGAAATGTGAGTGCGGGGAGGAGACAAGCAGAACCGGCGTCAAATCTTGGTCGTGTATGGGCATGATTTCCTATGCCGAGAAGAAATAAATTATGCCCCGCACAGAAAAAAACCATCAACGAGGAGCCAAGTCACATGAGACGCCTGAAAAATCTACCAATCTTGATGGCAATACAATTCTACAGTGCAGCATGGGCACTGGAATGCGACCCCAATGATCTAACAGGAACATGGGTTCATCAATCAACCGAAAATGATCGAACCTACAGCATCATTGGCTTAGGTGAAAGGAATCAAAGATCCTATTGCGAAATTACGGGAACACGGAATTTCACAATTCAACTAGATGCCCCCAAAAATGGGGTAAATCATGGTATCAGGAGATCTCAAGTCAACAACTCCCGCTCGTGGACTGACAGAGGTCGATTCGCTGGTTCTGAACCTGAAAGGGAAGAATGCACATCTGATCACGGCGCAGGGGAAAAATCAATCCAAGCAAAGGAAGATGTTCTCACGTTCCGGGTCACCGAAAGCACAGAACCCGAAGACATTGGTGACATCAGTAAAGCCACCTGCACCATGAACGGCAAGAAGAATCAGATGATCTTGAAATACAGAGAAAGCAATGGAAAAACCTTCATAAGAAGCTACCAGAAGCAATAGCCGCTGAGAGGGTATTTCATGCATCGCACATAGCGAAGCATTTTCACCAGGGATGCCGACACACAGAGTCGTCATGCCCCAACGTTGCGCAACAGCCGCATATCGGTCTGCAAGGACTGCGGCTCTCCAATGGCGATCCGCGCAAAGTCCGGGTGACGCGGGTTGAGCGGAACGTTGCGCTCCGCAGGCACACCGCGCTGGGCACGTTGAGCACTGCCGTGCGGCCCGCTTGCAGCCATGCCAGCCCCATCGCCTGCAACGCGCCGAGCGTGCGCCAGCCCCTGCGCGTCGCTGATTTACTTGCACGGATTCGGCATCGCCAGCCCATCGTCCTCACTGCCGCAGTCGCGCGCCAGCCCCTGCGCGATGTAGCTTTCGGGCGGCACACTGCGCGTGAACCGGACATTGCCGCCGATGGTGACGCGGCAGAGGACGGTGGCGCCGGTTGTGAGTAATAGCACTTGATGCTAGCATTCCCGTGTGAACTCCAGGCACCGGAAGACCATCACCGCCGTCTTCGCCAAACCTACGTCGTCATCCATTGTCTTCGCGGACATTGAGGCACTGGTCAAGGCGCTCGGCGGCAGTGTTCACGAGCGTGAAGGCTCCCGGGTGAAGCTGGCGCTTGGCGAGCATGAGTGGCGCTGCCACCGCCCCCATCCGGGCAAGGAGGCCAAGCGCTACCAGGTCGAGGAGGCGCGCGAGTTTCTGGAACGAGCAGGAGTCAAACCTTGAACACGATGAACTTCCAGGGCTATACCGCCCGGGTCGAATACGACGAGCGGGACGATATTTTGGTGGGACGGGTGCTGGGCCTGCGCAGCATCATCAGCTTTCATGGCAAAACGGTGGCGGAACTGCGGCGCGAGTTCTCGGCGGCGGTCAAGGACTATCTGGCGGATTGTGCGGAACAAGGCATCTCGCCAGAAAAGCCCGCCTCGGGCAAGCTGCTGATCCGCGTGCCGCCTGAAGTGCACAGCCGCGCGCTCGTCAAGGCGCAGGCGATGGGCAAGAGCCTGAACCAATGGGCCACCGAAGCGCTTGCGCGTGCGGTGCAGGCCGATGGCTGATGTTGCAGCGGCCCGCTAAAGAATCTCACCCTTCGGATCGCGCCCCATCAGCGCTGCCACGGCCTCGACGGGCTTGAGCTGCCCGTCCAGCAGCGCCACCACGCATTCCGTGATGGGCATCTCCACGCCCAGGTGCCGCGCGCGCTGGAGCACGGTGCGGGCGCTGTAGACGCCCTCGGCGACGTGGCCGAGCGACTGCACGGCCTGCGCCAGCGTCCGGCCTTCGGCCAGCAGCAGGCCGACGCGGCGGTTGCGGCTCAGATCGCCGGTGGCCGTCAGCACCAGGTCGCCCAGGCCCGACAGGCCCATGAAGGTTTCGGGCTGCGCGCCCAGCGCCACGCCCAGGCGGGCGGTCTCGGCGAGGCCGCGCGTGATGAGCGCGGCGCGCGCGTTCAGCCCCAGGTTCAGGCCGTCGGCCAGGCCGGTGGCGATGGCCAGCACGTTCTTGACCGCGCCGCCGACCTCGACGCCCGTCAGGTCGTCGTTGCCATAGACGCGCAGCGTGGGGCCGTGGAAGGCTTCGACCAGCGCCTGGCGCACAGCAGGCTGGCGGCTGGCGGCGACCAGGGCGGTGGGCTGGCCGCGCGCCACCTCCTGCGCGAAGCTGGGGCCGCTCAGGGCGCCGGCCAGCAGGGCGGGCGCGGCCTGCGCGGCAACCTCGTGCGGCATCAGGCCGAAGGGGCGCGGCGCCGATGGGTCCTGCGCCGGCTCGAAGCCCTTGCACAGCCAGCCGACGGGCACGCGCACATCCCGCAGCAGCCCCAGCGTGGCGCGCAGGCCGGCCACCGGCGTGGCGACGATGAGCAGGTCGGCCCGGGGCGCGGATTGCAGCAGGTCGGCCACGTCGCCGCCACGCACCGCCAGCTCGCGCGGCAGCGGGATGCCGGGCAGGTAGCGCGCGTTCTCGCGCGCCTGGGCCATGTGCTCGGCCTGCGCGCCATCGCGCGCCCACAGCACCACCTGGTGGCCGAGCGGGTTGCGCGCCGCGCTGACGGCCATGGCCGTGCCCCAGGCGCCGGCTCCGATAACTATGATTTTCATAGCTGCTGGCGCTTGCCTGGCGGGCGCTGGAGGCCTTTTTTACTTAAATTCTTACTGCGTGATGATGGGCGAGCCCTGCGCCGCCTGCTGCTCGTACATCTGCTGGAAGTTGATCTCGGCCAGGTGCACCGGCGGGAAGCCCCCGCGCTGGATCAGGTCGGCCACGTTGCCGCGCAGGTAGGGGTAGACGATCTGCGGGCAGGCGATGCCGATGACGGCGCCCATCTGGTCGTCGGGCACGTTGCGCACCTCGAAGATGCCGGCCTGCTTGCACTCGACCAGGAACACGGTCTTGTCCTGGATCTTGGTCTGCACGGTGGCGGTGACGGTGATCTCGAACACGCCCTCGGCCACGTTCTCGGCGTTGACGCCCAGGTTGATCTCGACCGACGGCTGCTCCTGCTCCAGCAGGATGGCGGGGGAGTTGGGCTGCTCCAGCGACGCCTCCTTCAGGTAGACGCGCTGGATGTTGAAGACGGGAGCTTCCTGGTCGGCCATGTGATGTCTCGCTAGGGGAGAGTTGAAAAAGAAACCGGCGGCGCCCGCCGCGCGGGCCGCCGCCTCCTGAAGGGCATTATCTCAGGCGGGTTGGCCAGCCAGCAGCGGGGCGAGCCCGCCGCGCTGGTCCAGCGCCACCAGGTCGTCGTGGCCGCCGACGTGGGTGCCGCCGATGAAGATCTGCGGCACGCTGCGGCGGCCGGTGAGGGCCATCATGTGCTGGCGCTGGGCCGGGTCCAGGTCCACGCGCACTTCGTCGATCCGGTCCACGCCCTTGGCGCGCAGCACCTGCTTGGCGCGGATGCAGTAGGGGCAGACGGCGGTGGTGTACATCTTGACGGCTTGCATGGCGCGCTCCCGATCAGGCTTTTTCCACCGGCAGGTCGGCCGCGCGCCAGGCTTTCAGGCCGCCGGCCAGCGACTCGGCCTTCTCGTAGCCCAGCTTGCGGGCGATGCCCGCCGCGCGGCCCGAGCGCGCGCCCGAGGCGCACACCAGCACCAGCGGCACGGCCTTGTTCTTGACGGCGGCGGGCAGTTTCTGCTCCAGCTCGCCCAGCGGGATGTTCTTGGCGCCGCCCACGTGGCCGGCCTGGTATTCGGCCGGCTCGCACACGTCCACCACCACCGCCTTCTCGCGGTTGATGAGCTGCACCGCCTGGTTCGGCGTGACGCCGCCGCCCGCGCCGCCCCGCAGCATGGGCGCCAGCAGCATGCCGCCCGAAATCAACGCCACCAGGATCAGCGCCCAGTTCGCCAGCAGAAAGTCCACGTCGTCAGTCCTCGTTCAAGTCGGCCGGCATTCTAGAATGCCCGGTTCCGACCCGCCCCGGTGGCGGGTATTGCCCACGTTCTGCCCATCCATGCACAAGCTCGTCCTCATCCGCCACGGCGAATCCACCTGGAACCTCGAAAACCGCTTCACCGGCTGGACCGACGTCGACCTGACGCCCACCGGCGTGGCGCAGGCCCGGCAGGCCGGCCAGCTGCTGAAGGCCGAGGGCTACGAGTTCGACCGGGCCTGCACCAGCGTGCTCAAGCGCGCCATCCACACCCTGTGGCACGGCCTGGACGCGATGGACCGCCCCTGGCTGCCCACCGTCAAGCACTGGCGCCTGAACGAACGCCACTACGGCGCCCTGCAAGGCTTGAACAAGGCGGAGACTGCCAAACGGTACGGCGACGAGCAGGTGCTGGTCTGGCGCCGCAGCTACGACACGCCGCCGCCGCCGCTGGAGCCCCAGGATGCCCGCAGCGAGCGCGGCGACCCGCGCTACGCCAAATTGCAGCCCGGCGAGGTGCCGCTGACCGAATGCCTGAAGGACACCGTGGCGCGCGTGCTGCCGTTCTGGAACGACTCCATGGCGCCGGCCATCCGCGCCGGCAAGCGGCTGCTGGTGGTGGCGCACGGCAACTCGATCCGCGCGCTGGTGAAGTACCTGGACGGCATCTCCGACGACGACATCGTCGGCCTGAACATCCCCAATGGCATACCGCTCGTGTACGAACTGGACGCCGGCCTCAAGCCCCTGCGCCACTACTACCTGGGCGACGCCGCGGCCGCCGCCCAGGCCGCGGCCGCGGTGGCCAGCCAGGGCAATGCCTGAGTGCGGCGAATGCACGGACCCGGCGCGGAACTTAGGGCCCGCGCGCCCACCCAAAGCAGGCAAGCCCTGTAATATTGAACGCCTGCGCCAAGGAAACCCTTCACCATGAGTCAGAAAACCAAGATCGCCGGCTGGATGGCCGTGGGGGCGCTGGCCGGCGCGCTGACCACGGTATCGCTGCAAACCGTGGCGCGCGGCGCCATGGCGCCGCTGCCGCTGGAGGAGTTGCAGCAGCTGGCCGCCGTGTTCGGCATGATCAAGTCGGACTACGTAGAGCCCGTCGACGAGAAGAAGCTGATCACCGACGCCATCTCCGGCATGGTGTCCAGCCTGGACCCGCACTCGCAGTATTTCGACAAGAAGTCGTTCAAGGAATTCCGCGAAGGCACCACCGGCCGCTTCGTCGGCGTCGGCATCGAGATCACGCAGGAGGACGGGCTGATCAAGGTGGTCTCGCCCATCGAGGGCTCGCCCGCCGACCGCGCCGGCCTGAAGCCGGGCGACCTGATCACCCGCGTGGACGACGCCGCCGTCAAGGGCCTGTCGCTGAACGAGGCCGTCAAGCGCATGCGCGGCGAGCCCGGCACCAAGGTGCTGCTGACCATCCTGCGCAAGGACGAGAACCGCACCTTCCCGGTCACCATCACGCGCGAGGAAATCCGCACCCAGTCGGTCAAGAGCAAGATCGTCGAGCCCGGCTATGCCTGGCTGCGGCTGTCGCAGTTCCAGGAGCGCACGGTCGATGACTTCGTCGCCAAGGTCGAGGACATCTACAGGCGCGAGCCCGGCCTGAAGGGCCTGGTGCTCGACCTGCGCAACGACCCGGGCGGCCTGCTCGACGCCGCCGTGGCGGTGTCGGCCGCCTTCCTGCCCGAGGGCGTGACGGTGGTGTCCACCAACGGGCAGATCGAGGAATCCAAGTCGGTCTTCAAGGCGCGCCCCGAGGACTACACGCGCCGGCGCGGCAGCGACCCGCTCAAGCGCCTGCCGGCCGCGCTCAAGAGCGTGCCGCTGGTGGTGCTGGTCAACGAGGGCTCGGCCTCGGCCAGCGAGATCGTCGCCGGCGCATTGCAGGACCACAAGCGCGCCATCGTCATGGGCAGCCAGACCTTCGGCAAGGGCTCGGTGCAGACGGTGCGCCCGCTTGGCCCCGACACGGCGCTGAAGATCACCACCGCGCTGTACTACACGCCCAGCGGCAAGACCATCCAGGCCAAGGGCATCGTGCCCGACATCATGGTGGACGACACCGCCGAGGGCAGCCCCTACGCCGTGCTGCGCATGCGCGAGGCCGACCTGGAAAAGCACCTGAGCGGCGCCAACGAGGACAAGAAGGATCCCGCGGTCGAGAAGGAGCGCGAGGCCGCCCTCAAGCGCCTGGAGGCGGAGTCCCGCAAGCCGGAGTCGCAGCGCCGCCCGCCCGAGTACGGCAGCGCCAACGACTTCCCGCTGCAGCAGGCCGTCGCCAAGCTCAAGGGCCAGCCGGTCAAGGTCAGCAAGACCCTGATCGAGCGCAAGGAAGAGCCGAAGACCGAATGAGGCGCCAGCCGGTCTGGCGCTGAATCCGTGGACGACCGGCAACTGCTGCGCTATTCGCGCCACGTGCTGCTCGAAGAGCTGGGCGTCGAAGGGCAGCAGAGACTGTTGGACGCCCATGCGCTGATCGTCGGCGCCGGAGGGCTGGGCTCGCCGGCCGCGCTGTACCTGGCCAGCGCGGGCGTGGGCCGCATCACGCTGGTGGACGACGACACGGTTGACCTGACCAACCTGCAGCGCCAGATCATGCACACCGAGGCGCGCATCGGCCAGCCCAAGGTCGAGTCGGCGCGCCAGGCCATCGCCGCCCTCAACCCCGACGTGCAGGTGCGCGCCGTGGCCCGCCGCGCCGACGCGGCGCTGCTGGATGAACTGGTGGCCGAGGCCGACGTCGCGCTCGACTGCAGCGACAACTTCGCCACCCGCCAGGCCCTGAACCTGGCTTGCGTGCGGCGCCGCAGGCCACTGGTGTCGGGCGCGGCCATCGGCTTCGACGGCCAGGTGGCGCTTTACGACCCGCGCCGGGACGACTCGCCCTGCTACGCCTGCGTGTTCCCGCCGTCCACCGAGGTGGAGGAAGTGCGCTGCGCCACCATGGGCGTGTTCGCGCCGCTGGTGGGTGTGGTCGGCACGCTGCAGGCGGCCGAGGCGCTGAAGCTGCTGGCCGGCGCCGGCGCCGGGCTGACCGGCCGTCTGCTGATGGTGGACCTGCGCCGCACCGGGTTCACCGAGGTGCGGCTGCGGCGCCAGGCCGACTGCCCGGTCTGCGGCACGGGGGCCGGCCGCATGTAAGCGCAGTCCTACACGCAAGTGGAGCCGTCACTGGCAATCTACCGTACCCACCTTGCCTAAACTGGCAATACATCGGTTGAGCGGCCCCTGGATGCCGCGATCCGCGCAACCCACCGATCCTCCTTGCTTCCAATGCCCGGCTCCAGTCCCTTGCGAACCTACCTCGTGGAAGACAACCCGACCATCCGGGAGAACCTCGTGGCTACGCTGGAGGAACTGGGCGGGGTCGCCTCCATCGGCTTCGCCGACACCGAGCAGCAGGGCAGCCGGTGGCTGGCCGACCACGGCGGCCACTGGGATCTGGTGATCGTCGATCTGTTCCTGAAGCAAGGCAGCGGCCTGGGCGTGCTGCAAGCCTGCCAGGGTCGCCAGCCGGGGCAGAAGGTGGTGGTGCTGACCAACTACGCCACGCCCGACATCCGCGTGCGCTGCCAGCAGCTGGGCGTGGATGCCGTGTTCGACAAGTCGAACGAGATCGACGCCCTGATCGACTACTGCCTGGCGCTGAGCGAAGGCGGCTCCGCTTGAACGCGCCGACGCTGCGGCGGCGGCGCCGGTCAATCGATCAGCTTGTTCTTCAGCGCGTAGTAGGTCAGGTCGCTGTTGGAGTTGAGGGCCATCTTCTCCATCAGCCGCGTGCGGTAGGTGCTGACGGTCTTGACCGAGAGCGACAGCGCCTCGGCGATGTCGCCCGCCGTCTGCCCCCGGGCCAGCTTGAGGAACACCTGGAACTCGCGCTCCGACAGCTGCTCGTGCGGCAGCGCGTCGCCCTTGCGCCCGAGCTGCTGGGCCAGCAGCTCGGCCACGCTGGGCGTGATGTAGCGCTTGCCCAGCGCGATGGTGCGGATCGCCTCCACGATCTCGCTGGGCTCGCACTCCTTGTTGAGGTAGCCGCTGGCGCCCTGGCGGATCAGGTTCATCGCGTAGTGCTCCTCGGGGTAGCCCGAGAGGATCAGGATGCCCACGTCGGGCGCCTTGGCGCGGATCATGGCCAGCGCGTCGATGCCGCTCTGGCCGGGCATCGACAGGTCCATCACCAGCACGTCCATCTCTGTGGTGCGCACCAGGTCGATCGCCTCGCGGCCGCTGGCGGCCTCGCCCACCACGCGCAGGTCCACGTGCTCGCCGAAGAACTGCCTGAGCCCGGACCGCACGATGGCATGGTCATCCACAATACCGATTCTGATCACGACGCACCTTTCATAGCCGGGCCGAAACCCGGCCACGCGAAAACCATTCTAGAGCCCGCATGGCCGACGTGACGCCGCCGCCCGCCCCCCGCCCGCCGCGCCGCCTGCGCCCGCCCTCGCCGCGCGCGACGCTGATCGTCGCCGCGCTGTGCGCGCTGGCGCTGATCTGGATCAGCGAAGGCACGTACCAGCGCATCACGCAGGCGATGCGCGACATCCAGACCACGCAAACGGTCCGCCTGACGGTGTACGCGCTGGAAAGCGAATTGGCGGCAGCCGACTCGGCCCAGCGCGGCTTTGCGCTCACCGGCGACCGCAAGTACCTGGAGCCGTACAGCACCGCGGTGGCCGAGCTCGAAGCCCACCTCCGGACGCTGGAGTCGGCCGCACCGCGCGAGATGAGCGAATCGGAGCCGATGCGGGCATTCCGCAGCCTGCTGGCGCAGAAGCTCGGCGAGATGACGCTGGCGGTGCGCATGCGCGAGGAAGACCGCCCCGAAGTGGCGCAGTTCGTGGCGTCTTCCGCCCTCGGGATGGAGCGCATGCGCGTGCTGCGGCTGCAGAGCGTGGCGCTGGCCGCCGAGGCCGAAGCCCAGGTGGCGACGCAGCGCGCCGAGGTGTACCGGCTGCTGACCATCTCGCGCCTGGGGCTGGCGGCCGGCATCCTGGCCGCCTTCGTGGCCTTCTTCCTGTACGTCAACCAGGCACGCGCGCTGCGCAAGGCCGACGTGCGCCAGCAGCAGGCGCTGGAGGCCGAGCGCGACATGCTGGAGTCGCAGGTGCGCGAGCGCACGGCGCGCCTGACCGAGCTGGCCACCTACCTCCAGCAGGCGGTGGAGGACGAGCGCGCCCACCTGGCGCGCGAGCTGCACGACGAACTGGGCGCGCTGCTGACGGCCGCCAAGCTCGACGTGGCGCGCCTGAAGTCCCGGCTGCCCGCCGACGCCGGCGACCTGGCCGACCGCCTCCGGCACCTGACCGAGACGCTCAACCAGGGCATCGCGCTCAAGCGCCGCATCATCGAGGACCTGCGGCCCTCGGCGCTGTCCAACCTGGGGCTGGTGGCCTCGCTCGACATCCTGGCGCGCGAGTTCGCCGAGCGCTCGGGCCTGCGCATCCACACCGCGCTGGAGCCGGTCGACCTGGACGCCAACAGCGAGCTGACGATCTACCGCGTGGTGCAGGAGACGCTGACCAACATCGGCAAGCACGCGAAGGCGCACGAGGTGTCCATCACGCTCAAGAACTACGTCAACCACGCGGAGGTCGCGGTGGTGGACGACGGCACCGGCTTCGACCCGGCCCGGCCGCGGCAGGGCTCGCACGGCCTGGCGGGCATGCGTCACCGCGTGGAAGCCACCGGCGGGCGCCTCGACCTGCGCTCCACGCCGGGCCGCGGCACCCGCATCACCGGCACCGTGCCCCGGCGCGCCGCCATGCCGCAGGCGCAACTGGCGCAATCGATGGAAGCCATGTCGCTGTCAGCCGATTCCCACCCCGGCGGACAGGCGTCGCCCACATCGGACCCGGCGCCCGGCTGACGGCGCTCGCCCCTGGCATGCGCCATGCTTTCGTTGAAAGACCGCTCCCCACCCCCAACTCCCCCGTTCCCCTCCCGCCGCACTGAAAGGAAATCCATGAGCACCAAGTCCACCGTCGAGAAAATCGCCGACACCGCGCAAGCCGCCACCGACGTGGCCGCCAACACGGCCGAGCGCACCGTCGATACCGCCCGCGCCTACGCCAACGACGCGCTGAACAAGGCCGACGCCCAGGTGCGTTCGCTGCGCGAGGACATCAAGCCCGCCATCGACGCCGTCAGCGCCCGCGTGCAGGACATCGCCGCGCGCGGCAAGGCCGCCGCCGCCGAGACCTCGGCCCAGGCGCGCGAGAAGCTGAACGAGTACAGCGAGCGCACCAGCTCCTACGTGGCCGAGCAGCCGCTGAAGTCCATGGCCATCGCCGCCGCCGCCGGCGCCGTGGTGGCGATGCTGCTGGGCCGCCGGCGCTGAGCACGCCCCGGCGAAAGCTCTCTTTTCAATAGCTGACAGCGCTTGCCCGATGGGCGCTGGAGGCCGAAAACACCTCTGACATCCGGGAGCCGCCCGCCCTCGGCAGGCGGGCCTCCGGTGCGTTGGCCCGCGCGTGCGGGCGCATCGGCAGGCGGTCCGGCGCCGGCGCCGCGCTACAGTGCTCCATTTTCATCCCACGGAGACTTAGCCGATGCAGCGCCGCGCCCTGATCCTTTCCGCCGCCCTGGCGCCGCTGGCCGCCGGCCCGGCCCGCGCCCAGGCCGACGGCACCCTGCGCATCGTCGTGCCCTACGCGGCCGGCGGGTCCAGCGACCGGGCCGCGCGCCTCGTGGCCGACAAGCTCGGCCCCAGGCTGGGCCAGACGGTGATCGTCGAGAACAAGACCGGCGCCGGCGGCCGGCTGGCGGCGCAGCAGCTCAAGGGCCTCGGCGCCAGCGCCAGCCAGAACGTGCTGCTGCTGGGCAACCCGGCCGTGATGGTGGTGGCGCCGCTGGTGTTCAAGGACAACGGCTACGACCCCGATGCCGACTTCCAGCCGGTGTCGCAGGTCACCGACTACGAGTTCGCCCTGGCCGTGTCCAGCGCGGTGCCGGTCAAGCAGCTGTCGCACCTGCTGGCCTGGCTGCGCGCCAACCCGGCGCAGGCCAACTTCGGCGTGCCGGCCACCGGCAGCCTGCCGCACTTCTTCGCCCTGATGACCAGCGAGAAGGCCCAGGTGCGGGGCCAGGTGGTGGGCTACCGCGGTTCGGCGCCGCTGATCTCCGACCTGATCGGCGGCCAGGTGCCGGCCGCCTTCGACACGCTGGACACCCTGCTGCCGCAGCACGAAGGCGGCAAGCTGCGCATCCTGGCCACCTCGGGCGCCCAGCGCTCGCCGCTGGCGCCGGACGTGCCGACCTACAAGGAGTCGGGCCTCGACCTGGTGGCCACCGGCTGGAACGCCCTGTTCGCCCCCGCCGCCATGCCCGCCGACCGCGTGGCGCGCCTGGGCGCCGCCATCCGCGAGGTGATGAGCGACCCGGACACCCGCCGCAAGTTCGTCGACGCCAAGATGACCCCCGTGGCCACCACGCCCGCCCAGACCGCCGCCATGCTGAAGGCCTACCGCGCGCAGTGGGCGCCGGTGGTGCGCAAGTCCGGCTATCAACCTTGAAACACCCCCTGAGTCGCCTTCGGCGCCTTTCCCCTCTCTCTTCGGGAGGGGGACAACGCCAATGCCCGGCACAGGTCCAACCATGAAAAAACCGATTCGCTATCGATTGAATAGCTGCTGGCGCTTGCTGGACGGGCGCTGGAGGCCAAAATGACTCATAAGACTCGACCCAACCTCCTCTTCATCGTCGCCGACGACCTGGGCTTCGCCGACCTGGGCTGCTACGGCGGGCGCGAGGCCGCCTTCGGCCCCGTCTCGCCCGTGCTCGACCGGCTGGCGCGGGACGGCATCAAGTTCACCCAGGGCTACAGCAACTCGCCCGTGTGCTCGCCCACGCGCTTCGGGCTGATGACGGCGCGCTACCAGTACCGCCTGCGCGGCGCCGCCGAGGAGCCCATCAACAGCCGCAGCCGCGGCAGCACCACGCTGGGCCTGCCGCCCGAGCACCCCACCCTGCCCTCGCTGCTGAAGGGCGCCGGCTACCGCACCGCGCTGATCGGCAAGTGGCACCTGGGCTACCCGCCCGCCTTCGGGCCGCTGCGCTCGGGCTACGAGGAGTTCTTCGGCCCGCTGTCCGGCGGCGTGGACTACTGGACGCACTGCGACTCCGCCGGCCGGCACGACCTGTGGTTCGGCGAGGAGGAGCAGACCCACGAGGGCTACCTGACCGACCTGCTCTCGCGCCGCGCGGTCGATTACGTGGACCGCATGGCCGCGCAGGACGCGCCCTTCCTGCTCAGCCTGCACTACACCGCGCCGCACTGGCCCTGGGAGACGCGCGAGGACGCCGGCCGCGCCCCCGCCATCAAGGACCACCTGTTCGACCTGGCGGGCGGCAACATCCACGTCTACCGCCGCATGATCCACCACATGGACGAAGGCATCGGCTGGATCGTGGAGGCGCTGCGCCGCAACGGCCAGCTGGACGACACGCTGATCGTCTTCACCAGCGACAACGGCGGCGAGCGCTTCTCCGACAACTGGCCGCTGGTCGGCGGCAAGATGGATCTGACCGAGGGCGGCATCCGCGTGCCCTGGATCGCGCACTGGCCCGCCGCCATCCGCCCCGGCGGCGAGAGCGCGCAGCTGTGCATGAGCATGGACTGGTCCGCCACCCTGCTCGACGCCGCCGGCGTGGCCGCGCACCCCGGCTACCCGCTGGACGGCGTCTCGCTGCTGCCGGTGCTGCGCGATGCGCGCCACCGCTTCGCGCGCCCGCTGCATTGGCGCATGAACCACCGCGGCCAGCGCGCCCTGCGCGAGGGCGACTGGAAATACCTGCGCGTGGACGGCAACGACTACCTGTTCAACATCCCGCAGGACGAGCGCGAGCGCGCCAACCAGGGCAAGAAGGAGCCGGAGCGCCTCGCCGCCATGCGCCAGGCGTGGGAGGCCTGGAACGCGACCATGCCGCCGATTCCCGAAGACGCCACCATCAGCCTGGGCTACTCGTACAAGGACATGCCGCAGCGCTGACATGGGCCCACCCCCGTTGCTCCACTCGCTGCGCGATGTTGCGGCATCCCCCCTCCAGGGGGCGCGCCCACTGGCCGGGGGAACCCCGGCCACGGGTGCACTGGCAGGGCAGGCGAAGCGGCCCTCGGGCTCTTTGGGTTCCCGCGCTGCGGGTAGGAGTGACGGGGAAGGTCTTCAGCGCGAGGCGCCGGACGGCAGCACGCGCACCGGGACCGGCTCGTCCCGCCGCGGGTCCGGCCGGCTGGGCCGGGGGCGCTGCACCGGCACGCCGAAACCGCCGCCGCGCGGCTCGTCGTAGCCTCGCGGCGGGCGCGACCGCAGCCCCTGCAGCGGGTAGGGCTGCACCACCACCACGTCGGCCGGCGGCGGCTGGCCGCAGGCCAGGGCGGCGTTGTAGCGCGCGGTGCGGATCTCCTCCGCGCTGGCGGCGAAGCTGGCGGCGCGGAAGCTCGCCTCGGCGCGCGCCGCGCGGCAGGCCTCGGACTCGGCCGGCGGCTGCGGCGCCCGCGCGCTGGCCTGGGCGGCCTGCGCCGCCTGCTGCGCCGCTTGCAGTTGCTGGCGCGCGCGTTCCAGCGCGGCCTGCTCGCGCCGCAGGGCGTCCTCGCGCGCCTGCATGGCGGCCTCGGCGTCGCGCCGCACGTCTTCCTCGGTGCGCGCGGGCACCACCAGCTCGCCGCCCTTGCAGGGCTGGTCGGTGTAGAGCGTGCGGCCGGTGGCCGGGTCGCGGCACTTGATGGCCTGGGCGCCGGCCAGCAGCGGCAGCATCAGGGCGGTGGCGAACAGCGTGGGGCGGATCATGGCGGGATTGTCTTGCCTTTTACGGACTTGCACGGCGCCGTGCCGTACCATCGGCGCCCATGCCGCCCCGCCTCGCGCGCCACTTGCCCTTCCTGCGCTGGCCGCGCCCCACGGCGGCGCTGCTGCGCGGCGAGGCGCTGGCGGGGCTGACGGTGGGGCTGATGGTCATCCCCCAGGGCGTGGCCTACGCCCAGCTCGCCGGCATGCCGCTGGTGACAGGCATCTACGCCGCCATGCTGCCGGCGCTGATCGCGGTGCTGTTCTCGGCCTCGGCGCGGCTGTCGGTGGGGCCGACGGCGCTCTCCTGCCTGCTGATCCACGCCTCGCTGGCGCCGCTGGCCGCGCCCGGCAGCCCCGAATGGGTGGCGCTGGCCGTGTGGCTGGCGCTGCTCTCGGGCGCGCTGCAGGTGGTGCTGGGCGCGGCGCGCTTCGGCTGGCTGCTGAACATCGTCAACGCGCCGGTGCTGATGGCCTTCACCCAGGCGGCGGCGGTGCTGATCATCGTCTCGCAGCTGCCGGCGCTGCTGGGCTTCAACGGCGACTGGGCGCGCATGCTGGCCGCGCCGTCCATCCATCCCGTGGCCGCCGCCTTCGGCCTGGCGGCGCTGGCGCTGCTGATGGGCGCGCGGCGCTGGAAGCCCACCTTCCCCACCGTGCTGGTGGTGGTGCTGGCGGCGGCCGGCATCAGCTGGGCGATGGGCTTCGAGGCCAACAGCGGCCGCGTGGTCGGCCCGCTGCCGCAGGGGCTGCCGGCGCCCTACCTGCCGGGCTGGCCCGGCTGGCAGGTGCTGGGGCAGCTGGTGATGCCGACGCTGGTGATCACGCTGGTGAGCTTCCTGGAGACCGCCTCCAGCGCCAAGGTGGACAGCCAGCGCAAGGGCGAGCGCTGGAACCAGGACCAGGACCTGATCGGCCAGGGGCTGGCCAAGATCGCCTCGGGCCTGTCGGGCGCGTTCCCCACCAGTTCGTCGTTCTCGCGCTCGGCGCTGAACCTGTACGCCGGCGCGCAGACCGGCTGGGCCACCGTCTTCTCCGTCGCCGTGGTGCTGGCGGCGCTGCTGGTGTTCACGCCGGTGCTGCGCCACGTGCCGCAGGCGGTGCTGGCGGCCATCGTGCTGGCCGCCGTGGTGGGGCTGCTGAAGCCGCGCGAGTTCACACGGCTGTGGCGCATCTCGCGCGTGGAGGCGGCCATCGCCGGCGCCACCTTCGCCGTCACCCTCCTGGCGGCGCCGGCGCTGTACTGGGGCGTGCTGGCGGGGGTGCTGGGGTCGCTGTCGTACTTCCTGTACCAGCGGCTGCACCCGCGCATCATCGAGGTCGGCCTGCACGCCGACGGCAGCCTGCGCGACCGCCACCTGTGGAAACTGCCGCCGCTGGCGCCGCAGACCTACGCGCTGCGCATGGACGCGGCGCTGGACTTCGCCACCGCCGCGCAGTTCGAGCGCAACGTGGCCGAATTCCTGGCCGTCCGCCCCGGCACGCGGCACGTGTGCCTGTTCGCCCAGCCCATCAACCGCATGGACGCCACCGGCGCCGAAGCCTTCGCGCGCCTGACGGCCCAACTGGCGCAGCAGGGCGTGACGCTGCACGTGGCCGGCATGAAGCTGCCGGTGGAACTGGTGCTGCGCGCCGCCGGCGCGCTGGGGCCGCAGGCGGCGCCGAGGCTGTACCGCACGGATGCGGAGGCGGTGCAGGCGCTGCGCGACCTCGCCCTGCCGCCCGATCCGCACGACCTGCCGGCGGCGGCGATCTGAAGCATTTCCAAGCCAAAACAGGCTCCAGCGCGCGCCCAGAAAGCGCTGGCAGCTATCTTTTTAGGATCATCAGGTGTGCCCGACGATGCTCGCCGTGGCCATCAGCTCCTCCAGCAGCGCCATCGACACCTTGCCGGAGACGCTGTAGGGGTCCAGTTCGGCGCGCTCGGAGTACTTCAGCACCACGCTGGCGTTGACGCGGGCCAGGTCCACCAGGCCCATGGTCCAGCCGCCGAAGCGGCGCTCCAGGATTTCCTCGTAGTGCAGCAGCACCACGTCCTGGTGGCGCGCATCGCGCTGGATGGCGCCGTACAGGTCGCTGACGGCCTGGCGGCCGCCCTCGATGGCCTGCATGAAGATGCCGCCGCCGTAGACCAGGATGCCGGTCACGCCGAGCTGGTGGTTGTGCGGGCGCGCGGCCGCGAGGATGCGGTCGATCACCGGCTGCGAGGCGTCGGTGGCGCGGCTGGCGTAGAGCAGGCGGACGAGCATGGCGTCAGCTCCGTTGGGGGATGAGGGACAGGAATTCGCGCCGCAGGTTGGCGTCTTTCAGGAACACGCCGCGCATGACGGAGTTGATCATCTTGCTGTCCATGTCCTTCACGCCGCGCCAGGCCACGCAGAAGTGCGTGGCCTCCATGACCAGGGCCAGGCCGTCGGGCTTGGTCTTGTGCTGGATCAGGTCGGCCAGCTGCACCACGGCCTCTTCCTGGATCTGCGGGCGGTTCATGATCCACTCGGCCACGCGCGCGTACTTGGACAGGCCGATGACGTTGGTGTGCTCGTTGGGCATGACGCCGATCCACAGCTTGCCGATGACGGGGCAGAAGTGGTGGCTGCACGCCGAGCGCACGGTGATGGGGCCGACGATCATCAGCTCGTTCAGCCGCTCGACGTTGGGGAACTCGGTGATCGAGGGCATGGGCGCGTAGCGGCCCTTGAACACCTCGCTGACGTACATCTTGGCGACGCGGCGCGCGGTGTCGCCGGTGTTGTGGTCGCGCCCGGTGTCGATCACCAGGCTGTCGAGCACGCCCTGCATCTTGCCGGTGACCTCGTCCAGCAGGCGCGCCAGCTCGCCGGGCTGGATGAAGTCGGCGATGTTGTCGTTGGCGTTGAAGCGGCGGCCGGCGGCGCGGATGCGCTCGCGGATCTTGACGGAGACGGGCGTGCCTTCGTCCTCGGGCGCGTCGGGCGTGGGAAGGTCGGGTTGGGGCTTCATGGTCTGCCGTCGATGGTAGCAGCAAAAGATTCTGGGTGTTTTTGGCCTCCAGCGCCCATACAGCAAGCGTCAGCAGCTATTTTATTAATAGCGAACGCCGCCAGCGACGGCATCCGTATCTCGTCATCCCCGCCTGCGCGGGGATGACGATGATGAAGCGCCGGGCGTGGTGTCATCCCAGGCGAAACTCGGCGATCAGCGGCAGGTGGTCGGACATGCGGCTCCACACGCGCCCGCGCGGCGCCGCCAGGCTGAGCGGCGCCAGGCCCCGGGCGTAGATGTGGTCGAGCTGCACCACGGGCAGGCGCGAGGGGTAGGTCAGCGTGCGCGGGCCTTCGAAGGCGTGCAGCGCATCGACGTGCAGCAGGCGGCGCACGCGCGTGCCCCAGTCGTTGAAGTCGCCGGCCACGACCACGGGGACATGGAGCGGGATCTCGCGCGCGATGTAGCGGCGCAGCTGCTCGGTCTGGCGCTGGCGGCTGGCCGGAATCAGGCCGAAGTGCACCACGATCACGTGCAGCGGGCGGCCGGCCACCAGCACCTCGGCGTGCAGCAGGCCGCGCTGCTCGAAGCGGTGGTCGGACATGTCCTCGTGCCGGTGGGCGACGATGGGCCAGCGCGACAGCAGCGCGTTGCCATGCTCGCCGTGCCTGGTCACCGCATTGGTGCGGTACACCGCCTCGTAGCCCTCGGGCGCCAGGAACTCGGCCTGCGACAGCTCGGGCCACTGGGTGAAGTATTCGGCCTCGCGCCGGTTCGTGGCGCGCACTTCCTGCAGGCAGACGATGTCGGCGTCCAGCGTCTCGACGGCCAGCGCCAGGTTGTGGATCTCCAGCCGCCGCGCCGGGCCGATGCCCTGCACCCCCTTGTGGATGTTGTAGGTGGCCACGCGCAGCACCTGGGGAATGTCACCGAACGTGCTGTCGATGGTCATACAGGCATCCCCGTGGCAAAGCGCGGCAGCAGCAGGCAGGCCTCGGCGTTGGAGGGCGAGAAGCAGCGGTCGGCGGCGGCGCGCCAGGGCAGCCAGGCGAAGTGCGTGTGCTCGCGCGGGTTCAGCCGCACCGCCACCCCGGCGGGCACGCGCAGGCCGAACACGTGCTCGGTGTTGCGCGTGACGCCGGGGGCGTAGCGGCTGCGCCAGCGCGGATAGATGTCGTAGTGGTTCTGGAGGTGCCAGTCGGCCAGCAGGCAGCCGGGGGCGTGAGCGTCGATGCCGGTTTCCTCGCGCACCTCGCGCGCGGCGGTGACGTGCAGCGGCTCGTCGGGCGTGTCCTTGCTGCCGGTGACCGATTGCCAGAATTCCGCCTCGGTGTCGGCGCGGCGGATCAGCAGCACGTCGAGCGCGTCGGTGTGGATCACCACCAGCACCGACTCCGGCACCTTGCAGCGGGCGGGTGGGCTCATGGCGGCTGGCGCGCGGCGCCCCTGGAAACTCAGAGTTGGCGCAGGAGGCCGCCAACCAGCGGCCGCACGCGCCGGAACACCTGCCAGCCGGACCACGCGCGCAGGCCCAGGTTGACCATGGCGCGCGGCCGCGCCAGCGTGGCACCGGCCAGCGCGGCGCCCGCCAGCAGCACCAGGGCCCGGTTGTCGCGCACCGAGCGCACGCCGCCGCGCACGCGGTCTACGGCGCGAAAGCCGGGCCGCAGCACCCGCGTATCGACGGCGATCTGCTCGCGCAGCTGCGCCGAGCGCAGGCGCAGCTGCTCGCGGCGCGCGGCCAGGTCGGTGCCGTGGTCGGCGTTCATCGGAACACCTCCGTGCTTCGCACTGCGGTGCGAGCGTCCTTCGGAGCGGCCGGGCGGACGCTCATGGGCGCAGCCTTTCCTGGTCGCGGCGGAGCTCGTCGCGGGTGGCGGCGAACATGCGGGCGCCCTGGCGCGCGCGCTGCCAGGCCAGCCCGGCCAGCACCAGCCCGCCGCCGAGGAAGAGGGTGGTGAACACGCCCAGCGCCAGCAGGCGCTGCGTGTCCCACAGCAGCACGGTGAGGAAGATCGCCAGGAAGATCAGGCCGAAGCTGACGAACACCACCGCCAGCGCGGCCATCACGGCCATCCAGGTCAGGCGCGAAAGCTCTTGCCGCGCCTCGACGGTGAACAGCTCCAGCCGAACCTGCGCCAGCTCGAACACGTCGGCCAGCAGGCCGCGCACGCGCGCGGCGGTACCGGGGTCGGCGGAGGGTCGGGTCATGGCGAGGTGCGCGGCCTGGAAGGCGCTGCGGCGCTCAGCGGCGGCCCAGCAGCACGCCGATCAGCAGGCCCACGGCGGCGGCGGCGCCGATCGAAGACCAGGGGTTGTCGTGCACGTACTCGTCGGTGACGGCGGCGGCCTGGCGCGCGCGCGCGCGGCCGGCGGCGCTGACGTCGGCCAGCTTCTCGCGCGCCACGGCGAGGTTCTCCTTGGCGCGGGCACGCAGCTCGGCCACTTTGCTGTCGGTCTGGCCGGCGGTGGCGGCCAGCAGGTCCTCGGCGTCGGAGATCACGCGGCGCAGGTTGGCGACCAGCTGATCCTTGGTTTCGGCGGCGGAATCGGCGAGTTCGGAATAGTTCATGGCGGCACTCCTTATGGGGAAATCGATCGTAACAGAGCCCCCGCCCGCGCCGCGTAGGACGCTGCCCTCAGAACGTGTTCACGCTCCTAGGCCGGCTGCGGGTTGCGCAGGCGGATGTGCAGCTCGCGCAGCTGCTTCTCGTCCACCGCGCTGGGCGCCTGGGTCAGCAGGCACTGGGCGCGCTGCGTCTTGGGGAAGGCGATCACGTCGCGGATGGACTCGGCGCCGGTCATCAGCGTGACCAGCCGGTCCAGCCCGAAGGCCAGGCCGCCGTGCGGCGGCGCGCCGTATTGCAGCGCGTCCAGCAGGAAGCCGAACTTGGCCTGCGCCTCCTCCGGCCCGATGCGCAGCGCGGCGAACACCTTGCTCTGCACCTCGGCGCGGTGGATGCGCACCGAGCCGCCGCCCAGCTCCCAGCCGTTGAGCACCATGTCGTAGGCCTTGGCGACGCATTTGCCGGGGTCGGAGTCCATGTAGTCCTCGTGGCCGTCCTTGGGCGCGGTGAAAGGGTGGTGCACGGCGTTCCAGCGCTGGTCGTCCTCGTCGAACTCGAACATCGGGAAGTCCACCACCCACAGCGGCGCCCAGCGGTTCTCGAACAGGCCGCTCTTCTTGGCGAATTCGGAGTGGCCGATCTTCAGGCGCAACGCGCCGATGGCGTCGTTGACCACCTTGGCCTTGTCGGCGCCGAAGAACAGGATGTCGCCGCTCTGCGCGCCGGTGCGCTCCAGGATGGCGGCTATCGCCGCGTCGTGCAGGTTCTTGACGACGGGGCTCTGCAGGCCATCGCGGCCCTTGGCCACCTCATTGACCTTGATCCACGCCAGGCCCTTGGCGCCGTAGATCTTGACGAAGTCGGTGTAGCCGTCGATCTCGCCGCGGCTGATCTCGCCGCCGCCGGGCACGCGCAGCGCCACCACGCGGCCGCCCGGGGTGGTGGCCGGGCCACTGAAGACCTTGAAGTCCACGTCCCGCATCACGTCGGTCAGCTCGGTGAATTCGAGCTGGACGCGCAGGTCGGGCTTGTCGGAGCCGTAGCGGTGCATGGCCTCGGCGTAGGGCATGACGGGGAAGGCGCCCAGGTCCACGCCCAGGGCCTTCTGGAACACGTGGGCGATCATGCCCTGGAACAGGTCGCGGATCTCCTGCTCGCCCAGGAACGAGGTCTCGATGTCGATCTGCGTGAACTCGGGCTGGCGGTCGGCGCGCAGGTCTTCGTCGCGGAAGCACTTGGTGATCTGGTAATAGCGGTCGTAGCCGGCCACCATCAGCAGCTGCTTGAAGAGTTGGGGCGACTGCGGCAGCGCGAAGAAGTGGCCGTCGTGCACGCGGCTGGGCACCAGGTAGTCGCGCGCGCCCTCGGGTGTGCTCTTGGTGAGCATGGGCGTCTCGATGTCGACGAAGCCGTGCTCGTCGAGGAACTTGCGCACCTCCATCGCCACGCGGTAGCGCAGCATCAGGTTGTGCTGCATGGTGGGGCGGCGCAAATCGAGCACGCGATGGGTGAGGCGCGTGGTCTCCGACAGGTTCTCGTCGTCCAGCTGGAACGGCGGCGTGACGGAGGGGTTGAGCACCTTCAGCTCATGGCACAGCACCTCGATCTTGCCGCTCTTGAGGCCGTCGTTGGTGGTGCCTTCGGGACGCGCGCGCACCAGGCCCTGCACCTGCACGCAGAACTCGTTGCGCAGGTCCTCGGCCACCGCGAACATCGCCGGGCGGTCGGGGTCGCACACCACCTGCACGTAGCCCTCGCGGTCGCGCAGGTCGACGAAGATCACGCCGCCGTGGTCGCGCCGGCGGTTGACCCAGCCGCACAGGGAGACGGTCTGGCCGATCAGGGCCTCGGTGACGAGGCCGCAGTAGTGGGAACGCATGGACATGAGGAGGGACTCTCGGGAAAGGGCGGTGTTCAGGAATCGGCGGGCGGATTGAGCGGCCCGGTGACGCCCGGCACCTGCGGCGCGGGCAGCGGCTGGCCGGGGCGCGGCTCGCGCATCGGCGGTACCACGACGCCCATGGAAATGACGTACTTCAGCGCCTCGTCCACGGTCATCTTCAGCTCGACCACGTCGGCGCGCGGCACCATCAGGAAGAAGCCCGAGGTGGGGTTGGGCGTGGTGGGCACGTAGACGCTGACGAACTCGCCCTCCAGGTGGCGCGCCACCTCGCCGCCGGGCTTGCCGGTGAGGAAGGCGATGGTCCAGGCGCCCTGGCGCGGGTACTGCACGAGCAACGCCTTGGAGAAGGCCTGGCCGGAGCCGGAGAACAGCGTGTCCGACACCTGCTTGACGCTGGAATAGATGCTGCGCACCACCGGGATGCGCGTCATCAGCCGGTCCCACTGGCGCAGCCACCACTGGCCGAACATGTTGGCCACGAAGAGGCCGGTGCCGAAGATGACGATGGCCACCAGGATCACGCCCAGGCCCGGAATGTGGCGCAGCCGCTCGGCCAGCGGCCCCAGGCCGGGCAGCAGGGCCTCGGCCGCCGCCAGCACGCCCAGGAAGATGCTGTCCAGGATGCCGACCAGCCACAGCAGCACCCACACGGTGACGCCCATGGGCAGCCACACCAGCAGGCCGGTGGCGAAGTATTGGCGAATGCGGGACATCATGGCCGGGCGGCAGCGGATCAGTCGGTCGATTTGCCGCCGCTGGCGGGCGCGGGCGCGGGTGCCGGCGATGCGGCGGGTGCCGGCGCTGGGCTGGGCGCGGGTGCGGCATCGCCCTTGGCGGCACCGTCGGCGGCGGGCTTGTCCTTGGCGGCGGAGGCGCCCTGGCCGCCGTCGCGGAAGTCGGTCACGTACCAGCCGGAGCCCTTGAGCTGGAAGCCGGCCGCGGTGAGCTGCTTGGCGAAAGCCGGCGCGCCGCAGCTCGGACACACCGTGAGCGGCGCGTCCGACATTTTCTGCAGCACGTCCTTGGCGAAGCCGCAGGCACCGCATTTGTAGGCGTAGATAGGCATGGTGGGAGGGACTGGAGTTCGCGCGCAGCGCGCAAAACCCGTCATTATAAAAGCCGGCCCCTGCCCGCGCGGCCGCTCAGGATTCAGAGCCTTTTTGGCCTCCAGCGCCCGTCAGGCAATCGCCAGCAGCTACTAATACAGGAGCAAATCAGTGCCCTGACTTCGGCGCCAGGTGGTGCGTGTGGGCGTGCTGGTTGGGCAGCCACTGCGGCAGCAGCGAGCCGGCCAGCATGCCAACGAAGGCCATCAGCAGCCCGGCCAGTTGACCCGGGAACGCCTCGCCCAGCCCGGTGACTTCGGGGAAGAACAGGATCCAGGTGCCCAGGCCCAGCAGGATCGACAGCACCGCGCCCTGCGTGGTGGCGCGCTTCCAGTACAGACCCATCACCAGCGGCACGAAAGCCCCCACCAGCGGCACCTGGTAGGCCCCGGCCACCAGCTCGTAGATCGAGGTGCCCTCCATCGCGATGGCGTAGGCCAGCACGCCGAAGGAGAAGACGAGGATGGTCACGCGCATGGCCACCAGCAGCTGCCGGTCGCTCATGCCGGGGTAGAGGTTCTTCAGGATGTTCTCGACGAAGCTGGTGGACGGCGCCAGCAGCGTGGCCGACGACGTGCTCTTGATGGCCGACAGCAGCGCGCCGAAGAACAGGATCTGCAGGAACAGGTTCATGTGCCCCATGATGAAGGTGGGCAGCACCCGCTGGTAGTCGTTGGCCGCCAGCTCCAGCGCGCTGTTGCCCATGACGGCCACCGCGGCGGTGACGATGAACATCGGCACGAAGGCGAACAGGATGTAGGCCGCGCCGCCGATCATGGCGCCCTTCTGCGCCGTGCCCGCGTCCCGGGCCGACATCACGCGCTGGAACACGTCCTGCTGCGGGATGCTGCCCAGCATCATGGTGATGCCGGCGCCGATGAAGAAGGCGATCTCCTTGAAGCTCGGCTCGGGCCAGAAGCGGAACATGTCCTGGCTGCTGGCCAGCGCGACGACCTTGCCGGCGCCGCCGGCCAGGTCGGCCGCGAAGAAGGCGATCACCGACATGCCGATCACCAGCACGATCATCTGGATGAAGTCGGTCCAGGCCACGGCCAGGAAGCCGCCGACCACCACGTACACCAGCACGGCGACGGTGCCGATGACCATGCCCGTGGTGGTGGAGATCTCGCCGCCCGAGAGCACGTTGAACACCAGCCCCAGCGCCGTGATCTGCGCCCCCACCCAGCCCAGGTAGCTGAGGATGATGGCGACCGAGCAGAACACCTCCACGCCCTTGCCGAAGCGCTGGCGGTAGAAGTCGCCGATGGTCAGCAGGTTCATGCGGTACAGGCGCGCGGCGAAGAAGGCGCCCACCAGGATCAGGCACATGCCGGCGCCGAACGGGTCCTCGACGATGGAATGCAGCCCGCCCTGCACGAACTTGGCCGGGATGCCCATCACCGTCTCGGCGCCGAACCAGGTGGCGAAGGTGGTGGTGACGATCATGATCAGCGGCAGGTTGCGCCCGGCCAGGGCGAAGTCCGACGTGGTCTTGATGCGCCGCCCGGCCCACACGCCGATCATCAGCGTGCCGACGAGGTAGGCGATGACGAAGATGAAGAGCGTCCAGTTCATGCGCGAAACCTACCCCCAGTTGAAGTTGATCCTGACCCAGATGTAGAGCTGCATCGCCACCAGCCCCAGCAGAAAGCCCGCGCCCGCGTACAGGATGGCGGCCAGCAGGCGGTTGGTGCGGCGCTGCTCGCGGATGACCTCCAGCAGCTGGGCGTTCAGGCCCTCGTCCGGCCGCTGTTGCAGGTAGCCGTGCAGCAGGCGCGGCAGGTCGGGCAGCATTTTGGCGTAGTACGGCGCCTGCTCCTTCAGCTCGCGCCAGAAGCGCTTGGGGCCCACCTGCTCCAGCATCCATTTCTCCAGGAACGGCTTGGCGGTGGCCCACAGATCCAGTTCCGGGTCGAGCTGGCGGCCCAGGCCCTCGACGTTGAGCAGCGTCTTCTGCAGCAGCACCAGCTGCGGCTGGATCTCGACGTGGAAGCGCCGCGAGGTCTGGAACAGGCGCATCAGCACCATGCCGAGCGAGATCTGGCTCAAGGGGCGGTCGAAGTACGGCTCGCACACGCTGCGGATGGCCGACTCCAGCTCGTCCACCCGCGTGTCCGCCGGCACCCAGCCGCTTTCCACATGCAGCTCGGCCACGCGCTTGTAGTCGCGCCGGAAGAAGGCGGTGAAGTTCTGCGCCAGGTATTCCTTGTCGGTCTGCGTCAGCGTGCCGACGATGCCGAAGTCCAGCGACACGTAGCGCCCGAAGGTGCCCGGCGCCACGCTGACCATGATGTTGCCGGGGTGCATGTCGGCGTGGAAGAAGCCGTCGCGGAACACCTGGGTGAAGAAGATGGTGACGCCGTCGCGCGCCAGCTGCTTCAGGTCCACGCCGGCCTCGCGCAGGCGATCCACCTGGCCGATGGGGATGCCCGTCATGCGTTCCATCACCAGCACGTCGGGGCGGATCCAGTCCCAGAACATCTCGGGGATCAGCACCAGGTCCAGCCCGGCCATGTTGCGCCGCAATTGGGCAGCGCTGGCGGCCTCGCGCACCAGGTCCAGCTCGTCGTGCAGGTACTTGTCGAACTCGGCCACCACCTCGCGCGGCTTCAGGCGCTTGCCGTCGGCCGACAGGCGCTCGACCCAGCCGGCCATGGTGCGGATCAGGTCCAGATCCTGCTCGATCACCTTCTGCATGCCCGGGCGCAGCACCTTGACGGCGACCTCACGCTCACGCCCGTGCTCGTCCCGCAGCGTGGCGAAGTGCACCTGGGCGATGGAGGCGCTGGCCACCGGCTCGCGCTCGAAGCTGCTGAAGATGTCGCCCAGCGGCTTGCGGAACGCCCGCTCGATGGTGGCGATGGCCACCTCGGCCGGGAACGGCGGCACGCGGTCCTGTAGCCTGGCCAGTTCGTCGGCCACGTCGGGCGGCAGCAGGTCGCGCCGCGTGGAGAGCACCTGGCCGAACTTGACGAAGATGGGCCCCAGCCGCTGCAGCGCCTCGCGCAGGCGCTGCCCGCGCGGCGCCGACAGGTCGCGCCCGACGGACGCGATGCGTGCCGCCAGCCGCACGCCCGGGTGGCGAAAGCTGGTCAGCACCAGTTCGTCCAGCCCATAGCGCAAGGCCACCCACGCGATGTAGGTGGCGCGCAGCAGGCGCTTCATCTGCCCTGGCCCGGCAGCTTGCCGACGAAGGCGCGCAGCGCCTGCGCCGCGCCGCGCCCGAAGTTGGCGAGGGTGTGCGCCGGCGCGTCGCCGACCAGGCGCGAGAGGTCCTCCTCGGCGTCCCAGCGCACGTGGTCCACCAGCCAGTTGACCTCGGCGGCGAAGTCCACGTCGCCCTCGATGCGCACGCCCGGGCGGTCGCCGCGCAGCGCGTTGCGTGCCAGGTCGAGCGGCGAGGCGTCGGTCACCGTCAGCAGCAGGTCGGGCGTGGCGGCCGGCGCCAGCTCGCACAGGCCGGCCGGGGTGGCGGCCAGCTGCATGCTGAAGTCGCGCCATTGCAGGCGCACCACGCGGCCCTGCTGGCGCGCCAGCCGCGCCTGCGCCTCGGGCTCCTGCATCAGCACGTGGTTGAGGAACAGCACCAGCCGGTGCTGCACTTCATCCACCAGCCAGGCCGGCGCCTTCAGGTTCTCCGCCAGCTTGCCGAGCGTGTCGGCGAGCAAAGAAAAGGGGGACTGTGTTGCCATCGTCCCCCGATTATCACTGTGCGAAGTCGGCTTACTGAAGGGCTTGAACCCCCGCCACCAGCCAGCCGCCGCGGCCGCTGCGCGGCTTGGTCATGTTCCAGACCTCGCGGAACGGGCTGGGGCCGGCGGAGGCGTCCTCGCGGATCATGCCGCTGAACTCGACGCTGGCCATGTAGACGTCGTCCAGCTCCTCGATGCCCAGGAGCTGCGCCTCCAGCATGACCACCTCGGTGCGGTTGGCCGCGCCCGGCGCGGCGTGCTCGCGCTCGGCCAGCTGGGACTGGATCTCGGCCAGCATGCCGTCGGTCATCATGGCGCGCAGGGCGTTGGTGTCGGAGCGGTCCCAGGCGTCCTGCAGGGTGATGAAGTTGCGCTTGGCGGCCTCGATGAAGCCGTCGATGTCGAAATCGGCCGGCACGCCCCAGCTCTGCGAGCCGCGCAGGGCCGAGCCGATCATCGAGCCGCCGCCGGCGGCGCCGGCGTCGAACTGCGCGGCCGTGCCTTCCCACGGGCGGGCCGAGGCGTCGTTTCCGATGTTGGTGGGGTTGTACTGGCGCGGTGTGACCGGGCTGGGCGCGCCGGCGCCCTGGTAGGCCAGGCCGCCGGCCCGCGATGGCGCGCGCGAGCGGCGCACCATGCCGATGACGGCCATGACCACCACCGCCAGCAGCAGGATCAACAGGAAATTGGCGAACGCCGGGCCGAGGCCGAGCGAATGCGCCAGCCAGGCCAGGCCCAGGCCGGCCGCCAGGCCGCCCAGCATGCCGGCCCAGGGCTTGCGCGCGGCGGCGCCAGCCGCCGCCGCGGTGCCGGCACCGGCCGCGCCGGCATTGGTCGCCGATGGCGTGGTGTTGGCCGGCGCGGTGGGCGGCGCGGCCTCGCGCTGCGTGACGTTGCTGGACTGGCGGCCGATCGACTTGCCGCCGCCCAGGCGGCGCGCCTCGGCGTCGAAGACGAACAGCCCCGTCAGGGCCACGGCCAGCAGCAGGGTAAAAAGCCGGGAGGCAAGGTGGCGAAGGGTCATCGGGTGGGGTCTCCGGTCTGAGTCATGGAAATCGGCCTGCAAAAGCCTAGCCGCATTTGATACCGACGTGAAGGGCGACAACCCCACCCGTCATGTTGTGGAAATCGACGTGGCCAAACCCATTGACCTTCATCAGGGCCTTGAGTTCCGCCTGATTGGGGTGCATGCGGATCGATTCGGCCAGGTAGCGGTAGCTGTCGGCGTCGCCCGCCACCAGTTGGCCCAGGCGCGGCAGCACCTTGAAGGAATACAGGTCGTAGAGCCCGCGCAGCGGCTTGGCGGCCTGGGAGAACTCCAGCACCAGCAGCCGGCCGCCGGGCTTGAGCACACGCGCCATCTCGCGCAGGGCGGCGTCCTTGCGGGTCATGTTGCGCAGGCCGAAGGCGACGCTGATGAGGTCGAAGTGGCCGTCGGCGAAAGGCAGGCGCTCGGCGTCGCACACCACGGTGGGCAGGATCACGCCGGCGTCCAGCAGCCGGTCGCGGCCGGTGCGCAGCATGGCTTCGTTGATGTCGGTGTGCACCACCTGGCCGGCGGCCCCCGCGCGCCTGGCGAAGGCCAGCGCCAGGTCGCCCGTGCCGCCGGCGATGTCGAGCACGCGCTGGCCCGCCTGCACGTTGGCGACCATCACCGTGTACGCCTTCCAGGCCCGGTGCAGGCCGCCGGACATGAGGTCGTTCATCAGGTCGTACTTGCCGGCGACGGAGTCGAACACGCCGCGCACGCGGCGCGCCTTGTCCTGCTCGTCCACCGTTTCGTAGCCGAAGTGGGTCTTCGTCATGGGTTTCAAAATTATGAATGAAATAGGGCTCCAGCGCTTGTCTGGCAAGCGCTGGCAGCTACTTTAACAATAGCATCCATCAATGGCCACGCCCGCAGGCGCCGCCTGGCTTGGGCGGCATGGGTGCGTCGCGGTCCAGGCCGGCGGCGGCCAGGCGCTCGGCGTATTCACGCCACAGCGCGTCCTGCTCGGCGCCCAGGAAGTACAGGTATTCCCAGGTGAAGATGCCGCTGTCGTGCCCGTCGGAGAAGCGCGGCTGCACGGCGTAGTGGCCGACGGGGGCGAGGTCGGTGATCTCGACCTCGCGCTTGCCGGTCTGCGGCACCTCCTGGCCCGGCCCGTGGCCCTGCACCTCGGCCGAGGGCGAGCAGATGCGCATCAGCTCGAACGGGATGCGGAAGCGCGCGCCGTCGGGGAAGGCCAGTTCGAGCACGCGCGAGCGGGCGTGCACCACCAGCTCGGTCGGCGGGTGGCTGGGGTAGGCGGCGGAGGCGCGGGCCATGGCGGGAGGCGGGCCGCAAGCGGCGTGTAGGACGGACGCCCGATTGTGCCCGCACCCACCAGACGCGCGCCCCGATCCGGTATATTTCCCGCACATGAACTCGCCCGGCCTGCAACGCGCCGTCTTCCTGCTGCTGCTGGCCATCGTCACGGCGGCGTTCGTCTGGGTGCTGTCGCCCTTCTTCGGCGCCGTGTTCTGGGCGGTGATCATGGCGCTGCTGTTCAACTCCACCTTCCAGGCGCTGCTGCGGCGGCTGCGCGGGCGGCGCAATCTGGCGGCGCTGCTGACGCTGGTGTTCATCATGCTGATCGTGATCCTGCCGATGGTGCTGCTCAGCGCGGCGGCGGCCAACGAGATCTCGACCCTGGTGGCGCGCGTCGGCGCGGGCGACATCAACTTCCGCGCCTACGCGCAGCAGGTGCTGGCGGTGCTGCCCAGGTGGCTGACCGAGCTGATGGCGCGGTTCGATCTGATCGACATCCAGAGCGTGGCGGAGAAGTTCTCCGACGCGCTGCTCAAGAGCGGGCAGGCCATCACCTCGCAGGCGCTGTCGATCGGGCAGAACGCGCTGGTGTTCGTGGTCAACCTGACGGTGATGCTGTACCTGCTGTTCTTCTTCCTGCGCGACGGCGAGCAGCTGTCCAAGATGATCCGCCAGACGGTGCCGATGGAGCGCGCGCAGACCCACTACCTCGCCAACAAGTTCTCCACCGTGGTGCGCGCCACCGTCAAGGGCAACGTGGTGGTGGCGCTGGCGCAGGGCGCGCTGGGCGGGCTGGCGTTCTGGGTGCTGGGCATCCACGGCGCGGTGCTGTGGGGCGCGGTGATGGCGCTGCTGTCGCTGCTGCCGGCCGTGGGCGCGGCGCTGATCTGGGGCCCGGTGGCCATCTACCTGGCGGCCACCGGCTCCGTGTGGCAGGGCGTGGCGCTGGCGGCCTGGGGCGCGCTGGCGGTCGGCATGGTGGACAACGTGCTGCGCCCCATCCTGGTCGGCAAGGACACCAAGCTGCCCGACTACGTGGTGCTGCTGACCACGCTGGGCGGCATCTCGCTGTTCGGCATCTCGGGCTTCGTGATCGGCCCGACCATCGCGGCGCTGTTCATGGCCGCCTGGGCGCTGTTCTCGCGCGAGGAGGAAGACGACCCGGCGCCGGACGCGCAGGTTTAGGGCGCCACTTCGACGGCGGCTCCCGGCAGGCGCGCCAGCGCCTCCCCGGCCGACTGCGCCAGCGCCCGGCGCAGCCAGTCGTGGCCCGGCGCGCCATGCAGCCGGCGGTGCCACAGCATGTCGATGTGGATGGCCGGCAGCTCCAGCGGCATGTCGCGCACCACGAGGCCGTCGCCCAGGACCGCCATGTCCGCGAAATGCCGCGGCAGCACCGTCAGCAGGTCCGAGCCGGCCACCACCCGGCCGGCGGTGAAGAGCTGGTTGGCCGTCATCGCCACCCGGCGCTGGCGCCCGATGGCGGCCAGCGCCTCGTCCACGAAGCCCCACGGCCGGCCCGAGAAGCTCACCAGCAGGTGGCGCGCCGCGCAGTAGCCGTCCAGCGTCAGCCGCCCGCGCGCCAGCGGGTGGCCGCGCCGCATCAGGCAGCCGTAGCGGCCCACGTAGAGGCGGTGCGACTCGAAGGCCATCGCCTCGCCGGCCTGCACACGGGCGGTGAGGTCGGCCATCACGGCGGGGAAGTGGCCCACCGCCAGGTCCACCTCCTCGCCGGCCAGCAGGGGGCGCGGGTCGTAGGTGGTCAGCGGCACCACGTGCAGCGTCACGCCCGGCGCCTCGCTGGCCAGCCGCCGCGCCATGCCCGGCAGCAGCTCGGCCGCGGTGGCGTCGGCGGTGGCCAGGGTGAACACGTTGTCGGCCGTGGCCGGGTCGAAGCTGGCCGGCGCCAGCGAATGCTCCAGCTGGCGCAGCGTGTCGCGCACCACCGGCCAGAGCGCCAGCGCGCGCGGCGTGGGCTCCACGCCGGCGCCGGCGCGGCGCACCAGTTCGTCGCCCAGCGCCTCGCGCAGCCGCCGCAGGGCGTTGCTCGCGGCGGGCTGGGTGATCGACAGGTTTTGCGCCGCGCGGGTGATGCTGCGCTCGGCCATCACCTCGTCGAAGACGCGCAGCAGGTTCAGGTCCAGCGTGCGGAAGTTGATGCTCATAAATTCAATGAATGATCAGCATCATGAATATAAATTTGAAAATACACAGGGAAAACCCTAACCTACGGACATCGGCTTCGGCCATCGCCCCTCAGGAGGGTCACATGAGTACGCAATTCATTTCGATCGATAGTTCCTTCGATTCTTCTCTCAGGCACGCCGGCGTGGCGCGCGCCGAGCGGGGGATCGCCTATCTCCACGAGCTGGGCAGCAGCCTGGCGCAAGTGTTCTCGGCGGGCCTGGCACAAGGCTGGCAGGCCATGTGCCGCCGCGCCGCCGAGGCGCACGGCGCGAATCCCGTGCAAGGCTTTCAGGCCCTGTGCAGCCGCTCGGCCGAGGCGCGCGAGGACGCCCGCTTCTTCGCCACGGCCAAGCGCGACCCGCGCGTGATGCACGAACTGCAGGTCGCCATCTCCCGCCACGGCGGAGCCTGAGGCCGGGCCGCCGCCGGCAGGCGCCGCGCATCAAAGCAGGAGCCGCCTCGCAAGGGCGGCTCTTTTTTTCTGGCCGGGACGGCTCATAGGGTGTGAACGAACCCCGCGTGCCCGAAAGGAGTGCCCGGACTCGTCCGATCAAGGCGCAAGCAAGGCACAGCCATGGCTCGCGCCATGGCGGGCATTTGCAGCGCGGAGCGGGCGGGTTCGGGCGCCCAAGGCGGGCAGGTGGGGTTCGTTCACACCGTCTCTCAGACCAGCACGCGCTCGATCCCGCCCGCGTTGGCCTTGTCCACGTAGTCGCGCATCCAGTCCTCGCCCAGGATGTGGCGCGCCATCTCGACGACGATGTAGTCGGCCTCCAGCAGGCCATTCGTCAGGTCGTCCTCGTAGCGCTTGAGGCCCTGCAGGCAGCTCGGGCAGCTGGTGAGGATCTTGACGTTGCCCTGCCCGCCCACGGCGCCGCTGGCGCGCAACGCCGCTTCGCCCTTGCGGATTTCCTCTTCCTTGCGGAAGCGCACCTGGGTGGACACGTCGGGCCGCGTCACGCCCAGCGTGCCGCTCTCGCCGCAGCAGCGGTTGCTTTTCAGCACCTGCTCGCCCACCAGCGCCTTCACCGTCTTCGTGGAGTCCTGCTGCTTCATCGGGTTGTGGCAGGGCTCGTGGTAGAGGTACGCGCCCTGGCTGGCCGCTGGCAGCGTGATGCCTTTTTCCAGCAGATATTCGTGGATGTCGATGATGCGGCTGCCGGGGAAGATCTTGTCGAATTCATAGCCGGCGATCTGGTCGTAGCAGGTGCCGCAGCTCACCACCACCGTCTTGATGTCGAGGTAGTTCAGGGTGTTGGCCACCCGGTGCAGCAGCACGCGGTTGTCGGTGATCATCTTGTCGGCGCGGTCGTTCTGGCCGCTGCCGCGCTGCGGGTAGCCGCAGCACACGTAGCCGGGCGGCAGCACGGTCTGCACGCCGGCGTGCCACAGCATGGCCTGCGTCGCCAGGCCCACCTGCGAGAACAGGCGCTCGGAGCCGCAGCCGGGGAAGTAGAACACCGCCTCGCTGTCCACCGAGGTGGCCTGCGGGTCGCGGATGACGGGCACGTAGGCGCGATCCTCGATGTCGAGCAGCGCGCGCGCCGTCTTCTTGGGCAGGCCGCCGGGCATCTTCTTGTTGACGAAGTGGATCACCTGCTCGCGCAGGGTCGGCGCGCCGACGGTGGCGGGCGGGTGCCGCGTCTGCCGGCGGCCGGCGACCTTGAGCAGATCGACCGCCGCGCGCTGCGCCTTGAAGGCCGCGCCGGTCATGGCGGCGCGCGTGGCGTTGATGACGCGCGGGTCGGTCGCGTTGAGGAAGAACATCGCCGCCGCGTTGCCGGGCCGGAACGACTTGCGGCCCATCTTGCGCAGCAGGTTGCGCATGTTCATGGTGACGTCGCCGAAGTCGATCTTCACCGGGCAGGGCGAGAGGCACTTGTGGCACACGGTGCAGTGGTCGGCCACGTCCTCGAACTCCTCCCAGTGCTTGAGGCTGACGCCGCGGCGCGTCTGCTCCTCGTACAGGAAGGCCTCGACCAGCAGCGAGGTGGCCAGGATCTTGTTGCGCGGGCTGTACAGCAGGTTGGCGCGCGGCACGTGGGTGCTGCACTCGGGCTTGCACTTGCCGCAGCGCAGGCAGTCCTTGACGGAGTCGGCGATGGCGCCGATGTCGCTCTGCCGCAGGATGATGGACTCGTGCCCCATCAGGCCGAAGCTGGGCGTGTAGGCATTGGTCAAATCGGCCCGTAGCGCCCGTCCAGCAAGCGCCGGCAGCTCTTTATTCCGTAGCAATTTGCCGCGGTTGAAGCGGCCTTCGGGATCGACCTTCTGCTTATAGGCGGCGAACGGCGCCAGCTCGGCGTCGCTCAGGTATTCGAGCTTGGTGATGCCGATGCCGTGCTCGCCGCTGATCACCCCATCCAGCCCGCGCGCCAGCGCCATGATGCGGTCCACCGCCTCGTGCGCGGTTTGCAGCATGGCGTAGTTGTCGCTGTGCACGGGGATGTTGGTGTGCACGTTGCCGTCGCCCGCGTGCATGTGCAGCGCCACCCACACACGGCCCTTGAGCACGCGCTGCTGCACCTCGCCCAGCGCCTTCATCAGCGGCTCGAAGTCGCTGCCGGTGAAGAGGGCGCGCAGCGGCTCGCGGATCTGCGTCTTCCAGCTCGCGCGCAGGCTGTGGTCCTGCAACTGCGGGAACAACTCGTCCACGCGCGCCAGCCAGTCCTGCCACAGGGCGCGCGTCTCGCGCACCACGGCGAGGGCCTGGGCCACCTTCTCCTCCAGCAGCTCGGGCGAAGGCGGCTCGCCGCCCTCCTCCGACTGGCCCAGCGGCAGCTGGCCGCGCGACAGGAAGCGCTCCAGCTCGCCCGCCAGCTCGATCTTGTTGCGCAGGCTCAGCTCGATGTTGATGCGCTCGATGCCGTCGGTGTACTCGGCCATGCGCGGCAGCGGGATCACCACGTCCTCGTTGATCTTGAAGGCGTTGGTGTGGCGGCTGATGGCGGCGGTCTTCTTGCGGTCGGCCCAGAACTTCTTGCGCGCGTCGGCGGCCACGGCGGTGAAACCCTCGCCCGAGCGCGAGTTGGCGATGCGCACCACCTCGCTGGCGGCGCGGGCCACGGCGTCGGGGTCGTCGCCGGTGATGTCGCCGATCAGCACCATCTTGGGCAGGCCGCCGCGTTTGCTCTTGGTGGTGTAGCCGACGGCGCGCAGGTAGCGGTCGTCCAGGTGTTCAAGCCCGGCCAGCAGCACACCCGTGCGCCGGGCTTCGGCGAACATGAAGTCCTTGATCTCGACGATGCTGGGCACCGCGTCCTTGGCGTGGCCGAAGAACTCCAGGCAGACGGTGCGCGTGTGCTCGGGCATGCGGTGCAGCACCCAGCGCGCGCTGGTGATCAGGCCGTCGCAGCCCTCCTTCTGCACGCCGGGCAGGCCGGCGAGGAACTTGTCGGTCACGTCCTTGCCCAGGCCGGCCTTGCGGAAGGTGGCGCCGGGGATGTCCAGACGCTCGGCGCGCAGTGCCTTCTGGCCGCTGGCGTCGGAATACCTCAGCTCGAAGCTGGCCATCTCAGCGTCGTGGATCTTGCCCAGGTTGTGATTCAGCCGCGTGACTTCCAGCCACTCGCCCTCGGGCGTGACCATGCGCCAGCTCGCCAGGTTGTCCAGCGCGGTGCCCCACAGCACGGCCTTCTTGCCGCCGGCGTTCATGGCGATGTTGCCGCCGATGCAGCTCGCCTCGGCGCTGGTGGGGTCGCAGGCGAACACCAGGCCGGCGGCCTCCGCCGCGTCGGCCACGCGCTGGGTCACCACGCCGGCCTCGGTGTGGATGGTGGGCACCTCGCGGTCCAGCCCCGGCAGGCGGATGCGCTCCACCGCGCCCAGGGTGATGAGCTTCTCGGTGTTGATGACGGCGCTCTTCCAGTCCAGCGGAATGGCGCCGCCGGTATAGCCGGTGCCGCCGCCGCGCGGGATGATGGTCAGGCCCAGCTCGATGCAACCCTTGACCAGCGCGGCCATCTCGGCCTCGGTGTCGGGCGTGAGCACCACCAGCGGAAATTCGACGCGCCAGTCGGTCGCGTCGGTCACGTGGCTGACGCGCGAGAGGCCGTCGAACTTGATGTTGTCCTTGTGCGTGTGCTTGGCTAAAGACCGCGCGGCGCGGCGGCGCAGCTCGGCCACCTTGGCGAACGAGCGGTCGAAGGCCTCCACCACGCGGCGCGCGGCCGCCAGCAGCTCGCCCACCATGGCGTCGCGCGCCGCATCATCCTGCGGCGTGCGGCGCTTTTCGACCTCCGCCAGGCGGTGGTGCAGCGCCTCCACCAGCAGGCGGCGGCGCTGCGGGTTGTCCAGCAGGTCGTCTTGCAGATAGGGGTTGCGGCGCACCACCCAGATGTCGCCCAGCACCTCGTACAGCATGCGGGCGGAGCGGCCGGTGTGGCGCTCGCCGCGCAGCTGCGCCAGGATCTCCCAGGCGCGCGCGCCCAGCAGGCGCAGCACGATCTCGCGGTCGGAGAAGCTGGTGTAGTTGTACGGGATCTCGCGCAGACGCGCGGGCTCGGCGGCCTGCGCTGTCAGCGCCGCCAGCGCTAACGGGACGTTCATCGTGGGGAGCGGTCGGCCCGCGTGGAATCGGGCCTGTGATTTTACTGGGGGGCTAGAACAGCACGCGGCAGCGGATGGTGCCCGGCACCTCCACCAGCCGCTGCTGCGCCAGCTCGGACGATTCGGCGTCCACGTCGATCACCACGTAGCCCACCTTCTCGTTGGTCTGGAGGTACTGCGAGGAGATGTTGATCTGGTTGTCGGCGAACACCTGGTTGATGGCCGAGAGCACGCCCGGCACGTTGCGGTGGATGTGCAGGATGCGGTGCCGGCCGGGGTGCGCGGGCAGCGCCACCTCGGGGAAGTTCACCGAGGTGATGCTGGTGCCGTTGTCGCTGTACTTGACCAGCTTCTCGGCCACCTCCAGCCCGATGTTGGCCTGCGCCTCCATGGTGGAGCCGCCGATGTGCGGCGTGAGGATGACGTTGTCCAGCCCGCGCAGGGGCGACTGGAACTCGTCCTTGTTGCTCTTGGGCTCGGTGGGGAACACGTCGATGGCCGCGCCCAGCAGCCGGCCGGCCTTCAGCGCCTCGGCCAGCGGATCGATGCGCACCACGGTGCCGCGCGAGGCGTTGATGAGGATCGCGCCCGGCTTCATGGCCGCCAGCTCGGCCTCGCCGATCATCCACTGCGTGGACGGCAGCTCGGGCACGTGCAGGCTGACGATGTCGCTCTGCGCCAGCAGGGCTTGCAGCGACGGCGCCTGGCGCGCGTTGCCCAGCGGCAGCTTGTTGACCACGTCGTGGAAGACCACCTGCATGCCCAGGCCCTCCGCCAGCACCGAGAGCTGCGTGCCGATGGAGCCGTAGCCGACGATGCCCAGCGTCTTGCCGCGGATCTCGAAGGCGTTGTCGGCGCTTTTCAGCCAGCCGCCGCGGTGCGCCGCCGCGTTCTTGGCCGGCACGCCGCGCAGCAGCAGGATGGCCTCGGCCAGCACCAGTTCGGCCACCGAGCGGGTGTTGGAATACGGCGCGTTGAACACGGCGATGCCGCGCTCGCGCGCCGCCTCCAGGTCGATCTGGTTGGTGCCGATGCAGAAGGCGCCCACGGCCACCAGCTTGGGCGCGGCGGCGAACACCTCGGCCGTGAGCTGCGTGCGCGAGCGGATGCCGACGAAGTGCGCATCGGCCAGCTTGGCGCGCAGCTCAGCGCCCTCCAGCGCGCCGGGCAGCGCCTCGATCTGCGAGTAGCCGGCGCCGCGCAGCACCTCCAGCGCCGAGGCGTGGATGCCTTCGAGCAGCAGGAACCTGATCTTGCTTTTGTCCAGGGAAGTCTTGGCCATGCGGGGCGTCACCAGAGCGAAAGCCGGCTATTGTGCACCGCAGCAATAGCCCTGATCGGCTCCGCCCTATGCCGGCGCGCGGGGTCGTCCCCGGCGGCTTCAAGCCCGTGGCGCCGCCTTGCACCGCTGCGGCGAAATCACCGGCCCGCGCATCGAGTCTTGATGCATACTATCCGTTTGATAGCTGCCAGCGCTTGATGGACGGGCGCTGGAGGCCGATTTGACCAATGAACCCTTCCGCCTGGCCCTACCCGTTCTGGATCGCCCACCGCGGCGCCGGCAAGCTGGCGCCCGAGAACACGCTGGCCGCCTTCCGCCTGGGCGCGCGGCACGGGTGGCGCATGTTCGAATGCGACGCCAAGCTCTCGGCCGACGGCGTGCCCTTTCTGCTGCACGACGCCACGCTGGAGCGCACCACCAGCGGCCAGGGCACGGCCGGCGAGCGGCCCTGGGCCGAGCTGGCGCAGCTCGACGCCGGTGGCTGGCATTCGCGCGCCTACGCCGGCGAGCCGATCCCCACGCTGGCCAACGTCGCCCGCTGGTGCCAGGCCAACGGCCACCTGCTGAACATCGAGATCAAGCCCACGCCCGGACAGGAGGCCGCCACCGGCCGCGCCGTCGCCGAAGCCGCCGCGCGCCTGTGGCGCCAAGCTCCCGTGCCGCCGCTGCTGACCTCGTTCAGCCCCGAGGCCCTGCACGCCGCCCGGCAGGCCGCCCCCCATCTGCCGCGCGGGCTGCTGCTGGACACGCTGTGGGCCGGCTGGTCCGACGCCGCCCAGCGCCTGGGCTGCGCCGCCCTCGTCTGCAACCATGCCCTGTGGGACGCGGCGCTGGTCGCCCAGGCCGGGGCGCTGGGGCTGCGCCGCCTGTCCTACACCGTCAACGACGAATGGGCGGCCGAGCGGCTGGTCGCGCTGGGCACCGACGGCATCATCACCGACCAAGTGGCGCTGTTCAGCCCGGCAACCTAACGCCGCCGCGACAGCCAGGCCTGGCTGGCCGCGCAGGCCAGCACCAGCGCCGCGTAAGTCAGCATCCGGCCGTCGTGGCCCGTCAACGCCAGGCCGGCCAGCAGAACCGCCAGGCCAACTACAAAATTAATAGCTGCCTGCGCAAGCAGGACGCGCGCCGGAGCCCATTTTCTTTCAACAACCCGGGCCAGCGCCGCCAGCCCGGCCGCGACGAACAGCGCCGGAGCCAGAAAGCCCGCGACGTGCCAGACGAAGTCCATGAAGTCCATGCGTGGATTCTTGATGCCGGTCAAGTCCGCGGCGGTTCGCCCGCCACGGAATGTTGCCGAATTTTATAATTCGCCCTCATGACCGTCTGGGCATTGGGACTGAACCACAACACGGCGCCGCTGGATCTGCGCGGCCGTTTTGCGTTCGCGCTCGACCAGATGGCACCGGCCCTGCAGGGCCTGCGCACCTCGCATGCGCGGCACCCGGAGGCCGCCATCCTCTCCACCTGCAACCGCACCGAGGTGTATTGCGCGTCGGACAACGCGCAGGTCGACCACACCCTGGGCTGGCTCGCACGCGCGGGCGACGTGCCGGCCGACGCGCTGCGCGACCACACCTACGTGCTGCAAGACGGCCACGCCGCCCGCCACGCCTTCCGCGTCGCCAGCGGACTCGACAGCATGGTGCTGGGCGAGCCCCAGATCCTGGGCCAGATGAAAAGCGCCGTGCGCGCCGCCGAGGAGGCCGGCGCCCTGGGCAGCACGCTGAACCAGCTCTTCCAGCGCAGCTTCGCCGTCGCCAAGGAGGTGCGCAGCTCCACCGAGATCGGCGCGCACTCCATCAGCATGGCCGCCGCCGCCGTGCGGCTGGCCGGCAACCTGTTCGAGGACCTCGGCCGCATCAGGGTGCTGTTCGTCGGCGCCGGCGAGATGATCGAGCTGGCCGCCACCCACTTCGCGGCCAGGAGCCCCGCCGCCATCGCCATCGCCAACCGCACGCTGGAGCGCGGCGAGAAGCTGGCCAGCCGCTTCGGCGGCGAGGTCATGCGCCTGGCCGACCTGCCCGAGCGCCTGCACGAGTTCGACGCCGTCGTCAGCTGCACCGCCAGCACCCTGCCCATCATCGGCCTGGGCGCCACCGAGCGCGCGCTCAAGAAGCGCCGCCACCGCCCCATCTTCATGGTGGACCTGGCCGTGCCGCGCGACATCGAGCCCGAGGTCAAGCAGCTCGGCGACGTGTACCTCTACACCGTGGACGACCTGGCCCAGGTGGTGCAGACCGGCCAGGCCAGCCGCCAGGCCGCCGTCGCGCAGGCCGAGGCCATCATCGACGCCGGCGTGCAGAGCTTCATGCACTGGATGGGCCAGCGCGACCCCGCCGCCGGCGTGGTGCCGCTGATCCGCCAGCTCAACGCCCAGGCCGACGAATGGCGCGCCCTGGAACTGGCCCGCGCCCGCAGGCGCCTGGCCAAAGGGGAGGACGTCGAGGCCGTGCTCGATGCCCTCTCGCGCGGGCTGACGCAGAAGATGCTGCACGGGGCCATGGCCGAGCTGCACGCCGCCGACCCGGGCAGCCGCGAACAAACCACGCACGCCATCGAGCGGCTGTTTCTGCGCGGGAAGATTTCAGCCGACTGATCTCCTCCCTCGCGCCTGTTGCTCCGCGACGGGGAAATCGTTCGCATCATCTCCGCCCGGAAAGCCACGAAATCCGAAGCCCGCCACTACACGCGAGGTTGAACCATGAAAGCCGAATACGATTTCTCCCGCATGCGCTCGCGCAAGAACCCCTATGCGGCCAAGCTCAAGAAACCCGTCTCCATGCGCCTGTCGGAGGACGTGGTCGATTATTTCAAGGACATGGCCAACGAGGCGGGGGTGCCCTATCAAAGCCTCATCAACCTCTATCTGCGTGATTGCGTCATGACGCATCGCAAGGTGCGCATCGCCTGGCCCGCCGCCAAGGCCTGATTCGCCAAGATCGATGTAACCGCTTGTCACCCTCCGGGCGCCGCTCGTCCAGCGGCGGATGCAGGGAGCCTTGAGCCGGCCTAGCATGCCCGGCATGGAACATCCGCCCATTGCCCCTGGCAAGCGCAGGCCCCTGGCATCGCGCGGCTTCACGGCCATCGAGTTGATGGTCGTCATTGCCATTGTGGCGATTCTGGCCGCGCTCGCCCTTCCTAGCTTCAACAATCTGATCAAGAAATGGCAGCTGAATCAGGACATCAACGCCCTGATCGATACCATCTATTTCGCGCGCAGCGAAGCGGTCAAGTGGGGCGGCAACGTACAGATCGCCAGGCTCCCGAACTCGGCCAGTTGCACAACGGGCAGCAACGATGAATGGAGTTGCGGTTGGCAGGTGGTACTCACCTCGATTCCCAGCGGCGCCGTTGGCGTTCCCGCTGACGGCGTCCTCAAGCGCGTGCAGGCCAACGAAAAGAACTTCATCTACGCGCCCAGCAGCAGTTCAACACTCAGCCTGAACCGCTGGGGCAACCCAGGTGCCGGCTACAACATCCACATCCTGCACAAGAAGGGTGGCAGCGACTTGACCTTGGATCAGTACCTGTGCCTGTCGTCCGGCGGGCGCCTTCGCCAGGCCGACAGTTGCTCTTGATCCCGACCTCGCAAGAGACAACCCATGCACATCTCATCGCACATCCACGCTCCTGCGAAGCGCCAACGCGGCGCCACGCTGATTGAGTCGCTTGTTTCGTTGATCATCCTGGCCATTGCCATCATCGGCATGCTCGGCGTGCAGGCACGCACGCTGATGGACACCAACACTGCCGCCGGCCGCACCCAGGCCATGCTGCTGATCGACGACCTGTCCGAACGCGTCAAAGCCAACCCCGACAGCTACGCCGCGCTGGCCAACTACGTTTTCGACGACACCCGCGCGGCGGGCTCGACCGACTGCACGGGCAGCGCGTGCAACGCGGCGGCGCTGGCCGCCTACGACCTCGACCGCTGGCAGGAGAACTTCCAGGCCACCATGCCCGGCGCCAAGGTTCAAACCTTCATTTCGTCGGACAACGACGCCACCACCACCGGCAACCGTCAACTTGGCGTGCTCATCGGCTGGACGTTGCGCGAGAAAAACACCGATGCCTCCTCCGACTACCTCAGGAACTTCATCGTGCCCACCGCCAACGTGAACAGCGGCGTTGCATGCTGGTCGGGCTACATCTGCCACCTCGCCTACATCGAACCATGAACACCTTGCCTTATCGTTCGCGCGCACGCCTGCGACAGGCGGGCATGACGCTGGTCGAGTTGCTGGTCGCCATCACGATCGGCCTGTTCATCATCGGCGCGGCCCTCATGGTGTTCCAGAGCACCAGCGGCATAGGCCGGCAGATTTCCGAGCTGACACAGATCAGGCAGGAGGGGGCGCACGCCTTCCGCGTCATCGGCAAGCAGGTGCGCGAGGCCGGTTCGGTCGAGCCTGAATACATCGTCGACAACAACAACTTCCGCTTCAGCGCCTACACCTGGGTGAACGGCACGTCTATTGCCAATTGGTCGCCGCCGAACGGCGCCGATTTCCTCAGCATCTCGCAACAGCAGCAGAGCAGCACCGTTTACACGGATCTCATCCGGAACTGCCTGGGCGAGACAGTCACCAGTTCGAATCGCCGCAGCGACTTCTACCTCAACAATGGCAACCTGATGTGCGTCACCGGCTCGAACACCGGTGGCCAGCCCGTCATCAGCAACGTCAACGCCTTCAAAGTGCGCTACCGCGTGCGTGTCAGCGACACCACCAAGCAATTCGTCGACACCCCCACGGACTGGGCGCTGGTCGATGCCGTCGAGGTGTGTCTCGACCTGGTGGGCACCAAGGCCACGCCGACCAATGGCGCCAACTACACCGACTGCGAGGGCACCAGCGTCAGCCGAAGTGATCGCCTGCACGTGGTGCAGCGCAATTTGTTCACCGTGTTTTCCGCCCAGAGGTGAATCATGCGCGCCCCCAAGAAAAAACAGACCGGCATTTCATTGTTCATCGTCATGGTGATCGTGCTGCTCACGGCCATCGCGGTGGCCATGGGCTTCAAAAGCTCGCAGTTCAACGAAACCGTCACCGGCAACACGGCCGAATACCAGCGCGCCTACGAAGCTGCGCAAGCCTTGGTTCATGATGCCGAACTGGACATCATGACGCAGAGTGCCACCGGCAGCCTGTGCTCGGGCACCAATTGCAGGGAATACGGCAGCATTGCCGATGCCGATACAGACAGCGGCGGCAAAATGTATTTCCCCATGCCCGACGATCTTTCCAACGTACAGGCCGGTCTTTATCTCAGCAAGAAAAGCGGTGGAACCGGGTGCATCTCAGGCATTTGCTACCCCCTGCTCAACTCGAGCAATCAGCCCTATGCATTCTGGGACGATGCCACGGTGGTCGCCAACCTGAAAAAGCGTGCCGCGCATTATGGACAATTCACGGGCGGCACCTACGGCAGCACCAGTGACAAATCCAACCCGCGCCTGAACAGCAGCAACTCCTGGTACTGGGTTGAGATTCTGCCCTACGACGCCTCGTCGGGCGTTTTTTCCGGCACCGAACTGGCACCCACCGACATGAACGTGATCTACCGCATCACGGCCCTGGTCGAAGGCACACGAAATACACGCTCGGTAGTCCAAAAGATCGTGGTTGGCAAGAAGGCCAGCAGCTAATTAGATATGAATGGTGAGGTGTAACATGAAAAAATTCCAGACTTGCAAGCTTTGTGCCGCATTGAGTGCCTGTGGCCTGCTCACGGCACTGCCCGCCATGGCCGCACAATTGACGCTGGCGCAAGCACCCGCAGGCTCCGTCACCGTGGTGCCGCCGCCGCCGAATTTGATTCTCACGCTCGATAACTCCGGGAGCATGAGTGACAACAAAGATGGCCAGACGCTTTCTCGCTTCGACAACTTGAAGGCGGCCCTGGTGACGGCCTTTTCGTCGGCCAATGTGCCTGCGAACTCCATTCGCCTGGGCTGGAATACATTGAATGACTGGACGAAAAGCAAGGTAACCTATAGTTGCTCGTCGTTCTCTTCGACTGCAAATAGTTGTGGCGCACAAGGAAACATCGTTCGACCTTTGACCGAGACACATCGAGCAAATTTCATCAACTGGGTCAATAATGTATTTAGCTCCACCGGCAGCACGCCAACGCATAATGCATATCAAAAAGCCTTGTCGCAGTTCGATATTGCATACACCAACGTCAACAGCCCCTGGGCAGAAGTACCCGGCACCGAGGTAGGCGATTACCTGACCTGCCGCAAATCCTATGTCATGCTGCTGACGGATGGTGAATATAATGTGGCTCAAACCACCGCAGTAAAACTCAACTCGTCAAACGATCTCGACTCCGTCACACGAACACTGGGAGATGGGAAGACCCCTTATCCGCCGGCTGACTCCAATTCCGCCAACATCTATAAACAAACCCAGTCAAGTAGCACTACTTACTCCAATACCCTGGCAGATCTGGCCTTCCACTACTGGGCCAAGGATGCTGATAGCATCGCCAGCAATAACAACGTGAAAACCCTGGAGAGGATCACGCAGAGCGAGAATGGCATCGAACCGTTCTGGAACCCCAAGAACGACCCGGCCACCTGGCAGCATGTGAGTACCTACACCATTGGTTACGGCACCACGGCCTCCGGCTGGGCGACGAGCCCCAAGATGACCGCCGGCGAAACGCTGTATGACAGCGCAGACTTGAAGAAGCTCATGCTGGGCACGCTGAGCTGGCCCAACAACACTTGGAGCACCCAGCACAAGTACATGGAAATGATGCACATGGCCATCAATGGCCGCGGCAAGTTTTATCCGGCCACGAGCCAGGAGGAGTTGGTGGCGGCGCTCAAGGATCTGCTGGTCGACGTGGGCTACGTGCCCGAGGAGCAGGTCACGTCGGCCACAGGCAGCACGCTGTCGGCCTACAGCGAATCCACGGCTTTCTATACTTCATACGATTCCGAGAAATGGTCGGGCGACGTGACGGCGGTGACCCTCAAGGCACAGGGCGGCGTGAACACGGCGAGCAAGCCCTGGGGTGACAACACGGCAGCCAGCCTGCTCGATGCCAGGACGGCGAGCGGCCGCGCCATCTTCACCTCGCAGATCAACCTGACGGGCTCGGTCCCTGCATGGACGGGCAGCACCTTCGCGTGGGCGAACCTGAGCACCGATCAGCAGACGGACTTGCGCGGCACGGCTACCGTGGATACCACCACCACGGCCCTGGGGACGGGGCGGCTCAGCTACCTGCGTGGCGACCGCACTGGCGAAGGCACGACCTACCGTGAGCGCAAAACGGTGCTGGGCGATATCGTGAACTCCAACGTCTGGTTCATGAAAGGTGTGCCCAATGCGGGCTACCCGGCCGCGGATTATCTGGACTTCACCCAGCAGCAGCAGCAGGCGAACCGAACCGATGCGCTGTTCGTGGGTGCTAATGATGGCATGCTGCACGCCTTCGACGCCGACGACGGTCAGGAACTGTTTGCCTATGTGCCGCTTGGCGCCTATGCCAACCTCGCCAGCCTGACGAGCACGACTTATTCGCATAAATATTTCGTCGATGGCTCGCCGTTCACGGCCGACTACTGCAAGGCTTACACTGGAACCGCATGCAGTACGTGGGGAACAGCGCTGGTAGGCTTCATGGGCGCGGGTGGCAAGGGCTTCTTCATGCTGGACGTGACCGACCCGACTTCGATGTCGGCATCGAAGGTGCTGATGGACACCACGACGGGCTACCTGCCGGGAAGCAAAACCGCCGATCCTGACATCGGCTACATCACCCAGAAAGCGGTGACGGAAAAAGGCAACCTGCTGGCCACGCGCCAGATCTCGCGCATGAACAACGGCAAGTGGGCGCTGGTAACAGGCAACGGCTACAACAGCACCGACGAAAAAGCCGTGCTCATCATTCAATACCTGGATGGCAGTACACCCAAGAAGATCTACGCCACAACCACTGCCGGCCTGGGCAACGGCCTGTCGGCCCCGCGCCTGATCGACCTGAACGGCGATGGCCTGCCCGACGTAGCCTATGCAGGCGACCTGAAGGGCAACCTGTACAAGTTCGACTTGGCCAGCACGGATGCGAGCAATTGGGGGGTGGCGGGTGGCAAAGCCATGTTCACGTCTGTAAACGATAGCGGTGCGGTGCAGCCCATCACCACGGCGCCGGTCTACCAGGTTCATCCAACCAAGGGCCTGATGGTGGTGTTCGGCACGGGGCAGAGCCTGACGGTGGCCGACCGCTCCGACATTTCCGTACAGTCGTTCTATGGCCTGTACGACTTCGGCTTCAGTCTCGACAGCGATTCCACCAAGGCCTACAAGGCGGGCGGCGTGACGGTGGCAGCCCCGGCGGACATGAGTCAGACCACGTGGAACCCGTTGCCGGGCACACGCAGCAGCGCCATGCTGAAACAGACCATAAACAGCGCCGGCACGATCACCAGTCGCGCCCTGGATGTGGCGGCTGACGGGGTGGATGAAATCGGCACCACCTATCGGGGCTGGTATTTGGACTTGCCTTTGGAGCGCGAACGCGTGGTGCGCAACCCCAGGTGGTTCGATGGCGACTTGCTGGACTTGCTTTCCGACATACCGGCAGTAGCCCCGGTGACCAGCAATCCCTGCGATGCGGTGGACACGTCTCCCGCCGCCTACTACACCACCGTGCTCAATGCCGTGACGGGCAATGCGCCAGCGGCCGACGTGTGGGCGGACACCACGGGCATCAACCGTGCCGAAGGGGAACTGGGCGCGGTGGAAACGCGCACGAACACCGCGTCCTTCTCGACCTGCGTGGGAACGGATTGTGACAGCAGCGACCCCGAGGTGCGCAAGCTGCTGGGCCGCTACTTCAAAGCGCCCAGTTGGCGTCAGATGCAATGAGAAGGAACGACGACATGCGACGCAGGACTCTTGGGCAAGATGGTTTCACGCTGATCGAAGTGATGATCGTCGTGGCGATCATCGCCATCTTGGCGGCCATCGCCCTGCCGGCCTACAGCGAATACGTCAAGCGCGGCAAGCGAGCGGACGCCAAGGCTGGCCTGCAGGCGGCAGCGGTTTGGCTGGAGCGCGTCTCCACCTCGACCGGTGCCTACCTGCCATCGGGCAGTTCGCTGCCTGCTGAATTGCAGTCGGTGCAGTCGAACGCCTACGCGATCTCCTACTCCAGCGCCGATGGCACCAGCTACACACTCACGGCGACGGCGCAGGGCGGCCAGACCAGCGACAAGTGCGGCAACTTCACGCTGACCAATACCGGTGCGCAGGGCGTCACGGGCTCCCTGACCGCCGCCGAGTGCTGGAGCAAATAGCCCTCTGAAGCGGCGACAATCAGGGGTTTCGCCAGCCCCATGAAACCCTTTCTCCGCGCCCAGCTCGCCCGCCACGCCGACCGCCTGGCCGAACTGGATTTTTTGCTGGCCCAGCCCGACGTGATGGCCGACATGGGCCAGTTCATGAGGCTCTCGCGCGAGCACACCGAGGTGGCCGCGGTCGCCGGGCGCTGGGCGCGCTTTCAGCAGCGCGAAGCCGACCTGGCCGAGGCGCGCGATCTGCTTCATGAGCCCGACATGGCCGACATGGCCGGCGAGGAGATCGCCGCTGCCGAGGCCGAATTGGCCGAACTGGAGGCCGAATTGCAGCGCATGCTGCTGCCCAAGGACCCCGACGACGCGCGCAACGCCTTCGTCGAGGTCCGCGCGGGCACGGGCGGCGACGAATCGGCCCTGTTCGCGGGCGATCTGGCGCGCATGTACACGCGCTACGCGCAGGCGCAGGGCTGGCGGGTGGAGGTGATGAGCGAATCGCCCGCCGAGCTGGGCGGCTACAAGGAGGTGGTGCTGCGCATCGAGGGCGCGGATGCCTACGGCTGGCTGCGCTTCGAGTCCGGCGGCCACCGCGTGCAGCGCGTGCCGGTGACGGAGACGCAGGGGCGCATCCACACCAGCGCCGCCACGGTGGCGGTGATGCCCGAGCCGGACGAGGCCGAGGCCGTCACGCTGAACCCGGCCGACTTGCGCATCGACACCTTCCGCGCCAGCGGCGCGGGCGGCCAGCACATCAACAAGACCGATTCGGCGGTGCGCGTGGTGCACCTGCCCACGGGCATCGTGGCCGAGTGCCAGGACGGCCGCAGCCAGCACGCCAACAAGGCGCAGGCGCTGCGCGTGCTGCAGGCGCGCTTGCAGGAAAAAGAGCGCAGCGAGCGCGCCGCCAAGGAGGCGGCCACGCGCAAGGGCCTGATCGGCAGCGGCGACCGATCGGACCGCATCCGCACCTACAACTTCCCGCAGGGGCGGGTGACGGACCACCGCATCAACCTCACGCTGTACAAGCTGCCGCAGGTGATGGAGGGCGACCTGGCCGACGTGCTGGCGGCGCTGCGCGCGGCGCGCGAGGCGGAGCAGATGGCGGAGCTGGAGGTGAACGCCTGAGAGACATCGCTCGGCAAACGGGCTAGACTGCTCGTATGGAAAACGTCGATAACCTGGTGATCGAGCACCTGAAGAAGATTCAGGCCGAGCAGTCGTCGGCGCGTGAACGCGATGCGGAAATACCGCGACGCCTGTCGCAGATCGAGCTAGGCATTGCCCGCATCGCCCGCGATTCAGGCGAGAACTACGCGGAAATCATCGAGGATCGTCACACAGTCGATAAACTCAAGGAGCGCATAGAACGCATTGAGCGCCGACTGGAAATCAATGGCTGACAAGACCGCCTCCGGGCGGTTTTTTCATCGAGGAACGAACGCCATGCGCACACTCCCTTCCCTTCTGCTGTCGGCCCTGGCCGCTGCCTTGCTCACCGCCTGCCAGGGCGGCACGCCCTGGGGCGCCACGCCTCGGCAGATTCCGCTGCCGCAGGTGCCGCGGCTGGAGGAGATTCCGGCCCACGTCGAGGCCGGCACCACCGCTGGCGCACAGCGCATCGCCGAGCGGGTGCGCGCGGCACTGGCGGCCGAGCCGGGGCTGGCCGGCGCGCAGTTGGGCGTGGAGGGTTTCGAAGGCGGCGTGATGGTGCTCAGCGGCACGCTGCCCAGCGCCGACGCGCGCGTGCTGGCCGTGCGCACGGCGCGCGGCATCGCCGGCGTGCGCGACGTGGTGGACCGCATGAGCGCGCCGTGATCGACTGCGTTTTTCATAGCCGAATCGGCCTCCAGCGCCCGCCCAGCAAGCGCCAGAAGCTATATCTAATATAGCAATGGACACCCTGGCCGCCGCCCTGCGCCAGTTGCAATCGCGCGGCCTGCCCAGGCTGGAGGCGCAGATGCTGCTGCTGCACGCCCTGGGCCAGCCCGCGCATGCGCGCGCCTGGCTGCTGGCACACGACGCCGACCCGCTGCCGCCCGACGCGGCCGCGCGCGTGCGGGCGCTGGCCGCGCGCCGGCTGGGCGGCGAGCCGGTGGCCTATCTGACGGGCGAGAAGCACTTCCACGGCCTGTGCCTGCACGTGGACGCGCGCGTGCTCGACCCGCGCGACGACACCGAGACGCTGGTGGACTGGGCGCTGGCGCTGCTGCCCGCCGGCGCGCCTTGCCGCGTGCTCGACCTGGGCACCGGCAGCGGCGCCATCGCCCTGGCCGTCGCCCACCAGCGGCCGCGCGCGCGGGTGACGGCGGTGGACGCCAGCGCCGACGCGCTCGCGGTGGCGCGCGGCAACGCGGATCGGCTGGGGCTGGCGCTGGACTTGCGGCGCGGCGACTGGTGGGCGCCGGTGGCGGGCGAGCGCTTCGACCTGGTCGCCAGCAACCCGCCCTACATCGCCGAGGGCGACGCGCACCTGCCCGCGCTGGCGCGCGAGCCGCGCCAGGCGCTGGTCAGCGGCGCGGACGGGCTGGACGACCTCCGCCGCATCGTCGCCGGCGCATCTGCGCACCTGGCGCCGGGCGGCTGGCTGCTGCTGGAACACGGCTGGGACCAGGCGGCGGCGGTGCGCGGCCTGCTGGCGGCGGCCGGCTTCACGCAGGTGCAGTCGCGGCGCGACCTGGGCGGCGTGGAGCGCTGCTCAGGCGGGCGCTTCGACTGAGAGCGCCGGGAAGCGCTGCGCCAGCAGCTCTTGCAAACCGAACTCGTCCAGCAGCGCGCGCAAGCGCTCGGCGGCGGCGCGCTGGCGCTGGCCCATCCAGCGGGCGATGATCAGCTCGTTCTTCAGGCTGTGCTCCCAGCCGACCAGCTCGGTCACCGTCACCGCGTAGCCCTGCGATTGCAGATACAGGCAGCGCAGCACGTTGGTGAGCTGGCTGCCGATCTCGCGCGTGTGCAGCGGGTGGCGCCACAGCTCGGCCAGCGGCGTGCGCGCCAGTTGCAGGGCCTTGTGCCGGCGCAGGCTGGCGGCCACCTCGGCCTGGCAGCAGGGCACCAGCACCATGGCCTGCGCGCGCTTGGCCAGGCCGAAGGCGATGGCGTCGTCGGTGGCGGTGTCGCAGGCGTGCAGCGCGGTGACGACGTCGATGCGCGCGGGCAGCGCGGCGTCGTGCGCCGAGTCGGCGGCGCTTTCGTTCAGGAAGCGCATGCGCTCGAAGCCCAGGCGCTGCGCCAGTTCGCGCGAGCGCCGCACCAGCTCGGGCCGCGTCTCGATGCCGTAGATGACGCCGTTGCCGTGCGGTTTGAACCACAGGTCGTACAGGATGAAGCCCAGGTACGACTTGCCGGCGCCGTGGTCGGCCAGCGTCAGTGCCTGGCCCTCGGCGGGCGTCAGCTCGTTCAGGATTTTTTCGATGAACTGCACCAGGTGCTCGACCTGCTTGAGCTTGCGGCGCGAGTCCTGGTTGAGCCGGCCGTCGCGGGTGAGGATGTGCAGCTCTTTCAGCAGTTCCAGCGACTGGCCGGGGCGCAGTTCGGCCACTACGGTGTTTTCAGTATGTTTTAGGCCGCTAGCGCCCGTCTGGTGCGCGCCGGCAGCTATCGATTTCGATGCAGATGATTTCATGGCTCTTGCTCCGAAGCGCCGACGTTCAACGCCACCCACCCCTCGGCACCCAATTTTTCCAGCGTCGCCATGTTGGCCTCATAGATCGTGCTGGCCTCGGGGAAGGCGGCGACGGCGCGGTCGATGCTGGCCTCGCGCAGCAGGTGCAGCGTAGGGTACGGCGCGCGGTTGGTGGCGTTGGTGATGTCGTCCTCGGCGGTACCGGCGAACTGAAAGCGTGGGTGGAACGGGGCGATCTGCAAGATGCCGTCCAGTTCCAGATCGATCAGCACGGCATCAGCCTCGCCCAGGAAGTCGTTGAAGTCCAGGAAGACGGCGAACAGGCGCGGCGCCATTAGCAGCGTGGTTTCGCGCTCGGCGGCATCGAGGGCGGCCAGCGCCTGCAATTCAGTGCGCAGCAGGGCCAGCAGTTCATCGGGCTCGGCGCCGCCGTACACGGCGTAATGGATCTGGCCCTTGGCGTGCGGCGCCTTGGCGAAGGGGCACAGGTTCAGGCCGATGACGGCGCGCTCCAGCCAGCGGCGGGTGTCGGCGATGACGGTGTCGGGCGCGGTCATGCTGCGTTCAGCCGGCGGCCGATCAGCCACGCCATCAGCGCGCCGCAGAGGCAGGCGGCGCCGGTCACCACCCAGGTCAGTTGCCAGCCGCCCGCGCGGCTGGCCACCCAGGCCGCCAGCGGCGGGCCGCCCACCTGGCCGAGGGCGGACCACTGCATGATCCAGCCCACGGTGGTGGACACGGTGCGGTCGCTGGGCGCCAGGCGCGGCGCCAGCGCGAACAGGCTGCCGGGGATCAGGCCGCCGACGGCCGAGAACAGCAGCGCGCCGGCGTAGCGCGGCAGCGCCAGGTGCTGCGTGGGCACGCCGTAGGCGAGGAAGGCGCCCAGCGCCATGGCGCCGAAGCCGGCCCACAGCAGCGTGCGCGGCGCCACCCCGGCCGACAGCAGCCGGCCGGCGGCGACGTTGCCGACGATGTTGACCGCCGCCACCAGCGCCGTCAGCACCGCGCCCAGCGCGCCGCCCCAGCCCGACTGGGCGTAGAGCGAGGGCAGGAAGCCGATCACCGCCAGCCACTGCGCGGAATAGAAGCAGAAGGTCAGCGCCGCCAGCCAAGGCCCGCCGCAGCCCAGCGTGCTGCCCAGGCGCGCGCCCCAGCCGTCCGCGTGCACGGCGGCGCGGGGCGGGTCGGCCGGCACGCGCGCCTGCACGGCCAGCGCCATCACGCCCGACAGCAGCGCGATCAGCCACCACCAGCCGGGCCAGCCCGCCCACCCCAGCACGGCCGGGCCGCACAGCAGCGCCAGCGCGGTGCCGAAGGGCATGAAGGCGCCCCAGAAGCCGAGCATGCGCATGGTCTGCGTGGGCGGCACGCAGCGGCGCACCAGGCTGGGCGCGGGCACGGTGGCCAGCAGAAAGCCCAGCCCCTCCAGCGCGCGCAGCGCCAGCAGCGTGCCCGCGCCGCGCGCCCAGCCACCGGCCAGCCCGGCGGCGAACAGCAGCGCCAGGCCGATGGTCATGCTGCGCTTGAGGCCGATGCCATCGGCCGTCAGCCCGGCGACGATGCCCAGCGCCATGGTGGCGAGTTGCACCAGCGACAGCAGGAAGCCCGCCTGCACCAGCCCGATGCCCAACTGCTGCTGGAGCACGGGCAGCGCGGGCGGCAGCTTGGCCACGTGCATGGCGGCGGCGACGCCGGCGAGGATGACGACCCAGGCGGCGCCGGCGTGCGGGTGCTGCGATGGCACTGCGCTCATGCCAACAAACGCCGGCCCGTCAGCCGCTCGTGCTCGCGCAGGGCGAAGCGGTCGGTCATGCCGGCGATGTAGTCGGCCACGGCGCGCTCGCGGTCGGCACGGGCGGCGAACTCGGGCCGCAGTTCGTTTGGCCGCGCGCAGTAGGCGGCGAACAGCTCGCGCACCGCCTGCTTGGCCTGGTCGGTGGTGTGCACCACCTGCGGGTGGCGGTAGAGGTTGGCGAACAGGAAGCGCTTGAGCGCGGCCGACTGCGCGCGCATCTCGTCGCCAAAGCGCACCAGCGGGCCGGCGCAGCGGGCCTCGTCGGCGCTGGCGGGCGCGGCCGCTTGCAGCGCGGCGCCGGTGGCGTCGATCACGTCGTACACCTGGGCCGACAGCATGCGGCGGATGGACTCGTACAGCACGCGGCGGCCCTGCAGGCCGGGATGCTCGTGCTGCGTGGCGTGCAGGAAGCGCGCGAACAGCGGCACCTCGGCCATCTGCGCCAGCGTGAGCAGGCCGGAACGCACGCCGTCGTCGAGGTCGTGCGCGTTGTAGGCGATCTCGTCGGCCAGGTTGGCGAGCTGCGCCTCCAGGCTGGGCTGGGTGCCGTGGAAGGGCCCCCACGCTGCCCCGCTGTCGCGTGGTTCGCTGCCCCCCGAGGGGGCCGTCCCTGCCTTGGGGCGGCCCGGCGGCAGGAAGCGGCGCCCCACGCCGCCGGGCTCGGCCGCCTCCAGCCGGCGCGCGTTGGCGGCCGAGCAGTGCTTGAGGATGCCTTCGCGCGTCTCGAAAGTAAGGTTCAGCCCGTCGTGGCCGGGGTAGCGGTGCTCCAGCTCATCGACCACGCGCAGGCTTTGCAGGTTGTGCTCGAAGCCGCCGTGCGCGGCCATGCAGTCGTTCAGCGCGTCCTGCCCGGCGTGGCCGAAGGGCGTGTGGCCCAGGTCGTGCGCCAGGGCGATGGCCTCGGTCAGGTCCTCGTTCAGGCGCAGCGCGCGGGCGATGGAACGCGCGAGCTGCGCCACCTCCAGCGAATGCGTCAGGCGCGTGCGGAACAGGTCGCCCTCGTGGTTGAGGAACACCTGCGTCTTGTAGACCAGCCGGCGGAACGCGGTGGAGTGGACGATGCGGTCGCGGTCGCGCTGGTAGGCGTTGCGGGTGGGCGCGGGCGTGGTCGGGTGGCGCCGGCCGCGGGTGTGCGCCGGGTCGCTGGCGTACGCGGCCAGCGCACCGGGCTTATGCATCAAATCGGGCTCCAGCGCTTGATCCACGGGCGCAAGCAGCTATTAAAACAGCAGCATGAACACCGTCCATCGGCTGCGGGGCATGAAACCCAAAGAGCCGAAAGGCCGCGGAGCAGGCCATGCCAGTGCGCTCCTGGCCGGGGTTCCCCCGGCCAGCGGGCGCGCCCCCTTGAGGGGGGATGCCGCAACATCGCGCAGCGAGTGGAGCAACGGGGGAGATGTCATTCACAGCAGCGGTCGATGACCTGGCGCACCAGCGCGTCGGGCGCGGCGCGCACCGCCGCGCGGCCGGGGCCGTCGATGACGACGAAGCGGATCTCGCCCGCCTCGGCCTTTTTGTCCACGCGCATCAGTTGCAGGTAGCGGCCGGCGTTGTCCTGCGCGTCGATCACGGCGCCGCGCGTGGGCAGGCCGGCGCGCGCGATCAGCGCCGTCAGCCGCTGCACGAAGGCGGCATCGACCAGGCCCAGCGCGCGCGACAGCTCGGCCGCCATCACCATGCCGGCGCCCACCGCCTCGCCGTGCAGCCAGGCGCCGTAGCCCATGCCGGCCTCGATGGCGTGGCCGAAGGTGTGGCCGAAGTTGAGGATGGCGCGCAGGCCGCTCTCGCGCTCGTCCTGGCCCACCACGTGGGCCTTGACCTCGCAGCTGCGCCGCACGGCGTGCGCCAGCGCGTCGGCATCGCAGGCGCGCAGGGCATCGACGTGCGCCTCGATCCAGTCGAGAAAGGCCATATCGGCGATCGGCCCGTATTTGATGACCTCCGCCAGGCCGGCGGACAGCTCGCGCGGCGGCAGGGTGCGCAGCACCTCCAGGTCGCACACCACCGCCAGCGGCTGGTAGAAGGCGCCGATCATGTTCTTGCCCAGCGGGTGGTTGATGGCGGTCTTGCCGCCCACCGACGAATCGACCTGCGCCAGCAGCGTGGTCGGCACCTGCACGAAGGGCACGCCGCGCATGTAGCAGGCGGCGGCGAAGCCTGTCATGTCGCCCACCACGCCGCCGCCCAGGGCGTAGAGCACGGTCTTGCGGTCGGCGCCGTGGCCGAGCAGCGCGTCGAAGATCAGGTTGAGCGATTCCCAGGTCTTGTGCTGCTCGCCGTCGGGCAGCACGAGCTGGCGCACCTGCGCATGGCGGCCGGCCAGCGCGCGCGCCAGCCGCTCGCCATACAGCGGCGCCACGGTGGTGTTGGTGACCACCAGTGCCTGCGTGCGTGCGGGCGCCGCCTGGTACGACGCCGGGTCATCGAGCAGGCCGGGGCCGATGGCGATCTGGTAGCTGCGCTCGCCGAGCGCGATGGGCACCTGCTGTGCCAACTGAAATCCTCGCATGGACGTGAGTGTAGGGGCTGGCAGCGCGCCGCTTATTCGCCTCCCGGTTCGGCAGGTGCGGCCAATTCGAGCTGCATCAGCACGCGATTGACCAGCGCGGACAGCGTCGTGCCATGCGTGTCGATCACGAAATGCGCGCATTCGCGGTAGAGCGGGTCGCGCGCGTTGTACAGCTCGCGCAGGCGCCCCAGCGGGTCGGCCACCTGCAACAGCGGCCGCTTGGTGTCGTGGCGCAGACGGCGGATCAAGTGCTCGGGCGACGACCTGAGGTAGATCACGGTGCCACGCTCGCGCAGCCGCTGCCGACTGGCCGGCCGAAGCACCGCGCCGCCGCCCGTGGCCAGCACGATCGGCGCGCCGCGCGTCAACTCGTCGATCACCGACGCCTCGACGTCGCGGAAGGCGGCCTCGCCATGCTGATCGAAATAGCTGCGGATGGTGCAACCCAGCCGCTGCTCGATCACCTGGTCGGAATCCGCCAGGTCCATCTGCAGCCGCCGCGCCAAAGAACGCCCGACGGTGGATTTGCCGCTGCCCGGCATGCCGACCAGAATGATGTTCATGAAAAATCCCCGGACAAGCCGGGGATTGGAGCACAGGATACGCCTGTGCAGCACGCGGGCCGAATTGCGGCAGGCTGGCCAGGGCCTTGGCCCGCTGCGTCTGCCGCCCTCTAGTCCGCCGGGTCGGTGACGGTGATCGCCACACTGATGATGGTGTAGGAGCCGGCGCTGTCCGTGACACGCGCGGCCACAGTGGAGGCACCCGCAGCCGCCGAGGCGCTGATGTTGACGACTCCGCTGGAGCTCAGCGACACGCCGTCGGGCAAGCCACCCACGGCCGACCAGGTGTACGAACCCGTGCCGCCGGTGGCCGTGAGGGCGCAGGAGGATGCCACGCCCTTGGTGGCACTGCACGACCCGCTGGCCGCGAGGGCCTGGCCGGTGACCGTGATGGTCACCACGGCTTGCACGCTGTCGCCGAGGGCATCCGTGACGCGCACCGTCACCGCGTAGGTGCCCAGCGTTGTCTGCGGCTTGCCGCTGATGATACCGCTGCTGCTCAGGGTCAAGCCCGTCGGCAGCGTGCCCGACACGATGGCCCACTGGTAGGGCGCCGTACCACCGCTGGCCTCCAGCGCCTGAGCGAAGGACGTGCCGTTGGCGGCTTCGACAGTGGCTGCGCTGAAGGCGAGCGTGGTCGTGGACACGCCGTCGACCACCGCGATCGCCGTCAGTTGCACGATGGGATCCTGAATGCCGTTGGCGACGTTGTTGTCGTAGCGGTCGGCCGTCAGCTCCAGCACGATCGCGCCGCGGGTCGTCCCGCTGGAGAGCGAGAAGTTCGCCACGCCGCCTGTCGTGGTGGCCAGCACCTGGCTGCCACTCTGCCCGCCCAGCAGCAGGCGGGCGCCGGTGGCGGCGGCCGTGGTGGGCAGGATGCGGATCTGCAGGTTGGCGGCCGACGGATTGGGAACCGGCTGAACGGCATCGTCCATCACCGTCGCGCTGATGTTGACGCTGGCCGGGAGGTTGCTGAGGTTGCCTTGCGTGCCGAGGTATTCGGACTGCGCGATGGCATACACGCTGGCAGGCAGGCCCGTGCCCGAGCCGCCGCCGACCGTGATGCTCACGCTGGCGCTGTAGACCCGGCTGTCGCGCGGGTCGGTCACGGCGCAGGTGATGGTCGCCACGCCAGCCTGGTTGCCCGCATGGAAATGGAACGAGTTGCCACCCGCGTTCGAGCCGAGCGTGATGCTGCGATAGGCCAGCGGGTTGCCATCGTCGTCCTCGTGGTCCTCATCGCCATCCAGGTAATAGAGCGGCCCGGAGGAAAGACCGTAGGCGGTATTGCACGAAAAGATGTCCTCGCCACTGGGAATGGGGTCGTTGCCCTCCTTGGCGTTGACGTACAGCGTGGTGGTATAGGGCGCAGAAGCCCCGATGCCCACCGGATAGCTCCCGGTATTCACCGGCAGGCTGGTGCTCTCCGCCTGCAGCGTGATGCTGTAGCGCTCGGTGGTATCGCCCGAGCTGCCGCCGCCGCCGCCGCAGCCCACCAGCAGCGCGGTGGCCGCCAGCCCCAGGATTCCAATCAACTTTCGCATATCGTCAACCTATTTTCATGAATGTCGAACACATCCGACCCGGCACGTGGCGCACTCAGCGCACCGCACCCCGCTCGGAAATCATTTTCGGCGTGATGAACACCAGCATCTCCTGCTTGTCGGCCGAACGTGTGCGCTGCTTGAACAGGTTGCCCAGCACGGGCACGTCGCCCAGCACCGGCACCTTGTTCTCCGACTCACTCTCGGTGAGTTCGAAGATACCCCCGATGACCACCGTCCCCCCGTTTTCGACCAGCACCTGGGTACGAATCCGCTTGGTGTTGATCGACATGCCGCCCCGCACCTCGGTGCCCGGGCTGTCCTTGTTGACGTCCAGGTCGAGGATGATGTCGCCTTCGGGCGTGATCTGCGGCGTGACCTCCAGCTTCAGGACGGCCTTGCGGAACGCGATGGACGTCGCGCCGCTGGACGTGGCCTGCTCGTACGGAAACTCCGTACCCTGCTCGATGAGCGCCTTGGTCTGGTCGGCCGTCACCACCCGCGGGCTGGAGACGATGCGGCCTTTGCCGTCGGCTTCCAGCGCGGAAATCTCCAGGTTCAGGAACCGGTTGGCGGCGGAGCTGAAGAGCGAGATCGCGAAGCTGGAGGGCGATACCCCATTGATCGCCGAGGCCGGGAGATTCACGAACTGCGAGGTGTCCGAGGTCAGCGCGGAAGAGGCGAACGCTCCCGTGGTAGCGCCGATGGCGCTGTAGGTACCACCAAACGCGACCCGGTTGCCGCCGCCGACGGCATAGCCTGCGTCACCACCATTGATCCCGCGCAGATCGCCGCCGCCCAGCTTGATGCCAAGAGATTTGCCGAACGTATCGGTGGCCTCCACGATGCGCGCCTCGATCAGCACCTGGCGAACCGGCACGTCCAGCTTGACAATCATCTCCCGGATCTGCTCGAGCCTGGAAGGGATGTCCGAAACAAACAACTGGTTGGTCCTCGGCTCGGCGATGACCGATCCGCGCGAACTCAGCAGGGAGCTCTGGGTACCACTGCCCGCGCTCCCGCTCCCATGCCCGCTCCCGCCTGCTCCACCACCTTGGGTCAATTGCGACTTGATGTCGTCCGCCTTGGTGTAGTTCAGTTGGAATGACTCGGTACGCAGCGGTTCGAGGTTGCGAATCGCCACTTGCGCCTCAAGCTCCGCCTTCTCCTTGGCGGCCATCTCTTCCTTGGGCGCGATCTGGAGCACGTTGCCGCTGCGTTTCATCCCCAGCCCCTTGGCCTGCAGAATGATGTCCAGCGCCTGGTCCCAGGGAACATCCTTGAGCCGCAGCGTCAGGTTGCCCTGGACGCTGTCGGAGGTGACGATGTTGAAGTTGGTGAAATCGGCGATGACCTGCAGCAGCGAGCGCACGTCGATGTTCTGGAAGTTGAGCGAAAGCCGCTCGCCCCGGTAGCCCGGGCCTTGCGTCAGCTTGTCCTGACTCACCTTCTGCTGGCGCACCTCCACCACCAGCTGGTTGTCGCTCTGATAGGCGCTATGTTCCCACAAGCCCTTGGGCTCGATCACCATCCTCACGCGGTCTCCCGACTGGATCGTGGTGATGGTTTGCACCGGGGTGCCGAAATCCGCCACATCCAGACGACGCCGCAACCCCTCCGGCAGGCTGGTCTTCAGGAATTCGACGACGAGGCTCTGGCCTTGCTGCCGAATATCCACGCCCACCTGGTTGCTGGCCAGGTCCACGATCACACGGCCCGTGTTCTCAACGCCACGGCGGAAGTCGATGTCGCGCAGCGGCATCGCGGAATCATTGCGGCTTTCCGAAAAAACCTGCTGGGCCACCGGCGCGGACGGCGCCGCGGAAACGGGATTCAGCGAGACGAACACCGACCGCCCTTGCACTTCGGCGCGGTACGCCGTCGACTGGCTCAGGTTCAGCACCACACGGGTGCGGTCAGCCGCCTGAACCACGTTGGCCGTGCGCGCATTGCCCTTGCCCAGTTCAATCTGGCCCTGAGGCAACCCACTCTTGGCCCCGGGAAAATCCAGCGCGATCCGGGCGGGCGACTGAACGACAAACCCCACTGGCACGGCGCTCGGCGGCTCGCTCAGATCGATGCGCACGACTTCCGTCCCGCCTTGCATCGATCCCGAAACGGCTTCGATGACCGATTGCGCCTGCGCGCTCATCGCCGCGCACCACGCGGCCAGACCAACAACCGCGCTCCGGAGCATGCCACTCATCAGATCAGACCTCTTCCTCATTTCGTATTCTCCTGGAGCTGTAGGGTCGCGGCGCGCTCAATCCACTCTCCCGCCGCGTCCTGCACGATTTCCCGCAAAGTGACTTCGTGCTCCGACACCTTGGTGACCAATCCATAGTTCTGCCCGAGGTAGTTGCCCACCCGAACTTGATGCAGCAGGTTGTCGACCTTCACCAGCGCAACACGCCGGCCATTGCGATCCAGACTGCCCACCATGGACATCACGTCCAGCGGAAGCGCTTCCAGCGGCTCCTTGCGGCGGTTCAACTCCGGGGCAATCAGGGCCGTGCTGGGACTGCCCGTGGCGCTGTCTCGCCTCAACGCCATGGTCAACCGCTCCGAGCTGAAAGGGTCCGCTGCGGCACCCTCGGTATAAGGCAATGGCACATACTGCTTGGGTTCGCTCAAAGGCGTGACCCTGGGTACCGCCTGGCGGCGCTGCTCAGCGACCCATTGCTGCAGGTCACCGATTCCGGCGGCGCAGCCCACGATCAGCATGAGCAAAGGCCATTGAAGCAGATGGAGCTTGCTGCGCGTCATTTCTTGGCCCCCGGCTGATTCTTCTTGCTGGCGGCCCGCTGGGCAGCACGCTGGGCAGCGATTTCCTCGGCGTCCAGATACCGGAAAGTCTTGGCGGTTGCCTCCAGCACCATGGCTCCCGATTTATTGTCCTTGTCGTTCGACGGCCGTGCCACGGCAATATTGTTCAAGGTCACGATACGAGAAAGATTGGCGATATCGGCCGTGAACGCGCCGATGTCGTGATAGCGCCCCGACACCTTCAGAGCGATCGGCAGCTCGGCGTAATAATCCCGCACCACGATCTGACCCGGCCGGAACAGTTCGAACTGAAGACTGCGGCCAAGCCCAGCCTGGTTGATGTCGGACAGCAGCGCATCCATCTCGGCCTTGCTGGGCAGTTGTTTCTCAAGAACATTCACGTATTGCTGCACCTGCGCTCGCTGCTTCTTGAGTTCCTCCAGGCTGACCGCACGCTGGACCTTGGTCTGGTAGTCCGCGCGCAGCGTCACCTCCTTGGCACGCTCGCCCTCCAACTCCGCCTCATACCCATTCAGCCAGAGATACCACAACGCCACCACCACGGCCACGGCGACCACGGCATACAGCGTGTACCGGGGGATGCTGGGCCAGGCGGACGGGTCGCGGGTATCCAGGCCACGGAACTGCCCACCCAGGTTGCGCAACGCGGCCGAGACATCGACGTTCGCTGAGGACTTCGCTTTCGCTGCCATATCTAACCCTTGGGCGCGGCTTGTTGAGTCGCACTTGCCGCCCGAGCTGCGGATGCGACATCGCTGGCGCGCTGCAGTTGCACCCGAACGGTGAAGTCATATACACGCCGCTGCTCCCGCGCGCTGAGCGCCACGTTGGCGGCAACGATCTCGATGAGTTCGGGCTTGGTGACCCATTCGCTGTGGCGCGAGAGATTGCGCAGCAACTCGGACACCCGCTCGTTGGATTGCGCCAGGCCGCGGATCAGAACGTTCTGGTTTTCCTGCTTGATGCTCTTCAGGTATACCCCATCCGGAAGCTGGCGAACGGACTCATTCATCAGGTGCACCGGGAGATTGCGATCCGATTGCAGGTTTTCGACGGCTTCCTGGCGCGCCTTGAGCGCCGCGATTTCTTCCTGCAGGGTGGCAATTTCCTTGATTTCCTCGTCCAGCTTCTTGATCTCCGAAGTCAGGAAGGCATTGCGATCCTGCTGATCCGAGATGGCACCCTGGTACCAAAGGTAGATCAAGCCGCCGATGAGCAAGCCCAGAAGCGCGGCAGCACCCAGCGAGACATTGAACACCTGGCGCGCCCGCTTGCGCGCCATTTCGCGGTGGGGAAGGAGGTTGATCAGAATCACCGCAGGAACCTCCGCATCGCCAGGCCGCACGCCGTCAGGTAGGACGGCGCCTCGCGCAGCATCTTCTTCTCGCGCACCGCGCGACCGACCTCCATGCCATCGAACGGATTGATCGCCTGGCAGGGAAACGAGGTATGCCGCGTGACCGCTTCGGTCAATCCAGGCAGGCCAGCCGTCCCTCCCGCCAGAAGAATGTAGTCCACCCGGTTGTGCGGCGTGCTCGTGAAGAAGAACTTGAGCGCACGCTCGAGCTCCTGCGCCAGCGACTCGACAAAGGGCTGCAGCACCGTCACGCCGTAGTCGTCCGGCAGTTCACCGGCTCGCTTCTTCGATTCGGCCTCCTCCAGCGTGAAGCCGTATTGGCGCACCAGCATCTGCGTCAACTGCGCGCCGCCAAAAACCTGGTCCCGCTCGTAGAGGAGCTCCTCGTTGCGCAGAACCTGCATGATGGAAGTCATCGCACCGATTTCGAACAGCGCGATCACGGCGTCGGCCCCGCCGCTCGGCAGGCGCCCGATCACACGGCCGGCGGCCAGGCGCGACGCATAGGACTCGACATCCAGAATCACCGGATGAAGCCCCACGGCTTCGGCCAGCCCCTGCCGATCCTCGACCTTTTCCTTGCGCGAGGCAGCGATCATCACCTCCACGTCGCCGGCCGAAGAAGCGCTCGGCCCCACGACACAGAAGTCAAGACTCACTTCGTCCAGCGAGAATGGGATGTATTGATTGGCCTCGGACTCGACCTGCACCTCCATCTCCCGCTCGCTGAGCCCGCCGGGGAGGATGATCTTCTTGCTGATGACAACGGACGCCGGCAGGGCCATGGCCACGTCCCTGGCCTTGCTGCCGCTCTTGCTGATCAACCTGCGGGTGGCTTCCACGACCTCATCGAACTTCTCGATGTTGCCGTCGCTGATCCAGCCACGCTCAAGCGGCTCGATGCCGCAGCGCTCCAGAACGAGATTGCCCGCACGGTCCTGCCCCAGTTCAACCAGCTTGACACTGGACGAACTGACGTCGAGCCCCATCATTGGCGCCGCCTGGCGGCTGAACAACGAACCCATGTTCAAGACAGTACCTTGTTACTTTTTATTGCAAAAGTCGAACACACTTAAGAATCCACTTGAATGCTAGCAGCAAGCCCCTTGTCGGGCAAAGAAAAAGCCAGATGGACTCCGTTGCGCCCGTTGTCAAAAACTAACGCCTTCGGACACTTGCTTACCATTGCGCGCGCACCGAAACCCTCGCGCCGCAGTTCTGATGACGTGGCCCCTCGTCTGAGCGGACAATCCTAGCCCTGTGCGTGAACGTCGGCATCTGTTTGCAATCGCAAGCAAGCAGCCTGGGCAGACTGTCTCACGAAAGTACCTACTAACTACCGATGTTGCGCCATGCCCACTAAAAATTCGCCAGCCCGCGTGAACAAGCGCACAGGGCGCTCCGGCCCACGCTGGCTGCTGTGGCTCGCCAAGGGCCTGGCCTGGTCGGGCGGCGCGCTGGCAGCACTGTTCCTGTGCGCCGTGATGGCCGGGTTGATGGCCCTGGCGATCGCCTACCCCAACCTGCCCGACGTGTCCGAGCTGTCGAACTACCGGCCCAAGCTGCCGCTGCGCGTCTTCACCTCCGAGGGCATGCTGATCGGGGAGTTCGGCGAGGAGCGCCGCAACCTCACGCCGATCAAGGACGTGCCCCAGGTGATGAAGGACGCCGTGCTCGCCATCGAGGATGCCCGCTTCTACGAGCACAGCGGCGTGGACTACCTGGGCGTGCTGCGCGCGGCGCTGGCCAACCTGGGGCGCGAAAAAAGCCAGGGCGCCTCCACCATCACCATGCAGGTGGCGCGCAACGTCTACCTGTCCTCGGAAAAGACCTACACCCGCAAGATCTACGAGATTCTGCTCACGTTCAAGCTGGAGCACCTGCTCACCAAGGATCAGATCCTGGAGATCTACATGAACCAGATCTTCCTGGGCAACCGGGCCTACGGCTTCGCGGCGGCGTCCGAGACCTACTTCGGCAAGCCGCTGAAGAACCTGACGGTGGCCGAGGCCGCCATGCTGGCCGGCATCCCCAAGTTCCCCTCCACCGCCAACCCCATCGCCAACTTCACGCGGGCGCGCGAGCGGCAGCTTTACATCATCGACCGCATGCAGGAACACGGCTTCATCACCGCCGAGCAGGCGGCGGAGGCCAAGCAGCAGGAGCTGCGCATCCGGCCGGCCAACGCCGCCACCAAGGTGCACGCCGAGTACGTGGCCGAGATGGTGCGCCAGATGATGTTCGCGCAGTACGGCGACCAGACCTACAGCCGCGGCCTGAACGTCTACACCTCGCTCAATGCCGAGGACCAGACGGCCGCCTACGACGCGCTGCGCCGCGGCATCCTCGACTACGAGCGCCGCCAGCCGTTCCGCGGCCCGGAGAAGTTCGTCGATCTGCCGCGGGACGCCCGGGAGCGCGCCGAGGCCGTGGACGACGCGCTGGCCGACCGCGCCGACATCGGCGACATGCTCGCCGCCGTCGTGCTCGAAGCCGGCGCGCGCCAGGTCGTGGCCATGCGCCAGGGCGGCGAGCGGATCGAGATCACCGGCGACGGCCTGCGCGCCATTCAGTCCGGCCTGTCGCCCAAGGCGGCACCGGCGGTCAAGATTCGTCCGGGCGCGGTGATCCGCGTGGTCAAGACCGCGCGCGGGGGCTGGGAGACCACGCAACTGCCCGAGGTCGAGGGCGCGCTGGTCGCGCTGGACCCGCGCAACGGCGCCGTCAAGGCGCTGGTGGGCGGCTTCGACTTCGACAAGAACAAGTTCAACCACGTCACCCAGGCCTGGCGGCAGCCGGGCTCCAGCTTCAAGCCGTTCATCTATTCGGCATCGCTGGAAAAAGGCTTCTCCCCCACCACCATGATCAACGACACGCCGCTGTTCTTCGACAGCAGCGTCACCGGCGGCCAGCCCTGGGAGCCCAAGAACTACGAAGGCGGCTTCGAGGGCCCGATGACGATGAAGCGCGGCCTGGCCCGCTCGCGCAACATGATCTCGATCCGCGTGCTGCAAACCATCACCCCGCAGTACGCGCAGGACTGGGTGGCGCGCTTCGGCTTCGACGCCGACAAGCACCCGCCCTACCTCACCATGGCGCTGGGCGCCGGCTCGGTCACGCCGATGCAGCTGGCGGCGGGGTTCTCGGTGTTCGCCAACGGCGGCTACCGCATCAACCCGTTCCTGATCACGCGCGTCACCGACCAGTCCGGCAAGGTGCTGGTCGAGAGCCAGCCGGCCGGCCTGGTCGGATCCAACCGCGCCATCGACGCGCGCAACGCCTTCGTCATGAATACCATGCTGCAAGAGGTGGCCCGCAGCGGCACCGCCGCGCGCGCGCAGGCCACGCTCAAGCGCCCCGACATCGGCGGCAAGACCGGCACCACCAACGACTCGATGGACGCCTGGTTCGCCGGCTACCAGCCGACGCTGGCCGCCGTGGTGTGGATGGGCTACGACACGCCGCGCAACCTGGGCGCGCGCGAGACCGGCGGCGGCCTGAGCCTGCCGATCTGGATCAACTTCATGCAGACCGCGCTCAAGGGCGTGCCGGTGGCCGAGGCCACCCCGCCCGAGGGCGTGGTGCGCGTCGGCGGCGACTGGTACTACGAGGAATACGCGCGCGGCGGCGGCATCAGCAACCTGGGCGGCGCCGGGCTGGAACCCGACCCGGCCACTTCGCCGGAGGGCGGACAAGCGCCCGCGCCGTCCGAGGAGCGCAACCGCATCCTCGACCTGTTCAAGAACTAGGCCAGATCAGCTACGCGGGGTCGAAGCGCAGCGCCATGCCCGCGTGCTCGCTGGCGCTCTGCGACAGCCGCTCGAAGAATTCCTCGCCCGTCTTGGTGTCGCGCCACGCGCCGTCGGCCAGCCGGTAGTGGTAGCCGCCCGAGCGCGCGGCCAGCCAGACCTCGTGCAGCGGCTTCTGCAGGTTGATGACGATCTGGCTGCGGTCGGGGAACACCAGCGTGATCATGCCGCCGACGCGCTGGTTGTCGATGTCGGCGTCGGTGCGCTCGTTGAGGCGGTCGCACTGCGCCTCGACGGCGCTCAGCAGGGCCTCGGCACGGTCCAGGTACTCAAGATCGGTCATTACAATTCCAGTCCATGTCGTTCCAGCCGGTGCACCGAATCATTCTAGCCACGGGCCTGGCGCTCGCGGGGGCGGCCATCCTTTCGGCCTGCGGGCAGAAAGGGCCTTTGACCATCCCCGACACGCCCGCCGCGCAGCAGCGCGCCACCCTGCCGCAGACGGTGTTCGGCGGCGCCCGCGCGCCGGCGCCGCCCGCCTCCGCCGCATCGGCCCCGCCACGCCCGGTGCCGGTGCCGGCGCTGCCCAACGTTCCCGACATCCAATGACCCCTGCCGCCCCGAGCCCGGCGCCCCTGCCCGGCGCGCCCTTCGTGTCCTATCGCCATGGCCAGTTGATGGTGGAGGACGTGGCCCTGGCCGATCTGGCGCGCGCGCACGGCACGCCGCTGTTCGTCTATTCCAGCGCCGCCATCGGGCACGCGCTGGCGGCCTACCAGCGCGGGCTGGCCGGGCGCGACGCGCTGATCTGCTACGCCGTCAAGGCCAATTCGTCGCTGGCGATCCTGAAACTGCTGGCCGATGCGGGCTGCGGCTTCGACATCGTCTCCGGCGGCGAGCTGGAGCGCGCGCTGGCGGTGGGCGCGGCGCCGGAGAAAATCATCTTCTCGGGCATCGGCAAGACGCGGCAGGAAATGCGCCGCGCGCTGGAAGCCGGCGTGGGCTGCTTCAACGTCGAGAGCCTGGCCGAGCTGGACGTGCTGAGCGAGGTGGCCCAGGGCTGTGGCCGGGTGGCGCCGGTCAGCATCCGCGTCAATCCCAACGTCGATGCCAGGACGCACCCCTACATCTCCACCGGGCTGAAGGGCAACAAGTTCGGCATCGCGCACGAGCAGGCGCTGGCCGCCTACCGGCGCGCCGCCAGCCTGCCCGGCCTGCGGGTGGCGGGCATCGACTGCCACATCGGCTCGCAGATCACCGAGCCGGCGCCCTACCTGGAGGCGATGGACCGCGTGCTCGACCTGGTGGCCGCCATCGAGGCGGCCGGCATCCCGATCCACCACATCGACTTCGGCGGCGGCCTGGGCATCGACTACGGCGGCACGGACGACCCATCTCTGCCCCCCCCCGCCGACGCGCTGTGGTCGGCGCTGCTGGCGCGGCTGGATGCGCGGGGCTTCGGCAACCGCAAGGTGGTGATCGAGCCCGGCCGCTCGCTGGTGGGCAACGCCGGCGTGTGCGTGACCGAGGTGCTGTACATCAAGCCGGGCGAGCAGAAGAACTTCTGCATCGTCGATGCCGCCATGAACGACCTGCCGCGGCCGGCGCTGTACCAGGCCTTCCACCGCATCGAGCCGCTGGCGGCTCCGGCGCCCGGCGCGCCCGCCGTCATCTACGACGTGGTCGGCCCGGTGTGCGAGAGCGGCGACTGGCTGGGGCGCGACCGCGCGCTGGCGGTGGCGCCGGGCGAGCACCTGGCGGTGCTGTCGGCGGGCGCGTACTGCATGGCGATGGCCAGCAACTACAACACGCGCCCGCGCGCGGCCGAGGTGCTGGTGTCGGGCGCCGAGGCGCGGCTCGTCCGCCGGCGCGAGGGCGTGCAGGACCTGTTCCGCGACGAGCTGGCTTAAGCCCTCACGGCCAGCATACTCCCCGCATGCACGGCCTCCAGCGCCCGTCAATCGAGCGCCGGACGTACATACTCCCAATATTCCATCGAGAGCCGCTTACTTCGGCGCGAGATGCCGGTAGGCGCGCCAGCCCAGCAGGGCCGCGATGATGGCCGCGTACGCGCCCACCTCGGCAAAGTCGTTCTTGCCGCCGCGCATCCAGAAGAAGTGCAGCAGCGCCAGCCCCGCGATCAGGTAGACCAGCCGGTGCAGCGCCTGCCACTGGCGCCCGCCCAGCCAGCGCGCGGCGCGGTTGAACGAAGTCAGCGCCAGCGGCAGCAGCAGCAGCCAGGTGCCGAAGCCGACCAGGATGAAGGGCCGCTTGAGGATGTCGCGCGCGATGTCGGCCACGTCGAACCCCATGTCGAGCCAGCCGTAGGCCAGCAGGTGCAGACAGGCATGGAAGAACGTGAACAGCCCCAGCATGCGGCGGTAGCGCGCCAGCTGCGGCGTGCGGGTGAGCTGGCGCAGCGGCGTGACGGCGAGGGTCAGGCACAGGAAGCGCAGCGTCCAGTCGCCGGTGGAGCGGATCAGCGCCTCGGCCGGGTTGGCGCCCAGCCGGTCGGCCGCGGCCCCGTATATCAGCCACGCCAGCGGCAGCAGGCACAGGACGAAGACCACCGGCTTGGCGGCCGGGCGCAGCAGCCAGGCGCGCATGGGCTCAGTAATTTTTTTGGAGATCCATGCCGGCGTAGAGCTGGCCGACCTGCGCCTCGTAGCCGTTGAACAGCAGCGTCTTGCGCTTCTTGGCGAACAGGCCGTCCTCGCCGATGCGGCGCTCGGTGGCCTGGCTCCAGCGCGGGTGGTCCACGCCGGGGTTGACGTTGGAATAAAAGCCGTATTCGTTGGCCGCGGCCTTGTTCCAGGCGGTGCCGGGCTGCTTCTCGGCGAAGCGGATCTTCACGATCGACTTGGCCGACTTGAAGCCGTACTTCCACGGCACCACCAGCCGCACCGGCGCGCCGTTCTGGTGGGGCAGCACCTCGCCGTACATGCCGAAGGCCAGCAGGGTGAGCGGGTGCTGCGCCTCGTCCAGCCGCAGCGCCTCGACGTAGGGCCAGTCGAGCACGCGCGAGCGCAGACCGGGCATCTGCCGCGGGTCGGCCAGCGTCACGAACTCGACGTACCTGGCGCTGCCCAGCGGTTCCACGCGCTTGATCAGCGCCGACAGCGAATAGCCCACCCAGGGGATCACCATCGACCAGCCCTCGACGCAGCGCAGGCGGTAGATGCGCTCTTCCATCGGCGCGAGCGTCAGCAGGTCTTCGATGGCGAAGCGGCCGGGCTTGCCCACCAGGCCCTCGACCTCCACCGTCCACGGCCGCGTCTTGAGCGTGTGCGCGTGGCGCGCCGGGTCGTCCTTGCCGATGCCGAACTCGTAGAAGTTGTTGTAGCCGGCGGCGTCCTGGTAGCCGGTCGGCTTCTCCATGGTCATCGCGCCGGCCACCGCCGAGGGCGTGCCGGACAGCGCCGCCCGCTTGACCGGCGGGGCGGGCTGCGCCAGCGCCTCGCGCCCCGCCCAGCCCGCCAGCGCGGCGCCGGCCGCGCCGCCGGCCATCCGGCGCAGCCAGGCGCGGCGGCCTTCGTAGACGGCGCGCGGCGTGATGTCGCTGGCCTGGGGATGCACGAAGCCGGGGTCGCGGGGTCGGATCAGCATGGTGAAGCCTCGGAAGTCTGCGCCGGGGGCGCCGGGCCGTTGGAGCCGGGCACGCGCCGGTTCGTTCCGGCGGCCCGCCACGGCGGATGCTACTTAAACAATAGCTTCCAGCGCACGTCCTGCAAGCGCTGGAGCCCGATTTGCCTTGGAAAACGCGCTACAGCGTGCCGTAGCTGTGCAGGCCGGACAGGAACATGTTGACGCCGATGAAGGCGAAGGTCGTCACCGCCAGCCCCGCCAGCGCCCACCACGAGGCCACGGTGCCGCGCAGGCCCTTCATCAGCCGCATGTGCAGCCAGGCGGCGTAGTTCAGCCACACGATCAGAGCCCAGGTCTCCTTCGGGTCCCAGCTCCAGTAGCCGCCCCAGGCTTCGGCGGCCCACAGCGCGCCCAGCACGGTGGCGATGGTGAAGAAGGCGAAGCCGACGGCGATGGACTTGTACATCACGTCGTCCAGCACCTCGAAGCCGGGCAGCCGCGCGGCGATGCGCCGGCGGCCCAGCAGGATGCCCCCCACGATCAGCGCCGCGACGATGGCGTAGCCCAGCCAGTAGCTGCCGCCCGCCTCGCCCACGCCGCGCTGGCGGAAGGCGATGGGCACGAAGCACAGCGCGATGCCCAGCAGCCAGATCGGCGTCAGCCGCCACCAGCGCGTCTCGCCGGCCTGCTGCTTGACGAGGTAGGCGAAGGCCACCATCGCCGCCAGCGAGAAGGTGCCGTAGCCGATGAAGTTGGCCGGCACGTGCAGCTTCATCCACCAGCTCTTGAGCGCGGGCACCAGCGGCTGGATCTCGTGCGCCTCGCGCACCAGCGTGTACCACAGCAGGAAGCCGACCGCGGCGCTCACCACCAGCATCGCGAAGGCGCCGAGCGCGCGGGTCTTGTACTGGGCCTCGTAGTACAGGTAGAACAGCGTCGTCAGCCAGCAGAACAGCACGAACACCTCGTACAGGTTGCTGACCGGGATGTGGCCGATGTCGGGGCCGATCTGGTGGCTCTCGTACCAGCGCACCAGGGTGCCGATCAGCGCCAGCGCGACGCCGACCCAGGCCAGCTTGCTGCCGATGCCCTCGAACGCGCCGGACTGGCCGCGCGCGAACATGCCCACCCAGTAGAACGCGGTGCTCATGAAGAAGATCATGCTCATCCACAGGATGGCCGACTGGCTGGAGAGGAAGTACTTGAGCCAGAACACCGTGTCGCCGCGCCGCAGGTCGCCGCCGTAGGAGACGATGGCCAGCAGCGACAGCGCCGCCACCACCAGCATCAGGTTGCGCAGCGGGCGCCAGAACCAGCCCAGCCAGACCAGCACCGGCACGGCGCCGGCCAGGATGGCCTGCTCGTAGCCGTCCATCGCCGCGTGGTACTTCTGGAACGCGAACAGCGCGCCGGCCACCGCCAGCAGGGCGAACAGCCAGTCGCCCCAGGTGCGGCGGGAGAGGAAGCTCTCGTTCAGCGTCAGCGTGGCATTGGCGGGTGCGGTCGTGGTGTTCATCGCTCGTGCATCCTCGTGGTCAGGACGGATTCAACAGCCTGTGCCGCAGCTGCTCGAACTCACGGTCGGCGTCCAGCGTCCTGCGGTTGGACGACAGCGCCATGGTGGCGCGGGCGCCCGCGCCTGCGCCACCATGCTCGGGCGCCAGCCATACCCAGACGCGGCGCTCGCGGATGTACAGCATGGCGAACACGCCCAGGATCAGCAGCAGGCAGCCCAGATATACCACGTTCTGCCCCGGCGCACGCGCCACCTGGAACACGCTGGCCTGCACCTGGGTGAAGTCCTTCAGCGCGAAGGCGACCGGCGCCGGGTACAGGCCGACGTCGGACAGCGCCAGCACCGCCTGGGTCATGAAGCGGGTGGTGTCCTCGTTCTCGGGCAGCGGCTTGCGGCCGTGCGCCTCGCGCGCCAGCGCGTTCAGCTCGTACAGGCTGCCGTTGAGGATGCGCAGCAGCACCTCGGCGGCGCGCTCGCGCTCGGCCTCGGGCACGGCGCTCTCGATGAAGGCGGAAATCGCCTGCAGCCCGCCCGCCGACGCGCCACCCACCGCCTCGGCGCCGGCGAACAGGCCCAGCGCCCGCGTGGCCGACTGCGCGAGCTGCTCGCCCAGCGCCGGCCGCGACGCATCGACCGCCTTGGCCGCGTAGCGGCGCACCGCGCGCTCGCGCTGCGCGGGGTCGGCCAGCGCCGCGCGCAACTGGATGAAGCCCTGGATCGAATCCTCGTCGTCGGCCGGCACGCGCAGGTAGCGGAAGGACTGGGCCGGCGTGTCGCGCACGCCCAGCAGAAACACCGGCGCGCCGTCGCCGGTGTCGACCGGCAGCATGTAGTTGTGGAACTCGCGCGCCTGGCCGGCGGCGTCGCGCAGCTTGTAAGTGATGCTGGGGCCGACGTTGCGCAGCGTGCGCTGCGTCACCGTCTTGTCGGCCGCGCCCAGGCGCTCGCTGAGGGCGTGGCCGAGATCGACCTTGCGCACGTCCACGCCGCGCTCGCCGCCCGACAGGTTCTCGACGTTGATGACGCGCAGGCCGGTGTATTCCAGCGTCAGCTTGTCGCTGCCGTTGGTGATCTGCGAGCTGCCGCCGATGGCGCCCTCCACCTCGAACGGCCTGGCCGAGCCGTTCATCGGCAGCGCCGCCAGCTTCACGCGCGAGCCGCCGTCGTCGAAGCTGCTCTGGTAGATGTTGATGCCCTTGAAGCTGGCCGGATGGTTGACCTCGACGCGCGCCGGGCGCTGCTCGCCCGTCGCCTTGTCGTGGATCACGATCTCGCTGGCGAACAGCTTGGGCATGCCGGTGGAGTAGTACTCGACGATGAACTTCTTCAGCTCCACCGAGAACGGCAGCTCCTGCAGCAGCACGCCGTCGGACTGGCTCAGGATGGCGGTGCTGGAAGCCGTGCCCTCGGCCACCACCAGGTTGCCGCGGAAGGCGGGGTTGCTCTCCGGCAGGCGGTGCTCGGGCCGCACCTCGGACACCAGGCCGCCGCCGCTGTAGACGCTCTTGCCGCCGAACCAGGTCAGGGCGCGCACGAACAGGTCGCCGTCGAACAGGCCGCCCAGGCAGATCAGCACGATGGCGCTGTGGGCGGCGATGTAGCCGATCTTGTTGGCGGTGCCGGCCTTGGCGGCCACCATCCAGCCGGTGCCGGCGGGCCGATCGCCACCAGTGGGGCGCTCCTGCAAACGCACCTTCCAGCCGGCGCCGGCCAGCATCTGGCCGATGCGCCGCGCCTCTTCGGCCGGCGCGCCGGCCAGCGCGCCTTCGGCCTTGTGGTGGAAAGCCTTCAGGCTGCCCTCGCGCACGTTCTCCTTGTAGCTGCGCACGTCGGCCAGGAACTTCGGCGCGTTGCGCGCGATGCACAGCGAGGTGCTGGTCACCAGGAAAGCCAGGATCAGCAGGAACCACCAGGCGCTGTAGACCGCGTTGAGCTTGAGCGCCAGGAACAGCTCGGCCCAGAACGGCCCGAACTGGTTGACGTAGTTGGCCGCCGGCTCGTGCTGCTTGAGCACGGTGCCGATCACCGAGGCGATGCAGATCACCGTCAGCAGCGAGATGGCGAAGCGCATCGACGACAGCAGCTCCACCCCCGCGCGCCAGGCGCGCGAGCCGCGGCGGACTTCGAGGCCCTGGGTGCTGGCGGATGCGGTCATGGATAAGAGGCGGCCGGCGCGCCCGGATCAGGCGCCGGCCGTTCGAGCCGGCATGGCGGGCGCGGGTTCACTGCGGGCCGCGATTTCTTGATCCATGTCGGTTCGATGGGGCTTCAAACAACGAGGCCGCGCACGGCGGTTCCGGCGCGGCCTGCGGTGGAAAGCGGGGAAGCCGGGCGGGTTCAGCGCAGGCCGGCGATGTAGTCGGCCACCGCCTTGATCTCGCGGTCGTTCATCTTGGCGGCCACGTCGCGCATGGGCAGGTTGTTGCCGCGCGTGCCGTCGCGGAAGCCCACCAGCTGCTTGACGGTGTAGTCGGCGTGCTGGCCCGACAGGCGCGGGTACTGCGCCGGAATGCCGGCGCCGTTGGGGCTGTGACAGCCGGCGCAGGCGGGGATGTGGCGGTCGGGGATGCCGCCGCGGTAGATGCGCTCGCCCAGCATCACCAGCGCGGGCTCCTTGGCGAAGCCGGGCTTGGCCTTCTGCGAGGCCAGCCACCAGGCGATGTTGCGCGCGTCGTCCTCGGTCAGCGTGGCGGCGAAGCCCTGCATCACCGGGTCCTTGCGGGCGCCGCTCTTGAACTCCAGCAGCTGCTTGAAGGTGTATTCCGGGTGCTGCTGCGCCAGGCTGGGCTGCAGCGGCACGGTGGAGTTGCCGTCCGCCGCGTGGCAGGCCACGCAGACCGCCGCGTAAGAGGCCGAGCCCTTGGCCAAGTCGATCTTGGGCGCGGCCGGCGCATCGGCGGCCACTGCGCTGGCGGACAGCAGCAACGCGGTCAGGAGGGCGGCAATCGCGGCTATCGGCTTCTTGGACATGACGTCTTCTTGAAAGTATGCGTGGGACGTGGGGAAACCATTCGATTCTACAATGCCCGCCACCCATGGCCCCCCCCGTTCCCCCCGCACGAACACGCGCGCACGACCTGGCCGCCGCCAGCGCCGCCGGGCGCGCCGCGCTGGGCTGGCTGCACACGGCGCGCTTCCTGACCACGGCCGCGCAGCTGCACCAGCTGCCGCCTCTGGAGGTGCCCGAGATCGCCTTCGTCGGCCGCTCCAACGCCGGCAAGTCCACCGCCATCAACACGCTGACGCAGCAGACGCAGCTGGCCTACGCCTCCAAGAAGCCGGGGCGCACGCAGCACATCAACCTGTTCGCGCTGGGCCGCCAGGGCGCGACGGACGCCGTGCTGGCCGACCTGCCCGGCTACGGCTACGCGGCCGTGCCGCAGGCCGACAAGGAGCGCTGGCAGCGCGTGATGGCCAACTACCTCGTCAGCCGCCCCAACCTGGCCGGCGTGGTGATGCTGTGCGACCCGCGCCACGGCCTGAAGGAGCTGGACGAGGTGCTGCTGGAGGTGATCCGCCCGCGCGTCGAGCAGGGCCTGAAGTTCCTGGTGCTGCTGACCAAGGCCGACAAGCTGAACCGCAGCGAGCAAACCAAGGCGCTGTCCATCGCCCGCTTGCAGGTGGGCGGCGGCGAGGCGATGCTGTTCTCGGCCCTCAAGCGCCAGGGTGTGGAGCAGGCGGCGCTTTGGCTGCGGGCGCTGGTGGACGAGGCCGCGCCGGCGCTGGACGAACCCGGCGAACCCGGCGAACCCGGCGAATCAGGCGAATCAGGCGAATCAGGCGAATCAGGCGAATCAGGCGCAGAATAGGCCGCCAGCGCCCGTCCAGCAAGCGCCGACAGCTATTCTTTCAATAGCTCACAGGCTTCATGCGATCTTCGCGCCGCGCTCGGCCAGCCGCGCGCGCAGGATCGATCGGTGGCAGCGCGCCTCGTGCTCGCAGCAGCAGCCGACGGAGAAGTTCGCCCCGTGCGACAGCGCCGCCAGCACGTCGAGCGTGCGCGCCGCGTCGAGCTCGGCCATGGCCCTGCGGAACGCGCGCGTGCACCGCGCCCAGCCCTGCTTCGGCTGCGCGCTGTCCGGCTCGGCAGCCCGCGCGCAGGGCCATGATGTTCTCCTTGCGGCCTGCGCGCCGCGCCGCTTACCATAGCACGGCGGCGTACCCGCATCAATGGCATAAACAGGCTCCAGCGCTTATCCATAAAGCGCCGGCAGCTATCAATAGAGGAGCATACGGATGATCGAGACCTGGCTGGCCGAGCTGCCCCACGGCATCACGCTGAGCTGCCGCGCGACAGGCGAACGGGGCCGTCCGCTGATGATGTTCCTGCACGGATTCCCCGAGGCCGCGTTCGTCTGGGACGAACTGCTCGCACACTTCGCCCGCCCCGAGCACGGCGGTTTCCGCTGCGTGGCGCCCAACCTGCGCGGCTTCGAGCGCTCCAGCGCGCCCACCGAGGTGGAAGCCTACAAGGCGCCGCTGCTGATCCAGGACGTGATGGCGCTGGCCGCGCAGGAAAGCGCAGGCGGCCGCCTCCACACCCTGGTGGCGCACGACTGGGGCGGCGCCTTCGGCTGGGGCGCGGCCGCCGCGCACCCGGACCGGGTGGAGCGCCTGGTCATCATCAACTCGCCGCACCCCGGCACCTTCGCGCGCGAGCTGCGCGAGAACCCGGCACAGCAGCAGGCCAGCGCCTACATGAACTTCCTGGCCCGGCCCGACGCCGAGGCGCTGCTGGCGGCCGACGACTACAAGCGCATGTGGCCCTTCTTCACGCTGATGAAGGCCGGCCCCGACGGCTTCGGCTGGCTCACCGACGCGGTGAAGGGCCAGTACCGCGCCGTGTGGGACCAGGGCCTGACGGGCGCTTGCAACCTCTACCGCGTGACGCCGCTCAAGCCGCCGCTGCCCGGTGCCGGCATCGACGGCATTCCGGTGCCGCCGCGCGAGCGCCTGCTGGTGCAGGTGCCCACCCTCGTGCTGTGGGCGCTGGACGACGCCGCGCTGCTGCCCGGCCTGCTCGACGGCCTGGAGGACTACGTGCCCCGGCTGGAAGTGAAGAAGCTGCCCGGCGCCACGCACTGGGTGAGCCACGAACAGCCGCAGGTGCTGGCGCGCGAGATCGGCGCGTTCATCGCGCGCAACCCGTAGCCCGGGCTCAATAGATCGGCGGCTCTCCGGGCGGCCGCGTCTTGAAGCGCTTGTGCACCCAGTAGTACTGCTCGGGCACCTCGCGGATGTAGCCCTCCAGCCGCTGGTTCATGCGCCGCGTGTCGGCCTCCAGGTTGTCGCTGGGGAAATGCTGCCAGGCTGGGTGCACCCGCGCCTCGTAGCCGCCGGGTGTCATCCGCGTCACCACCGGCACCACGCGCGCCTGCCCCAGGCGCGCGAAGCGCGCCAGCGAGGGCACGGTGGCCGCCGGCACGCCGAAGAAGGGCACGAAGATCGAGTCCTCCGGCCCGAAGTCCATGTCGGGCAGCAGGTACAGCGCGCGGCCCTCGCGCAGCGAGCGCACGATGGGCTTCAGGCCCTCGTCGCGGTTGAGCAGGATCACGTCGCCGAAGCGCTGGCGGCCGGCGCGCAGCCAGGCGTCCACCACCGGGTCGGGCTGGCGGGTGTAGATGCTGCTGCCGTGCGCCAGCGCCTGCTGCATGACGGCGCTGCCGCCGGCGTCCATGCCGTAGAAGTGCGGCGCGAAGATGATCAGCGCGCCGCCCTGGCGCAGGTCGTCCACCGCGCCCGCCAGCCGGATGCGCCGGCGCACCACCTCGGGCGGGGCATGCCACACCCAGGCGCGGTCCAGGAACGCCTGGCTGAAGGCGATGAAGCTGCGCCGCGCCACGTCCGTGCGGTGCGCCTCGCTCCACTCGGGGAAGCACAGCCGCAGGTTGGTCAGCGCCACGTGGCGGCGCGAGCGCGCCAGCACGAACAGCACGCGGCCGATCAGGCTGCCGAGCGTCCGCAGCCACGACAGCGGCAGATGCGCCAGGGCGCGCATGAGCAGGACGCCGGGGTGGTTCATGATTCCTTGCGCGGGGTCTTGTAGCGCCCGTAGCCCCACAGGTACTGCTGCGGGCATTCGCGGATCAGGCGCTCCATCTCGCGGTTGATCTGCTCCACGGCCGGCGCCAGCTCGCCCGCCAACGGCTCGGCCAGCGCGCGGAAGTGCAGGCAGAAGCCCTGCCCGCCCGGCAGCCGCTCGCCCCACACCAGCAGCGGCGTGGCGCCGGTCTGCAACACCAGGCGCGCGGCCAGCGTCATGGTGTAGGCCGGCTGGCCGAAGAACGGCGCCCACTGGCCCATGCCGCCCGGCGGCACCTGGTCGGGCAGCAGGCCGACGGCGCGGCCGGCGCGCAGCGCCTTGATCATCTGGCGCACGCCGGCCAGGGTGGTGGGCGCGGTCTCCAGGCCCTCGCGCCGGCGCGCCGTCTCCACCACCTCGGCCAGCGCGGCCTGGCGCGCCGGGCGGTACAGCACGGTGATGGGGCCATATTGCGCGCGGTAGCGCTCGGCCAGGCCCTGCGCGGTGATCTCGAAACAGCCCAGGTGCGGTGTGAGGAACACCACGCCCTTGCCGGCCGCGTAGGCGGCATCGACCACGTCGGTGCCGTCCCACCGCATGGGCACGGGCGGGCCGAACCACAGGCGCGGCGTTTCCACCGCCATGCGCCCGGCGTGCGCCACCGCCGGGCGCACCTGGGCGAAGCGGTAGCCCGCCAGCGCGGCGTGCGCGGCGAAGCGGCGCCGGTAGGTGGGCGAGGCCAGCCAGGTCAGCCAGCCCAGCAGCGCGCCCACCGCGTGCAGCAGCGCCAGCGGCCAGCCGGACACGAGGCGATACAGGGCGAGCATGGGAGATTGATTAAAATGGTTGTGTCGCCGAGTTATGGAACTACTTGCAGGGCGACTTTAAAAAATGCTGCTAAAGCGTTCGCCAGTGCTCTCGCGGTTTGGCAACGCAACGTACAAACCCCTGGAGTTTATTCAATGGAACTGGCGAACAGCTTTCTCTTCACCTCCGAATCGGTCTCCGAAGGCCACCCCGACAAGGTGGCCGACCAGGTTTCCGACGCCATCCTCGACGCCATCCTCGCGCAAGACCCGCGTAGCCGCGTGGCCGCCGAGACGCTGACCAACACCGGCCTGGTGGTGCTGGCCGGCGAGATCACCACCAACGCCACGGTGGACTACATCCAGGTGGCGCGCGACACCATCCAGCGCATCGGCTACGACAACACCGAGTACGGCATCGACTACAAGGGCTGCGCCGTGCTGGTGGCCTACGACAAGCAGAGCAACGACATCGCCCAGGGCGTGGACCACGCCAGCGACGACCACCTGAACACCGGCGCCGGCGACCAGGGCCTGATGTTCGGCTACGCCTGCGACGAGACGCCCGAGCTGATGCCCGCGCCCATCTACTACGCGCACCGCCTGGTCGAGCGCCAGGCGCAGCTGCGCAAGAGCGGCAAGCTGCCCTTCCTGCGCCCTGACGCCAAGAGCCAGGTGACCATGCGCTACGCCGACGGCAAGCCGCACGGCATCGACACCGTGGTGCTCTCCACCCAGCACAGCCCCGACCAGAGCGAGACGCCGACCAAGATGAAGGCCAGCTTCGTCGAGGCCGTGGTCGAGGAGATCATCAAGCCCGTGCTGCCCAAGGAGTGGCTGAAGGACACGCGCTACCTCGTCAACCCCACCGGCCGCTTCGTCGTCGGCGGCCCGCAGGGCGACTGCGGGCTGACCGGGCGCAAGATCATCGTGGACACCTACGGCGGCGCCTGCCCGCACGGCGGCGGCGCCTTCAGCGGCAAGGACCCGACCAAGGTGGACCGCTCGGCAGCCTACGCCGCGCGCTACGTGGCCAAGAACATCGTCGCGGCGGGCCTGGCGCGGCAGTGCCAGATCCAGGTGGCGTATGCCATCGGCGTGGCCGAGCCGATGAACATCACCGTCTACACCGAAGGCACCGGCAAGCTCCCCGACGCCGAGATCGCCAAGCTGGTGCGCGCGCACTTCGACCTGCGGCCCAAGGGCATCATCCAGATGCTCGACCTGCTGCGCCCCATCTACCAGAAGACCGCCGCCTACGGCCACTTCGGCCGCGACGAGCCGGAGTTCACCTGGGAGCGCACCGACAAGGCCGACCTGCTGCGCGCCGAGGCCAACCTGTAAACGCAGGCTCAGGCGGCGAACACGCGCCGCCCGCCCTGGTAGCGCGGGCCGAAGTAGCGCCCCGCCACCGCCTCCTTGCGCACCGTGCCGCCGGTGGACGGCGCGTGCACGAACTGGCCGCCGCCGACGTAGATGCCCATGTGCGAGAACGTGGCGCCCGTGGTGTTGAAGAACACCAGGTCGCCGCGCTGCAAGGCGGCCTCCTGCACCGGCACCGTGGCCGCCGCCCACTGCGCGGTGCTGCGCGGCAGGCGGCGCGCGGCGCCTTCGGCCACCTGGCTGAAGACGTAGTGCACCAGGCCGCTGCAGTCGAACCCGCCCTGCGGCGTGTTGCCGCCGTAGCGGTAGGGCGTGTTGACCAGCAGCATGGCCTGGGCGACGCTGGCCTCGCGGCCGGCGGGGTCGAGATCCAGCGGCGGCCGGGTCGCGGGCACGGCCGGCGCGCGGCCCGCCGTGGGGCGCGGCGGCGCGCTGCCGCAGCCGGCCAGCGCCAGCGCGCCGCCCAGGCCCAGCAGCAGGCTGAGGCGCCGCTGCGCGGCCCATGCGTCCGCGCCGGGGTGGTTGATGGTCATTTTGGCCTCCAGCGCCCGTCCATCAAGCGCTGGCAGCTATTTTATCAATAGCGCTCCGTCAGCCGTCAAGGGCGGTCAGCAGGCCGGCGCAGGCGTCTTCCACCAGGTCCAGCACCTGCTCGAAACCCGCGGCGCCGCCGTAGTACGGGTCGGGCACCTCGCGCGCGGCGTGGCGGGTGCAGAAGTCGGTCAGCCGGCGCAGCTTGTGCGTCTCGGCCGGCGGGCACAGGGCACGGGCGGCGCGCTCGTTGGCGCCGTCCATGACCAGCACCAGGTCGAACTCGGCGAAGTCGCGCCGCGTGAGGTGGCGGGCGCGCTGGGCGCTCAGGTCGTAGCCGCGGCGAGCGGCGTGCTGCTGCGCGCGGTGGTCGGGCGGCGCGCCGACGTGGTGGTCGTGCGTGCCGGCGGAATCGACTTGCACGCGCTGCGCCAGGCCGGCGTCGGCCGCCAGCTTCTCCAGCACGCCGTGCGCGGTGGGGCTGCGGCAGATGTTGCCCATGCAGACCATGAGCACGCGCACGGGCGCGCCGGGCCGCTGGCGCGGCGGCGTTGCGGAAACAGGCGGCGAGCGGCTCATTTTGCTTCAGTATCAATAGCTGCCTGCGCTTTTGCAGCAAGGGTCAGGAGGGATTTCACTTAGATCTTCCAGCTGCGGGCGAACTGTCTCTGTCCCAGTACGGCGGGTCGGTGAACGCCTGTTGCAGCATGTCGAGGAAAGCGAGCACCTTGGCGGTCATGTAGCGGTTGGGCAGGTAGAGCGCGTACAGCGCGCTGTTGACGGTGGGCTGGAACCCGGCCAGCAACCGCACCAGGCGGCCGGCCTTGAGATCGTTGCCGATGAGGTAGGTAGGCAGCAGTGCGATGCCCATGCCGGAGCGCGCATGGTCCGCGATGATTTGGCTGCTGTTGACCTGCAGGCGGCTGCGGATGGGCACGGTGCACAGCACGTCCCCCCGCAGGAAACTCCAGCGTCCGTGCTCAATGACGCTGGGGTAGTAGTAGCACTGGTGTTCGGCGAGGTCGGCAGGCACGGCCGGCGCACCGTGCCGCCGCAGGTAGCCGGGGCTTGCGCAGACGGCCCAGTCGATCGAACTCAGGCGCCTGGCGATCACGCCGTTGTCCAGGTGGTTGGTGATACGGATCGCCATGTCGTAGTCGCCGCTGGCCAGGCTTTCGAGCTGGTCAGAGACGCTCAGTTGCACCTCGACCTTGGGGTAGCGCTCGGCGAAGCGGCGGATCAGCGGGCTCAGATGCAGGATGCCGAACAGCATCGGCGCCGTGATGCGCAGCGTCCCGCGCGGCTCGGCCTGCAGGTCCTGTACCTGGGACATGGCCTCTTCCGCCTGCTGCAGCACCCGGCAGCTCGATTCGAAGAAGGTGCGGCCGATCTCCGTCAGCGCCACCTTGCGGGTGCTGCGCTCCAGCAGCTGCACGCCCATCTTCTTCTCCAGCCGAGCGATCTGGCGGCTGACCGTGCCGTTCGACACGCGCAACTCGGCCGCTGCGCCAGAAAAGCTCATGCAGCGCGCCACCCGCACGAACACCGAGATCAGGGCCAGGCTGTTCGTGTCCATGCTTTATTTTTTCATAAATGAAATAATGATATGAATTTTTATATGTTTTGTTCTTCTGGTGCATTAAATATACTGCCGCGAGCCGTGCCTCCAGAAAGACTTTCATGAGCGAAGCCGCCGCCACTCCTCTGCACGTCGAGACCCGCGTAACCCACGTGGGACGCGACGCCAAGCTGTCCAACGGCCTGGTCAGCATCCCGCCGTACCGTGGCTCGACGGTACTGTTCGACAAGGTGGAGCAGCTCAAGAACAGCAGCGGGCACCGCGCCTACGGCCGCTGGGGCACGCCCACCGGCCGCGCGCTGGAATCGGCGCTGGCGCAGCTCGAAGGCGGTGCCAGCGCGATGCTCACGCCCTCGGGCCTGTCGGCCATCACCACCGCGCTGCTGGCCAGCGTGAAGCCCGGCGACCACGTCCTGATGGTGGACAGCGTCTATCCGCCTGTGCGCGGCTTCTGCGAGACGGTGCTCAAGAAGATGAACGTGGGCACCACCTACTACCCGCCGCTGGCCGGGGCCGGCATCGCGGAGCTGATCCAGCCGAACACCACGGTCGTGTACACCGAATCGCCCGGCTCCGGCACCTTCGAGGTGCAGGACATCCCAGCCATCTGCGCGGCGGCCCACGCCGCCGGCGCCCGCGTGCTGATGGACAACACCTGGGGCACGGCGCTGCTCTTCCCGGCGCTGCAGCACGGGGTGGACCTGTCCATCCATTCGCTGACCAAATACGTGGTGGGCCATTCCGACGCGCTGCTGGGCGTGATCGTGGCGCGCACGCGCGAGCTGTACCTGGAGGTGCGTGCTTTCCACGGCGCGCTGGGACTGACGGCCTCACCCGACGACGCCTTCCTCGGACTGCGCGGCCTGCGCACCCTGGCCGTGCGGCTGCGCCAGCACCAGGAAAACGCGCTGCAGGTGGCCCAGTGGCTGCGCGAGCAGCCCCAGGTGCGCGAAGTGCTGTACCCCGCGCTGCCCGGCGCGCCGGGCCATGAGCTGTGGAAGCGCGACTTCCACGGCGCCAGCGGCCTGTTCGGCGTGGTGCTGCGCCCTGCGCCCGAGGCGGCCGTGGTCGCCATGCTCGACGGCATGCAATTGTTCAAGATGGGCTTCAGCTGGGGCGGCTTCGAGAGCCTGGTCATCCCGGTCAAGCCGGGCGGCTACCGCGTGAGCAGCCCGATCGCCGCAGGCGACCTCTGCCTGCGGGTGCACGTGGGCCTCGAAAACCCGCTGGACCTCATCGCCGACCTGGAGGCCGGCCTGCAGCGGCTGGCGGCCTCCACAGCTTGAGGCGCATCGACCCGCGCGCAGAATCGACACTTCACCACGACGACTCAGGAGACACAGAATGACGACAAGGATCCATGCGATGCATCTGGGCGCGGCCCTCGCGCTGCTCGGCCTGGCAGGCGCACCGGCGCACGCGGACCCGCTCGACAGCGTCAAGGCGGCCGGCGTGCTCAAGTGCGGCGTCGGCTCGCAGTACAAACCCTTCTCCTTCGTGCAGGATCCGAAGACGCGCAAGTTCGTGGGCTATGACGTGGACATCTGTGACGCCATCGCCGCCAAAATCGGCGTCAAGCCCGAGCTGGTGTTCATCACCGGTGCCACGCGCGTGACCGACCTGCAGTCGGGCCGCACCGACATCGCCCTGGCCAACCTCACCAACACCCCCGAGCGCGCCAAGCTGATCGACTTCAGCCACAACTACTTCACCGTCGACGTGAAGGTGATGGTGCCCGCGTCCTCGCCTATCAAGGGCTTTGCCGACCTCACTGGCAAGCGCATGGCCGGCATCAGCGGCTCGCAGCACGAGGTGAAGATACCCAAGGTCATCCAGGGCGTGGACCTCAAGGTCTTCCCTTCGCCGGCCAACGCCTATCTGGCGCTGGAGCAGGGCAAGGTCGATTCGATGGCGGGCGACGAGACCACGCTCATCGGCCTGATCGAGGGCAAACGCGACAAGTGGCGCATCCTCGACCAGCCGGTGGACCAGCAGCAGATCGGCATCGGCGTGCGCAAGGGCGAGACGCGCATGCTGGCTGCCGTGAACGACACCCTGACCGAGCTGGAAAAAAGCGGCAAGGCCGCGCAGATCTTCGACCAATGGTTCGGCGCCGGCTCGGATCTGAAGATGAAGCGCAGCTTCACCTTTGCGCCGTACAAGCAGCCTTGAGGCAGCGCGGCAGGCAATCGGCCCCGGATCGAAGAAGCCACAGCACAGCGAGCGAGCCCAACCGTGGACACCCTGACCTCCATCGACTGGGGCGTCATGTTCCGGCCCGAGTACCGGGCCATGCTGCTCAAGGGCATCCAGACCACCTTGGGCCTGACGGCCGGCGCCATCGTGGGCGGGCTGCTGCTGGGCATGGTCGTGGCCTTCGCCCGGCTGGCGCCCGCGCGCTGGATCCGGCTGCCGGCCACCGCCTATGTCGAACTCGTGCGCACCATCCCCCTGCTGGTGCACGTCATGTTCTGGTACTTCGCGGTGCCGGAGATGCTGCCCGATGACCTCAAGCGCGCGTTCTACCAGCACGACGTGGGCTTCCACATGTCCCTGGTGGCACTGATCATCTACTCGTCGGCCTTCATCTCGGAGGACATCCGCAGCGGCATCCGCGGCATCGCGCACGGCCAAGCCGAAGCAGCCCATTCGCTGGGCTTCGGCTTCTTCGACACCTTCCGCCTGGTCGTCTTGCCCCAGGCGCTGCGCACCACCGTGCCGCCGCTGCTGGGCCAGGCCATGAACATCACCAAGAACACCACCGTGGCGCTGATGGTGGGCGTGGGCGAGCTGGCCTTCGTGACCCGCGCGGTCAACGACGCCTCTTTCCTGAGCGTGGGCGTGTACGCCTTCACCACGGTCTTCTTCCTGCTGATCGCGGTGGCGCTGACCATCCTGAGCCAGCGGTACCAGCGCCGCTATCCGGCCAGGTAGGACACGACCATGTGGGACATCCTCCAAACCTACTGGGTGCAGCTGCTGATCGGCTACTACCCCGATGGCCCGCTGGGCGGGCTGGCGATGACGCTGATCCTGGCCGCAGCCGGCCTGCTGCTGGCCATGCCGGCTGGGCTGGTCGTCTGCCTGGGCCTCATCAGCCCCTGGCGTGCGCTGGCGCGGGCGGTGGAGCTGTTCGTGTTCTACATGCGCAGCGTGCCGCTGATCGTGCATCTGCTGTGGGTGTACTTCCTGCTGCCAATGGTCATCAAAGGCGCGCCGCTGTGGCTGGTGGTGCTGGTGGTGATGACGCTGTTCAACGGCGCCTACCTGTCGCAGACCATCCGCGCCGGCATCGAGGCTCTGCCCCGGGGGCAGTACGAGGCGGCACGGTCTCTCGGCCTGCCGCACGCACAGGCGATGCGCCACGTCATCCTGCCGCAGGCGCTGCGCAACATGCTGCCCAGCATCGTCAGCCAGTTCGTGCTGCTGATCAAGGAAACGGCGCTGGGCTCGGTGATCGGGCTGCACGAGATGACGCTGGAGTTCATGGGCCTGAACGACACGCTGGGCGACAAGGCCATCCCGATCTTCACGCTGCTGGGCATTGCCTACTTCGTGCTGTGCTACCCGCTCACGCTGCTGGGGCGCTGGATGGAGCGGCGCTTCGCCGGCCCGCGCGCCTCCCGCACGCCCGGCGCCGGCAACACGGGCGCTGCCGCGCAGGCCTGAACATCCTTCACAGCCATCATGGAATCGACGATGCAAGACAAACCCAAGGCCATCGAGTTCCAGGGCGTGAGCAAGCGTTTCGGGGACAACGTGGTCCTCAAGGACATCACCCTGGACTTCCGCCAAGGCGAGGTGGTGGTGATCTGCGGGCCCTCGGGCTCAGGCAAGTCCACGCTGCTGCGCACCATCACGCGGCTGGAGAGCATCGAGTCCGGGCGCATCCTCATCGAAGGCAAGGAGCCCGGCCCTTCAGCCAAGGAGGTCAACGCGATGCGCCAGCGCGTGGGCTTCGTGTTCCAGAGCTTCAACCTGTTCCCGCACCTGACGGTGATGGACAACCTGTGCCTGGCGCCGCGCCATCTGCTCAAGCTGTCCGAGCAGGAAGCCAAGGAACGGGCGATGGCGCTGCTCACGCGGGTGGGACTGGCCAACAAGGCCGACGCCTCGCCCAGCCAGCTCTCGGGCGGCCAGCAGCAGCGCGTGGCGATCGCCCGCACGCTGGCCATGCAGCCGCCCATCATCCTGTTCGACGAGCCCACCAGCGCGCTGGACCCCGAGATGGTGGGCGAGGTGCTGGCGGTGATGCGCCAGCTGGCCCACGAGGGCATGACGATGCTGTGCGTGACGCACGAGATGGGCTTCGCGCGCGAAGTGGCCGACCGCGTGGTCTTCATGGCCGACGGCCAGATCATCGAGGATGCGCCGCCCGAACCCTTCTTCACCGCCACGCGCAGCGAGCGCGCCAAGGCTTTCCTCTCCGAAGTCCGCCATGCCTGAAACCACGACAACGACCAACCCCACGATCGACGGCGCCACCCTCACCGACCAGCTCTTCCGCCTGTTGCGCCTGAAGACCACGCCCATCGGCATCCAGATGTTCGAGCGCGTGGAGGACATGGAGGCGGTGCCCAAGATCCGCCGCCCCAACGGCGCCATCCACACCACCGACCAGATCATCGGCCAGGCCGCGCGGCTGGGCTTCACCGTGGGCATCACCGCCGCCGACCTGGTCGGGCCGCAGTGCTCGGCGGTGATCGGCCTCTCGCCGCAAAACGAGGATTGGCAGGCCGGCAAGCCTTTCGCCGGCGTGTGGTTCGCCACCGAGGCCGACGCCGCCGCGCACCAGAAGGCCATGCACTGCGTGCCCTACGGCCGCTACCAGGCGATGGCCGTCTCGCCGCTGGCCAGCGGCCGGCTCAACCCCGACGTCTGCCTGGTCTACGCCAACCCGGCGCAGATGATCCTGTTCATCAACGGCCTGCAGTGGACGGGCTACAAGAAGCTGGAATGGGGCGCGGTCGGCGAATCGGCCTGCGCCGACTCCTGGGGCCGCGCGCTGGCCACCGGCGAGCCCAGCCTGTCGCTGCCCTGCTTTCCCGAGCGGCGCTACGGCGGCGTGCCCGACGACGAGATGCTCATGGCCCTCAAGCCCGCGCACCTGGCCAAGGCGCTGGAAGGGCTGGCCGCCCTGTCGCGCAACGGCCTGCGCTACCCCATTCCCCCCTACGAAGTGCAGTCGGACGTGCGCGCGGGCATGCAGGTGAGCTACGGCAAGAAGTGAAGCCATGACGACGACGCCCCCTCCCCCGCATTCGCACGATGGCATCCGCGCCATCCTCTCGCCGCGCTCGGTGGCCTTCATCGGCGCCTCCGAGGACCGCAACAAGTGGGGCGGCCTGCTGCAGTCGCTGCTGGCCAAGTTCAAGTACGCCGGCGCCGTCTATCCGGTCAACCCCAAGGCCAGCACCATCCAGGGCCTGCCGGCCTTCGCCAACATCCGCGACGTGCCCGGCCCGGTGGACCTGGCGGTCATCAGCATCACGGTGGACGGCGTGGAGCAGGCCATGCGCGACTGCGTGGCGGCCGGCGTGCGCGCCGTCATGATCGTGACCGCACAGTTCGCCGAGACGGGCCCCGAGGGCGCGGCCAAGCAGGCGCGCGTGGTGGCCATCGCCGAGGAGGCCGGCCTGCCGATGATCGGCCCCAACTGCATGGGCATCCTCAACGCCAGCGAGAACCTGGCGCTGCTCAACTCCACCGCGCTGCTGGAGTTCTTCGACACCATGCCGCGCGGCCGCATCGGCGTGGCCAGCCAGAGCGGCGCCATCGTCGGCGCCATGATCGCGCGCGCCGGCCACATCGGCGCCGGCTTCAGCAGCTGCGCCACGCTGGGCAACCAGGCCGGGCTGAAGATCTGCGACTTCTTCGACTACCTGGTGGACGACCCGGCCACCGACGTGATCTGCCTCTACATGGAGGGGGCCGACTCCATCGACCGCCTGTTCAGCATCGCGCGCCGCGCCCGCGCGGCGGGCAAGCCGGTGCTCATCACCAAGGCCGGCCGCACGCCGCAGGGCGAGCGCGCGGTGGCCTCGCACACCGCCAGCCTGGCCGGCTCCTACGACGCCTTCGTGGCGCGCTGCCGCGAGGCCGGCATCCTGGTGCAGACCGACGCGCTGCAGATGCTGCTGACGGCGCAGGCGCTGCAGTCCTTCCCGCTGCCGCCGGTGGACGGCGTGGCGCTGTTCAGCGGCTCCGGCGGCGCCGGCGCGCTGGGCACCGACGCGCTGTCGGACCACGGCCTGGCCATGGCCGAGCTGGGCGCCGAAACGCGCGCAGCGCTGGCCGCCTTCGTCACCGAGGCCAACCAGCAGCTGCCTTACGACATGGGCGCCGTCGTGGCCGGGCCGGGCAAGGGGCGCCCCGACGTCATCCAGGGCTCGATCGAGCCGATCGTGCGCGACCCGGCCGTGGGCGCGTGCCTGTACATCATGACGCCGCAGGGCCGCATGCCCGAGATCGCGCAGCTCTTCACCGAACTGGGGCGGCGCCACGGCAAGCCCTGCCTGGTGGTCAACAGCGCCAGCGGCATCACCGAGGCGATGCGCCTGGCCCTGATCGAGCTGGGCGCGCCCTTCTTCCCCAGCGTGCAGGAAGCGCTGCTCACGGTGAAGGACATGCTGTGGCTCAAGCACTACCAGGCGCCCGAGCCGGTGGCGCTGCCCGCACTGCCGGCGCCGCTGGCGCAGATGGCCCAGGAGCTGGGCACCGGCCTGCTGTCGGAAGACCAGGCCAAGAAGCTGCTGGCCGCGGCCGGCATTCCCACCGCCGAGGGTGAACTGGCGGCCGACGCCGAGCAGGCGGCGCGGATCGCGCAGGCCATGGGCTACCCGGTGGTGCTGAAGATCGTCGCCGAAGGCGTCACGCACAAGAGCGACATGGGCGGCGTCAAGCTGAACCTGGCCGACGCGCAGGCCGTGCGCGGCGCCTTCGCGCAGATCGCGGAGGCGGCGGGGCGCGCCGGCGTGCGCTTCGAGGGCTGCCTGGTGCAGCCCATGATCCAGGGCGACGTGGAGCTGATGGTCGGCGCCGTGCACGACGCGCAGTACGGCCCGCTGGTCATGGTGGGCACCGGCGGCACGCTGGTGGAGCTGATGAAGGACGTGCGCCTGCTGCCCGCCCCCGTGAGCCCGCGCGCGGCCGAGCAGGCGCTGCGCGAGCTGCGCTACTTCCCCCTGCTGGACGGCTACCGCGGGCGCGAGCCGGCCGACCTGGCGGCCGTGGCGCGCATCGTGCACCAGGTGTCGGTGCTCGCGGCCACGCTGGGCCCCCGGCTGGCGGAGCTGGACATCAACCCCCTGCGCATCCAAGGGGCGCGGGCCGTGGCGGCGGATGCGCGTGCCCGGTGGGTTGCGACGACGGAATGAGAGCGCGTGCGCGGCAGCATCGTGGGAACGAACACTGGATTACTCCCATTTTAATAGCTGCCAGCGCTTGACTGGCAAGCACTGGAGGCCGATTTGACTCATAGACCTAGAACGGCCGCTTGCCGCCCGGCGGCAGCGGCGGCAGGCCGCCACCGCCCATCAGGCCGCCAAGGCCCTTCATGCCACCCATGCGGCGCATCATCTTCATCATCGCGCCGCCCTTCATCTGCTTCATCATCGCCTGCATCTGCTCGAACTCCTTGAGCAGGCGGTTGACCTCCTGCACCTGCACGCCGGCGCCGGCGGCGATGCGGCGCTTGCGGCTGGCCTTGAGCAGTTCGGGCTTGCGGCGCTCCAGCGCCGTCATGCTGTTGATGATGCCTTCCTTGCGGCGGATGTCCTTCTCGGCGCGCGTGAGGTCGGCATCGGTGGCCTTGCCGGCCAGCTGAGTGGGCAGCTTGTCCATCAGGCTGCTCAAGCCGCCCATCTGCTTCATCTGCTGCAACTGGCCCAGGAAGTCCTGCAGGTCGAAGCCGCTGCCGCTCTTGACCTTCTCGGCCAGCTTCCTGGCGGCCTCGATGTCCACGTTGGCGGTGACCTGCTCGACCAGCGCCACCACGTCGCCCATGCCCAGGATGCGGCCGGCGTGGCGCTCGGCGTCGAACACCTCCAGGCCGTCGAGCTTCTCGCTGACGCCGGCGAACTTGATCGGCGCGCCAGTGACCTGCCGCACCGACAGCGCCGCGCCGCCGCGCGAGTCGCCGTCCATCTTGGTCAGAACGATGCCGGTCAGCGGCAGCGCGTCCTTGAAGGCCCGGGCGGTATTGGCGGCGTCCTGGCCCTGCATGGCATCGACGACGAACAGCGTCTCGACCGGGTCGAGCGCGCCGTGCAGGGCCTTGATCTCCTGCATCAGCGCCTCGTCGATCGCCAGGCGGCCGGCGGTGTCGACGATCAGCACGTCGTAGAAGTGCTTGCGCGCGTGGTCGAGCGCGGCGCGGGCGATGTCCAGCGGCTTCTGCTCGGGCGTGCTGGGGAACCAGTCGGCGCCGGCCTGCCCGGTGACGGTCTTGAGCTGCTCGATGGCGGCGGGCCGGTACACGTCGCCCGAGACGGTGAGCACCTTCTTCTTGCGCTTCTGGATCAGGTGGCGCGCCAGCTTGGCGGTGGTGGTGGTCTTGCCGGAGCCCTGCAGGCCGGCCATCAGGATCACCGCCGGGGGCTGCGCGGCCAGATTCAGGTCGCTCACGCCCTCGCCCATGGTGGCGGCCAGCTCGCGGTTGACGATGCCCACCAGCGCCTGGCCGGGCTTGAGGCTGCCCAGCACCTCCTGGCCCATGGCCTTGTCCTTGACGCGGGCGACGAAGTCGCGCACCACGGGCAAGGCCACGTCGGCCTCCAGCAGGGCCAGGCGCACCTCGCGCAGCATGTCCTGCACGTTGGCTTCGGTGATGCGGGCCTGGCCGGAGATCTTCTTGACCAGGCTGGAGAGTTTGTCGGTGAGTGCGGTGGCCATGGGCGGGGTTGGGGCGCGGCGCACCGGCCCTGTCCGCAGGGGGCGAGCCGCTAAACTTGCGTGCATGATTCTAGCCAGCGCCTCCCCCGTCAGCCTGCTGCTGGCCGGCGCCGCCGCGCTGGCCTACGCGGTGCCGGCGCTGGCCTCGCGCGCCATCGGCGCCGTCACCGCGCGGCGGGTGCTGCTGCTGGCCTGGCTGCTGCACGGCCTGCTGCTGGGCTGGAGCCTGCTGGCCGGGCAGCCGCGCTTCGGCTTCGCGCCGGCGCTGTCGATCACGGTCTGGCTGGTGCTGACGGTGTACGCCATCGAGAGCCAGCTCTACCCGCGCATGAAGGCACGCTGGGCGCTGGCCGGCTTCGGCGCGCTGGCCATCGTGCTGGCGCTGGCGTTCCCGGGCGCGCCGCTGCACGTCAGCTCGTCGCCGCTGCTGCCGCTGCACTGGGCGCTGGGCATCGCCGCCTACGGGCTGTTCGCGGCGGCGGTGGCGCACGGCTGGATGATGTCGCGCGCCGAATCCGACATGCGCAACGCCTCGCAGGCCACCGAGGGCGGCGTGCCGCTGCTGACGCTGGAGCGGCTGATGTTCCGCTTCGTCGGCGCCGGCTTCGTGCTGCTGACGCTGACCATGCTGGCGGGCATGTTCTTCGGCGAGCGGATCTACGGCGACACCTACGTGGGCTGGCGCTGGGACCACAAGCGCGTCTTCACGCTGCTGTCGTGGCTGACCTTCGCCGTGCTGCTGGCCGGCCGCTCGCTGCTGGGCTGGCGCGGCCGGCGCGCGGTGCGCGTGCTCTACATCGGCGCCGCGCTGCTGCTGCTGGGCTACGTGGGCTCGCGCTTCGTGCTCGAAGTGCTGCTGGGGCGTCCGACATGAAGCTGCTGGTCCTGCTGCTGGCGGTGCTGGCCGGCGTGTGGCTGTGGCAGCGTGGCCGGCGCGCGCGCGGCCAGGCGCGTCAGGGCGGCGCCGCCGCCACCCTGGCCATGGTGCGCTGCGCGCGCTGCGGCACGCACGTGCCAGGCAACGAGGTGGTGGCGGGCCGCCAGGGCAGCTACTGCTGCGCCGCCCACCGCCGGGAATCCGAGGGGGCATGAACGCCGCCCGGCCGCTCCGAAAGCGCTCGTGCACGCGGCACGCGCACGCGGAGGCGCGCCCATGAGGGTCGCGCGCACGCCGGCCGAACAGCCCCCCTGGTTCGGCGCATCCTCGCTGCCCCCGGGCGCGGCCACGCCCCGGCGCGCGAGCGGCCAGCCGCCGGGCGAGGCCGACAGCGCGTCGTTCGCCCGCCTGTGGACCGGCTTCATGTCGGCCCGCGTGCTGCTGGCGCTGGTTCTGGTCGGCATGAGCCTGCTGCTCGACACCAACGTGCGCGTGGTGCCTGGGTGGCTGGCGGCGCTGAGCCTGGCCTACCTGGCGCTGACGGTGCTGGTGCGCCTGTTGGCGCGGCCCAGCGGGCCCGGGCGTTCGTTCGACGCCCAGTGGCTCCAGACCGTGGGCATCGACGTCGCCTTCTTCATCACACTGCAAGTGCAGCAGTCTCCGGCCATCAACTACACGCCGCTGCTCGCGCTGCCGGTGCTGATGGCGGCCATCATGGGCACGCGCGCGCTGGCGCTGGGCACCGCCGCCCTGGTCACCCTGGTGCTGCTGGGCAACGCGGCCTGGAGCGCCGGCGCGACCTCGTGGGAAAACACCGCCGGCATCGTGCAGGTCGGCCTGACCGGCGCGGGGCTGCTGGTGCTGTCGCTGCTGACCAACCAGCTCTCCACCCGCCTGGCGCGCGAGGAAGCGATGGTGCGCCGCAGCCGCGGCGAGACGCAGATGCAGTCGCTGGTCAACAACCTGGTGATCGAGGCGCTGCCCGACGGCGTGCTGGTGGTCGACGCCGGCTACACCGTGCGCGCCGCCAACCCCGCCGCCCACGTGATGCTGGGCGCCGACCAGGAGGTCACCCCGGACCGCTTCAGCCTGCTGGACAACCCGGCCTGGGTGCAGCTCGCCCACGTGGTGCGGCTCACCTTCGCGGACGGGCCGATCGACGAGGTCGAGGTCGCGCTGCACCACGAGGACCGCCACGGCAGCCACCTGCGGGCGCGCACCCAGCGCACGCCCTCGACGGGCGACGGCGGCGGCCTGTGCGTCGTGTTCCTGCAGGACCTGCGCGAGATGGAAGCACGCCTGCGCACCGAGAAGCTGGCCGCCATGGGCCGCATGTCGGCCGCGGTGGCGCACGAGATCCGCAACCCGCTGGCCGCCATCAGCCAGGCCAACGCCCTGCTGGAGGAAGACCTGGAATCGCCCACCCAGCGGCGCCTGACCGCCATGGTGCGGCAGAACGCCCAGCGCCTGGGCCACATCGTCGAGGACGTGCTCGACGTGGTGCGCGTGCAGGGCCCCTCCGAGCCGGACACCGTGCAGGCGCTGGCGCTGGACGAGGAAGTGCAGTCGTTCTGCCGCGAATGGCGCGACCAGGGCGGCGCAGGCCAGCGACTGGAAGTGGAGCCGCAGGCGCCGGACATCCAGGTGCGGTTTGCCCGCGAGCACCTGCGCCGCATCCTGGTCAACCTGCTGGACAACGCCGCGCGCTACGCCAGCCAGCGCGCCGGCGCCATCCAGGTGTCCACCCACGCCGTCCGCCACGGACCGGTGATGCTGATGGTCTGGAGCGACGGCCCGCCGATGGAAGCGTCGGTGCGGCGCCACTTGTTCGAGCCTTTCTTCTCGTCCGAGGCGCGCTCCAGCGGCCTGGGGTTGTTCATCTGCCGCGAATTGTGCGAGCGCCACGGCGCCGTCATCGGCCACGAGCGCACGCCGCGCGCACAGGACGGCCGGGCCGTCGACGGCAACGAGTTCTTCGTCAGTTTCCGGCGCGCGCACGGCGCGCATTCGATCCTGCCCCCGGAGGAAGCCACCCGCCCATGAACGCCGACACGCTCCCCGCCCCCGCCGCGCGCGTGCTCGTGGTCGACGACGAGCCGGATCTGCGCACGCTGTACGAGCTGACCCTGCTGCGCGAGGGCCATCAGGTGCAGGCCGCCGGCTCGCTGGCCGAGGCGCGCGAGCAGCTCGCGGCGCGCGAGTTCGACGTCCTCATCACCGACATGCGCCTGCCCGACGGCCTGGGACTGGAGCTGCTGCGCGCGCTGTCGGCCGGGCAGCGCCGCGAGCGCTGCATCATGATCACCGCCTACGGGTCGGCCGAGAACGCCGTCGAGGCACTGAAGTCCGGCGCGTTCGACTACCTGACCAAGCCGGTGGACCTCAAGCAGTTCCGCGCGGTGGTCAACTCGGCCTTGCAGACGCCGCCGGCCGCCCCGGCCGGCGCGCCGGTTCCGGCACCGTCCGTCGAGCAAGCCGGCGCGGCGCCCGCGGCGGCCGGCGGCCCAGGCCCGAACGGGACCAACGCCCTGCGCCGGCTGGTCGGCGATTCGCCGGCCATGCGCGCGGTCAAGCAGCGCATCGCCAAGGTGGCGCGCAGCATGGCACCGGTGCTGGTGCACGGCGAGTCAGGCACGGGCAAGGAACTGGTGGCCGCGGCCATCCACGCGTGCAGCCACCGCGGCACGGGCCCCTTCGTGCCGGTCAACTGCGGGGCGATTCCCGAGAACCTGCTCGAAGCCGAGTTCTTCGGCGCGCGCAAAGGCTCCTACACCGGCGCCGCGCAGGACCGCGAAGGCTTCTTCCAGGCCGCGCGCGGCGGCACCCTGTTCCTGGACGAGATCGGTGACCTGCCGCTGGCCATGCAGGCCAAGCTGCTGCGCGCGATCCAGGAGCGGCGCATCCGCCCGCTGGGCGAGACGCACGAGGAGCCGGTGGACGTGCGCATCGTCAGCGCCACGCACAAGGATCTGGCGGCCGAGGTCCAGGCGGGCCGCTTCCGGCAGGATTCTGTTCTACCGTCTGAACGTCATCGAGATCGTGGTGCCGCCCCTGCGCGAGCGGCGCGAGGATCTGCCGGCGCTGTGCCAGGCCCTGCTCGAACGCATCGCCGCCGACACCGGGGCGCGCGCGCCCCAGCTTTCCGCCCGCCAGTGGCAGGAGATCGCCGAGGCGCCGCTCGACGGCAACGTGCGCGAGCTGGAAAACCTGCTGCACCGCGCGGTCGCCCTGGGCGAAGGCGGCGAGTCGGGCTTCGGCGACCTGTTTCCCGCCCCCGCGAAGCCTGTGCCGGCTGCGGCGGAAACCCAGCATGCGCCAGCCGCGCCGGCTGTGCCAGCCGATCTGGAAACCGGCCCAGCCTTGCAAACGCTGCCCGCCGACCTGGAGGCATGGCTCGACGGCCAGGAGCGGCAGGTGCTGATCCGGGCGCTCGACGAAACCGGCTTCAACCGCACGGCAGCCGCTGCGCGCCTGGGCCTGAACCTGCGCCAGATGCGCTACCGCATGGCACGGCTGGGCATCACGGCCCCCAGCAGCGATGAGCAGGCCGATGACGGCCGCTGAAGCCTGCGCGGCGCTCTGGCGCGCAGGCTGGTACCGCTTCGCCCACGCCCTGCGGTCAGCCAACCATGGCATCCGCCCCGCGGGCGGCGACGTGAGCCTGATCGTCGTGCACTCCATCAGCCTGCCCCCGGGCGAATTCGGCGGCGACCACGTGCAGGCACTGTTCACCAACCGCCTGGACTGGGATGCGCACCCGTATTTCCGGCAGATCCGGGGACTGGAGGTATCGGCGCATTTCTACGTCCGGCGCGACGGCGCGCTGTGGCAGTTCGTCAGCGGCGATGACCGGGCCTGGCACGCCGGCGCCTCGTGCTTCCAGGGGCGGGACAACTGCAACGACTATTCCGTCGGCATCGAGCTGGAGGGCCTGGAGGGCGGCCGTTTCGAGGACGCCCAATACGAAACCCTCGCCACGCTGTGCACCGCGCTGGCGCAGCGCTACCCCATCACGCACGTGGCGGGCCACGAACACATCGCGCCCGGACGCAAGCACGACCCCGGCCCCGGCTTCGATTGGGGCCGGCTGCGGCGCGCCACGGGTTGGCCGGCGACGCGCTTTCCCGACGCAGCGGCCACGCCCCCCCTTGCCTGAGGGGTTCTCCGCGCGGCGAATGCCGAGAGTAGGTGCCGCGCCCATCCGCCAGCAATTTCGCGCTCTTCAGCCGCAAAACCGGTTGCAGGCATTGTCACGCCCGCCTGCGCGCGAACGCATCCAGCATCGACGCGCCCGCCAGGCCAGCACACCGGAATCCGTCGCGCGCGGATCGGTCAAAAAAACGGGAATACACTATAGGTTGTGTCTTGCCCAGCGTCGAGACACTAGATATAGTGTGTCGGCCCGGTCATACCTTTCAAAAAACAGCCGTCACGACGACGCCCGCACCGAAGCGTCCCATCCCGATCACACCAGCGACCCAAGAGGATTCCATGCAGCCTGCACGCGGCATCACGCCTGCCCAAAGCACCCCCCGTCAACCGTCTTTCGCGCCTGCGGGAGAGGCCGCCTCGGCCAGCGGCGCCTTCGCGCAGTACCAGATCATCCGTCGCAACGGCGCGGTCGTGTCCTTCGAACCGAGCAAGATCGCCGTGGCCCTGATGAAAGCCTTCCTGGCGGTGCACGGCACGCAGGGCGCGGCCTCGGCGAGCGTGCGCGAGGACGTCGATGCCCTGACCCAGGCCGTGGTCCGCGCGCTGATGCGCTCGCGCCCCGGCGGCGGCACCTTCCACATCGAGGACGTGCAGGATCACGTCGAGCTGGGCCTGATGCGCGGCGGCCACCACGAAGTGGCCCGCGCCTACGTGCTGTACCGCGAACGCCGGGCGCAGGAGCGCGCGCAGCAGAAGGCCGAGCAGACCGCGCCCGCCCCCACGCTGCACGTGCTGGAGCGCGGCGAGCGGGTACCGCTGAACATGCCTGGCCTGCAGACGCTGATCCGGCAAGCCTGCGCCGATCTGGGCACCGAGGTCAAAGGCGAGCCCATCCTGGCCGAGACGCTGCGCAACCTGTACGACGGCGTGCCGGTCGAAGAGGTCTACAAGGCCGCCATTCTGGCCGCCCGCACGCTGATCGAGAAGGATCCCGACTACACCTACGCCACCGCCCGCCTGCTGCTGCACACCATCGTCAAGGAAGTGCTGGGCCGCGAGGTGGCGCAGGCCGAGATGGCCACCGCCTACGCCGACTACTTTCCGCAGTTCGTCAAGCAGGGCGTGGAGGCCGAGTTGCTGGACGAGAAGCTCCTGCAGTACGACCTGGCCCGCCTGGGCGCGGCGCTGAAGCCCGAGCGCGACCTGAAGTTCGACTACCTGGGCCTGCAGACCCTGTACGACCGCTACTTCCTGCACGTGCGCAAGACCCGCATCGAGTTGCCGCAGGCCTTCTTCATGCGCGTGGCGATGGGCCTGGCGCTGAACGAGATCGACCGCGAGGCCCGTGCCATCGAGTTCTACGAAGTGCTGTCGAGCTTCGACTTCATGTCCTCGACGCCGACCCTGTTCAACAGCGGCACGCTGCGCTCGCAGCTGTCGTCCTGCTACCTGACCACCGTGCCAGACGACCTGGACGGCATCTACGAGTCGATCAAGGAGAACGCGCTGCTGTCCAAGTTCGCCGGCGGCCTGGGCAACGACTGGACCCGCGTGCGCGCCCTGGGCAGCCACATCAAGGGCACCAACGGCGAATCGCAGGGCGTCGTGCCCTTCCTGAAGGTGGTCAACGACACGGCCGTGGCCGTCAACCAGGGCGGCAAGCGCAAGGGCGCGGTCTGCACCTACCTGGAGACCTGGCACCTGGACATTGAGGAGTTCCTGGAACTGCGCAAGAACACCGGCGACGACCGCCGCCGCACGCACGACATGAACACGGCCAACTGGATCCCCGACCTGTTCATGCGCCGCGTGATGGAAAAGGGCAGCTGGACGCTGTTCTCGCCCTCCTCCTGCCCCGACCTGCACGACCTGTTCGGCGCCGACTTCGAGCACGCCTACGTCGCCTATGAAGAGAAGGCCGCGCGCGGCGAAATCAAGCCCAGCAAGACCGTGCCCGCCACCGACCTGTGGCGCAAGATGCTCTCGATGCTGTTCGAGACCGGCCACCCCTGGATCACCTTCAAGGACGCCTGCAACGTGCGCTCGCCGCAGCAGCACGTGGGCGTGGTGCACAGCTCCAACCTGTGCACCGAGATCACGCTGAACACCAGCGACACCGAAACCGCCGTGTGCAACCTGGGCTCGGTCAACCTGCTGCAGCACATCAAGGACGGCGGCGTCGACCACGAGAAGCTCAAGAAGACGATCTCGACGGCCATGCGCATGCTCGACAACGTCATCGACATCAACTACTACGCCGTCAAGAAGGCGCGCGACTCCAACCTGCGCCACCGTCCGGTCGGGCTGGGCATCATGGGCTTCCAGGATGCGCTGTACGAGCTGCGCATCCCCTACGCCAGCGAGCAGGCGGTGGAGTTCGCCGACCGCTCGATGGAGGCCGTCTGCTACCACGCCTACTGGGCCTCCACCGAGCTGGCGGCCGAGCGCGGCCGGTACTCCAGCTTCAAGGGCTCGCTGTGGGACAAGGGCGTGCTGCCGATGGATTCGCTGAACCTGCTGGAGCAGGCACGCGGCGGCTACGTCGAGATCGACCGCTCCAGCACGCTGGACTGGGACGCCCTGCGCGCCAAGATCGCCCGCGACGGCATGCGCAACTCCAACTGCGTGGCCATCGCGCCGACAGCGACCATCTCCAACATCATCGGCGTGGACGCCTCCATCGAGCCCTGCTTCGGCAACCTGTCGGTCAAGTCCAACCTGTCGGGCGAATTCACCGTCATCAACCACTACCTGGTGCGCGACTTGAAGCGCCTGGGCCTGTGGGACGACGTGATGGTGATGGACCTCAAACACTTCGACGGCTCGCTGCGCCCGATCGACCGCGTGCCGCAGGACATCAAGCAGCTCTACGCCACCGCCTTCGAGGTCGAGCCGGTGTGGCTGGTGGAAGCCGCCGCGCGCCGCCAGAAGTGGATCGACCAGGCACAGAGCCTGAACATCTACATGGCCGGCGCCTCGGGCAAGAAGCTGCACGACACCTACACGCTGGCCTGGACGCGCGGGCTGAAGACCACCTATTACCTGCGCACCACGAGCGCGACGCAGGCAGAAAAATCCACGGTGCAATCGGGCCGGCTCAACGCCGTGCCCCACAACGACGGCGGCAGCGCGCCGCGCATGAGCGCGCTCGATGCCGCGGCCGCCTCGGCCAGAGCACAGATGGCCGCCGAGCCGGCCACCGACATCAAGTTCTGCGCCATCGACGATCCGGGCTGCGAAGCCTGCCAGTGATCGAAAACGCGGCAGCTCGGCGCGCACCGCGATGCCTTGCTGCAACACTCATCGAGCACGCATGCGATGCAACACTTTGCATTTCATAGCGTTGCTCCCATAATCGGAGCATTGGACACAGCATGTTGACCTGGGAAGAAGACTTCACGCCGATCGTGCCGCAGCCGCGCCTGCAGCCGGTGGCCGATATGCCGCCCGTCGCGGCGAAAGGTCAAGCCCCCGCAAAGACCCCCGTTGCGGCAGAGCCCGTCAGCCCCAGCCAGCGGCGCGTCAACGCCGCCGACAAGCGCATCATCAATGGCCAGACCGACGTCAACCAGCTGGTGCCGTTCAAGTACAAGTGGGCCTGGGAAAAGTACCTGGCCACCTGCGCCAACCACTGGATGCCGCAGGAAGTGAACATGAACCGCGACATCGCGCTCTGGAAGGACCCGAACGGCCTGACCGAGGACGAGCGCCGCATCGTCAAGCGCAACCTCGGCTTCTTCGTCACCGCCGACTCGCTGGCAGCCAACAACATCGTGCTGGGCACCTACCGCCATATCACGGCGCCCGAATGCCGCCAGTTCCTGCTGCGCCAGGCCTTCGAGGAGGCGATCCACACCCACGCCTACCAGTACATCGTGGAGTCGCTGGGCCTGGACGAGTCGGAGATCTTCAACGCCTACCACGAGGTGGGCTCCATCCGCGCCAAGGACGAGTTCCTGATCCCGTTCATCGACGCGATCATGGACCCCGGCTTCCAGACCGGCACGCCCGAGGCCGACCAGACCCTGCTCAAGAGCCTGATCGTCTTCGCCTGCCTGATGGAAGGCTTGTTCTTCTACGTCGGCTTCACCCAGATCCTGTCGCTGGGCCGCCAGAACAAGATGACCGGCGCCGCCGAGCAGTACCAGTACATCCTGCGCGACGAGTCGATGCACTGCAACTTCGGCATCGACCTGATCAACCAGATCAAGCTCGAAAACCCCCACCTCTGGACGCCCGCCTTCAAGGCCGAGATCAAGGCCCTGTTCGAACAGGCGGTCGAGCTGGAATACCGCTACGCCGAGGACACCATGCCGCGCGGCGTGCTGGGCCTGAACGCCTCCATGTTCAAGGGCTACCTGCGCTACATCGCCAACCGGCGCGCCACGCAGATCGGCCTGGACCCGCTCTTCCCCAACGAGGAAAACCCTTTCCCCTGGATGAGCGAGATGATCGACCTGAAGAAGGAACGCAATTTCTTCGAGACCCGCGTCATCGAGTACCAGTCCGGTGGTGCCCTGTCCTGGGATTGATCTTGCTTGCGACACCTGCCGTGCAGTCACCGAATCAGCAGCCTCCTTCCGGCGCCTTGGCGTGCGTGGGTGGCTGCGCCCCCGTTCATGGCGATGGACTTTCCTCCAGTGCCATGAGCCGCTTCGCGCGCGCCGAACCGGCGTGGAGCGTTTTCTGCTGTTGAACGTTCAACCTGATCAAGGAGAAAAACATGGCAACTGCGAAGAAACCGGCCGCGAAGAAGGCCGTTGCGAAGAAAGCCCCGGCCAAGAAAGCCGCGCCGGCGAAGAAGGCTGCCGCCAAGAAAGCCCCGGCCAAAAAGGTCGCCGCCAAGAAAGTAGCGGTCAAGAAGGTAGCGGTCAAGAAGGTCGCCGCCAAGAAAGCCCCGGCTAAAAAGGTAGCGGCCAAGAAAGCCCCCGCCGCCAAGAAGGTAGCGGTCAAGAAGGTCGCCGCCAAGAAGGCGCCGGCCAAGAAAGCCGTCGCGAAGAAGGCCCCGGCCAAGAAAGCCGCAGCGAAAAAAGCCGCGCCGGCCAAGAAACCTGCCGCCAAGAAGGCCGCGCCGAAAAAGGCCGCCCCCGCCAAGAAGCCGGCAGCCCAGACGGCGCTGGCCCCCAAGGCCGCATGGCCGTTCCCCAGCGGCGACAAGCCCTGATCGATTGAGAAGCCCCTGCCGGCCTGTTTCGACGGCCGGCTTCAGAGACGGCCCGGCACGCCTTCAGCGTGTCCGGGCTTCTTTTTCGATGGCCTCGTCGACCGCGTAGTTCTGCGGCCCGCGCGCCGCGACCTTGAGCGCGCCCAGGCGGTTGCCCAGCGCCGCGCAGCGCGCCAGGTCCCAGCCCTGCTCCAGCCCGTACAGCAGCGCCCCGCGCCAGGCGTCGCCGCAGCCGGTGGGATCCACCACTTGCGCTGCCTGCACCGCCGGCACGTGCTGCCGGACGCCGTTCTCCCAGATGTCGCAGCCGTCGCCGCCCAGGGTGACGACCAGGCCGCGCACACGCCGCGACAATTCCTCCAGTTCCACGCCCATGCGGTCGCACAGCATGCGGCCTTCGTAGTCGTTGACGGTGACCCAGGCGGCCAGCTCGACGAAGTGGCTCAGCTCGGCGCCGTCGAACATCGGCAGGCCCTGGCCGGGATCGAACACGAACGGAATGCCGGCCGCGTGGAACTGCTCGGCGTGCTGGAGCATGGCCTCGCGCCCGTCGGGCGAGATGATGCCCAGCCGGATGTCGGCGCGCGCCGGCACCTGGATGCGATGCGCCTGCATCATGGCGCCGGGGTGAAAAGCCGTGATCTGATTGTTGTCGCGGTCGGTCATGATCATGGCCTGCGCGGTGTAGGTGTCGGACAGTTGCAGCACGTAGTCGGTGCCGATGCCCAGGGCGCGCAGGCGCTCCAGATAGCCGGCGCCGTCGTCGCCCACGGCCGCCATCGGCAGCGGCGTGCCGCCGAGCTGGCGCATGGCGTAGGCGATGTTGCCGGCGCAGCCGCCGAAGTCGCGCCGCAGGCTGGGCACCAGGAACGAGACGTTCAGGATGTGCAGTTGCTCGGGCAGGATCTGCTGCGCGAAGCGGCCCTCGAAGCGCATGATGGTGTCGAAGGCGAGCGAGCCGCAGATCAGGGTGGCCATGGGAAAGTAGAGGTCAGGGATAGAACGCCGTCAGCCCGTAGCCAACGACGGTGCTGGGGTTGGCGGCATCGTCCACGGCCAGCACGCTGGTGCCGCTGAACTCGCCGCGCGCGGCCAGCGCCGGCGGCGCGCCCAGCTCGGCGGCGCTGACGACGCGGCGCACCAGGGGCTGGTCCTGCGTGTCGGTCAGGGTCAGCTCCAGCGCTGGGCTGGCCACGGGCAGGTCGGACGCGTTGCGCAGAGTAACGCTGAAGCGGAAGCTGCCCGGGCCGACGCGGTTGAAGGCCGAGCTGTCGATGACAATGGCCTCCAGCCGCCGGTACGGCGACACGCGGCAGCCCAGCGGCGCGCACAGGGCTTGCAGCACGGGCGCCAGTTGCGGCTGGCGCGCCGCCAGCCAGTCGCGCTGGCTCAGCACCACTTGCAAGGCCAGACCCAGCGCCAGCAGCGCCAGGGCCAAACCCAGCATCGCCCGCACGGGGCGGGACGACCAGGCCGCGCGGCGACGGGCTTCGGTAACGAACGAGGGCGCGGCGTGCGGGCCTGCCGGCTCGGCTGGGATGGCAGGCGCGGACTCGGCTTCGGTGGCGGGCGTCGGCTCGGCGGGCACCTCGGGCCCGGCTGCCGCGTCGGCGGGCTCGGGCAAAGCCTCATGAACCGGCGGCGCGCCGGCGTCGGCATCGGGCAGCTCCGGGGGCACCTCGATAGTGGGCGGCTTCACCGCAGGCGGCGGCTCCAGCTGGGGCCAGCCGTCCGGGCCGATGGTGGCGTCCACCTCGGTCGGCGCGAAATCCGCGGGCGGCTCCCATACCGTGTCGTCCGTCTCGGGTTCCGGGGGCGACGCGCTGCGATGGACGAGCAGGTGCGCCGTCGAGACGACGTCGGCCGGTGCGTCCGCCGTCGGCGCCTTGGCGGGCCGCGCCGTGCGCTCGTAGGGCAGCATGTGCGCGGAGGCGTCGAACACCTCGCCACAATGGCCGCAGCGCACCCAGCCCGCGGCGATGCGGATCTGGTCCGGCACGACCTTGAACATGGTCGAGCAGGCCGGGCAGCGGGTGACGAGGCTCATGGCTCAGTCGCGGCGCGCCACCAGCAGCACCCAGCCGTCCTCGGCGTCGGCCACTTCCAGCGCCAGCCAGGGCGCGTAGGCCGCTTGCAGCTCGCCGGTCTGGCGCTCCAGCACGCCGGCCAGCACCAGCGCGCCGCCGGGCGCGACGTGGCCGCACAGCAGCGGCGCCAGCACCTTCAGCGGCGTGGCGAGGATGTTGGCCAGCACGGTGCCGTAAAGGCCCTGGGCACGGTCGGGCAGGCCGACCATCAGTTGCACGCCGTTGGCGGCGGCGTTGTCGCGGGTGGACTGCACGGCGGCTTCGTCGATGTCCACCGCATCGACGGCGGCCGCGCCGTGCAGCGCCGCGCCGATGGCGAGGATGCCCGAGCCGCAGCCGTAGTCCAGCACGCGCTGGCCGGCGGGCGGGTGGGCGGCGATCCAGCGCAGGCACATGCGGGTGGTGGGGTGCGTGCCGGTGCCGAAGGCCAGACCCGGGTCGAGCCGGATCACGTGCGTGGCTTCGGCCGGCACGTCGTGCCAGGTGGGCACGATCCAGAACGCGGAGGTGATGGGCACGGGCTCGAACTGCGACTGCGTCAGGCGCACCCAGTCCTGCTCGGCCACGGGCGCGATGGCCCGCACCTCGCAGCCGGCGAAGAAGTCCTGCGGCGCCAGCAGCGCGGCGGCCTCGCGCGCGCCAGCCTCGTGGGCGAACAGCGCCACCACGCGCGAACGCGACCAACTCTGCGCCGGCGGCGGCAGGCCGGGCTCGCCGAACAGCGCGCGCTCGGCGCCGGTGCCCTCATCGGCGTCCTCGACCGAGACGCTGAGCGCCTCCAGCGCCTCCAGCGCGTCGCTCACCGGCTCTACGCGGTCCTCGGGGCAAAGCAGGCGCAGCTCGAACATGGATCAATGATACTACTGTTTTTATAGCTGCTCGCGCTTATCCGGCGGGCGCTGGAGGCCAATTTGGCTTACAAGACGCATCAGCGGCGATGCTCGCTCAGCCACTTCTCCAGGTAGTGGATGTTGGTGCCACCCTCGACGAACTTGGCGTCCACCATCAGCTCGCGGTGCAGCGGCACGTTGCTGCTGATGCCCTCCACCACCGTCTCGTCCAGCGCGGTGCGCATGCGGGCGATGGCCTGCTCGCGCGTGTCGCCGTAGACGATGATCTTGCCGATCATCGAGTCGTAGTTGGGCGGCACGAAGTAGTTGTTGTAGACGTGCGAGTCCACCCGCACGCCCGGCCCGCCGGGCACGTGCCAGGTGGTGATGCGGCCCGGCGAGGGCGTGAACTTGAACGCGTCCTCGGCGTTCACGCGGCACTCGATGGCGTGGCCCTTGATCTGGATCTGCCGCTGGGTGAAGGGCAGCTTCTCGCCCGCCGCCACCATGATCTGCGTGCGCACGATGTCGATGCCGGTGATCCACTCGGTCACCGGGTGCTCCACCTGCACGCGGGTGTTCATCTCGATGAAGTAGAACTCGCCGTTCTCATACAGGAACTCGAAGGTGCCGGCGCCGCGGTAGCCGATCTTCTTGCAGGCGGCCACGCAGCGCTCGCCGATGCGCTCGATCAGCCGGCGCGGGATGCCCGGCGCCGGCGCCTCCTCGATCACCTTCTGATGGCGCCGCTGCATGGAGCAGTCGCGCTCGCCCAGGTAGACGGCGTTGCGGTGCTTGTCGGCCAGCACCTGGATCTCGATGTGGCGCGGGTTCTGGAGGAACTTCTCCATGTAGACCGCCGGGTTGTTGAAGGCGGCCGCCGCCTCGCCCTTGGTCATCTGCACGGCGCCGACCAGCGCCGCCTCGGTGTGCACCACGCGCATGCCGCGCCCGCCGCCGCCGCCGGCGGCCTTGATGATCACCGGGTAGCCGATGGCCTTGGCGATGCGCTTGATGGCGGCCGGGTCGTCCGGCAGCTCGCCCTCCGAGCCGGGCACGCAGGGCACGCCGGCCTTGATCATGGCCTGCTTGGCCGACACCTTGTCGCCCATGATGCGGATCGACTCCGGCGTGGGGCCGATGAACTGGAAGCCGCTCTTCTCCACCCGCTCGGCGAAGCCCGCGTTCTCGCTCAGAAAGCCGTAGCCGGGGTGGATGGCCTCCGCGTCCGTCACCTCGGCCGCCGAGATGATCGCCGGCATGTTGAGGTAGCTCTGCCCCGAGGGCGCCGGGCCGATGCACACGGCCTCGTCGGCCAGCTTGACGTACTTGGCGTCCTTGTCGGCCTCGGAATAGACCATCACGGCCTTGATGCCGAGCTCCTTGCACGCGCGCTGCACGCGCAACGCGATCTCACCCCGGTTGGCGACCAGTATCTTCTTGAACATCCGCTGCTCCGCGGTGGCTTATTCGATGACGAAGAGCGGCTGGCCGTATTCCACCGCCTGCCCGTTGTCGCCCAGGATCTGGGTGACGGTGCCGCTCTTCTCGGCCTCGATCTCGTTGAGGATCTTCATCGCCTCGATGATGCACAGCGTGTCGCCCTCGTTGACCTTCTGGCCGACCTCGACGAACGGGCTGGCGCCCGGGCTGGCCGAGCGGTAGAAAGTGCCCACCATGGGCGACTTGACGACGAAGCCGGCCGGCGCCGCCTCGGGCGCAGCGGCCGGCGCGGGTTGCACGGCCGCCGCAGCCGGCGTGGCCACCGGCACCGCGGCCGGCGCATGGACCACCTGCACCGGCGCGGGCGGCCCGCCCTTGACGATGCGCACCTTGCCTTCGGCTTCGGTGATCTCGAGTTCCGAGACGTTGGACTCCGACACGAGGTCGATCAGGGTCTTGAGTTTGCGCAGGTCCATGCGAGTAGCTTTGCCAATGAAACCCGGCGAATTTAACTCAAATCGACATCAATTTTGCCGATCTGATTTTAATTTCGCGGAATCGGCACTCAAGTGGTGCGCCAGGCCGCCAGATCACCGGCCTGCACCTGGCCGATCTTGCGGTGCAGCAGCCGCCCATCGGCGCCGAAAACGACGCTAAAAGGCAAGCCGCCCGCCGCATTGCCGAGCTGGCGCGTCAGATCGACCCCCGCCAGCCCCGCCATGCCGACCGGGAAGCTCACCGGCGCGCGGGCCAGGAAGCGATTGACCGGGTCGGGCTGGTCCACCGCCAATCCCAGCAGTTGCCAGCCGTTGACCTTGTTTTCGGTGTAGAAGCGGTCCAGAAGCGGCAGCTCCTCCACGCAAGGCGGGCACCAGGTGGCCCAGAAGTTGACCAGCAGCGGCCGGCCGCGCAGGCTGGCCAGCGCCAGATGGCCCCCCTCGGGCGTGGGGAAGTGCTGGTCCCAGAAGCCCGCCAGGTCGGCCTCGCCGGGCCGAAGGCGCCACCACGCCAGGCCCGCGCCGGCCAGCCCGGCCAGCGCGCCCACGGTCAGCAGCGTGCGGCGGTTCATGCGCCGGCCTCCTGCGCCATGCGCTTGCGCAGCGCCTCGCGGTCGCCGCGCGGCGCGCGGCCGTCGGCGCGGGGCTTGAGCGCGCCGCGCAGGTCGTCCCAGTCGTGGATCATCAGGTGCACGCCCACCGCCTCGCCCAACTCCGGGCAGGGGCTGGACAGACTCAGCGCCTCCACCGGCGCGCCGTTGAAGCCGACCGCCGTCTGCGCGGCGTAGTCCACCCGGTGGTCGATGAGGGCGATCTCGGCCGACTTCGGGTCGTCGCAGAACAGTTGCAGGGTGATATCCGACAAACGGGTGGCGGTGCCGTTCCACACCGCGCCGGCCAGGTGGGGACGGAACTCGGCCAGCCGCTCCATCCACACCAGCGCCAGCCGTCGCAGCGCCGCCAGTTCGCGCGGCTGCGTATCGGCATGAAAGAGGGCGATGTGCTCGCGCACCGCCGCCTCGACCAGCTCGTTGTCCGGCAGCGCGGTGCGCGGCGGCGCGCCCAGCTGCTGGCCGGCGCGGCGCTTGGCGGCGCCGTAGTCCAGCCCGTCCTCGACCACCATCCGCGCGGCGGCGGCGGCGATCTCGTGCGTGAGGGTTTCCATGCATGCATTCTGCCTTGCGCCCGGGCCTACAGTGCGGCCAGAACCTGAAGGAAATTCACCCTATGCAGACCACCATGATGCAGGTGCCGCTGTCGCTCAACCACCTGCTGGAGCGCGCCGGCCGGCTCTTCCACGGCAACGAGATCGTCTCGCGCCTGCCCGACAAAAGCCTCAAGCGCCACAGCTACGGCGAGTTCCACCGCCGCACGCGCGCCCTCGGCGCGGCACTGCAAGCGCTGGGCCTGCGCAAGGGCGAGCGCGTGGCCACGCTGTGCTGGAACCACCACGCGCACCTGGAGTGCTACTTCGGCATTCCCGCCGCCGGCGGCGTGATGCACACGCTGAACCTGCGCCTGTCGCCGGGCGAAATCGGCTGGATCGCCGGCGACGCGCAGGACCGCTTCCTCATCGTGGATGACGTGCTGCTGCCGCTGTACGAGCAGTTCAGGCACCTGCACGGCTTCGAGCGGGTGATCGTGTTCCCTTTCTCCGGCCAGCCCGTGCCGGCGGGCTTCGACGACTACGAGGCGCTGCTGGCCGGCGCCGACGCCGACGGCTTCACCTACGCCCCGCACGACGAGAACGACCCGGTCGCCATGTGCTACACCAGCGGCACCACCGGCCGGCCCAAGGGCGTGGCGTATTCGCACCGATCCACCGTGCTGCACACCCTGGTCGGCTGCCTGGGCGACTACTGGGGCCTGCGCGGCACCGACGTGGTGCTGCCCGTCACCCCCATGTTCCACGCCAACTGCTGGGGCATCCCCTATGGCGCGGTGATGATGGGCGTGAAGCTGGTCTTCCCCGGCCCGCACCTGCACCCGGAAGACCTGCTGGACCTGATGGCGCAGGAGCCGCCCACGCTGTCGCTGGGCGTGCCCACCATCTGGCTCGGCCTGATCCAGGCCTGCGACGCGGCGCAGAAGCCCGGCGCGCCGAACCACGGACGCTGGACGCTGCCGCGCGGCATGCGCTCGCTGGTCGGCGGCGCGGCGGTGCCCGAGAGCCTGATCCGCGCCTTCGACGCCCACGGCATCTGGATCGAGCAGGGCTGGGGCATGACCGAGACCAGCCCCCTGGCCACCGTCAGCTACCCGCGCGCGGAATTGCGGGATGCCACGGCCGACGAGAAGTACCGCCGCGCCGCCATGGCCGGTGTGCCGGTGCCGCTGGTCGAGCTGCGCGTCCGCGGCGACGACGGCCACGACCAGCCGTGGGACGGCAAAAGCGTGGGCGAGATCCAGGTGCGCGGCCCCTTCATCACCGGGGCATATTTCCCCCACGCGGCTCCGCCGCTGCCCCCAGAGGGGGCGCCGCCCGGCTCGGGGCGGCCCAGCGCCGGGCACCACCAGGCCGGCTCGCCGCCCGACAAGTTCACCCCCGACGGCTGGCTGCGCACGGGCGACGTGGCCTCGGTGGATGCACTGGGTTTCGTGAAGATCACCGACCGCACCAAGGACCTCATCAAGTCCGGCGGCGAGTGGATCAGCTCGGTCGATCTGGAAAACGCCCTCATGGCCCACCCCGCCGTGGCCGAGGCCGCCGTCATCGCCATCCCCGACGAGAAGTGGACCGAGCGCCCCCTGGCCTGCGTGGTGCTCAAGCCCGGCCAGCACGCCACGCCCGAGGCGCTGAACGAGCTGCTGCTGACCCACAGCTTCGCCAAATGGCAACTGCCCGAGCGCTACGAGTTCATCGACGCCGTGCCGCGCACCTCCACCGGCAAGTTCTGGAAGCTGAAGCTGCGCGAGCAGTTTCCGAGATAACGAAAGCTACCGTATTCATAGCTGCCAGCGCTTGCTGGACGGGCGCTGGAGGCCAAAAACGCTCAAAACCCGGCGCCGCCTAGAATCGCCCGATGCATATTCACATCCTGGGCATCTGCGGCACCTTCATGGGCGGCGTGGCCGCGCTGGCGCGCGAGGCGGGCCACCGCGTCACCGGTTGCGACGCCGGCGTCTATCCGCCCATGAGCGACCAGTTGCGCGCGCTGGGCATCGAGCTGATCGAGGGCTATGGCGCCGACCAGATGGCGCTGAAGCCCGACGTATTCGTCGTCGGCAACGTCGTCAGCCGCGCGCGCCTGCCGGATGGATCACCCAAATTCCCACTGATGGAAGCGATCCTCGACGCCGGCGCCCCCTACACCAGCGGCCCGCAGTGGCTGGCCGAGCACGTGCTGCAAGGCCGCCACGTGCTGGCCGTGGCCGGCACGCACGGCAAGACCACCACCACCTCGATGCTGGCGTGGGTGCTGGAGGCGGCCGGCCTCGCGCCCGGCTTTCTGGTCGGCGGTGTGCCGCTGAACTTCGGCGTCTCCGCGCGCCTGGGCGGCGGGGGGGCCGAGCCCCCTGCGCAGGTCAAGGAGGAGCCCGCGCAGCGGGCGGGAGACACGGGGCAGGGGGCCCGCCCAGGCGCGCCGCCCCCCCTGTTCGTCATCGAAGCCGACGAGTACGACACCGCCTTCTTCGACAAGCGCAGCAAGTTCGTCCACTACCGTCCGCGCACGGCGGTGCTGAACAACCTGGAGTTCGACCACGCCGACATCTTCGACGACCTCGACGCCATCGAGCGCCAGTTCCACCACCTGGTGCGCACCGTGCCCGCGGCGGGCCGCATCGTCGTCAACGACCTGGAGGAAAGCCTCACGCGCGTGCTGGCCCAGGGCTGCTGGAGCGGCCGCTGCGGCTTCGGCAGCGCGGTGAGCGACTTCACGGCGCACGGCGAGGCGTCGGACTTCGAGGTGCGGCAGCGCGGCGTGCCCGTCGGCCGTGTCACCTGGCCGCTGTCAGGCACGCACAACCAGCTCAACGCCCTGGCCGCCATCGCCGCCGCCGAGCACGTGGGCGTGGCGCCGGCCGACGCCTGCGCGGCGCTGGCGCGCTTTGAGAACGTGCGCCGCCGCATGGAGCTGCGCGGCACCGCGGGCGGCGTGGCCGTCTATGACGACTTCGCCCACCACCCCACCGCCATCCGCACCACCGTGGACGGCCTGCGCCGCCAGCTCGACGCCGCCGGCCGGCAGGGCGAGCGCATCCTGGCCGTGTTCGAGCCGCGCAGCAACACCATGAAGCTGGGCGCCATGAAGTCGCAGCTGCCCTGGGCGCTGGAGCACGCCGACCTGGCCTTCTGCCACACCGGCGGGCTGGACTGGGACGCCGCCGCCGCGCTGGCCCCGCTGGGCGCGCGCGCGCGGGTGGCCGGCAACATCGACGAGATCGTGCGGCAGGTCGGCGCCGCCGCCCGCGCCGGTGACCACGTGCTGTGCATGAGCAACGGGGGCTTTGGTGGCGTGCACCAGCGGCTGCTGGATTCGCTACATAATCAATAGCTGACAGCGCTTACCAGATAAGCGCTGGAGGCCATTTTCATTTAAGAACACCAGCGCCGGCACCGCCCCTCAGCCCGCGCGGCGCGCGCGCACCGCGTCGGCCAGCACTTGCAGGATGGTCTGCGTGCCGTCCCAGCCGATGCAGGCGTCGGTGATGCTCTTGCCGTACTCCAGCGCGTTCACGTCGTCCTTGCCGGGGCTGAACTTCTGCGCGCCGCCATGGATGTGGCTCTCCACCATCACGCCGAACACGCGCCGCGAGCCGGCGCGGATCTGCGCGGCCACGTCGCGCGCGACGTCCAGTTGCCGCTCGTGCTGCTTGCTGCTGTTGGCGTGGCTGCAATCGACCATCAGCGAGGCGGGCAGCTTCGACGCCGCCAGCTCCTGACAGGCCGCCTCGACGCTGGCGGCGTCGTAGTTGGGCGCCTTGCCGCCACGCAGAATGACGTGGCAGTCCTTGTTGCCGTCGGTGTGGACGATGGCGACCTGGCCGTTCTTGTGCACCGACAAAAAGTGGTGCCCGCGCGCCGCCGCCTGGATGGCGTCGGTGGCGATGCGGATGTTGCCGTCGGTGCCGTTCTTGAAGCCGATCGGCGCCGACAGGCCGCTGGCCAGTTCGCGGTGCACCTGGCTCTCGGTGGTGCGCGCGCCGATGGCACCCCAGCTGATCAGGTCGCCGATGTACTGCGGGCTGATCACGTCCAGGAACTCGCTGCCCGCCGGCAGGCCGACGCGGTTGATGTCGATCAGCAGCTGGCGCGCGATGCGCAGGCCCTCGTCGATGCGGTAGCTTTCGTCCAGGTAGGGGTCGTTGATCAGCCCCTTCCAGCCCACGGTGGTGCGGGGCTTCTCGAAGTACACGCGCATGACGACTTCCAGCGTGTCGGCGTACTGGTCGCGCAGCGGCTTCAGGCGCCGGGCGTAGTCCAGCGCCGCCGCCGGGTCGTGGATGGAGCACGGCCCGACGATGGCCAGCAGGCGGTCGTCCTTGCCGGCGATGATGCGGCGGATCGACTTGCGGGCGCCGGAAATCAGCGTTTCCACGGGCGTGCCGCGAATGGGAAAGAAGCGGATCAGGTGTTCGGGAGGCGGCAGCACGGTGATGTCCTTGATGCGTTCGTCGTCGGTCTGGCTGGTGCGTTCCTGCGACGGATGCCACGCATCGGTGGGCTGGTGCAAGGCTTTGGCGTTCATGGGAAGCTGTCCTTTTAGCGGGATGGCTGGAGAAGTGGATGGGGCACAAAAAAACCGCCGGGCTCGTCGCGTCGGCGGTTTGATCGGGAGTGCGCTCTGGTGCGTTTACAGGATCGCCTCTCGTCCGCCGGGGACCGAGAACCAAAAGTAAAAGCCGAAAGCGGCACGTGTTTTCATGACCCGGCAAATGTAGCACAGCTCGGCGCCAAGCCTGTCGGCGCCTCTAAAACTACTCTTTTCATAGCTGCCAGCGCTTGCTGGACGGGCGCTGGGGGCCGATTCGGCTTGAAGCCCCGCTATCAGGCCGTTCCGCCCACGGTCAGCCCGTCGATGCGCAGCGTCGGCTGGCCGACGCCCACCGGCACGCTCTGCCCTTCCTTGCCGCAGGTGCCCACCCCGGAATCCAGCGCCATATCGTTGCCGATCAGCGTGATCTTCTTCAGCGACTCCGGCCCGCTGCCCACGATGGTGGCGCCCTTCACCGGGTATTGAATCTTGCCGTTCTCCACCCAGAACGCCTCGCTGGCCGAGAACACGAACTTGCCGCTGGTGATGTCCACCTGGCCGCCGCCGAAGTTGGTCGCGTACAGGCCCTTCTTGATGCTGGCCACGATCTCGCGCGGATCCCTGTCGCCGCCCAGCATGTAGGTGTTGGTCATGCGCGGCATCGGGATGTGGGCATAGCTCTCGCGCCGGCCGTTGCCGGTGGGCTTGACCCTCATCAGGCGCGCATTCATCGCGTCCTGGATGTAGCCCTTGAGGATGCCGTCCTCGATCAGCACGTTGCGCTGCGTGGCGTGGCCTTCGTCGTCCACGTTCAGGCTGCCGCGCCGGTCGGCAATGGTGCCGTCGTCCAGCACCGTCACCCCCCTGGCCGCCACGCGCTGCCCGATGCGGCCCGTGAAGGCACTGGAGCCCTTGCGGTTGAAATCGCCCTCCAGCCCATGGCCCACCGCCTCGTGCAACAGCACGCCGGGCCAGCCCGGGCCCAGCACCACCGTCATCTCGCCCGCCGGGGCGGGGCGCGATTCGAGGTTGGTGAGAGCGGCGCTCACTGCCTCGTCCACGTAATGCTGGATCAGCGCATCGTCGAAATACGCCAGGCCGAAGCGCCCGCCGCCGCCGAACGAGCCGATCTCGCGCCGCCCGTGCTGCTCGGCGATCACCGTCACCGACAGGCGCACCAGCGGCCGAACGTCGGCCGCCAGCGTGCCGTCGAGCCGCGCGATCAGCACCACGTCGTATTCGCTCGCCAAGCCAGCCATCACCTGCACCACGCGCGGGTCCTTGGCGCGCGCCAGGCGCTCCACCTTCTCCAGCAGCGCCACCTTGGTGGTGCTGTCGAGCGTGGTGATCGGGTCCAGCCCCCCGTACAGCGTGCGGCTGGCTGCCACCTGCCGGCCGGGCAGCTTCACCCGCTTGTTCTGCGCCGCCGCGCCGATCGAGCGCACCGTGCGCGCCGCGTCAGCCAGAGAAGCCGCCGAGATGTCGTCGGAATAGGCGAAGGCCGTCTTCTCGCCCGCCACCGCTCGCACGCCCACACCCTGGTCGATGGAAAAGCTGCCGGTCTTGACAATGCCCTCCTCCAGGCTCCAGCCTTCGCTGCGCGTGTACTGGAAGTAGAGATCGGCATCATCGACCTTGTGCTCGGCGATCAGCGACAAAGTCTTGCCCAGATCCGCCTCGGTCAGGCCGAAGGGCTTCAGCAGCAATTGGCTGGCCGTGGCCAAGCGTTCGATGGTAGGTTCGCGGGCGATCATGGCATCCATTTTAGGCTGACCGGCGTATCCACAAGCCGCGCAGCGCCTTCCGTTGAACAATGGCCGCACAAAAGAAAACGCCCAGTCATTTCTGACTGGGCGTCTCTCGCTGTAATAGCCTGACGATGTCCTACTTTCACACGGGAACCCGCACTATCATCGGCGCTAAGGCGTTTCACTGTCCTGTTCGGGATGGGAAGGAGTGGTACCACCTCGCTATGGTCATCAGGCATAACTTTTTGCCATCCTGACTGATGGTCAGGACGACCAATTCATAGAGCAAATCAGCTTGATTTGAATGCGTCACTTGGCATAACAACCCTGATCGTGCTTCGATCAAAGTTATAGGGTCAAGCCGCACGAGCAATTAGTACTGGTTAGCTTAATGCATTACTGCACTTCCACACCCAGCCTATCAACGTCCTGGTCTTGAACGACTCTTCAGGGGGCTCAAGGCCCCGGCAGATCTCATCTTGAAACGAGTTTCCCGCTTAGATGCTTTCAGCGGTTATCTCTTCCGCACTTAGCTACCCTGCGATGCCACGGGCGTGACAACAGGTACACCAGAGGTGCGTCCACTCCGGTCCTCTCGTACTAGGAGCAGGCTTTCTCAAATCTGCAACGCCCACGGAAGATAGGGACCAAACTGTCTCACGACGTTTTGAACCCAGCTCACGTACCTCTTTAAATGGCGAACAGCCATACCCTTGGGACCGGCTACAGCCCCAGGATGAGATGAGCCGACATCGAGGTGCCAAACACCGCCGTCGATATGAACTCTTGGGCGGTATCAGCCTGTTATCCCCAGAGTACCTTTTATCCGTTGAGCGATGGCCCTTCCATACAGAACCACCGGATCACTATGTCCTGCTTTCGCATCTGCTCGACTTGTCAGTCTCGCAGTTAAGCACGCTTATGCCATTGCACTATCGTCACGATGTCCGACCGTAACTAGCGTACCTTCGAACTCCTCCGTTACGCTTTGGGAGGAGACCGCCCCAGTCAAACTGCCTACCATGCACTGTCCCCAACCCGGATAACGGGTCTAGGTTAGAACCTCAAACACACCAGGGTGGTATTTCAACGTTGGCTCCATGCGATCTAGCGACCGCACTTCAAAGCCTCCCACCTATCCTACACAGATCTGTTCAAAGTCCAATACAAAGCTACAGTAAAGGTTCATGGGGTCTTTCCGTCTTTCCGCGGGGAGATTGCATCATCACAAACATTTCAACTTCGCTGAGTCTCTGGAGGAGACAGTGTGGCCATCGTTACGCCATTCGTGCAGGTCGGAACTTACCCGACAAGGAATTTCGCTACCTTAGGACCGTTATAGTTACGGCCGCCGTTTACTGGGACTTCGATCAAGAGCTTGCACCCCATCAATTAATCTTCCAGCACCGGGCAGGCGTCACACCCTATACGTCCACTTTCGTGTTTGCAGAGTGCTGTGTTTTTGATAAACAGTCGCAGCCACCTATTTATTGCAACCCATTCATGCTCAGATGTTCTCATCACACTACTAGGGCACACCTTCTCCCGAAGTTACGGTGTCAATTTGCCGAGTTCCTTCTCCAGAGTTCTCTCAAGCGCCTTAGAATACTCATCTCGCGCACCAGTGTCGGTTTGCGGTACGGTCGTATGCAGCTGAAGCTTAGTGGCTTTTCCTGGAACCCCGTTCAGTCACTTCGCGAGCAAGCTCGCTCGATCGACAGCCTCGGTATATGACAAGCGGATTTACCTACCTGTCACCTACATCTGCCTAAACCAGAATCCAATAACTGGATGACCTATTAGAATCCGTCCCCACATCGCACTGCATATCGGTACAGGAATATTGACCTGTTTCCCATCAGCTACGCATCTCTGCCTCGCCTTAGGGGCCGACTCACTCTACGCCGATGAACGTTGCGTAGAAAACCTTGCGCTTACGGCGAGCGGGCTTTTCACCCGCTTTAACGCTACTCATGTCAGCATTCGCACTTCTGATACCTCCAGCATCCGTTACCAGACACCTTCACAGGCTTACAGAACGCTCTCCTACCACGCACAGCTTGCGCTGTGCATCCGCAGCTTCGGTAACTGGCTTAGCCCCGTTACATCTTCCGCGCAGGACGACTCGATCAGTGAGCTATTACGCTTTCTTTAAATGATGGCTGCTTCTAAGCCAACATCCTGACTGTTTTAGCCTTCCCACTTCGTTTCCCACTTAGCCAATTTTAGGGACCTTAGCTGGCGGTCTGGGTTGTTTCCCTCTTGTGTCCGGACGTTAGCACCCGGTGCACTGTCTCCCAAGCTGTACTCTTCGGTATTCGGAGTTTGCCTTGGTTTGGTAAGTCGCCATGACCCCCTAGCCAAAACAGTGCTCTACCCCCGAAGGTAATACTTGAGGCACTACCTAAATAGTTTTCGGAGAGAACCAGCTATTTCCAAGTTTGTTTAGCCTTTCACCCCTATCCACAGCTCATCCGCTAGTTTTGCAACACTAGTCGGTTCGGACCTCCAGTACCTGTTACGGCACCTTCATCCTGGCCATGGATAGATCACTTGGTTTCGGGTCTACACCCAGCGACTGAACGCCCTATTCGGACTCGATTTCTCTTCGGCTGCCCTATTCGGTTAACCTTGCCACTGAATGTAAGTCGCTGACCCATTATACAAAAGGTACGCCGTCACCCCGAAGGGCTCCGACTTTTTGTAAGCATGCGGTTTCAGGATCTATTTCACTCCCCTCCCGGGGTTCTTTTCGCCTTTCCCTCACGGTACTAGTTCACTATCGGTCGATGATGAGTATTTAGCCTTGGAGGATGGTCCCCCCATGTTCAGACAGGATTACACGTGTCCCGCCCTACTTTTCTCTAGCTCAGTACCACACGTCGGTTTTCGCATACAGGGCTATCACCTGCTATGGCCGGGTTTTCCAACCCATTCTGCTAACAGTCGTGCTATCACTAGAAGGCTGCTCCGATTTCGCTCGCCACTACTTTCGGAATCTCGGTTGATGTCTTTTCCTCGAGCTACTGAGATGTTTCAGTTCACCCGGTTCGCCTCTTGCAGCTATGAATTCACTGCAAGATACCTTACGGTGGGTTTCCCCATTCGGAAATCTCCGGATCAAAGCTCATTTGCCAGCTCCCCGAAGCTTATCGCAGGCTATCACGTCCTTCGTCGCCTATCATCGCCAAGGCATCCACCACATGCTCTTAGTCACTTGACCCTATAACTTTGACGTTTCTCACGAAACACAAAGCCATCAAGAGACTTGCCAGGTCTTTCACCTGGCGCGTTATGCCGTAATTGAGCACGAAGCTCAAATTACTCGAATTTCAACTTGGTTGAATTCGTTGTGACGCAATCAAAAATTGTTGCCAACGGCACGGTGAGCCATGACGCTCTTTCCGTTGACAACGCTGATTCGACTCTATGAATTGTTAAAGAACAGCCGGAAATCCGAAGATTTCAATTTGTTGGCAATACCAACATCTAAGCACCGAAAATCGACGCTTAGATGCGGGCAATGAAGATGGTGGAGGATGACGGGATCGAACCGACGACCCCCTGCTTGCAAAGCAGGTGCTCTCCCAGCTGAGCTAATCCCCCGAATGACTTAAGGTGGGATGGTGGGTCTGGTTGGTCTCGAACCAACGACCCCCGCCTTATCAAGACGGTGCTCTAACCAACTGAGCTACAGACCCAAGCCGGTCGCATGCGAGCCTAGCTAGCCCAGACCGCTGGCGACACCTTCCAACAACCGATAAGTGTGGACGTTTGAATTGAATTGCTGTTTTCCAGAAAGGAGGTGATCCAGCCGCACCTTCCGATACGGCTACCTTGTTACGACTTCACCCCAGTCACGAACCCTGCCGTGGTGATCGCCCTCCTTACGGTTAGGCTAACCACTTCTGGCAGAACCCGCTCCCATGGTGTGACGGGCGGTGTGTACAAGACCCGGGAACGTATTCACCGTGACATTCTGATCCACGATTACTAGCGATTCCGACTTCACGCAGTCGAGTTGCAGACTGCGATCCGGACTACGACTGGCTTTATGGGATTAGCTCCCCCTCGCGGGTTGGCAACCCTTTGTACCAGCCATTGTATGACGTGTGTAGCCCCACCTATAAGGGCCATGAGGACTTGACGTCATCCCCACCTTCCTCCGGTTTGTCACCGGCAGTCCCATTAGAGTGCCCTTTCGTAGCAACTAATGGCAAGGGTTGCGCTCGTTGCGGGACTTAACCCAACATCTCACGACACGAGCTGACGACAGCCATGCAGCACCTGTGTTACGGCTCTCTTTCGAGCACTCCTCTATCTCTAAAGGATTCCGTACATGTCAAAGGTGGGTAAGGTTTTTCGCGTTGCATCGAATTAAACCACATCATCCACCGCTTGTGCGGGTCCCCGTCAATTCCTTTGAGTTTCAACCTTGCGGCCGTACTCCCCAGGCGGTCAACTTCACGCGTTAGCTTCGTTACTGAGTCAGCGAAGACCCAACAACCAGTTGACATCGTTTAGGGCGTGGACTACCAGGGTATCTAATCCTGTTTGCTCCCCACGCTTTCGTGCATGAGCGTCAGTGCAGGCCCAGGGGATTGCCTTCGCCATCGGTGTTCCTCCGCATATCTACGCATTTCACTGCTACACGCGGAATTCCATCCCCCTCTGCCGCACTCCAGCAATGCAGTCACAGATGCAGTTCCCAGGTTGAGCCCGGGGATTTCACAACTGTCTTACATCACCGCCTGCGCACGCTTTACGCCCAGTAATTCCGATTAACGCTTGCACCCTACGTATTACCGCGGCTGCTGGCACGTAGTTAGCCGGTGCTTATTCTTACGGTACCGTCATGAGCGCCCTGTATTAGAGAGCACCTTTTCGTTCCGTACAAAAGCAGTTTACAACCCGAGGGCCTTCGTCCTGCACGCGGAATGGCTGGATCAGGCTTGCGCCCATTGTCCAAAATTCCCCACTGCTGCCTCCCGTAGGAGTCTGGGCCGTGTCTCAGTCCCAGTGTGGCTGGTCGTCCTCTCAGACCAGCTACAGATCGCAGGCTTGGTAAGCCTTTACCCCACCAACTACCTAATCTGCCATCGGCCGCTCCAAACGCGCGAGGTCTTGCGATCCCCCGCTTTCATCCGTAGATCGTATGCGGTATTAATCCGGCTTTCGCCGGGCTATCCCCCACGTCTGGGCACGTTCCGATGTATTACTCACCCGTTCGCCGCTCGCCGCCAGGTTGCCCCGCGCTGCCGCTCGACTTGCATGTGTAAAGCATTCCGCCAGCGTTCAATCTGAGCCAGGATCAAACTCTACAGTTCGATCTTGAAATTTATACTCTTTCGAGTTCACTCATTTAAACGGAATTGAAGTGAACTTCACTTCTGTTCTCATGAGCGTTTGATAGTCTGAAAAGACTTGGCAATTGCCATCAAACGCCCACGCTTATCGGCTGTATGTTTTTAATGAACCGGCGCACCGCTTTCGCTTTGCGCTTGCTGTCAGTTGCGATCAACTGAGCCTCGAATTATGACACGCTTTTGAGAAACCTGTCAACCTTTAGGGTTTTTGCCGATGCACCGATGAGATCGATGCGTTTGGCTTTTGCCCTCCGACTGCTTGGCCTGTGGCCTTGCTGCCGGCTTCGCGTCTGCTGCCGTGGCAGTGATCAGCGAAGCCCTAGACTATAGCACCACTTTTTCGGTTCGCGCAAGCTTCGTCAAAAAAATTTTTGCGGGCCGCCTCCAACCCTCGGCAACGATCTCTTCCATCATGGCTCTTCTCACTCTGCTGGACGCTCAGCTGGCTTTCGGTCACGTTCCCCTGCTCGACCACGCGGAGTTCGCACTGCACGCGAGCGAGCGCGTGGGGCTGATCGGGCGCAACGGCGCCGGCAAGTCGTCGCTGCTGCGCATCCTGGGCGGGCTGGAGCGCCCCGACGACGGCGAGTTGCAGATGCAGCAGGGCCTGCGCGTGGCCTACGTGGCGCAGGAACCGGCGCTGCCCGATGCCGCGACGGTGTTCGATGCCGTGGCCGAGGGCCTTTCCGAGGTGCGCGCGCTGGTCGACGCCTTCGCCGCCGGCCAGGGCGAGCTGGATGCGCTGCAGGCGCGCATCGAAGCCGCGCAGGGCTGGACCTGGCGCCAGCGCGTCGACGAGACCCTGCAGCGCCTGCGCCTGCTCCCCGGCGCGCAGGTAGAGCAGCTTTCGGGCGGCACGCGCAAGCGCGTGGCGCTGGCGCGCGCGCTGGTGGCGGCGCCCGACGTGCTGCTGCTGGACGAACCGACCAACCACCTGGACCTGGACGCCATCCAGTGGCTGGAGGATCTGCTGCTGGAATTCAAGGGGAGCGTGGTGGTGGTCACGCACGACCGCGCCTTCCTGGACCGCGTGGCCACGCGCATCGTCGAGCTGGACCGCGGCCGGCTGCTGTCCTATCCGGGCAACTTCGCGCGCTACCAGGCGCTGAAGGAGGAGCAGCTTCAGCAGGAGGCCACGCTCCACGCGCGCGCCGACAAGCTGCTGGCGCAGGAGGAGGTCTGGATCCGCAAGGGCGTGGAGGCGCGCCGCACGCGCGCCCAGGGGCGCATCAACCGCCTGCAGGCGCTGCGCGCGGCCCGCGCGGCGCGGCGCGATGCCACAGGAAGCGTGCGCATGGACGTCGACGCCCAGACCGGCGGCTACCAGGCCCGGCTGGTGGCCGAGCTGACGGACGTGCGGCTGGCCTTCGGCGACCACGTGATCGTGGACGGCCTCAGCGCCACCGTGCTGCGCGGCGACAAGATCGGCCTGATCGGCCCCAACGGCGCCGGCAAGACGACGCTGCTCAAGCTCATCCTGGGCGAGCTCGAACCCGACGGCGGCCGCGTGCGCCGGGGCGCCCACCTGCAAGTGGCGTATTTCGACCAGATGCGCGCGGCGCTGGATCTGGACGCCACGCTGGAGGACTTCATCAGCCCCGGCAGCGAGTGGATCGAGATCGGCGCGCGCCGCCAGCACGTCAAGAGCTACCTGGGCGACTTCCTGTTCAGCCCGGCGCGCGCCGCCTCGCCGGTGCGCAGCCTCTCGGGCGGCGAGCGCAACCGGCTGCTGCTGGCGCGCCTGTTCGCGCGCCCGGCCAACGTGCTGGTGCTGGACGAGCCGACCAACGACCTGGACATCGACACGCTGGAGCTGCTGGAAGAACTGCTGCAGACCTACGAGGGCACGGTGTTCCTGGTCAGCCACGACCGCGCCTTCCTGGACAACGTGGTGACCAGCACGCTGGCCTGGGACGGCCCCGGCCGCTGGCGCGAGTATGAGGGCGGCGTGCAGGACTGGCTGGCCCAGAGTGCGCGCTGGCAGGCATTGCAGGCCGCCGCTGGCGCCCCCACCGAAGATCTGAGCAGAAAACCGCTCCAGAGCCCGCCAGTCAAGCGCGAGCAGCTACAAAAAAAGAAGCTTTCCTACAAGGAGCAGCGCGAGCTGGACGAGCTGCCCGCCCGCATCGAGGCGCTGGAGGCCGAGCAGGCCGGCATCCGCGCCGCGCTGGCCGACGGCACGCTCTACCAGAGCGACCTGCAGCGCGCCATCGCCCTGCAGGCGCGCGACACCGCCATCGACGACGAATTGACCGCCGCGCTGGAGCGCTGGGCCGCGCTGGAAGCCGCCGCGCCCGGTTGACGGCCGGCGCGGGCGTGCGATCATCGCCGCCAGAGGAGAAGGCGACATGGAACAACAAGCGTGGTGGTGGTCGATCGCATTGCTGGCGCTGCTGGCGCTGATTGCGCTCTGGTGGCGCCAGCGGTCGGCCGGCGGCGACGGCGAAGCCTCGCTGGCCGAGGGCGACCAGTTCTCGGCCACCGCGGCCCTGTCGCAGGCGGAGATGGAGCTGCTGGACTACCTGGTGCGCGCCTTCCCCGGGCGGCCGGTGCTGTTCCGCTCGGCGCTGTCCCACCTGGTGGCGGTGCGCAAGGCGCAGAGCCGCCTGGGCGCCCAGCAGCGGCTGGCGACGCACGTGGTCGACTACGTGGTGTGCAACCGCGGCGGCGTGCCGGTGTACGCCTTCGAGCTGGACGCCATGCACGAGGACACCGCCGAGGCCGAGCAGGACGCACTGGAGAAGCACCGCGTGCTCAAGACCGCCGGCATCCGTCTGATCCGGCTCAAGCGCACCACCCGCGACCTGCCCGACCCGGCCCGGTTCCGGCGCCTGCTGCGCGCCGCCGCCTTGCCGCGCAAGCCGGTCAAGGCCGACGCGGCCGCGGCCGCCAGCGCCCCGGGCGCTCTTGAACCCACGGCGCCGCACCTCAGCGACACCAGCGCGGCCTACCCCGGCTTCAGCGACACCGTGCCCATGACGGTCACCGGCCTGATGAGCCTCCAGCCGGCCGACGACGAGCCGGAAGACGACCCCTGGGCCGGCCTGCCGCGCAGCGGCTGAGGCGGCGCTACGGCTTCTTCCTGGCCGGCCGCTGCCAGTTGGCGATGCTGACCTGCTTGCCGCGCGCCACGCTCAGGGCGCCCGGCGGCGTGCTCTTGGTGATGGTGGAGCCGCCGCCCACCGTGCCGCCGGCGCCAATGGTGACGGGCGCCACCAGCACGCAGTTGCTGCCCACGTGCACGTCGGCCTCGATCACGGTGCGGTGCTTGTTGGCGCCGTCGTAGTTGGCGGTGATGCTGCCGGCGCCGTAGTTCACGCGCTCGCCCACGGTGGCGTCGCCCAGGTAGGCCAGGTGGTTGGCCTTGGCGCCGTCGGCCAGGGTGGAATTCTTGACCTCGACGAAGTTGCCGATGTGCACGGCGCGCCCCAGCTCGGCGCCGGGCCGCAGGCGCGCGAACGGGCCGATCAGCGCGCCGGGGCCGACCGCCGCGCCGTCGATGTGGGTGAAGGGGTGGATCACCGCGCCCGCCGCGATGCGCGCGTTGGCGATGACGCAGTGCGCGCCGATGCGCACGCCCTCGCCCAGCTCGACGACGCCCTCGAACACGCACCCCACGTCGATCTCCACGTCGGGGCCGCAGCGCAGCTCGCCGCGCAGGTCGAAGCGCGCCGGGTCGGCCAGGCGCACGCCGGCTTCCATCAGCCGCGCGGCGTGGCGCTGCTGCACAGCGCGCTCCAGCTCGGCCAACTGCTGCGGGCTGTTCACGCCCGCCACCTCCACCGCGTCGGCGATGCGCAGCGCCTGCACCGGCGTGCCATCGGCCACCGCGTGCTTCACCACGTCGGTCAGGTAGAACTCGCGCTGCGCGTTGTCGTCGGTCAGCAGGGCCAGGTATTTCTTCAGCAGATGCGTGGGCGCGGCCATCACGCCGCTGTACCACTCGGTGAGGGCGCGCTGCGCGGGCGTGGCGTCCTTGGCTTCCACGATGGCCTGCACCGGCGCGCCGCCACCCGCGCCGCGCACGATGCGGCCGTAGGCGCCGGCGTCCGCACCCGTATCGACAGTGAGCAGCGCGATCTGGCGGCCGGCGCACAGATCGACCAGGGCGCGCAGGGTCTCGGGGCGCACCAGGGGCACGTCGCCGTTCAGCACCAGCGTCACGCCGTCGCCCCCCAGCAGCGGCGCGGCCTGCTGCACGGCGTGGCCGGTGCCGAGCTGTGGCTCCTGGCGCGCGTAGGCCAATCGGACTTCTGCATGATTTTGGCCGCCAGCGCCCGCCCAGCCTGCGCAAGCAGCTTCCACTTCCATAGCACCGTGGCCGGTGACGACGACCGCCGAGCGCGCGCCCAGCGCCGCCGCGCTGTCCAGCACATGGGCCAGCAGCGGCCGGCCGGCCAGGCGGTGCAGCACCTTGGGGCGCTGGCTCTTCATGCGCGTGCCCTTGCCCGCGGCCATGATGACGACGTCGATGGCGCTCATCCCGATCCTGTTGCTGTCGATGAAAAGGTGGCGGCGATTATCAGTCCAGCGTCTGCCGGTAGCGCGCGATGGCCGCCGCGCTGACCACGGCGGTGAACAGCAGCAGCGGCCACAGGTCGGGCCACACCTCGGCCCAGCCCGCGCCCTTGAGCATGACCCCGCGCACCACGCGCAGGAAGTGCGTGAGCGGCAGCAGCTCGCCCAGCGCCTGCGCCCAGCCGGGCAGCCCGGCGAAGGGGAACATGAAGCCCGACAGCAGCATCGAGGGCAGGAAGAAGAAGAAGGTCATCTGCATCGCCTGCAACTGGTTGCGCGCCAGCGTGCTGAAGGTGAAGCCCACCGCCAGGTTGGCGACGATGAAGCCGCCGATCACCGCCATCAGCAGCGCGAAGCTGCCCACCATGGGCACGTCGAACAGCGCCCACGACGCCAGCAGCACCACCGCCAGCTGCACGTAGCCCAGCACCACGTAGGGTGCGATCTTGCCGGCCATCACCTCGATGGGGCGCACCGGCGTGGCCAGCAGGTTCTCCATGGTGCCGCGCTCGCGCTCGCGCGTCATCGCCAGGCCGGTGAGCATCACCATCGTCATCGTCAGGATGGTGCCGATCAGCCCCGGCACGATGTTGTAGCGCGACAGGCCCTCGGGGTTGTAGCGGCGGTGCACGCGCACCTCGAACGGCGCCGCGCCGGCCTGCAAGGCGCGCAGCGGGCCGCGCAGGTCGGGCGCCAGCGCGCGGGTGGCGATGGTGCCCACGGCCGCCAGCGCGTTGCCGGCGGCCACCGGGTCGGTGGCGTCGGCGGCCAGGTACAGCGCCGGCCGCTCGCCGCGCAGCAGCGCGCGCTCGAAACGCGGCGGCACGACGACGATGAACTGCACCTCGCCGCGCGCCATCAGCTCGTCGGCCTGCGCCTCGCCGATGCCGCTGGCGACGATGCGGAAGTAGCCGCTGGTGCCCAGCGCCGACACCACGCTGCGCACCAGCGGCCCGCTGTCGGCGGCGACGACGGCGGTGGGCAGGTCCTTGGGGTCGGTGTTGATGGCGTAGCCGAACAGCACCAGCTGCGCCACCGGGATCGCCACCGCCATGGCGAAGGTCAGGCGGTCGCGCAGCATCTGCTGGAACTCCTTGACGAACACCGCCAGCGCGCGGGCGAGCGACCAGCGGGTCATTTCGTGCCCATCGCCGCGCCTTCGGCGAAGTTGTCCTGGGCCTGCCCGATGAGGCCGATGAACACGTCCTCCAGGTTGGGCTCGGCGGGCGTCACACGCACGCCGGGCAGCGCGGCCAGCGGCGCCACGGCCTGCCGCAGCCGCTCGGCGTCGGTGCCGGCCACGTGCAGGCGCGCGCCGAAGGCGGCCACGCTCCGCACGCCGGGGGCGGCGCGCAGCGCGGCGACCTGCCCGGGCGCCAGTTCGCCGGCGACCTCGACCACGGCGAGGCCCGCGGCGCGGATGATCTCGGCCTCGGTGCCGCGCGCCAGCAGGCGGCCGTAGGCGATGTAGGCCAGCTCGTGGCAGCGCTCGGCCTCGTCCATGTAGTGGGTGGAGACCAGCACGGTGATGCCGCCAGCCGCCAGCGCGTGGATCTGGTCCCAGAAGTCGCGCCGCGCGGCGGGGTCCACGCCGGCGGTGGGCTCGTCCAGCAGCAGCAGGCGCGGCTGGTGCAGCAGGCAGGCCGCCAGCGCCAGCCGCTGCTTCCAGCCGCCCGACAGCGCGCCGGCCAGCTGGTGCTGACGCTCCACCAGGCCGAGCTGCGCCAGCGCCGCGTCCACGGCGGCGGCGCGCTGCGGCAGCTCGAACAGGCGGGCGACGAAGTCGAGGTTCTGGCGGATCGACAGGTCTTCGTACCAGCCGAAGCGCTGCGTCATGTAGCCGACCTGCCGCTTGATGGCCGCCGCCTGGCGGCGGATGTCCAGCCCCAGGCAGCTGCCCTCGCCCTCGTCCGGCGTGAGCAGCCCGCACAGCATGCGGATGGTGGTGGTCTTGCCGCTGCCGTTGGGGCCGAGAAAGCCGCAGATGCGCCCGGCGCGCACCCGCAGATCGATGTGGTCCACCACGGTGCGCCCGCCGTAGCGCTTGGTGAGGCCGCGCACGTCGATGGCCCAGGGCGCGGCAGTCGCTACATCATTCATAGCTGGCAGCGCTTGCCTGGTGCGCGCTGGAGGCCATTTTTGTTCATGAAGCGCGCCGCACGTCGAGCGGCTGGCCGGGTTTCAGGCGCGGCGCGTCGGCGGCGCCGGGCCGCGCCTCGACCAGGAACACCAGCTTGGCGCGCTGGGCGTTGGAGTAGATGACCGGCGGCGTGTACTCCGGCTGGCTGGCGATGCGCGAGACGCGCGCGGCGATCGGCGCGCCGCAGCCGTCGCAGGCCAGCAGCACCGCGTCGCCGGGCTTGAGCGCGCCCACGTCGGATTCGGGCACGTAGAAGCGCGCCTTGCGCTGGCCGGGCGGCAGCAGCGCCAGCACCGGCTGGCCGGCCGCCACCCACTCGCCGACGCGGTAGTAGGTGTCGGCCACCTCGGCGTCGGCCGGCGCGCCCTGCGCCGTCTGCGCCAGCCGCCAGCGCTGCTGCGCCAGCGTGCCGGCGGCGGCCTCGGCCTGGGCCTGCGCGGCGGCGCGCTCCTGCACGCGCGCGGGCTCGCGGGCGGTGCGCAGGGCGGCCTCCAGCTCGGCCACGCGCTGGCGCGACTGCGCGGCGGCGGTGCGCGCGGCGTCGGCCTCCATGCGGGAGACGGCGGCCTCGGCCGCCAGGGCCGCCTTGCGGGCGGCGTCGGTCTGGTTCAGCGCCGCCTGGGCGCGGGCCTGGGCCAGCTGGGCCTCGATCTGCGCCACCTCGTCGGGGCGGCGGCCGGTTTGCAGGTTGGCCGCCTGGGCCTGGGCGGCGGCGAGCTGCGCCTGGGCGGTGTCGGCCGCGTCGCGCTCGGTCTGGCCGTCGAGCGCGAACAGCGGCGCGCCGGCGCGGACCTGGTCGCCGGCGGCCACGTCGAGCCGTTGCAGGCGGCCAGCCACGGGCGCGGCCACATAGACGTAGTCGCCTTCGGCATAGCCCGACCAGCCCGCGGGCGGCGCCGGCTGGCAGCCGGCGGCGGCCAGGGCGGCCAGCAGCGCCGCGGGCAAGGCGCGGGTTCGCGCAAATGCTTCAGCCATCGCCTTCTCCCTTCATCAGCGCCCGCAGCGCCATGTCGGCGCGCTGGGCGATCGCCTCGTCGGACAGCACCTGCGGCCCCACGGCGGGGCCGGCCACGGGCGGCAGCAGGCTGCGCTCGCGCAGCGTGGAGGCCACCAGCACCGGCGCCACCACGGCGCCCAGCAGGAAGGTCAGGCGCAGCAGCGGCGGGCGCGGCGCGATGCGGCCGGCGCGCTCGGCATCGGCCAGCAGGCCGAGCAGCAGCCCGACGTGGCGCGGCATGTTGCGCCGCAGGAAGTCCGCCGCCACCGCCTGGCCGGATTCGGCGTCGGCCAGCGCGCGGCGCCACAGCGGGGCGTGGTCGCGCGCCACGCCGGCCAGGGCCAGCAGGGCGTGGCGCAGCCGGTGCAGCGGGTCGTCGGCGGGGGCGCCGGAGGCGGTCTCCAGGCGCTCGAACATGTCGTCGTAGAAGCGCTGGAGCACCGCGGCCAGGAAGGCGTCCTTGCTCTCGAAGTGGTAGTGGAACATGCCCGGCGAGGTGCCGGCGTGCGCCGCCACGGCGCGCACCGACAGGCCGGCACAGCCCAGCTGCGGGTACAGGGCCGCGCCGCTGGCGAGCAGGGTGCGGTCGAGCTGGCGGGACGGTCGGGCCATGGCGAGCGGCAGTATCGCGCTTTATTGGTCACTCGTCCAGTAATCGGCGTGGGTCGCCCACCGCAGGACCGGCGCCGCGTCAGCGCGGCGTGTGCAGGCCGTGGTCGAGCATGGCGACGACCTCCTCGGCGAAGCCGGCGTAGCTCATCGGGCCGCCGGGGCGCAGCCAGGTGAAGGTCCAGTTGATCATGCCGAACAGCGTCATCGCGATGGCGGTCTGGTTGCCTTCGTGCACGCGCCCGGGGTAGGCGCGGCGCAGGAAGCGCGTGACGGCGGAGACCACGTCGCGCTCGCGGTCCAGGATGACCTCGCGCTGCTCGTCGCCCAGGAACTGCGTGCTGCCCAGCAGCGCGGCGTGGCGCGTGGCCGAGGTCTCGTACTCGCGCAGGAAGGCGCGCACCAGCTCGTGCAGCGTGGCGCGCTCGTCCAGCGCCTGGCGGTGCGCCGTGGCCTCGACCTGGCCGATGATGGCCAGCAGCTTCTGCGTGTAGCGGTCGAGCAGGTCGAACAAGATCGCTTCCTTGCTCTCGTAGTAGTGGTACAGCCGCGCCTTCGACGTGCCGCAGGCGGCGGCGATGTCGTTCATGCTGGTGGCGGGGTAGCTCTGGCGCGCGAAGCAGGCGGCGGCGACGTTGAGGATCTCGTCGCGCCGCAGTTCGTGGTGGGCGGAAACGGGGCGGGCCATGGCGCGGGGATTATCCGGTGGGCAGCGCCTGCGCCACGGCCTGCGCGCGGGCGGCGGCGATGCGCTGGCCCACCTGCGGGCCGCGCGCGCCGGCGGCCATGGCGGCCTCGGCCACCTCGGCGGTGGGCACGGCCTGCGCCGCCGCCAGCGCGGCCAGCAGGCGCGGGCGCTGGGGGTAGGCGTCGTCTTCCATGCCCAGCCGGCCGCGGGCATCGCACTCGCAGGCCAGCAACACATCGGCGAAGCGCGCGGGCTTGCGGAAGGCGTCGCAGCGCTCCAGCAGGCGCACGGTGGCGGCCGCGTTCAGCTCGCCGCTGCGGTGGATGTTGCCGTGCTCGCGCGCCACCACGTCGGCCAGCTCGTGGCAGTCGGCGGGCACGCGCAGGCGCTCGCTCACGGCTTTCAGCAGGCGGGCGCTGCGCTGCTCGTGGCCCAGGTGGCGCGGCAGCACGTCGGCCGGCGTGGTGCCCTTGCCCAGGTCGTGCGTGAGGCAGGCGTAGCGCACGGGCAGCGAGGCGCCCAGGCGCGCGGCCATGCGCAGCACCATCATCAGGTGCACGCCGGTGTCCACCTCGGGGTGGTATTCGGCGCGCTGGGGCACGCCCCACAGGCGGGCGACCTCGGGCAGCACCACGGCCAGGGCGCCGCAGGCGCGCAGCACGTCGAACATGCGCTCGGGGTGCCGCTCCATCAGCCCGCGCGCCAGCTCCTGCCACACGCGCTCGGGCACCAGGTGGTCGGCCTCGCCGGCAACCACCATTTCATGCATCAGCGCCATCGTCTCGGGCGCCACGCTGAAGTCGGCGAAGCGCGCGGCGAAGCGCGCCACGCGCAGGATGCGCACCGGGTCTTCGCGGAAGGCGTCGGTCACGTGGCGCAGCACGCGGGCTTGCAGGTCGCGCCGGCCGCCGAAGGGGTCGATCAGGTCTTCAGCATCTTTTTGGCCCGCAGCGCCCGCCCAATCAGCGCTGGCAGCTATGGAGTTGATAGTGAGGTCGCGCCGCGCCAGGTCTTCGGCCAGCGTCACCTCGGGGCTGGCGTGCACGGTGAAGCCGCGGTAGCCGCGCCCGTTCTTGCGCTCGGTGCGGGCCAGGGCGTATTCCTCGTGCGTCTCGGGGTGCAGGAAGACCGGGAAGTCGCGCCCCACCGGCACGAAGCCGCGCGCGGCCATCTGCTCGGGCGTGGCGCCCACCACCACCCAGTCGTGGTCCTGCACCGGCAGCCCGAGCAGCCGGTCGCGCACCGCGCCGCCCACCATGTAGATCCGCATGGCGGCAGTGTATCGGCGCCGCCTCCTACAGCCGCGCGCGCGGCGGCGGCGCATACTGGCAAAGATCCCATCCATTCGTTGTCAACACCCCTGGAGAAGCATCCATGGCCAAAGCCAAGACCCCCAAGTCCTCAACGGCCCGGCAAGCCGACGGCCTGCCCGTCAACATCGGCATCGACGCCAAGCACCGCGCCAAGATCGCCGACGGGCTGTCGCGCCTGCTGGCCGACACCTTCGCGCTGTACCTGAAGACGCACAACTTCCACTGGAACGTGACCGGCCCGATGTTCAACAGCCTGCACACCATGTTCGAGACCCAGTACAACGAGCTGTGGCTGGCGCTGGACGAGGTGGCCGAGCGCATCCGCGCGCTGGGCTACCCGGCGCCGGGCACGCCCGAGGAACTGGCCCGCCTGGCCTCCATCAAGAGCACGCCGGGCGTGCCCGACGCGCGGCAGATGATCGCCCTGCTGGTGGAAGGCCAGGAGACGGTGGCGCGCACCGCGCGCGGCCTGTTCCCCACCGTGGAGGCGGCCGGCGACGAGCCGACGGCCGACCTGCTGACCCAGCGCATGCAGGTGCACGAGAAGACGGCCTGGATGCTGCGCAGCCTGCTGGAGGGCTGAGCCGCCCGCACGGGCTGGCGCGCCTAGGAGTCTGCGCGGCAGAAGCCGCCGAAGCGAAACGCGCGAAAAACGAGGACAGCGTGGTGATACCGACAAGCCCAGGGTAGGCCCCCTGGGCGCAGGCGGTAGCGCCGCGATGGACCGTTTTCTCGCGCGTTGCAGCCGGCGCAGGTTCTGCCGCGCAGACTCCTAGGGATGCTCTTCACGAATCAGTCACTCGCGTGCTTGGTTGAATCTGCCCGGTGAGCGAACATGCGCCTCATGCAGCAAGACAGCCTTGGCCTTGGCACCAGCACCCGCCGCACACGCAAGCGCGAGTTCCTGGATCAGATGAATCGCGTCATCCCGTGGGCCGAGTTGGTTTGCCTGATCGAGCCCTACGCCCCCGAAGCCGGCCGGCGCGGCCAGCAGCCCTTTGGCGTCGAAGTGCTGCTGCGCATCCACTTCCTGCAGCAGTGGTTCAACCTGTCGGACCCGGCCATGGAAGAAGCACTGCACGACGTGCCCGTGTTTCGCGATTTCGCGCTCCTGAGCAACTGGGGCGACGCACTGCCCAGCGATTCGAGCATCCTGCGCTTTCGTCGCCTTCTGGAGCAACACAAGTTGGCCGATCAGATCCTGGCCACCGTCAACGACCTGCTCAGCGGCCGGGGCCTGCTCCTGAAGGCCGGCACCGTGGTGGATGCCACGCTCATTGCCGCACCCAGTTCGACCAAGAACAAGAACGGCGCCCGAGACCCCGAGATGCACCAGAGCAAGAAGGGCAACCAGTACTACTTCGGCATGAAGGGACACATCGGGGTGGATGCCGAGTCGGGGCTGGTGCACACCGTGCGCGGCACGGCCGGCAACGTCAGCGACGTGCTCGAGGGCAACAGCCTGCTGCATGGCCAGGAAGAGGTGGCCTTCGGGGATGCGGGCTACCAGGGGGTGGCCAAGCGCCCCGATGCGAACGCGAAAGTGACCTGGCATGTGGCGCTGGGCCCGGGCAAGCGCCGGGCGCTGGATGTGGACAACAACCCCATCGACGCGCTCACGCACAGGATCGAGAAGCTCAAGGCCAGCGTTCGGGCCAAGGTGGAGCACCCGTTTCGGGTGATCAAGCGCCAGTTCGGCCATGTGAAGGTGCGCTATCGGGGGCTGGCCAAGAACACGGCTCAACTCAAGACGCTGTTTGCGCTGAGCAATCTGTGGATGGTGCGCCACGTGCTGATGGGACAGGTGCGCCCGCAGCAGGGATGAAGGGCCCAAAGTGCCTGCCAGGAGCGTGTGCAAGCGCTCAAAACAGGCTGCCAGCGCATTCATTCGGCTCAGCGGCGCGCAAGCGATGAAATTTCCCACCGCCTCAGCACATCAGCACGCTCGCATGGGATTGGTGAAGAGCATCCCTAGGCCGCCGGCGCCGCGCGGTACGGCTCCTCGAACGGCAGGAAGTCCCGCTCCGCCAGCGCATCGGCGATCCAGGCCGCCACGCCGGGCAGTTCGCACACGCGCCGCATGTAGTCGGCGATGTCGGCCGGCACCGGCAGGGCGAAGGTGCGCAGGCGCATCACCACCGGGGCGTAGAAGGCGTCGGCGATGGAAAAGCGCCCGAACAGCATGGGCCCGCCGTGGGCGGCCAGCAGCTCCTGCCACATCTCCACGATGCGGGCCACGTCGGCGCGCGCGCCGGCGTTGTCGCGCCAGACGATGGCGCCGGCCTCGGGCAGGCGGGCCTCGATGTTCATGCCGCAGGCGCTGCGCAGCGCGCCGAAGCCGCTGTGCATCTCGGCCACCACGCTGCGCGCGCGGGCGCGCTCGGGCGCGGCGCGCGGCCACAGGTGCAGCTCGGGGAACTTCTCCGCCAGGTACTCGGCGATGGCCAGCGTGTCCCACACCACCAGGTCATCGTCCACCAGCACCGGCACCTTGCCGGCCGGGCTGATGGCGCCCAGGCGCTGCTTGAAGTTGGAATCGGCCGAGAAGGAGTCGAAGCGCAGCCTGACCTCCTCGAACCCGATGCCGGCCTGCCGCATCAGCACCCAGGGCCGCATGGACCAGGACGAATAGTTCTTGTTGCCGATGTAGAGCTTGAGCATGGTCTTCCCCGTTGCGATCAGCCTTGCATGCTAGCGCTGGGGCACCGGCCGATTGATGCGCTTTGCGGACGGCATTGATGCGTCACGAGCGCGCCAGTGCCCTGCGCGGGACGGCGAAGCTCGGCACGGCCCGCCCATCAAGGCGCCCGGCGCCGTGCGCATGCGCGGGCAGCCGGTTACGCCGTCTCCACGATTCCTCCATTTTTTAGGCTAGGCTCTCCCGGGTCATCGCGAACCACCGCCCATACCCATGCGCCAGCCACCTTTTTCCATCGCCCGCCACGCCCTCACCGCCACCATGGCGGCCTGCCTGGCTCTTGCCGGTTGCGGCGGCAGCGGCAACGACGACTCCAGCGCCGGCGACACCGGCACCGGCACCGGCACCACGGTCACCGCGCCGTCCATCACCACGCAGCCTGCGTCGCTCACCCTCGCCAGCGGCGCCACCGGCACGCTGAGCGTGGTCGCCAGCGGCAGCTCGCTCGGCTACCAGTGGTACCTGAACGGCAGCGCCATCAGCGGCGCCACCGCCAGCAGCCTGACGGTGAGCAGCGCCGGCAGCTATCACGTGGTGGTCAGCAATACCGGCGGCTCCGTCACCAGCAGCGCCGCCACCGTCACCGTGTCCGGGGCCTCGGCGGGATCGGACAGCGAAAGCTGGACGCTCTCCACCGGCGCCAACAGCAACGACCTGGCGGCCGACAGCACCACCTTCCAGACGGTGAACATCGCGCTGGGCAGCCTGGCCGTCACCAGCGGTTCGTCGGCGCTGTCGGTGAACGCCGCCGGCACGAGCGCCAGCGTGACCGACGCATCCGGCGGCGTGGTCGCCACCATCGCGCAAGACGCCTACGGCATCACCATCACCTCCACCGCCACGAGCGCCCTGCCGCTGGCGTTCGCGCTCTCGGGCAGCTACGCGGGCAGCGTCACCATCTACAGCGACCAGGCGTTCCGGCTCGACCTGAACGGCGCCAGCATCACCAGCGCCGACGGCCCGGCCGTCAACATCCAGTCGAAGAAGCGCGCCTTCGTGGTGCTGACGGGCAGCAGCACGCTGGCCGATGCCGCCACCTATTCGACGCGCACCCTGGCCGACGGCAGCGAGATGGACCTGAAGGCCGCCTTCTTCAGCGAAGGCGCGCTGATCTTCAGCGGCAGCGGCAGCCTGTCGGTCACGTCGAGCGCGAAGCACGCGCTGGCCAGCGACGCCCACGTGCGCCTGCGCGCGGGCGCGCTCACGCTGGCCTCCAACGCCAAGGACGGCATCCGCGCCAACGACGCCTTCGTGATGGACGGCGGCACATTGAAAATCACCACCGCCACGGGCGCCGGCAAGGGCATCAAGGTGGAGGGCAAGGAAGACGAGGACACGCCGCTGGGCTTCATCGCCATCAACGGCGGCACGATCGACATCACCAGCTACGACAAGGGCATCACCGCCTCGTGGGAGGCCGAGGACGACGCCGACACCGCCACCACCGCCGACGACCCCGACCCGCGCGTGACCATCAACGGCGGCACCATCACCGTGACCACCACCGGCACCGCCGTGGAAGACGTGCTCAGCCCCGAGGGCATCGAGTCCAAGTCCACGCTGACGATCAACGGCGGCACGCTCACCATCAACACCGACGACGACGCGCTGAACGCCGAGACCGCCATCGTCATCAACGGCGGGCGCATCTACGCCAAGGCCACCAGCAACGACGCCATCGACTCCAACGGCACCATGACCATCACCGGCGGCGTGGTCGTCGCCATCGGCGCGGGCGCGCCCGAGGGCGGGCTGGACACCGACCAGAACACCTTCACCGTCACCGGCGGCACCTTCGTCGGCATCGGCGGCAGCAACAGCACGCCCACGCCATCGACCACCACGCAGAACACCGTGGCGCTGGGCAGCGTGAGCGCCGGCACGCTGGTGATCGGCGACGGCAGCGGCAAGGCCGCCTTTGCCTACACCGTGCCGGCAGCGGCATCGGCCATGCTGCTCAGCTCGCCCAACATCGCCACCGGCACCTCCTACACCGTCTACCAGGGCAGCACCGTCAGCGGCCAGGACGAGACCTACAACGGCCTGTACCTGGGCAGCGGCATGAGTTATTCGGGCGGCACGGCCGGCAGCAGCTTCACGGTGTCGTCCACCGTCACCGCGCTGGGCGGCAGCGGCAACACCGGCGGCCCCGGCGGCGGCCCCGGCGGCCGATGAGCAGGTTCGGGCGCGGCACCGCGAGCGCCGGCTGACCGACCCGCGCCGCCTGGCCCGGCACGCCCTCGCCGCGCCGAGCGCGCCCGGCGCGCGCCAGCCGCCGCCCGCCGGCCGATCGATGCGCATCACGGCCAGCATCGATGCGCCCGCCGGCCCAATAATCGGCCCATGACTTCGCGCCCCCGCAACGAGTTCGACACCCTGCGCATCTGCGCCGCCGTCGCGGTGATCTTCTCGCACCACTTCGCGCTCACCCGCACGCCGGCGCCGGCATGGCTGAACTTCGGCATGGTGGGCGGCGTGGCCGTGATGGCGTTCTTCACCATCAGCGGCTACCTGGTCATGCAGAGCTGGCTGCGCGAGCCGCGGCTGGCGCGCTTTCTCTGGAAGCGCTGGCTGCGCGTGTGGCCCGGCGTGCTGGTGGCCGTGGCCACCAACATCCTGCTGTTCGGGCTGCCGTTCACCGCGCTGCCGGCCGCCGACTTCCTGCGGCACCCGCAGACGCTGGACTACGTCCGCAACCTGCTGCTCTACGAGGCGTTCGTGGATCTGCCCGGCACCTTCCTGGGCAACCCCTACCCGCAAGTGATGAACGGGCCGCTGTGGACCATCCCGATGGAAAGCCTGTGCTACGCCGTGCTGGCCGCCGCCGGCGCGCTGGGCGGCCTGCGCTCGCGCCGCGTGGCCAGCGCGCTGTGCGTGGCCTACCTGGCCTTCTTCCTGACGCAGCGCAACGCCGACCTGACGGGCGAGATGCAGCACTGGTACGAATACTCGGCCTACTTCGCGCACGGCGCGCTGATCGCCCTGCACCAGGACAGCTTCCACGCCCATGCGCGCCGCTGGTTGCTGGCGCTGCTGCCGGTGGCGGCGGTGCTGTTCCTCGCGCTGGGGCTGCGGCACACCGCCGGCCTGCTGCTGCTGCCGCCGCTGCTGATCCACCTGGGCTCGCGCCATGCGCCCGCGCTGGCGCCGCTGCACCGCTGGGGCGACCCGTCCTACGGGGTGTACCTGTTCGGCTTTCCGATGGCCCAGATGGTGCAGGCGAGCTGGCCCGGCCTGCCCTTCGCGGCCAGCCTGGCGCTGACCATCGCGCTGGCGCTGGCGGCGGGCTACGCGTCCTGGCACGGGGTGGAATCGCGCGCGCTGCGCCTGAAGGACTGGACGCCCGGGCGGACCGCGGCGCGCCGCCTGGAGGGCTGAGCCCTCGCGCCCGCCCTTCGATCCAGGCCGGCGAACCCATATACTCCCTCATCACGCATGCCGCTGGCGCCCGGTTATCGAGCGCCAGATACCATATACTCCCAATCAGTATTATCCATTGCGCCCCAGGCAGGCGCTCACCGGCCCGCCGTGCGCCGGAACGCATCCAGCCGCGCCTGCACGCCGCTGCGGCCCAGGATCAGCGGGCCGACGGCGCTCAGCGGCGCGGGCGCGATGCCCAGCGCGGCCAGCCCGGGCACCTGGCCGCCGGCGACGTTGTCCTGCTTCAGCGAATCGAGGTTGTCGCGGCTCATCAGCGGGCGGCCGGGCAGCCACTCCAGCCCCAGCGCCTGCAGGCGGCCCAGCGCGTTCGGCAGGCCCACGACGGGGCGCCCGCGCCCGCCGCGCACGCCGGCCCACTGGCCGGCGGCCTGCACGATCTCGCGCAGCGTCCACACCTCGGGGCCGCAGGCTTCATAGGTCTGGCCGATGGTGGCGTCGTCGCGCAGGCAGGTGGCGATGGCCACGGCCACGTCGCGCACCCATACGGGCTGAAAGTGCGCGTCGGCGCCGGCCAGCGGCAGCACCGGGAACACCTTTTGCAGCCCGGCGAACAGGTTGAGGAAGCGGTCCTCGGCGCCGAAGACGACGCTCGGCCGCAGCACCGTGAGCGCCAGCGAGCCGACCTGCGCCGCCTGGCCCAGCACGCCCTCGCCGCGCGCCTTGCTGCGCTGGTACATCGACGGGCCGTCGGCCGCCGCGCCGAGCGCGCTGACGTGCACCAGCCGCCGCCCGCCGGCCTGCGCGCAGGCCGCGGCGATGCGGCGCGGCAGCTCGACGTGCAGGCGCTCGAAGTCGCGCTGGCGGCCGTGCAGGATGGCGATCAGGTTGACCACGGCATCGTGCCCGGCCACCAGCGGCGCCAGCGTGGCCGGGTCGGTGACGTCGCCGATGGCGATCTGCACCTGCGGCTGGTTGATGACGCGGCGCGCGGCGGCCAGGCTGCGCGTGGCCACCGTCATGCGCACGCCTTGGCGCTGCAACTGCTCGACGAGCTGGCGGCCGACGAAGCCGGTGCCGCCGAGGATGAGGACACGTCCGGGCATGGCTGCATTCTCCTGTTTTGATAGCTGCCGGCGCTTGTCTGGCAAGCGCTGGCGGCCTATTTCACTACAATTTTCAAGGCAGGTCGCGCACCAGCGGCGGCTCGTCGGCCGGCGCCGGCCCGATCTGCCCCAGGCGCGCCTTCAGCGACTGCGGCCGCCCGGTGAGGAGCGCCGCGTAGTCGGTGGTGTTGGCGAGCACCTTCTTCACGTAGTCGCGCGTCTCGCCGAAGGGCACGTTCTCGGCCCAGACGGCGCCTTCCAGCACCGGGCCGTTGCGCCAGCTGCGCGGGCGGCCGGGGCCGGCGTTGTAGGCGGCGGCGGCCAGCGGCAGCGAGCCGCGGAACTCGTCCAGCGCCAGCTTGAGGTAGCTGGTGCCGATCAGGATGTTGGTGTCGCGGTCGTTGATCTGCGCCGGCGTGAAGCCCTCCAGCCCGATGCGGCGCGCGGTCCAGCGCGCGGTGGCGGGCATGACCTGCATCAGGCCGGAGGCGCCGGCGCCGGAGCGCGCGTCCATGACGAAGCGGCTCTCCTGCCGGATCAGGCCGTAGACGTAGGCCGCATCGAGCCCGATGGCCTGCGCCTGGCGCACCACCGCATCGCGGTGCGGCATGGGAAAGCGCTGCGCGAAGTCGGCGAAGCCCCGGGTGCGCTCGCTGGCGTTGATGCAGCGGTCCCACACCTGGCGCTGGCAGGCGAAGTCGGCGGCGGCGTAGAGCTGGCGGTCGTCCATGCCGCCGGGCGCGTGCAGGTTGGTCCAGTAGTTCCACTCGCGCACGCCCTCGCTGCGCAGGCCCAGGGCGATGGCCAGCAGCGCGCGGTTCAGGCCGGGGTGCAGGCGCGCGGCCTCGCGCTCAGGCGGCGTCAGCGGCGCGGGCGCGGGCGGCGGGGCGATGGGCTGGCCCAGCTCCTCGGCGGCCAGCTTCTCGTAGAAGCCGCCGGGGCCGGCGGCGATGCCCTCCAGCAGTTGGCGGGCGGCGGCGCGGTCGGTGTCGCCCTGCGCCAGCGCCAGCTGGGCGCGCGCCAGCCAGTAGACCCAGGCGCCGTCGGCGCGCGCCGCTTCGCTCATGGCCTCGATGGCGCCCCGCACGGCGCGCCACTGGCCCTGGCGCAGCGCGGCGCGCGCCTTCCAGGCCAGCAGGTCGTCGCCAAGGTGCCTGTCGCGCGACACCTTGGCGAAGTAGCCGGCGGCGCCGTCCTGCAACTTGAGCGCGGCCTGCTTGCCGATCACGCCCCAGACCCAGTCGCGCGCCTCGGCGTCGAGCTGGGCGCCCCAGCGGCCTTCGAGCTGCGCGGCCGCCTGGTCGGGGTCGCCGGCGGCCAGCTTGACGAGCGCCAGCGTCACCAGCTCCAGCCGCTTGCGCGTGGCCACCGGCCCGCGCGCAAGGTAGCGGATGGCGCTGTTCTGGATCTGCGCGACTTCGGCGCCGGCGTCGGGCGCGTCCAGCTCGACGGCGGCGCGCGCCAGCGCGGGGCGGTTCGCCTCCATCGCCAGGCGGGCGCGCATCCACAGGTCCTGGTAGGGCAGCTTGCCGGCCTGGTGCAGCAGGCCGGCGGCCAGCAGGCAGCCGTCGTCCAGCTCGCGCTGGGCGAACCAGTCGGCGCGCAGCTGCTCGGCGGCGGCGCGGGGGATGTCGCGGCCCTGGTAGGCGTCCATCGCCACGGCGTAGCAGCGCACCTCGCGGTCGTCGCGCATGCGAAAGCGCGGGTATTCGGCGGCGAAGGCGGGCCAGTCGCGCCGCTTGCCCGCCAGCAGCAGCCAGTCGTTGCGCAGGCGGTCTTCCTGGTAGGTGCCGGCCCAGCGGGCGAGGAAGTCGCCCACCTCCTGGGCGCTGGCGTCTTCCAGCCGGTTCTTCAGCTCCCAGTAGGCGGCCCAGGGCTCCAGCGCGTGGCCGCGCGCCAGCGGCAGCAGGGCCGCCAGGCGCGCGCGGTCGCCGCGGCGCAGCGCCTCGCGCATGTCGAGGATGGTGCTGTCGCCGGGCGCGGCCTGCGGCGGCGCGCCCTGTTGCGCCGCCGCGGACGCGGCCAGCAGCACGGCGGCCAGGCACAAGGGTGTCAGAATGCTCGCAAAACGCATCGGACGATTATGAGCAGTTTCGACAAGAAGGCGACCCGCGAACGCCTGCTGCACGAGCGCCTGCACCTGGAAGACCGGCTGGCGCGCGCCGACGCCTTGCAGCAGGTGATGCGCGTCTGGCTGCTCGGGCGGCCGGACACCGTGATCGGCGCCTACTGGCCGATCAAGGGCGAGTTCGACCCCCTGCCCGCCCTGCACCGCTGGAAGGAGGACGGCGAGCTGATGGACGAGCCGCAGCGCCGCCGCATCGGCCTGCCGGTGGTCGACAAGGCGCACAAGACGCTGACCTTCCACGTCTGGTACCCCGGCTGCCCGATGGAGGAAGACGCCTACGGCATCCCCAAGCCCAAGGACACCGAGCTGATCGTGCCCACGCTGCTGTTCGTGCCCTGCGTGGGCTACGGCGCGGGCGGCTACCGCCTGGGCTACGGCGGCGGCTTCTACGACCGCACGCTGGCCGCGCTGGCGCCGCGCCCCGCCACCGTGGGGCTGGGCTTCACCAACGGCTTCATCGACGACTTCGAGCCCGAGCCCCACGACCAGCCGCTGGACGCCATCCTGAACGACAACGGCGTGGTCTGGCCCGTGGCCGCGCCCTGATGGTGGTGGGTGGCGCGGCCAACCGCCGGATTTCTTGACGCACATCAATTCGCCGCCCCGCCAGCGGTGGATAGTTGACGCATGACGGCTGCGCGGCAGCGTGGCCGAGCCGTTGCCGCCCCAGCCCCCCAGGAGACGAGGAACACCATGCCCGAGACGACCCGCACCCCCGCCCGCAAGACGAGCGCCGGCAAGACCGCGCCCCGCAAGCCCGCCGCCAGCGGCCTGAACGGCGCCGTCCGCCCCGCCAGCAAAGGCGACGTCCCGCCCTCGCTGGCGCCCCGGGCCATCGAGCGCTTCGTGGCCGAGCGCGCCACCGTGTCGGCGCGCGACAAGCAGCTGGCCGCCGCGCGGCGGCTGGTGGAGGACGAATCCGCCGGCACGCCGGCCGAGCGCGCGCGCGGCCTGCGCGCCCTCATCGACGGCGCCTCGCCCGACGACCGCAAGGCGCTGCGCAAGGCCCTGCGCAACCCGGCCGGGCCCGAGCGCCCCGGCAAGCCCGACCCCGACGAGGAGCTCGCCGCCGACTGGCGCGACGGCGGCTACCCCTACAAGAACCTGCTGCGCCGCTCGGTCTACGAGAAGCAGAAGTTCGCGCTGCAGGTGGAGCTGCTGAAGTTGCAGAACTGGGTCAAGGAGACCGGCGCGCGCGTGGTCATCATCTTCGAGGGGCGCGACGCCGCCGGCAAGGGCGGCACCATCAAGCGCTTCATGGAGCACCTGAACCCGCGCGGCGCGCGCGTGGTGGCGCTGGAGAAGCCCACGCCGAGCGAGCAGGGCCAGTGGTACTTCCAGCGCTACGTGCAGCACCTGCCCACGCGCGGGGAGATCGTGCTGTTCGACCGCAGCTGGTACAACCGCGCCGGCGTCGAGCGCGTGATGGGCTTCTGCTCCGACAAGGAATACCGCGACTTCATGCACCAGGCGCCCGAGTTCGAGCGCCACCTGGTGGCCAGCGGCGTGTACCTGATCAAGTTCTGGTTCAGCGTCAGCCGCGCCGAGCAGCGCCGCCGCTTCAAGGAGCGCGAGGGCCACCCGCTCAAGCAGTGGAAGCTCAGCCCCATCGACAAGGCCAGCCTCGACAAGTGGGCCGACTACACGCGCGCCAAGGAGGCGATGTTCTTCGAGACCGACACCGCCGACAGCCCCTGGACGGTGATCAAGAGCGACTGCAAGAAACGCGCGCGCCTGAACGCCATGCGCTACGTGCTGCACAAGCTGCCCTACGCCAGCAAGGACCTGGCGCAGATCGGCAAGCTCGACCCGCTGATCGTCGGCCGCGCGCACGTGGTGTACGAGCGGGGGGAAAAACCGCAAGCCTTGATGTAAACCGGATGCTCCTGTTTATATAGCTGCCAGCGCTTGCTGGGCGGGCACTGGAGCCCGATTCGACCTTGATTCCAGCGCCGCTCAATCCAGGTCGTTCACCAGGTCCGGGTCGTCGGCCTCCCCCGTGGCCGCGCGCGTGGCCACGGCCTGCGCCAGCACCCAGTCGGCGAAGGCCCGCACCTCGGGGCGCTGCGCGCTGCGCGCGGCCACCAGCACCCAGTAGGCCATGGGCGAGACCAGCCGCGCCTGCGGGAAGTCCTGCGGCGCGAACAGCTCCACCAGTTCGCCGCGCGCCAGGCTCTCGGCCACCAGCGGCGGGCGCGCCAGCACCACGCCCTGGCCGCTGAGCGCGGCCTGCACCATCTGGTAGGCGTAGTTGAAGCTGAGCCAGCGCTTGGGCTGCGCGCGCGCCAGGCCGTTGGCGTCGAGCCAGCGGCGCCAGCTCAGCCATTCCAGGTGCGGGGTGTAGGCGTCGCTGGCCTCGATCAGGGTGTGCTTCAGCAAATCCTGCGGCTTCTTCAGCGGCGGCCCGCTCTTCAGCAGCCAGGGGCTGGCCATGGGCGCGACGGATTCGCCGAACAGCCGCCGCGCCGTGGGCGGCATGCGCGCGGCCGGCGCGTAGCGCACGGCCACGTCGATGTCGGCCACCTCCAGGTCCACCGCGGCGTCGGAAGCCTCGATGCGGATGTCGATGTCGGGGTGGTCGCGCTGGAACGCCTCCAGCCGGGGGATCAGCCACATCGACGCGAACGAGGCGAAAGTGGTCACCGACACGTGGCGCCGCCCGGCGCTCTGGCGGATGTGGCGCACGGCGGCATCGATGCGCGGCAGCGCCTGCGCCACCGCTTGCAGCAGCTGCGCGCCGGCGACGGTCAGCTCCACCGCGCGCGTGTGGCGCAGGAACAGCGGCACGCCCACCTCGTCCTCCAGCGACTGGATCTGGCGGCTGACGGCCGACTGCGTGAGCGCCATCTCCTCCGCCGCCGCGCGGAAGTTCAGGTGCCGCGCCACCGCCTCGAAGGCGCGCAGGTGGCCGGCCTGCACGGGCCGCGTGCGCAAGTGGGTCTGTGAATGCAGCATGGCGATTGATGCGGTATGGGAATGAATAGCGTGGCGCGATTTCATTGGACTGTCAATGTGCGCGGGGACAACATCAGCACCCTCATTGATGCGCCCGCAACACCCAAGGAACCTGCCATGCCGCACCCCGAAAGCACCCTTTCGCGGCTCGCCCCCGAAGCCGCCACCCGTGGTCTGTGGACTCTTTCGCCCGCCCGCGCGCTGACGCTGCGCCCGCGCCGCGACGGCGTGCTGCACCTGGCGCGCGGCGCCGCCTGGGCCACGCGCGCCGGCCCGCACGCCGGCACCGCCGAGGGCGGCCCGCAGGGCGACCTGCTGCTGGCGCCCGGCACGCGCCTGCCCCTGCGCGCCGGCGACACCCTGGTGCTGGAGCCCATCGCCGCCCACGGCGAGCCGGCGCGCGCGATCGCCTTCGACTGGCGCGAAACCACCGCCCCCCACGCCGCCCCGGCCTGGCACGAGGCCGTGGCGCGCCCGGCGCACGACCTGGCGCGCGCGCTGGCCGAGGCCACGCACGCCTTCGCCCGCCTGGCGCGTGGCGTGCTGCGCTGGTCCGGCGGGCGCCTGATCCGGCGGCCGTTCGCCGATCCGCTACACCTTCAATAGCTGGCGGCGCCCGCCAGCCGGGCGCCGAAGGCCGATTTGGCTTGAAACGCGGGGAATGTCAGGGAATTGCGGTAGGCTTGCGGCCACAACAACCGACACCCCAGGAGACCCCCATGGCCAAGACCCTCTCGCCCGCCGAGGCGGCGCTGCGCGACGCCGCGCGCGAATACCACCGCACGCCCTCGCGCGGCAAGATCGCGGTCACCCCCACCAAGCCGCTGTCCAACCAGCTCGACCTGTCGCTGGCCTACTCGCCCGGCGTCGCCTACCCCTGCCTCGACATCCAGGCCGACCCGTCCAAGGCGGCCGACTACACCTCGCGCGGCAACCTGGTCGGCGTGGTGACCAACGGCACCGCCGTGCTGGGCCTGGGCGACATCGGCCCGCTGGCCGGCAAGCCGGTGATGGAGGGCAAGGGCTGCCTGTTCAAGAAGTTCGCCGGCGTGGACGTGTTCGACATCGAGCTGGCCGAGCGCGACCCCGACAAGCTGGTGGAGATCATCGCCGCGCTGGAGCCCACGCTGGGCGGCGTCAACCTGGAGGACATCAAGGCGCCCGAGTGCTTCTACATCGAGAAGAAGCTGCGCGAGCGCATGAACATCCCCGTGTTCCACGACGACCAGCACGGCACCGCCATCATCTCGACCGCCGCGCTGCTCAACGGGCTGGAGCTGGTGGGCAAGCAGATCGGCGAGGTGAAGCTCACCGTCTCCGGCGCCGGCGCCGCCGCCATCGCCTGCCTGGACGTGATGGTGGCCCTGGGCGTGAAGCCCGCCAACGTGTTCGCCTGCGACTCCAAGGGCCTGATCTACGCCGGCCGCCCCGGCGGCTTCGACGACAGCAAGGCGCGCTACGCCCAGCCCGACACCGGCCTGCGCACCCTGGCCGACGTGGTGAAGGGCGCCGACGTGTTCCTCGGCTGCTCGGCGCCCGGCGTGCTGACGGGCGAGATGGTCAAGACCATGGCCGACAAGCCCGTGATCCTGGCGCTGGCCAACCCCGAGCCCGAGATCCGCCCCGAAGAAGCCAAGGCCGCGCGGCCCGACTGCATCATCGCCACCGGCCGCTCGGACTACCCGAACCAGGTCAACAACGTGCTGTGCTTCCCCTACATCTTCCGCGGCGCGCTGGACTGTGGCGCCACCAAGATCACCGAGGAGATGAAGCTGGCCTGCGTGCGCGAGATCGCCGCCCTGGCCAAGGCCGAGACCAGCGCCGAGGTGGCCGCCGCCTACGCCGGCAAGGACTTGCAGTTCGGCCCCGACTACATCATCCCCACCCCGTTCGACCCGCGCCTGATCCTGCGCATCGCCCCCGCGGTGGCGCAGGCGGCGGCCGACTCCGGCGTGGCCGAGCGGCCCATCGCCGACATGGCCGCCTACCGCACCAGCCTGGAGCGCTTCGTCTACCAGACCGGCATGGTGATGCGCCCGGTGTACGCGGCGGCCAAGGCCGTGGCGCCGGGCGGCAAGCGCGTGGCCTACGCCGAGGGCGAGGACGAGCGCGTGCTGCGCGCCGCGCAGATCGCCGTGGACGACGGCATGGCCGAGCCCATCCTGATCGGCCGCCCGGCGGTGATCGAGCAGCGCATCCAGAAAGCCGGCCTGCGCATCCGGCTGGGCCAGGACGTGCAGTGCGTCAACCCCGACGACGACCCGCGCTTTCGCCAGTACTGGGAGGCCTACCACGGCCTGATGGCGCGCGACGGCGTCTCGGCCGAGGTGGCCAAGGTGGCGGTGCGGCGCTCCAACACCCTGATCGCCTCGCTGATGGTGCGCCTGGGCGATGCCGATGCCATGCTGTGCGGCACCCTGGGCCGGTTCGACCAGCACCTGGAGCACATCCGCGACGTCATCGGCGTGCAGCCCGGCGCGCCCGGCTTCGCCGCGCTGAACGCCATCATGCTGCCCGAGCGCACGCTGTTCATCACCGACACCTACGTGCACGACGACCCCAGCGCCGAGCTGCTGGCCGCCATCGCCCACATGGCCGCCGTCGAGGTGGGCAACTTCGGCATTCCGCCCAAGGTGGCGTTCGTGTCGCACTCCAACTTCGGCAGCTCCCGGCGCCCGTCGGCGCTGAAGATGCGGCGCGCGCGAGAGCTGTTCCGCGCGCTGGCGCCCGACATCGAGTGCGACGGCGAGATGCACGGCGACAACGCCCTGTCGGCCGCGCTGCGCGCCCAGGCCGTGCCCGACAGCACGCTGAACGGCGAAGCCAACCTGCTGGTCTGCCCCGGCCTGGACGCGGCCAACATCCTGTTCAACGTGCTGAAGATCACCGTCGGCCACGGCGTCACCATCGGCCCCATGCTGCTGGGCGCCGCCGCGCCCGCGCACGTGCTCACGCCCAGCGCCACGGTGCGGCGGCTGGTCAACATGACGGCGCTGGCGGTGGCGGAGGCGCAGGCGCGGCGTTAGTGGTCAAATCAGGCTCCAGCGCTTGACTGGCGGGCGCTGGCAGCTATTGAATCAGTAGTATCCCTCCCATGGCGGGGAGACCATCGGCCCATGCTGCCCGCCCCCCTGCACGCCCACGGGAACGCCATTGCCGCCCCGGGCCAGCGCCACGGCGCACGGCGCATTCGCGTGTTCGGCTCCGTGGCGCGCGGCGAGGCAGGGCCGGACAGCGGCGTGGACTGCCTCGTGGAATTCGATCGGGGGCCACGACCTGTTCGCGCAGCGCCCGCCCCTGGCGCGGGAGCTGCCCCGTTCGGTGGGCCGTCCGGCCGGTCTGATTCCCGAGCACGCGCCGAACCGCCCACTTGCGCGAGCACGTTTTCAAGGAAGCCGTGGAGCCAATCCTGGCGACCCGGCCCAGGGCGACATCCTCCACGACGCCGCCCTATCCGGCTCCGCGCATGCCCCGTGCACGCTTAACTTGGCAGCACCTGGAAGAGCAGGCTCAGCAACAGCGCATCGGCCGCCCCGCGCCGCTGGCGCCGTAGCGCGCGTCGATGCGGTTCCTGAAGAACTCCTCGTAGCTCATGCAGGGCTCGCCCGGGTGGGTCTGCTCCATGTGGCGCACGTAGGTGCCGTAGTCGGGCATGCCGACCATCATGCGGGCGGCATGCCCCAGGTAGCTGCCGGCCTGCCGGAGTTGCTGGAGATTGATCATGGCGTTCTCCTCAATGCCCGCGCGCCGTGCTCACGTTGGCGGGCATGGGCTGGAAGGGGGTTTCCTGGTCGGTGCGGCCGGGTGCGCGGCGCGCCTGCAGGCAGGTCTTGACCGCATACACCAGCACGCTCAGCACCACGGCCAGGAAGATCGCCGTCAGCGTGGCATTGGTGTAGGCGTTGAAGGCGATGGCCTTCATCTGCTCCATGCTCTTGGCGGGCGCGATCAGCTGGCCCGAGGCCACGGCCTCGCTGTACTTGCGGCCCAGGCTGATGAAGCCCACGGCCGGGTTCGGATCGAGCAGCTTGATGAGGCTGGCCGCCGTGGTGCACAGCAGCAGCCAGGCGGCGGGCAGGGCCGTGACCCAGGCGTACTGGCCGCGCTTCATCTTGACCAGCACCACGGTGCCCAGCATCAGCGCGATGGCGGCCAGCATCTGGTTGGAGATGCCGAACAGCGGCCACAGCGTGTTCACGCCGCCCAGCGGATCGACCACGCCCTGGTACAGCAGCCAGCCCCACATGGCCACGCAGCCGGCGGTGCCGATGAGGTTGGCCACCAGCGAATCGGTCTTCTTCATGGCCGGGATGAAGTTGCCCAGCAGATCCTGCAGCATGAAGCGCCCGGAGCGGGTGCCGGCGTCCACGGCGGTGAGGATGAACAGCGCCTCGAACAGGATGGCGAAGTGGTACCAGAAGGCCATCATGTCCTCGCCCGGCAGCGCGCTGTGCAGGATGTAGGCGATGCCCACGGCCAGCGTGGGCGCGCCGCCGGCGCGCGCGAGGATGGTGTGCTCGCCCACGTCCTTGGCCACCTGGTCGAGCTGCTCGGGCGTGATGTGGAAGCCCCACTGGCTCACGGCGGCCGCCACGGCCTGCGCGTCGCCGCCCACCAGGGCGGGCGGGCTGTTCATGGCGAAGTACACGCCGGGCTCGATCACGCAGGCCGCCACCATGGCCATGATGGCCACGCAGGACTCCATCAGCATGCCGCCGTAGCCGATGTAGCGGGCGTTGGCCTCGTTGTCGAGCAGCTTGGGCGTGGTGCCCGAGGAGATCAGCGCATGGAAGCCCGACACCGCGCCGCAGGCGATGGTGATGAAGAGGAACGGGAACATGCTGCCCTTCCACACCGGGCCCGTGCCGTCGACGAACTGCGTGAGCGGCGGCATCTTGAACTGCGGCGCCACGATCAGGATGCCCACGGCCAGGCCGACGATGGTGCCGATCTTGAGGAAGGTGGAGAGGTAGTCGCGCGGCGCCAGCAGCAGCCACACCGGCAGCAGCGAGGCGATGGCGCCGTAGGCGATCAGCATCCAGGTGATCTGGACGCCGGTGAAGGTGAAGGCCGCCGCCCACTCGGGGTTGGCCGCCACCTTGCCGCCGCCCCAGATCGACAGCAGCAGCAGCACCAGGCTGGCCACGGAAATCTCGCCGATGCGCCCCGGGCGGATGTAGCGCATGTACACGCCCATGAACAGCGCGATGGGCATCGTCGCCATCACGGTGAACATGCCCCAGGGGCTCTCGGCCAGGGCCTTGACCACGATCAGCGCCAGCACGCCGAGGATGATGATCATGATGAGGTAGGCGCCGAAGAGGGCGATGGTGCCGGGCACCTGGCCCATCTCCTCGCGCACCAGCTCGCCCAGCGAGCGGCCGTTGCGGCGCGTGGAGATGAACAGCACCATGAAGTCCTGTACCGCGCCGGCCAGCACCACGCCGGCGATCAGCCACAGCGTGCCGGGCAGGTAGCCCATCTGCGCGGCCAGCACCGGGCCCACCAGCGGGCCGGCGCCGGCAATGGCGGCGAAGTGGTGGCCGAACAGCACGTGCTTGTTGGTGGGGGTGTAGTCCATGCCGTCGTTGAGCAGCACGGCCGGGGTGGCGCGGTTGGGGTCGATCCCCATCACCTTGTTGGCGATGAACAGGCTGTAGTAGCGGTAGGCCACCAGGTAGATGCTGACGGCCGCAGCCACCAGCCAGATGGCGTTGACCGGCTCTCCGCGCCGCAGGGCGACGACGCCCAGGCTGCCCGCGCCCGCAAGGGCAAGCGCAATCCAGCCGGCGTGGCCCAGCCAGCCTTTTTCTTGCTGCTGCATGCTGAAAGTCTCCGTGATGTAGTTTGGTTTTTGGAGCGGAGCGGATGCCCGCCAGCCGCAGTGTAGGAGCCGCGGGGGTGTCCGCCCGCGCGGATGCCCCTATCGCTTGCGGGGGAACCCTGGGGCGGATCCAGGTGGCCCAAGGCTCGCCCTGGCCGCCGAGCGGCAGGCGTGATGCGACGCGCACCGGCAGGCCGCCCAGGCAGGTCGCGGCGACAACGCCCCGCGGGGCGAGGCCAAGCTGCCGGCGCGCCCGCCGCTCGACGCGGCCAACATCCTGTTCAACGTGCTGAAGTGCGGCGGCCGGTGAACATGACGGCGCTGGCGGTGGCCGAGGCGCAGGCGCGGCGTTAATGGTCAAATCAGGCTCCAGCGCTTGACTGGCGGGCGCTGGCAGCTACGAAATCAGTAGTTCCCACACGATGGCGTGGTGATACCAATCGGCCTCTACCGCTTATGCATCAAGCGCCGGCAGCTATTAATTCGAGAGCATATCAACCCTGCGGCATAGCCCAGAACGGCTCCGCCCGCGCCCCGCACAGCGCGCTGGCGATGCGCTGCGCGGTGGGCAGCGATCCCGTCAGGCCCAGGTGGCCGTGCCCCACGGCCAGCCACAGGCCGGGCAGCGCGTCGACGTGGCCGACCACGGGCACCGAGCCCGGCAGGCAGGGGCGGTGCCCCATCCAGTGCCGCGCGGGCTGGCCGGCCAGGGCCGGGAAGGCTTCGCGCGCGATGCGCTCCATCAGCGCGGCGCGGCGGGGGTTGGGCGGCGCCTGGAGGCCGGCGATCTCCACCGTGCCGCCCACGCGCAGGCCGCCTTCCATGGGCGCGACGAACACCTTCTTGTCGGCCAGCACCACGGTGCGCCGCACCAGGGCCTGGGCGCCGGCGAACTCCGCGTGATAGCCGCGCTGCGACTCGATCGGCAGCCACAGGCCCAGCGGCCGCAGCAGCGCAGGCGCCCAGGCGCCGGCCGCCATCACCACGTGGGACCAGCGGGCATCGCCGGGCACGCCCTCGCCTTCGGCGCGCCAGCCGTCCTCGGCCGGCCGCAGCCGCCGCACGTCGGCCCGCAGCAGTTGGCCGCCCCGGCGCACGAAAGCGTGCAGCATCGCCTGCACGTAGCGCAGCGGGTTCAGGATGGTGCCGTGGTCGGCCAGGAAGCGGCCGTGCGCGTAGCCGGACGGGGCCTGCGGCTCCAGCGCCTCGATGCCGGCGCGGTCGAGCTGCTGCACGGCGTAGCCGTAGTGCGCGCGCAGTTGCCAGCCCAGCGCGTCCTTGCCGGCGGCGGCGGCGTCGGGGTACAGGTGCAGGTGGCCGTGGCGTATGAACAGCTCGGGCACGCCGAGCTGGCGCGCCATGCTTTCGTGCGCATCGACGGCGCCGTGCAGCAGGTCGTTCAGCACGGCGGCGGCCACGCCCACCTTGGCGGGGTCGGCCGACTGCGTGAAGGCCAGCAGCCACGCGGCGGCGCGCGGCAGGTAGCGCAGCGGCAGCGCCAGCGGGCCGTCGCGGTCCAGCAGCATGCCGGGCACGCTCCTGAGAACCCCGGGCAGCGCCAGCGGCGCGACCGAGCCGGGGCTGATGGCGCCCGAGTTGCCGTAGCTGCACGCCATGCCGGGCTCGCCGCGCTCCAGCAGCGTCACCTCGGCGCCGTGGCAACGCAGCGCCAGCGCCGTGCTGACGCCGACCACGCCGGCGCCGATGACGGCGACGCGCGGCGCCTGCGACGCGGGAGTGACGGTGTCGTTCATCGGGATTTCAGGAAGCATGAGGGTTCAGTTGCTTCGCATTTTCAGCGCTCGGGCCGGCCCGGAGTCAAAAGCAAAAAACCCCACGGCAACGCCGTGGGGCTGTTGGCGGGGGCAGACTGTGCCCCTTACTGCTTGACCGCCTCCACCGTGGCGATCAGCTTCACGTCCTTGCCGGTGACCATGCCCAGGCCGTAGTCCAGGCCCCACTGGGTGCGGTCGACGGTGGCCTCGAAGTTGCCGCCGCACACCTCGCGCTTGAGCATGGGGCTCTGGTAGCAGGCGAACTTGGTGGCCTTCAGGGTGACGGGGTGGGTCTTGCCCTTGATGGTGAGCTGGCCGTCCACGGCGCTGACCTTGCTGCCGTCGAAGTGGAACTTGTCGCCGACGAACTTGATGGTGGGGTGCTTCTCGGCGTCGAACATCTCGGCGCTCTTCAGGTGGCGGTCGAACGGCGCCACGCCGCTGGACAGCGAGGCGGCGTCGATGCTCAGCTCCACGCGGCCGGTCTTGGCGGCGGGGTCGAACTGGATGGTGCCCTCCTCCTTGTCGAAGCGCACGCGGTTCACGCCGGCGCCGAAGTGGTCGATCTCGAACATGGCGGCGGTGTGCGTGGGCTCGGTCACGTAGTTGCTGGCCTGGGCCGGCAGCGCGACGGCGGCGAGCGCGGCCACGGCGGCGAGGGCGGGGAGGGATCGGCGCATGAGGGTCATCCTTTCTGAAGGAGGGATTGCTACGGTAAAAATAGCTGCCGGCGCTTGCTGGACAAGCGCCACGGGCCTATTGGGCCTAAATCTTTCCGACGCCGGTCAGCACCAGCCTGAACTTGACCTGCACGTCGTCGGCGACCATGGACGTGTCGGCCCACTCCTCCTCGCCGATCTTGTAGGCCAGGCGCTTGAGGGCGAACTGGCCGCTGGCGGTGGTCTTGCCGCCGGCCTGGGTGAGCTGCACCGGCACGGTGACGGACTGTGCCGTGCCCTTGATGGCGAGCTGGCCCGCCACCTCGAACCTGCCGCCGCCCAGCGCCTTGACGCTCCTGGACTGGAAGGTGGCCTGCGGGAACTTGGGCACGTTGAACCAGAGGGGCTTGGGCAGCTCGGCGTCGGTCTCCTTCACGCCCAGGGTGGCGCTGCCGGTGTCCACCGTGAGGTTGATGGTGGCGGCCTCGGGCCTGGCGGGGTCGAACGCCACCTGGGCGGCGAACTTGCGGAAGTGCCCCTCCACCGGCACGCCCATCTGGCGGCTGACGAAGCCGATGCTGCTTTCGGCCGGCACCAGCGCCTGCTGCGCCAGCACGGGCGCGGCGGCCAGCAAGGCCAGGGCGGTGGAAGTCAGGAAGCGGAAGCGCATGGACGTCCTTTGCAAATACGTGTGACAGCAGGTTGTTGATGTTTTGTGGCGGTGATTCATTTCAGCGGCCGGGCCGCATGCGCAGCAGCAGGCCGTCGCGGTCGATGAAGTGGTGCTTGAGCGCCGCCGCCACGTGCAGCAGCACCAGCGCCGCCAGCGCGAAGGCGGCGGCGCCGTGCCAGGGCTTGACGGCCTCGGCCAGCGCCTTGTCCGCCGGCAGCAGGTCGGGCAGCGGCAGCACGCCGAACAGCACGATGGGAAAGCCGGCCGCCGAGCTGTAGGCCCAGCCGATCAGCGGCACGGCGAAGAACAGCAGGTACATCAGATGGTGCGTGCCGTGGTGCGCCACGCGCTGCCAGGCCGGCATGGCGGCCAGCACGGGCGCCGGCAGCGGCGGCGGGCGGTGCGTCAGCCGCCACGCGAGGCGCAGCGCCGACAGCGTGAGGATGGTGATGCCGGCCCACTTGTGCCAGTTGATGAGCTTGAGCTTGGCCGGCGAGAACGGCAGCCCCGTCATGTACAGCCCGGCGCCGAAGATGCCCACCAGCGCCAGCGCCAGCAGCCAGTGCAGGGCGATGGCGGTCAGGGTGTAGCGGGTGGCGGGTGGGGGCATGGGCGGGCGAGCGGTACTGAAGAGAGTGCAGCAGTCTAGGGGGCGATCCGGGCCGGAAAGTTCAATCGGCTTGACGTGTCGGTGCAATCGTTTTGAACGTCATGCGCCTGGGTTACTCTAGAAAGCACCCCCTCTGCCCCGCGAACCCCCATGAGCATCCGCAACCTCGACTCCCTGTTCGACCCGCGCTCGGTGGCCGTCATCGGCGCGTCCGAGCGGCCGTTCTCCGTCGGCGGCACGCTGTGGCGCAACATGCGCGGCGGCGGCATCAAAGGGCCGGTCTACCCGGTCAACCCCAAGTACGCCACGCTGTCGGGCCAGCGCTGCCACGCCAGCGTGGACGCGCTGCCCGAGGCGCCCGAGCTGGCCGTGATCTGCACGCCGGCGGCCACCGTGGTCGATCTGGTGCGGCAGCTCGCGCGGCGCGGCACGCGGGCGGCGGTGGTGATCAGCGCCGGCCTCACGGCGGCGCAGAAGCAGGCCATGCTGGACGCGGCGCGGCCGACGCTGATGCGCATCCTCGGCCCCAACTGCGTCGGCCTGCTGGCGCCGCACGCCAGGCTGAACGCCAGCTTCGCGCACATCGCGGCGCGGCCGGGCGAGCTGGCCTTCGTCTCGCAGTCGGGCGCGCTGGTCACGGCCATGCTGGACTGGGCCGAGGCGCGCCAGATCGGCTTCTCGCATTTCGTCTCCCTGGGCGAGCACGCCGACGTGGACTTCGGCGACATGCTGGACTACCTGGCCAGCGACGCGCGCACGCGCGCCATCCTGCTGTACATGGAATCGGTGGACGGGGCGCGCAAGTTCATGTCGGCGGCGCGGGCGGCGGCGCGCAACAAGCCGGTGATCGTGGTCAAGGCCGGCCGCAGCGCGCAGGGCCAGCAGGCCGCCGCCTCGCACACCGGCGCGCTGGCCGCGGCCGACGACGTGGTGGACGCCGCCATCGCCCGCGCCGGCATGCTGCGCGTGGACAGCCTGGAAGAGCTGTTCATCGCCGCCGAGATCCTGACCCGGTTCAAAGCGCCCATCGGCGAGGCGATGACGATCCTCACCAACGGCGGCGGCGCCGGCGTGATGGCGGCCGACGCCGCCGCCGGCGCGGGCGTGCCGCTGGCGGCGCTGCCGCCGGCGCTCGTCGAGGACCTGGACCAGGTGCTGCCCGCCAACTGGTCGCGCGGCAACCCGATCGACATCATCGGCGACGCGCCCGCCCAGCGCTACGTGGACGCGCTGCACGCGCTGGCCCGCCACCCGGGCGAGGCCGGCACGCTGCTGTTCATCCACGCGCCGACGGCCATCGTGCCGGCCACCGACATCGCGCGCGCCATGATCCCGGCCATTCAGCCGGCCGGCCAACCGGCGCTGCCGCTGGTCAGCGCCTGGGTGGGCGGCCCGGCGGTGGCCGAGGCGCGCGCGCTGTTCATGCAGGCCGGCATCGCCTGCTACGACATGCCCGAGCAGGCGGTGGCCGCCATCGGCATGCTGCAACGCTACGCGCGCAACCAGGCCGAGCTGACCGAGGCGCCGCCCGCCGCGCTGCCCGCGGGCGGCGCCGCGCCCGACGCCGCCGCCGTGCGCGCGCTGGCGCAGCAGGTGCTGGCCAGCGGGCGCGACATGCTGACCGAGCCCGAGGCCAAGGCGGTGTGCGAGGCCTACCGCATCCCGGTCGTCGCCACGCGCACCGTGCCGGCCGAGCCGGATGCGGCGGCGGCCGAGGCGGCGCGCATCGGCTTTCCGGTGGTGCTGAAGATCCTGTCGGAAGACATCTCGCACAAGTCCGACGTCGGCGGCGTGGTGCTGAACCTGCCCGGCGAGGACGCGGTGCGCGAGGCCGCCCGCGCCATGCTGGCGCGCGTGCGCCAGGCGCGGCCGAAGGCACGCATCGACGGCTTCACCGTGCAGGCCATGGTGCGCCGCGCGCAGGCGCGCGAGCTGATCGTGGGCGCCAGCATCGACCCGGTGTTCGGCCCCGTGATCCTGTTCGGCCAGGGCGGCACGGCGGTGGAGGTGGTCAAGGACAGCGCCATGGCGCTGCCGCCGCTGAACGCCCCGCTGGCGCGCGCGCTGATCGGGCGCACCCGCGTGGCGCGGCTGCTGGCCGGCTACCGCGACGTGCCGCCGGCCGACCTGGACGCGGTGGTCGCCACGCTGCTGGCGGTGTCGCAGCTGCTGGCCGACGTGCCGGAGGTGGCCGAGCTGGACATCAACCCGCTGATCGTCAACCACGAGGGCGCCATCGCGCTGGACGCGCGCGTGCGCGTCGCCGCCGCGCGGCCGTCCGGCGCCGCCCGCTTCGCCATCCAGCCCTACCCGTCCGACCTGGCGGAGACCATCGACTGGCGCGGCCAGCGGCTGACGCTGCGCCCCATCCGCCCCGAGGACGAGGCGCGCCACCGCGCCTTCCTGGAAAGCCTGGACCCGGAGGACATCCGCCTGCGCCTGTTCTACAGCCGCCGCACGCTGGAGCGCAGCGAGCTGGCGCGGCTGGTGCAGATCGACTACGGGCGCGAGATGGCCTTCGTCGCCACCGCGGCCGGGCCCGGCGGCGAGGAGCGCACGCTGGGCGTGGCGCGCGCCCTGGCCGACCCGGACAACGTGGGCGCCGAGTTCGGCATCATCGTGCGGCCCGAGACGAAGGGCACGGGCCTGGGCCGCATCCTGATGGACAAGCTCATCCGCTACCAGCGCGCCGCCGGCACCCAGCGCCTGACCGCCACCGTGCTGACCGAGAACGCGCGCATGCGCCAGCTCGGCCAGGCGCTGGGCTTCAGCGAACGGCCCACGCCGGGCGAACCCGGCACGTACGAATTGACCCTGCCCTTGCAGCCCGCCGCGATGCCCAAGCGCCAGCCCTGAGCGCGGCGCGCCAGCGTGCCGCAGCTTCTTTTACAAGCTTTTTAGGCCCCCAGCGCTTGCTGGACAAGCGCCAGCAGCTATTATTTTTGAACCATGAAGAAAATCACCACCTACTGGATCGCCGCCGCGCTGCTGGGCGCCCTGCCCGCCGCGCGCGCGCAGGACACGCCGCCCGACGCCGACCCGGCCGCGTTCAGCGCCTGCCTGAACCAGCTCAAGGCCACGCCCGCCTTCAGCGCCATCACGCCCGCCACCTTCGCGCGCGCCACCGAAGCCTTGGCGCCCGACCCCTCGGTGCTGGTGCTGCTGAACCGCCAGCCCGAGTTCACCCTGCCCGTGTGGGACTACCTGGCCGTGCTGGTGGACGCCGAGCGCGTGGCCGACGGCCGCGCCGCCTTCGCGCGCTGGCAGCCCGAGCTGCAACGCATCGAGCAGCAGACCGGCGTGGCGGCGAATGTCATCGTCGGCGTGTGGGGCGTGGAGAGCAACTTCGGCCAGAACCTGGGCGGGCGGCCGCTGGTGCAGTCGCTGGCCACGCTGTCGTGCTTCGGGCGGCGGCAGGCGTACTTCCGCGGCGAGTTCGCCGCCGCGCTGCGCATCCTGCAAGAGGGCCACGTCGCGCCCGAGAAGCTCACCGGCTCCTGGGCCGGCGCCTTCGGGCAGACGCAGTTCATGCCCAGCACCTTCTTCCGCAGCGCGGTCGATTTCGACGGCGACGGCCGGCGCGACATCGTCGACAGCGTGCCCGACGCGCTGGCCTCCACCGCCAGGTTCCTGCAGAACGCCGGCTGGCGGCGCGGCGAGCCCTGGGGCGTCGAGGTGCGGCTGCCCGCCGGCTACGACACCTCCGGCGCCGGCCGCAAGGCCAGGCAGCCCATCGACGCCTGGCGCCGCGCCGGCCTGACGCTGGCCAGCGGCGCGCCGCTGCCCGACACGCTGCCCAGCGCCGGCCTGCTGGTGCCGGCGCGCGGCGGGCCGGCCTTCCTGGTCGGCCGCAACTTCGACGCCCTGTACAGCTACAACGCCAGCGAGAACTACGCGCTGGCCATCGCGCAGCTGTCGAACCTGGTCGGCGGCAGCGGCACCAGCGTCGCCTTCGCCACGCCCTGGCCCACCGACGACCCGGGGCTGTCGCGCGCCGAGAACCGCGCGCTGCAAACCCTGCTGATCGCGCGCGGCCACGACATCGGCAGCGCCGACGGCATGATCGGCGCCCGCACGCGCGAGGCCATCAAGGCCGAACAGCAACGCCTGGGCCTGAAGGCCGACGGCCGCGCGGGGCAGAAGCTGCTGGGGGCGCTGCGCGTGCAGTAGGAACCACTCCCTCTCCCCTCGCGGGAGAGGGCCGGGGAGAGGGGGCGGCGGCGCATGCATGCACGTGCAGCAAACATGGCGCCTGCCCCCTCTCCCCAACCCCTCTCCCGCGAGGGGAGAGGGGCCCGTTTCAGTACCCGAAGCCCTTGTAGGCCAGGTGCTTGAACTCGAAGCAATACGGGTTGCCGTAGCCGAAGTAGCGCTGCGTCATCAGCACGCCCGCGATGTTCAGGCGCGGATTGAACCACCACATGGTGCCCGCCAGGCCGCCCCAGCTCACCTCGTCGGTGGCGGCGGGCGGGTCGATGGCGCTGGGCTTGACCAGCACCGAGGAGCCCAGGCCGAACACGCGGCCGGGGTTGACGGGCATGTTGACGAACTTCACGCACTGGCCCGGCGCGAGGTGGTTGCGGCTCATCAGCGCCAGCGTCTCGGGCTTGAGCAGCGTGGGGCCGTCGCCCGGCATGAGCGCCTGCACCAGGCGCACGGTGTCGTCCAGCGTCGAGACCAGCCCGCCGCCGCCCGACTGGCGCAGCTTGGGGCTGCTGTAGGCGCCGGGAAAGGGCGCGTCGTCCATGCGCTTGAGGCCGGGCTTGGTCGGGTCCAGCAGGTCCACGCCGCCGTACAGCGCCGCCAGGCGCTCGCGCTTCTCGGGAGTCACCCAGAAGGCGGTGTCCACCATGCCCACCGGCGCGCAGATGCGCTGCTGGAAGAAGTCGCCCAGGCTCTGGCCCGAGACCACCTCCACCAGCCGGCCCAGCACGTCGGTGGCCATCGAGTATTCCCACTGCTCGCCGGGGTGGAAGCCCAGCGGCAGCGCGGCCAGCTTCTCCACCATCTGCGCGTTGGTCAGCAGCGGGTTGTGCACGCCGGCCTGCGTGTAGGCATTGAACATCAGCGTGCCCGGGTCGAACGCGCCATAGACCAGGCCCGAGGTGTGGGTCATCAGGTGCTCGACGGTGATGGAGCGCCTGGCCGGCTCCACGTCGTCGATGCGCGTGGCGCCGGGGCGCAGCACCTGGCGGTTGCCGAGTTCGGGGATGTAGCGCTCGATGGGGTCGGACATGGCGAGCTTGCCGTCCTCCATCAGCAGCAGCACGGCGCAGGAGGTCAGCAGCTTGGTGTTGGAGAAGACGCGGAAGAGGTGGTCTTCGCGCAGCGGCACGCCGGCCTCCCTGTCGGCCTGGCCGCACACGAAGCGGTCCACCACCTCGCGCCCGCGCAGCAGCACGGTGGAGACACCGGGCAGAAAGCCCCGATCGACCTGCGACTGCATCGCGGCATGAAGGGGCTGGAAGGGGGATGTGGGCATGGGCTCCTCGGTGGTTGTGGTGGCGGAATCGCGCATTGTGCCAAGCGACGGCGCGCTCTGGCGTCGATCTGCACCACGGTGCTCTGGCCGATGTCGATGGCGCCGATCTCGGGGCTGCTGACCAGGCGCACCCAGGCGGGCGGGGCGGCGCCTTCACGGGTCAGGAGCTGTACCCGCACGCCCTGCGCGGCGCTGTAGCCCTTGTTGGTGATGGTGAGCTTGCCGCTGGCGGTCTTGGTTTGCTGCACGCCGATTTCCAGCGCGGTGGGCTCGGGGGTCAGGCCGGGGCGCGCTTCGTGCAGCTGGTAGTCCAGGCGGGCGACGCCAAAGCGCTCAAGGACGAGGTTCAGGATGAAATCAGGCTCCAGCGCTCGGCGGCCTCAAATCTGAAGTGCAACACCCCCTTCAGAATTGAGGCATCCATGACCGAAAGAACCTACGAGCAGCTCAGTGAGATGGAGCGCTACGCGATAGCGCTGGGCCTGCAGCAAGGGCAGAGCCAGAGCGCCATAGCCAGAGCGCTGGGCCGCTCCAAGAGCACCATCAGCCGTGAGTGCAAGCGCAATGGAGGTGCCCAGGGCTACACCTCCAAGTACGCCCAGCAGCGCTGTGACAGGCGCAGGCACTTCGCCCGCGCTTTGCCCAAACTGCACCGCGACGGCCCCCTGTTCCCCCTGGTGTGCGCGCATCTGCGCCAGCACTGGTCGCCCCAGCAGATTGCCCAGCACCTGAAGAAGCAACACCCTGATGACAGGAGCCGCAGCGTGTCACACGAGAGCATCTACACCTGCATCTATGCCCAGCCCAGGGGCGAGCTGAAGAAAGAGCTGGTGTCGTGCTTGCGCATGGCCCATGCCAAACGCTGGCCCCGCTCCAAGGGCAAGGATCGGCGCGGGGAGATCCAGGATTTGATGAGCATCCACGTGCGCCCGCCCGAGGTCGAGGATCGCCAGCTTCCCGGCCACTGGGAAGGCGATCTGATCAAGGGGGCGGCCAACGCCAGCGCCATCGGCACGCTGGTGGAGCGCACCACGCGCCTGGTGCTGCTGGTCAAGCTGCCACATCCCAACCCGGCCACGGCCGCGCACGTGCTGCAGGCGTTCAGCGACAAGCTCAATGGCATTGCCAGCCCTATGCGCAAAACCCTGACCTATGACCGAGGCTCGGAGATGGCCGAGCACGCCAGGCTGAGCGAGAACACGGGCATGAGGGTGTACTTCTGCGACCCCCACAGCCCTTGGCAGAGGGGCAGCAACGAGAATACCAACGGACTGCTGCGCCAGTACTTCCCCAAGGGCACCGATCTGAGCGGCTATACGCAGGAGCAGCTTGATGCCGTCGCCGATGAGCTCAATGGCCGTCCCAGGATGACCTTGGGCTACCGCACTCCGCTTGAGGTCTATGCTCAGCACCTACAACTATTGACCCAGCGCGGGGACTCCGTGCATTGAATCAATGTTGCACTTGGACTTGAATCCGCCCTCGACCAGCAAGCGCTGGTAGCTATGGAATTGATAGAGGCCGAGCACTCGGCCTGACCGAGTGGAGCGGGGACTGATTTTCATCTGACTCTGTTTCCCCTCACCTCACCCGCAGCTCGACCAAGAAATTAATTCTCATCTGACCCTGATTCTTCCGGAGTTTCTGGGAAAGCTGAGATTCGCCAGATTAAATATCAATCTGATTCCATTTATCTCATTTCTTTCTTCCGCTAGTTATGCGATAAAAATATGGAGCAACAATCCAAAATACCACAAATACCCCCGCCTTCATCCACCAATTATCCACCCAAACAACAATCAACGGCCTCTCAGTCGGAAAGAAACCCTGCTTCAAAGATAAAATCAGCAGAAAAATAGCATGCAAAACTGCAATCGCCTCTAATCTTCCATAGATCGGAACGTCATTTCTTGCAGTCATCACAATCCTCTTTTTCAACATAGAAAACACTGCTCGCCCCCATGCCAATAGTTGCATTCGCCGATATTCCTCCTTGCAGGGTGAAATCTATAAGGCCACCTCCCTTTAATCGGCCAATCCGCGTAACAGACAACAACGACAAGTTCCCGCCGAAAGCCAAATTGATGCCTGACAGCCAAGCCGAGCCATTAGCCGCATACGGTTCTGGACAGTCAGCACGCTCGTCCTCAAGATTTAGTGAACCTCCGCCAGCCGCTTCAAGCAGCTTCGAGCCTGTATTCAGGTTTACACCTCCGCCGAGATTAAGCGTAGAGATATGCCCAATTATCCGATATTTCTTATTGCACTTGCATTCGGATGACAAATTAAAGATCCCAAAAGTACCGCCGAATGCAGCCGTCGCGCCAAAAGTCGCCAAACTACCAGACCACCTCACAGATAAACCATCTGGGTCGAAATTATTAACAGGGCTTGCCGAGGCGTACCAATACCAATTTATCCCTCCCTTTAATGCGATTGGATCTAACTGAACGTACCCCCCAATGTTGGGCTTATAGTCCCTGTGGAAGTTGTAGTGGCTTCCCGTTTCACTGTCGAAGTACTGCCCCGGGAAACGCAGATTCATCGTGATACGACTCTCTGGCAGCGTCCCTGCAGCGCCGAAGGCTTCACTCACCGCCTTCCAACTTGTTGCACCGCTCTTGTCGGTGGCCAGCATCGGCGTGCCCAGGTGATCCGTGTGCAGATAGTGGTAGCTGGTGCCGGCGTCGGTCAAGCTACCGTTGCTCACGTTGGCCTGCCAGACGGGATCAGTGCTCCATAGTCCCTGCTGCGCTGCATTCGGGTTGAAGCCGTATGCCTTGGTGACCTGCCCTTGATCGTTGACTTCGCCCATCAGGCCGTTGTCGCCATAGACGAAGTAGGTTGTAGCTGTAGTGGCCCCTTCCTTGACGCTCTTGGCAATCCTGCGCCCAAGCGGGTCGTAGCGGTAGCTGGCCTCCAGACTGGCCGTGGATTGGCCCTGCGGCGTATTGCTGTACTTGATGAGCCTTTCCGCCGCGCTGTAGCCATAGTCCTTGGTTCCCTGGGCATTGGTCTCCTGCTTCGTGTGCCCCTGCGCCGTGTAGCTGACGCTGGTGTCCACGGGCGCTGCTGCGCTGAACGGCGTTGTCCTAGGGTACTGCGTCATCTGGTTGTCCGCGTTGTAGGCCCAGGCGCCGGGCTGATGCCCGCTGGATGTCCGGTTGCCTACTTGGTCATAGCTGTATTGCTCCTGCGGCAAGCCGGTGATCTGCAACGCATTGTCTGGGCTCGCCTGCGTCAGCCGATCAAGGTGGTCGTAGCCGTAGGTCGTCTTGCCCAGATCGCTCTCGATTTCAGTGATGTTGCCTGCCTGGTCGTACTGGTACAGCCGCTTGGCCAGGAGTTGCGCCGCTTGGTTCTTCACTTCGATGCTCGTGGGCCTCTGCATGGCGTCGTAGCTCAGGCTCTTCACAGCACCAGGGACGCTGATCTGTCCAGGAGCCATCCAGCTATAGCTGCCGTAGCTGATTTCACTGCCGTTGGGCAAGGTCACCTTGGCGAGCCGCCCGCTCGTGTAGCTGTAGCTCTGGGTGCTGCCATCGGGATACGTGTGGCTTTGCAGTTGCCCATCGGCATTGAAGCTCTGCCCTATAGTGAAGCTGAAGCTACCGCTTCCGTCCGCCCTGCCGTAAGTAACGCTGCTGGCGCCATTCCTGCCTTGCGCGTCCCTGGTATAGCTGGCACTACTAATGAGGCTGCCACCGCCATCCTTTTGCTCGTAGCCTGTCATCTGCCCGTCGGCATCGTGGCTATAGCTGACCTGCTGATCGGTTGTGCTGCCGCCCAGCTTGTGCACTTCTTGCGTCATCCGCCCAGCGCTGTTGTAGGTGTAGGCACGTGTGTTGCCGCCAGCATCCGTGCGCAGCGTCAGGTTTCCCGCAGCGTCGCGGCTGTATTGGATGGCCCCTCCCAAGGGTCTTGTTTCCTTCGTGAGCCGATTGGCCTTGTCGTAATCGAAGCGATGAGTGTTGCCCTTGGCGTCGGTCAGGGTGAGCAGGTTGTCTTGGGCGTCCCAGGTCTGCTTGGTGACATTGCCCAACGCATCGATGGTTTGCGTCAGGCGGCCAAGGCCGTCGTACTGGTAGAGGGTGCTCTTGCCGGCCGGGTCAGTTACGCTGATGCGCTGACCCTCGGCGTCATAGCCCTGTCTCTGCACCCTGGTCTGCCCACCACCCAGGTGCACGGTGGCAGCCGTCTGCCTGCCCCGCTGGTCGTACTGATAGGTTTCCCTGTACGTCGGGTAGTTGACCGTGGTGAGGAGCCCAGCCAGCGGGGAATCGGCTGCGCCGTATTCATAGGTGATGGCGTTACCCGCCGGATCGGTGGCCTTGCTGACGCGGCCAAGCTGGTCGTACTCGGTCGTGCTGACCAGTCCGCTGGGGCTGGTGGCCTTGACGGGACGGCCTGCGCTGTCGTACTCGGTGCGCACCCCGGCGCCTTCTGTCTGACCGGGGGCAATCACTTCGACGACCCGTCCACCGGCGTCATAGCGGGTCTTCTGGATTCTTCCCGCCGCGCTGGTGGTCTGTGTTCTTCTGCCCCTCGCGTCGTAGCTGTGACTCACCGTCTGGTTGAGCGCATTGGTGCTGCCGGTCAAGTTCCCCGCCGCGTCATACGCCAGGCTCGTCGTCTGGCCCAGCGCATTGGTCTGCGCCACCGGCAGGCCCTGGCTGTTGTAAGTAGCCGTGCTGCTGTGGCCTGCGCCGTCGGTGACCTTTACGAGGTTGCCCTTGTCGTCGTACTCGAAGCGCTGGGCAACGGCATCCTGCCCCTTGCCATCCCCAGCGCCTATGGTGCGACTGGTCATCTGCCCATAGCTGTCGTATGTGGTGAGCGTGGTTCTTTGCTCCGGTTTCCCCTGGGCCTCGGTATAGCTGACCTCGTTGCCCTTGGCGTCATAGCTCCAGGTGCTGACGATGCCCAAGGCGTTGGTGGCTTTCGTCCTGCGCCCCTGGCTGTCGTACTCGCTGCTCTCCTGGCTGCCATCGGGATAGATGGTCTTGATGGGCTGCCGATTGGCGTTGTACTGAATGGTCGTGGTCAGGCCGCGTGCATCGGTGCTTCTTTCTTGCGTGCTGCTGTCCACGCTGCGCTGGGTGTTGGCGAGGCCACCCGCACTGTCCATCAGCACCAGCCCATCCTTGTCATACACCTGGGTGCGCTGCAAGCCCCCGGGCTCCTGGCTGTACAGGGTGTACTGCCGCCGCGTGCGGTCGTATTCGATGCGGTAGTTGGTGACGGCGCCGCTCTCGTCCTTGATGCTGGCCACGCGCGCCACCTGCGGCGCGTTGACCTTGGTGGAGCCGGTGGAGGTTTGGGTCGGAGAGGGGCTGCCACCTGCACCCGAGCCGCCGCCCATGCCGGCGAAGCCGGGCGAGTCGGGGATGGGCGTGGGGTTGCTCATGTAGCTCAGCTGCACCTGGGCGCCCAGCGGGTCGGTGCGCTGGGTGATCTGGCCCTGGCCGTCGTACTCGTAGCGCCACACCTGGCCATTCAGGTCGGTGACGGTACTCAGGCGGCTGGCGCTGCCACTGCCGCTCCAGGCGTAGCCGACCTGGCGGCCGCTGGTGGTGGCGTCGCTGACCTGGGTAACGCGGCCCTGGCCATCACTCTGGATGGCCAGCACCTGCCGGCCCTGGTGGTCGAGCACGCCGCTCAAGCTGCCCTGGCCGTCGTACTGGAAGCCGACCTTCACGCCCGATGGGTTGGCGTAGGCCAGGATGCGGCCTTGCTGGTCGTAGTCGATGCTGTTGCCCAGGCGGTCGTACCAGCGCCAGCCCGACGCCTGCTGGGCGATGAAGTTCTCGGTGCCGAAGGCGTACAGAGCGGCGCCTTCGCTGCCAGCCGTGCGCTCGTACAGGCTGGCGGCGCGGTCGATGGCCAGCACGCCGCCCATGGGGTCGGCGATGAAGCGCAGGTTGGCCCAGGCAGGGTTCAGGTACCACTTGCCGGCCACCCAGCTGCGGTTGATGCGCACGTGCCCGCCCAGCACCTTGACCTTGATGTCTTCGCGGCTCTCGGTGTATTCCTGGTTGGGCAGGCGCACCGATTGGCTGATGGGCTGGGCCAGGGCGGGCAGCACGGTGCAGCTCAAGGCAAGGGCCAGGAGCCGGCCCAGAAGTTGGATGCCGAATCGGGCTCTGGCGCCCGTCTGGGCTGCGCTGGCAGCTATTGTTTTGTGAGTCATGGCGTTCTGTGATGCGGATGGTGGTGTGGCGGCGCGGGCGGCTCAGGGCTGCGCGGGGCAGCGGCAGTTGGGGCCTTTGCAGGGCGCGACGCAGGCGGGGGTCAGGGGCAGGGGCGCGCCGCCTCCGCCGCCGCCTCCACCCCAGCCGCCGCCACCTCCACCGCCGCTGCCGCCACCTCCGCCAACCGACGTGGCCGTGCACGCATTGCCCGTCACCCGGCTGATGCTGGAGCAGGCCGAGCCGTAGCGGATGTCGCCGGCCGCGCATTCGTAGCAATAGGTGGTGCACGCCTGCGTCTGGTAGCTGGAGCAGCTGGCGGCCTTGGCCGCGGCCCGCACCGTGGCCAGGTTGCTGTCCTTGGCCATCGCGCCGGCCTCGCCCGTGCGCAGGAACTGCCGGATCACGTTCTGCATCTGTGCGCTGGGCTGGTAGCCCCCGCCCGGTTGCACCAGTTGCTCCAGCAGGCTCGCTGGCTGGGTGTTGACCTTCTGCCCTTTCTCCAGTGCCTTCAGGCTGGTGATGCGGTACGGGATGGCCACCCGGCTCTTGGCTGCCAGCTGGGTCGGCAGGGTGCCGAAGAACTCGTATTTGAAGTTCTCGTCGCTCGTGGGCAAGGCGAACTTGACCTCGTCCGCCCGCACCAGGCCGTAGTTGGAGAGGGTCAGCTCGCCGGTGAGCTCCTCGCCCTGCTGCATGGCCGGCAGGTTGATGCTCATGGGCTCCAGCAGCACCACGGGCGCGGGCACCATGGTCTGGTAGGTGGCCTCCAGCACGATGTCGTATTCGTCCCGGATGGTGGTCTCGGTGACGCTGAATTCGATGCTGACGAGCTGGTAGTCCAGGAAGATGCGTTCGTTGGCCGTCAAACCGGCGTTGACGGTGATGCGCCCGCTGGCGTCCAGGTGGTTGGCTGCCGATGCCCGCCAGCGGTAGTTGCCGGGCGGGATGGCGCTGAATTCGGCGATGCCGGCCTGGTTGCTGCTGGCCGTTCGGATGTCGGCGGTGAGGGCTTCGTTCTGCAGCACGATGCGGGCATTGGCCAGGCCCTCGATGGGCTGGCCCTGGGCGTTCAGGGTGCCGGTGTAGATGTCCACCAGCTTGAAGCGCACGCCGCCCTGGCCGTCCCGGGCCACGGCGACGGTGACGGGCACGCTGCCGCCGGGGTCGTTGGCGGCGCTGACCTTCAGCTGGAGCTGGTGGTAGCCGTCGGGCACGTCGGTGCCGGGGCTGGTGTCGATCTGCACCAAGGTGCTCTGGCCGATGTCGATGGCGCCGATCTCGGGGCTGCTGACCAGGCGCACCCAGGCGGGCGGGGCGGCGCCTTCGCGGGTGAGCAACTGCACCCGCACGCCCTGCGCGGCGCTGTAGCCCTTGTTGGTGATGGTCAGCTTGCCGCTGGCGGTCCTGGTCTGCTGCACGCCGATTTCCAGCGCGGTGGGCTCGGGGCTCAGGCCGGGGCGTTCAGGTGGGGGCGTCCATTCCATTAATTCCCCCGGACCCCAATTTCCCTGCTACTTCTCCCTACGTCCCGCTTCGCTCATTTCTCACCTTGCTGCTTTTTTCTGGGCAACCTTATTCTTTAGGTAATCAATTTCCTTTAATTTATAAGACTCATTAACCTTCGCCATATTCCCACCGAAGAACTGAGCCCCCGCGCCAATCAATATACCCCCCACATCAGATGCGCCGCAGCGCTTCTGATCATAAAAAGCAACTCGCAGTCCATCCAAAACACCCAGCGCCCCATCATAATTTCCATCTTCAATTAATTTTGATGCGAAATTAATATTAATTCTGTACACAGAGGAAAAATTTTCATCGCAATAAAAATATAGGTAGTTTTTTAGAATAAAAATCCCAAGCAATAATCCGGAGGCTACTCCTGCCAAGAATAAGAGATATTTTTTATAGGTCATGATTACACTCAACCCCCGCTCATACATAGTAAACGATTGGATTCACAATATGCGCGTGCAGCCTCATCGGGCATGCCTTTTTCTCCCATCGAACTAACACATCTATGCATGACACAGTCGCAGCAATTGTGATTAGTACCCGCCCGCTTGCATGCCCATTTTGTAAGTAATTTACAACCTTTCTGCTGACACCAACCGGTGAAAGTATCAGCCTTTATCGTTTCACACACTTCATCAACGCACTTTTCCATCCATCCTTCATAGCCTCTATCTTTTTTCGGAGATTTATTTGGAGAAGGCTTGGGTCCATCTGGTGTAGGATCATAAGGAGGATTACTACAATCTGGACCTCTACATATATCTGGCGCCAATCCCATAGAGTCACGATCACGTACTGGATCGCCCCCCGAATATTCAAACAAATTTATTCCACCCCAAATTTTCAAAGGATCGCTCTGCAAATATCTCCCAGCATAGGGATTGTAGTTTCTAAAGTAGTTGTAATGAGTCCCCGTCTCGCTGTCGAAGTATTGCCCCGGGAAGCGCAGATTCATCGTGATGCGGCTCTCCGGCAGTGCGCCCGCCGCACCAAAGGCTTCACTCACCGCCTTCCAAGTTGTTGCACCGCTCTTGTCCGTCGCCAGTGTCGGCGTACCCAGGTGATCCGTGTGCAGATAGTGGTAGCTGGTGCTGGCATCGGTCAAGCTGCCATTGCTGGCGTTCGCCTGCCAAATCGGATCGGTACTCCATAGCCCCTGCTGGGTTGCATTCGGGTTGAAACCGTAGCTCTTGGCGAGCTGGCCTTGTTCGTTGGCTTCGCCCATCAATCCGCTGTCGCCATATACGAAGTACGTGGTGCTGGTACTTGCCCCTTCCTTGACGCTCTTGGCAATTCTTCGCCCGAAGGGGTCATACCTGTAGCTAGCCTCCAGGCTGGGGTTCGGCGCGTCCTTGGGCGTATTCGCGTACCTGATTAGCCGCTCTGCCACGCTATAGCCGTAGTCCTTGGTGCCCTGGACGCTGGTCTCCTGCTTCGTGTGCCCTTGCGCCGTGTAGCTGATCTGCGTATCCGTGGGCGCACCGCCGCTGAAGGGCACTAGGCGCGGGTACTGCGTCATCTGGTTGTCTGCGTTGTAGGCCCAGGCGCCAGGCTGGTGCCCGCTGGAGGTACGGTTGCCCACCGGGTCGTAGCTGTATTGCTCCTGCGGCAAGCCCAGCACTTGCAAAGCGTTGTCTGGCGTGGCCTGCGTCAGCCGATCAAGCTGGTCGTAGCCGTAGGTCGTCTTGCCCAGGTCGCTCTCGATTTCAGTGATGTTGCCCGCCGCGTCGTACTGGTAAAGCCGCTTGGCCAAGAGCTGGGCTGAGGCATTCTTGACCTCGATGCTGGTTGGCCTCTGAAGCGGGTCATAGCCCAGGCTCTTAGTAGCGCCGGGAGTTTGTATTTGCTGCGGCACCATCCAGCTGTAGCTGCCATAGCTGATCTCGCTGCCGTTGGGCAACGTCACCTTGGCCAGTCTTCCACCGCTATAGCTGTAGCTCTGGGTGCTGCCATCGGGATATATATGGCTGGCCAGTTGTCCATCGGCATTGAAGCTCTGGCCGATGGTGAAGCTGACCGTCCCGCCATCCACCTTGCCGTAGGTCACGCTGCTGGTGCCGGTCCTGCCCTGCACGTCCAGCGTATAGCTGGCACTGCTGATCAGGCTGCCGCTACCGTCTTTCTGCTCGTAGCCTGTCGTCTGCCCGTCGGCATCGTGGCTGTAGCTGATCTGCTGATCGGTTGTGCTGCCACCGAGCTTGTGCACTTCCTGCGTCATACGCCCGGCAGCGTTGTACGTGTAGCTGCGGGTGTTACCACCCGCATCGGTTCTTTGTGCCGGGTTTCCTGCTGCGTCGTAGCTGTACTGGATGGCCCCGCCCAAGGGCCTTGTTTCCTTCGTGAGCCGATTGGCCTTGTCGTAGTCGAACTTGTGCTGGTTGCCCTTGGCGTCGGCCAGGGTCAGCAGGTTGTCTTGAGCGTCCCAGGTCTGCTTGGTGGCGTTGCCCAACGCATCCGTGGTTTGCGTCAGGCGGCCCAGGCCGTCGTACTGGTAGAGGGTGCTCTTGCCCGCCGGATCGGTGGATGTGATGCGCTGGCCATTGGCGTCGTAGCCCTGCCGTTGGACGCGTGTCTCATTGCTGCCCAGGTGCTGGGTGACAGCAGTCTGGCGATTGCGCTGGTCGTACTGGTAGGTCTCCTTGTACGTCGGGTAGTTGACCGTGGTGAGCAACCCCGCCAGCGGCTCGCCCTTGGCGCCGTACTCATAGGTGGTCGCGTTGCCTGCCGGGTCTTCGGTGCGAGTGAGGCGCCCCTGGCTGTCGTAGCTGCTCTTGGTGACGAGGCCGCCTGCGCTGGTGCGCTGGATGGGCCGGCCTGCCTGGTCGTACTGGGTGCGCACGCCTTGACTCTGCCCGGGCAGGCGCGTCTCGGTCATTCGGCCGGCCTTGTCATAGATGACGGTCTGGGTTCTTCCTGCGGCGCTGACGGTCTGCGTCCTTCTTCCCCTGCCGTCGTAGCTGTAGCGCGTGGTCTCATTGAGCGCGTTCGTGCTTTGGGTCAGGTTGCCTGCCGCGTCGTAGGTGTAGCTGGTGGTCTGATTGAGGGCGTTCGTTTGTGTCAGGGGTTGGCCCTGAAGGTTGTACGTATAGGCCGTGCTGTTGCCCAGGCCATCGGTGGCTTTCGTGATGTTGCCCCTGTCGTCGTACTCATACCGCTCCGTGATGGCATCCGCGCCCTGCCCATTGGCTGTTCCTCTGGTGCGGGTCAGCATCTGCCCGTACTGGTCGTACGTGTACCGGGTGGTTCTCTGCTCAGGTTTTCCTTTGGCTTCGACGTATTCGGTGACGTTGCCCTTGGCGTCGTAGGCCCAGGTGCTGACGATGCCCAGTGCATTGGTGTGGCTGGTCCTGCGGTTGTAGATCGGGTCGTAGGTGCTGCTCTCCTGGCTGCCGTCGGGGTGGATGGTCTTGATGGGCCTCCTGGCCGCAGCGCTGTCGTACTGGATGGTGGTCACCAGGCCCCGGGCGTCGGTGATGCGCTCCTGCGTGGGGCTGTCCTGGCTCACGATGCTGCGGTCCACCCCGTCCAGGGTGTCTTGCAGCAGGCGGCCACGGATGTCGTAGCGCAGGTTCTGGATGGTGCCCCCGGGCTGCTGGATGCCCACCAGGTATTCCCGGCGCACGCGGTCGTAGTCGATGCGGTAGTTGGTGGCAGCACCCACTTCGTCGGTGAGACTGGCCACGCGGATGGCCGGCGGGATGCTGATCTTGGTGGAGCCGATGGGGCGCGGGCCTCCGGTGTCCACGCCGCCGCCGCTGCCGCCGCCTCCACTGCCAGCGCTGCCGCTGCTCCCACCTCCGACGCTGCCGCCGCCGGCGGCCAGGCGGGCCGGCTGGGTCATATAGCTCAGGCTGATCTGCCCGCCTTCGGGGTCGGTGCGGCTCTGGATGTAGCCGGCCGCGTTGTAGGTGTAGCGCCATACGCCGCCGCGCGCGTCGGTGACCTGGGTGAGCTGGGCGGGGGCGCCGGCGGGCAGGCTCCAGTCGTAGCGCACGCTGCGGCCGCTGGCGTCGCTGACCTTCACGGGCAGGCCGGCGCTGTATTCGACGGTGAGGGCCTGGCGGCCCTGGTGGTCCTTGACGCCGCTGATCTGGCCTTGCGCGTCGCGCTCCAGGCTCACTTTGACGCCGGCCTGGTTGGCCCAGCCGAGCATGCGCCCTGCGGCGTCATAGTCGATGGTGTTGCCTTCGCGGTCGTACCATTGCCAGCCGCTCACTTGGCCGTCCGCATGGGCGATGGCTTTGACGTAGTTGTTCTCGTCGAAGCTGTAGGTGGCCGCGCCGCCGGAGCCTACGCGGGTGTAGATGCGGTCGGCACGGCTGACGGCCAGTACGCCGCCCAAGGGGTCGGGTTGCAGCACCAGGTCGGCCCAGCGGTCGTTCAGATACCACTTGCCCCAGGTCCACGTGCGGTTGATGACCACCTGCCCGCCCAGCACTTTGACCACCAGGTCTTCCGTGCTCTCGGTGTAGTCCTGGTTGGGCAGGCTGATCTGGCGCGTGCTGGTCTGCGCCTGCGCCACCGGCGCCAGCAGCAGCGCACACAGCAGCAGCGCAGTACCCAGATGTTTGATGCCAAATCGGGCTCCAGCGCACGACTGGCTTGCGCTGGCAGCTATGGTTTTGTGAGTCATGTTCGTCCTGTGCAATGCGGGTACTTGTCTTGCGTGTGTCTTGCGGCTCAGGGCCGGATTCAGCTGGAGCCCATACGGGTGTTGCCGCCGCCGCCGGGGCCTGAGGGGCCACCGCCTCCACCTCCACCTCCGCCACCACCCGGGCCGCCGCCGGCCGAACAGTCGGGGCACGAGGGCACGCAGGTGGGCACCAGCGGCATGGGCGCGCCACCGCCGCCCCAGCCGCCTCCACCCCAGCCGCCTCCACCTCCACCGCCGCCGCCACCCCCACCCACCGATGTGCTGCCGCAAGCCGTGCCGGTGACGCGGCTGATGCTGGCGCAGGCCGAGCCCCCGCGCACGTCGCCGGCCGCGCATTCGTAGCTGTAGCTGGCGCACGCCTGCGTCTGGTAGCTGGAGCAGCTCGCAGCCTTGGCCGCGGCCCTCACGGTCTCCACGCCGGTGCTCTTGGCCATGGCGCTGGCCTCGCCCGTGCGCAGGAACTGCCGGATCACGTTCTGCATCTGCGCGCTGGCCTGGTAGCCCCCTCCCGGTTGCACCAGCCGTTCGAGCAGGCTGGCGGGCTGGGTGTTGACCTTCTGCCCCTTCTCCAGTGCCTTCAGGCTGGTGATGCGGTACGGGATGGCCACGCGGCTCTTGGCTGCCAGCTGGGTCGGCAGGGTGCCGAAGAACTCGTATTTGAAGTTCTCGTCGCTCGTGGGCAAGGCGAACTTGACCTCGTCCGCCCGCACCAGGCCGTAGTTGGAGAGGGTCAGCTCGCCGGTGAGCTCCTCGCCCTGCTGCATGGCCGGCAGGTTGATGCTCATGGGCTCCAGCAGCACCACGGGCGCGGGCACCATGGTCTGGTAGGTGGCCTCCAGCACGATGTCGTATTCGTCCCGGATGGTGGTCTCGGTGACGCTGAATTCGATGCTGACGAGCTGGTAGTCCAGGAAGATGCGTTCGTTGGCCGTCAAACCGGCGTTGACGGTGATGCGCCCGCTGGCGTCCAGGTGGTTGGGAGCACTGGCCCGCCAGCGGTAGTTGCCGGGCGGGATGGCGGTGAATTCGGCGATGCCGGCCTGGTTGCTGCTGGCCGTGCGGATGTCGGCTGTGAGGGCTTCGTTCTGCAGCACGATGCGGGCATTGGCCAGGCCCTCGATGGGCTGGCCCTGGGCGTTCAGGGTGCCGGTGTAGATGTCCACCAGCTTGAAGCGCACGCCGCCCTGGCCGTCGCGGGCCACGGCGACGGTGACGGGCACGCTGCCGCCGGGATCGTTGGCGGCGCTGACCTTCAGCTGGAGCTGGTGGTAGCCGTCGGCCACGTCGGTGCCGGGGCTGGCATCGATCTGCACCACGGTGCTCTGGCCGATGTCGATGGCGCCGATCTCGGGGCTGCTGACCAGGCGCACCCAGGCGGGCGGGGCGGCGCCTTCGCGGGTGAGCAGCTGCACCCGCACGCCCTGCGCGGCGCTGTAGCCCTTGTTGGTGATGGTCAGCTTGCCGCTGGCGGTCTTGGTCTGCTGCACGCCGATTTCCAGCGCGGTGGGCTCGGGGGTCAGGCCGGGGCGCGCTTCGTGCAGCTGGTAGTCCAGGCGCAGCTCGGCGCGGGGAGTGGCGCCGCTTTCGTTGGCGAAGAGCTTGAGGATGACGGTGCCGGTGGCGCCGGCGCTGGCGCTGCCGGTGAGCTTGATGGAGGTGGGCACGGTGGTGCCGGCGGCGATGTCCACGGGGCTGCCCAGGTCCAGGGTGATGCCGGGCGGCAGGCTGCCGGAGGGCTGGTCGGCGGGCAGGGCCTGCCAGCGCACGCCGCTGGCGCCGGTGCCGGCGCTGGCGCTGACCTGGAGGGTGGCGGCGCTGGCGAAGCCGCGGATGGCGTTGAGCTTGTACTGGCTGTAGTTGACGGCGAGGCGGTTGATGGTGAAGCTGCCGTGGGCCGCACGGGTGGCGTAGGCGGCATCGTCGGGGTGGACGATGCGCACTTCATACGTGCCGGCGTCGTTGGCCTGGGGCACGAAGCTGTAGGTGAAGCGGCCAGAGGCGTCGCCCACGAGGGTCAGGCGCCGCTCGAAGCCTTGCACGCGCAGCACCATGCGCAGGGCGGCGGTGGGCACCAGCTGGCCATCCGGCGTGATGACCTCGCCGCTGATCTGCACGGGGGTGGTGCCGAAGGAGACGGCAGGGGTCACCGTGACGTTGCGGACGGCGTAGGGGGGCTCGGGCACGGGCGGCGGCGGGATGACCTTCTGCACGGTGACGGCGCGCGTGGCCTGGGCGGTCTTGCCAGCGGTGTTGGTGGCGACGGCGCGCAGGGTGTAGGGGCCGTCGGGCACTTGCCCCAGGCTCCAGGTGGCGGACCAGGGCGCGGCGGTGCGGGTGCCGATGAGCTGGTCGCCCGCGTACAGATCGACGCGCGCGATGCCGGTGGCATCGACGGCGCTGACTTCGACCACCGTGTCGGCGCTCAGCGTGGCGTTCTCGGCGGGGCTGACGAACATGAGGGTGGGCACGCTGGCGGTGTAGGTGATGCCGACGGCGTTGCTCATGGCGCTGGTGCCGCGGCTGTTGCTGGCGCTGGCGGTGATCTGGTGCGTGCCCTCGCCCAGGGTGACGGTGGCGGCGAAGCTGCCGCCGGCGCTGGCGGCGGCGGGGCTGCCCGAGGGCTGGCCGTCCACGTGGATCTGCACCTGCGCGCCGGGCACGGCGGTGCCGGAGACGCCGATGCGCGGCGTGTGGACGGTGGCGCCGTTGGCGGGCGCGGTGATGACGGGCGCGGAGGGCGCGCTGAGGGCCAGGGTGAACGGCAGGTTGACGGCGGTCTGGCCGCCGTCGCCGTCGGTGGCGACCACGGTCAGCGTGTGGGCGCCGTTGGGCAGCTGCGCGAAGTCCAGAAACAAGCTGGCGGTGACGGGGCTGGTGTTGCCGTAAGCCTGGTCGAAGATGGCGGCGGCGTCCACGCTGCCCTGGATGCGAGCGATGCCGACGGGGCTGTCGGCCGTGACGGCCAGCACGCCGGGCTGGGTGATGGTGGCGTTGGCGGTCAGCGGCTGGCCGGCGAAGGCGAGGGTGACGTTGGGGCCGGCGCTGCCGCCCTCCTTCTGCACCACGACCTGGCGGCTGGCGGTGTTGGACAGGCCCTGCGTGCTGGTGGCCTGCGCCGACAGCGTGTAGCTGCCGTTGCGCACGCCCGCCAGCGCCCAGGTGAACTGGTAAGGCGGGGCGGTGAGCAAGGCCAGGCGCTGGCCATTGACGAGCAGCTCGACCTGGCTGACGCCTTCGGGGTCGGCGGCGCTGACGGCGATGAGGGTGTCCTGGGTCAGCACGGCGCCCGCCGCGGGCTGGTCGAACTGCACCAGCGGCCCCGAGGGCGCGTAGGCGATGGGTTGCGACAGGGCGAAGGTGTTGGTGCTGCCCTGGGCGGTACGGAACTGGACGTGCAGCATCTTCTCGCCGGTAGCGGCGGAGAGCGTGTAGTTGGCGATGGTCGGCGTGCCTTCCATGCCCAGCCAGGGTTCGTTGGCGAAGGTGTTTTGCTCGGCGATGCGGTACTGCGCGGCCTGTGGGCAGTCCAGTTGCAGCTGGATGGCGCGCACGCGCGTGACGTAGCCCTGGACAGGCACCATGGTGCAGGTGAGCACGGGCTCGGCTGGCAAATAACCGCCGTAGTCAACGCCGGTGCTGACCGGGTTGCCTTGGCCGGCGGGGTTGCCGGCGGTGTCGCGGGGGCCGCTGGCATGGCCCCACCAGTTGCCGCGCGCGTTCACGGCGGTGGCGGGGTTGAGGTTGCGCACGCCGTAGGTGGAGTTGCCGGAGATGTCGGATTCGCCGATGGCAGGGGTGGCGCCCTGCTCGGCCAGCAGGCCCGTGGCGTTGTCTGCAAGGCGCGATTGCGTGAAGGTGGGCGTGCCGGCGCCGACCACGCGCACGCCGGTGGTGTTGTGCAGCAATTGCAGCTTGCTGAAGCTGTAGGCGCCGCCCGGAATACTGAGGCCGGCGCCGCCGTTCAGGTGGCTGGGCAGTCCGGCGGTGCCGCCGCCGTAGCGCAGGCTGAGCCCGTTCAGGCCGAGCCCGCCCGGTGCGACGCTGGGTGCCACGATGACGCCGAGCCAGTCGCCCCGGCCAGGGGTGCCGGCCGCAGGGCCGACCTGGCCGCCTGCCTGGTCATCGGCCTGGCTGGTGAAGACGACGTTGGGGCCGGTGATCAGACGGTCGCGCACGTACAGGCCCGAGCCATTGCCGAACTTGACGACCACGCCGTCGGCCACGCTGAGCTGGGCGGGGTCGGCGGCATGGGCTGCGCCGTGTGCTATGAGCAGCGCGCCGGCCGCGAGGGTGGTGGCAGCCGTGGCGCGAGAGAACAGCTGGAAGAACTTGTTCATGGCCGCGCCCTCAGGGATTGATGGTGATGGGCGCGCTGGTGACCGGGGCGAAGCCCGGTACGCTGGCGGTGAGGGTGGTGGTGCCGGCGGCGACGCCCGTCAGGGTGACGCCGTTGGACAGCCAGGTGCCCGCAGGCCACGTGCCGCTGGCGCCCACGGTGGCGGCGGAAGGGACGGAGCTGGTGAAGGTGACCGCGAGCGCTTGAGCGGGCGAGAGGTAGCTGCCGGAGTAGTAGGCGCCGGGCACGTCGGCATACACACGTACCGACGTGTAGTTCTGCCCGACCTGCAAACTGCTCGGGAGCCCGGAATAGAACACTAGCTGAGGCGTGACGGTCTCGACGTTGATGCTGCCGGCGTCGAAGCTCGATGCCGTGGCTTCGATTTGCGTACTACCCAGATCGACACCGGCAACCTGAACATCGGCGTAGCTCTGGCCCGCCGGGATGGTCACCGTCGTCGGCACGCTGCACACGCTGGCAGCCACGCAGCGCACACTCACCGTGACCGCCTCTGCTCCATTCACAACGACACCACCATCCAAACGCTGGACGCGCAGTTCCGCGATGTAGCTCTTTAGTCCCTTGCCGACCACTACTTTGGGCCGCGCATTGACCTGATACAGCCGTAGACCCTGATTGGCTGCCGTCACGGTCTGCACCGCAGACAGGGTCGTCGTGATCCCAGCGATCTCGGCCCTCACCCGATAGGTGCCCGCCTGCGTGGGCTGGGCGATGTAAACCCATCCCGCGGCACGGCTGCCTGCCGGAACCACCATCTGCGTCACCAACGTGCCGCCCGTGGCCGCGTTGTAGATGCCGTTGACCACACCAGCCGGACTCTGATCCACCAGGCTCAGGTTCACCGTCAGCGCCTGCACGGCCGCAGCAAGATGCGGGTAGTAGGTGCCCGGTGTGCTGAGCGTCAGGTAAACGTTGTCTCGCACGCCAGCCGTGGTGCGAGTGCCGTCGATACTCTCGAAGTTGATCACCGGCGCCACCACCTCCATCGGCATCGGCGTGGCTGCCGTGGCTCCATCGGCCGTGGCCTCGATTTGCGTGGTGCCCAGGTCAACACCGGTGACCGGCACATTGGCGTAGCTCTGGCCCGCCGGAATGGTCACCGTCGCCGGCACCGCGCACACGCTCTCGGCCGCGCAACGCAGAGAGACTGTCAATGGCTCAGCACCGCCTGCGACGGCACCATTGATCAGGCGCTGAATCTGCAGCTCAGCTTCATAGGTCTTCAATCCCTTGCCGGCAATGACCTTGGCCTGTCCATTGATTTGATAGAACTTGAGCGCCTGATTGGCTGCCGTCACGGTCTGCACCGCAGACAGGGTCGTCGTGATCCCAGCGATCTCGGCCCTCACCCGATAGGTGCCCGCCTGCGTGGGCTGGGCGATGTAAACCCATCCCGCGGCACGGCTGCCTGCCGGAACCACCATCTGCGTCACCAACGTGCCGCCCGTGGCCGCGTTGTAGATGCCGTTGACCACACCAGCCGGACTCTGATCCACCAGGCTCAGGTTCACCGTCAGCGCCTGCACGGCCGCAGCAAGATGCGGGTAGTAGGTGCCCGGTGTGCTGAGCGTCAGGTAAACGTTGTCTCGCACGCCAGCCGTGGTGCGAGTGCCGTCGATACTCTCGAAGTTGATCACCGGCGCCACCACCTCCATCGGCATCGGCGTGGCTGCCGTGGCTCCATCGGCCGTGGCCTCGATTTGCGTGGTGCCCAGGTCAACACCGGTGACCGGCACATTGGCGTAGCTCTGGCCCGCCGGAATGGTCACCGTCGCCGGCACCGCGCACACGCTCTCGGCCGCGCAACGCAGAGAGACTGTCAATGGCTCAGCACCGCCTGCGACGGCACCATTGATCAGGCGCTGAATCTGCAGCTCAGCTTCATAGGTCTTCAATCCCTTGCCGGCAATGACCTTGGCCTGTCCATTGATTTGATAGAACTTGAGCGCCTGATTGGCTGCCGTCACGGTCTGCACCGCAGACAGGGTCGTCGTGATCCCAGCGATCTCGGCCCTCACCCGATAGGTGCCCGCCTGCGTGGGCTGGGCGATGTAAACCCATCCCGCGGCACGGCTGCCTGCCGGAACCACCATCTGCGTCACCAACGTGCCGCCCGTGGCCGCGTTGTAGATGCCGTTGACCACACCAGCCGGACTCTGATCCACCAGGCTCAGGTTCACCGTCAGCGCCTGCACGGCCGCAGCAAGATGCGGGTAGTAGGTGCCCGGTGTGCTGAGCGTCAGGTAAACGTTGTCTCGCACGCCAGCCGTGGTGCGAGTGCCGTCGATACTCTCGAAGTTGATCACCGGCGCCACCACCTCCATCGGCATCGGCGTGGCTGCCGTGGCTCCATCGGCCGTGGCCTCGATTTGCGTGGTGCCCAGGTCAACACCGGTGACCGGCACATTGGCGTAGCTCTGGCCCGCCGGAATGGTCACCGTCGCCGGCACCGCGCACACGCTCTCGGCCGCGCAACGCAGAGAGACTGTCAATGGCTCAGCACCGCCTGCGACGGCACCATTGATCAGGCGCTGAATCTGCAGCTCAGCTTCATAGGTCTTCAATCCCTTGCCGGCAATGACCTTGGCCTGTCCGTTGATCTGATACAGCTTCAGGGCAAATTTGTCTTTTACATCCACGTTGACCGCCTTGCTGATCAATCCCGCCGCCGTCAGGTTCAGCTTGGTCTGCCCGATCGCCAGACCGCGAACCGTCAGCGGCGTCAACGCAATCACCTGCCCTTCCGGCACGAACACCTCGGCCGGACTGACGCTGGCCGTCGCGGCGTCTTCCACACCGACCTGAATCGTCACCCCACCCGCTGGTGCGGGCTTGGACAACTGCACCCGGCGCGTCAACGACTGGTCCACGTTCAAGGTGAGGTTGCCCGTGGGTTCAAGGTCCAGCGCGATCGCGTCCACGCGCACCGCTGTCTGCGTGCCCTGGTAGCCAGCGGCCGAAGCCGTCAGCGTGGTCGTGCCCAGGGCCACGCCGCTGACGTTGAAGCTGGCCTGCGAGGCGCCAGCGGCGACGGACACCGTGGCCGGCACGGTGGCGGTGGCCGTGGCGCCGGTGGACAGGCTGACGGCCAACCCGCCAGCCGGTGCGGGTTCGGTCAACTGGACGGTAGTCAGCGTCTGGGCACCAGGCGCGACGACGACGCTGGTAGGCAGCACGAGGGCCTTGCCGCGCACCGTGACCGTGGCCAGGCCGGTGCCGAAGCCCTCCGCTTGGGCGCTCAGGCGGCTGGCGCCGTCCGCCAGGCCGGTCACGTCGAAGCTGACACTTTGCTGGCCGGCCGGAATGCGCAGACTGCTTGGGGCCGAGAGCACCGCACCGTCGGAGTTGCCCAGGGTAACGTTCAGGCCGCCGGCGGGCGCGGCGGCGGGCGCGCGCAAGGTCATGGCATAGGGACGCTGCACGCCGATGGTCGGCGCGCTGGGCAGCAGCTCCAGCGCAGGCAGGTTCACCACCTCGATGAGGGCGGCGGCCGAGCCCAGCGTGGCGTGGCTCGCGGTGATGGAGGTGGTGCCGACGGCCTTGGCCTGCACCTCGACGTCGGCGCCGTACTGGCCGGCGGCCACTGTCGCGCGGGAAACCACGGACGCGACCGAGGGCACGCTGCTCGTCAGGTCCACGGCCAACCCGCCCGCGGGGGCCGGTGCGCTCAAGGCCAGGCGCAGGATCGCCACCACGCCGGGGCTCAGCCGCAGCCGGCCGGGCTCAAGCGAGAGCGGCGACTGACCGACCTGGACGATGCCCTGCTGGACCAGATAGGGGATGCCGACCAGGCCCCAAACGACCTGGCCCCGGATGGTGCCCGAGGGGACGGCGATGGCGTTCAGGGTATTACCGCTGGCGCTCAGGTTGCGCCCTGCCGGAGAAGCCGCCAGATCGACGCTGATGGCCGGGCCGCTGTGGTTCTGGATGGCCACGTTGTTCAGGACGGGTGCGCAGCCCTCGATCACCAGGCCGCTGCCGTAGGACATGCGCACGTGGTCGAACAGGGTTTGCGCGCTGCGGGTGCCGCTGGTGAGACGCCACTGCCCCCAGTCTCCAGGCTGGGGCGCGGCGGCATCGGACGTGATGACGATGGGGCTGCTAGACGTGCCCACCGCCTGCAGCGCCCCCTGCCTGAGCGTGAAGCTGGCGCCTGCCGCCATGCGGACCTGAACGCCGGGCTGGATCACCAGCGTGGCGTTGTTGTCGAGGACGACGTCGCCTTGCAGGACGTAGGGCGACTGGGCGGTGGTCCAGGTGGTGCTGGACGAGATGGTGCCGCTCACGCTGGCAGCATGCGCTGCGCCGGTGGCGGCCATCAACGCGAGCAGGCACAGCGCGACGGCACTAGCCGCGCGGATGCCCTTTTGCCATACCAGTAGCAGCCAGACACGCGCGAACTGCCGGGCCACGCTGCTTCCCTGCGGAAGCCCGGCAAAGCTGATGTTCCTCGGTTCGATCGATGCACGCTTCATGAGTCGTCCTACATGCCGCACAGCCGCGGCAACGGCCGGCCCGCGTGGGCGGCCAGGGTTTTCTGTTGCTGGAGATAGGCGGCGTAGGCTTGCCAGCCGCCCGAAAGCCATATCGGCGCACCCAGCGGGCTCGCGGCCTGGGCACGCTCGCGCCACAGGGCCTGCGCCTGGGCCAGTTGCGCGGCATCGGGCGCCACGACGAGCCACTGCCGAGGCGCGGCAAGGCGCTCGCCGGTCGTTGCCCTGCGCTGGAGTTCATCGACGGCGCGGCGCGCGTCGGCGCCCAGATCGAGCACGCGCGACGCCGGGACGGGCAGGCTCTGGCGCTGCTCGGCAGAAAGCCCGAACACGGCGAGCTGCCACAGATCGCCGGCCGCACCCAACCACAACTCTTGAGCACTGGCCTCGTCAGGCGCCACGGCCGTGCCATCGGCCTGCACCGGCTGGCCGGCCAGGCGCCAGGTCCGCGCGCCGCCCAGCAGCACGTGCACGCCGCTGAACTGGCCGCGCTGGCGCAGCGCCACGCAGCGCTCGGTGAGCGCCTTCAGATCGACACCGGTGCCCACCAGCACCAGCGACTGCCCCTTGAGAAAGGCTTTGTCGGCCAGATCGGTCAACCCGACCGTGGCGGCACCGCGCAGCGCGATGCGACGTGCGCTGCCCGCATCGCGCACGTCCACCCATTGGCCGTTCAGGCCCTGCGCCAGCGCTTGCGCTTGCGGCCAGTCGGCCCAGCAGGCGCGCTCCGCATCGGTGTAGCTGGCCACCTCGCCGGTAAACGCGACTTCGGCGAGAGGCGTGATCGCAGCGGTTCTGTCGCAGGTGAAGGGGCCTTCTGCCCCTTCCTGCGCCCAGGCGACGCTCAGGACCCCGGCACACAGCGGAATGATCAGGCGGCGCATGACCGTGGTCCCTACCGCCGCTGGCGCCGCGCACCGGGGCAGCGCCCGACCGCGCTCAGCCCCAGCAGGGCCGCCAGCAGCCACAGCGCCCATTGGCCCAATGTGGGGATGGGTACGAGCCCCGTGTCGATCGATGGGCCGCCCGGATCGCGGATCACGCCGTTGACCGTCAGGTCGTCGTCGCCGAGTCCGCCGTCACGGATGGTGAAGGTGACCGTGTTGCCCGAGATGCGCACGTTGCGGGGCGGGTACCAGAATCTGCTGCCCGCCGGAGAACGAGGTCTCGCCATACTTCATGTAGCCGGTGATGCCGCGCAGGTTGGGCCAGGTGGTGCTGACCGTGACCTCGCTGCCGGGCTCGCAGCCGACCAGCTCGAAGTCGAGCAGGCCGTGGGGCAGCAGCAGCTTCTCCAGCGGCTTCCAAATGCCCTCGGGCGGCACCAGGCGCGTAGCCGCCGGGTTGAAGACACAGGTATCGCCGCCGCCGCTGACGGTGGCGACCACCGTGCCGGTGCCGGTGGCGGTCGTGCCCTCGAAGCGCTTGCCGGAGCCGGCGGGCGCCAGGTTGGTCAGCAGGGCATACAGCGGCTGCGCCGCGCCGTCCGCGGTGATGACCGCGCGGAAGCTGCCTTGCTGGCCGTTGGCCACCAGGGCCGGCGACACGGCCGTGCCGTCGGCACCGGACTGGGCGCTGGCGGTGACGAGGGTACCCCCGAAACTGGCCGAAGGCCCGCTTGGCGGCAAGGAGAACAACACGGCAACGCCGGACCTGGGCTGGCCCTGAGCATCGACCACGCGCACGATCATCCGCAGGCCGTAAGCCGTGTTGACGGGAGCGCTCTGGGTCAGGCCGTCGATGGACTCCAGCAGCAGCACGGGCGCCGCCACGCTGTTGTTCAGCGAGAAGGCGAGGCCGCCGGCCATGCCGGACACGGTGGCGCGCGCCTGATGGGCGCCGGCGGTCTGGTTGGCGGTGAAAGCGGGGGAACTGGCCTGGCCGTCGCTGCCGGTCAGCACGGTGGCGCTGCGGCCGTCGGCGAAGCTGGCGCTGGCGCCCGAGGCGGCGAACTCGAAGCGCACCGCAATGCCCGGCAGCGGCTGGCCCGCGGCGCCCAGCACCTGCACCACCATGGGCGCGCCGAAGGCGGTGCCGACCTGGGCCGTCTGGGCCGTGCCGGAGATCAGCCGCATGGAGGCCGGCGGATCGACCGCGACCGGGCGGTTGGTGAGATCGAAGCTCACCGGCGCCAGGCCTTCGACCTGGGCCGTGACGGCATAGGCGCCCGCGGTGGCATTGGCGCTCGGCGCGGGGCTGGTGGCGAGGCCCTGCGCGTTGGTGACCACGTCGACGCTGGCTGCCGCTGCAAAGCGGGCGCTGGCCCCGCTGGCCGGCGCCGTGAAGCGCACGGTGACGCCGGCCACGGGCTGACCCTGGTCGTCCTGCACCAAGACCACCAGCGGAGCGGCGAACGCCGTGGAGACGACTGCGGACTGGCCCGAGCCCGACTGCGCGACGAGGCGTGCGGGCTGCGGCCCGGCCGGGGGCACCCACTGCTGCTGGGCCACGCCCATCCATCGCGCGGCATCGAGACGCAGCGAATCAATCGCCAGCGCGTGCGGTGCGGCAGCCAGCGTGTCGAGCGCGGCCTGGAGGCGCGCCAGTTCCTTGAGCACCGTGGTCCAGTCGCTTTGCAACTGGGCGGTCTTGGCGGCGGCGGCGGCCTGGCGGGCCTGCTCGATCAGCGCCTGGGTGTCAGGGTTGCCGCTGTTCAGGGCCGACAGCGCGTTGCCGACCTGGGGTGTCAGCTCGTCCAGGCCCACGACCGTGATGGCCTGGGTTTTGACATCGAGCACCTCGGCGCTGCCATCGAGCAGCGAGGTCTGCACCTGCACCGTGCCGGAGGCCTGGGGCAGAACCAGGCGCAGCTCGCCCGACGTGCTCTGGCCGGGCGAGAGCTGCCAGGCCCATTCGACCCCTTGCGATTCGGCACGCGCGGGCGTTGGCGCCGCATCGACGTAGGTCACGCCGGACGGCAGTTGCACGCGCACGCTGACGGCCTGCGGGGCCTCGCCTTCCGGCGCATTGCTGCGCACGGCGGTCTTGAGCGGCAGACGGGCGCCGGCCAGGGCGGGATCGGCGCGCGAGACGGGCGTGAACGCCAGCAGCTGCTGGCCGGCGTAGCTGCCCCAGAACGCATGGGCTGGGCCTTGCACCGTGGCCAGCAAGTCGAAGCCGATGGTCCAGGCCTGACCATGGCTCCAGGTGGCGCTGGCGATGACGGTGGCGCCCGTGCTGGCCGCATCGGCCATGGCTTGAGCGGACGGCGCCTGCAACTGCAAGCCGTGCAGCGCACCGACGACCGGCTGATTCGTCGGCTCGTTGGGGAACCTGACCGACTGGCCTGTGCCGATCGCGGGACTGACGATGCGGGCGCCCAGCACGTCCGCCAGTTGATTGACCTTGTGGTCGCCGCTGGCGAGGCCGGGCAGGCCGTCGGCCACCACGGTGGCGCCGCGGCGCACGGCCGCGCGCAACTCGGCCAGCGCCTGGTCGTCGAGTTTGTCGGCGCCGCCGTGAAGCCACAGCAAGTTGTACGCGCCGCTGCGCTGGGCCAGATGCCAGGCAGCCAGCGTGGTCACGGTCTCCAACTGCTGCACGCGCGTGCCGAGGACGGCCTGGGCATCCTGCGCTGCCTGCGCTTCGCAGTCGGCCTGGCTGGCGGCCTCGGTCTGCGGGCACGACAGCAGCATGAGCACGCGCGCCTGCGCGGGCAGGGTCTGCGACATCTCCACGGTGCCGGATTTGTCTGCGAGCACCGTCAGGCCGAGCATCGCGCTGTTGTTGTTGCCTTGCGGATCGGTGGTGCTGGCGGTGACGCTGACGGGCCAGGAGACGGTGCGGTCCTGGGTGCCGGTCACCTCGTCGGCCTTGACCTCCAGGGTCAGCGTGGCGCTCTGCCCCTTGGCCAGGCCGCCGAGCGTCCAGGCGCCGCCGGTATAGCTGCCCAGGCTGGCCGTGGAAGACAGCAGGGTCAGGCCGGCCGGCACGGCAACCTGCGCCGAGACGCCTTGCGCCGCGGCGTCACCGGCATTGCGCACCGTCACCACGACGGTCGCCGTCTCGCCGCCGCGCAATTGCGACCGGCTGGCCTGGATGGCGATGGACAGGTCGGCCTGCTCGGTGCTCTGGTTCGGATCGGGCCTGCGCTTGGAGATCAGGTAGCCCTGGCCGGCGATGCCGGCCGCCAGCACGATGTCCTTGATCAAGCCAGGCTGCGCGGCGCCCCCGGCGCTGCCCGCCACCCAGGCGCCGTCGATCCAGCCGTCGACCACGGCCGCTTCGAGTTGATAGCGGCCGGGCGCGAGACCGACGAAACTGAAGGCGCCCGAGGGGTCGGTGTAGCCCTGGCGCAGGACGTTCTGTCCACCGGCATCAACGCCCTTGAGCACGATGCCCAGGTTGCCTTCCGCCGGTTCGCCGGCATCGCGCACGCCGTTGGCGTTGCTGTCACGGTAGGCGCTGCCGGAGAGGCTGGCGGCGCTGCCCTGGGAGAACTCGAGGATGTAGTCGCCAGTGGTGTTGCTGTCGAACACGTGCACGAAGTACGACCAGCTCAGGTCGGCGTTGCGGGTCTTGGAGAGCCAGAAGTTCTGCGGCGGCAATACCTTGCCGTCGCTGCGGACCACGCGCGCGATGGGCCGGGCACCCCTGAACGGATCGGGCACCTTGGCGTGGACGAGATTGGACGCTGAGGGGAAGGTCAGGCGCAGCGATGCGGCTGAAACGTTGGTCAGGCTGGCCTGCTTGGACACGTCGGCCACCTCGGCATCGCCGCCGTTGGAGTCGTACACCCAGTAGCCGTTGCCGAACTCGGCCAGGAAGTCGTAAACGTCGTCGTGTCCGGCGAGATCGACCAGCACGTCGTGGACCAGTTTGTGCGCGCGCACTTCCTGGATCAGCGAGGTGACGGCGCCGCCAAGGGAATCCGCATGAGTGAAGCTGGCGTTGAACTCGGTGAAGCGGCCCGCCAGCGAGGTTTCCATCACCCAGCGGCCGACCTTGGCGCGGCGCCCGGGGATGTCGCCGAAGTCCAGCAGCAGGCTCTTGCCGAGCATCTCGTTGCCGACGTAGCCGCCGAGGATGCGGAAGTCGATCAGCAGGCCCTGGCGGTTCTCGACGATCTTGGGCTGGGCCGACTCGATGGTGGTGTTGGCCGACACGCCGGCACCGACGTTGGCGACGCGCACGCCCAGGGTGAACGGTTCGGTGGGCTCGACCTCGGGGGTCATGGCGTCGTCGGCGTAGACGTCGGTCGGCAGGAAGTAGTCCAGCACCAGCAGAGGCTGCGGGCGCACCACCACGTAGTCGGGCGTGACGTCCACGGTGGTGGTCTCGCCGGCCAGGGTGTAGGTGACCTTGGCGCCGATGTAGTACATGCGGCCATTGGCCGTGTCGCCGCCGGCGCCTTGCGACGGGATGATCAGCCAATGGATATCGGCCGTGGTCTTGGCGGCCAGCGTGCCGGCGCCGCCCAGCGAGTCGATGCCGGCCATGCGGTCGATGCGCTGGAAGAACGTGGCGCCGACGGCGTTGGGGTCGGTGGTGGCGGTGACCGGCTGCTGGTTCTGGTCGAGGTAGGTCAGCTCGATCTTGACGTTGCTGATGACGCCGTCCAGGCCGTTGCGGATGACCATGTGCGCATCGAACGCCTGCCGCTCCAGGGAGAGCTTCTGCTCGATGACGATCTTGACTTCGGCGCAGTCCGCTTCCTGTGCCCATGAAGCGGCCGGCCAGAGCATGGCCCCCAGCAACGCCAGCCACAGCATGGCCCATGTGCGCCACAGCGACGCACGACCCCTCCCTCGACGCACTCGCATACGTCCCCTCCCTCGTTCAGGTGCCGGTCTTCAGACCGGATCAATCTTGTACCGCGTGCCTGCGCCTACTTCGGAAAGGCCAGCACCTACCGGCTCATACCGTCACTACTATACCCATGGCCGCGCAACGGTTCATACTACATTTTTAGGATGCCTATATGGCCGATCTGTGATATCGGGGCGTCGCCTTCAGACTCCCAGACCGGCGACGCGCATGCGCGAAGAGGCTTCACTCCAGCACAAACGTGATAGGCACGTAAACCCGGCGCATATCCCCTGCCCCCAGGTAGGCAGTGGTATCGAAACGCCAGCTTCGCACGGTCTCCAGAGACACCTGGTCCAGGCGATCGAACCCGCTGGAGCGCTGCAGCACGACTTCGATGGGGCGTCCATCGGGGCCGATCAGCACCCGTACGACGACGCGTCCGGCCTCGCGCAGATGCCGGCTGGTGGCCGGATAGAGAGGCGCTGGATTGATCGAGTCGCTGGGCTGGCCGGAGGGGCGGACCAGGATTTCTGGCATCTGTGGGGTGGGTGGACTGGGCTCAGACTGGGGCGTGACGGGCACGATGTGGGCGGCGTCGGGTGCGGGTGGGGCCGAGCGCGGCGAGGGACGCACGGGCGTGAGGGCCTTGAGGGGCGCATCCGCGACGGCCAGGGTGGGCGCGGCGGGCTGCGAACGCGGCTCGGGCGCGGGGGCCGGGCGCATTTGCGGCAACGGATCGGGCGATTCGCTGGCCGCGGGCGGCGCGAGGGTGATGATTTCTGCCAGCAGGGTGGCGGGTATGTATGCCTTTGGTGGCTTGCCCCGCGAGGCTTTGTGCAGCATCCAAAGCGCCAGCACGTGAGCCAGAGCAACGATCGCGATGATCAGGGTATCGCGGCGGCGCGGCAGGTGCATGGCGGGAAATTATGGGGCCGTACCTCGAACCGTGAGACAGCCCAGTGCGTAGTTCCCAATGCTTGAGCCTAGAAACGGCAGCTGACCGCTTGCCATCTTCAGGAGAACCGCATGGGCATTGACTTTCGTCGCTTCGATGAAGCTCACCTATTGGGCAGCAGCGCGTCGCTCACTCCACCGTCACGCTCTTGGCGAGGTTCCTGGGCTTGTCCACATCCGTCCCCCGCGCCAGCGCCGTGTGGTAGGCCAGCAGTTGCAGCGGCACCACGTGCAGGATGGGCGACAGCGGGCCGTAGTGCTCGGGCATGCGGATGACGTTCAGGCCCTCGCCGCTTTCGATGCGGGTGTCGGCGTCGGCCAGGGCGTAGAGCACGCCGCCGCGCGCGCGCACTTCCTGCATGTTGCTCTTGAGCTTTTCCAGCAGCGCGTCGTTGGGCGCCACGGTGACCACCGGCATGGCGCTGGTCACCAGCGCCAGCGGGCCGTGCTTGAGCTCGCCGGCCGCGTACGCCTCGGCGTGGATGTAGGTGATCTCCTTGAGCTTGAGCGCGCCCTCCAGCGCCACCGGGTAGTGCAGGCCGCGGCCCAGGAACAGCGCGTTCTCCTTGGCCGCGAACTGCTCGGCCCAGGTGATGACCTGCGGCTCCAGCGCCAGCACGGCTTGCAGGGCCACGGGCAGGTGGCGCATGGCCTTGAGGTGCGCGGCCTCCTGCGCGTCGCTCAGCAGGCCGCGCGTGCGGGCCAGCGACAGCGCCAGCAGGAACAGGCCCGCCAGCTGGGTGGTGAAGGCCTTGGTGCTGGCCACGCCGATCTCGACGCCGGCGCGCGTCAGGTAGGCCAGCTTGCATTCGCGCACCATGGCGCTGGTGGCGACGTTGCACACCGTCAGCGTGTGGCGCATGCCCAGGCCCTGCGCGTGGCGCAGCGCGGCCAGGGTGTCGGCGGTCTCGCCGGACTGGCTGATGGTGACGACCAGCGTGTCGGCATCGGGCACCGAATCGCGGTAGCGGTATTCGCTGGCGATCTCGACCTGCGTGGGCACCTTGGCGATGCCCTCCAGCCAGTATTTGGCGACGCAGCCGGCGTAGTAGCTGGTGCCGCAGGCCAGGATCAGCACCTGGCGGATGGCCTTGAAGGTGGCGTGGGCGCCCTCGCCCGGCGCGTGGTTGCTGGCGGCCTCGAACAGCTCGGGCACCACGGCCTCGACGCCTTCCAGCGTGTCGGCGATGGCGCGCGGCTGCTCGAAGATCTCCTTCTGCATGTAGTGGCGATACGGCCCCAGCTCGGCCGCGCCGCTCATGGCCTGCACGGTGCGCACCGGGCGCGTGGCGCGCTGGCCGGCGCGGTCGGCCACCCAGGTCTTGCCCAGCTGCACGTCCACCACGTCGCCCTCTTCCAGATAGACGATCTGGTCGGTGACGCCGGCCAGGGCCATGGCGTCGCTGGCCAGAAAGTGCTCCTTGCCGTCCGCGCCCACGCCCAGCACCAGCGGCGAGCCCTGGCGCGCGCCCACCAGGCGCTGCGGTTCGTCGCGGTGCAGCACGGCGATGGCATAGCTGCCGCGCAGGCGTTGCACCGCCGCCTGCACCGCCTCGGCCAGGTCGCCGTCGTACAGGCTGTCGATCAGGTGGACGATGGTCTCGGTGTCGGTCTGGCTGGCGAAGCGGTAGCCGCGCGCTTGCAGCTCGGCGCGCAGTTCCTCATGGTTCTCGATGATGCCGTTGTGCACCAGGGTGACGCGCGCGGGGCGCTCCTCGCCGCCGTGCGGCCCCATGCTGAAGTGCGGGTGCGCGTTGCTGACCGCCGGTGCGCCGTGCGTGGCCCAGCGCGTGTGGGCGATGCCGGTGTGGCCTTGCAGATCCTCGCGCTCGCACTGCGCCGCCAGGTCGGCCACGCGGGCGATGCCGCGCACGCGCCGCAGCCCGCCGGCGCCCGGCGTGTGCACGGCCACGCCGCAGGAGTCGTAGCCGCGGTACTCCAGCCGTTGCAGGCCCTGCACGAGGATGGGAACGATGTTGCGCGTGGAGACCGCGCCGACGATGCCGCACATGGGTCGATCCTGTTGTCGGGTGAGGCTGTGATCCTAGGGAGTGCGACAAGAAATTTCCGATCAATATATGCACCCATAAGCAATAATCTGCTATTCAAGGCGATAGAAGAAATTTTTATTCAAATACATTTGAAAAATGGAACTGGATGACATCGACTGGTCCCTGCTCGCCGCCCTGCAGCAGGACGCCGCCCAACCCAACCAGGCGCTGGCCGAGCGCGCGCACGTCTCGCCGCCGACGGCGCTGCGGCGCGTGCGGCGGCTGCGCGAGGCGGGGCTGGTGGCGGCGCAGGTGGCGCTGCTGGATGAAGACCGCATCGCCGCCGCCCAGGGCCACGGGCTGACGGCCATCGCCGAGGTGTCGCTGGACCGCCAGGGCGCCGAGCACCTGGACGCCTTCGAGCGCCGCGCGGTGGCCGACGACGCCGTGCGCCAGTGCTACCGCGTGGCGCCGGGGCCGGACTTCGTGCTGATCGTGCGTGTGGCCGACATGCCGGGCTACCAGTTGCTGGCCGAGCGCCTGTTCACGCAGGACGCCAACGTGCGCAACGTGCGCGTGTTCTTCGCCACGCGGCGGGCCAAGTTCGATACGCGGGTGCCGCTGCGGAAATAAGAGCCAAATCGGCCTCCAGCGCCCGCCAGACAAGCGCCAGCAGCTATCAAATATGGAGTATCACCAGACGCCCCGCGCCTCCACCCGCACCACCGCCTCCACGGTGCCGCCGGCCAGGCCGCCGCGCACGGCGGCGATGTGGCTGTGCAGGTTGACGGTGGGGTCGCAGTGGCCCGGCACCAACCACACGGTGTCGCCCAGCGCCGGCAGCGCGCCGCCGGGCTGCGCGGGGCGCAGGATGCCGTGCTCGTCGCCGCCGTTGGCGAACGCCAGTTCGGGCTGGCCGGGCAGCGCGTGCACGCGCGGCAGGCCGCTGTCGATGGCATGGCTCTTGTGGCCGGCGTCGCACACCGCGCGGTCGGCCGAGACGCTGACGACCTGCGACTTGACGAACAGCGCCGCCTCGAACGGCGGCTGCGCCGGGTCGATCTGGTTGCCCAGGTAGTCGGCGTCCATGAACAGGAAGCTGCCGGGCTGCAACTCGTTCCACAGGCCGCTGGCCGCTTCTTCCACGAAGGTGCCGGTGCCGGCGCCGGTGACCAGCGGCGGCGCCAGGCCGGCGGCCGCCAGCAGGCTGCGGGTTTGCGCCAGCAAGGCGGCGGCGGCGCGGATGGCGGCACGGCGCTCGGCCGCCGTGCGCAGGTGCTGCGCGCCGCCGTGGTAAGCGTGCAGGCCGGCGTAGCGCAGGCTGGACGAGCGGCCGGCCAGCAGACGCGCCAGGGCCAGCGCCGGCTCGCCGGGCGCCACGCCGCAGCGGCCCTGGCCGACGTCCACCTCGACGAAGACGTCGATCACCGCGCTGGTCAGCTGCATGGCCTGCGCCAGGCGCTCGACGCCCTCGGCGCTGTCCACGGCGATGGCGAGCTGCCCGCCGCGGCCCTTGAGCTGGTGCGCCAGCGCGGCCACGCGGCGCAGCTTGGGCACGCCGAGCACCTCGTTGCTGATGAAGACGTCGTTGATGCCGCCAGCGGCCAGCGCCTCGGCCTCGGCCACGGTCTGCGCGCACAGGCCGACGGCGCCGGCCTGCAACTGCAAGCGGCCGAACAGCGCGCTCTTGTGCATCTTGCCGTGCGGGCGCAGGCGCAGCCGGTGCTTGGCGGCGTACTCGGCCATGCGCTGCATGTTGCGGTTGGCGGCGTCCAGGTCCACCACCAGCGCGGGCGTGTCGAGGGCGTCCACGCCCTGGCCGACGAGGGCGCGCAAACGTTCCGTGCTGCTCATGCGGTGCTTTCGTCCAGGGCGTGGTCTTCGAGGTGCGTGACGTCGGCCCAGCCGATGAGCGACAGGCCGCTGTCGGGCGTCCACAGCAGGCGGTTGACGGCCGTGTTGCCCAGCTGCCAGGTGCGCGCGTCCTGCAGGCCCAGGCCGGTGGCGGCGCGGTACAGCACGTCGAGCACGCCGCCGTGCGTGAACAGGGCGATGGACCTTCCCATGTTTTCGGCCGCCAGCGCTTGCACTGCCTGCGTCACGCGCTCTCTGAACAATAGCAAGGACTCGCCGCCGGGCGGTGTCCAGTCGGGCTGGCGGCGGCGCCAGGCCTCGGCCATTTCGGGCGCGCTGGCGGCCACGTCGGCGAAGGTGCGGCCCTGCAGCGCGCCGAAATGGCGCTCGCGCAGCGCGGTGGTGGCGGCCAGGGGCGCGCCGGTCGCTTCGGCGACGGCGCGCGCGGTGTCCAGCGCGCGGGCGAGGTCGCTGCTGTAGAGGCGGTCGATCGGCTCGCGCCCGGCCAGCGCCTGGGCCAGCCGGCGCGCCTGCTCGCGGCCGGCGTCGTTCAGGCCGATGTCCAGGTGGCCCTGCACGCGCGCGCCCACGTTCCAGGCGGTTTCGCCGTGGCGGATGGCCAGGATGCGGGTGGACTCCATGGCGGCGGATCATGCCACGCGCGCGGCCGGCCTTGTAAGCATCCGCACGCGGCGGCGGGCGCCTGTCGTCCCGCAGGCGACCGGCCGGCGCCGGCGGGAACGATTACGCTCGCCCAGCCGAACCGCCAGACCCGCCGCCATGCCCCCGCTGACCGACCCGACCGCCTCCCGGCCCCCCTCCACGAACCATGCCTGGCCAGCGCTGCTGCTGCTGACCACCGGCTTCACGCTGAGCCAGGCGTTCCGCACCATCGCGGCGATCATGGCGCCGCCGCTGCAAGCCGAGTTCCACCTCACGCCGCAGCAGCTGGGCGTGTTCGCGGCGGCGTTCCATTTCGCCTTCGGCGCGCTGCAACTGCTGATGGGCATCGGGCTGGACGTGCACGGCCTGCGGCGCACGGTGCTGGCGGTGTCGCCGCTGATGGTGCTGGGCGCGGCGGTGTCGGCGCTGGCCCCCAGCTTCGCGGTGCTGGTGGCCGGGCAGGTGCTGATCGGCGTGGGCTGCGCGCCGGCCTTCCTGGTGTGCACGGTGTACATCGCGCGGCACTTCGCGCCGGAGCGCTTCGCCGCCGTGTCGGGCGCCATCCTGGCCGTCGGCAGCAGCGGCATGCTGCTGACGGGCACGCCGCTGGCCTGGCTGATCGAGGCCAGTTCCTGGCGCATGGGCTTCTGGGTGCTGGGGGCGTGCGCGGCGCTGTCGTGGCTGGCGATCGCGCGCTGGGTGCCCGAGCCGCCGCAACCGGCCGGCCTGCCGGCCGAGCGCGAGTCGCTGGGCCAGGCGGTGCGCGCCTTCGGCCAGTTGTTCCGGCTGCCGCACACGCTGGGCATCATCCTCTTTTCGCTGGTGACCTACGCGGCCTTCGTGGCGCTGCGCGGGCTGTGGCTGGGGCCGATGATGATGCAGCGCCACGGCTGGGGCCTGGTGGCCGCCGGCCACTTGGCGATGGTGATTTCGGTGGTGGCGCTGATCGGCCCGCCGCTGTTCGGCCGTGCCGACCCGGGGCCGCGCGGGCGCCGCCGCTGGCTGGTGGGCTTCACCCTCTTCGTCGCGGCCCTGTTCGCCGGCCTGGCGCTGGGCCCGGGCGCGCCCGTGGCGGTGGCGCTGATGCTGCTGATGAGCGCGGTGTCGGGCTACATGGCGCTGCAATACCCCGACGTGAAGGACGCCTACCCGCCCGCCGTGATGGGCCGCGCGATGGCGCTGTTCACCATGGCCACGTTCATGGGCGTGGCGCTGATGCAGTGGTTGACCGGCGCCATCGCCTCGGCCGCGCAAGCGCACGGCGTGGAGCCCTTCGCCGCCGTGTTCGGCAGCATCGCCGCGCTGCTGGCGGCCGGCGCGCTGGCCTTCCGCTGGCTGCCGCAGCCGCCGAGCGTGACGGCATCCGGCCGCTGACTCAGCGCGCCGGCACGCTGGCGGGCGCCGAGGCCGCGCCGGCGGGCGGCAGCAGCGGCACGCCGACGCGGCGCACGGTCTGCGCGGGCTGCGGGTAGCCCTCCAGCGCGGCGGCGAACAGCGCGGCCAGCACGTTGTCGGTGTCGTGCGCGGTGCCATCGTGGCGGGCCCGGGTGTCATAGACGATCTGGCCGGTCTTCAGGTCGCGCATCAGCAGGCTGGCCTCGGTGACGTACACGGGGATATCGGGGTCCCACATCGGCCAGCCGTAACCCAGGCCGAAGCCGCCGCCGCGCCAGCCGTAGCCCAGGCCGAGCGCGATGCGCGCGTTGCTCGGCCCGCCCCACGGGCCCCAGGCGTCGCGCCAGTAGGCGTTGACCACGCCGCCCACCTGCACGCTGATGCGCGGCGCGGCGTCGTCGCGCACCAGGCCGGCGCGGGCCAGCGCGGGCTGCGCCAGGGCCTCGAGCCGCTCGGGCGCCGGCTGGCCGGCGGCGGCCGGGGCGCGCTCGAAGCGGTAATGCGCGCCTTGCAGCACGGCGGCGCCGGGCGGCTGGGCCGCGTGGGTGCGCACGTCGGCATCCACCGCGCGCGGGCCGCTGGCGCAGGCGGCCAATGCGGCCGCTATCATAATAAGAGCTGCTCGCGCAATCCACATGGGCGTTGTCCCCATAAAAGAACTTGAAAATCCCCACGCTCCCCCGAGGGGGCCGTTTTTGCCTTGGGGCGGCCCGGCGGCAAAAATCAGGCGCCGACCAGCGGCACGCCGCCGAACGGCCGGCCCACGGGCTCGGGGAAGGTCTCCTCGTCGAAGGCCTTGTCGCCCTGCTCGTCGGCCACGCCTGTGGCTTTGAGGTTGCGGAAGTCGTGCAAGTTTCCGTCCATCAGGTGCGAAGGCACCACGTTCTGTAACGCGGTGAACATGTTCTCGATGCGGCCGGGGTGCTTCTTCTCCCAGTCGCGCAGCATGTCGCCCACCACCTGGCGCTGGAGGTTCTCCTGGCTGCCGCACAGGTTGCAGGGGATGATGGGGAACCGGCGGTGCTCGGCCCAGCGCACCAGGTCCTTCTCGGGCACGTAGGCCAGCGGGCGGATGACGATGAACTCGCCGTTGTCGCTGGCCAGCTTGGCCGGCATGCCCTTCAACTTGCCGCCGAAGAACATGTTGAGGAAGAAGGTTTGCAGCATGTCGTCGCGGTGGTGGCCGAGCGCGATCTTGTTGCACCTCAGGCGCCGCGCCACGCTGTACAGGATGCCCCGGCGCAGGCGCGAGCACAGGCTGCACGTGGTCTTGCCCTCGGGGATCTTGGCCTTGACGATGCTGTAGGTGTCCTGCGTCTCGATGTGGTGCTCGATGCCCAGCTCGCGCAGGTAGTCCGGCAGCACCTCGGCCGGGAAGCCGGGCTGCTTCTGGTCCAGGTTGACGGCCACCAGCTCGAACGGCACCGGCGCGCGGGCGCGCAGCTTCATCAGCACGTCGAGCAGGCCGTAGCTGTCCTTGCCGCCCGAGAGGCAGACCATCACGCGGTCGCCGGCCTCGATCATGTTGAAGTCGGCAATGGCCTGGCCGACCTGGCGGCACAGGCGTTTTTCCAGCTTGAGCGCCTCGCGCTCGTCGCGCGTGCGGGCGGCGGGGCCGGCGAGCGTGGTTTCCATCATGGGCCCGATTGTCCTACGGCGGCGTTACCAGTCGCCCGCCTCCATGCGGATGGCGACCTCGCAGTCGTCGAAGATCTCCAGCTTGACGATGCGCACCCGCACGCCCAGCACGCCCGGCAACTGCAGCAGGCGCGTGCAGAGCTTGCCGACCAGGCTTTCCAGCAGGTTGACGTGGCGCGCGGTGCACTCGTCGATGACGATCTGGCGCACCTTGCGGTAGTCCAGCACGTGGCGGATGTCGTCGTCGCGCGGCGCCAGCGGCTGCGGGCCGAGGTTCAGCTCGGCGTCGACCTGGATCGGCTGCGGCGTGTTCAGCTCGTGCGCCAGGATGCCCAGGTTGGCCGCGAAGCGCAGGCCGGTGAGGGAGAGGACTTGAGAGCCGGAATCGGGCATGTTCAGGAATCACCAGGGTTTGAGGCCGACGCGCTCGGTGCCGACGGATCGGCTGTCCGGGTACACGTCGGGCTTGCGGGTGCGCACGCGCGCGGCCTGGATGTGGGGGTGCGCCATGAGCCGCGCCAGGATGGCGTCGCACAGGGTTTCCTGCAGCTCGTGGTGCGACTGGCCGACGACCTCGGCGACCAGCGCGCGGATGAAGTCGTAGTCCAGCGTGGCGCCGATGTCGTCGCGGCCGGCCGGCGCGTGTTCGAGCCGCACGCACAGGTCCACGTCGAACCACAGGCGCTGCGGCCCTGCGCGCTCGAAGCCGTGCACGCCGATGCGCACCGCCAGCGCGTGCCGCCGCAGGCTCAGCAGGCGACAGTCGGTCGCCAGGCGGGCGTCCAGCGCGCCAAAGGCCAGCAGCGTGGCGCTCACGGCTTGCCCTCCTCGCCTACCGCGAACATCACGTCGCGCGCCAGAGGGACCAGATGCTGGCCGTTGTCCACCTGCAGGGTGCTGCCGGTGATGCTGTCGTTTTCAGCCATGAACACGGCGGCACGGGCCACGTCGGCGGGGTCGATGGGCTGCCCCAGCAGGTTGACCCGGCTGGCGCGGTCGAAGTTGTCCTGCGTCTGCGGCCCGCTGAGGTAGAGCAGCCCCGGCGACAGCCCGCAGACGCGCACGCGCGGCGCCAGGGCCTGGGCCTGCAGCGCCACGCTGCGCTCCAGCGCCAGCTTGCTGACGGTGTAGGAGAAGTAGTCCGGGTTCAGGTTGTGCACCTTCTGGTCCAGCACGTGGATCACGCTGTGGCGCCCGGGGGCGGCCTGCGCGCCGTCCAGCCGCGCGGCCAGGCGGTTGCCCAGCAGCAGCGGCGCGACGGTGTTGGTGCGCAGGTGCGCCAGCAGGTGTTCGGCATCGGCCGTCGGCGCGGTGTCGGCGTCGAAGATGGAGGCGTTGTTCACGATGCAGCGCGGCAGCGCGCCGGCCTCGGCCTGGCAGGCGTCCAGCAGGGCATCGGCGCTTTCGGGCGCGGCCAGGTCCTGGCGGACCGGCACGCAGGCGCGGCCCAGGGCCTGCACCGCGTCCCGCGTTTCCCGGGCTTCTGCCTCGGAGGTGTGGTGGTGGCACAGCACCCGCCAGCCGGCGCGCGCGAAGGCCAGGCAGAACGCCCGGCCCAGGCGCCGGGCGCCGCCCGTCACCAGGACCCAGGGCGCCTCGCTCGCGCCGGAAGAAGGGGGGGCAACCGTCATCGGCGCGTATTGTGCGCCCGGTGCCCGACAATCGCGCCCATGCCCCATTCGCTCACGGCCCTGATCGCGCGCGAGGTCCAGGCCGCCGGTGGCTGGCTGCCGTTCGACCGCTTCATGCAGCTGGCGCTGTACGCGCCGGGCCTGGGCTACTACGCGCACGGCAGCGCCAAGTTCGGCCGCTGGCCGGGCTCGGGCAGCGACTTCGTCACCGCGCCGGAGCTCTCGCCGCTGTTCGGCCGCGCGCTGGCGGCGCAGGTGGCGCAGAGCCTGGCGGCCACCGGCACCGGCGAGGTGTGGGAGTTCGGCGCCGGCAGCGGCGCGCTGGCCGAGCAGCTGATCGACGCGCTCGACGCCCTGGGCCGGCCGCCGGCGGGCTACACCATCGTGGACGTATCCGGCGCCCTGCGCGCGCGCCAGCAGGCGCGGCTGGCGCGCTTCGGCGCGCGCGTGCGCTGGGCCGAGCGGCTGCCGCAGGCGCTGCGCGGCGTGGTGGTGGGCAACGAGGTGCTGGACGCCATGCCGGTCAAGCTGCTGGCGCGGCGCGGCGGCGAGTGGTTCGAGCGCGGCGTCGTGGTTTCAGAGCCTTTTCGGGCGTCAACGCCCGCCAGTCAAGTGCCGGCAGCTACGGATTCAGGAGTAACCGCCTTCGCCTGGCAGGACCGCCCCACTGCCCTGCGCCCGCCCGCCGAGATCGCCGGCGCGCACGGCTACGTGACCGAGCTGCACCCGCAGGCGCGCGCCTTCGTCGCCACCGTGGCCGAGGCGCTGCGGGCCGGCGGCGCCGGGGCGGCGTTCTTCATCGACTACGGCTTTCCCGAGGCCGAGTACTGGCACCCCGAGCGCAGCGCCGGCACCCTGGCCTGCCACCGCGCGCACCGCATGGACGACGACCCGCTGGCCGACGTGGGCGCCAAGGACATCACCGCGCACGTGGACTTCACCGGCGTCGCGCTGGCGGCGCAGGACGCGGGGCTCGACGTGCTGGGCTACACCGGCCAGGGGCGCTTTCTCATCAACTGCGGCATCGCATCGCTGATGGAAGCGGCCGACCTGCCCGCCCGCGCCGCCGCCTTCAAGCTGCTGGCCGAGCACGAGATGGGCGAGCTGTTCAAGGTGATCGGCCTGGCGACGCCGGGCCACGGACCGGCGCTGGGCTTTGGCGCGGGCGACCGCACACACAGGCTATGACCACCCCCAGGCTCCACGCGCTACGCGCTGTTGCGCCACCCCCCTCGAGGGGGCGCAGCCCCTGGCCGGGGGAACCCCGGCCAGGGCTGCCGCTGGCATGGCCTGCTCCGCGGCCATGGGCGTCTTTCGCATCCCACCGCCGCGGGTGGTGGCAAGCCACCATCGAGCCGACACCATGATCCGCTGGGCCATCGTCATCTTCCTCGCGCTGGTGCTGATCAGCTGGTTCACGCCGCTGCTGCAACGGCTCGGCTTCGGCCGGCTGCCGGGCGACTTCCGCTTCCGGCTGTTCGGGCGCGAGTGGTTCATTCCGCTCACCACCACGCTGATCCTGAGCGGCGCGGCCAGCCTGATCGCGCGCTGGCTGTGAACGTGCCCCCCCGTTGCTCCACTCGCTGCGCGATGTTCCGGCATCCCCCCTCCAGGGGGCGCACCCACTGACCGGGGGGACCCGGCCACGGGTGCACTGGCATGGCCTGCTCCGCGGCCTTGCGTACCGTGGTCCGCGAGTGATTCAATGGCTTCAGTCACTTTTCGATAGCTGCCAGCGCTTGATGGGCGGGCGCTGGAGGCCGAAAACACCCAAAATCACAGCATCTCGTCCGGCGCCAGCGGCCCCAGGATCTTCATCAGCAGGCGCAGGCCCAGGCCGGCGTCGGGCTCGCTGTGCGCATCGCCGAAGCCGGCGCCGGGCGGCGCGCGCCACAGCAGCCGGCCTTCGGGCGTCAGTTCCATCCGCCAGGCGCCGCCGTTCAGCGCCTCCTCCACCTCCGCCGCCGCCTGGCGCGCCAGCGCGCGGCTGCGGATGACCAGCGCCACCTCGGTGTTCTGCAACTTGGAGCGCCAGTCGAGGTTCATCGAGCCGATGCTGATGACGCGGCCGTCCACGATCAGCATCTTCGCGTGCAGGCTGGCCTGCGAGCCGCCCGGGCTGGAGCCGAACACGGTGCGGTTCAGCCCCGCGCCCTGCAGCGCGCGCATCTCGTACAGCTCCACGCCCTGGCGGATCAGCGCCTCGCGGTGGCGCGCGTAGCCCACGTGCGCCAGCGGCGCATCGCTGGAGGCCAGCGAATTGGTCAGCACGCGCACCCGCACGCCGCGCCGCACCAGCTCGGCGAACACCTGCTTCATCTCCTCGCCGGGCACGAAGTAGGGCGAGACGATCAGCGCGTCGCGCCGCGCCAGCCGCAGCAGCGAAAGCATGCCGTCCACCACGGTGTCGTCGGTGTGCTCGTCGTTCAGCTCGGGCACCAGCTTGGCGGGCTCGTCCACCCGCAGCGCCGCCGGCGCCCAGGCCAGCGGCAGGCGGGCCAGGTCCAGCGCGGGCGGCAGCGGCGCGGGCGCCTCGGGCGGGGGCGCGTCGGCCGTGGTGGTCTCGCGCAGGCGGCGCAGCTCGCCCGCGCTGATGAGCGAGGCCACCGGGTAGGCCAGCGGGTTGTTCCAGTAGCGGTCGAAGCTGGCCGACATGGCCTGCACCACCGGGCCCACGGCCAGCACGTCCATGTCGATGAAGTTGCTGCCGTCGGCGGTGCCGAAGTAGGCGTCGCCCAGGTTGCGCCCGCCGGTGATGCCCCAGGCGTTGTCGGCGATGTACAGCTTGTTGTGCATGCGGTGCTGGATGCGCCGGAAGTCGTGCAGCGAGCCCAGCGCCCGCAGCGCGCCGGCGCCGCGGTCGCCGGGCAGCGGGTTGAACATGCGCATCTCCACCCCGGGCAGGAAGGCCATGCCCATGACCAGCGCGTTCTGCCCGGTGCTGTTGAAGTCGTCCAGCAGGATGCGCACCCGCACGCCGCGCGCCGCCGCCGCGCGCACGGCGCGCAGCAGCGCGCGCGTGCTGGCGTCGGCGTGGATGGCGTAGTACTGGATGTCCAGCGTGCGGCGGGCCTGCTGCGTCAGCGCCAGCCGGCTGGCGTAGGCCATGTCGGGCGAATCGACCAGGGCAAAGCCCGATTCGCCCGTGCGGGCGCTGGCCGGCCGGCGGGCGGCGGCCAACTGGCCCAGCGCGGTGGCCTCCGGCGCCTCCAGGGCGCTGGACGCGGGGCGCTCCACCGCCTTCGGCAGGCTGCCGCAGCCGGCCAGCGCCAGCAGGGCAGCCAGCAGAAGCGCGGGCGGCAGATGAAGGATTCGCAGCAGGCGCATGAACTTGGGGCGAACAGGAAAACCCATGATATGCAAGGCACTCCGTCCCGTCGTGTCGGACGACAACACCAAGATACCCCACGCTCCCCCGCTGCGCGTGGTCCGCTGCCCCCCGAGGGGGCCGTTTTTGCCTTGGGGCGGCCCGGCGGCAAAAATTCCCCCCACGCTCCCCCGCTGCGCGTGGTCCGCTGCCCCCGAGGGGGCCGTTTTTGCCTTGGGGCGGCCCGGCGGCAAAAAAAAGACCGCCCGAAGGCGGCCTGCCGGCAAACGTGTGCCGCGCTCAGGCGGTCTGGTCGTCCACCGTCGCGCTGGGGCCATTGCTCATGCACGACTGGATGCCGGCGTCGCGCGTGGCCGCGCTCGCGTACATCTGGCTCTGGCCGATGACCTGGCCGTTGGCGGCCTTGAGCGTGAAGTAGGGCGAGCCGTCCTTGCCCGTCAGCTTGTCGTACCTGCCGGCGTCGCCGGAATTCTTCTTCACCGATTCGATGCCGTTCACCGCGCTGGCCTTGGCCTCGTACATCTCGCTGGTGAGAATGACCTGGCCGTTGCCGGCCAGCAGGTTGAAGTGGTACTTGTCGTTTTTCGACTTCTTGAGTTCGAACTTGCCTGCCATGAGATCTCCTTCCGGTTGGCGCCCCTCACGCGGGGCTGGGCTGCATTGTGGCGAGCGCCGCGCCGCGCGGCAAGCCGGGCGGCGCGGGCCGTGGAATTGCGCACACGGCTGTCTCAGCTCTGCATCAGCCGCTTGGCGCGCGAGATGGACAGCAGCATGCCCAGCGCCAGCCCCAGCGTGACCATGGCCGTGCCGCCGTAGCTGATGAAGGGCAGCGGCACCCCCACCACCGGCAGGATGCCGCTGACCATGCCCATGTTGACGAAGGCGTAGGTGAAGAAGATGGTGGCCAGCGCCGCGCCCAGCAGGCGGGCGAACAGCGTCGGCCCCTCGGCGGCGATCATCAGCCCGCGCAGGATCAGGAAGGCGAAGCCGGCCAGCAGCGCCAGGTTGCCGGCCAGGCCGAACTCCTCGGAGAAGGCGGCGAAGATGAAGTCCGTGGTGCGCTCGGGGATGAACTCCAGGTGCGTCTGCGTGCCCTGCATGAAGCCCTTGCCGTGCAGCCCGCCCGAGCCGATGGCGATCATCCCCTGCAGGATGTGGAAGCCCTTGCCCAGCGGGTCGCGCGTGGGGTCGAGCAGGGTGCACACGCGCTGGCGCTGGTACTCGTGCAGCACGTGCCAGTCCACGCCGTCGGCGCACAGCGGCCCCTCGTAGGCGACGATCAGCACGATGGCGGCCGCGCCCACCAGCACCGGCGGCAGCACCAGCTTCCAGGGCAGGCCGGCGAAGAAGATCACCGCCAGGCCGGCAGCCATGACCAGCAGCGCGGTGCCCAGGTCGGGCTGCTTCATGATCAGCCCCACCGGCAGCGCCAGCAGGGCGAAGGCGACGATGAAGTCCACCGGCCGGGTCTGCCCCTCGCGGCGGTGGAACCACCAGGCCAGCATCAGCGGCGTGGCGATCTTCAGCAGCTCGCTGGGCTGGATCACGATGCCCACGTTGAGCCAGCGCGTGGCGCCCTTCTTGGTCATGCCGAACAGCGCCACCGCCACCAGCAGCGCCACGCCCAGCGTGTAGAGCGGCAGCGCCAGGCTCATCAGCCGCTGCGGCGGGATCTGCGCCACCACGAACATGATGCCGGCGGCGATCAGCATGTTGCGCCCGTGGTCGGCGAAGCGCGTGCCGTGGTCGAAGCCCGACGAATACATCGCCACCAGCCCGGCGCCGGCCAGCAGCAGCACGGCCAGCAGCAGCAGCAGGTCGAACCCGCGCAGCAGCGGCCAGGCGCGCTGCCAGAGCGAGGGTTTGTCGAACACGATGGCCATGAGCGGCGAATTATCCAACCTCGGCCTGGCCGGAGCGACGGATGATTAAACTTGCCGCCATGCCCCCCTCCACCCTCAGCAGCCTGCGGGCACGCCGCGAGGAGTTGCTCGCCATCGCCGCCCGGCATGGCGCCTCCGACGTGCGCGTGTTCGGGTCGGTGGCACGCGGCGAGGACGCCGGCGGCAGCGACGTGGACTTTCTCGTGCGCATGGACGCTGGCCGCAGCCTGCTCGACCTGGTGGGCCTGCGCGACGGCCTGGAGAACGCGCTGGCGCGCCCCGTGGACGTGGTCAGCGAGAACGGCATCTTCCCCTATCTGCGGCAGCGCATCCTGAGCGAAGCCCAGCCGCTATGACCAAGGACAAGGGCGCCTACCTGGCCGCCATCCACGAGTGCATCCGGCGCATCCGCCGCTACACGCAGGGCGGCAAGACAGCGTATCTGGCGGACACCCTGGTGCAGGACGCGGTGATGCGCAACATCGAAATCATCGGCCAGGCCGTCAAGGACTTCGGCGTGGAGGAGCTGGCCTCCCGCGACAGCACCGTTCCCTGGAAGCAGATCGCCGGCATGCGCGACCTGCTGGCCCACCAGTACCTCGGCGTGGACATGGACATCACCTGGGCCGTGGTCGAGCGGCACCTGGCGCCGCTCAACGCGGCGGTGGAGCACGTCGCCGTGACACTGGGCGTCCACCTTCCCGCATTCGATGCCTGACCCTTGAGCCGCCCGCCCACCACCCACCTGCTCTACCTGCACGGCTTCCGCTCCTCGCCGCGGTCGGCCAAGGCGCGCCAGATGGCGGCGCGCGTGCGGGCCGATCACCCGGGCGTGACCTGGTGGTGCCCGCAACTGCCGCCCTCGCCGCGCGAAGCGGCGGCCCTGATCGACGAGGGCACGGCCGCCTGGCCGGCCGGGCGCATGGCCGTGGTCGGCTCCTCGCTGGGCGGCTTCTACGCCACCTGGCTGGCGCAGCGGCGCGGCTGCAAGGCGGTGCTGCTGAACCCCGCCGTCGATCCGGCGCGCGACCTGGCGGCGCACATCGGCGAGCAGGCCGCCTGGCACGACCCGGCCGAGCGCTTCTTCTTCCGCCCCGAATACATCGGCGAGCTGCGCGCGCTGGCCTCCGGGCCGCTGGCGGCGCCCGAGCGCTTCCTCGCCGTCATCGCCCAGGGCGACGAAGTGCTGGACTGGCGCGAGATGACGGCGCGCTACGCCGGCGCGCCGACCCGGCTGCTGGAAGGCGGCGACCACGCGCTGTCGGACTTCGACCGGCACATCGGCGCCGTGCTCGACTTCCTGGAACTCGCGCGCTGAAGCACGCTCAAAGTATCTTTTTGATAGCTGCCGGCGCTCGCCAGTCAAGCGCTGGAGGCACTTTTCACTCATAAACAGGAGAACCCGCCATGACGCCCGACACCCCCGCCCGCTACGGCACCGTCAGCCGCTGGCTGCACTGGGGCATGGCCCTGTGCGTGCTGTGGATGTTCGGCACCATCCTGGGCGCCGAGCTGACCGACGACCGCGCCACCCAGGCCCTGCTGCGCAACGGCCACAAGCACATGGGCTCGCTGATCTGGGTGCTGGTGCTGCTGCGCGCCGCCTGGGCGCTCGCGCACGCGCGCCAGCGGCCACCCTCGGTCAGCCTGCCCGCGAAGCTGGGGCACTGGGCGCTGTACGCGCTGCTGTTCGCCATCCCCGGCATCGGCCTGCTGCGCCAGTACGGCTCGGGCCGCGCCTTCTCGCCGCTGGGGCTGCCGGTGTTCCCCGGCTTCGCGCAGGGCGAGAAGATCGACTGGATGGTGCGGCTCGGCGGCCTGCTGCACGGCGAGCTGGCCTGGGTGCTGGCGGCGCTGGTGGCCGGGCACGTGGCCATGGCCTTCTGGCACCGCCGGCGCGGCGGCCCTGACGACGTGCTGCCGCGCATGATGAACGTCGCCCCCAAGCGCTGAGCATCCCCAGGCTTGATGGGACAATCGCCCCCATCTATGCATGTTCTGTTCGACGAGGCCGGCAAGCTCATGGCCGGCCGCATTCTTTCCGAGGCCGATGCCTCGGCCCAGGTGGAGCTGGACTCCGGCAAGCGCGTCAAGGTCAAGGCGGCCCACCAGCTGTTGCGCTTTGATAAACCGGCCCCGGCCGAGCTGATGGCCGAAGCGCAACGCCAGGCCGCCGAGGTGGAGCTGCCGCTGGCCTGGGAGTTCGCGCCCGAGGACGAGTTCGGCTTCGCCGAGCTGGCGGCCGACTACTTCGGCGACGCGCCCGGCGCGGCGCGGCAGGCCGCCATGCTGATGGCGCTGCACGAGGCGCCGCACTACTTCCGGCGCGCCGGCAAAGGGCGCTTCCGCAAGGCGCCGGCCGACATCGTGGCGCAGGCGCTGGCCGCCATCGAGAAGAAAAAGCAGCTCGCCGCGCAGATCAGCGCCTGGGCCGCCGAGCTGGCCGAAGGCCGCACGCCCGAGCCGGTGCGCGAGCAGCTCTACAAAATCCTCTTCCGGCCCGACAAGAACGCGCCCGAATACAAGGCCGTGGTCGAAGCCAGCCGCGCCACGCAGCAGGCGCCGCTGGCGCTGCTGCAAAAGGCCGGCGCCATCGCCTCGCCCTACCAGTTCCACTGGCAGCGCTTCCTGTTCGAGAACTTCCCCAAGGGCACCGGCTTCCCGCCGCTGGCCGCGCCCGCCATCGCCGACGAGCTGCCGCTGGCCGAGGCGCGGGCCTACTCCATCGACGACTCGCACACCACCGAGATCGACGACGCCCTGTCCGTGCAAGGGCTGGGCACGGGCACCGTGGTGCTGGGCATCCACATCGCCGCGCCGGGCCTGGCGCTACAGCCCGGCGACGCGCTGGACGCGGTGGCGCGCGCGCGCCTGTCCACCGTCTACATGCCCGGCCACAAGATCACCATGCTGCCGGACGAGGTGGTGCAGGCTTACACGCTGAGCGAAGGGCGCGCCGTGCCCGCCGTGTCGCTCTACGTCACGCTGGACGAGGCGACGCTGGAGGTGAAGGGCAGCCAGACGCGGCTGGAGCGCGTGCCCATCGCCGCCAACCTGCGGCACGACCAGCTGGACGACGTGGTCACCGCCGAGTGGCTGCAAGCGCCGCAGAATGATGATGAAAACGGCCTCCAGCGCTTGCCCATCCAGCGCGAGCAGCTATCTTTTCTATACCGCCTGGCGCGGCACCTGAAGGCGCGGCGCGAGCTGGTGCGCGGCAAGCCGGAGACCTTCAACCGGCCCGACTACACCTTCCGCCTGGTCGGCAACGACGGCGAAATGCCCCAAGGCGACGAGCAGGTGCAGATCACCACCCGCCAGCGCGGCGCGCCGCTGGACCTGATCGTGGCCGAGGCCATGATCCTGGCCAACAGCACCTGGGGCGAATGGCTCAAGAGCCTGGGCGTGCCCGCCATCTACCGCAGCCAGGCCAGCCTGCTGCCGGGCGTGAAGGTGCGCATGGGCGCCAAGGCGCTGCCGCACGCCGGCATCGGCGTGCCCAGCTACGCCTGGAGCACCTCGCCGCTGCGCCGCTACGTCGATCTTGTGAACCAGTGGCAGATCATCGCCGCCGCGCGCCACGGCCAGGCGGCGGCGCTGGCCGCGCCCTTCAAGCCCAAGGACGCGCAGCTGTTCGCCGTCATCAGCGCCTTCGACGGCGCGAGCACCGCCTACAACGCGCACCAGGCCGGCATGGAGCGCTTCTGGACCTTGCAGTACCTGCGCCAGCACGGCATCGGCGAGCTGACGGCCAGCCTCGTCAAGGAGCAGGCCGGCGGCGCCTGGCTGGTGCGCGCCGACACGCTGCCGCTCACTTTCAGCGTGCTGGGCGCGCAGGGCCTGCCGCGCGGCACCCGCGTGCGCGTGAAGCTGGGCGCCATCGACGACATCGCGCTCGACCTGCACGGCACCGTGACCGAGGCGCTGGACGCCGACCACGTGGCCGACGCGCCCGCCGACGAGGACGAGGACGACGCCCCCGCCGGCCCGCTGGAGATCGCCGTCGATCTGGCCGAGGCCCCGGCCGAAGGCGCAGGCACGCACGCCAACACGGATAATCCGGCCCCGTGAAACCGCGTTCCCTCCAGTCGCTGTCCACTCTGCAATGGGCGCTGGCGCTGTCGGTGCTGCTGCACGGCGCGGTGCTCACGGTGCGCTTCGTCGATCCGGAGGGCTTCAAGCGCGTGTTCCAGGAGACCACGCTCGACGTCATCCTGGTCAACGCCAAGTCCGACGACAAGCCCGACAAGGACAAGGCCCAGGCCATCGCCCAGGCCAGCCTGGCCGGCGGCGGCGAGGCGGCCGACAAGCGCATCGTCAGCACGCCGCTGCCGCCCACGGCGCACGCGTCGCCCGGCGACTCGGTCGTCGACGAGAACCAGCGCCGCATCGACGCCATGCAGGAGCAGCAGGAGCAGCTCATGGCCCAGGTGCGCCAGCAGCTCGCCACCATGCCGCGCGTGGACCCCGCCAAGCTGGCCGCCGACCCCGAGGCGCGCGCGCAGGAAGAGCGCCGACAGCAGCTGTCGAACCTGCTGGCCGCCATCGAGCGCCGGGTGGAAGAAGAGAACTCGCGCCCGCGCAAGCGCTACTTGAGCCCCGCCACGCTGGGCACCACCTACGCGCAGTACTACGACGACATGCGCCGCAAGATCGAGACCGAGGGCACCACCAACTTCCCGCAGGTGGCCGGGCGCAAGCTGTACGGCGAGCTGCTGATGGCGCTGCTGGTCAACCACGACGGCCGCGTGCTCGACGCCCGCGTGGTGCGCGGCTCCGGCAACCGCGCGCTCGACAAGCTGGCCGAGCTGATCGCCTCGCGCGCGGCGCCGTTCGGCCCCTTCACCGCCGCCATGCGCAAGGACACGGACCAGTTCGACGTCACCGCGCGCTTCCGCTTCACGCGCGACATGACGCTGGAGACCACGCTACAGACCGACCAGCTCGGCAGCGCCCTGCAAGGCACCCGATGAGCGCCCTGCTGCGCCGGTGGGTGGTGCTGACGGTGCTGGCCCTGGTGCTGCTGCAAGCCTTCTTCATCGGCCGCATCGCGCTGATGGCCGCGCTGGCGCCGCAGTCCACCGCCTTCCAGCGCTCCGAGGCCTGGCGCCTGGCCACCGCCGGCGAGCTGCGCTGGCGGCAGGACTGGCGCGACTACGACCAGATCGCCGACCACCTCAAGCGCGCCGTGATCGCCTCCGAGGACGACGGCTTCGCCAACCACGAGGGCGTGGACTGGGAAGCGATCGAGAAAGCCTGGGAGCGCAACGCCAAGGCCGAGGAAGCCGCCGCCGAGCGGGCCGCCAGCAACCGCCCGGCGCGCGCGGTGAAGATCCGCGGCGGCTCCACCATCACCCAGCAGCTGGCCAAGAACCTGCTGCTGTCGGGCGAGCGCACGCTGCTGCGCAAGGGCCAGGAGCTGGTGCTGACCTACGCGCTGGAGATGCTGTTGACGAAGCAGCGCATCCTGGAGATCTACCTCAACAGCGTCGAATGGGGCGAAGGCGTGTTCGGCGCCGAGGCCGCCGCGCGCCACTACTTCAAGAAAAGCGCCGCCCAACTCAGCGCCTGGGAATCCGCGCGCCTGGCCGTCATGCTGCCGCGCCCGCGGTACTTCGAGAAGCTGCCGCGCTCCAGCTACCTCAACCACCGCGCCGGCGTCATCGTCAAGCGCATGCGCAGCGCGGAACTTCCTTGAGATGCAACCACGCCCCCTCTCGTCATCCCCGCGAAGGCGGGGATCCAGAGCGCCCCGCAAGGCGACACGGGATTCCCGCCTTCGCGGGAATGACGAGATCACCGTTCTCTCAAGCAAAATTGGCCTCCAGCGCCCGCCAGTCAAGCGCCAGCAGCTATTTTTAGCATAGCAATGCGAATCCTCGGCATCGACCCCGGCCTGCGCACCACCGGCTTCGGCGTGCTCGACGTCGCACCCGGCCAGCGGCTGCGCTATGTCGCCAGCGGCGTGATCCAGACCGTGGACGCGCCTCAGGGCGATCTGCCGGCGCGCCTGAAGCTGCTGTTCGACGGCATCCGCGAGCTGCACGCGCGCTACCGGCCCGACGCGGCGGCGGTGGAGATCGTGTTCGTCAACGTCAACCCGCAGGCCACGCTGCTGCTGGGCCAGGCGCGCGGCGCCTGCCTGACGGCGCTGGTCGCCAGCGACCTGCCCGTGGCCGAATACACCGCGCTGCAAATGAAGCAGGCCGTGGCCGGCCACGGCAAGGCCGCCAAGGCGCAGGTGCAGGCCATGGTGCAGCGCCTGCTGCAACTGCCCGCCGCCCCCCGCCCCGACGCCGCCGACGCGCTGGGCCTGGCCATCACCCACGCGCACGCGGGCCAGGCGGTGGCGCGCCTGCAAGCGGCTGGGTTGACACGCACCACGGCCAGCATGTACCGGCGCGGGCGCTGAGCGCGCTCTCCGTCATCCCCGCGCAGGCGGGGATCCAGTTGCGCCCTGTGCAAAGCCCCTGGATCCCCACCTGCGCGGGGATGACGGGATGTCTATACCCGGCCCGAAAACGCTTTAAAGACCAAATCAACCTCCAGCGCCCGTCTGGCAAGCGCTGGCAGCTATCGAATCAGAAGCGCCCCGTCAAGCCAGGCGCTCGACGAACAGCACCGCGAAGAAGCCCAGCGCGGCCAGGATGGTCCACTTGAGGATGATCCAGCCCACGCGCTTGTAGCGCGGCTGGCCGGTGGCCGCGTAGTAGGCGAAGCACACGCCCGCCACCAGCAGCAGGATCAGCAGCAGCCAGCGGAACAGCAGCATCGGCCGGCGTGCCGTGTCACCAGGCCCGCGCCAGTTGGGCGAAGCCGGCGGGCGCCTTGCGCTCGTCCTCGAAGCTGACCAGGTCCCAGGCGTCTGCTTCAGCCAGCAGCGCGCGCAGCAGTTTGTTGTTGAGCGCGTGGCCGGAGCGGAAGGCGGTGTAGGCGGCCAGCATGGGCTTGCCGACGCAGTACAGGTCGCCGATGGCGTCCAGGATCTTGTGCTTGGCGAACTCCTCGGCGTAGCGCAGGCCGTCGGCGTTGAGCACCTTGGTGTCGTCCATGACGATGGCGTTGTCAAGCCCGCCGCCCAGGGCCAGGCCGTTGGCGCGCATCATCTCCACGTCCTTGCTGAAGGCGAAGGTGCGCGCGCGCGCGATGTCGCGGCTGTAGCGGCCGGAGCCCATGTCGAACTCGACGCGCTGCTCGGTGGAATCGACCGCCGGATGCTGGAAGTCGATCTCGAAGCCCAGGGTGAAGCCGTGGTGCGGATCGAGCCGCGCCCACTTGAGCTGCTCGCCCTCGCCTTCGCGCACTTCGACGGGCTTCAGCACGCGCAGGAACTTCCTGGGCGCCTTCTGCAGCTCGATGCCGGCGCTTTGCAGCAGGTAGACGAAGGACGAGGCCGAGCCGTCGAGGATGGGCACTTCCTCGGCCGTGATGTCGATGTACAGGTTGTCCAGCCCCAGGCCGGCGCAGGCCGACATCAGGTGCTCGACGGTGCGCACCTTGGCGTCGCCGCGCGACAGGGTGGAAGCCAGGCGGGTGTCGGTGACGGACTGGGCATCGACGGGGATATCGACCGGCTCGGGCAGGTCGATGCGCCGGAACACGATGCCGGTGTCGGGTGGCGCCGGCCGCAGCGTCAGCTCGACCCGCTCGCCGCTGTGCAGGCCGACGCCGACCGCGCGGGTGAGCGATTTGAGGGTGCGTTGCGCAAGCATGGGGGAGATTTTAAGTCCGCGCACCATTCCGGGGGCTCGCCCAAGGTCTGTGCATGGGCGGCCGGGATTACATATGAAAAAAGCCTCCAGCCCTTGCGTGGCAGGCGCTGGAAGCTCTCATTTTGATATCGCTCTGGGGCCCGGCTATCACCGCCATAGCCGCCGGCGGGCACCGGCGGCCAAGCGGGCCGGCCACGCCCTCAGTCGGCCTGCTTGCGCAGGAAGGCGGGGATCTCGAAGTCGTCCATGCCTCCGGAGGACAGCGCATCCACCTTGGCCGCCGCCTGCGTGCGGTTGGTCCGCCACACGCTGGGCACGGCCATGTTGCCGTAGTCGTGCGCGCCGGTCTGCCCGCCGACCACCTGGTTGACGGTGGGCACGGCGAAGGGCGTGTTGTCGGTGCCGGTGCGCAGGCCGCCCTGCACCACGGTGATGGGCTGGCGGCGCGCGCTGGGGCGCGACAGGCCGGTGGCCAGCACGGTGACGCGGATCTCGTCGCCCAGCGATTCGTCGTAGGCGGCGCCGTAGATGACGTGGGCATCGGCCGAGGAGTACTGGCGGATGGTGTTCATCGCCTCCTTGGACTCGCTCAGCCGGAGCGTGCCCTTGGACGCCGTGACCAGCACCAGCACGCCCTTGGCGCCCGAGAGGTCGATGCCCTCCAGCAGCGGGCAGGCCACGGCCTGCTCGGCGGCGATGCGGGCGCGGTCGGGGCCGGAGGCCATGGCGGTGCCCATCATGGCCTTGCCGGGCTCGCCCATGACGGTGCGCACGTCCTCGAAGTCGACGTTCACGTTGCCGTAGTTGTTGATGATCTCGGCGATGCCGCCGACGGCGTTCTTCAGCACGTCGTTGGCCTGCGCGAAGGCTTCGTCCTGAGTGACGTCGTCGCCCAGCACCTCCAGCAGCTTCTCGTTGAGCACCACCACCAGCGAATCGACGTTGGCCTCCAGCTCGGCCAGCCCCGCCTCGGCGTTGGTCAGCCGGCGGCCGCCCTCCCAGTCGAACGGCTTGGTGACCACGGCGACGGTGAGGATGCCCATGTCCTTGGCGATGCGCGCGATCACCGGCGCCGCGCCGGTGCCGGTGCCGCCGCCCATGCCGGCGGTGATGAACAGCATGTGCGCGCCGCGGATGGCCTGGCGGATGTCGTCGGCCGCGGCCTCGGCGGCCTCGCGGCCTTTCTCGGGCTTGCTGCCGGCGCCCAGTCCGCTGATGCCGAGCTGGATGGCGGCCGCCGCGTGCGTGCGGCCCAGCGCCTGCGCGTCGGTGTTGGCGCAGATGAACTCCACGCCCTGCACCTGGCGGGCGATCATGTGGTCCACGGCGTTGCTGCCGCCGCCGCCGACGCCGATCACCTTGATCTGGGTGCCCGCGTTGAAACCTTCCGTTTCGATCATCTCGATGCTCATGGTGTTACTCCTTTGCCTGCAGTTGCCTTGGGTTGAATGAACGAGTTCTTGTGGATCGCGTGTTCCGATGCATGACCTGGCCGCGCCGTCATGAAGGCGGCCCGGTGCTCTGCCACACCGGCGACATCGAGGTGAGCTCCCTGGGATCTTTTGTGAACATGCGCATGGTCAGAAATTCCCCACGATGAAGTCCTTGAAGCGGCCGAAGGCGCTCTTCACGCCGCCGGTCTTCTGCGCCACCTTGAAGCCGCGCAGGCGCGCCAGCCGCGCCTCCTCCATCAGGCCCATCACGGTGGCGGCGCGCGGCTGCGCCACCATGTCCGACAGCGCGCGCGAATACATCGGCACGCCCCGGCGCACCGGCTTCAGGAAGATGTCCTCGCCCAGCTCGACCATGCCGGGCATCACGGCGCTGCCGCCGGTGAGCACCACGCCGGAGGACAGCACCTCCTCGAAGCCGGAATCGCGGATGACCTGCTGCACCAGCGAGAAGATCTCCTCCACGCGCGGCTCGATCACGCCGGCCAGCGCCTGCTTGCTGAGCATGCGCGGCGTGCGGTCGCCCAGGCCCGGCACCTCGACCTGCGTGTCGGCGTCGGCCAGCAGCTGCTTGGCGCAGCCGTGCTCGACCTTGATGTCCTCGGCGTCCATGGTGGGGGTGCGCAGCGCCATGGCGATGTCGCTGGTGACCAGGTCGCCGGCGATCGGGATCACCGCCGTGTAGCGGATGGAGCCGCCGGAGAAGATCGCCACGTCGGTGGTGCCGGCGCCGATGTCCACGCAGGCCACGCCCAGCTCGCGCTCGTCGTCGGTCAGCACGGCCTGCGCCGAGGCCAGCGGGTTCAGCATGAGCTGGTCCACCTCCAGCCCGCAGCGGCGCACGCACTTGATGATGTTCTCGGCCGCGCTCTGCGCGCCGGTGACGATGTGCACCTTGGCCTCCAGCCGCATGCCGCTCATGCCCACCGGCTCGCGCACGTCCTGGCCGTCGATCACGAACTCCTGCGGCTCCACCAGCAGCAGGCGCTGGTCGCTGGAGATGTTGATGGCCTTGGCGGTCTCGACCACGCGCGCCACGTCGATCGGCGTGACCTCCTTGTCCTTGACGGCCACCATGCCGCTGGAGTTGATGCCGCGGATGTGGCTGCCGGTGATGCCGGTGTAGACGCGGCCGATCTTGCAGTCGGCCATCAGCTCGGCCTCCTTCAGCGCCTGCTGGATGCTGGCCACGGTGGCGTCGATGTTGACCACCACGCCGCGCTTGAGCCCGTTGCTGGGCGCCACGCCCAGGCCGGCGAGCTTCAGGTCGCCGCCGGGCAGAACCTCGCCCACCACCACCATGATCTTGGCGGTGCCGATGTCGAGTCCGACGATGAGATCCTTGTACTCTTTTGCCATGACGTGTGTCGGTCGTTGTGTCTTGTCGTGTCGTATCGTTCTAGCGTGGTGCCGCGGGCCGGTTCGCGGCGTCGCCGCGCACGGTGCTGACGCCGCGCAGCCGCAGCGCGTAGCCGCCCACGTGGCGCAGGTCCGCCGCCTCGATGGCCGCCACCGGGCGCTGGTGGCGCGCCGCCACTTCCCTGGCGGTGGCGACGAACTGCCTGAAGCGCGCCGCCAGCTCGTCCGGCGTGCCCGACCCCAGCTCGACCACCGCGCCGGCGTCCAGCACCACGCGCCAGTTGCCGCGCGACTGCAGGGCCACCTCGTCCAGCCGCGCGCCGAGCGGCGCCGCCAGCGGGTCGAGCAGCCGGTACAGGGCCAGCACCTCGGCCGCGTGGCCATCGGGGCCGATCAGCGCGGGCAGCGCGTCGTCCTCGCCCTCGCCGCCGGCCTCGAACACCTCGCCGAAGCTGTTGACCATGTGCGCGTCGTCCTCGCCCCAGCGGGCCACCGGCACGTGCTCCTGCAGCGTGACGTGCAGCCGGCCCGGGAACTCGCGCCGCACCACCGCGCGCCGCACCCAGGGCGCGGACTGGAACGCCGACTGCGCGGCCGACAGGTCCAGGGTGAAGAAGGTGCCGGCCAGCCGAGGCGCCACGCTGGCGCGCAGGCCGGCGGCGCTGTTGTGCGCGGTGTCGCCGTCTACCGTGATCTGGCGGATGGCGAAGGCCGGCTGGCGCACGAACCACCACACCCCGGCGGCCAGGCAGCCCAGCGCCAGCGCGGTGACGAGCAGCGAGGCCGTCAGGTTCATCAGCTTGACGTCCACCGGCACGGGCAGGCTGGCGGTCATGCTCCGCCTCCGGGATAGTCGAGCGTTGCGGCGGCCAGCACGCGCAGGCACAGCGCTTCGTAGCCGATGCCGGCGGCGCGCGCCGACATCGGCACCAGCGAGTGCGAGGTCATGCCGGGCGAGGTGTTCATCTCCAGCAGGAAGGGCTGGCGGTCGCTGGCGCGGACCATCAGGTCGGCCCGGCCCCAGCCCCGGCAGCCCAGCGCGTGGTAGGCGGCCAGGGTGAGGCGGCGTATCTCCTGCTCCAGCGCGTCGGGCAGGCCGGCGGGGCAGTGGTACTTCACGTCGTCGGTGAAGTATTTGTTCTGGTAGTCGTAGGCGCCCTCGGGCGCGGCGATGCGCACCACCGGCAGCGCGACGGCGTCCTGGCCGCTGCCGAGCACGGCACAGGTCACTTCCTCGCCCTCGATGAATTCCTCGCACAGCACGTCGGGGTCGTAGCGCGCCGACAGGGCCACGGCGTCCTGCATCTGCGAATAGCCCCGCACCTTGGTCACGCCGATGGAAGAACCTTCGCGCGGCGGCTTGACGATCAGCGGCAGGCCCAGCACGTCGGGCACGGCGCGCACCTGCTCGGGCGACTGTTGATCCGCAGCCAGGCGCACGTACTTCGGCGTGGGCAGGCCGTCGGCCTGCCACAGGCGCTTGGTCATCACCTTGTCCATGGCCACGCTGGAGGCCATGACGCCCGAGCCGGTGTAGGGGATGCCCAGCAGCTCCAGCGCGCCCTGCACCGTGCCGTCCTCGCCGTGGCGGCCGTGCAGCGCGATGAAGCAGCGCGCGAAGCCCTGGCGCTTCAGTTCGTGGAGCGGCTGCTCGGCCGGATCGAACGCGTGCGCGTCGACGCCGCGCGCGCGCAGGGCCGCCAGCACGCCCTGGCCGGACAGCAGCGACACCTCTCGCTCGGCCGAGCGCCCCCCCATCAGGACGGCGACTTTTCCGAATTGAATGCTGGACTGCGTCATGGTGGGTGGGTCAGGCGCGACCCTGGCGATTATGCTCAGTTTTTTGTAGCATTTCAACGATTTTCGCGGGCACGGCGCCGATCGAGCCGGCGCCCATGCACATCACCACGTCGCCGTCCTCGGCCTGCTCGGCGATCAGCGCCGGCATCTCGGCGATGTCGGCGACGAACAGCGGCTCCACCTTGCCCGCCACACGCAGCGCGCGCGCCAGCGAGCGGCCGTCGGCGGCGACGATGGGCTCCTCGCCGGCGGCGTAGACCTCGGCCAGCACCACGCGGTCGGCCTGGCCGATGACCTGCACGAAGTCCTCGAAGCAGTCGCGCGTGCGGGTGTAGCGGTGCGGCTGGAAGGCCAGCACCAGACGCCGGCCGGGGAAGGCGCCGCGCGCGGCGGCCAGCGTGGCGGCCATCTCGACCGGGTGGTGGCCGTAGTCGTCGATCAGCGCGAAGCGGCCGCCGCCGCTGGCGGGCAGCTCGCCGTAGTGCTGGAAGCGCCGGCCCACGCCGGTGAAGCCGGCCAGCGCCTTCTGCACGGCGGCGTCGGGCACGTTCAGCTCCACCGCCACGGCGATGGCGGCCAGCGCGTTCAGCACGTTGTGCTCGCCGGCCAGGTTCAGCACCACCGGCAGGTCGGGCAGCGTGACGCCGTTGCGGCGCTGCACGGTGAAGCGCATCCGGCCGCCGTCGGCGCGCACATCGACCGCGCGCACCTGCACGTCCTCGGCGAAGCCGTAGGTGGTGACGGGGCAGGTGACCTCGGCCAGGATTTCGCGCACGGCCGGGCTCTCGAGGCACAGGATCGCCGCGCCGTAGAACGGCATGCGGTGCAGGAAGTCGACGAAGGCCCGCTTCAGGTTGCCGAAGTCGTGGCCGTAGGTCTCCATGTGGTCGGCGTCGATGTTGGTGACGACGGCCATCACGGGCAGCAGGTTGAGGAAGGAGGCGTCGGACTCGTCGGCCTCCACCACGATGTGGTCGCCCGAGCCCAGGCGCGCGTTGGCGCCGGCGCTGTTCAGGCGCCCGCCGATGACGAAGGTCGGGTCCAGCCCGCCCTCGGCCAGCACGCTGGCGACCAGGCTGGTGGTGGTGGTCTTGCCGTGCGTGCCGGCGATGGCGATGCCCTGCTTCAGGCGCATCAGCTCGGCCAGCATGAGGGCGCGCGGCACCACCGGGATGCGGCGCTCGCGGGCGATCAGCACCTCGGGGTTGTCGGGCTTGACGGCGGTGGAAGTGACCACGGCGTCCGCCTTCTCCACGTTGGCGGCCGCGTGGCCGACGAAGGTGCGGATGCCCAGGCCCGCCAGCCGGCGCAGCGTGGCGCCATCGGCCAGGTCGGAGCCCGACACCGTGTAGCCCAGGTTGTGCAGCACCTCGGCGATGCCGCTCATGCCCGCGCCGCCGATGCCGACGAAGTGGATGTGCTGGATGGCGTGCTTCATGCGGCCAGCTCCTCGCAGGCGGCGACAAGGTCGTCGGTGGCGCTGGTTTTTTGAAGCTTTTTGGCCGCCAGCGCCCGCTGGACAAGCGCTGGCCGCTCTGTATTTCGGAGCATCTCGGCCAGCTTATCGGCACTCAGATCGTGCTGCTGGACGAGCCAGCCGGCGCCCTGGTCGACCAGGAAGCGCGCGTTGGCCGTCTGGTGGTCGTCCACCGCGTGCGGGAAGGGAACGAGGAGCGCCGCCGCGCCGATGGCGGCGATCTCGGTCACCGTGGTGGCGCCGGCGCGGCAGATCACCAGGTCGGCCTCGGCGTAGGCGCGCGCCATGTCGTCGATGAAGGGCACCAGCTCTGCCTCAACACCGGCTCGCTGGTAATTGGCGCGCAGTTCGTCGATCTGCCTGGCGCCGCTCTGGTGCGTGACGAGGGGGCGCTGCCCGGCCGGGATCAGTGCCAGCGCCTGCGGCACCACCTCGTTCAGCGCGCGCGCGCCCAGGCTGCCGCCCACCACCAGCAGGCGCAGCGGGCCGCCGCGACCGGCGAAGCGCGCGGCCGGGTCGGGGTAGCGCGTGAACGCCTCGCGCAGCGGGTTGCCGATCCACTGCACCTTGCGGGCCTTGGGCAGCACGCCGGGAAAGGCGGTGAACACGCGGTCGGCCACACCGGCCAGCACCTTGTTGGCCATGCCGGCGACCGAGTTCTGCTCGTGCAGCACCAGCGGCTTGCCGAGCGCCACGCCCATCAGGCCGCCGGGGAAGGTGATGTAGCCGCCCAGGCCGACCAGCACGTCGGGCTTGACGCGCCGGATCACGCCGATGCTCTGGCCGAACGCGCGCAGCAGGCGCAGCGGCAGCAGGAAGAGCGTGGACAGGCCCTTGCCGCGCACGCCGCCGAAGTCGATGGCCTCGAACGGAAAGCCGCGCGGCGGCACCAGCTGCTGCTCCATGCTGTTCGGCGCGCCCAGCCAGTGCACGCGCCAGCCCCGCGCGCGCAGGCCCTCGGCCACCGCCAGCCCGGGGAAGATGTGGCCGCCGGTGCCGCCGGCCATGACGAGCGCACATTTATGCACGCCCCCACGCTCCCCCGCTGCGCGTGGTTCGCTGCCCCCAAAGGGGACCTTCGCGCCTTCGGGCGGCCGAGCGGCGCTCACCGTCATGCGCGCCGCCCTCGCATCAGTTGCCGGTTCTCCACGTCCACCCGCAGCACGATGGCGATGGCCACCAGGTTGGCCATGATGGCCGAGCCGCCGTAGCTCATGAAGGGCAGCGTCAGCCCCTTGGTGGGCAGCGCGCCCAGGTTCACGCCGATGTTGATGAAAGCCTGGAAGCCCAGCCACAGGCCGATGCCCTGCGCCACCAGGCCGGAGAACACGCGGTCCAGCGCGATCGCCTGGCGGCCGATGTGCATGATGCGGCGCGTCAGCCACATGAAGAGGAAGATCACGCAGACGATGCCGACGAGGCCGAACTCCTCGCCGACGATGGCGGTGAGGAAGTCGGTGTGCGCCTCGGGCAGCCAGTGCAGCTTCTCGATGCTGCCGCCCAGGCCGACGCCGAAGATCTCGCCCCGGCCGATGGCGATCAGCGCGTGCGACAGCTGGTAGCCCTTGCCCAGCGCGTGGTCCTCGCTGAACGGATCCAGGTAGGCGAAGATGCGCTCGCGCCGCCACGGCGAGGCCCAGATCATCATGGCGAAGGCCACCGCCAGCACCAGGGCGATGAGGAAGAACATGCGCGCGTTCACCCCGCCCAGGAACAGGATGCCCATGGCGATGACGGCGATCACCAGGAAGGCCCCCATGTCCGGCTGCGCCAGCAGCAGCAGGCCAACCACGCCCACCGCCACGCCCATCGGCAGCACGGCGCGGAAGAAGCGCTCTTTCACGTCCATCTTGCGCACCATGTAGTCGGCCGCGTAGAGCAGCACGGCGATCTTCGCCAGCTCCGACGGCTGGAAGTTGATGGGCCCGAGCGAGATCCAGCGGCGCGCGCCGTTGACCACCGTGCCCACGTGCGGCAGCAGCACCGCGATCAGCAGCGCCAGCGAGAGCACGAACAGCCACGGCGCCATCTTCTCCCACCAGTCCATGCGCACCTGGAAGGCCAGCAGCGCCGCCACGAAGGACAGGCCGATCCACAGCGCGTGGCGGAAGGCGAAGAAGGTAGGCGAATAGCGCGCGAAGCGCGGGTTGTCGGGCAGCGCGATGCTGGCCGAATAGACCATCACCAGCCCCCAGGCCAGCAGCGCCACGCAGACCCAGATCAGCGACTGGTCGAACCCCAGCACGCGCGAGGGCGTGCTGGCGGTGCGCGCGTATTCCAGGCCGCCGATGCGCACCGGCAGGTCGTCGGCGCGCGGGCTGCGGCGCTTGCGTGCGGGCTTGTTCGCGGCGAGGTTGGCGGCGCTCATGACAACAGCTCCAGTTCGGTCCCCTGGGCGTGCGCCAGCGCGTGTACCGCGGCACGGAACACCTCGGCGCGGTGCGCGTAGTCGCGGAACATGTCGAAGCTGGCGCAGGCCGGCGACAGCAGCACGGCATCGCCCGGCTGCGCCCGCTCGCGTGCGAAATCGACCGCCTGCTCCAGCGACGGCGCGTCGATCAACGGCACGCCGGCGCCTTCGAGCGCGGCACGGATCGATCCGCCGTCGCGCCCGATCAGCACCACCGCGCGCGCGTGGCGCGCCAGCGGCTCGCGCAGCGGCGCGAAGTCCTGCCCCTTGCCCTCGCCGCCCAGAATGACGACCAGCCGCCGCTCGGCACCCAGACCCAGCAGCGCCGCCGCAGTAGCGCCGACGTTGGTGCCCTTGCTGTCGTCGAAGTATTCGACGCCATTCAATACACCGATGGGTTCGACGCGGTGCGGCTCGCCCCGGTATTCGCGCAGGCCGTACAGCATCGGCCCCAGCGCGCAGCCGGCGCCGCTGGCCAGGGCCAGCGCGGCCAAGGCGTTGACGGCGTTGTGGCGGCCCCGGATGCGCAGGGCGTCGGCCGGCATCAGGCGCTGCAAGTGCAGTTCGACCTCGGCGTCCTTGCGGCGGCGCTGCGTCTCGTCGGCCTCGTGCGCGCGCACCAGCCAGGCCATGCCGCCCACCACCTCGATACCGAAGTCGCCCGGCGCCTGCGGCAGGCCGGCGCCGAATGTGACGACGCGGCGCGGTGCCGGGCGCGGCCCCCTGGCGCCCTTGGCCGGCGGCTGCGGCTGCATGGCCATGACCAGCGGGTCGTCGCGGTTCAGCACCATGGTGGCCTGCTCGCCGAAGACGCGCGCCTTGGCCGCCGCGTAGGCCGCCATGTCGCCGTGCCAGTCGAGGTGGTCCTGCGTGACGTTCAGCACCGTGGCCACCGCCGGCTCGAAGCCGCTCGCGGCATCCAGTTGAAAGCTCGACAGCTCCAGCACCCAGGCCTGGGGCAGCGCGTCGTCCGCCAGGCACTGCGCCAGCGTATCGAGCAGGCTGGGGCCGATGTTGCCGGCCGTCACCACCGACAGGCCGGCGCGTTCCACCAGTTGGCCGGTAAGCGCGGTCACCGTCGTCTTGCCGTTGGTGCCGGTGACGGCGATCAGCTTGGGCGCGTAGCCGCGCTCGGCGTGCAGGTCGCGCAGCGCGGCGGCGAACAGGTCCAGTTCGCCCGACACGGGCAGGCCGCGTTCGCGCGCCGCCTGCGCCACGCCCGCGATGCCCGTCGGCGCCAGGCCCGGGCTGCGGTAGACGGCGCGCAGCGAGGCGTCGTCCAGCAGCGCCGCGTCCAGCGGGCCGGCGACGAAGCGCGCCCCAGGCACCTGCTCGCGCAGCGCCGCCAGTTGCGGTGGCGCTGCGCGCGTATCGGCCACGGTCACGCGCGCGCCCTGGCGGGCGCACCAGCGCGCCATCGCGAGGCCCGACACCCCGAGGCCCAGCACCAGCACGTGAAGGTCTTGCAGCCCGCTCATTCGCTCACCTCAGCTTCAGCGAGGACAGGCCCACCAGGCACAGCAGCATGGTGATGATCCAGAAACGCACCACGACCTGGGTCTCGGCCCAGCCGCTCTTCTCGAAGTGGTGGTGCAGCGGCGCCATCTTGAGCAGCCGGCGCCCCTGGCCGTAGCGGCGCTTGGTGTACTTGAACCAGCTCACCTGCAACATGACCGACAGCGCCTCGACCACGAAGATGCCGCCCATGATGGCCAGCACGATCTCCTGCCGCACGATGACGGCGATGGTGCCCAGAGCCCCGCCCAGCGCCAGCGCGCCCACGTCGCCCATGAACACCTGCGCCGGGTGCGCGTTGAACCACAGGAAGGCCAGCCCCGCGCCCGCCATCGCGGCGCAGAAGATCAGCAGCTCGCCGGTGCCGGGAATGTGCGGGAACAGCAGGTACTTCGAATAGACCGCGCTGCCGGTGACGTAGGCGAACACGCCCAGCGCCGAGCCGACCATGATGACCGGCATGATCGCCAGCCCGTCCAGCCCGTCGGTCAGGTTCACGGCGTTGCTGGAGCCCACGATCACCAGATAGCTGAGGATGACGAAGCCCGCCACGCCGAGCGGGTACGACACCTCCTTGAAGAACGGCACCAGCAGGCCGGCGGCCGGCGGCAGGTCGAGCGTGAAGCCCGAGCCCACCCAGTTGACCACCAGTTCCCACACGCGCGCGTTGGAGCTGCCCGAGATGGCGAACACCAGGTAGAACGCCGCCGCCAGCCCGATGAGCGACTGCCAGAAGTACTTCTCGCGCGAGCGCATGCCCTCCGGGTCCTTGTTGACCACCTTGCGCCAGTCGTCCGCCCAGCCGATGGCGCCGAAGCCGAAGGTGACGACCATCACGATCCAGACGAAGCGGTTGGACCAGTCGAACCACAGCAGCGTGGAGATGGCGATCGACAGCAGGATCAGCACGCCGCCCATGGTCGGCGTGCCGCTCTTGGACAGGTGCGTCTCCATCGCGTAGCCGCGCACGGGCTGGCCGATCTTCAGCTCGGTCAGCTTGCGGATCACCCACGGGCCGGCCAGCACGCCGATGACCAGCGCCGTCATCGCCGCCATCACGGCGCGGAAGGTGAGGTACTGGAACACGCGGAAGAAGCCCAGTTCGGGCGACAGGCCCTGGAGCCAAGTGGCGAGGCTAAGCAGCATGGGCACCCTCCTGCTCCGAGGCGGCGGCCCGGGTCAGCGCATCGACCACGCGCTCCATCGCCATGAAGCGCGAGCCCTTCACGGCGATGCTGGCGCACTGCGCGAGGTTGGTGCGCACGGCGTCGGTCAGCGCGCCGATGTCCTCGAAGTGGCGGCCGCCGCCGAAGGCCATCGCCGCGTGGATGGCCAGCGGGCCGTGCGCCAGCAGGCGCTCGATGCCGCGCTCGCGCGCATAGGCGCCCACCTCGGCATGGAAGGCCGGCCCCTGGTCGCCCACCTCGCCCATGTCGCCCAGCACCAGCAGGCGCGGGCCGGGCAGCTCGGCCAGCACGTCGATGATGGCGCGCACGGAATCCGGGTTGGCGTTGTAGGTGTCGTCCACCAGCGTGACGGCGCGGCCGCGGTGGCGCAGCAGCAGCGAGCGCGAGCGGCCCTTGACCGGGCGGAAGCTGGTCAGCCCACGCTCGATGGCGTCGGCCGGCGCGCCGGCGGCGCTGGCGCAGGCGATGGCGGCCAGGGCGTTGCGCACGTTGTGGCGGCCGGCGATGTGCAGGTCGAAGCGCAGCGCGCCCGACGGTGCGCGCGCCTGCACGCGCCAGTGGTCGGCCTGCCAGGCGGCGGACTCGGCCCACACGCCGGCACCAGTTCCTTGCTCTCCGAACGATAGCTGCTCGCGCTTACCGGACAAGCGCTGCCACAGGTTTTGATACTTGTCTCCAGCGGGGAACACGGCCACGCCGCCCTCGCCCAGTGCCGCCAGCACGGCGCCGTTTTCCTCGGCCACCGCGTCCACCGAGGCCATGAATTCCTGGTGCTCGCGCTGCGCGTTGTTGACCAGCGCCACGGTGGGCGCGGCGATGCCGGCCAGGTGGGCGATCTCGCCCGGGTGGTTCATGCCCAGTTCCACCACGGCCACGCGGTGCGCGGGCCGCAGCCGCAGCAGGGTCAGCGGCACGCCGATGTCGTTGTTGAAGTTGCCGGCGGTGGCCAGCGCCGCCTCGCCCTGCCACGCGCGCAGGACGGCGGCGATCATCTGCGTCACCGTGGTCTTGCCGTTGCTGCCGGTGACGGCGATCAGCGGGCCGGTGAAGCGCAAGCGCCAGGCATGGGCCAGTTCACCCAGCGCGCGCCGGGCGTCGGGCACCAGGATGCCGGGCAGGCCGGCGGCGGCGAGCTGCGGCGCGGCCGGCGCGTCGCACAGCGCCGCCACGGCGCCCTGCGCGGCGGCCTGCGCCAGGAACCGCGCGGCGTCGAAGCGCTCGCCCTTGAGCGCGACGAACAGGTCGCCCGCGGCGAGCGTGCGCGTGTCGCTGTGCACGCGCGCGAAGGTGGTGGCGGCGTCGCCGACGATGCGCGCGCCGCCCAGGCCGGCGGCGGCTTCGCGCAGGCTGAGGTTCATGGCGCTCACGCGGCGTCTCCCCGGCGAGCGGCCAGCGCGCGCCGCGCCTCGGCCTGGTCGGAGAAGGGGCGGCGCTCGCCGCGCGCTTCCTGGTAGTCCTCGTGGCCCTTGCCGGCGACCAGTACCACGTCGCGCGCATCGGCGCGTGCGATGGCGCCGGCGATGGCGCGCGCGCGGTCCAGCTCGACCTGCGCCGCCTCGGCGCGCGCCAGCCCGCGCAGGATGTCGTTCACGATCGCCTCCGGCGCCTCGCCGCGCGGGTTGTCGCTGGTGACGACGACGGCGTCGGCGCCGGCCTCGGCGGCGGCGCCCATCAGCGGGCGCTTGCCGGCGTCGCGGTCGCCGCCGCAGCCGAACACGCAGCGCAGCCGGCCGCCGCGCCGCGCGGCCAGCGGGCGCAGCGCGGCCAGCGCCTTGACCAGCGCGTCGGGCGTGTGGGCGTAGTCGACCACCACCAGCGGCGCCTCGGCGCCGCCTTCCACGCGCTCCATGCGGCCCGGCACCGGCGGCAAGTCGGCGCACGCGCGCACGGCGTCATGCAGCGGCACGCCGAGCGCGCGCAGCGCGCCGATCACGCCCATCAGGTTGGCGACGTTGTATTCGCCCACCAGCGCCGTGGCGAGCGGCACCGCCTGCGCGCCTTCGCACACCGTCCAGCACAGGCCGCGTTCGCCGTAGGCCACGCCGGCGGCGTGCAGCCGCGCGCCGGGGCGCAGCGACACGCTCCAGGCGTCGAGACCGCGCGCGCGCGCATGGTCGATCAGCTCGGCGCCGCGCGGATCGTCCACGTTGACCACCGCCGCCTGCAAGCCGGGCCAGTCGAACAGCGCGGCCTTGGCGGCCCAGTAGGCGTCCATGCTGCCGTGGTAGTCGAGGTGGTCCTGCGTGAAGTTGGTGAAGCCGGCGACGCGGATGGCGGTGCCGTCCAGCCGGTGCTCGGCGATGCCGATCGACGAAGCCTCCATGACGCAGGCCCTCACGCCGCCGTCGACGAACTCGCGCAGCCGGCGTTGCAGCAGCACCGGGTCGGGCGTGGTCAGGCCGGTGGCTTCCAGCGCATCCGGCAGGCCAACACCCAAAGTGCCCGCCAGCGCGCACGGGGCCAGCGCCGGAAGCTCCAGTTTCGATAGCGCCCAGGCCAGCCACCAGGCCGACGAGGTCTTGCCGTTGGTGCCGGTGATGGCGACCACGGCGAGCGACCGCGAGGGCGCCTCGTAGTACGCGGCGGCGATCGGCCCGGTGCCGGCCTTCAGCGCGGGGTAGGCGGCGACCGCGTCGCCCTCGAAGCCGAACGCCTCCGCGCCCTCGCGCTCGACCAGGCAGGCCGCCGCCCCGCCTGCCAGCGCCGCCGGCACGAAGCGCCGGCCGTCGGTGGCCGCGCCGGGCCAGGCGATGAAGCCGTCGCCGGGCCGCACGCGGCGGCTGTCGGCGTGCAGGCCACCGCGCACGCGCTGGCGCAGCCAGCGCGCGGCTTCCTGGGGCGTGTCGATACTGAGCATTTTCTATGAATTCGATAGCTGCCAGCGCTTGACTGGTGCGCGCTGGAAGCCGATTTGGCTTGAAAGTTCACCGAGAAGCCCCACCGCGTCACGGCGCAGCAGCGCACCGCGCCCAGCGGCGCCGAAGGCCGCGGAGCAGGCTTGTGCCAAGAACGCCGTCCCCGGACCTGTGCCGGGCATGGGCGTTGCCCCCTCTCCCGCAGGAGAGGGGGGAAGGCGCGTCAGCGACTCAGGGGGGTGCTTCATAGCGATTCCTGCACCTGCTCGGCCACGATCTCGGGCTTGACGGCCACGTCGGGCTGCACGCCCATGATGCGCAGCGTCTGCTGCACCACCTCGCTGAACACCGGCGCGGCCACGGCGCCGCCGAAGTACTCGCCGTTGCTCGGCTCGTCGATCATCACGGCCACGATGACGCGCGGCTTATCGATGGGCGCGAGCCCCGTGAACCAGGCGCGGTACTTGTTGGACGCGTAGCCCTTGCCCACCTGCTTGTGCGCCGTGCCCGACTTGCCGCCCACCGAGTAGCCCACGGTCTGCGCGCGCTGCCCGGTGCCGCCCGGCCCGGCGGCCATCTGCAGCATCTTGCGCACCGCGCGCGCGGTCTTCTCGGAGAACACGGGCGAGCCCGCGGCCGGCGCGCCGTCGGGGCTTTTCAGTAGGGTGGCGGCGATGACCTGGCCGTCGTGCGCGAAGGCCGTGTACGAATGCGCCATCTGGAACAGCGAGGCCGACAGCCCGTAGCCGTAGGCCATGGTGGCCTGCTCGACCGGGCGCCAGCCGCGCCACGGCTTGAGGCGGCCGGTGGCCGCGCCGGGGAACGCCAGGTCGGGCCGGCGCCCGTAGCCCAGCGCGGTGTAGGTGTCCCACATCTCCTGCGGCTTCATGCGCTGGGAGATCTTCAGCGCGCCCACGTTGCTCGACTTCTGGATCACGCCCTCCACGGTGAGCGCGCCGTAGTTGTGCGTGTCGCGGATGGTGAAGCGGTCCAGCTGGTAGCTGCCGGGCGCCGTGTTGATCACGGTCTGGGGCGTGACGCGCCCGGCCTCCAGCGCCGCCGCCACGGTGATCGGCTTCATCGTCGAGCCGGGCTCGAAGGTGTCGGTGAGCGCGATGTTGCGCAGCTGCGCGCCGGTCAGGTTGCGGCGGTTGTCGGGCGTGTAGCTCGGGTAGTTGGCCAGCGCCAGCACTTCGCCGGTGACGCTGTCCAGCACCACCACGCTGCCGGACCTGGCCTTGTGCCGGGTCACCGCGTCGCGCAGCTTCTGGTAGGCGAAGAACTGCACCTTGGAGTCGATGGACAGCTGGATGTCGCGGCCGTCGACCGGCGGCACCTCGTCGCCCACCGCCTCCACCACGCGGCCCAGGCGGTCCTTGATGACCCGGCGCGAGCCGGCGCGGCCGGCCAGTTGCTGCTCGAACGACAGCTCGGCGCCCTCCTGGCCCTTGTTCTCGACGTTGGCGAAGCCCACCACGTGCGCGGCCGCCTCGCCCTCGGGGTACTTGCGCTTGTACTCCTTGCGCTGGTAGATGCCGGGGATCTTCAGCTCGGCGATCTGCCTGGCCACCGGCTCGTCCACCTGGCGCTTGAGCCAGACGAAGGTCTTGTCCTCGTCGGCCAGCTTCTTGCTCAGCTCGGCCATCGGCATGCCCAGCAGCCTGGCGAGCTGTTGCAGCTTGGCGGGGTTGCGCTCGACGTCCTCGGGAATCGCCCAGATGCTGGGCGCGACCACGCTGGAGGCCAGCAGCAGGCCGTTGCGGTCGAGGATGCGGCCGCGGCTGGCCGGCAGCTCCAGCGTGCGCGCGAAGCGCACCTCGCCCTGGTGCTGGAAGAAGGCGTTGCCGAACACCTGCACGTGGGCCGCGCGGGCGATGAGCACGATGAACACCAGCGCCAGCATGGCGACGATGAACTTGCTGCGCCACACCGGCGTCTTGGACGCCAGCAGCGGGCTGGAGGTGTAGCGGATGTCTCTCATGGCTTGGCCTCCGTGGGCGGCGCGGCCGGCGCCGGCACCGTGGGCACGGCGGCGGCGGAGGTCACGTACTCGGTGATGGCGGGCGTCACCGTGCGCATGGCCAGCTTCTCCTTGGCCAGCTTCTCCACCCGCAGCGAGGTCGCCTGGGCGCGCTTTTCCACTTCGAGCCGGCTGCGCTCGGTCTCCAGCCGGCGCGCCTCGGCCACCGCGCGGTCCAACTCGGTGAACAGGCGCCGCGAGTCGTACTGCACCCGCACCAGGTACAGCGCCGAGACCACCACGGCCGCCAACAAAACGATGGAGAGACGCGTCATGACATCCCCCCACGCTTCTCCGCTGCGCGTGGTCCGCTGCCCCCCCAGGGGGCCTTCGCGCCTTCGGGCGGCCGTGCGGCGCGTACATCGCCCCCACGCTTCCCCGCTGCGCGTGGTCCGCTGCCCCCCCAGGGGGCCTTCGCGCCTTCGGGCGGCCGTGCGGCGCTCATGCCGCCTCCGTCCGCTCGGCCACGCGCATGATGGCGCTGCGCGCGCGCGGGTTGGCGGCCACCTCGGCGGCGGACGGGCGCACGCGCCCGAGGGCGCGAAGGCGCGTGGGCGCGGGCTCGGCGAAGGGCGCGCGGCGGTCCACCAGCGCGCGCGCATGGCGCGCGATGAACTGCTTGACGATGCGGTCTTCCAGCGAATGGAAGCTGATCACCACGAGCCGGCCTCCGGGTTGCAGCACATGCAGGCTCGCCTCTAGCGCTTGCTGGAGCTCTTCAAGCTCGGCGTTGACGAAAATCCGAACAGCCTGAAATGTGCGCGTTGCAGGGTTCTGGCCCGGCTCGCGGGTTTTGACCGCGCCAGCCACGAGTTCGGCCAGCTCGGCGGTGGTCGCAACAGGGCCCCGTGCCTGTCGGCGCGCGACAATCGCCTTTGCAACGGCGCCAGCAAACCGCTCTTCGCCGTAGTCACGAATCACCTCCGCGATCCGGCGCTCGGGCGCCTCGGCCAGCCACTCGGCGGCGCTCTGGCCGCGCGTGGGGTCCATGCGCATGTCCAGCGGGCCGTCGGCGCGAAAAGAAAAACCCCGGGCGGGGTCGTCGATCTGCGGCGAGCTGATGCCCAAGTCCATCAGCACCCCCGCCAGGCTGGCCGCGGGCCATTCGCCCAGCGCCGCGAAGCCCTGGTGGCGGATGGCGAAGCGCGCATCCGGGATGCGCGCCGCCTCGGCCAGCGCGGCCGGGTCCTTGTCGTAGGCCGTCAGCCGGCCGGCCGGCCCGAGCCGGCTCAAGGTCAGGCGCGCATGCCCGCCACGGCCGAACGTGGCATCCACGTAGTGGCCTTGCGGGTCCGTGACGAGCGCATCGACCGCCTCGTTCAGCAGGACCGTGGTGTGGGACCATGTGTTCACCCGCCTCCGCTTCAGAAGCTGAAATCCTCGAACGCCTCGGGCATGCCGGCCTGCATGGCCTCGGCTTCCTTGGCCTCGTAGCCGGCCTTGTCCCACAGCTCGAAGTGCTGGCCCATGCCGAGCAGCATCACCTCGCGCGTGAGGCCGGCGGCGGCGCGCAGCTCGGGCGAGACCAGCACGCGGCCGGTGCCGTCCATCTCCACGTCCATGGCGTTGCCCAGGAAGATGCGCTTCCACCACTGGGCCGACATGGGCAGCTGGGCGATGCGCTCGCGGAACTTCTCCCACTCAGGCCGGGGAAACACCATCAGGCAGCCGTGCGGGTGCTTGGTGATGGTGAGCTGGCCGGCGGCGGTGGCGGCCAGGACGTCGCGATGCCGGGTAGGCACCGAAAGCCTCCCCTTCGCATCCAGATTCAGCGACGACGCCCCTTGAAACACGCGGATTCCCTGCTTGTGAGTGCCGACTTCGGGCAGTGATGGCACGTATCACCACTTAATTGCACTTTTTTGCACTGTAGCAGGATTCAGGTCGCGCGCAATGGCGAACAACAAATTATTTCAATGAAATCAATGCCTTAGCTGGGTTTTCCACCAGATATCCAGATCGAAAAACCTTTGAAATGAGCAACTTAGCGCGCACACTCAAAGTGCACGGCCGGGGCTTTGTGGATAACCCCCGCAGAGGCGCTGCAATGCCAACGGTCACAAGGCCGCGGAGCAGGCCACGCCAGCGGCCGCCGCGGACGGGCCTTGCACCGGCCGCTGGCGGCGCCCCCTCGAAGGGGGGTGGCGCAACAGCGCGCAGCGCGTGGAGCCTGGGGGGGGCCCAGTTCTTTAGAGGATGTAGCGCGAGAGGTCTTCGTCGCGGCTGAGGGCCGACAGGCGCTCGTCCACGAAAGCGGCGTCGATGGTGACGCTCTGCCCTTGCAGCCTGGCGGCGCCGAAGCTGACTTCCTCCAGCAGGCGCTCCATCACCGTGGACAGGCGGCGGGCGCCGATGTTCTCGGTGGACTCATTGACGGCGAAGGCGATCTCGGCCAGCCGCGCGATGCCGTCGGGCCGGAAGTCGAGCGCCACGCCCTCGGTGGCCAGCAGCGCCTGGTACTGGCGCACCAGCGAGGCGTCGGTCTGCGTCAGGATGGCCTCGAAGTCCCGCACCGACAGCGAGGCCAGCTCGACGCGGATCGGCAGGCGCCCCTGCAATTCGGGGATCAGGTCGCTCGGCTTGGCGAGGTGGAAGGCGCCGGAGGCGATGAACAGGATGTGGTCGGTGCGCACCATGCCGTACTTGGTGCTGACGGTGGTGCCCTCGACCAGCGGCAGCAGGTCGCGCTGCACGCCCTGGCGCGACACCTCGGCCGTGCCGCCGTTCTCGCTGCGCGAGGCCACCTTGTCGATCTCGTCGATGAAGACGATGCCGTTCTGCTCCAGGTTCTGCACCGCCTGCACGCGGATCTCGTCCTCGTTGACGAGCTTGCCGGCCTCCTCGTCGACCAGCAGCTTCATCGCCTCGCCGATCTTCACGCGCCGCTGCTTGCGCCGGCCGCTGGCGAGGTTGCCCAGCATGCCCTTGAGCTGCTCGGCCATGTCCTCCATGCCGGGCGGGCCCATGATCTCCATGGTGGGCGCGGGCTGGGCGAGTTCGATCTCGATCTCCTTGTCGTCGAGCTGGCCCTCGCGCAGCTTCTTGCGGAAGGCCTGGCGCGCGGCGCCGCCTTCGGCGGGGGCGCTGCTGCCGTCGGCGTTGCGGGCGGGCGGGATCAGCACGTCGAGCACGCGGTCCTCGGCCAGGTCCTCGGCGCGCGTGCGGTGCTGGCGCATCGCCTGCTCGCGCGCCTGCTTGACGGCCATCTCGGCCAGGTCGCGGATGATCGAATCGACGTCCTTGCCGACGTAGCCCACCTCGGTGAACTTGGTGGCCTCCACCTTGATGAAGGGCGCGCCCGCCAGCTTGGCCAGCCGGCGCGCGATCTCGGTCTTGCCGACGCCGGTGGGGCCGATCATGAGGATGTTCTTGGGCGTGATCTCGGGCCGCAGCTTTTCATCCACCTGCTGGCGCCGCCAGCGGTTGCGCAGCGCGATGGCCACGGCGCGCTTGGCGTCCTGCTGGCCGACGATGTGGCGGTCGAGTTCGGAGACGATCTCCTGCGGCGTCATGGAGGACATGGCGTGGCCCTGGCGGAAATTTATAAGAAATCGGGCTCCAGCGCCCGTCTGGCGCGCGCTGGCAGCTATTTAATCAGTAGCAAATCAGAGTGTCTCGACGGTGTGGTGCATGTTGGTGTAGATGCACAGCTCGCCGGCGATCTCCAGCGCCTTCTTCACGATCTGGTCGGCCGGCAGCTCGGTGTGGTCGAGCAGCGCCTTGGCCGCCGCCTGCGCGTAGGCGCCGCCGGAGCCGATGGCGACCAGGCCGTGCTCGGGCTCCAGCACGTCGCCATTGCCGGTGATGATGAGCGAGGCCTCCTTGTCGGCCACGGCCAGCATGGCCTCCAGGCGGCGCAGCACGCGGTCGGTGCGCCAGTCCTTGGTCAGCTCGATGGCGGCGCGCGTCAGGTGGCCCTGGTGCTTGTCCAGCTTGGCCTCGAAGCGCTCGAACAGCGTGAAGGCGTCGGCCGTGGCGCCGGCGAAACCCGCCAGCACCTTGCCGTGGTGCAGCTTGCGCACCTTGCGCGCCGAGCCCTTGACGACGATGCTGCCCAGGGTGACCTGCCCGTCGCCACCGATGGCGACCTGCCAGCCTTCAGGGGTGCGCCGGCGGACGCTGACGATGGTGGTGCCGTGAAAGGGTTCCATCATGGGCAAATGAAGGCGTGTGTGCGGGAATCAAGGTCATAACGACCCAAAGAACCGAACGGCCGCGGAGCAGGCCATGCCAGTGCACCCGTGGCCGGGGTCTCCCCGGCCAGTGGGTGCGCCCCCTTGGGGGGGTATGCCGGAACATCGCGCAGCGAGTGGAGCAACGGGGGTGGGTCAATCGCTGCGCAGGACCACGCGCGCGGCGTCGGTGATGCCGATCACGCCGAAGAAGGCCGCCACCAGGCGGTTGACCTGGCGGAAGCTGACCGGGCGGCCGGCGCCCTTCTGGTCCATCGACCAGTTCAGCAGATCGCCGGCGGCGCCGAAGTCCACGCGCAGCAGCTGGCGGCAGTTGAGCTCGATGGCCGTGGTGGCGCTGCCGATGCACACCTGCGTGAGCGCGCCGTCGGCCGAGTTCAGCAGTTCGCCCGCCAGCTCGCCGTGCGCCACGCCGTCCTCCAGCGAATGGGTGGTCGCGCCCATGACGTCGGTCGCCCCGAAGCCGCGCGAGGGCAGCGCCAGCGATGCCTGAAGCTCCTCGCTGGGCGGCGGCACCGTATCGCCCGCCTCGGTCATCGGGCTGTAGCTGTTCTTCGGGTCTTCCCAGGCCGGCGGCGAGACTTCGTAGGTGACGCAGTAGTTGAGCGCCACCAGCTCGAACTGGTCCATGTCGCCCAGCACCCGCAGCAGCGCCAGCCGCGCCTGCCACCAGAGCGTGTCCACCTGGCGGTCGTCCGTGGGCGAGTTGTCGGCCAGCACCTGCAGCAGCTGCTCGCCGCCCAGGAACTTGAAGCGCACCGGCTCGCCGGCCCAGCGCCGGAAGACCTCGTGCAGGGCCGGCAGGGCCGCCGGCTCGATGGCCTTGAGGTGGCGCCAGTCGATGCGCCAGGGCGGAGCATGGCGCGCCAGCGTGGCGTTGAGCGCGGCCACCGTCTGCACCCCCATGGTGGACGGGCAGCTCCAATGGAACCGGGCGGCGCTGGCGGCGGGCGCGGCGGCCGCGATGGCCGGCGCCGGACGGCTGCCCGGCGCCGTCTCGGCGCCCCATTGCGGCGCCGAACGGCCGAAGCGCGCCGCGAAGTGCAGCGCGGTGTCGTCGAACTTGTCCTGCTGGCCGGTGGCGCGGTAGAGGTCGAACAGGGTCAGCCAGGTGTCCACGTCGTCCTCGCGCCCGCCGCCGTCGGCCACCAGGTCGCGCAGGCCGGCCTCGGCGCCATCGGCATCGCCGTTGGCGAAGCGGATCGCGGCCTCCTCGATGGCCGGGTCCAGCTTGGCCTCGGCGGTGACTTCGACCTGGAAATCGCCCAGCCCCCCGAACGCGCCCCAGCCAGGCTGCGCGGCGGCCGGCGGCGCCACGGCGGCGCCATCGAGTGCCGCGCCGACGGTCGCCGCGGCCTCGTCATCCTGCGCCGCCTGCCGGGCGCGGGCGCGCTCCTCCATCTCGGCCTCGAAGCTGGCGTAGTCCATGCGCTGCGTGGGCACGAACGCCTGCACCGCCACCGGCTCCAGCCGCGCCGCATCGGTGCCGGCAGCCGCTTCGGGGCGCTCCAGCGGCATCGGGTCGGTCTTGTCGTAGGCGCGGGCGAACGGCGGGCGCGACTCGGCCGCCGGGGCCGGAGCCGCGCCGGCTTCCTGCGGCGCGCCGCCGCCGTCGCCGTTCTGGCGACGGAACCAGGCGGTGGACATCTGAGCCTCGATCTCGTCGATCTTCTTCAGCGTGCGGGCGCGCTCGCCGGTGTTGGCGGGCTGGCTGCTGGGGTAAAAGGACGGCTGGCCGGGCACCCCGTCCTCGGCCGTGAAGGCCTCCTTGCGGCGGAGCTTGCGCAGCATGTCGAACTCGCGGTTGCGCACGAAGTCATTGCGCCGCTTGCGCTCGATCATCTCCTTGAGCGCCAGCCGGGACTGGGCGTCGCCGGCATCCGTCTCGGGGCGGTCGAGGTCGGACCAGTGGGTGGTCGGGCTCTTGACGAACTTGACCACCTTCGACAGCAGGCCGCTGCCGTTGTTGCCGCCTTGATCCGTTTCCTTGCTCATCCTTGCCGACTCATCCGTGGCGCCCGAAACCCATGGAGCCCAAGGGCCGCGGAGCAGGCCACGCCCATGCGCTCCTGGCCGGAGCCTCCCCGGCCAGCGGGCGCTCCCCCTGGAGGGGGCGGCGCATGGAGACACGGGGGTAGGCCATTTCAGTCGCCAAACATCTTCTGCTTCATCTCGCGCCGCTGCTGGGCTTCGAGCGAGAGCGTCGCGGTGGGGCGCGCCAGCAGGCGGGGCACGCCGATGGGCTCGCCCGTCTCGTCGCAGTAGCCGTAGTCGCCGGCGTCGATGCGGGCGATGGACTGCTCGATCTTCTTGAGCAGCTTGCGCTCGCGGTCGCGCGTGCGCAGCTCCAGCGCGTGCTCTTCCTCGATGGTGGCGCGGTCGGCGGGGTCGGGCACGACCACCGTGTCGTCGCGCAGGTTCTCGGCGGTCTGGCCGGCATTGGCCAGGATGCCGTCTTTCAGCTCGACCAGCTTGAGGCGGAAGAACGCCAGCTGCTTGTCGTTCATGTACTCGCCATCGGGCATGGCGATGACTTCGGCATCGCTCAGTTGCTCGACGGGCTTGGTCTTCCAGTTGTTGGCCAGCTTGGGGTCTTTCTTGACCGCCACCGGCATGGGGGGAGCAGCAGCAATGGGCATGGGCAGGATTTTGGGGGCAACGGGCGGCGGATGCACGGCAGGCGCGGCCACGGCCGGCTTCTTGCGGACAGGCGCCGCCGCCGGCTTGGCCTTGGCCGCCGGCGCGGACGGCTTGGCGCCGGGCGCGCGCTGAGCCGCCGGCGCCTTGGCGACGGGCGTCTTGGCCGCCGGCTTGGCGGGTGGGGCCTTGGCCTGGGCCTTGGCCGGGCTCTTCGCAGCCACGGATTTCACTTCGGGTGTCTCCTGTCGATGCAGCCGCAGCGCAGCGCCGGCATCGACCGCGTGTCAGGCGAACCGAGCGGGGTCGTACTCGTTTCGCGCAAAAACCCTCTTATAGACCTTCTTGGGCGGCTCCACCAGACGGGCCGGCGCACGGCCGGCCAGTTCAGAGGCGGCGATTGTATAGACCTGGCCGCCGCGCGGCGCCGGCGCGCGCCACGGCCGCGGCCAAACTGCGCAAAACGCCTCATTCGGCCGCGCCCGGCGGCGGCGTCACGCGAGGCACTGCTCCAGGCCCTGCAGGAGGATGTCGCGCGGCAGGTCGATGCCGATGAACACCATCCTGCTCGTGCGCGGCTCGCCCTCCTTCCAGGCCGGCCCGAGGTCGCTGCCCATGAGCTGGTGCACGCCCTGGAAGATGACCTTGCGCTCGGTGCCCTTCATCCACAGCACACCCTTGTAGCGCAGCATGCGCGGGCCGTAGACGTTGACGATGGCGCCCAGGAAGTCCTCCAGCTTCGCCGGGTCGAACGCCCGCTCGCTGCGGAACACGAAGCTCTTGACGTCGTCGTCGTGGTGATGGTGGTGCGCGTGGCCGTGCCGGTGCGACGGGTGGTCGCAGTGCTCGCCATGCGCGTGGTCGTGATCGTGATCGTGGCCGTGTTCCTCCTCGGCCAGGAAGTCGGGGTCGATGTCCAGCCTGGCGTTCAGGTTGAAGCCGCGCAGGTCGAACACCTCCTGGATCGGCACCTCGCCGAAGTGCACCACCCGCTGCGGCGCGCGCGGATTCATGTGCTTCAGCCGGTGTTGCAGCGCCGCCAGCTCGCCGGCCGCCACCAGGTCGGCCTTGCTGATGAAAATCCGGTCGGCAAAGCCCACCTGGCGCTGCGCCTCCACCCGGTCATCGAGCTGCTGGCCGGCATGCTTGGCGTCCACCAGGGTGACGATGGCGTCCAGCAGGTAGCTCTCGGCGATCTCGTCGTCCATGAAGAAGGTCTGCGCCACCGGGCCGGGATCGGCCAGGCCCGTGGTCTCGATGACCACGCGCTCGAAGTCCAGCTCGCCCCGGCGCCGCTTGGCCGCCAGGTCGGACAGCGTGGCGCGCAGATCCTCGCGGATGGTGCAGCAGATGCAGCCGTTGCTCATCTGGATGATCTGCTCCCGGGCGTCGGCGACGAGGATGTCGTTGTCGATGTTCTCCTCGCCGAACTCGTTCTCGATCACGGCGATCTTCTGGCCGTGCGCCTCGGTCAGCACGCGCCCCAGCAGCGTGGTCTTGCCCGAGCCGAGGAAGCCGGTGAGGATGGTGGCGGGAATCAGGGACATGGCGGGGCGGGTGCAGGGCAAAGCAGGCAGTTTAGCGGCGCCTCGGCGCGCAGCGGCATCACTTGCGCCGCGCACGCGGGTGCGCCGCGTCGTAGGCCTTGGCCAGGTGCTGGAAGTCCAGCCGCGTGTACACCTGCGTGGTGCCGATGTGGGCGTGGCCCAGCAGCTCCTGCACCGCGCGCAGGTCGCCGCTGGATTGCAGCACGTGGCTGGCGAACGAATGGCGCAGCATGTGCGGGTGCACCGGCGTGGCCAGGCCGGCCTGCAGGCTGCGGCGCCTCAGGCGCTGCCAGACCGACTGCGCCGTGAGGCGCGTGCCGCGCCGGCCGATGAACAGCGCCTGCGCCGCGTCGCCGACGGCCGCCTCGCCGCGCAGCGCCAGCCAGCGCCCCAGCGCCTGGGCGGCGGCGCGCCCCAGCGGCACGGCGCGGCGCTTGCCGCCCTTGCCCTGCACCTGCACCTCGGCGGCCTGCACGTCGATCCAGCCGCGGCCGGCGCGCAGGGCGCCGTCGCTGGGCGCCACGTCCAGGCCGATCAGCTCGCCCACGCGCAGGCCGCTGCCGTAGAGCAGCTCGACCATCGCCGCGTCGCGCGCGTCCAGCCACGGGTCGCCGGCCTCGTCCGCGTGCTCGGCCAGCTGCACCGCCTCGTCCACGCCCAGCGCCTTGGGCAGCGGGCGCGGCTGGCGCGGCGCGCGCACGTCCTGCACCGGGTTGGCCTTGATCAGGCCCTCCCGCCCCAGCCAGGCGTAGAAGCCGCGCCAGCCCGACAGGATGAGCGCGATCCCGCGCCCGCTGCGGCCCGCCGCATGCATGCGCGCCGCCCAGTGGCGGACGTGGTGGCCCTGCACCGCCGGCAGCGCCACGCCGGCGCCGGCGGCGAAGCGCGCCAGCTTGTCCAGGTCCAGCCCGTACAGCGTGGCGGTGCGCTCGGCCAGGCGCTTCTCGACGCGCACGTGCGCCAGGTAGCGCGCCACCAGGGCGGCGTCATCGGCGGAAAGGGCTGGCGTCTCCATGCTACGCCAATGATAGCTGCTGGCGCTTGACTGGCAAGCGCTGGAGGCCGATTCGGCTTGAAATATCAGGTATCGCGGACACGCGACAGCGCGGCACTGGCCAGCTCGGCGATGCGCTCCAGGAAGTCGGTCGCCATGCCGGCCTGGTAGCGCTGGCTGTCGGGAGAGGCCAGCACCAGCAGGCCGAAGGCCGGCGCGGCGGCGCTGGCGCGCAGGGGGATCAGCGCCAGCGAGGCGGCGGCCTCGGGGTCGTCGAGCCACTGCACGGCGTCGAAGCCGGCGTTGACGCCGCAGTACGGCGTGGCCAGCGAGCCGGCCAGGCTGCGCACGTCCTCGCTGGCGCCCTGCGCGAACGGCTCGCCGGCGTAGACCTCGGCCACGTCCCACAGCTTCAGGGCCGCCTGCGGCACGCTGAACTGGCTCCTGATCTCGCTCACCAGCACCGCCGGCAGGTCCACCGGCCGCGCCACCAGGAACATCTGGCGCGACCAGCGCAGCAGCTTGTCGGCGATCAGCATGTTCTCGTTGCCGTGGCGCATCATCTCCATCAGGCGCTGCTCCAGCAGCTTGATCTTGTCGCGCAGCATCTCGGCCTGGCGCTCCTGCAGGCTGACGGCGCGCCCGCCGTGCGGGCTGGTGAGCTGCACCGCGCTCAGCAGGCTGGCGTGGCGCTCGAAGAAATCCGGCCGCTGGACCAGGAACTCGGCGATGTCTTCTTCGGTGATGGGTGGTGGCTGCATGGCTTGGCGGCAGGTCAGGGGTTGTCGGGAGGAAGGTCGGGCACGTCGATGCGGCCCTCGAACACGGTTTCGGCCGGGCCGGTCATGCGCACGGGGTCAGTGGCGCCGCCGGCCCACTCGACGGCGAGCCGGCCACCGCGCGCCTGCACCTCGACGCGCGCATCGAGCAGGCCCAGGCGGATGCCCGCCACCACCGCCGCGCAGGCGCCGGTGCCGCAGGCCAGCGTCTCGCCAGCGCCGCGCTCGTACACGCGCAGGCGCACGCGGCCGCGATCGACCACCTGCATGAAGCCGGCGTTGACGCGCTCGGGAAACGCCGGGTGGCGCTCGATCAGCGGGCCTTGCACCAGCACGGGCGCGGCGTCCACATCCTGAACCAGGGTGACGGCGTGGGGGTTGCCCATGGACAGCACCGCTACATCAACGATAGCTGCCGGCGCTTGACTGGCGGGCGTTGGAGGCCGATTTGGCTCCAAATCCAGCGGCCACACCCGCCACGGGCCGAACGGCACCGGCTGCCGGCCCGCCGCATCGAAGGGGATCGCGGGCAAGTCGAACACCGGCGCGCCCATGTCCACGGTGACGCTGCCGTCGGCCTGCTCGGTCAGCTCGATCACGCCGCGCCGGATGCGCACGCGCACGCTGCGCTTGGTCGTCAGGCCGCGCTCGCGCACATAGCGCACGAAGGCGCGCGCGCCGTTGCCGCAGTGCTCCACCTCGGCGCCGTCGGCGTTGTGGATGACGTACTCGAAGTCCACGTCGGCCGAGGGCGCCGGCCGCACGCTCAGGATCTGGTCGGCGCCGACGCCGAAGTGCCGGTCGGCCAGCCAGCGGTACTGCTCGGGTGCCAGATTCAGCGGGCCGGCGGTCTCGTCGAGCACGACGAAATCGTTGCCCGCGCCCTGCATCTTGGTGAAGCGGATGCGCATGGGCGGATTATCGGCGCATCGTCCGGCGGCTCCGCCGCGCACGGTGCTTCGTGCCCGGCACGTCAATCCATCTCGGACGCCGGCGCCCCGCACAGGTTTCTTTCGTCGAGTTTGCGCGCGCTGGTCAGCCGGACACGCTGCGTGCCGCTGCCGGCTTTCTTCAACTCCCGCACCGAAACCGCGCATTTTTTCAAGGCAGTGGACCACAGCGACTCGATCTCGTAGTCACGGCCCGGCTCGAGCGTGAAACGAAACGCCACCCGGCAAAACAACCGGCCCGCGCCGGTATTGAGCGTGAACGCCAGCGGCCGCCCAGCCGGCAGCACGAATTCCGAGCTGAACCTGTCTCCGGCGTCCAACGGCAGCGGCATGCCCAGGTGCGTCGCCTCGGAAGGCCCAGGTATGCCGAAGCGCATCACCCCCTCGGGAGACGCCGGGCAGGTGGACAGATCGGCAACGTGAAGGTGCGTCCCCCGGCCGCCCGCGCGGTACTGAGGCACAGGCGCGCTCACCAGGCGCAGCCTCGCCACCGGCTGCCCCGGCGGAGGCTCGTACACCGTGGTGCACCCCGCCAGCACGACCGCGCCGACCGCCAGGGCCAGTGCCCGCAAGTCCGCTCCGTTCATCGTCCCTCTCCTCTCTTCGTTCCAGAACCCGTGTTCAGCCACCGAACAGCCCCCCCGCCCCCTGCGGCGGCGCCACACCCAGGTGCCGGTACGCCGCCAGCGTGGCCACGCGCCCGCGCGGGGTGCGCTGCAGGAAGCCCTGCTGGATCAGGTAGGGCTCGATCACGTCCTCGATGGTGCCGGGCTCCTCGCCGATGCTGGCGGCGATGTTGTCCAGGCCCACCGGGCCGCCGTCGAAGCGGTGGATCACCGCCTCCAGCAGCCTGCGGTCCATCACGTCGAAGCCCTCCGGGTCCACGTCCAGCAGGGCCAGCGCGTCGTGCGCGACGCGGTGCGTGATGCGGCCCTGGCCCTTGACATCGGCGAAGTCGCGCACGCGGCGCAGCAGCCGGTTGGCGATGCGCGGCGTGCCGCGGCTGCGGCGGGCGATCTCGAAGGCGCCCTCCGGCTCGGTCTCCACCCGCAGCAGCCCGGCCGAGCGGGTGACGATGCGCGTCAGCTCCTGCGGCGTGTAGAACTCCAGCCGCAGGGCGATGCCGAAGCGGTCGCGCAGCGGGTTGGTCAGCATGCCGGCGCGCGTGGTGGCGCCGACCAGGGTGAAGGGCTGCACGTCCAGCTTGATGCTGCGCGCGGCCGGGCCCTCGCCGATCATGATGTCGATCTGGTAGTCCTCCAGCGCGGGGTAGAGGATCTCCTCCACCACGGGCGAGAGGCGGTGGATCTCGTCGATGAAGAGAACGTCGTTCCTCTCCAGGTTGGTCAGCAGCGCGGCCAGGTCCTTGGGCTTCTCCAGCACGGGGCCGCTGGTCTGGCGCAGGTTCACGCCCAGCTCGTGCGCGACGATGTGGCTGAGCGTGGTCTTGCCCAGGCCCGGCGGGCCGAACAGCAGCACGTGGTCCAGCGCCTCGCCGCGCTTTCTGGCGGCGCCGATGAAGATGGCCAGCTGCTCGCGCGCCTTGGCCTGGCCGACGTATTCCTCCAGCAGCCTGGGGCGCAGCGCGCGCTCCAGCGCCTCCTCGCGCGCGGAAGCCGCCGCGCCCGACACCACGCGCGGCGCGGGGGTTTCAGGCGGCAGCGCGAAATCGTCGACGGTGATGCTCATGGCCGCCATTCTGACGCATCGCCCCGCCGCATGACTCGGCGCGGGCAGCTATTCTATCGATAGCTGCCCGCGCTTTACCCGCGCCGCCTGGAGGCCGATACAACCCCAAACTACTGCGTCAGCCAGGTGCTGGCGCCACGGTAGAAGGCGCGGTTGAAGCGCCCGTATAAGTCAACGCCATTGGGGTTCTCGCAGCTGGCGCTGCCGCCGGTCAGCGAACCGACCACGTAAAGCGCGCTGCCACCCGCGCTCGCGAAAATCGCCGAGCCGCTGCTGCCGCCCTCCGTCGTGCCCCTCGTCCAGCCGATCTGGAACATGTTGCCGCCGTCCACGCTGGCGCTGCTGCAACTGGTGTCGCCGCAATTGGCGTAGCCGGTGATGGTGCCCACGCTGTACTTCTGCAAGTCGCCGCGCGGATGGTGCACGCCCGCCACCCCCACGCCCGTCACCGCGCCGTCGCCGAAGTACGAGCCCGCGTACACCACGTTGGCGGGCGGCTGGCTGTTGAGCCGCAGCAGCGTGGCGTCCACCGACGAGTCGGAGTACAGCAGCTGCGCGCCGCCGGTCACGCGCGCCATCGCCGGGTCCACCTCCGGCGAGCCGTTGCACGACGCGGCGCGGAAGAACCAGTAGGTCACCAGCGTGGAGGCCACGGCCTGCGTGGAGATGCAGTGGTTGGCCGTCAGGAAGTACGGCGTGCGGCTGCCGCGCGTGTCGTTCAGCAGCGTGCCGGTGCACATGTAAGTGCCGTCCGCCTCGGTGAACAGCATCTTGGCGACCGAGCGGCTCTCGGTCTGCAGATCGGCCGAGCACATCACGTCCAGGTTGCAGCTGGCCGCGTCGCCGATCTCGGCGGCGTCCTTCACCGTCCGCGTCAGGTGCGACAGCCGGGGCACGGCCAGTTGCAGCTGGCCGGCATCGGCGCCGGCGGGCAGCTGCACCTCCAGCGTGCTCACGGCGCCGTCGGTGTCCGGCCCCCAGACCATGCGGGCGTCGTCGCCCGCGAGCCCGCCCGCCTCGTTGCGCTGGCGCAGCGCCTGCAGCTCGGCCGCCGACATCTCCACCACGGGCGAGCCGCTGGCGCCATAAAAGCGCAGCACCGCGCCATCGGGCAGCTGCCGCACCAGCACGCCGAGGCGGATGGCCTGCGCGCCCTCGGCGGCAAACGCCAGCGCCGCCACCTGGGCGCCGCCTTCCAGCTTGCTCCAGCGCAGCCTCGCCGACAGCTCGGCCGGGCTGGCGGTGGCGGCCACGGCGCGCCCTTCGCCGATCTTCAGCGCCACGCCCTTGTCGGCCTGCGGCACGGTCTTGGCGCCGGCCAGCGCCCCGAGCGCCACGCGCGGCACCGCCGCCCCCGCGGGCAGGCGGCTGGCCGCCGGCGCGGCCTGGGACGCCGCGAGGAGCTTGGTCGCGGTGTCCAGCGGCTCGATGCGGTCGATCGCCGGCGCCGCCGGCGTGGGCGAGGGGCTGGTCGTTTCGGCGCTGTCCGAGCCGCCGCCGCAAGCCGCCAGCGCCAGCGTGGCGGCGAATGCGGACCAAAGAACGTGTCGCTTGTTCATCAGATGCTCTCCGTGCAAGAAATCGGGATTCGGTAGGGACAGGGGCCATGGGCCGGACCTGTGCTGCTGGCTCGGCCCAGACCACTACCCAGACAAGTCCCCCACGGAAGCGATGCGTGGCTATTCTGCCAACGATTCGGCCCACGCCACCGGCACCCAATTGATACCGTCTGTGACGCCACGCCCGGCACCCGGCCGCGCCCGCGCCCGCGCCCGCTACGCGAACGAGCTTTCGAGCAGCGCGCTCCGCCTGGCGCCCCCCGCCATCGCCTGCGCCAGCTCTGCCTGGCTGGCCGCCCCCTCTGGCGCGAACATCGCCATCGCCTGCACCAGTTGCTGGATGGCATTTCGCTCCAGGCCGCCAGCGCCCGCCGACTCCCCGGCGCCCAGCGCCTGGCCAAGGTGCGCAAGGCTGCCGGCCGCCGCCAGCAGCGGCTTGAAGGCGAACGCGCCCGACGACTCCAGCCCGGCCCCGCCACCGCTCCCCGTCCCGCCCAGGTTCGCGCCCAGGCCATCCCACCCGGCTTCGGCCCACGTCCGCAGCGGCTTGATGGCCATAGGCGCCGCGCCCGCGCTCTTGGTCATCTGGGATTGCCGCACCATCTCCGCATGATCCCAGCTCGCACCGTCGGCGAACCTGATCCGCTCGATCCAGCCCGCCTTCAAAAGCGTGCTCAGCCCCAACGTCACGGTGATCTTCTCTCCCGTCGGCTTGACCGTGATCTGCATGCTTCCCAGCGAAGTCCTCGTGATCTCCACGTCGCCGGCATAGACGTCCGTGAACTCGATGGTGTCGTTGCCGCCCAACTCGACGATGACGTCATCGCCATCGCCCTTGCTCCAGCGGTAGGTGTCGTTGCCCAGTCCGCCCGTCAGCGCATCGCTGCCCTGGCCACCGATCAGCAGATCGTCGCCCGAGGTGCCCCACCGGATGTCCGCCCCGGACGTGCCGGATACCGCGTTGAGCACCGGGTTGGCCGCCACGTTCAGGGAGAAGGTCTGCGATGCGCTGGCGCCGGCGAGATCGGTGGCGGTCACGCGGATATCCAGCGTGCCGGCATGGCCCTGGGGAACTTGCGCGCTGCTCAGGGCGCCAGTGGCGGGGTCGAACCGGAGCCAGTACGGCAACGGGCGGCCGTCGGCGAGTTCAGCGCGGTAGCCGAGCTGGTCGCCTGCATCGGGATCGGTGAAGGCGCCCGCCGGCAGGCTGTAGGACCAGGCATCCCATTCGCGCGTGCCTTGCGCCGGAATGGCCGCGCCCACGACAGGCGCGTGGTTGCCCGCCGGCGGCAGGATGGTCAGCGTCAGGCCCTGGCTGGCGCTCTCGCCGGCCAGGTCGGTCGCGGTGACCGTGATGTGCACGTCCCCCGCGCTGCCCGCCGGCGGCGTGCCGCTGAAGGTGCCGCTGGCCGCGTCGAAGCTCAGCCATGCGGGCAGCGGCGAGCCATCGGCCAGCATGGCCGCCAGGGTCAGCCTCTCGAACGGATCGACGGCCAGATCCGCATCCACGAAGGCGTCCGCGCCAACGGCGTAGCTCAGGGTGTCGCCTTCCTGGATGCTTTGCGCCGCCAGCGGCGCGCCGGCTTCGGGTGCGTCGTTGACATTGCGCACCCGCAGCGCGAAGGTCTGGTGAGCGCTGCCCGCGCCGTCGCTGGCGGTGACACGAACGGCCAGGGTGCCCACGTCACCGTTCTCCGGGGTGCCGCTGAAGGTGGCGCTGGCGGCATCGAACGCCAGCCACGAAGGCAGCGCGGCGCCATCGGCCATCGCGGCGCTCAGGCTCAGTGGATCGCCGTCGGGGTCGCTGAAGGCTTCGGCGGGTATGGCGAAGACGAAGGGGCTGCCTTCGTCGATGGACTGATCCGCGAGGGCCTCCCCGGCCACCGGCGCGCCATCCTCGGCGCCTTTGGCGCGGGCGATGGCCTCGTCCAGGGTGATTTCGGTGCCGTCGGCAAAGCGCAGGACGTCGATGCCGATGTCCTTGGCAGTGGTTCCATAAGGCTCGGCCTGCACGCTTGCCCGGTCTGCATCGAACACGATGGTCGCGGAATCACCCTCCCCCCAGGAAACCCGAATGGCGTTGAAATCTACCGGGGACCAGTCAATGGTCCACATATCCTCATCAGCACCAAATATCTTATCGCCCTTGTAGTTCACGCGCCCGATCCATTCAAATTTCAATGAATCTGGATCGACCCCATCTTGAAAACGCAGTACGTCTACATTGGGGTTGAGGTCCGCGTTATTGACATATCCATCTATATAATCTTCGTTCAAATCCACATGGACCTTGGTGAATCCACCATCCAGAATCACGTCGTGGCCAGTCCCCAATCCCACAAGATACGTATCCGCACCTGCGCCGCCGTTCATGAAGTCGTTGCCCGTGCCGCCGATGATGGCATCGCTGCCTTCGCTGCCGAAGATTTCGTCGTCGCCATCACCGCCTTCCAACCAGGCACCCAGGCCAATCGGCCGGCTCAGGATAACGCCATCCCAAGATCTGAACGCGTCTGAGTTCCACCAATCTTCGAACGTTTGTCGGTCGCTGGATATGTAGGCAGATGCATTGATGTAATCATTTCCGCCGCCGCCATCAATGCTGCCCACGAAGGCAAAAAGTTGGCTTCGCAAGCCCTCGGGTTCGTCAATATGCAAACAATCTGGCGCGTACTGAATGCTGTCGCCAAGCTCGTATGTGCCCGCAATCAATGTGGCGTCCCTGTCATAGCCGTGAGCAATGTGGTCATTGCCGCCACTGCCCGTGATGTTCTGCACGCGCAAAAACCCCTCCTCATCCCTCACCGTCTCCGTCCACTCGATCACCCGAGTTTCCCAGCGCGAAGACTTCACGACTTTATAGAACAGCATGGTCAAGCTGCCGTCGTCGTGGTCAATCAACTCCGTGTCCTGGGGCAATTGGAAGCTGGCCGTATCGGCAGACAGGCCCAGATACGCCAGCAATGCCCCAAGCGTCTTGAAATGCTTGGCCTTGACCAGATTCTTGCTGCTTGTGGTCACCTGCACCTTTTCCTTGCGACGATGCGTGATCGTCTCCCACGGCCCCACATTCAGGATGTTCGACGACCCCAGCTCGAAATCGCCGCTTGCCTGCTGGTTCTCGACAGACGTGCCAACGATATTCCGGATCACCCCGGTGGTCGAAAACAGCATGAAGCCCTCGCCCTGCGCCTGGTTGCTCATCATCTTTTGCTGCAGCAACCGCCCAAACTTCTCGCGCATGGCCTGCGGGTCGCTCCAGCCGTCATCGAGTGTGGGGTTGGCATCCACAACGGCGATGCCTTGCCCAATCAGCTCGCTCAATGTCACTTCGCCGCCTTGCGCATCTTTCAGGATGACGGTATTGGCGATGTAGCCATTGGCCCAGAAGGCATCCAGCGCATCCGGGGGCAAATCGCCCTGTTCAATCTGCCAGGCAATCTCCCCGTAATCCGACTGTGGCCAGAAATCCGCCACGACGAACACCGCATCGCCTGCCGCGCTGGCCACGATCAGATCGTGCCCGGCGCGATACAGCGCCAGGCTGCCCGCATCGTGGGCACCGATCAGCACTGTCGATGCCTCGCCATCCACGAACGCCAGCCGGTCAATGCCCTGGCCCAGCACGTAAACGTCATCGCCGCCATTGCCCTGCATCGTGTCCGCGCCCGCGCCGCCGCGCAGCAGGTCAGCACCCGCGCCACCCATCAGCGCATCGGACAGGGCGCGCCCATACAGCACGCCGCCTGCAGAACCCGTGTACAGCCAGACATAGCCGTCGCCCGCAATCGAGAGCCGGCCTGCCGTGCTCTGATAAAGAATGGTGTCCATGGGCAGCGTGTCGGCTGTGGTTAGGCGACTGCGAATGTCAGCCTGGCTCATGCGCGAGCCGTCCGCAAACGCAATCTCCACGTCCGCATGCACCAGGTCACCCAGCAGCACGTCCACGTGGCTGCCATCGCCCAGCTCGATCCGGAACTCGCCCGCATCGCCATCGGCGTGGCGCACGAACGTGAGCTGGCTGGCCGTCACGCCCTCGGGCATTTTCAGGGTGGATCGGCCCACGGGGTCCACCACCAAGGTATTGACCCCCGCGCGGATGGCGTAGCGGTCGTCTCCATTGCCGCCCGCATACACGTCAGCCCCGCCCATGCCGTCGATGCGGTCGTCGCCGTCCAGGCCCATGATCACCTCATCGCCCGCGCTGCCTTCAAGCACGTCGTTCAGCGGCGTGCCGTATTGCCAGCCCAGGCTGGGCGGCTGGGGCTGAGGCGTGGCGGCAATCAGGTCGGCCAGCTGTACCTGCGTGCCGTCGGCAAAGTGCAGCCACTGCACGGGCAGCGATGCCGCCACGTCACCGGCGCCATACACGTATTCCAGCGTCAGCACATCGCCTTCATCGGCCGAGTAGCCAATGTCGATCTGCCCGTCTCGAACCTGCACGCGCACATCAGCCAAGGTGATGCCTGCGCCAAAGTTGATCGTGGCCTGGTCTTCTGGCGCCGCGCCATAGCGGCTGGCGGCAAACAGGATGTTGTCGGCCCCGCCGCCCGCATTCACCTGGATGCGCGCCGCGCGAGCGCCAATGCGCACCGTGTCGTCCCCGCGCCCGGCGTTGACGGTGCTCGCGTCGCCCTCCACCACGATCACGTCATCCCCTCCCCCGCCGCGAACGTCGGCATTGGCATCCGTGCTGGTCAAGCTCACGCTCTGCGTGATGAGTGTGTCGGCCAGCTCATCGCGCGTCATGCGCACGCCGCCCACCTCGAACGTGCCCGAGTAGCCCCCCGCACCACCCACCATGGCCCGCTCGACCAGGACCGCGTTGTCCGCGTCGTCGCCATTGAAGACGAGCGAGCCATCGCTGGTGATGCCAGCCCGGCCGTTCACGATGACCAGGTTGTCGCCTTCGGTGTCGCGGATGTACTGGCGTCCGCCGCTGACCACGTAAACGTCGTCGCCCGCGCCGCCTTCGAGCGTGTTCTGGCCGCTGCCGCCATCGAGCACGTCGTTGCCTTCGCCGCCATTCAAATAGTCGTTGCCTTCGCCGCCGTCCAGGTAGTCGTTGCCTTTGCCACCCCGCAAACTGTCGTTGCCCGCGCCCCCATCGCACACGTCGTCGCCATTGCCGCCGATCAGCGTGTCATTGCCCGCGCCGCCATACAGCACGTCGTTGCCCGTCAGGGCGCTCACCGCGTCCGTCGAGTGCTCGTCCTCGCCCGCCAGCCAATCGTCACCCGCCCCGCCATACAGCACGTCGTTGCCGCCCTGCCCGAACAGCTTGTCGTCGCCGTCGCCGCCGTCCAGCACGTCGTTGCCGTGGTACTGCGCCTCCAGGCCGTCGTGGTCGCCCCACAGCTCGTCGCTGCCCGCGCCGCCATACAGCGCGTCGTCCTTGCCCATGCCGTACAGCACGTCATCCCCATCGCCGCCATCCAGCCGGTCATTGCCGTGGTACTCATAGGGCAGCTGCGCCAGCAGCGCATCGCCGATCAGCAGGTCGCCGCCGCTGCCACCGAAGATCACGTCGTCGCCGCCGTCGCCCCATACCTCATCGTCCCCCGCGCCGGCATCGATCACGTCGTTGCCGTGCAGCGCCGGATCCTTGAGCGCTTCGTCGAACGGCATGTTCTGCATATAAGCGCTGGAGCGGTCCTCGTCGTACGTGGCCATCAACCGCATGCGCGCCCACTCGTCGCCGTAGATCACGTCCTTGCCTTCGCCGCCCAGGATCACGTCGCTGCCGCCCAGCCCCGCCAGGTGGTCGTTGCCCTCGCCGCCGATGAGGTAGTCGCTCCCGCGCCCGGCCCACACGTGGTCATCGCCCTCTCCGGCGTCGATCACGTCCTGGTCGCTTTCGCTCTCGGCGTAGTACGTGTAGCCGCCTTCGGGGTTCTTCACGTAGGCGTTCTGCACGCGCAGATCGGCCCCGCTCTGCGAGGTCTCCACCCACCAGCGGCCCTGGTAGTTGGCCTCGCCGCCGTTGTAGGTGACCACCGTGTCCGCGCCGCGCACGTAGCCTTCCGGCGTGGGCGCCTGCTGCGCTGAGGTGTAGTGAACGGCGGCCATGTTGCTGACGATGATGTCGTTGCCGTCACCTCCGTATATCTCGTCGCTGCCCGCTCCGCCCCAGACCAGGTCGTCGCCCTCGCCGCCGTCCAGGTGGTCGTCATACTGTTCCCCGGACATGAAGTCGTTGCCCCCCAGGCCCCAGAAGCTGACCGCGCGGGTGTTGGCGTAGGTGGGACGCCACCCGCCCTGGCCGTCCGGCGCCAGGCCGCTCAGGCGCTGGAACGTACCGGGCGCGCCCAAGGTGTCCTGCCCGCCGACCATCACGTCGTTGGCCTCGTACCTGGGCTGCACGCCTGCGATGCTGCCGTCGCTTTCGAGCTGCCACGCCCGGTCCCCGGGCACCCCGCCGCCGCCGGCGATGAAGTAGCCCCCTTGCAGCGCGTAGACGCCCGGCTCGGCGGGCTGCGGCTGCTCGGGGGTGTCGGCCTGGGGCAGGTTCAGGCCCAGGGGGCTGGCTTGCTGGCTTTGCAGGCGCGACCAGCCCTGCACCACGATGCGCCCGGGCTTGTCCACGCCGGTGATGATGAGGTCGCCGGTTTCCGTCAGGGCGTAGCGCCAGTTTCCATCTTCGCTTTGCCAGGCGTTGGCGCCTACGGCCTCACCGCCGGTTAGCGTCACGCCATCCACCACGATGCTGCCCAGGCCGTCGGCGTCGATGACGGTGTCCACGCCCCAGGCGCCTTCCAGCACGTAGGTGTCTGTGCCCAACCCGCCGACCAGGGTGTCGGCGCCCGCGCCGCCTTCGAGGGTGTCGTTGCCTTCGCCGCCTTCGAGGTGGTCGTCGCCGCCCAATCCCTTCAAGGTGTCGTCGCCGGCGCCGCCGTAGAGGTGGTCGGCCTCGACGTCACCCATCAAGTCGGGGTCGTTGCCCTCGGTGCCAAAGATGAACCGGCGCGTGGGGGCCGTCGTGGAGGTGCGCGGGGAAATGATGAGCGTCTTGTCCAGCGTCTTGTCTTCGAACAGCAGCGGGTTGGCCATGCTCACCCCACCGGTCACGGCCAGGATGCGGTTGGTAGCGTCGGTGCCGGGGCTGTCGTCTTGGTTGGCCTTGACCAGCCAGCCCAGCATGGCGGCGCGGTCTTCGTACCACTTTTCGGTATAGGCGTATGCATAGCCGGTGTCGCCGTACAGGCGGGCGTTCTGGTCGGCCTGCCAGGCTGTGGCCAGATCGCCATGCGCACCTTTAAGGGCAGCCAGGGCGCCTGCATCGGTGGTGCTGATGACCACGGGGCTGAGGGTGTGCAGCGAAAGAAACTCGCCAAAGCCGGTCTTGGCGTGGGCTTGCAGGTTGGCGTAGTCGGTCGTGGGGATGAGGGTTACCTTGCCGGCCAGGGCCCCGAAGGCTGAGCTCTCGGTAAAAATTTTGAGATTTTGTTGATAGTCAATCCGCGACTGCGGCATGGTGCTATTTTCCCAATCACCGCCGTCATCGCCCACTGGCGTGCTGACGATGTTGTTGCCCAGCAGTTGGAGGCGCAAAGCATCAAGCATCCTTTCAAGGGATTCGCCGCTGACGTTGGATGCGGCTTCTGCAATAGCATTGAACTTGCCCAGGGTCAGACTGGTGTCCAGCTTCTGCATCGCAACGGCCAGGGCCAAACTGTCGGTTTGCTTATACAGAAAGTGGTTGCTGAAAGTCGGCGCCGGAGTTTCCTCGTTGAACACTTCAATTCGCTGACCCAACTGGGTAAACGTTGCGTCGTTGGTGGTCATATTCATGCCATTCATGGCATAAAAGTTGTCCATCTTTGCGGCATCTGGCAACTGCACGGTTCGACCCAGAACCTGCGCCAATTGGTTAATCGGGTGTCCGTAGAGCATGCCCGCCACTACACCTGCAACGGCGCCAATGGAGAACACGCCTGCACCATTGAAGGTGCTGGCATGAGCCACCTGGTTCGCGAACAGGCTGGTAAACACGGTGGTCAGGTGCCCGCCCAGTGAATGACCCACCACGTAGAGCTTGCCCGCCGCAATCGCCGCGCTGACTTCCAAGGCAATTTCGCCACTGGCCATTTTCTGAGTTGCGGGTGCAAATGGGGCAAGGTTGGGGCCGTCAGCCGAGACTTGCGAAACCGCCGTGCCCGCCGTGCTGGAGATGTCCAGCCACCAGTTCACCATGGCGGCCGATTGCTTGGAGGCCACACCAGATCCCAGCGCCAAGTCCAGATCGGCATTGACGATGTCGGTTCCGCTCTCAGTGCCCCGGTTGGCCAGATACAGGGCGCCCGTGCTCACGTCCTTGAATACAACGGCCTGGTAGTCGCTGACGGGGTCGCTCTTGACGGCGAGGATCTCGAAGCGGGCGGCGAACTGTTCGGCCAAGGGTCGGGTGATACGGCGGGCGAATTCATCGGCTCTGTCCTTTGCGCTCAGCCCCTTTTGCAGCGTTCCGACGTAGGCCAGATCAGCCAATAAACATTCAATGAAAGATTGTTCAATCGTTGTCATGTCTTACTCCTGAAGAATTCAAAATTTGATCCATTCCTGCTCGTGCGGGTAGGGTGTTTTTTTTCCACATTGGTACGGCGCATGGCTCCCAAAGCCCGTCGTGCGTTTAAGCCAGCCGCCGGGCGAGCCACGCCAATATGAAACCAATATTGGCTGGCCTGTCGGGGCGTAGCTGTAGGTAATTTTTTGCTCCAGAACGGGCACGGGCCAATCGGCGATTCGATGGTTCACCTCGGTTCGCTTGAACATTTGGTCGAACCGGGTGACGTTACCCTTTTTGGAGTCGAAAACAACGCCGCCATCAGCAATTGCATCAAACTGTTTGCGGTTTTCCCACTTCGGCTTCCCCTGCGCGTCGAAGAATGGCCCTTCGCCGATGGAGACCGGGCCGAAGAATTGCGTATCCGGCATAGCCGTGCACAGCCGTGCAAACTCCTTTTGCCCCAGATATTCATCGGCCCACGGGGCAGTCAGCCAGATGGCAGCGAACAAGAGGGTGGTAATCCATAACGGCGCTTGCCCTTTGATGAGCCGCCGCAGCAAGAGCTTCCAGAGCAGGTATCCCAGTCCGATCCAGAGTGCAAGCGCCAGCAGAATCAGGATGGCGATCATGTTGCTATCCCGACACCGAAGAACACAAGCGCTGCCACGCCAACGGCCTTGCCGGATCGACGGGCCCGCACCATGAGCACGCACACGATCAAGCCCACCAGCCAGGACAGGGCGCCAAAGAGAAACAGCGGGATCAGGATTTTCATGAGGCTGAACTTTCATGCATATGTCTGCGATCAACAGCACACTTTCTTTTGAATGAAAATTGCCGCCAGCGCTTGTTGGACAAGCGCTGACAGCTATTTTTTGGATAGCGGATACAGCCAGCTCCGCCGTACAGCCAGTCGTTGCCGCCCTGACCGAACAGGCTGTCATCCCCATCGCCGCCGTCCAGCCTGTCGCTGCCGTGGTACTCCCAGGGCAGCTGCGCCGGCAGCGCATCGCCGAACAGCCAGTCGTCGCCGCTGCCGCCGTGGACCACGTCGTCGCCGCCGTCGCCCCACGCCTCGTCGTCCCCCGCGCCCGCGTCGATCACGTCATTGCCGTGCAGCGCCGGGCTCTTGAGCGCTTCGTCCAGCGGCAGATAGCCGTACACGTCGCCATTGCGGCTGCGGGTGACCGCCTGCAGTTGCATGCGCCGCCACTCGTCGCCGTAGATCACGTCCTTGCCTTCGCCGCCCAGGATCACGTCGCCGCCGCCCAGCCCCGCCAGGTGGTCGTCGCCCGCACCGCCGATGAGGTAGTCGCTCCCGCGCCCGGCCCACACGTAGTCATCGCCCGCTCCGGCGTCGATCACGTCCTGGTCGCTTTCGCTCTCGGCCACGTACACCTCGCCCCCGTCCGGGTTCTTCACGTGCGCGCGCTCCACCCGCAGCCACGAGCCGTCGGCGCCCCTGACCACGAACCAGCGCAGGATGTTGCTGCCGCTCGTTCCCGCCACCACGTTGTCTGGCCCCTTGATCTCGTCGGCCCCGCGCGGCAGCTCGCCGTAACCCCCGGGCATGGTGGCGGACATGTTGCTGACGATGATGTCGTTGCCCGCGCCGCCATGGATTTCATCGCTGCCGGCGCCGCCCCAGATGGCGTCGTCGCCGTCGCCCCCGTCCAGGTGGTCGTCGTACTGCTCGCCGGAGATGAAGTCGTTGCCGCCCAGGCCCCAGTAGGTCACCGCGCGGGTGTCGCTGGTGAGGGTGTTGCCATTGCCGTCCACCCCGGTGATGCGCCGCACGGTGCCGGGGTTGAGCAGGCTGTCGCTGCCTTCGAAGAGGTTGTTGGCATTGGGCTCGGCCGTGGCGCCGGGGATGCTGCCGTCGGCCTGCAGCTGCCAGGCGCCAGACGGGGCCAGTTGGTCGCCTTGCAGCGCGTAGACGCCCGGCTCGGCGGGCTGCGGCTGCTCGGGCTGGCTGGCCTGGGGCAGGTTCAGGCCCAGGGGGCTGGCTTGCTGGCTTTGCAGGCGTGCGAAGCCTTGCACCACGATGCGCCCGGGCTTGCCTACGCCGGTGATGATGAGGTCGCCGGTTTCCGTCAGGGCGTAGCGCCAGTTTCCATCCTCGCTTTGCCAGGCGTTGGCGCCTACGGCCTCACCGCCGGTGAGTGTCACGCCATCCACCACGATGCTGCCCAGACCGTCGGCACCCAATTGATACCGTCTGTGACGCCACGCCCGGCACCCGGCCGCGCCCGCTACGCGAACGAGCTTTCGAGCAGCGCGTTCCGCCTGGCGCCCCCCGCCATCGCCTGCGCCAGCACTGCCTGGCTGGCCGCCCCCTCGGGCGCGAACATCGCCATCGCCTGCACCAGTTGCTGGGTTCCCAACCCCTGGTACTGCTCCACGCCAAGCTCACCTGCGACCAACAACGGCTTGAACTCGAACGTGGTCAACAACTCCGCCTCTTCCACACCACCGCTCCAGGACGCACCTTGACCCGAAGCCAGCTCGGTCCATTCAGCGTCGGCCAATACAAGCAAGAGCTTCGTGCTGATGATTTCGCTCAAGCCAGCGCTCTTTGGAGCCTGGGCACGTTGCGCCAGCTCGTCCATGTCCCACACGGTGCCGTCCTCGAACACCACCTGCTGGATCGGGTTGTACGCGTTCGCAGGACTCTCTTCATTGAAGAAGTTGTTGACCAGCACCCTGTCGCTGGTGCCCGCAATGCTCAGCACCAGCGCGCTGCCCTGGCGGGTCACCACCACGTCGGCCGCGCTCACCCCTTCCTTGAACCTCAGCACGTTCAGCTTGCCGGCCGTCTGGTCGTAGTCAGACTGGATGGTGTCCCGGCCGTCGCCTCGGCCGAACAGGTACGTGTCGTTGCCGGCGCCGCCATACAGCGTGTCGTCTCCCGCTCCGCCGTCCAGCACGTCGTCGCCCGCGTCTCCGCTCAGCGTGTCGTTGCCGTCACCGCCCAGCAGCACGTCCGCTCCCGCGCCACCGTACAGTTGGTCCGCGCCAGCGCCGCCTTCCAGCGTGTCGTCCCCAGCCTCGCCGTACAGCACGTCGTTGCCTTCGCCTCCCAGCAGCCTGTCGTTGCCGGCTCGGCCGTACAGGGTGTCGTTGCCGCCCAGGCCATCCAGGGTGTCGTCGCCGTTGGTGCCCGTCAGGGTGTCGGCCCCCTCGGTGCCGCCTCGCGTCATGCTCGCCAGCTCGTCCATGTCCCACACGGTGCCGTCCTCGAACACCACCTGCTGGATCGGGTTGTACGCGTTCGCAGGACTCTCTTCATTGAAGAAGTTGTTGACCAGCACCCTGTCGCTGGTGCCCGCAATGCTCAGCACCAGCGCGCTGCCCTGGCGGGTCACCACCACGTCGGCCGCGCTCACCCCTTCCTTGAACCTCAGCACGTTCAGCTTGCCGGCCGTCTGGTCGTAGTCAGACTGGATGGTGTCCCGGCCGTCGCCTCGGCCGAACAGGTACGTGTCGTTGCCGGCGCCGCCATACAGCGTGTCGTCTCCCGCTCCGCCGTCCAGCACGTCGTCGCCCGCGTCTCCGCTCAGCGTGTCGTTGCCGTCACCGCCCAGCAGCACGTCCGCTCCCGCGCCACCGTACAGTTGGTCCGCGCCAGCGCCGCCTTCCAGCGTGTCGTCCCCAGCCTCGCCGTACAGCACGTCGTTGCCTTCGCCTCCCAGCAGCCTGTCGTTGCCGGCTCGGCCGTACAGGGTGTCGTTGCCGCCCAGGCCATCCAGGGTGTCGTCGCCGTTGGTGCCCGTCAGGGTGTCGGCCCCCTCGGTGCCGCCTCGCGTCATGCTCGCCAGCTCGTCCATGTCCCACACGGTGCCGTCCTCGAACACCACCTGCTGGATCGGGTTGTACGCGTTCGCAGGACTCTCTTCATTGAAGAAGTTGTTGACCAGCACCCTGTCGCTGGTGCCCGCAATGCTCAGCACCAGCGCGCTGCCCTGGCGGGTCACCACCACGTCGGCCGCGCTCACCCCTTCCTTGAACCTCAGCACGTTCAGCTTGCCGGCCGTCTGGTCGTAGTCAGACTGGATGGTGTCCCGGCCGTCGCCTCGGCCGAACAGGTACGTGTCGTTGCCGGCGCCGCCATACAGCGTGTCGTCTCCCGCTCCGCCGTCCAGCACGTCGTCGCCCGCGTCTCCGCTCAGCGTGTCGTTGCCGTCACCGCCCAGCAGCACGTCCGCTCCCGCGCCACCGTACAGTTGGTCCGCGCCAGCGCCGCCTTCCAGCGTGTCGTCCCCAGCCTCGCCGTACAGCACGTCGTTGCCTTCGCCTCCCAGCAGCCTGTCGTTGCCGGCTCGGCCGTACAGGGTGTCGTTGCCGCCCAGGCCATCCAGGGTGTCGTCGCCGTTGGTGCCCGTCAGGGTGTCGGCCCCCTCGGTGCCGCCTCGCGTCATGCTCGCCAGCTCGTCCATGTCCCACACGGTGCCGTCCTCGAACACCACCTGCTGGATCGGGTTGTACGCGTTCGCAGGACTCTCTTCATTGAAGAAGTTGTTGACCAGCACCCTGTCGCTGGTGCCCGCAATGCTCAGCACCAGCGCGCTGCCCTGGCGGGTCACCACCACGTCGGCCGCGCTCACCCCTTCCTTGAACCTCAGCACGTTCAGCTTGCCGGCCGTCTGGTCGTAGTCAGACTGGATGGTGTCCCGGCCGTCGCCTCGGCCGAACAGGTACGTGTCGTTGCCGGCGCCGCCATACAGCGTGTCGTCTCCCGCTCCGCCGTCCAGCACGTCGTCGCCCGCGTCTCCGCTCAGCGTGTCGTTGCCGTCACCGCCCAGCAGCACGTCCGCTCCCGCGCCACCGTACAGTTGGTCCGCGCCAGCGCCGCCTTCCAGCGTGTCGTCCCCAGCCTCGCCGTACAGCACGTCGTTGCCTTCGCCTCCCAGCAGCCTGTCGTTGCCGGCTCGGCCGTACAGGGTGTCGTTGCCGCCCAGGCCATCCAGGGTGTCGTCGCCGTTGGTGCCCGTCAGGGTGTCGGCCCCCTCGGTGCCGCCTCGCGTCATGCTCGCCAGCTCGTCCATGTCCCACACGGTGCCGTCCTCGAACACCACCTGCTGGATCGGGTTGTACGCGTTCGCAGGACTCTCTTCATTGAAGAAGTTGTTGACCAGCACCCTGTCGCTGGTGCCCGCAATGCTCAGCACCAGCGCGCTGCCCTGGCGGGTCACCACCACGTCGGCCGCGCTCACCCCTTCCTTGAACCTCAGCACGTTCAGCTTGCCGGCCGTCTGGTCGTAGTCAGACTGGATGGTGTCCCGGCCGTCGCCTCGGCCGAACAGGTACGTGTCGTTGCCGGCGCCGCCATACAGCGTGTCGTCTCCCGCTCCGCCGTCCAGCACGTCGTCGCCCGCGTCTCCGCTCAGCGTGTCGTTGCCGTCACCGCCCAGCAGCACGTCCGCTCCCGCGCCACCGTACAGTTGGTCCGCGCCAGCGCCGCCTTCCAGCGTGTCGTCCCCAGCCTCGCCGTACAGCACGTCGTTGCCTTCGCCTCCCAGCAGCCTGTCGTTGCCGGCTCGGCCGTACAGGGTGTCGTTGCCGCCCAGGCCATCCAGGGTGTCGTCGCCGTTGGTGCCCGTCAGGGTGTCGGCCCCCTCGGTGCCGCCTCGCGTCATGCTCGCCAGCTCGTCCATGTCCCACACGGTGCCGTCCTCGAACACCACCTGCTGGATCGGGTTGTACGCGTTCGCAGGACTCTCTTCATTGAAGAAGTTGTTGACCAGCACCCTGTCGCTGGTGCCCGCAATGCTCAGCACCAGCGCGCTGCCCTGGCGGGTCACCACCACGTCGGCCGCGCTCACCCCTTCCTTGAACCTCAGCACGTTCAGCTTGCCGGCCGTCTGGTCGTAGTCAGACTGGATGGTGTCCCGGCCGTCGCCTCGGCCGAACAGGTACGTGTCGTTGCCGGCGCCGCCATACAGCGTGTCGTCTCCCGCTCCGCCGTCCAGCACGTCGTCGCCCGCGTCTCCGCTCAGCGTGTCGTTGCCGTCACCGCCCAGCAGCACGTCCGCTCCCGCGCCACCGTACAGTTGGTCCGCGCCAGCGCCGCCTTCCAGCGTGTCGTCCCCAGCCTCGCCGTACAGCACGTCGTTGCCTTCGCCTCCCAGCAGCCTGTCGTTGCCGGCTCGGCCGTACAGGGTGTCGTTGCCGCCCAGGCCATCCAGGGTGTCGTCGCCGTTGGTGCCCGTCAGGGTGTCGGCCCCCTCGGTGCCGCCTCGCGTCATGCTCGCCAGCTCGTCCATGTCCCACACGGTGCCGTCCTCGAACACCACCTGCTGGATCGGGTTGTACGCGTTCGCAGGACTCTCTTCATTGAAGAAGTTGTTGACCAGCACCCTGTCGCTGGTGCCCGCAATGCTCAGCACCAGCGCGCTGCCCTGGCGGGTCACCACCACGTCGGCCGCGCTCACCCCTTCCTTGAACCTCAGCACGTTCAGCTTGCCGGCCGTCTGGTCGTAGTCAGACTGGATGGTGTCCCGGCCGTCGCCTCGGCCGAACAGGTACGTGTCGTTGCCGGCGCCGCCATACAGCGTGTCGTCTCCCGCTCCGCCGTCCAGCACGTCGTCGCCCGCGTCTCCGCTCAGCGTGTCGTTGCCGTCACCGCCCAGCAGCACGTCCGCTCCCGCGCCACCGTACAGTTGGTCCGCGCCAGCGCCGCCTTCCAGCGTGTCGTCCCCAGCCTCGCCGTACAGCACGTCGTTGCCTTCGCCTCCCAGCAGCCTGTCGTTGCCGGCTCGGCCGTACAGGGTGTCGTTGCCGCCCAGGCCATCCAGGGTGTCGTCGCCGTTGGTGCCCGTCAGGGTGTCGGCCCCCTCGGTGCCGCCTCGCGTCATGCTCGCCAGCTCGTCCATGTCCCACACGGTGCCGTCCTCGAACACCACCTGCTGGATCGGGTTGTACGCGTTCGCAGGACTCTCTTCATTGAAGAAGTTGTTGACCAGCACCCTGTCGCTGGTGCCCGCAATGCTCAGCACCAGCGCGCTGCCCTGGCGGGTCACCACCACGTCGGCCGCGCTCACCCCTTCCTTGAACCTCAGCACGTTCAGCTTGCCGGCCGTCTGGTCGTAGTCAGACTGGATGGTGTCCCGGCCGTCGCCTCGGCCGAACAGGTACGTGTCGTTGCCGGCGCCGCCATACAGCGTGTCGTCTCCCGCTCCGCCGTCCAGCACGTCGTCGCCCGCGTCTCCGCTCAGCGTGTCGTTGCCGTCACCGCCCAGCAGCACGTCCGCTCCCGCGCCACCGTACAGTTGGTCCGCGCCAGCGCCGCCTTCCAGCGTGTCGTCCCCAGCCTCGCCGTACAGCACGTCGTTGCCTTCGCCTCCCAGCAGCCTGTCGTTGCCGGCTCGGCCGTACAGGGTGTCGTTGCCGCCCAGGCCATCCAGGGTGTCGTCGCCGTTGGTGCCCGTCAGGGTGTCGGCCCCCTCGGTGCCGCCTCGCGTCATGCTCGCCAGCTCGTCCATGTCCCACACGGTGCCGTCCTCGAACACCACCTGCTGGATCGGGTTGTACGCGTTCGCAGGACTCTCTTCATTGAAGAAGTTGTTGACCAGCACCCTGTCGCTGGTGCCCGCAATGCTCAGCACCAGCGCGCTGCCCTGGCGGGTCACCACCACGTCGGCCGCGCTCACCCCTTCCTTGAACCTCAGCACGTTCAGCTTGCCGGCCGTCTGGTCGTAGTCAGACTGGATGGTGTCCCGGCCGTCGCCTCGGCCGAACAGGTACGTGTCGTTGCCGGCGCCGCCATACAGCGTGTCGTCTCCCGCTCCGCCGTCCAGCACGTCGTCGCCCGCGTCTCCGCTCAGCGTGTCGTTGCCGTCACCGCCCAGCAGCACGTCCGCTCCCGCGCCACCGTACAGTTGGTCCGCGCCAGCGCCGCCTTCCAGCGTGTCGTCCCCAGCCTCGCCGTACAGCACGTCGTTGCCTTCGCCTCCCAGCAGCCTGTCGTTGCCGGCTCGGCCGTACAGGGTGTCGTTGCCGCCCAGGCCATCCAGGGTGTCGTCGCCGTTGGTGCCCGTCAGGGTGTCGGCCCCCTCGGTGCCGCCTCGCGTCATGCTCGCCAGCTCGTCCATGTCCCACACGGTGCCGTCCTCGAACACCACCTGCTGGATCGGGTTGTACGCGTTCGCAGGACTCTCTTCATTGAAGAAGTTGTTGACCAGCACCCTGTCGCTGGTGCCCGCAATGCTCAGCACCAGCGCGCTGCCCTGGCGGGTCACCACCACGTCGGCCGCGCTCACCCCTTCCTTGAACCTCAGCACGTTCAGCTTGCCGGCCGTCTGGTCGTAGTCAGACTGGATGGTGTCCCGGCCGTCGCCTCGGCCGAACAGGTACGTGTCGTTGCCGGCGCCGCCATACAGCGTGTCGTCTCCCGCTCCGCCGTCCAGCACGTCGTCGCCCGCGTCTCCGCTCAGCGTGTCGTTGCCGTCACCGCCCAGCAGCACGTCCGCTCCCGCGCCACCGTACAGTTGGTCCGCGCCAGCGCCGCCTTCCAGCGTGTCGTCCCCAGCCTCGCCGTACAGCACGTCGTTGCCTTCGCCTCCCAGCAGCCTGTCGTTGCCGGCTCGGCCGTACAGGGTGTCGTTGCCGCCCAGGCCATCCAGGGTGTCGTCGCCGTTGGTGCCCGTCAGGGTGTCGGCCCCCTCGGTGCCGCCTCGCGTCATGCTCGCCAGCTCGTCCATGTCCCACACGGTGCCGTCCTCGAACACCACCTGCTGGATCGGGTTGTACGCGTTCGCAGGACTCTCTTCATTGAAGAAGTTGTTGACCAGCACCCTGTCGCTGGTGCCCGCAATGCTCAGCACCAGCGCGCTGCCCTGGCGGGTCACCACCACGTCGGCCGCGCTCACCCCTTCCTTGAACCTCAGCACGTTCAGCTTGCCGGCCGTCTGGTCGTAGTCAGACTGGATGGTGTCCCGGCCGTCGCCTCGGCCGAACAGGTACGTGTCGTTGCCGGCGCCGCCATACAGCGTGTCGTCTCCCGCTCCGCCGTCCAGCACGTCGTCGCCCGCGTCTCCGCTCAGCGTGTCGTTGCCGTCACCGCCCAGCAGCACGTCCGCTCCCGCGCCACCGTACAGTTGGTCCGCGCCAGCGCCGCCTTCCAGCGTGTCGTCCCCAGCCTCGCCGTACAGCACGTCGTTGCCTTCGCCTCCCAGCAGCCTGTCGTTGCCGGCTCGGCCGTACAGGGTGTCGTTGCCGCCCAGGCCATCCAGGGTGTCGTCGCCGTTGGTGCCCGTCAGGGTGTCGGCCCCCTCGGTGCCGCCTCGCGTCATGCTCGCCAGCTCGTCCATGTCCCACACGGTGCCGTCCTCGAACACCACCTGCTGGATCGGGTTGTACGCGTTCGCAGGACTCTCTTCATTGAAGAAGTTGTTGACCAGCACCCTGTCGCTGGTGCCCGCAATGCTCAGCACCAGCGCGCTGCCCTGGCGGGTCACCACCACGTCGGCCGCGCTCACCCCTTCCTTGAACCTCAGCACGTTCAGCTTGCCGGCCGTCTGGTCGTAGTCAGACTGGATGGTGTCCCGGCCGTCGCCTCGGCCGAACAGGTACGTGTCGTTGCCGGCGCCGCCATACAGCGTGTCGTCTCCCGCTCCGCCGTCCAGCACGTCGTCGCCCGCGTCTCCGCTCAGCGTGTCGTTGCCGTCACCGCCCAGCAGCACGTCCGCTCCCGCGCCACCGTACAGTTGGTCCGCGCCAGCGCCGCCTTCCAGCGTGTCGTCCCCAGCCTCGCCGTACAGCACGTCGTTGCCTTCGCCTCCGTCCAGGATGTCATCCCCTGCGCCGCCCCGGAAGTTGTTGTTCGACGCGTCGCCCAGGTAGATGTCACCACCCGTACTGCCTTTGTTTCCGCTCTGGTAAACCCCCAGCGCCTCCTGCTCGGTCACGGTCAAGCTGCCAATGTTCTGCCGCAGCCGCCCCAACCCATCGAAGCCGACCGCCCTCAGCGTGCCCTGGGCGTACTTGTTCAACTCGATCAGGTCGATCAACCCGTTGCGGGCGTCCGACGACTGTGCCTGATCCAGCAAAGCCGTCAACTGCGTGGTGTCGAAGCGAATGCCCGACTCGTCCACCACCAGCTGAATGGCATCCAGATAGGGACTCAGCCGCGTTTGCAGCACCAGCGCGTCGTACACCGACTCGCGCAACTGCTCGTAGCTCTGGGTCAGCAGGTCGATCTGCGGCTGCGACAGCGGGCCGCTGAAGCGGATGGTGCCGTCACCCACCCCGCCGCTGCCGCCCGAGCCGCCGCTGCCCGCCGCGGGCGCGCCCTGCGGCAACCCATCGGCTCTGGGCGGAATCTCGAGGAAGCGCAGCCCGTTGAATACCTCCAGTATGTTCAGGCGCTGGAACAGTTGCACCCCCTCCGGCGTCAGTTCCTTGTCATTGCCGGAAGACACCCCGCTGCCCCCGCCACCGCCCGAGCTGGAGCCGGCGCCGCCTGAACCCGAGCCGCCGGCCGTTTGCACCATGCCCACCGGGTTCAGCGTGACGAACGCACGACGGCCCGTGCCACCGCCAGCGAACCCGGTAGTGTAGTTGCCGCGCTCGTCCTGGTGCAGCTCGTATGTCCAGATCTCGTCCAGTTTCATGCCCGAGCTGTTGGCCCACTCCAGCAGCAGATCGTCCAGCGCCGCCAGTTGCGCATCGCGCGTGGTGGCGGCGGCGAACGCCTGCACCTGCGCCAGCAGCCCCGCGCCGGCGGGGCTGCTCATGGCCTCGCGCAGATCGCGCACCCAGCCGCTGCCGCCCATCTGCGGCAATGCCCTGGCGGCCTCGCTCAGCGGCGGATCGTCGGAGAAGTCCCGGTAGAAGTTGTTGCTGGCCAGCAGCAGGCTGCCTGACAGCTCGGCCACGCCGCTGGTGCCGGTGCTGCCGTTGTTGCGGGTGAAGCTGCCGCGCAGCGGCATGCGGTTGCCGCCGCCCAGGTCCACGTTGGCTTCCGTGCCGGCCACGCCGATGCTGGCGATGCCCAACTGGCTGAGCGTTTGCAGTTCATTCGCCTGGCTGACGCCGTCCTGGTTGAGGTCGCGCCACACGCGCAGCTGGCTGTAGATGGGGTCGGCGCTGTTGATCTGGCCATCGCCGTTGAGGTCGCGCGCGGCCAGCGCGGCGTAGCCGTCCGTATGGAAGGGGCTGCCGCCGATCTGCGGCGGCAGCCCGCTCAGCAGCGTCTGGTCGCCGAACATCTCCCGGCCGGAGTCGATGACACCATTGCCGTTGAGATCGAGCACCACGAACCCGTCGTCGGGCTTGACCCAGCCGGTGCCGGTGCGCGTGCCGTCCGCGTCGTGGTCGAACAGGACGGGGGTGTTGCCCGTGATGCCTACCGTCTCGATGCCGTCGCCATCAAGGTCCAGCACCAGCGGGTCGCTCGGCGGGCGCCAGCCTCGGGCGCTGAGGTAAAGATCGTTCACCCAGCCTTTGATCGTCCCAATGCCACTGCCTATGAGATCGAACAGGCTGTTCATTGAATCTTTGAACGCCTGGGGGTTGGTTGATATGTAGTTCTTGGCAGCAAATGCCGCCGCTTGCACCAAGACTGCGGCTGGGGCGTAGGCTGGGAATAGTCCCATGAGACCTGCCCCAGCCCCGATCATGTCCAGCAAGCCTTCCAATGCTTGATTGGCCTTATCTCTATCATTTCCGCTGTACGTGAGTGCGTCAGCTACTTTGGTGAAGCCATTTGCAAAGGCGATTGCGTTAGCGAAGGCAGCCGTAGCTGCTAGCCCGTGAGAAATAGACCCCAACCCCATCGAATCGGTCACATTCTTAACGGCCGTTGCCGCCAAGCCTATAGCTGAGACCGAAAAATCAATGGTCCCCCATGCATCTTGAACCGTAATTGACCCATCTGCCAAACCAGCAATGAGATCAGGAGATTTTGCTACAGAATCGAGGAATGACGTAATTGCAACCCCCAGATCACCCGCGCTCGTTACTGTTATAGCCATTTTATAGACCCTTTAGCCAAAATGATGAACTGAAAAAACCAAACAACAACAACCAAGGCGAGAATACAGCACAATAGTTTAACCGCAAACTCTGCCATTAACCAAAAACATACCTGCCTCCTTTCCACCCCCTCTAGACCTTCGTAGTAAGCAATATCCTGGAGCGATTTATTTTTAGCCGGCAAAATATTTGCATTCTTTTTTTTCAGAATCTTCACGGTGATCGCAATGATCGCCACCATCACCATAAACCAGGAGAAAAAATTATTCCACAGCAGCAGTATTCCCCATCTTATATTCGACGACAAAATGCTCGCAAAACCAATTGAAGCACATATTGCAATAAAGACCCGAATCCCCCACTTCAGCAGAAAACGAGCGAACTTATATATCAAAATATCAATTTTCATGTGGCAGCAAATAAATCTTCACGCAGATTTTAGTTTTCACCTATGACAACTCGACCACGAATTCCGTAACGCATGCCCATGATCCCTCCTGATGTGCTCATTCCAGCGCAGTATCCTGCAACCACAGCCTGAGCCGCGCCTTGTTCCAGTCGGTGCGGCTGCGGGCCAATTCCAACTGCGCCTGCTGAAGGTTGCCCAGGCTTTGGTTGAACTGCACGATGTCGGCGGCGCCCTGGTCGTACTGCCGCTGGGCGGACTGCGCCGCTTCGGCGGAGACGGCGTACAGGCTGCGGGCCGCTTGCAGGTTGTTCAGCGCGGCGCGGGCTTCGGCGTGCAGTTGCACGATGTCCTGCCGGGTTTGCTGCTCGGTGGCTTGCAGCTCGGCGGCCTTCTGCTCGACCAGGGCCTGGGCGGCGCGCACCTTGTAGGTGTGGGCGAAGCCGTCGAACAAGGGGATGTTCAGGCTCAGGCCGACCACGCTCTCGCGCGAGCGGCTGGCGGCGGGGGCCATGTCGGGGCGGCCGTTGCGGTAGTGCGCCAGGCTGAAGTCCAGCGTGGGCAGGCCTTCGGACTGCACGGCCTGGAGGCTGGCCTGGGCGGCCTGCCATTGCGCCCGCGCGGCCAGAACGGCGGGATGGCCCTGCGACGCTTGTGACAGCCAGTCGTCCAGCGACCGGGCCAGAAGGCGGTGCGGGTCGTCCCCTTCGCCGCGCGGGCCTGCGCCGCCAGCGGATTCGGGCGCGGGTTCGGCGGCTTCGGTGCGGTAGGCGGTGCCGGAGGGCAGGCCGAGCAGATAGGCCAGTTGGGCATGGGCCTTGTCGAGTTCGCCCTGGCTGCGGCTGAGTTCCAGGTTGGTGCGCGCCAGGGCGGCGGCGGCCTGGAGCACGTCGTTGCCGCTGCCGGCGCCACCGGCCAGGCGGCGCTGGGCGGCCTGCACGCCGCGCTCGGCCAATGGCCGCAGGCTGTGCTGGGTGGCCAGGCGGGCCTGGGCGGCCTGGGCCTCGCCATAGGCTTGCAGCACGTCGGCCAGGGCCTTGCGGACGGTGGCGTCCTGCGTGCGCAGGGCCGCCTGCAACTGGGCCTGGGCGGCGTCGGCCCGGGCACCACGGGCGCCGAAATCCCACAGGCGCCAGCTGACGACGGCGTGCTGGCGCGTGGCCCAGACGGTTTCGGCCGGCGCGGCGGCGCCGCTGTAGCCTGCGCGGCTGCGCTGGCGGCCCACGCCGGCGGCCAGTTGGGGCCAGTAGGCGCTGCGCGCCTGCCCGAGCTGCGCGGCCTGCTGGGCGACGGTGCTCCAACTGGCGCGCACCTGCGGGTGGTGGCAAAGCGCCAGATGGATGGCGGTGGGCAGGCTCAACCGATACGGCTGGCCGGGCTGGGGCGCCTGGGCCTGCGCCGCTTGCAGCAGGCCCAGGGCGTGCTGGGGGCCGCCTGCGCTGCTGGCGCTGGGGCGGGTGGCGCAAGGCCACTCGGTGGGCAGCAGGCCGCCGGCATCCGGCCGCGGGCGTGCGCCGGGCGGAGTGGCCAGCAGGTCGGGCGGCAGGGGCACGGCCAGGGGTTGGCGCAAGGAGGCGGGCTCGGTGCGCAGCGGGTCGTGGAACGGCGTGAGGCGGTCGCGCCAGGTGCCGGGGCGGCCCACCTCGGTGCCGGCGGGCGCTTTGGCGGCGGCCTGCGGCGCGGCCTGCGCCGGCCCAGGGTAGTCCTCCTGCCCGGACACCAGCGCGGGCAGCAGCGCCAGGGCGCAGCAGACGCCCCGCCTGATGAGGTGATGCCTAGCGCTCACGCAGTGCCTCCCGGGTGTGGCGGACCAAGGGGCTGAGCACGTATTCGATGATGCGGCGGTCGCCGGTCTTGATTTCGACGCTGACGGCCATGCCGGGCGTGATGGGGGTGGGCTGGCCTTGCACGTCGATGGTGGTTTTGTCGAGCAGCACCTTGACGGCGTAGATCAGGCCGCGCTTCTCGTCGGGGATGGCGTCCTGCGACACGTGGGTGACCTTGCCGGGCAGGGTGCCGTACTTGGTGTATTCGAAGGTGTCCACCTTGACGGCGGCCGATTGCCCGGGGCGGACGAAGCCCTTGTCCTTGTTCTCGATGAAGGCCTCCACCTCCAGCGGGCCCTGGCTGGGCACGATCTGCATGAGGGACTGCGCGGCCTGCACGACGCCGCCCAGGGTGTGCACGGCGAGCTGCTGCACGGTGCCGTCGACGGGCGCCTTGAGGGTGAGCAGGCGGCTGGTGCTGGCGGCGCGCCGGGCGTCCTGTGTGGAGGCGGTGGCGATGCGGCGTGCCTCGGCGATCTGGTCCAGCGCCTGGCGGGAGACTTCGGCGGCCAGGGTGTCGCGCTGGTTGCGCGCCTCCTGCAGTTGGGCCTGCAGGTGCAGCCGGGCCTGCTCCTTGTCCTGCCAGGCGTCGCGGGAGACGTCGTTGGTGGCCGCAAGTTCCTTGTAGCTGGCGGCCTGCCGCGCGGCCAGGGGCAGGGCCTGGGCATGGCTGGCGATGTCGTCACTGAGTTTCTTTCGCTTGGCGGCAAAGTCCTGCCATTGCCCACGCACGTGGCGGCTGGCGGCATGCCAGTGTTCAGCGTCCAGGCCGCTCCCGTACTGGCGATTGAGCTGGTCCAGCGGTGTGAGCACGGGCGGGCGGCCCTGCCGCACGGCGTCCAGCAGGGCCTGGTTGCGGGCGAGGGTCAGCACGGCCTCGCTCTTTTCGCCCAGCGCGCGGTCGCGTTCGGCGTCGAGGGCGCTGGTGTCGAGCTGGAGCAGAACGTCGCCCTCCTTGACGGCCTGCCCTTCGCTGACGTTCAGGCTGACGACGCTGCCGGTGTCCACGGCAGCGATGGTCTTGCTGCGCTGGCTGGGGATGACCTTGCCCGTGGCGCTGACGATGATGTCCATGCGGCCCAGCACGGCCCACGCGAAGGCGGTGACCACCAGCAGGATGAGCAGCCAGGCGATCCAGCGCGCGGTGCGGGAGGGCGGCGCCTCCTGCACGGCCAGGGCGGCGGGCAGGAAGGCGGCTTCGTCCTCGCGCAGCATGGCGCCGCCCAGTTCGGCGCGATGCCGCCAGAAATGCGCGAAGGTGCGGCCGTAGCGGCCCCACAGTTCGGCGTGCGCCTGTAGTCGATGTCTGAAGCTCATGGCGTGAGGGCGCCCTCAGCGGCTGGCGGCTGCCCGCCAAGCTGTAGCCGATGCAGGTGGCTGTAGATGCCGCGCGGGTTGGCCAGCAGCTGGGCGTGCGACCCCATCTCGGCGATCTGGCCGCGTTCCAGCACGACGATGCGGTCGGCGCCCCGCACGGCCGACAGGCGGTGGGCGATGATGATCACGGTGCGCCCCCGGCAGATGAGGCGCATGTTGTCCTGGATGATCTTCTCGGATTCGTAGTCCAGCGCGCTGGTGGCCTCGTCGAAGATGAGGATGCGGGGGTCGCCGATGAGCGCGCGGGCGATGGCGATGCGCTGCCGCTGGCCGCCGGACAACCCGGCGCCGTGCTCGCCGACCAGCGTGTCGTAGCCTTCGGGCAGCTCACAGATGAAGTCGTGCGCGCCGGCGAGCTTGGCGGCCTGGATGATCCGCTCGATGGGCGCGGCCGGGTTCGACAGGGCGATGTTGTCGCGCACGGAGCGGTTGAACAGCACGTTCTCCTGCAACACCACACCGATCTGGTGCCGCAGCGACGTGGTGTCGATGATGGCGATGTCCTGCCCGTCCACGAGGACGCGGCCACGGTCGGGCACGTAGAGGCGCTGGACCAGCTTGGCCAGCGTGCTCTTGCCGGAGCCGGAGCGGCCCACGACGCCGATCACCTCGCCCGGACGGATCTTGAGCTGCATGCCGCGGATGACGTCAGGCGCGTCAGGTCGGTAGCGGAAAGACACCTGGTCGAGCTCGATGGCGCCCGCCAGGCGGGGAATGCGCGTCTTGTTGCCTTCGACCTCGGTGCGCATGTTCAGGATGTCGCCCAGGCGGCTCATGGAGATGCCGACCTGCTGGAAGTCGTTCCACAGCTGGGCCATGCGCAGGATGGGGCTGGACACCTGGCCGGCCAGCATGTTGAAGGCGATCAGCTCGCCCACGGTGAGCTGCCCGTCGATGACCAGCGTGGCGCCCAGCCACATGATGCCCAGCGTCACCAGCTTGCTGACCAGCATGACGGCGTTGCTGGCGACGGTGGCGATGTTGGTGGTGGACAGGCTGGCCGCCACGTAGGCGGCCAGTTGCTTGTCCCAGCGCTGCTGCCAACGCGGCTCGACGGCCATGGCTTTGACGGTGTCGATGCCGCTGATGGTTTCGACCAGGAAGGATTGGTTCTCGGCGCCGCGGTTGAATTTTTCGTTGAGTCTCGCCCGGAGGATGGGCGTGAATACGAACGAAAGAATGATGTAGACCGGTATGGACGCGACGACGATCAGCGTGAGCGGGCGGCTGTACCAGAGCATCACGGCGATGAAGACGACCGAGAACATCAGGTCCAGCACCAGCGTCATGGCGTTGCCGGTCAAAAATGCGCGGATGTTTTCCAGTTCGCGGATGCGGGCCACGGAGTCGCCGACGCGGCGCGACTGGAAGTAGGCCATGGGCAGAGCCAGCAGGTGGCGGAACAGGCGCGCGCCGAGTTCCACGTCGATCTTGCTGCTGGTGTGGGCGAACACGTAGGTCCGGATGCCGGTCAGCAAGACCTCGAAGACGGTGGCGCAGAGCAGGCCGATGGCGATGACGTTCAGGGTCTGCAAGGCGTGGTTGACCAGCACCTTGTCCATCACCACCTGGAAAAACAGGGGCGTGACGAGGCCCACGAGCTGGAGCACGAAGGACACCAGCAGGACTTCGCCCAGGAGCCTGCGGTACTTGACGACCGCGGGGATGAACCAGGTGAAGTCGAAGCGCGACACTTCCCCAGCGAAACTGGCCTTGCTGGTCAGCAGGATCAATTCACCGTCCCACAGCGCCGTTAAGGCGGCGAGGGAAACCACGCTGGGCGGCTCGCCGGGGCGCTGGATCAGGACGCGCGCCGCATCGGAAGCCGCCGGATGACCGCCGGCGTCGTCCGCCGCCGCGTCGATCTTGGCGAGGATGAAAAAACGCCCTTCGGCATCGGCGGCGATGCATGGCAGCGGCGCCTTGTGCAGGCGCTCGGGCGGCTGCCGCACACGCTTGGCGCTGAAACCCAGCGCCTTGGCCGCATGCAGCAGCGTGGTGGCATCGAATGGGGCTGGGCCGTACTCGTGCTGAAGCCTGGCCGGATCGGCCGCCAGCCCGTGGTACTGGGCCATCATGAGCAAGCTCAGCAAGCCGGTATTCAATGGCCCGCGCGCTGAAGCGCCGTCCTCCGCCGCTCCCTCAACGGAGACATCCTCGATCATCGACAAGATTCCCTACCTCCGGTAACGCTCGTTACCAAGATACTGAGTATTGTCTGAAATGCTCCTCAGTAAGTCATACCCCAAGGAGGGTATGACAAGCCGGATGACCTGAGGCAGGGATGCCCGGCCTGCCTGTCCAGCAGGCGGGCGCTACCTGGCCAGCGCCTTCAGCGCCGACTTGATACCGTCGGTAACACCAATGTCCGCAGGCAACGGCTTCAGCGCGGCGGCGGCCTCGCGGTCGCTGTAGCCCAGAGCGAGCAGCGCCTGCAGGATGTCGCCGTGCGCTTCGCCGGCGGGCGCGGCGGCGGGCCCCAGGTCGGCGCCGAGCTTGCCCTTGAGTTCCAGCAGCAGGCGTTCGGCGGTCTTCTTGCCGATGCCGGGCACCTTGACCAGGCGGCCCGCCTCTTGCGCGGTGACGGCCTGCGCCAGTTCGGCCACGCCCATGCCGGAGAGCACGGCCAGCGCGGTGCGCGGGCCGACGCCGCTGATGCGGATCAGCTGGCGGAAGGCGTCGCGCTCGGCGGCGGTGGCAAAGCCGTACAGCACCTGCGCGTCCTCGCGCACGACGAAGTGCGTCAGCAGGCTGACGGCCTCGCCCGGCGCGGGCAGCTGGTAGAAGGTGCTCATGGGCACGTCCACCTCGTAGCCGACGCCGTGGCAGTCGATCAGGATCTGGGGCGGGTTCTTGGCGGCCAGCTGGCCGGTGAGGCGTCCGATCACGGGAGGGGCGGGTCTGTGCGGGGTTCGGGGATTGGATGATAAATCATGCCCCAGCGCCCGCCCGACAAGCGCCAGCAGCTACCAAAAGAGTAGCTTTCCTCAGGGCCGTACCAGCCCGCGCCGCGCCGCCGCCAGCGCGGCCTCGGCGCGCGAGGAGACGTTGAGCTTGCGGTAGATCTGCTTGACGTAGTCGGCCACGGTGTGACGCGAGAGGCCGAGCTGCTCGGCGATCTCGGGCAGGGTGTAGCCCTTGGCGACGCGCTGGAGGATGTCGGTCTCGCGCGTGTTCAGCGCCACGTCGCCGGGATCCAGGCGCGCCTGCTCGAAGGCGCGCGGCCCGCCGCTGGTGAAGTAGTTGAGCACGCGCCGCGCGATCGGCGGCGACAGCGGCGGCTCGCCCTGGGTGATGCGCCGCAGGTGCGCCACCAGTTCGGCGCGCGGCTGCTCCTTCAGCAGGTAGCCGAAGGCGCCGGCCTGCAGGGCGGGGAACAGGTGCTCGTCGTCGTCGTGGATGGTCACCACCACGGAGACGGCGCGCGGCTGGTGCGTGCGCAGCGCCTGCACCACGGCGACGCCGCTGCCGTCGGGCAGGCCGAGGTCGATCAGCGCCAGGTCGAAGCGCTGCTCGGCGGCCTGCCGCACGCCGTCCTCGCAGCGGCCGACGGCCGTGACGGCAGTGTCGGGGAAGGCGGCGCGCACGGTGTCGCCCATCCACTGGCGGATGTCGGGCAGATCCTCGACGATCAGGGTGCGTTGCATGGTGCGTGGATGCTAGCCGGCCCGCGGGCGGCTGGCCGTGCGGGAGCACCCGGGAAGCGCGGGCCCGTGATTTTTTTGCCGCCGGGCCGCCCCAAGGCAAAAACGGCCCCTCGGGGGGGCAGCGGACCACGCGCAGCGGGGGAGCGTGGGGGGAGTTTTTTGCCGCCGGGCCGCCCCAAGGCAAAAACGGCCCCCTCGGGAGGCAGCGGACCACGCGCAGCGGGGGAGCGTGGGGGGAGTTTTTTGCCGCCGGGCCGCCCCAAGGCAAAAACGGCCCCCTCGGGGGGCAGCGGACCACGCGCAGCGGGGGAGCGTGGGGGGAGTTTTTTGCCGCCGGGCCGCCCCAAGGCAAAAACGGCCCCCTCGGGGGGCAGCGGACCACGCGCAGCGGGGGAGCGTGGGGGGAGTTTTTTGTCATATGCGGGAGGCAGGCGCCAGCTCCGGCCGCTGCGGCGCCAGCGGCACGCGCACGGCCACCAGCAGGCCGCCCGTTTCGGCGGGCGAGAGCCGGTGCGTGCCGCCCAGCCGGCGCGCGCGCCGTTCGATGTTGGGCAGGCCCATGCCCTCGGCGAGCGCGGTGCCGGCGGCGTCGAGGCCGCGGCCGTTGTCCTCGATCTGCAGGTGGAGCTCGCCGCCGGCGACCGCCACGCGCACGCGGCACTGGCTGGCGCCGCTGTGCCGGATGACGTTGGTGGTGGCTTCGCGCAGCACGCGCGCCAGGTGCAGCGACACCCGCGCGGGAATCAGCTGGCCGCCGTCGTCGGCGTGCACCTCCCAGTCGACCGCGATGGCGGCCGCGCGCAGGCGTGCCACGCTTTCCGCCCGCCAGTCGGCCACCATTTCGTGCAGCGGCGTGGGCTGCGCCTTCAGGTTGCGCACGGCCAGGCGCATCTCGTCCAGCGCCTCGCGGGCCAGCGCGGCCACGTCGTCGCCGCCACCCGGCGGCGTGCTGGCGTGCGCCAGCGACAGCAGCTTGGCGCCCAGGTCGTCGTGCAGGTCGTCGGCGATGCGCGCGCGCTCCTCGGCGGCGCCGCGGCCGTAGGCGTCGCGGGCCTCGATGGTGCGGCGGGCCAGCTCCAGCAGGCGCTCGGCCAGGCGGCAGTCGGAGCGGCTGAACAGCCGCGCCCCGCGGTCCTTGTGCCACAGCATCATGCCGGGCAGCCCCGCCACCGGCGGCACCGACAGCGCCGTGCCGCCGCCCACGATCGCCACCGCTGTGGTGGCGGCGGCGCCGGAGCGCGCGCCCCATTCGAGGTGCTGCGCGTGGAAGGTCTGCCGCAGCAGGTCGGCCCAGTGGTGCATGCGGTCGTCGGGCGGCGACAGGCCCAGCACCAGGATGCCGCTGGTCAGCTCGCGCGGCGAGGGGCCGCGCCGGGCCAGCACGCGGCGCCAGACCCAGTTGGCCAGGGGCGCGTACAGCAGGCCCGCCAGCGCCAGCGCCGCCAGCATGGCCAGCCCCTCGTTCAGCCAGCCGCCGGCGCGGATGAGCTGGTAGCACGCCAGCACCCCGATGGCGCCGCCCCAGATCAGCAGGAGCTGCAACGCCCAGTCGTCGAGGTCGAACGAACGCTGGCTGCGCAAGGCGACCGCGCTGCCCACGGTCAGGATCAGGGTGGAGCCCAGCACCCAGCTCTGCCCCAGCGGCGGCACGAGGCCCAGCAGCATGGGGACTTCCTGCAGCCCCAGCAGGCAACCGAGCCCCAGCGCCCACGGCCACGCCAGCGCGCGCACCATGGCGCGTTCGCGCGGCAGGTCGGCGGCGGCGCGCCACTGCCGCCAGAGCTGCGCCATGGTCAGGACGCAGGCCGTCAGCAGCATGGCGCGCTGCGCCCAGTTGGGCGACGGCAGCCACCACCGGCTGTCGGCCACGGCGCCAACGACGTAGGCCCCGAACAGCGCCGCCAGCAGCCGACGCGGCCCCAGGCGCTGCGGGAAATACGCGGCCGCGGCCGTCATGAAGAACTGCGACAGCAGGCTGCCGGCGTGGTTGGCCGTGGACAGCGCATGCATCAGGGCCGGCGGCAAGGCCAGCTCGCGCGTGCTGAACACGGCCGCCGCCGTCACCGCGACCAGCATCGCCAGGACGGCCGCGGCGGCGAACCCGGTGGCCGGCTGCAAGGGATAGACCGACAGCGCCCAGCCGGCAGCGACCATGCCCGCCACCGGCACCAGCAACTGGAACCAGAAGGCGAACGGCAGGCTGGCCAGGGCGCGCGTGGGCGCCGGGCGCACCACGTGGAGCGACTCGCGCCCGTCGGCCGCGCGCACCCACAGCCGCAGCGCCGGCGCGCGCAGCATCTGCGCCGCCAGATCCTGGCGCTGGTAGAAGCGGCCCCATGCGGCATAGCTGCCGAACATGTCCGGGTCTTCGATCAGGTCGCCCGGCTCCAGCCGCAGCGCCCGCGCGCCGTCGCCGGGCACCAGGGCCAGCAGGGTGGCGTTGGCGGGCACGCCGGCGGCCGCGGCCGGGCTGGCCGGTTCGACCTCCATGATGCGCACCGCGTCCGCCTGCACCTGCAACCGCAGGCCCACCCACGGCTGCGCCAGCGCCAGCGCCGTGGCCAGCGCGCTCAGCAGCACCGCCACCGCGGCCGCCAGCACGATGGCGTGGCGCAGCAGCCAGGGCACGGGGCGCGCCACCAGGCCGTCGTCCAGCGGCTTGGGCACGGTGAGCAGATCGAGCGGAGGGAACACGGGGCGGCGGATGCGAAAATGCGCCGGTGATTCTCAGGCATAGCTTCACCCCCCACAACAACACGCGCCTGGCGCACCTGTGCGGCCCCACCGACGAGCACCTGCGCAGCATCGAGGCCGGCTTGCAGGTGGCGCTGGCGCACCGCCACGAGCAGTTCAAGATCGACGGCCCCAAGAAGCAGGCCGAGCGCGCGCTGGACGTGCTGCAGGCGCTGTACGAGCTGGCCGACCGCCCGATCCGCCCCGAGACGGTGCAGCTCATGCTGGCCGGCGACGGCGCGCCGCTGGCCGAAGGTCCCGAAGGCGCCCTGGTGCTGCACACCCGCCGCAGCGACCTGAAGGCGCGCACGCCCAACCAGAGCGTGTACCTGGAGGGCATCGCCGGGCACGACATCACCTTCGGCATCGGCCCGGCCGGCACCGGCAAGACCTACCTGGCGGTGGCCTGCGCGGTGGACGCGCTGGAGCGCCAGGCGGTGCAGCGCATCGTGCTCACGCGCCCGGCGGTGGAGGCCGGCGAGCGCCTGGGCTTCCTGCCCGGCGACCTGACGCAGAAGGTGGACCCCTACCTGCGCCCGCTGTACGACGCGCTGTACGAGCTGATGGGCTTCGACCGCGTGGCCAAGGCGTTCGAGCGCAACCAGCTCGAAATCGCCCCGCTGGCCTTCATGCGCGGGCGCACGCTGAACCACGCCTTCGTCATCCTGGACGAGGCGCAGAACACCACGCCCGAGCAGATGAAGATGTTCCTCACCCGCATCGGCTTCGGCAGCAAGTGCGTGGTGACCGGCGACGTGAGCCAGATCGACCTGCCCAAGGGCGCCACCAGCGGCCTGATCGACGCCGAGCGCGTGCTGCGGCGCGTCAAGGGCATCGCCTTCACCCGCTTCACCAGCGCCGACGTGGTGCGCCACCCGCTGGTGGCGCGCATCGTCGATGCCTACGACGCCCAGCGCAAACGCACCGAAAACTCCTGATTTCATAGCTGCCTGCGCTTTACTGGCGGGCGCTGGAGGCCAAAATGAACCCTCCCCCGTTGCTCCACTCGCTGCGCGATGTTGCGGCATCCCCCCTCAAGGGGGCGCACCCACTGGCCGGGGGGACCCCGGCCACGGGTGCACTGGCCTGGCCTGCTCCGCGGCTACTCGGGTCTTTGCGTTTCATGCGATGCGGATGGCGCGCAGCGCTATGAATAGCTGAAATGTCCCTCAAATCACTCACCCTGTCGCTGCAGTTCGCGCGCGAGGCCGCCGGCCACCGCGCGGTGCTGCCGCGCCACGCCGTCGCGCGCTGGATCCGCCATGCGCTGGACCTGGACGCCGAGATCACCGTGCGCATCGTCGGCGAGGACGAGGGCCGCCGGCTCAACCGCGACTTTCGCGGCAAGGACTACGCCACCAACGTGCTGACCTTCGACTACGCCCGCGCGCCGCTGGTCGCCGCCGACCTGGTGCTGTGCGCGCCGGTGGTCGAGCGCGAGGCCGCCGAGCTGCGCCGCCCGCTGGCCGCGCACTACGCGCACCTGCTGGTGCACGGCGCGCTGCACGCCCAGGGCTGGGACCACGAGACCAGCGAGGCCGACGCCGAGGCGATGGAGGCGCGCGAGACCGCCGTCCTGGCCCGGCTGGGCTTCGCCGACCCCTACGTCACGCGATGAACACCAGCCCGCGCCCGAACACGGCGCGCACCGGCAAGGGCGTGCCGGTGGTGTCCAGCGTCTTGCGCCGCAGCCTGGTCAGCATCGACTCGATGCGGTGGAAGCCGTCCTCCACGCCGCCGTGCCCCATGGCCTCCAGCAGGGCCGACTTGGAAACCAGGCCGCCGTCGGTCGCCATCAGGCAGCGCAGAAAGTCCAGCTCGCGGCTGGTCAGCCGCACGACCAGCTGATTGGGCGCCACCAGCCGGGCGGCGGCGGGCTCCAGGCGCCAGCGCGCCAGGCCGGCGCCGGACGCCTGGCTGGCAGCCCCCGCGCCGCGCAGCTGGGAGCGGATGCCCGCCACCAGCTCGTTCATGTCGGTTGGCTTGACGAAGTACTGCAGCGCCCCGGCCTCCAGCCCGGCGATGCGGTGCTCCAGGTCGCCCAGCGCCGTCTGCACCACCACCGGAATGCGCTGCGCCGCCAGGCGCTGCACCAGGCTCAGGCCGCTCTCGCCGGGCAGCCCCAGGTCCACCACCACCAGGTCGGCCTTGTCGCGCAGCAGGCGCACGTAGAAAGCCTCGGCCGACTCCGCGCCCCAGGCATGAAAGCCCGATTTCTGCAGGAAACGGCAGACGTTGGCGCGGATGTCCTCGTCATCCTCCACCACGGCGATCGTGTACTCGGCCAACGGGCCGGCATTCGTCAACATGCTTGCATCGCGTCGATTTCGTTCCAGGATACGGCGTCCGTACCGCGCATCTTCGGGTATTGTCGGACGCTCGCATGACACGCGGCGCCATGGCCGGCGCCGCGTCGAGTATTCCGAGCGCCTCGACCCACTGCCATGCATGAGAACTCACCAATACTCACAATCGCGCTGAAGAAGACACGGGCCGGCGGCCTGCTGGCTTTTCTGGGCTGGGTGATGCTGTCGCTGGTGCTGGTGTCGCTGGCCGTGCTGAGCCCGCTGCTGTTCCCTGGGCCTGACCGGGGCCTGCGGCTGGGGCCTGATCTGCCGCTGAAGGTGCTGGAGGATCCGCACGGCGCGCTCACGGCCGAGCAGGTGGCGGCCCTGCCCGACACGGCGTTCACGGTGACGCGCCACCCGTTCAGCGGCGGCTATACGTCCAGCGTGTGGTGGCTGAAGGTCGAGGCGCCGCCGCTGGCGCCCACCAGCCCGCTGGCCAACGACGATCCGCTGTGGCTGGAAGTGCTGTCGCCCCGCCTGGACCGGCTGACGCTGTACCAGCCCGCCGAAGGCGGCTGGCGCGAGCGCACCAACGGCGACCACGTGCCGATGTCGCAGCGGGTGCGCGTGCGGCAGCTGCTGTTTCCGCTGCTGCCGCAGCGGCCCCTGCTGCTGCGCCTGCACACCACCGGATCGGCCTACGTGTACGGCACGGTGTGGCAGGGCAGCGGCCTGCTGGCCGACATCGCCCGCAAGGAATGGGCCTCGGGCATGCATCTGGGCATCAACCTGGCGCTGGCGCTGCTGATCGGCGGCGCCGCGCTGGCGCTGCGCACGCGCGCCGTGGTGGCCGCGGCGGTGCTGGCCTTCGTGGTGCTGGCGCACACCCTGAACGCGCGGGGCTACCCGCTGCTGTGGCTGCCCGAGTCGATGGCCCTCCAGTTCGAGGACGTGGTGCGCCTGGGCGTGTTCGCCCTGCCGGCGGCCTTTGCCTGGCAGGGGCGCGAGCTGTTCACGCGCGGCACCGTCTGGCGCCGCCTCGACCGCCTGATGGTGCTGCACGCCCTGGCGCTGGTGGCGGCCATGTTCAGCCTGCCGGCCGACTTCTTTGAACAAATCGCCTGGTTCGGCCTCTTCTCGCCCTGGCTGACGGCCACCCTGTGCGCGGTGGTGGCGTGGACCAACATGGCGCGCCGGGGCGCCACGCAGGTGCGCCTGCTGATGGCGGTGCCCTACACGATGCATGCGCTCATGGGCGTGCACGTGGCCTCCACGTACACCGGGCTGGTGTCCTCGCTGGTCGAGGCCGACGCCTACTGGCAGGCCGAGGCGCTGCTGCTGCTGATCATGGTCGCGATCGCCCTGGGCACCAATCTGGTGGCGCGGTTCCAGTACGCGCAGCGCCGCCAGGCCCAGCTGGTCGAGTCGCTGGCCCGTTCGGAGCACGTGCTGGACGAGCGCGTGCGCCGGCGCACCGCCGAGCTGCTGCAGGCGCGGAACACCCTGCAGGCGGCGCTGGACAGCGAGCGCGAGATGCGCGAGGAGCAGCGCCAGTTCTTCAACATGGTCAACCACGAGTTCCGCACGCCGCTGCAAGTGCTGGACAGCGCCGCCACCGAGCAGATCACATTCCCCTCGCCGGAGCTGGCGCCGCAGGTGGAGCGCGCCGAGCAGATCCGCCGCGCCTGCCGGCGCCTGTCCACCCTGGTCGACAACTGCCTGATCAGCGACCGCCTGGACACCACCGCGTTCCAGCTGCGGCTGGACCACGCGCCGATGAGCGAGCTGATCGACGACGCCGCCCAGCTGGCCCAGTGGTCGCCCCGCCACCAGCTGCGGCTGGACGTGGCGCGGGCGCCGGCCGAGTGGGAATGCGACCCGATGCTGGTGCGCATCGCCCTGTCCAACCTGGTGGACAACGCCGTCAAGTACGGGCAGCCGGGCGCCATCTCCCTCACCGCGCACACCGACGAGCACGGCAGCCTGCGGCTGTCGGTCGGCGACGAGGGGCCGGGCCTGCCGCCCGGCGCGGCCGAGCACCTGTTCCAGCGCGGGCAGCGCGGCGAGCATCGGGCGCGTGGGTTCGGCCTGGGGCTGTGGGTGGCCCGGCGCATCGCGCTGCTGCACGGCGGCGGCATCGAGGTCACGGCCACGCCCGAGGGCGGCACCTGCTTCACGCTGGTGCTGCCGGCCCAGGTGCCTCTGGAGGAGCGCGGCAGTCCGCTGGCCGGCCTCGCGGCGTAGCGCAGGCAGTGGAAACTCCTGATTCGATAGCTGTTGGCGCTTGTCTGGAAAGCGCTGGGGGCCAATATGGCACTTCATTTCCCACCCGGTCGCCGCAGCCGTGCGCAATGTAGTCAGCCAATTTTATTATTGTATTTTGATCATCAATAAATCAAAATACAAGGATGATTGATCGTCAGCTCAGCCCCCTGCTGGATGAACGCCTGGCCTTCTACCCCGGCATGGTGCTGCTGGGGCCGCGCCAGGTGGGCAAGACCACGCTGGCGCGCGCCGTCGCCGCCCGGCACCCGGGCGCGCTGCTGCTGGACCTGGAGCGGCCCGCCGACCGGGCGCAGCTGGCCGAACCCGAGCTTTTCCTGGCCCAGCACCGCGACAAGCTGGTGGTGCTGGACGAGGTGCAGATGCTGCCCGACCTGTTTACGCACCTGCGCCCCGAGATCGACGCCGACCGCAGGCCGGGCCGCTTCCTGCTGCTGGGCTCGGCCAGCGGCGCGCTGCTGCGCCAGCGCGCCGAATCGCTGGCCGGGCGGGTGGGCTACCTCGAACTGACGCCGCTGCTGGCCAGCGAGGTCGCCGGCGACCTGGACAGCCTGCAACGGCTCTGGCACCGCGGCGGCTTTCCCCTGGCCCATCTGGCGTCCAGCGACCGCCTGTCCCACGCCTGGCGGCAGGACTTCATCCAGACCTTCCTGCAACGTGACCTGCCGCAGATGGGCGTGAGCATCGCCGCCGACACGCTGCACCGCTTCTGGCGCATGCTGGCCCATTTGCAGGGGCAGTTGTTCAACGCGTCGCAGTTGGGCCAGTCGCTGGGCGGCGCCTCGCACAGCACCGCCACGCGCTACCTGGGCACGCTGATCGATGCGATGCTGGCGCGCCGGCTGGAGCCGCACCTGCCCAACGTGGGCAAGCGCCTCGTCAAGTCGCCCAAGGTTTACATCCGCGACAGCGGCCTGCTGCATGCGCTGCTGAACGTCGCCAGCTTGCCGGATCTGCAAGGCCACCCCATCGTCGGCGCGTCGTGGGAGGGTTTCGTGGTGGAGCAGGTGGCCGCACACCTGCCCGCTGGCGCACAGATGGCCTTCTACCGCACCGCCGCCGGGGCCGAGATGGATGTCGTCGCGCAGGCGGGCCGGCGGACCCTGGCCATCGAGGCCAAGTTCTCGTCCGCCCCCAGCGTGACCAAGGGTTTCTGGCACGCGCTGCACGATTTGCAGCCCACGCGCACCGTGGTGGTGGCGCCGGTGCAGCGGCGGTACCCGCTGAAGGATGGCGTCGAGGTGGTGCCCGTATGGGAACTGCCCGCGCTGCTGGCCGAACTGGCCTGAGGACGGTGCGCGCCCCGATCAACGCGGCGGCGCCGCGGCGCCCACGCGCAGCGGGATCGTCACCGGCCCGTCATTGACCAGCGCCACCCGCATGTCGGCGCCGAATTCGCCCGTGGCCACCAGCGGGTGCGCGGCGCGCGCCTGCCGCACGAAGTGTTCGTACAGCCGCCGCCCGTCCTGCGGCGGCGCGGCGCCGGTGAAGCTGGGGCGGTTGCCGCCCGAGGTGTCGGCCGCCAGCGTGAACTGGCTGACGACGAGCAGGCCGCCGCCCACATCCTGCACGCTGCGGTTCATCCTGCCGGCTTCGTCGCCGAAGATGCGCAGCTTCAGCAGCTTGGCCAGCAGCCGGTCGGCCACGGCTTCGTCGTCGCCACGCTCGGCGCACAGCAGCACCAGCAGGCCGGGGCCGATCTGGCCGGTGACGCGGCCAGCGATGGTGACGCGCGCCTCGGCGACGCGCTGTATCAATGCCTGCATCTTTTCGGCTATCTTTGGGTTCTGTCTTTGACCGCAAGGAGTATGTATGAGCCCGAGGACGATCCTGATGCGCCTGGCGCTTGCGCTGGCCCTGTCGCCGATGCTGTGGGCGCCGCTCGGCGCGACGGCGCAGAACAACTCCAGCCAGGCCATCGAGGCTGCGCGCAAGCACCGCGCGGAGACGGGCGGCCAGCGCGCCGCCGCGCCCGAAGCCGCGGCGGCCTCGCCGGCCGGCAAGCGGCCCTACCAGAACACCAACGACCCCAGCGCCGACCCCAACGTCAGCCTCCGGAGCTGCCTGAACCACGTCGGCATGAACGTGGCCGCGCGCGACCGCTGCATGCGCCAGCACTGCACCGGCCGCTGGGGACAGGGCGACTGCCCGGCCAGCGGCGGCAACGTCATCGGGCAGCAGCCGACCGGCAGCGCCAATACGCCGCTGGGCCGCTGCCTGCGCGAGGCCGGCAACAACCCCTTCAGGCGCGACGGCTGCGGCTGGCGCATCTGCAAGGGCAAACGGGAGACGTCGGCCGAGTGCGCCGCCTTCTACCCGCCCAACCCGTCGAACTGAACGCGGCCTTCAGCCAGCGCCCGGGCCGCCGGCCTCCAGCGACTCCAGCGCGTCGGACAGCAGGCCGACCGAACCGGTCGCGTGCCAGGCGGCCGTCTTCAGCCCGATGGTCAGCAGCGCCACCGCCACCGACGCGGCCATCAGGCGGCGCGGGGTGAGCCAGGGCGCGGCGGCGGCATTCATGCGGGAACTATCGAATCAATAGCTGCCAGCGCTTGCTGGACAAGCGCTGAAGGCCGATTTGACTTGTAAACTTCAAGTCAGCGTGACGCGCGCGAACTTGCGCTTGCCCACCTGCACCACGTAGGTGCCGGCGGCCAGCTTCAGGCCCTTGTCGCTCACCACGCCGGAATCGACGCGCACGCCGCCGCCGTCGATCAGGCGGTTGGCCTCGCTGGTGGAAGAGGCCAGGCCGGACTGCTTGAGCACCAGGCCGATGCCCAGCGGCGCGCCCGGCAGCGCCACGGCGGGGATCTCGTCCGGCACGCCGCCGCGGCTGCGGTTGATGAAGTCGGCCTCGGCCGCCTCGGCCGCCTGCGCGCTGTGGAAGCGCGCGGTGATCTCCTTGGCCAGCGCCACCTTGGCGTCCTTGGGGTTGCGGCCGGCGGCCACCTCGGCCTTCAGCGCGCCGATCTCGGCCATCGACTTGAACGACAGCAGCGTGTACCAGCGCCACATCAGCGCGTCGCTGATCGACAGCACCTTGGCGAACATGGTGTTGGCCGGCTCGGTGATGCCGATGTAGTTGCCCTTGCTCTTGGACATCTTCTCGACGCCGTCGGTGCCCTCCAGCAGCGGCATGGTCAGGATGCACTGCGGCTCCTGGCCGTACTCGGCCTGCAAGTGGCGCCCCACCAGCAGGTTGAACTTCTGGTCGGTGCCGCCCAGCTCGATGTCGGACTTCAGCGCCACCGAGTCGTAGCCCTGCATCAGCGGGTAGAGGAACTCGTGCACGCTGATCGGCGTGCCGGCCTTGAAGCGCTCGGCGAAGTCGTTGCGCTCCATCATGCGCGCCACGGTGTAGCGGGCGGCCAGCTGGATCATGCCGCGCGCGCCCAGGGCGTCGGACCACTCGCTGTTGTAGCGCAGCTCGGTCTTCTCGGGGTCCAGCACCTTGTAGGCCTGCGCCTTGTAGGTCTCGGCGTTGGCGCGGATCTGCTCGGCCGTCAGCGGCGGGCGCGTGCTGTTGCGGCCCGATGGGTCGCCGATCAGGCTGGTGAAGTCGCCGATCAGGAAGATCACCGTGTGCCCCAGGTCCTGCAACTGGCGCATCTTGTTCAGCACCACGGTGTGGCCGACGTGGATGTCGGGCGCCGTCGGGTCCAGCCCCAGCTTGATGCGCAGCGGCTGGCCGGTGGCTTCGGAACGGGCCAATTTTTGGACCCAGTCGTCCTGCGGCAGCAATTCTTCGCATCCGCGCAACGTCACGGCCACGGCCTCGCGCACTTTGTCGGTTACCGGATGTTCTGTAAGTTTGCTGTCAGGCGTCATCTGCTTTGGGTTGTAGGTGGCCGCCTACACCGCTATACTCGTTGGCTTAGGCCGCGATTTTACCGGCCATGCTCTTGCATCGAGAGCGCTTCGCCAGGCAGTCGCTTCGCGCTGCCGTGTCCTGCACAGATACCCCGGAACACTCCGCGCGTGAAGCAAGAACTGATATCCGCCGGCCTCGCCGTCGCCGACTTCCTCCACCGCCATCCCAAGCGCATCACCGCCGTGATCGGCGCGGTGCTGCTCGGTGGCGGCGGCGGCGCGTTCGCCGTGGCCTCGCTGGCCCCCGCCGCGCCGACCGAGCCGATGCGCCTGGTCTCCGAAGCCGTCCAGGCCGCCGCGCTGAACCCCCAGGCCGAGCTGCTGGACACCCATTCGTTTACCCTCTACCGCAGCGAGCAGACGCGCGCCGCCGACACGCCCGAGGCGCTGCTGGAGCGCCTGGGCCTGGCCGACCCGGCCGCCGCCGCCTTCCTGCGCAGGAACGCCACCGCCCGCCAGGCGCTGTTCGGCCGCGCCGGCCGCACCGTCACCGCCGAGGCCAGCGAGCGCCAGGAGCTGCGCCTGCTGCGCACCCAGTGGCTCGACCAGGAATCCGACGAGAGCTTCAAGCGCCTGGTGGTGGAGCGCACGGGCAGCGACTTCAGCGTCCGCGTCGAGACCGCGCCGCTGGTGGCCAGCGAGCGCATCGCCGGCGGCGTGATCCGCGGCACGCTCTACAGCGCCACCGACGAGGCCCGCCTGCCCGACAGCGTGACCAAGCAGCTGACCGAGATCTTCGAGTCCAACGTCGACTTCCACCGCGGCCTGCGCCGGGGCGACCGTTTCTCGGTGGTCTATGAAACGCTGGAAGCCGACGGCGAGCCGCTGCGCGCCGGCAGGATCCTCAGCGCCGAGGTGGTCAACCGCGGCAAGACGCACCAGGCCGTGTGGTTCAAGGAAGAAGGCGCCGCCAAGGGCGCCTACTACGCCTTCGACGGCCAGAGCCTGCGCAAGGCCTACCTCGTCTCGCCGATGGAAATCTCGCGCATCACCAGCGGCTTCGGCATGCGCAACCACCCGGTCTTCGGCTACAGCCGCGAGCATGCCGGCGTGGACTACGCCGCGCCCACCGGCACGCCGGTGCGCAGCGTCGGCGATGGCGTGGTCGAGTTCGCGGGCGTGCAGAGCGGCTACGGCAATGTCATCTACGTCCGCCACCGCAACAAGCGGGATTCCACGGTCTACGCGCACCTGTCGCGCCTCGACGTCAAGGTGGGCGACAACGTGATCCAGGGCGAGACCATCGGCGCCGTCGGCCAGACCGGCGTGGCCACCGGGCCGCACCTGCACTTCGAGTTCCGCATCGACAACGAGCCGCAGGACCCGACCGAGGTGCTGGCCGAGCAGCGCGAGAACGTGCCCGTCACCCCGGCCGGCAAGGCCGCGTTCGCCAGGCTGACCGCCGGCATGAAGACGCAACTGGCCGCGGCCAGCGAGCTGACGCGCGGCAGCTTCGAGTAAGCCGGCGGATCGCTATTGAAGAAGTAGCTGCCGGCGCATGCCCCATAAGGGCTGGCGGCCTTTTTTCTCCAAACACCCCATCGCATGACAAAGGGCGCCTGAGGCGCCCTTTGTCATGCGGCATGGCTGGGGGCCGTGCCCGTCATTCGGCCACCGAGAACGACGAGCCGCAGCCGCAGGTGGTCTGGGCGTTGGGATTCTTGATGACGAACTGCGCGCCCTGCAGGTCTTCCTTGTAGTCGATCTCGGCGCCGACCAGGTACTGGTAGCTCATGGCGTCGATCAGCAGCGAGACACCGTTCTTGGTCATGGTGGTGTCGTCGTCGTTGGCGATCTCGTCGAAGGTGAAACCATACTGGAAGCCCGAGCAGCCGCCGCCCTGCACGAACACGCGCAGCTTGAGGTCGGGGTTGCCCTCCTCGGCGATCAGGTCGGCCACCTTGGCGGCGGCACTGTCGGTGAAGACGATGGGGTCGGGCATCGCGGCGGGGGTCTGGATGTCTTGGGCAACGGCGCTCATGGCGGCTCCTGCGGTGGAATGGCGAAAAGTATACCGAAACAGTCGGAATTGTGCCGGGCGCGGTCAGGGCCGGTCCGGGTCCATCGTCGGCTCGGTCGGGCCGGTGGCGGCGGGCGGCGGTGCCGTGGCCACCGGATCGGACGGCGCCGGCGGCGGCGTCACCTGGGGTTGCAGCTGGCCGGCGATGACGGCGCCCTGCTGCATCTCCAGCGCCTTGTAGCGCACGTCGCCCTGCACGCGCGCCTTGGCGTGCAGTTCCAGCAGCTCGCGCGCCAGCACCGGGCCGACGACCGAGCCGGCGATCACCACGTGGTCGGCGCTGACGGCACCTTCGACGCTGCCCGTCTCGCCGATCACCAGCACCGTCGGCTGGCTGCCCTGGGCGGTGACGCTGCCGAGCACGGCGCCGTCGATCTGCAGGCCGTCCTCGAACACGCAGTCGCCGTCCACGCGCATGCCGGCGCCGATGGCGCTGCGGACGACGGGTTGCTTCTTGATACCGAGCATGGACAGACTCCTTGTGAGCAGCCTTTTTTACCACGCAGACAAGAAAAAACCGCACGGCCTCGAAAGACGCATGCGGTTTGATCGAAGGGCCGCGGAGCAGGCCAAGCCAGCGACCGCCGCGGAAGGGCTTGGCCCGCCCGCTGGCGGTGCCCCCTCGCAGGGAGGGTGGCGCGCCACATCGCGCAGCGCGTGGAGCCTGGGGGTGGGCCTGTTCAGCGCTTGCTGAACTGCTTGGCGCGGCGGGCGGAGTGCAGGCCGACCTTCTTGCGCTCGACCTCGCGGGCGTCGCGCGTCACGAAGCCGGCGGCGCTCAGCGCGGGCTTGAGGTTGGCGTCGTAGTCGATCAGCGCGCGGGTGATGCCGTGGCGCACCGCGCCGGCCTGGCCGGACTCGCCGCCGCCGTGCACGTTGACCTGGATGTCGAAGGCTTCGACGTTCTCGGTCAGCACCAGCGGCTGCTTGGCGATCATGATCGAGGTCTGGCGGCCGAAGAACTCTTCGATCGCCTTGCCGTTCACCGTGATCCTGCCGGAGCCTTTTTTCAGAAACACGCGGGCGACGCTGGTCTTGCGACGGCCGGTGCCATTGTTCCAATCACCAATCATTTACCGGCTCCTTCAGATTTCCAGCGCCTTGGGCTGCTGGGCGCTGTGCGGGTGCTCGGCGCCGCCGTAGACCTTCAGCTTCTTGATCATGGCGTAGCCCAGCGGGCCCTTGGGCAGCATGCCCTTGACGGCCTTCTCCAGCGCGCGGCCGGGGTGCTTGGCCTGCATGTCGCGGAAGTTGGTCTCGCGGATGCCGCCGGGGTAGCCGGTGTGGCGGTAGTATTTTTTATCCAGCTCTTTCGCGCCGGTGACGCGGAGCTTGGAGGCGTTGACGATGACGATGAAGTCGCCGGTGTCGACGTGAGGCGTGTAAATGGCTTTGTGCTTGCCGCGCAGACGGAGGGCCACTTCGCTGGCGACCCGTCCGAGCACCTTGTCGGTGGCGTCAATCACAAACCACTCGTGCGTCACGTCAGCGGGTTTCGCGCTGAACGTTTTCATGAGTTTTCCTGGTTTGGCCAGCCCTTTTCCACGGTCGGCGCTCCTCTTTGAATGGGAGCCTCTTAGGTGGGACGTTTGCTTTTGCCGCGGGGCTGAAAATCGCTGCAAAGCCCGCCATTATACAAAGGCGTTAGCATCGCGTCACCTATGTTCAGCTACCGCCACGCCTTCCATGCCGGAAACCACGCCGACGTGCTCAAGCACCTCGCGTTGATCGCCTCCCTGCGCCACCTGATGCGCAAGGACGGCCCGCTGACGCTGGTCGACACCCACGCCGGCGCCGGCATCTACCGGCTGGACTCGGACGCGGCGCAGACCTCGGGCGAGGCGCTGGAGGGCATCGCGCGGCTGCAAGCGCTTCATGAACAAAATCAGGCTCCAGCGCTTGCTGGGCAAGCGCCAGCAGCTACTGAAGATATAGCGGAAGCACTGGCCGACTACCTCGCCGTGGTGGCCTCGTTCAACCGCGCGCCGGGCGCCTGGCGCGTGTACCCGGGCTCGCCGCTGATCATGCACGCGCTGATGACCGAGCCGGCGCGCGCGGCGGTGCACGACCGGCTGAAGCTGTTCGAGCTGCACCCGACCGACATCCAGGCGCTCGACGCCCACGTGGCGCAGCTTGACGCCGGCCGGCAGGTCGCCGTGGCGCGGCAGGACGGCTTCGAGGCGCTCAAGGCCCTGCTGCCGCCCCCGGCCGCCGCCGGCGGCTCGCGCCGCGCGCTGGTGCTGATCGACCCCAGCTACGAGATCAAGAGCGACTACGCCAAGGCCGCCGCCGCCGTGCAGGACGCGCTGCGGCGCTTCGCCACCGGCGTCTGCATGGTCTGGTACCCCGTCATCGCGCGGCCCGAGGCGCACGGCCTGCCGCGCCGCCTGAAGACCATGGCCCAGCAGGCGGGGCGCGGCTGGCTGAACGCCACGCTGCACATCGGCGCCGCACCCGACGGCGGCGGGCTGACGGCCAGCGGCCTGTTCGTCGTCAACCCGCCGCACCCGCTGAAGGCGGCGCTGGAGCAAGCGCTGCCGCAGGTGCTGCGCGTGCTGGCCGAGGGCCGGGGCGCCGGGCGCGCCTGGGCGGTCGAGGCCAGCGCCTGACCCCGGGAAAACCCCGACGCGCATTAGCCGACCGATCGGTCGGCTAATTATCTATACTTGGGGCAGACGCCGGTTAAAGAACCAGGAGCCCCACGCATGTACACGCAATCCTTCTCCGTGCCCGACGATGCCGACGGCAAGACCGCCGGCCTGAAGGCGGTCGCCAAGCCCCTGTCCGAGGCCGAACAGGCGCTGCAAGCCCAGTTCGACGCCCGCATCGACGCCGACGGCCGCATCGAGCCGCGCGACTGGATGCCCGAGGCCTACCGCAAGACCCTGGTGCGCCAGATCAGCCAGCATGCGCATTCCGAGATCGTCGGCATGCTGCCCGAGGGCAACTGGATCAGCCGCGCGCCCAGCCTCAAGCGCAAGGCCATCCTGATCGCCAAGGTGCAGGACGAGGGCGGCCACGGCCTGTACCTGTACAGCGCCGCCGAAACGCTGGGCACCCCCCGCGATCAGATGCTGGACGCGCTGCACACCGGCAAGGCCAAGTACAGCTCCATCTTCAACTACCCCACGCTCACCTGGGCCGACGTGGGCGTGATCGGCTGGCTGGTGGACGGCGCGGCGATCATGAACCAGATCCCCCTGTGCCGTTGCAGCTACGGCCCCTACGCCCGCGCGATGGTGCGCGTGTGCAAGGAGGAGAGCTTCCACCAGCGCCAGGGCTACGAAGCCCTGCTGGTGATGATGAAGGGCACGCAGGCGCAGCGCGACATGGTGCAGGACGCCGTCAACCGCTGGTGGTGGAAGTGCCTGGCCATGTTCGGCCCGCCCGACGCCGACAGCCCCAACAGCGCGCAGGGCATGCGCTGGGGCATCAAGCGCATCGGCAACGACGACCTGCGCCAGAAGTTCGTCGATGCCACCGTGCCGCAGGCCCAGGTGCTGGGCGTGACCCTGCCCGACCCCGACCTGAAGTGGAACGCCGAACGCGGCCACCACGACTACGGCGCCATCGACTGGGACGAGTTCTGGCAGGTGGTCAACGGCCACGGCCCGATGAACAAGGAGCGCCTGGCCACGCGCGTGAAGGCGCACGAGGACGGCGCCTGGGTGCGCGAGGCCGCCGTGGCGCACGCCGACAAGCAACGCCAGCGCGCGCTGAAAGCCGCCGCCTGAGAACCCGAGGAGACACGATGAGCACCGCACAACCCGCCCTGAAGGACTGGCCTCTCTGGGAGGTCTTCGTCCGCAGCAAGCAGGGCCTCGAACACAAGCACTGCGGCAGCCTGCACGCCAGCGACGCGCAGCACGCGCTGCAAATGGCGCGCGACGTGTACACGCGCCGGCAGGAGGGCGTCAGCATCTGGGTGATCCCCTCGCACCTGATCGCCGCCAGCGACCCTCAGGACAAGGACCAGCTCTTCGAGCCCGCCAGCGACAAGATCTACCGCCACCCGACCTTCTACGAGATCCCCGACGAAGTGGGGCACATGTGATGGACGCGCGCGTCGAACAGGCCGCCCCGCTGCCCTACCTCTTGCACCTGGCCGACAACGCCGTGGTGCTGGGCCAGCGCAACGCCGAGTGGTGCGGCCACGCGCCCATCCTCGAAGAAGACCTGGCCATGGCCAACAACAGCCTGGACCTGATCGGCCAGGCGCGCCTGCTCTACCAGCACGCCGCCGCGCAGGCCGGCAGCGGCGCCACGGAAGACACGCTGGCCTACTTCCGCGATGCGCCCGAGTTCCGCAACTACGTGCTGCTGGAGCTGCCCCACAACGCCGGCCTGGCGCCCGCCGCCAGCGGCGCCGCGCGCGACTGGGCCGTCAGCATCGCGCGCAACTTCCTCTACAGCGCGCTGATGGTGCTGGCCTGGGACCGCCTGCGCCAGTCCACCGACCCGCAGCTGGCCGCCATCGCCGCCAAGAGCCTGAAGGAGGTGCGCTACCACCTGGGCCACGCGCGCGACTGGCTGGTGCGCCTGGGCGACGGCAGCGCCGAATCGCACCGCCGCGCACAGGCCGCGCTGGACTACCTGATGCCCTTCACCGAGGAGTTCTGGACCGCCAGCGCGCTGGAGGCCGAGGCCGGCTTCGACCCACTGGCGCTGCGCGCCGAATGGGACCGCATCGTGGGCGACGCCATCGCCGAGGCCACGCTCAAGCGCCCGCCGTACTCAGGCGGCTGGGTGCCGCGCGGCAAGGACGGCGTGCATTCCGAGCACCTGAGCTACCTGCTGGGCGAGATGCAGGGGCTGGCGCGCGCGCACCCCGGCGCCACCTGGTGATGTGATTCATGAGCCAAATCGCCCTCCAGCGCCCGACTGGCGAGCGCCAGCAGCTATCGGAAAGTGAGCAGTCGGCGCTCTGGTCGGCACTGGACGAGCTGACCGACCCGGAGATCCCCGTCGTCACGCTGCGCGAGATGGGCATCGTGCGCGCGCTGCGCCGTGCGGACGACGGCGTGCTGGAGGTCGTCATCACCCCCACCTACAGCGGCTGCCCGGCGATGGAACAGATCCACGACGACATCGTCGCGCGGCTGGCGCAGGGCGGCGTGGCGGCGCGCGTCGTCACCCAGCTCGCCCCGGCCTGGACCACCGACTGGATGACCGCCGCCGCGCGCGAGAAGCTGCGCGCCTACGGCATCGCCCCGCCGCACACCGGCGCGCTGGCGCCGGGCGAAGCGCCGATCCACTTTGCGACCAGGCCGCGCACGGCCGTCCCCTGCCCCCTCTGCGGCTCCGCCAACACCACCGAAACCTCCCACTTCGGCTCCACCGCGTGCAAGGCGCTGTACCGCTGCCTGGACTGCATGGAGCCCTTTGATCATTTCAAGAGGATATGAGGAACACCCCCCTGAGTCGCCTTCGGCGCCTTCCCCCCTCTCTCTGCGGGAGGGGGGACAACGCCAGTGGCCGGCGCAGGTCCGTCCACGGCGTTCGCTGGCTTGGCCTGCTCCGCGGCCCTTCGATCCATTGGGTTCAGCGCGCTGCTGTCTCTCGCAATCCCACGAGGAAATAACCATGACCCCCCGCTTCCACGACCTCACCGTCGCCCGCGTCAGCCCCGAGGCCGCCGGCGCCGTGGCCATCGCCTTCAGCGTGCCGGCCGAGCTGCACGAGCGCTTCGACTTCCAGCCCGGCCAGTTCCTGACCCTGCGCGCCACCATCGACGGGCAGGACGTGCGGCGCAACTACTCCATCTGCTCCACCCGCGGCCGCTACGCCCGCGCGCGCGAGCTGGAGGTGGGCATCCGCCCGATGGAAGGCGGCCTGTTCTCCAACTGGGCGGCCACGCAGCTGAAGGCCGGCGACCGGCTGGCCGTGATGCCGCCCGACGGCCGCTTCACCATCCGCAAGCCGCGCGCGCTGCACCGCGTGGGCTTCGCGGCGGGCTCGGGCATCACGCCCATCCTCAGCATCGTCGCCACCACGATGGAGGAGAGCGACCACGCCAAGTTCACCCTGGTCTACGGCAACCGCCGCATGGGCAGCGTGATGTTCAACGAGGCGCTGCAAGACCTGAAGGACAAGTACAAGAACCGCCTGACGCTGATCCACGTGCTGTCGCGCCAGGCGCAGGAGGTGCCGCTGCTGGAAGGCCGCATCGACGGCGCCAAGGTGCGCCAGCTCATCGACACCCTGCTGCCCGCCAAGAGCATGGACGAGGTGTTCGTCTGCGGCCCCGAGGCGATGATCGACGCCACCGAGGCCGCGCTGCTCGAAGCCGGCGTGCCGCCAGCGCGCATCCACACCGAGCGCTTCACCTCCCCGCGCCTGGAGGCGCTGCCGCCCGCCGCGCGCCGCGCCGCCACCGAGCACGCCGACCCCGAGGCCCCCGCCGGCCAGGTGGCGCTGACGGTGCTGATCGACGGCAAGTCGCACGCGCTGGCGATGCGGCGCGACCAGCACGTGCTGGACGTGGCCCTCAGCGCCGGGCTGGACCTGCCCTACTCCTGCAAGGCCGGCGTGTGCTGCACCTGCCGCGCCAAGGTGATGGAGGGCGCCGTCAGCATGGACAAGAACTACACGCTGGAGGCCGACGAGATGGCGCAGGGCTTCGTGCTGAGCTGCCAGGCGCGGCCGACGAGCGACCGGCTGACGGTGAGCTACGACGAGCGCTGACGCGCGGCGCCCACATACTCCCCACCCCCACTGGCCGCCAGCGCCCGGCAGACAAGCGCCGGACGCATGCTACTCCCCGAGAGTATTCAGTCGGCGCTGGCCAGCACTTCGTCCGCGCGGCCGGGCGGCAGCACCTCGCGCAGCACCACGGCGTCGTGGCCGCGCGACTGCATGCCCAGGGCGGTGGCGGCGGCCTTGCTGAGGTCGATGACGCGCCCGCGGATGTACGGGCCGCGGTCGTTGATGCGCACCACCACCTGCCTGCCAGTGCGCGGGCTGTGCACCAGCACGCGCGTGCCGAAAGGCAGCGTCTTGTGCGCGGCGGTGAGTTCGTACATGTCGTACTTCTCGCCGTTGGCCGTGGTGCGGCCGTGAAAGCGCGGGCCGTACCAGGAGGCGATGCCGCGTTGCAGATCGCGCCCGGCGCGCGCCGGGCCGTCGTCCTGCCCGGCGCTCTGGCGGGGCGGCGCGGCGTCGGCCGCACCACCCACGCGGGCCTTGAAGCCGGTGTAGTTGGGGCAGCGCATGTCGTGCACCGCCTTGGCCGAGGAGCAAGGCTGCGCGAGCGCGAGAGGGGAAGCATCGGGGCTCACCGGTTGCGCCGCCAGGGGCGCTGCTGCCAGCCACAGCGTGGCGAGCACCAGGGCCCGACCTGCCGGCAGACGGTGGCCACTTCCCAGGGCCGGGGCGTCCGCAGGGGCCGCGCCGGGAGAGGTGTCCCGTAACATGCGGCGGATTCTACCGGCGCCAACCCGCCGGAAGCCGAAACCAGTGGTTTCTTAGATGAATAATTCTAGAAACCACGCCGCCCATTAACCCATTGGTTATATCAACCGAGCCGGTTGCAGACTTCCAGCGTGCCGGCGGCCTGGTTGAGCGTGTAGAAGTGGAAGCCCGGCGCGCCGCCCTCGCGCAGGCGCTGGCACAGGCCGGCCACCACGTCGGCGCCGAAGTCCTTGATGGACGCCGCGTCGTCGCCGAAGGCTTGCAGGCGCAGGCGGATCCAGCGCGGCACCTCGGCGCCGCAGCTGTCGGAAAAGCGCAGCAGTTGCGTGGAGTTGGTGATGGGCATGATGCCGGGCACGATCGGCGTCGCCACGCCGCGCCGGCGCAGCTCGTCCACGAAGCGGAAGTAGGCGTCGGCGTTGAAGAAGTACTGCGTGATGCCCACGTCCGCCCCGGCGTCCACCTTGGCGCGGAAGGCGTCCAGGTCGGCCTCGGGCGAGCGCGCCTGGGGGTGCACCTCGGGATACGCGGCCACGGCCACGCTGAAATGCGCGCCCGCCTCGGCGCGGATGAAGGCCACCAGTTCGCTGGCGTAGCGGAACTCGCCGCCCAGGCCGTAGCCGCTGGGCAGGTCGCCGCGCAGCGCCACGATGCGCCGCACGCCGGCTTGGCGGTAGGTGGCCAGGCGCTCGCGGATGCTGGCCCGGGTCTGGCCGATGCACGACAGGTGCGGCACGCCGGGGCGGCCTTCGGCGACGATCTGGCGCACCGTCTCCAGCGTGCCGTCCTGCGTGGAGCCGCCGGCGCCGAAGGTGACGGAGCAGAACTCCGGCGCCAGCGCGTAGAGCCGCTGGCGCGTGGCGCGCAGCTTCTCGGCGCCCTCGGGCGTCTTGGGCGGGAAGAATTCGAGGCTGAGAGGTTGGGTCATGGCGCGGAAGCGGGTGCTTGGGCGTGGATGAAGAATTCGCGGTTGCCGTCGCCGCCGGTAATCGGGCTGCCCGACCAGCCGCGCACCGCCAAGCCCAGGCCGGCACAGGCGGCGCGCAGGCGCTGCTCGACCTCGGCGTACAGCGCGGCGTCGCGCACGATGCCGCCCTTGCCGATCTGGCCGGGTTGCAGCTCGAACTGCGGCTTGGCGAGCAGCAGCAGGTGGCCGCCGGCCCGCGGCAGCGGCGCCAGCGCGGGCAGCACCAGCGTGAGCGAGATGAAGGACAGGTCGCCGACGATCAAATCGAAATATTGGTCAAATCGGCCTCTAGCGCCCGCCTGGCAAGCGCTGGCAGCTATTAATACAGAAGCATCGAGGTGCCGCGCGTTGACGCCTTCCAGCGCCCGCACGCGCGGGTCAGCGGCCAGGCGCGGGTGCAGCTGGCCGTGGCCGACGTCGATGCCGGTGACGTGCGCCGCGCCGTGTTGCAGCAGGCAGTCGGTGAAGCCGCCGGTGGACTGGCCCACGTCGAGGCAGCGCCAGCCGGCCACGTCGAGCCCGGCGGCGCGCAGCGCGCCCTCCAGCTTGAGGCCGCCGCGCGAGACGTAGCGCGCCTCGGCGGCGCCCTGCAACTCGACCTCGGCGCCGGGCGGCAGATCGTCGCTCTTGGCGAGGGGGCGCCAGCCGGCCGGACTCCGCCAGCGCGCGCCGGCCGCGATCAGGCGCTGCGCCTGGCTGCGGCTGGCGGCCAGGCCGCGCTCGACGAGGAACTGGTCTGCGCGCACGGCTTCGGTTTTATGAATGAAATCGGCCTCCAGCGCCCGCCACGCAAGCGCCAGCAGCTATCTGATCAATAGCGGTAGGTGTCCGGCTTGTAGGGGCCGGCCTGCGGCACGCCGATGTAGCGCGCCTGCTCGCTGCTCAGCTGCGTCAGGCTGGCGTTCAGCTTGGCCAGCTGCAAACGCGCCACCTTCTCGTCCAGGTGCTTGGGCAGCACGTAGACCTTGCCCACGTCGTAGGCGTCGGGGTGGGTGAACAGCTCGATCTGCGCAATGGTCTGGTTGGCGAAGCTGGACGACATCACGTAGCTGGGGTGGCCGGTGGCGCAGCCCAGGTTCACCAGGCGCCCCTTGGCCAGCAGGATGATGCGCTTGCCACCCTTGAAGATCACGTGGTCCACCTGGGGCTTGATCTCCTCCCACTTGCACTTGGCCTCCAGCCCGGCGACGTCGATCTCGTTGTCGAAGTGGCCGATGTTGCAGACGATGGCCTGGTCCTTCATGGCCGCCATGTGCTTGTAGGTGATGACGTCCTTGTTGCCGGTGGCGGTGACGAAGATGTCGGCCAGCGGCGCGGCCTCTTCCATCGTGACGACGCGGAAGCCCTCCATCGCCGCCTGAAGCGCGCAGATGGGGTCGATCTCGGTCACCCACACCTGGGCGCTGAGCGCGCGCAGCGCCTGCGCGCTGCCCTTGCCCACGTCGCCGTAGCCGCAGACCACGGCGATCTTGCCGGCCACCATCACGTCGGTGGCGCGCTTGATGCCGTCCACCAGCGACTCGCGGCAGCCGTAGAGGTTGTCGAACTTGCTCTTGGTGACCGAGTCGTTGACGTTGATGGCGCGGAACAGCAGCGTGCCGGCGGCGCTCATCTCCTTCAGGCGGTGCACGCCGGTGGTGGTCTCCTCGGTCACGCCGATGATCTGCGCGCCCTTGCGGCTGTACCAGCGCGGGTCTTCCTTCAGCTTGGCCTTGATGGCGGCGAACAGCACGCGCTCTTCCTCGCTCCTGGGTTTGGCGAGCACCTTGGGGTCGGTCTCGGCCTGGCGGCCCAGGTGCATCAGCAGCGTGGCGTCGCCGCCGTCGTCCAGGATCATGTTGGGGCCTTCGGCCTTGCTGCCGGCGGGGCCGAACTCGAAGATGCGGTGCGTGTAGTCCCAGTAGTCCTTCAGCGACTCGCCCTTGACGGCGAACACCGGCGTGCCCGCGGCGGCGATGGCGGCGGCCGCGTGGTCCTGCGTGCTGAAGATGTTGCACGAGGCCCAGCGCACCTGCGCGCCCAGGGCTTGCAGCGTCTCGATCAGCACCGCGGTCTGGATCGTCATGTGCAGGCTGCCGGCGATGCGGGCGCCCTTCAGCGGCTTCTTCTTGGCGAATTCGGCGCGGATCGCCATCAGGCCGGGCATCTCGGTCTCGGCGATGGCGATTTCCTTGCGGCCCCAGGCGGCCAGGGCGATGTCGGCGATGGCGGCATCGCCCGGGGTTTTGCGCGCGGCGCTCATGGTTCTCTCCAATCAGTCAGGCAATTTGCAATGCCACGCGCCTGACCGGCTGAAGTGATGGAGAAGTCCCGGCTCACCGCAGCGTCAAAAGCGTGGGTGAGCGTCGTTGCATGTATTTCTGTCCGAGCCTCACGCCCCGCTGAATGGGGGCGCTGCAACGCTCCTCGGAAAGTCAGCGCGAAGTATATCGGCTTGACGGCCGACTCGCCGGTGCCTGCGGCTCGGCGCAGGCACCCCATCGACCGCGAAAAAATCCACGCTCATCCGCTGTCCGGGTCCGCCCGCCCCGAAGCGGCCGGCCGAGCCTGCGCTCCAAGCTCCTGTCGGTTGCTGCGTGGCGCAGGGCGCATCGTCTACATCGACCACACGCAGTGCACGCACGCCCCGAACGCGCAGTTGCGCATCGACAACCGCATCGGCGCCCCGCCCCATGCGGCACGTGCCCACCGGGTGGTAGATGCAGCGGCCCTAACCCCCGATCGTCAACGACGGCCTTGGATGGACCATTGCTGTTAGGCCAGCCTTTGACGGAAGCCAGGGTACGCGAAGGCGGTGGCGATCTTTTCGCAGTCCCGCTCCGGGACGCCCGCCGCGCGCGCTACCGCATACCAGGAGCTGCGCACTTGCGTCTCCATCGCATCTACGACTGCGCGTGCTTCGTCGGCATCGAGCAGAAAGCGTGCGCTCTGCGACAGCAGGTTTTCTGCATTCGCAAACCGGCCAGCATCACCGCACTCCATCGCGAGATCGCGCCGCTCCATGCTGACCGGCACGGCAGGCGTCAGGTCATATGCGGGCGAGAGGCTCCAGTCCGCGGCGCGCGCAAGGACAGCATGATTGCGCGGGTGATCATCGACGTTCGAGATCAGCGCGTTGAAGCACATGCGGCGAAACAGTTCGGAAGTGCTTTGCCTCGGCTCCGCACACGCGCGCCGCAGCTCTTCCGCCAGCAAGACATATGACCACTTGCTGCGGGACTGATAGGTATCCTCCGCGCGCAGCAGGGTCAAGGCGCTCACCATGCGGGCTCGCCGGTAGCCCGCTTCGGTCTTTTCACGATCGAAGCGTTTGACCAGAAGCACGTCGCGCCCTGCGACTTCGACAACCCGGCTTTCCGCCGTTATGAGGCCACAGGCCCGCCCGAGGGTCAGCATGGCGTGCTCGACCCGTGCGTTGTTCCAGGCGTCGTCCTGCCTGTTGAACTTCGCAATCCAGAGGCCGTCGTCGTCCTCCACCACGGCCTTGGGGCGTGCGCCCCCCATCGACGTACCAATCACCATCAGTTTCTCGACCTGATCGTGATCGGCATCACCGGCACCGCCAGCGGCTGGCTGGCCCTCATCAGCAACGATGGCATCGGCAATCGCCTGCACCGTTGCGAGGTCGAGCGTTCTGTTAAAGGTGCGCTTGGGCGCGGGCGGTGTCTGGTTGAGTCCGAAGCCGAGCGCACCCGCCCGGTCATCGGGCGAGTACAGCAGGTAGTCCATCTCACTGGGTTGCGCTGTGCCCAGATGCCGCTGGATGACCCGGCGGCCCCAGTAGTCCGGACTCGCATCGCGCAGAGCGCCGAATACCCCGCCCATAGAGGCGGTTGCGTAAGTACGCGGCGCCAGCTTCAGCTCGACCGGGTCGACTGCCACGGCATTGGGGCGCTCCAGGTAGCTGCGTCCGTAAACGAACCGCCCCTCAGGCACGCCCCGGCGGTCAACGGAAAGTGCGAAGCGCCCTGCTGTGACAGGCTCGGTTTCTCCGGGCAGTGTGATGTAGACGAAGCACTCGCCCGACGCTTCAGAAGTCATTGCTCAACTCCGCCTTCGGGCGCGCGCGGCCACGCTCGCGCGCCAGCGCGAGCGCTTGCCCCTCTTCGTCGCGCTCGGGGGCGGCCACGTCCGCCACCTGGTCGAGGAGGTCGAGCGCCCACAGCATGGCGGCGTACACAGCCACGCCCGTCGAGGGCTTGCCGTGCTCCGCATCGGCGACGGCGCGTGCGCCCGTGCCGATCTTTTCGGCCATGTCTTGGATCGTCAGGTTCCGCCGCAGCCGCGCCGTGCGCAGATTGGCCCCCAGCCGCTTGAGCGTTTGCTCAACCGGGTAGGGAGGCGCGGTCAGTAGTTTGTTCCGGGCGGTCATGTCCTCACCTTGTCGGGGCCGGCCTGTCCTCTAGCAGTGCCACGCATCGTTCACGGGTCAATAAAAATGCTCTCAAGAGCAGATTATCATAGTTTGCCATCTCTTGAGGGCATATGCCATGTCCTTGTGCTAAACTTCCGCCGGCGCTTCCGGGTTGGGCGCCGGCATGGATGCCGATGTGCGCGCGCGGATGGGCACGTGAAGGACTGTGTACATGGGCGTGTACATAACGGGGCTGTGAACGATGGCGGACGAGAAAATCTTCAATGAAGTCAAGCGCAGACGCACGTTTGCCATCATTTCCCACCCCGACGCGGGCAAGACCACGCTGACCGAGAAGCTGCTGCTGTTCTCCGGCGCGATCCAGATCGCCGGCAGCGTGAAGGCGCGCAAGGCCAGCCGCCACGCCACCAGCGACTGGATGGAGATCGAGAAGCAGCGCGGCATCTCGGTGGCCTCCAGCGTGATGCAGATGGTCTACCGCGACCACGTGGTCAACCTGCTCGACACGCCGGGCCACAAGGACTTCAGCGAGGACACCTACCGCGTGCTCACCGCCGTCGACTCGGCGCTGATGGTGATCGACGCCGCCAACGGCGTGGAGGCGCAGACGCGCCGGCTGATCGAGGTCTGCCGCCAGCGCGACACGCCCATCATCACCTTCGTCAACAAGATGGACCGCGAGGTGCGCGACCCGCTGGACATCCTCGACGAGGTGGAGCGCGAGCTGGGCATGCCCTGCGTGCCCATGACCTGGCCTGTGGGCCAGGGCAAGACCTTCGGCGGCATCATCAACCTGCGCACGCGGGCGATGACGGTGTTCGAGGCCGGTAGCGAACGCCGGCCGGAGGACTTCGAGGCCATCCCGGTGGCCGAGCGCGAGCGGCTCGCGGCCCGCTTCGGCAGCGCCTTCGAGACCGCCGAGGAAAGCATGGAGCTGGCCGTCGGCGCCTCGCCCGCGTGGGACCACGAGGCGTTTCTGGCAGCGAAGCAGACGCCGGTGTTCTTCGGCTCCGGCGTCAACAACTTCGGCGTGATGGAAGTGCTGGACGCGCTGGTGGACATGGCGCCGCCGCCGCGCCCGCGCGCCAGCAGCGTCGTGGTCAACCGGCAGACGCAGGCGCAGGTGATCCAGCCCGAGGACGACACCTTCGCCGGCGTCGTCTTCAAGGTGCAGGCCAACATGGACGCCAACCACCGCGACCGCATCGCCTTCGTGCGCGTGGCCAGCGGCAAATACACGCCGGGCATGAAGCTGAAGGTGCAGCGCACGGCCAAGGAGCTGCGGCCCACCAGCGTGGTCACCTTCCTCAGCCAGCGGCGCGAGGCGGTCGATGAAGCCTACGCGGGCGACATCATCGGCTTCACCACGCACGGCGGCGTGCAGCTGGGCGACACCATCACCGACGGCGCCAACCTGCAGTTCACCGGCCTGCCCTTCTTCGCGCCCGAGATGTTCATGACCGTGGTGCTGAAGAACCCGCTGCGCACCAAGCAGTTGCAGCAGGGCCTGGCGCAGCTGGGCGAGGAAGGCGCCATCCAGGTCTTCAAGCCCGACGCCGGCGGCAACATGCTGCTGGGCGCCGTGGGGCAATTGCAGTTCGAGGTGGTGCAGCACCGCCTGAAGACCGAATACGACTGCGACGTGCGCCTGGAAGGCTGCCAGTACACCGGCGCGCGCTGGATCACCGCCGACACGCCCGCCGAGCTGCGCGAGTTCGAGAACGCCTACCCGATGCGCATGGCCCACGACGCCGCCGACGCCCTGGCCTACCTGTGCACCAGCCCCTACGACGTGCGGCTGGCGCAGGAGCGGTTTCCGAAAATCCACTTCCACCCGCTGCGGGAGCATGCGGGGCTGGCGCTGCAAGCCAGCGCCTGAATCTGCAAGACCGCATGGCCCTCCAGGAATTTCTGGCGCCGGAAAAAAAGACCACCTCAGGCGTCTACCTCGACAACCTCACGGGCGTGCGCGCGCTGGCGGTGCTGTGGGTGCTGGTCTTCCACACCTGGGGCATCGCCGGCGGGGGGGAGGTCTCGTTGCCCATCCCGCTGCTCGACCATGAAATCGGGCTGACCCGGTTCGTCAGCAGGGGGGCCTGGGGCGTGGACATCTTCTTCGTGCTGTCGGGGTTCCTGCTCACGCTGCCCCTGATCAAGGCCGGCGCCGGCCGCCTCGACCGCGCCGGCATCCTGCACTTCTACCGCCGCCGGGCGCTGCGGATCCTGCCGGCCTACCACTTCGCGCTGCTGGCGCTGATCTACCTCCTGCTGTTCGGCCTCGGTCAGCTGCCCACGGCCGTCGAGATGGTGCAGGACGCCCTGCTCGTCAACATGTGGCTGGGAACGCCCCCGCTCCGAGGCGTGTTCTGGTCGCTGCCCGTGGAGGCCACCTTCTACGTCGTGCTGCCGTTCCTGCTCCTGATCGCATTGCGCAGCCGCTCGTTCAGCACCGTATTCCTGCTCACGATCCTCCTGACCATCGTTTTCCGCTTCGCCGCCGTCACCACGGGCGCCATCCACTCCAAGGGGGTCTATCTGTTCTGGTTCTTCGGCGCGCGGATGGACCAGTTCGCCATCGGCGCGTTGTTTGCGTACCTGTGCCTGCACCGGCCCGCATCGCCGCGCCGCGGAAACCTGTGCCTGCTGGTCGGGCTGGTGGGCCTGCTCGCTTTCGCGTCCTTCATTGCGCGGCGCGGCAGCGATGCGCTCGAAAACGGAGACTACTTCTTCTATTTCTTCCAGACCATCGTCGGGCTGCTCGCGGGGCTGCTCATCTATGGGGCCGCCTCGGAGGGCAAGCTCGCGCGCGCACTGCTCGGCAATGGCCTGATGGTGTTCGTCGGCACGATCAGCTACAGCATTTATCTCTGGCACACCATCGTGCTGGACGTCTACGCTCTTACCGACCTCGCCCGCGCGACGCCACCAGACCGCAGGCTGCTGGCCGTTGCCCTCTACACTTGGCCGCCGGCCCTGTTGATATCCTTTTTCTCCTACCTGTTCGTCGAGCGCCCGTTCCTCGGAATCCGCCACGGCGCCCAGAACCCGAACGCCTCTTTCATCCAGAGGTACCCCGTCTACTTCCTCTGCCTGGCGGCATTGGCATTGGGCGCCCTGACGGCGCTGGCTCGCTTCACCCACCAGTTCAATCACTGAGTCGGCCCCTGATGCCACGAATCGGCTGACCAACCACCCCCATGCGCACAAAGCCGCCTCAGCCGGGCCCACCCCATCCGATCGAGATGCAGGTGCTGAAGCCAAAGCCCGGTCACCGGGCGTCGGGACGCGGGTCCGAACTGCTTGGCCATGCATTCACGCACCACCACGGAGCCAAGAGGGCGGGGTGGTTCTGGCCGGTCCTGGCCTGCATCTTCGGTCTGGGCTTCATCATGAGGCACCTGGATGCGCCCTCGTTGTTCGACCCTTCGGTCACCTACCTCCCTGCGGCCCGAGCCTTCCTGGATCAGGGCTGGTCCTTCCTGCTGACGCCGCAAAGCTATAGGGTGGCGCCGCTTGCCTACCTCTGGCCAGCCCTGTGGGGCGCCGATCCCACCTTGATCCGCATCGCCAATATGGGGCTGTGGGTGGGCTGCGTGTGGTTTCTCTGGCGCACCTGCCGCCTGCTGGGAGGCGTGCGCGCGGGCGCAGTGGCCATGGTGCTGCTCCTTTCAACCCGCGAACTGGTGCAGTACTTCCCTACCGAGATGACGGAGCCGCTTTTCTTGTTCGGCATCTTCGGGTGGATGCATGCCATGGCGCGCATCGTCATCGGCCGGGAGAGTTCCGCAGCCGTGGTCGCACAGGGCGCATTCATGCTGGCCGTCACGCTGTTGTCCCGGCCCGTGCTCCAACTGGTCGCCCCCACAGCCTTGCTGGCGTGCCTGGCCTGCATGGCATACCGGTCAGTCGCCAGGAAGGGGCACCCGGTCATCGGGCGCCCTCACCTCACATCGGCCATCGGATTGAGCCTTGGGCTAGCGCTGCTCCTTCCGCTCGCGCTGGTCATCAAGAATGGCTGGGTGTTCGGGCTGTGGGGATTGAGCACGGGCTCGGGCGCAGGGCTGTATCTTGGTACGCACCCCTTGTTCCAGGGTGCCGAGCCCGGATTCCTCGGGCTTCCCTACGACATCAATCTGCTGACCACGCTCAAGACCGGCAATGACGACCACCTGAGCCTCGCCGGAGACAAAGCGACGCGCAGCGCGGCCCTGTGGCAGATCCAGGCCATGTCGCCGAAGGACGCGGCGGCGTTCTTCGGCCGCAAGCTCTGGTGGTGGCTGGCGCACCATCCGGCGGTGATCGATGCAAGCGGCAGCTTGCCGCGCAAGCTGCGGTTCTTCGAGCTGCTGATCGTGCCTGCCTGCATCGCCTGGCTGGCCCGCGACTGGTGGTACAGCCGCGCCATCCGGCCCCGCGGCGGCACGGTCCCTCCGCGCCCGACAGGGCCGCTGATCTTCGCGGGTTTCCTGCTGGCGATGTTCCTGGCCATGCTGGTCCAACTCCTGCCCATTCTGTACAACAGCCGGTACAGCTCCGCCCTGCTGGATCCGTGGCTCGTCCCGCTGGCAGCATGGGGGTTCGCCAGCCTGACGTCTGCCATCCGGCTGCGTGGCATGTTCGGCCGGCAGGGCTGCGGCATCGGCGAGGCGACGCCCCCGGGTACATCCCCTTGGCCAGCCCTCGCCGTGCTCGCCGCCATTCTGATCATCACCTTCACCGGCTATGGCCTGGCGCGCCAAAGCGAAAGCGTCTTCGTGGAACCCGAGCGCATGGGGCCCACGCTCGCCCACCTGAACATCACCGCCGGGGAACGGGTCGACGTGCAGGGCATGCGGCCGCAGGGAGACCGAACGTGGGCCATCACCGAATCGCCCGCCATACTCAAGGTCCGCATCGACGCTGGCGACGTCGAACGCATCACCGCGGCCAAGATCTTCACCGCGCTGTGGAAGACGGATCTCGCGCTGCGCGCCGACGGCCAGCGCTGCCGCAAGGCCGAGCTGGCCTACCAGACCGCGGACGGCCGCATCCTGCAGCCCGCCTACAAGCTGCCGCTGCTATTGCCGCTGCGTACCGACGGCGCCCTCCACCCGCTCGTCACCCACGCCCACGGCGAAATGACCCCGCGCGAGCCGGGAAGCCTACGCATCGTGCTGCACTGTCCGGCCGGCACCGTGGTGCAATGGCGCGGCACTCAGTTTCTGGAGGGCCGCTATCCCTGGAGCATCGCGGCCTACCCGCCACCCTCTGTTGCAGGCATGGGTATCGGGCACGCCTCTTGCCTCGCCTGCCCGCGAGGGCTTCAGCGGCCCACTGAGGCCGGCACCTGAGCGACCGCATGCACATGGCCCCGGCCGAGTTCCCACCGGCATCGGACGCCTGCCCCGCAGACGACCTTATGATCGACCGGGGTGCGGCACCTACCCGATGCGCATGGTCCACGACGGCGCCGGTGCCCTGGCCTGCCCATGCACCAGCCCCTGCGGCATGCGGCTGGCGCAAGAGCGGTTTCCCAAAATCAACTTCCTCCCGCCGCGCGAGCGTGCGGGGTTGGCGCTGCAAGGCGCATGAGCAAGGATGACGCAAGACAGTTCCCGCCCGCTCGTCGTCGACCTGGACGGCACCCTGGTGCAGACCGACACCCTGCACGAACAGGCGCTGGCCCTGGCCAGGGAGCACCCGATGCAGGTGTTCCTGCTGCCGGCTTGGCTTTCGCGCGGCAAGGCGCAGCTCAAGCAGCAGTTGGCCCAACGCGTGGCCCTGGACGCCGCCACGTTGCCCTACAACGCCGACCTGCTGGACTGGCTGAAAACGCAGAAAGCCGCCGGGCGAACGCTGGTGCTGTGCACCGCCGCCGACGCGCAGACCGCGCAGGCCGTCGCCCGGCACCTGGGCATCTTCGACGAGGTGCTGGCCAGCGATGGGCAGACCAATCTGTCCGCCGGCCGCAAGGCCGACGGCCTGGTGCGGCGCTTCGGCCCGCAGGGCTTCGACTACGTGGGCAACTCGCGCGACGACCTGCCCGTGTGGCAAGCTGCGCGCCGGGCCGTCGTGGCGAATGCGCCCGCCGGCGTGCTGAAGGCCGCGCAACGGCATGGCAACGTGGACAAGGTATTTCCCGCGCAGGGCATGCAGGCGCGCGATTGGCGCAGGGTGCTGCGGGTGCACCAGTGGCTGAAAAACCTGCTGCTGTTCCTGCCCCTGCTGGCCGCGCACCAGTTCGGCAACGCCGCGGCCTGGGGCACGGTGCTGCTGGCGTTCCTGTCGTTCAGCCTGTGCGCGTCGGCGGTGTACATCGGCAACGATCTGCTCGACCTGGCCAGCGACCGCCTGCACCCGCGCAAGCGCCTGCGCCCGTTCGCCAGCGGCCGCGTGCCCGTGGCCTGGGGCGTCGCCGTGGCGCCGCTGCTGCTCGCGGCCAGCGTGGCGCTGGGGTGCGGCGTGGGGCCGGGCTTCGTGGGCTGGCTGGCGGTGTACTTCGCGCTGACCTGCTGGTATTCGGTCACGCTCAAGCGGCTGGTGCTGCTCGACTGCATGACGCTGGCGAGCCTGTACACGCTGCGCATCGTCGCGGGCGGCGCGGCGGCTGGGCTGATGCCGTCGCACTGGCTGCTGGCGGTGTCGGGCTTCGTGTTCCTGTCGCTGTCGTTCCTCAAGCGGCATGCCGAGCTGCGTCCGCTGATCGAGCGCGGCGACAACGCCGCCGCGCATGGGCGCGGCTATGTGGCGCAGGACGCCCCGCTGGTGCAGATGCTGGGCATCGGCGCCGGCTATGCCGCTGCCGTGGTGCTGGCGCTGTACCTGCATGGCGAGACCGTGCAGGCGCTGTACAGGCTGCCGCATGCCATCCTGCTCACCGTGGGCGTGCTGGTCTTCTGGATCAGCTGGCTGTGGCTCAAGTCGCACCGGGGCGAGATGCACGACGACCCGGTGATCTTCGCCGTCAAGGACCGCGTGAGCCTGGCTTGCGGCGCGGTGTTCGCCGCCTCGCTGGCGCTGGCCACGCTGGGGCTACCGTGGTGATGCGCGTCGGCTCCTGGGGCGGCCTCGGCGCCGAGCCGCACGAAGCCCTGCCGCTGGACGGGCTGAGCAGCGCGCTGCCCCTGCCCGCCGCCGGACAGACCATCCTGCCCCACGGCCTGGGCCGCAGCTATGGCGACGTGTGCCTGAACCCCGGCGGCGCGCTGTGGCTGACGGCCAGCGCCGACCACTGGCTGGACTTCGATGCCGACACCGGCCTGCTTACCTGCCAGGCCGGCGCGCTGCTGGGCGACATCCAGCGCCTGCTGGCCCCGCGCGGCTGGATGCTGCCCGTCACGCCCGGCACCCAGTTCGTGACCGTGGGCGGCGCCATCGCCAACGACGTCCACGGCAAGAACCACCACGTGGCCGGTTCGTTCGGCAACCACGTGCGCTCGCTGGTCCTGCGACGCACCGATGGCCGCCGCATCGTCTGCGGGCCCGACCAGGAGGCCGACTGGTTCCGCGCCACCGTGGGCGGCCTGGGGCTGACGGGCCTCATCGCCCAGGCCACGCTGCAACTGCGCCGCGTGGCCGGGCCGTGGCTGGACACGGAAACCATCGCCTTCGACACGCTGGACCGCTTCCACGCACTGGCGGCCGAGTCGGAGGCGGGCTGGGAATACACCGTCTCGTGGATCGACTGCCTGGACCGGCGCGGGCGCGGCCTGTTCATGCGCGCCAACCACCGTGGCGACGATGCCGACGTGCCCCGACACACGCCCCGCCAGAGCGGGCTGGCCATGCCCATCACGCCGCCGCTGTCGCTGGTCAACACGGTGAGCCTGCGCGGTTTCAACGCGCTGTACTACCACGCGCACCGCCTGCGCGCCGGCCGGGCCGTCAGCCACTACCGGCCATTCTTCTATCCGCTGGACGGCATCGCGCACTGGAACCGCATGTACGGCCCGCGCGGTTTCTACCAGTACCAGTGCGTGGTGCCGTTCGAGGGCGGTGAGCGGAGCATCGCGGACATGCTGTCGCAGATCGCGCAAAGCGGCCAGGGCTCCTTCCTGGCCGTGCTCAAGACCTTCGGCCACCGGCCTTCGCTGGGTCTGCTGAGTTTTCCGCGGCCCGGCATCACGCTGGCGCTGGACTTTCCCAACCAGGGCGAAAAGACCCTGCGCCTGTTCGACCGCCTGGACGCCATCGTCGGCGCGGCGGGCGGCCGCATCTACCCCGCCAAGGACGCGCGCATGCCCGCCGGCCTGTTCCAGTCCGGCTATCCCCAATGGGCGCAGATGCAGCCCTACCGCGACCCCGGCATCAGTTCGACCATGTCGCGCCGCCTCTTAGGAAGCTGAGTTCCAATGACCACACCCCGACGCATCGTCGTCATCGGCGCCACCTCCGCCATCGCCCACCAGTGCAGCCGCCTGTGGGCACGGCAGGGACCATGCGACTTCCTGCTCGTCAGCCGCAGCGCCGGCCGCGCCGAGCCGCTGGCCGCCGACCTGCGCGCGCGCGGCGCGAACGTGACCGCCCGCACCGCGGAACTGCGCTTCGACGACGTGGACGCCGTCGCCGCGCTGGCGCAGAGCGCCACGGCCAGCGGGCCGGTGGACATCGTCCTGATCGCCCACGGCTCGCTGCCCGACCAGCCCGCCTGCCAGGACGACCTGCGCGCCGCCCGGGACGCGCTGCTGGTCAACGGCCAGTCTCCAGCGCTGATCGCCGAAGCTTTCATCGGCCCCATGCAGCGCGCGGGGAAGGGGCGGCTGTGCCTCGTCGGTTCAGTGGCCGGCGACCGCGGCCGCAAGAGCAACTACGTCTACGGCGCGGCCAAGGGGCTGGTGGAGAGATACGCGCAGGGCCTCCAGCATCGGCTGGCCCTGGCGGACTCGCCGGTACGCGTCACGCTCGCCAAGCCGGGCCCCACTGACACGCCGATGACCGCGCACCTCAAGCAGGGCGGGGCGAAGCTGGCCAGCGCCGAGGCCGTCGCCCAGTCCATCGTCAAAGCCGTCGAGGCCGGCAAGCCCGTGGTGTACGCACCCGGCAAGTGGGCGCTCATCATGCTGGTCATCCGCAACCTGCCACGCCTGGTGTTCAACCGGATGGATGTCTGAGCCGACAGCCCCGCGTCAAGCCACGAAGCCATGACCACCTCACGTTCGACGCGATTCGCACAGACTTTTTCACAACCCATGCGAATCGCCCTGCTCTATGCGCTGTTCTGCGCGGCGGCCATCGTGATCAACATCGGGGCGCAGGATCTGACCCTGCGGCTCTGGCCTTCCGCCATCGCGTTCTCCATCATCGTCGGCACAGCCGCCGGGCTGGTCGTCAAATACATCCTGGACAAGCGCTTCATCTTCCGCTTCACGGCTCAGAACGCAGCCCACGACGGCAAGACCTTCATGCTCTACACCCTGATGGGCGTGGCCACCACGGCGATCTTCTGGGGCTTCGAGTACGGCGCCTGGATGATTTTCGAGACCACGCAGATGCGCTACCTGGGCGGAGTGCTCGGCCTGGTCATGGGCTATCTGGCCAAATACCATCTGGATAAAAAATTCGTATTCAGCACGGCATCCAGCCCTCCATGAGCAAAACCAACGCCGCGGCGACCCTCCTGGCCTGCGTCATCCTCGCGGCGGCTACCCTGCGCGCACTTGCGTTCTGGGCAGCAGACCCGATGCTGGCCTACGCCAACAACTACGACCAGATACGCGCGCTGCGAACTTTCGGCCTGCAGCCCAGAGACGCGAAGCAAGAACTCTACGCGGCCACGCCAGGCCAGCCCTGGCGGTATTTCGTTCAGGCGGACAAACGGCATGCGCCCACGTATCCCTCTTCCGATTTGCTCTTCAAGAGCATCCAGTACGGCACGATGGCCGCATTTGCCCACGGCGATGGCTCGATGGACATCAAGGTCGGGACCGCCCCCCAGCTCATCGCCTGGCTTCTGGGTGTCTGGCTCATCTTCAGGAGGCTGACCCCCAGGCCCATGGCCGCCCTGGGCTATGCCGGCTGGATGCTGCTGGTGGCAGACCCCATCAATTTGCTGTTCCTCAACACGTGGTATGCGGAGTTTTCCACCTTTGCCGTCGCCACCTTGTTCGTAGGCATTGCGTGGCTCTGGCTTTTTGACCGTGTCTCGCTCAGGTCGGCTCTGATCTGGGGCACGACAAGCCTGATTTTCATTTCGCTCAGCCGCAGCCAGTACATGTTTCTGCTGCCAGCGGTGGCCTTGCTCACGGGCCTGGCGCTGGCGCTCTCACGCCCGCACAGGGGGCTTCTGGCGGCTGCGCCCGGCAAGCTGGCTCTGTTGGCCTTGATCTGCCTGCTGCCAACGCTGGTCTACAAGACCGCCTCCGAGCAGGTCAGAACCGCGACCAGCGCCAACCGGATCGACACTGTATTCGGCGCGCTTTTGCCCGCCTCCAAAGACCAGGACAAAATGCTGGAGCGCCTGGGCCTGCCCTCAGGCTGCCTCCAGTTCTCGGGGCGGAACTGGTATGACACGCCCACCGAGCAGTACCAGACGCATTGCCCGAAAGTCATGACGCTTTCCCTCGGGAAAATTGCGAAAGCCCTCGTGGGCGACCCCACGCCACTGGTCACGATCATCGGGAATATCGCCTCGCATCACAGAGGCTTTTTACAGAACCAGCTGGGCCACATCGAGGGCTCGGTGCATGCCCGAATCGACACCAGCGGCAAGATGCACCACCAATCCCTGGACCGGCTGCTCGGGTATTTGTCTGCCAGCGCGACCCATCTGCTCCTCTGGTTTTCCATCCTGAGCCCCGCGCTGGCCGCGCTGGCGGCCTGGGCGCTGAGGCAGCGCCGCTGGGCCTTCGTGTTCCTCCTGAACGGCCTGCTGTTCAACTACGCCTTGTTTTCCTCCATTCTCGGAGATGGCTATTTCGACCTGGCCCGCCACGCGATGCTGTGCTTCAGTTTCGGCGCATTGTTCTTTGCTCTGCTGGCCACCTTCATCGCATCTGGCGCCAGGAAAACCTCATGACGTCGCGGCCCCGTGGTGATTTCGCCACCCGCTATCAACCGCGAAAAAAGATACTGGGCCTTCATTGGCTGTGGCCATTGCTGGGCTGCGCCGCCGGCTGGTGGAGCATCGCAGAACAATCTGGCCAGCCTGTTCACTTCGACGCCGAACACGTCTACCTTCCTGCTGCGAGGGCATTCCTGGAACAAGGCTGGGCTTACCTGCTGACACCCGATAGCCATCGGATCGTCCCACTGGCTTATCTATGGCCAGCCTTGTGGGGTGCGGAGCCCTCCTGGATCCGCATGGCCAATGCCGGCCTGTGGGGCGGCTGCAGCTACTTCATATGGCACACGGGTTACCTGCTGGGGGGCGCCCGCGCCGGTGTGATCGCCGTGCTGCTCCTGGCGGTACATCCAGCGCTGTCACGCTATTTCTCCACGGAGCTGACGGAGCCTATTTTTCTGTTCGGCCTTATGGGCTGGATGTACGCTGCGGCACAAATCCTGATCGGCCGCAAGTCCACGCCCGGCATGTCCATGCTGGGCGCATCCATGCTGACTTTGACACTGTTGTCGCGCCCGGTGCTGCAACTTCTGGCCCCGGCATGCCTGGGCCTGTGCCTGATCGTTCTCGCGTATCGAAGGCTGGCGCGCAAGGAAGCGGCCAGCGCCCCAGGTCAGCGTATCCTGGCATGCATGACCTGGAGCCTGCTGCTGGGATTGATCGTTCCCTTTGCGCTGGCGCTCAAGAACGGCATGGCGTTCGGGCTGTGGGGACTGGGCACGGGCGCGGGAACCGGTCTGTATCTTGGCACACACCCCCTGTTCCAGGGCGCGGAGCCCGCGTTCCTTGGTTTTTACTACGATGCCAATCAGCTTGCCGGGCTCGAGGCCGGCACCGGTGACCATCTCAGCCTCGCCGGTGACCGGGTGCTGCGCAGTGCGGCGATGTGGCAGCTCCAGTCCATGTCCATCACGGACGCGGCGGCATTCTTCGGCCGCAAGCTTTGGTGGTGGCTGGCACACCATCCCGCGTCTATCGACGCGGTTGGTGGCTCATTGCGCAAACTGCGCTTCCTCGAACTGCTCGCGTTGATCGCATCAGTCGTCTGGCTGGCTCATGACTGGTCACGCCGCCGCGCCGTCACCACAGGCTCCGGCACGTTCCCCGGACACCCGACGGCACCGCAGCTGACCTTCGTGGCCTTTCTGCTGGCCATGCTCCTGGCCATGCTGGGGCAGTTGTTACCCATCCTGTACAACAGCCGATACAGTTCCGCCCTGCTGGACCCATGGCTCATCGCGCTGGCCGCGTGGTCACTGGCCTGCCTGACGGCGCCCATCCGGCTGCAAGGCGCGTTCAGCAAGCGTAGCTGGAGCATCGGGATGGCCTCACCTCCCGGAACCTCCCTGTGGCCCGTCGTCGGCGTGATTACCGTTGTCCTGACCTCGACCTTCGGCGGATACAACCTGGCACGCAAACGCGAAAACATTGCCGTCGATCCCTTGCGCATGGGCCAAACCGCCATCCATCTGGACATTTCGGCCAGCGATCGCATCGAGACCTATGGCATGGCTCCCCAAGGTCAGCGCACCTGGGTGACCACGGAATCTCCAGCCGTGCTCCACGTTCGCCTGGACCCGAACGACATCGACAGTGTGGCAGCAGCCCGGATCGCCAATGCGCTATGGAAAACAGACCTGGCCTTGCAATCCGGCGGCAAAGGCTGCCGCAACGCCGAGGTGGCCTACCAGACGATGGATGGCAACATCCTGCAACCCCCTAACAAGCGGCCCCTTCGGCCGCCGCTGCAAGCCGACGGCACCTTCCATGCGCTCGTCACCCATGCCAATGAAGAACTGCGCCCGCGCCAGCCCGGACGCCTGCGGATCGTGCTGCCTTGTCCGATCGGCACGCAGGTGCAATGGCGCAGCACCCAGTTGCTGGAAAGCCGCCACGTCTGGGACGCCGCAGCCCACATATCACCCTGATCGCCCATGAGCCTCGCCCTCAGCCTCTCCACCCTCCTTTGCGTGCTGTGCATCGCCATCGGCCAACTGCTGTTCAAGCAAGCCGCCAGCGCCCTGCCCGACACCCTGTCGCTGCCCGCGCTGCTGCACAACGGCTGGCTCATCGCCGCGCTGGCGCTCTACGGCCTGACCACGCTGGGCTGGATCTGGATCCTGCGCCACGCCCCGCTGCACCTGGCCTACCCCTTCATGGGTCTGGCCTTCCTGATCGTGCCAACACTGGCTTGGGCCTTCTTGGGCGAGCCGCTGCACTGGCGCACGCTGGCCGGCGGCGCGCTGATCATGGCCGGCGTGGCGCTGGCCTCCACGAGCTGAGGAGCCGCACCCGATGCGCATCGCCGTCGCCATCCCCTGCTACAAGGTCACCCAGCACGTGCTGGGCGTGATCGACGCCACCGGCCCCGAGGTGGAAGCGATCTACGCCGTGGACGACGCCTGCCCCGACGGCAGCGGCCGCTTCATCGAGCAGAACAACCGCGACCCGCGCGTGCGCGTGCTCTACAACCCGCAGAACCTGGGCGTGGGCGGCGCCGTCGTCACGGCCTACAAGGCGGCCATCGTCGACGGCATGGACATCGTGGTCAAGATCGATGGCGACGGGCAGATGAACCCGGCGCTGATCCCGCAGTTCGTGCGCGCCATCCAGCAGGGCAAGGCGGACTACACCAAGGGCAACCGCTTCTACCGGCCCGAGTCGCTGCGCGGCATGCCGCCGGTGCGGCTGGTCGGCAACGCCGCGCTGTCGTTCATCAACAAACTCAGCACGGGCTACTGGCCGATCATGGACCCGACCAACGGCTACACCGCCATCCACACCGCCGTGCTGCGCGAGCTGCCGCTGGACAAGCTGGAGCGCCGCTACTTCTTCGAGAGCGACATGCTCTACCGCCTGAACACCATCCGCGCGGTGGTGCACGACGTGCCGATGGACGCGGTGTACGCCGGCGAGCAGTCCCACCTGAAGGTCTCGCGCGTGCTGCCGGAGTTCCTGCTCAAGCACGTGCAGCGCTTCTTCAGGCGCTACGTCTACGTGTACCTGCTGCGCGACTTCAACCTGGGCTCGGTCTACAGCCTGTTCGGCGCGCTGCTGTGCATGGTGGGGCTGGTGTTCGGCATCAGCCGCTGGGTGCACGGCATGGTGACGGGCGCGCCGGCCACCAGCGGCACGGTGATGCTGGCGGCGCTGCCGCTGCTGGTGGGCATCCAGCTGCTGATCGCCTTCCTGCACCACGACGTGAGCAACGTGCCGACGGAGCCCCTGGCGCCCGACCTCGCCGACACGCCGTGACGCCGCTCGCGCAACTTCCCGCCGGCGCCTGGACGAACCTGGCCGGCGTCTTCACCGACATCGACGACACCCTGACCACCGACGGCGCCATCACGCCCGATGCGCTCCAAGCGCTGGCCGCGCTGAAGGCGGCGGGTCTGCACGTGATCCCGATCACCGGGCGGCCGGTGGGCTGGAGCGAGCCTTTCGCCGCCACCTGGCCGGTGGACGCCATCGTGGCGGAGAACGGGGCGGCGGCGTTGATTCCAAGCCAAATCGGCCTTCAGCGCCCGCCTGGCAAGCGCCGGCAGCTATCAAAAATATATCAACAGGATGCCGCCACGCGCACCGCCAACTTCGCGCGCATGCAGCGCGTGCTGGCGCACATCGAGGCCGCGGTGCCCGGCGCGCGGCGCGCGGCGGACTCGGGCGGGCGCGCGTGCGACATCGCCATCGACCACGGCGAGTTCACCCACCTGCCGCAAGAAGCCATCGACCAGTGCGTGGCGCTGATGCGCGCGGCGGGCATGCAGGCCACGGTGAGCAGCATCCACATCAACGGCTGGTTCGGCGCACACGACAAGCTGGCGGGCGCGCGCTGGATCGTCCGCGCGCTGCTGGGGCGCAACCTCGATGCCGAGCTGGCGCGCTGGGTGTACGTCGGCGACTCGACCAACGACCAGGTGATGTTCGCGCACTTCCCCCACAGCGTGGGCGTGGCCAACATCGCGCGCTTCGCGGCCCGGCTGGCGCACCCGCCGCGCTGGGTCACGCGCGGCGAGCGCGGCGCGGGCTTTGCCGAAGTGACGGCGCAGGTGCTGGCCGCGCGGCGCTGACGCATACGGATTCGCATTCGATCGATAGCCGTTCGGGCTGAGCCTGTCGAAGCCCTGCGCAGCGCTTCGACAAGCCCAGCGTGAACGGATTTTTGATTCTTGAGCGCGCCCTCGTATCAGCGTCCGCCGGCCATGAAGGGCTGGCCGTTCAGCAGCAGGCGGCCGGCACCGAACTCGGCCCGGGCCAGGTAGGCATCGCCCTCCTCGCGCAGCCAGCCTTGTTCGACGAAGCCCTGGGCCATGCCGGTCATGTCCTCTGCGCTCATATCGGGGCTGTTCATCAGGCGCTGCAGCATAGGCAGCCAGGCCTTGGGCAGGCGCAGGTCGGCGTCGAAACGCACGCGCTGCATGGCGGCCAGTTGCCACGGCATGCCGGCCAGCGCCAGCGCCTGCGCGCGCTCAGGGGGCAGTTCGGCCACGGCCAGGCCGTAACCGAACTGGCCCGCCTGCCCGTCGGCGGTACTGGCGCTGAAGCTGTCACGGTATTCGGGCTTGGCATCGAGCAGGCGGCGCGCCATGGCCTCCACGGCTTCGGACGGCACGCCGGCCTCGCCCGCCTTCGGTGCCGACACCCACTGCATCAGCAGCTTCTGTGCCGTGCCCAGCGCCTGCGCGTCCAGGCGGCGCAGCTGGCTTTCGTAGCGCATCTCCTTCAGCTCGATGCCGCCGAGGCTGCCCTGGCCATGGCCGCGATAGACCGCGTTCACCAGCCCGTCGGCCTGCGTGGTTTCCGTCTCCATCTGGATGTCGCGCATCAGCATCAGCGGCTCGAAGGCGGTCTGCCCGGGTGTGCGCTGGGTCATCTCCAGCGTGCCGATGGTGCCGCTGCCCTTGCCGGGGGCCATCAGCCACTGGTCATCGGCGGGGGTCATGTCGAAGCTGGCCTTGAGCGCGTCCAGGCGCATCTTCATGGCGCCCGGGGCTTGGGCCGGTTGGCCGTCTTCTTCCTCCTCCGCCGGCTCCAGCGCCTCGAAGCTGGCCTGAGGCCAGTGCAGGGTGCCGGTCAAGCGCCGGCCGTCGGCCGCCAGGGTGTAGTCGTAGGTCAGCGCCTGCCATACGCCGCGCGTGCCGGGCTGCTGGGGGTCGGTCATTTCGCCGGCGGGCAGCAGCATGCGTCCGGCGTAGTCGCCGCCGAAGCCGACCAGGGTGTCGAACTCCGGCGCGCTGGCCTTGGCGAAGGCCTGGCGGGTGTCGTCGTCCAGCCCCTCGACCTGGGTCACGCGCGTGCGGATGCGCGCGGCGGCGGGGCGCAGGCCGGCCAGCGGGCCGTGGCGGATGTCGTCCTGCAAGGTGATGCGCAGCACGCGGGCGGGCGGGGCGGCGTCGGTGGTGTCTTCTTCCTCGCCGTCGTCGGGCAGCGGGGGCAGGTTGAACTGGAGCACCACGGTGCTCTGGGCGCCGAACAGGCCGCGCTCGTAGCGGCGCTCGGCGAACTTGTCGGCGCCGAACTGCGTGGCCGCGCGGTCCAGCAGCGCCTGGTAGCGCGTTTCCACCTGCTGGCCCAGCCACCAGCTGGCGCCCACATAGGCGGCGCCGATGACCACGGCCGCGATGGCGGCCTTCTTCAAAACGTTGTTGCTCAAGTCGAATCTCTCTCGTTCAGGTTGCAAAAAAATCAATCCCGCGCGCCAGCACGGGCGCCAGCGCCTGGCCGGTGTGCGTGCCCAACCGCACCACGTCCTCGGGCGTGGCGGCGGCGACGACACGGCCACCGCCTTCGCCGCCCTCGGGGCCGAGGTCGATGATCCAGTCGGCCTCGGCGATCACGTCGAGGTCGTGCTCGATGACGACCACGCTGTGGCCGCCGTCGACCAGGCGGTGCAGCACGTGGATGAGCTTCTCCACGTCCTGCATGTGCAGGCCGACGGTGGGTTCGTCCAGCACGTAGAGGGTGTGCGGCGCCTTCTGGCCTCTGCGCCCCACGTCATCACGCACCTTGCTGAGTTCCGTCACCAGCTTGATGCGCTGCGCTTCGCCGCCGGACAGCGTCGGCGACGGCTGGCCGAGCGTGAGGTAGCCCAGCCCCACGTCCTTCAGCAGTTGCAGCGGGTGGCTGATGGCGGGCATGCTGGCGAAGAACTCCACCGCCTCGTCCACCTCCATCCGCAGCACGTCGCCGATGCTCTTGCCGCGCCAGGTGACGGCCAGGGTCTCGGGGTTGAAGCGCGCGCCGTGGCACACCTCGCAGGGCACCTTAACGTCGGGCAGGAAGCTCATCTCGATGGTGCGTACGCCCTGGCCTTCGCAGGCGGGGCAGCGGCCCTCGCCGGTGTTGAAGGAAAAACGCCCCGGCCCGTAGCCGCGCGCCTTGGCTTCCAGCGTATCGGCGAACAGGCGCCGCACGGTGTCCCAGAAGCCGATGTAGGTGGCGGGGCAGCTGCGCGGCGTCTTGCCGATGGGGGTCTGGTCCACTTCCAGCACGCGGTCGATCGCACCGAAGCCTTCCAGCGCGGTGCAGCCGACCAGGCCATGACTATTGATTTCATAGCTGCCAGCGCTTGATGCATCTGCGCTGGAGGCCTTTTTTTCTTTGAACTCCTGGCGCACGAAGCGCTGCACGCTGGCCAGCAGCACGTCGCGCGCCAGCGTGGACTTGCCAGAGCCGGACACGCCCGTCACCGCCACCAGGCGCTTCAGCGGCACGGCGGCATCGACGTGCTTGAGGTTGTGCAGGTAGGCGCCGCGGGCGCTGAGCCAATGCACGGGCGAACCGTCCCTGCTCCCTCTCCCCTCGCGGGAGAGGGCTGGGGAGAGGGGGGGTACGGGCGCGACGTCGGTGGACGCCCCCTCGCCCCCGGCCCCTCTCCCGCGAGGGGAGAGGGGGGAGACCACCGCCCGGCGCGGGTGCAGCGGATGCCGCATGGCGTGGCGCAGGTAGCGGCCGGTGGCGGAATCGGACGCGGCCTCCACGTCGGCCACCGTGCCCTCGGCCACCAGCCGGCCGCCGCGCACGCCGGCGCCGGGGCCGATGTCGATCAGGTGCTCGGCGCGGCGGATGGTGTCCTCGTCGTGCTCCACCACCACCAGCGTGTTGCCCTTGGCCGAGAGGGTGTGCAGCGCGTCCAGCAGGATGCGGTTGTCGCGCGCGTGCAGGCCGATGGTGGGCTCGTCCAGCACGTAGCACACGCCTTGCAGGTTGCTGCCGAGCTGCGCCGCCAGGCGGATGCGCTGCGCCTCGCCGCCGCTCAGGGTCGGTGCGCCGCGGTCCAGCGTGAGGTAGCCCAGGCCGACCTGCGCCAGGAAGTCGAGCCGGCTCTTGATCTCGGGCACCAGGTCGCGCGCGATGTCGGCGTCGCGGCCTGCCAGCGCCAGGCCGTCGAACCACGCGCGCAGGTCGTGCACGCTCATGCGCGCGAGGTCGGTGATGGCGACGCCTTCCACCAGGCCGCTCTCCAGCCGCACGGCGCGCGCCACGGGGTTCAGCCGCGTGCCGTGGCAGCTGGGGCATTCGGCGTGGCCCAGGTCCTCCACCTCGGGCTCGGCGAAGGTCTGCTCGCGGCCCTTCTCGTCGGCCGACAGCACGGAGTCGTCCAGCGCCTTGCGCTGCTCCCGGGTCAGCCGCACGCCGGTGCCCACGCAGTCGGGGCACCAGCCGTGCTTGCTGTTGTAGGAAAAGAGGCGCGGGTCCAGCTCGGCATACGAAGTGCCGCACACCGGGCAGGCGCGCTTGGTGGAGAACACCTCCACACGGCCGATGCGCGCGGTGGCGTCGCCGTTCTCCATCGCGTGGCGCAGGCCGGCGATGTCGCTCAGCACGTGCACCACGCCCTTGCCGTGCTCCAGCGCGCGCATGAGCGATTCGCGCAGCTGCACCTCGTTGCCGGGGGTGACGGCGAGGCTCATCACCGGCAGCTCGATGGTGTGCTCCTTGAAGCGGTCGATGCGCGGGAAGCCCGTGGTGGGCAGGAACTCGCCGTCCACCCGCAGGTGGGTGAAGCCGCGCGGGCGCGCCCAGTCGGCCAGCTCGGTATAGACGCCCTTGCGGCCCACCACCAGCGGCGCCAGCAGGCCGATGGTCTGGTCGCGGTAGCGCGTCATGATCTGCGCGGCGATGCGCTCGGGCGTCTGCGGCTGCACCGGCGCGCCGTCGTGGATGCAGTGCTGCACGCCCAGCTTGACGTAGAGCAGGCGCAGGAAGTGCCACACCTCGGTGGTGGTGCCCACGGTGCTCTTGCGGCCGCCGCGCGAGAGGCGCTGCTCGATGGCCACGGTGGGCGGGATGCCGTACACCGCGTCCACCTCCGGCCGGCCGGCGGGCTGCACGATGCTGCGGGCGTAGGCGTTCAGGCTTTCGAGGTAGCGGCGCTGGCCTTCGTTGAACAGGATGTCGAACGCCAGCGTGGACTTGCCCGAGCCGCTGACGCCGGTGATGACGTTGAACTTGCCGCGCGGAATGTCCACGCTGAGGTTCTTCAGGTTGTGCTCGCGGGCGTGCACGATCTCGATGGCGTTTTCGGCCTCTGGCGCCCGTCCGGTAAGCGCGGGCAGCTCCTTTTTGTAGAGCACGGCGGCCTCGCGCACCTCCAGCGCGCTGCCCTCGCCCAGCGCCTGCGCGTAGGCGCGCAGCGCGGCGCCGGTGTGCGACGCGGGGTGCTGCGCGACTTCATCGGGCGTGCCCTGCGCGACGACGCTGCCGCCGCCCTCGCCGCCTTCGGGGCCGAGGTCGATCAGCCAGTCGCTGGCGCGCATCACGTCCAGGTTGTGCTCGATGACGATCAGCGAATGCCCCGCGTCCAGCAGCTTGCGGAAGGCGCGCATCAGCTTGGCGATGTCGTCGAAGTGCAGGCCGGTGGTGGGCTCGTCGAACAGGAACAGCGTGCCCTTGCGCGCCACGGGCTGGCGGCTGGCGGTCGATGATTTGGCCGCGTCAGCCAGGAAGCCGACCAGCTTGAGGCGCTGCGCCTCGCCGCCGCTCAGCGTGGGCACGGGCTGGCCGAGCTTCACGTAGTCCAGCCCCACGTCCACGATGGGTTGCAACGCGCGGATGACCTCGCGGTCGTGCGCGAACAGGCGCGCCGCCTCGGCCACGGTGAGGTCCAGCACGTCGGCCACGTTCATGTGGCGGGTTCTTAAATCGTGGAAATTGGAATCTGACCCCAATTCAAGCGCCTGCCGCTCGATCTTCACTTCGAGGATCTCGGGCCGATAGCGCTTGCCGTCGCAGTCCGGGCAGCGCAGGTACACGTCGCTGAGGAACTGCATCTCCACGTGCTCGAAGCCCGAGCCGCCGCAGGTCGGGCAGCGCCCGTCGCCGGAGTTGAAGCTGAACTTGGCGGCGGTGTAGCTGCGCTGTTTACTCAGCGGCGCGGCCGCGAACAGCGTGCGGATCGGGTCCCACGCGCCGACGTAGCTGACGGGGTTGGAGCGCGCCGTCTTGCCGATGGGCGACTGGTCCACGAACACCACGTCGCCGAGCTGCTCGGCGCCCAGCAGGCGGTCGTGCGCGCCGGGCGATTCGGTGGCGCGGCCGAAGTGGCGCAGCAGCGCCGGCGCCAGCACGTCCTGGATCAGCGTGGACTTGCCCGAGCCCGACACGCCGGTGACGGTGACCAGCCGTTGCAGCGGGAACTCCACGTCCACGTGCTTCAGGTTGTGCGCGCTGGCGCCTTCCAGCACCAGGCGCGGCGTGCTGTGGCCCACGGTGCGCGTGAAGCCGGCGCCGATGGCCCGGCGCCCGCCCAGGTAGGCGCCGGTCAGCGTGTCGGCGGCGCGCAGTTCATCCGGCGTGCCGTCGAACACGATGCGCCCGCCGGCGGCGCCGGGGCCGGGGCCGAAGTCGAGCACGCGGTCGGCCGCCAGCATCACGGCCGGGTCGTGCTCCACCACCACCAGGGTGTTGCCGGCGCGCTTGAGGCGCTGCATGGCCTCGGTGATGCGGTCCATGTCGCGCGGGTGCAGGCCGATGCTGGGCTCGTCCAGCACGAACAGCGTGTTGACGAGCGAAGTGCCCAGCGCCGTGGTGAGGTTGATGCGCTGCACCTCGCCGCCGGAGAGCGTGCGGCTCTGCCGGTCGAGCGTGAGGTAGCCGATGCCGACGTCGCACAGGTAGCGGATGCGGGTGGTGATCTCTTCCAGGATCAGCTTCAGCGCCTTGGCGTCGGCGGATTCAGCATCAAAATGGCCTCCAGCGCTTGCTGGGCGCGCGCTGGCAGCTATTTCTTCAGGAGCAACCGACGACGCCAGCCGGTCGAAGAAGCGCCGCAGCCGGTCGATGGGCAGCAGCATCAGGTCGTGCAGGCACAGGCCCGGCAGGGCTTCGAGTTGTTCGCGCGACCACGCGACGCCTTGCGGCATGAAGCGTTGCGCGGGCGCCAACACGGCATCCGCGTCCTCCTTACCGCCCACGCGCCACAGCAGCGATTCGGTCTTCAGCCGCGCGCCGGCGCACACCGGGCAGGGGGTATAGCTGCGGTACTTCGACAGCAGCACCCGGATGTGCATCTTGTACGCCTTGCTCTCCAGGTACTGGAAGAAGCGGCGGATGCCGTACCACTGCCTGCTCCAGTTGCCTTCCTTGTAGCTGGGCGTGCCGTCGATGACCCAGGCCTTCTGCTCGGCGGTGAGCTTGTTCCACGGCGTGTCGCGCGGGATGCCGGCGCTCTCAGCGTGGCGCATCAGGTCGTCCTGGCACTCCTTCCACGCGGGGGTCTGGATCGGCTTGACGGCGCCGGCGCGCAGCGTGAGGCGCTCGTCCGGGATCACCAGCCCCCAGTCCACGCCGATCACGCGGCCGAAGCCGCGGCAGGTCTCGCACGCGCCGACGGGCGAGTTGAAGGAGAACATCGAGGGGATGGGCTCGGCGTAGCGCAGGTTGCTTTCGGGGCAGTGCAGGCCGGTCGAAAATTTCCACAGGTCGGGTGCGCCGCCTTCGTCGCTCGGCAGCGCGTACACCGACATGCGTCCGCTGCCGCGCTTGAGCGCGACCTCGATGGCCTCGATCGCGCGCACACGTTCGGCGCCGGCCAGGCGGAAACGGTCTGCCGCCACGTCCAGCACCTTCTTGCCGCCCTCCTCGCGCTCGGCCTGCACGCGCGTGAAGCCGCTGGCGGCCAGCCACTGCTGCACCTCTTCGGCGCCCGTATTGGCGGGCAGTTCGACGGCGAAAGTGACCACCAGGCGCGGATCACCAGCCTGCGCCGCGCGGCGCACCAGCTCGTCGTAGATGCTGTCCGCGTTGTCGTGCCGCACCGGCAGCGCGGTCTGGCGGTCGAACAGCTGGCCGGCGCGGGCGAACAGCAGCTTGAGGTGGTCGTTCAGCTCCGTCATCGTGCCGACCGTGGAGCGCGAGCTGCGCACCGGGTTGGTCTGGTCGATGGCGATGGCCGGCGGCACGCCCTCCACCCTGTCCACCGCCGGCTTGTCCATGCGGTCGAGGAACTGGCGCGCGTAGGCGCTGAAGGTCTCGACGTAGCGCCGCTGCCCCTCGGCGTACAGCGTGTCGAACACCAGGCTGGACTTGCCCGAGCCGCTGGGGCCGGTGACCACCGTCATCTCGCCGGTGCGGATGTCGAGGTCGAGGTTCTTGAGATTGTGCTGGCGCGCGCCGCGGATGCGGATCAGGGGGGACGGCATGAGGGGTTGCGGGAGGTGGGCCGAAAATTCTATGCGCCCCGTGTAACAGTGCACCCAGAGCGTTCAGTCTGGTGGCTCTGCGTTGTCAATCGATGCCCTTGCTTGAAAACCTTTGCCGGTACAGCTCCGGGGTGATCCCCGCGTGCCGGCGCAGGCTGCGCTGAAGGCTATCGACAGAGCCAAAGCCCGCCCGCTGGGCGATGCGCTCCAAGGGCCATGACGTCTGTTCCAGGCGGCTCTTGGCCTGGTCCAGCCGCAGGGCTTCCACGAAACGGGCCGGGGTCTTCCCGGTCTCGGTGCGGAACTGCCGAGCGAAGTGCCGCTCGCTCATCGCCATGCGCTCGGCGAGAGCCGCCACGCTCAGGTCGCTGCCCGGGTGTTCCACCATCCACATGATCAGGTCCCGAAAGCGGTCACTGGCCTGCATCTGCGCCTGCAATCCGGCGGAGAACTGCGACTGCCCGCCGGGACGGCGCAGGTAGACGACCAGGTCGCGCGCCACGGCCAGGGCGATGGGCTGCCCCAGGTCTTCTTCCACCAGGGCCAGCGACAGGTCGATGGCGGCGGTGATCCCGGCAGAGCAATAGAACGGCGGATCGGCCACATAGATGGCGTCGGGCTCCACCCGGACTTGGGGGTACTGGCTGGCCAGTTGCGTGCATGAATTCCAATGCGTCGTCGCACGGCGTCCGTCCAGCAGGCCGGCGGCCGCCAGCGCGAATGCCCCCGTGCACATGCTGCCCATCCGCCGGACGGCAGGCGCCTTGCGCCGTAGCCACGGCAGCAGACTCGCGGCGGAGCCGTCAGACTCGAAGACGCTTGGGAGGCCGCCTGCGACCAGAACGGTGTCGATCGGTCCCCTTAGATCGGCCACCGCCGAGGAGTCGGCCCAGCGCAAGCCTGAACTGGCCTGGATGGTGCCTCCGTCAGGCGATGCCAGCACGAGCCGATAGGCCGGGCGCCCGCTGTTCGCCGCGGCAAGCCGCGATGCCTTGGAGAAGACCTCCCAGGGACCCGACACGTCCAGCGACAGAAAACCGTCAAAAGCCAGCAGCACCACGACACGAGTCTGAGCGGAGGCATTGAGCGCTTTTGAACGCATGGCAGGATTTGCGGCGATGTTGTCCTTTCAGACATGGTACGCCTGCCTATGCTCTGAGCCATGACTGAATTTTTCCGAGGAGAGCATCCATGACGGCGCCACACCTGGGGCTGGCCTTGCTGGTCGTCGTGCTGTGGACGCTGAGCTTCCTGGCCGTGAAGCTGGGCCTGCGTGACATTCCACCGCTGGCTTTGTCCACGGCCAGGCTGATCCTCACGTCCTTGCCCTGGGTGCTGATCCTGCCGCGCCCGCCCGTGGCTTGGTACAAGCTGGCGCAGTACGGCATCTTCATGTTCGCCCTGCAACTCGGCCTCCTGGCCACGGGTATCCATCTGGGCGTTCCGGCCGGGCTGGCAGCGGTTCTGTTGCAGGTGCACGTCTTCGTGACCGCCGTGCTGGCAGCCTTGTTCCTGAACGAGCGTCCAGGGCGATGGCAGGTTCTGGGGGCGTTGATCGCGTTCTCCGGGCTGGGTCTCGTGGCCTGGCATGCCGGGGCCATCACCGGCACACGGCCCGTGCTGGGCTTGCTGCTGATGCTGCTGGCCGCGACAGCCTGGGGAGCGGCCAACATCGTCAGCAAGCGCCTGGGCAAGGTGGACCTGCTGGCGCTGATCGCCTGGGGGAGCCTGTTTTCCTGGCCGCCTTTGCTGCTGGCTTCGCTGGCGCTCGAAGGCCCGCAGGTGGTATGGAGCAGCTTTCAGAACCTGTCGGGCGTGGGCCTGGGGGCGATCCTGTACATGGCCTACTTCGGCACCTTCCTGGCCTATGCGCTGTGGAGCAAATTGCTCTACCTCTACCCCGCCACGCAGGTGGCGCCGTTCACGCTACTGGTGCCCGTGCTGACCCTGCTGTCGTCGGCAGCAGTCCTGGATGAACCCTTGTCCTGGTGGAAATTGTGCGCTGCCGGACTGGTTCTGACGGGGGTGCTGACCGCGACATTCGGCGCGCGGGCCGTGCAGCGCTTTCAGCGCGCTTAGGGCTCAGTGTGAGGACATCCATGCGCATCGAACAGAACTCTTCTCTGGCCGACTGGCTGGCCGAAGCGCAGGCCGTCAGGCAGCGAATGGCCAGCGGCCCTGGGGCTGGCGTCGCGAAGCCGGAACAGATCATGGGGAAGACCGGGCTCGACGTTCTCCAGTCCATGCTGAACGGAGAAATTCCGTACGCGCCCATGACGAAGACGCTGGGATATGTCCTGGTCGCCGTGGGGTCTGGCACGGCAGCGTTCCAGGGCGTGCCCAACCCGGGTCTTCTGAACTCCATTGGAACCGTGCATGGCGGCTGGTACGCCACCTTGCTCGACTCAGCCATGGGGTGCAGCGTCTACACCCTGCTGCCCGCAGGCCGCGCCTACACGACCGCCGAACTCAAGGTGAATCTGGTGCGCGGTGTTTCGCTCGACGTGCCCTGTGTGCGCGCGGAGGGCAGGGTCATTCACTGTGGCCGGCGGCTGGCCACCGCAGAGGCCCACCTGGCAGGCCCTGACGGCGTCTTGTACGGCCACGCAACCACGACTTGCTTGGTGCTCGACGCTTCACTTGCCTGAGCATGAAACTGGAAAGGATCTGGCATGAAACCACATATCGTCGAAATCGAATGGGACCGAAAGGAAAGCAAGTTCCTCGACCACCGATACAGCAGGGTCCACATCTGGCGCTTCGATGGCGGGGTCGAGCTTCGTGGCTCCAGTTCTCCGGATGTTGTGCGCGCACCTCTTTCCGATCCCTCTGCCGTCGATCCCGAGGAAGCGTTCGTGGCCTCCCTCTCCAGTTGCCACATGCTCTGGTTTCTGGACCTCGCGGCGCGCGATGGATATCTGGTGGATGCCTACGAAGATCGGGCAGAAGGCAGATTGACAAAAAGGCCCGATGGAAGGGCGTGGCTGTCACTTGTTGCCCTCAATCCGATAGTCAGATTCTCAGGCGATAAAGCCCCGACCGATGCCGCCGTTGAGGATCTACACCATCGGGCACATGAAGAGTGCTTCTTGGCGAACGCAGTTAAATCCGCAATCACCATTCAAGGCTCTTGGAATCACAGACGCAATTGAATCTTCCATCGATGCGCCTCTTGAGTATCGGATTGAAATGAAAAAGCCCGCGCGAAGCGGGCTTTGAATGCTGGCGGCCTCGCGGCCGTCAGGTAGTCATGGTCAGCAGGGCACGCGGCCCCGCGCCGGGTTGCCCGGCGCCGTGCTTCTCGCCGCCCATGTCGATCTCGCCGCCCTTGCTCATCAGAAAGAACAGGACGACGCCGAGCACGACGAGGCCGATGATCAGTTTCAGCATGTGCGTCTCCTTCGATCAGTCGTCGGCGTAGATGTCCACGTCCTTGGTCTCGCGGATGAACAGCGTGCCGATCACCAGCGTCATGCCGGCGATGATGATCGGGTACCACAGGCCGTTGTACATGTTGCCGGTGGAGGCCACGATGGCGAAGGCGGTGGTGGGCAGCAGGCCGCCGAACCAGCCGTTGCCGATGTGGTAGGGCAGGCTCATCGAGGTGTAGCGGATGCGCGTGGGGAACAGCTCCACCAGCATCGCGGCGATCGGGCCGTAGACCATGGTCACCAGGATCACCAGGTAGGTCAGCAGCAGCACCACCAGCACCTTGTTGATCTTGGCCGGATCGGCCTTGGCGGGGTAGCCGGCGGCCTTCAGGTCCTCGCTCATCTCCTTCTTGAAGGCGGCGATGGCCTTGGCGGAGTCTTCGTCGAACTTGTGGTTGACCACGTTGCCCGTGGGCGCGGTGATGCTCTTGTCGCCGACCTTCACCACCGCCGGGCTGCCGGCCGGGCCGGCCACGTTCTCGTAGCTCACCGAGTTCTGCACCAGGTAGCGCTTGGCGATGTCGCACGAGGTCTTGAAGTCGATTTCGCGCGCCACCGGGTTGCCCTGGAAGGAGCAGGTCGCCGGGTCGGCCGTGACGACCACGCCAGCCGTGGCCTGGGCCTTGGCCAAGTCGGGGTTGGCGGCCTCGGTCAGCATCTTGAAGACCGGGAAGTAGGTCAGCACCGCCAGCAGGCAGCCGGCCATGATGATGGGCTTGCGGCCGATCTTGTCGGACAGCGTGCCGAACACCACGAAGAAGGGCGTGCCGATCAGCAGCGCGGCCGCGATCATCAGGTTGGCGGTGGTGGCGTCCACCTTGAGCTGCGCCGTCAGGAAGAACAGCGCGTAGAACTGGCCCGAATACCACACCACCGCCTGGCCGGCCGTCAGGCCCAGCAGCGCGAGGATGACGATCTTCAGGTTCTTCCACTGGCCGAAGGACTCGGACAGCGGCGCCTTGGAAGTCTTGCCCTCGGCCTTCATCTTCTGGAAGGCGGGCGACTCGTTCAGGCTCAAGCGGATCCACACCGAGATGCCGAGCAGCAGGATGGACACCAGGAACGGGATGCGCCAGGCCCAGGCCGCGAAGGCTTCCTCGCCAACGGCGATGCGCACGCCCAGGATCACCAGCAGCGACAGGAACAAGCCCAGCGTGGCCGTGGTCTGGATCCACGAGGTGTAGGCGCCGCGCCTGCCGTGCGGCGCGTGCTCGGCCACGTAGGTGGCGGCACCGCCGTACTCGCCGCCCAGCGCCAGGCCCTGGAGCATGCGCAGCGCGATCAGGATCACCGGCGCCGCCATGCCGATCGATGCGTAGCTGGGCAGCAGGCCGACGATGAAGGTCGACAGGCCCATGATCAGGATGGTGACCAGGAAGGTGTATTTGCGCCCGATCATGTCGCCCAGGCGGCCGAACACGATGGCGCCGAACGGCCGCACCAGGAAGCCGGCGGCGAAGGCCAGCAGCGCGAAGATGAAGGCCGAGCCGGCATCCAGCCCGCTGAAGAACTGCTTGGCGATGATGGCCGCCAGCGAGCCGTACAGATAGAAGTCGTACCACTCGAACACGGTGCCGAGCGATGAGGCGAAGATGACTTTCTTCTCCTCCGGGGTCATGGGCCGTGCGGCCGTCGATGTAGCCATGCGCTGTCTCCTGGAATTTGAAACCGCGGACACGCAACCAGTCGTGTCCTGCGTGGAATGTCTTCGGTCTTGCTGACCGCTTTCTGACAGCGTGCAGGACATCGGGACAACCCCGATGCCATTTTTTTGCCAACCGGATGTCCTGGCCGGCGCGAGGAGCACGCCGTCAAGCCCGCGGCGCCGGCACCTCGTCGCCCCGCAACCGCGCACGCAGCGTGGGCCATGCGTCCAGGCCCCGGCACAGGCAGCCGTCCACGCCGAAGGTCGGCACGCCGGACACGCCGGCGGCCATGGCGGCATCGGTCTCGGCGCGCAGCGCCTGCTTGACCTCGTCGCTGCCCGGCTCGCGCGCGGGCGCCAGGGCTTTGGCCAGCGCCCGCAGACGCGCGGCATCGTCGGCGGCGCCGCCGCCGCGCCACACGTGACGGAAGATCGTCTCGCACACGTAGCGGCTGGGCGCGCCCTGGCGCGCGCAGGCGTGCGCCAGCCGCAGCAGCGCCAGCGGGTCGAACGGATGCGCGGCCGGCCATTGCAGCGGCACGCCGAGCTGCCGCGCCTGCCAGACGGCGTGGCGATGGCTCCCGTCGCGCTCGGGCGCGCTCTCCACCGGCGCGCGCTGGCCGTGGTGTTGCGGCAGCGCGGCGAACAGGATCGGGCGCAGGCGCACCTCGTAGCCCAGGCCCTCCAGCGCGCGCGGCAGGTGCTCGAACGCCAGATAGGCATAGGGTGAAACGAAGTCGAGCCAGAAGTCGATGTGTTTCATGGCGCCTCCGTGGACAAGCGTCGCTGCCGCACGCGCGCCAGCACCACGCGCTGCTCGGCCGCGCTCATGGTCCGCCAGCCAGCGATTTCCTCCAGGCTGCGCCAGCACCCCGCGCACCAGCCGGTGGCGGCGTCGATGCGGCACACGCGGGTGCAGGGCGAGGGCACGGGTTCAGCATCGAATCGACCTACAGCACCCGTGCAGCAAGCGCTGGCAGCTATTTTTTTAGGAGCATCTGGGTTCATGCCGCGGGTGGCGCCTGCACCACGTCGGCCACCGGGGCGCCGGTGAGTTTCTCCAGGTCGGCCGGGGTCAGCCGGAACACGCCGTGCGGGTGGCCGGCGGCCGCCCAGATCTCGTCGAAGCGGTACAGCTCGCGGTCGATCAGCGTCACCGGCAGGTCGGCGTGCGCCACGGGGGACACGCCGCCGATCGAGAAGCCCGTCTTGAGCTTGACGAACTCGGCGTCGGCGCGGCCGATCCTGCCGACCAGGGCCTCCACCTTCTTCTCGTCCACGCGGCGGTCGCCGCTGGTGATGACGAGCACCGCCGCATCGTCGCTCCTGCGGCGGAAGATGATGCTCTTGGCGATCTGCCCGACGCCGACGCCCAGCGCGTCGGCCGCCTGCTGGGCCGTGCGCGCGGCGTCGTCCAGCATCACGGGCGGGTGCGCATGGCCGGCCTCGCGCAGGGTGGCGGCCACGCGCCGCACGCCTTCGGGGAGGTTCTTCTGTTCTTCGCTCATCGCTTCATCCCGTCCGCGCCACGCGGTCCACCATCAGCAGGCTGGCGCCCATGCCCATCAGCACGCCGCCGAATACGCGGTTCTGCGTGCGCCGGGCGCGCGCCGAGCGCAGCCAGGCACGCAGGCGCGAGGCCAGGAAGGCGTAGCCATGCATCACCACCGTGTCCGTCGCCAGCGTGGTGGCCAGCAGGATGGCGAGCTGCAGCGCCAGCGGCCGCTGGGGGTCGATGAACTGCGGCAGCACCGCCACCATGAACACGATGCCCTTGGGGTTGGTGGCGTTGGTGAACACGCCCAGCGCCACGCGCTGGCGCACGCTCAGCATGGCCGGCGCGGTGACGGCATCCATGCCTTCGTCCAGCGCCACGGCCGGCGCGCGCCACTGGCGCCAGCCCAGCCACAGCAGGTAGGCCGCGCCCAGCAGCTTGACCGCCATGAAGGCAGTGGCCGAGGCCACCAGCAGCGCCCCCACGCCGACACCGGCCACCAGCAGGATGAAGGCCAGCCCGATCTGCAAGCCGGCGATGGTGGCCGTGGTCTGGCGCACGCCGTAGCCGAGGCCGTGGCTCATCGACAGCACGGCGCCCGAGCCGGGCGACAGCGCGATCAGCCACGCGGCGACGAGGTAGGCCAGCCAGACGTGCAGGTCCATGGTCGCTCAGCCGCGCTTGTTCAGCACCGCCGTGGCGACGCGCGAGCCCGTCCCGCGGCCGAGGAAGTCGCTGACGTACTGCCCGGCGTCGATGAGCTTGTCGAGGTCGATGCCGGTGTCGATGCCCATGCCGTGCAGCATGAACACCACGTCCTCGGTGGCCACGTTGCCGGTGGCGCCCTTGGCGTAGGGGCAGCCGCCCAGCCCGGCCACCGACGACTGGAAGTTCCACACCCCCAACTCCAGCGCGGCCAGCGTGTTGGACAGGGCCTGGCCGTAGGTGTCGTGGAAGTGGCCGGACACGTGGTCGATGCCGAAGTGCCTCAGCGCCGCCTCGAACGCCGCCCGCACCTTGCGCGGCGTGCCGACGCCGATGGTGTCGGCCACGTCCACGCGCTCCACGCCGATGCCCTTCATCAGCCCCGCCAGGTACGCGACGCGCGCGGGCGCGACGTCGCCCTCGTACGGGCAGCCCACGGTGCAGCTCATGGCGCCGCGCACGGCGATGCCGGCGGCCCGGGCGGCCTGCACCACGGGGGCGAAGCGCTCGATGCTCTCGGCGATCGAGCAGTTGATGTTCTTCTGGCTGAAGGCCTCGCTGGCGGCGCCGAACACCACGATCTCGTCCGGCCGGGTGGGCCGCGCGGCCTCGAAGCCCTTGAGGTTGGGCGTCAGCACGCTGTAGCACACGTCGGCGCGGCGCGGGATGCCGGCCATGACCTCGGCGTTGTCGGCCATCTGCGGCACCCACTTGGGGCTGACGAAACTGGTGACCTCGATCTCGCGCAGGCCGGCGTCCTGCAGGCGGCGCACCAGCTCGACCTTGACGGCGGCGGGCACCGGCTGCTTCTCGTTCTGCAGGCCGTCGCGCGGGCCGACGTCGATGAGCTTGACGCGGGTGGGCAGGTTCATGGGGGTTGTCTCTCAGGCAGGCGCGAGCGCCTGCGGCAGTTTACCGATTCGCGGCAGCCAGCGCCCGTATGATGGCCCGGCCCCACGACGAACGGATCGCCCCCATGCGGCTCGCCCTGCTCTCCGACATCCACGCCAACGGCCCCGCGCTCGACGCCTGCCTGGCCCACGCCGAAGCCGCCGGCGCCGAGCGCTACGCCATCCTGGGCGACCTGGTGGGCTACGGCGCCGATCCGGCCTACGTGGTGCGCCGCGTGATGGCGCTGCACGCGCAGGGCGCGCTGGTGGTCAAGGGCAACCACGACCAGTACGCCACCGAGCCGCCCGCCGCAGGCAAGACCCTCGGCCACGTCGGCGCCGCCTGGACGGGCGAGCAGCTCGGCGGCGAGGAGCGCCGCTTCCTGGCCGAGCTGCCGCTCACCGCGCGCGACGGCAGCGTGCTGCTGGTGCACGCCAGCGCCGACGACCCCGCCAGGTGGCGCTACGTGGACAGCCCGGCGGCGGCCGCGCTCAGCCTGGACGCCGCCTGCCAGCCGCCCACCGGCCACCCCGACGTGCGCTACGTCTTCGGCGGCCACGTGCACCAGCAGACGCTGTACTTCCGCGGCGGCGCCGGCAAGCTGATGCCCTTCACGCCCACGCCGGGCGTGGCCATCCCGGTGCCGCGGCACCGCCTGTGGCTGGCCACCGTCGGCTCGGTCGGCCAGCCGCGCGACGGCCGCGTGGACGCCATGTACGCGCTGTTCGACGAGGCGGCCCGGCAGCTCACCTTCCACCGCGTGCCCTACGACGTGCAGGCCGCCGCCGCCGCCATCCGCGCCACGCCGCTGCCGGCCTTCTTCGCCGACCGTCTTGAGGCCGGCCGATGATCCTAGAAACGGCAGTCGACCGCTTGTCATCTTCAGGGGAGCCGCATGGGCATTGACTTTTTTCGCTTCGATGACGTTCATCTGACAGGCGACAGCGCTGCGCGCTCGCCAGCACCGCGCTCGACGCGCCATGCGGCGTTGCTCGTCCTCGCAGGCACGCGCCTGCCGCGTCCTCACGCCTTGCCTGGCACGCCGATCACGGCACTGGCGAGCGCGTTCAACTCCCGTTTCTAGGATGGACCTGACCCCCGGCGCCGTGGTGGACGGCTTCGTGCTGGGCGAGCTGCTGCACAAGGGCGGCATGGCGCTGATCCACGAAGTGCGCTACGCCGACGGCCGCCAAGCGCCCTTCCCGATGGTGATGAAAGTGCCGCGCATGACCGCCGGCGACGGCGCCGAGAACATCGTCGGCTTCGAGGTCGAGCACCAGATGATGCAGGCCGTCAGCGGCCCGCACGTGCCGCGCCTGGTGGCGGCGGGCGACCTGTCGGTGCTGCCCTACCTGGTGATGGAGTACGTGCCCGGCCGCACGCTCGACCACTGGCTGGCGCAGGCCACGCAGGGCCGGCCGCTGGCGCCCGAGACGCTGGCCCGGCTCGGCGCCACCGTGGCCCACGCCGCCCACGCCCTGCACCAGCAGGACGCCGTGCACCTGGACCTGAAGCCGGCCAACGTCATCATCCGCGACGCGCCGGCCGACCAGCCGGATGCGCCTTTGCTGGCCGTGCTGCTGGACTTCGGCCTGTCCTTCCACGCCCACTACCCCGACCTGCTGGCCGAGGAGATGCGCGCCGCCGTCGGCTCGCCCGCCTACATGTCGCCCGAGCAGGTGGTGGGCGTGCGCGGCGACCCGCGCAGCGACGTGTTCGCCATCGGCGTGCTGCTGTACGAGCTGGCCACCGGCGAGCTGCCCTTCGGCGCGCCCACCACGCAGGGCGGCCTGCGCCAGCGCCTGTGGATGAACCCCAAGCCGCCGCGCGCGCTGCGGCCCGATTTGCCCGAGTGGCTGCAAGAGGTGATCCTGCGCTGCCTGGAGCCGGCCGCCGCCGACCGCTACCCCTCGGCCGCGCACCTGGCCTTCGACCTGGCGCAGCCCGAACAGGTGCAGGTGACCGAGCGCGGCCGGCGCCTGAAAGGCACCGGTTTTCGCACCCACTTCAAGCGCTGGCTGCGCGCGGCCGGCGCCGAGTACCGGCCCAGCCCGTTGCCCACCAGGCTGATCGCCGAGGTGCCGATCCTGCTGGTGGCGGTGCCGCACCACGACGTGACCGACGCCACGTTGTACTCGCTGCGCGAGGCGGTGGCGCGCTCGCTCGGCATCCGGCCCGGCGCGCGGCTGGCGGTGGTCACGGTGGTCGCGCCCGGCGCCGCCAGCAGCACCGACGCCGGCCGCAGCGAGACCGCCCTGCACCGCCGCATGCTCGCCATGCTCAAGACCTGGGCCCAGGGCCTGCCGCTGGAGCGCCACCAGACCTCCTACCACGTGCTGGAAGACAGCGACCCGGCCGAGGCGATCCTGCGCTACGCCGAGGCCAACAACGTGAGCATGATCGTCATGGGCGCGGCCACGCACGGGCTGCAATTGCAGCGCTTCGTCGCCACGGTGCCCATCAAGGTGGCCATGCGCGCGCCGTGCACGGTGATCCTGGTCAAGCAGGGCATGCCGTTCGCGGCGCTGGCGGGCGAGCATGGAGCCGCGCCGCCATAATCCGGCCATGGTGATCGCACCCGACCTGCAATCCCGCGTCGCGGACATCTGCCGCCGCTACCACGTGCGCCGGCTGCAGATGTTCGGCTCCTCGGCCGTGGGGCAGGAGCGGCCCGACAGCGATGTGGATCTGCTGGTGGAATTCATTCCGGGCCAGGCCCCAGCGGCTTCGCGCTGGTGGACATGCAGGACGAGCTGTCCGCCGCCCTCGATGGCCGCCGGATCGACCTGGCCTTGCCCTCCGTGCTCGACAACCCCTTCCGGCGCCGCGCCACCGAGCCCCACCTGCGCCTGCGCCCCCTCTTCCAATGACCGTGGGCCGCACGCCCGCGCACCTGACGGACATGCCGGGGTTCGCGCGAAAGCTGCGGTCGCTCGCCGCGACCACCACCATAGAGGAATTCGCGCGGCAGCGCATCCTGTGTCTGGCCACGGAAAAGCTGTTCATCAACCTGGGTGAAGCCGCCTGTCGCATCGACGCCCGGCGCGCCGGGCAGATGCCGGACATTCCCTGGCGCAAGATCACCGGCCTGCGCAACATCCTGGCGCATGGCTACGAACAGGTGGCGCACGACATCCTGTTCAAGACCATCACGGACGAATTGCCCGCACTGGAAGCCGCGCTGCAACGCGCACTGGCTACTGGTTAAGCATCAAATCAGCCTCCAGCGCCCGTCCGCCGGGCGCTGGAGGCTCACTTATCGGTAGCACCCAGGCGCAGCAGCTCGGCGCCTTCGGCCACCTGGTCGCCGGGCGCGTACAGCACCTCGCCGACCACGCCGTCGCGCGGCGCGGCGATGGTGTGCTCCATCTTCATGGCCTCCATCACCGCCACCGCCTGGCCCTTGTTCACCTTGTCGCCCGCCTTGACGGCGATGGACACCACCTTGCCTGGCATCGGCGCCGTCAGGCCGCCGGCCTCGCCGGCGCCCTCGCCGCTGTGCGAGAGCACGTCCAGCTCGGTGATGGCGGCGGCGCCGGCACCGCCGAAGACGTGCAGCGCCTCGCCGCGCCGGAACACCTGCACCACCTGGCGCCGGCCGGCGTAGCGCACGTCGATGCGGCCGTCGGGCTGGCGGGCGACGGACAGCGGCGCGGCCTCGCCCTCGTCCACCTTCAGTTGCAGGCCGTCGTGCAGGTAGCGCAGCTTGGCGACCACCGGCTGGCCGGCGTACGCCAGGTCGATGCGGCGCGAGGCCACGCCGTGCAAGCGGAAGCCGTCGGTGCGGCTGAAGGGGTCGTGCCCCTCGGCGTCGCGCTCGGCCAGCACGGTCTGCGCCACGGCGCAGGCCACGGCCATGTCGCGCCCGATCGGGTCCTGGTTGAACAGGCGGGCCGACTCGCGCTGGATCAGCGCCGTGTCCAGCCGCGCCTGGCTGAACGAGGGCGTGGCCAGCACGCGGCGCAGGAACTGCACGTTGGTCTGTACGCCGACGATGCGCACCTCGGCCAGCGCCGCGTCCAGCCGGCCCAGCGCCTCTTCGCGCGTGCTGCCCCAGACGATGAGCTTGGCGATCATCGAGTCGTAGAACGGGCTGATGGCGTCGCCCTCGCGCACGCCGTCGTCCACGCGCACCTCGCCGATCTCGAAGCTGGCGGCCGGCGGCTTGCGGTAGACGGCGAGCTGGCCGGTGGCGGGCAGGAAGTCGTTGTCGGGGCTCTCGGCGCAGATGCGCGCCTCGATGGCGTGGCCGTTCAGGTCCAGCTCGTCCTGCGCCAGCGGCAGCAGCTCGCCGCTGGCCACGCGCAGCTGCCACTCCACCAGGTCCAGGCCGGTGATGGCCTCGGTGACGGGGTGCTCCACTTGCAGCCGCGTGTTCATCTCCATGAAGTAGAACCTGGCCCCCACGCTCCCCGCTGCGCGTGGTCCGCTGCCCCCCGAGGGGGCTGTTTCGCCTGGGGGCGGCCCGGCGGCGAAACCTTCATCCGCTCCTTCCAATCCGTAGCCGCCCGGCTGCTCGACGATGAACTCCACCGTGCCGGCGCCGACGTACCCCACCGCGCGCGCCGCCGCCACCGCCGTCTCGCCCATCTGCTGGCGCAGCGACTCGGTCATGCCGGGCGCGGGCGCCTCCTCCAGCACCTTCTGGTGGCGGCGCTGCACCGAGCAGTCGCGCTCGAACAGGTACACGCAGTTGCCGTGCGTGTCGCCGAACACCTGGATCTCGATGTGGCGCGGGCGCTGCACGTATTTCTCGATCAGCACCGCGTCGTCGCCGAAGCTGTTGATGGCCTCGCGCTGGCAGCTCTCCAGCGCGGCGGCGAAGTCCTCGGCCTTCTCCACCGCGCGCATGCCCTTGCCGCCGCCGCCCGCGCTGGCCTTGATGAGCACGGGGTAGCCGATGCGGTCGGCCTCGCGCCGCAGCAGCGCCGGGTCCTGGTCGGCGCCGTGGTAGCCGGGCACCAGCGGCACGCCGGCGGCTTCCATCAGGCGCTTGGACTCGGCCTTCAGGCCCATGTCCTTGATGGCGCTGGCGGGAGGGCCGATGAACACCAGGCCGGCGTCGGCGCAGGCCTGGGCGAAGTCCTCGTTCTCGCTCAGGAAACCGTAGCCGGGATGGATGGCCTGCGCGCCGGTGGCCTGGGCCGCATCGATGATGCGCTGCCATTGCAGGTAGCTCTCCTTGGGCGCGCTGCCGCCCACGTGCACCGCCTCGTCGCAGGCCATCACGTGCTTGGCGTGGGCGTCGGCATCGGAATACACCGCCACGGTCTTCAGCCCCAGGCGGCGCGCGGTGGCCGCCACGCGGCAGGCGATCTCGCCGCGGTTGGCGATCAGGATCTTGGTGAACATGCGCGTCTCCTCACGAGCCAGGTGTGGCGGCCAGGCCCTTGAGCTTGCCCAGCACCACTTTCAGAAACTTGTAGAGCACCACCAGCAGCAGCACCGACACCACCAGCATCACCGCCAGCGCGATGCCGAAGGCCAGCGGATGCTGCGTGGCCAGCCAGACCACGCCCACGGCCAGGCCGTCCTCGAAGAACGAGGCCAGCCAGTTGCTGAACGGCTCGGGCGAAGTGTTGATGGCCGCGCGCGTGGTGGCCTTGGTGGCGAAGGCCGTGGCCGCCAGCGAGCCGCCCAGCAGGCCCGCCGCCAGCCCCATCGCCGCGCTGTCGGCGCCGAACACGCCGGCCGCCAGCAGCGCGCCGGCGGGCACGCGGATGAAGCCGTTGACCGAGTCCCACAGGCTGTCCACCCAGGGGATCTTGTCGGCGAAGAACTCCACCAGCAGCATGAAGCCGCTGGCGGCCAGCACGGCGGGGTGCGCCAGCAGCTTCAGCCCTTCGGGCAGCGGCAACCAGCCGGCGTAGCCCATGGCGCCGGTCAGGAACACCACGGCGTACAGGCGGAAGCCGCTGGCCCAGCCCAGCGCGGCGGCCAGCGCCAGCAGGCTGGGCATGTCCATGCGGGCGGCGGCCTGGCCCGCCGCGTCGCCCACGGCCGCGGCCGCGTCGGGGCTGGGGTGGATGCCCATGCCGTGCAGCCACTGGACGATCTGCGTGATGAAGTCCTGCATGCTCATGATTCAATAGCTTTCGGCGCTTGTCTGGCGGGCTCTGGGGGCCGATTTGGCTTGATATTTCATGACGACAGCCAGTTAGGCTTGCGCTTGCCCAGGAAGGCCTGCACGCCTTCCTTGCCCTCGTCGCTGGCGCGGATGTCGGCGATGCCCTCCACCGTGCGGTCGATCAGCAGGCGCGTGATGTCGCGGCCCGCCACGTCCTGCACCAGCTTCTTGCATTCGCGCACGGCGTTGGGGCTGGCGCTGGTGAGCGCGGCGACCCATTCGCCCACCTGGGCGTCGAGCCGGTCGGCCGGCACCACGGCGTGCACCAGGCCGATGCGCAGCGCTTCGGCGGCGCTGAAGCGCTCGGCCGTCAAGAAGTAGCGGTGCGCCGCGCGCGGCCCCATGGCGCGGATGACGTAGGGGCTGATGGTGGCGGGCACGAGGCCGATCTTCACCTCGCTCAGGCAGTAGTGCGCCGTGTCCACGCTCACCGCCATGTCGCACGCCGCCACCAGGCCCATGCCGCCGGCGTAGACGTCGCCCTGCACGCGGGCGATGGTGGGCTTGGGGCATTCGTAGATGGCGCGCAGCATGAAGGCCAGCCTGCCCGCGTCGGCCAGGTTCTCCTCGCGCGTGTAGTCGGCCATGCGGCGCATCCAGTTCAGGTCGGCGCCGGCGCAGAAGGCCGGGCCCTCGGCCATCAGCACGACGGCGCGCACCGCCGGCTCCTCGCCCAGCCGCGCGAAGGTCTCGGACAGCTCGGCGATCACCTCGTCGTTGAAGGCGTTGCGCACCTCGGGGCGGTTCAGCATCACGGTGGCCACCTGGCCCTGGAGGTCGATGCGGATGGTGGAGGTCATCGCTTGGCTTTTTCCTCTTGCAGCATGTAGACAAGATCGAGTTCGGGGCAGGGCTGGCCCAGGGCTGTCAATGCCGCCGTGATCTGGCCGCGGTGGTGCGTGCTGTGGTTGAAGACATGCGCCAGCGTGGGCGCGAAAGGCAGCGAGGCGGGCACGCCCTTGCCGGTGGTGTAGTCGAGCGTGCCGGCCCAGCGCTCGGGCGCGATGCCCGCGACCACCTGCGGCCAGCGCGCCGCGCCTTCGCGCAGGCGCGCGTCCAGCCGGCGGCGGTCGGGCTCCAGCTCGGTGTCCACCGACATCCGCGGCGAGCTGCCGCCGGCAAAGCGCGGCTGCCACAGGTGCACCTCGCCCACCAGCAGGTGGTTGAGCGTGCCGTGGATGCTCTTGAAGAACAGGCCCACGTCGCGGCGGTACGCCTCGTCGGGCAGCGCCGCCACAGCGTCCAGCAGGCGCGCGGTGGCCCAGCCGTTGTAGCGGGCCAGGGTGGTGAAGTATTGATGCCAGGATGACATGGTCAATGCCCCCATACGCGCAGCCCGCGATGCGCGGCGAAGCCGTCGTAGTCGCGATCGCTGTGCAGCAGTAGGTAGTCCTGCTCGATGCAGAACGTGGCGACCATCACGTCGATGGCGCTGCGCACGGTGATGCCGCGCGCGCGCAGGTGGCGGTAGTGCTCGGCGGCGGCCAGCGCAATGCCCTCGCCGCCGCAAGGTTCGATGTGCAGGGTTTGCAGCAGCAGGCGCGCCTGGCGCAGGGCGCGCTCTTCGCGGAAGCCGCGCAGTATTTCGAAAAGCACCAGGTCGGGCACCACCAGGCGTGTGTGGCCGTCGGCCAGCAGGCGGTCGAGTTCGTCGCACGCGGCCGTGGGCCGGTTGGCGAAGAAATCTATCCAGACGCTGGAATCAACGACCAGCACCGCGCGCCGCCTTCCGCTGCTTGCCGCCGCTGCCGGCGGCCGGCGCCTTGCCCACGCGGTACGCTGCACGCGGCTCCTGCACCATGTGCACCGGTGCCTCGGGTTCCTCCTGGGCAGGCTGCGTCCAATCGACGGACTCGTCGCCTTCCCACTTGAGCTTGCCCTTCCACTTGAGGATTTCGCGGTAGGCCGCCTGCCGCGCCAGCAGGCGCAGGCCGGCCTCCACCGTTTCTTTCTTGGTGGTGTAGGGGCCGGCGTGCATGGCCTTGGCCAGCAGCTCGTCGTCGATATCGATGTTGGTGCGCATGATATGCATTAAATCAATGATGAATACACATCATACACCTCACATGCGGAACACGCCGAACCTCACCTCCGGCACCGGCGCGTTCTGCGCCGCCGACAGGCCCAGCGCCAGCACGCGGCGCGTGTCGGCGGGGTCGATCACGCCGTCGTCCCACAGGCGCGCGGTGGCGTAGTAGGGGTGGCCCTGCTCCTCGTACTGCTGGCGGATGGGAGCCTTGAAGGCCTCCTCCTCCTCGGCGCTCCACTGGCCGCCCCGGCCCTCGATGCCGTCGCGCCGGACGGTGGCCAGCACGCTGGCGGCCTGCTCGCCGCCCATCACGCCGATGCGCGCGTTGGGCCACATCCAGAGAAAGCGCGGCGAATAGGCCCGCCCGCACATGCCGTAGTTGCCGGCGCCGAAGCTGCCGCCGATGATGACGGTGAACTTGGGCACGTTGGCCGTGGCCACGGCCGTCACCATCTTGGCGCCGTGGCGGGCGATGCCCTCGTTTTCGTATTTGCGGCCGACCATGAAGCCGGTGATGTTCTGCAAGAACACCAGCGGCACCTTGCGCTGGCAGCACAGCTCGATGAAGTGCGCGCCCTTACCAGCCGATTCGCCGAACAGGATGCCGTTGTTGGCGACGATGCCCACGGGCATGCCCTCGATGCGCGCGAAGCCGCACACCAGCGTAGCGCCGTAGCGGGCCTTGAACTCGTGCAGCGCGCTGTCGTCCACGATGCGGGCGATGATCTCGCGCACGTCGAAGGGCTTGCGCGTGTCGGTGGGGATCACGCCGTACAGCTCCTCGGCGGCGTAGCGCGGCGGCACGGGCGCCAGCAGGTCGCCGCTGTAAACCTTCTTGTGGTTGAGCCGCGCCACCGCCTCGCGCGCCAGCGCCAGCGCGTGCGCGTCGTTCTGCGCCAGGTGGTCGGCCACGCCGGAGAGGCGCGTGTGCACGTCGCCGCCGCCCAGGTCCTCGGCCGTCACCACCTCGCCGGTGGCGGCCTTCACCAGCGGCGGGCCGCCCAGGAAGATGGTGCCCTGGTTCCTGACGATGATGGTCTCGTCGCTCATGGCCGGCACGTAGGCGCCGCCGGCCGTGCACGAGCCCATGACGACGGCGATCTGCGCGATGCCCTGCGCGCTCATGTTGGCCTGGTTGTAGAAGATGCGGCCGAAGTGGTCGCGGTCGGGGAACACCTCGTCCTGGTTCGGCAGGTTGGCGCCGCCGGAATCGACCAGGTAGATGCAGGGCAGGCGGTTCTCCCGCGCGATCTCCTGCGCGCGCAGGTGCTTCTTCACTGTGACGGGGTAGTAGGTGCCGCCCTTCACGGTGGCGTCGTTGCACACGATCATGCAGTCCACGCCCGACACGCGGCCGATGCCGGCCACGATGCCCGCGCCCGGCGCCTCGTCCACGCCGTTCTTGTCCTTGTACATGCCCAAGGCGGCGAGCGGCGCGACTTCGAGGAAGGGCGTGCCCGGGTCCAGCAGCATCTGCACGCGCACGCGCGGCAGCAGCTTGCCGCGGTCGGCGTGCTTCTTGCGCGCGGCCTCGCCGCCGCCCTGGCCAACCTCGGCGACCCGCGCCGCCAGGTCGCCGACCAGCGCGCGCATGGCCTCGGCGTTGGCCTGGAACTCCGCGGCGCGGGGATTGAGCTTGCTCTGGATGACGGACATGTCTTCTATTTGCTATGTTTAAGGTAGCTGCCAGCGCTTGCCAGCAGGGGGCGGATTCAAGTCCAAGTGCAACATTGATTCAATGCACGGAGTCCCCGCGCTGGGTCAATAGTTGTAGGTGCTGAGCATAGACCTCAAGCGGAGTGCGGTAGCCCAAGGTCATCCTGGGACGGCCATTGAGCTCATCGGCGACGGCATCAAGCTGCTCCTGCGTATAGCCGCTCAGATCGGTGCCCTTGGGGAAGTACTGGCGCAGCAGTCCGTTGGTATTCTCGTTGCTGCCCCTCTGCCAAGGGCTGTGGGGGTCGCAGAAGTACACCCTCATGCCCGTGTTCTGGCTCAGCCTGGCGTGCTCGGCCATCTCCGAGCCTCGGTCATAGGTCAGGGTTTTGCGCATAGGGCTGGCAATGCCATTGAGCTTGTCGCTGAACGCCTGCAGCACGTGCGCGGCCGTGGCCGGGTTGGGATGTGGCAGCTTGACCAGCAGCACCAGGCGCGTGGTGCGCTCCACCAGCGTGCCGATGGCGCTGGCGTTGGCCGCCCCCTTGATCAGATCACCCTCCCAGTGGCCGGGAAGCTGGCGATCCTCGACCTCGGGCGGGCGTACGTGGATGCTCATCAGATCCTGGATCTCCCCGCGCCGATCCTTGCCCTTGGAGCGGGGCCAGCGTTTGGCATGGGCCATGCGCAAGCACGACACCAGCTCTTTCTTCAGCTCGCCCCTGGGCTGGGCATAGATGCAGGTGTAGATGCTCTCGTGTGACGCTCTCATGCGCTTGTCATCGGGGTGCAGGGCCTTCAAGTGTCCTGCAATCTGCTGGGGTGACCAGTGCTGGCGCAGATGCGCGCACACCAGGGGGAACAAGGGGCCGTCGCGGTGCAGTTTGGGCAAAGCGCGGGCGAAGTGCCTGCGCCTGTCACAGCGCTGCTGAGCGTATTTGGAGGTGTAGCCCCCAGCACCTCCATTGCGCTTGCACTCACGGCTGATGGTGCTCTTGGAGCGGCCCAGCGCTCTGGCTATGGCGCTCTGGCTCTGCCCTTGCTGCAGGCCCAGCGCTATCGCGTAGCGCTCCATCTCACTGAGCTGCTCGTAGGTTCTTTCGGTCATGGATGCCTCAATTCTGAAGGGGGTGTTGCACTTCAGATTTGAGGCCGCCGGGCGCTCAGGCCGTTTTTTGTTCTGAAATTCCGAGCTCCTGCACCATCTGCTCACGGATGCGGAACTTCTGGATCTTGCCGGTCACCGTCATCGGGAAAGCATCGACGAAGCGGATGTACTTCGGCACTTTGTAGTGCGCGATCTGGCCCTTGCAGAAGTCGCGCACCTCGTCCTCGGTCAGTTCCTGGCCGGGCTTGGCGATGATCCAGGCGCACAGCTCCTCGCCGTAGCGCGCATCGGGCAGGCCCACCACCTGCACGTCCTGCACCTTGGGGTGGCGGTAGAGGAATTCCTCGATCTCGCGCGGGTAGACGTTCTCGCCGCCGCGGATCACCATGTCCTTGATGCGGCCGACGATGTTGACGTAGCCCTCGGCGTCCATCGTCGCCAGGTCGCCGGTGTGCATCCAGCCTTCGGCGTCGATGGCCTCGCGCGTCTTGGCCTCGTCGCCCCAGTAGCCGTGCATCACCGAGTAGCCGCGCGTGCAGAACTCGCCGCGCTCGCCGCGCGGCACCGCCCGGCCGGTGTCGGGATCGACGATCTTGATCTCCAGGTGCGGCTGCACGGTGCCCACCGTGGTCACGCGCTTTTCCAGCGGCGTCCCGGTACTGCTCTGGCAGCTCACCGGGCTGGTCTCGGTCATGCCGTAGGCGATGGTGATCTCGGGCAGGTGCATGCGCTCGACCACGCGCTTCATCACCTCGATCGGGCAGGCGGTGCCGGCCATGATGCCGGTGCGCAGGCTGGAGAGGTCGAACTCGGCGAAGCGCGGGTGGTCCAGCTCGGCGATGAACATGGTGGGCACGCCGTGCAGGGCGGTGCAGCGCTCGGCCTGCACCGCCTCCAGCGTCAGCAGGGCGTCGAAGCCGTCGCTGGGGTAGACGATGGCGCTGCCGTGCGTCAGGCAGGCCAGGTTGCCCAGCACCATGCCGAAGCAGTGGTACATGGGCACGGGGATGCACAGCCGGTCGGCCGGCGTGAGATTCATGCATTCGCCGATGAAGAAGCCGTTGTTCAGGATGTTGCGGTGCGTCAGCGTCGCGCCCTTCGGGAAGCCCGTGGTGCCGCTGGTGAACTGGATGTTGATCGGGTCGGTGGCGTGCAGCAGCGTCTGCACCTGGGCCACGCGCGCGTCCTGCGCGTCGCCCGAGGCCAACAGGGCCGAGAAACGCGCCAGCGGGATATCGAAGGCGGCTTCGTCGGCGTCCTGCGGCCGGTCGATCCACCAGATGGCCTTCAGCTCGGGCAGCTTCGCCGCGCCCAGCTCGCGCAGCATGCCCAGGTACTCGCTGGTCTTGAAGCGCGGCATCGTCACCAGCGCCTTGCAGCCCACCTTGTTCAGCGCGTACTCCACCTCCGCCGTGCGGTAGGCCGGGTTGATGTTGACCAGCACCAGCCCCGCCTTGGCGGTGGCGATCTGCATCAGCACCCAGGCCACGTTGTTGTGCGACCAGATGCCGATGCGGTCGCCCGGCGCCAGGCCGGCGCGCAGCAGGGCGCTGGCGAGGCGGCTGGCTTCGGCGTGCAGTTGCCCGTAGGTGAAGCGGGCGCCTTCGTGGCGGCTGACCAGGGCCAGCGCATCGGGCTGGCGGGCCGCCATGCCGTCGAAGAAATCGCCGATGGTCTGCTCGATCAGCGGCACGTCGGTGCGGCCGCGTGCGTGGCTTTCTTGGGAAGCGGTGCTCATCCGGCTTGTCTCCTGGGATGCGGCGGGTCTTGCGCGCGGGAATCCAGAATCCCCGCAGGGAAAGAGCATAGCGCCGCAGCCGGAATCCATGGCGCCAGGGTGGTTGCAAAATGCGCCACCGCCTTCTTGCCCCATGCCCCGCAACGCCGCCGACCCGCCCCCCTCCGCCGCACACACGCCGATGGCCCTGGTGCGGCAGGTAGTGCTGGCCTACGAGCAGCGCGGCCTCGACCCGGCCACCGCACTGCACAAGGCACAAATCCCGCCATCTGATCTGCGCCGGCCCGCGGCAAAAGTCACCGCCCTGCAGTTCGAGCGCCTGTGCGCCGCCGCCATGCAGGCGCTGGACGACGAGGCGCCCGGCTGGTTCAGCCGCCGCCTGCCCTGGGGCAGCTACGGCATGCTGGCGCGCGCCAGCATCGGCGCGCCCACGCTGGGCGTGGCCCTGTCGCGCTGGTGCCGTCACCACGGCCTGCTGGTGGGCGACGTGCGCCTCGCGCTCAGCCAGGGCGGCGGCCGCGCAAGCATCGGCATCGCCGAGCAGCGCGATCTGGGGGCGACGCGCGAACTGGCGCTGCTGTCGCTGCTGCGCAACCTGCACGGCCTGGGCTGCTGGATGATCGATTCGCAGATTCCCCTGCACGCGGCGCAGTTTCCCTTTGCCGCGCCGCCGCACGCCGAGCTGTACGGCCGGCTGTTCCCGGGACCGGTGGAGTTCGGCGCGCCGCAGGCCGCGCTGCAGTTCGATGCCCATTACCTGCAGCTGCCGCTGCGCCGCGACGGCGCGGCGCTGGACCAAATGCTGCGCCGGGCGCTGCCGATCATCGTGTGGCCTTACCGGCGCGACCGGCTGCTGGCCCTGCGCGTGCGCCAGTTCCTGCAGGCCCAGCCGACGCACACGGCCGAATCGCTGGCGGCCGCGCTGGCGCTCTCGCCGCGCACCCTGCACCGGCAGCTGGCGGCCGAAGGCCACGCGCTGCAAATGCTGAAGGACGAGGTGCGGCGCGAACGCGCCATCGACCTGCTGCAACGCACGCCGCAGCCCATCAAGCAGGTGGCGCGCGCGGTCGGCTTCGGCCACGAGAAGAGCTTTCACCGCGCCTTCCGCGCCTGGACCGGGCAGACGCCCGAGCAGTGCCGGCACGCAAGCACAATGCCGTCGTAGAAGCACGAAAACCGGACCGGAGACCAACCATGGCCACCTTGCCCACCGACCTGTGGCGCCTGTCCGCCGCCCAGACCGCCGCGCTGGTGCAGAGCCGGCAGGTCAGCGCCACCGAGGTGGCCCGGGCCGCGCTGGCGCGGGTGGAGGCCGTCAACCCGGCGCTGAACGCCATCGTCAAGTGCCGTCCCGAGGAAGTGCTCGCGCAGGCCGCCGCCCTCGACGCCGCCCTGGCGCGCGGCGAAGCGCCCGGCCCGCTGGCCGGCGTGCCGGTGACCACCAAGGTCAACGTGGACCAGGCCGGCCACGCCACCACCAACGGCGTGCGCCTGCAAAAGGACTGGATCGCGCGGGACGATGCGCCCGTGGTGCGCGGCCTGCGCGCCGCCGGCGCGCTGCTGCTGGGGCGCACCAACACGCCCGCCTTCAGCTACCGCTGGTTCACCAGCAACCTGCTGCACGGCGCCACGCGCAACCCGCGCAACGCCGCGCTCACGCCGGGCGGCTCTTCGGGCGGCGCGGCCAGCGGCGTGGCAGCGGGCCTGGGCGCGCTGGCGCACGGCACCGACATCGCCGGCTCGGTGCGCTACCCGGCCAGCGCCTGCGGCGTGCACGGCCTGCGGCCCGGCTTCGGGCGCATCGCCAACTTCAACGGCACCGCGCCGAAGGACCGCACCATCGGCGGGCAGCTGATGGCCGCCTCCGGCCCGCTGGCGCGCCACGTGCACGACCTGCGCCTGGGCCTGCACGCCATGGCCGCGCCCGACCCGCGCGACCCCTGGCAGGTGCCCGCGCCGCTCACTGGCCCCGAGCTGCCGCGCCGCGCCGCCGTGTGCCTGCGGCCCGACGGCCTGGACACCGCGCCCGAGATCTGCGCCGCGCTGCTGAAAGCCGCCGACCAGTTGCGCGACGCCGGCTGGGTGGTGGACGAGGTGGACCAACTGCCGCCGTTGCAGCAAGCCGTGCCGGTGCAGATCGCGCTGTGGATGGGCGACGGCTACGAGGCCCAGGCGGCCACCGCCGCGCGCGAGGGCGACCCCGGCGCCATCGCCGCGCTGGCGGGGCAGCGGGACTATGCGCGCGCCATCAGCCTGCCCGAGTATTCCGACGCGCTGGTGCAGCGCCTGGCGCTGGCGCGCGCCTGGCACCTGTACCTGGCCGAGCGCTGCGCCGCCGTGCTGCTGCCCGTGAGCGGCGAGCTGCCGTTCGAGGACCAGCTGGACCTGAAGGACGCCGCCAGCTACCAGCGCGTGTGGCGCGCGCAGATGCCGCAGATCGCCCTGCCCGTCACCGGCCTGCCGGCGCTGGCGCTGACCACCGGGCTGCTGCCGGGCAACGTCCCGGTGGGCGTGCAGATCGTGGCCGGCAAGTTCCGCGAGGACGTGTGCCTGGCCGTGGGCGAGGCCATCGAGGCGCGCTGCGCGCCGCTGCCGATCGCGGAGCCCGCCGCCGCCTGAGCCCGGCCACCGGCGCCGGGGGTTTCAAGCCAAATCGGCCTCCAGCGCCCGTCCAGCAAGCGCCGACAGCTATTAATAAATGAGTGGAGCCGGCCCGCTCGCACGGGCCGGCTCCACGCTGCGCACCAACCTCAGGCGGCCGTCTTGCGCCGGCTGCCGCTCTTGCGAGCGGCAAGCGCCCCCTTCGCCGGAGCGGCGGCGGGCGCGCTCGGGGCGGCGCTGCCGTCCACGCTGGGCAGCTTGGCGATCTCGTCCACCGCGTCGCGCAGGTAGCCGATCAGCTCGTGCGCCTCGTCCTGCGAAAGCACCCGGCGGCAGGACGTGATGCCGAACTCCAGCGACTTCCCGGCATAGCTCTGCACCGTGATGTTCAGCGAGGAGCCGTGGTACGGAATGGATACCGGGAAGTACCCCACCATGGCAGCGCCGCAGACGTACAGCTGCTGCGTCGGGCCGGGCACGTTGGAGATGGTGACGTTGGCCATCGGCGGCAGTTCGCGCGCCAGCGTGGAGCGCCCATACAGCGTGGCCATGCTGGTCATCAGCCACGGCGAGCCGGTCACCGGCAGGTCCACGCCCAACATCGGCTTGAGCTCGCGCACCACGGCCTTGGCGGCTTCGGAAGAGGCGTGGATGGCCTTGAAGCGCTCGGCCAGGTCGGCGATGTCGGTGGCCAGATCCACCCGCACCATCGACACCTGGTTGTTCATCGAATCATCGCCCTCGCTGCGCAGGCTCACCGGCACGGCGGCGATCAGCGGCTCATTGGGCACCCCTTCGCGTTCCTTCAGGAAGCGGCTGAGCGCGATGCTGCACATGGTCATCACGATGGTGTTGACGGTGCCGCCCACGCGCTTGCCCAGCGCCTTCAGCTCGGGGAAGGGCACCGACAGCGTGGCGTACGAGCGCTGGTTGGTGATGGCGTCGTTGAACATCGTCCTGGGCGCCGCGCCCAGCGCCAGCGGGCGTTCGCCCGGGGCCGTGCGCTGGCTGGACACCACGCGGCCGGCGGCGGCCATCGCCTTGGCCGCGGCGGGCAGCAGCTCGGCCAGCTTGCGGTACTGCCGGGTGTTGTTGGATACCGCCGCCTGCAGCAGCTCGGCCACGCCCAGCTGGTAGCCGTGCGTCTCGCGGCGGCGGCGCGGCGGCGGCACCTTGCGCTTCTCGGGCGTGACGTCGTAGAGCACCTTGGCCATCTCGGTGCCCGCCTTGCCGTCCACGCCGCTGTGGTGGGCCTTGAAGTACAGGGCCACCTGCCCGCCCGCCAGACCCTCGATCACGTACATCTCCCACAGCGGGCGGCTGCGGTCCAGCAGGCTGGAGTGCAGCCGGCCGACCAGCGACTCCAGCTGCGCCATGCTGCCCGGGCGGCGCAGGGTGAGGCTGCGCACGTGGTAGTCGAGGTCGATGTCGTGGTCCTCGATCCACACCGGCTCGGCCAGCTCGAAGGGCATCTGCGCCAGCTTGCGCGTGAGGATCGAGGTCAGGTGCAGGCGCTCGGCGATCATCGCCTTGAATTCCTCGTAGTAGTCGCCCTTGCGGCCCGGCGGCAGGTCCACGAGCATCGCCATGCCCACGTGCATGGGAGTTTCGGGGGTTTCGAGGTGCAGGAACGAGGCGTCCAGGCTGCTGAGATGATCCATGGTGTCTCCTTGATAGATGTTAGATCGCGGTGGCATGCGAGGCGGCTTCGGCGGGCTTGCGCCGCCCAACGCGCATGAACCAAGCCGCCGCCACAAGTGTAGATGGATTCGCCAGGCCCGAGGCAACGATGCACTACAGTGCCCGCATGACACCCGCCCCGCGCGCCCTTCGCACCCCCGAGCACGAAGCCTTCCGCGCGCAGGTCCGCCGCTTCTGCGAGCAGGCCGTCGCGCCCCACCACGCCGCCTGGGAAGACGCCCACGGCGTGCCGCGCGAGGTGTGGAAACAGGCCGGCGACCACGGCCTGCTGTGCTGCTGGCTGCCCGAATCGCTCGGCGGACCGGGCGGCGACCTGCTGTTCGACTTCATCGTGGCCGAGGAGCTGGGGCGCATCGGCGCCACCGGGCCGGGCTTCGCGCTGCATTCGGTGATCGTGGCGCCCTACCTGGCAGCGCACGGCACGCCCGAATTGCAGCGCGCGCTGCTGCCGGCCATGGTGGCGGGCGAGAAGATCGCCGCCATCGCCATGACCGAGCCCGGCACCGGCAGCGACCTGGCGGCCATCCGCACGCAGGCGCGGCGAGTCAGCGACGCTTCGGGCGACCACTACGTGCTGAGCGGCCAGAAGACCTTCATCACCAACGGCCACAACGCCGACCTGGTGGTGGTGGCCTGCAAGACCGGGCCCGGGCAGGGCGCGCGCGGCGTCTCGCTGCTGGTGGTGGAGCGCGGCATGGCCGGCTTCACGCGCGGGCGCAACCTGCGCAAGATCGGCCAGCACGCGCAGGACACGGCGGAGCTGTTCTTCGACGAGGTGCGCGTGCCCGCCAGCCACCTGCTGGGCGAGGAAGGCCAGGGCTTCAAGTACCTGATGCAGAAGCTGGCGCAGGAGCGCCTGCTGGTCAGCGTGGGCTGCCAGGCGCGGGCCGAGGCGGCGCTGGCCTGGACGGTGGACTACGTGAAGGAGCGCAAAGCCTTCCGCCAGCGCGTGGCCGACTTCCAGAACACGCGCTTCAAGCTGGCCGCGCTGGCCGCCGACGTCGCCGCCGGCGGCGCCTTCCGCGACCAGCTCCTCGCCCGGCACCTGGCGGGCGGGCTGGACGCCGCCGGTGCCGCCGCCGGCAAGCTGTGGCACAGCGAGCTGCTGAGCCGCGTGACGGACGAATGCGTGCAGCTGTTCGGCGGCTACGGCTACATGCACGAAGTCCCGATCGCCCGCGCCTGGGCCGACGCGCGCATCGAGCGCATCTACGCGGGCACCTCGGAGATCATGAAGGAGATCGTGGCGCGCGATCTGCTGGATGACCGGTGACGAAGGGCTCATCCGGCCACTCGCCATGTCCGGCGCCCGCCGGCATCCTTCGTCGTCCTTGCGGCAAAATCGGCCTCCAGCGCCCGTCCAACAAGCGCCAGAAGCTATCGAATCAATAGCTCAGAGCAGGTGTGTCGCCAGCTTGAAGTCGGGGTCGTCGGGGTACGCCTTCACCTCGAAGCCCAGGCTGCGCATGAGGCGCAGCATGCCTTCGTTGTGCGTCAGGATCAGCCCGTCGATCTCCTTGAGGCCCTTGTCGCGCGCCACGTCCATGATGCTCAGCATCAGGCGCGAGCCCAGGCCCTGGCCGGCGAAGGCGTCGTCCACCACCAGCGAGAACTCGCAGCTCGTCTGGTCGGGGTTGGTGATGTAGCGGGACACGCCGACGATGCGCTCGCGCACCTGCCTGGCGCCGTCCTCGCCCGTGCTCTCCTCCTCGATCACGGCGCACAGCGCCATCTCGCGGTCGTAGTCGATCAGGGTGAAGCGCGCCAGCATCGCCGGCGGCAGCTCGGCCATGCTGGAGACGAAGCGGAAGTAGCGGCTCTCGGGCGACAGGCGCTTGACCAGGTTCTGCAAGCCCTGCGCGTCGTCCGGGTGGATCGGGCGCACGGTGTATTCGCCGCCGCCCTTCAGCGGCCAGCGCGCCTCGTAGCGCGCCGGGTAGGGCAGGATCGACAGGTGCCCGTACTGCCCGGCGCGGCCGGGCGAGGTCTGCGCCGCCGGGCCGATGACGATGCGCGCGTCCACCGCCAGCGCGCCCTTGTCGTCCACGATGATGGGGTTGATGTCCATCTCGCGCAGCTGCGGCAGCCCGCACACCATCTCGGACACGCGCAGCAGCACCTGCTCCAGCGCCGCCAGGTCCACCGCCGGGGCGCCGCGCCAGTCGCCCAGCGTCTCGTGCACGCGCGAGCGCTCGATCAGCCGGCGCGCCAGGAACTGGTTGAGCGGCGGCAGCTCCATGGCCTGGTCGTTCATCAGCTCGATCATGGTGCCGCCGGCGCCGAAGGCGATCACCGGGCCGAAGGGCTCGTCCGTCACCACGCCGATGTACAGCTCGCGCCCGCGCGGCTTGCGCGCCATCGCCTGCACGGTGATGCCGTTGATGCGCGCGTCGGGCCGCTTCTTGCGCACGGCGTCCGTCATGTCCTGCCACACGTCGCGCACGGCGGCGGCGTTCATCACGTTCAGCGCCACGCCGCCGACGTCGCTCTTGTGGCTGATGTCCGGCGAGTCGATCTTCAGCGCCACGGGGAAGCCGAGCTGCGTGGCGATCATCATGGCCTCGGCGCTGGTGCGCGCCAGCAGCGTCTGCGTCACCGGGATGTGGAAGGCCGACAGCAGCGACTTCGACTCCATCTCGGTCAGCACCTTGCGCCGCTCGGTCAGCACGCCCTCGATCAGCAGGCGCGCGCCCTCCACGTCGGGCGCCGCCAGGCTGGACAGCGGCGGCGGCGTCTGCTGCAAGAGCTGCTGGTTCTGGTAGAAGCTGGCGATGTTGCCGAAGGCGCCCACCGCGCCCTCGGGCGTGCGGAAGCTCGGCACCAGCGACTCGGCCAGCGCGTGGCGCCCGCCCTGCACCGAGGCGTCGCCCATCCAGCAGGCCACCAGCGGCTTGCCCATGCGCGGGCGGGCCTGCACCAGCACCTGCGCCACGGCGTCGGCGTCGCCACCGAACTTGGGCGAGTAGATGGCCAGCACGCCGTCCACCTGGCGGTCCTTGCTGGCGGCCTCGATGGCGGCGCGGTAGTGCTCGGCGCCGGCGTCTTCCGACAGGTCGATCAGGTCCGACAGCGAGGCGTTGGCCGGCAGCTGCGGCGCCAGCGCGCTGGCGGTCTCGGGGCCCAGCACGCCCAGCTCCAGCCCCAGCTCGCTCACCCAGTCGGCCGCCAGCACGCCGGGGCCGCCGCCGTTGGTGACGATGGCCAGCCGCCGCCCCACCGGCCGGTAGCGCGAGGCCAGGCACATGGCGGCCGAGAACAGCTCGACGAACGAGCGCACGCGCACCGCGCCGGCGCGGCGCAGCACGGCGTCGAACACGTCGTCGCTGCCGACGATGGCGCTGGAATGCGTCTGCGCCGCCGCGTTGCCGGCCAACTTGCGGCCGGCCTTCAGCACCACCACCGGCTTGGCGTTGGCCGCCGCGCGCAGCGCGCTGGTGAAGCGGCGCGCGTTGGAGATGCCCTCCATGTACACCACGATGCCCTGCGTATGGCGGTCGGCGGCCAGGAAGTCGAGCACGTCGGCCAGCGACACCGCCGTGTGCGAGCCCAGCGCCGCCACGGTGGAGAAGCCCACCCGGTTCTGCCGCGCCCAGTCCAGGATGGCCGCCGTCAGCGCGCCCGACTGCGACACCAGCGCCAGCTGCCCCGGCGCCGCCAGCTCGCCGACGGCGCTGGCGTTCAGTTGCAGGTGCGGCCGCTGCAGGCCCTGGCTGTTGGGGCCCAGCAGGCAGAAGCCGTGGCGCTGCGCGGTGCGCGCCATCTCGGCCGCCTGCGCCGCGCCGACGCCGGTGGACAGCACCAGCGCCGCCTTCACCTTGATGCGGCCGGCCAGCTCCAGCGCGGCCTGGATCTGGTCGGCCGGCAGCGCGATCACCGCCAGGTCGGCCTTGGCCTGCGCCAGGTCGGCCAGCGTGCCGACGGTGCCCGTGTCCAGCGCCGCGATGACGCCCTTGAACTGCTGCGCCTTCAGGTGCGCCAGCAGCGCCTGCGCCTGCGGCGTCTGCCGCTCGGGCAGGCCGGCGAACAGGGCGATGGACTGGGGCTCGAACAGCGAGGCGAGGTAGTGTTGGTCCATAGGCGGATTGTCCACGCCAATCCTGCCCGTGACGCTTTCCCTTTACTGCCGAACAGCCCGGCGCCAGACGGGCCGCCCGAAGCCGCCGCGCTGCCCCGCGCGCCATCCGCAGCCTCCTGACCGCGTTTCCGGTCAGCGAGGCCACGGCCAGCACCAGGAAGATCACGACCAGTATCCGGACGATGCCAGCCGCCCAGGCGTCGATGCGCCCCCGAAGCCCAGCACCGCGACCCACAGGGCTCTCTCGTGCCGCGTGTCCGCCGAGCCCGGTCTCGCAAAGCCCCGCAGCCAGCATCCCGGCGTTGCGCCATGGGCCGGCTTGAAGCGGCGCCGATTGCAACCAGAGGCAACCACGGCCTCGCCCGGCCACGGCACGAGATGCCCTGCGCTCCGCACAACCCGTTACCAACCCGGCTGGGCGGTCACGAGGCGCCGGTTAGGCTCCGCCTCCCAATTGCACCGATCGAGGGAGGAACCATGAAGATCCACGTCGCCGCCGCGCTGATCGCAGCCTTGGGGCTGGCCGGCTGCGCCAGCCCAGTGAAAGTCAGTCCCGAAACCTCCGCCACGCTGCGCGGGCAGACCGTGGTGGTCACGGCGCGCAAGGCGCCGGCTTTCAGGCTGCACACCAACAGCCAGGTGTTCCTGGGCGGCCTTCTGGGCGCGATCGGCGGAGCAATCAGCGACGGCATCGCGGTCGACCAAGGCAGCGCGTTCGCCACCCGCTATCGCCTGGTGCAGCCGTCGGAAGCGGTGGCTTCCAGCCTGGCGCAGGCGCTGCGAACCCAGCGGGACATGCGCGTCGTCTCGCCCCTCTTGGCGGTGGAGGACGGGGAAGAGCCCGATGCCCTGGCCAGCAAGGCCGCGCCCCGCGCCCGCTACGTGCTGGACGTGAGGACGGCCGGCTGGGAACTGTCGAGCCAGTTCGGCCAGAGCCGGTACCTGCAAGCGGTCGTGGGCTCGCTCATCGACACGCAGTCGCGCCAGGTCGTGTCGCAGGACACCTGCCGCACGCCGCTGCCGCCCCCTGGCGTGGAGTGGCCCAAGCCCGAGGCCATGGTCGCCGACGATGCCGCGCGGCTGCGCAGCGACATGAAGGCCGCCACCGACGCCTGCGTGGCCCAGCTGCGCCAGTCGGTGCTGGGGCTCTGAAGCCGGGCCACCCGCCCACCCCCCGCCTGGCTGATGCGCCAGGCCGGCAGCTTCATGGGGCTGGCCACCAACGTCGATTACGCCACCGAGGTCACGCGCCAGCCGCTGGCGCGCTGCAAGTGCGCCCAGTCATGCAGCGGCCTCTTACCGCAAGACCAGAAATGAAATGCCGGGCACTCACCTGGCCCGCAGCCAAAATACCGCCCCTGATTTCATGGCTGCCCGCGCCTGCCGCAGGGTCGCTTGCGGCCAATTGAATACCAAAGCATATAAGTAACCTTCCCATCCGTAACCATCCCAGCTAGCCCCGAGGGCGCCGCCCTGCCAAGCTTCACGCACAGGGCGCGCCATGCAAGGCGCCTTGATCGACACACAAGGCCCCATCTGATGCAAGTCACGTCCACCCCCGCCGGCCTGGGCTGGGACAACCCCGTCCCCCCCGCCGACCCGCAGCCGCAGGAGCAAGCCCAGCCCCAGCCCGAGCCCGCCGCCCCCGCCACCACCACGCTCGGCGCGCTGATGCACCCCGGCCAGCCCCTGCCCACAGGCAACGGCAACCCCTGGCAAGGCTTCGAGACCAGCCAGCACAAACCCCAGCCCAGCCCCCTGCTGGACTACCCGCCCGACACCGCCATCGCCCTCCAGCTCAAGCCCCTCCTGCAAGAACACGCCCAGCCCGAGGCCGACACGCCCACCGAAGCCACCACCCCCGCCCCCCCCAGCGCCGACCCGATGGAAATCGCCGCGCTGGAACTCCTGCTGGCCGAGCCCGCCGCGCAGGAGCTCATCCAGCACTTCGGCGGCGACCTCCAGCCCCCACCCAGCGGCCACGCCGTGGCCGACAGCATCATCGCCCGCTACGGCAGCGACCTCGCCAGCCGGCTGAACCAGCTGCAAAGCGCCCAGCAGGAAGTGCAGAAGCAATACCTGGCCACGCTGGACGCCGCCATCGCCACCCCCGGCCCCCAGCAGCCCGGCAGCATCTTCACCCCCGACACCGAGCTCGGCGATGTGCCCGAGCACCTCATCGCCCTGCCCAGCCGGCCCGGCCAGCAGCAAGGCCAGCAAGGCAGCTGGACCCTGGACCCCGTGGCCTTCACCAGCGCCTGGGCGCAAGGCGACAGCCCCCTGCAAAGGGCCTACGCCCACCTGCACGGCGCCGAAGGCATGCAGCGCGTGACCTTCGATGCCGGCATGGAATACGAAACCACCCACTGGATGCTGGCCGGCCAGAAGCTCCACCTGGCCACGCAGCGCAGCGGCGACGCCGACCACGACACCGCCCAGAGCAAGCTGACCGACGGCTGGGACCGCATCGACCTGGAGCGCCCGCCCAAGCTCATCGACAACGACCTGGTGTGGTTCGACCCCGAGCGCGGCTGGGTCACCGACCGCAAGAACCTCAAGCCCGACGGCATCGACCGGGCCATGCCCATCGTCTTCGGCGCCGCCATGTCGTTCATGAGCATGGGAGCGGCCAGCGCCGCCATGGGCCTGGGCGCCGCCACCAGTTGCACTGCCGCCGGCGCCACCGCCACCACCATAGGCCAGAGTGCCATCCTCGGCGCCGTGGGCGGCGCCACCAACCAGGTGGTGAACATGATCGGCGGGGGCCGGTTCAGCTTCAGGCAGGTGCTGATCTCGGCCGTCTCGGGCGGCGTCGCGGCCGGCGTGACCCAGCTCAGCGGCCTCGGCCAGATGCTGCAAAGCGGCGACACCGCCACGCGCCTGCTCGGCCGCGCCGGCCGCGCCGGCCTGCAAGGGGCCATCCAGCAGGCCAGCGGCGGGCGCTTTGCAGACGGCTTCATCAACAGCGCCATGGGCAGCGTGGCCTCTGAGGTCACCCAGAACCTCAACAGCCAGATCGCGCAGATGGAGCAGCAGGGCCTGGGCGCCAGCGAAAGCAGCCTGCTGCGGCTGTTCAGCCGCGCCGCCGGCAGCGCGCTGCGCGTGGTGGGCAGCAACGACCCGGCCGCGGGCTTCGCCAGCGACTTCCTGGCCGGCGCCCTGGCGCAAGCCACCCCGGCGGATGCACAGGGCGAAACCGTGGCAGACAACGGCCAGGCCACCGAAGGCGGCGCGCGCGATACCGGGCAGGGGCCAGCCCCCGCCGCGCCGGCCAGCGTCACCGTCGCGGCCGGCGACACCCTGGAGCGGCTGGCGCGCCAGCAGTACGGCGAGCACTGGCGCGCCGGCCTGACCGCCATGGTGGCCGACAACCCCGGCATCGCCGCCAACCAGTGGGGCAGCCCCATCATCCAGCCGGGGCAGACGCTCAATATCCCGTCACTCGACGGCCTGAGCGCCGAGCAGCTGAGCCACTACGGGCAACTGGGCGGGCGCATCGTGGCGGGCAACACCCAGGGGCTGAATGTGCGCGCGGAGCTGCTGGCCGCGCGCGAGGCACAGCAGCGCGCCGTGCAGGCAAGCGGGCCGGCCACCATGAGCCAGGACGAAGCCTACGCGCGCTATATGGCGGCGGGTGGGCGAAGCGGTGGGTATGCGCGGGAGATGGGGGAGGACTACAAGCCGGTTTGGCATCAGGGTGAGTTCGGCAGCGCGAGTAACGGCTCTGCTGGTACCACTGCTGCGGAAACATCGTTGCCAGAGATTGAGATTCAGCCACGTCACGCTGGCGGCGTAACGCAAGCTGTATCTATGGGATGGCGGGAGGCGTTTAACCCAAACAATAGCCTTGGCGAACGACTGGCATACGGTAGTCTAGCTTTGGCCGGAACGCCCAATATGCTGGTCGAGAGCATGCTCTACGCACCGCTGAACGCCGCGCCAGCTGCTCGGGAGATGGGGCAGTACATTGCGCGCGCCGGCATGCAGACAGATGCGAGCGAGCGCAACATGGACATTCTGCGAGCAGTGAGTACGGGCGCTGAGGCATTCGACTCAGTGGGCGCTTGGCTACCGGGCCCTCGCGCGCAAGGTGCAACGACAGCCATGCCTGCAAGAGAATTCGGCAATGCTAGCGAGGGTACATTCTATAACGTAGCGTCTAATGGCGTACGCGGTGAAGTGCCGCTTACTCCGCAGCAGCGAGTTCAAATTGAAGATTATTTATCTAGATTTGATACAGAAGGCCTCAGCGTCAGATGGGTTGATAACTCCAATCTAAATACAGCATATGGAAGTATGTATGGGGAACACATTCTCAATATTGGCTCCGATGTAATTCCAGGAGGCGTAGGCGTGGGGACTTTGACGGCAAACTCACGGGTGAGCACTAACGGGGCATTGGCGCATGAACTAGTAGGACATATGGAAGCAGGAATGGCCGGTCGGACTCAAGACCTATTGCACCTTGAGGAAGCGCAGGCAAGCATTCGTGCTGCCCGCTTTGCCCCAGGTCTGACCTCGATCGAACGATTCACTCTGCTGCGCGATGCCATCACCCGATTACAAAATGCACCAGAAGGACCGATAAAAATACGTGATGTAAGAGATTTACTATATATCTGGAAAAGATAAAGGGTTAAAAATGGATTTGATGATTGTAAAAGATCTAATGCGTTCTAAGAGTGGCCGGGTTATTATTACTGGCCCTCTCCTGCTGAGAGGATTTTCGCGAAGAAGCGAGGTCGAGCAAGCATTTGGCAAGAAAGTGAGTGTTTCTGGTGTTGGGAAGAATATTCTTTTAGAGGTAATGGGGGTTTCTGTCAGTCAGGCGATGTCAGGTGATTGGCAGGTCAGCATCATGGTTGATTATCCATACGAATTGAATGATATAGCTCAGGAGAGTTTGGTCAGCGCTGAATCTGGATAGGTGGTTAGGAATAATCGGAGTCAGATCACGATGATTTCAGCCCGGCTGGGCCTACCACCCCGGCGGCGGCCATGCCGACAACTGGAGTGCCCCCAGCTGGCAGTTCGACCCCGGCGCCTTCGCCCGCGCCTACGCCCAGGGTGACAGCCCCGCGCAGCGCGCCATCGCCCATCTGCACGGCAGCGAGCCCTTGCGGTTCGTGCCCGCCCCCGACAGCGAGAGCGGCGCCCCCGCCCACTGGGAGCTCTGCGGCCTGACCGTGCGCGAAGGCCGCCGCGCGGACTTCGAGGACGGCCTCCAGGCCCTGTCGACCCACGACGGCTGGATTCCCTCGGACATCACGCGCCCCTACCACCACCTCGACCCCGCCCGCATCACCCAGCTGATCGACCAGGAGCTGGTCTGGTTCGACCCCGAGCACGGCTTCGTCACCGACAAGAAGAACCTCAAGGGCAACTGGCTGGACCGCTACTTCCCCCAGATCATGGGCGCGGCCTTCGCCGCCGTGGGCGCCTGGGGCGTCGGCAACGCGGTGGCCCAGGCCACCGGCAGCGTCGTCGCCCAGGGCGCCGCCGCCGGGGCCGTGGGCAGCGCCCTGAACCAATACGTCTCCACCGGCCACGTCAGCTTCAAGAGCGTGCTCACCTCCGCGCTGGCCAGCGGGTTGACCGCCGGCATAGCCAATCTGCCCGGCGTGGGCCAGCACATCGACGGCGTGGCCGGCACCTTCGGCCAGCGGTTGATGGAATACACCGGCCGCGCCACCCTGCAAGGGGCCATCCAGGCGGTGGTGGGCGGGCAGTTCAAGGACGGCTTCGTCAACAGCCTGATGGCCAGCGTGGCCGGCGAAGTCAGCGGGATGCTGAACGCCGAGATCGCCGAGATGAGCAGGAACGGCAGCCTGAGCGAATCGCAGGCCAGCACGATGAGGCTGCTGGCGCGGGCCACCAGCAGTGCGATGCGGGTGGTGGCCAACCCCGGGGACCCGGCTGCCGGGTTCGCCAGTGACTTCCTCGGTGAGGTGCTGGGTGATGCCGTGCGGGACGAAGTCGCTCGGGCGGCTGCCGAAGATAGTGCGCAGACACCGGACGTGGATGGACCGACGCCGATTGATCAAGGCAAGCCCACCGATACCGACCTTCAACGCTGGTCTGATCGCCAGGCCGATCTGGATGCGTATCTGGAGATAGCAGCGGCCTCCGACGCGTTCGCGGACGCGGCAGACGAAACCTACGGTACAGGGGCCGTTGGGGATGCCAGCGACGATGGCGAGGAGGTGGCCGGTACGCTGCCCGAAGTCACGATCCGTGTTCCGCGGGAAATACTGACGGCGGATGACCTGAGATACGAGCAGTTGCGGGACGCATTGCTGGGCGACCCGGGTAGCGGCGACGAGGCTCGGGCGGAACTGGCCCGCGTGGATGACCTGCTGGCAACCCAAGGCAGCGGCGGCCTGACCCGCGCGGGGCTGTACAACCAGCTGGTCCTCGATCGTTTCAGAGACCTCAGCCCCGCCGGACAGATGGAAGTATTGGCGACGCTGGACGACTACGCCAACGAACTCAATTCGGGCAATGGCCGAGCGGCCATAGGACTGGAGCCCGGAAGCCTGGAAGCGAGACGGGCCGACTTGGCGATGCGAATGGCGGCTGATTTCGCACGTCAATCGGGCGCGATACCGGAAGATGTACGTTTTGGTGCCGATGCCCGTGCTGGCATGAACACCGGCATGGCAATGATGATCGGCGCCATTATTGGGCGAGACCGAATAGATGCGTTAGGCAGGCCGAGAACAAATGCGAACACAGAAGGAGTGCCAGGAACACCGAGTGGCACTGAAAATGATGCCCCGCCTCCCATCGGGATGGATCCCAGCTCCGCTGGTCAAAGAGCTTCTGCGGAGCAAGAGCTTGCCCACGTGCTCCATCAGATTGAGCTTGGTAGAGACCCGGGCCATAATGGGCAATTCAGATTGGATGAGGCAATAACCGGTGCTAGGATTGAGAGAGAGTTTGGAGTTAGGCTCAGAAGAGACCCCTTGGGCGATAGTGATTGGTTTATGCCAAACGGCACATCTCTCGATGCAGCAAGCCCGCCTCCATCAAAATTTTTTAATGAAGCCTCATTTAATGAGTGGAAGGGATCTATACGGCGCCACATAAACAAAGATGGCCTCGACAAAATTATTGTCGACCCAGTTCAGCGTGGTTTGAATGCAGAACAAACCAGTGCAGTCACTTCCTATTTGGATAGCCTACCTCCGCATCAGCGATCAAGGATAATTATTCTTAAATAGTATGGGTACCACAATGTCTACATACAAAAACTCGGCAGTCTGGATGCACGACGGGTTTGGTGAGTATTTCTTCGCGTGGTTGGTTGATCGGTACGACGGAAGAGAAGATATTCCATTGTCCATGCGGGAAATTGTCAGTGAGGCGAAAGAAGCATTGGAGCACTCTTGGATAGTAGGGATATTGCAGTCCTTTGGCGATCGGTATCTCAAAACCGAAGATGATGTAAATTTCATGCTGAGTGCAATGGAGCAGCTGGCGATGGAGTTTCGCAAAGATCAATCGCAAGGAACGGGGTTCAAGTTTGGCAAGCATCAGGTTTACAAGCACGTTGCAATCGAGGAGCTGGCCGCGCTGCAGCGCTTGCTTACTGGTCAGATAACAAAAGGGCAAAAGGGTGCCGAAATATATAATATCCTTGATAGGAAATGGGTTGTCGCCTGATAAAAATCTTGATCTGACCCTAGAGCGTGTTATGAACTTACTCCTGCACTCAAGACAGGTATGGCCTTTGGCAGCATGAGGATCACGAAGATCAGGAAATGCAATCCGGCAAGGGCGGTCTCAATTCTGAAGTGCAACACCCTCACAGGGGGGTACTGTACGCAAATGGGAACAAGATACGAGCAGTTGCAGCCAGAAGAGAAATATCGGGGTCAGATCATGATTATCCTACCGACCGCAATAACTTAAAAAAATTGAGGAGACCGAGCGTTTCCCCAGATCATGGGCGCGGCTTTCGCCGCCGCCGGGGCGATGGGCAGCGCCCTCAACCCATACGTCTCCACCAGCCACGTCAGCTTCAGGGGCGTGCTCACCTCCGCATTGGCCGGCGGCCTGACCGCCGGGGCGGCCAAGCTGCCCGGCGTGGGCCAGCAAATCGACGGCGTGGCCGGCACCTTCGGGCCGTCGCGCCGCTTGCAGCCGTCGTGGCCCGCGCGCGGGCCGCTCTCGCGGCTCGATTGCAGGGTGCGCCTGCACGGGCCATCCAGCGCAAGGCATTGAAGACTTCTCGAAGGTCATGCTGGCGCCGCGCTGCCTGCTCATGGATCAGCGACAGATGGGGTGCGGCAAGGCTCCACTCCTCGTCGGTCGTATCCGCTCCCGCAGAACCTGGCCATCACCGGCAACGTGTTCGCGCGCGGCAAGTCCCGTCAATGCGGCATCTACGGGCCGCCGAACAGCCGGAATGCCGTCGGCGCACCCAGTGGCAGCGTCCGGGCAGGCCACCGCTTCGCGGATGGCGCCGCCATCGTCCGCAAGGCGAAGTGAGCGCCGGAGCCCCTGCCCGAGGCTGAGACAATCGCCCCATGAGCTTCGCCCCCTTGCAAAACGATACTTTCCTGCGCGCCTGCCTGGGCCAGGCCACCGACCACACCCCCGTCTGGCTGATGCGCCAGGCCGGCCGCTACCTGCCGGAATACTGCGCCACGCGCGCCCGGGCCGGCAGCTTCATGGGGCTGGCGACCAACGTCGATTACGCCACCGAGGTCACGCTCCAGCCGCTGGCGCGCTACCCGCTGGACGCGGCGATCCTGTTCAGCGACATCCTGACGGTGCCTGACGCCATGGGCCTGGGCCTCACGTTCCAGCAGGGCGAGGGGCCGAGGTTCGCCCACGTGGTGCGCGACGAGGCCGCCGTGGCGAAGCTCGCCGTGCCCGACATGGACAAGCTGCGCTACGTGTTCGACGCGGTCGCCAGCATCCGCAAGGCCCTGGCCGGGCGCGTGCCGCTGATCGGCTTCTCGGGCAGCCCGTGGACGCTGGCCTGCTACATGGTCGAGGGCGGCGGCAGTGACGACTACCGCCAGGTCAAGACGCTGATGTACGCCCGGCCCGACCTGATGCACCGCATGCTGGCCGTCAACGCCGACGCCGTGGCGCAATACCTGAACGCGCAGATCGACGCCGGCGCGCAGGCCGTGATGGTGTTCGACTCCTGGGGCGGCGTGCTGGCCGACGGCGCCTTCCAGCCCTTCAGCCTGGCCTACACGGCGCGCGTGCTGGCGCGGCTCAAGCGCACCGGCGCCGACGGCGCGGTGGTGCCGCGCATCGTCTTCACCAAGGGCGGCGGGCTGTGGCTGGGCCCCATGCGCGCGCTCGACTGCGACGTGCTGGGCCTGGACTGGACGATGGACCTGGGGCGCGCGCGGGCGATCGTCTCCGGCCGCGCGGATACTATAGATTCTATAGCTGACAGCGCTTGCATGGCGGGCGTTGGAGGCCAATTTGGCACTGAATCCACGGCGCCGAAAGCGCTGCAAGGCAACATCGACCCCAACGTGCTGTTCGCCCCGCCGGAGGCCATCCGCGCCGAGGTGCGGCGCGTGCTGGAGGCCTTCGGCGCGCCGCACGCCGACCGCGCCACGCGCGGCAGCACGCACGTGTTCAACCTGGGCCACGGCATCAGCCAGTTCACGCCGCCCGAGCACGTGGCGCACCTGGTGGACGAGGTGCACGCGCATTCGCGCCGCCTGCGCGGCGCCTGAGCGGCAGCCCGCCGGGCCTACCCGCGCGCCGCGCCGCCGTCAAGCGCGCATACCACATATCGAAACGATAAAAACCCGGTCTGAGGGCTTGACTTATGCACAAAACTCACGGCCACCCCGCGCCATCGGCCGGACGCCACCCGCCGGCATCGGGCAATCGTAAGTCATTGATTCATATGAACATCAAGTTCTGCTCTTTTGGCGGGCAACGCAAGAAAAGCCTTGTATTTCAAGGCTTGCGGGCGGCTGGGGCAGGCTTTTCAACAAAGTTATCCACAGATTCTGGGTATGGTCGGGGTTTCGCCGGCCAATCAACGACTTAGGGCCGATATTGCAAGTGGATGACAGCCCCCGCCCGCACTGGCTCGCCGTCGCCGTGCCCACGCCCGCGCACAGCGGGCTGGGCGAGCCGCTGACCTACCGCGCCGACGCCCCGCTGCCGCCCGGCAGCATCGTGCGCGTGCCGCTGGGCTCGCGCGAGGTGCTGGGCGTGGTCTGGGGCGCTGCCGAGCCGCCCTCGGCCGACTTGCGGGCCGCCGTGCGCCCGCTGGCCGGCGCCTTCGAGGGCCTGGCGCCGCTGGCGGACGACTGGCGGCGCCTGATCGAGTTCACCGCGCGCTACTACCAGCGCGCCCTGGGCGAGGTGGCGCTGGCCGCGCTGCCGCCGCAGCTGCGCACGCTCAGCGGCGCGCAGATGGCGCGGCGCCTCAAGCGCCAGGCCGCCGCGCCGCCCTCGCCTGCCGCGGAAACTACAGAAACCATAGCGCTCAGCGCTGACCAGGTGGTCGCTACAGCCCGAATCGAGCATGAAAATGGCCCCTTCCTGCTGTTCGGCGCCACCGGCAGCGGCAAGACCGAGGTCTACATGCAGGCCGTGGAGCGCCTGCTGGCGCGCGAGGCCACGGCGCAGGCGCTGGTGCTGGTGCCGGAGATCAACCTCACGCCGCAGCTGGAGGCGCGCTTCGCCGAGCGCTTCGGTGCCCACACCATCGTTTCGCTGCACAGCGGCCTGACGCCGCCGCAGCGCCTGGCCGCCTGGCTGGCGGCGCACGCCGGGCGCGCGCGCATCGTGCTGGGCACGCGGGTGGCCGTGCTGGCCTCCCTGCCCCGCCTGCGCCTGATCGTGGTCGATGAGGAACACGACCCCAGCTACAAGCAGCAGGAAGGCGCACGCTATTCGGCGCGCGACCTGGCCGTGTACCGTGGCCGGCTGCTGGGCGCCAAGGTGATCCTGGGCTCGGCCACGCCGTCGCTCGAAAGCTGGCACGCCAGCACGCCCGAAACCGAGGACGGGCCGGGCCGCTACCTGCGCCTGGCCATGCCCCGGCGCATCGGCGCCGGCGCGGACGGCGGCCTGCCCAAGGTGCGCCGCGTGGACATGAGCCGCCAGCCGCGCGGCACGCTGATCGCCGCGCCGCTGCTGGCCGCCATCGGCGAGCGCGTGGCGCGCGGCGAGCAGGCGCTGCTGCTGCTCAACCGGCGCGGCTACGCCCCCGTGCTGCACTGCGCCGACTGCGGCTGGAAGAGCGAATGCCCGCATTGCAGCGCCTACCGCGTGTTCCACAAGGTGGACCGCACGCTGCGCTGCCACCACTGCGGCTTCACCCAGCGCGTGCCGCGCGCCTGCCCGGCCTGCGGCAACCTCGACATCGCCCCGCTGGGCCGCGGCACCGAGCAGTTGGAGGAGCGCCTGGCCGAGCTGCTGGCCGACGTGCGCCGCCCGGATGGCGCGCCGGCGCGCATCGCCCGCATCGACGCCGACAGCACGCGCGGCAAGGGCCAGCTCGAATCGCAGTTGGCCCAGGTGCACGCCGGCGCGGTGGACGTGCTGGTCGGCACGCAGATGATCGCCAAGGGGCACGACTTCCGGCGCGTCACCCTGGTGGCGGCCGTCAACCCCGACGGCGCGCTGTTCTCCAGCGACTTCCGCGCGCCCGAACGGCTGTTCGCCCTGCTGATGCAGGCGGCCGGCCGCGCCGGCCGCGACGCCGCCGCCAGCGCCGGCAGCGAGATGTGGGTGCAGACCCACCACCCCGCGCACCCCCTGTACGCCGCGCTGAAGACGCACGACTACCCCGGCTTCGCCGCCCGCCAGCTGGACGAGCGCGCCCAGGCCGGCCTGCCGCCCTTCAGCCACCTGGCGCTGCTGCGCGCCGAGGCCCGCAGCCAGGAGGCCGCGCAGGCCTTCCTGAGCGCGCTGGCCCGGCGGGCGCAGGACGCACTGGCGCGCGACCCGGCCCTGGCCGCCGCCCTGCCGCACGTCACCTGGTACCCCGCCGTGCCGCTGGCCGTGCAGCGCGTGGCCGGCATCGAGCGCGCCCAGATGCTGCTGGAAAGCCCCGCCCGCGCCGCCCTGCAACGCGTGCTGGCCGCCTGCCTGCCGCTGCTGCACGCGCTGCGCGCCGAGCCCGGGCACCGGGGCATCGTGCGCTGGGCGGTGGACGTGGACCCGCTGGCGCTGTAGCGCCGGCCCGCCCTGACCTCCCGCATTCCGGATGGCGGCCCACATGTGACACCGTGTTCTGGCGGACTTGTCCGACAAGACCGGCGCCGAGGCCGGCCTAGAGTGCTTCTGTCTCATGACCGAAAGGAGCCCTGACATGAACAAATCGCTTGCCCTGCTCGCCCTCGGCGGCGCCCTCGCCCTGCCGGCGCTGGCGCAGATGACGCCCGCGCAGACCAACCAGGATCCCCGCGCCGCACGCATGGAGGCGCGCAACGCGCGCGGCAGCCAGCTCGCCACGGTGACCAGCGAGCAGGCCCAGGCCAACGCCCTGCTGCGCTGCGCCAGCCTGCCGGCCTTCTACAAGACCGACTGCGAGGCCCGCGTGCGCGGCGAGGGCCAGGTGTCGGGCAGCGTGGTGGGCGGCGGGATGGTCAAGGAGAGCGTGACCTCGATGCCCAAGGAAGAACTCGACCAGATGCTGAAGAACCAGCCGCCGATGACGCTGCCGGCGCCGCGCCGCTGATCACGCCAGCAGCGCCACCACGCCCGAGAAGCTCAGGAACGCCGCCGCCGTCGACCACAGGATGACGCGCGCCACGCGCCCGTTGTCGGCGCCGAAGCGCTCGGCCAGCAGCGACACGTTGCTGGCCGACGGCAGCGCCGCCGCCAGCACCAGCGGTGCCAGCAAAGGCGCCGGCAGCGCGCCGGCGCGCACCGCCCAAGCGCCCAGGCCCCACACCAGCGCCGGGTGCGCCAGCAGTTTGATCAGAACGATGGCGCCCACGTCGCCCGCCGGGGCCGGCCGCGCCGCCGCCGGCAGCATCTGCGAGCGCGCCAGCACCGCGCCGATGGTGAACAGCGCCACCGGCGAGGCGGCGTCGGCCAGCAGGTGCACCGTGCGCTCCAGCGGCGCCCACAGGCGCCACCCGAGCGCGCCCGCCAGCGCCCCGAGCAGGATGGACCACGGCATCGGGTTGCGCAGCACCCCGCGCAGCGCGCGGCCCGCCGCCCGGGCGGCGCCGTGTTCGCCCGCCGCGCCCCACTGCGACAGGCCGATGCACACCGATGTGGTCACCACCAGGTCCACCAGCAGCGTCGCCATCACCGGGCCGGCGGCACCCTCGCCGCGCAGCGCCAGGATCAGCGGCACGCCCATGAAGCCCGAGTTGGGGAACGCCGCCACCAGCGCGCCCATGGCGGCGTCGGGCCAGCCCGCGCCGCGCCGGCGCGCCAGCCACGCGGCGACGGCCACGACCAGCCCCGCGCAGCCCAGCCACAGCAGCGCCACCATCGGGTTGAACAGTTGCGCCGCCGGCGTGCTGCTGCCGAAGCGCCACAGCATGCACGGCAGCGCGAAGTACAGCACGAACATGTTCAGCCCCGCCACCGCCTCCAGCGGCAGCAGGCGCGCGCGCGCCGCCAGGTAGCCGCACAGCACCAGGGCGAAGAAGGGGAAGGTGACGGCGAAGATGCCGGCCAGGGCGGTCATGGAAGACGCTTCGAGCGGATCGGAGGCCGGCAAGCGTATCAGCACTGCTACCCCATAACGCCACGCCTCACCCAAAAGGCCCGGGAACATGAGGCCGCGGAGCAGGCCATGCCAGTGCACCCGTGAGGGGGTATGCCGGAACATTGCGCAGCAAGTGGAGCAACGGGGGTGGTTATGATCCCCCCGCGCATGACCGACCGCCTGAATCTCGCCCAGCAAGACGCCGTCAACCACCTGCGCGGTCCGTGCCTGGTGCTCGCCGGCGCGGGCTCGGGCAAGACGCGGGTCATCACGCACAAGATCGCGCGGCTGATCCAGACCGGCGTGGAGCCGCGCCGCATCGCCGCCATCACCTTCACCAACAAGGCCGCCGCCGAGATGCGCGAGCGCGCGCGCGGCCTGGTGGGCAAGGCGGCGGGCGAGGTGCTGATCTGCACCTTCCACGCCCTGGGCGTGCGCCTGCTGCGCGAGGACGGCGCGGTGCTGGGCCTCAAGCCCCAGTTCAGCATCCTCGACAGTGACGACGTGCTGAGCCTGATCAAGGACTGCGGCGCCACCACCGACGCCGCCACGGCGCGCCAGTGGCAGTGGGCCATCAGCCGCTGGAAGAACGCCGGCCTGGACGCCGAGCAGGCCCTGGCCGCCGCGCGCGGCGAGGGCGAGCGCCAGACCGCGCAACTGATGGCACGCTACCACGAGCGCCTGGCCGCCTACCAGAGCGTGGACTTCGACGACCTGATCGGCCTGCCGCTGCGCATGCTGCAAAAACACGAGCACGTCGCGCAGAAGTGGCAAGCGCGGCTGGCCCATCTGCTGGTGGACGAATACCAGGACACCAACGCCACGCAGTACGAGCTGATGAAGCTGCTGGTGGGCCCGCGCGGCAGCTTCACCGCCGTGGGCGACGACGACCAGAGCATCTACGGCTGGCGCGGCGCCACGCTGGACAACCTGCGCCGCCTGCCGCAGGACTATCCGCAGCTGAAGGTCATCAAGCTGGAGCAGAACTACCGCTCCACCAGCGCCATCCTGCGCGCGGCCAACAACGTCATCGGCCCCAACCCCAAGCTGTTCCCCAAGACGCTGTACTCCGAGCTGGGCGAGGGCGAGCCGGTGCGCGTGGTGGCGTGCGACCACGAGCAGCACGAGGCCGAGCGCGCGGTGGCGCGCATCCAGTCGCTGCGGCAGGCGTCGGCCAGCAAGGAGTGGCGCGACTTCGCCATCCTCTACCGCGCCAACCACCAGGCGCGCGTGTTCGAGCAGGCGCTGCGGCGCGCGCAGATCCCCTACAAGGTCTCGGGCGGCCAGAGCTTCTTCGACCGCGCCGAGATCAAGGACCTGTGCGCCTGGCTGCGCCTGTGGATCAACGAGGACGACGACCCGGCCTTCCTGCGCGCCGTGACCACGCCCAAGCGCGGCATCGGCCACCAGACGCTCGGCACGCTGGGCGAGTTCGCAGCCAGGTCGCGCCTGTCGCTGTTCGGCGCGCTGTTCGCGCATTCGCTGGGCGCGGCGCTGCCGGTGCGCGCCGTGGGCGGCCTGCACGAGTTCGGCCGCGCGGTGAACGAGCAGCGTCACCGCGCGCGCCACACCACCGGCGCCGAGGCGGCGCGCGCCTTCCTGCTGGACTGGCTGAAGGACATCGGCTATGAGAAGCACCTCTACGACAGCAGCGACAGCGAGGGCCAGGCCGCCGCGCGCTGGACCAACGTGCTGGAGTTCTGCGACTGGATGGCCGGCCGCTGCGGCGGCCAGATCGAAGACGCCGCTGGTGCCACCCTGGTGCAGGAAAGCCGCAGCCTGCTGGAGGTGGCGCAGACCGTCTCGCTCATCTCCACGCTGAACGAGCGCGAGCAGGACCCGAACGTCGTCACCCTCTCCACCCTGCACGCCGCCAAGGGCCTGGAATGGCCGCACGTGGTGCTGGCCGGCGTGGTCGAGGGGCTGCTGCCCTTCCGCGCCGACGAAGCCGCCGACGCGGCCGACCAGACGGCGCGCATCGAGGAAGAGCGCCGCCTGATGTACGTGGGCATCACGCGCGCGCGACAGACGCTGGCGGTGAGCTGGACCAAGCGGCGCAAGCGTGGCCGCGAGATCGTCGCCGCGCAGCCCAGCCGCTTCATCGCCGAGATGGCGCTGGACAAAGCCACCACGCGCGAAGACCCGCGCGAGAAGCTCAAGGCGCTGCGCGCCGAGTTCGCGCGCCGCGCGGCGGTGCAGGAAAGCCCGTGATGAGATCGAAACTGACGTTTACTCTTCTTTTAATAGCTGCTGGCGCCCTGTCCGCCTGCGCCAGCGGCCGATTTGATTCAGAAAACCCGGACTGCCCGGACGTTGCGCAGCTGCACGCGGCGCACCTGTACGGCAGTTGGAACGTCGAACTGCCGCAGGCCGGCCTGCGCGGCACGCTGACGCTGCGCCAGCACCCCGAGTTCGCCGCCAGCCTGCGCGGCGAGTTCCGCTACGGCGGCCAGCAGTCGATCGCCTCGGGCGACGTGGAAGGCGGTGAGTTCAACCTGGACGAGTCGCGCGACGGCAAAACGCTGTTCGCGTTCTGGAGCGGCCGGCTGGTGCCCGCCGCCTGCGGCGCCGAGATCCGCGGCACCTGGCAGCCGCTGGCACCCGAGGGACGCCCAGCAGCAGAAAGCGACTTCATCCTGCGGCGCACGCAATCCACTGGCAGCAGGGCCTGGTAAGGCCCGTCAGCGCAGAAGTCCGGTCGCCGCGCGGTTGCGCGGCACTCAGCGTGGAGCGCTGGCCGGAGGGGCGGGTGCACGCTCAGTGATGACGCGTACCGGATCTCCCTCGACAGACCCGGCATCTTTCTGGCTTGCCTGCCAGACCCTCGGTGAACTCCCCAGCTGGGTCTTGAACCAGCGCGAGAAATTGGCGAGGGCGCTGAAACCCAGCAGCTCCGCGATCTCCGTCATGCCCAGCGCGCCGGCGGCGACATACTGCCGAGCCAGCGCCGCCCGTGTCTGCTGCAACACCTCCGTGTAGCTGGTACCGGCGCGGGCGAGGTGGCGGTGCAGGGTCCGCCGGTCGATGCCCAATCCGCTGGCCACCTGAGCGGCGGAGCAGTTCCCGTTGGGCAGCAGCTGCCCCACCAGCTGAGCGACCAGGCGCGGCGCCACGCAACCCTCCGGCCCGCTGGCCAGCGACGATGTCGGCGCCATGGTGACGTAGGCCCGCAGGCCCGCGTGATGAAACGGGTTGGGACGGTCGAGATCGCGCGATGACATCACCAGCAGGTTGGCGCTGGCACCGAACTTCATCGGGCAGCCGAACACGGCGCGGTACTGCGGCAAGGTGCCCAGCTGCTGATGGATCACGTGGACCTGCGCGGGCCGCCAGCTTTGCCCGAGCATCTGGCGCAGCATCAGGCACAGCATGCCCAGTGAATACTCAGTGCTCTGCATGACCTTGTTCTCGCCATCCGGGTCGATGGCGATCTCCACCAGGGCCAGGTCCGCCGCCTCGGCGAGCCGCACCGTCGCGATGGCCGAGTGCAGGTGCATCTTGTTCGCCAGCAACCGCAGCATCGACCGCACGTCCGGCTCCTCCCGCGCCAGGGCGCCCAATGCGCCGAGGTACGAGAAGTTGATCCGCTCGCGCGCCAGGCGCAGCCCGAAGTCCAACGCGCCGCTGCGCTGCGCGGCCAGCTCCTTCAGCCGGAACAGGCTGCGGGCGCGCACCATCAGGTCCGGTGTGGTCAGCAGCTCCGCGCGAATGCCCGCCTCGGCGGCCAGACCACGGGCATCCAGACCCAGCGACTCGGCCACGCGCACGTAGCTCATCAGGACCGCGGTGCGGTTCAGCCTTGGACGCATGCCTTGCGATTCCTGTCCCCACCAACGCGGTGGACTTCCTGGCTTGTCACCCTGTGACAAGTTTTTGTCCCAGGATGATAAGTGTGCCGGGCGCCACTTTCTACCATCGCGGTTGGATTCCAGCAGAGCCTGCGAACCCCGATTCGCCATCACATACCAGGAGACAGACATGAACCTCACCCGGCGCCACGCCGCCCTTCTTGCCGCAGCTCTGGGGGCCTCGTTCCTCTCGCCCGCCGTCGCGGCCGACTTTCCCGATCGCCCCGTGCGCCTGATCCACCCCAACCCCGGCGGCGTGATCGACACGATGTCGCGCGTGCTGGCGGATGCCCTGAAGTCCGTGTGGAGCCAGCCCGTGGTGGTCGAGCCCAAGCCGGGCGCCTCCGAGATCATCGCCATCGAGGCCGTCACGAAATCCAAGCCTGATGGCCTGACCTGGTTCTTCGGCACCGAGACCGGCCTCGTCAACAACAGCTTCCTGTTCCGCAAGTTGCCCTACGACCCGGCGGGCGACCTGGTGCCGGTGTCGGAGCTGTTCGCGGTCAACTACGCGCTCATCGTCCATGGCGATTCCCCGGCGCGCACCCTGGCGGACCTGGTCGCCATCGCCAAGAAAGACCCCGGCAAGCTGCGTTTTTCTTCGCTCGGCACGGGCTCCGGCACGCACCTGGCCATGGAGATCTTCCAGCGCGTCACGGGCACGCAGGGAATGACGCACGTGCCGTACAAGGCACCGGCACAGATGGTGCAGGACCTGCTGGGCGGCCAGATCGACATCGTCATCGGCGCCCTGGGCCTGGCCACGCCTTTCGTTCCCAGCGGGAAGATGCGCGTGCTGGCCGTCACCGGTAACGAGCGGCAGCGGGCCTTGCCCAACGTACCCACGTTCGCGGAATCCGGCTACCCCGGCATGGACTACCGGACACTGATCGGCCTCGCGGTGGCCCGCGGCACGCCTGCGGACACCGTGCAGAAGATCCACGCGGCCGTGCGCCAGGTTTTGTCCAAGCCGGAGATGCAGGAGAAATACCTCGATCCCAACGGCTATCAACTGGTCGTGAGCGATCCGGCCGCGTTCGCCCAGACGCTGGCGGCACGCCGCCAGCAGACCAAGCGCCTTTTCGAAGAGCTGAAGATCGAGCCGCAGTAGGCCGGAAAATGGAAAGCGCGGTCATCATCACCTGCGCGGTGACGGGCGGAGGCAGCGGCTTCAGCGTCAACCCCGCGGTGCCCATCACGCCCCGGCAGATCGCCGAATCCGCGCTGGAGGCGGGCCGGGCCGGCGCAGCCATCGTCCACCTCCACGCGCGCGAGCCGGCGTCGGGGCGGCCGTCCAGCGATCTGGCGCTCTACCGCGAGGCCATCGAACGCATCCGTGAAAAAGACGAGCGCCTGGTCATCGAACTGACTTGCGGCGAGGGCGCCGAGTTCATTCCGGGCGATCAGGCGCCGGCCGTGGCGGGGCCCGGCACGAACTACCGCAGCCCGGCCCAGCGTGTGGCGCACGTCGAAGCCCTGCGCCCGGACATGTGCAGCCTGGACATGGGCTCGCTGAGCTATGGCCGCGGCGTGTTCATGAACACCGCGGACCACCTGCGGGAAATGGCGCGGCGCATCCGCGGCGCGGGAACGGTGCCCGATCTCGAAATCCTCGATCTCGGGCACCTGGTGCTGGCCCGCGAACTGATCGACGAAGGCCTGATAGAGGCGCCGCTGTCCTTCCAGTTCGTCCTGGGCGTGAAATGGGGGGCGCCAGCCACGGCGCAAACGTTGCTGGCCCTGAAGGACATGCTGCCGGCAGGCGCCCACTGGGCTGCGGCGGGCATCGGCCCGAGCCAGTTCAGCGTGGCTGCGCAAGCCATGCTGCTCGGCGGCGGTGTCCGTGTGGGCCTGGAGGACAGCCTCTACATCGAACCGGGTGTGCTGGCGCGCTCGAATGCGCAGCAGGTCGAGAAGGTTGTCCAGCTGGCCCGTTTGCTGGGCCGGGAGGTCGCCAGCCCCACCGAAGTACGCTCCGCGCTCGGGCTGCGCAGCAGTTCGGTGGCCCGTACCGCCGACGCGCAGTTGAAGCGATAGGCCCGCTGGGCATTGCCTCCGAGGGCCGAGCTACTTGGCCGGACGAAAGCAAAAAGCCCGCCGATGAGGCGGGCTTTTTGCGGCTGTGTGTGGTTGCGGGGGAAGGATTTGAACCTCCGACCTTTGGGTTATGAGCCCAACGAGCTACCAGACTGCTCCACCCCGCGGTAAGCCAATGATTATAACCTATTCCTTGCCGGCCTGCTCGCCGTCGGCCGCCTCGGGGCGATCGAGCAGCTCGACGAAAGCCATGGGCGCGTTGTCGCCCACGCGGAAGCCCATCTTCAGGATGCGCGTGTAGCCGCCCGGGCGCGCCTTGAAGCGCGGGCCCAGTTCGGTGAACAGCTTGGCCACGCTGGCGTCGTCGCGCAGGCGGGCGAAGGCCAGGCGGCGGTTGGCCACGCTGTCCTGCTTGGCCAGGGTGATCATGGGCTCGACCACGCGGCGCAGCTCCTTGGCCTTGGGCACGGTGGTCTTGATCGCCTCGTGAGCGATCAGCGAGTTCATCATGTTGCGCAGCATCGCCTGGCGGTGCGCGCTGGTGCGGTTGAGTTTGCGGAGGCCGTTGCCGTGACGCATGGTGCTTTTCCTTTCGGTTCTACCTTGTAAGAGGGCCGCCGTATCAGGTACGGCCCCGTGCACTTAGGCTCTTTGTCGAGCGGTTTACTATCAATCCAATAGCTGCCAGCGCTTGGCTGGCGGGCGTTGGAGGCCGATTTGGCTTATAAAGCTCTCAGCGCTTGTCCAGGCCGGTGGGCGGCCAGTTCTCCAGCTTCATGCCCAACGTCAGGCCGCGCGAGGCCAGCACTTCCTTGATTTCGTTGAGCGACTTGCGGCCCAGGTTGGGGGTCTTGAGCAGCTCGTTCTCGGTGCGCTGGATCAAATCGCCGATGTAGTAGATGTTCTCGGCCTTCAGGCAATTGGCCGAGCGCACGGTGAGTTCCAGCTCGTCGACCGGGCGCAGCAGGATCGGGTCGAAGCTGGCCGCGCCGCTGCGCTGCGAAGGCTGCTCGAAGATGCCTTCGATGGCGCCACCTTCGAGCTGCGCGAACACCGCCAGCTGCTCGACCAGGATCTTGGCCGACGCGCGCACCGCGTCCTCGGCGGTAATGGCACCGTTGGTCTCGATCTCCACCACCAGCTTGTCGAGGTCGGTGCGCTGCTCGACGCGGGCGTTCTCGACCGCGTAGCTCACGCGCTTGACGGGCGAGAAGGAGGCGTCGAGCACGATGCGGCCGATCGACTTGGTCGGCTCGTCGGCGTAGCGGCGCAGCGTGCCGGGCACGTAGCCGCGGCCCTTCTCGACCTTGATCTGCATGTCGAGCTTGCCGCCCTGCGACAGATTGGCGATGACGTGCTCGGGGTTGACGATCTCGACGTCGTGCGGAGTCTGGATGTCGGCGGCGGTGACCACGCCCTCGCCGTCCTTGCGCAGGCTCAGGGTCACTTCGTCGCGGTTGTGCAGCTTGAAGACGACGCCCTTCAGGTTCAGCAGGATGTTGACCACGTCTTCCTGCACGCCGTCGATGCTGGAGTATTCGTGCAGCACGCCGGCGATGGTCACTTCGGTGGGCGCGTAGCCGACCATGGAGGACAGCAGCACGCGGCGCAGCGCGTTGCCCAGGGTGTGGCCGTAGCCGCGCTCGAACGGCTCGAGCGTGACCTCCGCCTTGTTGTGGCCCAGGGGCTCGACGTTGATCGCTTTGGGTTTCAGCAGTTGGGTTTGCATTTTTCCTAGACTTCCTCTCAATACCCCCGGCTCGTTACACCGGTAAGGCTGGTGAAGCACCAAACCCGCCGGGCCGGCGGGTCGGAACAAAAAGGGCGCTGAAGATCAAAAGGATCAGCGCGAATAGAGTTCGACGATCAGCGATTCGTTGATGTCGGCGCCGAACTCGTCGCGGTCGGGCGTCTTCTTGAAGGTGCCTTCGGCCTTGTCGGCGCTGACTTCCACCCAGGCCGGGAAGCCGACCTGGCCGGCCAGCTGCAGGGCTTCCTGCACGCGGGTCTGCTTCTTGGACTTCTCGCGCACGGCGATCACGTCGCCGGCCTTGACCATGTACGACGGGATGTTCACCGGCTGGCCGTTGACGGTGACGGCCTTGTGCGACACCAGCTGGCGCGCCTCGGCGCGGGTGGAGCCGAAGCCCATGCGGTAGACCACGTTGTCCAGGCGCGACTCCAGCAGCGACAGCAGGTTGGCGCCGGTGTTGCCCTTGCGGCGGTCGGCTTCCTCGAAGTAGCGGCGGAACTGCTTTTCGAGCACGCCGTACATGCGCTTGACCTTCTGCTTCTCGCGCAGCTGCAGGCCGTAGTCGGAGGTGCGCTGGCCGGAGGTGCGGCCGTGCTGGCCGGGCTTGGAGTCGAACTTGGCCTTGTCGCTGATGGAGCGGCGCGCGCTCTTCAGGAACAGGTCGGTGCCTTCACGGCGGGAGAGTTTGGCCTTGGGGCCGAGATAGCGTGCCACTTGAGCTTCCTTTGTGTATCAACTGCCGCGACCGTTCATCGCGGGAGCCAGCGCCTTGCAGGGGCTGGCGGTGGGCTTGAGAAAAAGATCAGAAGGACACGGCATGCGCAGCAATGCCGTGTTGACCCGTCGTCAGATTCTCCGGCGCTTTTGCGGCCGGCAACCGTTGTGCGGCACCGGCGTCACGTCGGAGATCGAGTTGATGCGAATGCCCAGCGCGGCCAGCGCGCGCACCGAGGACTCGCGGCCGGGGCCGGGGCCCTTGATCTCGACGTCGAGGTTCTTGATGCCTTGCTCGATCGCCGCGCGGCCGGCCACTTCCGAGGCCACCTGGGCCGCGAAGGGCGTCGATTTGCGCGAGCCCTTGAAGCCCTGGCCGCCCGACGAGGCCCACGACAGCGCGTTGCCCTGGCGGTCGGTGATGGTGATGATGGTGTTGTTGAACGACGCGTGCACGTGCGCGATGCCGTCCGAAATGTTCTTGCGGACTTTCTTGCGTACGCGCTGGGCGGCGTTGCTGGCGGGTGACTTGGCCATGGTCTAGCGTTCCTTGATGTTCAGAAGAACACGGCATTGCGCGGCAATGCCGTGTTGAATCCGTCGTTATTTCTTCAGCGCCTGCGCCGCCTTGCGCGGGCCCTTGCGGGTGCGGGCGTTGGTGCGGGTGCGCTGGCCGCGCATGGGCAGGCCGCGGCGGTGGCGGAAGCCCCGGTAGCAGCCGATGTCCATCAAGCGCTTGATGTTCATCGTGGTCTCGCGGCGCAGGTCGCCCTCGATGATGAACTGCGCGATCTGGTCGCGGATCTTCTCCTGGTCGGCATCCGTCAGGTCCTTGACCTTCTTGGAATACGGAATGCCGCAGGCGTCGCAGATCTTGCGCGCGCGCGTGCGGCCGATGCCGAAGATCGCCGTCAGGCCGATCTCGGCGTGCTTGTGCGGCGGAATGTTGATACCAGCAATACGTGCCATGTGCTCTTATCCTCTGAACGTTCGTGCAGGCAGCGCGCGGCTCAGCCCTGGCGCTGCTTGTGGCGCGGGTCGGTGCAGATCACGCGAACCACACCCTTGCGGCGGATGATCTTGCAGTTGCGGCAGATCTTCTTGACCGAAGCTGAAACTCTCATTTCACTCTCCTAAAACTCTCTCTATACCCTCTTCCGCGCCTCACTTGGCCCGGAACACGATGCGCGCCCTCGACAGGTCGTAGGGCGTCATCTCCACAGTGACCTTGTCGCCCGGCAGGATGCGGATGTAGTGCATGCGCATCTTGCCGGATATGTGACCCAGTACGACGTGACCATTTTCAAGCTTCACACGAAACGTGGCGTTGGGCAGGTTCTCCAGAACCTCGCCCTGCATCTGAATGACGTCGTCCTTCGACATGCATGCCTCGTCAACCGCCCAGACTGGTCTTGAAATTCGCTTTCTTGAGCAGCGACTCGTACTGCTGGCTCATCATGTAGTTCTGCACCTGGGACATGAAGTCCATCGTCACGACCACCAGGATCAGCAACGAGGTGCCGCCAAAGTAGAACGGCACGTTGTAGCGCAGGATCAGGAATTCGGGCAGCAGGCACACCGCCGTGATGTAGATGGCGCCAGCCAGCGTCAGCCGCATCAGGATCTTGTCGATGTAGCGCGCCGTCTGGTCGCCCGGGCGGATGCCCGGAATGAAGGCGCCGCTCTTCTTCAGGTTGTCGGCCGTCTCCCGGCTGTTGAACACCAGGCCGGTGTAGAAGAAGCAGAAGAAGATGATCGCCACCGCGTACAGCATCACGTAGATGGGCTGACCGGGGGAAAGCGTGCTCGCCAGATCCTTCAGCCAGCGCATCGAATCACCGGCGCTGAACCAGCCCACCACGGTGGCGGGCAGCAGGATGATGGACGAGGCGAAGATGGGCGGAATCACGCCGGCCATGTTGAGCTTGAGCGGCAGGTGCGACGACTGTCCACCGTAGACCTTGTTGCCCACCTGGCGCCGCGCGTAGTTCACGAGGATCTTGCGCTGGCCGCGTTCGACGAACACCACGAAGTAGGTCACCAGGCACACCAGCGCGACGATGAACAGCGCCACGATGATGCTCATCGCACCCGTGCGCACCAGCTCCATCAGACCGCCCACCGCGCTCGGCAGGCCGGCGGCGATGCCGGCGAAGATCAGGATCGAGATGCCGTTGCCCAGGCCGCGCTCGGTGATCTGCTCGCCCAGCCACATCAGGAACATGGTGCCGGCGGTGAGGCTGACCACGGCGGTCAGGCGGAAGCCCCAGCCCGGGCTGACCACCAGGCCCTGCGATGCCTCCAGCGCCACCGCGATGCCGAACGACTGGAACAGCGCCAGGCCCAGCGTGCCGTAGCGGGTGTACTGGGTAATCCGGCGCCGCCCGGCCTCACCTTCCTTCTTCATCTGCTCGAAGGTGGGCACCACGTAGGTCATCAGCTGCATGATGATCGACGCGGAGATGTAAGGCATGATGCCCAGCGCGAACACCGTGAAACGCGACAGCGCGCCACCCGAGAACATGTTGAACAGGTTCAGGATGCCGCCCTGCTGGCCCTCGAACAGCTGACGCAACTGGTCCGGATTGATGCCGGGCACGGGAATGTGCGCGCCGACCCGGTACACGACCAGCGCGAGCAGCAGAAAGACCAGGCGGCGACGCAGGTCGCCGTACTTGCCGGTCTTCGCGATTTGCGTTGCGCTGGTGGCCACTACTCAAACACCTTCGATCGGGTTGCTTCAGGCCAGCGAGCCACCGGCCGCCTCGATGGCGGCCTTGGCGCCGGCGGTGGCGCCGATGCCGGTCAGCTTGACGGCGGCGCTCAGCTCGCCCGACTTGATGACCTTGACGACCTTGACGATCTCGCGCACCAGGCCGGCCTTCTTCAGGGCCAGCAGATCCACCTCGGCGGCACCCAGGCGCTGCAGGTCGGACAGAGTCACCTCGGCGTTGAACTTGAGAGACGCCGACTTGAAGCCGCGCTTGGGCAGGCGGCGCTGCAGCGGCATCTGGCCGCCTTCGAAGCCCACCTTGTGGTAGCCGCCGGCACGCGATTTCTGACCTTTGTGGCCGCGGCCGGACGTCTTGCCCAGGCCGGAGCCGATGCCGCGGCCCACGCGGCGGCGGCCGCGCTTGGCGCCCTCGGCGGGCTGGATGGTGTTGAGTTCCATGACTCGATTCCTCAGACGATCTTGACCAGGTAGTCGATCTTGTTGATCATGCCGCGCACCGCAGGCGTGTCCTGCAGTTCGCGCACGCTGTTCAGCTTGCGCAGGCCCAGGCCGCGCACGGTGGCGCGGTGCGATTCCTTGCAGCCGATCGGGCTGCGGACCAACTGGACCTTGACGGTTTTCTGCTCGGTTGCCATGTCTAGACTCCGGTTCAGGCGGCGAAGATATCTTCGACCGACTTGCCTCGCTTGGCCGCCACTTCGGCCGGCGTGGTGCAGTTGTTGAGTGCATCCAGCGTGGCGCGGACCATGTTGTAGGGGTTGGACGTGCCGTGGCTCTTGGCCACGATGTCGGTGATGCCGAGCACCTCGAACACGGCGCGCATCGGACCGCCGGCGATGATGCCGGTACCGCGCGGCGCCGGTGCCATCATCACGGTGGCGGCGCCGTGGTGGCCCGTCACGCCATGGTGGATGGTGCCTTCCTTGAGCGACACCTTGACCATGTTGCGGCGGGCTTCTTCCATCGCCTTCTGCACGGCGGCGGGCACTTCCTTGGACTTGCCCTTGCCCATGCCGACGCGGCCGTCGCCGTCGCCCACCACGGTCAGTGCGGCGAAACCGAGGATGCGGCCGCCCTTGACCACCTTGGTGACGCGGTTGACCGCGATCATCTTCTCGCGCAGGCCGTCCTCCGGACCGTCACCCTGCGTCTTAGCCTGAAACTTTGCCATCTTGTCCGTCCTACCGTTCAGAACTGCAGACCCGCCTCACGCGCGGCATCGGCGAGCGCCTTGACGCGGCCGTGGTACGCGAAGCCCGCGCGGTCGAAAGCGACCTTCTCGACGCCGGCGGCCTTGGCGCGCTCGGCGATGCGCTTGCCGATCTGCTGCGCGGCGGCCACGTTGCCGCCCTTGCCACCCGCGCCCAGCGCCTTGCGCATCTCGGCCTCGGCGGTGGAGGCGCTGGCCAGCACCCTGGCACCGTCCCCGGAGACGACGGCGGCGTAGATGTGCAGGTTGGTTCGGTTCACCATCAGGCGCGCGACGCCCTGGGTGGCGATGCGGATGCGCGTCTGGCGGGCGCGGCGAAGACGCTGCTCTTTCTTGGTCATCATGATGCAGGTCCTTACTTCTTCTTGGTTTCCTTGATGACGACGCGCTCATCCGCATAGCGGATGCCCTTGCCCTTGTAGGGTTCGGGCGGACGCACGTCGCGGATCTCGGCGGCGATCTGGCCGACCACCTGGCGGTTGGCGCCCTTGACCACGATCTCGGTCGGCGTCGGGGTGGCCACCGTCACGCCGGCGGGCATCTCGATGTTGACCGGGTGCGAATAGCCGACCTGCAGGTTCAGCTTGGCGCCCTGGGCCTGGGCGCGAAAGCCCACGCCGACCAGGGTCAGCTTCTTCTCGAAGCCCTTGCTCACGCCGACCACCATGTTGTTCACCAGCTGGCGCATGGTGCCGCTCATGGCATTGGCTTCACGCGACTCGTCGGCCGGCGTGAACGACAGCTTGCCGTTCTCGGCCGCGACCTTGACCAGCGCGCTGGGCGCCAGCTTCAGCTCGCCGCCGCTGCCCTTGACCGTGATCTGGTCATCCTTGACCTGCACGTCGACGCCCGAAGGAACGGCGACGCCCATTTTTGCAATGCGGGACATGGTCGTTTCTCCTTAGGCGACGTAGCACAGCACTTCGCCACCGACACCGGTGGCGCGCGCCTTGCGGTCGGTCATCACGCCCTTGGGGGTGGTGACGATGGCGACACCCAGGCCGTTCATGACCTGCGGGATGGCGTCGCAGCCCTTGTACACGCGCAGGCCGGGGCGGCTGACGCGCTCGATGCGCTCGATGACCGGGCGGCCAGCGTAGTACTTGAGGGCAATCAGCAGCTCGGACTTGCCGTCTTCGCTCTTGACCTCGAAGCCATCGATGTAACCCTCGTCCTTCAGGACCTGGGCGATGGCCACCTTCACCTTGGAAGACGGCACCGACACGGTCTGCTTGGCCACCATCTGCGCGTTGCGGATGCGGGTCAGCAGATCGGCGATGGGATCACTCATGCTCATGTTGTTCTCTCCTGCCGATTACCAGCTCGCCTTGGTGACGCCGGGAATCTGGCCTTCGAAGGCCAGTTCGCGGACCTTGGCGCGGCCGAGGCCGAACTGGCGGAAGGTGCCGCGCGGGCGGCCGGTCATCTCGCAGCGGTTGCGCTGGCGCGTCGGGTTGGCGTTGCGCGGGAGCTTCTGAAGCGCCAGGCGGGCCTGCGCGCGCTCGTCGTCGCCGCGCTTGGCGTCATTGGCGATGGCCTTCAGCTCGGCGTGCTTCTTGGCGTACTTGGCGACCAGTTTCTCGCGCTTGAGTTCGCGTTCGATCAAAGCTACTTTTGCCACGTGATCACCCTCAGTTCTTGAACGGGAAACGGAAAGCCGCCAGGAGCGCCTTGGCCTCCTCGTCGGACTTGGCCGTGGTCGTGATGCTGATGTTCAGGCCGCGCAGGGCATCGACCTTGTCGTACTCGATCTCGGGGAAGATGATCTGCTCTTTGACGCCCACGTTGTAGTTGCCGCGGCCGTCGAACGAGCGCCCCGAGATACCGCGGAAGTCGCGCACGCGCGGCAGCGCCACGGTGACGAAGCGGTCGAGGAATTCGTACATGCGCACGCCACGCAGCGTGACCATGGTGCCGATGGCCTGGCCCTCGCGGATCTTGAAGCCGGCGATGGCCTTCTTGGCCTTGGTGACCACAGGCTTCTGGCCGGCGATCTTGGTCAGGTCGGCGACGGCGCTGTCCATGACCTTCTTGTCGGCCACGGCCTCGCTCACGCCCATGTTGAGCGTGATCTTGGTGATGCGCGGCACCTCCATGGGCGACTTGTAGCCGAACTTCTTGATCAGTTCGGGCGCCACTTTTTCGCGGTAGTGTTGTTGCAGTCGTGCCATGATGTTCCTCAGGCCTTGATCTCTTCGCCGCTGGACTTGAACACGCGCACGCGGGTGCCGTCCTGCAGGGTCTTGATGCCGACGCGGTCGGCCTTGCCGCTGGCCTTGTTGTAGATGGCCACGTTGGACTGGTGGATCGGCATGGCCTTTTCCACGATGCCGCCGGTGATGCCCTTCATGGGGTTGGGCTTGGCGTGCTTCTTGACGAGGTTGATGCCCTCGACCAGCACGCGGTCTTCGTCCACGCGCAGCGACACGGTGCCGCGCTTGCCCTTGTCACGGCCGGCGAGCACGATGACCTCGTCGCCCTTGCGAATCTTGTTCATGGCGCGTTCCTTACAGCACTTCGGGGGCCAGCGACACGATCTTCATGAAGCGCTCGGTGCGCAGCTCGCGCGTGACCGGGCCGAAGATGCGGGTGCCGATGGGCTCCAGCTTGTTGTTGAGCAGCACGGCAGCGTTGCCGTCGAACTTGACGAGCGAGCCGTCGCCGCGGCGGATGCCCTTGGCGGTGCGCACCACCACGGCGCTGTAGATCTCGCCCTTCTTGACGCGGCCGCGCGGCGCGGCCTCCTTCACGCTCACCTTGATGATGTCGCCGACACTGGCGTAGCGACGCTTGGAGCCGCCCAGCACCTTGATGCACAGGACGGACTTGGCGCCGGTGTTGTCGGCCACCTCGAGTCGAGATTCAGTCTGGATCATTTCAATGTTTCCCAACTTGCATCCGGCTCGGCCTGGGGCACGGCGCCGGAACAGTCTTGGGCCCGCCGCCAGCACCCAGACTCAAGCCTGGACGCCGACGTTTTGGGCAGATTTCTTCAACCCGGATTGGGCGAAGCCAGCGATTATCGTCAAAGCCGCGAGGGCTGTCAAGCCGCCCCGATGCGGCCGTGTTGCGCGTAGGCGGCGGCCAGGGCCTGGAAGGCCGGCAGCGCCACGTCATGGGCCGGCCCCAGCTCGGCCGCCAGCACTTCGGCCACGGCGGGGGCGGCGCCCGCGGCCTCGGCGGCGTCCAGGAACAGCAGGCGCGAGCGCCGCGCCAGCACGTCTTCCACGGTGCGGGCGTATTCGTGGCGCGCGGCGAAGCGCACCATGGCCTCGCTGAGGCCGGGCGCCAGCCAGCGCTCGGCCCCGGGCAGCGCGGCCACGGCGGCCTGCTCCGCGCCATACAGGTGCATGCCTGGCGCGCGGCTCAGGGCAGGCGGCCGGGCGGCCGTGTCGGCGCCGACCAGCATCAGGCCGGCGGTGCGCGAGGGGCCGCGCGGCGGCAGCACGCCGGCCTCGGCGCAGCGCGCCAGCACGTCCTCGGCCATGGCGCGGTAGGTGGTCCACTTACCGCCGGTGACGGTGACCAGGCCCGACGGCGCCACCAGCACCGTGTGCTCGCGGCTGATGGTCTTGGTGTCGCCACCCTCCGCGCCGCCCGGCCTGACCAGCGGGCGCAGGCCGACCCAGGTGCTGCGGATGTCGGCGCGCGTGGGCGCGCGGCGCAGGTAGCGGGCGGCCTCGCGCAGGATGAAGTCCAGTTCCTGCGCGAACGGCTCGGGCTCCAGCGGCACGTCGGGGCGCGGGGTGTCGGTGGTGCCCAGGATCAGCTTGCCCAGCCAGGGCACGGCGAACAGCACGCGGCCGTCGGCGGTGCTGGGCACCAGCAGGGCGTGGCCGCCGGGCGAGAAGCTCTGGTCCACCACCACGTGCACGCCCTGGCTGGGCGCCACGAGGGGCGGCGCGCTGGCGCCGGCGGCCTCGGCGTCCTGCCGGCGCAGCGCGTCCACCCACACGCCGGTGGCGTTGACGACGCAGCCGGCCTGGATGCGGAATTCGCGCCCGCTCTCGGCGTCGCGCGCCACCAGCCCGGCGACGCGGCCGGCCTCGTGCAGCACTTCGGTGACGGCGCAGTGGTTGATGAGGAGCGCGCCCTCGCGCGCGGCGGTACGGGCCAGGGCCAGGGCCAGGCGGGCGTCGTCGAACTGGCCGTCCCAATATTTGACGCCGCCCTTCAGCCCGCGCGGCTGGGCGCCGGGCAGCAGGCGCAGCGCCTGGCCCGGGGTGAGCCATTCGGTGCGGCCCAGGCCCGCCTCGCCGGCCAGGGCGTCGTACATCTTCAGGCCGATGCCGTAGAACGGCGCCTCCCACAGCCGGTAGGTCGGCATGACGAAGGGCAGCGGCTGCGCCAGGTGCGGCGCGCTGCGCAGGATGTGCACGCGCTCGTGCAGCGCCTCGCGCACCAGGTGGATGTCGCCCTGCGCCAGGTAGCGCACGCCGCCGTGCACCAGCTTGGTGGCGCGCGAGGAGGTGCCCTTGGCGAAGTCCTCGGCCTCCAGCAGCAGCACGCTGTGGCCGCGCAGGGCGGCGTCCAGCGCCACGCCCAGGCCGCTGGCGCCGCCGCCGACGACGGCGATGTCGTAGCGGTGCGGCACGGCCAGGCGCTGCAGGAGCGCGGCGCGGCCGGTGGGCAGGGGGGCGGGCGTCATGGCGGGTGCGCACAGTCTACGCGGGGGTCGCCCGCAAGCACATTTCTCCTCTTTCGATAGCTGCCAGCGCTTGCCAGACAAGCGCTAGAGGCCGATTTCCTTCATGAATACCGGCGCCCGCCCCGGCGGCGTAGACTGCCGCCCCATGCCCACCGGCCACTCCGCCTTCGCCACCTCGCGCCGCTCCGTGCTGCGCACGCTGGCAGCGGGCGCCAGCGCGCTGGCCTGGCCCGCGCTGGCGCGCGCCGGCGACGCACCGGCCGCGCTGCGCCTGCTGGCGCACGGCAGTCTGGCGGCGGGCGGCGAGTTCAAGGGCACGGTGGTGGGCGGCCTCTCCGGCCTGGCGCACGACGCGGCCACCGGCCTCTGGTACGCGCTGTCGGACGACCGCGCCCGCCACGGCCCGGTGCGCTGCTACGCGCTGCGCCTGCCGACGCCCGAGCCGGGCCGGCCGCTGCGGCCCGAGTGGGTGGACGTGATCACCCTGCGCGGGCCGGACGGCCGCCCGTTCCCGCGCGGCGACACCGACCCGGAGGCCCTGGCGCTGCGGCGCGACGCCGCCAGCGGCCGCGCCACCCTGCTGTGGGCCAGCGAAGGCAACGTCCGCGCCCGCGTGCCGCCGGCGCTGTACGAATCGGCGCTGGACGGCACGCTGCTGCGCGAGATCGCCCTGCCCCCGCTGCTGCGCCAGATCGGCCGCCTGGGCCGCGGCCCGCGCGACAACGAGGCGCTGGAGGGCCTGGCGATCACCCCCGACGGCCGCCACGCCTGGGCCGCCATGGAAAGCGCGCTGGCGCAGGACGAGGGCCCCGGCATCCCGGGCGGCGCGCCGGGCGCCTGCCGCATCACGCGCATCGACCTGGCCAGCGGCCGCGCCGACCGCCAGTTGGCCTATCTGCCGGAGCCGCTGCCCTTCGGCGCCGCCATGCCGCACGGCCCGGCCGAGAGCGGCGTGGCCGAAATCCTGATGCGGGACGAGCGCCGCATGTGGGTGCTGGAGCGCGCCTGGACCCCCGCCACCGGCGTGTCGGCCCGCCTGTACGAGGCCGCGCTGGACGGCGCCACCGACACCCTGGGCATCGACACGCTGCGCGCCGGGCGCTACCGGCCTAGCCCCAAGCGCCTGCTGCTCGACCTGCGCCAGAGCGGCCTGCCGCACGTGGACAACTTCGAGGCCATGGCCTGGGGGCCGCCCCAAGCAGATGGGCGCCGCACGCTGGTGCTGTGCACGGACGACAATTTCAACCCGCTGCAAGTGACGCAGTTCGCGGCCTTCGAGGTCGCAGGGCTGTGACGTTCTGGCTTCAAGCAAAATCGGCCTCCAGCGCCCGCCAGTAAAGCGCAGGCAGCTATCATTTTTGAAACAGCAACACGGTTGAGCGCATGACGAACACCACTTCCTCCTTCCCCTGCATCGCCTTCATCGGCGGCGGCAACATGGCCAGCGCGATCATCGGCGGGCTGATCCGGCAGGGCCTGCCGGCCGGCCAGATCGACGTGGTGGAGCCCTTCGAGCCCTCGCGCGCGGCATTGCGCGAGCGCCTGGGCATCGCCGCGCAGCCCGCGCCCACGGCGGCGCTGGCGCGCGCCGGGCTGGTGGTGTGGGCCGTCAAACCGCAGATGTTCAAGGAGGCCGCCGCGCCGGCGGCGCCGCACGTCGGCGGCGCGCTGCAACTGTCGGTGATGGCCGGCATCCGCGCCGGCGACATCGCCACCGCCACCGGCAGCGCCCGCGTGGTGCGCTGCATGCCCAACACGCCGGCGCTGGTCGGCCAAGGCATGACGGGGCTGTTCGCCGCCCCGGCGGTGACGGCGGCCGACCGCGCGCTGGCCGAGCGCGTGATCGCCACCACCGGCGACTACCTGTGGGTCGAGCGCGAGAAACTGCTGGACGCCGTGACCGCCCTCTCCGGCTCCGGCCCGGCCTACGTGTTCTTCTTCCTGGAGGCCATGCAGCAGGCCGGCACCGAGCTGGGCCTGTCGCCCGAGCAGGCGCGGCGGCTGGCGGTGGGCACCTTCCTGGGCGGCAGCGCGCTGGCCAAGGATTCGCCCGAGCCGCTGGCCACCCTGCGCGAGCGCGTCACCAGCAAGGGCGGCACCACTTACGCGGGCCTGACGGTGATGCGCGAGAAGGGCATGGGCGAGACTTTCGTCGCCGCCATGAAGGCCGCCGCGCAGCGCGCCCAGGAACTGGGCGACGAATTCGGGCGGTAAGAACCTATCATCGGCGGGCGATCATCGCGACAACCATCAGGAGACAACCACCATGCCCGCCAGCAAGAAAGCCTCTTCCCGCCAATCCACGCGCCGCCGCGGCGCGGACCTCGGCCGCGCGCTCATCACCGGCGCCTCCGCCGGCATCGGCGCCGAGCTGGCGCGCGAGTTCGCCCGCCACGGCCACCCGCTGACGCTGGTGGCGCGCCGCAAGGAGGCGCTGGCCGCGCTGGCCGCCGAGCTGACGCGCGAGCACGGCGTGGACGTGAAGACCATCGCCCAGGACCTGGCCGCGCCCGGCGGCCCCGCCGCCGTGGTGAAGGCCGCGCAGGCCGGTGGCGAGACCATCGGCATCCTGGTGAACAACGCCGGCATCGTCGATACCGGCCCCTTCGTGCAGGCCGCCACCGAGCGCCTGCTCGCCCTCGTCGACCTGAACGTGCGCGCCATGACCGAGATGACCAGCCGCCTGCTGCCCGGCATGGTCGAGCGCGGCGCGGGGCGGGTGCTCAACGTGTCGTCGCTGTCGGCCTTTCAGCCGGTGCCCACCATGGGCACGTACGCCGCCAGCAAGGTGTTCGTGCTCTCGCTGACCGAGGCGCTGTCGGAGGAGCTGCACGGCACCGGCGTATCCGTCACCGCCCTGTGCCCGGGCTTCACGCAGACGGACATGATGGACGAGATCCAGGCCGGCTCGGCGGCCATCCGCAAGCTGCCGCAGCAGATGCTCTCCAAGCCCGCCGACGTGGCCGCGCTGGGCTACCGCGCGCTGATGGCGGGCCAGACGGTGGCCGTGCCGGGCCTGCCCAACCAGCTCACCGCCGCCTGGGCGCAGGTCACGCCGCGCTGGCTCACGCGCGCCGTGGCGGGCTTCGCCACGCGCGCGCGCGGCTGAGCGTCAAGCCGCCGCCAGCGTTTTCAGGCCGCCGGCGATGGTGTCGCGCAGGATGGCGGCGCTGCCCGCCAGCGCCTGCGTCTCGGCCGCCGACAGCGGCGGCACGAAGGGCTGGGAGGCGCCTTGCGCGCCGATGACGTGGGGCAGCGACACGCAGGTGTCGCGCACCCCCAGCAGCTGCGGCATGAAGGTGGAGACGCTGAACACGCCCTTCTCGTCGCCCACGATGGCGCGCACCAGCCGCTCGATGCAGCCGCCGATGCCGAAGTTGGACACCCCCTTGCCCGCCTTGATGCGGTAGGCCGCGGTGCGCACGTCCTCGGCGATGGCCTGCTGCTCCCGCGCGTCGATGGCGCGTCCCCGCTGCGCCGCGAACTCCAGCAGCGGCAGTCCGCCGACGACGGCGTTCGACCAGCACAGCACCTGCGAATCGCCGTGCTCGCCGTACACGTAGGCGTGCACGGCCACGGGCGACACGTCCAGGATGTGGGCCAGCCGGTCGCGGAAGCGGATGGAGTCGAGCATGCAGCCCGTGCCGATGGCGCGGCCCGGCGCGACGCCGTGGCGCCGCACGGCCAGGGCGGGCATGGCATCGACCGGGTTGGTGGCGAACAGCAGCACAGCGCCGGGCGCCACGCGCACCACCTGGGCCAGGATGCCGTCGGTGATGCCCAGGTTCTGCTTCAGCAGATCCAGCCGGGTCTGGCCGGGCTGGAGGCTGGCGCCGGCGGTGATGACCACCACGCTGGCCCCGGCCAGGTCGCCGTAGCCGCCCTCGACCACGCGCGCGGCCGGGCCGAAAGCGGCGGCGTGGCCGATGTCCGCCGCCTCGCTGGCGGCGCGGGCGGCGTTCATGTCCACCAGCACGACCTCGCTCACACCGGGGGTGGAAGACAGCAGGTACGCCGCCGCGGCCCCCACCAGGCCGGTGCCGATGACGCCGATGCGCGCGCCCATCTCACAGCACTCCCATCATCGGCCACAGCGTGGCCGACAGCAGCAGGATCAGGCCCAGGCCGGCGAGCGTCATCACCACGCCGACCTTGGCGAACTGCATCACGCCGAAGGCGTTGGTGCCGTAGCACAGCATGTTCTGCGGCGCGTTGGTCGGCAGGATGAAGCCGAAAGAGACCACGAAGCTCTGGATCAACACGATGCCGAAAGCGGTCTCGCGGCTCACCGGCAGGGTTTCGGCGAAGGCGATGAAGATGGGGATCAGCGTGCTGGCCAGCCCGGTGGCCGACGCGAAGCCCAGGTGCAGCACGATGTTGAAGATCGACAGCGCGGCGATCACCGTCACCACCGGCAGCGCCGCCAGGCCCAGTTGACCCAGCGTCTGCTGGGCCAGCCAGGCGGCGGCGCCGGTCTTCGACAGCAGGGTGCCCAGCGAGATCGAGGCCGCGAACAGCACCACCGTGCCCCAGGGCACGAGCTTCTCGGCCTGCGCCCAGTGCATCACGCCGATCTTGGGCATCAGCAGCAGGGCGATGCCGATCTGCGTCGTGGTGGTGGTGTCGAAGGGGTGCAGCAGCCCCTCGGTGGACCACATCAGCAGCAGCAGCATGGCCACGACGATCAGGCGCTTCTCGGCGGCGGAGACGGGGCCGAGGTGGGCCAGCTGCTCGCGCAGCTGGGCCTCGGCGGCCTCCTTGGCGGGCACCTGGGGGCGCAGCAGCCACAGCGCGGCGAAGAACAGCACCACGCTCATGCCGATGGTGAAGGGCAGCGCGGTGATGAACCACTTGCCCCAGGTGATGTTCATGCCGAAGGCCTTCTGCATGAAGTCCAGGCTGATGATGTTCTGCGCCGCCCCGGTCTTGATGCCGACGTTGAAGATGGTGCAGGCCTGGGCGGTGACGATCATCAGCGTGGCGGCCAGCGAGCTGTTGTTCGCCAGGCCCAGCGCCGCCGTGATGCCCATCATGATCGGGATCACCGCGCCCACGCGCGCGGTGGCCGAGGGGATGAACAGCGCCAGCGCCAGCCCCACCAGGATGGCGCCCAGCGTCAGCCGCGCGGGCGAGATGCCCACTTTGCTCATCACCATCAGCGCCACGCGCCGGTCCAGCCCGGTGTGCTTGAGCGCCACCGCCAGGAACAGCGCCGCCGCCACCAGCAGCACGGCGGTGGAGGAGAAACCGCTGATCATGGTGGTGAGCGCGTCGGACGACTTCATCGGCTTGCCGCCTTCGGTGAGCGGCTTGCCCATCAGGCCCAGCACGGCCGCGCCGGTCAGGATGACGGCGCTGTTGGCGGGCGAGACGCATTCGCTGATCCACAGCGTGACGACCAGCACCAGCAGGCCCAGCGCCACCTGCCCCGAGGCCGACAGCCCCGCGGGCTGCGGCAGCGCCAGCACGATGAGGTACAGGGCGATGGCCAGCCCCAGGAAGGCCAGCTTGCGGTTGGAGCCGGGCTCCGGCTGCGACTGGAACGGCGTGCCGGGCGGCGCGGGAACGGGGGCGGATGCCATGTGAGGCTCCTCTCGTGCGTTGGGTTGGCGGGACTGGACAGGGCATGCTAGCGGCCGCGCGCCGGACCGGCCCTTGATCTACGTCATGAATGCCCGCGCCGCCGGCACGGGATCGTCAACGCAGCGCGAACCCCAACGCCACGCCGGCGAACAGGCAGGCGCCGATCCAGTGGCTCCTGCTGAAGGCGGTGAAGCAGCCCTCGCGCGTGCGGCCCCTGATGAGCGTGTAGTGCCATGCCACCTGCGCCGCCGCCGCGGCCAAGCCCAGCGCGAGGGGCCAGCCCAGCCCCAGCGGCCACAACGCCCAGGCGGTGAACACCAGGCACAGCGCGAAGAAGCCCATGACGGCCGCCACGTCGAAGCGCCCGAGCGTGATGGCCGAGGTCTTCATGCCGATCTTCAGGTCGTCGTCGCGGTCCACCATGGCGTATTCGGTGTCGTAGGCCAGCACCAGGCACAGGTTGGCCAGCCACAGCACCCAGGCCGTGGCGGGCACCTCGCCGCGCACGGCGGCGAACGCGATGACGATGCCGAAGTTGAACGCGATGCCCAGGAACGCCTGCGGCATGGCGAAGAAGCGCTTGGTGAACGGGTAGAGGATGGTGAACAGCACGGCGGGCACCGACCAGGCCACCGCCTCCCAGCGCGTGGTGAGCACCAGGGCCAGCGCCGCCAGCGCCAGCACCACGCCGACGATGGCCGCTTCCTTCACGCTGACCTGCCCGCTGGTGATGGGACGGTGCGCGGTGCGCTTGACGTGGCGGTCGAAGTCGCGGTCGGCGATGTCGTTGATGCAGCAGCCGCTGCTGCGCATCAGCACCGTGCCCGCCACGAACACCGCCAGCAGGTGCCAGCCGGGAAAGCCGTCCGCCGCCACCCACAGCGCCGCCAGCGTGGGCCACACCAGCACCAGCCAGCCGGCGGGGCGGCTCCAGCGGATCAGGTCCAGGTACAGCGCCAGCCGGCTGCGCGGCGGGGGAGCTTCGGCGAACGAGTTCATACTATTTATTTAATAGCTGCCCACGCTTGCTGGACGGGCGCTGGAGGCCAATTTGACCAAGAATCCAGCACCTCAGGAGGTCAGCCGCCGCACGCCCGGCAGCGCGCACGCGTAGACGGCGTTGCGCAGCGCCGCGATCGCCTCGTAGCGCGTGAAGCTGCGGCGCCAGGCCAGCACCACGCGGCGCGTGGGCGGCGCGCCGCCGCCCTCGTCGCGGATCGGCAGGTAGCGCACCAGCGGCGCGGCACGGCCGTCGTCCGCGCGGGCCGGCACCGCCAGGCGCGGCACCAGCGTCACGCCCATGCCGGCGGCCACCATGTGCTGGATGGTTTCCAGCGACGAGCCCTCGAAACTCTTGCGGATGCCCTCGGCGCTGCTGGCGAAGCGCGCGAACTCGGGACAGACCTGCAGCACGTGGTCGCGGAAGCAGTGGCCGGTGCCCAGCAGCAGCATGTGCTCGCCCTTGAGCTGCTCGCTGCTCACCCACTCGCCGCGCGCCAGCGGGTGATCGGCGGGGATGGCGGCCATGAAGGGCTCGTCGTACAGCGGCGCGATGGCCAGGCCCGTGTCGGGGAAGGGCTCGGCCAGGATGGCGGCGTCGATCTCGCCGGTGCGCAGCATCTCCAGCAGGCGGGCGGTGAAGTTCTCCTGCAGCATCAGCGGCATCTGCGGCGTGCGGGCGATGACCTGGCGCACCAGGTCGGGCAGCAGGTAGGGGCCGATGGTGTAGATCACGCCCAGCCGCAGCGGGCCGCCCAGCGGGTCCTTGCCGCGCTTGGCGATCTCCTTGATCTCGGCCGCCTGCTCCAGCACGCTCTGCGCCTGGCGCACGATCTCCTCGCCCAGCGGCGTCACCGTCACCTCACCGGCGCTGCGCTCGAACAGCTTCAGCTCCAGCTCGTCCTCCAGCTTCTTCACGGCCACCGACAGCGTAGGCTGCGAGACGAAGCAGGCTTCGGCGGCCTTGCCGAAGTGCTTCTCCCGGGCAACAGCCACGATGTACTTGAGTTCGGTGAGGGTCATGGGACGGTTCTGCGCATTATTGCCAGAATCCATCGTGCACTGATTTGGCGGCGCGCGGTACGGCCCCTGCAAATCCGCGGCGCCCGGGCAGCCGTGCCGCTTTCCGGTGCGGGCCCGCACCAGCCGCGCGCTCCGCCCGAAGCCCGGTTCCTGGTGAAAACCCTGGCGCCTGGCGCCCGGAACACTGCATACCATTGCACATTCGTTGAAATATACGAATACATATACGGAAAATCCTGCAAGCCAGCCAACGCCCGCTGGCATGGCTTTTGCATTGTTCGTATACGAAGACATATATCTTGTCTTGCCCGCCCGCCGACCCTGGCTTCCAACCCTCTCAAGAAAGGCATCCATGCTCTATTACTTCGCATACTGCACCTGGCTCAACGACCCCGAGATCCGCCGCTACTGGCCCAACACCAAGGCCATCACCAAGGGCCACGCCGCCAACCACCGCTTGCAGTTCCACGCGGCGGGCGACCGATCGGACCGGGGCTGGTGCCACCTGAACGGCGTGTCGGACGCGCATGGCGTGAACGCGCTGGGCGTGGTGTTCGAGCACGAGCCGCACCAGTTCAACGAAGACTACGACGACTTCGAGCGCTTCTTCCTGACCGTCCACGGCGACGACGGGAAAGCCTACGATTGCTGGACCTACCGCCTCACCAACCCCGGCATCGCCATGCGCCCGCCCAACTTCTACTGGGACCACATCCCCGCCGGGCTGAAGGCATGGCAGTTCCCCGCCGAGTACATCGCCTCGGTGCAGGCCACCTACGACGCCGCCGCGCCCTGCCCGCGCGCGGACCGCCCCAACCCGTCCGCCATCCCCGGCAAGTCGGCCGACAGCCGCTGACCCGCCGCTCCCGCGCAACGCCAACCGCCTTTTCTTTTCTTCCAAGGAAATCATCATGAGCACCCTGATACGTCACCTCCGCAGCGGCGCCCTGTTGCTTGCGGCCGCCGTTCCGCTGCTGGGCATGGCCCAGACCAAGACCGCTGGCGCGGATGTGCTGGCAATGATTCCGGCGGAGATCAAGGCGCGCGGCGCGCTGCGCGTGGGTTCGCAGCAGACCTTCCCGCCCATCGAGTTCCGCGAGCCCGGCAAAGCCGAGGTCACGGGCGCCAGCCGGGACCTGCTGACCGAGATGGCCCAGCGGCTCGGCCTGAAGATCGAATTCGTGCAGGCCGAGTACGCGGCGCTGATCCCCGGCCTGGAGGCCGACCGCTTCGACATGGCCTCGGGCGGCATCAGCGACACCGAGGAGCGCGAGCAGAAGGTGGACTTCGTGAACTACATGTTCTCGGGCGGCAGCATCCTGGCGCTGGCGGCCAACAAGGACAAGCTGGACACCATCGACGACTTCTGCGGCAAAGGCGTGGCCACGCTGCTGGGCAGCCGCGTCATCATGGCGCAGGTGGAAGCCGCGTCGGAGCGCTGCGTCAAGGCCGGCAAGGCCGCGATCCGCGCCGAGCAGCTGCCCTCCGCGCCCGACGCGCGCATGCAGCTCGACCTGAAGCGCGTGGACGGCTACCTGGGCGACTTCCCGGCCCTGGTGTACATGAGCCAGCAGTTCCCCGGCCGCTACCGCATCGTGGGCGGCAACTACATGCTCACGCAGTACATCACCTCCTGGGCCTTCGCCAAGAACCGCGCGGGCCTGCGCGACGCGGTGCAGAAGGCCATGCAGTCCATGCTGGACGACGGCACCTACCAGAAGGCGCTCGACAAGTGGGGCGTGGGCGGCGCCGCCCTGCCCGCGATCAGCGTCAACCTGCCCGCCTCCAAACGGACCAAGTGACCTGGGCCGCGGCGGAAGGCGCCCCGGGCGCCTCTGTCCGCAGGCATCCACATTCCACTCCGGAGCTGCCGCGTGACCCTCGCCACCCCCTCCTCCAGCGCGGCGCCCCGCCGCGTGGTGCACCGCCGCCACTGGGGCCCCTGGATCTTCGCTGCCCTGGTGCTGCTGGCGCTGGCCGCGCTGCTCCAGGCCGCCATCCGCGCCCAGGTGATGAACCTGTCCATCGTCGGCGAATACCTGTTCAGCCGGCTGGTGCTCGAAGGCGCGGTCAACTCGCTGCTGCTGGGCACCACGGCGCTGTTCCTGGCGGCGGGCGTCGGCCTGGTGGCCGCGCTGATGCGCGTGAGCGGCAACCCCATCCTCACCGCGTTCTCGTCCACCTACGTCTACCTGTTCCGCGGCACGCCGATGCTGATCCAGCTGATCTTCTGGTTCAACGCATTCCCCATCATGTTCCCGCAGCTGCGCATCGCCGTCCCGTTCACGGACTGGGTGCTGGTGGATGCGCAGATGACCCAGGTCATCACGCCCCACGTCGCCGCGCTGATCGGGCTAAGCCTGGCCGAGGGCGCCTACATGGCCGAGATCATCCGCGGCGGCTTCCTGGCCGTGGACAACGGGCAGCGCGACGCGGCCCGCGCCATCGGCATGCCGCAGGGCCTGCTGATGCGCAAGGTGGTCATTCCGCAGGCGGCGCGCATCATCGTGCCGGCGGCGGGCAACCAGTACATCCTGCTGCTCAAGTCCACCTCGCTGGCCTCGGCCATCGGCTACCTGGAACTGCTGCGCATCTCCACCGACATCTACGCCGCCAACTTCCACGTGGTGGAGCTGCTGGCGGTCGCCGGATTCTGGTACCTGGTGATGACGGCCTTCGCCACCGTGTTGCAGACCGCGCTCGAAAAGCTCTTCCCCCACCGGTAGCCTCATGTCCGCGCCATCCTCCACCCCCATCGCCATCCAGCTGGCCGGCGTGACCAAGTACCGCGGCGCGCAGTGCGTGCTGCGCAACGTGAGCGCCGAAATCCCGCGCGGGCAGATCGTGGCCGTGCTCGGCCCCTCGGGCGCGGGCAAGTCCACGCTGCTGCGCTGCGTGAACCACCTGGAGACCATCGACGGCGGCCGCATCGTCGTCGATGGCGGCCTGGTGGGCTACCGCGAGCGCGGCGACACGCTGCTGCAACTGAGCGACCGCGAGATCAGCCTTCAGCGCCGCACCACCGGCATGGTGTTCCAGAGCTTCAACCTGTTCCGCCACATGACGGTGCTGGACAACGTCACCTCCGGCCCGCTGCACGTGCTGGGCCGCCCCAAGGCCGAGGCCCGCGCGCAGGCCCTGGCGCTGCTGCGCCGCGTGGGCCTGGAGGAAAAGGCCAGCGTCTATCCGCACCAGCTCTCGGGCGGGCAGCAGCAGCGCGTGGCGATTGCGCGCGCCCTGGCCATGCAGCCCACCGTGATGCTGCTCGACGAGCCCACCAGCGCCCTCGACCCCGAGCTGGCGCAGGAGGTCGTCGCCGTGATCCGCCAGCTCGCCGAGGACGGCATCACCCTGATGATGGCCACGCACGAGATGTCCCTGGCGCGCGACTTCGCCGACCGGGTGCTGTTCATGGTCAACGGCGAGATCGTCGAGGACGTGATGCCCGCGCGCCGCTTCTTCGAAGGCCCCGCGAGCGAGCGCGGGCGCCAGTTCCTGTCCCACCACCTGGCCGCCCACTAGCCTATGTCTCAACACCCCTTCCAGCAGCTGCACCACGTCTGCATCGTCGTGCACGACCTTGAAAAAGCCGTGGCCTATTACGAAAGCCTGGGCATGGGCCCCTGGTTCGACTACCCCAAGGGCCGCCATCCCTACGTGAGCTTCGAGGTGCCCAACAAGCAAGCCTCGGATGCCATGCGCTACAAGTGCCTGGACCTGGGCAACGTCCAGCTCCAGCTGTGCCAGCCGCCGCTGCTGGATTCGCCCCAGCGGCGCTTCCTGGACACGCACGGCGAGGGCGTCTACCACCTGGGCTTCGAGGTGCCCGACTGCGACGCGGCCGAGGCCCACGCGTGCCAGGCGGGCGTGGGCATCACGGCGCGGGGCCGCCGCACCGATAATTCCGGGTTCACCTATTTCGACACCCGGCCCGGTGCCGGCGTGGTGCTGGAGGTGCGCACCACGTCCGCCGGATAGCCATCGCACCGCCCGCCATGACGCCCGCCCGCCCCGCCGCCTCCATCGCCACCGACGTCTACCAGCAGCTGCGCGACAGGATCCTGTCGCACGAAGCCAAGCCGGGCGACCGCTTGGTCGAGGACGACATCTGCGCGCAGCTCTCCTCCGGCCGCACCCCCGTGCGCGAGGCGCTGCTGCGGCTGCAGGGCGAGGGGCTGGTGAGCCGCCACCGGGGCTGGATGGTGGGCAACGGCGCGCCGCTGGCCTTCCGCAGCATCTTCGAGGGCCGCATGGCCATCGAGGGCTATGCCACGCGCCTGGCCGCCGAGCGCGCCACGCCCGAGGATCTGGCGTATCTGCGCGATCTGCTCGCGCAGATGAACGCGGCCGAGTCCGTGTCGCGCAGCGAGGTCAGCCGCCTGAACCGGCTGTTCCACCGCCGCCTGGTGGCGCTGTCGGACAACCTCTACTTCGTGGAGCAGCACGAGCGCACGCAGTTCCACTACTGGAGCCTGCGCCTGCCCGTGATCTTCGCGCAGGACCAGCTCGCGCACTCCAACGTGCAGCACACCGGCATCCTGGCGGCGCTGGAGCAGCGCAACGGCGACCTGGCCGAGCGGCTCACGCGCGAGCACATCGCCACCACCATGCGCATCGTCGCCGACGCGCTGGAAGAACGCTGAAGGACACGTCCATGGCCCACACCACCGCCGTCCGCGTGCTGCACGCGGGTGCCAGCCACCTCTACCCCGGCGTGCGGCTGGGCGGCCCGGCGGTGCAGGACTGGCCCCTGTGGCAGGCGGGCGACGCCGTGCTCGTCGAGTTCGCCGACCTGACCACCGGCCAGGGCGTGGTCGAGGCCGCCGCCCCGGGCGGCTGGCAGGTGCGCGTGGCCGCGCGCGCCACGGCCAAGGGCACGGCGACGGCGGCGAAGACCTGGTGGCTCGCCCCGCGCCCCGGACAACCCGGACTGCTGCGGGTGCGCCGCCCCACGAGCCCACGCTGAAACCCCTCGCCACGATGCCTGCCCCCCACGCCATGGGCGGCCTGCTCCTCATCGGAGCGATGGCTGGCTTTTCCCTCTCCGACGCCCTGGTGCAGCTCGCAGGCAGCGGCCTGCAGGCCGTCCACCTGGCCTGGCTGCGCTACGTGCTGCTGCTGCTCAGTGCGCTGCCCCTGCTGATCCGCAACCCGGCCCTGGCGCGCAGCCGGCGCCCTGGCGTGCAGGTGCTGCGGGCGGCGGGGCTCGTGGGCTCGGCGGTGCTGTTCCTGCAAGGGCTCAAAAGCCTGCCCATCGCCGACGCCACCGCGCTCGTGTTCGTATCGCCGCTGTACGTGACGCTGCTGTCGGCCCTGATGTTGCGCGAGCCCGTGGGCCTGTGGCGCAATCTGCCGGTGATGCTGGGCTTCGCGGGCGTGCTCATCGTTGCGCAGCCGGGCGGCGCGGGCTTCAACGCGGCCATGCTCTACCCCATGCTCTCGTCCATGGCCTGGGCCACCGCCGTGATCTGCACGCGCCTGCTGAGCGGCGCCGACTCCGCCACCACCACCATGCTCTACTCCGCCGCGCTGGGCGTGGTGGCGCTCTCGCCCGCGCTCGCCACCGCCGACACGGCCGCCGTGGCGGCCCAGTGGCCTTGGCTGCTGGCCATGGCGCTGGCCTGGTGCCTAGCGCAGTGGATGACGATACTGGCCTACCGGCTGGCACCCCCGGGGGCCATCGCGCCCTTCTCGTACTCCCAGATGCTGTGGGCCGCGATCCTGGGCTGGCTGCTGTTCGGCCAGGTGCCCAGCGCACGCACGGCGCTGGGCATGTCCGTCATCGCCCTCAGTGGCGTGATGGCCGCGTGGATGGCACGCAGGACGTTCAAGCGTTGAGGTAGTCCGATTTCCCCCCCAGCCAGCGCGCAACGTGTTTTGCGGCCAGGCCGGGGTGGCGGTCGAGCATCCGCGGGGCCCAGTCACGCGCCCAGTCGAGCAGCGGGGCGTCGGTGCTCAAGTCGGCGAAGCGCAGCAGCGCGGCGCCGCTCTGGCGCGCGCCGAGGAACTCGCCCGGGCCGCGGATGTCCAGGTCGCGCCGGGCGATCTCGAAGCCGTCGCCGGTCTCCACCATGGCCTTCAGGCGCGCGCGCGCCGTCTCGCCCAGGCGGCCGCCCTCGGGCGCCGAATACAGCAGCACGCAGGCCGAGGCCGCCGCGCCGCGCCCCACGCGGCCGCGCAGCTGGTGCAGCTGGCTCAGGCCGAAGCGCTCGGCGTGCTCGATCACCATCAGGCTGGCATTGGGCACGTCCACGCCGACCTCGATGACGGTGGTGCTCACCAGCACCGGCAGCTCGCCGCGGGTGAAGCGCTGCATCACCGCCTTCTTCTCGGCGGCCGGCATGCGCGAGTGCAGCAGGCCGACGGCGCAGCCCGGCAGCGCCTGTTGCAGTTCGGCGTGCGTCTCGGTGGCGTTGCGCAGGTCCAGCGCCTCGCTCTCCTCGATCAGCGGGCACACCCAGTACACCTGCCGGCCCTGCGCGAGCTGCGCGCGGATGCGCTCGGCCACCTCGCCGCGACGGTGCTCGGCCACCAGCTTGGTGACCACCGGCGTGCGGCCGGGCGGCAGCTCGTCGATGGTGGAAACGTCCAGGTCGGCGTAGTAGCTCATGGCCAGCGTGCGCGGAATGGGCGTGGCGCTCATCATCAGCAGGTGGGGTTCTGAAGCTGACGGCCCCCACGCTCCGCCGCTGCGCGGGTCGCTGCCCCCCGAGGGGGTTGCGTCGCCTTGGGGCGGCCCGGCGGCGAGGTTCGGCGCCCCCGCGCTCCCTGCTTCGCATGGTTCGCTGCCCCCCGAGGGGGTTGCGTCGCCTTGGGGCGGCCCGGCGGCGAGGTTCGGCGCCCCCGCGCTCCCTGCTTCGCATGGTTCGCTGCCCCCCGAGGGGGTTGCGTCGCCTTGGGGCGGCCCGGCGGCGACGCCCGCCTCCGACAGCTTGTTGCGCAAGTCCAGCCTCTGCTGCACACCGAAACGGTGCTGCTCGTCGATGACGGCCAGGCCCAGCCGCGCGAAGCGCACCTGCGCCTGGATGACGGCGTGCGTGCCCACCACCAGCGCGGCCTGGCCGGACTCGATCAGGCCCAGCATCTCGGCGCGGGCTTTCTTCTTCTGCCCGCCGGTGAGCCAGGCCACGCACTGGCCGCGCGGCGCCAACAGCGGCGCGAGCCACTCGATGAGCTTGGCGAAGTGCTGCTCGGCCAGGATCTCGGTGGGCGCCATCAGCGCGCACTGCCAGCCGGCGTCGATGGCGGTGGCGGCGGCCAGCGCGGCCACCACCGTCTTGCCGCTGCCCACGTCGCCCTGCAACAGGCGGTGCATCGGCTGGGTGCGCGCCAGGTCGTGCGCGATCTCGTCCACCACGCGGCGCTGCGCGGCGGTCAGCTGGAACGGCAGCGCGGCCAGCAGCTGCCCGGCCACGCCGTTCGACGCCACGCGCAGCACCGGCGCGCGCAGGTGCGCCCGCGCGCGCCGCGCCTGCAACTGCGACAACTGCTGCGCCAGCAGCTCCTCGGCCTTCAGGCGCTGCCAGGCGGGATGGGTGTGGTCTTCGAGCTGCGCCAGCGACGTGTCGGGCGTGGGTTGATGCAAAAAAGTGAGCGCCTGGCGCAAGTCCCACGGGCGCTGGAGGCCGATTTGGCTCAGAACTTCCGCCGGCACCGTCTCCGACAGGTCGGCCTGCGCCAGCCCCGCCAGCACGGCCTTGCGCAGGTAGGGCTGGGGCAGCTGCGCCACCGTGGGATAAATGGGGGTCAGCGCCGCCGGCAGCGCGCCGCCGGCAGCGCGCACGGTGGGGTGCATCATGGTCAGGCCGGCGAAGCCGCCGCGCAGTTCGCCGCGCGCCCGGATGCGTGTGCCCACCGCCATCTGCTTCTGCTGCGAGGGATAGAAGTTGAAGAAGCGCAGCACGCAGGCATCGCTGCCGTCGTCCACCGTCACCAGCAGTTGGCGGCGCGGGCGGAAGGTCACCTCCTGGTGCGTGACCTGGGCCTCGATCTGCACCGTGTCGCCGTCGCGCGCGTCGGCCAGGCGGGTCAGGCGCGTCTCGTCCTCGTAGCGCAGCGGCAGGTGCAGCGCCAGGTCGATGGGACGCAGAAGGCCCAGCTTGCGCAGCGCCTTCTGCGGGGCTGACAAGGGCGTGGCATCGTCGGGCGGCATAGGACAATTCTGCCCGCACCCGCCGCATCCACCACACTGCGGCATTTCAGTCAGCGGTTACGCTCGATGCCCCTGAATAACATGAAGCCCAAAGAGTCAAAAGGCCGCGGAGCAGGCCACGCCAGCGCGCTCCTGGCCGAGGTTTCCCCGGCCAGCGGGTGTGCCCCCTCAAGGGGGGAGGCGCAACATCGCGCAGCGAGTGAAGCCACGGGGGTGGGCCAATTCCACACGAGCGACTTCGACTTCGCGCTGCCGCCCGAACTCATCGCCCAGCACCCCGCGCCCGAGCGCAGCGCCTCGCGCCTGCTGGACGGGCGCGGCGCTCAAGCCGTGGACCGGGTATTCCGCGAGCTGCCCGCGCTGCTGGCACCGGGCGACCTGCTGGTGTTCAACGACACCCAGGTCGTCAAGGCCCGCCTGTACGGCGAAAAACCCAGCGGCGGCAAGCTGGAGTTGCTGGTGGAGCGCGTGCTGGAAGACGGCACCGTGGCCGCGCACATGAAGGTCAGCAAGAAGCCGCCCGCCGGCACCGTGCTGCGCATGGCCGGCGGCTTCACGGCCGAGCTGCTGGGGCGCTGGCCGGATGCGCAGGGGCCGCTGTTCCACCTGCGCTTTTCCGCCGACCCCTACGAACTGATGGCCGCGCACGGCCACGTGCCGCTGCCGCCGTACATCGAACACGGCGATACGGCGGAAGACGAGACGCGCTACCAGACCGTGTTCGCCCGCAACCCCGGCGCCGTGGCCGCGCCGACGGCGGCGCTGCACTTCGACGAGGCGCTGCTGGCCGAACTGGACGCGCGCGGCGTGCAGCGCGCCGCCGTCACCCTGCACGTGGGCGCCGGCACCTTCCAGCCCGTCAAGACCGAGCGGCTGGAAGAACACGTGATGCACCGCGAGCGCTACCACGTGCCGCCGCCAACCGCGCAGGCCATCGCCGACTGCCGCGCGCGCGGCGGCCGCGTGGTGGCCGTGGGGACGACCAGCGTGCGCACGCTGGAAAGCTGGGCGCAGAGCGGCGCGGCCAACGGCGACACCGGCATCTTCATCACGCCGGGCTTCCGCTTCCAGGTAGTGGACGGGCTCGTCACCAACTTCCACCTGCCGCGCAGCACGCTGATGATGCTGGTCAGCGCCTTCGCCGGCCACGCGCACGTGATGGCGCTGTACCGCCACGCCATCGCCGAGCGCTACCGCTTCTTCAGCTATGGCGACGCGATGCTGCTGGCGCGAACGGAGGCCGCATGACCGCCTTGCGAACCCTGGTGCTGGGCGGCTACGGAAACTTCGGCGCCCGCATCACCAAAGCCCTGGCGTCGGACTCCGCGATCAAACTGGTGGTCGGTGGCCGGGATGGCACGCGCGCCGAGGCCCTGGCAAGCGAGATAGGCGGCGCGCAGCCGCTGACCGTGGATGGCAGCGACCCACGGCTGGCCGAGCGCCTGCGCGACGAAGGCATCGGCCTGATCATCCACACCGCCGGGCCTTTTCAGGCGCAGGGCTATGCCGTGGCCCATGCCTGCGCACGTGCCGGCGCGCACTACATCGACCTGGCCGATGGACGCCGCTTCGTGTGCGACTTTCCCGCCGCGCTGGATGCCGGCTTCCGCGCCGCCGGCCGCTGCGGCATCAGCGGCGCCAGCACGGTGCCGGCGCTGTCGTCCGCCGTGGTCGAGCACCTGGCGCGCGGCTGGCAGGCCATCGCGTCGATCGACATCTGCATCGCGCCGGCGCAAACCGCGCCGCGCGGCGTGGCCACGCTGGCCGGCGTGCTGAGCTACTGCGGCGCGCCGATCGACGTCTGGCAGGACGGCCGCTGGCAGCAGGCCGATGGCTGGGCGCGGCCGACGCCGGTCCGCTTCGCCCACCTGCCGCCGCGCCGCGGTGCGCTGTGCGACATCCCTGATCTGGAACTGTTCCCGGCGCGCTACGCCGTGACCGGCAGCGTGCACTTCCGCGCCGCGCTGGAGGTGCCGCTGTCGCAGACCTCGTTCGCGCTGCTGGCCTGGCTGCGGCGGCGCGGGCTGCTGCGGCGCCCGCAGGCCCTGGCGCCGCTGCTGCACCGGTGCGCGCCGCTGCTCGACCGCTGGGGCTCGGCCCTGGGCGGCATGGTGGTGGCGCTGCGCGGCACGGATGCGGCGGGCCAACCGGCCGAGGCACGCTGGGACATCACCGCCGACCACGACCACGGCCCCGAGATCCCCTGCATGGCCGCCGTCCTGCTGGCGCGGCGGCTCGCGCGCGGCGCCGTGCCGGCACCCGGCGCCACCACGGCCGCGGGGCTGCTGCCGCTCGAAGACTTCGAGCCCGAGTTCGCGCGCTGGGGCATGGCCACGCAAATCACATGACCTCGATCACCACCCCCGCCGAACCGCCCGAGCTGCGCTGGCTGCGCGGGACGCTGGTCTTCGTCTGGCTGTGGACGGCGGTGGTCTCGGTAGTTGAATGGCACGGCCAGAGCCTGGCCCTGCTGGCCGGCCTGCCGCCCGCATGGGCAGGCGCCAAGCCCTGGCTGATCGGCACCGGGGCGCTGCTCGACGCCGTGCTGGGTGTGTGGCTGTGGTGGCGCCCTGGGCGCACGGCCTACGCCGCCGCGCTGGCGGCACTGGCGGGCATGACGCTGCTGGCCACCGTGATCGAACCCGGCTGGTGGCTGCACCCGTTTGGCCCGCTCAGCAAGAATGCGCCCATCGCCGCCGCGCTGGTGCTGCTGTGGCGCCGCGCGCCGGCACGCCCCTGAACCCCATGTACCTGCTGCTGAAATACGTCCACATCCTCTCCAGCGTGCTACTGGTGGGCACGGGCTTCGGCACGGCGTACTACATGTTCTTCGCCAACCGCGGCCGCGACGTAGCGGCGCAGGCCGAGGTGGCGCGGCTGGTGGTGCGGGCCGACTGGTGGTTCACCACGCCCGCCGGCATCGTGCAGCCGCTGACCGGGCTGTGGATGGCGCACCTGGCCGGCTGGCCGCTCTCCACGCCGTGGATCGCCTGGTCGCTGGCGCTGTACGTGCTGACGGGCGCGCTCTGGCTGCCGGTGGTGGTCTTGCAGATGCGCATGGCGCGCATGGCGGCGCAAGCGGCGCACGGCGGCCAGCCCCTGCCTGCCGCGTACGGGCGCTGCGCGCGCTGGTGGGAAGCGCTGGGCTACCCCGCCTTCGTCGCCATGCTGGTGGTGTTCTGGCTGATGGTGGCCAAGCCGTCGTGATGGCGTGGCTCCGGGCACGCCTTATTCCGTTTCAAGCCAAATCGGCCTCCAGCGCTCGCCCATCAAGCGCGAGCAGCTATTATTTGAATAGCTTCAGGCTTGTACCTGAAGCCAGATGCGGCCACCCTCGCACTTGGCCGGGTAGCTGCGCACCGCGTCCACGCAGGGCTCCAGCGTGGGCGCGCCGGTGCGGATGTCGAAGCGGCCCTGGTGGAAGGGACACTCGATCTCGTGCCCTTCCAGAAAGCCGTCGCACAGGCGCGCATGGCCGTGCGTGCAGATGTTGTCGGTGGCGAACACCTCGCCCGCCTCGGTCTTGTAGACCGCGATGTCGTGGCCTTTGATGTCCACGCCGATGGCGGCGCCCTCGAAGATGTCGTCCTCGGCGGCGACGTCGATCCAATCGCTCATGTCGCGCTCCTTCAGATGGGATAGATGATGGAGTTGGGGATCATCTCGCTGTCGTAGACGGCCAGGCGCTGGGCGAACTTCAGGCCGTCCGGCGTGGGCACCACGCGGTCGAGGTAGCGGCCGACGTTGAAGACGGTGCTCATGCCGTCGAGCTTGGTGCGGAACACGGCGTAGTTGGATTCGCACGCGATCTCGCCCTGCGCCGACACGGCGCGGACCACCGGCGCGCCGACCACGTGGCGCTGGTAGTACGGGTCGTGGAACAGCGTCTCCTTGATGCCGTACACGCGGTCGCGCAGGCTGGCCTTGCCGTCGAAGGCCAGGGTGCTGAGCGGAAAGCCGCGCTCGTGGTTCTCGCGCGGTTGCAGCTTGTAGACGCAGTCGTCAGTGAAGAAGTTGGGCCACAGGTCCCAGTCGCCGCTGCTCACCGCGGCGGCGTAGTCGGCCTGCAACTGCACCAGCGCCTGCCAGGTGTCGAAGTCGAGCTTCATGCGGCGTCCTTTTCCGGCGAAGCCGCGCCGCCACCGGGCCGCCCCAAGGCGGCGAGCGCCCCCTCGGGGGGCAGCGCAGCATGCGAAGCAGCGGAGCGTGGGGGCTCCATCACTTTGCGCCAGTATTCGTACATGCCGCGAATGAGCGTCTCGGTGACCATGTGGTCGGTCTCCTCCACGCCCCGCCCGCCCAGTTCGGCCAGCGCGCGGTGCGTGGGCTTCTGCGTGAAGCCGCACTGCGACAGCTCGATGGCCTCGCCGTCGTCCGCGCTGACGAAGCCGGCCGGTCCGAACAGGTTGGCCTGGCGCAGGCGGCGCGCGGTCATCTCGGGCGTGTCGTCGGCGAAGCCGAAATGCGTCCACACGAAGTCGAAGTTGCCGTGGCCGTCCGGCTGGATGTGGCGCGTGGAAACGCTGTTGACCTGCTGCTGGAAGATCACGCTGGGGAAGATGGTGGTCATCACCGCCGTCGGCTCGCCCCACCAGTCCTCGTGCACGATGTCGAGGAAGCGCTTGTCCTCCAGCTCCATGCTGGACTTGAAGCTGGTCACCTGCGACACCTCGGACTGCTTGCCGGCGTTGCCGCGCGTGGAGATCATGGCGGCGTGGCGGTGGTGCGCGTCCATCTTCAGCGCCGCCTTGTTGTCGGCGCGCCAGAGCCCGAAGGTGACGAACCAGGTGTGCAGCAGGCCGGGGTGGTAGGGGTCCTTGATGTTCTCCTGCATCAGCTTCCAGTTGCCGGGGATGCGCTGGCGGTTGTAGCCCAGGATCTTCAGCTCGCGGCCGTCGAACAGGCGGTCGTAGTACGCCAGGATGGTGGGGCCCAGGTAGTCCTCCAGCGGCTCCACGTCGTGGTCGAAGCTGGCGAACACCACGCCGCCGCGCGCGGCCACCTTCAGCTTGGTCAGGCCGTGCTCCTTGGGGTTGAAGTCGCTCGGCATGCCGCCCTTGACCTGCCCGTCCTGCCGCACGCCGCGGCGCAGGGGCACGCCTTGCAGGTCGCCGCTCAGCGTGTAGCTCCACTGGTGGTAGGGGCAGACGAATTCCTTCATGCCGCTGCCGTGGCGCTTGCGGCAGAACTGCATGCCGCGGTGCGCGCACACGTTCTCGAAGCAGTGCAGGCTGCCGTCGGCGGCCCGGCTGAGGATGACCGAGCGCTCGCCCACCACGGTGCGCTTGAAGTCGCCCGGGTTGGGCACCTCGGCCTCCAGGCCGACGTAGCACCAGTGGCCCTGGTAGAAGAAGCGTTCCAGCTCCTGCTGATGCAACTGCTCGTCGGTATAGACGGCGAAGGGGATGCGGCTGGTGTCACCGGCCGGCCAGTGCACCGGCGCGGCGATAGGCGCGGTGGTTGCGCTCATGCGTGTCTCCTCGTGGGTTTGGCGCCGATCATGCGGCCGGCGGGCGAAATCATCAATGAGGATCGGCTTATAGTCGCCATTCACATCATGAATACGCACGGCGATCTGGCGCGCATCGACCTGAACCTGCTGCGGGTCTTCGAGCAGGTGATGCGGCAGCGCCGCGTGTCGCGCGCCGCCGCCGCGCTGGGGCTGTCGCAGCCAGCGGTGAGCAACGCCCTGCGCCGCCTGCGCGGCCTGCTGGGCGACGAGCTGTTCGTGCACACGCCCGCCGGCATGGCCGCGACGGCGTACGCGCTGCGCATCGCCCCGTCGGTGACCCAGGCGCTGGCGCTGATCGACACCGCGCTGGCGGCGCCCGGCGCCTTCGAGCCGGCGCGCGACGAGCGCGGCTTCACCCTGGCGATGACCGACGTCGGCCAGATCTACTTCCTGCCGGTGCTGATGCAGGCGCTGGCGCGCGAGGCGCCGGGCGTGACCCTGCGCACCACCGGCGTCGGCGGCGCCGCCCTGGCCGACGCCATGGCCGCCGGCCACGTGCACCTGGCGCTGGGCTGGCTGCCCGACCTGCGCGCCGGCTTCTACCAGCAGGCGCTGTTCCGCCAGGGCTACGTGTGCCTGATACGGCGCGGCCACCCGGCGCTGAACGCGCCGCTGGACCGGGCCGCCTTCCTGGCGCTGGACCACGTGCACATCGAGGCCAGCGGCACCGGCCACGCGCAGGTGGACGAGCAGCTGGCGCGGCGCGGCCTGCGCCGCCGCATACGCCTCGCGGTGCCCGACTACGTGGCGCTGGGCCACGTGCTGGCCGGCACCGACCTGGTGGCCACCGTGCCCGAGCGCTTCGCCGCCCGCGTGTGCGACGCGCTGCCGCTGGCGGCGCGCCCACTGCCGGCGCGGCTGCCGCCCTCGGCCATCCACCAGGTGTGGCATGCGCGCGTCCACCGCGACCCCGCGCACCAGTGGCTGCGCGCGCTGGTGGCGCGCGCGTTCGGCGGGCCAGGGCGCGGAGGCGATGCCGGATAATCCGCGCCTTGCTTCCCGCTTCTTCCCATGCTCGACCAGACCATCTCCAACGACCCCCTCACGCAGGAACTGCGGCGCATCCGCCAGTTGATCGGTGAAGGCCAGCTCCAGCCCGCCGCGCTGGCGCTGAACAAGGTGCAAGGCCAAGCGCCGAAAGACGCCCGCGTGCTCCTGCTCGGCATGCGGCTGGCCGACGCCGGCGGCAACCTGCCCGCCGCCATCCAGGCCGCGCGCCGCGCACTGGTGCTGGCGCCGGACTGGCACGTCGCGCAGATCGAGCTGGCCCTGCTGCTGGCGCGCCAGCAAGAGGGCGACGAGGCGGTGCCGCTCGCCATGCAGGCGCTGGCCAACGCGCCGTTCGACGAGCAGGTCATGGTGGGCGCCATCAACACCGCGTTCTTTTCGGAGCGGCATGAGCAGACCCAGGCGTGGGCAGAGGAAGGCGTGCGCCGGTTTCCCGATCACCTCGGGATGCGGCTTTTCCTGGGCAGCCATCTGGTCAACCAGGCGCGCTACCGCGAGGCCGCCGAGCATTTCGAGTTCATTCACCAGCGCGCGCCCCACCACCTGGAGGCCCTCACGGGCCTGCTGACCTGCGCCCTGCACGGCGGCGACACCGCGCAGGCCCGGCGCCATGCCGACCACCTGATCGCCTTGGCGCCCACCGACGACGGCGCGCGCTACTGGCATGCCATGGCGTACGGCCAGACCCCCTCGAGCCTGCCCCCGGGGATGGTGGCCAGCCTGTTCGACGAATATGCGGCGCGCTACGACGTCAGCGTGGTACGCGGCCTGCGCTACCAGCTGCCCGAGCGCGTGGCGCACATCCTGCTGGAACTCCACCCCGACCGCCGCCTCAACCTGCTCGACCTGGGCTGCGGCACCGGCCTGGTCGGCCTCCACCTCGGCCGCGTCGACGGGCACATCGTCGGCGCCGACCTGTCCGAGAAGATGCTGGCGCAGGCCGCCCGGCACGGCATCTACTCGAAGCTTTCCCGGGTCAACATCCTCGAAGCCCTGCGCGACACCCCCAGCGGCCATTACGAAGCCATCACCTGCGCCGACGTCCTGCCCTATGTCGGCGACCTCTCCCCGGTCATCCCCAACGCGCTGCGCATCCTCAAGCCCGGCGGCCACTTCATCTTCTCGTGCGAAGCCGCGGGCCAGAACGAGGCCGACCTGGTGCTGCGCGCCAAAAGCAACCGCTACGCGCACAAGGCCTCGGCCGTCGAGCGGCTATGCCGCGAGGCCGGGTTCGACAGCGTCGCCATCGAGCACCTGCCCGCGCTGCGCCTGGAAGGCGGCGAGCCGCTGCCGGGCTTCCTGGTCACGGCACGCAAGCCCGCCGCCTGAGCCGCCGCGCATGCTGCGCTTCGACCTGCTCGCCACCGACCCGTCGAGCCACGCCCGCCGCGGCCGCCTCACGCTGAACCACGGCGTGGTCGAAACGCCGATCTTCATGCCCGTGGGCACCTACGGCACCGTCAAGGGCGTGATGCCGCGCAGCCTGCACGAGATGGGCGCGCAGATCATCCTGGGCAACACCTTCCACCTGTGGATGCGCCCGGGGCTCGATGTGCTGCGCCAGTTCGGCGGCCTGCACGGCTTCGAGAGCTGGCCCAAGCCGATCCTGACCGACTCCGGCGGCTTCCAGGTCTGGTCGCTGGGCGAGATGCGCAGGATCAGCGAGGAAGGCGTGAAGTTCGCCAGCCCCGTCAACGGCGACCGGCTGTTCCTCACGCCCGAGATCAGCATGCAGATCCAGACCGTGCTGAACAGCGACATCGTCATGCAGTTCGACGAGTGCACGCCGTACGAAGCCAAGGGCCACGTCACCACCGAGCGCGAAGCGCGCGCCAGCATGGAACTGAGCCTGCGCTGGGCGCGCCGCTGCCAGGCCGAGTTCGCGCGCCTCGCGAACCCCAACGCCCTGTTCGGCATCGTGCAGGGCGGCATGTTCGAGGGGCTGCGGCAGGAGTCGCTGGAGCAGCTGGCCGAGATGGACTTCCCCGGCTACGCCGTCGGCGGCGTCAGCGTGGGCGAGCCCAAGGAAGACATGCTGCGCATCACCGCCCACACCCCGCACCGCCTGCCCGCCCACAAGCCGCGCTACCTGATGGGCGTCGGCACGCCGGAAGACCTGGTGTGGGGCGTGCAGCACGGCGTGGACATGTTCGACTGCGTCATGCCCACGCGCAACGCGCGCAACGGCCACCTGTTCACCCGCTTCGGCGACCTGAAGCTGCGCAACGCGCGCCACAAGGCCGACCCGCGCCCCATCGACGAGAGCTGCACCTGCCACGCCTGCGCCGGCGAGAGCGGCGTGGCCTGGGCCGACGGCGGGCGCGGCGGCTTCTCGCGCGCCTACCTGCACCACCTGGAGCGCTGTGGCGAAATGCTGGCGCCGATGCTCGCCACCCTCCACAACCTGCACTACTACCTGCGGCTGATGCAGGAAGTGCGCGATGCGCTGGACGCCGGCCAGTTCACCGCCTTCCGCGCGCGCTTCGCGGCCGATCGGGCGAGAGGCGTGTAGCGTGTCGGCCCGGCGACTGCGGCGCGGCACCCGGCCGACTATCCTTTCAGGTCGCCCGCCTTCTCCACACGCCGCACCATGACCTCAGCCAAGAGCGCCGCCTTCCCCGACTTCCCCACCACCCTGTGCGGCCCACTGCGCCAGCCGCGCCAGATGCTGGCCGAGCAGACCTACGGCGGCCACAAGTCCATCCACGACGACAAGACCGCAGGCGACCTGGGCCTGCGCGCCGGCCCCATCGAGGGGCCCACGCACTTCAGCCAGTTCGACCCGCTGCTGGCCGGCCTGTTCGGCCAACGCTGGTTCGAGAGCGGCTGCATCAGCGCGCACTACCAGAACATGGTGGTCGAGGGCGAGCAGGTGCGCGCCTTCGTGCAGCCGCCCGCCGCTGGCGAGGCGGTGGCGCGCATCTGGGCCGAGAAGGCCGACGGCACGCCGGTGCTGACCGGCACCGCCTCGGTCGGCGATGTGCCGGGCGGCGCGCACGAGATCCCGCAGCGCATCGCCAAGCTGCGCCCGCCCAAGGGCTTGGTGATCAACCGCGACCTGAAGGTGGGCCAGCGCGGCGCCGAGGCTGAAACGGTGGCGATGGACTTCGACCAGCACATGGGCCACTACTACCCGTTCACGCTGGCGGCCAAGCTGAAGGCCATCACCGAGCCCTCGCCCTGGTACACGCGCGAGGGCGGCGCGGCCTCGCCCTGGGGCCGCGCCATCGTCCCGATCGAGATGATCAGCGTGCTGCTGGGCAGCAGCATGGACCGCGCGGCCCTCGGCGGGCGCGGGCCGGCCGTGGGCCTGTTCGCCGGGCAGCAGATCCGGCTGGTGAAAGGGCCGCTCTTCGTCGGCCAGCCCTACGACCTGGAGCGCGAGATCGTCGCCCTGAGCGAGAGCGCCCGCACCGAATCGTTGTGGATCCGCACCCGCGTGTTCGCCGCCGGCACGCGCACCCTGGCGGCCGAGATGATCCTCAACCACGCCACGCTCAAGGCGTCCTACGCCAACTACGATGCCGAGGCCCGTGAACTCGGACTGACAGCCTGATCCCGCATCCCCAAGGAGAACCGCACGTGAAAACCCGCATCACCGAACTCTTCGGCATCGAGCACCCCATCATTCAGGGCGGCATGCACTTCGTCGGCCTGGCCGAGCTGGCCGCCGCCGTGTCCAACGCCGGGGGCCTGGGCATCATCACCGGCCTGACGCAGAAGACGCCCGATCTGCTGGCCAAGGAGATCGCGCGCTGCCGCGAGATGACCGACAAGCCCTTCGGCGTCAACCTCACCTTCCTGCCGACGGTGACCTCGCCCGACTACCCCGGCTACATCAAGGCCATCGTCGAGGGCGGCGTGAAGGCCGTGGAGACGGCCGGCAACAACCCGCAGAAGTGGATGCCGCTGCTGCACGAGGCCGGCATCAAGGTGATCCACAAGTGCACCTCGGTGCGCCACGCGCTGAAGGCCGAGGCCATCGGCTGCGACGCCGTCAGCGTGGACGGCTTCGAGTGCGGCGGCCACCCGGGCGAGGACGATGTGCCCAACTTCATCCTGCTGCCGCGCGCGGCCGAGGAGCTGAAGGTGCCCTTCGTCGCCTCCGGCGGCATGGCCGACGGCCGCAGCCTGGTGGCGGCGCTGGCGCTGGGCGCCGAGGGCATGAACATGGGCACGCGCTTCATCGCCACCCAGGAGGCGCCGGTGCACGAGAAGGTCAAGCAGGCGATCGTCGCCGCCAGCGAGCTGGACACGCGCCTGGTGATGCGCCCGCTGCGCAACACCGAGCGCGTGCTGAACAACGCCGCCGTCGAGCGCCTGCTGGCCAAGGAGAAGGCGCTGGGCGCCAGCATCAAGTTCGAGGACATCATCAAGGAGGTGGCCGGCGTCTATCCGCGCATCATGCAGAACGGCGACATGGACGCCGGCGCCTGGAGCTGCGGCATGGTGGCGGGGCTGATCCGAGACGTGCCGACGGTCAAGGAGCTGATCGACGGCATCATGGCCCAGGCCCACGCGCTGATCGAGCAGCGCCTGGCCGGCCTGCTGCGCTGATGCGCGCCGCCGCCAGTTCACTACATTAATCGTAGCTGCCAGCGCTTGACTGGCGGGCTCTGGAGGCCAAAAAGGCTTGAAGACTCAATCGAAGCGGAAGGCCGAGATCACGACGTCCAGCACCTCGTCGGAGAACACCCGGCGCCCGCGCCCCTCGCCCGCCGCGCCGGCGGCCACGTGCAGCGGCAGCAGGTGCTCCTCGGCGCGCGGCGGGTGCGACAGGCGGCCGGCCGGGCCGCTGGCCGCGGCCCAGCCGGCCAGGCGCGCGTCGCGCTCGGCGGCGGGCAGGGCCACGGTCTCGGTCAGCCAGCGGTCGAATTCCGCGCTGACGGGGGTCGAGCGCGGGTCGCGGTAGCCGCGCATGTTGTGGTAGCTCATGCCGCTGCCGACGATCAGCACGCCCTCGCCCCGCAGCGGCGCCAGCGCGCGGCCCAGGGCGACGTGGGCGCCGGCGTCCAGGCTGCTCAGCAGCGAGAGCTGCACCACCGGCACGTCGGCGTCGGGGAAGGCCACTTTCAGCGGAATGAACACGCCATGGTCCCAGCCGCGCGCGGCGTCCTGCGCGGCGGGCAGGCCAGCGCCGGCCAGCAGCTGCGCCGCGCGCGCGGCCACGTCAGGCGCGCCGGGCGCGTCGTAGCGCAGCTGGTAGGTGTGGGGCGGGAAGCCGCCGTAGTCGTAGATCAGGCCCGGCCGCGCGCCGCTGGTCAGCGTGGGCTGCGCCGCCAGCCAGTGGCCGGAGACGAGCAGGATGGCCCGGGGCCGCGCCGGCAGGCCGGCCGGGATGCCGCGCAGGAAGGCGGCCGTCCGGTCCCAGGCATCGGGCGGGTTCCAGTCCATGAAGAAGCACGGGCCGGCGCCGTGGGGGATGAACAGGGTCGGCTGGCGGTCTGCGGGGGTACTCATGGCGGCTTCACGTCTTCGGCGGGGTGGGAGGGGCAATTGTCCGCCCGCCGCGCCCCGGCGGCCCGGCATCGCGGTGGCCCGCACGGCTCGGCGCCCACGAACGTCGCGCGCATATATCACGGCGTGATATAAAAACAGGCATGCCGACGCGCCGCCTGAGCCAGTCCGACATCGCGCTGCTGGCGCACTTCCGCCACCAGCTGCGGCGCTTTCTGCGCGTCAGCGAGGAGCTGGCGCGCGCGCACGGCTGCACCGCGCAGCAGTACCAGCTGCTGCTGCAACTGCGCGGCTTTCCCGGCCGCCGCTGGGCCAGCATCGCCGAACTGGCCGAGCGCTTGCAGGCGCAGCACCACGGCGTGGTGGCCCTGGTCACCCGCTGCGAGGCGGCCGGCTGGGTCGAGCGCCGCGCCAGCCGGGGCGACCAGCGCCTGGTCGAGGTGCACCTCACGCCCGCCGGCCGCGCGCTGGTGGAGCGGCTGGCGCGGCTGCACCGCGACGAGCTGGCCTCGGTGCGCGGCGGCTTCGCCGTGCCCGGCATCACGCCTCCAGGAGAACCCCCACGATGAGCACCGAAACCGACACCCCCTGGGCCCGCATCGTCGCCGGCGCGGCCGACGCGCTGATCTACGCCGACACTGGCGGCGCCATCCGCGCCTGGAACGGCGCCGCCGAGGCGCTGTTCGGCTTCAGCGCCGCCGAGGCGCTGGGCCAGAGCCTGGACCTGAGATCATCCCCGAGCGCCTGCGCGCCGCCCACTGGGCCGCCTACGACCGCGCCATGGCCAGCGCCCAGGCGCGCCTGGGCGCGCAGGTGCGCACCACGCGCGCCGCGCACAAGGACCAGGGCCGCAAGCTGTACGTGGACATGAGCTTCGGCGTGGTCTGCGACGAAGGCGGCACCGCCCTGGGCTCGGTGGCGATGGCACGAGACGCCACCGCGCGCCACCTGGCCGAGCAGGCGGCGCGCGCGCAAAAAGCGTGACTTCGGGCAAGGATTCGGGACGCCGGCCTGCCCACGCTGGAGTAGTGCCGCAGCCGCTCCAGCCTGAGGCATCGAGATGACGCCACCCACTCGCCGCCGCATCCCGCAAGGTGCCGATGCGCTGCTGGCGGCGCCGCGCGCGGGCGTGATGATGGTTGATCATGCTGGCGCAAAGCCGCATCTCCATGCGCCTGCTGCACGGCATGCTGGACCCCCTGGGCGTGCACGAGGCCGACTACCGCGCGCCGCCGGCTGGCCATCTGGTGCATCGCCCTCGCCACCGCCGGCTGGCTGGCCCTGGCTGCCGCCGCCGCCGTGCTGGCGCTGATGACCGAGTGGCACGTGGGCCGCGCGCTGCTGCACCGCTGGGTATGGCCGCTGTACGCGGTGTACGCGGGCATGGCCGCCGGCTTCGCGCTGCTGGGGCTGGCGTGGCTGGGCGCGGCCGTGCTGGCGTCGTGGTGGGCCGCCGCGCTGATGTGGATCGCCGGCTGGCTGCTGTTCGTGGTGTTCGCCTGGGGGCACCTCACGGGGCCGTGCACTGACGGCGGCAAGGGGTGCGAGGGGAGCCGTTGGATTCATAGCCAAATCGGCCTCCAGCGCCCGTCCATCAAGCGCTGGCAGCTATTTTTAGAGTAGCAAACAGCCAACGCATAGGCACGGCGCTGGAGCTGCGGTGGCCCGATAGGGTCAAACACTCATCCTTGCATTTCCTACATGTACATGCACGAATTACAAGGATCAGCCCGCGCAGCATGGGAAACAGGCCCTGCGGCAAGTGGTCGTCCCTGATTTATTCAAATCCGAGCCCCTGCATGGCGTTGGTCTGGAGAATTGAGAGGCGACAGAAGCAAAGTGCGCAGCACCGTGCGCCAGTTCGGTGATGCGCCCGCCATCTCGCACAGGCGCAAATAAAGCTGCCGCAGGAGGGCGATGCCCTTCTTGGCGATCTTCCTCAGCAGCCAGCGGATGTTGTAGCCGGCCGCACACAGCAGTGCATGCAGCGGTTCATGCGGTGATCACTCTTGAGGTGCCCGATGATTGGTTCGATCGCCTGACGCCGCTTCAGCTGCGTTTTCTCCTGTGCGCTGATTCGTCTGGCCTTGGCTTGAGATCGACGGCCACGTTGATGGTCTGCGCCAGCAACTCCTCCACGCCTTCTTCGCCCAGCAACTGGCGAAACTTCACCAGGGGGGTGGCGTCGCAGGGCTGGCGGTCTTCGTAGCAGGCACAGCCCGAGAAGAACTGCCAGCGGGGCGTGTCAGCCCAGCGTGGGCCTTGCGCACGAGCAGGTGCGCGACCCGCGCCTCCATCTCCTGCCAGGGCATGCGCGAGGCCAGCACCGCCAGCGGATGGCGCAGCTCGATCATCTGATCGATGCGCGCACGGAAGAAATCGTCGGTGGCCGGGCAGGCAAACATCACGGCAGAACTCCCAGGAAACAGCCCCTATTGGAAATCAAACCGGCAGTTCAGAACATCGGCACTCACCCAGGAAACCAGTGTTCATGCGGGTTCCACGGGTTCTTCAGGGACGACGAATTACAAGTTCGTTGCTCTACCTCTGAGCCATCCAAAGGTGCCGGCCCCGGGAATCGAACCCGGTCACCCTGGCGGGCGCTCTCCAGAGCAAGGCGGTATCGGCTGCCTCCGGCGCCGCGGCATGCGCGGCGACCCACGGTGGTGACACCGGGCGCCGCGCACCGACGGGGCGGGCCTGGCGGCCCCAACCCCTGGCCTGTAAGCGTTGCGCCCTCGACAGCAGATGCGTTGACGCGCCTGCGAGCGTGTTGATGTTCTCAATGCAGGCGCGAGTGTTTCGGCAGCCGCGCGGCCAGCCACTCATGCACGTCGGCGCGGATGTGCCGGCCTTCGAGCAGGAAGCTCTCGAAGCGGCTGGGCACGTAGGGCAGATAGACCAGCGGCATGCCCGCCTCCTCCGGCGTGCGGTCGGCCTTGCGGCCGTTGCACGCGGCGCAGGCGGCCACCAGGTTCATCCAGCTCCATGCGCCGCCGCGCGAAGCGGGCACGATGTGCTCGCACTGCAAGGCGCGCTCGGCCTGCACCTGGCCGCAGTAGGCGCAGGTGTGCCAGTCGCGGCGCAGCAGCCGGGTCTTGGTGACGGCCGGCACGATGTCGAACAGGTTGACGCCGGCCGCGCCGTGCAGCGCGATGATGGGCGGCACCTCCAGCACCGACGGCGCGCCGCGCGGCACGTTGAAGCCGCCGCGCAGCACCGCCAGCGGCCCGCTGCCCTCGGCCCAGGCCACCGCGCCCCGCGCCACGTGCGTGGCCGCCTGCGCCAGCGTGATCCACGCCTGCGGCGCGCCCTGGATGTCGAGTTGCAGCACCTGGCTGTAGCGATGCGTGTGCATGGGGGCCTCCTTTCCGCGGCCTTGAGAAATGAGATGGGAGCGAATGGGGTGTCCAGCCGGACTCGAACCGGCGGCCTTCGGGGTCACGACCCGACGCGCTGACCGACTGCGCCATGGACACCAGAAAAAAGAATCACCATTCGCCGACGAGGCGCACGCGCTCGTCCAGCGGCAGACGGTCGGCTCGTGCGCGCCTGAGCGCCGCCGGCAGCCACAGCCGCGCGGTCAAGCGCAGCACGCGCCGCGCGGCCGGCAGGTGAATCGCCGGGATCACCGCCGGCACGGCCTGGGATTGCAGCTTGCGCATGCGGGTCACTCCTTGAACGATGAAGGGGATGGAAGCGCGGGCGGGATTCGAACCCGCGGTGATGAACGGATTTGCAATCCGTTGCCTTCGACCTCTTGGCTACCGCGCCGATGAAGAAACTGGTGCCGACAGAAGGACTCGAACCTCCCACGCCCTCGTCTTCGGCGAGGCGCTCTACCCGCTGAGCTATGTCGGCGCTGTGCTGGTCTGGGCGGCTGGCTTCGATCCAGCGTCCTCCTGCTTCCAAGGCAGGCCGTCTACCTGGCTGACATTACGCCCAGAGAACTCAAAAAAATGTCCACTTCGGCTGTGTCCGCGCGCGGGCACCCCGTCGGGTGCGGTGGTCCGCTGCACGTGGCGCCGGCCGGGCTGCCGCGCACATGGCCGCCGCCGCCCTCACCGGCGGTTGCGACGACGGCGTGCGCGGGCACAGCCGAAGTGGGGCGAGGCGCCGCGCATCGCGCGGCCCCGCCCGGTTCGTTGCAAGCGGGCTGTCCGCCAGTACGGCGCCCGGTCTTGCGGCAAGTTGTTAAAGAGCCATCGGCGCGGTGCGATCACCGCGCGTCGAGAAAAGAACTGAGAAAAAGAAACGGCCCGGAAACCTCTCGGTCTTCCGGGCCGCTGTGGGCGCCTGCATCAGGCGCCCGGCGTGAAGGGCATGCGTCTAGGCGATGCCCTCCCCCGGAAGGGTGAAGTCCTCAAGCCGCGGAAAACGGCAGGCATGGTTCATGGGCCGATTCCCCGAATGCCACACGCCGCACGGCGCCCAACCGGCGCGCGCCATCGCGCCGCTGCCGAAGCAGGTGCGTGTGCGGATGACGTATGCGGTTTTCACGATGAAGCCTTGAGAAGTCCGGTTGAAAAAATGGCTCCGAGGAGCGATGGGTCGTGACTGTAAAGAGTCTTTACTCCATCGTCAAGTGCGGCGAGAATCTTTTTTAATCTGTTGCGATACATCGACATTCCGCCCGTGTCCGACTTCACCCTCGTCCGCCGCCAGAACGTGCTGGCGCTCTTCCAGCTTCACGCCGAAAACGCGATGGCGCAGGGCGCCGCCCCCAAGGGGCTGGAGCAGGACTTCGCCGCGCGGCTGCAAATCTCGCCCAGCATGTGGAGCCAGATCAAATCGGGCCGGCCCATCGGCAATAAGCTGGCGCGCCAGATCGAAGTGCTGTGCGGCAAGCCCACCGGCTGGCTGGACGAAGCGCACGACGACGCGCCGCCCTCACCCGATGAAAAGGCCTTCATGAATCTGGCCCTGGCCGCCTGGCGCGTCAGCAGTGCGGCGGGGCGGCGGGCGCTGCGCAAGCAGATGCGGGGAGTGGTCGATGGGAGTGGCTGAGACACGCCATGCACCATGCAACGCTCAAGCCCAGGGGTCGATGACCTTCAGGCGAGGGACGGCCAGGTAGGGCCCGGTGTCGCGGGTAGCGACGTACATGCCCCTGGCCGCCGCGATGGCTGCGATGTACCCATCAGGCACCGGAAAGCCCCGGCCGGCCTTGCGCGCCTGCGCTGCAATGGTGCTGTACTGCCGGGCAGCGGGTTCGTCATAGGGCAGCACCCGCCCCTGGAAGTTGGCATACAACTCCTCGTAGGCGGCACGCAGCATTTCCTTGCGCTTGCCGTCGGGCATGGCTTCCACGCCGAACAGGTTCTCGGCGATGGTGACGACGGTGATGAACAACGTGTCCGGCGCCTGCCGGTTGAGCCAGCGCAGGGCATGGGCGTCCGGCTCGGGTTTCAGAACTTCCGAAACCACGTTGGAGTCGAGGACGATCATTCAACGTCCATCGGCGTTGCGGGGCGGCAGTCACGTACGGCGCCCGCCTGTTCGATGTCTTGCGCGGTCACGCCATGCTTGCGGCCGATAGCCGTCAGCTTGTCGCCAAAACCTTCGGGGTGCGCCTTGGTGAGCGCAGAAGCAATGATGTGCCTGGCTTCCTCTTCCATGCTCCGGTTGTGCAGGTGGGCCTGGAGCTTCAGGGCATGCCTGATGCCTTCATCGATCTTTCTGATGGTGAGCGTTCCGGACATGGTTCACCTCCTGGGCGAGTGAATGCAGGCATTTTGACGGAATGCATGCATGCGTCAAGCTGCCCTGGCTCGGCGCACTCACCCCCTCGCCAGCAAACCTGCCACCCTTTCACGCAAGCCCTCCGGCGTCACCTCCCCCATCGGCACCGCCTCGCCCACGTTCAGCCCCACGCGGTTGAAAAGGCCGCGGCGGAACGGCCGCACCATGGCGCCGCCCTGCTCGATGCGGCTGAAGTAGGAGCCCCACAGGTTGGTCAGCGCCATCGGCACCACGGGCGTATTCACGCCGTCGGCGCGGGCCTGCTCCAGGATCTTCATGATGCCGCCCTTGAAGGGCTGCAACTGGCCGTCGCGCGTGATGCCGCCCTCGGGGAAGATGCCCAGCAGGTCGCCCTCGCGCAGCACCTTGGCCGCCTCGTCGAAGGCGCGCTGGTAGGTGGCGGGGTCGTCCTTCTGCGAGGCCACCGGGATGCACTTGGCCAGCCTGAAGAGCCAGCCCAGCACCGGCACCTGGAAGATGCGGTGGTCCATGATGAAGCGGATGGGGCGCGGGCTGGCGGCCATCAGCAGCACGGCATCGACGAAGCTCACGTGGTTGGCCACCAGCACGGCCGGGCCTTCGGACGGGATGTGCTCCTCGCCCTGCACCCGGTAGCGGTACACCAGGCGCGTGGCCACCCAGGAGACGAAGCGCAGCAGGTATTCCGGCACCAGCAGGAAGATGTAGGCGGCCACCACGGCGTTGGCGAGGCCGGTGATGAGGAAGATCTGCGGGATGCTGAAGCCCGACTTCAGCAGCGCGCTCGCGATCAGCGCGCTGCCGATCATGAACAGCGCGTTGAGGATGTTGTTGGCGGCGATGATGCGCGCGCGGTGCGTGGGCGCGCTGCGCAGCTGGATCAGCGCGTACATGGGCACGCTGTACAGGCCGGCGAACAGGCTGAGCAGCGCCAGGTCGGCCATCACGCGCCAGTGCGCGGCCTGCGCCAGGAAGCTGCCCAGCGTGTGGCCCGCGTGCGGCGGCAGCCCGCGGGAGGCGAAGTACAGATCGATGGCGAACACGCTCATGCCGATGGCGCCCAGCGGCACCAGGCCGATCTCCACGTGCCGGTGCGACAGCCGCTCGCACAGCAGCGAGCCGGCGCCGATGCCGATGGAGAACACCACCAGCAGCAGCGAGGCCACCTGCTCGTTGCCGTGCAGCACGTCCTTGGCGAAGGCCGGGAAGTTGCTGAGGAACACGGCGCCGAAGAACCACATCCACGAGATGCCCAGCAGCGAGCGGAACACGGCGATCTGCCCGTGCGCCAGCTTCAGGTTGCGCCAGGTCTCGCTGACCGGGTTCCAGTTGATCGCCAGGCCCGGGTCGGTGGCCGGCGCACGCGGGATGAACTGCGCCACCACGCGGCCCAGCACCGCCAGCGCTACACAAGCGATAGCTACCGACGCATGCCCCACCTGCGGCAAGGCCACCAGGATGCCGCCGACCACGTTGCCCAGCAGGATGGCGACGAAAGTGCCCATCTCGACCATGCCGTTGCCGCCGGTCAGCTCGCGCTCGTTCAGCACCTGCGGCAAGTAGGCGAACTTGACGGGGCCGAACAGCGTGGAATGCAGCCCCATCAGGAACACGCAGGCCAGCAGCACCGGCACGCTGGCGGCCATGAAGCCCCAGGCGGCCAGCGCCATGATGGCGATCTCCAGGTTCTTGACGAGGCGGATCAGGGCTGTCTTCTCGTACTTGTCGGTCAGCTGCCCGCTGGTGGCCGAGAACAGCAGGAACGGCAGGATGAACAGCGCCCCGATCACCATGCCGGCCAGCGCCGGCTCCAGCCAGCTCACGCTGAGCTGGTAGGTCACCATCACGGTGAAGGCGAACTTGAACAGGTTGTCGTTGGCGGCGCCGGAAAACTGCGTCCAGAAGAACGGCGCGAAGCGGCGCTGGCGCAGCAGGGCGAACTGGTTGGGCGCGTCGTGCGGTGCGGCAGGCAGGGCCTGGGTGGCGGCCACGGCGGCGGTCGGTTGACTCATGATCGGAAGTTCCTCTGGGGATGCGTCGCTTCGGTGTTGCCGGCGCATTGTGAGGGCTGCGGCACGTCGCGGTGAACGTCGCGGTACAGCAGCATGTCGATCAGCCGCTCCTCCTTGTCGGCATCGAATCCGCAGCGCCCATGCCATTGCCGCGGGTTCTCGTAGGTGCCGAACAGCATGTCCCACCAGGTGATGTCGCCATAGTTGTTGCGGTGGCGGCCGTGCTGGTGGTGGATGCGGTGCATCTCCGGCCGCTGGAAGAACCAGCCCACCCAGTGCGGCGTGCGCATGTTGGTGTGGTAGAAGAATTCGCCCAGCGCGGTGCACAGGGTGTAGACCGCGCCGGCCCGCGGCGACAGGCCGAGCAGCGCGTACACCAGCAGGCTGCCGATGATGGCGTTCACCACCATCTCGCCCGGGTGCTTGTAGAACGAGGTGATGACCTCCAGCCGCCGCGGGCTGTGGTGGATCTGGTGGAACAGGCGCCAGAGCGTGTCGTTCTCGTGCCGGACGCGATGCCACCAGTAGAAGACGAAAGTCGCCACGAAGTACGCCAGCACGCCGCCGGCGGCGGGCGACAGATGCGCGCTGAGATGCAGCAGCGACGCGCCGGACAGCCAGCGCTCCCACGTCACGCCGGCCAGCAGCACCACGGCCAGTTGCGCGGCGTTGATGGTCAGCACGCGCAGCGGCCAGGTGCGTATGCGCGGCAGCGGCCAGCCGGGCCAGGCGCGCTCCAACACGAAGCACAGGACGAATACGAGAAGAATGATGGGCAGCATGGGGAACTCTCCGGTCAAACGCAGGCCGCAGGCTACGCAGCGGCGCGGCCCGCGATGCGCGAAATGCGCCCCAGCGTCCGCTTCCGCGCCCAGCGGTATCGCCACGCGATGCTCTAATACCGCCCATGAGCACCACCGCCGACCTCGTCGCCGCCGTCAAGAAAGAGCTGAAGGCCGCCCAGATGACCTACGCCGACCTGGCGCGCGCGCTGGGCATGGCCGAGTCCAGCGTCAAGCGCATGCTGGCCAAGGGCGACATGCCGTTGTCGCGCGTCGATGCCATCTGCCGCGCGCTGAAGCTGGACTTCGCCGAGCTGGCGCGCCGCGTGGCCGACGCGCAGCCGCTGCTGAAAGAGCTGACGGCCGAGCAGGAGCGCGCCGTGGTGCAGGACGAGAAGCTGCTGCTGGTGGCCATCAACGTGCTGAGCGGCTGGACGCTGGAGCAGATGACCGCCGCCTACCGCCTGACCGAGGCCGAGGTGGTCAAGTACCTGGCGCAGCTCGACCGCATCGGCATCATCGAGTTGAAGCCGCTCAACCGCTACCGCCTGAAAGTGGCCAAGACCTTCCGCTGGCGCCCGCACGGGCCGGTGATGCAGTACTTCCGCGAGCACGTGGTGCTGGACTACTTCGGCGGCGGCTTCGACGGCGGCGGCGAACACCTGCAACTGGTACACGGCAGCATCAGCCGCGCGCTGGCGCCTTCGTTCGTGGAGCGCTTGCAGCGCCTGGCGCAGGACTTCGCGCAGCAGCACCAGACCGACCAGAAGCTGAAGGCCGCCGAGGTCGAGGGCTACACGCTGGTGCTGGCGATGCGCTGCTGGGAGTTCGCCGCGTTCACACGTCTGCGGCGTTGAACTACATTTTTGATAGCTGTCAGCGATTGTCAGGCAAGGGCGGATTCAAGTCCAAGTGCAACATTGATTCAATGCACGGAGTCCCCGCGCTGGGTCAATAGTTGTAGGTGCTGAGCATAGACCTCAAGCGGAGTGCGGTAGCCCAAGGTCATCCTGGGACGGCCATTGAGCTCATCGGCGACGGCATCAAGCTGCTCCTGCGTATAGCCGCTCAGATCGGTGCCTTTGGGGAAGTACTGGCGCAGCAGCCCATTGGTGTTCTCGTTGCTGCCCCTCTGCCAGGGGCTGTGGGGATCGCAGAAGTACACCTTCATGCCCGTGTTCTGGCTCAGCCTGGCGTGCTCGGCCATCTCCGAGCCTCGGTCATAGGTCAGGGTTTTGCGCATAGGGCTGGCAATGCCATTGAGCTTGTCGCTGAACGCCTGCAGCACGTGCGCGGCCGTGGCCGGGTTGGGATGTGGCAGCTTGACCAGCAGCACCAGGCGCGTGGTGCGCTCCACCAGCGTGCCGATGGCGCTGGCGTTGGCCGCCCCCTTGATCAGATCGCCTTCCCAGTGGCCGGGAAGCTGGCGATCCTCGACCTCGGGCGGGCGCACGTGGATGCTCATCAGAATCCTGGATCTCCCCGCGCCGATCCTTGCCCTTGGAGCGGGGCCAGCGTTTGGCATGGGCCATGCGCAAGCACGACACCAGCTCTTTCTTCAGCTCGCCCCTGGGCTGGGCATAGATGCAGGTGTAGATGCTCTCGTGTGACGCTCTCATGCGCTTGTCATCGGGGTGCAGGGCCTTCAAGTGTCCTGCAATCTGCTGGGGTGACCAGTGCTGGCGCAGATGCTCGCACACCAGTGAGAACAAGGAGCCATCGCGGTGCAGCTTCGGTAACGGCCGGGCAAAGCGCCTGCGTCTGTCGCTGCGCTGCTGGGCGTACTTGGAGGTGTAGCCCTGGGCACCTCCATTGCGCTTGCACTCACGGCTGATGGTGCTCTTGGAGCGGCCCAGCGCTCTGGCTATGGCGCTCTGGCTCTGCCCTTGCTGCAGGCCCAGCGCTATCGCGTAGCGCTCCATCTCACTGAGCTGCTCGTAGGTTCTTTCGGTCATGGATGCCTCAATTCTGAAGGGGGTGTTGCACTTCAGATTTGAGGCCGCCAAGCTCTGAAGGCCTATTTCGCTCAAAAGAATGACTTACGCCGGCACGCTCGTCCAGCCCAGGCCGGGGCTGGGCACGCGCACGCCGTCCAGCTCCAGCCAGTGCGGCACCAGCGCGCCGGCGGCCTGCGCGTCGCGCACGAAGCTGTCCAGCGTGCGCACGCGCGCGGCGGGCACGCCGGCGGCATGCAGGGCGTCCTCCCACGCCTGCGCGGTGCGCGTGCGCAGGGCGGCGGCCAGCCGGGTGCGGAAGGCATCGGGATCGCGCGCACGGGCGAAGCCGGGGCCCTGCACCAGGTCGTCCCCGGCCTGCGCGGCCGGCCAGCCCAGCACCTCGTAGAGCTTCGCGATCTGCCGCGGCGTGTTGGCGCCGATGGCGATGAAGCCGTCGCTGGCCTCGAAGTATTCCGCCGCCGGGCTGCCCGAATAGCCCTTGTTGCCGACGCGCGCCGGCGCGCTGCCGCCGGCCATGACGTCCACGCTGAAGGGGTACATGAGCTGCAGCGCCGCGGCCCACATCGACACGTCCACGTGCCAGCCCCGGCCGGTGCGCTCGCGTTCCTGCACGGCGGCGGTGATGGCGAAGGCGGCGAGCACGCCGGTCATCACGTCGACGACGGGGAAGCCCGTCTTCACCGGCGGGTCGCCCTCGCCGCCGGCCAGCATGGCCATGCCGGTGAGCGCCTGGATCACGTGGTCGTAGGCGCCGCGCCGCGCCCAGCCGGCGTGCTGCGTGCCGTAGCCCGAGATGGCGCAGGAGATGAGGCGCGGGTTGCGCGCGCGCACCGCCACATGGCCCAGGCCCAGGCGCGCCAGCACGCCGGGGCGGAAGTTGTCCACCAGCACGTCGCAGCGCTCGGCCAGCGCCAGCGCCTCGGCGCGGCCGGCCTCGGTGTGCAGGTCGATGGTGCGGCACTGCTTGCCGGCGTTGAAGGCCGCGAACTGCGCGGCGCCCTGGGCCGAGCCGCGCATCACGTCGCCGCCCGGCGCCTCCACCTTGACGACGGTGGCGCCGAGCTGCGCCAAGTAGAAGCTCGCCAGCGGGCCGGCGATCACGTGGCTGAAATCGACCACCTGCACGCCCGCCAGGGGCTGCATCGGGGTATCCGCGGCGGTCATCGGAACACCTCCGTGCTTCGCACTGCGGTGCGAGCGCCCTTCGGAGCGGCCGGGCGGGCGCTCATGAGGTGACCAGCCGCGCGGCCTTGACGATGCGCGCGTACTTGCGCGTCTCCTCCGCCATGAAGCGGCCGAAGTCGGCCGGCGAGGCGCTCAGCTCCACCAGCACGCCCGCGGCCTCGTGGTCGGCGCGCACGGCGGGGTCGGCGTAGGTCTTCTGGTAGGCGCGGAACAGCACGTCCACCACCTCGGCCGGCGTGCCGGCGGGCGCCCACACGCCGCCCCAGGAAGACAGCGCCAGCTCCTCCTTGCCCAGCGCCTCGCGCAGCGTGGGCACCTGCGGCAGCTGCGCCAGGCGCTGGCCGCCCGAAGTGGCCAACGCGCGCACGCGCCCGTCCAGCACGTACGGAATGGCGGTGGAGACGATGGGAAAGGCGAACTGCGTGGCGCCTTGCAGGATGCTGGGGATGATCTCCACCGAGCCCTTGTAGGGCACGTGCACGGCCTGCACCTGCATGGCCTGCTCCAGCGCCGCGCCGGTCAGGTGCGCGGCGCTGCCGATGCCGCCCGAGGCGTAGTTGAGCGCGGCCGGCCTGGCGCGGATGGCGGCCACCAGCTCCTGCACCGTCTTCCATGGCGCATCGGCCGCCACCACCAGCAGCGCGGGGCTGAAGCCGGTGCAGGTGACGGGCGTGAAATCCTTCAGCGGATCGAACTTCACCGAAGGCTGCATCAGCTTCTGCACGATCTGCGCCGACGAGCCCAGCAGCAGCGTGTAGCCGTCGGCCGGCGCGCGCGCCACGTTCTGCGCGGCCAGGATGCCGCCGGCGCCGACGATGTTCTCCACCACCACGCTCTGGCCCAGCGCTTCGGCCAGCCTGACGCCCGTCTTGCGCGCCAGCACGTCGGGGCCGCCGCCGGCGGCGAAGGGCACGATGGTCTTCACCGGCCGGCTGGGGAAAGCCTGCGCACGCGCCGGGCGCCACAGCGCGGTCGCGGCCAGCGCGGCGGCGCCGGCAAGCATCCGGCGGCGCTGCGCCGGCGGGGAACGGGAATCGGGCATGGCCAGTCTCCTGCGGTCGTTGTCGTGCAGCCAGTCTAGGCATGCAGGCCGATAAGCAAAATACACACTTTCTTATCCACCGATAAGCCACGCCATGACCACCGACCCCGTCCTCGCCAGCCGCATCGGCCACCTGCGGCTGCGCGACCTGATGCTGCTCGACCACATCGCCGCCACCGGCTCGCTGCGGCGCACGGCCGAGCGGCTGCACGTGACGCAGCCCGCCATCACGCAGGCGCTGCGCGGGCTGGAGGCGGCCTTCGGCGCGGCGCTGGTGGACCGGCAGGCGCGCGGCGTAGCGCTGACGCCGGCGGGCCAGGCGGCGCTGCAGCGGCTGAGCGCCGCGCGGCATGAGCTGCTGGCCGCCCAGGCCGCCGCGCAGGCGCCGGCCCGCCCGGTGCTGCGCGTCGGCTGCGTGCCGCTGGCGGCGCTGCGCTTCATGCCGGCGGCGCTGGCGGCCTTGCAGCGCGATGCGCCGCACGTGCGCGTGGAACTGCACGAAGCCACCGTCGCGCCGCTGTGGCAGGCGCTGGGCACGGGCGCGCTGGACGCCATCCTCAGCCGGCTGCCGCCGTCCGACGAGCCGGCACTGATGTTCGACGACGCGGTGGTGCAGCTGGTGGGCGACGAACGCTTCGCCTTCGTCGCCGGCCCCGGCCACCGCGCCGCGCGCGGCCGGCAGACGCTGCGCAGCCTGGCCGGCCACGCCTGGGCGCTGCCGCCGCAGGACAGCCTCACGCGGCGCGCGTTCGACGGCCTCTACCTCGACGCCGGCCTGGCGCCGCCCGAGCCGGTGGTGACCTCGGTGTCGTTCCACACCAATCTGCACCTGGTGGCCACGGGCCGCTTCATCACGGTGGCGCCGGAATCGGTGGTGCGGCGCTACGCGCCCACGCTGCGCCTGACGCCGCTGCGCGTGCCGGCGCAGCGCGGGGCGGGCCGGCTGGCGTGGGTGTACCGCGGCGGCAAGCAGCACGACCCAGCGCTGGCGGCGCTCACGGCCTGCATCGCGGAGGCGGCTTCGCTCGCATGATGGCCGATGATTCCGCCGCGCCCGATGCCGAGGCCGCCATCGGCCCTGCCGGCGATTGCTACCCTATCAATAGCTGCCAGCGCTTGCTGAATAAGCGCTGAGGGCCAATTCAGGCCCTCAGCGCCGCGCGCATCAGCCGGCGCTGCCCACGAACACCGTCAGCACGCCGGTGTAGCCGTACAGCTGCTGGCGCGCGATCTCGCCGCCGGCGAAGAAGCCGGTCAGCGGCACGTCGCCCAGCGCCTGGCGCACGGCTTGCAGCTCGGCGCCGGGGGCGCCGAAGTGCGCGCCGCCGCGGCCGGCGCAGCTGACGTAGACCGCGCCGCGGATGCGCCGCGCCGGGTGCGCCGCCGCCGTCTCGTGCGCGGCGGCCAGGGCGACGGCGGCGCTGTGCGAGACCTCCTCGGGCTCCAGCTCCTCTCGGATCTCGGCGCAGATGCGCATCAGGTCGGCGCGCGCCGCCGCCGGGTTGCGCTGGCAGAAGGCCGCGCGCATGCCCTCCTCCACCGTGTCGGCGACGGCCACGCCGCGCCGCGCCGGATCGACGCCGACGATGTGGCGCACCCGCACGTCGGCGCCGAAGTGGCCGGCGCGGCCGAGGCCGTGCTCGCCAGCGTCCGACAGGCCGATCAAGGTCTGGCGCAGCGCGGGCAAGGCGCGCTGCGGGTGGTTGCGGTCAACGCCGAGGTCGCGCAGCAGCACGTCGAGCGCGGGCTCGCCGTCCAGCGCCAGCAGCAGGCGGCCGTCGGCCGCCGTCACGGCGCGCGCGGGCGCCACCGGCTGGCAGCCCTGGGTGACGCGCGAGACCAGCGCCACGCCGGCGCCGAAGGCCACGCCCGACAGGCCGCCCTTGAACACGCCGCCGGCCGCGCCCTGCCCCGGCGCGTTGCCCTGGCCGGGGGCGGCGAACTGCACCGGCTCGCTGCGGCTGGCAGCCAGACCGCCGAACAGGGTGCCGGTGGCGGTGCGCGCGGCCATCTCGGCGATCATCTCGGGCAGGTCGGGCATCCGCGCGTCGGCGTGCACCAGCGCGGCGTGCGGCGCGAAGCCGCGCCCGGCGGACAGCGGCGCGACGCCGGAGAACACCCGGTACTGGTCCACCTGCAGCTCGCACAGCATGACGCTGAGCGCGGGCTCGTCGATGTATTCGGCGCCGCTGGCGCACACGCCGACGCCGACGGTGCCGGCCCAGTCGGACACCTCGGGCAGCTCGGCGCTCAGGTGGTCGAGGATGGCGGCGGCGTGCGGCGCGTAGTGGTCGGTGATGTAGAGCAGGCCGAGCGTGGGCGCGCCGGCGTGGCCGGGCAGCGCCATCCGCGCGCGCAGCTGCGCCAGCACCAGCCCGCAGGCCATGGGCCATTGCGGGTGGGTGGCATGGCCGCAGGGGAACAGGGTCATGCCGGCGGGGGTGCGCGGCGCTGGTTCAGCGGCGGCCGAGCTTGAAGGCCGGCGGCAGCGGCCAGCCGGCCAGCGGCGAGCGCGGAGCCGGCTTGGCGGCCTTCTTCGCGGAGGGGACCGCCTTGGCGGCAGGCTTGGCGGCGGCCTTGCGGGCAGCCTTCTTGGCCGGCGCCTTCTTGCGCGCGGCCGGTTTCTTGGCGGCTTTCGGGGCCTCGGCGCCCGCCTGGTCTGCGCCGGCAGCTGCTGAATCAATAGCAGTCTCGGCGGCGGGCGTGGCCTCTGGGGCAGCGCGCCCGGCCTCGCGCAGCGCGCTGGCGGCGATCTGCTGGAACTGCTGGGTCAGCGCGCCCCACCACTGCACCGGGTCGGCCAGGCCGGCGGCGGGCGCGGCGGCTTCGGCGGCCTTGCCGGACGCGCGGCGCGCCGGTTTGGCGCGGCGGGGCCGGCGCGCGGGCTCGGCCGGCGGTTCGGCGGCCGGGGGCTCGGCTTCGGCGGGGGCCGGTGCGTAGGGCCAGGCGGAAGACTGCGCGGGGGCGTCCTTCGCGGCCGCCGGCGCCGTGGCCGATGCGGGACTGCCCGTGGGCAGCGTGAAGGCCTTGGCCACCTCGGTCATGCTCACGTTCATGCCGCGCAGCGTGGCCAGCGTCATCTTCTGCACCTCCAGCGCCTGGATGGTGGCCTTGACGGCGACGACGTTCTGCTCCAGCCAGAACTGCACGGCGCGCAGATCCTTGATGCGGCGCTCCAGCTCCTCGACGCTGACCGTGGGCGCGACCCAGTTGCCCAGGCCGGCCGCCGCGCCGCGGGCGCCGGGCCGCTCGGCGGCAAGCTTTTGCAGGAAGTCGAACCCCGGGATGAACTTGCCGAGATCGAACGCGTTGGCATCACTCATGGCTGCGCCTTTCATGGTCGTTGGGGCCGCCGCGCACGCTGCGAACGCGGTCTCCTCACGGCGGCTGCGCGCAGCTTAACGCAAAGGCGCGCCGGCGCGCGGATCAGTGCTTGTGCTCGTGGGCCGACGCGGCGCCGGGCGCGGGCTGCGCGGCGGCGCGCACCGGCACGCGCACCTCCTGGCGCACTTCGGCGCCGCGCGCGTCGCGCAGCACCAGGGTCAGCGGCACGGTGCTGCCGGGCATGAGCGGCGCGCGCAGGTCCATCAGCATGAGGTGGTGGCCGCCGGGCCTGAGTTCCACCGGCTGGCCGGCGGGCAGGTCGAGCGCGGGCACGGCGCGCATCTTCATCACGTCGCCCTGCATCGCCATTTCGTGCACCTCGGCCACGCCGGCGGCGGGCGTGCTGGCGCCGACCAGGCGCGCGCCCTCGGGCGCGGTCAGCGTCATGAAGGCGCCGGTGCCCTGCTGCCCCGGCACGGTGGCGCGCGCCCAGGCGCTCTCGACCTTCACGGTCTGGGCCAGGGCGGCGCCGGCCAGCAGCAGGGCAGCGGCGGCGAGCAGTGTCTTGATTTCACGCATGTTCGTTTCTCCGGTCGGGATGAGAAGGCAGTGGGAAAAGCGCGTCAATGCGCGTGCGCATGCGCCGGCGCGGCGGCGGGCCGCACGTCCAGCAGCGCGGCGGGCCGCTTGAGCCCCCGCGTGTCGGTGCCGCTGGCGGGCACCTCGGCCCAGTCGTTGGCGCCTTGCGCGCACTGCTGGTGCACGCGGAACCACAGCGGCCCGGGCTGCGCCGGCAGCTTCACGCGCAGCACGAACTCGTCGTAATGCGCATCGGCCAGCGAACCGCCCTGCCACGCCCACTGGGTGACGGCGCCGGACGCCGGGTCGGTGCGCGCCGCCAGCGTCCAGCCCGGCTTGGGCATGGGGTGCGCATGCAGGGCGCCGGGCGGCAGCGTGACGGTGAGGGCCTGCGTGGGCGAGCCCTCGCAGCCGTGGCCGACGCGCAGCACGGCCTTGTAGTAGGTGCCGGCCTCGGCGCTGGGCTGCTCCAGCGTGATGTGCGCCTGCGCGCCGGCCGCCGCGCCCAGCAGGGCGGCGGCGATGAAGAACCTGGTCATGGAAAACCTCCTGAAGATCGACGGGAAAGCCGCCACCCCGGTCCGGGCGGAGCGGGCGCGGCTTGCGGGTGACGACGGTTCAGGAGACAGCGGGCGGCCCGCGCGCCGGCAGCGGCGCCCCGGCCTGCGCCACCACGGGCGCGGGCGGGTGCGGCGCGGCCGCTTGCGGCGCCTGCGCGCTGGCCGGCGGCCGCACGGTCGGCGGGCAGGCGGGCGGCGCGTCGGCCAGCAGGCACAGCGCGCAGTCGAGCGTGGCCTGGCCGGCCTCGGCCAGGCCGTCGCCGGTATCCACCAGCAGCTTCACCGCACCCGACGCGCTGCACACCAGCTGCATGGCGCGCGGCCGCACCAGCGGCGAGGCGGCCGCCGCGCCCAGCGCCAGCGCGAACCACGCCAGCGCCAGACGGGCGATGAGGCGGTGCAGGCGGCGGGGCGGCATGCGGCGGATTATGGGACACGTCCAATCCGCGACTGCGCCAAGCCACGGTGCACGCTACGCTCGCGCATCGCACCACAAGGAGAACCATCCATGCTCAAACTCTGCGGCTTCGCGGCCAGCAACTACTACAACAAGGTCAAGCTCGCGCTGCTGGAAAAAGGCCTGCCGTTCGAGGAGGTGCTGGCCTGGGTCGGCGAGACCGACCGCGCCGCCAGCCCGCTGGGCAAGGTGCCCTACGCCATCACCGACGAGGGGCCGATCAGCGAATCGACCGTGATCCTGGAGTACGTGGAAGACCGCTACCCCGAGCACCCGCTGATGCCCGCCAGCCCCTACCAGGCCGCCAAGGTGCGCGAGCTGCTGCGCTACCTGGAGCTGCACCTGGAACTGGTGGCGCGCAACCTCTACCCCGAGGCGTTCTTCGGCGGCAAGGTCAGCGACGGCCTGAAGGCCAAGCTGCGCCCGCAGCTCGAAAAGAACATCGCCGCCTTCGGCCAGTTGGCGAAGTTCGCGCCCTTCGTGGCCGGCGACGAGTTCACGCTGGCCGACTGCGCCGCCGCCGTGCACCTGCCGCTGGTGGCCAGTTGCAGCAAGATCATCTATGGCGAGGATCTGCTGGCCGCGCTGCCCGCCGCGCGCGACTACCTCCAGCGCATGGGCGAGCGGCCGACGGTGCAGCAGGTCAATGCGGACCGCAAGACCAACACGGGGTTGATGCTGGCGAAGATGAAAGCCAAGTCTTGAGCCAAATCGGCCTCCAGCGCTTACTGGACAAGCGCTGGCAGCTATTATTTATATAGCTATCAGTATTTCGGCGCGCGCCGCTCGCGCAGGGACGCCACGCCTTCGTGCACGTCCGGCCCGCCGAAGCCCATGAACTCCAGCGCCAGCGAGGTGTCGAAGCTCGGGCCCGCCTGGCGGTACCAGTTGTTGAGCGAGTACTTGGTCCAGCGGATCGCGGTGGGGCTGCCGGCGGCCAGCCTGTCGGCCACTTCGTAGGCTTTGGCGAGCAGCTGGTCGTCATCGACGGCCAGCGACACCAGGCCGATGCGCTCGGCCTCCTCGCCGGTGACGGCCTCGCACAGCATCAGGTAGTACTTGGCCTTGGCCATGCCGCACAGCAGCGGCCAGCAGATGGCGGCGTGGTCGCCGGCGGCCACGCCCAGGCGCGTGTGGCCGTCGACTATTTTTGCCGTGCGGGCGGCGATGGAGATGTCGGCCAGCAGCCCCGCCACCAGCCCCGCGCCCACGGCCGGGCCGTGCAGGGCGCTGACGATGGGCTTGTCGCAGTTGATGACGTTGTAGACCAGATCGCGCGCCTCCTTCCACACGCGGGTGCGCACGGCGAAGTCGCTGGCCATGTCCTGCACCAGCGCCAGGTCGCCGCCGCCCGAGAAGCCCATGCCCTCGCCGCGCAGCACCACGGCGCGCACGCTGTCGTCCTTGTCCACGTCGCGCCAGATCTCGGACAGCTCCCAGTGGCCGTCGTGGCCGGCGGTGGGCAGCTTGCCGTTGGCGGCCTTCATCTGCAAGTCGATCACGCCGCCGTCCTGGCCGCGGCGGGTGATGTGGAGGGTCTGGTAGCGGCCGTAGTCGATGGCGGGGGTGCTCATGCGGGGCGTCTCCTGCTGCGGGGGTGAAAGCGCGGATCGTAAGCGCTGGGCGGTACTTCGCCGCGCGTCACAATCGCGCTCGCCATGGCCTACACCTTCGTCTCCGCCACCATCCTGCTGCTGCTCATCACCGACCCGGTGGGCAACATCCCCATCTTCGCCAACGCGCTGAGGGCGGTGCCGGCCGAGCGCCGGCCGCGCGTGATCCTGCGCGAGGTGCTGATCGCCTTCCTGCTGCTGCTGGCCTTCATGTTCGTGGGCGACGGCTTCCTGCGGGTGATGAACCTGTCGCAGCTCTCGCTGCAAGTGGCCGGCGGCGTGGTGCTGTTCCTGATCGCCATCCGCATGGTGTTCCCGCCGCCCCCGCGCCCGGCCGGCGACGAACCGGCGGGCGAGCCGCTGATCGTGCCGCTGGCCGTGCCCGCGCTGGCCGGCCCCTCGGCGCTGGCCACGGTGATGCTGCTGGTCAGCCAGGCGCCCGAGCGGCGCTGGGAATGGGTGGGCGCTCTGTCGGTGACGATGGCCGTGTGCGCCGTGGTGCTGCTGCTGGCCGAGCGCCTTCAGCGCCTGGTGGGCACGCGCGTGCTGCTGGCCGTGGAGCGGCTGATCGGCCTGATCCTGGTGGCGCTGGCGGTGGAGATGCTGCTGCGCGGGGCGCGGCTGTTCTTGCAACAGAATCTGATCGCCAACCGCGCATCGCGCGGAAAAGGTGCCGGTGGCCGCGGAGCAGGCCATCTCAGTGCACCCGTGGCCGGGGTTCCCCCGGTCAGTGGGTGCGCCCCCTGTAAGGGGGGAGGCGGAGCGGAACGAAGTCCGCGCAGACTGGGGGTTAGTCCAATTTCACGCCGGCGGCCTTGATGACTTGCCCCCATCGGCGGCTTTCGGCGCGCGCCATGTCGAGGAACTGCCTGGGCGTGCCGGGCTGCGCCTCCATGCCGTAGTCCTGCATGCGCTTGACCACGCCGGGGTCGCGCAGCGCCTGGTTGATGGCGCCGTTCAGCTGGGTCACCACGTCGGCGGGCAGCCCCGCGGGGCCCAGCAGGCCCTGGAAGGCGTAGACCTCGCTGTCCTTCACGCCCAGCTCGGCCAGCGTCGGCAGGTCGGGCAGCTGCGCCACGCGCCTGGCGGAACCGATGGCGAGGGCGCGCACCTTGCCGCTCTGGATCACGGGCAGGCCGGCCGGCAGGTCGAGGAACATGCACGGCACCTGGCCGCCCATCACGTCCTGCATGGCCGGCGCGGCGCCGCGGTAGGGGATGTGGGTGATGAAGCTGCCGGTGCGGGTCTTGAACAGCTCCATCGCCAGGTGGTGCGGCGAGCCGTTGCCGGGCGAGGCGTAGTTGAGCTTGCCGGGGTTGGCGCGCGCCCAGGCCAGGAAGTCCTTGAACGTCTTGGCCGGAAAGTCGGGGTGCACCACCAGCGCCAGCGGGAAGCGCCCGAACGCGCCGATGTAGCTGAAGTCCTTCTCGGGGCTGAAGGGTAGCTTGCTGAACAGGTGCTCGTTGAAGGCCAGCACGGCGTTGTCGGCCGACATCACGGTGTAGCCGTCGGGCTTGGCGCGGGCCACCAGCTCGGCGCCGATGTTGGTGGCGGCGCCGGGGCGGTTGTCCACCACGATGGGCTGCTGGTTCAGCAGCGGGCGCATGGCCTCCGAGATCGCCCGCGCCAGCACGTCGGTGCCGCCGCCGGCGGGGTACGGCACCACCCAGCGGATCTGCTGGGCGGGCCAGCCGGTCTGCGCGCGCGCCCAGGGCGCGGCGATGCCGGCGGCGGCCAGGGCGATGAAGTCTCGACGTTGCATGGGTTTGTCTCCTTTAATGTTCATGGCCCGCAGGAGTGTAGACGCTCGGCCCTGGCCGCAAGATATGTCGCTATTTCAGAATTTCTGCGACACATTCTGCCTATATATCGCTGGCGACGACACGAAATCAAAACGTGTCGCAAAAATCCAATTTCTAGAACGCGTTCCGTTGGCCTGTGCTCGACGGCGACATATGCTCCAGATATGTCGCAAAACCACGAAAACGAGAACATGGCCCAGGCGCGCTGGTTTCGGGACCGCCCCTACAACGACCTGCCCCCGCTGCCGCCACAGGCCGAGCTGGAAAGCCGCGCCATCCTCAAGCAGTGCATTCCCGCGCGGGCGGCCCTGGCCGAGTTGAAGCAGGCCACGGCGCTGATCCCCAACCCCACGGTGCTCATCAACACGATTCCGTTGCTGGAGGCCAAGGACAGCTCCGAGATCGAGAACATCGTCACCACCACCGACCAGCTGTTCCGCCATGCCGACGACGGCGGCGAGCACGCCGACCCGGCCACCAAGGAGGCCCTGCGCTACCGCACCGCGCTGCGCCAGGGCTTTGAGTCGCTGCGCGAGCGGCCGCTCGCCGCCCGCACCGCCGTGGACATCTGCACCGCCCTCAAGGGCGCCGCCATGGACGTGCGCCGCACGCCCGGCACCCAGCTGGTGAACGACCGCAGCGGCGAGGCCATCTACACCCCGCCCGAAGGCGAGGCGCTGCTGCGCGGCCTGCTGGCCAACTGGGAGCGCTTCATCCACGAGCAGCGCGAACTCGACCCGCTCATCCGCATGGCGGTGGCGCACTACCAGTTCGAGGCCATCCACCCCTTCACCGACGGCAACGGCCGCACGGGGCGCGTGCTCAACCTCCTGATCCTCATCCAGGAAGAGCTGCTGAACCTGCCGGTGCTGTACCTGAGTCGCTACATCATCGACCACAAGGCCGACTACTACCGCCTGCTGCTGGAGGTCACGCGCAGCCAGGCCTGGGAAGAGTGGGTGCTGTACATGCTGCGCGCCGTCGAGGAAACCGCCCGCTGGACCACCGGCAAGATCGCCGCCCTGCGCACCCTGCAAGCCCACACCACCGACCACGTGCGCCAGCGCCTGCCCAAGCTCTACAGCCACGAGCTGGTCGAGACGCTGTTCGAGCAGCCCTACTGCCGCATCGGCCACCTCGTCGCCCGGGGCATCGGGCAGCGGCAGGCCGCCTCGCGCTATCTGCAGGACCTGGTGGGCATCGGCGTGCTGCGCGAGCAGCCGGTGGGGCGCGAGAAGCTGTTCATCCACCCCAAGCTGATGCAGCTGCTGACGCGGGACGGAAACACCTTCGCGCCCTATGCGGCGCCGGAAGCTATTTAATATATAGCTGCCAGCGCTTGCTGTACGGGCGCTGGAGGCCGATTTGGCTTATAAGATTCAGCCCGTGCCGAACCGCGCCACGCGCTGCTCGATGGCGCCGAACACCGACTCGCCGTCCCGCCCCTTCATCTCGATGCGGAGGGTGTCGCCGAAGCGCATGTACGCGGTCTTGGGCGCGCCGTCCTGGAGGGTTTCCATGGCGCGCTTCTCGGCGATGCAGCCGTAGCCCCGGGGCCACTCGCGCCGGCCGTCCTTGTCGATGCCCGGGTTGCTGACGGTGCCGCTGCCGACGATGGCGCCTGCGCGCAGCCGGCGCGTGCGCGCGGCGTGCGCGATCAACTGGCCGAAGTGAAATCGCATGTCCGGCCCCGCATCGCACATCCCGACCTTGCGGCCGTTCCAGGTGGTCTGCATCGTCAGGTGCACGCGGCCCTCCTGCCAGGCGTCGCCCAGCTCGTCGGGCGTGGCGGCGACCGGGCTGAAGGCGGTGGACGGCTTGCCCTGGAACAGGCCCATGCGCCGGTCGATCTCGGCGGCGATCAGCGCGCGCAGGCTGACGTCGTTGGCCAGCATCAGCAGGCGCACCGCGTCCAGCCCCTGCTCGGGCGTGGCGGCCATGGGCACGTCGCCGGTGATCACGGCCAGCTCGGCCTCGAAGTCGATGTCGAACGCCTCATCGGCCACCAGGATGTCGTCGCAGGGGCCGAGGAAGTCGTCGCTGCCGCCCTGGACCATCAGCGGCTCGGTGTAGAAGCTCTCGGGCACGTCGCTCTTGCCGGCGGCGCGCACCAGCTCCACGTGGTTCAGGTAGGCCGAGCCGTCGGCCCACTGGTAGGCGCGCGGCAGCGGCGCCATGCACAGCGCCGGCTCGAACGGAAAGGCGTGGCGCGCCTTGCCCAGGTTCAGCGTGTGCGACAGGTCCTGCAACTGCGGGGCGATGAAGTTCCAGTCGTCCAGCGCCTGCTGCAGGCGGCTGGCGATGCCGGTCGCATAATGGGCCGTCGTCAGGTCGCGCGAGACGACCACCAGTTGCCCGTCGCGCGAGCCGTCCTTGTAGGTTGCCAGTTTCATGGGGGGTCTTTGGCCGTGGATGACGCCTGCGCGGGCGAGCGGCGAAAGCGCGCCATTCTAGGCCAGCCTCCGGGCGGCCCGCCACCCTGGTTGATGGCCGCCGTGGCGTTGGCGCACGCCGCGCTGCTGGGCGATCCACCGTCCCGCGACCTCCCCTTGCCCGCCGCGCCGCGCGCGCCCGCGCTGCTGACGCGCGTCGTCGCCGCGCCCATGCCGCCGCCGGCTCATCCCCCGGCCGCCACGCCCTCGCCGCCCGCGCGCACCCGGCACGCGGACAAGCCGCCCGCCGCGCGCAGGCCCGCGCCGGCCACCCGGGCCGTTGCGCCGGTCATCGCCGAAACACCCGCCGCGGCGGCCGACACCGGCGCCGACAGCCCGCCCGCCACGCCGCACGCCCCGGTGCGCGTGCCAGGCCCGGCCACGCTGCACTACCAGGTGACGGGCCACGCGCGCGGGCTGGGCTACGAGGCCAGTGCGCAGCTGGCATGGCGCCGCCAGGGCGAGCGCTACGAAGCCGCGTGGTCGGTCGGCCTGCCGCTGCCGGGCACGCGCACGCAGCGCAGCGAAGGCGCGGTCACCGAGGCCGGCCTGGCGCCGGAGCGCTTCGCCGAGCGTGCGCGCGGCGAACGCGCCGCGCACTTCGACGCCGCCGGCAGGCGCATCCGCTTCAGCGCCAACACGCCCGACGCCGTGCTGGAGCCCGGCGCGCAGGACCGCCTGAGCGCGACCCTGCAGCTCGCCGCGTTGCTGGCCGCCGCGCCCGAGCGCTACCCGCCGGGTACGCGGATCACCCTGCAGACCGCCGGCGTGCGCGAGGCCGAGCCTTGGGTCTGGGAAGTGCACGCCGACGAGACCCTGCAACTGGCCGGGCGCGAGTTGCTCGCCGCCCGCCTGCTGCGCCAGCCGCGCGGGCCCTACGACACCCGCGTGGAACTCTGGCTGGCGCGCTCGCTCGATCACCTGCCGGCGCGCCTGCGCGTGACGCAGGCCAACGGCGACGTGACCGACCAGCAACTGCAAGCCATCGACCAGGCGCCGCAAGGCCGGTAACAAGCGCCGCGAGCGTGCCTAAATTGGCACATGCGGGCCACCCGGGCGCCGCCGGCCCGCACATGTCGGCCTTGAATCCCCATCATGCGTTCTTATCTGCAGAGCGCAGGCTTTCCCCACCCGCCCCGCCCGCTCCACCGTTTTGAAAGGCTCCACGCACCGATGAACACGCTCTACGATTCCGACAGCTTCGCGGTCGTCCACCTGCTGCCCGACGCGCCCCAGGGCGCCGACACGCCGGCGGGCACGCCCACGCTGGCGCGGCACGGCTTCGAGATCGTGGACAAGCGCTCGGGCAAGGAGGTCTACCTCGACGGCCTGTGGGCCGAGCTGTTTCAGCAGCGCATCGCCGCCTGGCAGGCCAACACGCCCACGCAGGAAGAAGTCGAAGACACGCTGGAAGGCTACGCCGAGCTGGCGCAGAACCCGGTGGTGGTGCACTGAGCCGCCACACCCAGGCAGGGGGGGCCTTCACGGCCCCTTTTTCACGCCGGACCGCCCCGCAAGATGACTTTAGTCATGCCGCTTTTGCGGCTGGCGGCGCTACGATGATTTCGGGATGCAGCAGCCGGCAGGAGGAGCGGCGGCACGCCCGAGACCTTGAAACCGCGGCCAGCGCGGGGCAACCGGAACAGGCGCCATGAAACGAATCCGAATCATCACACTGGCATGCAGCCTGCTCGGCGCGATGGGCGCGCAGGCTGCGAGCATCGCCCTTCCGGGCGGAACACTGGCTATCTCAGCCACCAACGCCAGCGGTGCATCGTTCACCTACGCCGGCACTCTGACCGAGACCGACACGCTGTCCCTCAGCCAGATCGGCACCCCCTGCCTCCAGAGCGGCGACACGTACTGCACCAACGGGGCGGGTGTCCTCACCGTGGCCGCAAGCGTGGGAGGCACGGGCATCGGGCAATCGAGCAGCTTCTCCGGCCCGAGCGGAATCATCCCGAGCGGCACTTGGACCTATGGGGCGTTGCTGATGCAGATTTCCGGCGTCGGCACGGTCCAGATCTGGCCAACCAGCGCCGCCAACGGGCTGGACAGCGCCACGCCGCCAGCCGGGTTGACCTTGCCCGCCACGACCTTGGCGGAGCTCGGATTCCCAGCGTTTTCGCAAGCCAATCCAACCATCACCTTCATCGTCGCCGACACATATTTCACCGACAACAGCGGCAGCCTCACGCTGACGCAAGCCGCGGCTCCCGCGGCGGCGGCGGCCGTGCCTACCCTGGCGGAATGGGGTCTGGGCGCGCTGGCGCTGGCGATCGGGCTCAGCGGCCTGGCGCGGACGCGGCGGTCACGCTCACGCGCCTGATCTCAGTTCTGCCGCCACGGCAGCCCCGCATGGCGCCAGCCGTTGCGGTGGCCGCGCTGGGCGTGCTGGTCCGGCTCGCCCTCGAAGCCGCCCAGCACGTTATAAGCCACCAGGCCCAGTTCGGTGGCGCGGCGGGCGGCGGCGATGGAGCGCACGCCGCTGCGGCACAGCATCAACAGCGGCAGGCCGCCCTGCGCGGCAGCGGCGGCCTGCGCGTCGAAACCGGGGTTCGGCGCCATGCCGGGCCACTGCTTCCAGGCGGCGGAGACGGCGCCGGGGACGAAGCCGACCCATTCGCGCTCGGCGTCGGTGCGCACGTCCACCAGCACGGCGCGGCCGGCCTGCACCCAGGCGTGGGCGGTCTCGGGCGCCAGGTCGCCGGCGTAGCCTTCGGCGGGGCGCACGTCCTGCGCGTCCACGGCCGGCGCATCGGCGTCCTGCCGCAGGCCGGAGCGCCGGTTGGCCGGCACCGCCTCGTCGATGCGGCGCGGCCGGGGCAAATCGAGCGCGCCCATCAGGCGGATGAATTCCTCGCGCGACTTGCCCGCCAGGCGCGGGTTGGTGGCCTTCTCGGCGCCGATGGTGGACCGCGCGCGGCCGTGGTAGTCGTGCCCGGGCCAGACGATGGCGGTGTCGGGCAGCGTGAACAGTTTCCGCGTGATGCTGTCGTACAGCGCGCCGGCGTCGCCGGACTGGAAGTCGGTGCGCCCGCAGCCCTGGATCAGCAGCGTGTCGCCGGTGAAGACGTGCCAGTCGTCCTGGCGGCGGCCGGGGCGCATGGCGTGGTCCAGCTCGGCCTGCAGCGCCACGCTGCCGGGCGCCTCGCGCGGCGGATCGGCGCGCTGCCACAGGTAGCACACGCTGCCGGCGGTGTGGCCGGGCGTGTGCAGCACGCGCAGGCGCTCGCGGCCGAAGCCGATGGCGTCGCCGTCCCGCAGCTGCACGGCGGCGGTGCCCACCTCGCAGCCGGCCGGCGCGGCGGTGCGCGCGCCGGTCAGCTCGGCCAGGCGGGCGGCGCTGGTGATGTGGTCGGCGTGGGCGTGCGTCTCCAGCGTCCACTTCAGCGTCACGCCCAGGTCTTGCAGGGCGGCGAGGTCGCGGTCGATCTGCTCGTCGACAGGGTCGATCAGCACCGCCTCGCGCGCGTGCTCGTCGAACAGGAGGTAGGTGTAGGTGCCGGAGGCCGGGTCGAACAACTGCGTGGGGTTCATGGCCCCAGTTTACGGCTCAGCCTCTCAGGCGAAGCGCAGCAGCAGCGTGGCCACTTCGTCCGCGCTGGCCTTGCCCTCGGCGATCAGGTCCGAGAGCATGGCGAAGAAGGCCTTGTCCAGCGCCTTGCGCGCGGCCGACATCTGCTGGGCGGTCTTCTCGGCGTCGGCCTCGGCCTCGATGAGCTTCTGCAGCCCGCGCAACTGGCCTTCGATACGCGCCAGCCGGGCGCAGAGTGCTTTCTTGCGGGCTTGCTCGGCAACGAAACTCATGGCGGCGCTCCTTCAGGGTTGGATTCGGGCATTTCACCGGGGCGCGGTATCGTAGGCCGACTTTCCGCGTTTGACTATCCTCCGTAAGCCCTACCCTGTTCCGGGTAGGGCGCGCGCGACCCACGGCCAGTGAACGCCCACTCAGGGGAGAAAGTGCATGCACCCACGCAAGACATCCGGCAAGCGCGCCGCCGACACTCACCGCTGGCAGGTGCCGGCCGGCGGCAAAGGCTTTGCGCTGGCCGGCTGCAACCCCGGCGCCAAGCCGTTTTCCAGCGGCGACAAGCGCGCCGACCGCGCGCGCGTCGCCGAACTGGCGCGCGAGATCGACGCCCTGCAGGACCTGTTCTATGCCGACGGGCGCTTCAAGCTGCTGGTGCTGCTGCAGGGCACCGACACCGCCGGCAAGGACGGCACCATCCGCGCCGTCTTCAAGGAAACCAGCCCGCTGGGCGTGCGCACGGTGGCCTGGAAGGCGCCGACCGAGCTGGAGCGCGCGCACGACTTCCTGTGGCGCATCCACGCCCAAGTGCCGCGCGCCGGCGAGTTCATGATCCACAACCGCAGCCACTACGAGGACGTGCTGGTGCCGGTGGTGAACGGCGCGCTGGACGCCAGCGAGACGAAGCAGCGCTACGCGCGGATCAACGATTTCGAGCGCCTGCTGTGCGAGAGCGGCACCGTGCTGATGAAGTTCATGCTGCACATCGGCCGGGACGAGCAGCGCCAGCGCCTGCAGGAGCGCATCGACGACCCCGCCAAGCACTGGAAGTTCAGCCTGGGCGACCTGGAAGCGCGCAAGCAGTGGGACGCGTACCAAGCCGCCTACGACGCGCTGCTGCGCGCCACCTCCACCGCGTGGGCGCCCTGGACCGTGGTGCCGGCCGACAGCAAGACGCACCGCAACCTGATGGTCGCCACCCTGGTACGCGACCGGCTGGCCGCGCTCGGGCTGCGCTATCCGCCGGACGATCCGGCTTTGAAGGGGTTGATCGTGGAATGAAATACCCCCTGAGTCGCCTTCGGCGCCTTCCCCCCCCTCTCTTCGGGAGGGGGACAACGCCAGTGGCCGGCACAGGTCCGGCCACGGCGTTCGCTGGCTTGGCCTGCTCCGCGGCCATTCGACTCTTTGGATTGGATGCGCTGAGCGCGTGTATGCGCCGGGTTTATGCCTCGGGCCGCGTCCACAGCCAGACCGCCACCGCCAGCATCACGGCCGGCACCGCCATGCGCAGCCAGAGCGGAATCTGGCTGAAGAACTGCATGCCGATGCCGCTGCCGGCCATCATCAACGCGCTGGTCCACTTGGCACGCCGCGGCACGGCGCCGCGCTCACGCCAGTGGCGGATCGGCGGACCGAAACGGGGGTGCCTGAGCAGCCACCGCTCGAATTCCGGCCAGCCCTTGCTGGCGGCCCAGGCGGCCACCAGCAGGAAAGGCACCGTCGGCATCACCGGCAGCACGGCGCCCACCGCCGCCAGGCCGACGAACACGATGGTGAGCGCGCGCCACAGCACCAGCGCGATGCGGCGGCGGCGCACCACGCGCGCCTCGCTGGGCAGATAGGGCTTGGGGGGCTGCTGGTTCATGGGCAGGGCCGCCAGTATGCCGCCACCAGCCCGCGCGCCGTGGCTTGGCGACAATAGGCCATGCTTTCCCAGCCCCACTTCGAGCCGCCCGCGGCCTTCACCGACCCGCACGAGGCCTTGGCCCGGGTCCAGCACATCCACGCCGCCGGCCTGGCGCACCTGCGGCAGGGCCTGCGCGCCTTCGCCGACACCCCCGTGGCCGACCTGGCGCCGGGCGCGCGCGTGCGGGCGTGCTACCCCTTCGTGCGCCTGACCACCGCGCACCGCCACCACGCCGCCAGCGGCCTGGCCTACGGCTTCGTGGCGCAGGCGGGGCGCTACGAGACCACCCTCACCAGCCCCGACCTGTTCGCGCGCTACTACCTGGAGCAGTTCCGCCTGCTGCTGGCCAACCACGGCACCGCGCTGGAGGTCGGCACCAGCCACCAGCCCATCCCGCTGCCCTTCAGCTTCGCCGAGGACGACAACTTCGAGGGCCGCCTGTCGCCGGCGCACCGCCAGCGCCTGCCCGAGGTGTTCGACCTGCCCGACCTGATGGCCATGGACGACCGCATCGCCAACGGCACCCACCAGGTGCAGCCGGGCGAGCCGGCGCCGCTGGCGCTGTTCACCGCGCCGCGCGTGGACTATTCGCTGCACCGGCTGCGCCACTACACCGGCACCTCTCCCACGCACTTCCAGAACTTCGTGCTGTTCACCAACTACCAGTTCTACATCGACGAGTTCATCGCCCTGGGACTGAAGGAGATGGGAAACCCGGCCAGCGGCTACAGCGCCTTCGTGCAGCCAGGCAACGTGGTCGCGCGCCGCGCCGGCCTGCCACCCGCGCCGGGCGATGACAAGGGCGCAGCGCCACCGAGGCCACCACAGATGCCGGCCTACCATCTGATGCGCGAGGACCGCAGCGGCATCAGCTTCGTCAACATCGGCGTCGGCCCGAGCAACGCCAAGACCATCACCGACCACATCGCCGTACTGCGCCCGCACGCCTGGATCATGGTCGGCCACTGCGCCGGCCTGCGCAACAGCCAGCAGCTGGGCGACTACGTGCTGGCCCACGGCTACGTGCGCGAGGACCACGTGCTGGACGAGGACCTGCCGCCGTGGATCCCCGTGCCGGCGCTGGCCGAGGTGCAGATCGCCCTGCAGCAGGCCGTGGCCGACGTCACCGGCCTGCCGGGCGACGAGCTCAAGCGCGTGCTGCGCACCGGCACCGTGGCCACCACGGACAACCGCAACTGGGAGCTGCTGGGCGCCGGCAGCCCGCAGCGGCGCTTCTCGCAGTCGCGCGCCATCGCGCTGGACATGGAAAGCGCCACCGTCGCCGCCAACGGCCTGCGCTTTCGCGTGCCCTACGGCACCCTGCTGTGCGTCAGCGACAAGCCGCTGCACGGCGAGATCAAGCTGCCCGGCATGGCCAACCACTTCTACCGCGAGCGCGTCAGCCAGCACCTGCTGATCGGCATCCGCGCCATCGAGCGCCTGCGCGAGAACGGGCTGGACCAGCTGCACAGCCGAAAGCTGCGGAGCTTCGCGGAGGTGGCTTTCCAGTAGCGTGTGGCACGGAATCTGCTGCATCCGCGGCCTGATCCACACGCTCCGAAAGCCCCCGATGAACCACTTGAAACACTTCGCCCTCGCCGCCTGCGCCCTGGGCGCCACGCTGGCGGCCCACGCGCAGGACGCCTATCCCAGCAAACCCGTCAAGGTCATCGTCGCCCTGCCCGCCGGCGGCAGCGTGGACATGGTGGCGCGGCTGGTGGGCCAGCACCTGGCGGCCGACCTGGGCCAGCCCTTCGTGATCGACAACAAGGCCGGCGGCTCGGGCCAGATCGGCGTGCCCCAGGTGGCCAAGGCGCCGCCCGACGGCTACACGCTGATGGTGTCGCCGGCCTCGTTCCTGACCACCAACAAAAGCCTCTTCAAGAGCCTGCCCTACAACCCCGAGGCGGACTTCGCGCCCATCGCCAAGCTGGTCAACCAGGCGGTGGTGCTGGTGGTGCCGGAAAAGTCGCGCTTCGCGACCATGGCCGACCTGCTGGCCGCCGCCAAGGCGGCGCCAGGCAAGCTGACCTACGCCTCGTCCGGCGACGGCAGCCCGCAGCACCTGGCCGGGCTGATGCTGGAGAGCCGCGCCGGCCTCCAGTTGCTGCACGTGCCCTACAAGGGCGGCGCGCCGGCCATCACCGACCTGATCGGCGGGCAGGTGGACATGGTGCTGGCGCCACTGCCCGAGGCGCTGCCGCACGTCAAGGCCGGCAAGCTGCGCGCGCTGGGCGTGCTGAGCACGCAGCGCGTGTCGCTGCTGCCGGCGGTGCCGACGATGCGCGAAGCGGGCATCGACAACCTGGTGCTGTCGGCCTGGATCGGGTTTCTGGCGCCGGCCAAGACGCCGCAGCCCGTGCTGGACAAGCTGAACAAGGCGGTGCGCACCGTGCTGCAGGGCGAGGCGCGCGCCAAGCTGCTGGACGCCGGCATGGAGCCCGCCATCGACGACCCGAAGCCGCTGCGCCAGGTCATCGGCGAGGACATCCGCATCCACGCCGAGCTGATCAAGGCGGCGGGCGTGGTGCCGCAGTAAGGGCAGGGCAACGGGCGGGCGCCGGCGCCCCAAGTTCAGTATTACAATGAAAACATCAAGTAATACCAGGACGCCGCCATGAGCACCATCACCGTCAAAGGCCAGGTCACCGTGCCCAAGCCGATCCGCGACGCGCTCGGGCTGACGCCCGGCGCGCGCGTGGATTTCGACCTGGACGAGCAAGGGCGCGTGGTGCTGCGGCGCGCCGATGCACCTGAAAAGAGAGCGCGCGACCGCTTTGAAGCCGCGCGCGGCAAGGCCGACATCCCCTGGCGCACCGACGCGCTGATGGCCCTGCTGCGCGGCGACTGATGCTGGTCGACACCAACGTCCTGCTGGACGTGCTGGAGGACGACCCGGACTGGGCCGATTGGTCGCTGCACCAGTTGCGCGCCCAATCGCAACTGCATCGCTTGGCGATCAATCCTGTCATCTACGCCGAGCTGTCGCTGGCCTTTTCCAGCTTCGAGGCGCTGGACGGCGTGCTGCACGACATGGGCCTCGCCGTGCCGGAAATCCCGCGCCCCGCCCTGTTCCTGGCCGGCAAAGCCTTTGCTCAGTACCGCCGGCGCGGCGGCACCAAGACCAATGTGCTGAGCGATTTCTTCATCGGCGCCCACGCGGCGGTCGCGGGCTGGCCGATCCTGACGCGGGACACGGCGCGCTACCGGGCTTATTTCCCCACGGTTAGCTTGATCGCGCCCGTTTAACTTGCTGTACGTTGGTATCCGACAGCCTTGCACGGTCGTTCAGCCTGCGTAGAGGTCGCGCAGGATCGTGTTGTAACTGCTCAGCAGCTTGGCCGGCACGTCCTTGCGGCGCTTATTCGTTCGGATGGGATGCGGGCACAACGGATGGCGATAGCGTTCCTCGCCGGTGCGGCGCACGTCTTCGACGGTACCGCCGACCGCAATCCAGGCAGTACGGAAACGGCGGCGTGACTCGGTGTGCAGGGCGCTGTTCATAGTGCTCTTCCTGAGTGGTGGTTGCTCAGTCGTCGCTGCCCAGCAGCGACTCGATACGCGCTAAGGCCGCGTCCCATTCGCGCTGGATCATGGCCAGTAGTTCGTTTTCGAGGTCGGCGTGCTGTTCGTCCGCGAACCATTCACGGTTGCGGCTTGCCACGCGATCCTTGTAGCCTTTGCCTTGCCTCCACTCGCTTTGGCAAGCGCTCCAGAGGGTTTTGTCGAGTTTCAGCACGTCGCGGAATGAGGTCTGCCCCATCAACTGCACCTTGAGCAGCAGTTCTTCGTAGGCGCCCTGGAGCAAACGGTCGGCCTGGGAGATCAATTCCCTAGCATCCTCGAAGTTGGGCGTGTCGATCATGGTCTGACAGACGTTGCTGAAGCCTTCAACGGCCTCGCCCAGTGAAAGGGCCGCCATGCGGCGCGCGCCATAGCCTAGGTGGTGACCATAGTTCAGGTTGTGCCACTCCCCCTCGCGGTTGACCGAAGCGCGCACCGTGGCGGCATAAGCGCTGGCCAGTTGCTGAAGCAGGCTCTCCTGCACATGCACATTGAGTTGCTTGGGCTTGCGATTCCGGCCGATCCAAGCCTTGAGCTGTGCGGCTGCCGCGTCAATCACGGCCTGGGCTTGCTCTCTCTCGTAGTTCAGCAGCAATGCCTTAGCGTTGGTGATGACCTCGGACAGGCGGTTGCGGAAGGTCTTGCGGGCCGCCAGCAGGCGCCCGGTCAGAAAGCTGCGCAGCGTGGCCGGATCGTCTTGGTAAGAGTTGAAGAAGCCGACAGCAAGGTCGTCCATGCCGATCTGCTGCAGGCGCATGACCACTTGCTCGTGCTTGAGTTCGTAGCCTTCTTCGACGGTTTCGGCCTTCTGGCCTGAGTCATCCTTGACGGCCAGCGCCTCGCTGGGCCGGGGGAGCACCAGCAGCGATGCCTTTTCGCTTAGTCCTCGAACGCCGGCTTCCTTCGCACGGGAGAGCAGCAGCTGGGCTTCGGGGGCTGGCGCGCTGTTGAAGCCGGAACACAGCACGGCCAGAGTATGGGCGTCGTCTAGCAGGCTTTCCAGGTCGGCACGGGCCGCAGTGCGGTCGATACCCTTGGTGTCGATGAATCGGATCGTCAAATCGTCGGCCTGGAGCAGCACGTCGGGAATGACCACTTCGATACGGCGCGGCAGCGTGAACTCAGGGTGGCGGCCGTTGTTGACCTTCTCGAAGATGTCCTTCAGCCACTCCAACGGCTGCTTGCCCGTGGTGGCGTCGTGCCAGATATCACGCCGGTCACGCCGGGGCAGTTCCATCAGCGAAAGAATCTCGACCACTAACTCGCGAGTACTACCAAACTTCTTGGCGAGCTCCCTGGCCTCGTCGCGGCGCTGGGTCTTGCCATCTGCTCCCTTCTCTCGCTTGATCTTCAGGCCTGAGAGATTTCGGATAGCGCGCTCGACCTCCTTGGAGATGCCCTGACCTTCCTCGTCGCCGTCGGCTTCGGCCGCGGACGCATCCGGGCGGACGTAGTTGGCGAAGTCGGCCACGTCGGCGCGAATCTCCTCGTCGCTGCGCGGCTGGATCAGCAGGCCATAGCCGGGACCGCTGCGGAGGTGGACCTCACAGATGGTGATGCCGCCGGCACCGGCTTCGAGGACGGGGGCGGGTTGGGGCGAGTCGGGAACAGAAACTTCCAGGCCGGCAATGCGGCAGATGGCGGTGGACTTGCCGATGCCGATGCTGCCGATGAAGGCCACTTGATGCTCGCGTTTCGTGAGCACGGAAACCATGGCGCGGAGCTCGTCGATATAGGCGGCGAGGCGGCGCTCAAACGCGTGCTTGACGTCGGGGCGCTGCCCCAGTTCGGCGAGTTGCTGGGCGACTTCTTCTGCCGACCACAGTAGGTCTTGATCGGGATGGTCCAGCGCCGGCCTCGGAAACACGACCCAGTTGCGCTGGACCGCTTCGCGCAAGCGCGTCGCTTCCGGCGTACCGATGGCCTCCAGCAGCATCGAAAGTTCATCGGCAGCCAGCGAGCGCTCACCGCTCTCCACTCGCGAGAGCACGGCCGGGCTCCACGTGACCCGCCGAGCAAGGTCAGTCTGCTTGACTTCGGCGCGCTCGCGAACCTGAGTCAGGTGGCGACCGATCTCAAGCGGGGAAATAGCGTTGATGTGGCCCATTGCATTTCTTAAGATTCGATGCTGCAATTATGCAGCAATATTGCGGAAATCATTCAAACATGACTCGATTTGTCAAGAATTAGGCTCACTCTCCGTGAGAAAAGTCACGCGCGGCAGGCGGGGGCGTGCGGTGACGTGGGGAACAAGGCGGGGCGAGGCCACAAAGCAGCCAATGAGGATGTGCTCCACTGTGTGAGCCGAGCCATGTGACATGAGTCACGCAATTGGCACGCAGGCATCAACAAACCGGTGACGCCGCACGTGTTGCGCCATTCGTTTGCTACGCATTTGCTGCAGGCCGGATATGACATCCGCACCGTGCAGGAACTACTGGGCCATGCCGACGCAAGCACCACGATGATCTATACGCATGTGCTCAGCAAGGGGGACGCGGCATTCTCAGCCCGTTGGATACCTTGTAATGCCGCCGCGCGTACCGTCCCGTGCCGGGATGGAGCGGGCGGGCGGCAGATCAGTAGCGCGGCTGATGGCGCGCGATAGCCTCGCGTGCCTGCGTGTCGAGCGCAAACTCCGCGCCGTGCGCCGCCGCCAGTTCATCGGCGCGCTTGCAAAACGCCTCCACACCCGTGCCGTAGATGAACTGCATCGCCCCGCCCGTCCAGGCCGGAAAGCCGATGCCGAAGATGCTGCCGACGTTGGCGTCGTGCACGCTGGTGAGCACGCCCTCGGCCAGGCAGCGCGCGGTCTCGACCGACTGGCGGTAGAGCAGGCGGTCCTGGATATCCTGCACGCGCCACTCGGCGCCTGGCTTCTCGAACAGCGCCTTCAGCTCGGGCCACAGGCGCTTCTTCTCGCCGGCGGGGTAGTCGTAGAAGCCGCCGCCGGCCGCGCGGCCGTTGCGCCCCAATTCCTTGACCATGCGCTCGACCAGCAGTTCGCCGGGCGTGGCGGTGTAGGTCTTGCCCTCGGCGGCGACGTCGGCGCGCGTCTGGTCGATGACATGCACCGACAGCGACAGCGCCGTCTCGTCCAGCACCGCCAGCGGGCCGACGGGCAGGCCGGCCTGCACGGCGGCGTTCTCGATCACGGCGGCGGGGATGCCCTCGCCCAGCATGGCGGCGCCTTCCATCACGTAGGTGCCGAAGGTGCGGCTGGTGTAGAAGCCGCGCGAGTCGTTCACCACGATGGGCAGCTTGCCCAGCGCCAGCACGTAGTCGTAGGCGCGCGCCACGGTCTCGTCGTCGGTCTGCTTGCCGCGGATGATCTCCACCAGTTTCATCTTGTCCACCGGGCTGAAGAAGTGGATGCCGACGAACTTCTGCGGCCGCGCCGACGCCTCGGCCAGGCCGCTGATGGGCAGGGTGCTGGTGTTGCTGGCGAAGAAGCCGCTGAACTCTGGTGTGTGGGCCAACATGGGCTCGGCCTCCTGCGTCACTTTGGCCTTGAGTTCGCGCTGCTCGAACACCGCCTCGATGATCAGCTCGCAACCCTTCAGGTCGGCCGCGCTGGCGGTGGGCGTGATGCGCGCCAGCAGCGCCTGCTGATCGGCGGCACTCATGCGGCCCTTGTCCACGCGCGGCTGCGTGACCTTGGCGCTGTAGGCCCTGCCCTGCTCGGCCTTCTCCGCCGACACGTCCTTCAGCACGGTGGCGATGCCGCGGCTGGCCTGCGCGTAGGCGATGCCGGCGCCCATCATGCCGGCGCCGAGGATGCCGACCTTCTGCGGCTTGTACCGGGGCACGTCCTTGGGGCGCGACTGGCCGGCCTTGATGGCGTTCAGGTTGAAGAAGAACGTGTTGATCATGTTCTTCGCCACCGGGCTGGCCATCAGGCCGGCGAGGTAGCGGCTCTCGATGCGAGTGGCCGTGTCGTAGTCCACCTGCGCGCCTTCGACCATGGCGGCCAGCGCGGCCTCGGGCGCGGGGTAGCGGCCGCGCGTCTTTGCTTTCAGCATGGCGGGCGCCACCACCAGCGCGCCGGCGACCTGGGGGCTGGCGGGGGTGCCGCCGGGCATTTTGTAGTCCTTGGCGTCCCACGGATGCTGGGCCTGCGGGTGCCCGGCGATCCAGGCCAGGGCGCGCGGGCGCAGGTCGCCGTCGCTCTCGACCAGCTCGTGCACGATGCCGATCTCCAGCGCCTCGCGCGGGCCGAACAGCTTGCTTTCCATCACGTAGGGCTGCGCGCCCATCAGGCCCAGCAGGCGCGTGAACTTGGTGATGCCGGTGGCGCCGGGGATCAGCCCCAGCGTGAGTTCGGGCAGGCCGAGTTGCAGCTTGGGGTCGTCCACGGCGATGCGGTGGTGGCCGACCAGCGCCGTCTCCATGCCGCCGCCCAGCGCGCTGCCGTTGATGCAGGCGACGACGGGGATGCCCAGTGTCTCCAGCGTGCGGAAGCACCGCTTCACGCGCTCGATCTCGGCGAACACCTGGGGCGCGTCGCTGGCCTGCATGCGCATCACGCCCTTCAGGTCGGCGCCGGCGAAGAAGGTGGTCTTGGCCGAGGCGAGGACCAGGCCCTTGAGCCGCTCCTTGTCCTTGACCACCTGCTCGGTCACGGCGGCCAGGTCGTCCTGCCACTGCGCGCACATGGTGTTGACGGGCGAGCCCTGCTCGTCGAAGGTGATGGTGCCCACCGGGCCGGCGGGCGTGTCGTCGATGGCGTAGCGCAGGGTCTTGAGTTGCATGGCGATTTCTATGAATTTGATAGCTGCCAGCGCTTTATTGACAGGCGCTAGAAGGCAATTTGACTTGGAAACATCAGGTGATGCGAATGGCGGCGAAGCACGCCATGCCAGCGAACGCCATGCACGGACCTGTGCCGGGCATTGGCGTTGTCCCCCCTCCCGCAGAGAGAGGGGGGAAGGCGCCGAAGGCGACTCAGGGGGGTCATACCTTTTCCACGATGGTGGCGATGCCCATGCCGCCCCCTACGCACAGCGTCGCCAGGCCGTAACGCAAATTCCGGCGGTGCAGCTCGTCGATCAGCGTGCCCAGGATCATGGCGCCGGTGGCGCCCAGCGGGTGGCCCATGGCGATGGCGCCGCCGTTGACGTTGACCTTCTCGTGCGGCACGCCGAATTCCTTCATGAACTTCATCGGCACGGCGGCGAAGGCCTCGTTGACCTCGAACAGGTCGATCTGATCGATGCGCATGCCCGCCTTGGCCAGCGCCTTGCGCGTGGCCGGCATCGGGCCGGTGAGCATGATGGTCGGGTCGGCGCCCGACAGCGCCACCGCCACGATGCGCGCGCGCGGCGTGAAGCCGTGCGCCTTGGCCGCCGCCTCATTGCCGATCAGCACCGCCGCCGCGCCATCGACGATGCCCGACGAGTTGCCCGCATGGTGCACGTGGCGGATGCGCTCCACCTGCGGGTAGCGGCCGATGGCGACTTGGTCGAAGCCCATGGCGCCCAACTGCTCGAACGAGGGCTTCAGGCCCGCCAGCGTCTCCACCGTGGTGCGCGGCTTGATGAACTCATCCTCGGCCAGGATGGTCTGGCCGAGGAAGTCCTTCACCGGCACCACCGAGCCGGCGAAGAAGCCGCCCTCGCGCGCCTGGGCGGCACGGCGCTGCGACTCGGCGGCGAAGCCGTCCACGTCCTCGCGCGAGAAGCCTTCCAGCGTGGCGATCAGGTCGGCCCCGATGCCCTGCGGCACGAAGGCGGTGGCGCTGTTGGTGGCCGGGTCCTGCGCCCAGGCGCCGCCGTCGGAGCCGATGGGCACGCGGCTCATGCTCTCCACGCCGCCGGCCACCACCAGGTCTTCCCAGCCCGAGCGCACCTTCTGCGCCGCCATGTTCACCGCCTCCAGGCCCGAGGCGCAGAAGCGGTTGAGCTGCACGCCGGCGCACTGCCAGTCCCAGCCGGCCTTGAGCGCCGCCACCTTGGCAATGACCGAACCCTGCTCGCCGATGGGCGAGACCACGCCCATCACCACGTCATCGACCGTGGCGGTGTCGAAGTCGTGGCGCGCGCGCAGCGCCTGGAGCGTGCCAGCCAGCAGGTCCACGGGCTTGACCTCGTGCAGGCTGCCGTCCTTCTTGCCCTTGCCGCGCGGCGTGCGCACGGCGTCGAAAACATAGGCTTCGGTCATGGTGGGGGGCTCCTCGGGAGGCCACGCGGCGCGGGGCGTTCGACGGCAGCATACATTTTTCACCAGGCAGGTGCCCGGTGAAATTCCCGCGGCGGCGGAGTGCGTCACCCCTCCCCGCGAACAGCGCCTGCGCCTGGCCGGCCGTGACGCGGGCCAGGCCCTCCCGCATGACCGCCGCCAGCAGCACCTGCCTGCTGGCGAAGAAATAGAACGGCGAGCCGCTTTGCGTGCCCGCCGCCGCCTGGGATCTCCGATGCCCACCCTGCGCCCGGCTGCTGCGCTCGCCGTCTTGCAGGAGCGCACCTTGACTTGGTACACCCGGCTGACCTCCAGGCGCTTGGGCGATGACGCTGGGCCTCTCGCCTCGCTCCACCGCACCCAGAACACGATCGCGAAGATCCTGCGAATACGCAGGCATGAAGACCGCCTTCCAGGGAGGGATGGTCTTACGGCATTGGGAATGCTTAAATCAAATCTTCTCTAGCGAGAAACTCCACCACCATCCGGTTGAACTTGCCGGCATGCTCCCATTGGGCCCAGTGCCCGCAGCGGCTGAACACGTGGAACTCGGCGTTCTGCAGGCCCCACACGAGGCGCAGGCCCACGTCCATGGGCACGAAGCGGTCGTCGCGGCCCCAGATCACCAGCGCGGGTGCGGCGATCTCGCCCAGGCGATGGCCGTAGTCGGGAAACTGCTTGGGGTTGGCCGTGCTGCTCTTGACGAAGTTCTCCAGGTGGTCGCGCCGGTTGAGCATGTTGGCCAGCCGTGCCTGGTACAGCGCTTCGGTCAGGCTGCTGGCATCAAACACGAAGACGTTCATCATGTGCTTGAGGTTCTCGATGCTCGGGTCGCGGTAGACCATGCCGACCAGCTTGATGCCCTCGGTGGGCATGGGCACGAACTGGCTGGGGCCGCCGGTGCCACCGCCCATCAGCACCAGCTTGCCCACGCGCTGCGGGTGTTTCAGCGCGAAGGCCACGGCGCTGTGGCCGCCCATGGAGTTGCCGATGAGGTGTACGCGCCCGATCTGCAGCACGTCCAGCAGGCCCGCCAGCGTGTCGGCGTTCAAGTCCGAGCGCGAGCCGGTGTTGACGATGGGGTCGCTCTTGCTCCAGCCCGGGCAGTCCATCAGCACCACGCGGTAGCCGGCGTCCACCAGCGGCTGCACGTTGCGGTTGAAGTTGGCCCAGCCGCTGGCGCCGGGGCCGGAGCCGTGCAGCATGACGACGGTCTCGGCGCCCTGGCCGGCGTCGTTGTAGTGGATGCGCAGGCTGCGCTCGCCCACCTGCACCTGGGCAAAGCGGCTGGTGGATTCTTCGGTGATGGCAATGGGGTTCATGGCTTCTCCTCTGGTGCGGCCTTAACCTGCTTCGCTCATGGTGGGGATGGCATGGATGCGCTCGTGTTCCTGCTGTTTCAGCAGATCCAGCGCCACATCCACGATCATGTCTTCCTGGCCGCCGACCATGCGGATGCCGGGCTTGAGGCCGCGCAGGAACGCGTCGTTCCTCACGTGCGCACTGGCGCTGGTGGCATCGAACACGAAGTCGATGTCGGCGAACACGGGCAGGCGGGCCAGGCCCTCCACGCCCTCGGAGGTGACGACCACCCCCAGCCGGGCGGCGCGCGCCAGGCCGTCCGATGCCGGATCGATGCCCACCATGGCACCCATGTCGATGTGCGTGCCGTGGCGCATGATCTTGACCATCAGGTCGGTGCCGATGTTGCCGCTACCCACGATGGCAGCCTTGAGCTTGCGGGTCATGGGTGCGCTTTCTTCAATCGACCGATGCACCGCTGGCCTTGATGAGCGGCGCCCAGCGGCCCGCCTCGGACTGCATGAAGCTGCCGAACTGCGCCGGGGTGGACGGGAATGCCTGCATGCCCTGGTCCGAGAAGCGTTTGAACACCTCGGGGTCGTTCAGGGCCTTGACGAAGGCTTCGTTGAGCTTGGCGATGGCGGGCGCCGGCGTGCCAGCCTTGGCGGCCGCGCCGAACCAGACATCCGCGTCCACGCCCTTGACGCCCAGCTCGGACAGCGTGGGCACGTCGGGCAGCTGGGGCGAGCGCTTGGCCGCCGCGACGGCCAGGGGCTTGAGCTTCTTGCCCGCGATCAGGGGGCCGGTGGTGAGCACCACGTCGAACATCATGTCCACCTGCCCCGCCATCACGTCCTGCAGCGCGGGGGCCGAACCTTTGTAGGCGACATGGTTGTATTCCCCTCCGGCCTGCCCGCGGAACAGCTCACCCAGCAGGTGCCCGATGGAGCCGACGCCCTGCGACGCGAAGTTCAGCCCGCCCTTGCGGGTCTTGGCCAGCTGCACCACGTCCTGCACGCTGTTGACGGGGCTGTTGGCGGGCACCACCAGCACCATGGGCGTGGCGACCAGCGAGGTGATGGGCGTGAAGTCCTTCAGCGGGTCGTAGGAAAACTTGCGGAACAGGTTCTGGTTGATGGCGAACATCTCAGTGGCGCCCACGAAAACGGTGTGGCCGTCGGCGGGCGCCTGCTTGACGATGTTGGCCGCGATCTGTCCGCCGCCCCCTGGCTTGTTGTCGACGATCACCGGCTGGCCCAGGGTTTCGCTCATCTTCTGGGCCATGGCACGCGATATCTGGTCGGTAAGGCCACCGGCGGCGAAAGGCACCACCAGGGTGACGGTGTGTTGTGGAAAGGCCTGTGCCAGCGCGAGGCCCGGCAGTGCGGCAAGCGTGAAAGTGGTGATCAGTGCGCGGCGTGAAAGCATGGTTGTCTCCGGTGGTTGAAATGGATCAGGGAAGGGGAAATCGGTGCAGGTTTCAGGCGCTGAAACGGGCGTGTACTGTGCCGACGCCGCTGATACGGGCCTCGAAGCGGTCGCCGGGCCGTGCCGCCGCCATCGGGCCGAGCGCGCCGGTGAGCACCAGGTCGCCCGCGCGCAGCGGCTGGCCCAGGCTGGCGAGCTTGCGGGCCAGCCAGGTGGCGGCGTTGAGCGGGTGGCCCAGGCAGGCGGCGCCGCTGCCCTGCGACACGGTCTCGCCAGCACGCTCCATCACCATGCTGCTGAGCTTGAGATCCAGCGCGTCGAGCCGGGTCGGCACGCCGCCCAGCACCACCAGGCCGCTGGAGGCGTTGTCGGCCACCGTGTCGATGAAGCGGATGTTCCACTGGGCGATGCGGCTGTCCACGATCTCGATGGCGGGCAGCACATAGGCCGTGGCGCCGATGAGTTCCACCAGCGTGGCATCGGGCCGGTCCAGGTCGCGTTCCAGCACCAGGGCCACCTCGGCTTCCACCTTAGGTTGCAGCGTGCGGGTGAACGGGATTTCCTCGCCGTCGCCATAGACCATGTCCGCGAACAGGGTGCCGAAATCGGGTTGGTCCACCCCGAGCTGCTGCTGCACCGCCAGCGACGTCAGGCCGATCTTGCGGCCCACCACGCGGCGGCCCTGCGCCACGCCATGCCGCACGTTGGCCAGCTGCACGCGGTAGGCGGTGTCGCCATCGGGGATCTCGCTGCGCAGCGGAGCGATGGGGGTGGCGGTGCGCTCTGCCTCGCGCAGGCGCGACGCCCACTGTTCGACGGTGCCAGAGGTGCTCATGGGGTCTCCTCGGGGGTCAGGCGTCGTGCAGGAAGAGGATGCCGTAGCCGGCGATCAGCACCGGTATGGCTTGGTAGTGGCGCAGGGGGCAGGGCAAGGCGCGGTCAGACGGCAACGCGCCGCGCGCGATCAGCCAGGTCTTGGACTCGTGCGCCGACAGGCCGGCCTCCTGCTCGATCAGGTCTTCTCGCTCTTGTGCGAGCGCGTCGAGCCGGCCCGATGCCAGTGCCTCCATCCAATGCTGGTCCCATGCGGGGTTCAGCGGCTTCATGTCGGAATCGCCGCGCGCCAGTGCCATGCCCGCGGCTTTCACGCGCTCGGTCTTGGCGTCGCGGTCGGCCTGGGTCGGCTTGTGCCGAAGGGTGATGCGTTCGCGCACGGCCGGATCGGGGTGGGCGAGGGTCGGCACCGGCGGCTCATGCGACAGGCCACCCGAGCCGATCAGCAGCGTGCGCTGCGGCAGTGTGTCCAGAAAGCGGCCCATCTCGCGCCCCAGCTGCAGGCAGCGGCGCAGGCGCGGGATGCCGGGCTGGGCCACGGCGTTCATGAAGATGGGCACGAGCGGCGGCGTCTTCATGCCGTCCCCCCAGATGAACTGCAGCACCTGCGAGAAGCCGTGGTCCACCTCCATGCGACGTGACAGCGCCAGATCGAAGTCGTGCTCCATCAGCCATTCGGCCAGGCCCAGCGCGGCGGCTTCATCGACGTTCAGCGCGCCGGACGGCGTCAGGTAGTCGCCCACGGCGGTGGCCTGGCTGCCGATGCACAGCGGCGGCATCAGCGCGTTGAAGAAGCCGTTGTAGTGGTCCGGGCCGACCAGCACGATCAGCTCGGGGGCGAACTTCAGCACCTCCTCGCGAGCGCGGGCGATGCCTTGCCGCAGGTCGGCCTCGACCTGTGGCTCCAGCGGGTTCAGTCCGTACAGCGGCGTGTGCGACATGCCCAGGAAGGCGCGCCTCGGTTGGCTGGACATGGTTCAGTCCTCCCTGGGCGCGTGCAGCAGCGCGGCGAGCCGGGCCGTGACCGCGTCGATGCCCTGCGGCGAGGCCATGGCGGCGACGAAGCGGTCGGGCCGCACCACCACGATGGAGCCGCTCTTGCCGGTGAACCAGTCCTTGATGCGGCCCTGCGCGTCGCCCAGGGTGACGACGCCTGCGCCGGCCTCGCTGGCATGGGCCATCTGCACCTGCGGCTTCACGCTGATGAAGCAGGTGCCGAGCTTTTCCCAGAACGCGCGCACTGCCGGAGCCATGCCGTGGGTGGGGTCCGTGCCCCAGGCGATCACGGCGAAGCGCAAGCCGATCACGTCGTCCAGGCGCACCGTGGCGCCGGCTTCGGTGCTCACGCGCGGCTGGATGAACATGCGGCCCACGGGGGTGTCCAGCGGCGGCTCCATGCCATTGAGCAGGCGGCCCACCAGCGACTCCCTCTTCTCGGCCATGAGCCCGACCAGCCGGCCCAGCGGGGTGTCGCCCGAGCGCTCCAGCAGGCCGCCCAGCACCGGGCGGCCCTCCTGGCGTTCGGGCAGCAGCACCACGCCCTTCTCGTAGCGGGGCATGGGCTTGAAGCGCATCTCGGCGAAGTACTGTTTGACGCTGGGCACGGCATTGAGCGCCAGCATCATCCGGTCGCGCAGCTTGGCGGCGGTGCGGCTCTCGGGGACGAAGATGTCGCCTGCGACCTCGGACAGATGGATCATCGAGCGGGCATGGCTGCGGCGCTCATCGGTGTAGCTGTCCAGCAGGGCTGCGCCGCACTTGCCCTGCACCACCAGCGCCAGCTTCCAGGCCAGGTTGCTGGCATCGCGCATGCCGCTGTTGTAGCCCTGGCCCTGCCACACCGGCATGATGTGCGCCGCGTCGCCGGCCAGCAGCACGCGATCCACGCGGAACGTGGCGGCCAGGCGGGCGTTGTGCGTGTAGACGCGCTTGCGGATGTAGTCCAGCTTCTCCGGGTGCGGCACCACCTTGGCCATCAGCCGGGCCATGTTCTCGGGCTTGGACAGCTCCTCTTCCGTCTCGCCGGCCATCACCATGAACTCGAAACGGCGGATGCCATGCGGCAGCGCGCCGGAGACGTAGGGTCGGTCCGGATCGCAGTACAGCTCGACGTGGGGCGTGCCCAGCGGGTCGTTGCGCACGTCCACCACGATCCACTGGTTGGGCTTGGTGCGGCCTTCGAAGGCCACCCCCAGGGTGCGCCGCACCAGGCTGTTGCCGCCGTCGCAGGCCACCACGTAGCGGGCGCGCAGGGTTCGCTCCTCCTGGCCGCTGTGCAGCGTCACGGTGACGCCGTCGGCATCCTGGCGCAGGGCGCGGAGTTCGTGGTTGAACACTGCGTCCACATGCGCGAAGCGCTGCAGGCCCTGGTAGAGGATGTTGTCCACCAGCGGCTGGATGAACGCATTGCGGCGCGACCAGCCGAACTCGTCGGTGCGCGGCTCGATGCTGGCGAAGCAGCGGCCATCGGCGGTGAGAAAGCGCATCCAGTGGTCCGGCGTGATGTGGGCCTGCACCTGGTCGGCCAGCCCGGCCGCCTGCAGCGTGCGCAGCGCCTCGTCGTCGATGCCGATGGCGCGCGGATAGTCGATGATCTGCGGCAGCTTTTCCACCACCAGCGTCTTTACGCCGGCGATGCCCAGCGTGTTCGCGATGGTCAGGCCGACGGGACCGGCCCCGATGATGACGACGTCCGCATCGGGGTGCTTGCGTGCAGCCGGCCTGCGTGATGCAGTGCTCATGGTGTGTCTCCTGAATGGTGCGGATTGTGGAGAGCGGCCCTGGCGTGGTAAACCATGTGCACCAGGTGCACAGATGCACCCGGGTAAACCAGAACTGGTGCCTGCGTGCACCCATCCCCGCCATGCCCATCCAGCCTTTGCACGACGCCTCTCGCTACAAGGAAGTCCGCGGCCTCACCCGCGGCCTCCATGTGCTGCGCGCGCTCAACCGTGTGCCCGGCGGCATCGGCAGCACCAGCGAGCTGGCCAAGGCCTGCGGCCTGGACCGCACCACCACCAAGCGCCTGCTGGAGACCCTGCGCCACATGGGCTTCGTGCGCCAGGGGGAGCGCGAGGGGCAGTACTACCTCACCTTCGAGGTGCGCAGCCTGAGCGAGGGCTTCGAGGACGAAGCCTGGGTGGTGCAGGTGGCCACCCCTGCCATGGAGGCATCGGTGCGCGAACTGATGTGGCCGTGCGACCTGGGCACGGCCGAGGCCGGTTTCATGGTGGTGCGCGAATCCACCCACCGCTGGAGCGCGCTGTCGCAGCACCGCGCCATGATCGGCGAGCGCCTGCCCATGCTGGTGACCGCCATGGGCCGCGCCTACCTGAGCGCCTGCGGCGAGGTGGAGCGTGAAGGCTTGCTGGAGCTGCTGCGCATGCGCAGCGACTGGATCGGCGAGCAGGCCCGCGACCAGGCCGCTGTCAGCCGGCTGATCCGCGACACGCAGCGCCGCGGCTACTCGCGCAACGAAGGCGAGTGGATCCGCGAGGCCAGCTTTGCCGCGATCGCGGTGCCGGTGTTTGCCGGCCCGAGGCTACTCGCGGCACTGAACATGGTGTTCCCGAAAGCCGCCGTGTCCAGCCGGGACATCAAGACACGCTTCCTGCCCGCCCTGGAGCGGCTGGCCGCGACGATCGGAAAGAACAGTCGGGCCTGGGTGGAGAGCTAGTGTCCCGATTGAGAAGCTCGACGAACGACTGATCCTGCGCTGAGCCTGTCGTGCACCCTGCGCACGACGAGGCAGCCATGCGCGCAAGACCCAAAGCGGAACTGGTACCGACAGATGCCGAGCACCGCGATCTGCCGGCGCTGGCGCGGCGTCGCAAGACCGCGCAGGCCGCGGCGCTGCGGGCGCGCATCGTGCGGGCATGCGCCGAAGGCATCGAGAACAACGCCGTGGCCCAGCGGCGGCAGGTCGCCAGGCAGACCGTCTCCCAGTGGCGTGGCCGTTTCGTGCGCGAGCGGCTGGACGGCTTGCTGGATGCACCTCGCTCTGGCGCACCGCGCACCATCGGCGATGCCCGGGTTGAAGCAGCGGTGGCCCGCACCCTGGAGTCCAGACCAGCCGGCGCGACGCACTGGAGCACCAGGCCGATGGGGCGCGAGATGGGCATGCCGCAGAACGCGGTGCCGCGCAAGCGGCCGATACCCGCCGGCGGTTCGAAGTGACGGCGTGACGCGGCTCAGGCCGCGCGCGGCCTGACCTTCCCCGCCGCTTCTTTCGCCCGCGCCCGCGCCGTCTCCACGTCCGCATCCCGCGCCAGCGCCACGCCCATGCGGCGCTTGGTGAAGCTCTCGGGCTTGCCGAACAGGCGCAGGTCGGTGCCGGGCACACTCAACGCTTCATCCACGCCGTCGAACCCGATGCCCTGGGCATCCACGCCGCCATAGATGACCGCGCTGGCGCCGGGCGTCTTCAGGCCCGTGTCCACCGGCAGGCCGAGGATGGCGCGGGCGTGCAGCTCGAACTCGCTCTGCCACTGGGTGATCATGGTCACCATGCCGGTGTCGTGCGGGCGCGGGCTGACCTCGCTGAACCACACGCGGTCGCCCTTGACGAACAGCTCGACGCCGAACACGCCCTGGCCGCCCAGGTCGTCCGTCACCGCCTGGGCGACGCGCTGCGCCTCGTGCAGGGCGGCGTCGGTCATGGGGTGCGGCTGCCAGCTTTCCACGTAATCGCCGGCAACCTGCAAGTGGCCGATGGGCGCGCAGAAGTGCGTCTCTACCCGCCCGCCCTCGCCCAGCGCGCGCACGGTGAGCAGGGTGATCTCGTAGTCGAAGTCGATGAAGCCCTCGACGATCACGCGGCCGTGGCTGACGCGTCCGCCCTGCATCGCATAGTCCCACGCCTTCCGCACGTCGGCGGGTGAATCGATCCTGCTCTGGCCCTTGCCGCTGCTGCTCATCACGGGCTTGACGATGCACGGGTAGCCGATGCCGCCATCGATCGCTGCTTGCAGCTCCGCCAGCGAGTCGCAGAACTTGTAGGGGCTGGTGGGCAGCGCCAGCGTCTCGGCGGCCAGCCGGCGGATGCCTTCGCGGTCCATCGTCAGGCGCGCGGCGCGGGCGGTGGGGATGACGCGCACCACGCCTTCCGCCTCCAGCGCTTGCAGCACGGGCGTGGCGATGGCCTCGATCTCGGGCACCACCAGGTCGGGGCGCTCCCGCTCGATCAGCGCGCGCAGCGCGGCCGGGTCGCTCATGGCGATGGTGCGCGCGTGGTGCGCCACCTGCTGGCCGGGCGCATGGTCGTAGCGGTCGACGGCGATGGTCTCCACGCCCAGGCGCTGCAGGGCGATGATCACTTCCTTGCCCAGCTCGCCGCTGCCCAGCAGCATGACGCGGGTGGCCGTGGGCGACAGCGGGGTGCCGAGGGTGGTCATGGTCGATTCCTGATTTTGCTATGAATTCAGAAGCTGCCAGCGCTTGCCAGTCAATCCCTGGAGGCCGATTTGGCTTGCAACCCTCAACCGAGCGCGCGGCCCATCGCCTCGCCCATGCGGATGGCGTGGCCGGGCGCCCAGTCGGGGTTGAAGCGCAGCGTGCCGTGCGGCCACAGCAACACCACGGTGGAGCCGAGCAGGAAGCGCCCCATCTCGGCACCCTGCGCCAGGTCGATGGCCTGGCCGGTGTAGTCGTGGCGCTGCACGCTGCCCGGGCGCGGCGGGTTGACCACGCCGTGCCACACGGTGGCCATGCTGCCAACGATGGTGGCGCCCACCAGCACCAGCGCCATCGGGCCGCGCGCGGTGTCGAACAGGCACACCACGCGCTCGTTACGCGCGAACAGCCCCGGCACGCCGCGCGCGGTGACGGGGTTGACGGAGAACAGGTCGCCCGGCACGTAGACCATGCGCAACAAGCGCCCGGCGCAGGGCATGTGGATGCGGTGGTAGTCGCGCGGGCTGAGGTACAGCGTGGCGAACAGGCCGTTCTCGAACTCCGCCGCCAGCGCCGCGTCGCCCGCCAGCAGCGCGCGCGTGCTGTAGGCGTGGCCCTTGGCCTGGAAGATCTGGCCCTGCGCGATGGGCCCGAGCTGGCTGATGGCGCCGTCCACCGGGCACACGTAGTCGGTCGGCGCCAGCGGGCGGGCACCGGCGCGCAGCGGGCGGGTGAAGAAGTCGTTGAAGCTGGCGTAGCTCTCGATGCGCGGGTCGGCCGCCTCCCGCATGTCCACGCCGTAGCGGGCGACGAAGCGGCGGATCACCGCCTGCGTCAGGCGGCCCCCGCGTGCACCGGCCAGAACCCCCAAGCACCGGGTGAGTGCGCGCTTGGGCAGCAGATATTGAGGCAGTACGGCAAGGCGGGGGGAGGGCAAGGCAGGACACGGAAAAGCTGGGGCCAACCCATTCTAGGGCCGCGCCGGCTGTCGCCCGCAGCCATCATCGGCGTGAATTCGGTCATGTTGGCAAAAGCGAAGGTGCGCCGACTCGCCATCGTAGGTAATTGTGAGTTTTTGTGTGTGGCGCACCAAGAATGTGACGGAAAGAATCAGTATGGTTTTTGTTTACACATTTGGAACACCCATGGCAACGCACCTTCAGGCCTCCGAAGCCAGGCCACCTCGCCGCCCTCCCCCTCTTCTCGCGACGCGCTGGCTGGTACGCGGCGGCGTGGCCCTGGCCGCGCTGGCGTTTGCTGCGGGGGCTTCCGCTCAGAGCTTCCTGGCCAACAAGAAGTTCAACGACACCGAAGTCACCGCCAACAGCAGCACGACGCTGACCTTCGACCTGTTCAACTCGCGTGCCGAGAACCTGAACGCCACGCTGACCGACACCCTGCCCGTCACCACCCCCGCCGGCCAGCTCTGGTTCTCGACGACCGACACGGCCACGCCGATCCAGGGCAGCGCCACCCCCGCAGGAGGCTGCACCACGGGCACGGTGACGTTCTCCGATTTTCTGGATGCACCCGACAACACCAAGGCGCAGACCATCACCATCACCAACGCCGTGGTGCCGCCGCGGCCCTCGGGCACCGTGCAGCCGAACTGCCAGATTGCCATTCCGGTGTACACCGGCGCCGTCAGCACGGACGAGAACGTGACCAACTCGGTGCTTGGCACCGCAGCCACCGCCAGCAACGGCAGCGAAGTCTTCGAATCGAACGACTTCAGTGCCACCCTGCGCATTCTCGCGCCGGTGAACCCGCTGCCGGTCACCAAGGCGTTCTCGCCCGCGCTGGTCGCGGGCGGTGGGCAGTCCACACTGACCATCACCGTGAGCAACAACGCCCGCAATCCGCAGGTGGCGTTGAGCGGGGTGACCTTCACCGACACCCTGCCGTCCGGCCTGACCGCGGCCGCCGCACCGACCTTCAGTTCGGGCTGCGGCTCTCCCTCCACCACGACGGCCGCCGGCGCGACGACCGTGCAGATGAGCGGCGGGACCATCGCGATCGGGGCGACCTGTACCGTCACGGTGCTGGTGAACGCGCCCAACACCACCGAGGCACTGGTCAACACCATTGCCACAGGCGGCGTGACGGCAACCGGCGGCTACAGCAACACCGTGCAGGCGCAGGCAACGCTGAACGTGCGCAGCGAAATCAAGATGACCAAGGCGTTCGGCAACAACGGCGGCACGTCCGACTGGCGGACGGTTGACCAGCCGGTGCCCGCCAACCTGTACGGCACCACCTTCAGCACCACCAACGCCACGGCCAGCGTCAACCAGCCGGTGGCGGTGCGGGTGTATTTCAGCAACCCCACCACCACCGCGCTGACCGGCGGCTCCATCGTCGACACGCTGCCGGGCGACACCGTCGCGGTCGGCGGCGCCGTCACGGGCTCCTGCCTGGACCTGCCGACGGCATCGATCGCCGCCGGCTCGACGACGGTTTCGATCACCGGCTTCACCGTGCCCGCCGCCACCGATGGCCAGCCCAGCAGTTGCTACGTCCAGTTCTACGTCAAGACGACGGCGGCGATGAGCCCGGCCATCAACTCGCTCTCGGTGGGCACCAACGGCAACGTCACGTTCACGAACACCGACTCGACGGTCTTCCCCGATCAGTCCACCTCGGCCCGACTGGTCACCACGGCGACCGGCCCTGGCCCAGGCTATGGGCGCTTGGCCACGACCAAGAGCTTCATCACCACCAATGGCAGCACCGGCACCTCGTACACCGGCGACGCGCTCAGCCAGGCCGCGCACGTGAACAAGGACGAAGAGTTCTGGATGCGCGTGGCGGTCCGCAACACCACGTACGACGTCGATTACGAGAGCGGCTCCATCACCGACACCCTGCCTGCCGGCCTGAGGGTCGTCAGCCCGCTGACCGTGCGCGTCATGCAGAACCCCCCGTCGCCGTTTGGCAACGGCGCGACGGTGACCTCCGGCTGCAGCGTGCCGGGCAGCGTCAGCGTCAGCGGCAGCACCATCACCTACAGCGGCTGGACCCTGCTCAACGCCGCCGGCCCCAACAACACCAGCCCCTGGAACGTGGGCTGCTTCTACAACATCCTGCTGGAGAGCGACGACACCGCCAACGACGCCGGCATCGATGCCATCAACCGCATCCTGGCGGACGACGTCAGCGCCACGCCCGTGGGCACCACGGAAACGGTGACCGCCTCGGGCGACGTGGCGGCGCGCGTCATCGTGCGCTCCGACCTGGACACCACCAAGTCGTTCAGCCCCAGCACCATCGCCATGGGCGAGGGCGCCGTCACGCGCCTGACCATCGCCTTCAACAACAAGTCGGCCGACCCCATCACCGGCCTGGCCGTGACCGACCCGCTGCCCTCCAGCGCCAGCTTCGGCGCGCTCACGGTCGCCGACCCGCCCAACACCAGCAACACCTGCGGCGGCACCTTGACGGCCACCGCCGGCAGCGACAGCGTGAGCCTGGCGGACGGCACCGTGCCGGGCGGCACCGTGACGGTCCCTGGCAGTTGCCAGATCGAGGTTGACGTGGTGAGGACCGGCGGCACCGTGGGCACCGCCAGCATCACCAACACCATCGCCGCCGGCGCGGTCACCAACACCCAGGGCCAGAGCAACCTGGAGCCGGTCACCGCCACCGTGACCAAGGGCGGCGACGTGGGCATCAACGTGGTCAAGAGCTTCGCCGAAAGCAGCGCCCTGGGCGGCCGCGCCGTGCCGCTGACGCTGGACTTCTCGGCCACCTCGGGCAGCACCGGCGCGCAGGACCAGATCACCCTGACCGACAACCTGCCCGAGGGCATGCTGGTGGCCCTGGAGCCGAACATTTCGACCACCTGCGTGCAGGCCGATGGCACCACCCCCGCCGACGTGACCATCGCAGCCGATCGCGCATCGTTCACGATCTCGGGCTTCTACTTCGCGGCCTACAGCGACGGCGCCGTGCCGCACAACCGCTGCAGCGTGACGATGAGCATGGTGCTGACCACGACCGGCAACAAGACCAACGTCATCCCGGCCGGCGCGATCTCGACCGATGTGTTCTCGACGAACCCGAGCTCGACGCAAGCCACGCTGTCGGCGCAGCCCAACACGGCCCTGCAGAAGCAGTTCAGCCCCAGCGAGGTGGCGGCCGGCGAGACCAGCACGCTGACGCTGAGCATCGTCAACGTCAACACCGAGGCACGCACCGACTTCGAGCTGACCGACACCTTCCCCGCCGGCATGACCGTGGCGGGCCAAGGGACGACCACCTGTGGCGACGGCGTGGTGAGCGGCGCCGTGGGCAGCGGCGCGATCTCGATCACCGGCGGCGACGTCGGCGCCAACGAGACCTGCACCATCACGGTGCTGGTGAGGGCAGCCAGCCAGGGCACCTACGTCAACGGCCCGTACAACATCACGGCGACGACCTACATCGACACGTCCGAGGGCATCGACGAGCTGGAAGTGACCCCGCCCCCGCCGACGCCGCCGGCCCCGATCCCCACGCTGGGCGAATGGGCCATGCTGCTGCTGATGGCCACGCTGGCCGGCCTGGGCGGCATGCGCCTGCGCCGCCGCCGCTGACACCGGTTGCGCAAACTGAAAAGCCGCCCTTCGGGGCGGCTTTTTCTTTGGGCGCTCGGGAGCCGTTGCGGCGCTGCTGGATGCTACCTCTTCAGTAGCATCCAGCGCTTGTCTGACGGGCGCTGGGGGCCGATTTGGCTTGCATCTCTCAATCCAGCGTGATGTTCTTGCGCTCGATCAGCTTCTGGTACATCCGGCCCTTGGCGCGCGCCTGCTGGACGATCTCCTCGGGCGGCCAGTTGACGTATTCGAAGGCGAAGGTGTCCATGCGCGCCTTGATCTCGGCGTCCTGCATGACCTGGGCCACGTCCTGCGCGATCTTCGCGCGCAGCGCGGGGGCGATGCCCCGGGGCGCGGCCAGCACGACGAAGGAGCTCTGCGCGAAGTCCTTCGGCCCGCCCGCCTCGGCCACGGTGGGCACGTCGGGCAGCTGCGGGATGCGCTTGGGCGCCGCCACGCCCAGGTAGCGCACCTTGCCCGCCTTGTACACGCCCTGGCTGGACGGGATGGAGCCCAGCGCCCAGGCGATGTCGCCGCCGGCCAGCGCGGTGAACATCTGGCCCGAGTCTTTGAACGGGATGTGCTGCAGCTCGATGCCGGTGGCCAGCTCCAGCTGCTCGCCGCCCAGGTGGCCGGGGCTGCCGATGCCCCAGGAGCCGTAGGCCACCTTGCCGGGCTGCGCCTTGGCGGCGGCAACGAGGTCGCCCACGCTCTTCCAGGGCGAGGCGGTGGGCACGGTGACGAGGAAGGGCGTGTTGTAGAGCGAGGCCACCGGGTCGTACACCTCCAGCGTCTGGAAGTTGCGCGACTTGTAGAGCAGCGGCAGCGCGACCAGTTGCTCGCTGTCGAGCTGCACCAGGGTGTAGCCGTCGGCCGGCAAACGGCGCGTGGCCTCGAACACGACGAAGCCGCCGGCGCCGGGGCGGTTCTGCACCAGCACGGGCTGCTTCCATTTCTGGCCCAGCTTGTCGGTGATGGCGCGCAGCAGCGCATCGGGGCCGCTGCCGGGCGGAAACGGGGTGAAGACGTTGACGGGCTTGTTCGGGAACTCGCCCTGCGCGAGGGCGGGGCCGGCCAGGCAGGCGGCGGCGAGCAGGGCCAGCGCGGGGCGGCGCATCAGGCGGGAACGGAAGGTGGGCATGGACAGTCTCCTGAGTGGTTGTTACAGGGGCGAATCTATGGGAGAAGCGGACACGAAGACCGCGCGTGGTCAGCCGGCGATCAGCTCGCCGACGGGGAGGCGCCCCACCACGCCGGGCCCACCGCGTCCATCATGGTCAGTTCGTCGGACAACACGGCGCGGCGGCGCGCGGCCTCGCCCACGCCAGCGCGGCGGCCAGTCCGCCGATGCCGCTGCCGCCGCCGACGACGGTCATGCGGCTCGGCGAACTCATCCGCCTATTCCGGCTGGCCGATGGTCAGGGCGATCTCGCCCACGCCGTCGATGCGGCCGGTGATCTTCTCGCCCGGCTTGACGGGGCCCACGCCCTCGGGCGTGCCGGTGTAGATCAGATCGCCCGGTTGCAGGTGGTAGTACTGCGAGAGGTTGGCGACGATCTCGGGCACGCTCCAGATCAGGTCCTTCAGGTCGGCGTTCTGCTTCAGCGCGCCGTTCACGCTGAGCTGGATGTTGCCGCTCCTGGGGTGGCCGATCTCGCTGGCGGGCACCAGGGGGCTGATGACGGCGCTGTGCTCGAAGTCCTTGCCGAAGTCCCAGGGCCGGCCCATCTCGCGCGACTTGATCTGAAGGTCGCGCCGCGTCATGTCCAGCCCGCAGGCGTAGCCCCACACGCAGTCCTCGGCCTGCTCAGGCGCCACGCGGAAGGCCGGCTTGCCGAGGGCGATGACCAGCTCCATCTCGTAGTGGTAGTTCTGCGTGCCCAGCGGGTAGGGGATGGTGGCGCCGGTGGCGATCAGGTCGATGGGCGTCTTGTTGAAGTAGAAGGGCGGCTCGCGGTCGGGGTCGAACCCCATCTCGCGCGCATGGGCGGCGTAGTTGCGGCCGACGCAGAAGATGCGGCTGACGGCGTACAGCCGGCTGGCGCCGCGCACGGCGACGGCGGCCTGCGGGGCGGGCGGGAAAACGTAGTCGGTCATGATGATTGCTCTTTCTTTGATAGCTGCCGGCGCTTGACTGGCGGGCGATATGGGCTAAAAGTCTTCATAAAAGCCGAGCGCGCGCTGCATCGGCGCGTCGTCCACGTGGAACAGGTAGGCGTCCTGCCCCTGGGCGCGGTGCGTGACGGCGGCGTGCGTCGGGATCGCCAGCGTATCGCCTTCCGACCAGGCGAGCGTGGTGCCGTCGATGACCGACTCGCCCCGCCCCTCGATGACGTGGATCACGCTGCTGGCCGAGCGCCTGCGCGGGTTGAAGTCCTGCCCCGCGCGCAACCGCTGCGCCGAGAAGCCCAGGGTGGCGAGGCAGGGCAGGCCGGTCTCGGGGTTGACGTAGGCGAGCCGCACCGCCTCGTCCTTCGGCGTGACGGCGGCCAGCGCGCCCAGCGCCTCGCGCACGTCCGCCCACGGGAAGCGGATCTGCGGGTACTTCGGCCGCAGCGCGGCGCCCAGCGAGGCGTAGGGCAGCAGGCCGGCGCGGCGGTATTTGGTCTGCGAGGCGTCTTCCTCGGGGCGCACTTGCTGGTTGGGGCCTTCGATGGCGTAGGAGGCTTCCATGGCGTAGACCATCGGCAGGTCCAGCGCGTCCAGCCACACCACCGGGCCGCTGCCTTCGTGGCCGTGCTCGTGCCAGTTGAGCGCGGGCGTCAGGATCAGGTCGCCCTTGTGCATGGGGCACTTCTCGCCGTTGACGGTGGTGTAGCCGCCCTCGCCCTCGATCACGAAGCGCACCGCCGTCGGCGTGTGGCGGTGGTTGGGCGCCACCTCGCCCGGCAGGATGAGTTGCAGGCCGACGTAGATGGTGGGCGTGGCCACCAGCTTGTCCAGCCCGTGGCCGGGGTTGCACAGCACCAGCACGCGGCGCTCGGCCTTCTCGATCGGCGTCAGCTCGCCGGCGCGCAGCAGGTGCGGGCGGATGTCCTGGTAGCGCCACATGAAGGGCTGGGTGGCGCGCGCCGGTTTGTCGCGCGGCAACAGCCCGCGCAGCTGCGGCCACAGCGGCGCCACCGACAGGTCGTGGATGGCCTTCACGTAGTCGGGTGGCAGGTCTTCCAGCCGGCCCAGCGATTCGGCGTGCCCTAACGAATTGACGGCGCCTGGCGGGTTCATGGGGCTTGTCTCCTGGTGCGGCGCCGCGACTGCGCGCCGTTTGATATGCATGCTTATCATTCTAGGGAATTGACCCGCGTCATGCAAGCGGGCGGGCGCCGCCGCGCGGGCACAATGCCGGCCATGCCCGCGCCCGCCCTGCTCGACGTGCACGACCTCGCCAAGAGCTACGCCGGCGCGCGCGTGGTCGATGGCGTGTCGCTGCGCATCGCGCCCGGCGAATGCCTGGGCGTGATCGGCCCCAACGGCGCCGGCAAGACCACCACCCTCCGCGCCTGCCTCGGCCTGACGGCGCCGGATGCGGGCCAGATCCGCTACTTCGTGCAAGCCGACGGCGGCGCGCTGGAGATGCCGCGCGACGCGCTCGCCATCAAGGCGCGGCTGGGCGTGGTGGCGCAGTTCGATTCGCTCGACCCCGATTTCACCTGCGCCGAGAACCTGTTCGTCTTCGGCCGCTACTTCGGCCTGACGCGCGCGCAGATGGCCGAGCGCGTGCCGCAGCTGCTGCACTTCGCCGCGCTGGGCCACAAGGCCGACGTGCGGCCGCAGGAGCTGTCGGGCGGCATGCGGCGGCGCCTGTCGCTGGCGCGCGCGCTCATCAACAACCCCGACCTGCTGCTGCTCGACGAGCCCACCACCGGGCTCGACCCGCAGGCGCGCCACCTGATGTGGGAGCGGCTGCAAATGCTGCTGACCGGCGGCAAGTCGATCCTGCTGACCACGCACTTCATGGACGAGGCCGAGCGCCTGTGCCACCGCCTGCTGGTGCTGGACCGCGGCCGCAAGATCGCCGAGGGCCGCCCGCGCGAACTGATCGCCGAGCACCTGGAGCCCGAGGTGGTGGAGGTCTACGGCCAGGGCGCGCACGCGCTGGCCGACGCTCCGGACGCAATCCGCCACGCCGAGCGGGTGGAAAAGAGCGGCGAGACGGTGTTCTTCTACACCCGCCACGCGCGCCCGCTGCTCCAGGCGCTGGAAGCCTGGCCGCAACTGCGCACGCTGCACCGGCCGGCCAACCTGGAGGACCTGTTCCTGAAGCTCACCGGGCGGCAGATCAGGGAGGATGGCTGAGATGCAGCACGCCGCATCCACTGCACAAAGCCCCTCTCCCCTCGCGGGAGAGGGGTGGGGGAGAGGGGGAGGCCCAGGCGCCGCGTTTGCCGTGCGTACATACAGGCGCCGCCGCCCCCTCTCCCCTGCCCTCTCCCGCAAGGGGAGAGGGAGCCTGGCCCCGTCCTGTTCCATGTGCGGCGCCGCGGACCACTGACATGAACGAACCTTCCATCTGGTCCCCCCCGCGCCTGTCGATGCGCTGGTGGCCGGTGTTCCGGCGCAACCTGCTGATGTGGCGCAAACTGGCCGTGCCCAGCCTGCTGGCCAACATCGGCGAGCCGCTGATGTGGCTGGTGGCCTTCGGCTACGGGCTGGGCTCGCTGGTCGGAAAGGTGCCGACGCACGGCCAGGAGGTGCCCTACCTGCTGTTCCTCGCCAGCGGCTCGATCTGCATGAGCGCCATGAACGCGGCCAGCTTCGAGGCGCTGTATTCCGCCTTCTCGCGCATGCACGTGCAGAAGACCTGGGACGGCATCCTGAACGCGCCCGTGCAGCTCGACGACGTGGTGCTGGCCGAGATGCTGTGGGCCGGCTTCAAGGCGCTGTTCTCGGTGGCCGCCATCCTGGGCGTGATGCTGGCGCTGGGCATCAGCCACAGCCCCAAGCTGGCACTGGTGCTGCCCGTGCTGCTGCTGGCCGGCATCACCTTCGCCAGCATGGCGCTGGTGTTCAACGCCAAGGCCAAGGGCTACGACTTCTTCACCTACTACTTCACCGTGGTGCTGTCGCCGATGATGTTCCTCTCCGGCGTGTTCTTCCCGCGCGAGCAGCTGCCGGCCTTCGCCCAGGCCATCACCGGCTGGCTGCCGCTGTCGGCGGCGGTGGACCTGGTGCGGCCGCTGTTCCTGGACCAGTGGCCCGAGCACGCGGCGCGCCACCTGGCGGTGCTGGCGGCGTATGCCGTGGTCAGCTTCTGGGTAGCATTGGCGTTCACGCGGCAGCGCTTCAGGCGCTAGCATTTACATAGCTGCCAGCGCTTGCCAGACGGGCGTTGGAGGCCGATTTGGCTTGAATTTCTTTTGACCTTTCATCGATTGGAGAACACCACATGAGCATCACCACCGTCGGCATCGTCGGCGCCGGCACCATGGGCAACGGCATCGCGCAGGCCTGCGCGACTTCGGGCATCCACGTCGTCATGGTCGACATCGCCCAGGCGGCGGTGGACAAGGGCCTGGCCACCGTCGGCAAGAGCCTCGACCGCCTGGTCGCCAAGGAGAAGATGAGCGAGGCCGACAAGGCCGCCGCGCTCGGCCGCATCAAGGGCTCGACCAGCTACGACGACCTGAAGGCCGCGCAGCTGGTGATCGAGGCCGCCACCGAGAACCACGCGCTGAAGAACAAGATCCTCCAGCAGCTCGACGGCCTGCTGGCGCCCGAGGTCATCATCGCCACCAACACCTCGTCGATCTCCATCACGCAGCTGGCGGCCGTCACGGCGCGGCCCGATCGCTTCGTGGGCATGCACTTCTTCAACCCGGTGCCGATGATGGCGCTGGTGGAGATCATCCGCGGCCTGCTGACCAGCGACGAGACGCATGATGCCGTCAAGGCGCTGGCCCAGAAGCTGGGCAAGACGCCCATCACGGTGAAGAACGCGCCCGGCTTCGTCGTCAACCGCATCCTGGTGCCGATGATCAACGAGGCCTTCTTCGTGCTGGCCGAGGGCCTGGCCACGCCCGAGGACATCGACGCCGGCATGCGCCTGGGCTGCAACCACCCCATCGGCCCGCTGGCGCTGGCCGACATGATCGGCCTGGACGTTTGCCTGGCGGTGATGGAGGTGTACCTGAACGAATTCGGCGACAGCAAGTACCGCCCCTGCCCGCTGCTGCGCGAGTACGTGGCCGCCGGCCAGCTCGGCCGCAAGACCGGGCGCGGCGTGTACCACTACTGAGCCTGGGGGCACGCACCATGCCGCTCACCGCCGCCACGCTGGTCACGCCCCAGGGCGATCCCCTGCCCGACCCGGCCGCCACCACCGCCGAAGCGCTGGGCTGGATGCGCGGCTTCCCGCCGCCGCCCGAGCGGCGCGTGCGCTTCGACGACCCCGCCGGCTACGGCAGCTTTCCGCGCAACCGCTGGGCGTTCTCGCACATGCGCGAGCTGGCGCCCACCGCCAACGTCTGGCGCGGCGCCGGCGCGCCCCGGCCGCTGCCGGCGGCGGCGCGGCCGATCGACCCGCGCACGGTGCGCTTCGCCGCCATGGGCACTGGCGAGGAATCCGACTTCGCCGAGATGCTGTGGCACACCTACGCCGACAGCGTGATCGTGCTGCACCGGGGCGAGGTGGTCTACGAAGCCTATTGGGGCGAAGGCCGGCCCGAGCGCCCGCACATCTGCTACTCGGTCACCAAGTCCTTCGTCGGCATCCTGGCCGCCGCGCTGGCGGCCGAGGGGCAACTGGACCCGAGCGCCCTGGTGCCGCGCTACCTGCCCGAGATGGCCGGCAGCGCCTACGCCGACGCCACGCTGCGCGACGTGATGGACATGCGCATCGGCGTGCAGTATTCCGAGGTCTACACCGACCCGCGGGCCGAGGTGCACGACTACGCCCGCGCCGGCGGCCTGCTGCCGCGCCCGGCGGGCTACGCCGGCCCCGGCTGCTTCTGCGACTTCCTGCCCACGCTGCGCAAGCAGGGCGCGCATGGCGCGGGCTTCACCTACAAGACCGTCAACACCGAGGTGCTGGCCTGGGTGCTGCGGCGCGTCAGCGGCCTGCCGCTGGCCGAGCTGCTCAGCCAGCGCATCTGGCAGCCCATCGGCGCCGAGCAGGACGCCTACTTCCTGGTCGATGCCCTCGGCACCGAATGCGGCGGCGGCGGCCTGAACTGCACGCTGCGCGACCTGGCGCGCTTCGGCGAGCTGATGCGGTGCGGCGGCCGCGTGGACGGCGCGCAGGTGCTGCCCGCCGCCGCCATCGCCGAGACCGCCGCCGGCGGCAGCCCCGCAGCCTTCACGGCGGGCGGCTACGACCAGCTCGCCGGCTGGTCGTACAGGAACATGTGGTGGGTCACGCACAACCCGCACGGCGCCTGCATGGCGCGCGGCATCCACGGCCAGAGCCTGTACGTGGACCCGAAGGCCGAGATGGTGATCGCCCGCTTCGCCGCCCACCCCTGGGCCAGCAGCATCGGCAACGACCCGCTCACGCTGCCGGCCTTCCACGCCATGGGCGAGGCGCTGCTGGCGAGAGGCTAGGAGTCTGCGCGGCAGAACCTGCGCCGGCTGCAACGCGCGAGAAAACGGTCCATCGCGGCGCTACCGCCTGCGCCCAGGGGGCCTACCCTGGGCTTGTCGGTATCACCACGCTGTCCTCGTTTTTCGCGCGTTTCGCTTCGGCGGCTTCTGCCGCGCAGACTCCTAGTCCACTGAAACAGAAGAACTGGATGTGATGCGGCGCCCCGGATCGGAGTACTTCCACATGATGGGCTTGGCTTGCTGGTTGTACTGGCGGATGTATCGCATGAGCTTCTTGTCGAGGTCCTTGGTGGACGTGAAGATGCCGCGGGTGATCACGTCGCGCTGGATGCGGGCGAACCAGTTCTCGACCTGGTTCAACCAAGACGAGTACGTGGGGGTGTAGTGGATTTGCACGTGACGATGCTTGGCCAGGAACTGCTCGACCAGTTCGGTCTTGTGGCTGCTGACGTTGTCGCAGATGACGTGAATCTCGCGCCGCGGCGATTGCGAGGAGACGATGTCTTGCAGGAACGCGACGAACTGTTCGCTGGTGTGGCGCGCAGCTGTCTTGCCCAGCACCTGGCCCGTGGCTGTGTTCAGCGCGGCGAACAGGCTCAGGGTGCCATTGCGCTTGTACTCGAACCCATGGCTTTCGGCGCGGCCCGGCGACAGCGGCAGCATCCGGTCCTTGCGGTCCAGGGCCTGGATGGCGGTCTTCTCATCGACGCAGAAGACGACCGCGTGTGCCGGCGGACTCAGGTACAGACCGATCACGTCGGCCGCCTTGGCCTCGAAGTCGGGATCGTTGGACACCATGTGGCGCTCCAAACGGTGAGGCCGCACCCCGTGCTTGCTCCAGATACGCTGCACGGTCATGAAGGAGATATCGCCGAGTTCCGCAGCGAGCTTGCGGCTGCTCCAGTGCGTGGACCCATCCTTGGGCTTGTGCTTGAGCGTACGGTCCAACACCCGTGCCTCCAGGCGCGCCACCGGCTTGGTCGGCTTGCGGCCCGGATAAAGCGACACCAGGCCCGCCGCGCCTTGCTCGCCATACGCGGTCGTCCAACGGGTGACGAACGCGTCGTTGCAAGCCAGCTTCGAGCGGATGTCTACCCGCCGCTGGCCATCGGCCCAAAGCAGAACACACCGTGCGCGGCGCGCCTGCGCCGCCCCACCGCTGTGCTTGCGCAGCATCGCTTCAAGTTCCTCGCGTTGGTCGGGCGTCAGCATGATTCGTTGCATGCCTCATCATCTGAGGTCAATGCATCCGATTTCAATGTTTCAATGGACTAGGGCGTGTTCACACGCATGGCGTTCATGACAGAACGTGGCGACATGCCTGCCCGGCGCGCTTTCAGTTGCTCAGTGCGGTTTGCGCAAACACCTTGCGGGCTTCGGCGTCCGGCACGGGCTGGCCGGTGCGGCGCGCTTGCGCGGACACGATGGCGCAGCCGCTGCCGGGCCGCAGCCAGCGGGCCAGTTGCTGCAGTTGCAGCAGTTCCTCACCCGCGCCTGTGGTGGCGGCGAGGTGCCCGTCCGCCTGCTGGCCCGGCGTCTTGCTGGCGGCGTCGGCCAGGGAGGGGTCCGCGCCATGCCGGCACAGGACGAGTGCACGTCCGACGCCGGAGTCGTGCAGCGCGGTCCGGCCGTCGGCTGACTGCGCGTCGACGGCCGCTCCGCGCGCCAACAGCAGCGTGAGGGTGTCGTCGAAGCGCGCCTCGTGCAGGGGCGTGCGGCCGCGCTGCTCGCAAGGGGCGGCGCAATCGTTACGCGCATTGACGTCGGCGCCGTGGTCGAGGAGCCAACCCGCCACCTTGGCGTTGTCGTCGACCGCCGCCAGATGCAGCAAGGTCTGCCCGTCCAGGCGAACTTTCAGGTCGGCGCCGGCGGCGGCCAGCGCGTCCAGCATCGGAATCGGTTCGATCTGGCGCTGCACCGCGTCGTGGATCAGATAGCGGCCCTGCCAGGCGCTCTCGCCCGTGCGGGCCCGGTGGTCCATGCGCGCCTGCGACCGCTCGTGCGCCTGCGGGTACACCTTGGTGTGCACGGCGGCCGGGTCGCGCCGCACGGCCTTGCGAAACCGCTCGACATCGCCTGCCCGGACGGCGTTGACGACGTCCTGCGGGGTGCCTTCCCAGAAGCCGTAGGCCGCGACGGCGAGGATAGAGAACACCACCAGGTAAGGGCCGACGGGGATTCGCATAGGCGCACTTTATTCGGATTCGGAGGGCTTGCCGGATGCCAGAACCCTTGCTGTTTCCCGAAGGGGCGACGCGCCCCTGGAAACGGCGCTGGCAGGCCCTGGCGCCCTAGAGTCTGAGCCGCGCCAACGCATCCTTCACGTCGGCCACGCTGAGGATCTCGCTCAGCACCACGGGCGGCTGGCCCGGCGCCTGCAACAGGTACACCGGCACGCCGCCGCGGCCGAGCTTCTGCAACTCGGCGGTGATGGCGGCGTCGCGCCGCGTCCAGTCGGCGCGCAGGGTCTGAACGCGCGCGGCGTCCAGCGCGTCCAGCACCTCGGCGCTGGCCAGCGTGGTCTTCTTGTTGTACTGGCAGGTCACGCACCAGGCGGCGGTGAAATCGACGAACACCGGCTGCCCGCCCGCCAGCGCGGCCTGCGCGCGCCCGGCCGACCAGGGCTGCCAGCGGCCGGCGGCCGCGGTGGGCGCGTCCTGCGCCGGCAGCGGGTGAGTGACCGACGGCCCCACCCAGGCCAGCAGGCCGGCGCCCACGCCCAGCGCCACGGCGCCCAGCCCCAGGCGCAGACGGCCGGACAGCCCCAGCGTCCACAGCAGCAGCGCCAGCGCCACCAGCAGCGCCAGCAGGGCGGCCGCGCCGTCGATGCCGCTCTGCTGGCCCAGCACCCACAGCAGCCAGGCCACGGTGCCGAACATGGGGAAGGCCAGGAAGCGCCGCAGCACGTCCATCCACGCGCCCGGGCGCGGCAGCAGGCGCGCCACCGCCGGCCACCAGCTGGCCGCCAGGTAGGGCAAGGCCAGCCCCACGCCGATGGCGGCGAACACCCCCAGCGCCTGCGCCGCCGGCAGGCCCACCGCCAGGCCGAGCGAGGCGCCCATGAACGGCGCCGTGCAGGGCGAGGCCACGGCCGTGGCCAGCACGCCGGAGAGAAAGGCGTTGACCACCGGGTGGCGCGCCTCCAGCGCGGCCACGCTGCCGGGCAGCAGGCGGCCGAACTCGAACACGCCCGCCAGGTTCAGCCCGATCACGGCGAACAGCACCGCCAGCGCCGCCACCACCGCCGGCGACTGCAACTGAAAACCCCAGCCCACCGCCTCGCCGGCGGCGCGCAGGCCCAGCATCAGCGCGCCCAGCGCCAGGAACGACAGCACCACGCCGGCGCCGTAGGCCAGCCCGCCGACGCGGTGCGCACGGCGGTCGCCTGAGTGCTGCGCGAAGCCCAGCACCTTGATGGCGAGCACCGGGAACACGCAGGGCATCAGGTTCAGCACCATGCCGCCGACCAGCGCGCCGAGCAGCGCCAGCACGAAGGTGCCGGCGGGCACGGCGACCGCCTGGGCGGGCGCGGGCGCGGCGGCGGCGTTGGCCTGCAGCGCCGCCTCCAGCGCGGGCGACACGCCGGCCAGCGGCGCCAGCGCCGGCCAGGCGCCGGCCACCGGCGCCTCGGCGCGCCAGCCCTGCGTGCCGGCCACCAGCACCAGCGGCAGGGTGGACGGGCTTTCGGCGCGGTCGGGCGACACGGGCAGGTCGGCGGTCCAGACCTCGCCGTCCCAGCGCTGGCTCCAGGTCTTCGGGCCGACCGGCTCACCCGGCTTCACCGGCTCGGCGGCGGTGACGATGACGCCGGGCGTCTCGGGGAACAGTTCCAGCGCCTGCCCGCGCACGGCGGCGGGCAGGCCGGCCACGCGCACCGCCAGGCGCTGGCCGCCGCCCTTCACTTCCACCTGGTGCGCGCCCTGCACGGGCTCGGGCTGCGCCTTCAGCGCGGCGTCGAAGGCGGCGGCGTGCAGCGCGGTGGAGCTGCGCAGCGGCAGCTTCAGGCTGAACGCGCCCTCTTGCGGGATGCATTCCTGCCGGCACACCAGCCAGCTGGCCTTGAGCTGGATATCCAGTGAATCGGCCAGCGGGCCGGGCTTGTATTCGGGCGTGATGATCAGCGGCACCGGCAGCAGCACCGTGCCCTCGTAGCCGTAGTTGGCCAGGTGGCCGATGGGGATCTTCCTGGGCAGCGGCCAGGCGATGTCGCCGGCCATCACGCCGGGCGGCAGCGTCCAGGTGAGTTCAGTGGGCAGGCCGGAGTCGCCGGAGTTCTTCCAGTAGGTGTGCCAGTCGGGCGCGTGCTCGATTTGCAGGCCCACCCAGACCGGCTGGCCCTGGGCGGCCTCGGGTGCCACGCCCACCGGCACGCCCTGCGGCGCGTGCGCCAGCAAGGTGGCGTGGACCTGCTCGGTGCGCACTTCGGGTTTAGTGACATTTTGGGCTCCAGCGCTTATTGGACAAGCGCCAGCAGCTATCACTGATATAGCAAACAACCAGAACGAGAAACGCCGCGGCAACATGGTCAGCAAGGCAGAAAAGGCCATCAGGTGGGAGAGCGGGCGCCGGGTTTGGTTCCTGTGTCGGACGGCACCGCGAATTCAGGTGCGGCCGCAGGTTTTAAGCCACGCTGGCGGTGCAAATGTCGCACAGACGTGGTAGGTTTGCCTCAGCCGATTGGAATGGCCGTGCCCGGCAGACCCTGCAATTCTGCCGCGCCAGATGCAAGGAGCCCGCGCACATGCGAATTTCCGCCACTTCCCCACTCGATGCCGCCCTCGCGCCCTGGGCCGAGCGGCTGCGCCAGCGGCTCGACGTGCCGCTGCTGGTGCGCTGGAACGGCGGTGCCGGCCTGCGCCTCTCCCGGTCCGACACCCCGCCGCGCGTGGTGGTGGACGTGCGCGACGCCACCGGCGCCGGAGCGCTGCTGGCCCCCTCGCTGGACCACCTCGGCCACGCCTACGTCGAGGGCCACCTCGACGTGGCCGGCAGCGCGCACGACATCGTGGACGTGGCGCACCGCCTGGCCGAGATCGGCGACAGCGCCGACGGGCAGCCCGGCTGGGTGCGGCGCATGGCCTGCCGGGTGGCCGACGCCGTCAGCCACACGCGCCACGCCGACCGCCAGGCCATCCAGTACCACTACGACGTCTCCAACGACTTCTACGCCGAGTGGCTGGACCCGGCCATGGTGTATTCGTGCGCCTACTTCGAGCAGGGCAGCGAGACCCTGGCCGAGGCGCAGGTGAAGAAGATCGACCACATCCTGACCAAGATCCGCCTGCAGCCCGGCCAGCGCCTGCTGGACATCGGCTGCGGCTGGGGCGCGCTGGTGCTGCGCGCGGCGCAGCAGTTCGGCGCCCGCTGCGTGGGCATCACGCTGTCGCAGCGCCAGTTCGACCTGGCCACCGAGCGCGTGCGCGCCGCCGGCCTGCACGACCGCATCGAGATCCGCCTGCAGGACTACCGCGACGTGCGCGGCCCGTTCGACCGCGTCACCAGCGTCGGCATGTTCGAGCACGTGGGCCTGAAGAACCTCCCCGGCTACTTCCGCATCATCCACGACCTGCTGGCGCCGGGCGGCTGGGCCATGAACCACGGCATCACCTCCACCGACCCGGCCAACGGCGAGACCAGCCACGGCGGCGGGCGCTTCATCGAGCAATACGTGTTTCCGCAGGGCGAGCTGCCGCACATCGGCACCGTGCTGACCGCCCTGCAGGAGGGCGGGCTGGAGCCGTTCGACATCGAGAACCTGCGCCGCCACTACGCGCGCACCCTGCAATGCTGGAGCGACGCCTTCGAGGCCCGCAGCGAGCGCCTGCGCGCGATGGTGCCCGAGAAGACCTGGCGCATCTGGCGCATGTACCTGGTGGGCAGCCAGTGGGCCTTCGAGCACGACGAGATCGCGCTGTTCCAGGTGCTGTGCCGGCGCGCCGGCGGCGCGGCCGAGGCGCTGCCCTGGTCGCGGCGCTGGATGTACGAAGGCCGCGCGGGATGAGCAGGCATCGGTCATGATGCACGCCCTCATGAACCTGCCCACCCATCCGCCCGCCGCTCAAGCTCCCGCCGCACGCGCGGCCATGCCGGCCCGGCGTCTGGCGCTGTTGTTTGCCGCCATCGCCGCCCTGCTGCTGGCTCTGCTGGCCGCCGTGGTGCTGCTGGCGCTGCGCATGCACTTCGAGGCGCAGGGCCGCGCGCTGCTGCACCGCGAGCTGGCGCAGGCGCGGCAGGTGCTGGCCGGCGTGGACGACACCGCCGCGCTGGCCGCCATGCCGGCGCGCATGGCGGACGTCTTCGGCGCGCAGCCCGCGCTGGCGGTGCGCATCCAGGGTCCGCTGGGCCAGCCGCTGTACGAGAAGCTGCCCCGCGCCGCCCTGCCCCCCGCGCTGCTGGCGCAGCCGGCGCTGGCGCCGCCGGGGCCGCTGGTCACCTGGCAGGCCGACGGCACCCACTGGCGCGGCAGCGCGCTGGTGATGCGCATGCCGCTGGACGGCGCCGCGCCGCTCACGGTGGCGATGGCGCTGGAGGTGGAACACGACGAGGACTTCCTGCGCCATCTGCGCGTGGTGCTGGCGGCCTACGTGCTGCTGGCCGCGCTGGCGCTGGCGGCGCTGGCCGGGTGGCTGGGCCGCGCCCAAACGTAAGCTCACGTAAGATCGAGTGCCATGTCCGCCCGTCCGATCCTGCCTCCCCGCTCGCGCCAGTGGTCCGACCTGGCGACCACCGACTTCTCCACGCTCGACCTGGCGCGCGCCATCGCCGTGCTGCCGCTGGGCGCCACCGAGCAGCACGGGCCGCACCTGCCGCTGTCGGTGGACGCCAACCTGGCGCACAGCATGGTGGAGGCCAGCGCGCGCGCGCTTCCGCCCGATCTGCCGGTGCTGTTCCTGCCGGTGCAGCGCATCGGCTACAGCCCCGAGCACGGCGCCTACCCGGGCACGCTGAGCCTGAAGGCCGACACCGTGATCCGCCTGTGGACCGACATCGCCGAGGGCGTGTCCGCCAGCGGGGTGAACAAGCTGGTGCTGTTCAACACCCACGGCGGCAACGTCGGCCTGCTGGACGTGGTGGCGCGCGACCTGCGCGCGCGCCTGGGCATGCTGGCCTACAGCGTCAACTGGTTCGACCTGCCCCTGAAGACGCCCGAGGGCGAGGACGTGATGGCCCGCTTCACCCCCGAGGAGCTGCGCTTCGGCGTGCACGGCGGGCAGGTGGAGACGTCGATCATGATGGCCCTCAAGCCCCGGCTGGTGCGGCTGTCGAAGGCGCGCAACTTCGCCTCCAGTTCCGAGTCGCGCGCGCGCGACTTCCGCATCCTCGGCAACGGCAAGAGCGCCAAGCTGGCCTGGATGGCGCAGGACCTGCACCCCTCGGGCTGCGTCGGCAACGCCGTGGCGGCCAACGCGGACGACGGCGTGGCGCTGCTCGACGCGGCCGGCCGCGCGCTGGCCGAGCTGCTGGTCGAAATCGACCGGCTGCCGTCCACCACGCTCAGGGGCGTCGATGCGCCCGCGCCGCCGCCCGCCCAGGCCTAGGGATGCTCTTCACGAATCAGTCACTCGCGTGCTTGGTTGAATCTGCCCGGTGAGCGAACATGCGCCTCATGCAGCAAGACAGCCTTGGCCTTGGCACCAGCACCCGCCGCACACGCAAGCGCGAGTTCCTGGATCAGATGAATCGCGTCATCCCGTGGGTCGAGTTGGTTTGCCTGATCGAGCCCTACGCCCCCGAAGCCGGCCGGCGCGGCCAGCAGCCCTTTGGCGTCGAAGTGCTGCTGCGCATCCACTTCCTGCAGCAGTGGTTCAACCTGTCGGACCCGGCCATGGAAGAAGCACTGCACGACGTGCCCGTGTTTCGCGATTTCGCGCTCCTGAGCAACTGGGGCGACGCACTGCCCAGCGATTCGAGCATCCTGCGCTTTCGTCGCCTTCTGGAGCAACACAAGTTGGCCGATCAGATCCTGGCCACCGTCAACGACCTGCTCAGCGGCCGGGGCCTGCTCCTGAAGGCCGGCACCGTGGTGGATGCCACGCTCATTGCCGCACCCAGTTCGACCAAGAACAAGAACGGCGCCCGAGACCCCGAGATGCACCAGAGCAAGAAGGGCAACCAGTACTACTTCGGCATGAAGGGACACATCGGGGTGGATGCCGAGTCGGGGCTGGTGCACACCGTGCGCGGCACGGCCGGCAACGTCAGCGACGTGCTCGAGGGCAACAGCCTGCTGCATGGCCAGGAAGAGGTGGCCTTCGGGGATGCGGGCTACCAGGGGGTGGCCAAGCGCCCCGATGCGAACGCGAAAGTGACCTGGCATGTGGCGCTGGGCCCGGGCAAGCGCCGGGCGCTGGATGTGGACAACAACCCCATCGACGCGCTCACGCACAGGATCGAGAAGCTCAAGGCCAGCGTTCGGGCCAAGGTGGAGCACCCGTTTCGGGTGATCAAGCGCCAGTTCGGCCATGTGAAGGTGCGCTATCGGGGGCTGGCCAAGAACACGGCTCAACTCAAGACGCTGTTTGCGCTGAGCAATCTGTGGATGGTGCGCCACGTGCTGATGGGACAGGTGCGCCCGCAGCAGGGATGAAGGGCCCAAAGTGCCTGCCAGGAGCGTGTGCAAGCGCTCAAAACAGGCTGCCAGCGCATTCATTCGGCTCAGCGGCGCGCAAGCGATGAAATTTCCCACCGCCTCAGCACATCAGCACGCTCGCATGGGATTGGTGAAGAGCATCCCTAGGAGCAATACTGTTCACATTCGCATCACAGGCGAAGGCAAATGGAGCTGATGAAGCACAGCGCCACGGTGCCGAATGCGGAAGTTGCTCATCTTGCGCTTGACGCCACGCGGGTTCAAACGTCCGCGGCTACTGACGCAACGCCCGCGTGCGATCTCCTGGAGCAGCGCATCGCGCCAGGCTGCCAGGTGCTCAGGGGGGAATGGCCGCAGCTTGCGGCATCTTGCGTTTGATCACGCGCACGGCGTGGGTGAAGCTCAAACGATCCGGATCAAGCCCTTGCGTGCAGGCTGCCTGGGCCATCAACTGCCGGATCGCGAAGTGCGCCAGCAGCAGCCCCCACAGCTCCTGACGCACCAACTCAGGCGTCTTGCTGCGCAGCACCGTGCTGGCTCCCCTCAGATGCGTCTTGAATTCGTCGAACACCCCCTCTATCTCCCAGCGCTCGTGGTACAGCGCCGCCAGATCCAGCGCTGGGGCCTGTTCATGGTCGAGGATGTTGGTCACCAGCCGGTAGCTGTCCTGCACGGGGCTGGCCGAGTCCTTCAAGGTGTAGTCGATCACGCGCACCACTTGCCCTTGCCCCGCTGGGCGCTGCCTGTCGGCGCTGTCGAATACCTCGCTCAGATAGGAGCCGTCGGGCAGTTGCCGGTGTACGTCGAGCTTGAGGTTGGCCTTGACGCGCCACACCAGGCTCGCACCGCTGGCGCAAGCCTTGCCCCACAAGCCAAAGCCATAGAAGCCCCGGTCGGCCAGCACCAGCATGTCCGGCTTGAACTTGACACACAGGGTCTGCGCCAGGGTGGTCTCGCCCTGGCTGCAAGGGGCCATGGCCGCGGCTACCACCGCATGCGTGCCACATTCCACCAGCCCCAGCACCCGCGCTTGCGGGAAGGCGCTGCTTCCTCGTGAGGAGCCTGGATAGCCGAAGAACGCTGCATTGGTCTTCTCATCGGCCACGTCCATTGCCGTGCCGTCCAGCGCCATGATGCGCCACCGGCGGTACCACGCCCCTGGCATGCCCGGGGCTGCCAGAGGACTGAGCACACGTTCGGCCAGTTGCTCCATGACCTCGGCGCCCAGGCGGCTGCGCGCCTGCGAGATTGCCGCCTTACTGGCCTGTACTGCTGGCGCTTGTCCTCTACTGAGCCATTGCAAGCCTTCGCACACCACGCGCAGCACTTCCTCCAGGGGCGCTTCTCGCCATAACGCCATGGCCATGATGTAGTACACCACCGCCGGTGCTGGCAACAGCCGCTCGCGCTTGCTGGCACGTTCCGTTTGCGCCAACACTTCGTCGATCAACGCCCTGGGACATACGCTGGCCAGGACGCCTACGCTCATCAGGTGCGCCACATCTATCTTCTCTGCCAGCGTCTTGCGCACTCTTGCCATCGGCTCCATCCATCACGGGGTTGGTGATGGGGGGATTGTGAAGCAATTGATTTTAGATGAACAGTATTGTCCCTAGGAGTCTGCGCGGCAGAACCTGCTCCTCGTTTTTCGCGCGTTTCGCTTCGGCGGCTTCTGCCGCGCAGCCTCCCAGCTCGTTCAGGCGTAGGTCACCCAGTCCGCGTATTCGGCGCTGTCCAGATGGGGCAGCGTGTTGTAGCTCACCAGCGCATGCCGCTTGGGGTTGAACGCCAGCTCCGTGATGGCGGAGTTGCGGTAGCGCAGGTTCAGCTCGATGGTGGTATCGGGCGAGGTGCCCAGCAGATGCCCGACGGCGGTGGAGATCGGCCCGCCGCTGGAGACCAGCAGCACGTTGCCCGCATGCTGGGTGCGCACGTGGTCCAGCGCGCTGGTCACGCCGCGCACGAAGTCGCGGTAGCTGGGCATGCCCCGGGGCGCGGTGTCGCCGCGCATCCACGCCGCCAGGCCCTGGCGCAGGATGCGGAAGTGCGCGCGGTACAGCTCCGGCGTGTCGGCCCTGGGCAGCGGCTCGGGATGGATGGCGTGGATGACGGCGTGGCTGTCGTACTCGTTCAGCCCCGGCCATTCGAGGCGCGGCACGTCGAGCCCCGCGCCTTCGGCGATGCCCTCCCAGGTCTGGACCTGGCGCCGGAGCGTGCCGGTCAGCACCGCGTCCAGGCGCAGCGCAGCGCCGAAGCGCTGGCGCAGGTACTGGCCCAGGCGCACGCTCTGGCGGCGGCCCAGATCGCTCAGGTTGTCGTAGTCGTCGGCGCCGAAGCTGGCCTGTCCGTGGCGCACGAGATAAAGTGTTCCCATGCGCCGATTGTGCGGCGGGCGGGCAGGCGCGAGCGACCACCTGCGCGACAGCACGCACGGCGCCCGCACCTCCCCCCGCCCGCACGACGTGAACGCCCCGCACCCCGGCACCTTGCCGACGCCCCACGCGCCGCCCGAGAAGCTGGTGCGCGCGCGCCTGCTGCGGCGCATGTTCGTGATGGGGCCGCCCACCGTCTTCACCGCGCTGGCGGCGGCGCTGTTCATGGCCGGCGTGTTCTTCTGGATCACGCGCGAGGCGGGGCCGCTGGTCTGGGGCGGCGTGACGGCGGCGCTGCTGATGCTGCGGCTGGTGTTCATGCGCTGGAACGCGCGCCTGTACCCCGACCCCGAGTTCGCGCTGCAGCAGCCCGACGGCGCCTGGCGCTTCATGGCGCCGCTGGCGGCCTACATGTCGATGTGGGCGTTCGGACCCTGGGCGCTGATGCCGCCGGGCACCGAAACGCCCGAGCGCATTCTGATCCTGCTGCTGGGGCAGTTCAGCGTGCTGATGGGCGCCGTGCCGGTGATCTCCACCTGGCGCGCCATGGTGCCGGTGGTGACGATCCCGCTGGCGCTGGGCGTGGCCACCCGCTTCGCCTGGATGGGCGGCCCGGTGGGCTGGTTCACCTGCGCGGTGGGGGTGATCTTCGGCGCCTCGATGGCGCGCTTCGCGCTGTCGCAGCACCAGGTGCTGCGGCGCGCGCTGATCGACCAGATCGAGAAAGAGCTGCTGTCGGAGCAGCTCATGCGCCAGTCGATCGAGTTGCAGCGCCTGAACCAGGAGCGCAGCCGCTTCTTCGCCTCCGCCAGCCACGACCTGCGCCAGCCGGTGCACGCGCTGGCGCTGTTCTCGCGCGCGCTGCAGCGCGACCTGCAGGACCACCCGGCGCGGGCCGTGGCCGACCGCGTGGTGCAGGCGACCGACGCCGTCAGCGGCCTGCTGAACGCCATGCTCGACATCTCCAAGATCGACGCCGGCACGGTGGTGCCGCGCCCGGCGGAGATCGCGATCGACCAGCTCTTCCTGCGCCTGGCGCACCTGTTCGAATCGCGCGCCAGCGAGGCCGGCATCGCGCTGCGCTTCCACACCGGGCCCGAGGTGCTGAGCACCGACAGCGAGCTGGTGCTGCGCGTGCTGGCCAACTTCGTGGACAACGCGATCAAGTATTCGGCGCGCGGCATCCTGATCAGCGCCCGCGCGCGCGGGCCGAAGGTGCGGCTGGCGGTGTGGGACACCGGGCGCGGCATCGCGGTCGACCACCTGGAGCTGGTCTTCGACGAGTTCTACCAGGTGGACAACCCGCACCGCGACGTGACGCGCGGCCTGGGCATCGGCCTGGCCATCGCCCGGCGGCTGGCGCGGCTGGTGGGCGGCGAAGTCGGCGTGCGTTCGCGGCTGGGGTGCGGCAGCGTGTTCTGGCTGGACCTGCCGCGCCACGCACCCCTGCCCACGCCCGCGCCCGAGGCGCCGCCTCCCGCCGCCGCGCCCGCGGCCGACCACGCGCCGCCGCGCGTGCTGCTGCTGGACGACGAAGCGCCGGTGGGCGAGGCCATCCGCCTGTGGCTGGCGCCGTACTGCGCGCGCATCGAGATCACGCAGTCGGTGGCGGCGGCGCGCCAGCACGTGATGGGCAGCCCGGACGGCTTCGACGCCTTCATCATCGACTTCCGGCTGGCCGACGAGCAGAACGGCATCGAGGCCACCGCCGAACTGCGCCAACTGGCCGGGCGCAACGTGCCGACCATCCTGGTCACCGGCGACACCGACCCGGCCCGCGTGCGCGCGGCCTACGCGAGCGGGCTGGAGGTGATGTTCAAGCCGGTGCAGCCCGAGCTGCTGTTGCAGACGCTGCGCGAGCTGATCGCACGGAACGCCACGCGATCTGAATGAAATCGGGCTCCAGCGCTTGCTGGACGTGCGCCAGCAGCTATTATTTTTGAAGCTTACCGTCATCCCCGCGCAAGTGGGGATCCAGTGCCGACCTCTGCCGAAGCCCCTGGATCCCCGCCTGCGCGGGGACGACGGCAGGGAGTGCGGCGCATGGCGTGGCCGGCGGCGGCTACGGCTTCCCGAGCACGCCCGCGAACACGCCGGCATCCACGTTGGCCCCGTCAGCACCACGCCGACGCGCCGGCCGCGCAGCGCGGCGCGCGCCTGCCAGGCGGCGGCGACGGCGGCGGCGCCCGCGCCTTCGGCCAGGTTGTGGGTGTCGGCGTAGAGGGCGCGCATGGCGTTCTTCTCCACCGAGTTGCCACGCGGCACGACGATGGTGCAGCGCACGCCGTGGGCGCGCGCGGCCCAGCCGATGCTCTGGCCGTGGTTGCCGCGCGTGGCGCTGACCACCTCGGCCGGCAGCTCGCCGCGCCGCGCCAGCGCGTCGAAGAAGGTCAGGCCGCCGCGCAGCTTGAACGCGCCCACGGGCGTGTGGTTCTCGTGCTTGACCCAGCAGTCGGCGCCCAGCCGCTCGGACAGCAGCGCCCAGCGGTACTGCGGCGTGGGCGGGAATTCGCGGTGAACGACCTCGGCGGCGGCTTCGATCCCGGCGAGCGTGGGCAGTTGGTACAGAGGCACGTCGGGTTCCCCGGCCGTGCTCACCGGAACAGCCGCAGGTCGGTGTCGATCGTGACCGCGCCGCGCGGCGTGTCGAAGCGCATGCGCGAACCGGGGACGGCGCCGGTGTGGCCGCTGGCGCGCGCCAGGCCGATGGCGGCGCAGGCGTCCAGCAGCTGGGCGGCGCGCGGGTGGGTCATCACCGACTGCCGCATGGCCACGCCGCTGTCGGGCAGGTCGTCGGTGGGGTGGCGGTGCCCGCTCCATTCGATCAGCGTGGGCAGCAGGCCGTCGAACAGGCGCTGGCCGTCGGGGCGCACGGCGATCTTCCAGCGCAGCTCGCCTTGCGGCGTGGCGCGGCTGGCGGCCAGCACGTCGCCGCGGTCGAGCCCGCGCGTGGCCAGGGCGGTGACGGCGGCGTCCAGGTCGGGCACGCGCGCCACCCAGTGGGTGAGCTGCGGGCCCTGCGTGCGCACGCGCGCGCGCAGGGCCGGGTCGTCCATGTCGAACCAGCGGGTGCGCGGCTGGCCCCGCGCGTCGGGCGCGGGCTGGGCAGCAGGGTCAAGCGCGATGATCTCCAGGTAGCTGCGCGGGTAGCGCGCCGAGCTGATGTTGAGCAGCAGGTTGTGCGTGCCGAACAGCGCGTGCCGCCCGCCCGGCTGCGGCGCCACGCCCAGCGTGGCCTGGCACCAGGCGGCGCCTTCTTCCAGGGTGGTGGCCATCACCACCAGGTGATCGAGCGCCGGCGGCGCCTCGGTCTCGGTCATAGAAGTACTTCTCCACGGATGCAGCCCACGCACTGGCCGCCCACCCACACCTGTCCGGCGGCGTCGCGCGCCACGTGCACGCGGCCGGCGCGGCCCAGGGCCGTGCCCTGGGCGGCCACATAGTGGGCGGGCAGTTCGCCGGCCTCGATCAGCCATTGGGCCACACTGGCGTTCAGGCTGCCCGTCACGGGGTCTTCGTTCACGCCGATGGGCGGGGCAAAGGCGCGCACCTCAATCAGCGGCGCCGCCGGAACGGGGCCGAAGGCGCGTGCCTCGCGGCTGGAGCGCGCTATCAATGGCATAGCTGCCGGCGCTGGATGGACGCCGGCTACACCCACTTTTTTCCCTAAAGCCGCGAGCCGGGCATGGTCCGGCTCCAGCGCCAGCACGGTGTCGGCGCTGTCCAGCAGCAGGGTGAGCCACCGCGGGCCGTTGTCGAGCAGCTGCGCGCGCCGAACCTGGGCGGTCGTCACGCCCAGCGCCTGGGCCACCTCGGACAGCAGGGCGGGTGCCGGGTCGCTGGCGCGCATCGGCGGCGCGGCGAAGGCCAGGCGCTCATGTCCTTCCACATGCTGGCGCCGGATCGGCACCAGGCCCTGCGCGCACTGCTGCACGATGTGCTCGGGCGACTTCGGCTGGCCGCCCGCCGCCAGCCAGGCGAAGCACGAACCCAGCGTGGGGTGGCCGGCGAAGGGCAGCTCGCCACCGGGCGTGAAGATGCGCAGGGCGTAGTCGGCCTGTGCATCGGTGGGCGGCAGCACGAAGGTGGTTTCGGACAGGTTGGTCCAGCGCGCGAAACGCTGCATGGCGGCATCGTCGAGGCCGCTGCCGTCCAGCACCACGGCGACCGGGTTGCCCAGGCAAGGGGTGGCGGTGAAGACGTCGATCTGCCGGAACGAGCGGTTGTGCATGGCGGAACTGGACGAAGGTGATGAACGGGGCCGGGGTCAGCCCAGCGGAACGTCGAGCACGCCGCGCGTGGCCGGGCGGGCCAGCACAGCGTCGAGCCAGCGCTGCACGTGCGGCGCATCGGGCCGGGGCTGGGGCAAGCCCCACCAGCGGTGGATGTCGCAGGCCACGGGGATGTCGGCCATCGAAAACCGCGCGCCGGCCATCCATTCGCGCTGCGCCAGGTGGGCGTCGAGCAGCGCCAGGCGGGGCGCCATGGCGGCGCGCGAGGCGTCGATCACCTCCTGCCGCCGCTCGGCCGGCGGCGTGCGGAAGAACTGCAAGAAAGCGGGGCTACCCGCCGGGTTGAGCGTGGTCTGCTGCCAGTCCATCCAGCGCTCGGCGTCGAAGCGCCGTGCCAGGTCCTGCGGGTAGAGCGCATCAGTGCCATACCGGGCGCAGAGGTAGCGCACGATGACGTTCGACTCCCACAGCTCGTAGCCGCCGTCCTGAAGCAGCGGCACCAGCCGGTTGGGGTTGCGCGCGGCGTACTCAGGCGTCTGCACCACGCCGAAGGCCAGCCCGGCGTCGATGCGCTCGAACGGCAGGCCGAGCTCCTGCAAGGCCCACACCACCTTGCGCACGTTGAGCGAGGTGATGCGGCCCCACAGGCGCAGGGCGGGCGCGGCGTCGGTCACCGGACGGCCCTCCGTCCTGCGGACTGCGGGTGCGGGTGCGGATGCGGGCGCCTTCGGAGCGGCCGGGCGACGCTCATGGCGCCGCCTGCCGCACCACCTGCGCCAGCATCGCCATGCCGCGCTCGATCTGCTCGGGCGTGGAGGTGACGAACGACAGGCGCAGCGTGCGCGGATCGGGTGCGTGCGCGTAGAACGGCCCGCCGGGCACGAAAGCCATGCCGGCGTCCACCGCGCGCGGCAGCAGCGCCTGGGCATCCAGCGTCTCGGGCAACCGCACCCACACGAACATGCCGCCGACGGGTTGTGTCCACGTGACCTCCAGCCCGGCCATGTGGCGCGCCAGCGCGTCCAGCATGGCGCCCTGCTGCGACTTGTAGCGCGCGCGGATGGTGGGCACGTGGCGGTCCAGGAAGCCGTCCTTCAGCACCTCGGCCACCACGCGCTGGTTGAAGCCGGGCGTGTGCAGGTCGGCCGCCTGTTTGGCCTGCAACAGCTTGGGGTAGAGCGCGGGCGGCGCGATGACGTAGCCCAGGCGCAGGCCGGGCGCCAGGATCTTGCTGAACGAGCCGAGGTAGATCACGCCCTCGGGCCAGCGCGCCAGCAGCGGCGCGGGCGGCGGCGCGTCGAACCACAGCTCGCCGTAGGGGTTGTCTTCGATGACGGGCAGGCCGGCCTCGCGGCACACGGCCAGCACCGCTTCGCGCCGCGCGTCGGGCATGGTGCGGCCGGTGGGGTTCTGGAAGTTGGGCAGCAGGTACATGAAGCGCGGCCGCTCAGGGCTGGCGGCCAGCTGCGCGCGCAGCGCCTCGGGCACCACGCCCTCGCCGTCGCTGGCCACGCTCTCCACGCGCGGCTGCATGGGCGCGAAGGCTTGCAGCGCGCCCAGGTAGGTGGGTGTCTCGACCAGCACCGGCGCGCCTTCGTCGATCAGCACCTTGGCCACCAGGTCCAGGCCCTGCTGGCTGCCGGTGGTGATCAGCACCTGTTCGGGCGCCACGCGCGCGCCCTGCCTGGCCATCTCATCGGCTACCCACTGGCGCAGTTCGGGCAGGCCCTCGCTGGCGGCGTATTGCAGCGACGGGCGCGCGACGGCGCTGCCCTCGGCCAGCACGGCGGCGCAGGCGGCGCGCATGGCCGCCACCGGAAAGGTCTCGGGCGCGGGCAGGCCGCCGGCGAAGTTGAGGATGCCGGGCCGCTCGGTGATCTTCAGGATCTCGCGGATGGCCGAGGGGTTCATGGCCTCGGCGCGGGCGGCCAGGCGCCAGGGCGTGGCGTTGGGCAGGTCAGGGGCGTTCATCACGGGTTCTCCATAGGACGGGAAGCCGCGCGCGGCGCGGCGACGGGGCGCGCCAGGCGCCGGCTCATGAAAATGGTGGCCACCACGCCCAGCGCGAAGCCGACAGCGACGATGTCCAGCCGCTCGCCCAGCAGCGGCACGGCGAACAGCATCGACAGAAAGGGTTGCAGCAGCTGCACCTGGCTCACGCGCAGCGCGCCGCCCCAGTCCAGACCACGGTACCAGGCGAAGAAGCCGGACCACATCGACACCGCGCCGACGTAGACGAAGCCGGCCCAACTCGCCGCGCGCACGGGCTGCGCCGCCGTGTCGGGCCACAGCCACAGCGCGGCCGGCAGGCTGAGGGGCAGCGCCAGCACGCAGATCCAGCAGATCACGCGCTCGGCGCCCAGCGCGGGCGTGACCTGCGCGCCATACACGTAGCCCACCGACGCGGCGATGACGGCACCGATCAGCAGCAGGTCGGCCGGCGCCAGCGCGAAGCTGCCCGCGCGCAGCCCCGCGAACGCCACCACCAGCGCGCTGCCCAGCGCCGCGCAGACCCAGAACGCGGGCCGCGCGCGCTGGCCCAGGATCAGTGCCGCCGCCACCGCCGTGGCGAGCGGCAGCAGCGCGGTGACCACGGCGGCATGCGCCGTGTCCACGCCGCGCAGCGCCCATGCCAGCAGCAGCGGGTAGCCGACGGCATTGCCGGCCACCGCCATGCCCAGCGGCCACCAGTGTTCGCGCTTCGGCCAAGGCGAGCGGGTGACGAGCAGAAAGGCCAGCGACAGCAGCCCCGCCAGCGCCGCCCGCCCCACGGTGACGAACAGCGGCGACAGCTGCGGGTCGGCCGCGCTGCCCGTGGCCAGGCGCGTGGCCGGCAGCGTGATGGCGAAGCAGGTCACGCCCAGCACGCCGAGCCAGAAGCCGGCGCGCAGGCGCTGCTCGTCGGAAAGCGATGCCGCTGTCACAACATCGCCCCTGCCAATGCCGCCTGCCCCACGTGCCACGGCAGGCGCCAGCCCAGCGCGCTGCCGAGCGCGTCCCAGGCCATCCACAGCGCGGTGGCAACCAGCGCCAGCGCCATCACGCGGTTGAACCACAGCAGCCGGCGCCCCCGCGCCAGCCAGCCGCGCAGCGCCGAGCCCACCAGCGCGTAGGTGAAGTTGCTGAAGAAGGCGAAGCCCAGCATCACCGGCAGCACGACAGCCAGGCGCTGCGGCCAGTCGGGCCCGGCGCCGATCCAGCCGCCGGCGATGGACAGCGCCAGCATCCACGCCTTGATGTTGACGAATTGCAGCAGCACGCCCTGCCAGAAGCCGACATGAAGCCGCGCACCGTCGGCCTGCGCCAGCGCGCCGCTGCCGGCCAGCCGCCCGGCCAGCCACAGCATGTAGGCCACGCCCAGGCCCAACACCGCCCAGCGCAGCGCCGGCAGCGCCAGCACCAGCGCGCCCAGGCCGGCGGCGCACAGCACCAGCAGCAGCGCCCAGCCCACGGGCACCGCCAGCACGAAGCGCAGCGCCGGCCGCAGGCCACGGTTGGCGGCGATGGCGGTGGACAGCGTGGTGTTGGGCCCCGGCGTGAAGCTCACGGCCGTGGCGAGCAGCAGCAGGGCGGCGAATTCGGCGCCGGTCATGGTGACGTGGGAGAAAGCATGTGCCACACTCTAGCCCACGTCATCAATACACAGCCAGTACAGTTGAACCGTTCACTTGGCGAACTGTACCGGCGCCGCCATCCACACACACCATGCTGCTGCGCACCGCCGCCCAGTCGCTGAACGAGCAGTTGGCCGCCCGCTTCGCCGAGCGCATCCGCGACCGGCTGCTGGCGCCCGGCTCGCGCCTGCCCAGCGTGCGCCAGTGCGCGGCGCAGCACGGCGTGAGCCCCTCCACCGTGGTGGCGGCCTACGACCAGCTGCTGGCGCAGGGGCTGGTGGAGGCACGGCGCAACCGCGGCTTCTTCGTCCGAGATCAGGGGCAAAAAGTGGCTTCAGCGCAGGCGGGACGGGCGACAGCAGCTACAAATTCAGAAGTATTGGCGGACCCGCAGCACGCCCGCCGGCTGGGCGCGCCGATCAGCGCCGCCACGCTGATGCGCGGCATGTTCCAGCCCATCAGCGGCAAGCCGCAGCCGGGCATGGGTGTGCTGCCGCCGGAGTGGATCGCCACCGACCCCATCGCCGCCTCGCTGCGCAAGGTCTCGGGCGCCACGCAGCTGCGCGAGACCGCCGTGCGCTACGGCGAGCCGATCGGCGACGCTCACCTGCGCCGCGTGCTGGCCGCGCGCCTGCAGGACATGGGCATCGGCGCCGGGCCGGAGCAGATCATCACCACCGTGGGCGCCACGCAGGCGCTGGACATCGTCAGCCGCACGCTGCTGAAGGCCGGCGACACGGTGATGGTGGAGGAACCCGGCTGGGCGGTGGAGTTCGCCCGCCTGGCGGCCCTGGGCATGCGCATGCTGCCCGTGCCGCGCCGCGCCGACGGCCCCGACCTGGCCGTGATGGCGCGCTACTGCGAGGCCCACGCCGGCACGCCGCAGGCGCCACGCCTGTTCGTCAGCGTGAGCGTGCTGCACAACCCCACCGGCGCCAGCCTGACGCCGGCCAGCGCGCACCGGCTGCTGCAACTGGCGCAGCAGCACGGCTTCTGGATTGCCGAGGACGACAGCTACGGCCACCTGGCGCCGCCGCACGCCACGCGGGTGGCGCAGCTCGACGGCCTGGCGCGCACCATCTACGTCGGCGGCTTCGCCAAGATCCTGGCGCCCAACTGGCGCATCGGCTTCCTGGCCGCGCCGCCGGCGCTGCTGGAGCCGCTCTTGGACACCAAGCTGCTCTCCACCCTGACCACGCCCAGCCTGCTGGAGCGGGCCCTGGCCCACTGCATCGAGCAGGGCCAATTGCGCCGCCACGCCGAGCGCGTGCGCGACCGGCTGGATGCCGCGCGCAGCCGCAGCGTGAAGCTGGCGCTGCAGGCCGGCTGCCGCCTGGCCTCGGAGCCGGCCGGGCTGTTCGGCTGGGTGGACACCGGCGTGGACACCGAGCAGCTTGCCCTGCGCCTGCTCGACCACGGCTACCTGCTGGCCCCCGGCGCCCTGTTCCACGCCGAGCGCCAGCCCAGCACGCTGATGCGCATCAACTTCGCCAGCACGCAGGAGGCGGCGTTCTGGCGTGAGTTCGAGCGGGCGCGCGACGCACTGGGCGGCTGACGCCGCTCACACCGCCCGTCGAGGACCGAAGCGCCGGGCGAGGCGCCGCCCGAGCCGGATGGCCGGCTGCTCGATCCCGCGCACCAGCGCCGCGCACAGCGCCAGCAGGGCCACCAGCGCCAGCAGCCGCGCCGCGCCCACGGCCCAGCCCCAGCCCTGAGCCGCGTCGCGCACGATGTCGAACACCCAGTTGTGGAACAGGTAGACGGCGTAGGTCAGCTCGGACAGCCCCAGCACCCAGGCCGGCGCCGGCAGCCGCCGGCGGCAGGCCCACAACAGCAGGAACAGGCCCACCGCCAAGGGCGCCAAATGCACCGTGGCCAGCCCAGGCTGCCACCGCTTCAGCCCGGCGTATTGCAACAGCAGCACCAAAGCGCCCAGGCCCAGCACCACACCCCAGCGCACCGCGCCGCGCTCGCCCAGCTGGATCGCCGAACCCAGCAGCAGGCACGGGAAATACAGGCTGAGGTAGCCCAGCGCCCAGCCGGTGTGCGTGGGCCAGGGGCCGGCGGCCCACAGCGCCGCGGCCAGCAGCGCATACAACCACGGCAGGGCGGCCCCGCCGTGCCAATCGACCAGGCCGCTCGCCTTGAGCGCGGCCATCAGCACGTAGAACGCCAGTTCGATGCGCAGCGTCCATTCCACGCCCATGCTGCCCAGCGCGTAAGGCGTGCCCATCCAGTCGCCCAGCAAGGTCATCTGCCGCAGCAGCGTGGGCAGCTCCGGCGCGCGGCCCTCGGCCGCCAGCCAAGCCCCCTCGCCCAGCACCGCGGCCAGGTAGAGCGGGTAGATGCGAAAGGCACGCTTGAGCAGGAATTCCGCCGTGCGCTCGCGCTGCAGCACGTGGGTGATGATGTAGCCCGACACCAGAAAGAACACCAGCACGCCCACGCCGCCGAAGCGCACCCACGGCCACAGCAGCCATGCCGGCCAGTGCCAGGGCGAATCCGGCGAGGAGACGGCGGCCCACAGCGGCTCCCAGAACTTGTGCCCCGCCAGCACGCTGCCGAACGCGAAGATGCGCAGGTAGTCCAGGAACACCAGCCGGTGCTCGGCGCTGGCGGGAGGGCGTTGGACAGGCATGGGCGCCGGATTATCCCCGCCCCGGCGCGCCCGCCGCGTACATCCGAGCCAGCGCCACGACCTGCTCGCGCATGGCCCGGCGCAGCGCGGGCGGGCCGAGCACCTCGGCCTCGCCGCCCAGGGCCAGCAGGGCGCGCACGCCGTGGTCGATGGATTCGATGGCCAGCCAGCCCTCGCGCCAGCCCGGCGCCGCATCCGCGCAATCATTCGCCGGCTCGAACGGCGTGCGCGCGTTGCGCAGCCATTCGCGTGCGCGCTCCGTCAGGCGCACTCGCGCACGCAGCGACTGGCGCTCGGCCTCGAAGCGCGCGGTCTCCACGCGCCAGTGCGCCGCCAAATCGAAGCGCCGGGGACGCCTGAAGCCCTCGCCTTCGTGCACGCGCAATTCCTCGAAGTTGGCCGCGCGGTAGGTGCGCACCTCGGTCTGCCCGGCGCGCCGCGCCGCCAGATACCACGCGCCGGCCTTCAGCACCAGGCCCAGGGGCTCCAGCGTCTTGCGCTCGCGGCGCGTCCAGCTCTGGTAGCAGCCCGTTACCCGGCGTGCGCGCCAAACGGCGTCGGCCAGTTCGGGCAGGCACCGGGGCGTCTCGGCCGCGCGGTACCAATCGACCGGATCGACGTGCAGGCGCTCGGCCACCTGCCCTGCCCCGATGCGTGCCGAGGGCGCCAGCGCCGCCACCAGCTTGCCCCAGGCCACCGCCGTGGTGCCGCCCAGGCCCAGCTGCAGGGCCGCGCTCGGCACGCCGGCCAGCGCCACGGCGCGCGCCTCGGCCTCGGTGAAGCCGGTGAGGTCGGTCTTCCAGCCTTCCATCAGCCGCCAGCCGCCGGCGCGGCCCCGGTCGGCGTAGACCGGCACGCCGGCGGCCGACAGCTCGTCCATGTCGCGCAGGATGGTGCGCACCGACACTTCCAGCCGCTCGGCCAGCGCCGGCGCGGTGGCGCGGCCCTGCGACTGCAGCAGCATCAGGATGGCCATGAGTCGGCTGGCTTTCACGGCGGCGCCCCAGATAAAACAAGACAGGTATTGTCGTGTTTCGTGGCGCACAGTCCGATGCATGACGCACACCGCCCACCTTTGGCTCTACCTCGTGTTCCTGATCGGCATCATCGTGCTGCCGGGCATGGACATGGCCTACGTGCTGGGCAACGCGCTGTCGGGCGGCCTGCGGCGCGGGCTGGCGGCCGTGGCCGGCATCGTGGCCGGCGGGGTGTGCCACACGCTGCTGGCCTTCGCGGGCGTGGGCGCCGTGCTGCACGCGGCGCCGGGCCTGTTCAACGCGATGCTGCTGGCCGGCGCCATCTACCTGGCCTGGATCGGCTGGTCGCTGATGCAGAGCGCCTCGCCGCTGGCGCTGGGCGCGCCCGCGCGCGCCACCTCGCCGGCCGACGCGTTCGTGCGCGGCATCGCCGTGTGCCTGATGAACCCGAAGGCCTACCTGTTCATGCTGGCCGTGTTCCCGCAGTTCGTGCGGCCGGAGTACGGCCCCATCGCCGTGCAGGCCGCCGTGCTGGGCGCCATGACGGCGGCGGTGCAGACGGTGGTGTACGGCGCGGTCGCGCTGGCGGCGAGCCGTGCGCGCGGCTGGCTGGCCGGCGCGGGGCGCTCGCAGGTCATCCTGGCGCGGGCCATCGGCCTGCTGCTGACGGGCGGCGCGGCGTGGAGCGCGGCCTCGGCCTGGCGCGGCTGAAGCCCATGCGTCCGGCGCCGCCGTCCTACAGCCGGCCCTGGCGGCGCGCGGCACAATGGCGCGCACCGGCCAGCGGGCCGGCGATCCCCGTTCCAGGAGGCGCTCATGCTCTACAAGTTCAAGTCCCAGGCGGCCGCCGAAGTCATCATGCTGCAGCCCGACGCGGAGACCCTGCTGAAGATCATCGGCAAGTCGCCCGGCGCGCAAGGCATCGTGACGGTGGACCAGATCCCTGGCGCCGTGGGCGCGCTGCGCCAGGCGATCGCGGCCAGCAGGCAGGTGCCCAAGGCCGATGATGGCGACGACGAGAAAGCCGACGACGGCGTCTCGCTGGAGCGCCGGGCCGCGCCCTTCATCGACCTGCTGGAGCGCAGCGCCGCCGCCGGCAAGGACGTGGTCTGGGGCGTCTAGCCGCGCAGGCGCTCGACCACCGCGCGGCACGCCTGCCCCGGCGCCACGCCCAGCGCCCGGGCCAGTTCATTGCAGTGGCTGACGATGCCGTCATGCAGCGTGCTGCGCGCCTCGCCGATGCGCGCGCTGTCATGGGCCACGGTGCAGGCGGCGATGCCGTGGCCTTGCAGAAAGGGCAGCGCCGCCAGGCCGGCGGCGTCCTTGCCGACGCCGGCGTCGTTGAACACGGCGATCAGCGGGCGCGCCGCCAGCGCGTACCGCGCCGAGCTGATGCCGCCGTGCGAGCCGCTGACGGCGATGCAGCCGGCGTCCTGGCCGCCCAGCTCGGTGATGGAATCGACGACGCGCAGCGGCGGGCTCATGTCCACGGGGCGGGCGCGCCAGGGCGCCGCGCCGCGCCGGGCCGTCGATCAGCCGTCAATCGGCGTACTGCTTGGCGTCGTTGATCACCGGCGCCCACTTGGCGATTTCGGACAGCACGAACTTCTTGTGCTCGGCGGGTTCCACGCGCTGGTCGTGCACGATGATGGCGCCCAGCGCCTCTTCCTTCTTGACGAAGTCGGGGTCCTTCAGGGCCACCTTCAGCGCGTCGTTGAGGGTCTTCAGCACGGCCGGGGGCGTGCCCTTGGGCGCATACAGGCCGTGCCAGATGCTGACGTTGAAGCCCTTCATGCCCGATTCGTCCAGCGTCGGCAGATCCTTGTATACGGCCGGCACCGACAGGCGCTTGAGACCGGCCACGGCATAGGCCTTGACCTTCTTGCCCTCGACCTGGCTGGTGATGTTGGTGGTCTGGTCGCACAGGAGGTCGATCTGGCCGCCCATCAGCGAGACCAGCGCCGGCGCCGCGCCCTTGTAGGGCACGGTGGTCATTTCGGTCTTGAGCGCGCTCTGGAACATCAGCCCGCACAGGTGCGAGGCCGAGCCGATGCCGGCATTGCCCAGGTTCACGGCGCTCTTGTTCTGGGCGATCCAGCCTTCCAGCTCCTTGAAGTTGTTGGCCGGCAGGCCAGGCTTGCCGATGATGGCCATCGGCACCTCGTTGATGAGGCCAAGGAACTCGAAGTCCTCCACCTTGTAGGACAGCTTGCGGTAGAGCGTGGGCGTGGTGGCCATGCCGATGTGCGTGACCAGCAGCGTGTAGCCGTCGGGCGCGGCGCGGAATGCCTTGGCGGTGCCGATGGTGCTGCCGGCGCCGTCGGAGTTCTCGATCACCACCGCGCCGTTCAGCGGCTTGCGCAGCGCCTCGGCCAGGTCGCGCGCCACCTTGTCGGTCGGGCCGCCGGCGGTGAACGGCACGATGAGGGTGACGGGCTTGCCCGCCGGGAAGGTCTGGGCCTGGGCGCCCGCGGCCAGCAGCGCGGCGGCGGCCACGGCAGCGGCGGTCAGTTGGGAAAGCGTGTACATCCTGGTGAGTCTCCTGTGAAACAGATGAGGGGTTTTTCGACGGAACATTGCATGCTACAGGGCGCCAGCACCGTCGGCCATCCGGGCGTCTACCGAGACGCGGCCGGATGTCTGACGCAGGTCAACAAACCGTTTTCCTCGGTCGCATCAGGCCGCGCAGCGCCTGATCGAGATCGAATACGGCGGCCTGCGGCTGGTCGACGTGCCTGCCCGGTCTTTATAAGTAAAATCGGCCTCCAGCGCTTGATGGACAAGCGCCAGCAGCTATCAAACAAGTAGCACACGAATGTCCGAGCCCCCGCGCTTCCACCGCGCCCCCCGGCCCGCCGCCGATGCCGCCGCGCCCGCCGCCGACGCCGTGCGGCTGAACAAACGCCTGGCCGACCTGGGCCTGTGCTCGCGCCGCGAGGCGGACGAATGGATCGAGCGCGGCTGGGTGCGGGTGAACGGCCAAGTCGGTGCGATGGGCCAGAAAGTGTCGCCGCACGACCAGGTCACCGTGGACCGCCGGGCCGACGCGGCGCAGGCCGAGCGCGTCACCATCCTGCTGCACAAGCCGGTCGGCTACGTCAGCGGCCAGGCCGAGGACGGCCACCAGCCGGCGGTGACGCTGATCAACGCCCGCAGCCGCTGGCGCGGCGACGCGGCGCCCACGCGCTTTGCGCCGGCGCAGCTCAAGGGGCTGGCGCCGGCGGGCCGGCTGGACATCGACTCGGTCGGCCTGCTGGTGCTGACGCAGGACGGCCGAGTGGCGCGCCGGCTGATCGGCGAGGACTCCGACGTGGACAAGGAATACCTGGTGCGCGTGGCCTACGGCGACGTCACCACCGGCGTGCAGGCCGCCTTTCCCGCCACCGGCCTGGCGCGCCTGCGCCACGGCCTGGCGCTGGACGGCCAGCCGCTGAAGCCCGCGCAGGTGGACTGGCAGAACCCCGAGCAGTTGCGCTTCGTGCTGCGCGAGGGCAAGAAGCGCCAGATCCGCCGCATGTGCGAGCTGGTGGGGCTGAAGGTGACGGGCCTCAAGCGCATCCGCATCGGCCGCGTCGCGCTGGGGCAGCTGCCGGTGGGGCAGTGGCGCTACCTGGGCCCGGGCGAGGCGTTCTGACCGCCTCTTGAATCGGCCCCCACCGCCCGCATCTGGGCGCATCGGGTGGCGGCGCGCGACCCCACCCCACATCCATCTCCGCTGAACCGAACCACACCATGAGCACCCAGAAACACGCCTTTCAGGCCGAGGTCGCGCAGCTGCTGCACCTGGTCACGCATTCGCTGTATTCCAACAAGGAGATCTTCCTGCGCGAGCTGGTCTCCAACGCCTCCGACGCCTGCGACAAGCTGCGCTTCGAGGCGCTGGCCGACCCCTCGCTCTACGGCGAGCAGCCCGCGCTGGAGATCCGCATCGCCATCGACAAGGACGCCCGCACCCTGACGGTGACCGACACCGGCATCGGCATGAGCGAGGCCGAGGCGGTGGCGCACCTGGGCACCATCGCCAAGAGCGGCACGCGCGAATTCATGGGCAAGCTCTCGGGCGACCAGAAGGCGGACGCGCAACTCATCGGCCAGTTCGGCGTCGGCTTCTACTCCGGCTTCATCGTGGCCGACCGCATCACCGTCGAGTCGCGCCGCGCCGGCCTGCCGCCTGAAGCCGGCGTGCGCTGGGTCAGCACCGGCGCAGGCGACTTCGAGGTCGAGGCCATCACGCGCGCGGAGCGCGGCACCAGCGTGATCCTGCACCTGCGCGAGGACGCGCTGGACTTCGCCGACGGCTGGCGCATCCGCGAGCTGATCGGCAAATACTCCGACCACATCGCCCTGCCCATCAAGATGGAAGGCGAGCAGTGGGAAGACGGCCAGGAAGAAGGTCAGCCCGGCCGCATGGTCAAGACGGGCGAGTGGGAAACCGTCAACCAGGCCACCGCCCTGTGGGCGCGGCCCAGGAAGGACATCACCGACGAGCAGTACGTGCAGTTCTACGAGCAGACCGCGCACGACTGGCAGCCGCCCCTGGCCTGGACGCACAACCGCGTCGAGGGCAGCACCGAATACACGCAGCTGCTCTACATCCCCAGCCACGCGCCGATGGACCTGTGGGAGCGCGAGCGCAAGGCGGGCGTCAAGCTGTACGTGCGCCGCGTCTTCATCATGGACGACGCCGAGCAGTTGCTGCCGCGCTACCTGCGCTTCGTCAAGGGCGTGGTCGATTCGGCCGACCTGCCGCTGAACGTCAGCCGCGAGCTGCTCCAGGAAAGCCGCGACGTGAAGGCCATCCGCGAAGGCAACACGCGCCGCGTCCTCGGCCTGCTGGAAGACCTGGCCAAGGCCGAGCCCGCCGAAGCCCCGCCGGCCGAGGGTGGCGACGACAAGGCCGCGGCCCCGCGGGACAAGTACGCCGCCTTCTGGCGCGAATTCGGCGCCGTGCTGAAGGAGGGCCTGGGCGAAGACCACGCGAACCGCGAGCGCATCGCCAAGCTGCTGCGCTACGCCAGCACCACCACCGACACGCCCACCGTCTCGCTGGCCGACTACAAGGCGCGCATGAAGGAAGGCCAGAAGGCCATCTACTACATCACCGCCGACACCCTGGCCGCCGCCCGCAACAGCCCGCAGATCGAGATCTTCCGCAAGAAGGACATCGAGGTGCTGCTGATGACCGACCGCGTGGACGAATGGGCGCTGTCCCACCTGCGCGAGTTCGACGGCACGCCGCTGCAAAGCGTGGCCAAGGGCGCGGTGGATCTGGGCGACCTGCAGGACGAGGCCGAGAAGAAGGCCGCCGAGGAAGCGGCCGAGCACGTCAAGCCGCTGCTGGACAGGCTGAGGGCCGCACTGAGGGACCAGGTCGAGGACGTGCGCGTCACCACCCGCCTGGTCGATTCGCCTGCCTGCCTGGTCGTCAAGGACGGCGGCATGAGCACGCAGCTGGCGCGCCTGCTCAAACAGGCCGGCCAGCCCGTGCCCGACACGCGGCCGGTGCTGGAAATCAACCCCGAGCACGCGCTGGTCAGGAAGCTGGCGGACAGCCCCCGCTTCGACGATCTGGCCCACATCCTGTACGACCAGGCCCTGCTGGCCGAAGGCGGCCTGCCCGAAGACCCGGCGGGTTACGTGCGACGCGTGAATGCGCTGCTGGTGTGAACGCGGCGCCCGGGCTGATGGAGGCGATGACCGCTCATCTGGCCCCCAGGTCACGCGCTCGCGCCACCAGTCGCTGCGCACTCCGTGGTCGGCTCGCCGTGGTCAGACGAGGAGATGATGCGGCATCAGAAAGCCGGCGTCCCGCGCGATGTGCAATTCGCCACCAAGGGGCAGATAGCGCTGGCGCAGCTCAGGCACCGGCGAAAGGCGCGCCCCGGCCCTGCGTGCTGACGGACGCCGGCTATGGCGCGGACACGGCGTTTCGCGAGGGCTTGATCGAGCTGGGCCGGCCCCTCCATCGCGGGCGTGACGGGCCAGGTGACGGTGTGGCCACCAGGGCACGCGCCGTTGCCGCCGCAGCCTTACAAAGGTCGCGGCAACGTGCCGGCTTCGGCTGGGTGATGCAAGACACGAGCAGCCTCTGCCGATCCAGGAAGCGGCCTTCGAGCTGGGGCCGGCCCAATGGCAGGCCATCGAATGGCGCGAGGGCACGAACTTCACACTGCGTTCGCGCTTGCGGCTGCGCATCGCCGCAGCATGGCTCAGGACGCTGCCTCGGTGCCCCTTGCTGCATGCGCGCAAACGCAAGGCTTAAGTTGCGACGCGGTAAGACTAGCGCAGTTGGCGTTCGACACGAGGCGGTGCCGGCTCGGTGGGGCGACGAGGTGTTCCAGGAACGTCGGCGCTCGTAGTCTGCATCCCTGCCAGGTTCTCGATGGCTTCCTGTTCGCTCTCGAAGATGTAGGGCGCAAGCCTGCGGCGCGACAGCGCCTCGCCCAGCTTGGCGCGCATGAAGGCGCTGGTGGTGAAGCGCGTCACGCCGCTGTAGTAGCGCTCGACGCAGTTGCGCACCATCTCGGCGTAGCTGTCCTCCAGGTCGCGGTCGAGCACGAAGGCTTCGTAGTTGACGACCGCCTGCACGCGCTGGCCGCGCCGCACGATGGGCTCGCAGATGGCCGCGACCTTGGCGCCGATGGCCTCGATGGTCTGTGCCGTCTTGACCTCGAAGTGCTCGAAGTTCAGGTACAGCACGTTCCTCGCGGCGTCGTGGGCGAAGCGGGCGTCGAAGGGCAGCCCGGTCAGGCGCCGGCGCAGCCCCATCGGCTCGTCCTGGAAGATGCGCGCATCCATCAGGCGCGGGCCGTCCGGGCCTTCGATCAGCGGGCGGAACGCCATGTGCGCCAGCACGTCGCGCTCCAGGTCGATGCCGGGCGCGATCTCGGTCAGAACCAGGCCGTCCTCGCGCAATTCGAGCACGCAGCGCTCGGTGACGTACAGAACCTCCTTGCCCTGCGCGGCGGCGTGTCTGCCCGAGAAAGTGCGGTGCTCCACCTCGGCCACGAACTTGGGGCCGCGCGCTTCACGCCGGATGCGCAGCCCCTCGGGAGTGACGTCGACCTCGCAGGCGCCGGTGAGAAAGGTGCCGGTGTAGATCACCTTCTTGGCGCTCTGGCTGATGTTGATGAAGCCGCCCGCGCCGGCCAGCCGCGGCCCAAACTTCGACACGTTGACGTTGCCCTCGGCATCGACCTGCGCCAGGCCGAGCACCGCCACGTCCAGCCCGCCGCCATCGTAGAAGTCGAACTGGTAGGGCTGGTCGATGATGGCCTGAGGGTTCAGCGCCGCGCCGAAGTCCAGCCCGCCGGCCGGGATGCCACCAATCACGCCCGGCTCGGCTGTGAGCGTGAACAGGTCCGCGATCTTCTCTTCGGCGGCCACCGCCGCCACGCCCTCGGGCATGCCGATGCCCAGGTTGACCACGCTGCCGCCTCGCAACTCCATGGCGGCGCGGCGCGCGATCACCTTGCGCACGTCCAGCGGCATCGGCCGGGCGCTGTCGTCGGGCACACGCAGCTCGCCGGCGTAGGCCGGGCTGTAGCCGGTGGCAAAGGTTTGCTGGTGCAGCTCGGGCGGGGCCAGCACCACGCAGTCGACCAGGATGCCGGGGATCTTGACCTGCCGCGGGTTGAGCGTGCCGCGCGCGGCCAGCCGCTCCACCTGCACGATCACCAGGCCACCGCTGTTGCGCGCGGCCATGGCGATGGACAGCATCTCCAGTGTCAGCGCTTCGCGCTCCATGGTGATGTTGCCGTCCGGGTCGGCCGTGGTGCCGCGCACGATGGCCACATGGATGGGCATCGTGGGGTAGAACAGGAATTCCTCGCCGCGCACCTGCATCAGCGACACCAGGTCATCGGTGGTGCGCGCGTTGAGCTTGCCGCCGCCGTGGCGCGGGTCGACGAAGGTGCCCAGGCCGATGCGGCTCAGGTGCCCGGGCTTGCCGGCCGCGATGTCGCGGAACAGGTGCGCGATCACACCCTGGGGCAGGTTGTAGGCCTCGATCTGGTTGTCCAGCGCGAGCTTTTGCAGCTTGGGCACCAGGCCCCAGTGGCCGCCGATGGCGCGCCTGACCAGGCCGGCATGGCCAAAGTGGTTCAGGCCCTGCTGCTTGCCGTCGCCCTGCCCGGCCGCATACAGAAGGGTCAGCGCGCCGGGCTTGTCGGCGGCAGGCACCTCGGGGTCGAGGTACAGCGCCTCCAGCGCGGCGGCCACCGCCTCTGGGAAGCCGATGCCGACGAAGCCGCCGGTGGCCACGGTGTCGCCAGGCCGGATCAGGCGCACCGCGTCGGCGGCGGGGACGACCTTGCTGCGGTCGCCTTCGGACAGACTGGCGACGGCGTCGCGCGCCGAGCGTAGCGGGTGGGCCATGGCAACTGCTCCCTCAGCGCGCCGTCCAGCCGCCTTCCACCGGCAGCGCGATGCCGGTGATGGCCTCGGCGGCCGGCGAACACAGGAACAGCACGATGTCGCCGATGGCCTGCGTCTCGACGAAGCGCTTGTTGGGCTGCGAGGCCAGGATCACTTCGCGCACCACGCGCTCCTCGCTCATGTCGTGGGCCTTGGCCTGGTCGCGGATCTGGCCGTCGACCAGCGGCGTCTTCACGTAGCCGGGGCAGATGGCGTTGCAGGTGATCGGCGTCTCGGCCACCTCCAGCGCGACAGTCTTGGTCAGCCCCAGCACGCCGTGCTTGGCCGCCACGTAGGCCGACTTGAAGGGCGAGGCCACCAGCCCGTGCGCCGAGGCGATGTTGACGATGCGGCCCCAGCCGCGCGCCTTCATGCCGGGCAGCGCGGCGCGGATCGCGTAGAAATTGGACGACAGGTTGATCGCCAGGATCTGCTCCCACTTGGCCATCGGGAATTCGTCCACCGCGGCCACGTGCTGGATGCCGGCGTTGTTGACCAGGATGTCCACCGCACCGAACGCACGCTCGGTCTCGGCCACCATTTCGGTGATCTGCCCGGGCTGGCTCATGTCGGCACCGCTGTAGCGCACGGGCACGTCGAACTCGGCCGACAGCGCGGCGCGCAGCTGCTCGATCTGGGCGGCGTCGCCGAAGCCGTTGAGCACCACGCCGGCGCCGGCGCCGGCGAGCTGACGGGCCACCGCCAGCCCGATGCCGCTGGTCGAGCCAGTCACGATGGCGACCTTGCCTTGAATCATGGTTGTCTCCTTTTGCCTCAAGATCGAATGCCGGCGTCAGGCTGCGACCTGGCGCCGGAACCTCACGCACTGCGGCACTACGCGCCGTCAAATACCGGCAGCACCGTCCCCCGGCATTCGCCGAAGCCGATGCGGCGCGCGCCCTCGCCCTCGCACCAGCCGCGCAGGATGACGCTGTCGCCGTCCTCCAGGAAACCGCGCTGTTCGCCGTTGGAGAGCGTGACCGGGTGCTTGCCGCCCGTGGTCAGCTCCAGCAGCGAGCCGCATTGATCCTTGGTCGCGCCCGACAGCGTGCCCGAGCCGAGCAGGTCGCCCGCGCGCAGCGCGCAGCCGTTGACGGTGTGGTGCGCCACGAGCTGCGCCGCCGTCCAGTAGGCCGCCTCGGCGAAGTTGGAATGCGCGATGACGTCGCCGGCATGGCCTTCGCGGGCCATGCGCGCGGTTTGCAGCACTACTTCCATGCGCACGTCGATGGCGCCGCGCGCGCGGTTGCCCGGCGAATCGAGGTATGGCAGCGGATCGGGGTCGCCCGCCGGACGCGTGAAGGGCTGGCGGAAGGGCTCCAGCGCTTCCATGGTCACCATCCATGGCGAGACGGTGCTGGCGAAGTTTTTCGCCAGGAACGGGCCCAGCGGCTGGTATTCCCAGGCTTGCAGGTCGCGCGCGCTCCAGTCGTTGAACAGGGTGACGCCGAACAGGTGCTGCTCGGCCTCTGCCATGGGCACGGGCTGGCCCTGCGGGTTGGGCTGGCCGATGAACAGGCCCAGTTCCAGCTCGATGTCCAGCCGCGCGCACGGCGCCAGCACGGGCTGGGCGGCATCGGCGGCCTTGACCTGGCCCATGGGCCGGTGGAAGGCCGCGCCGCTGGGCAGCAGCGTGGAGCTGCGCCCGTGGTAGCCGATGGGCACCCATTTGTAGTTGGGCAGCAGCGGGTTGTCGGGGCGGAACTGGCGGCCTACTTCGGTGGCGTGGTGGATGCCGACGTAGAAGTCGGTGTAGTCGCCCACCTCGCAGGGCAGGCCCAGTTCCACGGCGGCTTGCGCCAGCAGCGCGGGCTCGAATGCGGCGCGCTGCGCGCTGCCTTCGCGCAGGCCGGCCGAGATGGCCTGGCGCAGCGCGCGGCGTTCGGGCGGCGTGGCCTGCATCAGGCGGTTCATGTCGCCGTGGGCGATCAGGCCGGCGGCGCGCAGGTCGAGCACCTGGTCGCCGATGGCGACGCCGATGCGCCAGGCGGTCTCGCCGGGCTGGCGGAACCGCCCGAAGGGCAGGTTCTGGATCGGGAAATCGCTGCCGTCGGCGTTGGCCGATTCGACCCAGCTGCGCAGCGCGGGGTTGTGGGTGTCATCCAGCGTCGTGTTCATTGCTTGAACTCCCGGGCGTGCAGGAAGTCGGCGTGCCTGGGCGCGCGCTTGGTTTTGGACCAGTCTTCCAGCATGTCCCACTTCACGGCATCGAGCCGCCGGATCATGGCCTCTTCCTCGGGATCGGGGCAGGCCAGTTCGACGCGGTGGCCGTTGGGGTCGAAGAAGTAGATGGAGTGGAAGGCGCCGTGGTCGGTCACGCCCAGCACGTCGATGCCCCGGCCTTCGAGGTGCGCCTTGAATTCGAGCAGTTCGGCCCGGTCCTTGACGCGGAAGGCGATGTGCTGCACCCATTCGGGCGTGTTGGGGTCGCGCCCCATGGGGGGCTGCGTGGGCAGCTCGAAGAAGGCCAGCACGTTGCCGTTGCCGGCGTCGAGGAAGACGTGCATGTACGGATCGGGCGCCTTGGTCGAGGGCACCTGGTCCTCGGCGATGGCCAGCACGAAGTCCATCTTCAGCATTTGGTTGTACCAAAGCACCGTTTCCTTGGCGTCCCGGCAACGGTACGCGACGTGGTGGATGCGGTCGATTTTCATGGTCGTCAGGCCTTCTCGGTGTCGAGCACGCCGCGGTTGATCTGGTCGCGCTCCAGTGATTCGAACAGGGCCTTGAAGTTGCCCTCGCCAAAGCCCTCGCGGTAGTTGCCCTTGCGCTGGATGAACTCGAAGAACACCGGCCCCAGCAGCGGCTGCGAGAAGATCTGCAGCAGCAGGCGCGGCTGGCCGCCTTCGGTCGTGCCGTCGAGCAGGATGCCGCGCGCCTGCAGTTCGCCCACCGGCTGGCCATGCCCGGGCAGGCGCTTCTCCAGGTTGTCGTAATAGATGTCGTTGGGCGCCGTCAGCAGCGGGATGCCGGCCATCTGCAACTGGTCGATGGAGTCGAGCAGGTCGTCGGTCAGCAGGGCGATGTGCTGGATGCCCTCGCCGTTGAACTGCATCAGGAATTCCTCGATCTGGCCGCCGCCCTGCTTGGCTTCCTCATTGAGCGGAATGCGGATCAGCCCGTCGGGCGCCGTCATGGCCTTGGAGGTCAGGCCGGTGTATTCGCCGGTGATGTCGAAGTAGCGGATCTCGCGGAAGTTGAACAGCTTCTCGTAGAACCCGGCCCAGTAGCCCATGCGGCCGCGGTAGACGTTGTGCGTCAGGTGGTCCACCACCTGGAAGCCGTGGCCCTTGGGATGGCGGTCCACGCCGGGCAGGAATTCGAAGTCGATGTCGTAGATGGACTTGCCGTCCTCGTAGCGGTCGATCAGGTACAGCGGCGCGCCGCCGATGCCCCTGATGGCCGGCAGGCGCAGCTCCATCGGGCCGGTGGGAATCTCGACGGGCTGCGCGCCCAGTTCGAGCGCGCGCTTGTAGGCGGTGTGGGCGTCCTTCACGCGGAAGGCCAGGCCACAGGCCGCCGGGCCGTGCTCGGCGGCGAAGTAGGCCGCCTGGCCCGGCTCGTTGTTGACGATGAAGTTGATGCCGCCCTGGCGGTACAGCAGCACGTTCTTGGAACGGTGGCGGGCCACCAGGGTAAAGCCCATTTTCTCGAACAGCGGCTCCAGCACGCCGGGTGCGGGCGAGGCGAATTCGACGAATTCGAAGCCGCACAGGCCCATGGGGTTGTCGACAAGGTCGGTCATGAGGTCATTCCATGCAAGAGTTGCAGTCAATGGGTCGAAGGTGGATCAGTCCACCTTCACGTTTGCGCGCTTGATCACCGCTTCGTACTTCACCCGGTCGCGGGCAATGATCTTTGCGAAGTCCTCGGGAGTGGTGGAAGTAGGCGATGCCGCGAGTTGGTCCATCACCTTGGCAAATGCCGGCGAGTTGATGGTGGCGGCAAAGTCCTGGTGGAGTTTGTCCAGGATGGGCTTCGGCGTAGCGGCCGGGGCGAACAGGCCGAACCAGGTGCTGACCTCGAAGTCTTTCAGTTCGGATATCCCGGATGCGGAGACTGTCTGAAGTTCCGGGAAAGCGGCGGCCTTGTCACGCGTCGTGATCGCCAATGCCTTGAGCTTGCCCTCTTTGATGCGCGGCGCAGCCGAGGCGAGGTTGTCGAACATGTACTGAATCTCGCCACTCAAAAGGCCGAGTTGCGCCGGGCTCGCGCCCCGATAGGGGACATGGACCGCGACAATGCCGGTGCGCTCCTTGAGCATCTCGCCCGCCAAGTGGCCCGCGCTGCCATTTCCGCCGGATCCGTAGGCAAGTTTCCCGGGATTGTGCTTCGCATAGTTGATCAAATCCCCGATCGTGGCGATTTTGTTTTCCGCTGCGAAGCGCTCATTGAGAACCAGCACGTTCGGGACATTGGCGATCAACGTGATCGGCGCGAAGTCCTTGACGGCGTCGTAGGGCATCTTGGCGTACAGCGACGGGTTGATGGCGTGCGTTGCCACCGCGCCCAAGAGGAGGGTGTAGCCGTCCGCCGGCGCCCTCGCAACGGCGGCGGCACCGATGTTTCCGCCAGCGCCGGCCTTGTTGTCGACGACGACGGTTCCCAGCGTGGACCGCACGCCGTTGGCGAGCGCCCGTGCCGCAACGTCCAGAGGGCCGCCTGCGGGGTAGGGAACGACCAGTTGGATGGGGCGTGCCGGATAGGTCTGGGCAAAAGCCGAAGAGGCCGCGAGCAGCGCCAGGGCGATGATGCGTCTGCCAAGATTGATTGTTTTCACGGGAATGTCTCCTTTTGTATTGACGAGCGGGTTGACGGAATGCTGTTGAAATTCACTCTGCTGGCAGGTCACTGCTCCTTTCTCGGGCCGCCTGAAGATGGGTGTGCCGTTCATAGGCCAGCCGCAGTTCCTTGGCAGCGCCGAAGCTTGCGGACAGCCCCGCGCGATCGCCCTGGGAGAGCGCGTCGCACAGCAGCTCCAGATGGTTCTTGAAGTGGTGAAGGTCGCCCAGAAGCGCCCGGCGGTTGGAAACGCAGATGTCTGCCCACAGCGAAGGGTTGGCGCCGGCAATCCGCGTGAAGTCGCGGAATCCGGGGCCGGCCATGCCGGCGTAGTCATGGCCGGCATCCGACCCGGCCAGGGCGCCGAGGTACGCGAATGCGATCAGATGCGGCAGGTGGCTGACGGCGCTGAAAACCTCGTCGTGCGCCTCGGGCGACATCATCGAGACGCGTGACCCGATGCCCTGCCAGAACCGCCGCATGCCGTCCACGTGCCCGGCAGCGGTGCCCTCGATCGGCGTGAGGATCACCTGCTGCCCTGTGAAGAGCTGCCCATTGGCATGCTGGGCGCCCGACTGCTCGGAGCCGGCAATCGGATGCGCGGGAACGAAGCGAGCGCGTTGCGCACCCGGAAGGTCGCGGACGATCTCGACGATGGCGCCCTTCACACTGGCGACGTCCGACAGCACGGCCGTCGGCTTTGCATGTGCGATCACCTCGCGCAGAACAGAGGCGAATGCGGCGGTGGGGACGGTAATGAGCACCAGATCGGCGTCCTCGACAGCCGCCTGCAGCGAGTGCGCGACGCAGGCGCCGCCGAGTTGTCCTGCGGCCACGGTTCTTGCCGCCTCTTGGGGGTCCCATACGCGGACCTGGGCCGCCGGCCCTCTTGCGTGCACCGCCAGGGCGATGGAGCCGCCGATCAGGCCGTAGCCGACGATGGCGACACGGCTTGCTGCGCCATGAGAGGCGGGGTCGTCGAAAAGGGCCGCGTGGCTGGTGGTTGTCATGGTGGGCAGTGTCTCCAGGATCAGATTCTCGGGGTGCCAGGACGTTCCGTCCATTGCCGATATAGTCGCGATAAATGCCTGCATGTTATGGGATGGATGGCCATTGATGAATCTGCGCCAGATCGAGATCTTTCGCGCCGTGATGCTGAGCGGCGGGATTTCTGACGCCGCGCGCATGCTCAACGTCACGCAACCCGGGATCAGCCGGGCTGTGAAGCACCTGGAAAAGCAGCTCAACATCCGGCTGTTTCAGCGCCTCAAGGGGCGCTTGCTGCCCACCGGGGAGGCCCGCGAGCTTTTCGAGCGCATACAGCTCGTGTACAAGGGCGTGCAAGACGTGCAGACCTTCGCGCGTTCGCTGGGCGACGGCTCGCACACGACCCTCAGAGTCGTGTGCAGCCCGAGCGTGGGTCTGCATGTCGTGCCGCGCGTCATCTCGAATCTGCTGCGCCGCATGCCTTCGGCGCGCTTCGAGCTGGAGATACTTCCCTCCCTGGCATTGGTTGACGCGCTGGTGATGGGGCATGCCGACGTCGGAGTCGGTGCGGCGGCGATCGATCCAGCGGTGATCGATCACCCCTTGCTGCGGATCAAGAGGATCGGGCAGCTGCGCATGGTCTGCGTGGGATCGAAGGAATACGGCCTGGCATCGAAGGCCAGTGTTTCCGCACACGACGTTCGCAAGCTGCCCTTCATCACCTTCGACACGCACACGACGCAAGGACAACTGCTGGAACAGGCCTTCTCCAAGGTCCACCCACCGATCGAACCGGTCGCCAGCGTCCGGTTCGCGCGGACCGCCTGTTCGCTCGCAGAGGCCGGGGTAGGCGTTGCCTTCGTCGATGAGCTGACAGCGGCCAGTGCCGCCAACGAGGGCATCGACATCCTGCCCGTCACACCCCCCCTGCGCATCCCCGTTTTCGTGGCTTCGCCGCTGCACCGGCCGGTTGGCACGCTGGCCGAGCACTTCATGGAAGACACGGCCGCGACCTTCAAGGCCACGCTGGCGTCCCAGGCTGGTGGACGATAAGGCAGTGGCGCCAACGCCGCGTTCTGTACCTCTTGGCGCTCTGACAGACGGTTCAGCTGGCTAACACAGGCCAGCGAACCCCTCCACCAGCGCATCGAACACGGCACGCACCCGCGGCACGCGAGCCAGGTTCTCGTGGGTGACGATCCAGGTCTCGACCGCGAACGGCGTCAGCTCCGGAATCTGCCGGACCAGCCGCGGGTCCCGCTCGCCGAGCGGCACCTGGCACACGGCAATGCCCAGTCCGGCCCGAGCTGCGGCCAACTGGGCGACGTGGCTGTCGGTGCGCAGCGCGAAGCGGCTCGCGGCCAGCGACAGGCCCAGCGTCTCCATCGCGGCCAGATCAGAACGGCTGCGGTCCGGCCCGATCAGGGCGTGGGCGTCCAGATCCGCCAGTGTCTGGGGCGAACCCCGGCGGGCGACATAGTCCGCCGATGCAAAAAAGCCCAGCGGGATGCTGGCCACCTTGCGTGCGACCAGCGCCTCCTGGCGGGGTGTGACGGTGCGCACGGCGAGGTCGACTTCATGCGCCAGGATGTCGGCCTGGGCATTGCTCAGGGACAGCTCGACGCTCAGGGCCGGATGCTTGCCGTGCAAGGCCGCCAGGATGGGCGGCACGACCTCCACCCCCATGATCTCGGGCACGCTCAGCCGCACCGTGCCGCTGATCTCGTGCATCCCGCCGGAGGCCACGCGCACGAACATGTCGGACGCCATGGCCATGGTGCGGGCCGTTTCCCGCAACGCTTGCGCGGTCTCGGTGGGCGCCAGGCCATGGACGGAGCGGGTGAACAGCACCGCGCCAAGGGCCCGCTCCAGCGCCTCTATGCGCGCGCGCACCGTGGGGTGCGTCACCCCGAGCTTGCGCGCCGCCGCGGAGAGGCTGCCGGTTTCGAGCACCGCCAGGAAGATGCGCTGGTCGTCCCATGAGACAGGTGGGCTCATTGATTTCCCTACAGATGCTGTTGGCTGGATTGGAATTTATTTTCACCCATTGGCGCGCCATCCTCTCGCTGTCGCAACCATGGAGATGAGGAAAGACAGCGATGGAACCGGACAAGACGGCGCTGGTGCTCGGCGCAACGGGCGGCATCGGCGCCAGCATCTGCGCGGCGCTGCTGCGCCACGGCTGGCGGGTGCGCGGCATGGCACGCAACACCGCTGCCGCCCGCCATGCGGGCACGGCAGGGGTCGAATGGCTCGAAGGGGACGCCATGCGGCGCGGCGACGTTGTGCAGGCGGCGCAGGATGCCTCGGTCATCGTCCATGCCGTGAACCCGCCGAACTACGCCCATTGGGACCAACTCGTCCTGCCGATGGCCGACAACACGATTGCCGCCGCCAGGTCGGCCGGGGCCCGCATCGTGCTGCCGGGCACGATCTACAACTTCGACCCGGCGGCGACGCCGGTCATCGATGCAGAGGCCGTCCAGCGGCCCAGGAGCCGCAAGGGCATGATCCGCGTCGCGCTGGAAGAGCGGTTGGCGCATGCGGCGCCCGATGTGCCCACGCTGATCCTGCGGGCAGGCGATTTTTTCGGACCGGGCGCGCGCAGCAGTTGGTTCGCGCAGGCGATGGTGGCGCCGGGAAGGCCGCTGCGCCGCATCGTCAATCCCGCGCGCGGCGGCGGGCACAGTTGGGCTTACCTGCCCGATCTGGCGGAGGCCTTCGCGCGGCTCGTCGATGCGCCGGAGCGGCTGGCCCCTTTCGAGGTGCTGCAATTCGAAGGCCTGTACGACGAGGACGGCCGGCAGATGGTGGAGGCGCTGCGCCGGGCGTCTGGCCGCCCGCTTCGCGTGTACGGTTTTCCCTGGTGGCTGATGCGCCTGGCGGCACCGTTCGGGGGCTTTGCGCGCGAGGCGGCCGAGGTGGCGCCTTACTGGCGCCATCCGGTCCGGCTCGACAACGCCCGCCTCGTCGCGCTGCTGGGCGAGGAGCCGCGCACCCCGCTCGGCAGCGCCATCGGCACCACGCTCGCCGCACTCGGCTGCCTCGATGCGCGCCGCGCGTGAGGCAGGCCGCCTGAAACCCTGGACTCAAAGCGTCAGGCTTGCCGACAGACGGCGCAACACCGTGGACACCGTCTTCATGGTCGATCCCGCTTCCACCTTCGAGGCGATCTGGCAGATCGTGCCCGAATGCTGGGGCGGCTGGCCGACGCCTTTACTTTTCGGATTCCTCCCGAATCGCATCGACGAAGGCCTGCAGGCTCGCAGGCGCATGGCGGTTGCGGGGAAAGTAAAGGCACAACCCCGGGATGCGCGGGCACCAGTCTTCCAGCACGGCCACCAGGCGTCCATCGTCCAGCGCGGCTCGGGCACACGGCTCAGGCACGTAGGCGATGCCCATGCCGCCCAGGGCCGCCTCGACCATCAACTGGCTGTTGTCCAGTGTCAGCGCTCCGGGTACGTCAATCTCCAGCGACTGCCCGTGCTTGCCGAACTCCCATCGGTAGCGCTTGCCGCTGGGCAGGCGCTGCCGGATGCACCGATGCCGGCCTAACGCATCGGGCACTGTCGGTGCGGGATGCGCCGCCAGATAGTCCGGGGAGGCCACCGCCAGGAAACGCACGTCGGGGCCGAGGCGCACGGCCACCATGTCCTTGGGCACGGCTTCGCCCAGCCGGATGCCCGCGTCGAAGCCTTGTTCCACGATGTCCACCAGGCGTCCCTCGGCCACCAGATCCAGCTCGACGCCGGGGTGGCGCGCCAGGAACGCCGGCACCACCGTGTGCAGCAGCAACCGGATCGCGGCCTCGTTGGCGTTGATGCGCAGTTGGCCTTGAAGCTGGCCGTGTGCGCCCGCCACGTCCTGCAGCGCCGCGTCGAGGTCATGCAGTAACGGGTCGATGCGCCCCAGAAGGCGCTCGCCCGCCTGCGTGAGAGAGACGCTGCGCGTCGTCCGGTGCAGCAGGCGAGTGCCCAGGCCGTCCTCCAGCCCGCGAATGGCATGGCTCAGCGAGGAGCGGGTCATGCCCAGCAGGTCGGCGGCGCGCCGGAAGCTGCGGTGCTCGGCGACGGCCGTGAAGGCGCGCAGGTCAGCCAGTGTCGGCTTGTTCATTGGTGATTTATTTTCACCTTCTCGTGCCAATAATTGGTGATTATCAAAATAATGCCACGGCCATATGCTCCAGGCCACTCACCTGTTTTCTTCTTTCCTGGAGTCACATCATGGTCAAGACCTGGTTCATCACTGGCACATCCACCGGCCTCGGCCGCCTGCTCACCGAGCGCTTGCTGGCACGCGGCGACCGGGTGGCCGCCACCCTTCGCACGCCGGGTGCGCTGGACGGCCTGGTGGCTCAGTACGGTGACCGGTTGCAGGTTCTGACGCTCGACGTGACCGATACCAAGGCCCTCAGGACCGCCGTGGCGGAAGCCTTTGCGCACATGGGCCGCATCGACGTGGTGGTGAGCAACGCGGGCTACGGCTTGTTTGGCGCCGCCGAGGAGCTCAGCGACACGCAGATCGAGCGCCAGATCGCCACCAATCTCGTCGGGTCCATCCAGGTCGTCCGCGCCGTCCTGCCGCATCTGCGTGCGCAAGGCGGTGGGCGCATCGTCCAGGTGTCGTCCGAAGGCGGGCAGATCGCCTATCCGAACTTCAGCGTGTACCACGCCACGAAGTGGGGCATCGAAGGCTTCGTGGAGTCCGTCGCCAAGGAGGTTGCGCCGTTCGGCATCGACTTTTTGCTCATCGAGCCCGGACCGACCGGCACAGGCTTCGGCGCCGGCCTGGATCATGCGGCGCCCATGCCCAGTTACGAAGACACGCCATCCGGCGACGTGCGCCGGGCCATCGCGTCGGGCGCCTTCGTCATCAAGGGCGATGCGGCCAGAACGGTTGATGCCATGATCGTTGCCGCCGACGCCGAAGCTGCACCGCTGCGCCTTGCTCTGGGAAGCACCGCCTACGCCTCGATCAGCCAGGCGCTGGCCGAGCGTCTGCGGCAGTTGGAAGTGCAGAAGGCCCTGACGCTTTCCGCCGATGGTGGCGAGTGAGGGACGTGTACACGCCACTGAGCCGTCGTGCGGTTCGCTGATCAACGCCCGTCTCGTCGCGCTGCTCGGCGAAGAGCCGCGCACCACGCTCGCCGCACTCGGCTGCCTCGATGCGCGCCGCGCGTGAGGCAGGCCGCCTGAAACGCTGCATTCGCGCACAGACTGGCATGCGCCGAAGGCAAACGCTGGCGGCTCGCACGGCCTCGCTTTCATGTGCGCTTCACGCCCACATCGGCGTCCTGGCTCAATCAGGTCGAGCACTGGTTTGCCACGCTGGCCGGGCGCCGCATCCGCCGCGGCACACACCGCTCCACGCAAGCGCTGGCGATGTCCATCCGCGCCTGCGTCGAGATGAACGACCAGGAGCCCCACCCGCTCCATTGGACCCAGACCGCTGACGACATCCTTGCCAGCATCGAGAGGTTTTGCCTTCGAACTTCTCAATCGGGACACTGGCAGTGGTTGGATTCACATGAAACGGCAAGCGCCCGCCCCGATGACCACCGGCTGTCCGACGCCTTACCATGCCGCAGCGGCCGCATCCACGTCCTGCCGCCCACCAGACCACCCCACAAGAGAGCAGCCATGGCCACGGAAGCAAGCGCAAGTCAACTGATCGGTGTCGTCACCCTGCTCGGCGCGGCCGTGGTGGCGGTGCCGCTGTTCAAGCGCATCGGGCTGGGCTCGGTGCTGGGCTACCTGGCGGGCGGGCCGGCGGTCGGGCCGTTCGGGCTGGGGCTGGTGACCGACGCGCAGACCATCGTCCACGTGGCCGAGCTGGGCGTGGTGATGTTCCTGTTCGTCATCGGACTGGAGATGAAGCCCTCGCACCTGTGGAGCCTGCGCGCGCAGATCTTCGGCCTGGGCAGCCTCCAGGTGGCGGCCAGCGCGCTGCTGCTGACGGGGGTGGGCATGGCGTTCGGCTTTTCGTGGCCGGTGGCGTTCGTGTGCGGCGCGGGCTTCGTGCTGACCTCCACCGCCATCGTGATGCAGGTGCTGGCCGAGCGCGGCGACATCCTGGCGCCGCGCGGGCAGCGCATCGTCTCGATCCTGCTGCTGGAAGACCTGCTGATCGTGCCGCTGCTGGCCTTCGTGGCCTTCCTGGCGCCGGCCGAGGCGGCGCCGACGCACGCGGCGCCGCTGTGGCAGCGCGCCGGCACCGCGGCGCTGGCGCTGGCGGCGCTGGTGGCGGCCGGGCTGTGGCTGCTGAACCCGCTGTTCCGCGTGCTGGCGCGCGCCAAGGCGCGCGAGGTGATGACCGCCGCCGCGCTGCTGGTGGTGCTGGGCGCCGCGCTGCTGATGGAGATGGGCGGTCTGTCGATGGCGCTGGGCGCCTTCGTGGCGGGCGTGCTGCTGTCGGAATCGACCTTCCGCCACCAGCTGGAGGCCGACATCGAGCCCTTCCGCGGCCTGCTGCTGGGGCTGTTCTTCCTCGGCGTGGGCATGTCGCTGGACCTGCACGTGGTGGCGCGCAACTGGCCGCTGATCCTCTCCGGCGTGCTGGCGCTGATGGCGGCCAAGGCGCTGTGCATCTACGGCGTGGCGCGCCTGGCGGGCAGCAGCCGCGCCGACGCGGTGGACCGCGCGCTGCTGATGGCACAGGGCGGCGAGTTCGCCTTCGTGCTGTATGCCGAGGCGGTCAAGCTGAAGGTGATCAGCGGCGAGGTCAACGCCAACATGACGGCCGTCATCGTGCTGTCGATGGCCCTCACGCCCCTGGTGCTGGCGCTGCACAGGCGCCTGGCGCGCGCGCAGGCGCCATCGACCGACGGCATGGAAGCGCCCAGCGACCTGCGCGGCGACGTGCTGGTGATCGGCTTCGGCCGCGTCGGCCAGATCGCCAGCCAGGCGCCGCTGGCGCGGGGGGCGCGGCTGTCGATCATCGACAACGACACCGACATGATCCGCGGCGCCGAGCCCTACGGCTTCAAGGTGTACTACGGCGACGGCGCGCGCGCCGACGTGCTGCACGCCGCCGGCGCGCACCAGGCACAGGCCATCCTGGTGTGCGTGGACGACAAGGCCGCGGCCACGCGCATCGTCGAGAACGTGCGCCGCGAATGCCCGCACAGCCGGCTGGTGGTGCGCGCCTTCGACCGCCAGCACGCGCTGGCGCTGGTCAAGCTGGGCGCCGACACGGTGGTGCGCGAGACCTTCGAGTCGGCGCTGCACATGGGCCGCGCCGCCGCGCTGGCGCTGGGCGCGACCGAGGACGAGGCGAGCGAGCTGGCCGAGCAGGTGCGCGCGCGCGACGCCGAGCGCTTCGCGCTGGAGACGTCCGGCGGCGACTTCGCCGGCCGCGCGCTGGTGCTGGGCAACATCGACTACATCGAACCGCCGCGGCGCGATCCCCCCGCGGCGACACCCCAGGGAGACCCCGCATGACCAACGCCCCCATCGCCCTGAACGAAGCCGCGCGGCGCTTCGAGCTGACCGTGGACGGCCACGTGGCCTACGAAGAGTTCGAGCGCTTTCCCGGCGGCATCGCCTACCTGCACACCGTGGTGCCCCCCGCGCTGGAAGGGCGCGGCATCGGCAGCCGGCTGGTGAAGCACGCGCTGGACTACGCGGCCGCCGAGGGGCTGAAGGTGCGGCCTGACTGCTCGTTCGTCAAAACCTACATCGACCGCCACCCCGAGTACCAGGGCCTGCTGTGACCACGCCGGCACCGCCCCAGCGCTACCCGGCGCGCGCCTCCGTCATCGGCGAAGGCACGCCGATCCGCCGCGCGCTGCCGCACCGCGCGCGGCGGCTGGTCGGCGCCTGGTGCTTCCTCGACCACGCCGGCCCGGTGCAGTTCGCCCCCGGCGACGGGCTGCACGTGGGCGCGCACCCGCACATCGGCTTGCAGACCTTCACCTGGATGATCGAGGGCGAGGTGATGCACCGCGATTCGCTCGGCCACGAGCAGGTGGTGCGCCCCGGCCAGGTCAACCTGATGACGGCCGGGCGCGGCATCGCCCACACCGAAGACTCGGTGAGCGACGGCGGCCGCATGCACGCGGCGCAGCTGTGGATCGCCCTGCCCGGCGCCGAGCGCCAGCGCGAACCCGCCTTCGCCCACCACCCCGTGCTGCCGCAGGTGCAAGCCGGCGGCTTCACCGCCACGGTGCTGGCGGGCACGGCGCTGGGGCAGACGGCGCCGACGCAGGTCTTCAGCCCGCTGGTCGGCATCGACCTGACCAGCCGCGGCCCGGCGCGCACCACGGTGCCGCTGGACGCCGGCTTCGAATACGGCCTGATGGTGCTGCGCGGCCAGGCGCTGGTCGAAGGCGCGCCGCTGCCGCAGGACGAACTGCTGTACCTGGCCCCCGGCCGCACGGCGCTCGACATCCGCGCCGACGCCGAGGCGCAGCTCCTGCTGCTGGGCGGCGCGCCGTTCGGCGAGGACGTGATCGTGTGGTGGAACTTCGTCGCCCGCACGCAGGCCGAGCTGGCCGAGGCGCTGGCCGACTGGAACGCCGCGCCCAACGCGGGCGGGCGCTTCGGCACCGTGCGCGCGGGCAGTCCGGCGGCGCCGCTGCAAGCGCCCGGGCTGGAAGGCGTGCGCTTGCAGGCGGGGCGCTGAAGTTTCAAGCCAAATCAGCCTCCAGCGCCCGCCCAGCAAGCGCCAGCAGCTATTGGATCGATAGCTATAGCACCGGCCCCAGCGTCGCCAGCGCGTTGTTCCACATGCGGCGCGGGCGGGACCAGCGGCGCACCGCTTCCAGCGCCACCGGCTCGGCGCGGGCGATGTAGCCGGCCTGCCGCGCCATCACGGCGGCGGTGAGGGCCGCGTCCTGCAACAGCACGTTGTTCTCGAAGTTGAGGTCGAAGCTGCGCCGGTCGAGGTTGGTCGAGCCGATGAAGGTGACCAGGCCGTCGACGGTCAGCGTCTTGGCGTGCAGCAGGCCGCCGCGGTATTCGTGGATGCGCACCCCGGCGGCCAGCAGGCGCGGGTAGGTGCTGCGGCTGGCGGCGGCGACGATCCACGAGTCGTTGCGCGCCGGGAAAATCATCGTCACCCGCACGCCGCGCCAGGCGGCGGTGCACAGCGCCTCCAGCACGGTGGCGTCGGGCACGAAGTAGGGCGTGGAGATGGTGACCTGCTCGCGCGCGTTGGCGATCAGCGTGCTCACCAGCTGCGGCGTGGCGCGGCGGCGCTCGGTCGGCCCCTCGCCCACCACTTGTGCAGCAAAGCCATTGGGCAACGACTCGGCCGGCTCGGCCACCACGTCCAGCCGCTCGTCTGTCGCCTGCATCCAGTCGGTGGCGAACAGCAGCTGCATCTGCGCCACCACCGGCCCCCGCAGCCGCAGCATGATGTCCACCCAGGGCGCGTATTTCGCCTTCACCAGGAAGGCTTCGTCGGCGCAGTTCTGGCTGCCGACGTAGGTGACGCGGCCGTCGATAAGGGTGATCTTGCGGTGGTTGCGCAGGTCGATGCGGCTGGTCAGCATCACCTTGAGCGGGTGCCGGATGGGCAGCGCCACCGCCAACTGCACGCCGGCCTCGCGCATGCGCCGCCACAGCGGGCCGCGCAGCAGCGCGCGCGAGCCCAGGCCGTCCACCATGGCACGGCAGGCCACGCCGCGGCGGGCGGCGCGCATCAGCGCCTCGGCCACCGCGGTGCCGGTGCCGTCGTCCAGCCAGATGTAGTACAGCACGCTGATCTCGCGCTCGGCCGCGTCCATGTCGGCCAGCATGCGGGCGCGGGCCTCGGCGCCGCCCGCCATCAGCTCGCCCTGGTTGCCGGGCACGGGCTGAAAGCCGTTGACCGACGCCGCGTAGCGCGCCGCGCCCTGCCACGGCGGCGCGATCAGCGCGGCCACATCCCGCGGCGCGCCCAGCACGCGCGCGGCCGCGCCGCCCTCGGCCACCTGCTCGCGCACCAGGTCGCGCACGCGGCGGTAGCGGCCCAGCACCGCGCGGCCGATGTTGGCGCGGCCGAACAGGTGGTACAGCCCGCAGCCGGCGTAGGGCAGCAGCACGATGACCACGATCCAGGCCATGCGCACGTCCGGCGCCAAGTCGTCGCGCAGCAGCACGGCCGCGCCGAAGACCAGCACCAGCAGCGGGTGCAGCAGCAGCGAGAAGACGGCCAAGGCGCGGCGCGCGGCGGATCAGGTGGCCGGCTTGTCCGAAGGCTGCCTGATGTTGTCCTGAAGCTCCTTGCTCATCGGCAGGCCGATGGCCTGGTTGCGCGGCGGAATGGGCTTGAGGAACCACTTGTCGTACAGCTTGGTGAACTCGCCCGACTTCATCATGCCGGTGATCACGCCGTCCACCAGCGCCTTGAACTTGGGGTCGTCCTTGCGCAGCATGCAGCCGTAGGGCTCGACCTGCAAGGCCTCGCCCACCACGTCCAGCGCGGCCGCGTCCTTGGCGTTGGCCTTCAGGCCGTAGAGCAGGATGTCGTCCATGGCGAAGGCGTCGGCGCGGCCGGTCTCGACCAGCAGCGCGGCGTCGGCGTGGTCCTTGGTGGCGATGATGTCCAGGCCCAGGCCCTTCTCCTCGCTGTAGCGGCGCGCCACCTGCATGTTGGTCGTTCCGGTGGTGATCGCCACCTTCTTGCCCTTCAGGTCGGCCCAGTCCTTGATGCCGGCGCTCTTCTTCACCAGCAGCCGCGTGCCGGTGTAGAAGTGGTTGATGGCGAAGGCCACGTCCTTGCCGCGCGCGGAGTTGTTGGTGGTGGAGCCGCACTCCAGGTCGATGGTGCCGTTGACCAGCAGCGGGATGCGGTTGGCCGAGGTGACGGCCTGCCAGCCCACCTCGAGGTCGGTCTTGCCGGTCTGCTTCTTGATCTCGGCCAGGACGGCGCTGGTGATGTCCACCGCGAAGCCGATCGGCTTGCCCGGCCCGGCCAGGTAGCTGAACGGCACGGAGGATTCGCGGTAGGCGAACACGACCTTGCCGTCCGCCGCCACCTTGGCCAGCGTGTCGGCGTGGGCGGTGACGGCCAGCGCGGAGGCCAGCGCGGCGGCGGCGATCAGATAAGCACGTTTCATGGGAGAGATCCTCTCTGTTGACGGAATTGAAGCGGCGCATGATGCCCCCTTCCGGTGCGAGCGGCAACCGCGTAAACCATGCATGCGCCGTGCCACCGCCCACCCCGGCGCCTATCATCCGAGCCATGGACCACGGCCTGGCATCGCTGTCGCTGCGCGCCTACGGCGCCTCGCCCGGCAGCCACGTGCACGACCACGCGCAGGTGCTGCTGGGCCTGCACGGCGCGCTGGCGCTGGAAGTGGACGGGCGCGGCCACCTCGTCGGCCCCGGCCAGGGCCTGCTGTTGCCGGCCGGCGCGCGGCACGACTTCGAGGCCGCCCAGGGCGCGCGCTGCCTGGTGCTGGACAGCCGGCACCCCGGCTGGCGCGGCCTGGGCCCATTGCACGCGCCGCCCGCCGCCGCGCACGGACTGGCGCGCTACCTGGCCGAGGCGCTGGCCGCCGGGCTGCCGCGCGCGCAGCTCTGGGGGCCGGCCCTGGTGCAAGAGCTTTTTCAGCCGCCAGCGCACGCCCGGCGCGCGCAGCGCGCTATCGACTGGATAGCACTCGGCGACTGGGCGCTGGCCCGCGCCGACCACCCCACCAGCGTGGCCGAGCTGGCCGCCCGCGTGCACCTGAGCGGCAGCCAGCTGGCCGCGCGCTGCCGCGCCGAGCTGGGCCAGCCGCTGATGCACTGGCTGCGCGGCCTGCGGCTGGACGAGGCGCGGCGCCTGCGCGGGCAGGGCCTGGCGGTGGCCGAGGTGGCGCGGCGCTGCGGCTACCGGTCGCCCTCGGCGCTGACCACCGCGCTGCGCCGCACCGGGCGCTGACCGGCGGCGCGCGACGATGCGCCGTCGAAACGCGACGACGCGCGCGCCTATCATCCGCCCGCCATGTCCCAACAATCCACCCGGGCCAACGCGCTGGCGCTGGCCACCATCGCCCTGTGGGCCTCGCTGGCCGCGCTGGGCACCGCGCTGCGGCACGTGCCGCCGTTCCTGCTGACCGGGCTGGGCCTGCTGGCGGGCAGCCTGATCGCGCTGCCCATGGTGCGGTTCGATGTGCGGCGCCTGGCCGTGCCCTGGCCCACGCTGGCGGTGGGCGTGTACGGGCTGTTCGGCTACCACTTTCTGCTGTTCACCGCGCTCGGGCAGGCGCCGGCGGTGGAGACCAACCTGGTGAACTACCTGTGGCCGCTGGGCATCGTGCTGATGGCGCCGCTGCTGCTGCCCGGCGTGCGGCTGGCGCCGGCGCACGTGCTGGCGGCGCTGGCGGGCTTCGCCGGCGCGGCCATCGCCATCCTGGGGCGCGGCGGCGCGGCGGCACCCGCGCCGGGCAACGCCGTGCTGGGCTACGCCTGCTCGGCGGGCGCGGCCTTCATCTGGGCGAGCTACTCGCTGCTGACCAAGCGGCTGGCGCTGACGGGGCGCGACTTTCCCACCGCCGCCATCGGCACCTTCGGGCTGGTGTCGGGCGTGCTGGCGCTCGTCTGCCACGCGCTGCTGGAGCCGCGCGTCGATTTGAGCGCGCGCGACGTGCTGCTGATCGCCGCGCTCGGCCTGGGGCCGCTGGGCGGCGCGTTCTTTCTGTGGGACAAGGCACTGAAGCTGGGCGACGCGCGCCAGATCGGCGTGCTGAGCTACCTGACGCCGCTGCTGTCCACCCTGCTGCTGCTGTGGACCACGGGCCGGCCGCTGTCGTGGAACGTGGCGCTGGCCACGCTGCTGATCCTGGGGGCGGCGGTGGCGGGCACGCGGGCGCGCTGACGCGGAGCGGGGATTTGAATCAAATCAGCCTCCAGCGCTTATGTGGAAAGCGCTGGCAGCTATCGAAGAAATAGCAATTCCGCTGGCCTTCATCGCTTCTGCCACAAGCGCCATGGCGCGCATGGCACGCTCCAGGACACATCAGGACGGCGCCGCGCCGGCAGGCCTGCGCACCCGCCGGCCACTCGAACGCCGTGGGGCCGCGCGCGGCGTGCTCAAGGCGTCGATCATCGCCAGCATCTCGTCGCGGACCGCGTCCAGGCGGATCGCCGGGTCCAGCAGCCATTGCATCATCACGCCGCGCAGCATGCCCAGCAGCAGCACGGCGGTCGCCTTCGGATCGGCGCCGGGATCGACTTCGCCCAGCTCGATCGCGTGACGCAGGTCGCGTTCGAACGCATCGGCCCGCGCGCGGTTGTAGCCGGCGATGATCTCGCCCAGTTCCGGCGCCTCCATGAGACCTTCGGTCATCATCACCAGCAGCGCGCGGGTGGTCGCCCAGTCGTCGTCGCGGCGGTTGAAGTACACGCGGACGTGGGCACGGACCGCATTCAGCCCCGGCTGCGCGGGCGCCTGCATCAGCTTGGTGACGAAGCGGGTGCCGATGCTCGATGCCAGCGCCCGCAGCAGGCCCGCCTTGCTGCCGAAACGCTGCGCCGGCAGGCCCCGGCTGTAACCCGCGGCCTCGCCGACCTCGGCCAGCGTCATGCGCACCGAGCCGCGCCGGGCCACGATCTGCAGCGCCGCCTCCAGCAGCTTCTGCTCGGCCTCTTCCCGCCGCTCGGCCTGCGTCCGGCGGCGGACAGGCGCGGCGGCAGGAGGTCGGGAGGAAGGCGGCCGGGGCATGCGCGCAGCTTAGCGCAGCCGCGGCCACGCCAACCTGTAGGCGATCAGCCGCGCGGGCGCCGCAGGACCCCGGCCGCCGCCAGCCCGTCGATCTCATCCTGCGACAGGCCGGCCTCGCGCAGCACCTCGTCGCCGTGCTCGCCCACCTGGGGCGCCGGCAGCGAGAGCACTGCGGGCGTGCGCTCGAAACGGGCCTGCGGCCGGATGCTGACGATGCGCCCTTCCGTCGGATGGTCCACGTGCTGGAACAGCCCGACGGCCTTCAGGTGCGGATGCTCGGGCAGCTCCTCGATCGCGTACAGGCGCGTCGAGGGAATGTCCAGCCGCTTGAAGAGATGCAGGCAGGCGGCCGTGCTCAGCGTGGCCGTCAGGCCGGCCAGGTCGGCATAGAGTTCGCGCACCCGGTCGTTGCGCTCGTTGCGGTCGTCCAACTGGTACTTCGCCGCCAGGTCCTCTCGCTCGAAGGCGGCGAACAGGGCACGCCAGTGCGTGGCACTGTACGGCAGCACCGCCACATGTCCATCCAGTGTGGGCATGGGCCGCCGGCCGCCGGCAAGCAACCGCGCATAGCCGACCTCGCCCCCCGGCGGATCGAAGGTGAGCCCGCCCATGTGCTCAGCCATGGTGAAGGCGGCCAGCGTCTCGAGCATCGGCACCTCGACGTACTGGCCCTCGCCGCTGCGCGCCTTGTGCACCAGCGCCGCCATCACCGCGTTCGCAGTCGCCAGGCCAGCGATCTTGTCAGCCAGCAGCGTCGGCGCATAGGTGGGCTGGCCACGCTCGCCGCCGATGAGGCTGGCCAAGCCACACGCGGCCTGGATCACGTCGTCGAAGGCAGGCTTGTCGGCGTCGGGGCCGTCCTGGCCGAAGCCGGTGGCGACGCAGTAGACGATGCCCGGGTTCACCGCGGATACCGCCGCATAGCCCAGCCCCAGGCGCTCGACGGCCTTCACGCGCATGTTGTGCACCAGCACGTCGGCCCCGCGGGCCAGGCGCAGCAGCGCGTCGCGGCCCTGCGCCGACTTCAGGTCGAGCGCGATGGAGCGCTTGTTGCGGTTGATCGAGAGGAACACCGAGCTCATGTCCTGGTGCCGCGACACGCCGTTGGCGCGCATCATGTCGCCCTCCAGCGGTTCGACCTTGACGACGTCGGCGCCGCAGTCGCCGAGGATCTGCGTGGCGACCGGGCCGAGCACGACGGCCGTGAGATCGAGGACGCGGATGCCGGCCAGCGGGCCGGTGCGGATAGGAGATGCGGTGGTCATGCCAAATATATTTGTTGATCAGCAAGCATGTTTATATCAGAATGGACGCCACACCGCGACCCTCGCGGACCGAGCAAGGACCCCAGCGAATGCAGGCACTGAACATCAGTCCCGGCGAACTCCCGCCCGAATGCGAGGCGCTGCGCACCGAGGTGCGCGCTTTCCTCGAAGAGCACCTCGCCGGCTGGACCGCGGCGCGGCGGGTGCGCAACTGGTCGGGCCGGGACGCGGCCTTCAGCCGCCTGCTGGCGACAAAGGGCTGGCTGGGCATGACCTGGCCGCGCCGCTACGGCGGCCACGAGCGCAGCATGCTGGAGCGCTACGTCGTGCTGGAGGAACTGCTGGCCGCCGGCGCGCCCGTCGCCGCGCACTGGATCGCCGAGCGACAGAGCGGCCCGCTGCTCATGCGCTTCGCGCCCGACACGCTGGCGCCGCGCATCGTGCCGCAGATCGCGCGCGGCGAGGCCTTCTTCTGCATCGGCATGAGCGAGCCCGATTCGGGCTCCGACCTGGCCTCGGTGCGCACCCACGCGCGGCGCACCGAGCGCGGCTGGCTGATCAACGGCCGCAAGGTCTGGACCACCGGCGCGGCGGAAGCGCACTACATGATCGCCATCGTGCGCACCGGCGAGCGCGGCGAGAACCGGCACGAAGGCCTGTCGCAGCTCCTGGTCGACATGGAGACGCCGGGCCTGACGGTGCGGCCCATCGTCAGCCAGGTCGGCGACCGGGAGTTCAACGAAGTGACCTTCGACGACGTGCTGGTGCCGCACGAGCACCTGATCGGCAACGAGGGCGACGGCTGGAAGCAGGTGGTCACCGAACTGGCCTTCGAGCGCAGCGGCCCGGAGCGCTACCTCAGCAGCACGCAGCTGCTGCTGGAGATGCTCGACGCCGCCGACCCCGGCGACGCGCGGCACGCCGTGGCGCTGGGCCGCGTCACCGCGCGGTACGCGACGCTGCGGCAGATGTCGCTGGGCGTCTCGGCGATGCTGGCCCGCGGCGAGAACCCGGCGCTGGCCGCCGCCGCCGTGAAGGACCAGGGCGCGCTGGTCGAGCAGGCCATGCCCGACATCGCCCACGACCTCTTCGGAGGCTCCGTGCCGCCCGGCTCCCCGCTGGCCGACGCCATGGACTACCTGACACTGGCCGTGCCCTCCTTTTCGCTGCGCGGCGGCACGCGCGAGATCCTGCGCGGCATCCTGGCCAAGGGACTGGACCTCCGATGATCGACCTGATGATGGAAGAAAGCGCCGCGCGCCTGTTCGCCGGCAACGTGGACAAGCCGCTGCTCGAGCGTTTCGAGGCGGGCGTGTTCCCCCAGGCGCTGTGGGACCTGGCCGTGGAGAGCGGCTTCGGGCGGGCCCTGGCGGGCGAGGATGCCGGCGGCATCGGCGCGACCTGGCTCGACGCCTATCCCCTGCTGCGCGGGATCGGCTATTGGCAGGTGCCGCTGCCGCTGTCGGAAACGATGATCGCCGCGCTGCTGCTGTCCGCGGCGGGGTTGGACATCCCGGCCGGGCCGCTGGCGGTGATCGAGCAGGGCCACGGCAACGAGATCTCGACCTCCGGCGCCGGCGGCGCTCTGCGCCTGTCGGGCTGCGCCTCGCGCGTGGCCTGGGCGCGGCATGCGGGCCACGCGCTGGTGTCCCTGCGCAGCGGCGATCTGGCCCTCATCGGCCTGCGCGACACCGCCACCGTGTCGGTCACGCCGGGCACGGACCTTGCACGCGTGCCGGCTGACATGGTCCGCTTCGACGCTGCCCCGATCCTGGCCACAGCCCCCAACCCGCTGCCCGTGCTGGCGCGCCCGGTGCTGCAACTTGGTGCGCTGGCGCGCAGCATGATGATGGTGGGCGCCCTCGAATCGGCGCTGGAGCAATCGGTGCGCTACGCGAACGACCGCATCCAGTTCGGCAAGCCCATCGGCCGCAACCAGGCCATCCAGCAGCCGCTGGCGCTGATGGCGGGCGACGTGTCCGCCGCGCGGGTGGCGACTCTGGTGGCCGCCGCCGACGCGCCGTCAACCGCCCGGCTCGATGCGCCCGCGGCCGAGTTCAGTATCGCCGTCGCCAAGACCCGCTGCGGCGAGGCGGCCACCCGCGGCACCGCGGTCGCGCACCAGACGCATGGCGCGATCGGCTTCACCTACGAGCACCCGCTGAACTTCGCGACACGACGGCTCTGGGCCTGGCGCGACGAGTTCGGCGGCGACGCGTGGTGGGCGCAGCAGCTGGGCCGCGCCGCGATCGGCGCCGGCGGCCGGGGCTTCTGGCCCGGCCTCACCCGCCGCAGCTTTCCGGCACCGCTGGGCCCGGCCTGAGTCCACGGAGCCCTTGTCACAATTCGCATCCACGCCCTCATGACCACACCCCCATCCCTTCCGCAGATCGACGTCCGCATCGACGGCGCCATCGCGACCGTCGAGATACAAAGGCCGCCGCACAACTTTTTCGACATCCCGATGATCTCGGGCATCGCCGATGCGTTCGAGGCGCTGGAAGCCGACCCGGCCTGCCGGGCGATCGTGCTGTGCGCGCAGGGCAAGTCGTTCTGCGCCGGGGCAGACTTCAACAACGACGGCGCGCCGGTGCAGGCGAGCGCACGCGCGATGAACCCGCTGTACTTCGAGGCGATCCGCCTGTTCGCCTGTACCAAACCGGTGGTCGGTGCCATCCACGGCGCGGCGGTCGGCGGCGGCCTGGGCCTGGCGGTGATGGCCGACTTCCGCGTCACCTGCCCCGGGGCGCGCTTCTCGGCCAACTTCAACCGGCTGGGCTTCCACCCGGGCTTCGGGCTGTCGGTGACGCTGCCGCGGCTGGTCGGCGCGCAGCAGGCGGCGCTGCTGTTCTACACCGGCCGCCGCATCGGCGGCGAGGAGGCGCTGCGCATCGGGCTGGCCGACGTGCTGGTGCCGCAGGATCAGGTGCGCACGGCAGCCCGGGAGCTGGCGGCCGAGATCGCCGTCTCCTCGCCCGATGCGGTGCAAAGCACGCGCGCCACGCTGCGCGCGGGCCTGGTCGATGCCATCCGCCAGGCGGTCGCCCGCGAAAGCATCGCGCAGAACCGCCAGTTCAAGATGGAAGACTTCCGCGAAGGCGTCCGCGCCATGACCGAGCGCCGCGCGCCGCGCTTCACGGGGCGATAGGCAGCGGCCGGCCTGACCTCGAAACACTCGGCTGCGAGGTTTGCCATGCGATTCAAGCTGAGACAGATGGAGATCTTCCGGGCAGTGATGACCGGCGGAACCATCAGCGCCGCGGCCAAGCTGCTGCACGTGTCGCAGCCGGCGGTCAGCCGCTCGCTCGCCTACACCGAGCAGAAGCTGGGGCTGATGCTGTTCATGCGCGGCGGCGGTCGGCTGGTCCCGACGGCGGCAGCGCAGCGGCTGCTGGCCGAGGTGGACCGCGTCTACCAGTCGGCCCTGAAGGTCAACGAACTGGCGACCGAACTCGCCACCACTTCGAAAGGGGCGATCCGGCTGCTGTCCAGCCCGTGCCTGGCCGACAACGTGGTGCCGCATGCGATCGCCCGGTTCGCGCAGGCGAACCCGGAGGTGACCATCCGCTACCGCTCGGTGATGTCCACCGACATCCCGCTCGAAATCATCGGCAGCCGATGCGACGTGGCCATCAGCGCCCTGCCGGTCGAGCACCCCGGCCTGCAAAGCTGGCGCCTGTGCAGCGGCCGCATGCTGTGCCTGGCCGGCCGCGACCATCCGCTGGCGAGCCGGCGCAGCGTCAGCGTCAAGGAGCTCGCGGCGATGCCGTACATCTCCTACATCACCGACTCGCCTTTCGGGCTGGCCGTGGCGCGCGAGTTCGAGCACCGCGGCCAGTCCTTCCGCCCCGCGATCTCGGTCGAGCGCAGCCAGGACGCCTACGCCCTGGTGAAGGCCAGCGGAATGCCGGCCCTCGTGGACGAGTTCATCACCTGGGGCGCCGACACCTCGCCGTTCGCGATGCTGCCGCTGGCCGAGACGATCACGACCGACCTGTGGCTGGTCACGTCCAAACACGTGCCGCTGTCGGTGCAGTCGCGCGAGTTCATCGAGATCCTCGAGCAGTCGCTGGCCACCATCGCGCCGGCGCAGTGACGACTCTGCTCCTCAGTCGAGCCCGGGCGGCACGCGCCGATGCCAGTCGGTGACGGCCTGGAAGCTTTCTCCAGCGGCCAGCAGCAGGTCCTCCTGCCACGGCGCGGCGATGAGTTGGACACCCAGCGGCATGCCGTCGGCGTCGAAGCCGCAGGGCAGGGAGATCGCGCAGCCCCCGAGGTAGTTCACCGGGCGGGTGAAGACGGACATCGGCGTGGTGTCTTCATCGACGGCATCAGCCGGCGGCGCACCGAAGGGCACCGTAGGCGTGAGCAGCAGGTCGAAGCCGTCCAGCGCGGCGCGGAAGCGCTGGGTGGTGCGGCAGCGCGCCTCCAGCGCCAGCAGATACCGCGCCGCGGTCACGTCGCGCCCGCCCAGCACCCGGCGGCGCGCCTGTTCGCTGAACGGCAGCAGCGGGTCGCCGATGTACTCGCCGTGCTCGCGGTAGGCCTCGGCCGAGATAATGATGCCCAGGTGCGCGGCCAGGGCACCGAAGTCAACCGGCAACTCGACCGTCTCGACCTGCGTACCCAGCGATCGGAACACCTCCGTGGCGCCCTCCACCGCGCGCGCCGTCGCGGCATCCACCGGCCACGGGTACTGCGACGGCGCCATGCAGGCGATGCGCAGCGCGCGCACCGGCCGCGCCGAAATGCCGAGCCCGCGCTCCTGCGGCACGGGCGCATCCTGCCGGATGAGCGCATAGACCATCGCGGCGTCGCGCGCGGAGCGAGCCATCGGGCCGACGGAGTCGAGCGTGCGCGACAGCGGGATGACGCCGTCCAGGCTGACGCGGCCGAACGTCGTCTTCAGCCCCGTGATCCCGGTCATGGCCGACGGGATGCGCACCGAGCCGCCGGTGTCGGTGCCGATGGCCACCGGCGCCAGGCCGGCCGCGACCGCCACGCCCGAGCCGCTGCTCGACCCGCCGGGCACGCGGTGCGGGCCGTTCCAGCTCCAGGGGTTGCGCGGAGTGCCCATGTGCTCATTGGTGCCCCAGCCGCCGAACGCGAACTCCACCGTGTGCGTCTTGCCGAGCACGATCATGCCCGCCTCGCGCAGCCGCCGGATGACGGCGGCCGTGGACCCGCTGCGCCGCGCGCGCCAGGCGGCCGAGCCGCCGGTCGTTACCCGGCCCTCGAGCTCGCACAGGTCCTTCACCGCCACCGGCACGCCGTGCAGGGGCGAGCGGCACAGTCCGCTCGCGCGCTCCAGGTCCGCGGCACGCGCCTGCGCGATAGCGGCATCCTGGTACACGTCCACGAAAGCGCTCGCCTTCGGGTCGAGCCGGGCGATGCGCTCCAGGCAGGCTCGGGTGATCTCCTCGGATGACAGGGACCGTTCGGCGAGCGCGGCGGACAGGTCCTCCAGGCTCGAAAAGGCAATCGACGACATGGCGCTGGGCGAAGGCATGAGAACGGCGTCGCTCACTTTCTCTCGTTCCAGCCGGGCGCGGGGCTGATGGGCTTGTTCGTCGCCACCGCCGGCGGCCAGACGGCCACCAGGCCCTTGCCCGGCTGCACCTGCATGGTCGGGGTCACCATCTTCAGCTGCTTGCCGGTGGCGTCGATCGCGTACTCGCCCGGCAGCACGGTCAGCTTGCCGGACAGTTCCAGCGCCGCCTTCTTCAGGGCAGCGGCGTCGGTCGATCCCGCCTTGGCGATCATCTGCTCCAGGATGACGCCGGCGCCATAGGCCTGCGCCGTCTGGAAATCGGCCGCGAAGGACGCATTGGGATTCAGTCGCGCATAGGCGTTGAGGAATTTCTCCCGGTCATATCCGGCATTCACCTTCCAATTGATATCGGGGTGAAAAAGGGTTTGCGAATAAATGTAGTCCGCGTCCCTGCCGATTTCCAGGAATTGCGGCGTCGATCCATAATGTATATAGGTGAATGGGAAAAAGATATTCAGTTGTTTCATCTGCCCGATCATGCTGATCAGGTCGGATTCATAACTACAGGGGTAGAAAACCTCGGCGCCCAGCGCCTTGGCCTTCTGCAGGGCGGTGCTGAAATCCTTCTGCCCCTTGGGATAGCGGTCGAACATCACCACCTGCATGCCATGGCCTTCGGCCGTCTTCTTGGACGCCTCGGCCATGCCGGCGGTGAAGGGCTCGTCCGAATAAGGGATGGCGATCTTCTTAAAGCCCAGCTTCGCCGCCAGTTCGATGCTCATCGAGGGCACCGCCGACACCGGCATCTGCGTCGCCGAAACGATGTTCTTGAAACCCTGCTGGTAGATCTGGTCGCTCGCCGCCGACCAGATCACCATGAACTTGGCGAGGCGCTCAGTCACCGTGGCGGCGGCGCCGGTGAGGGTGGAGCCGAAAGGCCCGAACAGCACGTCCACCTTGTCGTCGGTGATCAGTTTTTCGTACACGCGGGTGACCATCTGCTTGTCGCTGCGGTCGTCCAGCTTCACCAGCTCGACCTTGCGCTTGCGGCCACCCACGTCGATGCCGCCGCGGGCATTGACCTCGTCGACCCAGATGTCCACGCCCCGCGTGCCCGACTGCGAAGCCAATGCGAAGGCGCCGGCGGAGGAAACCGTCATCCCGATGCGGATCGGCGGGGCCGCCTGCGCCAGGGCGGGCACGGATGCGAAGCCGGACAGGGCGGCACAGAGAACCGGAATCGTTCCGAGGATGCGGCGGCGGGATGTCATTTCGGGGGCTCCTTCAGTGGATGGGATGAACGGACGGCCGCCATCCTAGACCCCGCCCACCCGTGGTCAAAGTGCCGATTTGTCCGGCCCCATTAACAGATGGTTATTCCCGACAAAACCCTGATGCGGATTAACCAACAGGCATGCCAGCCGCACATCCGCTCATGACACGCATTCGAATCTCTCCGATATAGTCTTTCCCGATGCCCCTGTGAATCCCTGATGACCGCTCCCGCACCCACACCGCCTACCCTGATCCGCCAGATGGCCGACACCGGCCCGCGCCTGCGGATCGCCGGCGCCTTCTTTCTGCTGGTGGCGCTGGGGTTCACGCTGGCGCCGTATTTTTCCGAGAATCTCTCGTTCGCCTTCTACGCCATGCTGTGGGTGGTGATGGCCAGCGCGCTGAACATCATGGCCGGCTTCACCGGCTACATGCCCTTCGGCTTCGTCGCCTTCTACGGCGTGGGCGCCTACGCCGCCGGCATGTGCATCAAGAGCTTCGGCCTGCCGGTCGGCGCGGGCATCGCCGCCGCGGTGGTGGCCGGCATGGTGCTGTCGCTGCTGTTCTCGCCGACCCTGCGGCTGCGCGGGGTCTACTTCGGCATCGTCAGCCTGGCGCTGGCGACCGTCTGCCGGCTCGTCATCATCAACCTCCCCTCCGAGATCACGGGCGGCAGCAGCGGCCTCATGCTGGCCGCGGCCAACGACCCCCGGGCCAGCTATTTCGCGATGCTGGGGCTGCTCGTGGTCACGCTGTCCATCGTGCTGTGGCTCAGCGGCTCTCGGCTGGGCAAGCTGCTGCGCGCGATCCGCGACGACGCGGACGCCGCCGAGGTGCTCGGCGTGAACGTCGGCCGCGCGCGCCTGAAGGCCTGGGTCATCACCGCCGCGCTCGCCGGCGGCGCCGGCGGCATCGAGGCCTGGTACACCAACGTGATCGACCCCGAGGCGGCATTCAACGTGCTGGTCAGCGCCAAAAGCATCGTCTACGCGATGGCCGGCGGCTTCGGCACCATCGTCGGACCGGTAGTGGGCGCGCTGGCGCTGCTGGGCATCGACGACCTGATCTGGCAGCGCTTCCCGCTGCTGAACATGCTGCTGCTGGGCCTGCTGATCCTCGGCCTGATCACCTTCGCGCCGCACGGCCTCGTCGGCACGGCGGTCAAGCGCTGGCCGGCGCTGCGCCGCTACATCGCGTGACGGCCTTGCCCTGCGCCCTCTCTCCGCTCGGTCCCCTTCGATGCTGACGCTCACCCTCCAAGCCCTCGTCAACGGTCTCGTCGTGGGCGCCATCTACGGCCTGATCGCCATCGGCCTGAACCTCATCTTCGGCGTGCTGCGCGTGGTGAATTTCTCGCACGGCGAGTTCGTCGTGGCGGGCTCCTACCTGGCCTGGCTGCTGGTGCACCAGGCCGGCCTGAACCCCTTGCTGGCGGTGCCGGTGGCTTTCGTCGTGTTCGGCGCGGCGGGCTACGGCCTGTACTACCTGCTGGTGCCGCGGCTGCGGCGCTCGGACGACCCCGAATCGGCCTCGCTGCTGGCAACCTACGGCCTGTCGATCGTCGTCGCCGCGACGATGTTGCTGACTTTCGAGGCCGACCCGCGTTCGCTGGGCTACGCGGTCGAGCCGGCGTCGATCGTGATCGGCCCCATCGTCGTACCCACGCTGCGCCTGGTCGCGCTCGCGCTGGTGCTGGTGCTGATGGGGGCGATGAGCTGGTTCCTCTACCGCACGCTGGCCGGCAAGGCGCTGCGCGCGATCACGATGAACCCGGACGCGGTGCAGATCGTCGGCATCAACGTCGGCCGGCTGTCGGCCCTGGCCTTCGGTGTCGGCCTGGGCCTGGCCGCCGTTTCCGGCGTGCTGACGGCGCTGGTCTTTCCCTCGTTCTCGCCCTTCGCCGGGGCCGACTACACGCTGATCGGCTTCATCGTGGTGGTGCTGGGCGGCCTGGGCCATCCGGTGGGGGCGGTGGTGGGCGCGCTGATCTTCGCGGTGACCGAGCAGGTGATGTCCATCTACGTGAATGCATCGCTCGCGCTGGCCGTGGGTTTCGCGGTGCTGGTGTTCGTCCTCTTCGTCAAGCCGAGCGGTCTGTTCGGCAAGACCTACCGTCGCTGAAGGTGCCCGGGTGCTGAAAGTCGAGAACCTCCGCAAGGCCTTCGGCGGGCTGCAGGCGCTCAAGGGCGTCTCGTTCGAGGTGCCGGACCGCGCCATCCTCGGCGTGATCGGCATGAACGGCTCGGGCAAGACCACGCTGCTGAACTGTATCAACGGCCTCTACCAGGCCGACGACGGCCACATCGGCCTCGCCGGCCGGGACGCCACGCGCCAGACGCCGATGCAGGCCGCCCTGCGCGGCATCGGGCGCACGTTCCAGGTTCCGCGCGTCTTTCCCCGGCTGACGCTGGACGAGAACCTCGAGATCGCGCTGATCCCGCACGGCGTCGCGGCCGGCGTCGCGCGCCAGCGCGCCGACTACTGGCTGGAGAAGGTGCTGCTCAAGCGGCTGCGCGCCAACCATGCGTCCGAGCTGTCGGGCGGCCAGCAGAAGCTGCTGGAGCTGGCGCGCATCATGGTGACCGGCCCGCGCCTGATCCTGCTGGACGAACCCTTCGCCGGCGTGAACCCCGAGCTGGCGCTGCTGATGATCGACATCATCCGCAAGATCCCCGCGGAAGACGGCTGCTCGATCATGCTCGTCTCGCACGACCTCACCTCCATCTACCAGCTGTCCGACCACATCATCGTGCTGAACGAGGGCGCCGTCATTTCCGAGGGCGACGCGCAGCACGTCAGGAACGACCCCCTGGTCGTCGAAGCCTACCTGGGAGCCGACTGATGGCCGCCACCGGCATCCGACTGCACGACGTCACGGTGGCCTACCACGGCGACATCACCATCCTCAACGGCGTCCACCTGCACGCGAAGGCGGGCGAGGTGACGGGCATCATCGGCCCCAACGGCGCGGGCAAGTCCACCGTGCTGAAGACCCTGTTCGGCTTCCTGCGCCCGCGCGCGGGCGGGCGCATCGAGCTCGGCGAGCGCGACATCACCACGATGAAGCCGGACCAGCGCGCGGCGCAGGGCGTGGCCTTCGTGCCGCAGAGCCGCAGCCTCTTCGGCGAGCTGTCGGTCGAGGACAACCTGCAGCTGGGCTGCTGGCCCTTCCGCGGCGACAAGGCGCGCATGGCCAAAGCGATGGAGGCGGTGTACGAGCGCTTCCCCATCCTGCGCGAGAAGCGCCGGGCGCCCGCCTCCAGCATGAGCGGCGGCCAGCAGCGCTTCCTGGAACTGGGGCGGGCGCTGCTGCTGGACCCTCAGGTGATCCTGCTCGACGAGCCGACGGCGATGATCGCGCCGAAGCTGTCGAAGGAAATCTACCGCTTCATCCGCACGCTGGCGGACGAGGGGCGCACCGTGGTCCTGGTGGACCAGAACGTGCGCCAGTGCATCAACGTCTCGGACGAGGTGTACATCCTGGAGCTGGGGCGCAACAAGGCGCAGGCGCGCGCCTCGGCCTTCCACGACGCCACGGCGCTGCGCGGCATGATCGCCTCCTGGATGGACTACAAGATCGACTGAAGGGCCGCTTCGCAATGCTCGGCATCGGAAGAAATCCCCCAAATCGGCCTTCAGCGCCCGCCAGACAAGCGCCGCCAGCTATCAATTCAGGATTGCGGCCTGGCCCGCCGGCCGCTCAGGCGCGGCGCTTGAACAGCGCCGAAGCGCCGCTGGCGCGCGCCACCTCGCGCGCCGCGGCCAGCAGTGTGGGGCCCAGCGCCTCCATGCGCTGCGGCGTCAGGCGCACCACCGGGCCGGCGATGGTGATCACGCCGATGGCGCCGCCGTCCGCGCCGAACACCGGCGCCGCCATGGCCGACATGCCGGGCGCGAACACCTCGTTGATCATGCTGAAGCCGCGCTGGCCGGCCGCGCGCACGTAAGCCATCACCTCCTTGAGGGTGGTCGGGGCGTTGGGGCCGTAGTCCTGCGGGCGGCCCAGGCCCTTGCGCGCCACCAGGGCCATCGCCTCGTCCTCCGGGTACGCCGACAGCAGCGCGTGGCCGGCGGCACTGCACGACAGCGCCACCGACAGGCCCATGTCCGGGTCGTAGCGCAGGCCGTGCTTGGCGCCCTGGGCCTTGGCCACGAAGGTCAGGTCCTCGCCGTCCACCACGGCCAGGCGCACCAGCTCGCCCGAGTCGGCCGCCAGCTGGTCCAGCAGCGGCTGCGCCACGTCGACGATGCCGGCGCGGCTGAGGAACGACAGCCCGACCGACACCAGCTTGATGGTCATCAGGTAGTACCCGCTGTGAGCGTCCTGCCGCACGTAGCCGCAGCGGACCAGCTCACTCAGCAGCCGATGGGTGGCCGACAGCGGGATCCCCAGCGCGGCGGCCAGACCGGACAGCGGCACGCCCTCCGGGCGGTCGGCCAGGTACTCCAGTACCTTGAAGCTGCGTTCCAGTGCACCACTCATGCCCGTCTCCGTGTTCCCCGCGCAGGCCCGGCTCGGCTGCGGCAGGGAAATTGTAGCAACCTTCTGGAAGACAATTCTTTTATGGAAATATTTTCCATATTGATTTATCATCGCGCCGACTCGGCGGGGGCCAGCCCGTCCGAGCCCGATATCCACAACAGCAATGGAGACAAACCGTGAAACTCTCTCGAGTCGTGGCCGCCATCGGCCTGTGCGCCGCCTTCGCCGCCCCCGCCTGGGCCCAGCAGGACCGCTTGATCCGCTTTGGCCACCTGAACAACCCTGACCACCCGGTCAGCTTCGGGGTCAAGCGCTTTGCCGAACTGCTGTCCGCCAAGAGCGGCGGCAGGATGAAGGTGCAGGAGTTCCCGTCCAACCAGTTGGGCAACGAGATGCAGCAGCAGTCGGCCCTGCAGGGCGGCGTGCAGCAGATGTCGGCGCCCGCCACCACCTCGCTGGCCGGCATCGTGAAGGAATTCGGGCTGCTCGACTTCCCGTTCACCGTCGCCACCTTCGAGCAGGCCGATGCCCTGCTGGACGGCCCCCTGGGCCAGGCGCTGATCGCCAAGCTGCCTGAAAAGGGCCTGGTCGCGCTGGGCTACTGGGACCTGGGCTTTCGCAACGTCACCAACAGCAAGCACCCGATCACCAAGCCTGAGGACCTGGAGGGCCTGAAGATCCGCGTGATCCCGAACCCGGTGTTCCTGGACACCTTCAAGGCCTTCAAGGCCAACCCCGTGCCGATGCCGTTCGCCGAGCTGTACGGCGCGCTCGAATCCAAGGCCGTGGACGGCCAGGAGAACCCGTTCTCGGTCATCCTGTCGAACAAGTTCTACGAAGTGCAGAAGTTCGTGAGCGGCACCAACCACGTGTACGCCGCCAACATCGTGCTGGTCAGCAAGAAGTTCTGGGACTCGCTCACGCCCGCCGAGCAGAAATGGATGACGGAAGCCGCCGACGAGTCGCGCGGCTACCAGCGCCAGGTCAGCCGCGCGGCGGCGCAGAAGGCCCTGGGCGACCTGCAGGCCAAGGGCGCGCAGTACAACGCGCTGGCGCCGGCCGAGCAGGGCCGCATGCGCCAGATCGCGGCGCCGGTGATCGACAAGTTCGCGGCCCAGTACGACCCGACCATGGTCAAGCTCTACAAGAGCGAGCTCGCCCGCATCCGCAAGCAGTGACGGCCGCGATGAAAATCCTCGTCCTGCACGGCCCCAACCTGAACCTGTTCGGGCGCCGCGAACCCCACATCTACGGCACCACCACGCTGGCGCAGATCAACGAGCGCATCGACAGCCTGGCGCGCGAACTGGGCGTGCAGGTGGAGAAGATCCAGTCCAACCACGAGGGCGAACTGATCGACTTCCTGCATCGGCACATCGACGGCGCGCAGGGCGCCCTGGTCAACCCCGCCGGGCTGACGCAGCACGGCGTGCCGCTGCACGACGCGATCAAGGCGATGCCGTTCCCGGTGCTGGAGGTGCACATGTCCAACATCGCCGCCCGCGAGAGCTGGCGCGCGCACTCCATCATTTCGCCCGCGGTCAAAGGCACGGTCCAGGGCCTGGGGCCGCAGTCGTACCTGGCCGCGTTGCGGGCGCTGGTGGAGATCGTGCGCGAATCGGCGCCCGCCGCCGCCCGCGCCTGACCGGCCGCGGCCGGCGCGGCGGGCAGCGCCCATTGACGCCCCGCGCGCGCCGTCGGCGCGCGCGCAAGCAAGCAGGAGGTAAGGGGACATGAACCGACTCATCGATGGCGCCTGCCGCGCAGTGGAGGCGTTGATCGCCCTCATGCTCGCGGTCATGGTGCTGCTGGTCTTTGGCAACGTGGTGCTGCGCTACGGCTTCAACTCGGGCATCACGATCTCCGAGGAGGTCTCGCGCTGGCTGTTCATCTGGATCACCTTCCTGGGCGCGCTGGTCGCGCTGCGCGAGCGCGCGCACCTGGGCGTGGACATGGTGGTGGGCAGGCTGCCGCCCTGGGGCAAGAAGCTCTGCATGGCCGCCAGCCACCTGCTGATGCTGTACATGCTGTGGCTGCTGTTCCAGGGCAGCGTGGCGCAGACCCGCATCAACTGGGACGTCCAAGCCCCGGTGACGGGCGCCTCGATGGCGGTGGTGTATTCGGTCGGCATCGTGTTCGCCGTGTTTGCGGCGCTCATCCTGCTGCTCGACCTGGCGCGCCTGCTGGCGGGCCGGCTGTCCGACAGCGAGCTGGTGACGATCCAGGAGTCCGAGGAGGCCGCCGCGCTGGCCCAGGTGCTGGGCCCGCAAGCCGACCCGAAGGAGCGTCGGCCATGACCATCGCTGTTTTCCTTGGCGCCCTGCTGCTGGCCATGGCCATCGGCATGCCGATCTCGTTCGCCCTGCTGGCCAGCGGCGTGGCCCTCATGTGGCAGCTCGACCTGTTCGACGCCCAGATCCTGACCCAGAACCTGATCGGCGGCGCCGACAGCTTCCCGCTGCTGGCGGTGCCGTTCTTCATGCTGGCCGGCGAGATCATGAACGTGGGCGGCCTGTCGCGCCGCATCGTGCACCTGGCGCTGGCCCTGGTGGGCCACGTGCGCGGCGGCCTGGGCTACGTGACCATTCTGGCCGGCTGCCTGCTGTCGGCCCTGTCAGGGTCGGCGGTGGCCGATGCGGCGGCCCTGACGGCGCTGCTGCTGCCCATGATGGCCGCCGCCGGCCACGACAAGGCGCGCGCCGGCGGCCTGATCGCCGCCACCGGCATCATCGGCCCGGTGATCCCGCCCAGCATCGGGCTGGTGATCTTCGGCGTGGCGGCCAACGTGTCGATCTCCAGGCTGTTCCTGGCCGCCATCGTGCCGGGCCTGCTGATCGGCGGCGCGCTGTGGATCACCTGGGCCTGGCTGGTGCGCAAGGAGAAGATCGTGCCGCCGCCGCGCAGGAGCGGCCGCGAGATCCTGGCCGCCGCGCGCGGCGCCGGCTGGGCGCTGATGCTGCCGGTGATCATCCTGGTGGGCCTGCGCATGGGCGTGTTCACCCCGACCGAGGCCGCCGTGGTGGCCGCCGTGTACGCCTTCTGCGTGGCCGCCTTCGTGTACCGGGAGATCGGCCTGAAGGACCTGTACGCGGTGTTCGTGAGCTCGGCCAAGACCAGCGCGGTGGTCATGTTCCTGATCGCCGCGGCCATGGTCAGCGCCTGGCTGATCACGGTGGCCGACCTGCCGGCCAAGGTGGTGGACCTGCTGCAACCCTTCATGGGCAGCCAGGTTCTGCTCATGATCGCCATCATGCTGCTGGTGATGGCCGTGGGCACCGCCATGGACATGACGCCGACCATCCTGATCCTGACGCCGGTGCTGATGCCGGTGGTCAAGGCGGCGGGCATCGATCCGGTCTACTTCGGCGTGATGTTCATCATCAACAACTCCATCGGCCTGATCACGCCGCCGGTGGGCGTGGTGCTCAACGTGGTCGCGGGCGTGGGCAGGATGAAGATGGACGACGTGACGCGCGGCGTGCTGCCGTTCATGGCGGCGGAGTTCGCCATCATGTTCGTGATGGTGCTGTTCCCGCAGCTGGTGACGGTGCCGGCCAGGTGGTTCGGCGGCTGAGCGGCGGCGGGCGCTGACGGGATGCTGGCCGCGCGGCGGATCCCGGGCCCCGCGGGCACACCCGGCTCATGAACAAAATAGGCCTCCAGCGCCCGCCTGTCAAGCGCCGACAGCTATCAATATGATTGCAATCACGCCTGGAGCAGTTCCGCCGGCTCGTCGCTCTCCAGCACCGCCTGCGCCCAGGGCGCCAGCTTGCCGGTGTCGGCGCGCAGGATTTCCTGCTTGACGGCGAGGATCTGCGACGGGTGCATCGAGAAGCTGCGCAGCCCCAGGCCCAGCAGCAGCCGCGTCATGCCGGGGTCGCCGGCCATCTCGCCGCACACGGCCACGGGCTTGCCCTGGCGCGCGCCTTCGGCGATGGTGCCGGCCAGCAGGCGCAGCACGGCGGGGTGGAGCTGGTCGTACAGGTGCGCCACCGATTCGTCGGCGCGGTCGATCGCCAGCGTGTACTGGATCAGGTCGTTGGTGCCGATCGACAGAAAGTCGAAGTGCCGCAGGAACAGCCGCAGCGACAACGCCGCCGCCGGCACCTCGATCATGGCGCCGATCTTCACCGGGCCATGCACCACGCCGCGCGCGTCGAGCTGGGCGCGCGCCTTGTCCACCAGCTCCAGCGTCTGGCGGATCTCGCGCAGGTGCGCCAGCATGGGAATCAGCAGGTGCACCTGGCCGTGCGCCGCCGCGCGCAGGATGGCGCGCAGCTGGGTCAGGAACATCGCCGGCTCCGACAGGCTCCAGCGGATGGCGCGCAGGCCCAGCGCGGGGTTCAGGTGGGTGTCGGCGCGGCGGTCGTCGAGCGGCTTGTCGGCGCCGATGTCGATGGTGCGGATGGTCATGGGCATGCCGTGCATGCCGAGCGCGGCGGCGCGGTAGGCGGCGTACTGCTCGTCCTCGTCGGGCAGCTGGCCCTCGCGGCCCATGAACAAAAACTCGGAGCGGAACAGCCCCACGCCGACGGCGCCCACGGCCAGCGCGGCGGCGGTGTCGGCGGGCTGCTCGATGTTGGCGAGCAGCTCGATCTTCTGCCCGTCCAGCGTGACGGCGGGGGTGTTCTTCAGGCGCGACAGGCGGCCGCGCTCCAGCTCGCCCTGGCGCTGCTTGAAGCCGTATTCGGCCAGGATGATGGGCGAGGGATCGACGATCATCACGCCGGCATCGCCGTCGATGACGACCCAGTCGTCCTGCCGCACCAGGTGGCTGGCCGAGCGCGCGCCGACCACGGCCGGGATGTCCATGCTGCGCGCGACGATGGCGGTGTGGCTGGTCTTGCCGCCGACGTCGGTGACGAAGCCGGCGAACACGCTCTTCTTGAATTGCAGCATGTCGGCCGGCGACAGGTCGTGCGCCACCAGCACCAGGGGCACGTCGAGCGTGTCGTCCAGCTCGAAGCCCTGCTGGCGCGGCGCGCGCGGCGGCGGCGCGGCCACGGGCTGGGCGGCGCCCTTCAACTGGCGCAGGATGCGTTCGATCACCTGCTCCAGGTCGGCCTTGCGCTCGCGCAGATAGGGGTCTTCCATCTCGTCGAACTGGCGCGAGACGATTTCGAGCTGCGTGGTCAGCGCCCACTCGGCGTTGTAGAAGCGCTCGGTGACGAACTGCTTGACGCCGGCGCCCAGCATCTCGTCTTGCAGCAGCATCAGGTGCACGTCGAGCAAGGCGTCCAGCTCGGGCGGAGCGTCCTTGGGCATCTCGGCCTGCAGGCGTTGCAGCTCCTCCACCACGGCGTTGCGCGCGGCCCGCATACGCGCCAGCTCGGCCGGCACCTGGTCGGGCTCGACGAAATAGTGCGCCACGTCCACCCGGCTGGAAGCCACCAGCACCGCGCGCCCGATGGCGACCCCGCGCGAGACCGTGATGCCGTGGACGGAGAAGGTCATGGGCGCCGCGCCTCAGAAAGCGAACGTGCAGAGCCAAGACCTCCGGCCGCCGCCGGGCCGTCCCAAGGCGGCCGAGGCCCCCTCGGGGGGCAGCGGACCTCGCGCAGCGGGGAAGCGTGGGGGCCAAGACCTCCGGCCGCCGCCGGGCCGCTCCCAAGGCGGCCGGGGCCCCCTCGGGGGGCAGCGGACCTCGCGCAGCGGGGAAGCGTGGGGGCCAAGACCTCCGGCCGCCGCCGGGCCGCTCCCAAGGCGGCCGGGGCCCCCCTGGGGGGCAGCGGACCTCGCGCAGCAGGAAGCGTGGGGGCCATGACTTCCGGCCGCCGCCGGGCCGCCCCCAAGGCGGCCGGGCCCCCCCTGGAGGGCAGCGGACCTCGCGCAGCGGGAAGCGTGGGGGCCATGACTTCCGGCCGCCGCCGGGCCGCTCCCAAGGCGGCCGGGGCCCCCTCGGGGGGCAGCGGACCACGCGCAGCGGGGAAGCGTGGGGGCTTGTTTCATTCGCCTTCGCCGAACTTGTCGTTGATCAGGGCCAAGAGCGCATCCATCGCCTCCTGCTCCTGCGCCCCGTCCGTTTCGACGACGACCACGCTGCCGAGGCCCGCGGCCAGCATCATCACGCCCATGATGCTCTTGGCGTTGACGCGGCGCTCGCCCCGGCTCATCCACACCTCGCAGGGGTAGCTGCCGGCCAGCTTGGTCAGCTTGGCGGAGGCGCGGGCGTGCAGGCCCAGCTTATTGCTGATGGTGATCTCGTTCCTGGTCATTCGTTGCTCGTCGGCTCTGGTTCTGCGGCGCGGTGGCGGCCACGGGCATGATGCCCTGCGTGCCGCCGGCCAGCGCCTTCTGCGCCATCGACTCCAGCGGCTCGTGCCGGTAGCCCACGGCGCGCAGCAGCATCGGCAGGTTGGCGCCGGCCAGCAGGCGCACGCCGGCGCCGCCTGCCAGGCGCTGCGCCACGTTGCAGGGCGTGGCGCCGAACACGTCGGTCAGCACCAGCACGCCCTGCTCGGCGGGCAGGGCGGCCAGCAGCCCCTGGGCCATGGCCAGCGTCTGCTCGGGGGTGTCGGCGGGCAGCACGTCCAGCGCCCGGACGGCGTCGCCGGCGTCGGGGAACACGTGCAGCGCGCCAGCCCGCAGCGCGCTGGCCAGCGGGGCGTGGGCGATCAGCAGGATGGTGTTCATCGTCGCCCGATTATCGGCGCGCGCCCGGCGCGGGATCCATGCGCGCGCCCGGCGCCGGATCCACGCACGCGCCCAGCGCGAAGTGCAGCCAGGCGCCCAGGCTGATCAGCCCGAACACGGCGAACGCGCCGCGCAGCGCGTCGGCCGGGCGCCAGCCCAGGGCCTCGAAGGCGTCGGCGCCCAGGCCGATGCCCCACTGCACGGCGAAGATGCCCAGGAAGATCATCAGGTTGAAGGCCGACAGCGCGCGCCCCGCCAGGTGCGGCGCGAAGGCCAGCGCCACCACCGGCTGCACCTGCGCCGAGGGGGTGGAGAGCGTGCAGTACAACATCAGCAGCGCGGCGCTCCACGGCCCGGCCGCCTCGCCCAGCGCCACCAGCAGCGCCAGCGCGCCGAAGCTGAAGGGCTGGATGCGCACCACCAGCGCGTCCACCGACACGCCGCGCGCGGCCAGGCGCGGCAGCAGCAGGCCCCAGGCCCAGAAGGTGACGAGCATGCCCAGGTTGATCCAGAACAGCCCGGTGGCCGCCTGCAGCGGCGTGCCGCCGGCCACGCGCGTCAGCCACGGCCCGGCCCACAGCGACTGGATGGCCACCATGCCGCCGAAGCTGAACATGCCCAGCGGCGTGGCATGGCGGAAGTAGGGGTTGCGCAGAATTTCGAGATAAGAGCCTTTTTGGCCTCCAGCGCCCGCCTGTCCAGCGCCAGCAGCTATTGAATTGGGAGCAACCTGCCAGCGCGGCACCACCCGCGCGATCACCGCCATCGCCAGCAGCACCAGCGCCGCCAGGCCCCAGAACAGGCCGCGCCAGCCGATCGCCGGCAGCAGCCACTGCACCGGCAGCGTGGAGGCCAGCATGCCGAGCGAGCCGACCATCAGCATCCAGGCGTTGGCGCGCAGCTGCGCGCCGGGCTTGAGCCAGCGGCGGTAGCCGGTGAGCGGCGCCATCAGGCAGGCCGCCACGCCCACGCCCATCAGCAGGCGCGCGGCCGCCAGCCCGCTGAAGCCGGTGGCGATGGCGAACGTGGCGCAGCCCGCCACCGCCACGCTCAGCAGGCCCAGGATCACCTTCTTCGGCCCGTGGCGGTCGAGCCAGGTGCCCAGCGGCAGCTGCACGGCAGAGAAGCCCAGGAAGTAGCCACCCGCGAGCAGCCCCAGGTCGCGCGCGTGCAGGTGGAACTCGGCCGTCAGCACCGGCGACAGCGTGGCCGTGACGGCGCGCAGCAGCGCCGAGACGAAGTAGGCCAGCGCGAAGGCCAGGAACACCGCCACGGCGGCGCGGCGCGGCAGGGTGGCGTCGGTCGTCATGGCCATCGGATGCCGGCGAAGAAGGCGTCGGCCGCCTCGGGCTGCGGCCGCGGCGCGTACATCACGGCGTGCAGCAGCTCGGTGCCGCCGCCCTCGGCCGCGCGCGCCGTCCACGCGGCCTGCGCCGCCACGGGCTGGCCGCCGGCCTGCCGGCCCTCGGCGGCGAGGCGCTGCGCGTGCGCCAGCGGCAGGCCCCGGGGCGGGCGGAAGTCGCTGCGCCGCACCTCGCCGCCCGCCTGCATGTTGGCCAGCGTGGCCTGCTGCCAGCCGGCCAGCACCTCGTCGGGCGCGCGGCCGGCGGGCAGCCGGGCGGCCATCAGGGCGAAGGTGGCGCCGCCGGCCTCGCAGCCGCTCACTGCCAGCTCGGTGGGCACGCCGCCCAGCGGCACGCTGCGCTGGGCGTGGTCGGGCTTGCAGGGCAGCAGCGCGGCGGCGCCGGTGGGCGGCAGGCCGACTTCGCGCCAGTTCAGCGACGGCGTGCAGCCGGCGAGCAGCGCCGCGCCCAGCACCGCCAGGGGAAAAGAAGACATGGCGGGCATTATGGGCTGCGCCACGCAGGGTGCGATTCGGCCGAATACTATGAATTAAATAGCTGCTGGCGCTTGATGGACGGGCGATGGAGGCCGATTTGGCTCATAAACTTCAGCGCGGCCCGCGATCGGCCCACGGCTTGACCTGGTTCAACTGGCGCGCGGAACCAAGCTGCGGGACAATCGCTCTGTCCATGACCATGATGAACCGTACTCCCCTGCGCGCCGCCGCCCTGGTGCTGGCGGCCGGCCTGCTGACAGCCTGCGCGCAAAGCACCGCGCCCGAATCGAAGTTCGTCCTGCTCGACGGCAGCACCCAGACCACGCAGGCGCTGCGCGGCAAGGTCACCCTGGTCAACTTCTGGGCCACCAGCTGCACCACCTGCGTGGCCGAGATGCCCGATATCGTCGCCACCTACGACAAGTTCAAGGGCCGGGGCTACGAGACCCTCGCCGTGGCGATGCAGTACGACCCGCCCAGCTACGTCGTTAACTTCGCCGAGACGCGCAGGCTGCCCTTCAAGGTGGCGCTGGACAACACCGGCGCGCTGGCCCGGGACTGGGGCGACGTGAAGCTGACGCCCACCACCTACGTGCTCAACAAGCAGGGCGCGATCGTCAAGAAGTACGTCGGCGCGCCCGACTTCGGCGAGCTGCACAAGCTGATCGAGAAGCTGCTGGCCCAGGGCTGAGCGCGGGCGCCACCGCTCAAGACAGCGGCAGGCGCGCCAGCCCCGGCGGCAGCCAGCGCCCATCCGTCACCTCGGGGCGCGGCAGGTACAGGCGCAGGTTCATGCTGAAAGGGCCCGCGGGCGCGGGCAGCCAGTTGGCCTCTTTGTCCTGGCCGGGCGATTCGTGCTGGATGTAGAGATCCAGCGAGCCGTCCGCGTTGTAGCGCAGCGGGTCGCGGTCGCCGATGGCGTAGCGACCGATCGGGTTGGCGGCGAAGAACTGGTCGGCGCCGTACATGGACAGCGACCAGAACGCCTTGGCCGGCGGAATCTCGTCCTTGCCGAAGTGCAGCACGTAGCGGTGCGCGGCGCCGTCGAGCGGGCGGCCCTCCACGTCCATGAAGCCGCTGGGGTAGATGGCTTCTTCCGGCGGCAGCGCGCCCAGGCCGGCGAAGGCGATGAAAGCGCGCAGCAGGTAGTCCTCGCCGTAGGAGCCGATGCGGGCCACGGCCATGTTCCAGCCGTTGCGCGGGACGTAGCGCGAACGCCCGCGCCCGACGAAGGACTGGAAGGCGTCCGGCGCGGCCCTCTCCAGCGCGCGCTGCACGGCCGCATCGGCGCGGGCCAGGTCGAAACGCTGGCCCGGCACCAGGCCCAGGCGTTCCATGCGCAGCAGCACCGCGTAGTCGGCGGCGTGCGGCGGGTGCTTGCCCAGCAGCTCGGCGGCCAGGGCGAAGTAGGCGCCGGGGCCGAGCTGCTTCACCTGCTCGACCGGCGGCGTCGCCATGTCGATGGACGGGTCCACGCGGCCGGCCGGCGGTGTCCATGCCTGGCCGAAGACCGACAACGGCACCGCCTGCATGCCCGATTGCAGCCGGTGCACGGTGGCGTAGTCGGCCGCGCCGTTGGTCTGGATGCGGCCGGTGAGCCAGCCGTGCGGCGTGGGGCTGTCGATGCGGCGCACCCCCGCCGGCAGCGCACCCCGCCAGCCGGGCACGGCGATGGCGAAATGGCCCGTGGCGGTGCCCGTAGTGCGGGTGCCGACCGAGGCGTAGGCGTCGGTCCACATGTCCATCAGCGTCAGCGAAAAGTAGCGGCCGCCGGCGTCGGGCACGGTCACGATCAGCGGCTCCTGGCTGACGTCGTAGCGCACCATGGAGTAGAGCGTGTCGGCGTTGGCCCGCACCACGTCCTTGAAATCGGCGTCGGGAAAGGCCGTGGCGTGCACGAGCTGGTTGTAGGGCGCGCGCAAGCTGGCGCTGTCGGGCCGCGCCACGTTGGTGGTCACGCGGTTGGTCATCTCCATCAGCACCAGCGGGTAGGCGTAGGTGTAGGCCTCGACGCCGACCTCGTAGGCTTCGTCTTCAGTGAGGGTGGGCGATGCGGTCATGAAAGTTCTCAGGCGTTAGTCCACCCGCCTCACCGCTTCCGGCCACCAGCGGCGGTCGGTGGCCTCGGGCCGGGGCAGGTACAGGCGCAGATTCATGCTGAAGAGGCCGGCGGGCGCGGGCAGCCAATTGGCTTCCTTGTCCTGGCCGGGGGATTCATGCTGGATGTAGAGGTCCAGCGAACCGTCGGCGTTGAAGCTGAGCTTGTCGCGGTCGCCGATGGCGTAGCGGTCGATCGGGTTGTCCACCAAGAACTGGTCCTCGCCGTACATGGTGAGCGACCAGAAGGCGTTGGCCGGCGGCGTCTGCCCCTTCTCGAAGTGCAGCACGTAGCGGTGCCTGGCGCCGTCCAGCGGGCGGCCGTCGGCATCGACCAGGGTGGAGGGATAGAGCGCTTCTTCGGGCGGCAGTCCGGCCAGGCCCCGGTAGGCGACGAAGGCCCGCAGCAGGTAGTCGGAGCCGAAGATGCCCATCTTGCCTTCGAAGAGGCCCCAGCCGTTGCGCGTGAAGCGCAGGTTCCTGCCGCGCTGGAGGATGCCCTGCACGCCCTCGCTCACGGCACGCGTGAGGGCGCGCCGGGCTACGGGATCGGCGCGGGCCAGCTCGAAGCTCTGCCCGGCGACCAGGCCGAGGCGTTCCATGCGCAGCAGCACGGCGTAGTCCGCCGCGTGCGGCGGGTGGCGCTTGAGCAGTTCGGCGAACAGGGCGAAGAATTCGGCCGGGCTCAGCTGCTCGATCTGCGTGGCCGGCGGCGTCCGCATGTCCACGCCCGGATCGACGCGGCCGGCCGGCGGCTGGTAGGGCCGGCTATAGGCCGACAGCGGCACCGCGCTGGAAGTGGCCTGGAAGCCCTGCACGCGCGGGAAGTCCGCCTCGCCGTTGGCCTGCAGCCGCCCCACCAGCCAGCCCTCGGGCGTCGGGCTGACGATGCGGCGCACGCCCGCGGGCAGTTCGCCCTGCCAGCCGGGCGCGACGATGGCAAACTCGCCGGGCACCGGGCCCGTGGTGCGCGTGCCCAGCGAGGCGTAGACGTCGGTCCACATGTCCATCAGCGGGAACACGAAGTAGCGGCCCTGCGTATCGGGCAGGGTCACCACCAGGGGCTCGTGGCTGACGTCGTACCAGAGCAGCGAGAACAGCGTGTCGGCGTTCGGCCGCACCACGTCGCGGTGCCGCGCGGTGGTGACGCGCACGCCGTGGGCGAACTGGTTGACGGGCGCGCGCTGGCTCGGGTGGTCGGGCCGCGCCACGTTGGTGGCCACGCGGCGCGTCAGCTCCATCAGCACCAGCGGGTAGGCGTAGGTGTAGGCCTCCTCGGCGATCTCGAAGGCCTCGGCCTCGCCGATGGGGGCTGCCGCGGCAGCTTGCACGGGTGTGGTCATGGGTGCGTGCGCCGTGCGCTCAGGGGAGCCGGGTCAGGCCGGGCAGTGTCCAACGGCCGTCGGCAGCCTCGGCATGCGGCAGGTATACGCGCATGGTGGCGCTGAACGGGCCGGCGGCGGCGGGCAGCCAGTTGGACTCCTTGTCCTTGCCGGGCGACTCGCGCTGGATGTAGATGTCCAGCGAGCCATCGGCGTTGTAGGCCAGCCGGTCGCGGTCGCCGATGGCGTAGCGGTTGATCGGGTTGTCGACGAAGAACTGGTCGGCGCCGTACATGGTGAGCGACCAGAAGGCGTCCACCGGCGGGATCTGGTGCTTGTCGAGGTGCAGCACGTAGCGCGCGGCACCGGTCAGGGGCTGGCCTTCCTTGTCGGTGATGGCGGTGACGTAAATGGCTTCCTCGGGCGGCAGAGCGCCCAGGCCGGCGTAGCCGATGAAGGCGCGGAACAGGTAGTCGGTGCCGTAGACGCCCTGCTTGGCATGCGCCACGCTCCAGCCCTCGCGCCGCACGTAGCGGTAGCGCCCGCGCTCGATGATGTGCTTGAGCGCGTCGGGCACGGCGCGCGCCAGGGCGCGCTGCACGGCCGGGTCGGCCTTGGCCAGCTCGAAGCTCCGGCCGGCCACCAGGCCCAGGCGTTCCATGCGCAGCAGCACCGCGTAGTCGGCGGCGTGCGGCGGGTTGCGCTTCAGGGCCTCGGCGAACAGGGCGAAGAAGTCCGCGGGTGCCAGGCGCGCGACCTGGTCCACCGGCGGCATCTGCATGTCGATGGCCGGATCGACCTGGCCGGCCGGCGGCGTGTAGCCCTGCTTGCCCCAGCCCGAGAGCGGCACGGCCGTCAGCTGCTTCTGCCACTGGCGCACTTGCGGGTAGTCGTCCGGCCCGTTGGTCTGCACGCGGCCGATGATCCAGCCCTTGTCGGTGGCGCTGACGATCTGGCGCACGCCGGCCGGCAGCTGGCCTTGCCAGCGCGGGCCGACCAGCGCCCAGTCGCCCGTGGCGCGGCCGGTGGTGCGCGTGCCCAGCGTGGCGAACACGTCGGTCCACTGGTCCATGAAGGGCACCACGAAGTAGCGGCCGCCGGTGTCGGGCAGCGAGATCACCAGGGGCTCGCTGCCGACGTCGTACCAGAGGAAGGAATAAAGCGTGTCGGCGTTGGGGCGCACCACGTCCTTGAAGCTGGCGTCGGGGAAGATGGCGCCGTGCGTGAACTGGTTCACCGGCGCGCGGAGCTTGGCGCTGTCGGGTTGCGCCACGTTGGTGGTGACCCGGCGCGACACTTCCATCAGCACCAGGGGGTAGGCGTAGGTGTAGGCCTCCACGCCGATGGCGTAGGCCTCGCCTTCCGTCAGCGGCGGGTTGCCGGCGGCACCGCTGGGAACGACGGTCGCGGCCAGCGCCCCCGGCGCCAGCATCCGGCTCATGCGCCAGAAGGGAAAAGAAGGGGAGGTCACCGCAGGCTGCTCCTGAAAAATCGGATCGATAGACAGTTCATCTCGCGCGCTGCCTACATCAGTCCAGCGTCACGCCGACCGACTTGACCAAGGCGCTCCAGTCCTTCAGGTCCTGGGCGAGGGTGGCGGAGAACTGCTGGGGCGTGGTCAGCGGGATGTCGGTGAAGTTCATCTCGTGCAGGCGCTTGACGATGGCAGGATCCTTCAATGCGCCGACGATGGCCGCGTTCAGCTTGTCCACGATGGCCGGCGGGGTCTTGGCGGGCACGAAGAAGCCGTACCATGTGTAGTTGTCGAAGGGGTAGCCGCTCTCGTTGAGCGTGGGCACGTCGGGCAGCATCGGCAGGCGGCCGGGGCCGCTGTAGGCGATGGCCTTCACTCGCCCGGCCTTGACCACTTCGACGGTGCTGGAGATGTCGGCGAAGGCCGCATCCACCTGGCCGCCCATCAGGTCCTGCACGCAGGGCACGCTGCCCTTGTAGGCCACGTGCGTCATCACCAGCCCGGCCTGCTTCTTCAGGTTCTCCATGGTCAGGTGGCCGCCCGAGCCGTTGCCCCACGAGCAGTAGTTGAGCTTGTCGGGGTTGGCCTTGGCGTAGGCGACGAATTCCTTGAGCGTATTCACCGGCAGGTCCTTGCGCACCAGCATCAGGTTGCCGGCGCGGCCAACTTGGGCCACCGGCGCCAGGTCCTTGACGGGGTCGAAGGGCAGCTTTTTGTACAGCGCCGGATTGATCGCCACCGAAGCGGTGTAGGTGAACAGCACCCGCGCGCCGTCGGGCGGCCCCTTGGCGGCGAAATCGACGCCGAGGATGCCGTTGGCGCCCGGGCGGTTGTCGACGATGAAGGTCTGCTTGAAGGTCTTGCCGAGCGCGTCGGCGAACATGCGTGCGATGGTGTCGGTGCCGCCTGCAGGCGCCGTGGGCACGACGATCGTGACCGTCTTGTCAGGGTACTTGTCGGCGCCCTGGGCGTGGGCTGCCATGGCGCCGGCCAGCAGGGCCAGGGCCATGGCGGCCTTCAGGGGCGACGGTTGGAATGCGCGTGTCATGGCGTGTCTCCTTGGAAATCAGGCGCAGCGGGTGCCGCGCGGATGAAGCCACTCAGCGGATGCCAAAACGGCTTTGCCCTTGTTCGATCAGGTACGCGCTGACCCGGCACAGCTTGCCCGACAAGTGGCTCGCCCCCTGTTCGTTGAAGGGCTCGTCGTCGTGGGCGCACATGGCGTCAGGGCTGCAACTCGGGGGTGCGCCAGATCCACACGTTCTCGCGCGGGTAGCCGTAGACGAAGGCGGCCAAGCCGATGGAGCGGGCCAGGGCGCGGCGGGCCTCTGCCAGCGACGGGGCGGGCTTGCTCATGGATGGAGCGCTCAGTCCAGCGAAGCGCCGGTGGCTGCGGTGAGTTCCAGGGCCACGGGCAGGAAGGCCTTGTAGGCGGCAGTGGCCTCGGCGGGGGTGTTGCCGATGGGCTCGGCGCCCATGTCCAGGATGCGCTGCTGCACCTCGGGCTCCTTGATCACCTGGGCCACTTCCCTGCTCAGCCGCTCGACGATGGCGTTGGGTGTCTTGGCCGGCGCCATCAAGGAGGTGGGCGCCGTGAGGACGTAGACAGGATCCTTGAAGCCTTGCTCGGTGAAGGTGGGCACATCGGGCAGGGCCTTGGCGCGCGCGGGAGCCGGCACGGCCAGCGGACGCACCTTGCCGGACTCGATGTGCGGCTTGAGCGTGGCCGCCGAACCCGAGGTCATCTGGATCGTGCCGGCGAGCAGGTCCGACACCATCGGCGCCTCGCCCTTGTAGGCCACGTGCAGCGTCTGCGTGCCGTAGGTTTTGTCCATGAACACCTGCATCTGGTGCGGCTGGGTACCGGGCCCCCAGGAACCGATGGCGTACTTGCCGGGCTGCTTGCGGATGACCTCGATCAGCTCCTTGAACGTCTTGGCCGGCACGGCCGGGTTCACGACGAAGACGGTGCGCTGGCTCGCGATGTCGGAGATCATGCGCAGATCGGTGCGCGGGTCGTAGGGCAGCTTCTTGTAGAGCACCAGGTTGGCCGAGATGGGCCCGGGCACCGTCAGCAGCAGGGTGTAGCCGTCGGGCGCGCTCTTGGCGACGAAGTCGGTGCCGATGATGCCGCCGGCACCGCTCTTGTTCTCCACCACCACCGGCTGGCCCAGCCGCTTGGACAAGCCCTGCCCCACCAGGCGCGCCAGGGTGTCGGCCGAGCCGCCGGCCTGGTACTGCACGATGATGCGGATCGGCTTGCTGGGGTAGGCATCCTGTGCCGGGGCCGCGGTGGCAGAAAAGGCCACGCCGCAAGCGACCAGCCAGTGCTGAGTGTTCATGAGCTTGTCTCCTGTATGAGGGCCGTGAAACCCCTCTGCCGGTTTCCGCGCCCGATCGCTACTATGTGTAGCAAAGGCACAGAAAATCTGTCAATCCATTGACAAAGCACGGTATTCGGCGCTCATTACCGCGCCCCACTCAGGCCACTTACCCATGTCCTCCAGGCCTCAGCCTCCGACCGACACCCAGGCCCTGATCCGGCGCTCGATCGGCCTGTGCCGAATGATGCGCGCCTGGCCCGCCGGCGTGCTCGACGAGCTGTCGGCGGTCGCACGACTGGGGCGCTACGAGCGTCACGAACAGATCCTGGCGGACGACCCGCAGCGGCGCGAGGTACTGGTGGTGGCCTCCGGCTGCGTGGTGGTGGACAGCGTAGACGCGTCGGGCGCGCGCTTTCTGTTGGCGATGTTCGGTCCGGGCGACATCACCGGGCTGGTACGGCTGCTGGAGGACACCCGGTTCGTCTACCACTTCCATGCGCGCGAACCCACCGTGCTGGTGCACGTGCCCGGCGGCGCCCTGCGCGGCGTGCTGGACGCCCACCCGGCGCTGTGGAGAGACGTTTGCCTGCTGATGCTGCAACGGCAGCAGCAGCAGATCGTAGCGCGGCGGCGCGGCACCCTCAGCCATCTGGGCCGCCAGCTCGCCGATACCGTGGTGCAGATCGCGCACTCGCACGGCGTGCCCGCGCGAGACGCTGCCGGCGTGTCGGTGCCGGTGTCGCAGAGCGACCTGGCGGCGATGCTGTCAGTGTCCCGGCAGACCATCAACAAGGAGTTGCGGCTGCTGGAGCAACGCGGCCTGCTGCACGCCGAATACGGCCGCCTGGCGATCCTCGACCTGCCCGGGCTCGAACAGATGGCGCAGGGCGCTCTCCACATTGACCCCTGGTCCTCCCCGAATCAGAAGGAAAACAAGCTCTAGCACTTACGTGGCGGGCGCTAACAGCTATCGATAGGATAGCTAGACTGGCTTCAGCGCCTGCGGAAGTCGTCGTGGCAGGCCTTGCAGCTCTGCGCCGCAGGTCCGAACGCGGCCTTGAGCTGGTCGAGGTTGCCGCTCTTGGCCGCCGGCACCAGCTTGGCGACCTCGGCCTGCATCTTCTCGGCGCGGTCCTTGAACTTGTCCTGCTCCGTCCAGATCTCGGGCCGCGCGGCGGTGGCGCGGCCGGTGTCGGTGCCAGGCCCGAAGGCGTGCCAGGGCAGCCTGGCGGCGACGGCCACCACGTCCGCGTCGGCGGCGGCCACGGCGGCGTCGAACGGCGCGCGGCCATTGGCCATGGCGCCCAGGCGGCCGAAATGGTTGCCCAGCACGGTGAGCGCGCTCTGGCGGTACTTGATGGCATCCTCGGCCTTGGCGAACTGGGCGGCGGCCGGCACGGCAAGGGTCGCGGCCGACAGGGCGAGCATCAGGGAAAGGGCGGTTTTCATCGTGGGAGACTCCTGTGGGTGAAGAACGGAAACCAAGCGGTCTACACTGTGCCCTCGGCACGCACCGAGCATATCGGTTTCGACGCCGCCGCATCCGACGCCTTGTGACGCCATGCAACTCGTCCGCATCTGGGATCTGCCCACCCGCCTGTTCCACTGGCTGCTGGCCGCCTGCGTCATCGCCCTGGTCGTGACCGCCAAGCTCGGCGGCGAGGCGATGAACTGGCACCTGCGCCTGGGCTACGCCGTGTTCGGCCTGCTGGTGTTCCGCCTGCTGTGGGGCCTGGTGGGCGGGCACTGGTCGCGCTTCGCCAGCTTCGTGCCGACGCCGGGCCGGCTGGCGCGCTATCTGCGCGGCCGCACCCGCGCCGCCGACACCGCCGGTCACAACCCGCTGGGCGCGCTGTCGGTGCTGGCCATGCTGGCGGTGCTGGGCCTGCAAGTGGCCACGGGCCTGATGGCCGACGACGAAATCGCATTCGCCGGGCCGCTGACGCCGCTGGTCTCGGGCGAAGTGGTCAGCCTGGCCACCCGCTGGCACAAGTCCTGGGGCCAGTACCTGGTGATCGGGCTGGTGGTTCTGCACGTGCTGGCCATCGCCTGGTACCTGGTGCGCCGCCAGAACCTCGTCAAACCGATGGTGACGGGCGACAAGCTGCTGGCCGAGCCCGTGCCGCCCGCGCGCGACACGCCGGGCGCGCGCCTGCTGGCCCTCGTGCTGCTGGCCGTGGCCGCCGGTGTGGTCTATGGCGTGGTGCGGTGGGGCGCCTCTGCGTCGTTGAGCGGTTTTTGAGCACCGTGGACACCCGACCGCCCATCGAGCTGGCCGTCGCCAGCGCGCCCGAGCAGATCGACGCTGCCCGCGCGCTGTTCCGCGAGTACGCCGATCAGTTGGGCGTGGATCTGTGCTTCCAGGATTTCGAGGCCGAGCTGGCCGGCCTGCCCGGCGACTATGCCGAGCCGCGCGGCACCCTGCTGCTGGCGCTGGTGGACGGCGAATTGGCCGGCTGCTGCGCGCTGCGGCCGATCGACGACGTGGACTACACCAACGCCGCCGAGATGAAGCGCCTGTACGTGCGCAAGGCCTTCCGCGGTTTCGGCCTGGGCCGGCAACTGGCCGAGGCGGTGCTGGACGCCGGCCTGCGCATGGGCTACGCCTCGGTACTGCTCGACACGCTGGACGACATGGAATCGGCGCGCGCGCTGTACGAAGACCTGGGCTTCGAGGAAATCCCGCCCTACTACCACAACCCCCTGCCGGGCGCGCACTACCTGAAGGTCGACTTGAAGATCTGATTAAAATCGGCCTCCAACGCTTATACAGCAAGCGCTGGTAACTATTATTTTAGGAGCAAATCAGCCCTTGGCCTGCGCCAGCAGCGTGGCCGCGTCGCTGACCTCGAACTTGCCCGGCGCCTCGACGTTGAGCGTCGCCACCTTGCCGTCCTTCACCAGCATCGAATAGCGCGTGCTGCGCAGGCCCAGACCCTTGCCCGTCAGGTCGAGCGTCAGGCCGGCGGCCCTGGCGAAGGCGGCGTCGCCGTCGGCCAGCATGCGCAGCCTGCCGCCCGTCTTCTGCTCGCGCGCCCAGGCGCCCATCACGAACGGGTCGTTCACCGACAAGCACCAGATCTCATCGACGCCTGCGGCTTTCATCGCGTCGGCGTGCTCCAGGTAGCCCGGCACGTGCTTGGCCGAACAGGTGGGCGTGAAGGCGCCCGGCACGGCGAACAGCGCGATGGTCTTGCCGGCCGCAGCCTTGGCCACATCGACCGGGTTGGGCCCCAGGCTGCAACCGTTGCCTTCGACTTCGGAATACTCGGACAGGGTGACGGCGGGCAGCGCGTCTCCGACTTTGATCATGCTTGGGGCTCCTGAAAATGAAAACAGCCCACGCATTGTGGGCTGTTTCGGAGCCAGGCGCCGGGGCGGGCCGACAAGGGCGTGCGCCGGCCGGGGCCTTGGCGGTCAGACGGCGGCGGCCTTCTGGACCAGGCGGGTGGCCACCCAGTTCTTCGTCTTGGACAGCGGGCGGCTCTCGGTGATCTCGATCACGTCACCCAGCTTGTACTCGCCGTTCTCGTCGTGCGCGTGGTACTTGGACGAGCGCATCACGATCTTGTCGTAGATCGGGTGCTTGACGCGGCGCTCGATCAGCACCGTCACGGTCTTGGCGCGCTTGTCGCTGACGACCTTGCCGACCAGGGTGCGCTTGAGGGATGGTTTGGCTTCCGTCATGGTCACTCCTTGCTTGCCGCGGCTTGCTTCTCGGCGATCAGCGTCTTGGCGCGCGCGATGGCTCGGCGCGTGGACTTCAGCTGGCCGGTGTTGCTCAGCTGCTGGGTGGCCTTCTGCATGCGCAGGTTGAAGTGGGCCTTTTGCAGCGCCTTCACCTCGGCCTGCAGGCCGGCGACGTCTTTCTGGCGCAGTTCTGCGGTTTTCATCTGGCTGTTCTCCTGATTACTGGCCGATCATGCGGGCGACGAAGGTCGTGCGCAGCGGCAGCTTGGCGGCAGCCAGGGCGAACGCCTCGCGCGCCAGCTCCTCGGGCACGCCGACGATTTCGTACAGCACCTTGCCTGGCTGGATCTCGGCCACGTAGTACTCGGGATTGCCCTTGCCGTTGCCCATGCGCACTTCGGCGGGCTTGGTGGAAATGGGCTTGTCCGGGAACACGCGGATCCAGATGCGGCCGCCGCGCTTGACATGGCGCGAGATCGCGCGGCGAGCGGATTCGATCTGGCGCGCCGTCAGGCGGCCGCGGTCGGTGGACTTGAGGCCGAAGTCGCCGAAGGCCACGGTGTTGCCACGGGTGGCGATACCGGTGTTGCGGCCCTTCTGCTCCTTGCGGTACTTTCTGCGTGCAGGTTGCAGCATGGTTTACTCTCCTTGAGCGCCGTCCGCTGCTGCAGCGGGCGCGGCGACTTTGCGGACGCGCTTAACGGCGGGTTTGGCGTCGGCCCCCTGGCCTTCCGCAGGTTTGTCGCTGCCATCGGCAGGCGCGGCGTTGGTGCCGGCGGGGCGGCGCGGGCCGCCACGGCCGGCGCGGTCGCCGCCGGGGCCACCGCGGCCGTCACGGCGCGGGCCGCGCGGGCCACGGCGCTCCTCGCCCTCGGGGCGAGGCGTCGAGTCCAGCGAGGGCGCGTCGTTGCGGCCCAGCGTATCGCCCTTGTAGACCCACACCTTGACGCCGATCACACCATAGGTGGTCTTGGCTTCGGAGGTGCCGTAGTCGATGTCGGCGCGCAGCGTGTGCAGCGGCACGCGGCCTTCGCGGTACCACTCGGTGCGCGCGATCTCGATGCCGTTCAGGCGGCCGGCGGACATGATCTTGATGCCCTGCGCGCCCAGACGCATGGCGTTCTGCATGGCGCGCTTCATGGCGCGGCGGAACATGATGCGCTTTTCGAGCTGCTGGGTGATCGAGTCGGCGATCAGCTGGGCATCGACCTCGGGCTTGCGCACCTCTTCGATGTTGACGGCCACCGGCACGCCCAACTGGGCGGCCAGATCTTTCTTGAGCTTCTCGATGTCCTCGCCCTTCTTGCCGATCACCACGCCCGGACGCGCCGAGTAGATGGTGATGCGGGCGTTCTTGGCGGGGCGCTCGATCAGCACGCGCGACACGGCGGCGTTCTTGAGCTTGGCCTTCAGGTACTCGCGCACCTTGATGTCCTCGGCCAGCATGCCGGCGAAGTCGCGGTTGCTCGCGTACCAGCGGCTGGCCCAGTTGCGGCTGACCGAGAGGCGAAAGCCGGTCGGATGGATTTTCTGTCCCATAGTCTTTCCGAAGCCTTCCCTATCAGTTGCCGACCGTCACGTACACATGGCACGTGGGCTTGGACAGGCGGGCGCCGCGACCCTTGGCGCGGGCGGCCGAGCGCTTGAGCGTCATGCCCTGCTCGACGTAGATGGTCTTGACGCGAAGCTCGTCGATGTCGGCACCGTCGTTGTGCTCGGCGTTGGCGATGGCCGACTCCAGCACCTTCTTGATGATGCCGGCGGCCTTCTTCTGCGTGAAGCTGAGCGTGTTGAGCGCCTGATCCACTTTTTTGCCGCGGATCAGGTCGGCAACCAGACGGCCCTTGTCGACCGACAGGCGAACGCCACGGAGGACTGCACGTGTTTCCATGGTCTGTTTCCTTTACTTCTTGGCCTTCTTGTCCGCCGCGTGCCCCTTGAAGGTGCGCGTCAGGGCGAACTCGCCAAGCTTGTGGCCGACCATCTGGTCGGTGACGTAGACCGGCACGTGCTGCTTGCCGTTGTGCACGGCGATCGTCAGCCCGATGAACTCGGGCAGGATCATGGAGCGGCGCGACCAGGTCTTGATGGGCTTCTTGTCCTTGACCGCCACGGCCTTGTCGACCTTGGCGAGCAGGTGGTGGTCCACAAACGGACCCTTTTTCAGAGAACGCGTCATTTGCGGAGGTCCTTATTTCTTGCGGCGCGAGACGATCATGCCCTGCGTGCGGCGGTTGTTGCGCGTGCGGTAGCCCTTGGTCAGGTTGCCCCACGGATCGACCGGCGCGCGGCCCTCGCCGGTGCGGCCTTCGCCGCCGCCGTGCGGGTGGTCGATCGGGTTCATGGCCACGCCGCGCACGGTCGGGCGGATGCCCATCCAGCGCTTGACGCCGGCCTTGCCGAGCTGGCGCAGGCTGTGCTCCTCGTTGGCCACTTCACCGATGGTGGCGCGGCATTCGATGTGGATCCTGCGCACCTCGCCCGAGCGCATGCGCACCTGGGCGTACACGCCCTCGCGCGCCAGCAGCGTGGCGGACGTGCCGGCCGAGCGGGCGATCTGGGCGCCGGCACCGGCTTTCAGCTCGATGCAGTGGATGGTCGAGCCCACCGGGATGTTGCGGATCGGCAGCGTGTTGCCGGCGCGGATCGGCGCCTCGGCGCCGCTCATGAGCTGGCTGCCCACCTCGACGCCGCGCGGCGCGATGATGTAGCGGCGCTCGCCGTCGGCATAGCACACCAGCGCGATGTGGGCCGAGCGGTTCGGGTCGTACTCGATGCGCTCGACCTTGGCGGCGATGCCGTCCTTGTCGCGGCGGAAGTCGACCACGCGGTAGTGGTGGCGATGGCCACCGCCCTTGTGGCGCGTGGTGATGCGGCCGTTGTTGTTGCGGCCGGCCTTCTGGAACTGCGGCTCCAGCAGGGGCGCGTAGCCCTCGCCCTTGTGCAGGTGGTCGCGCGAGACCTTCACCATGCCGCGGCGGCCGGCGGAGGTCGGTTTGATCTTGATCACAGCCATGATTTACGCAGCCTCCCCGGACAGGTTCAGCTCTTGGCCTTCCTTGAGCACGACGTACGCCTTGCGCACGTTGTCGCGGCGGCCGATGGAGCGGCCGAAGCGCTTGGTCTTGCCCTTGATGTTGGCGACGGAAACGCCCTCGACCTGCACGTTGAACAGCAGTTCGACGGCGGCCTTGATCTCGGGCTTGGTAGCGCCTGGCAGCACCTTGAAGGTGACGGCATTGGACTTCTCGGCCACCATGGTGGCCTTCTCGGAGACGACCGGCGCGATCAGCACCGCCATCAGGCGGCCTTCGTCGAACTGGCGCTCTTTGGGCGTCGGGTTGATGCGGCTCATGCGAACATCTCCTTGAGCTTGTCGATGGCGCCCTTGGTGACCAGCACCTTCTTGTAGTGCACCAGCGACACCGGGTCGGCGTAGCGCGGCTCGATGACCAGCACGTGGCCAAGGTTGCGCGACGCCAGGTACAGGTTCTCATCGACCTCGTCGGCGATCACCAGCACGGAGTCGAGCTTCATGTCCTTGAACTTCTGCGCCAGCTGCTTGGTCTTGGGCGAATCGACCTTGATCGACTCGACCACCGACAGGCGGCCTTCGCGCACCAGCTGCGAGAGGATGGACGCCATGCCGGCGCGGTACATCTTCTTGTTGACCTTCTGCGCGAAGTTCTCGTTCGGCATGTTCGGGAAGATGCGGCCGCCCCCGCGCCACAGCGGCGAGGAGGTCATGCCGGCGCGGGCGTTGCCCGTGCCCTTCTGGCGGAACGGCTTCTTGGTGCTGTGCTTGACCTGGGCGCGGTCCTTCTGGGCACGGGTGCCCTGGCGCGCGTTGGCCTGGTAGGCCACCACCAGCTGGTGCACCAGCGCTTCGTTGTAGTCACGGCCGAACAGGGTCTCGGGCGCGTCCACCTTGGACGCGGCCTGGCCCTGCTCGTTCAAGAGTTCGAGCTGCATGTCTTACGCTCCCTCTTTGCTGGCGGACGCCTTGGCCTTGACGGCCGGGCGCACGGTGACGAAGCCGCCGCGCGAACCGGGCACGGCGCCCTTGATCAGCAGCAGCTGGCGCGCCTCGTCGATGCGGATGACGTCCAGGTTCTGGGTGGTGACGGTTTCGTCGCCCATGTGGCCGGTCATCTTCTTGCCCGGGAAGATGCGGCCCGGATCCTGCGCCATGCCGATCGAGCCCGGCACGTTGTGCGAACGGCTGTTGCCGTGCGACGCGCGCTGCGAGCTGAAGTTGTGGCGCTTGATGGTGCCGGCGTAGCCCTTGCCGATGGAGGTGCCCTGCACGTCCACCTTCTGGCCGACGGCGAACACCTCGGCCACGGGCAGCGTGGCGCCTGCGGCGTACTTGCCCGCCACGTCGCCTTCGACACGGAATTCCTGGGTGATTTCACCGGCTTCGACGCCCGCCTTGGCGAGGTGGCCGGCCTGCGGCTTGGTCACGCGCGAGGCCTTGCGCGCGCCGAACGTGACCTGCAGGGCCACGTAGCCGTCGTTCTCCTGGGTCTTGACCTGGGTGACGCGGTTGTTCGACACATCGACCACCGTGACGGGCACTGCATCGCCGTCATCGGTGAACAGACGCATCATGCCCACCTTGCGCCCCAGCAACCCCAATCGATTGCTTTGACTCATTTGTTGCTCCTTGGCTTTCGCCGCCCCGCGCTGCAATTGGCCGGGACGTTTGGTGTGCGAAAGAGGGTTTGAAATAGCTTGCCTGGATTTCAGGCAAGCCGTGCATTATAGCCCGGCCGCGCCGCCTGCGGCAAGCGCGGGGCCGGGGCGCCGCGTCATTGCAGCTTGATTTCCACGTCCACGCCGGCCGGCAGGTCGAGCTTCATCAGCGCGTCCACGGTCTTGTCGGTCGGATCGACGATGTCCATCAGGCGCTGATGGGTGCGGATCTCGAGCTGGTCGCGGCTCGACTTGTTGACGTGCGGCGAGCGCAGGATGTCGAAGCGCTTCATGCGCGTGGGCAGCGGCACGGGGCCCTTGACCACGGCGCCGGTGCGCTTGGCGGTATCGACGATCTCGGCGGCGGACTGGTCGATCAGCTTGTAATCGAACGCCTTCAGGCGAATGCGGATCTTTTGCTTGGCCATGGTGTGTCCCGATCCTTACTCGATGATCTTGGCCACCACACCCGCGCCCACGGTGCGCCCGCCTTCGCGGATGGCGAAGCGCAGGCCTTCTTCCATGGCGATGGGCGCGATCAGCTTCACCGTGATGCTCACGTTGTCCCCAGGCATCACCATCTCCTTGTCCTTGGGCAGCTCGATGCTGCCGGTGACGTCGGTGGTGCGGAAGTAGAACTGCGGGCGGTAGTTGTTGAAGAAGGGCGTGTGGCGCCCGCCTTCGTCCTTGGAGAGCACGTACACCTCGCCGGTGAAGTGGGTGTGCGGCTTGATGCTGCCGGGCTTACAGAGGACCTGGCCGCGCTCGACTTCCTCGCGCTTGGTGCCGCGCAGCAGGATGCCGACGTTGTCGCCGGCCTGGCCCTGGTCGAGCAGCTTGCGGAACATCTCGACGCCGGTGCAGGTGGTCTTGGCGGTGGGGCGGATGCCGACGATCTCGATTTCCTCGCCAACCTTGACGACGCCGCGCTCGATGCGGCCGGTGACGACGGTGCCGCGCCCGGAGATGGAGAAGACGTCTTCGACGGGCATCAGGAAGGTGCCGTCCACCGCGCGCTCGGGCGTGGGGATGTAGCTGTCGAGGGCGTCGGCCAGTTTCATGATGGCCTGCTCGCCGAGCTCGCCAGTGTCACCTTCGAGGGCCAGCTTGGCGCTGCCTTTGATGATGGGGGTGTCGTCGCCGGGGAATTCGTACTTGCTGAGCAGCTCGCGCACTTCCATCTCGACGAGTTCGAGCAGCTCGGCGTCGTCGACCATGTCGGCCTTGTTGAGGAAGACGATGATGTAGGGCACGCCGACCTGGCGCGACAGCAGGATGTGCTCGCGGGTCTGGGGCATGGGGCCGTCGGCGGCGGAGCACACCAGGATGGCGCCGTCCATCTGGGCGGCGCCGGTGATCATGTTCTTGACGTAGTCGGCGTGGCCGGGGCAGTCGACGTGGGCGTAGTGGCGGTTGGCCGTTTCGTATTCCACGTGGGCGGTGTTGATGGTGATGCCGCGCGCCTTCTCCTCGGGCGCCGCGTCGATCTGGTCGTACGCCTTGGCCTGACCGCCGAACTTCTTGCTCAGCACGGTGGTGATGGCCGCCGTCAGCGTGGTCTTGCCATGATCGACGTGGCCAATCGTGCCCACGTTCACGTGCGGCTTGGTACGCTCGAATTTCTCTTTTGCCATTTCAAAAAACTCCGGTAAAGAACGAATGCCCGTGTGCTGGTTTTGAGGTCTGCACCCGGATGCCGGAATCGCGCTGCACGGGCACGGCGCGGGCTCTGGGTCGCAGACCGTTTGCTAACTTTTCAATAGCTGCCAGCGCTTGCCAGGCAAGCGCTGGAGGCCATTTTCATTCTGAACAGAGGTGCCCGAGCAAATTTGCTGCGCAAATTTGGTCCGGCACCTGGTCATTATTTAGCCCGCGCCGCCACGATGGCTTCCGCCACGTTCTTCGGCGCTTCCGCGTAGTGCTTGAACTCCATCGTGTAGGTGGCGCGGCCTTGGGTGGCCGAGCGCAGCGTGGTGGAGTAGCCGAACATCTCGGACAGCGGCACCTCGGCCTTGATGACCTTGCCGCCGCCAGCCATGTCGTCCATGCCCTGCACCATGCCGCGACGGCTGGACAGATCGCCCATCACGTTGCCGGCATAGTCCTCGGGCGTCTCGACTTCCACGGCCATCATGGGCTCGAGGATGACGGGGCTGGCCCGCTTGGCGGCTTCCTTGAAGCCGAAGATGGCGGCCATCTTGAACGCCTGCTCGGACGAGTCCACGTCGTGGTACGAACCGAAGGTCAGCCGCACCTTGACGTCCACCACCGGGTAGCCGGCCAGCACGCCGCTGGTCAGCGCCTCGACCACGCCCTTTTCCACGGCGGGGATGTATTCGCGCGGCACCACGCCGCCCTTGATCTCATCGACGAACTCGAAGCCCTTGCCGGCCTCCTGCGGCTCCAGCGTGAAGACGACGTGGCCGTACTGGCCCTTGCCGCCCGACTGGCGCACGAACTTGCCTTCGACGTCGGCGACGGTCTTGCGCACGGTCTCGCGGTAGGCCACCTGCGGCTTGCCGACGTTGGCCTCGACGCCGAACTCGCGCTTCATGCGATCGACGATGATCTCCAGGTGCAGCTCGCCCATGCCGGAGATGATGGTCTGGCCCGATTCTTCGTCGGTGCGCACGCGGAACGACGGATCCTCGGAGGCCAGGCGCGAGAGGGCGATGCCCATCTTTTCCTGATCGGCCTTGGACTTGGGCTCCACGGCCTGCGAGATCACGGGCTCGGGGAACACCATGCGCTCCAGCACGATGGCGGCGTTCGGGTCGCTCAGCGTTTCGCCGGTGGTCACGTCCTTCAGGCCGACGCAGGCGGCGATGTCGCCGGCGACGATCTCTTCGATCTCGATGCGCTCGTTGGCCATCATCTGCACGATGCGGCCGATGCGCTCCTTCTTGCCCTTGACGGTGTTCAGCACCGTGTCGCCCTTCTTCAGCACGCCGGAATAGACGCGCACGAAGGTGAGCTGGCCGACGAACGGGTCGGTCATCAGCTTGAACGCCAGGGCGGAGAATTTCTCGCCGTCGTCGGCCTGCCGGCTGATGGCTTGCTCGTCCTCGTCGGTGCCGGCCACGGGCGGGATGTCCACCGGCGAGGGCAGGAAGTCGATCACGGCGTCCAGCATGCGCTGCACACCCTTGTTCTTGAACGCGGTGCCGCACAGCATGGGCTGGATCTCGGTGGAGATGGTGCGCGTGCGCAGGCCGAGCTTGATCTCTTCCTCGGAGAGGTCGCCCTCTTCCAGGTACTTGTTCATCAGCTCTTCGCTGGACTCGGCGGCCGCCTCGACCATGTTCTCGCGCCACTTCTGGGCATCGGCGGCCAGCTCGGCCGGGATGTCCTGGTAGTCGAACTTCATGCCCTGGGAGGCTTCGTCCCAGATGATGGCCTTCATCTTGATGAGGTCGACCACGCCCTTGAAGCCCTCCTCGGCACCGATCGGGATCACCACCGGCACGGGGTTACCCTTCAGGCGCACCTTCATCTGGTCATAGACCTTGAAGAAGTTGGCGCCGGTGCGGTCCATCTTGTTGACGAAGGCCAGACGGGGCACCTTGTACTTGTTGGCCTGGCGCCAGACGGTCTCGGACTGCGGCTGCACGCCGCCCACGGCGCAGTACACCATGCAGGCGCCGTCGAGCACGCGCATGGAGCGCTCCACCTCGATGGTGAAGTCCACGTGGCCCGGGGTGTCGATGATGTTGAAACGGTGCTCGGGGTAGGACAGGTCCATGCCCTTCCAGAAGCAGGTCACCGCGGCGGAGGTGATCGTGATGCCGCGCTCCTGCTCCTGCTCCATCCAGTCGGTGGTGGCCGCACCGTCGTGCACCTCGCCCAGCTTGTGGTTCACGCCGGTGTAGAACAGGATGCGCTCGGTCGTGGTGGTCTTGCCGGCGTCGATGTGCGCCGAGATGCCGATGTTGCGATAGCGCTCGATGGGGGTCTTGCGAGCCATGATGAAACTCTTTCGTGAAACGGAGAGGCCCGCTCGTGGCGGGCCGCATTCCAGGGGAGGAACGGGGAGAGGTTGCGCTTAGAAGCGGAAGTGGCTGAACGCCTTGTTCGCCTCGGCCATGCGGTGCACCTCGTCGCGGCGCTTCATGGCGCCGCCGCGGCCTTCGGTGGCCTCCAGCAGCTCGTTGGCCAGGCGCATCGCCATCGACTTCTCGCCGCGCTTGCGGGCGGCTTCCTTGATCCAGCGCATCGACAGCGCCAGGCGGCGCACCGGACGCACTTCGACCGGCACCTGGTAGTTGGCGCCGCCGACGCGACGGGACTTGACCTCGACCATCGGCTTGACGTTGTTGATGGCGACGGTGAACAGCTCGAGCGGATCCTTGCCGCTCTTTTTCTCCATCTGCTCGAGCGCGCCGTAGATGATGCGCTCGGCAACCGCCTTCTTGCCGCCTTCCATGATCACGTTCATGAACTTGGAGAGCTCGACATTGCCGTATTTGGGATCCGGCAGGATTTCACGCTTAGGGACTTCGCGACGACGTGGCATTTCTAAACCTCTATCCTTGCTTCAGTTGGCGCCCTTGCCGGGCACCGCGAGAGCCATTTCGAGACCCTCACTTACTCGACCCACACGGCTCTGAATGCCGCGCTTCGGGTCACTACGCTCGAGACACCCGCCAAGGCAGCCCGAGCACCAAAAAAACGAACCGGCCGATCAGGCCTTCTTGGGGCGCTTGGCGCCGTACTTGGAGCGGGACTGCTTGCGATCCTTCACGCCTTGCAGGTCCAGCGAGCCGCGCACGATGTGGTAGCGCACACCAGGCAAGTCCTTGACACGACCGCCGCGCACCAGCACCACGCTGTGCTCCTGCAGGTTGTGGCCTTCGCCGCCGATGTAGGAAATGACCTCGAAGCCGTTGGTCAGGCGCACCTTGGCGACCTTGCGCAGCGCCGAGTTCGGCTTCTTGGGCGTCGTGGTATAGACGCGGGTGCACACGCCGCGGCGCTGCGGCGAGTTCTGCATCGCGGGGCTCTTGGACTTGATCTTCTCGACCGTCCGCCCCTGACGCACCAGTTGACTGATGGTTGGCATTGAAAAACGTCCCTAAACGCTGGAAGACTTTGCGCGCCGGCCGACCCTCGACGGGCGCCGTGCGCGCGCACGGAAATTCCCGCCCCAAATGCGGGAAAGCCTTAAAGTATAGCCCGGATCGGGGTTATCCGCAATTGCCGGCGCCTGCCGTCACTTGATCCACAGGCGCATGGCGTCCCAGGCGCGGCCCAGAAAGCCCGCCTCCTCCACCGGCTCCAGGGCCACCAGCGGGACTTCAGCCAGCTGCTGCTCGCCCAGCCTCACCTTCAGCGTGGCCACCGCCTGGCCCTGCTTGAAGGGGGCGACCAGCGGCTCGGGACGGGCGATCTCGGTCTTGATCTGGCTGGCGCCGCCGGCCGGCACGGCCACGACGATCGGCTCGCCGCGGCCCAGCTTGAGTTCGCTCGCCTGGCCCTTCCACACCTTGGGCGTGGCGACGGGCTGGTTGGCGTCGAACAGCTTCAGGGCCTCGTAGGCGGTGAAGCCCCAGTTCAGCAGCTTCTGCGATTCGTTGGCACGCGCCAACTCGCTGGCCGCGCCCAGCACCACCGACAGCAGGCGCCGCCCCTTCAGGTTGGGAAAGTCGCGCTTGGCGGTAGCCACCAGGCAGTAGCCGGCGGCGGCGGTATGGCCGGTCTTGAGGCCGTCCACCGTGGGGTCGCGCTGCAACAGCAGGTTGCGGTTGGTGTCGTTGCTGGCCGGCGTGCCGGGGTAGCGGTACTTGCGGATGCTGTAGTAGTGCAGGTATTCGGGAAAGTCGCTCATCAGCCGCGTGGAAAGCGTGGCGAGGTCGCGCGCGGTGGTGGTGTGGCCGGGCTCGGTCAGGCCCTCGGGGTTCTTGTAGCTGGTGTTCTTCAGGCCCAGGGCCTTGGCCTGGTCGTTCATGAGCTGCACGAAGTGCTCGACCGTGCCGCCCACGCCCTCGGCCAGCGCCACGGTGGCGTCGTTGCCGGACTGCACGATCATGCCTTTGAGCAGGTCGTCCACCGGCACCTGCATCTTGGGGTCGATGAACATGCGCGAGCCGGGCATCTTCCAGGCGCGCGGGGATACGGGCAGGGTCTGCTCCAGGCTGATCTTCTTGGCGCGCAGGGCGTCGAACACCAGGTACTGCGTCATCAGCTTGGTGAGCGAGGCGGGCTCGACGGGCGCATCGGGGTCGCGCGCGGCCAGGGTCTGGCCGGAAGTGACGTCCACCAGCAGGTAGGCCTTGGCGGCGATTTCGGGCGGCTGCGGGGCCTGGGCGTGGGCCAGCACGGCGGCGGCGGCCAGCACGCAGGCGGCCAGCGATTTGAATAGACGGTTCATGGGGGAAAGACTTCAGGAAAGGCCGCCGCGCACATGGCGCACGACGAGGCTCTTGAGCAGCGGCAATTGTCCGTGAAAGAAATGCTCGCCGCCGGGCACGACGGTGACGGGCAGCGACTGCGGCCGTGCCCAGTCCATGACGGCGGCCAACGGCACGGTGTCGTCCTGCTCGCCGTGCACCACCAGGGTGTGCGGGTGCAGCTCGGCCGGCAGCGGCGCGGCGGCGAAACGCGAGGCCGCCGTGCCCACCAGCACCGCGCCGGCGATGGGCCGCTGGCCATGCAGCGCGGCGATGGCCCGAGTGGCGACGAAGGCGCCGAACGAGAAACCGGCGATGGCCAGCGGCGCGTCGCCCGGCGCCTGGCCGGCGATCACAGCCAGCAGGTCATCGGTCTCGCCGCGCCCCTCGTCGTAGGCGCCGGCGCTGGCGCCGACGCCGCGGAAGTTGAAGCGCACGGCGCGCCAGCCGCACTGCACGAAGGCGCGGGCGATGGTCTGCACCACCTTGTTGGTCATGGTGCCGCCGAACTGCGGGTGCGGGTGGGCGATGACGGCGGTGCCGCGCGGGGCGCCGTCGGGCAGGTCGAGCAGCGCCTCGATGGCGCCGGCCGGGCCTTGCAGCGTCAGCGGTTGGGTCTGGGCATTCATGTCAGCTACTTAAATTATAGCTGCCAGCGCTTGACTGGCGCGCGCTGGAGCATGAAAAAGCTTGTAAACGGTCCGCGCGCTCAGCGCCCCAGGTGCGGCGGTGTGCGCAGGCGCTCGACGGGCTCGCCGTTCTTCAGGTGCGACTCGACGATCTCGTCGATGTCGGCCAGGTCCACGTAGGTGTACCAGACCGCCTCGGGATAGACCACCGCCACCGGGCCGGCGGCGCAGCGGTCCAGGCAGCCAGCCTTGTTCACGCGCACCTGGCCTGGCCCGGCCAGCCCCTCGGCCTTGACGCGCTTCTTGCAGTGGTCGAACGCCGCCTGCGCGCCGTGGTCGCCGCAGGAGGCTTCGCCGCTGTCGCGCTGGTTCAGGCAAAAGAAGATGTGGCGCTGGTAGTACGAGGCTGCCGTCATGGCGCGATTTTAGGCGGCGGCTCCAGCGTCCGCCGCCCCATGCGCGTGGCCAAGTACACGAAGGCCGCATAGGGCCACAGCCAGCCCACCCACTGCGCCAGGCCGTTGAAATGGATGAAGCGCCCCTGCTCCCAGCTTTGCAGCGTGATGGCGAAGTACGGGTTCTGCGGCGCCGCGTTCAACAGCCCCACCTGCGCCACCAGCACGGCCATCAGCAGCACCACGCACACCCGCGCCGGCAGCGCCAGCAGCAGCGCGGCGGCGAACACGGCGGCCACCAGGCCCAGCTCCACCGGCCGGCTGATCCACGACCAGGCATGGATCGGCCCATAGGTCAGCCCCGCCGACAGGGCCGACGCCAGCACGCCCACCAGCAGCGCCGACGCCGCCATCAGCACCCGCCGGCCGCGGTGCCGCACCACGGTGTAGCCCAGCAGGCAGGGCACCAGCGCGCCGAGCGCCACGCACAGCATTTCGGCGCCGGGCAGCAGCGGCTCCAGCTCCAGCTCGCGCAGCGGCAGCCATTCGATGAAGGGCGTGCCCTCCAGCAGCGCGGCCAGGCCCTCCTCCAGCCGTTCGTACACCTGCCCCAGGCCGAAGGCGACCGGCGCCGGGAACAGCAGCCCCACCGGCCACAGCGCCAGCAGCACCAGCGCGCCGCGCGAATCGCCCACGAACCAGCGCGCCCGAAAGCGCCGCCAGCGCTCGATGGCGCCCAGCCGCTCCAGCACCCAGGCGGCGAGCGCGCCGAAAGCGCCGCCGGCGGCGTTCAGCGCCAGGTCCAGGTTGGAGGCCACGCGCAGCGGCAGGTAGGACTGAAGGCATTCGAGCGTGAACGACAGCAGCGCCGCCCCCACGCCGGCCAGCAGCGCCGCCCGCCCGCGCCGCCCCGGGCCAGGCAGCGCCAGCGTCAGCAGGAAGCCCAGCGGCGCGTAGCCCAGCAGGTTGCCGGCGACGTCGAAGCGCGTCCAGTACTGCGGCAGCGGCGCCCACAGGTAGGCCCAGGGCGCGATGCCCTGGTCGCGCCAGCCGGTGAACGGGAACAGGCTGGCGTAGACGATCAGCGCGCCGTACAGCAGCGCGAGCGGACGGGCGGCGGACTTGTGCACCCTGCGCGCCTCCTGCCCTAGAAAGGCTTCACCACCACCAGGATCACCGCCGCCAGCAGCAGCAGCACCGGCGCCTCGTTGAACCAGCGGAACCAGACGTGGCCGCGCGTGGCCGCGCCGCGCTCGAAGCGCGCCAGCAGCCGGCCGCAGGCGGCGTGGTAGGCGATCAGCAGCAGCACCACCAGCAGCTTGGCGTGCAGCCAGCCATTGCCCGGCCCGCGGCCGATGCCCCAGCCCAGCCACAGCCACAGGCCGAGCGCCAGCGCGATCAGCGCCAGCGGCGCCATGAAGCGGTACAGCTTGCGCGCCATCAGCAGCAGCCGCGCGCGCTCGGCCTCCGAGCCCGGCGGCACCATCGCCAGGTTGACGAAGATGCGCGGCAGGTAGAACAGCCCGGCGAACCAACTGGCGACGAAGACGATGTGCAGAGCTTTGACCCAGAGCATGCAACCAAGTGTAGCCAGGGGCAACTCGATAGGGCCCCAAGAAAAAACCCCGGCCACAGGGGCCGGGGTTGAAAAGCCTGTCTGCTGTCACACATCAAGGCTCCCGCTCAGGGAGGAAAAGCGGGGGATGGCAAGCCATCCGGGATTGAATATAGCAAAAGTAATTAATCGCCACAATCGACGGGGCTTCGGCTTGCGCCCCCCTGCCTGCCCGCGCGCGGCCCGCCGATCGGGCACAATTTTCGGCATGGCCGCACCCCTCGCCCCCTTCCCCGCCAACCGCCCGCGCCGCCTGCGCCGCGACGACTTCACGCGCCGCCTGGTGCGCGAGCACGCGCTCTCGCCGAGCGACCTGATCTACCCCGTGTTCGTGCTGGACGGCAAGGGCAAACGCGAGGCCGTGCCCTCGATGCCCGGCGTCGATCGCCTGTCGCTCGACCTGCTGCTGCCGGTGGCCGAGGAATGCGTGCGCTTAAGCATCCCGGTGATGGCGCTGTTCCCCGTGATCGACGCCAGGCTGAAGGACGACAAGGGCGGCGAGGCCGCCAACGCCAAGGGCCTGATCCCGCGCGTGGTGCGCGCGCTGAAGCAGCGCTTCCCCGAACTGGGCATCATGACCGACGTGGCGCTGGACCCCTACACCAGCCACGGCCAGGACGGCTGGCTCGACAAGAAGGGCTACATCCTGAACGACGAGACCGTGGGCCAGCTCGTCAAACAGGCGTTGACGCAGGCGGCCGCCGGGGTGGACATCGTCGCCCCCAGCGACATGATGGACGGCCGCATCGGCGCCATCCGCCAGGCGCTGGAAGCCAAGGGCCACATCCACACGCGCATCATGGCCTACTCGGCCAAGTACGCCAGCGCCTTCTACGGTCCGTTCCGAGACGCCGTGGGCTCGGCGGCCCACCTCGGAAAAAGCAATAAAAAAGTTTACCAAATGGACCCATCCAATAGCGACGAGGCGCTGCGCGAAGTGGCCATGGACATCGCCGAAGGCGCCGACATGGTGATGGTCAAGCCCGGCATGCCTTACCTGGACATCGTGCGCCGGGTGAAGGACGAGTTCCGCATGCCCACCTTCGCCTACCAGGTCAGCGGCGAATACGCCATGCTCAAGGCCGCGGCGCAGAACGGCTGGCTCGACCACGACCTGGTGATGATGGAGAGCCTGCTCGCCTTCAAGCGCGCCGGCGCCGACGGCGTGCTGACCTACTTCGCCCGCGACGCCGCCCGAATGCTCCTGAATAAATAGCTGCCGGCGCTTGCTGGACAAGCGCTGGAGGCCTTTTTGATCTAAATTTTCCACCACCGTGCACATCGTCGAGGTCACCGCCGCCAGCCTGCGCTTCGCCGACGCCGTGCCGGGCGTGGCGCCGGCCGACGGCTTCGTCTGGATCTACCTGGAGCGCGCCGACTTCGCCGCCCACGCCGACGCCCTGCAGCAGGCCGCGCAGCGCCTGGGCGGCTCGGCCCTGCTGGACGTGCACCTGGCCGACCTGGTGAGCGAGTCGCACCCGTCCGACTACGACGCCACCTCGGTCTACGACATCGTCATCTTCCGCCGCCTCGCCAGCCTGGCCGAGGCGCAGCAAAACGGCACGCCCCCCGGCGCCGGCCGCGCGCGTGACGCCTTCGCGCGCATCGACTCGCGCCCGGTCGGCTTCGCCATCTTCGACCGGCTGCTGATCAGCGTGCACCCGCCCGGCTGCCACAGCGCGCGCGGCTTCATCCAGCGCTTCCTGGCCGACGCGCAGCTCAGCGTGAACGCCGCCAGCGCCCGCAACCGCGCGCCGCAGAGCCCGGCCGACCTGGTGCTGCGCATGGTCAACACCCTGGTGGACGGCTACCTCGACCTGCGCAAGGACCTGACCGCCGCGCTGGAGCAGGTGCAGCAGGACCTGCTCGCGCCCCAGCCGCGCCCGGCGGCCTGGAACGACGTGATCCACGCGCGCCGCCGCCTGCACCTGCTGGAAGACCTGTGCGAGGAGCAGCACGACGCCCTGCAGGAATGGCTGGACACGCTGCGCGAGCTGCCGCTGGCCACCTACGCCGACGACGCCGCGCTGGCCCAGGCCCGGCGCGACCAGCTGGTGGCGCGGGCGCGCGACGTCATCGAGCACATCGACCGCGTGCTGCACCACGCGCGCCGGCTGGAGCAGGCGGCCGACACGGCGGTGCAGATCCATTTCGGCGCCCAGGGCCAGCGCACCAACGACATCATGCGCACGCTGACGGCGGTGACCGCCATCTTCCTGCCGCTGAACCTGTTCACCGGCTTCTTCGGCATGAACTTCGAGCACCTGCCGCTCATCCACAGCACCGGCGGCATGTGGGTGGCGCTGGGGCTGCTGGTGCTGGTGGCGGCGGGCATCCTGGTGTGGTTCTGGCGGCGGCGCTACATCACACGTTCAAGAAAATAAGGCAAATCAGCCGTCAGCGCCCGCCCACCAAGCGCCGGCAGCTGCTTAACTGATAGCACACCGCCACCGAAGAGCCCGAAGGCCGCGGAGCAGGCCAGGCCAGCGACCGCCGCGGACGGGCTTGCACCGGCCGCTGGCGGTGCCCCCTCGAGGGGGGTGGCGCAACAGCGCGCAGCGCGTGGAGCCTGGGGGTGTGGTTCGCTTCAGCCCACGTGCTGCGCGAAGAAGGCCAGCGTGCGCTCGCGCGCGAGCCTGGCGGCGGCCTCGTTCCAGCTGCCGCGCTGGTTGCAGTTGAAGCCGTGGTCGGCCGCGTAGGTGAACACCCGCACCTCGGGGTGGGCCCGGCGGAAAGCCTCGACGCTGTCCAGCGGAATCCAGTGGTCCTGCTCGGCGAAGTGCGCCAGCACGGGCGCCTTGGGCTGGCGGGCCGCCTCCTCGGGCGTGGTCACGCCGCCGCCGTAGTAGGGCACGGCGGCGGCCAGGCCGTTCAGCGTGCAGGCGGCGCGCCAGGTCAGCAGGCCGCCCCAGCAGTAGCCGACGATGCCGACCTTGCCGCCGCTCTGCTGCGCCGCGTGGTCGATGGCCGCTTGCAGGTCCTGCATGACGCCGGGCGCGGGCAGCGCCTCGACCGCCGTCTTGTAGCCGAAGCCTTCCTGCATGTCGGCGTCGGCGTAGCCCAGCTCGACGCCGGGCTTGACGCGCTGGAAGGTGCCGGGCGCCACGGCCAGGTAGCCGTCCTGCGCGTAGCCATCGGCCACCTCGCGGATGTGCGAATTGACGCCGAAGATCTCCTGCACCACCACGATGCCGCCCTTGGGCTGGCCGGCCGGCCGCGCCACGTAGGCGGGAATCTTCTGGCCGTCGGCGGCGGTGAGGTCGATGAACTGTCCCATGCGTATTTGCTCCTTTAAAAATAGCTGCCAGCGCTTGTCCAGTAAGCACTAGAGCCCGATTTGACTCATAAACCGAGTTTGCGGGCGACGAACTCCAGCCGGTCCTGGCCCCAGAACAGCTCGCCGTCGACGAGCCAGCTCGGCGCGCCGAACACGCCGGCGTCGATGGCGGCCTGGGTGTGGGCATCGTAGCGCGCGCGCACCTCGGCGTGCTGCGCCTCGCGCAGGCGCTCGGGCGGCAGGTCGGTCTCCTCCAGCAGCTCGGCCAGGGTAGCGGCGGCGGCGATGTCGCGCTCCTCGCGCCAGCAGGCGGCCATCACGGCGCCGGCCAGGCGCATGGCGGCCTCCGTGCCATCGTGCTGCGCCACGGCGGTGATCAGCAGCGCGGCCGGCGTGCCGTCCACCGGGAAGAAGCGCGGCTGCGGGTTGAGCGGCAGGCCCAGGTGCTCGGCGAAGCGGCGCAGCTCCAGCAGCCGGTAGGCCTGGCGCTGCGGCGCGCGCTGGGGCAGCGGCAGGCCGCCCGAGGCGGGGAAGATGCGCCCGTAGTCCACCGGCAGCACCGCCACCTCGCGCCGGCTGGCGCGCAGCAGCTCGGCGAAGCGCGCGTGGCCAAGGTAGCTCCAGGGACTTTGCGGGGTGAAGTAGTACAGCACGGTACGGCTCATGCGGGTCTCCTGAATAATCGCCAATCATTTTGCAGGAGACTCCGGCGTGGATGCAGACAAGGTGGTGCTGGTCACCGGCGGCGGCCGAGGCATCGGCGCCGCGACGGCGCGGCGGGCCGCCGCCGACGGCTGGCGCGTGGCGGTGAACTACAGCGCCAACATGCACGCGGCGGACGAGGTGGTGAACGGCATCCGCGCCGCCGGCGGCACGGCCCTCGCGGTGCAGGCCGACGTGGCCGACGAAGCGCAGGTGCTGCGCATGTTCGAGCGCATCGACGGCGAGCTGGGTCGCCTCACCGGCCTGGTCAACAACGCCGGCGTGGTGGCCCCCGGCGCGCCGCTGGCCGCGCACGACGTGGCGCGCTGGCGCCGCCTGTTCGACATCAACGTCATCGGCACCCTGCTGTGCGCGCGCGAGGCGGTGCGGCGCATGAGCACGGCGCGGGGCGGCGCGGGCGGCGGCATCGTCAACGTCTCCAGCGGCGCGGCCCGGCTGGGCGCGCCGGGCGAGTACGTGGACTACGCGGCCAGCAAGGGCGCGGTGGACGCCTTCACCATCGGCCTGGCCAAGGAGGTGGCGGCCGAGGGCATCCGCGTCAACGCCGTGCGGCCGGGCCTGATCGACACCGAGATCCACGCCAGCGGCGGCCGGCCCGGGCGCGTGGCGCAGCTCGCGCACCAGATACCGATGGGGCGCGGCGGCGCGGCGGGCGAAGTCGCCGAGGCGATCGTCTGGCTGCTGTCGGAGCAGGCAAGCTACACCACCATGAGCCTTCTTGACATCACTGGAGCACGATAACGTGGCCCACCCCCGTGTCTCCACGCGCTGCGCGCTGTTGCGCCTCCCCCTCGAAGGGGCGTCGCCAGCGGCCGGTGCAAGCCCGTCCGCGGCGGCCGATGGCGTGCCCTGCTCCGCGGCCGGCCGTTCCCTGATACTTGCTGCGCTGCCGACGATGCGCGGCCTTCTGGAGCACTGAAATGAGCACTCACCCGCAAAAGAACATCCGATATTTCTGGGAAGACCTGCCCGTGGGCACCACGGTGGAGATGGGCAGCATCACCGTCGACCGCGACGAGGTGATCGCCTTCGCCAGCCGATACGACCCGCAGCCCTTCCACCTGGACGACGAGGCCGCCGCCCAGTCGATGTTCGGCAAGCTGGCGGCCAGCGGCTGGCACACCTGCGCGATGGCGATGGGGCTGATGGTGCGCAACTTCCTGCACGAGTCGGCCAGCCTGGGCTCGCCGGGGCTGGAGCAGCTGAAGTGGCTCAAGCCGGTGTATCCCGGCGACGTGCTGACGCTGCGCCAGCGCATCGTCGAGTCGCGGCCGATGAAGTCGCGCCCCGACGTCGGGCTGACGCGCGCGCTGTGGGAGATGTTCAACCAGCACGGCGAGCAGGTGCTGCTGATGGACGGCTACGGCATGTTCCGGCGGCGCGCGCCAGGTGCCCAAGATTCAGACGCCCAGAACGGCTGACGCGGCGCATAGGAACCCGAAGAGCCCAACGGCCGCGGAGCAGGCCATGCCAGTGCGCTCCTGGCCGGGGCCTCCCCGGCCAGCGGGCGCGCCCCCTCGAGGGGGGAGGCGCAACAGCGCGCAGCGCGTGGAGCAACGGGGGTGGTTTGATTTCAGCGCGGCGCTGGCAGCCCATCCACCCAGGCCGCCACCTGCCGCGCCACCTCGTCGGTGGCGGCGCGCAGGGCGGCGGCGCCGCCGGGCGCGTCGGCCGTGGCGGCGGGCTGGCGCACGGTGAAGGTGCGCTGGCCCAGCAGGCGGCCCGTGCGGGCAGCGGGCGCGGTGGCGGTCACGCGCAGGCGCACCACGCCTTCGCTGGCGTCGGGGGCGCCGAAGACGTGGGTGAACTCGTCCAGCTCGGCGCGCAGCTCCAGCGGCGCCAGGCCGGTGCCGGCCTCGACCACCGGGCGGCGCGCCGACAGCGCCTCGCGCAGGCGCTGGGTGACCAGCTGCGGCGGCGCCATGGTCCAGCGCGCCTGGGCGTAGGGGCGCGGCTGCTGGCCGCCGCCGGCGTAGGCCAGGCGGTAGAGGATCTGCGTGCCGTCGATGGCGGCGGGCGCCACCACGGGCTCCAGCGCCAGCGCGGGACCGGCGGGCTGGGCGGCGGCGGCGGCCGGCAGCGCCGGGCCCAGGTCGTAGGGCTGCGGGCGCACGGGCTTGTCGGGCAGCGGCAGCGCGCAGCCGGCCAGGGCCAGAAAAATCAAGGCAAAAACGGCTCTAGAGCCCGTCTGGCAAGCGCTGGCAGCTATTGATTTCATATCAAACCTCGGTCAGCGTGAAGGCGAAACAAAGCCCGGCTCGCCGGGGCCCGGGGGAATGGCGCCGCCGCCGTAGATCAGCGACTGCGGGTTCTCGCTGATCGAGTCGACCACGCGGTCGAGCCGGCGGACGGTGCGGCTGGCGTCCTCGGTCAGGCCCTGGATGCGCGGCAGCGTGGTGGTGCCGACGGTGGTGGCGCTTTCGCCGAGGCGCTCGATGACGCCGCCCTGGCCGGTCAGCGTGTCCATGCCGCGCCGCAGGTCGCCGGCGGCGGCGCTCACGTCGTCCAGCGCGGCGTTGGCCTTGGCGCCCACGCCCTCCAGCGACTTCAGCGTGGCGGTGGCCTGGCGCACCAGCGCGGGCACGTCGGTGCGGCGCGCGCCGAACTGCGCCTGGATGGCCTGGTCGGTGTTGGCGGCAAGCTGGTTCAGCGACTTGGCGGCGGCGCCGGCCTCGCGCGCGGTGGCGCCGACCTCCTTCAGCGCGGCGGCCAGCGCAGCCTGGTTCTCGGCGCCCAGCATGCGGTTGATGCTGTCGGTGGCCTGCTCGACCTTGTCGATCAGGGTGCCGGCGCGCTCGGTCAGCTGGCCGAGCGCGCTGTCCTTCAGCGGAATGCGCGGCGGCCCGCCATTGGGGCCGGGCGCCGGGGGCTCGGCTGAATCGCCGGGGTCGTCGAGCTGCACGAAGGACAGGCCGGTGACGCCCTGGAAGGTGAGCGTGGCGAAGGTGGACTTGGTGATGGGCGCGTCGGCCGCCACGGCCACGCGCACCAGCACGTTGGCGCGGTTGTCGGGATCGAAGCTGATGTCGGTCACCTTGCCGACGGCCACGCCCTTGAAGCGCACCGCCGCCTGCGGCTGCAAGCCGGTGACGGCGTCGCTGCTGACCATCTCGTAGGCGGTGGTGTTGACCTCGTCGCGCAGCAGCCACATGGCCAGGCCGATGAGCAGCACGGTGACGGCCGCCACGAACAGGCCGGCGGCCAGGGCATGGGATTTGTTTTCCATGGCGGTCTATTGTCCTTTCGCTGCTCTGCGCGCGCTGTCGGCGGGCGTGCCGTTGTCGCGTCTGGCGTGCAGCAGCTCCATGGCGCGCCGGCCGCGCTCGCCGAGGAAGAAGTGGCGGATGAAGGGGTGCTCGAACGCCAGCACCTCGGGCACCGGCGCGGCGATGATGACGTGCCTGTCGGCCAGCACGGCCACGCGGGTGGAGAGCTCGAACAGCGTGTCCAGGTCGTGCGTGACCATCACCACCGTCAGGCCCAGCTCCTGGTGCAGCGAGCGCAGCAGGGTGACGAAGGCGTCGGAGCTGTCCGGGTCGAGGCCGGCGGTGGGCTCGTCGAGCATCAGCAGCGGCGGGTCCATGACCAGCGCGCGCGCCAGCGCCACGCGCTTGATCATGCCGCCCGACAGCTCGGCCGGCATCTTCACCGCGTCGGCCGCCTTCAGGCCGACCATGCGCAGCTTCAGCAGCGCGGCCTCGCGCACCAGCGCCTCGGGCAGGGCCTTCAGCTCGCGCAGCGGAAAGGCGATGTTGTCCAGCACGCTGAAGGCCGAGAACAGCGCCCCCTGCTGGAACAGCATGCCCACCCGCGCCGCCGCGCCCGGGCTGCCCAGCTCGGCCGCCGGCCGGCCCAGCACGGTGATGCTGCCGCGCGCTGGCGTGTTCAGCCCCAGCATCTGGCGCAGCAGCACGGTCTTGCCGGTGCCCGAGCCGCCCACCAGGGTCAGCACCTCGCCGCGCAGCACGGTCAAATCCAGATCCTGGTGCACCACCACCGGTTCGCCGCCGGGCACCGGGAACACGCTCCAGAGGCCGCGCACCTCGATCACCGGCTGGCCGGGCGCGGGCAGGGCGGGAACAGCGGCGGCGTCCATCATGCGTTTTTACCCGGCGCGACCCACCACCCGCAGCCCACCCCGCAGGAAGAGCCCAAAGGCCGCGGAGCAGGCCATGCCAGCAACCGCCGCGGACGGGCTTGCACCGGCCGCTGGCGGTGCCCCCTTGAGGGGGGAGGCGCAACAGCGCGCAGCGCGTGGAGCAACGGGGGTGGTCATATACCCACGCTCTTGAACAGCACCGCGAACAAGGCGTCGATCAGGATCACCGCCGTGATCGCCGTCACCACCGACGAGGTGGTGCCGCGCCCCAGGCTCTCGGTGTTGGGCTTCACGCGCAGGCCGAAGTGGCAGCCGATCAGCGCGATCGACACGCCGAACACCGCCGACTTGGCGCAGGCCAGCCACAGGTTGGACACCATCACCACCTTGGGCAGCGACTCCATGAAGTAGCTGGGCGTGATGCCCAGCGTCAAATCGGCCGCCAGCATGCCGCCGACCAGCGCGGCCAGCGTGGTCCAGACGGCGATCAGCGGCATGACGATGGCCAGCGCCAGCGCGCGCGGCAGCACCAGCCGGAAGCCGGCCGGGATGCCGAGCACGCGCATGGCGTCCAGCTCCTCGGTGACGCGCATCACGCCGATCTGCGCCGTGATGGCCGAGCCGGATCGCCCCGCCACCAGCACCGCGCCCAAGAGCGGCCCCAGCTCGCGGATCAGCGCTAGGCCGAGGATGTTGACGATGAAGGTCTCGGCGCCGAACTGGCGCAGCACCTGGCTCATCAGGTAGGCCAGCACCACGCCGATCAGAAAGCCCACCAGCGCCGTGATCGGCAGCGCCTGCGCGCCGATGTTGTACAGGTGGCCGGAAAAGTCGCGCCACGGCGCCCAGCGCGGCGCCGCCAGCAGGCGCCCGAAGTCCAGCAGCAGCTGCCCCATCAGCGCCACGAAGTCGCGCACCTGCGCGACCGCCTGCACCACCCACAGGCCGAGCGCGTCGACGCGCCGCGCCAGCGTGGCCGGGCGGCTGGGCAGCGCCTCGGGCGAGAAGGCGGCCACGCGCTCGATCAGGGCGCGCTGGTCGTCGTCGGCCCGCACCTGCGGCGGCCACTGGCGGCCCCAGTGGTCCCACAGGGTGAGCGCGCCCAGGTGGTCCAGCGCGTCGAGCTGGCGCAGATCCCACGGGCCGGCCCGGCCGGCGGCGGCCAGCGCCTGCGAAGCGGCGCGCCAGCTGCGGCCGGCCGTCAGCCCGGCGGCGGTCCAGGCGCCGCGCAGCACCGCGCCGCCTTCGGGCGGGGTGTCGATGCGGGGGGCGGCGGAGGGCATGCGGCGGATCGGAGGCGCGGGTCGTGCGGCAACCGATGGTACCGGGTCGCCCCGGGGCGGCCATTTCGCGTCCGACCGTTACGATTTTTTCCTTTTGTGCGTGCAAAAGTTCACTACGATCGGCCGCTTGTCACAAGGAGATAGCAGCATGGCACTTCAAGGCCCCTTTTTCGGCAAGCGCGACGAACCCGCCGCGCCGCGCGCCGCCGGCTCGTCGGCACTCGGCGGCACCAGTTCGCTCGGCTCGGCCGGCAGCCCGGCCAGCAGCGCCCAGCCGTTCGCCGCCCCGGTGAGCGCGCCCGCCATCGCGGCCGCCACCGCCCCGCAGGACAGCGGCGCCAAGCTGACCGTCGGGCCCAACATCAAGCTCAAGGGCGTCGAGATCACCGACTGCGACACGCTGGTGGTCGAGGGCACGGTGGAAGCCACCATGAACTCGCGCGTGATCCAGATCGCCGAGCAGGGCGCCTTCAAGGGCTCGGCCGAGATCGACATCGCCGAGGTGCGCGGCGTGTTCGACGGCAACCTGACGGTGCGCCAGAAGCTGGTGATCTTCGCCACCGGCAAGGTCACGGGCAAGATCCGCTATGGCAAGATCGTGATCGAGGAAGGGGGCCAGCTCTCCGGTGAGATCACTTTCGGTACCGCCGCCGAATCCAGCAGCGGCAGCAGCAAATCCAGCAGCAAGGGCGAGCAACTGGCCGTCGCGGCCTGACGCTGCCCGGCATTGCCGGCGAAGGGCCGCGCTGGCGGCCCTTTGCATTGGCGCGGCGCTGGCGGGCTGCGCCAGCGCCCCCGCCCCGTATGGCGAAGTGCGGGGCGACCGCTTCGGCACCGCCGAGCTGATCCAGAGCGAGGGCAACCGCATCACCCAGCAGGCGATGCAGGCCAACCGCCGCAGCCTGCTGCTGCTGGCCGACAAGCTGTACCGCCGCAACCCGGCCGAGTGGCGCAAGAGCGCGGCCACGCGCGAAGCGGCGCTGATGCAGGTGGAGGCGGCGCTGCTCTCCGGCCAGCCCTGGGCGCCGCTGGCCGGCCGGCGCGACGTGGCGGCGCTCTCGCTGGCCCTGGCGCCCGAGTTCGGCGGCGACCGCGTGGCCGCTTTCATCGTGGCCTGCCACGACACCATCGTCGCCGCGCACGGCGGCAAGCGTGAGTTCTACTACCTGGACGGCGTCGATCCGCAGCACGTCTACAACGCCGCGCGCAACATGGAAATCGCGCTGTGGATCCTGAACACGCGCCGCACGCCCGCCGGCCAGCCGCTGCTGCTGGCCAACGAGATCGGGCCGGACAGCCGCAACCTCGGCTTCGAGCGCGAGTTCGGCAAGATCATCGGCCGGCTGGACCTGCTGGCCAGCTACCTGACCGAGCGCTACCGCCGCGCCGTGATCAGCTACGTGCAGAGCGTGGTGGCGGCGCCGCTGCTGGCGTTCCTGCCGGTGAAGTAGGCGGCGGCGACAGGCCGTTTGCTATCTTTCATATAGCTGTCTGCGCTTGCTGCATAAGCACTGGAGGCACTTTTCATTGAGAATCCGGCGCGCCTTCAGTCCCCGCAGCCGCCGCAGCCTCCGCCGCCATCGCCGCCGCCGTCGCATCCGCTGCCGCAGCCGCTGCCTCCGCCGTCGCCGGGGGTGACCGGCGCCAGCGCCTGCCGCACCGCCGCCAGCTCCTCGCCCAGCACGGTAGCGCCCAGCAGCGCCAGGGCCAGGGGCAGCACGGGGTCGGCGGCGCCGAGCTCGCGGGTGCGGGGCAGCGCCCGCCGCGCGGATTTGATCCACGCGCGGCCCTCGCGCGTCAACCGGTGCGGCAGCGCGCGGCCGAAGGCCCACTTCAGCAGCAGCGCCAGCACCATCAGCACGATCAGGCCGCCCACCGGGTAGCCGCGGTGCCAGCCCTGGGCGGCGCGCAGCGCGCCCCACAGCAGCAGGCCCGCCCAAGCGGCCTGGTAGAGCCGCTCGGCCCAGCCGGTGCCCCGCCCCTCGCGCAGCGTGTGCGTCAGCAGGCCGCGGGCGTGCAGGCGGTCATGCAGCGCGTCCAGCGGCCCCTGCGCCTCGGCCAGCGCCTCGCGCGGCTGCACGCCGCGCGCCAGCGGCGCGTACAGGGCGCGCTCGACCGCGTGCGCCTGCGCACCCGGCGCGGCGACGGCGACCCAGCGGCCCAGGGCCTGGTCGAAGCGCACCTGGCCGCGCTGGAGCAAACCGACCATCGCCGTCCACAGCACGCGCACCGTGCCGCCGGCGAGGTAGGCCTGGTCGATGGGGTCCAGGCCCTCGGCACGCACCGGCGTGCCGGCGCGGCGCCCGCGCACCGCCAGCAGGATGCCCACGGCCAGGAGGACGGCCATGGCCAGCAGGTAGCGGCCGAGGAACTGCGGGCCGGTCAGCGTGCCGCTGGCGGCCAGCGGGATGCGCCCCTGCGTGCAGCCGGCCACCACCAGCGCCGGCAGGCACAGCGCCGCGCCCCAGGCGCGCAGCGCGCCCGCGGGCCAGGCCGGGCGCCGCCACCAGCCGGGCTTGGCCAGCACCCAGTGGGTGCGGCTGCTGACCTGCCGCGCGCGCTCGGCGAAGCGCTGATCGGCAGGGGGCCAGAGGTCGGCCGGCGGCGGCGCGCCGAAGGCGCGCGCATAGGCGCGCAGGGTGGCGGCGTAGTTGGCGCGGTGGCGCGCGCCGTCGGCGCCGCCGCGGCTGGGGTGGTGGTGCAGCACGCGGCCCAGCACGCGCGGACAGAAGTCGCCGAAGTAGCGGCTGGAGTCCAGCAGGTGCGCGTGCCAGGCGGCGTCCACCGCCTCGCTGGGGCAGGCGCGGCCGCGCAATTGCTGCGTGAGGTAGAGAAAGCGCCGGTACTCCTCCAGCACCCGGCGGGTGTGGGCGGCGCTCCAGCCGGTGGCCTGGCGCAGGCGGGCGCTGAAGGGGCGCGCGTCGGCGGGGTCGTCGAACGGGTGGCCGCGCAGGCGCCGCCAGAGGGCGTCCTGCGGCCCGTCAACGGAGGTGGGGGTTTGTGGCATGCTGCCTTCTCCTTTCTTGTTGTTGTTCTGATCTGGTTCTTCTTCTTGATACGGAGACTAAGGCGCGTTCATGACGGTTTCATGACTGCCCTGTAACCGTCACGCCCCGAGACAAGCATGAGCGACCTCACGTTCGACTACATCGTCGTCGGCGGCGGCACCGCCGGCAGCCTGCTCGCCAACCGGCTGTCGCGCGACAAGGCCAGGCGCGTGCTGCTGATCGAGGCCGGCCGCAAGGACGACTACCACTGGGTGCACATCCCCGTGGGCTACCTGTACTGCATCGGCAACCCGCGCACCGACTGGCTCTACCAGACCGAGCCGGCCGCCGGCCTGAACGGCCGCACCCTGCGCTACCCGCGCGGCAAGGTGCTGGGCGGGTGCAGCAGCATCAACGGCATGATCTACATGCGCGGCCAGTCGCGCGACTACGACCGCTGGGCCGAGCTGGTGGGCGACGACGCCTGGCGCTGGGCGCAGTGCCTGCCGGACTTCATGGCGCACGAGGACCACTACAAACTAGATAGCACCCAGCGCACGCCGGACGGGCGCCAGAGCCCGATTCCACCTGAATTCTCCGCGCTGCACGGCCACGGCGGCGAGTGGCGCGTGGACCGCCAGCGCCTGCGCTGGGAGGTGCTGGACGCCTTCGCCGAAGCCGCCGTGCAGGCCGGCATCCCGGCCACCGAAGACTTCAACGGCGGCAACAACGAAGGCGTGGGCTACTTCGAGGTCAACCAGAAGGCCGGCTGGCGCTGGAACACCGCCAAAGCGTTCCTGCGGCCCACCTGCTACGGCCGCCCCAACTTCGAGCTGTGGACCAGCGCGCAGGTCGTGCGGCTGCTGCTGGAGCGCGATGAAACCAGCCTGCGCTGCACCGGCGCCCAGGTGTGGGACGGGCATGAGATGCTGATGCCGCGCCTGGCCGAGGGCGGCGAACTGGTGCTGGCGGCCGGCAGCATCGGCTCGCCGCAGATCCTGCAACTCTCCGGCATCGGCCCGGCCGACTTGCTGCGCCAACACGGCATCGACGTGCTGGCCGACCTGCCCGGCGTCGGCGCCAACTTGCAGGACCACTTGCAGATCCGCTCGGTCTACAAGGTGCAGGGCGCGCGCACGCTCAACCAGATCGCCGGCACGCTGTGGGGCAAGGCCGGCATCGGGCTGGAATACCTGCTGCGCCGCACCGGGCCGATGAGCATGGCGCCCAGCCAGCTCGGCGCCTTCACGCGCTCGTCGCCCGCCTTCGCGTGGCCCAACATCCAGTACCACGTGCAGCCGCTCAGCCTGGAGGCGTTCGGCGAACCGCTGCACGCCTTCCCCGCCATCACCGCCAGCGTGTGCAACCTGAACCCGACCAGCCGGGGCACGGTGCACATCAAGAGCAAGCGCTTCGAGGACGCGCCCGCCATCGCGCCCAACTACCTGGCCACCGACGAAGACCGCCAGGTGGCGGCCGACAGCCTGCGCGTCACGCGCCGCATCGTCGCCCAGCCGGCCATGGCGCGCTTCGCGCCCGAGGAGTTCAAGCCCGGCGCGCAGCACCAGAGCGACGAGGACCTGGCGCGCCTGGCCGGCGACATCGCCAGCACCATCTTCCACCCCGTCGGCACGACGAAGATGGGCCGCGACGGCGACCCGATGGCGGTGCTGAACGCGCGCCTGCAACTGCGCGACGGCGCCGGCGGCCTGGTGGCCGGCCTGCGCGTGGTGGACGCCGGCGCCATGCCCGCCATCACCAGCGGCAACACCAACAGCCCGACGCTGATGATGGCCGAAAAGGCGGCGCGCTGGATTCAGAATCCTTAAGCCAAATCGGCCTCCAGCGCCCGCCCAGCAAGCGCGAGCAGCTATTGAATATGCAGCAATCTCAGGTGGCCGCCGGCTCCGGCACCCGGCCCATCGCGCGCACGATCGCCGTGAGCAGAACGCCGTAGGCCGGCACGAACAGCAGCAGGCTCACCGCCAGCTTGATCACGTAGTCCACCACGGCGATCTCCACCCAGTTGGCGGCCATGAAGGCGTCGGTGCTGCGCCAGAAGGCGAGCGAGAAGAACGCCGCCGTGTCCAGCGCCTGCCCGAACACCGAGGCCGCCGCCGGCGCCAGCCACCACGCGCGGCTGCGCCGGCGGATGCGGTCGAACACCTGGATGTCGAGCAGTTGCCCCAGCACGTAGGCCGCGAAGCTGGCGAAGGCAATGCGGAAGATGAAGCCGTTGAAGTCGCTCAAGGAGGCCCAGCCGTTGAAGCGCCCCTCGTGGAACAGCACGCCCACCACGTAGGAAGCCACCAGCGCCGGCAGCATGGCCCGGGTAATGACGCGCCGCGCCGGCGCCTTGCCGATCAGCCGCACCGTGAGGTCGGTGGCCAGGAAGATGAACGGGAAGCTGAACGCGCCCCAGGTGCTGTGGAAGCCCAGCAGCGTGACCGGCAGTTGCACCAGGTAGTTGCTGGCGATGACGATGGCGATGTGCAGCGCCACCAGCAGGGAGAGGTAAAGCGGCACGCGCGAGGGCGATGCCTGGAGGAACGTCATGAGAAAAATCCTTTTTGATGGATGGGGGCGAGGGAACCCATGGCCGGCGACGTGCCGGGGCGCGAAATTCTAGCGCCGCGCCCTCCCCCTCGCCCCGCGACCGATAATGCGCGGTTCTTCACGTGCGCGATGCCCGCGCCGCCAACGCCCCCGAGCCCAACGCCATGAGCACCATCCTGCAATCGCTTCCCGCCGGCCAGAAGGTCGGCATCGCCTTCTCCGGCGGCCTGGACACCAGCGCCGCCCTGCTGTGGATGCGCCAGAAGGGCGCCATCCCCTACGCCTACACCGCCAACCTGGGCCAGCCCGACGAGAGCGACTACGACGCCATCCCGCGCAAAGCCCTGGCCTACGGCGCCGAGAACGCCCGCCTGGTGGACTGCCGCGCCCAACTGGCCAACGAGGGCATCGCCGCGCTGCAATGCGGCGCCTTCCACATCCAGACCGGCGGCGCCACCTACTTCAACACCACGCCGCTCGGCCGGGCCGTCACCGGCACCATGCTGGTGAACGCGATGAAGGAAGATGACGTGCACATCTGGGGAGATGGCAGCACGTTCAAAGGCAATGACATCGAGCGCTTCTACCGCTACGGCCTGCTCACCAACCCCCGGCTGAAGATCTACAAGCCCTGGCTCGACCAGCGCTTCATCGACGAGCTGGGCGGCCGCAAGGAAATGTCGGAATTCATGCAGAAGGCCGGTTTTGACTACAAGATGTCGTCGGAAAAGGCGTATTCGACCGATTCCAACATGCTCGGCGCCACCCACGAAGCGAAGGACCTGGAATTCCTGAACAGCGGCATCCGCATCGTGCAGCCCATCATGGGCGTGGCGTTCTGGAAGCCCGAGGTCGAGGTCAAGCCCGAGGAAGTGCGCGTGCGCTTCGAGGAAGGCCGCCCGGTGGCGCTGAACGGCAAGGAGTTCGCCGACCCGGTGGCGCTGTTCCTGGAGGCCAACGCCATCGGCGGCCGCCACGGCCTGGGCATGTGCGACCAGATCGAGAACCGCATCATCGAGGCCAAGAGCCGCGGCATCTACGAGGCGCCCGGCATGGCGCTGCTGCACATCGCCTACGAGCGGCTGGTGACCGGCATCCACAACGAGGACACCATCGAGCAGTACCGCATGGGCGGCCTGAAGCTGGGCCGCCTGCTCTACCAGGGCCGCTGGTTCGACCCGCAGGCCATCATGCTGCGCGAGACGGCGCAGCGCTGGGTGGCGAACGCGGTCACCGGCGAAGTGACGCTGGAGTTGCGGCGCGGCAACGACTACAGCCTGCTGAACACCGAGTCGCCCAACCTCACCTACGCGCCCGAGCGCCTGTCGATGGAGAAGGTGGAGAACGCCCCCTTCAGCCCGCTGGACCGCATCGGCCAGCTCACCATGCGCAACCTCGACATCACCGACACGCGCGGCAAGCTGGCGGTCTACAGCAAGAGCGGGCTGCTTCAGCTCGGCCCGGGCTCGATGCTGCCGCAGCTGGGCAACGACTGACCTGAGCGGTTTTCACGACCAAAACAGTGTGTTGCGCTTGTCCGACGGACACTGGCAGCTATACAAATAAAAGCAAAACCGCTCGACTTCCGCATCGGGCGGTTTTTTTATCAAGGCACGCAAGCGGCCCTGGGTTCGCTATCGAGCAGAAGGGGCATAGAACGGCTGCCGCGCCGGCTCCTGATCAAGGTAGTTGGCATAGAACGCCTTGACATGCGGAAACACCGCCTTGGACAACTGGCGCCGCGCCTCTTCCTCGGCCGTGCGCGGGCGTGAAAGCTGCTCGGCGATATCGGCCAGCACCTTGTCACGATCCACGTACTTGAAGCGGCCCTGCGCATACACCGGGTCGCCCCCGACGTAGACCGTGTCCACGTGCCTTTGCTGCGCCCGCTGGATCAGGGCGTCCAGCATGGGAATGTCCTCGTCCTGGTACGGAAAGGTCGCGGCCTGGTAGTCGATGGCCACGGCATCGAAGTTCAGGCCCGGCACCAGACGCCCGATTTCACCGCGGAACGCCGTGGTTCGAGCGCCGTGCTCGGTCGCCATCCGCAGAACCTGCGGCACGCTGGGCACGTCATCGTCGTCCATGCCTGGCACCCGGTGGGCCCGCAGCGCGAGTTTCATCTCCTGCAGCATGTCGCGATCCTCGTTGATGCCCGCTTCATCCAGGCCCATGCCGATGGTCACGCCGCGCTTTTCCAGTTCGTTGACCGGCGCCACGCCGCTGCGCAGCCGGAAGTTGCTGCTGCAGTTGTGGCACACGCAGGTGGCGCTGTGGGCCACGATGTCCAGATCCGCTTCGGTGAGCCACACGGCATGCCCCAGGGTCATCCAGGGCCCCAGGGCGCCCAGCCGGTTCAGGTGCTGGATGGCGGTGGTGCCGGTACGACGGCGGGCATATTCCTTCTGGTACACGGTTTCGAGCAGGTGCATGTGCATGGGCACGTTGTCGGCCTTGGCCAGCTCCACCAGGGTCATCAGGCCCTCGTCGGTGATCCAGTGCAGATTGGCCGGCGCAAGCTGAATGCGCGTGAGCGGGTGGGCGGCGTTCTCCCCGCGCAGCTGGCGGTAGAGCCGTACATGGTCCTCGAAGCTCATCGTGGCCTGTCGCAGGTTCTCGGCCAGGGGCGCGCCGATCTCCGGCGGCAGGCTGGCGCAGAACCTGGCGTCGTCTTCATAGACCATGCGGTTCTGTTCGCGTACCGCGTAGCAGTACGACGCGCGCATGCCGATGCTGCGGTAGGCCTGCAGCACCGCGCTGGAAGCGCCGTGCACCTGCTCGAAGCCGCCGCGCATCCAGCCGTGGATATGCTGCACCGTGGTGATGCCGCTGGCGATCATTTCGAACGCGGAATACAGGGTGTCGAGGAAGATGTCCACATCGCGGGCCGACAGGCGGGAGGCGAACCACAGCTCCAGCGCGTAGTCCGGCGAGCCCAGTTGCAGCGGTGTCAGGCCCACATGATGGTGGCTGTTGACGAAGCCCGGCAGCAACGCATGCACGGGATGGTGCGTGACCGGCGCCTCGGGGTATTGCTGGCGCACCGCCTCGAAAGGCCCCACCTCCAGCACCTTGCCCCCCTGGTGCGCCACGGCACCATCGCTGATGACCACGGGGGTATGGCGGTCTTGCACGCCGGTGACGATCCACTTGGCGCGAACCAGGGCAACTGTCATGAGATTCTCCAAACAGAAAAGGAAAGAAGTCGCGAAGCCGGCATCGGGCTGGCTCCGCGAGAAGAACGGCGGATCAGACCGAGGCTTCCATTTCGCGGAACGCGCGATCCACCTCGTCGGCCAGCAGGTCGCCGAGACGAAGCTGCAGCGCGATGAAGTCCGGATCACGCGGATCGCGCGGCCGCGGCAGATCCACCGGCACGATCTCCTTGACCCGGCCGGGGCGCGATGTCCAGACCACGATGCGGTCGGCCAGCGCCACCGCCTCTTCGATGGAGTGGGTGACCATGAGCACGCTGGCGCCGCTGGCGCGCCAGATCTGCAGCAGGTGATCCTGCATCTTGGCGCGGGTCTGGATGTCGAGGGCCGCGAAGGGCTCGTCCATCATCAACACCTTGGGCTGCATGGCCAAGGCGCGCGCCAGCGCCGCGCGCTGGCGCATGCCACCCGACAGCTCGTTGGGCCGCTTGTGGCCCGCGTCGGCCAGGCCCACCTTGAGCAGCAGTTCCTGCGCGATCCGCTCGCGCTTTTCGGGAAAGACTCCGCGCAGCTTCAAGCCGAAGGTCACGTTGTCGGCGATGCTCAGCCAGGGATAGAGCGACGCCTCCTGGAAGATCATGCCGCGCTCCGTATCGGGCCCCGTGATGGCCATGCCGTCGCACAGCAGTTCGCCGCTGGAGGGGGTTTCCAGGCCGGCGACCATGTAGAGCAGACTGCTCTTGCCGCAACCCGACGGGCCCAGCAGCACCACGAATTCACCGGGCGCGACATCGAACGACAGGCCATCGATGGCGGTAAGCGCCTTGGACGTATCCGGGTTCCACACCTTGCCCACGTTGCGAACGCTGATCATGGCTTTCATGTTCATTTACCTCCCACCGGTGAAGAAGGATCGACCCACCACAGCACGCGCCGCTGCACCAGCAGCAACGCCCGGTCGAAGCCATATCCCAGCAGCCCGATCAGGGTCATGGTGAAGAACACCAGGCTGGAGTTGAAGGTGTTACGCGCCATCATCACCACCTGTCCGAGGCCGGCGCCGACGCCTACCGCCTCGGCGATGAGCACCACCATCCAGGCCGCGAACAGATTCAGCCGCAGCGTGACGAACAGGCTGGGCAGAATGGTGGGCAGGATGACGTGGCGAAAAAGCTGGTGCTTGGTCGCGCCCATGATGCGCGCCACGTGCAGGTACGCCGGCGGCACGTTGTCGATCTGCGAAAGCGTGGACAAGACGATGACGAAGAACACCGAGATGAAGACCAGGAAGATCGCCGGCATGTCGCCGATGCCGAACACGAACACCGCCACCGGCAGCCATGCCACCGGCGAGATGGGGGTCAGCAGCGTGATCGTGGGCAGCGTGAGCAGGCCGAACAGACGGAAATACCGGATGGCCACCCCCACGGCCACGCCGCCCACGAAGCCCAGGGCCAGACCGACGATGACGCGCATCGACGTCCAGGCCATGACCGCCAGCACCGGAAGCAGGCCGCCAGCCTCGCCGTCGTCACTCGAACCTGCCGGCGCGAAGAACTTGAACTGCTCCGTCAGGTTGGCCAGAAAGATGTGCGGTGGCGGCAGAAGCAGCGGATCGGCAAGACCGGCCAGCCAGCACAGCTCCCAAATGGCCACCAGCGAGCCCACCGATGCCAGCCACCACAGGCTGCGCTGAAGAGCGGCCGCCAGGCGCTTTTGCTTGGCTGAAGACGGAGAAGGCGTGGCCGGCTTGGCGCCAGCCATCGGCGGTGCGGACATAGGAGGCTCCTGGTCGGGAAGGGCAGGCGCAACAGGGGCCCACCGTCCGGCAATGTCAGGCGGACTTGAACTTGAGCGAGTCGCACAGCGCCTTGTTCTCTGCGATGACTTGATCCATCAGGCTCCAGTCGATCGCAGCACGGGGCACAGGCTTGCGTACGTATCCCAGTTCGCGCATGGATTGCGCGCGATCCAGGATGAACTGGGTATTGCGCCGCTGATCCACCATCACCGGCTGCTTGCTGGCGGCGAGCTTGGCGGCCTCGAACGAGGTCTTGTAGTAGCTGCCCACGGTTTCGCGCAGGGCGGCATCCACGTCACGCTCGACCTCCGCCTGGGCCTGGAACATCGCCTTGATGATGGCCTTGACCGCCTTGGGGTTCTTTTCGATCAGAGGGGTGCGCGCAGCCAGCACGCAGTCGGAATAGAGATTGCCGTAGAGATCCTTGCCGTCGGTCAGGATCGTGGAGCCCTTGCGCTCCTCCAGGCACTTGGTGGCGTAGGGCTCGATGTGGCAGATGGCGTCCACCGCGCCCGCGATGAAGGCCTGTGCGAGCTCGGGGGACGTGTTGAAGTAACGCACCTTCACGTCCTTGAAAGACATGTTGCTCTTCTTGAGGTAGTCGTAGGGCAGGACTTCCAGCGTATCGGCCTGGAAGGTGCCGATGGACTTGCCGCGCAGGTCGGCCGCGCTCTTGATGCCTTCGCGGGCAATCAGGATGCAGCCCTCCACGCCCGCTCCCGCCACGATCTTCACTGGTGCGCCCGCGTCATACAGCGTCAGGAAGTTGGAATATGGAAGCACCGACATGTCCACCTGGCCCGCGCCGAACAGCGTGGCGATGTCGGCGTTGGTCGGCGTGACGACGAACTTCAGATCCACGCCGTCGGCCTTGGCCATGCCGCGCTTTTCCGCCAGGAAGAAAGCCAGGTTGCACAGGCCGGTCCCGTGGGTGGCCTTGATGGTCGTGGCTGCGGCGGCCGTGCCCGGCAGCAGACTGGCGGCCATGCCGATGGGCACCGCCAGAGAAGCCCCCGCGGCCGAGGCGCCCTTGATGAATTCACGACGCGAAGGTGCGCCGAAATCGTGTTCCAGATTGCAGTGACGGTTGCACATAAGGCTCTCCAAAAAGTGCGCCTGGGGCGCAGATAACGATCAACACCAGCCCCGAAGGGGCTGGGGGCTTCCTTCTGTCTCCTCGATCCCGTGCGCCGTCATGCCGCCAGCCGCTCCACAAGCGCAGCCATCTGCAGCACACGCGCATCTTCGAAACGGGGCGCGACGATCTGCAGGCCGACCGGCGCGCCACGAACCTGTCCCGCAGGCACGGAACAAGCCGGCACGCCGCACAGGTTGAACAAGGGCGTGAATACGGCATGCCCGCGCGGCCCGGCCGGCCGGCCTTCGATCCGCGCGGGGCCGAGTTCGGTGTGTGCCCAGGGCACGACCGGCACGGTGGGACACAGCAGGACGTCGTATTCCGAAAAGAAGCGACTCAGTTCGCGCGCGATGCGCTCGCGCGCGCGCAACACCCGGGCCCAATCGACCGCATCGGCGCGGGCACCAGCTTCGATCTGCATCACCAGCACGGGGTCGATGTCGTGCGGACGCCGCGCCAGCGCTTCGTGATGCAGCGCGTGCAAACCCGCGTGCTGCAGGGCATCCATCGGATAATCGCGCACGGCCTGCCCCCAGGACGGATCGGCCTCCACCACCATCCACCCCCGCTCGCGCAGACGCAACACGGAGGCTTCGACCGCCGACAGCACGTCTTGATCGATGGCGAAGTCGCACCCCAGGCGCGGACTCCAGGCGATTCGCCAATCCCTGGGTGGTGCCTGGCGCGTGCCGGACAGCGCCTGCCAGTCCACCGGCAGCGCGGGCGCACTCACGTCACCCGCGTCGAAATCGGCCAGATGGTCGAACAACCAAGCGCAGTCGGCGGCATTGCGCGCCAGCAGGCCCACCACGGACACCCCGTAGTTAGGCTCGCCGAAACCCCAGGGATGCGGGATGAGGCCCTGCGAAGGCTTGAGCCCCACCAGCCCGGTGTGCGCAGCCGGGCGGCGCACCGAGCCGCCGGCATCGGTTCCCAGGGCCAGCAAGCCCAGGCCGGCCGCCAGCGCCGCCACGGCGCCGCCGGAGGAGCCCCCCGGCGTCAACGCGGGATCCAACGGATGCCGCGTCGGCCCGTACACCAGGTTGTCGGTCACGCCCTTGCACGCGAACTCCGAGCAGTTGGTGATACCAAGGATCACCGCGCCCAGATGGCGCAGACGCGCCACAGCCCAGGCATCACGCGGGGCCACGAAATCGGCGAACAAACGCGAACCCTGGGTGATGGTGCGGCCCGCCACCCACAGGTTGTCCTTGATCGTCACCGGAACACCCGCCATCGGAAGGCATTCGCCCCTGGCCAGCCGCTCATCCGCCTGGGCCGCCTGGCGCAGCACATCGGCCGGATCGAACTGCACCAAGGCATTGATCGAAGGATTGACGGCCTGTACGCGCTCGATGAAATGCCGCGCCACGTCCAGCGCGCGCAGCGCACCCTGGTTCACGCAGTCGGCGCACTCGCGGGCCGTCCACTCGTGCAGGGCACTCACGCCGCGCCTCCGAACAGGGCGGTCAGCGCCGGCGACACGCCATGCACTGCTCGCCCCCCGGTGGCCGACACGCTCCCCACCCGGGCCTTGGGCAGCTGCAGGGCCACACGGGCCTCGGCCATGGCCACGGCACAAGCGACGCCATCGAGCAACGGAACCGATACCTCGCGCTGCCACTGCGGCGCCATGGCGGCCATCGCCGCCCCGGCCAGCAGCACCGCTTCGGCTCCCTGGCTCTGCACCAGCGCACGGCAGCATGCGGCGACCTCCGCCCCCACACGGGCCGGATCCTCGAACGTGCGCTGCGGCGGCACGTCCAGGGTGGCGACACCGGCCAGGCGATGGGCCAGCCTATGCGCCTCGGCCAGCTCGCGGTAGAGAGGCGCCATGCGAGCGCCATAGGTCACGACACCCAGGCGCGTGGCCACGGTACACCCCATGAGCAGCCCGGCTTCGGTCATGCCGATCACCGGCATGTCCAGCAACTCGCGGCAGGCCCAAAGCCCGGTGTCCAGCGACACCGCCAGCACCACGGCATCACAACCCGGCGCATGATCGGCCACGAGCTGCAGCACGCTGTGCTGGGCCAGCGCGTTCTCGGCGCGCGAGCCGATCACCGCGGGGCCGAAGGAGCCGGTCACACCCACAAGCTCGGTGCCCGCGCGCGCGACGCCTCTGGCGGCACCCATGACCGCATCGGTCACGGCCTGGGTGGTGTTGGGATTCACGAGCAGGATTCGCATGGCCATGGCCTCACGCCGAAACCCCTGGGGCAGCGGGGTGCACCGGGTTTCCGCAGCCCAGAAGCGCGGGATAGGTGTCCGCCGGCACCGGCAATTGCAAGGATCGGCGGTAGACCGCCTCCATCGCCTCGATCACGGGCGCGGCATCCGCCTCGGCCGTGGCATAGCGTTCGCGCAGGCCCTCGAATTCCTGGGCAATCTCCGCCAGCAGGGCGGCTTCGTCAACCCGCGTCAGACGCCCTTCGCGCAGAACGGTCTCGCCGTCCACCATCACGTAGTCGATGCCCGCGCCCCGCTCACCGTAAGCCAGTTGGCGCAGGGGATCGTTCAACGGCGTGAAGGTCACCGTGTCCAGCCGGTAACCCACCAGATCGGCCCGGGCGCCGACACGCAGGCTGCCCAGCGAATCGCCAAAACCCAGTGCCCGGCCGCCACCCAGGGTCCCCGCCCGCCAGGCCTCGCGGGCCGAGAGCCAGCGTCCCCCATCGGTTCCGCGCAACTTGGACAGGCCCGCCGCGGTGCCCACCACCTGCAGCATGTTGGTGCTCACGGTGGAGCACGAGCCGTCGGAGCCCAGGCTGACGTTCACGCCAGCGTCCAGCAGTTCCCTGACCGGCTGCACGCCCGAGCCCAGCAGCAGATTGCTCCAGGGGTTGTGCTGCGCGGTGGCACCACTGTCGGCCATGCGCGCCATCTCACGGGGATTGAGCCAGACCGCATGAATCAGACTGGTGGCAGGCTTGAGAAAACCGATGCGCGCCAGGTACTCGACCATGGGCGAGCCATAGAACTGCAAGCCGCTGACGACCTGCAGCCGCGTTTCCTGCACGTGGGTGATCACCGGCAACCCGTATTCGTCGGCCAGGCCGCGCAGTGTCAGCAGGAAGGGCTCGGTGCAACGCTGCGGTGCCGACGCCGACACCAGCACCCCGACTCGCCGCCGGTGCGGGTGGCGCGTGGGCACCAGATCGCGCATCAAGGCCAGGAAATCCTCGCCCGCCGGGCGCGGTGACTGCCGCAGGCTTTTCAGCAAGTCGGGCGGCAGCAGGTCGTCGACGAAGGGGAAGTTGTCGACCATGGGCTTGTCCATCATGGCGAAGCCCAACAAGGCACGCACGCCGCAGTCGTCGTAGGCCCGCAGCACGGCATCCACCACTTCGCGGTCAATGGCGCCACCCAGCGCCAGATCGTCCACCAGCGTCGTGCAGCCGGTGCGCAAGGCCTCGATGGCACCGATCATGGCCCGCAAATAGGCTTGGCGCGCGGTGAGCCTCACCGGCATGCGCCCGCGCACCATGTGTTGCCACAGCTCCAGCGGCAGGTTCTCGGTTCGCCCGCGCTGGAAATGCTCATGCGAATGCTGATGGCCATTGACCAGGCCAGGCGCCAGCAAACGGCCCGCGAGACCAATCACCTCATCGAAACCCTGCGAGGCGATGCGCCCGGCCGGCTCGATGGCCGCGATGCGGCCGCCCTCGATCAGCACGTCGCGCAAGCACCCGTCGAAGACGAAGTCGTCACCCAGCAAGACCTGCGCATCGCGCAGCAGGATTCGTCTTGGGGTCATTTGGAGGCGAGCACGGGACGATGCATGCCTCACCTCATTCAATATTCATGCCAACAAAACTACGAACAGTTTGCCGGCATGAATGGTGCTTTTGTAGACAATATTATGGATTATTGTCTACCTTTCTCATGAGCCATTCCCGCGCGCCCCAGAACAGAGCGCATCCGCACCGAGAACGTCATCAACCCAACAAAGCTTGCGCCAGATCCACCATCTGCTCGCGCGGCACATCGAGCGCCAGCGAGTGTTCGATATGGTGAAGATGCTCCAGCATCAGCTCGGCGGCGCGGTCGGCGCGTCGGCGGCTCATCGCCGACAGCAACTGCTCGTGCTCGTCCTCCCTGCATGAGGTGGAATGCGGTGCGTCGTACAGAAATATCGCCAGACAGGTCAGCGTTGCCAGCCCTCGTATGGTGCGCGCCAGCGTGCGGTTGCCCGCGTAGTCGGCCAATCGCATATGGAATTCACCGGACAAGCGCACCATGGCCGGACGATCCTTGCGCGCGCGCGCGTCCTCTTCCTCCTTCACCAGCGCCCGCAGGCGACCCAGCGCTTCGGTGTCCCGCAAGGCCACGAAGCGGCGCACCAGGGCCGGCTCGATCAAACGACGAGCCTCGAAGATATCGCGCGTCTCCTCGGGTGTGGGAGAGGCGATGAACGCACCACGGTTGGGGATGGTGCACACCACCCCTTCGTTCGCCAGGCGGCCCAGCACATCCCGTACTTGCGCGCGGCTGGTGTCGAACAGTACGGCCAGACGATCCTCCGCGAGCTTGGTGCCCGGCGGCAGCCGATGCTCCAGGACCGCGCGCTGGATACGGTCATAGATGACGTTGCGAACAACGGCACCGGCGGGGGTGCTCGTGGATTTGCGAGCAGTCATGGTGTTCCTTTTTCTACAAAAGCAGGGCAGATGATGCACAAAAACTTCGGAGGGATGTCATGAAACGCGTTCTCATCGGCGTTCTCACGCCATCCTCGAACACGGCTCTCGAGCCCCTGACCTCGGCCATGCTCAGTGGCCTGCACGAGGTCTCCGCGCATTTCTCACGCTTTCGCGTGACGCAGATCGCACTGCATGCGCAAGCTTTGGGCCAGTTTCAGGTCGAGCCGATTCTGGAGGCCGCACGGCTGCTGGCCGATGCCCGCGTGGATGTGATCGCCTGGAGCGGAACGTCGTCGGGCTGGCTCGGCTTCGAGGCCGACCAGGCGCTTTGCGAGGCCGTCCGGAAAACCACCGGCGTGCCCTGCTGCACCTCGGTTCTGGCGCTCAACGAGCTGATGCAGCGCCGGGGCGTGCGGCGATTCGGCCTGGTCACGCCGTATCTCGATGAAGTGCAGGCGGCCATCGTCTCGCAGTACGCACGCCATGGCCTGGACTGCGTGGCCGAGCAGCACCTGGGCCTGCAGGAGAACTTCGGTTTTTCCGAGGTTCCCCTCGATCGCCTCACCGGCATGGTGCGGACGGTCGCGCAAGCCCGCCCGTCCTGCATCACCACCTTCTGCACCAACCTGCGTGCCGCCCATCTGGTGCCCGCCTGGGAAGCGGAGCTGGGCATACCGGTCTACGACACTGTCAGCACCGCGGTATGGAAAGCCTTGCGCATGTGCGGCGTCGACACGCGCCGCGTGCAGGGCTGGGGCAGCCTTTTCAACCACAACTGAGGACCACCATGGACAAACCGTTCGATCTCATCGTGCGCAATGCGCACGTGGCCACCGCGGCCGATCTGTTCCATTGCGACATCGGCGTGCGCGAAGGGCGTATCGCGGCCCTGGCCGACCGGCTGCCGCCGTCCCCCGCCACGCGGGAGATCGACGCCGCCGGACGCTTCGTCACCCCTGGCGGCGTGGACTCGCACTGCCATCTGGACCAACCCATGCAGCCCCCCGTCCGCATGGCCGACGACTTCGTCACCGGCACGCGATCGGCGGCCTGCGGAGGCACGACCACCGTCATCCCCTTCGCGGCGCAGCAGCGCGGGCAGCGCATGTTCGACGCCGTCGCCGACTACCACCGCCGCGCCGACGGACGCGCCAGCGTGGACTACGCCTTTCACCTGATCGTGAGCGACCCCACGCCGGCGGTGCTGCGGCAGGAGCTGCCGGCCCTCATCGAGAAGGGCTACACCTCGTTCAAGCTGTACATGACCTACGAGGACATGAAGCTGGACGACCGCCAGGTGCTGGAGCTTCTGGAAGTGGCGCGGGAGCACGGCGCGATGGTGATGGTGCACGCGGAGAACACCGACGCCATCGCCTTCCTCACCGAGCGCCTGCTGGCCCAGGGCAAGACCGCCCCCCGCTACCACGGGCTCTCGCGGCCCTCGCCGGTGGAGCGCGAGGCCACGCACCGGGCGATTTCCCTGGCGGAACTGATCGACGTGCCCATCCTGATCGTGCACGTCTCGGGCGCCGAGGCGGTGGAGCAGATTCGCTGGGCCCGCGGCAAGGGCCTGAACGTGCACGCCGAGACTTGTCCGCAATACCTCTTCCTCACCCAGGACGATCTCGCGCTGCCCGGTTTCCTGGGCGCGCGTTGCGTCTGCAGCCCGCCGCCACGCGACGCCGCCAACCAGCAGGTGATCTGGGACGGCCTGGCGGATGGGCTGTTCACGGTCTATTCATCCGACCACGCGCCTTACAACTACGACGACCCCGCCGGCAAACACCTGGGCGCACGGGAACCCGCCTTCCCCGACGTGCCCAACGGCGTGCCCGGCATCGAAACGCGGATGCCGCTGCTGTTTTCCGAGGGCGTGCTCGCCGACCGACTGACCCTCCAGCAGTTCGTGGCGCTGACCGCCACCAATGCGGCGCGGCTGTACGGCCTGTATCCCCGCAAGGGCACGATCGCCGTGGGCAGCGATGCGGATCTCGTGGTCTGGAACACCGGACGGCCATACACCATCCGCAACCGCGACCTGCACCACGCGGTGGACTACACGCCATACGAAGGCAGGCAGTTGCAGGCGTGGCCCGGCATGACCCTGCTGCGCGGCGAGGTGGTATGGGACGGCGAGCGCTTCCTGGGGCGCGAAGGAGGCGGAACGTTCCTGCCTTGCGCGCGCCCCGAGATGGCGCGCCCCCGGCCGCGCGCCCAGAGCTGGCGCCGCTGGGCGGGACTGGAGGCATGACCATGGAGACACGCTGGATCATTACCGCAGGCGCCCACAGATTCGTTGCCGCGCCTCACCCCGACGCCCCTCGAACGGTGGCGGCCTTCGAGCGCCTGCTGCCCTACCGCCAGAAGCTCATCCACGTCCGCTGGAGCGGAGAGGCCGTCTGGGTGCCGCTGGGAGATTTCAAGCTGGGCGTCGACTTCGAGAACCACACCAGCCACCCCTCGGCGGGCGACGTGCTGTTCTATCCCGGCGGCTACAGCGAAGCCGAATTGCTCATTGCCTACGGCAGTTGCTGCTTTTCCAGCAAGATGGGGCAGCTCGCGGGCAACCATTTCCTGACCATCGTCGAGGGACGCGAGCACCTGGCGGCCCTGGGCCGCCAGGTGCTCTGGCAAGGGGCGCAGGACATCGCCATCGAGCGCGCCTGAATCACCGTCTTCAAATTCAAGCACCATGCAGCGATCTATCTCAGCGCTTACCCGTTCGAGTCATGGCATTGATTACGGTCAAAACCGGTGGCAGCGCATAACTGGCAAGCGCCGCAAGCTCCTTGAAGCACAGCGGCAACGTTTCATGACCAAATCCTCTGAGATCTGGTCCGGCTTGGCCAGGAATTACCTAAAAAATAATACAAAGGATTTATTTTTTAGATGGAGCGCACCTTTTCTGGGCAACCAAACCCGCACCATCCCCGGGCAAGCCCCGATACCGGTCACGCCGCCGCACGGTTACATTCGGGCCACTCAGTCCGCAGGTCCTCAGAGGCCGTGGTCACAAAGGGCCGAGGAGACAGCACACAACGAGCAATCGGCCACCGGTACCGGTTTCCAGCGACAGCACGAGATTCATCAGCTATAAACGACTCCAAAGGGCGCCCTCGGGCGCCCTTTTCTTTGGCCGGGCGGCGCTGGCGGATAATCAGCCGTTTCGGCCGCCAGCGTCCGTCCGTGCTGCGCCGGCCGCTATCACAAGCGTAGAAGGCATCTTGGGCATGGAACTGGTCATCGTCTCGCTGGCCTCGCTGCTGGCGGGGCTGGTGGATGCCATCGTGGGCGGCGGCGGGCTGATCCTGGTGCCGGCGCTGTTCGCCACCTACCCCACGGCGGCGCCGGCCACGCTGTTCGGCACCAACAAGAGCGCCTCGGTCTGGGGCACCGGCATCGCGACGCTGCAATACGCGCGCCGCGTGCGCCTGCGCTGGCCGGTGATGCTGCCGGCGGCGCTGGCGGCGCTGCTGGGCTCGTTCGTGGGCGCCTGGGTGGTGACGCTGATCGACCCGGGCTTTCTGCGCCGGCTGCTGCCCTTCATCCTGCTGGCGGTGCTGCTCTACACGCTCGGCAAGAAGGAGCTGGGCCGCACGCACGCGCCGCACCTGGACCCGCGCCGCGAGACGCTGCTGGCCTGCGCCATCGGCGCGGTGATCGGCTGGTACGACGGCTTCTTCGGCCCGGGCACGGGCAGCTTCTTCATCTTCCTGTTCGTGCGGCTGCTGGGCTACGACTTCCTCAACGCCTCGGCCGCCGCCAAGCTGCTGAACGTGGCCACCAACGTGGCGGCGATCGCGCTGTTCGCGGCCAAGGGCCACGTATGGTGGCACGTCGGCCTGGTGATGGCGGCGGCCAACGTGGCGGGCAGCCTGGTGGGCACGCGGCTGGCGCTGAAGCACGGCGCGGGCTTCGTGCGCGGGGTGTTCATCGTCGTCGTGGGGGCGCTGATCCTGAAGACGGGGTACGACGCATTTCTCAAATGAAATAGGGCTCCAGCGCCCGCCCATCAAGCGCCGACAGCTCCTGATTTCATAGTATCAACGGCCGCGCCACAGGCGCACCGCCTCGGGCAGGGTGTCGGCCTGGGGCGCGAAGTGGTCGATCAGCGCGCCCAGCAGCACGCCGCAGGCCAGGGCGCCGAGCAGCGGCTTCCAGGTCAGGCGGATGGCGGCCAGCAGCCAGCCTTCGCGCTCGACGCGCACCACGGTGCGGGCGGCGGTCCAGGCGAAGGCCAGTTCCACCGCCACGGCCAGCAGCGCCTCGGTGCCGAAGTAGGCCAGCAGCAGCCCGCCGCCGCCGAGCAGCGCCGCCGCGACGGCCGCGAACACCGCCAGCACGGGGATGACGACGATGGCGCCCTCGTCGGCGCCGCTCACCGCGTCCAGCGCGCCGGAAGCCGCGTCACCCAGCGCCGAGCCGGCGTCGGCGGGCAGCTCGAAGCTGGCGTCGGCCCCGCCGCCGCCGAAGTCGCCGCCGCCGCCACGCTCGTAGCCGCCGTGCGCGCCACGCCCGCCGCCGCCATCGGGCCAGGGCAGGTCGAGGCCGGGATCGGGCACGTCCCGCTCCTCCTCGCGCACCAGCATGCCGGCCCACACGCGCACCAGCAGCAGGTAGGCCCCGTAGCCGGCGCCCAGCGCGATGGCGTAGCGCCAGGCCAGCGCATCGACGCCGGCGTGGCGCAGCAAGGTGGTGGCGAGCAGCATCGCGCCCAGGGTCAGCAGCCCCATCGCCCAGCCGTGCAGCCACAGCACGTGGCGGCCGCGCAGGTGGCGCACCAGGGCGCCTTCGCGCACCCGGATGCTCCTGAAATTAGAGCTTCTCGCGCTTATCCGGCGGGTGCTGGAGGCCGATTTGGCACTCAAACCGGCTTACTCCGCGACCGACACCGGCACGCGCGGCGCCAGCGCGCACATCAGCTCGTAGCCGACGGTGCCGGCGGCCTGCGCCACCTCGTCGATGGGCAGCACGGCGCCGCCGGCGGCCATGCCCCACAGCGTGACCTCGCTGCCCGGGCGCGCCTGCGGCACCGGCGCCAGATCGACCACGATCATGTCCATGCTGACGCGGCCCAGGGTGCGGGTGCGCACGCCGTCGACCAGCACCGGCGTGCCGGTGGGCGCGTGGCGCGGGTAGCCGTCGGCGTAGCCGCAGGCGACGACACCGGCGCGCAGCGGCCGGTCGGCCACGAAGGTGGAGCCGTAGCCCACGCTGTCGCCCGGCTGGAGCGCATTGACTGCTATCAACCTGGAAGCCAGCGTCATCGTCGGCCGCAGGCCCCAGTGCGCCGCGTCGTGCTCGGGGAAGTCGGGCGAGGCGCCGTAGGCGGCGATGCCGGGGCGCACCCAGTCGCCGCGCACGGCGGCATCGTGGCCGTGGCGCAGGGTGGCGGCGCTGTTGCACACGCTGCGCTCGCCGGGCAGGCCCTCGGTGGCGCGCTCGAAGGCGGCCCACTGCGCGGCGATGCCCTTGGGGCCGTCGGCATCGGCGAAGTGCGTCATGAGCGAGATCTCGTCCACCTGCGGCAGCGCCTGCAGGCGCGCGTGGGCGGCGCGCAAGCGCGCGGGCGTGAAGCCCAGCCGGTTCATGCCCGAGTTCATCTTCAGGAACACGTGGTGCGGCTGGTGGGTCTTGTGCGTGGCCAGCCAGTCGATCTGTTCGTCGCAGTGCACGGCGTGCCACAGGTTCAGGCGCGAGCACAGCTCCAGGTCGCGCGGCTCGAACACGCCCTCCAGCAGCAGGACGGGGCCGCGCCAGCCCAGGCGCCGCACGCGCTCGGCCTCGTCCAGGTCCAGCAGCGCGAAGCCGTCGGCGCCGCGCAGGCCCTCGTAGGCGCGCTCGATGCCGTGGCCGTAGGCGTTGGCCTTGACGATGGCCCACACGCGCGCGCCCGGCGCGGCGGCGCGCAGGCGCTCTATGTTGTGGCGCAGCGCGGCGGTATGGATGGTGGCGTGGATGGGGCGCGGCATGGGGCGGCGAGTGCTCTGGGAAGCCCGATTCTGGCACCGCGCCAGCCAAGAAAACCCTGGCCGGCGGCGCGAACCTTGCATGCTATAACGGCCGCACGATTCACCCTGACCACCGATTGCTGCTGTCACCCTGGGCCCCGCCCGCCGGACCCACGCTCCCATGAAGCGCGGCTTCTACACCATCATGGCCGCGCAGTTCTTCAGCTCGCTGGCCGACAACGCGCTGTTCGTCGCCGCGGTCGAGCTGCTGCGCGGCGCCGGCGGGCAGGAATGGCAGCGCGCCGCGCTGGTGCCGATGTTCGCGCTGTTCTACGTGGTGCTGGCGCCCTGGGTGGGCGCGTTCGCGGATTCGCGGCCCAAGGGGCGGGTGATGTTCTTCAGCAACGCGATCAAGATCGTCGGCTGCCTGCTGATGCTGTTCGGCGGCCACCCGCTGCTGGCCTACGCCATCGTCGGGCTGGGCGCGGCGGCCTATTCGCCGGCCAAGTACGGCATCCTGACCGAGCTGCTGCCGCCCTCCCAGCTGGTCAAGGCCAACGGCTGGATCGAGGGGCTGACCATCGCCTCCATCATCCTGGGCGTGCTGCTGGGCGGGCAGCTGCTGGGGCCGCGCCTGTCGTCGGCGCTGCTGGCCATCGATCTGCCAGGCGTGGACAGCGGCATCGACACCCCGGCCGAGGCCGCCATCGCCGCCATGGTGCTGGTGTACGCGCTGGCCGCGGCGATCAACCTGCGCATTCCGCACACCGGCGTGGAGATGCGGCCCCTGCCGGCCAAGAAGCTGGCGCTGCTGGCCGACTTCTGGCGCTGCAATTCGCGGCTGTGGCACGACAAGCTGGGCCAGATCTCGCTGGCCACCACCACGCTGTTCTGGGGCGTGTCGGGCAACATGCGCTACATCGTGCTGGCCTGGGCGGCGGCGGCGCTGGGCTACGCCACCATGCAGGCGGCCAGCCTGGTGGGCGTGGTGGCCATCGGCACGGCGGCGGGAGCGGTGCTGGCGGCCATGCGGGTGCGGCTGGACCGCGCCACCTCGGTGATGCCGCTGGGCGTGCTGATGGGCGCGGCGGTGATCGCCATGGTGTTCATCGACCGGCTGTGGCTGGCGGTGCCGTTCCTGATCTTCCTGGGCGCCCTGGGCGGCTACATCGTGGTGCCGATGAACGCGCTGCTGCAGCACCGCGGCCACAACCTGATGGGCGCCGGCCGCTCGATCGCGGTGCAGAACTTCAACGAGCAGGCCTGCATCCTGGCGCTGGGGGCGCTGTACAGCGCTTCCACCGGCTTCGGGCTGCCGGCGTTCGGCGCCATCACGCTGTTCGGCGGCGTGGTGATGGTGGTGATGCTGGCGATCCAGCTCTGGCACATGCACAACCTGCGGCACCGCACGGCCGAGGTGGAACAGCTGCTGCGCATCGCGCGCAGCGATCCCGGCCAGCATTGACCGCCGCGCCGCGCGCCAACGCCGTCAATGGTGCGGAATCAGGCCGCGATGGGCGAAGTAGGCCACCAGCCGCTCGCGCTGGAGCGGCACCGTCATCCAGGCGCAACCCGTCATGCGCGCGCGCATGCGGTCGAACACGCTGCCGTGGCGCGCCACCACGGCCAGGTGCGGCAGGCCGCCGGGGGCGCGCCGCCGTTCACTGAGCGCGCGCGCCAGCGGCATCATCCGCTCGCCCAGCGAAGCCTGGTCCAGGAACACGAAGGACACCACGCCCTGCGCCAGCAGGCGCTCGGCCAGTTCGGCGCCTTCGACCACGCGCACGCGATAACCCAGCTTGCGCAGGCCCAGCGGCAGCGTATGGTGCTTGGTGCCGCCCAGACCGACGACCACCATGATGTCGGCCTCGAGATCGTCGGGCAGCCCGTGCACGCCGCCGTCGCCCGTGGCGGCGGCTGGCACCGGCGCGCTGACCGCGCGCTCCGGCGTGGCCCAGGTGGCGCGCGCCGACACCGGCCGCACGGCCACGGCGGCGCCGGCCCCGAGCGGCGCCGACGCCGTGGTGGGCGCGAACGCCACCCGGTCGCGCTCGCTGATGGCGGCAGGCTGCGACTCGGGCGGCGGCCGCGTCGGCGGCACGGTGGTCGGGCTGAAGGTGCCGCTGAAGTCGGACGGCTGGCCGCGCCGCTGGTGCGGCCAGTCCAGGCCGCTCAGCACGCGCACCACGCCGGCCATGTCGAGCGGACGCGGCAGCACCGGCAGATCGACCGGCTCGGCGCCGGACGGACGGCCCACCAGCACCAGCAGGGCGCCGGGGTGGTCGGCCTGCAGGCGCTGCACCACGCCGCGGTCGTCGCCGTTGACGATCAGCAGGTCGGCGTCCTCGGGCTTGTACACCTGCGCCAGGTCGTCGCCCTCGGCCGCTTCGAGGGCGAAGATCGACTCCAGCAGCGAGCGCTCGCTGGGCGTGAGTCCGACGAAGGCGTAGGTATAGGGCACGGTGCGTTCAGGGGTGAATCTCTGCATTGTTGACGCTGTGCCCGCGCATGTCGATGATCAAGGGGATTCGGCGGCCGCCGCCGTCCCCGTCCGGCCCGAAAGATGCGCGCCGGCGTTGTAGCGGCGCCGCACGCCAGTGACCTATTCACCCCCAGGAGAACTCCATGAGCCGCGACACCTTTCCCGCCCCCTTGACCTTGCAGACGCTGGAGGGCGAGGAACTGCCCTGGGACAGCCTGCACGGCAAGGTGGTGCTGGTGGTCAACACCGCCAGCGCCTGCGGCTTCACCCCGCAGCTGGGCGAGTTGCAGGCGCTGCACGAGCAGTACGCCGATCGCGGGCTGGTGGTGCTGGGCTTCCCGTGCAACCAGTTCGGCGGGCAGGAGCCGGGCGACGCGGCCGAGATCGGCGCCTTCTGCGAGCGCAACTACGGCGTGAGCTTCCCGATGATGGAAAAGACCGAGGTCAACGGCCCCGGCGCGCATCCGTTGTTCGCCTGGCTGAAGCGCGCGGCGCCGGGCATGCTGGGCACGCAGGCGGTCAAGTGGAACTTCACCAAGTTCCTGGTCGGCAAGGATGGCCGGGTGATCCGCCGCTATGCGCCGCAGGATGCGCCGAAGGCGCTGGCGGGGGATATCGAGGCGGCGCTGGGTGCCTGATGGCGAAAGGCTGGCGCGCTCCAGGAGGCATGCCGCTTCTGTCCGAACAGATATCCCATCCACCCCTGGTTAAGCACCCCCCATCATGGCCACGAAGTCCGTCCAAGCACTCCTGGATGACATTCGTCTGCTTGGCGGCGAGCAACTCTCATTGAGTGAGTCTGTTCGCAAGCTCGTCAAAAGGACCATTCCATCCGTGACCGAGGAGGTCAAGTACGGCGGCATCCTCTTCGCCTCGGGCGTGCAGTTCTGCGGCGTCTTTGCCTACAGGCAGCATGTCTCGATGGGGTTTGGCAGCGGCGCCAAGATCTCGGACACTCTCGGCCATCTGGAGGGCGGCGGCAAAGGACATCCAGACTGAAGGGCCGGCCCACGACCTTCCGCTGGCTTTGGAGGCCGCGAGGAGTGGCGCCCAGCCACATTCAGGCCGACCAGCTCGCTGGATTCCAAGCCTTTTGAGCCCCCAGCGCTTATGCAGAAAGCGCTGGCAGCTATAAAAACAGGAGTCTCAGAACGCACCGATGGGGAGGGTTGCCCGCTTGCGGGCAGTCACGGCGCGCTCCTGCCTTTCGCAGCGGCCACGCGCCGCGCGCGCTCCAGCTGCTGGGCCGCGGCGCGGGGCTCGATGCCGTACATGTCGGCGAAGGCCTCCAGCGTCTGGCCGCTGGCCTCGAAGGCGCGCAGCAGGGCTTCGTCGCGCGCGTTGCGGGCCATCCATTCGGCGAAGGCTTCCTCCAGGAGGGCGTTGGCGGCCTCGTCGCGGCTTGCTACCCGCGCGGTGTAGTCCTCGCGCGAGAGGCCCGAGGCCTCGAAGGTGGCGATGATGCGCTGGCGCAGCCGGGGCAGCAGGTCTTCGGTGGCGCGGCCCTTCCGGCGGCGGTACACCTCCAGCAGCGCGTGGTGCACGTGCTCGGGCGCCATGGCCTCCACAGGCTGGCCCGCCAGGTCGCGGCGCTGCTCGCCGGCCGCCACGGCTTGCAGGTAGCGGGTGGAGCGGGTGTGCAGGCCCAGCGCGGTCTTGAGGTCTTCCTTGGCGAACACGCCGGGGTGCGCGGCCTGGAGGTCGTGGAAGATGCCGCGCTTGAGCGGGTGGAACACGGCGCCGAACAGCTGCGGGTACAGGGCGGCCAGTTGCTCCAGCACGGGGTGGGCGGTGCGCGCGCCGGCCACGGGTGCCTGGGGGTGGCGGCGCCGGCCCTGGCGCGGCGCGGCGGGGGAAGGCGTCTCGGCCGGGACTTCGGGCGGGGCGGTATCGGTCATGTCGGGCGGGCTGCGCTGGGGGCAGCGGAACGGGCAAAGCCTTCGATCATGCCAGGGCCTCGTCCAGCAGTTCCACCCAGTGCCGCACCGGCACGTCGGTGCCGGCCTGCAGGTGGGTGATGCAGCCGATGTTGGCCGACAGGATGGCGGCTGGCCGCTCGGCCGCGCTGGCGCCCAGCAGGTGGCCGAGCTTGCGCTCGCGCAGCTGCGCGGCCAGCACGGGCTGCAAGACCGAGTAGGTGCCGGCCGAGCCGCAGCACAGGTGCGCCTCCTCGGCCGCCGGGCGCACGGGCAGGCCGAGCGCGGCGAGCTGCGGCTCCACGGTGCCGCGCAGCTTCAGCGCGTGCTGCAAGGTGCAGGGGGCGTGCCAGGCCAGCGTGCCCTCCGGGGGTCGCAGGCGGCCGCGCAGCGCGGGGGCGATGTCGGGCAGCAGCTCGCTCAGGTCGCGCGCCAGCTCGGAGACGCGGGCGGCCTTGGCGGCATAGCGCGCGTCCTCGCGCAGCAGGTGGCCGTAGTCCTTGACCATGGCGCCGCAGCCGGAGGCGTTGATGACGATGGCCTCGGCACCACCTTGTTGGGGCGCGCGCTCGATGTGCGGCCACCAGGCATCGATGTTGGCGCGCATCTGCTTCAGGCCACCCTCGGCATCGGCCAGGTGGAACTTGACCGCGCCGCAGCAGCCCTGCCCGCGCGCCAGCACGCACTGGATGCCGGCGGCGTCCAGCACGCGGGCGGTGGCGGCGTTGATGTTGGGCGCCATCGACGGCTGCACGCAGCCGGCCAGCAGCAGCACCTTGCGCGCGTGCGTGCGCGTGGGCCAGGCGCCGGCGGGCCGGCGCTCGGGCACCTTGGCGCGCAGCGCCGCCGGCAGCAGCCCGCGCACCGACTGGCCGACGCGCATCGCCGGGCCGAACAGCGGCGAGCCCAGGCCCCAGCGCAGCCAGCGCCGCAGGCGCGCCTCGGCCGGCGGGCGCGGCACGCGCTCTTCCACCACCTGGCGGCCCAGGTCCACCAGGTGCCCGTACTGCACGCCGCTGGGGCAGGTGGTCTCGCAGTTGCGGCAGGTCAGGCACCGATCCAGGTGCAGTTGCGTGTCGCGCGTGGGCGCGGCGCCCTCGAACACCTGCTTGATCAGGTAGATGCGGCCGCGCGGGCCGTCCAGCTCGTCGCCCAGCAGCTGGTAGGTGGGGCAGGTGGCGGTGCAGAAGCCGCAGTGCACACACTTGCGCAGGATGGCCTCGGCCTCGCGGCCGATGGGCGTGTCCTTGAACTCGGGGGACAGGGTGGTCTGCATGGCGGTGGTCGTGGGTATTTTTTATATCGAATCGGGCTGTAGCGCCCGCCAGTCAAGCGCTGGCAGCTATGAAATCAGAAGCCCATGCGCCCCTGGCCGAAGATGCCGGCCGGGTCGAACTCGGCCTTCAGCCGCTGGTGGATGCGCGCCAGCGGCTCATGCAAAGGCGTGAACACCGGCACGCTGCCATCGCCGCCGCGAAACAGCGTGGCGTGGCCGCCGGCGCGCGCCGCCGCCTCGCGCACGCGCGGCGCCCAGGCGGGCGGCAGGCGCAGCCAGCGCTGGGCGCCGTGCCACTCGACCAGCGTCGGCCCCAGGTTGAGCGGCGTGGCCGTGTCCGGCACGCTCGCGCGCCACAGCGCCTCGCCCGGCGCCAGCCGGAAGAAGGGCAGCGCCTGGTCGCGCAATGCCTGCCACTGGCGCTCGGCGCGTTCATCGTCCAGCCGCTGGCCGCCCATCGACTGGCAGGCGCTGGCCACCGCCGCCCGCGCGCCGCGCAGCCGCACGGCGAGCTGCCCGTCGGCCCAGCAGCTGGCGTTGAGGGGCAGCGGCTGGCCGGCCCAGCGGTTGAGCTGCTGGCGCGCGCTGGTCTCGGACAGCTCGAACAGCAGCGTGGCCTCGGCCGGCGGCACGGGCAGCACCTTGAGGCTGACCTCCACGATCACGCCCAGCGTGCCCAGGGAGCCGGCCATCAGGCGGCTCGCGTCGTAGCCGGCCACGTTCTTCATCACCTGGCCGCCGAAGGTCAGCAGCTCGCCACGGCCGTTGAGGATCTGCACGCCCAGCACGTAATCGCGCAGCGCGCCGGCGCTGGCGCGCGCCGGGCCCGACAGCCCCGCCGCCACCATGCCGCCCACGGTGCCGGCAACGCCGAAGCGCGGCGGCTCGAAGGGCAAGCATTGGTTGCTTTCGGCCAGCAGCGCCTCCAGATCGCGCAGGCGCGTGCCGCCGCGCACGGTCACCACCAGCTCGCTCGGTTCGTGGCTGACCACGCCGGCCAGCAAGCGCGCGTCGAGCAGTTCGCCGTGCAGCTGCTGGCCGTAGAAGTCCTTGGTGCCGCCGCCGCGGATGCGCAGCGGCCGTCCGCGTTCGGCGGACTGGATGATTTTCTCGGCGATCTGTTCGGCGGCGGCGTCCATGCGCGTGATCGTATCCGCCCGGACAGAAAAAAAGCCCGCCGTGCGGCGGGCAGTCGAACCTTGGAGAGAAGCTTCTTGTTGTGCCGGGCGCGCGGGCAGCGGACGCGGGTGCTCCGCGCGCCAGAGGGGGCATCAGCGGTTGTACGCCGTCTCGCCGTGGCTGGTGATGTCCAGGCCCTCGCGCTCGTCCTCTTCGGAGACGCGCAGGCCCAGCACCAGGTCGGCGATCTTGTAGGCGACGAAGGCCACCACGCCCGACCACACGATGGTGAACAGCACGCTCTTGACCTGCACCCACACCTGGTGGCCCATGGCGAAGTCGGCGCCCTGCACGCCGCCCAGGCCGGGGGCGGCGAACACGCCGGTCAGGATGGCGCCGATGATGCCGCCCACGCCGTGCACGCCGAACACGTCGAACGCGTCGTCCGCGTTCAGCATGCGCTTGAGCCCGCCCACGCCCCACAGGCACACCACGCCGGCGATCAGGCCGATGACGATGGAGCCCATCGGGCCGACGAAGCCGGCCGCCGGGGTGACGGCCACCAGGCCGGCGACGGCGCCGGAAGCGGCGCCCAGCATCGAGGCCTTGCCCTTGTGCATGGCCTCGGCGGCGCACCAGGCGAGCGTGGCGGCGGCGGTGGCCAGCACGGTGTTGACGAACGCCAGGCCGGCCAGGGCGTTGGCGGCGCCGGCCGAGCCGGCGTTGAAGCCGAACCAGCCCACCCACAGCAGCGAGGCGCCCACCATCGTCAGCGTCAGGCTGTGCGGCGCCATCGTCTCGCGGCCGAAGCCGATGCGCTTGCCCACCATGTAGGCGCCCACCAGGCCGGCGACACCGGCGTTGATGTGCACCACGGTGCCGCCGGCGAAGTCGAGCGCGCCGTCGGCGCCCAGCAGGCCGCCGCCCCACACGATGTGGGCCATCGGCACGTAGCTGAAGGTGAACCACAGCACGGCGAACAGCAGCACGGCGGAGAAGCGCGCGCGCTCGGCGAAGGAGCCGACGATCAGCGCCACGGTGATGGCGGCGAAGGTGCCCTGGAAGGCGACGAACACGTACTCGGGGATGGTGGCGAGCGCGCCGAAGGTCTCCTGCGTCACGCCCTTGAGGAACAGCTTGTCGAAGCCGCCGAAGAACTTGCCTTCGCCGGCGAAGGCCAGGCTGTAGCCGTACAGCGACCACAGGATGCTGATGAGCGAGAAGATGACGAACACCTGCATCAGCACACTCAGCATGTTCTTGCTGCGGCCCAGGCCGCCGTAGAACAACGCCAGGCCGGGCACGGTCATCAGGATCACCAGCAGCGTGGAGGTCAGCATCCAGGCGGTATCGCCGGAATCGACCTTGGGCGCGGGCGCGGCGGCGGCGGGCGCGGGCTCCGCGGCAGCGGCGGCCGGCGCGGGCGCGGCGGTGGCCGCCGGTTCGGAGGCGGCGGGCGCCTGCGCCAGCGCGGCGGCGCCGCCGGCCAGCAGGCTCAGGCCCAGCATGAGGGAAGCAAGCAGTTTTTTCATGGCAGAACTCTTGGAGGAATTGGCACGCTCAGAGGGCTTCCTTGCCCGTCTCGCCGGTGCGGATGCGGATGACCTGTTCGACGTCGGCGACGAAAATCTTGCCGTCGCCGATCTTGCCGGTGCGCGCGCTTTGCTCGATGGCCTCGACCACGCGCTCGACCACGTCGTCGGCCACGGCGGTCTCGATCTTGACCTTGGGCAGGAAATCGACCACGTACTCGGCGCCGCGGTACAGCTCGGTGTGGCCCTTCTGGCGGCCGAAGCCCTTGACCTCGGTGACGGTGATGCCCTGCACGCCCAGCGCCGACAGGGCTTCGCGCACCTCGTCGAGCTTGAAGGGTTTGATGACGGCGGTGACCAGTTTCATTTTGCTTCCTTTTCGATAGCTACCAGCGCTTGACTGGCAAGCGCTGGCGGCACATTTCGCTCAGAACGAGTACTTCAGCCCGACCACCAGCCCGGTCTTGCCGGTGAAGCGGCCGGAAGGCGTGACGTACAGCGCCTTGTCGGCGTTGGTGCCGATGACGGCGGCGCTGGCCGACAGGCCGTTGCCGAAGTCCTTGTTCAGCGTCACCGCGTAGTCGGTGTACGAGAACGCGCTGTTGTGGCGGATCCACTGGCGGCCGATGTGCGGCACCACCGACCAGCCGTCGCCCAGGTCGAAGCTGGCGGAGAGGTCGAGGTAGCCGCTGCCCTTGCTGTCGTCGAAGCCGAACAGGTTGGTCAGCGAGTGCGAATACTTGGCGGTGAACATCTCGTAGGTCACGGCGCCGTAGATCTCGGTGGTGTTGGGGCTGATGGCCAGCTTGGCGTTGGGGTACTGGTAGCGCAGCAGGCCGACGTCGTAGCCGATGGGGCCGGCCGTGCCCTTGTAGCCGCCGTAGACGTCCCACTCCAGCGGCGCGTCGCCGCCGGCGTCCTTGACCCACTTGATCGTGGTCAGCCAGGTGCCTACATACAGGCCGCTGGAGTGGCTGTAGTCGGCGCCGGCGCTGATGGCCGGCTTCAGGCGCGTCTGCGCGATGCCGCGGTAGCGGTAGTCGCTGGTCACGGCGGCGTTGAACGAGAAGCTGTGCTCGGGCGTGGGCGCCGGAGCTGCGGCGGCCTGCGCGAAGGCGCCGACGCTGGCGCCGAGCAGGCCGGCGGCCAGCAAAGACCTGGCCAGGATGTGCGTGTTAGTGATCATGTCCTCTCCTATCAAGGTGAAAATGGCAATGGATCACCCATTGCAGGGACCGTGCCAGCGTTGCAAGACGCTACATTCCTGGCCATCCGGCCATGAGGACGGCGGCGCAGCCCGCAAATGGTGTGCCGCGCATTCGCACCAATGAGGTGCCAGACCGCAGGCTGATGGCCCGCACGCTTTCGAACGCACCAATTCAGGGATATCGCACCATGGCCTTGAGCCTGATCCAGAGCCGCGCGCTGATGGGCCTGGCCGCGCCCGCCGTCACGGTGGAGGTGCACCTGGCCAATGGCCTGCCCAGCTTCACCCTGGTCGGCCTGGCCGACGTGGAAGTGAAGGAAGCGCGCGAGCGCGTGCGCTCGGCGCTGCTGAACAGCGGGCTTCAGTTCCCGCACAACCAGCGCATCACCGTCAACCTCGCGCCGGCCGACCTGCCCAAGGATTCGGGCCGGTTCGACCTGCCCATCGCCCTGGGCATCCTGGCCGCCAGCGGGCAGATCGACGGCGCCCGGCTGGCGGGCTGGGAATTCGCCGGCGAGCTGTCGCTGTCGGGCGAGTTGCGCCCGGTGCGCGGCGCGCTGGCCATGAGCGTGGCGCTGCACCGCGCCGGCGTGCAGGCGCGGCTGGCCCTGCCGCCCGGCAGCGCGGAAGAAGCCGCGCTGGTGCCCGGCATGGCCGTGTACCGCGCGCGGCACCTGCTGGACGTGGCGGCGCAGTTCCTGCCCGGCCGCACGGACGACCCGCCCGCGCCCGACACGCCCGGCTGGTCGCGCGTGCTGCCCGCCGAGAGCGCCGCCGCGTCGGCCTACCCCGACCTGGCCGACGTGAAGGGCCAGGCCGCGCCCCGGCGCGCGCTGGAGATCGCCGCCGCCGGCGGCCATTCGCTGCTGATGGTGGGCCCGCCCGGCACCGGCAAGTCGATGCTGGCGCAGCGCTTCGCCGGCCTGCTGCCGCCCATGGGCGTGGCCGAGGCACTGGAGAGCGCCGCCATCGCCAGCCTGGGCGGCGCCTTCGCGCTCGGTGCCTGGGGCCAGCGGCCGACGCGCGCGCCGCACCATTCGGCCAGCGCGGTGGCGCTGGTGGGCGGCGGCTCGCCGCCGCGGCCGGGCGAGATCTCACTGGCGCACGAAGGCGTGCTGTTCCTCGACGAATTGCCCGAATTCCCCCGCGCCGCGCTGGAGGCCCTGCGCGAGCCGCTGGAGAGCGGCCGCATCAGCATCAGCCGCGCGGCGCAGCGCGCCGAGTTCCCGGCGCGCTTCCAGCTCGTCGCGGCGATGAACCCCTGCCCCTGCGGCTACCTGGGCGCGCGCGGCCGCGCCTGCCGCTGCACGCCCGACCAGGTGGCGCGCTACCAGGGCAAGCTGTCGGGCCCGCTGCTGGACCGCATCGACCTGCACGTGGAAGTGGCCGCGCTGCCGCCCGAAGACCTGCTGGCCGCCCCGCCCGGCGAGCCCACCGCCGCCGTGCGCGCGCGCTGCATCGCCGCGCGCGAGCGCGCGCTGGCGCGCCAGGGCCACCCCAACCAGGCGCTGCACGGCCAGGCCATCGACCGGCACGCGCAACTCGACGACGCGGCCGCGCGCTTTTTGCACACCGCCGCCAGCCGCCTGGGCTGGAGCGCCCGCGCCACGCACCGCGCGCTGAAGGTGGCGCGCACCATCGCCGACCTGGCGGGCAGCGCCGCCGTCGGCGTGGCGCACGTGGGCGAGGCGGTGCAGTACCGGCGCGCGCTCCAGATGACGAACGAGGGATGACGTCGCCGCGCGTCGCGTCAATGGCCAGCGATTTTTCCGGTTCTTCGGCATTTTCAAGCCAAATTGGCCTCCAGAGCCTGTCCACCAAGCGCCGGCAGCTATTATTAACATAGCTATGGCCCTGCGTTCAGCGCTGCCCGGTCAGCCGCAGAAAGGCCCGCGCGGTTTTGGCGGCCGATGACGGCGCACCGATCCACGCCCTGAGCGGCCTCGGCCGCGAGAAGTTTGCCGCGACAGGGCCCCTGCCGCGCCGCGTGGCGAGAACGCCGGCCGCGCGCCTGCCCCACCCGGGTTGGCATGCAAACTGCTTGTGGGTTGCAATCAACTCATACCTCGGGTTGCACCCGATGATCCGCGGCGACACCAGAAAGTACATTCCGTCATTTGCGCGTCACAGGCACCAAGACAATGGGTTCGACCACCCTCGGAATCAAAGTAGACGAAGCGTTCCGCGCACGCCTGCGCGGCGCCGCGGAAGCGCTGGGCCGCACGCCCCACTGGTTCATCAAGCAGGCGGTCTTGAGCGCCATTGAGAAGGTGGAGGGCGGGCTGGTGGCCGGCCGCGTGCTCGGCGCCGGTGAATTGGGCACCGCTCTGGACGGTCCCGCGCACATGGAATGTGCAACCCAGATCTTCGAGGCTGCACCGCAAGTACAACCTTTTCTGGAATTCGCGCAGTCGGTGGCGCCCCAGTCCGTGCGCCGGGCCGCCATCACCGCCGCGTACCGCCGGCCCGAACCGGAATGCCTGCCGATGCTGATCGGCGAGGCGCGGCTGCCGCAGGCCGAGGCGCACAAGGCCAGTGAACTGGCCCGCAAGCTGGTTCTCGCCTTGCGTTCCAAGCGCGCCAGCGGCGGGGTCGAGGGATTGCTGCAGGAGTTTTCCCTCTCCAGCCAGGAAGGCGTGGCCCTGATGTGCCTGGCCGAGGCGCTGCTGCGCATCCCGGACCGCGCCACGCGCGATGCGCTCATCCGCGACAAGATCAGCCAGGGCGACTGGCAGGCCCATGTGGGCCATTCGCCCTCGATGTTCGTCAACGCCGCGGCGTGGGGGCTGCTGCTGACCGGCAAGCTGGTGGCCACCAGCAGCGAGAAGTCCCTGGGTTCCGCCCTCACGCGGCTGATCGGCAAGGGGGGCGAGCCCCTGGTGCGCAAGGGCGTGGACATGGCCATGCGGGTGATGGGCGAACAGTTCGTCACCGGCGAGACCATCGGCGATGCGCTGGCCAACAGCCGCAAGTTCGAGGCCAAGGGCTTTCGCTACTCCTACGACATGCTGGGCGAGGCGGCCACGACGGCGGAGGATGCGCAGCGCTACTTCTCGCTGTACGAGCAGGCCATTCATGCCATCGGCCGCGCCAGCGCGGGCCGGGGCATCTACGAGGGGCCGGGCATTTCGATCAAGCTGTCGGCCCTGCATCCGCGCTACAGCCGCGCCCAGCACGAGCGCGTGATGGCCGAGCTGCTGCCGCGCGTGCGCGAGCTGGCCCTGCTGGCGCGGCGGTACGACATCGGCATGAACATCGACGCCGAGGAGGCCGACCGGCTCGAAATCTCGCTGGATCTGCTGGAAGCCCTCTGCTTCGACGCCGATCTCCAGGGTTGGGACGGCATCGGCTTCGTGGTGCAGGCCTACCAGAAGCGCTGCCCCTTCGTCATCGACTATCTGGTCGAGCTCGCGCGGCGCTGCCAGCGCCGGCTGATGGTGCGCCTGGTCAAGGGCGCCTATTGGGACAGCGAGATCAAGCGCGCGCAGATCGACGGCCTGGAGGACTACCCGGTCTTCACGCGCAAGGTGCACACCGACGTCTCCTACCTGGCCTGCGCGCGGCGCCTGCTGGATGCGCCGCAGCAGGTCTACCCCCAGTTCGCCACCCACAACGCCTACACCCTGGCCGCCATCCACCAGATGGCCGGCCCCAACTATCACCCCGGCCGCTACGAGTTCCAGTGCCTGCACGGCATGGGCGAGCCGCTGTACGAGGAGGTGGTCGGCCCCGTCGCCGAGGGCAAGCTGGCCCGGCCCTGCCGCATCTACGCGCCGGTGGGCACGCACGAGACGCTGCTGGCCTACCTGGTGCGCCGCCTGCTGGAAAACGGCGCCAACACCTCGTTCGTCAACCAGATCGCCGACCCGAAGGTGCCGGTCGATGCGCTGATCGCCGACCCCGTGGCGGTGGCCGAGCGCATCGTGCCCGTCGGCGCGCCGCACGATCGCATCGCGCTGCCGGCCGATCTGTACCGCGACGATCAGGGGCGCGGCCGTGCCAATTCGCCGGGGCTGGACCTGAGCAACGAGCAGCGCCTGGCCTCGCTCGCGTCCGCGCTGCTCGCCGGCGTGGCGCAGGCATGGCGCGCCGCGCCGGCGGGCGCCGAATGGGACGAGGCACGCGCCCAGCCGGTGCGCAACCCGGCCGACCGGCGCGACGTGGTGGGCCAGGTCATCGAGGCCACCGAGGCGGAGGTCGACCGCGCGCTCGCCGCCGCCGCGGCCGAGTGGCCGATCTGGCAATCCACCCCGGTGGAGCAGCGCGCCCAGTGCCTGGAGCGCGCCGCGCAGGCGCTGGAGGCGCAGATGCAGCCGCTGCTGGGCCTGATCGTGCGGGAGGCCGGCAAGACCCTGCCCAACGCCATCGCGGAGCTGCGCGAGGCGATCGACTTCCTGCGCTACTACGCCGCCCAGGCCCGCGCCGAGTTGACGGCCGGCAGCGCCCGCCCGCTGGGGCCGGTGGCCTGCATCAGCCCGTGGAATTTCCCGCTGGCCATCTTCACCGGCCAGGTGGCCGCCGCGCTGGCGGCCGGCAACGTGGTGCTGGCCAAGCCGGCCGAGCAGACGCCGCTGGTGGCCGCGCGCATGGTCGCGCTGCTGCACGAGGCCGGCATTCCGCCCGGCGCCGTGCAGTTGCTGCCCGGCCAGGGCGAGAGCGTCGGCGCGCGGCTGGTGGCGGACGAGCGCGTGCGCGGCGTCATGTTCACGGGATCGACCGATGTGGCGCGCCACATCGCGCGCACGCTGGCCGACCGGCTGGACGAGGCCGGGCACACCATCCCGCTGATCGCCGAGACCGGAGGCCAGAACGCGATGGTGGTCGACTCCTCCGCATTGGCCGAGCAGGTCGTGCTCGACGTGCTGCAGTCGGCCTTCGATTCGGCCGGCCAGCGCTGCTCCGCGCTGCGCCTGCTGTGCGTGCAGGAAGAGATCGCCGACCGCCTGCTGCACATGCTGCGCGGCGCCCTGCGCGAGCTGGCGGTGGGCAACCCCGACCGCCTCGCCACCGACGTGGGGCCCGTGATCGACGAGGCGGCCCGCGAGGGGCTGGAGCGGCACGTCGCCGCCATGCGGGCCAGCGGCTGCGCCGTGGAGCGCCTGCCGCTGCCGCAGGCCAGCGCGGCGGGCAGCTTCGTCGCGCCCACGCTGATCGAGATCGCCGATCCGGCGCAGCTCGCGCATGAAGTCTTCGGCCCCGTGCTGCATGTGGTGCGCTACCGCCGCGAGCAACTGCCGGCCCTGCTCGACGGCATCAACGCCACCGGCTACGGGCTGACCTTCGGCCTGCACACCCGGATCGACGAAACCATCGCGCAGGTCCTGGCGCGGGTGCGCGCGGGCAACGTCTACATCAACCGCAACGTGGTCGGCGCCGTGGTCGGCGTGCAGCCCTTCGGGGGCGAGGGGCTGTCGGGCACCGGGCCCAAGGCCGGCGGCCCGCTGTATCTGCACCGCCTGCTGGCGGGCGGGGCCGAGCCGGCGCTGCGCACGGACGAGGCGCAGGTGCTGCCCGGCCCCACGGGCGAGCGCAACGTCTACAGCCTGGCGCCGCGCGGCACCGTGCTGTGCGTGGCGGCCACGCCCGAGGGCGCCCAGGCCCAGTGGGCGGCGCTGCGCCCGCTGGGCAACCGGGCGCTGTGGCAGGACACGCCGGCCGCCCGCGCGTTCGTCGCCGCGCTGCCCGAGGCCGACCGCGCCGCCTGCGGCTTCGTGGCCGAGGCCGCGCTGGACGGCGCGGACTTCGACGCCGTGCTGTTCGAGGGCGACCCCGATGCGCTGCGCGCGCTCAACCAGCGCATGGCCGCGCGCGGCGGGCCGATTCTGCCGGTGCAGGGCCTCGCCGCCGGCGACCTCGCCGGCGGACGCGCCCGCTACGAACGCGCGCGCCTCGTGACCGAGCGCTGCGTCAGCACCAACACGGCCGCCGCCGGCGGCAATGCCTCGCTGATGACCATCGGATGAGCCCCCGTTTTCCGTTCCCCCCACCCTGCGGTCTCACGACCGCATCGATTTCCAACCCCCAAGAAATAGGAGTTTCGTCATGAACATCAATCGCCGCCACACCCTCGCATGCGCCGCGCTGGCCTTGGCCGGCCTGAGCACTCAAGCCCAGGCCCAGGATGCCGTGCGTATGGGCGCCGTGCTGTCGCTGACCGGATCCAACGCCACCGTCGGCGAGGACGTGCGCCGTGCCGTGGCGCTGGCCGCAGAGAAAGTCAACGCCCAGGGCGGTGTGCTGGGCAAGAAGTTCGACGTGGTCATCGAGGACTCCGGCGGCAACGCGACCACGGCCCTGAACGCCGCGCGCAAGCTGGCCACGGTGGACAAGGTGCCGGTGGTGATCGGCGAATACTCCTCCGGCATCACGCTGCCGATGGCGCAGTACCTGGTCAAGGAGGGCGTCACGCACATCAACATCGCCAGCACCAGCGTCAAGATCCGCGACCTGGGCGCGACCTCGTTCAACCTCATCGGCCTGGAGAACCTGGGCAACAAGTTCTCCGCCGCCGACGCCTGGGCGCTGGGCTACCGCAACGTCGCCATGCTGGCGCCGAACAACGCCTACGGCCAGGGCGTGGCCCACGGCTTCAGGGAGGAATTCGAGAAGCTCGGCGGCAAGATCCTGACCGAACTGCTCTACACGCAGGGGCAATCGACCTACCGCCGCGAACTCCAGCAGATGTCGCGCAGCAACCCCGACGCGTACATCTACACCGCCTACGGCCAGGAGTCCGCCGTCATCAACCGTGAAGCCTTCGAGCTGGGCCTGCGCCAGAAGCCGTGGTACGCGATCCTGCTGAGCATGAGCCTGTCCGACACGCCGGCCGACATCGCCAAGGGCCAGCTGGGCATGGAGGTGGGCAATGTCTACGGCGACGCCGGCAAGGCCTACGCGGAGGCCTTCGCCGCCAAATACAAGGAAGGCATGAAGACCTCGTACACCGGCTATGCCTACGATGCCGTGATGCTGACGGCCGCCGCCATCAACAAGGCCAAGTCCGCCGAGCCCGCCGCCGTGCAGGCCGCGCTCAAGGAGATCGGCAAGGGCGGCTTCGTGGGCGTGACCGGCCCGATCGTCTTCGACGCCGACCGCCAGCGCATCGATCCGCCCTACGCCAAGCTGAAGTTCGACGGCAAGGTCGTTCCGCGCTGAGCATGATCGCCGCGCCGCCGCCCGCGAGGGGGCGGCGCCTCGCGCCATGCCAGTCATTCATTTCCATCCGCCCCGTCACGGCTGAGACATGCTTCAACTTCTCATCGACACGCTTCTCCGGGCCTCGGACCTGGCGCTGATCGCGCTGGGGCTGAGCCTGGTCTACGGCCTGGTCAAGTTCCCCAACATCGCGCACGTCCAGACCGCGATGGTGGGCGCCTACCTGACCTTCGCGAGCCATGCCGCCGGCCTGCCGCTCATTCCCTCCATCGCGCTGGGCAGCGCGGCCGCCGGCCTGCTCACGCTGGCGCTGCATCAACTGGTGTTCCAGCGGCTGCTGCGGGCCGGCCCCGCCATCGCCATGATCGGCTCGCTGGCCGTCGCCATGCTGGTGATTGCCGGCGTGCAGGGCTTCGCGGGCTCCTTCCCGCGCATGTTCAACCTCCCGCTGGCGCAGCCGCTGGTCATCGGCGGCGCGCGGCTGTCGCAGACGCAGCTGTGGTCGGTCTCGACCACGGCCGTGCTGCTGGCGCTGTTCGCGCTGCTGCTGTTCGGCACGCGCACGGGCCGTGCCTTGCGCGCGCTGGCCTCCAATCCGGCGCTGGCGGCCGCCTCGGGCCTGCGGGCGGCGCGCCTGACGCTGGCGGTGAGCTTCGCCAGCGGCGCCATGGCCGGGCTCGGCGGCGGGCTGCTGGCGCTGTCGACCGGCGCGCACGTGCAGTTGGGCAACGACCTGCTGCTGCCGGTGTTCGCCGCCGCCATTCTCGGCGGCCTGGGCAACCCGCTCGGCGCCGTGGCCGGCGCGGTGCTGATCGCGCTCACCGAGACCCTCGTCACCAACGTCAACTTCGGATGGCTGCTGGGCCGCGACCTGGCCTTCATGCCGGTCGCCTACATCGGCGCGGCGTCCTTCCTCATCCTGCTGCTGGCGCTGCTGTTCAAACCCTACGGCCTGTTCGATCGCGAGGTGCGCCGTGTCTGAGTTCATCATCTCCACCCTCACCGTCGCCGGCATCTACGGCCTGATGGCGCTGGGCCTCAACCTCCAGGCCGGCTATGCGGGCCTGCTCAACTTCGGCCACATCGCCTTCGCCGGACTCGGCGCCTACGCCACCGGCATCACCGTGCAGGCTGGCGGCTCGCCCTGGCTGGGCGCGGGCATCGGCGTGCTGCTGGCCATGGCGCTGGGCTGGTGCATCGCCCGGCTCGGGCGCCAGCTCGGCGCGGACTACTGGGGCATCGCCACGCTGGCGATCGCCGAGATCCTGCGCACCGTCGCCACCAACGAGGGCTGGCTCACCGGCGGCGCCAACGGCATCGCGGCCATTCCCTCGCTGTTCGAGGGGTTGCCGCGCCCGTGGAACTCGGTGGCCTTCCTGGCGGCCGTGGCTGTGCTGCTGGCGGGGGCCGCATGGGCCGGCCGCCGACTGGGCAACGGCCGCTTCGGCCGCGCGCTGCGGCTGATGCGCGAGGAGCCGAAGCTGGCCGCCTGCATGGGCTACGACCTGGTGTCGCTGCGGTCGCGCGCCGTGATGAGCGGGGCCGCGCTGACGGCCATCGCCGGCTCGCTGTATGCCCACTACATGAGCTTCGCCGGGCCCGACTACATGCTGGCAGCGGAAACCTTCCTGCTCTGGACGATGCTGATGATCGGCGGGCTCGGCAACACCGCGGGCGTGCTGCTGGGGGTGCTGGTGGTGCAGGCGGCGCATGCGCTGGTGCCCTTCGCCAAGGACGCCTTCCATTTCTCGTCCGACACGGCGGGGGCCATGCGCATCGGCCTGATCGGCCTGATCCTGCTGGCCTGCCTGCTGTGGCGCAGCCAGGGCCTGCTGCCCGAGAAGATCCGGAGGATTGCATGAGCACGGGTTTCGAGAAGCCCCCCATTCTTCAGGTGGCCGGCCTGCGCAAGGCGTTCGGCGGCAATGTGGTGCTGGAGGGCGTGGACCTGGCCGTCGGGCGCGGCGAGATCGTCGGCCTGCTGGGCCCCAACGGCTCCGGCAAGAGCACGCTGCTGAACGTGGTCACCGGCTTCGAGGCCGCCGACCAGGGCGAAGTGCGGTTCGACGGCCGCCGCATCGAACGCCTGCCCGCCCACCGCATCGTCGCCCAGGGGATCGCGCGTACCTTCCAGCTGCCCTCCATGCCGACGAAGATGTCGGTCATGGAGGTCGCCATGGCGGCGTCGACCGCGCGCCACGGCGTGTGGGACACGCTGCTGCGGCCGCGCGCCGAGCGCCGGGCCGAGCAGGCCGCGCGCGACAAGGCGGCGCGGCTGCTGTCCGAGCTGCTGCTCGAACCCGTGCGCGACCTGCCGGCCTCCGCCCTCTCGGGCGGGCAGAAGAAGCTGCTGGGCATCGTGTGCGCGCTGATGGGCGACCCCGGCATGCTGATGCTCGACGAGCCCACCGCCGGCGTGCACCCCAACCTGCGCAACGACATCGTCCAGGCCCTGCTGAAACTCAATGCCGCCGGCATGACGCTGGTGGTGGTGGAGCACGACATGCATTTCATCCAGTCCCTGTGCACCCGCTGCGTGGTGCTCGACCGCGGCCACATCGTGGCCAGCTGCCGGCCCGACGAGCTGGCCTCCAACGCGCGCGTGCTGGAAGCCTACCTGGGCGCCGCCGCGCACGCGCCGGCCGAGGAGTCCGCCGCATGATCGAGGTGCAGGACGTGGTCGCCGGCTACAGCGCCGAGGTCGACATTCTCAAAGGCATTTCGCTGCACGCCGGCAGCTGCGAGATCGTGACGCTGCTGGGGCCCAACGGCTGCGGCAAGTCGACGCTGCTCAAGACCATCGCCGGCTTCCTGCTGCCGCGCGAGGGGCGCGTGGCGATCGGCGGCGCCGACGTCTCGCAGCGCCCGGCGCCCTACAAGGTGCGGCACCTGGGCGTCGGCTTCGTTCCGCAGACCGAGAACGTGTTCAGCGTGCTCTCGGTGCGCGAGAACCTCCAGGTCGGCGGGCACTACCTGGACGGCGCGACCGTGAAGGCCCGCATCGCGGAACTGTGCGCGCTGTACCCCCTGCTCGGGCGCAAGCTCGGCGCGCCGGCCGCCTCGCTTTCGGGCGGCGAGCGCCAGATCCTCGCGCTGGCGCGGGCGCTGATGCCCCGGCCGCGCGTGCTGCTGCTGGACGAGCCTTCGGCGGGCCTCTCGCCCAAGATGCTGCACGAGGTGTTCGAGGCCATCGTGCGCGTGCGCGAGCAGGAGGGCATCACCGTGCTGATGGTCGAGCAGAACGCGATGGAGGCGCTGCGCATTTCCGACCGCGCCTACGTGCTCTCGATGGGCAAGGTGGCCCTGCAGGGCAATGCGGCCGAATTGCTGCGCGACCCGCAGATGCGCGAGCTGTACCTGGGCGGAAGAGCGCACTGACGCCGGCCGAGAACCGTCCCGGCGCTGGCGCCATCGGCGCGGGCCACATCCGTCATGCCCGGCGCCGGCCGGGCGGCCATTCGTCATTTGCAAGCCAAATCGGCCTCCAGCGCCCAGCCAGCAAGCGCTGGCAGCTATCGTTTAGATAGTCAACGTGCCGCGTTCAGCGTGGCGCGCGTGGCCAGCGCGGCGGCGCGCGCGGCCTCGGCGAAGTCCGCCCCGCCGCTGGCGTACAGGATGGCGCGCGAGCTGTTGACGATGATGGGGCCGTCCGCGCGCAGCCCCGCGCGCACCGTGGCCGCGGCGTCGCCGCCCTGCGCGCCCACGCCGGGGATCAAGAGCGGCAGCGTCGGCGCCAGCGCGCGCACGCGCTCGATCTCCTGCGGGTAGGTCGCGCCCACCACCAGGCCGAGCTGGCCGTTCAGGTTCCACGGCCCCTGCGCCAGCCGCGCGACGTGCTCGTACAGGCGCGGCGCGCCTTCCACGCTGGCCAGGCGCTGGTTCTGCAAATCGTCGCCGCCGGGGTTGGAGGTGCGGCACAGCAGGAAGGCGCCCTTGCCCTCGTACTGGAGGTAGGGCGCCACCGAGTCGAAGCCCATGAAAGGCGAGAGCGTCACCGCGTCGGCGCCGTAGCGCTCGAACGCCTCGCGCGCGTATTGCTCGGCGGTGCTGCCGATGTCGCCGCGCTTGGCGTCCAGGATGACGGGCACGCGCGGCGCCACGGCGCGCATGTGCGCCATCAGGCGCTCCAACTGCGGCTCGGCGCGGTGCGCGGCGAAGTAGGCGATCTGCGGCTTGAAGGCGATCGCCAGGTCGGCCGTGGCCTCGACGATGCGGGCGCAGAAGGCGTACAGCCCCTCGGCGTCGCGCGCGATGCCGGCCGGAAAGCGCGCAGGCTCCGGGTCGAGGCCGACGCAGAGCATGGAGTCGTTGGCGCGCGCGGCCTCGCGCAGCTGGTCGAGGAAGGTCATGGCGGGGAATTCTAGGCGGCGCCCCTAGAATGGCCGCCGCCCTTTCCCATTCAACGCGAGCACCGCATGACGAAACCCGACCGCAAGCCCCAGGTTCCCAATTTCTCCTCCGGCCCCTGCGCCAAGCGCCCCGGCTACGACGTCGCCAAGCTGGACCTGTCGGCGCTGGGCCGCTCGCACCGCAGCAGCCTGGGCAAGAAGCTGCTGGGCGCCTGCTGCACCGAGACGGCGCGCATCCTCGGCCTGCCGGCGGGCTGGCGCGTGGCGGTGGTGCCGGCCTCGGACACCGGCGCGGTGGAGATGGCGATGTGGTCGCTGCTGGGCGCGCGCCCGGTGGACATGCTGGCCTGGGAATCGTTCGGCAGCGGCTGGGTCACCGACGTGGTGAAGCAGCTCAAGCTGAAGGACGCGCGCAAGCTGGAGGCCGGCTACGGCGACATCGTTGACCTGGCGCAGGTGGACTTCGCGCATGACGTGGTCTTCACCTGGAACGGCACCACCAGCGGCGTGCGCGTGCCCGACGGCGACTGGATTCCCGACGACCGCGCCGGCCTGACGATCTGCGACGCCACCAGCGCCGTGTTCGCCATGGCGCTGCCCTGGCACAAGCTGGACGTGGTGACCTACTCGTGGCAGAAGGTGCTGGGCGGCGAAGGCGGCCACGGCATGCTGATCCTGGGGCCGCGCGCGGTGGAGCGGCTTCAGAGCTACAGCCCGCCCTGGCCGCTGCCCAAGATCTTCCGCCTGACCTCGGGCGGCAAGCTGAGCGAAGGGCTGTTCAAGGGCGAGACCATCAACACGCCCAGCATGCTGTGCGTGGCCGACTACCTGGACGCGCTGAAGTGGTGCGAAAGCGTGGGCGGCGTGCCCGGCACCATCGCGCGCAGCCAGGCCAACCTGAAGGTGGTGGAGGACTTTGTGGCCGCCCACCCGTGGATCGGCTTCCTCGCCAGGACGCCCGCCACGCGCTCCAACACCAGCGTGTGCCTGACGCTCGACCTGGCCGAAGACAAGGTCAAGGCGCTGGTCAAGCTGCTGGAGGCCGAGGGCGTGGCCTACGACATCGGCTCGTACAAGGACGCGCCGCCCGGCATCCGCATCTGGTGCGGCGCCACGGTGGAGCAGAGCGACCTGGAGGCGCTGATGCCCTGGCTGGCCTGGGGCTACGAGCAGGTGAAGTAAGCGGGTTTTCAGGTCAAATCGGCCTCCAGCGCCCGCCCATCAAGCGTGGGCAGCTATAAAAACAGGAGACAAGCGGTGTTCCCCATCAAGACCTACAACGCCATCTCGCCCAAGGGCCTGGCGCTTTTCGACCCGGCGCGCTACGCCGTCGGCGCCGACGCGGCCGAGCCGCAGGCGGTGCTGCTGCGCAGCCACAAGCTGCACGGCGCGCCGGTGCCCGCGTCGCTGCTGGCGGTGGCGCGCGCCGGCGCCGGCGTCAACAACATCCCGGTGGAGGACTACGGCCGGCGCGGCATCGTCGTCTTCAACACGCCCGGCGCCAACGCCAACGCGGTGAAGGAGCTGGTGCTGGCCGGCATGCTGCTGGCCGCGCGCGGCATCCTGCCCGGCATCGCCTACGCGCAGTCGCTGGGCAGCATGCAGGACGCCGCCGCCATGCACGCGCTGCTGGAGCAGGAGAAGAGCCGCTTCGCCGGCAGCGAGCTGCGCGGCAAGACGCTGGGCATCGTCGGCCTGGGCGCCATCGGCTCGATGCTGGCCGACGCCGCGCTGGCGCTGGGCATGAAGGTGCTGGGGCACGACCCGGCCCTGTCGATCGATGCCGCCTGGCGCCTGTCCAACGCCGTGCAGCGTATCGACAGCCTGCCCGCCCTGCTGGCGCGCGCCGACTACGTGAGCCTGCACGTGCCGGCCATCGACGCCACGCGCGGCATGGTGGGCGCCGAGGCGCTGGCGCAGGCCAAGCCCGGCATGGTGCTGCTGAACTTCGCGCGCGAGAGCGTCGTCGATCCGGCTGCCGTGCTGCAATCGCTGGCCGCCGGGCGGCTGGGGCGCTACGTGTGCGACTTCCCCGAGCCGGGCTTCGCCGACCAGCCCAGGGTCATCGCCATGCCGCACATCGGCGCCAGCACCGAGGAGTCGGAGGAGAACTGCGCGGTGATGGCGGCCGGGCAGCTGATCGACTTCCTGGAGCACGGCCACATCACCAACAGCGTGAACTACCCCGCCGTGCGCATGGACCGCACGCCCGGCGCCACGCGCATCACCTTCGCCAACGACAACGTGGCCGGCGTGCTGGGCCACGTGCTGTCGGTGCTGGCCGAAGCCCAGGTCAACGTGATCGACATGAGCAACCGCAGCCAGGGCGCGCTGGCCTACAACATCATCGACGTGGCCAGCCGGCCGGGCGATGCGGCGCTGGCGGCCATCGCGGCGGTGCCGCACGTGATCCGGGTGCGGGTGATCCAAGGAAAAGCGTCCCCATAAGGTCCGTCGAGCCACGGACGCACAGAATTCACCCGCCGATCGCTCCCGCAAGGTCAAGAACCCCTGCCAGCGGGCTCTTCCTTCGATTGTGGTTGGAATCGGCCCTCAGCGCCCGCCTGTCAAGCGCTGGCAGCTATCAAAACAAAAGCAAAGGGCTGGCACGCCTACGCGGCGATACGGCAGCGCGAAGGCCATCAAGCAGTCGCCGACCACCAGCTGACGCGCCGCGCCGGCGCCCGGCACCGCCACGATCAGCGCCGCGCACCAACGCGACATGCGGGCCGCCATCGAGGCCATACCATGATCCAGGTGCGGGTGGTTCGAGGTCGTGCGCACGACCACCCGCCCCTGCCGTTTTGCCCCCCATCACAACCAGGAGACCACCTTGCACCCATTCGCTTCACGCGGCATCCCGTCGCCCCGCCTGCTCCTCTGCGGCCTGGCCGCTGCCGTGCTAACCGCTTGCGGCGGCTCGGGCGACGACCCCAATTCCATCACCACCGACCAGGGCGTCGTGGTGGGCAGCGAGACCGCCGGCTACCGGCAGTTCCTGGGCATTCCCTACGCGGCGGCGCCGACCGGCGCGTTGCGCTGGCAGCCGCCGCAGCCGGCCGCCGCCTGGGCCGGAGAACGGGCCGCGACGCAGTTCGCCCCCCACTGCCCGCAGCCGGCCACGCCTTTCGGCACGGCCAGCACGTCCGAGGACTGCCTGTACCTGAACGTCTATACGCCCAAGACCGGCAAGGGACCGTTCCCGGTGATGTTCTGGATCCACGGCGGCGCGCTCATCTACGGCGAAAGCAACGAATACGACCCCACCGCGCTGGTGAGCCAGGGCGTGGCCGTGGTCACCATCAACTACCGGCTGGGGCCGCTGGGCTTCCTCGCGCACGCGGCGCTGTCCGCCGAGCAGGGCGGCGCCTCGGGCAACTACGGGCTGATGGACCAGCAGGCCGCGCTCAGGTGGGTCAAGGCCAACATCGCGGCCTTCGGCGGCGACCCGGCCAACGTCACCGTGTTCGGCGAATCGGCGGGCGGCCTGTCCACCCATTCGCAGCTCGTCTCGCCGCTGGCGGCAGGGCTGTTCCACAAGGCCATCGTCCAGAGCGGGGCCTACACCCTCACCCTGCCGACACTGGCCCAGGCCGAGGCCATCGGCGAGGGCTTTGCCGCCGACGCCGGCTGCACGGACCAGAGCGCCACCTGCCTGCGCGCGCTGCCCCTGGACACCGTGATGGCCCATGCGGCCAAGGTCCACGGCGGCTCCCAACTGCCCACGGAGGACGGCAAGGTGCTGCCGGCCAGCTATGCGCAGGCGTTCGCCAGCGGCAGCTTCAACAAGGTGCCCGTCATCGAAGGCAGCAACCAGCACGAATACAGCATGCTGTCGGCCTTCGTGACCGACACCGTGCTGGGCCGGGAAATCAACGCCAGCGAATACGAATCGACCGTGCGCGCCCAGTTCGGCGCCCTCGCGGACGCGCTGCTGGCGCTCTACCCGGTGACCATCACGCCGGCCTGGGCCTACGACAGCCTGCTGACCGACGCCGGGTTCGCCTGCAATGGCCGCAAGGCCGCGCAGCTCATCGCCGCCCAGGGCCAGCCGGTGTACGCCTACGAGTTCGCCGACGCCGACGCGCCGATGGTGTTCGACGTGCCCGCGCGCGTGAACGGCTTCGGCGCCTACCACGCGTCGGAAATCCAGTACGTCTGGCCGAAGCAGCAAACGATCTACCACGGCGCGCCGTTCACCGCGGCGCAGACCGATCTGTCGGCCAGGATGGTGGCGTACTGGGCGCAGTTCGCCAAGACCGGCAACCCCAACGTGGCGGGCAACCCGAACTGGCCGGCATACACGCAAGCCAACGACACCTACCTGACTCTGGCGCCGAGCGCCATCGCGCCCAGCACCACCTTCGGCGCCGAGCATCAGTGCGCCGTGTGGACGCCGGGCGTCTGACGGCGCGAGTTCTACGTCAAATCAGCCTCCAGCGCCCGTCTGACGGGCGCTGGCAGCTATTAAAAAGTAGCTCCAAGCCTACGGCTTGCTCGGCAGCGCAAACGCCATCAGGTAGTCGCCCACCACCGGCGAGCGCGCCGCGCCGCCGACCGACACCACCACGTACTGCCGCTGATCGACGGGCGAGATGTAGGTCATCGGCGTGGCGCTGGAGCCGACGGGCAGCGCGTATTTCCACAGCTCCTGGCCGGTCGCGGCGTCGTAGGCGCGCAGGTAGTAGTCCTGCGTGCCGGCGAAGAACACCAGGCCGCCGGCGGTGGTCGAGGTGCCGGCGTAGGTGGGCATGCCCAGGGTCAGGGGCAGGCGCAGCTTGATGCCCAGCGGGCCCAGCTCCTCGGCGGTGCCGGCGGGCACCTGCCAGGCGATCTGGCGGCTGTCGAGGTCGATGGCCGTCACCGTGCCCAGCGGCGGCTCCAGGCAGGGCACGCCCAGCGCGGAGTTCCAGATGCCGGTCAGCACGCCGTAGGGCGTGCCTTCCATCGGCGCCAGGCCGTGGCCGTCGGGGGTGGGCTTGCGCACCTTGGCGATGGCCTCGTACTCGGCGCGCTTGATGAGCCGGCGGGTGTTGGGCAGGCGGATGTCGTTCACGAACAGGCGGCGGTTCTCGGGGTCGTAGGAAGCGCTGCCCCAGTTCATGCCGCCCAGCGCGCCGGGCATGGACAGGCTCCAGTCCAGCCCGGGCTGGGTGAAGTCGCCGTCGTAGCGCAGCTTCTTGAAGTCGATGCGGCAGATGAGCTGGTCGAACATGGTCATGCCCCAGGCCGAGGCCTCGGAGAGGCGCGGCTTGCCGATGAGCGGCATGCCGGAGTACGGCTGGGTCGGGGCGACGGTGTTCTCGGGGATGGCACCGCTGGTGGTCACGGGGCGCTCCTCCACCTTGACGATGGGCTCGCCGCTGCGGCGGTCGAGCGCGAAGATCTGGCCGCGCTTGGTGAAGGCCAGCACCGCCGGCACCGTCTGGCCCTGGTCGTTCTTCATGTCGAGCAGCGCGGGCTGCGAGGGGATGTCGTAGTCCCACAGATCGTGGTGGGTGGTCTGGAACGACCATTTCGGCCTGCCGGTGCGGGCGTCCAGCGCCACCAGCGCGGCGTTGTACTTCAGCGATTCCTTCGGGCGGTCGGCGTTGTAGTAGTCGGTGCCGGCGTTGCCCATGGGCGCGTAGATCAGCTCCAGCGCCGGGTCGTAGGCGGCGTGGGTCCACATGTTGGGCGTGCCCAGGGTGTAGCTGTTGCCGTTCACCGGGTCCTTGGCGACCTCGGGGTTGCCGGGGTCCCAGGCCCAGAGCAGCGCGCCGCTGCGCACGTCGAAGGCGCGCACCGCGCCGGCGGGCTCGCCGATCTTCTGGTTGTCGGAGATCCAGCCGCCCACCACGATGCGCTCGCCCGCGATCAGCGGCGCCGAGGTCTGGTAGTAGTAGCCGGGGCCGATCTCGCCCATGCGCTCGCGCAGGTTCACCACGCCGCCGTTGCCGAAGCCGGGGCACAGGGCGCCGGTCTTGGCGTCCAGCGCGAACAGCCGGCCGTCCACGGTGTTGCCGATGATGCGGGCGGCGCAGGCCTGGCCGGCCGGCGCGGCCGCGTCCTTGTGGTAGCCCAGGCCGCGGCAGCGCGCCCAGGCGTAGGTGGAGGCCTTGGCCTCGAACAGCCACTCGCGCTCGCCGGTGGTGGCGTTGATGGCGTGCACGGCGTTCTGCGGCGTGCAGGCGTACAGCGTGTTGCCGATTTGCAGCGGGGTGTTCTGGTCGGCGGAGTTGGGGATCTTCGTGTCGCGGCCGGTGCGGTAGGTCCAGGCCGGTTGCAGGTTCTTCACGTTGTCGCGGTTGATCTGCGTGAAGGGCGCGTAGCGCACGCCGAAGGTGTCGCGGCCGTAGGCCGTCCAGTCGCTCGGCGTGTTGGCGGGCTGGGCGATCTTGTAGTCGCCGCTCTTCTGGGCCGCCACCTCGGGCACCGCCATGAAGGCGCGCGCGAAGAAGCCGGCGAAGGCGACCAGGCCGACCAGGCTCCACAGCCGCATGGACTTCAGCGACGCGAACACCAGCGCCCCGACGAAGAACAGCCCCAGCGGCACCAGCAGGCGGGGGAACAGCCCCCAATACGCGGTGCCGACCTCGTAGAGCGACCACGCGACGGTGGCCAGCAGCGCGAGGCCGAGCAGCAGGACGGCCTTGGTGCTGCTCTTCCACATGAGGATGGCCGACACGGCATAGACCACGCCGATCAGCACGTAGTAGGGCGAGCCGCCCATGAACAGGAGCCGGGCGCCCATCGCGATGAGGAAAAGTGCGATGACGATCAGCACCACGGAAAAGAGCTTCCTGGCGAGCATGCGTTGTCCTTTTGATGAAATCCAGCAGTGAATGAAGCGAGGCACCGGCGGCGTCTTGATGCAAGTCAAGCCGAAGCGCCCCTGCGATTCTGCCGTGACGGCGGGCGCTCGCCAGAAGCCCCTACGCCCGCCTTCGGATTCCCAATGAAATCAGCCTCCAGCGCTTGCTGGACAAGCGCTGGCAGCTATCAAAAGAAAAGCGTCAGCCGAGCAGGCGCTGCATCGCCTCGCGGTACTTGGCGGCGGTCTGCGCGGTCACCTCGTCCGGCAGCCTGGGCGCCGGCGGCGTCTTGCCCCAGGGCCGGCCGTCGATGCGCACCGACTCCAGCCAGTCGCGCAGGAACTGCTTGTCGAAGCTGGGCGGGTTGTCGCCTTCGCGGTAGCTCTCGGCCGGCCAGTAGCGCGAGGAGTCGGGCGTCAGCACCTCGTCCATCAGCACCAGGGTGCCGGCGGCGTCCAGGCCGAACTCGAACTTGGTGTCGGCGATGATGATGCCCTTGGGCAGGGCGATGGCGGCGGCGCGCTCGTAGAGCTGGATGCTCACGTCGCGGATCTTCGCCGCCAGTTCGGGGCCGATCATCTCGACCGTGCGCTCGTAGCTGATGTTCTCGTCGTGCTCGCCCACCGCCGCCTTGGCCGCCGGCGTGTAGATGGGTTGGGGCAGCTTGCCGGCGTTCGCAAGGCCCGGCGGCAGCGGCACGCCGCAGACGGCCTGGCCGGCCTGGTACTCCTTCCAGCCGCTGCCGGCGAGGTACCCGCGCACCACGGCCTCCACCGGGATGGGCGTGAGGCGCTTGACCAGCATCGAGCGGCCGCGCACCTGCGCCGCTTCGCCCGGCGCCACCACGCTCTCGGGCACCTCCCCGGTCAGGTGGTTGGGCACGATGTCGCCCAGACGCTCGAACCACCACAGCGCCATCTGCGTCAGCAGCGCGCCCTTGCCGGGGATGGGCTCGCCCATGATCACGTCGAAGGCGCTGATGCGGTCGCTGGCGACCATCAGGATGCGGTCGTCGCCCACCGCATAGTTGTCGCGCACCTTGCCGCGCGCGAGCAGCGGCAGGCTGTGCAGGGCGGAGGTGTGGAGGGCGTCGCTCACGGCGTCAGGTGATCGAAGCCTGGTAGATCGACTCGATCGCCTTGTCGAGCGCGGCGTTGAACTCGGCGTCGCTCTGCTGCGCCGTCAGCCCCTCGGTCAGCGCGCGGCTGAAGCTGGCGATGACGCCGGGGTTCCTGGCCAGCAGCGCGTTCGACTCGTCGCGCGCGTAGCCGCCCGACAGCGCCACCACGCGCAGCACGCGCGGGTGCTTCACCAGCTCGGTGTAGAAGCCGTCCACGCTGGGAATGGTGAGCTTGAGCATGACCTTCTGCTCGCCCGCCAGCGCGTCCAGCGCCTTCAGCAGCGCGGCCTTGAGCAGCGCCTCGGCTTCCTTCTTGTCGGCGGCCTTGATGTTGACCTCGGGCTCGATGATGGGCATCAGGCCCGCGGCCAGGATCTGCCGGCCGACCTCGAACTGCTGCGCCACCACGGCGTCGATGCCGGCGGCGTTGGCGGCGTTGACGACCGAGCGCATCTTGGTGCCGAAGATGCCCTTGGCGGCGGCGCGCTTCAGCAGCGCATCCAGCGCGGGCATGGGCTTCATCACCTGCACGCCGTTAGCCTCATCGGCCAGGCCCTTGTCCACCTTCAGGAAAGGCACGACCTGCTTCTTCTGCCACAGGTATTCGGCGGCGGGCAGGCCGCCGAAGTCGCGGTCCATCGTCATCTCGAACAGGATGGCGCCCAGCACGCGGCGGCCGTCGAAGGCCGGGCTGGTGACGATGCGGCTGCGCATGGCGTGCACCAGGTCGAACATCTGCGCGTCGCCGCTGTAGCTGGATTCTTCGATGCCGTACAGGCGCAGCGCCTTGGGCGTGCTGCCGCCGCTCTGGTCCAGCGCGGCGATGAAGCCCTGGCCCTGGGCCACTTTGGCGAGTTGCTCTTGATTCACGGGAGTTTCCTTATGGCTGAAGAGGCTGCGAGGTGCGGCAGGTGAGTGCCGCACGAGGAACAACCGCTGATTTTAGGACGTGGGGCGCGCGTTAAGCCGCTGTTCAGAGGCTCCGCCTACGCTGGCGCGCCATGCACAACCTGCTTGCCGCCCCGCTCTCGGCCGATTGGGCGCTTTTTCTCTGGCTCAACCTGGGGGCGGCCGCACCCGGCTGGCTGGTGGACCTGGCGCGCCTGGCCAGCCTGGACCTGCCGGAGTGGCTGATCGCAGGCACCGTGGCGCTGGCGCTGGCCGGCCAGCCCGCGTGGCGCACCCAGGCCTGGCGCGTGCTGCTGGCGATGGCGCTGGCGGCCGTGGCGGCGTACCTGCTGAAGCAGGGCTTCGCGCGGCCGCGCCCGTTCGCGCTCGACCTGGGCACGCAGTGGCTGGAACACGGCGCCTCGGCCGGCTTCCCCAGCGCGCACGCCTGCGTGGCGGCCGCCTGGGCGGCGTCGGCCGCGCTGGCGCCAGCGCGCCCGGCCGTGCGCGCGGCGCTTGCGTGCATGGCGCTGCTGGTGGGCTGGAGCCGCGTCGCGCTGGGCGTGCACTTTCCGCTCGACGTGCTGGCCGGCTGGGTATTGGGCGCACTCTGCGCGCTGGCGGTGCAGGGCGGTGCGGCAGGGTGGTCGAGAGCGCTCAGTCCACCCGGCAGATCTTGAGCATGTTGGTGCCTCCCGGCGCGCCCATCGGCTCGCCGGCGGTAATGGCGTACACGTCGCCGGTGGACACCACGGCCTGGCGCTTGAGGTGGCCCTCGGCCTGCTCCAGGGCAGCGTCACGCTCGGTGGCGGTGTCCATCAGCATGGGACGCACGTTGCGGTACAGCGCCATCTTGCGCTGGGTGCCGACCTTGGGCGTCAGCGCGTAGATGGGAATGCGCACGCGGTGGCGGCTCATCCACAGCGCGGTGGAACCGGAGTCGGTCAGCGCCACGATGGCCTTGGCGCCCAGGTGGAAGGCAGTGAACAGCGCGCCCATGGCGATCGACTGGTCGATGCGGTGGAAGGTGGCGCCCTTGAAATCGGCGTCCAGCTCCAGCGCCGGGTCGTGCTCCTCGGCGGCCTCGCAGATGGCGGCCATCTCGCGCACCGTCTCCAGCGGGTAGCGGCCAGCGGCGGTCTCGGCGCTGAGCATCACGGCGTCCGTGCCGTCGAGCACGGCGTTGGCCACGTCGCTCACCTCGGCGCGCGTGGGCACGGGGTTGGCGATCATGCTCTCCATCATCTGCGTGGCGGTGATGACCACCTTGTCGGCCTCGCGCGCCATGCGGATCATCTTCTTTTGCAGCGCCGGCACGGCGGCGTTGCCCACCTCCACCGCCAGGTCGCCGCGCGCCACCATGATGCCGTCGCTGGCGGCCAGGATCTCGGCCAGCCTGGGGATGGCCTCGGCGCGCTCGATCTTGGCGATCATGCCGGGCCGGTGCCCCCACTCGGCGCCGGCCACGGCGCAGAGCTGGCGCGCCATCTCCATGTCGGTGGCGTTCTTGGGGAAGCTCACCGCCACGTAGTCGGCGCGCAGGCGCATGGCGGTCTTGATGTCCTCCATGTCCTTGGCGGTAAGCGCGGGCGCGGTCAGGCCGCCGCCCTGCTTGTTGATGCCCTTGTTGTTGGACAGCTCGCCGCCCACCCGGACGGTGGTGTGCACGGCGTCGCCGCGCACGGCCTCCACGGTGAGCACGATCAGGCCGTCGTTCAGCAGCAGCACGTCGCCGGGGCGCACGTCGCGCGGCAGCTCCTTGTAGTCCAGGCCCACGCCGTTCACGTCGCCCGGCTCCTTGCGCGCGGCGTCCAGCACGAAGGGCGCGCCGGGCAGCAGCATCACCTTGCCATCGGCGAACTTGCCGACGCGGATCTTGGGGCCTTGCAGGTCGGCCATGATGGCCACCTCGCGGCCCGCGCGCTCGGCCGCCTCGCGCACCAGACCGGCGCGCTGCGTGTGGTCGTCGGCCGTGCCGTGGCTGAAGTTCAGCCGCACCACGTTGACGCCGGCGCGGATCATCGCCTCCAGCAGGGCGGGATCGCTCGACGCGGGGCCGAGCGTGGCGACGATCTTGGTGGCGCGGTAGGTCATGGCGTGGGCGTCCTGTGCGGTGGCGGGACGCACGGCGCGCCCGGCCGGGCATTCTGGCATGGGGCCGTGGCGGCGCGGCGACCGCCGCGCCGATTACAAGCCAAATCGGGCTCCAGCGCAGATGCAGCAAGCGCCAAAAGCTATATTTAACAGAGCAAACCTGGCCACTGCCCACGCATGGTTCAAACCCGCCGGCGCAGCCTTCCCGCGCCCAGTCCAGCGGCCAGCAGGCCGGTGAGCAGCAGGCTCCATTCGCCCAGCGTGGGCACGGCGGCGACCGAGCCCGCCGCCGCCGTGCAGTTCTGCGACCACGGGGTTTCGCCCGTGGCGGCATCCCAGGCGGCATCGGTGGGCGAAGGCGTGCTGAGGTTGTTGGGGCACAGGCGCGAGGCGCCGGCCGTCAGCGTGGCGGGCGCGGCGGGCGGTGCGCCGGTGAGCCGGTTGTTATGCACGAGGAGCTCCCGGATCGCCGGCAAGCCGGACAGGGCCGGAATCGGGCCGCTCAGTTGGTTGTCGTTGACGACGAGATACCGCAAGGCCGTCAGCTCCGACAGCGAGGGGATGGCGCCGCTCAATCGATTGGCACTCGCGTCGAAATAGATCAGGGCCGCCAGGCCGGCCAGCGGCGGCATGGAGCCGGTCAGTTGGTTGTCGAAGACGATGAAGTACTGCAACGCCGTCAACCCGGCCAGCGAGGGGATGGTGCCGCTCAGGTCATTGCTGTGTGCGTCGAGGTATCGCAGCGCGGCCAAGCCGGCCAGCGGCGGAATCGCGCCGCTCAGTTGGTTGTCGTAGACGATGAAGTATTCCAACGCCGTCAAGCCGGACAGCGCGGGGAGGGCGCCAGTCAGGGCATTGCTGCGCGCGTCGAAGTAACTCAACGATGTCAAGCCGGCCAGCGGCGGAATGGCGCCGCTCAGATGGTTGTCGCTGACGAGGAAAAACCGCAAGGCCGTCAAGCCGGCCAGTGGCGGGATCGTGCCGCTGAGTTGATTGCCGTAGGCACTGAAGCTGCGCAACTCGCTCAAGCCGGCCAATGGCGGGATGGGGCCGCTCAGGTCGTTGCCGTCCACGAGGAAATCCGCCAGGCTGGTCAGGCCGGCCAGCGAGGGAATCGGGCCGGTGAGTTGGTTGGTGTAGGCGGAGAACGACGTCAACGACGTCAACCCGGACAAAGGGGGAATGCTGCCGCTCAGTTCGTTTTCCGCGACCTCGAGCCACGTCAACGCCGTCAGTTGGTTGATGTTGCCCGGCAGCGAGCCGGTGAGCTTGTTGCCTTGCAGGCTGACCCCCGTCACGTTGTTGTCGCCCGCGTCGCAGGTGATGCCGTACCACGTGCATTCGGTGCCGGCGGCGCCGTTCCAGTTGGTGTTGTTGGTCCAGCCGTCGCCGGCGGTGCTGGCGTACAGGTCGAGCAGCACCTGGCGCTCGCTGGCGGGAATGGCGGCGGCCGCGGGCAGCGCGCTGGCGGCCAGGGCCATGGGCACGAGAACGCGGCGCAAGAAGCTGGGAATCGACATGGTTTTACTCCGGGGGATCAAGACGTTGGATGCACGCCATGCTGCGGGGCTGAACAAGGCGGCGCCACTCGCGAAAGTGAGTGGCCGGTGCACGCCGCGCCGTTGACGCGGCCGAGGCCACGCCGGGCGCGGGGCATGCGGACGCCAGCCAGCCCCAAAAACCAGCGGCCAACGCTCAAACCTGCCGGCGCAGCCGGCGCGCGCCCACCGCTGCGGCCAGCATGCCCAGCAGCAGCAGCGCCCATTCGCCCGTCGTGGGCACGGCGGCGACCGAACCCACCGCAGCGGCCGTGCAGTTCTGCGACCACGGGGTTTCGCCCGTGGCGGCATCCCAGGCGGCATCGGTGGGCGAGGGAGCGATCAAGTGGTTGGGGCACAGGCGCGAATAGCCGGCCGTCAGCGTGGCGGGCGCGGCGGGCGGTGCGCCGGTGAGCTGGTTGCCGTGGACGAACACGCGCTCCAGCGTCGTCAACCCGTCCAGCGAGGGCATGGAGCCGCTCAGCCGGTTGTCGTGAACCATGAAATACCGCAACGCCGTCAAGCCGGTCAGCGCGGGGATGGCGCCACTCAGCCGATTGCCATCGGCGGAGAAGTACTCCAGCGTCGTCAGTCCGGACAGCGGCGGAATCGGGCCGCTCAGCTGGTTGTTGTAGACGTAGAACCAGGTCAGCACGGTCAAGCCGGACAGCGGGGGAATGGCGCCGCTCAGCTGGTTGTCGTTCACGGCGAACGCCCGCAGGTTCACCAGCCCGGCCAGCGAGGGAATGCTGCCGCTCAGCTGGTTGTTCCAGACGCTGAACGCCACCAGCGCCGTCAATTGGTTGATGTTGCCCGGCAGCGCTCCGACGAGGTTGTTGGCGGGCAGAACGACACCCGTCACGTGGTCCTCGCCCGCGTCGCAGTTGACGCCGAACCACGTGCATTCGGTGCCGGCGGCACCGTTCCAGTTGGTGTTGTTGGTCCAGCCCGCGCCGGCGGTCGCGGCGTACAGGTCGAGCAGCACCTGGCGCTCGCTGGCGGGAATGGCGGCGGCGGCCGGCAGCACGCTGGCGGCCAGGGCGATGGACGCGAGCAAGCGGCGCCAGAGGGTTGAACGCGGCATATCTTTTCTCCGTAAGGCAAAGCGATGGGCCACGGCCATGCTGCGGGGCTGGCCACGGCGCCGCCACTCCCGAAAGTGAGGTGCCGCCGCTGCGCGCTGGCACAGGAAAACGGGCGGCCAGCGCGGCTCGCTTGGAATGGATTGCATGTCCACAGCGCTGGCCGCCCGAAAGACCCCCTGCGCGCCTGCCGAGCCAACGCGGCGCGGCACGCGGCAAGGTCAGCCCGGCGCGTGCAGGCGCCGCACGCCCAGCGCGCACAGCAGCAGGCCCAGCGCCATCACCGCCCATTCGGCCAGGGTGGGCACGGCGGTGATCGCCACTGTGGGCGCGGCGCGCGGCGTCCATGGGTCGATGGGGTCGCCGTGCGAGGCAAAGACGGTTGACGCGGCGTCCGCGGCGAGCGAGTTGCACAGGTTGGTCGCCGGGTCCACGCCCTCGCACCGATCGTTGACGCGCACCGTGACTTGCCCGCTGTTCCAGAGGTACACGCTGTCCACGCGGTCGCCGACCATGTGGGCGATGGTCTCTGGCCCACCCGGCTGGATCAGCGACAGCACGTGGATGTGCAGGCTGCCGCCGGAATCGGTGTAGGCGTGGCTGTGCCCCATCACGGCCGAGTTGGCGGGCGTGAACGTGCGCACGCCGTCGCTGATGTGCCAGTCGGTCACGTAATCGCGCAAAAAGATCGGCCCGGCGCTGGCGGGCAGCGGACCGGTGACGGAGACGCGGACCCAGCCGCTGGTGCGCATGCCGGCGGTATAGGGCGCGACGGCATCGGCGCCGTACACCTGGCTGGCGTAGTCGTAGGTGGTGGTGATCTGCGCCCAGGCGGTGCCCGCGCAACAAAGCACGATGGCCGCCAGCAGGCGGCGCAAGCCGTGTGTCCAGTTCATGCATGTCTCCAAAAGGCAGGGGCGGCGATGGGCTGGCGGCAATGGGCCAGAAGAGGCAGCGCGCCAGCCCGGTTGACGCGCGGCGCCGTCAGGCCATGCCTGCGGGCGCCGCGTGGTGTGGCCACCGCCCCCTCAGGGCACCAGGAAACGGCCGTTGACGCTGGCGCTGGTCAGCTCGCTGGTCAGCTCACTGCCTTCGGGAGGTGTGGTGACCTCCTTGATGACCACGCCGTAGCGAACCCAGCTCGTGATCAGCGTGCGCGGGCCGTCGTTGACGGTGACGTATTCGCGGAACTTGCAGGCGTTGAACTCGCCCGCGCGCACGGACACCGTCTCCATGCCGTCGAAGTACACCTGCGTCTGCCGCGTGCTGGTGCTGGGGGGCAGCAGGCCCACGCGCATGGTCACCGTCGATGCCGGTATGTTGGAGTTCCAGCCCTCGGGCAGGCGGAAGCGGGCATCGACCATGGGCGGGTCCATGGTCCAGGTGGTGATCAGCACGCCCAGGCCGCTGCCGCTGCGCATGCTGCTGCCGTAGCGGGTGATGAGGCCATCGGCGCCCAGCTCCAGGTAGTGCGAGGTGGTGGCGGGCGTGCTCCAGGTGCCGCTGGTGCGGGTGGAGGACGTGGTGCGCATCTCGGGCCGCAGGACGCCGTTGAATTCGACCGGCGCGTGCATCTCGAAGTCAACGGTCTGCGCGTCGTAACTGGCGCCGGTGACGCTGTATTCGGCATGCACGGGCACGCCTTCGCGGAACAGGTCGCGGTTCAGGCAGTCGCGCGCGTGGGCGGGAGCAGGCGCGGGGGCAGGCGGGTCGGTGGGGGCCGGCGCAGGCGCGGGCGCGGGCGGGTCGGTGGGCGCCGGGGCCGGGGCCGGAGGATCGACGGGGGCCGGCGCAGGCGCGGGCGGGTCAGTGGGCGCGGGGGCTGGCACAGGTGGATCAACGGGCGCGGGTGTCGGCGCAGGCGTGGGCGCGGACGGATCGGTGGCGACGGGGTCGTCGTCGCCGCCGCAGGCGGACAGCGTGGCCACGGCGGCCATCAGGCCGGCCAGCAGCCAGCGGCGATGGTCCGGCAAGGACGGTAATGGCTGAACAGGTGAAGCGGGCATGGTTTCCTCCGTGGGGGCATGTGTTGAAGACACAGCCATGTTTCCCGGTGTGACGAGGCGATGCCATTCCCGAAAGTGAAGACCGCGCCCCGGGCGCGCAAGAGCGCCCGCCCGGCTACTCGCCGCCCGGCTTTTGACCGAGCAGCAGCAGCGTGAGCTGCGTGCGGTTGGCCACGCCCAGGGTGCGGAAGATGTCCTTGAGGTATTGCTTGACGGTGCCTTCCGAGAGGCCCAGCGCCTGGGCGGCCTGCTGGTTGCTCAGGCCCTGGGCGACGGCCTGGGCCACCTGCGCCAGACGCGGCGATAGCGCGGCCAGCGCGTCGGCATCGCCCCAGGCTTGGGCCTGGGGCAGCGCGAACAGCTCAGGCACGGCGACGGGCGTGCGCGCCAGCGCCAGATCGACGGCTGCGCGCAGTTGGGCCATGGGGCTGGATTTGTGCACGATGGCGCGCACGCTGGGCCAGCGCCGCCATTCGGCCACGCGCGGCAGCCTGGCGGCGCCGCTGATGATGATGACGGGCAGCGCCGCATGGGCAGCGCACAGCGCCGCGAGCCCCTGGCCGCCGTCCATGCCGGGCATGTGCACGTCCACCACGGCCAGGTCGCAGCCGGGCGGCGCGGCGGCCGCGGCCAGCAGGGTGGCCAGGCTCCAGGCGTGCACGATCTCGAAATCGCCCAGCATGCGCAGGTGGGCGGCCAAGCCGTCGCGGACGATCTCGTGGTCGTCGGCCAGCAGGATGCGTTGGGGGGTGCTCATGTCCAGGCCATGGTTCATGGCGCTCCGGTGCCGCGCCACTCGCCAAAGTGAGTATGCCTAGACCGATTCCGCGTTCAGCCAGTCGCGCAACGCCTGGGGCCGCACGGGCTTGCGCAGGAACACGGCGCCGCCCTGCGCCAGGGCGGCGGCCTCAGCCTCGCTGGCGCCGCCGCTGACCACGGCCACGCGCAGCGTGGGCGGCGCGTGCGGGCGCACGGCGGCCAGCACGTCGTGCGAGAGGGCGCCGTCGGCCAGCCAGTGGTCGGTGACGAGTACCTGCACGGGCGCGCCGGCCTCGGCGGCGCGACGGGCCGCCGAGGCGGCGGCAGCGGGGGTGGCGGCGTTATGCACGCTCGCGCCCCAGCCTTGCAGCAGCAGGTGCAGGGCCTGGCGCGCGGCAGGGTCGTCGTCGACCACCAGCACACGCAGGCCGCGCAGGTCGGGCGGCGCGGACGAGGCGGCGCCCTCGCCGTGCGGCGCGGCATCGGGCGCGGCGGCGGGCGCGGCCGCCAGGGTGATGGAGAACACGGCGCCGGGCCCGTGCGCGCTGGCCGGGTGCAGGCGCACGTCGGCGCCCATCAGGCGCGCCATGCGCCGTGCCACCGACAGGCCCAGGCCGTGGCCCTCGCCGCCGGCACGGGTGCGGTGCGCGTCGTGCGCCTGGTAGAACTCGTCGAAGATGGCTTCGCGCTGGTGCAGCGCGATGCCGGGGCCGCTGTCGCGCACCTCGATGCGCCACGCGGGCTGACCGTTCAAGCGCGCGCGGCGCACGGCCAGCATCACGCCGCCCGCGGGCGTGTAGCGCACGGCGTTGGCCACCAGGTTGCCGACCACGCGCCACAACAGCGCCGCATCGGCCCACACCACCGGATCGCCGCCGCACACGGGCGGACGCAGCCAGAACGCCAGCCCGCGCGCGGCGGCGCTGGCGCGAAAGCTGGTCTCGGCACGCGCCAGCAGCCCAGGCACCGGCACCGGCGCCATGCGCGCCTCGACGGCGCCGGCATCGATGCGCGCCAGGTCCAGCACCTCGTCCACCAGCTCGGAGAAGCTGTCCACCCCGGCCAGCATCTGCCCCATCAGCGGCGCCTGGGGCGTGCCGGCCAGTTGCTGGCGCAGCGCCTCGCCCAGCAGCGACATGGCGTGCACCGGCTGGCGCAGGTCGTGGCTGGCGGCTGCCAGAAAGCGCGACTTGGCGGCACTGGCGGCTTCGGCCTGGCGGCGCTTGCCGTCGATCGCGGCCGTCAGCTCTTCGTTGCGCAGGCGCATCAGCAGGTTGCCGTGCTGGGCGCGGGCGAAGCGGGTGGTGGCGGTCAGCAGCGTCGCCCAGAGCGCGACCATGAACACGGCCGTGACCACGTGGCCCTGCCCCTGCGCGCCGCGCCCCACCCAGAGCAGTTGCGCCGCCATGCCCAGCAGTAGCGGGGTGACGAAGACCCACACGGCGGCGGGCCAGATGCAGTATTGCGTCATGGCGCCGGCGCACACGACGATGGACAGCCCCAACGCATACATCATGGCCACGGGCTCGTCGCTGCGCAGCGCGGCGTAGTTCCAGGCCGAGATCAGGCACCCCATGAGCCCGATGCGCAGCACCAGCGCGGCGGCCCAGCGCCCCGGCGTGTCGTCGTGCAGCGCGCGCAGCGCGGCCATGCGGCGCAGCATGAGGATGCGCTCCAGGTTCAGCGCATAGACCAGCGCCGCTGGCCCCCAAGCCCACCACGGACCGACGAAACCGGAGAACAGCCAGGCCGACAGCCCCGGCCCCAGCAGCGCCGTCAGCAGCCCGATGCGCACGCCGCGCAACAGCAAATCCAGCGACTGCTGCTCGACGCGCAGATACTCGGCCGGCGCAGCCCCTTCCAGCCTGATGTCGGTCCAGCGGCGGGCGGCGTCAAGCATCGGTGGGTACGCAAGCGCCGATGAATTGAGGCGGCGAGTCAGCCCGCCGCGCGCTTTTCCAGAATCTCGAAGGCGGGCAGCTGCTTGCCCTCCAGCACTTCCAGAAAGGCGCCTCCGCCGGTAGAGATGTAGCCCACGTCCTTCTCGATGCCGTACTTGGCGATGGCCGCCAGCGTGTCGCCGCCGCCGGCGATGCTGAAGGCGGGGCTGGCGGCGATGGCGCGGGCGATGGTTTCGGTGCCGTGGGCGAATTGATTGAACTCGAACACGCCCACCGGGCCGTTCCAGACGATGGTGCCGGCCTGCTTCAGCTGCGCGGCCAGGCGCGCGGCGGTGGCGGGGCCGATGTCGAGGATCAGGTCGTCGGCGGCCACGTCGGCGGCTGGCTTGACGGTGGCGGACGCGTCGGCCTTGAACTCCTTGGCCGTCACCACGTCGGTCGGGATCGGCACCTCGGCGCCGCGCGCCTTCATGGCGTCGATGACGGCGCGCGCCTCGCCCACCAGGTCGGCCTCGGCCAGGCTTTGGCCGATGGGCAGGCCGGCGGCCAGCATGAAGGTGTTGGCGATGCCGCCGCCGACGATGAGTTGATCCACTTTGCTCGCCAATGACTGCAAGATGGTGAGTTTTGTGCTCACCTTGCTGCCGGCAACGATGGCCACCAGCGGCCGCCTGGGCTGCGCCAGCGCCTGCGTGATGGCGTCGATCTCGGCCGCCAGCAGCGGGCCGGCGCAGGCGACTGGGGCGAACCGGGCGATGCCGTAGGTGGTGCCCTCGGCGCGGTGCGCGGTGCCGAAGGCATCGTTCACGTAAATGTCGCAAAGTGCGGCCATCTTGCGCGAAAGCGCCTCATCGCACTTCTTCTCGCCCTTGTTGACGCGGCAGTTCTCCAGCAGCACGGCCTGGCCGGGCGCCACCTGAACGCCGTCCACCCAGTTTTGCACCAGCGGCACCTCGCGGCCCAGCAGTTCGCCCAGACGGCGGGCCACGGGCGCCAGCGAATCCTCCGGCTTGAACTCGCCTTCCTTCGGGCGGCCCAGGTGGCTGGTGACCATCACCGCCGCGCCGGCCTCCAGCGCCATGCGGATGCAGGGCACGCTGGCGCGGATGCGGGTGTCTTCGGTGATCGCGCCGTGCTCATCCTGCGGCACATTGAGGTCGGCGCGGATGAAGACGCGCTGGCCCCGGGCCTTGCCCTGGGCGCAGAGGTCGGAAAAGCGGATCACGTTCATACGGCGGTTGCTCCTGAAAAATGAGCTGCCCGCGCTGAACTGGCGGGCGAGAACTAGGTAAATGACCAGAAATCCTGCGGCCGATTATAGGAAGCGCCAACGCCCCAAAACGGTGCTTTCCGGCTGGCATGGCGCTTGCACCAAGGCCCGCATCACCACATCGCGCGCCCGCGCGCACTGAAAAAAGGATCGCCATGTTCTCTCCCCTTGCCCGCCGCCCCGCCCTCATCGCCCTCGCCGCCGCCCTGGCGCTGCCGCTGGCGGCGCACGCGCAGTCAGCGCTGGAGCGCATCCAGGCCAGCAAGACGGTGAAGGTCGCCATCCCGACCGACTTCCCGCCCTACGGCTTCGTCGGCACCGACCTGAAGCCCCAGGGCCTGGACGTGGACATGGCGCAGGTCGTGGCCACCGGCCTGGGCGCCAAGCTGGAGCTGGTGCCGGTGACCAGCGCCAACCGCATCCCCTACCTGCAGACGGCCAAGGCCGACCTGGTGATCTCCACCCTGGGCAAGAACCCCGAGCGCGAGGCGGTGCTCGACTTCACCTCGGCCTATTCGCCCTTCTTCCAGGCCGTGTTCGCGCCCAAGACGATGGCCGTGAAGAGCTTCGCCGACCTGGCGGGCAAGTCGGTGGCGGTGACGCGCGGCGCCATCGAGGACCAGGAGCTGACCAAGGTGGCGCCCGCCGGCACCGACATCAAGCGCTTCGAGGACAACAACGCCACCGTGGCGGCCTTCGTGTCGGGCCAGACGCAGGCGCTGGCCACCGGCGCCTCGGTGGCCGGCGCGATGATGGCCAAGAACCCGCAGCTCGGCACCGAATACAAGCTGCTGCTGAAGGACAGCCCCAACTTCATCGGCGTGGCCAAGGGCGAGACGGCGCTGAAGGACAAGCTGAACGCCATCATCGCCGCCGCCAGTGCGTCGGGCGAGCTGAACAAGCTGTCGCTCAAGTGGCTGGGCCGCCCGGCCGGCGACCTGCCGAAATAATCTAAGCAAAAACAGGCCCCAGCGCTTGCCAGGCAAGCGCCAATAGCTCCGTATTGAATAGCAAGCGCCGCATGCGCATCGACCTCGACTTCGCCGCCGTGCTCGGCCAGTGGCCGCTGCTGGCCAAGGGCGCGGCCGTCACGCTGCTGCTGACGGCCATCGCCGCCGTGCTGGGCCTGGCGGTGGGCGTGGCCTGCGCCTGGGCGCGCACGCGCGGGCCGCTGTGGCTGAAGTGGCTGGCCGCGAGCTACGTGGAGCTGGTGCGCAACACGCCCTTCATCGTGCAGCTGTACTTCGTGTTCTTCGGGCTGCCGGCGCTGGGCGTGCGGCTCACGCCCGACCTGGCCTCGGTGATCGCCATGGTGGTGAACCTGGGCGCCTACGCGGCCGAGATCGTGCGCGCCGGCATCGAGGCCACGCCGCGCGGGCAGATCGAGGCGGCCGAGAGCCTGGCGCTGAACGCCCGCCAGACCTTCACCCGCGTGGTGCTGCCGCCCGCGCTGGCCAAGGTGTGGCCGGCCACGGTGAGCCAGATCATCATCGTCATGCTGGGCTCGGCGGTGTGCGGGCAGATCAGCACCGAGGAGCTGAGCTACGCCGCCAACCTGATCCAGAGCCGCAATTTCCGCGCCTTCGAGGCCTTCATCGTCGCCACCGCGCTCTACCTGCTGCTGGCGATGGCGGTGCGGCGCGCGCTCAACTGGGCCGGGCCGCGCTGGCTGTTCGGCAGGCGCCCCGATCCTAGAAACGGCAGTTGACCGCTTGCCATCTTCACCAGAGCCGCATGAACTTTTGCTTTCGCCACTTCGTTCAACCCCATCTGTGGGGTGAGCGCGCTACGCACTCGCCAGCACCGCGCTCGCCGCGCCATGCGGCGTTGCTCGTCCTCGCAGGCACGAGCCTGCCGCGTCCTCACGCCTTGCCTGGCACGCCGATCACGGCACTGGCGAGCGCGTTCAACTGCCGCTTCTAGGATGGTTGAGTTCACCCTCTGGGACATCGTGCGCAACCTGCTGCTGGCCGCGCGCTGGACGGTGGCGCTGTCGCTGCTGGCCTTCGTGGGCGGCGGCGTGGTGGGCGGGGCGCTGCTGGTGCTGCGCGAGGCCGGCGGCGCCCGCTCGTGGGCGGCGCGCGCGGTGGGGGCTTACGTGGAGCTGTTCCAGGGCACGCCGCTGCTGATGCAGCTCTTCCTGGCCTACTTCGGCCTGGCGCTGCTGGGCCTGCCGATCTCGGCCTGGACGGCCGCCGCCGTGGCGCTGACGCTGTACGCCAGCGCGTACCTCACCGAGATCTGGCACGGCTGCGTGCGCGCCGTGCCGCGCGGGCAGTGGGAGGCGGGGCAGAGCCTGGCGCTGTCTTTCGGCGAGCAGATGCGCCACGTCGTCCTGCCGCAGGCGGTGCGCATCGCCGTGGCGCCCACGGTGGGCTTTCTGGTGCAGGTCATCAAGGGCACGGCGCTGGCGTCGGTGATCGGCTTCATCGAGCTGACCAAGGCCGGCACCATGATCGCCAACGCCACCTTCAAGCCGATGCTGGTGTACGGCGTCGTCGCCCTGGTCTATTTCGCGCTGTGCTTCCCGGTGAGCCTGTGGGCGCGCGCGCTCGAACGGAGACTTCATGTCCACCACTGAACTGCTCGCCGCCGCCCACGCCCTGCCCGCCGACGACACCGCCGAACCCGCCGTGCGCATGCGCGGACTGCGCAAGGCCTATGGCACGCACGAGGTGCTCAAGGGCATCGACCTCGACGTGCGCGCGGGCGAGGTGGTGGCCATCATCGGCAAGAGCGGCTCGGGCAAGAGCACGCTGCTGCGCTGCATCAACGGGCTGGAGACCTTCCAGCACGGCACCCTGACCGTGCTGGGCCAGCCGCTGAAGCACGATGACGCGGCCGCCATGCGCACGCTGCGCCAGCACGTGGGCATGATCTTCCAGCAGTTCAACCTGTTCCCGCACCTGACGGTGGGCAGGAACGTGATGCTGGCGCCCAGCCTGGTGAAGAAGACCGAGGCCAAGGCCGGCGAGGCGCGCGCCCGCGCGCTGCTGGCGCGGGTGGGCCTGGCGGAGAAGTTCGGCGCCTGGCCCGACCAGCTTTCCGGCGGCCAGCAGCAGCGCGTGGCCATCGCCCGCGCGCTGGCGATGGAGCCGGCCATCCTGCTGTGCGACGAGATCACTTCCGCGCTGGACCCGGAGCTGGTGGGCGAGGTGCTGGGCGTGGTCGAGTCGCTGGCCGCCGAGGGCATGACGCTGCTGATGGTCACGCACGAGATGGGCTTCGCGCGCAAGGTGAGCGACCGCGTGATCTTCATGCACCAGGGCAAGGTGCACGAGATGGGGCCGCCGGCCGAGCTGTTCGGCAGCCCGAGGACGCCGGAGCTGAAGCAGTTCCTGTCTTCGTTACACGGCTGAGTTCACCACCCCAGCCCGATGCGCAGCGGCAGGTACACCGCCATGCCGGCCGCGATGGCGCCGACCAGCACGAAGCCCGACTGCCGGCGCCAGAAGTAGAAGCCCGCCGTGGCCAGCGCGCCCCACAGCCGCGCATCCGCCAGCAGGTTGCCGACGTGGCCCTGCGTCAGCACGATGTCGGGCGCGATCACGGCCGTCAGCGCGGCGATGGGCGCGTACTGCAGGCCGCGCAGCGCCCAGCCGGGCAGGCGCCACTCGCGCGCGCTGATGAAGAAGAAGCCGCGCGTGACCACGCTGATCACCGTCAGCCCGACGATGATCAGCAGCGTCCAGAGGTCGGTCTCAGCCGGCATGGGCGTCCTCCCGCTCGCCGGCCAGCGGCGGCCGCCGGGATTCGATGAACAGGCAGACCACCACCGCCACCGCGATGGCGGCGACGATGTTCAGCCGGTACGGCAGCGCCACCAGCGCCACCGCCGCCGCCGCCGCGATGACGGCCGCCAGCGCGCGCAGCCGCGAGGTGGCGAGCGAGCAGGCCACCGCCAGCAGCGCCAGCGTGCCGGCGAACTCCAGCCCCCAGCGCGCCGGCAGCGCGTTGCCCAGGAAGATGCCCAGCATGCTGAAGGTCTGCCAGAACACCCAGTTGACGCAGTTGCCGCCCCACAGGTAGGCCATCTGCGCGTGGCGCTGCTGGTCGGTCGCGGGCGGCTCGGGAAAGCGCCGCGTGTACAGCACGTAGGTCACGTCGCCGGTGAAGTAGCCCAGCCACAGGCGCCGCGCGCGCGGCAGGAACATGAAGTACTGCCGCAGGTGCAGGCTGAACACCACGAAGCGCAGGTTGACGCAGAACGCGGTGGCGAACACCACCCACATCGGCGCGCCGGCGGCGATCAGCGGGATGGCGGCCAGCTGCGCGCTGCCGGCGAACACCAGCAGCGACATCGCCACCGCCTCGGTGATGCTCATGCCGCTCTTGATCATGGCCACGCCGGTCATGAAGGCCCAGGCCGTCATGCCCAGCGAGATGCCCGACATCTCGCGCGCGCCGACCCAGAACAGCGGGTGGCGCGCGGTGCGTGCGCAGCCGTCGATGCGGCGGCCGACCCAGGTGGCCAGGCGGCCGTGCGGCGACAGATCGCCCGGCGGGTCGGGCGGCAGGGGCATGGTCATGCGGCAGCCTCGAAGCACTGGCCGGCCCGCAGCGCGCTGCCGCGCAGGAACTCGCGCGCCGGCAGGCGCTTGCCGCCGGGGCGCTGCCATTCGGTCAGCGTCAGCGCGCCCTGGCCGCAGGCGACTGTCACGCCTTCATCGTTTACAAGCAAAATCTGGCCGCAGCGCTCGTCCGGCAAGCGCTGGCAGCTACTGATTTCAGAGCGCCAGAGCTTCACGGCCTCGCCGCCCAGCATGCCGCTGGCACCGGGGAAGGGGTCGAAGGCGCGGATGCGCCGCTCGATCGTCTCGGCCGGCTGGCGCCAGTCGATGGCGGCTTCGTGCTTCTCGATCTTGTGCGCGTAGGTCGCGCCCTCGGCGGGCTGGGGCGTGGCCGTCAGGCGCCCGGCGGCGGCCAGCTCCAGCGCCTGCACGATCAGGCGCCCGCCGAGCGCGGCCAGCTTGTCGTGCAGCGTGCCGGTGGTCTCGCGCGGGGCGATGGGCAGCGCCTCGGCCAGCAGCATGGCGCCGGTGTCGAGGCCCGCGTCCATCTGCATGATGGTGATGCCGGTGTCGGCATCGCCCGCCTCGATGGCGCGGTGGATGGGCGCCGCGCCGCGCCAGCGGGGCAGCAGCGAGGCATGGATATTCAAACAGCCGAGCCTCGGGAGGTCCAGCACCCACTGCGGCAGGATCAGCCCGTAGGCGGCCACCACCAGCACGTCGGGCCGGGCGGCTTGCAGGGCGGCCTGGGCGGCGGCGGCGTCCTCGGGAGCTTTGCCGTCCAGCCGCAGGCTGCGCGGCTGGGCCACGGGCACGCCGCGCGCCAGCGCCCACTGCTTGACGGGCGAGGCGTGCAGCTTCATGCCGCGCCCGGCCGGGCGGTCGGGCTGGGTCAGCACCAAGGGGATGCCGAAGCCCGCCGCATGGATGGCCTCCAGCGCCGCGCGCGCGAATTCGGGGGTGCCGGCGAAGGCGGCTCGGATACTCATGATTTGATAGCTGCTCGCGCACAACCAGCAAGCGCTGGGGGCCGATTTCTTATGTAATTTTCAGCGCGGCTCCGGCGGATCGGGCAGGTCCTCGTCGCCGTTCGACCAGCCGCGCACCACGCCCGCGCGGTCGATGTCGATGAACAGCAGGCGCCAAGTGATGCCGTCGAGGTAGCGCCAGATCCAGATCGTGCCGTCGAAGTTGTGCACGCCCATGGTGCGCGCGGGCGGGCCGTATTCGCGCAGCACGTCGTCGCGGCTCCATTCGTTGACGCGGATGCGCTGGCCGTACAGCGCCTCGCCGAGCGCCTGCTCGACGCGCGCCACGCGCCCGGCGGCGTCCAGATCGACGTTGTGCACCGTCTGGCCGGCCGGCTGGCGGGAGTACTGCAAGCGTTCGCCGCCACCCGCCAGCGGGTAGCGCGCCGTCGGCCGGCCGAGCGACCGCACCACGTCGGCGGCCGGCGTGCCGGGCGCGATGCGCTCGGGCTGGGCGCAGCCCAGCAGCAGCGCGCAGGCGGCCAGCGCCGCCAGCAGGCTCCGGCTCACGCGCGCTCCTGCGCCCGCGTGCGGCTTTCCTCGCGCTCGGCCTTCAGCAGCCGGGTCTTGATGCGGTTCTTCTTGAGCGGCGACAGGTATTCGACGAACACCTTGCCCAGCAGATGGTCCATCTCGTGCTGGATGCACACCGCCAGCAGGCCGTCGGCGGCGATCTCGCGCGAGACGCCGCGCTCGTCCAGCGCGCGCACGCGCACGGCGGCGGCGCGCTCCACGCCGTCGTAGATGCCGGGCACCGACAGGCAGCCCTCGTCGCCCCTCACACGCTCGTCGCTGGCCCAGAGCAGTTCGGGGTTGATCAGCACCAGGCGCTGGTCGCGCTCCTCCGAGACGTCGATGACGATCAGGCGCTCGTGCACGTCCACCTGGGTGGCGGCCAGGCCGATGCCCTTGGCCTCGTACATGGTGTCGAACATGTCGCCGATCAGCGCCTTCAGGCGCGCGTCGACGGCCTGCACAGGCTTGGCGACCTTGTGCAGGCGGGGATCGGGGTAGCGAAGAATGGGCAGTTGCGCCATGGGCGAAGCGGGTCTAACTTGTCGCTATTTTCGCTACTTTTGACGCATCGCGCCGGTGCCGTGGGTCAATTACGTTGCCGGATCAAGGGCTTGAATGCAGAATTGCCAGTGGTTTGTCAAGTCAGCCGCCGCGCTCAGCAACACAATGAAACCTACTTTTCCCGGCGCCACACGCGCCCCGGCCCTGCCGCTCGGCCTGCTGGCCGCCGCTTTGCTGGCGGCGCTGCCGGCCCAGGCCCAGCAGGGATCGGACCGCCCGGTCACCCCCGGCCAGCGCGCCACCGCACAGCACGTGGCGGCCCAGGGCGTGCCGCTGTCGGCCCTGGCGCCCAACGCTCCGGACCAGTACACGGTGCGCCGCGGCGACACGCTGTGGAGCATTTCGGGCCTGTTCCTGAAGTCGCCCTGGCGCTGGCCCGAGCTGTGGGGCATGAACCTGCAGGACATCCGCAACCCGCACCTGATCTACCCCGGCCAGCAGCTCTACCTGGAGCGCTCGGGCGACCGCGCCTTCCTGCGCGCGCGCAAGGGCGGCGAGGCCGGGCCGGGCGACACCATGCGCGTGTCGCCGCGCACCCGCGTGGACATGCTGGGCACCGGCCCGCTGCCCACGCTGCAGCCGCACCTGATCGAGCCCTTCCTGACCGAGCCGCTGGTGGTCGATGACGACACCTTCCAGCGCGCGCCGCGCATCGTGGCGCTGGCCAACCAGGACCGCGTGCTGATGGTCAAGGGCGACCGCGCCTACGCCCGCGGCCCCGACGACGCCCCGCTGCTGAAGGCGCCGGGCCTGCCGACCGCCTTCCGCGTGTTCCGCACCGCCACGCCGCTGAAGGATCCGGTGACGGGCGAAATCCTCGGCTACGAAGGCCAGTACGTCGGCCAGGCCGAGCTGGTGCGTGGCGAAAGCGAGACGGAGGAAGACCAGGAAGTGCTGGCCGCCGACCGCCGCGCCGCGCCGCCCGAGCCGCCCGCCGCCGGCGACGCCGACCCGCGGCCCGTGGCGCACCGGACGGCGCCCGCGCCGGCCCTGACGCCGGTGCCCGCCACCATCGACGTGGTCGGCAGCAAGGAGGAAATGCGTGCCGGCGACCGCCTGATCCCCGAGCCGCCGCGCGACTTCCGCAGCTACGTGCCGCACGCGCCCAACGTGCCGGTGAACGCGCGCGTGGTGCTGGTGCACGGCAACGCCGTGCGCTACGCCGGCCAGAACCAGATCGTGGTCATCAACAAGGGCCTGCGCGACGGCATCGAGAACGGCCACGTGCTGGCGGTGCTGTCCACCGGCCCGCGGATCGTCGACAAGACCGACGGCCAGCGCACCCGCATCCAGCTGCCGGACGAGCGCAACGGCCTGGCGCTGGTGTTCCGCCCCTTCGAGCGCGTGTCCTACGCGCTGGTGATGGAGATCACCAGCCCGGTGCAGGTGGGCGACAAGCTGACCAACCCGAAATAAAGGGCGTCCCCTGAGCCGCTTCGCGTTGCCCCCTCTCTGCCGCGCGAGGGAGGACAACGCCGGCGGCCGGTACCAGCCCGGCCGCGGCGGTCGCTGGCGTGGCCTGCTCCGCGCCCCCTCGATGCAAAGGCATGAAGGCGCATGATGGAGCAAGAGGAGCTCACGGCCTGGCTGCGGCTGGCGCTGACGCCCGGCATCGGCAACGACACCGCGCGCCGCCTGCTGGCCGCCTTCGGCCTGCCGCAGGCCGTCTTCGCGCAGAGCGCCGCCGCGCTGCGCCCACTGCTCACCCCGGCCCAGGCCAGCGCGCTGGCCGAACCGCCCGAGGGCCTGGATGCGCTGGTGCAGACCACCGCCGCCTGGCTGGCCGCCGCCGAGCCCGGGCAGGGCCGCGCCCTCGTCACCCTGGGCGACGCGCGCTACCCCGCCGCCCTGCTGGCCACGGAAGACCCGCCGCTGATGCTGTACCTGCTGGGCCAGGTGGGGCTGCTGGATTCAGCATCAAATAAGCCTCCAGCGCCCGCCAGTCAAGCGCCAGAAGCTATTGAAACAGGAGCAAACGGCTGGCCGGACCGCGCCTTGGCCATGGTCGGCAGCCGCAACCCCACGCCGCAGGGCGCTCAGAACGCGCGCCAGTTCGCCCGCGCGCTGGCCGGCGCGGGCCTCACGGTGGTGTCGGGCCTGGCCCTGGGCGTGGACGGCGCGGCGCACGAGGGTGCGCTGGCCGCCTGCGACGAGGCCGCGCCGGCCGCGCGGCTGGCGACGCTGGCCGTGGTCGGCACCGGGCTGGACCGCGTCTACCCGCGCCAGCACCGCGCGCTGGCGCACCGCATCGCGGCGCAGGGGCTGCTCGTCAGCGAATACCCGCTGGGCACGCCGCCGCTGCCGGCCAACTTCCCCAAGCGCAACCGGCTAATCGCCGGGCTGGCCCGCGGCACGCTGGTGGTGGAGGCGGCGCTGCAATCGGGCTCGCTCATCACCGCGCGGCTGGCCGCCGAGCAGGGCAAGGAGGTGTTCGCCATTCCGGGCTCGATCCACAGCCCGCAGTCGCGCGGCTGCCACGCGCTGATCCGCCAGGGCGCCAAGCTGGTGGAGACGGCCGAGGACGTGCTGGAAGAACTGCGCTGGCCGCAGGTTGCTTCCAATTCCATAGCTGCCGGCGCTGGCCAGGAAAGCGCTGGCGGCCAAAATGACGATGAATCCACGCTGCTGGAGGCGCTCGGCGCCGACCCGGTCGGCCTGGACGCCTTGCTGGCGCGCACCGGCCTGGACACCGCCACCCTGCAAGCGCGCCTGCTGACGCTGGAACTGGACGGCCGCGTCGGCCGCCTGCCGGGCGGCCTGTTCCAGCGCCTGGGCCAGGCGTAGGGGATGCGCTATATTGGCCCCATGTACCAAGTCCTCGTGTACGTGTACGAGAACTACTGGGGCGGCGACGATTGCCCCGACCGGGATCAGCTCGGCCGCCGGCTTGGCAGCGCCGGCTTCGAGCGCGACGAAATCCAGCAGGCGCTGCGCTGGCTCGACGGCCTGAACAGCGCCGCCGAAGGCTTCACGCTGCCGCCCGCCGCCGCCGAACCCGCCCACCCCGCCTCGCAGGGCAGCCTGCGCGTCTACAGCCCGCAGGAGATGGACTGCCTGGGGCCCGAGGGCATCGCCTGCATCCACTTCCTCGAAGGCGCCGGCGCGCTGTCGCCCGCGCTGCGCGAGGTGGTGATCGACCGCGCCCTGGCCATGCCCGAGCCGCCCGCGCCGGACGACCTGCGCATCATCATCATGATGGTGTACTGGCGGCTGGACGCCAACCCGGACGTGCTGATCCTCGACGAGCTCTGCGACGACACCGCGCATCGGTTGGCGCATTAAAAGGCCCACCCCAGGCTCCACGCGCTGCGCGCTGTTGCGCCACCCCTGAGCGTCGCCCGGCCGCCCGAAGACGCGAGCGCCCCCCTCTGGAGGCAGCGCAGCGTGGGGGCGTTATGACGGGGGCACCGCCAGCGGCCGGCGCAAGCCCGTCCGCGGCGATTGCTGGCATGGCCTGCTCCGCGGCCTTCGAGCTGTTTCGGTTCGACGCCCCGCCGTACTGCTTTCGAGTTCAGTGAAGCAGCTGATCCGGCGTGGCGTTGAGCTTGGCCAGCGCCTCGCGCGTGGCGCGCACGGTGAGCGCCTCGTCCTCGACCGGCACCAGCAGGCCGGCCTGGAGGTAGGCGGCCAGACGGCGCGTCTGCACCAGGTAGCTCCGCCCGCCGCCGCTGGCCAGCAGGTGCAGCTGGCCACGCTCGCTGCGCCAGACGTACTGCACCTGGGCCACCGCGCCCTGGTGGTCGAGAGAGAACCAGCTGCCCAGCTCCAGCTCGTGCGCCCACTGCAGCATGCCTTCGCCAGGCTGAGAGCCGCCGGTGGAGATCACCTCCAGCGCGTCGCCTTCGACGCCGAACATCAGCTCGATCAGGCCCGGGTCGAGCAGCACGTCGCCTTCCGCGTCGTCGGTGACCACGTCCTCCAGCGCCGCCAGCCCGCGCGCCAGCCCGTCCAGGGTGGACTGGGAAATGCTTTCGGCGCGCGAGACGAAGGCCTGCATCACCGCGTCGTTGAGCAGCTTGATGTGGCCGTCCTGCTCGTCGGGGGTGATGGCCACCGAGGTCATGCCCTCGCGCAGCACGGCGATCACGCCGGCCAGCTTCTGCACCACGCGGCCGCGCTCGGCGCGGTCGGAGCGCGGGCTGACCGACCACAGCAAATCGGCCGCGGCCTGCTTGAAGCGCAGCGTCTCGGCGTGCTGCGGGCCGTGCCGCACCGCCGCCATAGCCAGCACGTCGGACCAGATGCGGAACAGGAACTCGCGCACGTCCTCGCCCACCGGCACCGGATCGAGCATGCGGCGCAGCTCGATGGTGTACTGGATCGACAGCGCCTCCTTCTGCTCGACCTGCTGCGCCAGCGTGGCGGCCTGCTGCACGGCGTTGTTCTCGGTGAGCGAGCGGCCGAGGAATTTCTTGAACTCGTCCAGCACCAGCTGGTAGACGCGGCGGCCGGTCTCGGGGTACTGCTCGATCACCTGCACGATGCGCTTGATCTCGCGCTCCAGCCGGCTGCCGCCGATCTGCGCGGCGTCGAAGCCCAGCGCGCAGGCGCCCATGCGGTCGATCAGCTGGCGCGCCGGGTGCTGCACCGAGGCGAAGAAGTCCGGCTCGGCCAGCGCCAGCCGCAGCACCGGGATCTGCAGCCGCGCGAACCACACGCGCAGCGCGGCCGGAATGCGCTCCTCGGCCAGGATGGCCTGGAACATCAGCGCCACGATCTCGATGGTCGCCTTCTCGCTGGGCTTGTCGGCCTTGGCCTTCAGCGCGTTGGCGCGCCGGCGCAGCTGGGTCGCCACCGCCTCCACCTGCGCCCCGGGCATCTCGCCAATGTCGCTGACGCCGGCGCCGGGGCGCTCCATCAGCTCGGTGACGGCGAACGGCGTCGGCGGCTCGGCCAGCGCCTGCGCCAGCCGCGGCGAAGGCGGCCCGGCGGGCGCGCCGGCATCGAAGCCGGCCACGCGGTCGGACAGCATGCGGCGCAACTGCCCCAGCACGCCCTGGGCACGCTCGCGGATGCGCGCCATCGGCGTCACGCCGGTCATCATGCGGGTTTCCTGCGCGGCACGCGCCAGCGCGGAATCGCGCACGTAGGGCGTCTGGGTGGCCGGGCCCTGGCGCGTGTACCCGTCCATGCGCGACATGGGCATGGACGGCGGCGGATCGCGGCGCAGGCCCGGCGGCTCGGCGCGCGGCGCGCGCGCGGACGCCGGCGCGTCGCCGTAGGGCGGCACGGGCGCGGACGCGCTGCCCCAGCCGCTCGGCCGGTCGCGCTTGACCAGCTCCTTCAGGTCGATCTCGGCCATCACACCGTGCTCGATCAGAAACTCATTGGCCGCGCGGTAGGCATCGGCCATGCGCTTGGCCAGCGCCGGCACGAGGGCCGGCTGCACCAGGCCCCACATGGGCTGCGTCAGGCCGCAGCCCTCCCAGGCCTTGACCAGCTCGGTCGGGAACGCGTCCGGCCGCAGCACGTCCTGGCCAGGCCAGTCGGGTGTGCGCTCCAGACGCTGGATGCGCAGCTTGAGGTTGTTGATGTCGGGCCCGGCGGCCTCGCCCACGGCGCTGGCCAGGCGCGAGGCGAGGATCTTGCGATCCACCACCGCCGCGTCCTCCAGCGCGAAGCCGATCCGCTTGCCGCCGGCCGCCGTTCCGCCAGCGCCCGCCTGGGCCAGCGACGCGCGCCAGCCCTGGCGCGCCGCGGTCACCCAGTGCTGCCGCTGGACCTGGAACATCTGGACAGCGTCCATGGCCAGTTGCATCTCGCCGATGGAAGCGTTCCGGGTGCCGCCGGAGGCCAGCGCCGAAAGCAGCGCCTGCACCTGCATCGCCAGGTCGAGAACGCCCTCCTCCAACGCATCGACGAATTGCTCGCGCACCTGGCGCGCCAGGCGGTGCTGGGATTCGTGGGGACGGGAGAAGGAAGCCATGCGCGTGGAAGTCCGCAATCAGTATCGCATGCAGCCGCCCGCGCGCCAGCCGCCGGCGCCCCTTCAGGACGCGGAATCCGCTGCCATGCCGGATTCGTTCACGGGTTTCAGACCACCGCGCCGGAATTCGGGTCGTTCGGGTCGCCTTCCTTGCGGACGGTCTTGACCAGATCCTCGCGCTTGACGCCCAGCCACATGGCGATGGCCGCCGCCACGAACACCGACGAATAGATGCCGAACAGGATGCCGATGGTCAGCGCCATGGCGAAGTAGTGCAGCGTGGCGCCGCCGAACAGCAGCATCGACAGCACCATGGCCTGGGTGGAGGCGTGCGTGATGATGGTGCGGCTGATGGTGGAGGTGATGGCGTGGTCGATCACCTGCACCGTGCTCATCTTGCGGTAGCGCCGGAAGCTCTCGCGGATGCGGTCGAAGATCACCACCGACTCGTTCACCGAATAGCCCAGCACCGCCAGCACCGCCGCCAGCACCGCCAGCGAGAACTCCCACTGGAAGAAGGCGAAGAAGCCCAGGATGATCACCACGTCGTGCAGGTTGGCGATGAGGCCCGCCACCGCGTACTTCCACTCGAAGCGGAACGACAGGTAGATGGCGATGCCGATGATCACGAAGGCCAGCGCCTTCAGCCCGTCGGCCGCCAGTTCCTCGCCGACCTGCGGGCCGACGAACTCGGTGCGGCGCAGCTGCACGCCGGCGTCGGCCGCCTTCAGCGCCTGCAGCACCTGCTCGCTCTGCTGCGCCGAGGTCTCGCCCTTCTTCACCGGCAGGCGGATCATGACGTCGCGCGAGGTGCCGAAGTTCTGCACCTGCACGTCGCTGTAGCCCAACGCGGCGACGGCGCCGCGCACCTTCTCCAGCTCGGCGGGCTGCTCGTAGGCCACTTCCATCACGGTGCCGCCGGTGAACTCCACCGACAGGTGCAGCCCCCGGGTAACCAGGAAGAACACCGCCAGCAGGAAGGTGATGACCGAGATCGCGTTGAGGATCAACGCGTGCTTCATGAACGGGATGTCGCGCCGGATGCGGAAGAATTCCATGGCTCGGGTTCCTGGGCTGTTTCGGGGCGCGCGTCAGGCGGCGTCGGGGCTGGGGCGCTGGGCGTCGGCCTGCGGCCGCCACACGGTGCCGATGGACACCGTCTTGAGCTTCTTCTGCCGCCCGTACCAGAGGTTGACCAGGCCGCGCGAGAAGAACACCGCCGAGAACATCGAGGTCAGGATGCCGATGCAGTGCACCACGGCGAAGCCGCGCACCGGCCCGGAGCCGAAGGCCAGCAGGGCCAGGCCGGCGATCAGCGAGGTGACGTTGGAATCCAGGATGGTGGCCCAGGCGCGGTCGTAGCCGGCATGGATGGCCGCCTGCGGCGAAGCGCCGCCGCGCAGCTCCTCGCGCACGCGCTCGTTGACCAGCACGTTGGCGTCGATCGCCATGCCCAGCGCCAGCGCCATGGCCGCCATGCCGGGCAGCGTCAGCGTGGCCTGCAGCATCGAGAGGATGGCCACCAGCAGCAGCAGGTTGAAGCCCAGCGCGATGCTGGAGAACACGCCGAACAGCGCGTAGTACACGCACATGAAGATGCAGATCGCCACGAAGCCCCAGGCCACGCTGTGGAAGCCCTTGGCGATGTTCTCGGCGCCCAGGCTCGGGCCGATGGTGCGCTCCTCGATGATCTCCATCGGCGCGGCCAGCGAGCCGGCGCGCAGCAGCAGCGCCAAGTCGTTGGCCTCGTTCACGCTCATCGAGCCGGAGATCTGGAAGCGGTTGCCCAGCTCGGCCTGGATCACCGGGGCCGTCAGCGCCTCGCCCTTGCCCTTCTCGAACAGGACGATGGCCATGCGCTTCTTCAGGTTCTCCTGGCTGACCTGCTTCATGATCGCGCCGCCCTTGGAGTCGACCGTCAGGTCCACCTTGGGCTGCTGGGTCTGCGTGTCGAAGCCGGGCTGGGCGTTGGTCAGGCTGTCGCCGGTCAGGATGACCTGGCGCTTGACGATCACCGGGTGGCCGTCGCGCAGCAGGAACTTCTCGGAGCCGAAGGGCACCGGGCCGTTGTTCAGCTCGGCGGCGCGGCCCTCGGCGCTTTCGTCCACCAGGCGCATCTCCAGCGTGGCGGTGCGGCCCAGGATGTCCTTGGCCTTCGCGGTGTCCTGCACGCCGGGCAGCTGCACCACCACGCGGTCGGCGCCCTGCTGCTGGATGACGGGTTCGGCCACGCCCAGCTCGTTCACGCGGTTGTGCAGGGTGGTGATGTTCTGCTTGACGGCGTCGTTCTGCACCTGCAGCAGCGCCGGCGGCTTGAAGCTGGCGACCAGGCGCGGCTCGCCGGCGGTGGATTCGGCCAATTGCAGGTCGGGCTGGGTGTCGGTGATGACGCGGCGCGCCGCCTCCAGCGTGGCGGCATCGCGGGCGCGGATTTCGACCGCGTTGCCCTCGCGCGTGACGCCGCCGTGGCGCACGTCCTTCTGGCGCAGGGCCAGGCGGATGTCGCTGGCCACGGTGTCCAGGCGCTTGGTGATGGCCGCGCGCATGTCCACCTGCAGCATGAAGTGCACGCCGCCGCGCAGGTCCAGGCCCAGGTACATGGGCTTGGCGTTGAGCGCCGTCAGCCAGTTCGGCGAGCGCGACACCAGGTTGAGGGCGACGACGTAGGCCGGATCGGCCGCGTCGGGGTTGACGGCGTGCTCGATCGCGTCCTTGGCCTTGAGCTGGTCGTCGGGCGTGGTGAAGCGCGCCAGCACCGAGGTGCCTTCCATCGTCAGCCGGTCGGGGGCGACGCCGGCGGCCTTGAGCGCCTCTTCCACGCGCGCGAGGGTGCCGGTATCCACCTTCGCCGTCACCTTGCCGGCCGACACCTGCACCGCCGGCGCCTCGCCGAACAGGTTGGGCAGGGTGTAGATCACGGCCACCAGCAGGGCGACGACGATGATCGCGTACTTCCAGAGGGGGTAACGGTTCATGGCGCGAAGGAGTGAGGCATGGGTGGGCGGCCGGCCAGCTCGGCCTGCCGCGGCGGTGCGAGTCGCCCGCTTACTTGATGGTTCCCTTGGGCAGCACCTGCACCACGGCACTGCGCTGCATCTGCACCTCGACGCCGTTGGCGATCTGCACGCCGAGGGCGCCGTCCGACACCGAGACGATCCTGCCCAGCATGCCGCCGGCGGTCACCACCTCGTCGCCCTTGGCCAGGGCGTCGATCATGGCGCGGTGCTCCTTCTGCTTCTTCATCTGCGGGCGGATCATGATGAAGTACAGCACCACGAACATCAGCACCAGCGGCAGCATGCTGGTGAGGGTGGAGGACATCGAGGCGGATTCGGCGGCGGCGGGGGCGGCCTGGGCGTAGGCATTGGAGATGAACATGGGCGGGACTCCTGAGGAAAGGACGGCCAGGCAGGCGCGCGGCGGGCGCCTGGGCGGGAAAAGTGCCCGCGAAAGCGGGCACTGGAGGCAACCGCGTATTGTAGTAAGCGGCGGCGCCACGCCGATTACTACATGTTTGATAGCTGCCAGCGCTTGCTGGACGGGCGATAGAGGCCGATTTAACCCATAAAGATCAGGCCGCTTGCTGGGCCGCGGGCGCGCCGCCCGGCTGGCGCCACCGGGCCATCAGCTCGTCCCAGCGGGCGCGCGCGGCCTTCAGGTTGCGCTCCTTCACGTGGCCGTAGCCCTTGACCTGCTCGGGAATGCGGGCGATCTCCAGCGCCAGCGCGTGGTTGTCGGCGTTCAGCGACTTCAGCAACTCTTCGACGCTGGCGCGGTACTGCCCGATCAGCGCGCGCTCGGTGCGGCGCTCCTCGCTGCGGCCGAACACGTCCAGCGCGGTGCCGCGCAGGCCCTTCAATTTGGCCAGCAGGCGGAAGCTGCGCAGCATGCCGGGGCCGTACTTCTTCTTGACCAGCTCGCCCTTCTCGTTGCGCCGGGCCGTCAGCGGCGGCGCCAGGTGGTAGTTCAGCGTGTAGTCGCCCTCGAACATGCCCTCGATGCGCGCCAGGAAGGCCGGGTCGCTGTGCAGGCGCGCCACCTCGTATTCGTCCTTGTAGGCCATCAGCTTGAACAAATAGCGCGCCACCGCTTCGCTTACCGCCGTCTTGCCCAGGGCGCTCTCGGCCTGCTGCACGCGGGCGACGAAGGCGCGATAGGTCTCGGCGTAGGCGGCGTTCTGGTAGCCGGCGAGGAACTCCACGCGGCGGGCGATCAGCGTGTCCAGCGTCTCGCGCTTCTTGAACTCGATCACCTGCGCGCCGCCGGCGCCGGCCAGGGCCTGGGTCACGCGCGAAAGGTCATGCGCGGCCTGGCGCCCCCATTCGAAGGCGGCCTTGTTGTTCTCCACCTGCACGTTGTTCAGCTCCATGGCGCGCAGCAGCGATTCGCGCGCCAGCGGCACCCAGCCCTTCTGCCAGGCGTAGCCCAGCAGCATGGGGTTGATGTAGAGCGTGTCGCCCATCAGCCTGCCGGCCACGGCGTCGGCGTCGAAGGCGGCCAGGCCCTCGGCGCCAACGGCGCGGGTGATGTCGGCCATGCAGCGCTCGGCCGGGTTCTGCCAGCCGCTGTCCTTGACGAAGGCGGCGGTGGGGGTGGCATGGGCGTTCAGCGCCACGTGGGTGCGGCCCTCGCGCATGCGCAGCAGGGTTTCCTTGTTGGCGGCCACGATCGGGTCGCAGCCGATGATCAGGTCGGCCGCCGCCATGCCCACGCGGGTGGTGCGGATGTCGTCCTGCGTGGCGCCGATCAGCACGTGGCTCCAGGTGGCGCCGCCCTTCTGCGCCAGGCCGGCCGCGTCCTGCGTGACGATGCCCTTGCCCTCGATGTGCGCGGCCACGCCCAGCAACTGGCCGATGGTGATGACGCCCGTGCCGCCCACGCCGGCCACCACGATGCCCCAGGCGCCCCCAGGCACCGGCTGCTGCTGCACCGGCTCGGGCAGCGGGCCCAGCTCGAACGGCGACACCTTGGCGCCAGCCCTGGCCTTCTTCTTGAGCTGCCCGCCCTCGACGGTGATGAAGCTGGGGCAGAAGCCCTTCAGGCAGCTCATGTCCTTGTTGCAGGTGCTCTGGTTGATGGTGCGCTTGCGGCCGAACTCGGTCTCCAGCGGCTCCACGGAAAGGCAGTTGCTCTGCACGCTGCAATCGCCGCAGCCCTCGCACACCAGCTCGTTGATCACCACGCGCTTGGCCGGGTCCACCATGGTGCCGCGCTTGCGGCGGCGGCGCTTCTCGGTGGCGCAGGTCTGGTCGTAGATGATGACCGTGGTGCCCTTGATCTCGCGGAAGGCGCGCTGCACCGCGTCCAGTTGGTCGCGGTGGTGGATCTCGATGCCCTCGGGCAGGCCCAGGCCTTTAGCGCCGTCGTACTTCTCGGGCTCGTCGGTGACGATGGTGATCCTGGCCGCGCCCTCGGCGCGCATGTTCTGCGCGATCTGGATCACCGACAGCCCCTCGGGCCGCTCGCCGATCTGCTGGCCGCCGGTCATGGCCACGGCGTCGTTGTAGAGGATCTTGTAGGTGATGTTCACGCCCGCCGCCACCGACTGGCGCACCGCCAGCGTGCCGCTGTGGAAGTAGGTGCCGTCGCCCAGGTTGGCGAACATGTGCTGGTCATGGCTGAAGGGCTGCTGCCCCACCCAGGGCACGCCCTCGCCGCCCATCTGCGTGAAGCCGACGGTGCTGCGGTCCATCCAGATGCTCATGAAGTGGCAGCCGATGCCGGCCATGGCGCGTGAGCCCTCGGGCACGCGGGTGCTGGTGTTGTGCGGGCAGCCGGAGCAGAACCAGGGCTGGCGGTCGGCGCCCGCGCCACTGGATTGCAGCACCTGCATGGTGCGGTCGGCGGCGTCCAGCACGGCCAGCTGCCGGTCGATGCGCGCCTGCATGTCGCCGTCGATGCCCAATTTCTTGAGCCGCTGGGCGATGGCGCGGGCGATCAGCGCCGGCGTCAGGTCGGCGGTGGCGCGCAGCAGCGCGTTGGCCGTGGGATTGGCGCGCGACCATTCGCCGCCGGAGTAGTCGCTGCCGTCCTCGTGGTACTTGCCCACCACGTTGGGGCGCACGTCGGCGCGCCAGTTGTACAGCTCTTCCTTCAGCTGGTATTCGATGACCTGGCGCTTTTCCTCCACCACCAGGATTTCCTGCAGGCCGGTGGCGAATTCGCGCGTGGCCGTGGCCTCCAGCGGCCACACCACGCTGACCTTGTGCAGGCGGATGCCGAGCTGGCGGCAGGTGGCGTCGTCCAGGCCCAGGTCCAGCAGCGCCTGGCGCGTGTCGTTGTAGGCCTTGCCGCTGGCGATGATGCCGAAGCGGTCATGAGGCCCCTCGATCACGTTGTGGTTGAGCCGGTTGGCGCGCACGTAGGCCAGCGCGGCGTACCACTTGGTGTTGAACAGGCGCTCCTCCTGCGGCAGCGCGGCGTCGGGCCAGCGGATGTGCACGCCGCCGGGCGGCATCTCGAAGTCGGGCAGCACCACCTGCACCCGCTCGGGGTCGATCATGGCCGTGGCGCTGGACTCGACGATCTCCTGGATCGTCTTCATGCCGGTCCACACGCCGGCGTAGCGGCTCATGGCGAAGGCGTGCAGCCCCAGGTCCAGGATGTCCTGCACGCTGGCCGGGAAGAACACCGGCAGCCCGCAGGCCTTGAAGATGTGGTCGCTCTGGTGCGCGGCGGTGCTGCTCTTGGCCACGTGGTCGTCGCCGGCCACGGCGATCACGCCACCCCAGGGCGTGGTGCCGGCCATGTTGGCGTGCTTGAACACGTCGGCCGTGCGGTCCACGCCCGGCCCCTTGCCGTACCAGATGCCGAACACGCCGTCGAAGCGGTTGCTGCCCGGCGGCGCGAAGCCGAGCTGCTGCGTGCCCCAGACGGCTGTGGCGGCCAGCTCCTCGTTGACGCCGGGCTGGAAGACGATGTTCTGCTTCTCCAGGTGCTTGCGCGCCGCCCACAGCGCCTGGTCGTAGCTGCCCAGCGGCGAGCCGCGGTAGCCGCTGACGAAGCCGGCGGTGTTCCTGCCGGCCAGCGCGTCGCGCTGGCGCTGGAGCATGGGCAGCTTGACCAGCGCCTGAATGCCGCTCATGAAGGCGCGGCCGTGGTCGAGGCTGTATTTGTCGTCCAGCGTGACGGTTTCCAGCGCCTTGCGGACGTGTTCGGGCAACGGGGCGTTCATCGTGTGCGTCTCCTGGGCCGCCGGCCTCATGCGCCGGCATTTGCGGGTTAGCAAAGTGTATGCCGGCTCCCGCGATAAGTTCTTTCTTTGTGTGCCGCGCGCCGCCGCATTGGAGAAAGAATCTTTCTAGAATCAACCCACCATGGAAACACTCGATGCCTATGACCGGGCGATTCTGCGCGAGCTTCAGTCCGACGGGCGGCTGACCAACGCCGAGCTCGCGCAGCGCGTGGGCCTGTCGGCCGCGCCGTGCTGGCGCCGGGTGCGCGCGCTGGAGAAGGCCGGCTACATCAAGGGCTACCGCGCCGAGGTGGACCGCCACCGGATCGGCCTGGGCGTGCTGGCCTTCGTGCGGCTGGACGCGGTGCAGATCAGCGGCGCCGAGCTGCGCCAGCTGGAGGACGCGATCCGCGCCATTCCGGAGGTGGTGAGCTGCCACTACATCAGCGGCGCCGGCACCTTCGAGCTGCAGGTGGTGGGGCGCGACCTGGCGCAGTTCAGCCGCTTCGCGCGCGAGGTGCTGGTCCAGCTGCCGAACGTGAAGGACCTGCACACCAGCTTCTCGCTGGGCGAGGTCAAGGCGGCGGGCGCGCTGCCGATCTGAGCGGCGCCGCCCCATCGCCATGCCGGCCGCGCGCGGATTGCAAGCCTTTTCGGCCTCTGGCGCTTGCCCAGAAAGCGCCGGAAGCTATCAGTATGATAGCATCAAGCCTTGGCCGGCACCACGCCCCGGCGCATCTGGTCCAGCTCCATGGTCTCGAACAGGGCCTTGAAGTTGCCCTCGCCGAAGCCCTCGTTGCCCTTGCGCTGGATGAACTCGAAGAAGATCGGCCCCAGCTGGTTCTCGCTGAAGATCTGCAACAGCAGCTCGCCCTCCAGGCCGTCCACCAGGATGTTGCGCGCCTGCAGCTCGCCGATGGGCTCCTTCAGGCCGGGGATGCGCCTGGGCAGCAGCTCGTAGTACGTCTCGCTGGTGTCCAGCAGCTTGACGCCGGCCATCTGCAGCGCGTCCACGGTGTCGTAGAGGTTCTTCGTCGCCAGCGCGATGTGCTGCACGCCCTCGCCGTGGTAGCGGTCCAGGTACTCCTGGATCTGGCCCTTCTGGTCGTTGCCCTCCTCGTTGATGGGGATGCGGATCTTGCCGCAGGGGCTGGTCATGGCCTTGCTCTTGACGCCGGTGGCCTGGCCCTCGATGTCGAAATAGCGCACCTCGCGGAAGTTGAACAGCCGCTCGTAGAAGCCGGCCCACTCGTCCATGCGGCCCTTGTGCACGTTGTGCGTGAGGTGGTCGATCACCGTCATGCCGTAGCCCTCGGGGTTGAGCGCGCCGGCGCCGCTCACGCCCGGCAGCGGCTCGAAGTCCACGTCGTAGAAGCCGATGTTGCCGATGTCGCCCTCCTTGGCGCCGTTCTTGCCGCGCCAGCGGTCGATCAGATAGATGATCGAGTCGCCGATGCCCTTGATGGCCGGGATGTTCAGCTCGCCCGGCCCCGCCTGCCCGGCATAGCCCCAGGCGCCCAGTCGAATGGCGCGCTCGTGCGCGGCCTTGGCGTCCCGCACGCGCAAGGCGATGGCGCAGATGCTCGGCCCGTGCAGCCGCGCGAAGCGCTGGGCGAAGCTGTCCGGTTCGGCGTTGATGATGAAGTTGATCTCGCCCTGGCGGTACAGCGTCACGTCCTTGTGGCGGTGCCTGGCCACGGCGGCGAAGCCCATGCGCTCGAACACCTCGCCCATCGCCTTGGGGTCGGGCGCGGCGTATTCGATGAACTCGAAGCCGTCGGTGCCCATCGGGTTGTCCCAGGTGGTGCCGGGCCGGGCGGTGGCGGTGCTGTTCATGAGAAATCTCCTGCGGGGATGAAAGCCATCAACTTTAGGGCGCGGGGGCCTCAGCTTTCCGGCGTTCGAAGGCTGCGCCCGGCCGTCATGCGGCGTAAGATTGCGCGATCATGGCCTTGGACGCCTTCGACCGGCTCGACCTCGCCATCCTGAGCGAGTTGCAGGCGGACGGGCGCGCCACCAGCGAAGCCATCGGCGAACGCATCGGCCTGTCGGCCAGCGCCGTGCTGCGCCGCATCAAAAAGCTCGAGGAAGAGGCCATCGACCGCTACGTGGCCCTGCTGCGGCCCGAGGCGCTGGGCCTGGGGCTGACGGCCTACGTCAACGTGCGACTGGAAAAGCGCACCGACCGCGCCAAGCGCAATCCGATGGACGAATTCCGCGCCAGCGTGCTGGCCTGGCCCGAGGTGACGGAATGCGTGGCGCTGACAGGCGAAATGGACTTTATGTTGCGCATGGTGGTCCAGGACATGAGCGCGTACTCACGTTTCATGATGGATACGCTGCTGCGCCACCCCGCCGTGCAGGACTGCAAGACCAGCTTCGTGATGGACCGCGTGAAGGCCACCACGGCGCTGCCGATTTCAGCATGAAATACGGACTCAGAGCTTATTCAGCAAGCGCAGGCAGCTATTGTTTTTGATATGAAAGGGCCGCCAGCGTGTCGTCGCGCAGGGCAATTTGGCGACGGCTAATACAACAACTTCACATTTAATTTGTTGCGATGCAGCAAATACACCTTCTTTGGAGTTTCGACTCTAGGGGTTAGCCCTAATATGGCTGGCATGGACACCCACCTGCTCACTCACCGGGACCGCGCAGGCGACACGCCCGCCGCGAGCCCCGCCCCCCTGCCCCGCGAGCCCGCGGCCATCGTGCCGATCCGCGCCATCGGCCCGCGCTACCGCGAGCAGATCGCGCAGCACCTGCTGGCCCTGAGCGGCCACGACCGCTACCTGCGCTTCGGCTACGCGGCCAACGACGAGCAGATCCGCCGGTACGCCGAGGGTCTGAACTTCGAGCGCGACCGCGTGTTCGGCATCTTCAACCGCAAGCTCGAACTGGTCGCCACGGCCCACCTGGCCTATCCGGCCGACATGAGCCAGGCCGGCTTCGCCGAGTTCGGCGTCTCGGTCGCCGGCCACGCCCGCGGCCGCGGCTACGGCACGCGCCTGTTCGAGCGCGCCGCCATCCACGCCGTCAACGATGGCGTCAAGACGCTCTACATCCACGCCTTGAGCGAGAACACCGCCATGCTGCGCATCGCCCGCGGCGCCGGCGCGGTGGTCGAGCGCTCCGGCAGCGAGAGCGAGGCTTACCTGAAGCTGCCCGAGGCGGGCTTCCGCAGCCGCCTGGACGAACTGCTCGGCGACCAGGTCGGCCAGATGGACTACCTGCTCAAGACCGAAGCCTCGTGGGCGCGCAGCCTGCTGGCCGTGGTGCAGGAAGTGCGCGCCAGCATGCGCGAGGGCGGCCACAAGTCGGGTACCTGAAATGACCCCCCCCGTTGCTCCACTCGCTGCGCGATGTTGCGGCATCCCCCCTCCAAGGGAGCGCACCCACTGGCCGGGGGAACCCCGGCCACGGGTGCGCGGGCATGGCCTGCTTCGCGGCCTTCGGGCTCTTTGGGTTTCCTGCGCTGCGGATGGCGCGGCGCCATGAATAACTGAGGCGCGGCGGCGTCTTGCGGTTCGGCTATCCTTGAAAACGTCGCAACCACCGCACGTCCTGCACCACCTCAGTGGCTGACCCACACCCGTCCCGCCCCGGCGAGCGCGAAGACAAGCGCAGCCTGTTCCAGAAGCTGGTCGAATTCATCAAGCCCGGGCCCGACTCGACCGACGAGCTGATCGAGACCCTGGCCGAGGCCGAGGACAAGGAACTGATCGGCGCCGAGAGCCGCGTGATGCTCGAAGGCGTGCTGCGGCTGGCCGACATGACGGCCGGCGACGCCATGGTGGCGGCGCCGCGCATGGACCTGCTGGACATCGACGCGCCCTACGACGACCTGCTGCACCAGGTCATCACCACCGCGCACTCGCGCTTTCCGGTCTACCAGGACGAGCGCGAGAACGTCATCGGCATCCTGATGGCCAAGGACCTGCTCAAGCTCCAGCGCGCGCCGGAGCTGAACCTGCGCACCCTGCTGCGCCCGGCCTTCTTCGTGCCCGAGAGCAAGGGCCTGAACGACCTGCTGCGCGCGTTCCGCGTCAACCGCAACCACCTGGCCATGGTGGTGGACGAGTTCGGCCGCACGGCGGGCCTGATCACCATCGAGGACGTGCTGGAGCAGATCGTCGGCGAGATCGAGGACGAGTTCGACATCGAGAGCGACGAGGGCGACATCTTCGCCCTGGCCGACAGCACCTGGCGCGTGGCCGGCGACACGCCGCTGGCGCGCGTCAACGAGTCGTTCGGCGTGCATCTGGGCGCCGACCCGGACGGCGACCTGGAGGTCGATTTCGACACCATCGGCGGCCTGATCGCCCACGAGATGGGCCACGTGCCCAAGCGCGGCGAAACCTTCAGCATGGGCGGGCTCGACTTCCAGGTGCTGCACACCAAGGGCGGCGCGGTGCGCTGGTTCAAGGTCTCGCCCGCGCCGGCCAGCGTCGATTAAAGTCCGCTCCCATGCGGCTCGCCCACTGGCTGGCCTCGCCCGCCGCGGCGCTGCCGGCCGGCCTGGCGCAGGCCCTTTCCATCGCCGATCCCTGGACCGGCCAGCCGCACTGGTGGCTGCAGATCGCCAGCCTGGCCTGGCTGGTGTGGCAGTTCGCGCACCATGCCGAACGGCAGCTGTCCTGGCGCGCCAGCACCTGGGTCAGCCCCGAAACCGGCGGCGCCTGGCGCGGCGGCTTCGCGGCCGGCGGGCTGTTCGGCCTCGGCTGGCTGGCCGGCACCTTCTGGTGGCTGTTCATCTCCATGCACACCTACGGCGGGCTGGCCGCGCCGCTGGCCGTGGCCGCCGTGCTGGCGCTGGCGGGCCTGCTGGCGCTTTATTACGCGCTGGCGGCCGCCGCCTTCATGGCGCTGGCGCCGGCGCGGCTGCTGGCACGGCGGCCCGTGTTGTGCGCCTCAGGCTTCGCCGCGCTGTGGACGCTGGCCGAGCTGCTGCGCGGCACGCTGTTCACCGGCTTTCCCTGGGGCGCGGGCGGCTACGCGCACGTGGACGGGCCGCTGGCCTTCCTGGCGCGCTACGCCGGCGTGTACGGCATCGGCTTCGTCGCGGCGGCGCTCGCCGCCCTGCTGGCGCTGGCGCCGCGCGTGGCCTGGCACCGGCCGCGCGTGTGGGCCATGTCGGCGCTGCTGCTGCTGCTGGGCGCCGGGCTGTGGGGCTGGCGCTGGTGCGAACTGGACGGCGCGTGCCGCGCGCCGCAGGCGCCGCTGCGCACCGAGGTGGCGCTGCTGCAGGGCAACATCGCGCAGGACGAGAAGTTCGTGCCCGGCACCGGCGTGGCCGATTCGCTGCGCTGGTACGGCGAGCAACTGCAGGGCGCCGCCGCGCCGCTGGTGGTGGCGCCCGAGACCGCGCTGCCCCTGCTGCCGCGCCAGCTGCCCGACGGCTACTGGCAGGCGCTGACCGAGCGCTTCGCCGGCCCCGGCCAAGCCGCGCTGCTGGGCGTGCCGCTGGGCAACCTGGAGGAGGGCTACACCAATTCCGTGGTCGGCTTTGCGCCCGGGCAGGCCGCGCCCTACCGCTACGACAAGCACCACCTGGTGCCCTTCGGCGAATTCATCCCGCCGCTGTTCCGCTGGTTCGTGCGGCTGATGAACATCCCGCTGGGCGACTTCGCGCGCGGCGGCCTGGGCCAGCCCGCGTTCGCCTGGCAGGGCCAGCGGCTGGCGCCCAACATCTGCTACGAGGACTTGTTCGGCGAGGAGCTGGGCGCGCGCTTCGCCGACCCGGCCAGCGCGCCCACGGCCTTCGTCAACCTGAGCAACATCGCCTGGTTCGGCGACACGGTGGCGATCGACCAGCACCTGGCGATCAGCCGCATGCGCGCGCTGGAGTTCGAGCGTCCCATGCTGCGCGCCACCAACACCGGCGCCACGGCCATCATCGACCACCGCGGCCAGGTCACGCACCAGCTGCCGCGCCTGACGCGCGCCGTGCTGGCGGGCAGCTTCGAGGGCCGCACCCACCTCACGCCGTACGCGCGCTGGGTGGCGCTGGCGGGGCTGTGGCCGCTGTGGGCCGGGTGCGCGCTGCTGGCGGCAGCGCTGGCGTCAGCCGCGCGACGCGCACGCGGCTGACGCTGGGGCACAATCCGCGCCCATGGCCGAATCCTTTTCCTACGATCAACTCATCGCCTCCGGAGAGGGGCGCCTGTTCGGGCCCGACGCGGGCCGGCTGCCGCTGCCGCCGATGCTGATGTTCGACCGCATCACCAACATCGACGGCGACGGCGGCGCGCACGGCCTGGGCCGCATCGAGGCCGAGCTGGACGTCAAGCCCGATCTCTGGTTCTTCGCCTGCCACTTCCAGGGCGACCCGGTGATGCCCGGCTGCCTGGGGCTGGACGCGATGTGGCAGCTGATCGGCTTCTACCTGACCTGGCTGCGCCTGCCCGGGCGCGGGCGCGCCTTGGGCGCGGGCGAGGTCAAGTTCACCGGCGAGGTCGGCCCCGACGTGAAGCTGGTGCGCTACGAGATCGACATCAAGCGCGTCATCAAGCGCAAGCTGAACATGGCCATCGGCGACGCGCGCCTGCTGGCCGACGGCCAGGAGATCTACGTCGCCAACGACCTGCGCGTGGGCCTGTTCTCGCGCGAAGCCAAGATCGCTGCATAAAACATAGCTGCCGGCGCTTGGCTGGCGGGCGCTGGAGGCACATTTGATGCCCGAGCAGCGGCCGGCTCGTAAAATGCCCGGTTTCGCCAGCCACCGCGCCGCGCGGGCCGCCGCCGCCATGCTCACCTTCCAGCAGATCATCCTCACCCTCCAGCAGTACTGGGACGCCCAGGGCTGCGCGCTGCTCCAGCCCTACGACATGGAAGTGGGCGCGGGCACCTCGCACACCGCCACCTTCCTGCGCGCCCTCGGCCCCGAGCCCTGGAAGGCCGCCTACGTGCAGCCCAGCCGCCGCCCCAAGGACGGCCGCTACGGCGAGAACCCGAACCGCATGCAGCACTACTACCAGTACCAGGTGGTGCTCAAGCCCGCGCCGGCCAACATCCTGGAGCTGTACCTGGGCTCGCTGCAGGCGCTCGGCTTCGACCTGAAGAAGAACGACATCCGCTTCGTCGAGGACGACTGGGAGAACCCCACGCTCGGCGCCTGGGGCCTGGGCTGGGAGGTCTGGCTCAACGGCATGGAGGTGACGCAGTTCACCTACTTCCAGCAGGTCGGCGGCATCGACTGCCGGCCCGCCACCGGCGAGATCACCTACGGCCTGGAGCGGCTGGCGATGTACCTGCAGGGCGTGGACAACGTGTTCAACCTGAAGTGGACCGAAGGTCTGACTTACGGGGATGTGTATTTGCAAAACGAGCAGGAGCAGTCGGCCTACAACTTCGAGCACAGCGACGCCGACTTCCTGTTCACCGCCTTCAACGCGCACGAGAAACAGGCCAAATATTTGATGGAGCAGCAGCTCGCCCTGCCCGCCTACGAGCAGGTGCTGAAGGCCGCGCACACCTTCAACCTGCTGGACGCGCGCGGCGCCATCAGCGTGACCGAGCGCGCCGCCTACATCGGCCGCATCCGCAACCTGGCGCGCGCCGTGGCGCAGGCCTATTACGAGAGCCGCGAGCGGCTGGGCTTTCCGCTGGCGCCGCGCGAGTGGGTGGCGCAGATCGAGAAGAAAGCCGCATAGTCATGAAACACCCCCCTGAGTCGCTGACGCGCCTTCCCCCCTCTCCTGCGGGAGGGGGGACAACGCCGGTGGCCGGCGCAGGTCCGTCCACGGCGTTCGCTGGCTTGGCCTGCTCCGCGGCCATCGGGTTCTTTCGGTTTTGCCGATCGCAGGCGGCATGAAAAGCATGAATGAAATGAGCACTCAGAGCCTGCTGGTCGAACTGTTCGTCGAAGAGCTGCCGCCGAAGGCGCTCAAGAAACTGGGCGAGTCCTTCGCCGGCACGCTGTTCGAGCAGCTCAAGGCGCAGGGCCTGGCGGCGGCGGATGCCCAGATCACGCCCTTCGCCAGCCCGCGCCGGCTGGCCGCGCACGTCAGCGGCGTGGTGGCCCAGGCCGCCGACAAGCCGGTGCGGCACAAGCTGATGCCCGTCAGCGTGGGCCTGGACGCGGCCGGCAACGCCACGCCGGCGCTGCTGAAGAAATTGCAGGCGGTGGGCGCCGATGCGTCGGCGGTGCCGCGGCTCAAGCGCGCGCCCGACGGCAAGGCCGAGGCGCTGTTCCTCGACGCCCTGGTGCCCGGCGCCGCGCTGGCCGACGGCTTGCAGAAAGCGCTGCACGAGGCCATCGCCAAGCTGCCCATCCCCAAGGTCATGACCTACCAGCTGGAGCAGGGCACGCCGCTGCCCGGCTGGGACAGCGTGCAGTTCGTGCGCCCGGCGCACGGCCTGGTGGCGCTGCACGGCGCCGACGTGGTGCCCGCCACCGCCCTGGGCCTGGCGGCCGGCCGCGCCACGCACGGCCACCGCTTCGAGGCGCAGGCCGACCCGATCGAGATCCCGCACGCCGACCGCTACGCCGACGTGCTGCGCGCACAGGGCGCCGTCATCGCCAGCTTCGCCGAGCGGCGCGCCGCCATCGAATCACAGCTGAATCAGGCCGCAGCGCAGGCAGGACAAGCGCTGGCAGCTATCAAAGACGAAGCATTGCTGGACGAGGTGACGGCCCTGGTCGAGCGCCCGAACGTGCTGGTCTGCGCGTTCGAGCCCGAGTTCCTGCACGTGCCGCAGGAGTGCCTCATCCTGACGATGAAGGCCAACCAGAAGTACTTCCCGCTGCTGGACGCGCAGGGCCGGCTGACCCACCGGTTCCTGGTCGTCAGCAACATCAGCCCGCAGGATGCCAGCGCGGTGATCGGCGGCAACGAGCGCGTGGTGCGCCCGCGCCTGGCCGACGCCAAGTTCTTCTTCGACCAGGACCGCAAGAAGACGCTGGAAAGCCGCGTGCCGCAACTGGCCAAGGTGGTCTATCACAACAAGCTGGGCACGCAGGGCGAGCGCGTGGAACGCGTGCGCGCCATCGCCAAGGCCATCGCAGGCCAACTGGGCGTGGATGCCGCGCGGGTGGAGCAGGCCGCGCTGCTGGCCAAGGCCGACCTGCTGACCGACATGGTGGGCGAGTTCCCCGAGCTGCAAGGCGTCATGGGCGGCTACTACGCGCGCCACGACGGCCTGTCCGAGGACATCGCCTTCGCCATCGAGGACCACTACAAGCCCCGCTTCGCCGGCGACGAGCTGCCGCGCGGCCAAGTGGGCGTGGTGGTGGCGCTGGCCGACAAGCTGGAGACGCTGGTCGGCCTGTTCGGCATCGGCAGCCTGCCCACGGGCGACAAGGACCCGTTCGCGCTGCGCCGGCACGCGCTGGGCGTGATCCGCATGCTGGTGGAAAAAGCGCTGCCGCTCGACCTGCCCACGGTGGTGGCGCAGGCCGCCCAGACCTTCGGCGCGCTGCTGCCCGACGCGGCCAAGTCCAACGCGCAGCTGCTCGCCTTCGTCTACGAGCGCGTGGCCGGCTACCTGCGCGAGGGCGGCTACGGCGCCCAGGAGGCCGACGCCGTGATCGCCGCGCGCCCGATGTGGGGCGAGATGCCCAAGGCCCTGCAAGCGGTGCGCGCCTTCGCCGAACTGCCCGAGGCCCCCGCCCTGGCGGCCGCCAACAAGCGCATCGGCAACATCCTGAAGAAGGCCGAGGCCGAAGGCCCGGTCGATCCGCACGTGAGCGAGGTGCTGCTGCAAGAACCCGCCGAGCAAGCGCTGCACGCCGCCATGCGGCAGGTGGTGCCGCAGGCCAACGCGCGCTTCGACGCCGGCGACTACACCGGCGCGCTGCAAACGCTGGCCGCGCTGCGCGCGCCGGTGGATGCCTTCTTCGACGGCGTGATGGTCAACGCCGAGGCCACCGACCTGCGCCTGAACCGCCTGGGCCTGCTGAAAACCTTGCACCAGGCGATGAACCGCGTCGCCGACCTCTCACGCCTGGCGCAATGACTCACCCCCAGGCTGCGCGGACTGCGTTCCGCTTCGCCTCCCCCCTCTCTGGGGGCGCACCCACTGGCCGGGGGAACCCCGGCCACGGGCACACTGGCGCGGCCTGCTCCGCGGCCATCGGACTCTTGCGGCGCCGCGCTCCGCTGACATGGGTCCGCGATCGCTGAAGGCAGCCTCGGAGCGCGCCGCCACGCGCGCCGCCTGGCTGCTGTTCGCGCCGCCGCTGGCGGTGCTGCTGCTGCGCTTCGCGCTCGGCACGCTGGCCGACAGCCTGCCCCCGGCGCAGCCGCTGCACGCGGCGCGGGCGCTGGACGACGCTGGCGCGCTGATGTGGCAGGCCGCCCTGCCGGTGCTGATCGCCATCAGCGCCGCCGCCGCGCTGGGGCTGGCGCTGTACCTGGCCGCGCATGCGTGGGGCTGGCGGCGCGTGGCGCCGTGGCTGCTGGGCCTGTGGCTGGCCGTGTGCGCGGCGGCGGCCGGCGGCCTGGTGCTGCAATACGCCAACCGCGCGGCGCTGCGCGCGCTGCCCGAGGCCACCGCCACCGTGGCGCAGGCGCGCCCGCAGCTGGCCAGCGCGCGCGGCCCGGGCGGCGCGCTGGCGCTGCTGATGCTGCCCGGCGACGCGGCGCCGCGCCGCGTGCTGCTGGAGGGCGCCGACGCCCGCGCCCTGCCGCCCGGCCAGCCGCTGCGCCTGCAACGCGCGCGCGGGCGCTGGTGGGGCGAGTACGTCACCGGCTCGGACGCGCCCGTGGCGCCCGCGGTCCGATAATGGCCGCATGAAACTCGTCATCGTCGACCGCGACGGCACCCTCAACGTCGAGCGCGAGGGCTACATCCAGACCCCCGACGACTGGGAGCCGCTGCCCGGCGCGCTGGACGCCATCGCGCGGCTCAACCACGCCGGCTGGCAAGTGGTCATCGCCGCCAACATGCCGGGCCTGGGGCGCGGGCTGTTCGACGTGGCGGCGCTCAACGCCATCCAGGCCAAGCTGCACAAGCAGCTGGCGGCCGTCGGCGGCCGGGTGGAGGCGATGTTCTACTGCCCGCACGCGCCCGACGAGGGCTGCGCCTGCCGCAAGCCGCTGCCGGGCCTGTTCGTGCAGATCGGCGAGCGCTACAAGGTGGACCTGCGCCAGGTGCACGCCGTGGGCGACAGCGAGCGCGACGTGCAGGCCGCCGTGGCCGCCGGCTGCGTGCCGCACCTGGTGCTGACCGGCAAGGGCGCGCCCGCCCGGACCGCTCCGCTGCCGCCGGCCTTCGCGCCGCACACGCGCGTGCACGCCGACCTGGCCGCCTTCGCCACCGCGCTGATCGCCGAGGCCGAGGTCGCCCCGCCCACCTCGCGCGCCGCATGACGCTATAGAATATCTAGCTGCTGGCGCTTGCCTGGCGGGCGCTGGAGGGCCAAAACACTCATGAACCTGATCCGTTCCGTGCTCCACATGCTGTGGATGGTCGTCACCGTGATCCCCTGGGCCACGGTGGTGGTGCTCATCTCGCCCTTCGTCAGCCGCGAGCGGCTGTACCGCGTGTGCAGGGGCTGGCTGGCCACGGCGGTCAAGGGCGGCGAGGTGATCCTGGGCATCCGCAACCGCGTCACCGGCTGGGAGAACCTGCCCACCGGCCAGCACGACCCGGTGGTGCTGCTGGCCAAGCACCAGTCCACCTGGGAGACCTTCTGCTTCCCGGTGCTGATGCCGCACCCCGTCGCCTACGTGTTCAAGCGCGAGATCCTCTACGTCCCCTTCTTCGGCTGGGCCATCGGCCTGCTGGACATGATCCACATCGACCGCAGCCAGGGCACCGCCGCCTTCCGCAAGCTGCTGCAGCAGGGCCGGCGACTGACGGGCAAGGGCGTGTGGGTGACGATGTTCCCCGAGGGCACGCGCATCCCGCGCGGCGAGAAGGGCGTCTACCGCAACGGCGGCGCGCGGCTGGCCATCGACAGCGGCGTGCCGGTGGTGCCGGTCGCCGTCACCTCCGCCAGGTGCTGGCCGCGCAAGGCTTTCGTCAAGCGGCCGGGCGTGGTGCACTTCTCCATCGGCCCGCCCATCCCCAGCGTGGGCCGCCGGCCCGACGACCTCACGCGCGAGGTCGAGGCCTGGATCGAGGCCGAGATGCTGCGCCTGGACCCCGATGCCTACCCCACGGGCGAGGCGCGGCCCTCCGCCGTGCAACCCGGTGGCTAGCGCGCTGCACGCCATGCGCCAGATGCTGCTCGGCCTGTTCGAGGGCGACGCCGAGGCTTCAGAGCCAAATCGGCCTCCAGCGCCCGCCAGGCAAGCGTCGGCAGCTACTGAAACCATAGTATCCGAGCCCCCCGTCGCGCTGGGCGACGCGCTGGCGCCGGCCCGGTTCGCGCACCCCCGGGCGAACCGCGCCATCGTGCTGGGCCAGGCTCGCGTGGCCTACCTGCTGCGGCGCGGCCAGCGGCGCACCATCGGCTTCAGCGTGGGCGCCGACGGCCTGACGGTGAGCGCGCCGCGCTGGACCACGCTGGGCGAGATCGACGCCGCGCTGCGCGAGAAGCAGCGCTGGATCGTCGCCAAGCTGGACGAGTCGCGCGAGCGCCAGCAGCGCCTGGAAGCGGCCCGCATCGACTGGCGGGAAGGCGCCAGCGTGCCCTTCCTGGGCGAGCCGGTGGTGCTGCGGCTGGACCCGCGCCAGCGCCACGGGCGCGGCGGCGCGGTGCTGGACGCGGGCGACGGCGCCCCCACGCTGCACCTGGGCCTGCCGCACGGCGCCACGCCCGAGCAGCTGCGCGACACCACGCAGGCCTGGCTGATGCGCCAGGCGCGGCGCGTGTTCACCGCGCGGCTGGACCACTTCGCGCCGCGGCTGGGCGTGCGCTGGCAGAAGTTGAGCCTGTCCTCGGCCGGCACGCGCTGGGGCAGCGCCAGCGCCGACGGCTCGATCCGCCTGAACTGGCGCCTGATCCACTTCCGCGAGCCGACCATCGACTACGTGGTGGTGCACGAGCTGGCGCACCTGCGCGAGATGAACCACGGCCCGCGCTTCTGGCAGCACGTGCAGGACGTGCTGCCCGACTACGCCGAGCTGCGCGGCGAGTTGCGCGACGAGGCGGTGCCGCGCTGGTGAATCAGCCGCCCTGCACCAGCAGGTCGCCGGTGATCTCCGACACGCTCTTGACGCTGGTCAGCGTCATCGCCACGCGCATCTCTTTTTCAAGCAGGTCCAGCAGGTTCGCCACGCCGGCCTGGCCGTCGGCGGCCAGCGCGTAGACGAAGGCGCGGCCGATCATGGTGCAGTCGGCGCCCAGGGCCAGCATGCGCACGATGTCCAGGCCGTTGCGGATGCCCGAGTCGACCAGGATCTTGATCTGGCCCTTCACCGCGTCGGCAATCGGCGGCAGCGCGCGCGCCGACGACAGCACGCCGTCGAGCTGGCGCCCACCGTGGTTGCTGACGATGATGCCGTCGGCGCCGAAGCGCACCGCGTCCTTCGCGTCCTCGGGGTCGAGGATGCCCTTGATCAGCATCGGGCCCTTCCAGAAGTCGCGGATCCACTCCAGGTCCTTCCACGAGATGCCGGGGTCGAAGTTGGCGCCCAGGTAGCCCATGTAGTCTTCCAGGCTGACGTTCTGGCCCTTGTAGGTGGAGATGTTGCCCAGCGTGTGCGGGCGCCCCAGCAGGCCGACGTTCAGCGCCCAGTGCGGGTGCGTGACGGCCTGGGCATAGCGGCGCCAGGCGGCGCCGGGGCCGCTCATGCCCGAATGCGCGTCGCGGTAGCGGGCGCCGGGCACGGGCATGTCCACGGTGAACACCAGCGTGGAAACGCCCGCGGCCTGCGCGCGCTCCAGCGCGTTCTGCATGAAGCCGCGGTCCTTCAGCACGTAGAGCTGGAACCACATGGGGCGGCCCAGCTTCGGCGCCACTTCCTCGATCGGGCAGACCGAGACGCTGGACATGGTGAAGGGAATGCCCTTCTTGTCGGCGGCGACGGCGGCCTGCACCTCGCCGCGCCGCGCGTACATGCCGGTCAGGCCGACCGGCGACAGCGCCACGGGGATCGAGAGCTGCTCGCCGAACAGCTCGATGCCGGTGTCGAGCCGGCTCATGTCCTTGAGCACACGCTGGCGCAGCGCCACCTCGGCCAGGTCGCTGACGTTGCGCGCCAGCGTCTTCTCGGCGTAGGCGCCGCCGTCGATGTAGTGGAACAGGAACGGCGGCAGCCGCCGCTCGGCGGCCGCGCGGTAGTCGGTGGTGGAGGAGATGATCACTTGACCACCATCAGCGTGAACGGCCAGACGTACGCCTGCATCGTCACGTACAGCCCCACCAGGCAGGCCAGCGCGATGGAGTGGAAGAACACGTAGCGCAGGATGTCGCCCTCGTGGTCGAACCAGCGCGTGGCGGTGGAGGCGACGACGATGGACTGCGCGTCGATCATCTTGCCCATCACGCCGCCCGAGCTGTTGGCCGCGCCCATGAGGTTGGGCGACAGGCCGAGCTGCTCGGCCGCCACCTTCTGCATGCCGCCGAACAGCACGTTGGAGGCCGTGTCGGAGCCGGTCAGCGCCACGCCGATCCAGCCCATCAGCGTGCCGAAGAACGGGTAGAGCACGCCGGTGTTGGCGAAGGCCAGGCCCAGCGTGGTGTCGGTGCCCGAGAAGCGCGTGAGCGTGCCCAGGGCCAGCATCAGCACGATGGTCAGCAGCGAGTACTTCACCAGCCAGAAGGTCTTGAAGAAGGTGCGCACGATGGCGACGGGGTTGTACTTCATGACCAGCGCGCTGACGATGGCGGCCAGCAGGATGCCGGTGCCGGTGGCCGACAGCAGGTTCAGCGTGTAGACGGCGGCCTCAGGGTGCGGCGTGGTCACCACGGGCGGCACCTTCATGATGAGGTTGTGCAGGCCCGCGATGGGGAACTTGGGCGCGAACAGGCCGTTCAGCCACGCCTTCACCGGCGGCAGGCCCCAGATGAAGACGAACACCGACAGGATGACCCAGGGCGTCCAGGCGGCGATGAGCGCGTCCTTGGAGTGGCGCACCACCGGCTGCGGCGGCTTGGCTTCGGCGGCGCTGATGTCCTTGCCGCGCATCGCCGGCGAAGTCCAGACCTTCTTGGGCTGCCACACGCGCAGGAACGCCACCAGGCACAGCATCGAGACGATGGCGGCGATGATGTCCACCAGCTCCGGCCCCATGAAGTTGGACACCAGGTACTGCGGGATCGCGAACGACAGGCCGGTGACCAGGATCGCTGGCCAGATCTCCTTCATGCCCTTGAAGCCGGCGAACGCCCAGATCAGCCAGAACGGCACCATCAGCGAGAAGAACGGCAGCTGCCGGCCGATCATGGCCGTCACTTCCTGCAGGTCATAGCCGTGCACCTGGGCCAGCGTGATCACCGGCGTGCCCAGCGCGCCGAAGGCCACGGGCGCGGTATTGGCGATCAGCGACAGGCCCGAGGCGGCCAGCGGCGAGAAGCCCAGGCCGATGAGGATGGCCGCCGTCACCGCCACGGGCGTGCCGAAGCCGGCCGCGCCCTCGAAGAACGCGCCGAAGCAGAAGGCGATCAGCAGCAGCTGGATGCGCCGATCCTCGGTGATGCCCGAGAGCGAATCCTGCAGCACCTTGAAGCTGCCGTTCTGCTCGGTGAGCTGATGCAGGAAGATGATGTTGAGCACGATCCAGCCGATCGGCAGCAGGCCGGTGAAGCCGCCCAGCATGGCGGCGCGGCCGGCCATGTCGGCCGGCATGCCGTAGGCGAACACGGCCACCAGCAGCGCGGCGACGAGGCCCATGCCGGCGGCGATGTGCGCCTTGATGTGGAAGAAGCCGAGGGCTCCGAGCATCACGACCACCGGAATCGCCGCCAGCGCGGTCGAGATGATCATGTTGCCGAACGGGTCGTAGATTTGCTGCCAGGTCATGGCTTGTCTCCTCGATGTCGTTGTACGCAATGGCTGGGGCGCGCGAGGCCCTGGCTCCGGAACGGCCCGCCCCCGCCTGACCGCGCGGAGGGGCGCCGGGTGGCACTGTAGAAGCGCGGGCCAGGGCGGGGCGTGAAATGTGCCGGCGCCGCCCGTGAAAATTTTTCATCGCCGGGCCGCCGGCGGGAGGATCGTGATCAGACCCCATAAATTACCGACGGCTTCCAGCATTTGCATGGTCAGTATGCCGAACTGCCGGCCGGCGATGCGCATGTCCCCACGATCCCTGGCCGCACGGAATTCGCCCAGGTCGTACTCGATGCGGGCCATCACCGCGTCGCCCAACTGCCTGCGCGCCTGCTCCGGAGCAGCGGGAAAATCGTGATCTGACCCTGATTATTCCCAGTTGTCGGCATGGCCGCCGCCGGGGTGGTAGGCCCAGCCGGGCTGAAATCATCGTGATCTGACCCTATTTCCCCCCGGGGAAATGTTATCTGACTCCGATTACTCTGGACCCAAGCTACCGCTCAAAAAGCAGATCGAATCGAAAGCCCGTCAGCCCTGTATCTCTTACCTTCGTCACGAACGCCTCGTTGACATAGGTAGTATTGCGCCGAGTCTGAGGAATCTTGAAGATCGGCGGCAGTTCAACCACCGAATCCAGCAGCACATATTTATCAACTGCCATCACGCGGCCGCTGCTGAAGCGCACGATTTCAGAACGCGATTCATCCAGGATGTCGACAATGGTGGTTGGATTGAATCCGAAGTAGAGAATCGGCTCATCCAGCTCGATAGGGGCAAATTCGCCATATTCACTCAGTAGAGGGCCGAGCGTCATGATGGCGCGCTCAGAAAATGTTGATATTGGGGCCAATCCTATGTGAGTGAAGTCAGGCAAGATATCGGGACGCAAAGAGTCACCCTCTTTATTTCTAATCCCTTTTGTGGGAAATTAGGGTCAGATCAAGTTTTTTACCCATGAAAAATGTTCTTCGCCAGATCGATGCCAACGGTGGTAGCTTGCATGGTGGACGCTCCTGTCTGGATGACAAGTGGTTGATCGGATCTCCACTTTGGCTCTTCAGGGCCAATCAGGTGGGGGCGTCCATTCCATTAATTTTCCTCTCGCCTGGGAAATCGTGATCTGCCCCCGGTTATTCCGGTTATTCAAGCGGAAAATCGTAATATGACCCCGATTAACTCGCCGATTAACTCGCCGATTAACTCGCAGCTTGCATGAATAGAATGGTATTCCAAATCGAATTCATGGTTTCTGGATCTTTAACCCACACCTTATCTTTGTCATCAGAAATAAAATCCGAGACGCCCGATTTTCCCCTAGACAATGAATTCAATCTCAGCATCGACAAAAAATCTTCGAAAGAATATCTTTTGTGTTCTCCATTAGAAGTCAAAGCGTAGATGCCTCTTTCGCCCAACGAAAAATACAACCCATCATCAGACTCCATTAAAAATAATATATTGTCCCCATGCCTTTCAGTTACATTTTTTGCCAACTCACCATCCGCCTGCCTTATGGATGCACCAGCCAGAGACAGCAATTGATTTTTATCTAGTCGCCGTTTTAACCCCTCTTTGTTAATCAATTCAAACTCCTTGTGAGGATGTACATGTTATTCGGATCATTGGTTCTTGTAACCTGAAATCCCAAGAAATTTCGGCTAGATACTAGCGCACTCTCGAGCCTGCTTGCTATCGAAGGATTAATAATCGGCCCGGTGTTAATCTGAACCGAGGTTGCACCAGCTCGGCGAAGAGCATCCGTAATCGCAGAAATATCACCCAAACTGACTTGCGACGTGTAAATAATCGATAGTTGAGCACGCCCGTTCACTATAGAGATATCTGCAGGATCAAAGCCCAATCGATTCGCCGCCGCAAGCACCGACGGGGAACCAAAAGCATCCCCTATAGTGCCATGGCTTCCATTCTGAAAATTTGCCCCCCCGCGTTGAGCAGCCCGCCCGCCCGCAGCCGGCCCCTGCAATTCACCATTCCGAACGGCATCAGCCAAGCGCCCGACACCCCTGCCCGCCACGGCTGTCAGCGCTGCCACGCCGCCGACGGCTTCCAGCATTTGCATGGTCAGTATGCCGAACTGCTGGCCGGCGACGCGCATGTCCCCACGATCCCTGGCCGCACGGAATTCGCCCAGGTCGTACTCGATGCGGGCCATCACCGCGTCGCCCAACTGCCTGCGCGCCTGCTCCGAGGTGAGCAGCGCCTGCATCCCTTCGTAGAACTGGCTGGGGTTTTCCATGATGCCCCGCAGTCCGTCGAAATTCTCCCAACCGCGTATGCCGACGCCTTCCAGGTAGCCCAGCGTAAACGTCGCACTGTCTATTGCACCTTGCGGTATGTTGATGCCCTCGAACCCCGGTCCGGCAGCCAACCGGATGGCGTCGGGATCGGGGCTGCCGTCACCCGCCAGCGCTCGGTCCAGCAGATCGAGAATTCCGTCCCTGACCGCCCGTCGCTCGTCATTGGCCGCGATGAAGTCGCCCAGGGGGTCAGCCGCCGCCCGAGCCGCGCTGTCCGCCTCATCCCGCACGGCATCACCCAGCACCCCGCCGAGGAAGTCACTGGCGAACCCGGCAGCCGGGTCCCCAGGATTGGCCACCACGCGCATCGCACTGCTGGTGGCCCGCGCCAGCAGCCTCATCGTGCTGGCCTGCGATTCGCTCAGGCTGCCGTTCCTGCTCATCTCGGCGATCTCGGCGTTCAGCATCCCGCTGACTTCGCCGGCCACGCTGGCCATCAGGCTGTTGACGAAGCCGTCCTTGAACTTGCCGCCCACCACCGCCTGGATGGCCCCTTGCAGGGTGGCGCGGCCGGTGTGTTCGATCAGGCGCTGGCTGAAGCTGGCGGTGGCGGTGCTCCGGCCCAGGCCGGTGAGGTCGGTGAGGCCGGCGGTCAACCCGCCGGCCAGCGCGGAGGTGAGCACGCTCTTGAAGCTGACGTGGCCGGTGGAGACGTATTGGTTCAGGGCGCTGCCCACGGCCCCGGCGGCGGCGCCTTGGGCGACGACGCTGCCGGTGGCCTGGGCCACCGCGTTGCCGACGCCCCAGGCGCCCACGGCGGCGAAGGCCGCGCCCATGATCTGGGGGAAGTAGCGGTCCAGCCAGTTGCCCTTGAGGTTCTTCTTGTCGGTGACGAAGCCGTGCGCGGGGTCGAACCAGACCAGCTCCTGGTCGATCAGCTGGGTGATGCGGTCGGGGTCGAGGTGGTGGTAGGGGCGTGTGATGTCCGAGGGAATCCAGCCGTCGTGGGTCGACAGGGCCTGGAGGCCGTCCTCGAAGTCCGCGCGGCGGCCTTCGCGCACGGTCAGGCCGCAGAGCTCCCAGTGGGCGGGGGCGCCGCTCTCGCTGTCGGGGGCGGGCACGAACCGCAAGGGCTCGCTGCCGTGCAGATGGGCGAAGGCGCGCTGCGCGGGGCTGTCACCCTGGGCGTAGGCGCGGGCGAAGGCGCCGGGGTCGAACTGCCAGCTGGGGGCACTCCAGTTGTCGGCATGGCCGCCGCCGGGGTGGTAGGCCCAGCCGGGCTGGTCGGTGGTGGGGGCGGCTTCGCCGCGGCGGGGCGCGAGGGGCGAAGGCGGCGCGGGCGGGTTCTGCCGCGCCTGGTCCAGGGCCTGGAGGAAGGCGCTGTCCACCGCGCGCTGGGCCTGCTGGTATTGGTACAGGCGCGCGGCCAGCTCGGGGCCGTAGCGTGCTTCGATGCCTTGGCCGACGGTGGTCCAGGTGGGCAGGGGCTGGAGGTCGCCGCCGAAGTGCTCGATGAGCTCCTGCGCGGCGGGCTCGGCCAGCAGGAGTTCCAGCGCGGCGATTTCCATCGGGTCGGCGCTGGGGGGGGCGGGGGCCGGGGTTTCGGCGGGGGTGGCGGTTTCGGCGGGGGCGGGGGGCTCGGTGGGCGTGTCGGCCTCGGGCTGGGCCTCGGGCTGGGCGTGTTCTTGCAGGAGGGGCTTGAGCTGGAGGGCGATGGCGGTGTCGGGCGGGTAGTCCAGCAGGGGGCTGGGCTGGGGTTTGTGCTGGCTGGTCTCGAAGCCTTGCCAGGGGTTGCCGTTGCCTGTGGGCAGGGGCTGGCCGGGGTGCATCAGCGCGCCGAGCGTGGTGTTGGCGGGGGCGGCGGGCTGGGGCTGGGGCTGGGGCTGGGCTTGCTCCTGCGGCTGGGGCTGGGGCTGCGGGTCGGTGGGGGGGACGGGGTTGTCCCAGCCCAGGCCGGCGGGGGTGGACGTGACTTGCATCAGATGGGGCCTTGTGTGTCGATCAAGGCGCCTTGCATGGCGCGCCCTGTGCGTGAAGCTTGGCAGGGCGGCGCCCACGGGGCTAGCTGGGATGGTTACGGATGGGAAGGTTACTTAGTATTCAATTGGCGGCAGGCGAGCATCCGGCAAGCTGCGGGAAGCCATGAAGTCAGGGGCGGTTCCGTGGCCGTGAAGCGGGCTGGGCCGGCATTGCCCCGTCGTCATCCCCGCGTCTTTTCCGCCAGCCCCGGACGGCCCGCCGCCGCTCAGGCGCCGGCCTTCTCGTCCACCACCTTGGCCGGCGCGCGCCGGCGGGCCGGGGCCGAGGCGGTGTCGGCCTTGGGCGGCGGCGCGCAGCGGGCGGCGGCGGCCTGGGCGCGCAGGCCGGCCAGGCGGGTGGAGATGTGGTCCAGCACCGCTGGCGGCAGCGGCTGCTGGAACTCGTAGTCCAGCCGGCCGATCTCGGCCGCCACAAAGCTGCACTCGGCGGCTTGCTGGCTGGGGTCGGCGCCGCCGGACAGCGGCGCCGGCCGCGCCACCACGGCCGGCACGCCGTCGCCGGCGGAGCCGACCACGCCGTTGGGGTCCATGCCGGGGGTGTCGGCGGCCTGGGCCTGGCTGCCCTCGGGGCAGGGGGCGTTGGTGTAGGTCACCTGGCCGTCGGTCACGCACTTGTTGATGCCGCCGCCGGCCACGGCGGGCGCGGGCGGCTCGCCGGCCGCCGGGCCGGGCTGCGGCGGCCGGACGGTGCGGCCGCCGCCGGTGCCCACGCCCGACAGCGCGTCGGGCATGGCGGCGGCACCGGCCGACGCGGCGGGCCGCGGCGGCGCCTCGGCGCCGTTCTCGGCCACGGCGCGGCGCCGCGCCACGTCGCCCGCCAGCCAGCCGTAAGCCTGCCAGGCGCCGATCAGCAGCAGCACCAGCGCCACGACGGCCACCCCCCAGCGCAGCAGGCCGGGGCCGGCGTCGGCCGGGGGCGGCAGCAGCGGGCGGTCGGAAGGGTCGGCGGCGTCCTGGGTCATGGTCGTGCGGCGTTGGCGCGAAAAAGGCCATCATACGGGAGCCGCGCGGGCCGGCAACCCGCCCACGGCTACAGATGAAACAGGCCGCCAGCGCTCATCCAGCAAGCGCTGGCAGCTATACATTAAGTAGCAAACTGCATCCATGACGCCGCCACTGCCCCCTTCCCCCTGGCCCGCGAGCGCGCGGCTGCGCCTGCGCGAGTTCGCCGCCCACGACGCGCAGGACATCGTGGACATGCACCACGACCCGCGCGTGCGCGCGCTGCTGGTGGACGACCACCCGCTGCACGAGCCACGGGCGGCGCAGGGCTTCATCGCCGGCATGCAGGCTTTCTACCGCCGGCACGAGGGCACCGGCATCTGGTGCGCCGAGCGCGCCGTGCCGCCCGACCCGGAGAGCGTGGCCGAGGCGCGCGCCGCCCACGCGGCCGGCGAGATCGACGACGCCCTGCTGGCGCGGGTGCAGGCGCCCACGTGGCGCTTCATCGGCTGGTTCAGCCTGGTGCACCTGATGGACGCGCCGGGCGAGCTGGAGATCGGCGCCCGCCTGCTGCCCGAAGCCTGGGGCGGCGCGCTGGCGCTGGACGGCGGCGAATGGCTGCTGGCGCGCGCCTTCGCCGGCCTGGGCCGCGCGCGCGTGTTCGGCCACTGCGACCCGGCCAACCGCTCGGCCGCGCACTGCCTGCGCGTGCTGGGCTTCGCCGGCGCCGGCCTGGCGCCCTACAGCGGCCACGAGGCGGCGCGCTTCCAGCTGGAGCGGGCGCACTGGGCCGGCTGGCACGCGCTGCCCCGGCGCGAGCGGCTGCGGCGCGTGCGCGGCATGGGCTGAAGAACCGCCGGGCGCGTGAGTTCGTATCGGCCGGCGCGCACGGCAGGCGGCTCGTCATCTCATCGCCGGCGGCAGCGGCGATGAGATGAATCAGCGCGCCTTCAGCCCCGCCGACGTGAACGTCACGCTGCCAGGGTCGGCCTGGAACAGCGTGCGCAGGGTCTCGGCGCCGGCGCGGCGCAACTGCGCGCGGGTGTCGGCGTTCGGCGCTTTCTCCAACTCGGCCTGGGCCAGCATCATGGCCATGCCCGTGCCCACCATGACCTGGTAGTCGACCGCCTTCTGCGCCGCCGGGCGTTGAGACACCCTGGGATCCTGCAGCAGAAGCTCCTTCATCTGCTGGTACAGCGGTCTGACCCAGGCGTCGGGAAAACGCTGGTTGTGGTACGCCGAGTACGCCCCCGCCGCCACCACCGCCATGCCGGTCGCCAGATTGTTCGAGGGCAGGCCATACAGCTTGCGCACACTCTGGTTGAAGCTCTGCACGATCAGCGTGTATTGCTTCTTGCGCGCCTGGAACTGATCGCGCGGATACAGGCGCGCCAACTGCTCGATGCCGCGCTCATCCACGAATGCGCCCGAAGCGGCGACGTTGCCGGCGGTGCTCAGCGCCGACGGCTGATGCGCTGGCGTCTTGCTGGACTTCTCGCGCGACGAGCGCTTGTTGGACAACTCCAGCACCTTCCTGGCACTGCGATCGCCCATGTCGCGATAAGACCAGTAGCTCAGCGCATTGGGGCTGAAGCCGCCCCAGTCGGCGGAGTTCCAATCGATGTCCGCCCGCGCCGTGGCCGACAGCGCCAGCGCGCCGGCAGCGGCCAGGGCGGCGCACAGGCCGCGTGGCCTGGCCCAGCCGGAGCGATTCGAGCAAGTTCGCATGACAAGCAGCCCCTCGATGATGAAACTCGTTGGCGCCACAGTCTAGAAAGCGGATGGGCCGCCTGGCCTCGACGCGACGTATCCAAAGGCAATGGCTGCAACAAAAGGACGGGCCGCGCGCCGCCCAACCCAGCCACCCAAAAGAAAACAGGCAGGGTGCCCGCCCTGCCTGCCTGCCTGCTGACGCAAGCCCGAGGCGCTTACTGCCTGCGACCCATGGTGGACAGCGCTTCGCCGATGCCCTTGATCACCAAGCTCACGGTTTCGGTCAGCAGCTTGTACTCCTGGCTCACGCCTTGCAGCTCGGTCTGCGCGGCGGTCATTTCCTTGGCGTTCTGCTCCTTGTCATCGCCCTCCAGGCCCTGGGCCTCCTTGGCCAGGGACGAGATCTTGTCCGACAGCTTGACCATCTCGCCGGCCTTCTGGCCCAGCACCTCGCCCATGGCCTTGGCCATGGCCTGCAACCAGCTGCCGCCCGACTTCTTGCCGCTCTTGCCACAACCCTTGCTCTCGCCCGTGGCCTCCTTGGACTCCTCGCTCAGCTGCTTGCGGACGTTGTCGATCAGCTGCTTGACCAGGTCTTCCGTCGTCTTGTCGGCGTCGCCCTTGGTCGCGTCGTCCAGCGCCTTCTGGCAGTCGGGGTCGGTCGCCTTTTGGTTTTCCTTCAGCACCTTGTCGATGGCCTTGCTGATTTCTTCCTGAATGAACTTCGGCAGGCCATCTTCCCTGGCCAGCGTCTGGGTCGCCTGCTTGGCGCTGTTGCCCATGACGGAACTCATCAGGTTGGCCGTGGCGTTCAGCACGTTGGCCGGCGCGAAGCCCTCCAGGGCCTTGCCGATGCCCTCGGCACCGCCGGCGCCCTCGGCACCGCCCAGAAAGCCGCTCAGCAACTGGCCGATGCCGCCGCCGCCGAGCAGCCCGCCCAGCAGACCACCGGCGCCGCCGCCAAACACCGCACCCACGAATCCGACTGCTGCACCCATTTTCCTGCTCCTTGTTCCAGATGACCCCTGCGGGCCGGGATGGTTGATTTCACGCTGTTCGCTCCTCGGGGCCCTTCCCCTCGGGCGGTCAAGCAACTCTTTGAATGAAGCCGAATCGCTTGATGGGTGGATTGAACCCGCAACCCGCGCCATCCGCCATCCAGGGCGTTACCAGCTAGTAACGGCACCAGCTAGTAACGACACCAGCTAGTAGAGATACCTATACGCACGGCACGGCCCACGGATACTCCGGCACACGGCAGCCGCCAGCGCTCGCCACCCGGGCGACAGCACCATGCTACTACCCGGGAGTATTCCAAAATCCCGCCCTCAGGACACGCGCCGCGCCACCACCATGCGGGTCAGGTGCACCAGCGACTCGGCCTGCATCTTGGCCATCACGTGGCTGCGGTGCAGCTCCACCGTCTTAGTGCTGATGTCCAGCTCGCGCGCGATGACCTTGCTGATCTTGCCGTCCACCACGCCCTCCAGCACCTGCACCTCGCGCCGGCTCAGGGTGGCCAGGCGGCGCGCGTACTCGAGGCAAGGCGGCTCGGCGGGCTCGCCCACGGCCACGGCCAGGTCGGCGCGCGCCGGCGCGCCGCCCAGCTCGAAGGCGCGCGCCAGGGCGGATTCGAGCGCGCTGTCCTGGAACGGCTTCTCCAGGAAGGTCACCGCGCCCTTCTCCATCGCCTTGACGGCCAGCGGCACGTCGCCGTGGCCCGTCATGTAGACGACCGGCAGCGCCGGCCGCGCCTTGGCGCCCGTGACGCCGCAGGCGATCAGCTCGTCGTGCACCTGCAGCCCGCTCATCACCGGCATCCGCACGTCCAGCAGCAGGCAGGCGCGCGCGATCTCCTCCGGCGCCAGCGCCTTCAGCGCGTCGAGGGCCAGGCGCGCGTCCTCGAAGTCGAACACCTCGTAGCCGGCCCCGCTCAGCCACCACTTGGCGGTGGCGCGGAAGTCGGCGTTGTCGTCCAGCAGGTAGAGCCTGCGGGCGGCGGGAACGGCGGTCATGAAACAGGCTCCTCGGCGTCAAGAAAGCGCGGCAGCCGGCCCGCCTCGTCCGGCCCGGCCAGCGGCAGCGCGATGTGGAAGGTGCAGCCGCGCTTCGCGTTGGGCGTGAACCACAGCCGGCCCTGGTGCAGCTCGATCAGGCTGCGGCAGATGTTCAGCCCGATGCCCATGCCCGTCGGCTTGGTGGAGAAAAACGGCGTGAACAACTGCGCCGCGGCGCCGTGGTCGATGCCGCTGCCAGTGTCCGCGATGGCGATCTCCAGCTGCCCGGCGTCGTCCAGCCGGCTCTCGATGGCCAGCCGGCGCTGCCCGGCGGGCGTGCCGCCCATGGCATCGATGGCGTTGCGCAGCAGGTTCACCAGCACCTGCTGCAACATCACCCCGTCGCCCGCCACCGGCGCGCCGCCGTCGGCCGAAGTATCGGCCCGCAGGTCGATGCAGAGCTGCACCCCGTGGCGGCGCAGCTCCCAGTCCAGCAGCGTCAGGCTGTTGTTCAGCAGCGCGTTCACATCCACCCGCTCGCGGCGCGGCTGGCGCGACTGCGTGAAGTCGCGGATGCGGCCGATGATGCGCGCCGCGTACTGCACCTGGTCCAGCGCCAGCTGCACCCCCTGCGCCAGGTGCGCCATCGCCTCCGGCCCCGGCTGCGCCGGCATCGCCGCCAGCCGCGTCTTCAGCCCGCGCAGCACGTTCGTGACCGCCCCCAGCGGCTGGTTCAGCTCGTGCGCCAGCGTCGTCGCCATCTCGCCCACCGCCACGCTGCGCGAGGTGAACAGCAGGCGCTCGCGGTCCTCCAGGTGGCGCCGCGCGGCCAGGTCGTGCCCGGGCTCCGCCCGCAGGCGCAGCGCCAGCGCGCCGCCAGGCACGCCCGCGCCCTCCGGCAGGCGGCGCAGGCTGGCGCGCAGCGCGGCCCGCCGCCGGCCCCGGCCCTGCGCCAGGCGCACCTCGCCGTCCCAGCCGGCCCGCGCGGCGGCGCCCCGCGCGCCCGCCAGCAGCGCCAGCCCCTCGGCCAGGCCCTCCAGCCGCGCGCACAGCCCGGCCAGCGAAGGCAGCGCCCCCCCCTCAGGCAGCGCCAGCCGCGCGGCGAAGGCCGGGCTGCACCAGGCCAGCGGCGCGGCCGCGTCCGCCGGCAGCAGCGCCATCGCCTCGTCGAAGGCTTCCCACAGCGCCACCGGCGCCACCGGCGCGGCCGTTGCGGCGGCCTTGCGGCGGCGCGGCGCGGCGCCGCAAGCAGGCACCCCCGCACTACCAGCCGTCATGCCACCCCCCTTGAAACCACACCAGGCATGCGCCCCCCCTCGCAAGACAAAACCGGGCCCCTCCCCTCGCGGTAGAGAACCAGCCCCCCTCCCTCTCCCCTCGCGGGAGAGGGCCGGGGAGAGGGGGCGGCAGCGCACGCGCCACACGCGCCGCGCCCGAACACCCCCCAACCCCCCGCCCCCCCTCCCACCGGAGAGAAAAGGCGCCCGAACGGCCACTCCACCATCGCCCTCACCGGCACCCGGCCACCGCCCCCTGCGCGCCCACGCCATCCAGCGGCACCGGCACCCGCAGCACCCTCATCGTCCACTGCGCGCCCATCAGCCGGCGCAGGCGGCGCGGCTCCGCCACCGTGATGTACTCGCCCACCGCCGGCGGCGTCGCCGCCAGCGCCTCGCCCGCCAGCGCCTCCCCCGCCAGCAGCAGGCGCGGCGTGTGGCGGTCCGGCTGCGAAGCCGACACGTGCCAGCCCCCCCCCGCGTCCACCCACTGGCGCAGCCGCCATTCGCGCCAGCTCCCGTCCGCCGGCAGCGTGGCCGCCCAGCGCGCCGCCAGCGGCCAGGCGCGGCCCCGCGCGCCCGCCGCGCGCACCGGCCCCGCCGGGTCCGGCCACAACACGTGGCCCATCAGCCGCAGATGCGTCTGGTCCGGCGGCGCCAGCACCAGCACCCGCCGCCCCAGCGCCAGCTCGCGCAGCAGCACCTGCCGCTCGTTCGCCTGCAGCCACACATGCAGCGCGCGGTAGTGCTGCACCGCCGCCTCGGCCGCCGATTCGCCCGCCCGCGCCTCGTCCGGCGGCGCATCGGCGGCCCAGGAAGGCTCGTCCTCGTCCCCCAGGGCGTCCCAGAAATCCTCGTCCTCCATCTCCGGCGTCTGCGCGCGCGGGGTGAAGCGGTCCACCTTCTCCACCCGGTCGTGCGAGCCGCGCCTGCGCAGCTTGGGCGCCATCGCCAGCGCCGTCGCCAGCCGCCGCGGCATGGCCGCCCCCGCCCCCACCGGCGCCTGCTGCGCCCCCGCCTCGCCCGCCCCGCCGGCCCTGGCCGCGCCCCCCGGCAACTGGCCCGCCCGCACCGTTTGCGCCGGTGCCGGCGCGGCCTGCGCCGCCGCGCCCGACGCGCCCCGCTGGCCCGGCGCCTGCCGCGCGCCCAGCGGAGAAGCCGCCCCAGCCACGGCGCGCTGCGCCGGCCCCGCCGGCAACGCCTGCCCGGCCTGCCCTGGCAGGCCCGCGGCGCCGCGCTGGCCCTGCGCCAGCCCAGGCACCTGTATCTGCATCTGCGCCAGCCGGCTGGCCCGCAGCGCCAGCTGCGCCTGCGCCAGCGCCACGGCGGCGCCGCCGGCCGTCATCTGCCCCGCCGTCACCCGCCCCAGCGTCTGCGCCAGCGCCACCTGCGCCTGCGCCACCGCCTGCACCCCCGTGGGCACGCCACGGCCCGCGGCGGCGCCGACAGCCGCCGCCTGCTGCGCCTGCCCCGCCACCGGCAAGGCCCCCTGCGCCTGCCCCGCGCGCACCGCCGCCGGGTTGGCCGCCACGGGCGGCAGTTGGCCCACGCCGGGGCCTTGCATGGCGGCAGCGGCCGCCTGCGCGGCGCGCGGGTTGGCCAGGCCCGGCGCCACCTGCACCGGCGCCTGCGCCAGGCCGGGCACGGGCGCGCCGGCCGCTGGCTGGCCCCGGGCCACCGGGGCCGTCGTCATCGGCGCCGTGGTCATCGGGCCGTTGGCCGGCTGGCCGGCGGCGCCCGCCGGGCCGATGGTGACGGCGCTGCCGGCCAGCGCCGTCGCGGGCGCCACCACCTGGGCGAGGGGCTGGGGTGTGCCCGGGGGAACCACGTTGGTGTTCGCGGGCGGCAGCGCGCTGGGCGTACCGTTTGGGGGTGGCAGTGTGTTGGCCGTGGTGCCGGGCGGCGGCAGCGGGTTGGGCAGAGGGGTGCCGGGTGCCGGGTTCGGCTGGTAGGGCGCTACGTTTGTTGGAACGGGGTTGGCGTTGGGGTTATGGCCGGGGACGTAGCCGGGCGTGAACACGGGCTGCGGAATGTAGGTCTGGCCGTTGGGGAAACCGTTGGGCCCCTGCATCATGCCCGTGGCAAAACGAGGCCAGTTCGCACCACTGCCCAACGCACCCTCCGGGCCGCTAAAACGCCCGAGGGCACCTACACCCCCATCCATCTCCGGACCACCGCCTTGTTGCCCGGGTGGCTTTGCGCCCTCGCCACCGCCCAGAGTGTCGTTGGCGGGATTGCCGTCCCCTTGGCCATCGGCGGCAGTGCCGGGCGGCTTGTTGCCGTCGTTGGAGTTGGCAGCGGGATTGCTGGTAGCCGGGGGCTTGGTCCCCAACAATCCGGGGTCATTGACCGCCGGGGCCGGAGCTGGGGATGCTGGTTGATTTACATGCTCTTGGCCAAGCTCATTCCCGGGGGAATGGCCTTCCAACCCTGTGGAGTTCCCCCCAGGGAGCTTAGCTCCAACAGATCCAGCAGATCCAAAACCCATTTTTAAATGGCACCAGCTTAAGACGCATCAAAAATCGTGCCGCATGCCAACACCATAGTTATTGGTGCCGTAGTACCGTATATAATTCCCGTAGAAAAAGGTTCGCTTGGAAAGCGCATAGCGCCCTTCCAGCAGCGCATTGGTGTATTTTTTACCCTTGTAATTAACCCCACCCACATCATATTCGGCCTTGGTCTGGCGTGCCACATCCAACACCACGCTGGCGGCACCGAAGTTCACTTTGCCGCCCAGCGAAAAACCATTGGCCCGAGCAACCGAACCAGGAATGCGCTCACCTGTCGTGTCATCATTATAGAATCCATTGCGCGAATGGTAATAACCGGCCGCCAGCGCAAACATACCGAACTGATATTGCGCACCTAGAGCATAGTTGGCCTTCAAATTCTTGGTTTTATTGTAGGCCAACCCAACGGAGAGCGGGCCGTTCGCATACGTCAGACCCAGGTCAATCTTACTGTTGCCACCATTATCCGGCTTGAAAATATAGCCGATTTCCGCCGCGAACCCGCCGAAATTAGGGGTCTTGTAAGCAAGCTGGCTGCTATTGCGCTCATCTGTTTCACCCCCCACGGCGCCAAAGGACAAAACATTGATCGAATTGTTCCCCACACCCGTCAAGTCCCAAGCAGCCATCGCATTACGGCTGGGCGTGTAGGCGCGGCCCAATTGCACCGTGCCCCAATTGCCCCCCAACCAGATGTGGGCAGCGCGTTGGAACATCGTTTTAGTAGGTAGCGCAGCTCTCTGGGTGTCGGCGCTACCGTCGCGGAGACTCAGACCCTGCTCAAACCGGAAGCCTGCCTTCAGTCCGCCACCCAGGTCTTCCACGCCCTTGAGGCCCAGATAGCTGTCACTGGTAGTCAATGCGTTATTGGTCTGCATACGCATCTTCTCGCCCTTGAACTTACCGACCCCCACATCCGCCGTGCCATACAGCGTGACCGACGACTGCGCCACAGCGGCGCCCGAGGCGGCCAGCATTGCGGCCAGGGTGATGAGGTTCTTGTTGGTCATTTGGGGCTCTCTCCGTCCAGTGATTTTGAGGAATAGTGCACATCGCCGGGCTGCGGCCCACTTGCCACAACCAGCACGGCCGGGTAGCCCCGGCCACGACCGGCCATTGTAGGCCGCACACCCATACTCCCTGCGGCGCCCGCGCCACAAGCCGCCTCCATACGCCGTTACGCCGCGCAAGAGATGTAGCGGGATGCGACTCGGAACAGAAACGCCCCGGGCAAATACAAGCTATTGCATCGCCGCGCCGCGCCGCGCCGGCCCGGCTTTTACGCGCCCGCCCCCTCGCCACCATCACGCCCGTGGATGGCGGGCGACCCACGCGAATCTTGTCAAAATCCGGTTGTAGCGCCCGTCTGGCTTGCGCTGGCAGCTATGATATTTGCAGTGAACATGCGACGGCAACGCCGCCCGGGGGAACATCAGAGTCAGGTCAAGACTTCTGCCACCAAAGAGCGTCGTCGCTGCGCAGCTTGGGCAGTGGCCGGGCCTCGATGCACCGCTGCGCGCTCTTGCGCTGTGCAGGCGCGCTGGCGCAGCGGCCATCGGCGGCATTGCGCCGCAGCTCGCGGCCGAGGGTGCCGGGCCCGCGCCCTTGCAACCGCGCAATGGCCCGGATGTTCCCGCCCTGCTGGCACAGCGAGCCCAGCGTCATTCTCTCTTCTGGTTGCAAGTGCCCGTATCTCGCTCCCATTTGCGTGCAGTACCCTCGGTGAGGGTGTTGCAATTCAGAATTGAGGCCGCCCCTCCAGTTGTCGGCATGGCCGCCGCCGGGGTGGTAGGCCCAGCCGGGCTGAAATAATCGTGATCTGACCCTATTTCCCCTCCTCTAGCTGATCTCGATTAGCTTCATCTATCAATAGAATTCGACCACGCACTCAGAAATCGAGTAAGAGCTTTCATCTGTTAGGACTAGTTTGCCATCCTCTAGATAGCCTATAACAATATTCAACATGGCAGCGCCTTGCGTCACCTGATTTCTCCATCCATCAATATCCCCCCGATAGGAAATGGCCTGAAATCGACGCCCCGAGGAAAGCACAAGCACGCAACCATCAATAAGGGCACCACCGTCAGCCATCAAGGGAGGATTGATATAGCGTACAAGATTTATAAACACTTTATCGAATGGCTCTTGGCTTTTGTCCTCTATATATCGAACCTCTCTATCTTCAGTTGGAATGAGGCCTGATATCTGTCGGTGTTTTTTAAGCCCCTCAAAATCTTGAAGATGACCTTTCGACGACGCGGTTCGACTCATTATTTCCCCTTATGGACGACGTGTCACTGATGGTGTAATGATAAATTTAAAGTTTTTTATTCCAGCCCTCTCGAACAAGTTCGTGGAAATTAGTGGAAATTAGGGTCAGATCAAGATTTTTACCCGTGAAAAATGTTCTTCGCCAGATCGATGCCAACGGTGGTAGCTTGCATGGGGGACGCTCCTGTCTGGATGACAAGTGGTTGATCGGACCTCCACTTTGGCTCTTCAGGACCGATCAAGTGGGGGCGTCCATTCCATTAATTATTTCATTCCCAATAATTTCCAGATCTCACGAGATATTCCAATTAGCCTCCATTACATCTTCTGCGCTGGCATTTATAACATCGAATGCCTCTTCCTTAAGGGCATTTTCGCCGAATTTCACAGCTTCCGGAGAGGCCCATTGAGATTCGCAATCATCGCACATTAATAAAATTTTGGAATCGACCATATTTTTTACGGCCACCAATTGACCTTGCCTGCATAGCGGGCACTCGCCAAAATAGATCTCTTTATTCATTTAACTTCTACCCCCTTGAATGACTCATAATTTCTAGGCAGAGGAGGGGTTCCTCCTGAAGGATACCCAGTCACGATCCTTGTCGTTCCAGTTTCGGTGATGATTGTCACGTAGTTAAGATTTTCAAGTTGACCACCCATCCCTCCGGCATAACCTGAATTTGGCCTTGGTACAACATAGATATCCCTATTGCCTACAGTAACTGGATTTATTGATTGTTGTCGCGCAACGGACCAGGCATTTTCTATAACAAAAATCGGATCCCCGTAAAACACCCCTTGGTTTGGCTTTGTAAGGCTCAGTGATCCATGATTTTCAGTCACATGCCCTCTAGCATCGCCACCCGTTCTCGGACTCGCACGGGACCAATCCAGTGCGTCTGGTATTGAATTGCTCCCCGATATTCCAGTATTCGAGGTTTCATTCAAATTTCCTACCGCTCCCCGCTGAGCACCTCTTCCCCCGGCCGCCGGCCCTGTGAGCGCATTCTCCCCCACAGCCCCCACCAGCGCGGCCCCCGGCCGCACCAGGCTGCCCGCCGTGTAGCCCGCGCCCAGCGCCGCTTGCCCAACATCGTTGAACAGGTGGCTCAAGGCTCGGCTCTGCTCATACGGGTCGCTCAGCGCCATCGCCGCGTCGTAGCGGTTGACGACGGCCTCGATGACCCGGCTGGTGGTTTCTCTCGGGCTGAGCATGGCGTTGACCAGGGTCTCGCCCAATTGCTGCTGCTCGCGCCACGCCTGCTGGATGACGGGATGATCGTGGGTGAGGTCGCCTGTGAGGATGCTTCCCACCTGTATGAAGCTGTTGGCCGCCACGCGGGCCGCGCCGCTGGCCGCCTCGCCGAACGATTCGATCGTGCCGACGGTGGCGCCCACGGTGCGTGACGCCACTTCCTCCAGCATCTCCAGTACCCAGCGGTCGCCGGTATCACCCCGGCCTACGATGGTTATCTCGCCGGCGGCGTTGTAGTACGCGTAGCTGTCGTTCGATGCGGGATCAGTGCCCCCGGTGCTGCCGACGGGGTACGGATTCGGCGACGTGATGTCACCGTCGGGCGCCGGCTTCGATGGCTGGATCGAGGCGCCCTCACCGTTCACGAGCGGGTTGTCGGATCCGCGCCGGGAAAGATCCCCCATGACCCCATTGAGGAAGTCGCTGGCGAACCCCGCCGCCGGGTCCCCGGGGTTGGCCACCACCTGCAGCGCACTGCTGGTGGCCCGCGCCAGCAGCCTCATCGTGCTGGCCTGCGATTCGCTCAGGCTGCCCTTCCTGCTCATCTCCGCGATCTCGGCATTCAGCATCCCGCTGACTTCGCCGGCCACGCTGGCCATCAGGCTGTTGACGAAGCCGTCCTTGAACTTCCCGCCCACCACCGCCTGGAGGCCCCTTGCAGGGTGGCGCGGCCGGTGTGTTCGATCAGGCGCTGGCTGAAGCTGGCGGTGGCGGTGCTCCGGCCCAGGCCGGTGAGGTCGGTGAGGCCGGCGGTCAGGCCGCCGGCCAGCGCGGAGGTGAGCACGCTCCTGAAGCTGACGTGGCCGGTGGAGACGTATTGGCCGAGGGCGCTGCCCTGAAAAATCGTGATCTGGCTCTGATTATTCCCTGACCATCCATGAATTGCGATCTAATCCAGATTTTATTTTTTACATCAATCAGTTTTGCAAATCTTGAAGATGGACATGAAAGCTGTCAAATCCGTTTTGCCCATCAATGATACGCAAAACATGATCACCATCAAAATCTATACACAAACTTCCATCTATTTCACGCGTTATTTCTTTTACTTGGCTTCCAATGAAATTAAGGATGTGGAAGGCCGATACTCTAAATTCCTTCAGGCCATTTTCTTGAAGAACGGGCTGCTTTAGACCTACAACTTCGTAACCGTGTTCAATTTCAACAATTGCGGAGTCCGTGAAGCTTCCGTCCGAATTCGGTGAGTACTTGACAAATTGCAATCGAATGGCATTCATTTCGACCATAACCGAGGTCAAATCCATCCCGGTGAGCCTTGAGAGACTATTGTCTGTGTTCATATTTAAGGTTTTGGCGGCTTAAATCCCTGCGGAAGCGGAATATGGGTTTGCCCATTACCGCCGCCGAAATTTCCCTTGCCAGGATCATACCATCCTTGCCCAGGCCGATTCCATCGCCAGTAACCATTTTCCAATCCCGGCACGGGGCTCGATCCTGGAGGATCAACGCGAATATGCTCCGCGCTGGTGGAACCTGCCGGAACACCAGGGGGCGTTGCAATAATCCCGCCAGGACGCTTTGGGTTGGGTGCAATTGTCCAATCTGCGGGAATTGGCGGCACTTGAGCTTGATTGGTGATCGGCTGCGGATTCTTCGGCGGCCTTACATTGCTGCTCGGGTTGTTCTCGGCTGCTCCGGATTCACGAGGCCTGTCTCTGCCCACGATTCCACCAATCATTGCAGCCAGACCAGTCTCCATCCCTGACCTGGCATCGGCTGGAAATCGAGCATCGGCTGGAATCGCACCGGATTGCCTCGCAAAGTCAGCCGCGATTCGCACCGCCAAGTCAGCTCGTCTGGCTTCCAGGCTACCAGGGGCTAAGCCAGTCCACGTCAGCAGGTCTGGATCGTGCAGCGCATTGGCGTAGTCGTCCAGCGCCGCCAACACAGCGCGCTGATCGTGCGCGCTCATGTCTCTGAAGCGCTCCACAACCAAGTCGTTGTACAGACCTGCGCGGGTCACGCCCTGCGGCGCCCCCCGGCTGGCCAGGACTTGGTCGATGCGCGTGAGCTCCTGCGTCGCCACACCGTCATCGACGCTGGCCCCGGTGCCAGTGATGGTGACACGATAGACGCCGTCAGGGCCGAGGCCCTCGCCATCGCCCCCCAGTCCGGTGAATTCAGGCCCCGCAGCCAGGTCAATGCCTGACGCCATGCCATCTTCTGGTGGGTTGGAGAACGCTTCAATCACTTGATCAACAGCGGCCTGCCGATCCGCCCAGCGGTCTTGGTTGTCCACAATGAACGCCCCCAGCGGATCATCAGAAGGCACTGCATCGGCAGCAACGTTCGCCTCCGCCGGCTGCTCGGCTTGCGCCTGCAGCGCATCCCCCATGACCCCATTGAGGAAGTCCGCCGCGAACCCCGCCGCCGGGTCGTCGCTGCCCACGATGCGCAGCGCGCTGCCCGTGGCGCGCGTGAGCAGGCGCAGGGCGCTGGCCTGGCCGGCATCGAGCCCTTGCCCTTGCAGCTCGCTGATGCTCATCTCCAGCTGCGCCGTGACCTCGCCGGCCACGCTGCCCATCAGGCTGTTGACGAAGCCGTCCTTGAACTGCCCGCCCATGACCGTCTGGATCGCGCCTTGCACCGTGGCGCGGCCGGTGTATTCCATCAGCCGCTGGCTGAATGTCTCGGCAAGGCCGTCGATGTGCTGGCCCACGCCGGGCAGGTGGCTCAGGCCGGCGGTCACGCCGCCGGCCAGGGCCGATTGCAGCAGTTGCCCGAAGTCGATCCTGCCGTTGGCGGCCAGTTGCAGCGCGGCGCTGCCGACGGCGCCGGTGGCCGCGCCCACGGCGATGGTGCCGGCGGTGCCTCCGCCGGCGGCGGCGGTGATGCCGGCGGCCACGGTGCTGCCGGCGCCGAAGGTCATGGCGGTGATGGCGCCGGCAAAGATGTAGGGGAACGCCCGGTCGATGCCGTCGGGCTTGAGGTTCTTCTTGTCGGTGACCCAGCCGCGCTCGGGGTCGAACCACACCAGGTCGTTGTCGATGAGCTTGGGCGGGCGCTCCAGGTCGATGCGGTCCCAGCCGTCGGTCAGCTTGCTCTGGGCGGTGTCGTGGTCGGCGTCGCCGCTGCGCTGCGTGGCCAGGTGGAGCTTCTGGCCGGCCAGCATCCAGTGGGTGGTTTCGTATTCCATGCCGGCATCGAAGGTCACGCGCTGCATGCCTTCGGCGCCGTGCAGGTGGGCGTAGGCCCTTTGCAGGGGGCTGTCGCCTTGCGCCCAGGCGCTGGTGAAGGCCACGGGGTCCAGGGTCCAGCTGCCTTGCTGGCCTTGCTGCTGGCCGGGCCGGCTGGGCAGGGCGATGAGGTGCTCGGGCACATCGCCGAGCCCGGTGTCGGGGGTGAAGATGCTGCCGGGCTGCTGGGGGCCGGGGGTGGCGATGGCGGCGTCCAGCGTGGCCAGGTATTGCTTCTGCACTTCCTGCTGGGCGCTTTGCAGCTGGTTCAGCCGGCTGGCGAGGTCGCTGCCGTAGCGGGCGATGATGCTGTCGGCCACGGCGTGGCCGCTGGGTGGGGGCTGGAGGTCGCCGCCGAAGTGCTCGATGAGCTCCTGCGCGGCGGGCTCGGCCAGCAGGAGCTCCAGCGCGGCGATTTCCATCGGGTCGGCGCTGGGGGTGGCGGGGGCGGGGGTTTCGGCGGGGGTGGCGGCTTCGGTGGGCGTGTCGGCCTCGGGCTGGGCGTGTTCTTGCAGGAGGGGCTTGAGCTGGAGGGCGATGGCGGTGTCGGGCGGGTAGTCCAGCAGGGGGCTGGGCTGGGGTTTGTCCTGGCTGGTCTCGAAGCCTTGCCAGGGGTTGCCGTTGCCTGTGGGCAGGGGCTGGCCGGGGTGCATCAGCGCGCCGAGCGTGGTGGTGGCGGGGGCGGCGGGCTGGGGCTGGGCTTGCTCCTGCGGCTGGGGCTGGGGCTGCGGGTCGGCGGGGGGGACGGGGTTGTCCCAGCCCAGGCCGGCGGGGGTGGACGTGACTTGCATCAGATGGGGCCTTGTGTGTCGATCAAGGCGCCTTGCATGGCGCGCCCTGTGCGTGAAGCTTGGCAGGGCGGCGCCCACGGGGCTAGCTGGGATGGTTACGGATGGGAAGGTTACTTAGTATTCAATTGGCGGCAGGCGAACATCCGGCAAGCTGCGGGCAGCCATGAAGTCAGGGGTTCCCTGGGATGGAGGGATTTGCCTCGCGCGTCGCCGCGCGGCCCTATTTGGTGGCGGCCAGACTCGTCTCGGCAACGCCTTTCTTGCCCGTTTCTTCGTCTACCAGGTGGAGCTTGTTGCGGGCGTGGATGAAGCCCATCTTCACCTCCTGCCAGATGAAGTAGACCCCGCCCGGCTTGGTGTCGAGCGCCAGTGTCTCGGTGTTCTCGGCCTTCGAGGTCACGGTGTGCCTGCCGGGAGGCACTTCCTTGTAGAGGAAGGTCTTGGCCGAGGTCTGCCCGAGGGGCTGGCCGTCGAGGGCGACGTCCATCGTGACCGCGCCGCCGATGGCTTCGTTGCGGTAGATGTAGATGCCCGACTTGCCCTTGGGCACGGTAAAGGTCTTGGCCGCGGCGTCCTGCCGCGCATCCCCCATGGGAACGGAGGCGCAGCCTGCCAGGGCTGCGGCGATGAACAGGGCTGAAATCGTGTGTTTCATTGGAGTCGAATTTGGCAGGTTGATGTGAAGAAGGGAGGCCGGCAGCCGCTTCTAGTTCGGAAGCTCTTCGTCGAAGCCGAGGTCGTCCAGGCGGCCCTGGCTGTGCTGGCGCAGTTTGTCGCGCAGGCGGTCGAGGTGGGGGGTGAGCTGCTGGCGGGTCTGGCTGTCGGCGGCCAGGCGCATCTGCCAGTGGCCGGCGCCGGTGTTGACGAGGCGCATGGCCAGGGTGGCGCTGGACTGGGCGTCGAGCGGCACGCTGACGCGCCATTGCTGGCCGGCGCCGATCTGGGTGCGGTTGGGGGCCATGGGCACGGCGTCGGGCAGGGTGCCGGTGGGCACGCCGGGGTGGGCGCCGGGGGCGGCGCCCCCGAGGCTCTCGGCGGCGGCGAGGGGGCCGGCGCTGGTGCCGGTGCCGGGCAGCAGGGCGCCGAGGGCGGACTGGGCGGCGGCGTCGGGCTCGTCGCCCTGGCGGGTTTCATCGCTGTCGCCGCCGCGGCGGCCGGCGCGGCGCAGGGCGGCGTCGAAGTCCTGCCGGGCCTGGGGCGGGGGCTGGCGGCTGGCGGCGAGGGCGCTGGCGCCGGCGCTGGCGCGCACGTCGAACAGGGCTTCGGCGTCGGCGCCGAAGGGGCTGGGGGGGGTGGAGGTGAGCTGGCTCATGGCGGTGCGCTCCAAATTGTCAGGGGGTGGGCATGGGCGCGGGGGCGTCCTCGCGTTCGAGGCGGGTTTCGCGCTGGCGGTGGACGGCGGCGCGCGCTTCGGTGACGAGGGTGCCGGCGGCGCCGTGCTGCGAGACGGCGCGCAGCCACTGGGCGCGCGCCTGGGCGGTTTTCTCGCGCGCGGCGGCGAGGGCCTCTTCGTCGTCGATGAGGGCGTATTCGGTGCGTTCGAGCTGGTCGTCGAGGTCGGCCTGCAGGGCGCTCACGCAGTCGGCCAGGCGCGCGATGCGGCCGGCAAGCTCGCCCACCACGCGCTCGGCAAGCTGCTGGCGCCGCGCTTGCAGGCGCAGCAGGGCGGCCTCGCGTGCCTGCGCGGTCTGCTCGGCGGCGCGCTCTTCGGCTTCGGCGGCGCGCAGGGCGTTCATGGCGGTGCGCTCGCGCAGGGCGCGCAGGCGCTGGAGCTGGCGGGCGTCGTGCAGTTGGCGGGCGGGGTCGTTCACAGCTTCTCAGTCCATGAACTGCCGCAACTGGGCCAGGGTGTCGTCCATCGCGGCGGCTTCGTCGGGGCGCTGGCGCAGCAGGGCCTGGAGCGCGGGCTGGGCGTCGATGGCGGCGTCGGCCAGCGGGTCGCTGCCGGCGGCGTATTCGCCCACTTGCAGCAGGAAGCGGATTTCCTCGTGCTTGGCCATGAGGGCGCGCACGCGCTGGGCGGCGGCCTGCTGGGCGGGGCCGGTGACCTGGTTGAAGACGCGGCTGGCGCTGGCCAGGACGTCTATGGCGGGGTAGTGGCCGGCCTGGCCGAGGCTGCGGGAGAGGACGATGTGGCCGTCGAGGATGGAGCGGGTTTCTTCGGCCACCGGGTCGGAGCCGTCTTCGTCTTCGGCCAGCACGGTGTAGAAGGCGGTGATGGAGCCGTGGGCGTCGTTGCCGGCGCGCTCGAACAGGCGGGGCAGCTCGGCGAAGACGCTGGGCGGGAAGCCCCGGCGCACGGCGGGCTCGCCGACCGAGAGGCCGATTTCGCGCAGGGCGCGGGCGTAGCGGGTGACGGAATCCATCATCAGCAGCACGCGCTGGCCCTGGGCGCGGAAGTGCTCGGCGATGGCGGTGGCGGTCTGGGCGGCGCGCAGGCGCTCCATGGCGGGGCGGTCGGAGGTGGAGACGACGACGACGGAGCGCGCGCGGCCTTCGGGGCCGAGGTTGTGCTCGAGGAATTCGCGCACTTCGCGGCCGCGTTCGCCGACCAGGGCGATGACGTTGACGTCGCTCCGCGCCTGGCGCGCCAGCATGCCCAGCAGGGTGGATTTGCCGCCGCCGGCCATGGCGAACACGCCCAGGCGCTGGCCTTCGCCGACGGTGAGCAGGCCGTCGATGGCGCGCACGCCGGTGACGAAGGGGCGGTCCACGGGGCGGCGGGTGAGGGGGTTGGGCGGCTCGGTCTGGAACGGGCGCAGGGCGGTGGCGGCGGGCAGGGGCTCGCCGTCGAGCGGCTCGCCGAAGGCGTCGAGCACGCGCCCGAGCAGGGCGGGGCCGGCGGGGATGAGGGCGCCGCGCTCGATGATCTCGACCTCGGCGCCCATGGACACGCCCTGCATGTGGCCCAGGGGCACGAGGATGGCCTCGTGGTCGCGCAGGCCGACCACTTCGGCGCGCAGCGGCGTCGCCTGCGGGCGGGTGGGGTCGCGGATGAGGCACTGCTGGCCGATGTGGGCGCGCAGGCCGCTGACGCGCAGCGTGGTGCCGAAAGCCTGCACCACGCGGCCGCGCGCGACGACGGGCTGGAGCACCTGCAAGGTGTCGAGCAGGGCAGGGTCGAGCAGCGGGCGGGTAACGCTCATGACACCCCCACGCTCCCCCGCTGCGCGTGGTCCGCTGCCCCCAAGGGGGCTTTCGCGCCTTCGGGCGGCCGGGCGGCGCTCATGACAGCGCCTCCCGCGCGTCTTCGCTGCTGTGCGCGCGGCGGTGCGTTTCCAGCGACTGGGTGGTGCGGGCGAGCACTTCGTCCAGCCCGGCCAGCAGCACGCCGGCATGGGATTCGACGACGCAGCGCAGCCCTTGCAGCTCGGCGTCGCCGACGCACTGCACGGGCATGGCGAGTTCGCGCTGGGCCAGGTGCGCGCGCACGGGTTCGACCAGCTCGGGCGGCAGGCGCAGGCGCACGGGCTGCGGGGGCACGACGTGCTCGAAGGCGCGCTCGGCCAGCGCGGCCAGCACGGCGGGGGGCGCCAGTTCGGCGGCCATGCGGCGCACCATGGCGCCGGCCAGGGCGACCAGGGCGTGGCGCAGTTCGTCGCGCTGGGCGGCCTGGTCGGCGGCCAGCCGGGCCAGGGCGTCGGCGAGGGCGTGGGCGCCGTCCTGGCGGGCGCGCTCGGCGCCGGCGGCGTGGCCGGCCTGCTCGCCTTGCAGGCGGGCGGCGTGCTCGGCCTCGGCCAGGCGGTGCTCGTGGCTGGCCAGCAGCTCGGACAGGCGGGCGGCCAGGGCCAGCGCGTCTTGCAGCGGGGCGAGCTGGGCGGGCGGCACCACGGGCTCGGTGGTGGCGAGCGTGAGCTCGGCGTCGCGGTGCAGCGTCAGCAGGTAGCTCATGGGCGCGCTTTTGCTGAATTTATATAAAAACAGGCTCCAGCGCTTGTGCAGCAAGCGCTGGCAGCTATTAATTTAGCAGCATCCATCGGTGGACTGTTCCTCGGCCTCGACCTCGAATTCGGGCTCCGGCTCGGCTTCGGCCACTGGCGGCTCGGGCTGCTGGGCGGCCAGCAGCGCCTGCCGGGCCCAGGCGGCATGGGTGTCGAAGGCGGCGTGGTGCCGCGCGTCCACCGCCCAGCCCAGGTGGCCCAGCACCGGGGCGCGCAGCTCGGGCCGCAGGCTCCAGCCGAGCAGGGCGCGGCCGCAGGCGAGCAGGTGGGCCGGCACGTCTTCGGCCGGGGGCAGCAGGGGGCGGGGGGCCTGGTTCAGCGCCTCGGCGCGCTGGGCCTCGGGGGATTCGCGCAGCGCGGCCAGCACGGGCCCGCCGAGCAGGTCGCAGGCGCGGGCCAGCCGCTTGCCGTCGATGCAGGCGCGCAGCGAGGATGCCAGCCACCAGCCGCCGGCGCGGGCGCACAGGCGTTCGCGCGCGTCGGCATCGGGCTCGGCCAGCCAGGCGGGGCAGGCGTCGATGGCAGGCCAGTCGAGGGCCAGCCCTTGCAGCGCGCGCGCCACGGCCACGCGCTGCGCGCGCCGGGCGCTGGCTTGCGCCAGCGAGTCGCCCGCGAGGTCCGGCGCCGTCATGGCATCCCTCAGCCTTCGGCCGACTGGGCGCCGTCGAGGCCGACGGCGCGCAGCGAGGGCCGCCGGGCCTTGGCGGCGCCGCCGCCGTCGCCAGGCTCCGGCGCGGCGGGCAGACGCGCGCCGCCGGGCCCCGGCGCGGGCCGGCGCTGGCGCCACCACAGCACCAGCGCGCCGGCCAGCGCGGCCAGGCCGATGCCGCCGGCGGCCAGCAGCAGCGCGCCGTAGTTGTCCCACGCGGCAGCCAGCGCGGAGCGCGGCGCGGCGGGCGGGATGGGCTCGGCGGGGAACAGGGCCACGGTGACGTTGTCGTAGGGCAGGCCCTCCATGGCGTTGACCACCAGGGCCTTGATCTTGCCGGTCTGCTGGGTCAGGTCGACGCCGGGCCGGTGCTTGATGAACACCGAGGCGGTGGCGGGCGTGGGCTTGTCGGCCAGGGGGTTCTTCTCGGGCACCGAGACGTGCACCCGCGCCTGCACTACGCCGTCGATGCTGGACAGGGTGCTGGACAGCTCCTGCGACAGCGCGTGCGTGAAGCGGGCGCGCTCCTCCAGCGGCGAGGAGACGAAGCCTTCCTTCTTGAACACCTGGCCGAGGTTGTCGAACGCGTCGCGCGGGAAGCCGCCGGCGTGCAGCACCTCGACGGCGCGCGAGAAGTCGTGCGCGCTGGTGCTGACGACGTAGGCCTTGCCGTCGCGCGAGGGCGACTTCTCCGCCGCCAGCCCGGCGTTGCGCAGCACGGCGACCATCTCGTTGGCCTGCCGCTCGCTGAGCTGGCCGTACAGCTCCTGCTGCGAGCAGGCGGCCAGCAGCACCAGCAGGCAGGGCGCGGCGAGGCGGGCGGCGCGGCGGAACAGGGTGGGCATGAAAGCTTCTCCGGAAAACCCGTTCAGGCCTGCTGGCGGAACAGCTGCTGCAGGCCGTCGGACGTGCGGTTGGCCACGTTGGCGGTGAGCTGGCTGTGGAAAAGGAACTCCTGGCAGCGCACGGTGAGCATGACCATTTCGCCGGGCGTGAGGTCGGCGCCGGCGGCCTGCGCGGCCTGGGCCACTTCGCCCAGCGAGGCGGCCTCGTTGTTGAGGTGTTCCAGCGGCTTGAACAGCGCCTGCATGCTCTCGCTGGGCGCGGCCACGGCCTGCGGCTCCAGCAGGCCGGCGCCGCCGGCCTGCGCGCGCGCCATGGCCTGCGAGAAGCCCGACAGGTCGGTCAGCGACACGCCGTAGCCGGCCTGCACGCCGCCGGTGGCGGGCGCGGCCAGCGCGTCGGCGGCGACCAGGGGGGATGCGATCGAGGTCATGCGCGGCTCACTGCTTGCGCGCCATGGTTTCGAGCGCCGTGCCCACCGATTGCAGCGAGGTGTGCGCGCTGTTGGACATGAAGTTCATCTGCTGCGCCAGCGCGGTCATCTGCGTGATGTGCGAGGGCGTGTCGTCGCCGTCGGCGAGCTGGTCGGCGGCGGCCTCGATCTCGCTGGCCTTGGCGTCCAGGGTCTTGCCCCAGGCCTCGGCCATGGCCTCGTACCAGCTCGCGGGCTTGCCGGAGCGGCTGCTGGTCTGGGACAGCGGCGAAGCGGCCATCAGGGAGAGGGGGTTGACGTCGTTGCTCATCGCAAAACTCCTTGGGGTGGAAGAAGGGAGGGAGGGGTCAGAAATTCAGCGTGCCGGGCACGCCGTCGCGCTCGATCTGCACGCGGTCGGAGAGGATGGAGAGGATGCGGTGGCCGGTGGGCAGCATCGCGCCCTCGAAGTAGCGCGTGCCGTCGGCCGTGACCACGTAGGCCGGCTCGCCGGGGACGATGGCGGCGACCCGCTTGCCGGGGTCGGTAACCGTGGCCTCGGGCCGCGGCCCGGCCGGCGGCGGCTCGTTGAGGGGCACCAGCTGCTGGAGGCCGGGCACGTCGCGGCGCGCCACGGCCTGCACCTTGTTCAGCGCCTCGACGTCGCCCTCGCGCGTCTGCACGTGCACCACGCCCGGCCCGGCGCCGCGCACCTCGGCGGCGATGCCGTTCAGGCGGTACACGTCGCCGACGGCGGCCGTGACCTGCTCGTTGACCCACACCGCCACGCGCGCCGGCGTCTGGCCGGCCAGCGCCTGCTCCAGCCGAGTGCGCTGGGCCTGGGTGTCGAGGTGGCCGGTGACCACCAGCTGGCCTTCGCGGCTTTCGACGTGCAGCGCACCGAAGCCGAGGTGCGCGAGCGTCTGGCGCAGGTGCTCGGCCTGCTGCGCCGGCGACAGCGAGGCCGGGCCCATGGCCCAGGCCAGGGTCAGCGCGCCGGCCGAGGCGGCGACCAGCGCCGCGCCGCCCGTCAGCAGCCGCCGCACCCAGTCGATGCGGCGCCGAGCGGGCGCCGCCGCCGGCTCGGCGGCCTCGGCGGCGGAAGGGCTGGCGGAGGCGGCGACAGGCGCCGGCTCCTCGAACAGCGCCGCCCATTGCGGCGCGCCGATGCGCCCGACGGCCATGCGCGTGCCGCCGACCGTGAACGGCGTGTACAGCGCCAGCGCGGTGTGCTCGCCGGCGGCCAGCGCCGCGCCGCCGACCTGGCACTGGCCGCCGTCGACGTTCAGCAGCAGCTGCCCGTCGGCGTCCAGCCGCAGCGCGGCGTTGCCGTCGCCGGCGTCCCGCAGCACGACGTCGTTCGACCAGTCGCGCCCCAGGCGCAGGGTGTCGCCGGGGCGCACGGCCGAACTGGCGCCGCGCTGCTCGCCGCTCAATACGCGCAGTTCGTAGATCAGTGCGGGTTTCATGCTCGGCTGCTCCTTTCCAAAGTGCTTCGCTCGATCAGCGTTCGCCGGCGGCCGGCAGGTTGCCCGCGGGCGCGTCGGGGTTGGAGTTGCCGCGGCGCAGCCATTCCGGCTCGGGGTGGCTGGGCATCGGCGGCACGGCCACGGCGCCGCCCGGCCGCTGCGGGCCCATCGGCGCGGTGGCGCTCATCGGCCGCTGCGCCGGAATCAGGCGCGGCGAGATCAGGAACAGGCGCTCGACGCGCTCGTGCTGGTCGGTGTTGGTCTTGAACAGATGGCCGATCACCGGAATGTCGCCCAGCAGCGGCACCTTGGTGACGCCCTCGCGCGTGGTCTCCTTGACCATGCCGCCGATCAGCAGGCTCTCGCCGGCCACGATCAGCGCCTGGGTGTTGATGGAGGAGCGCTGCACCACCGGGATCTGGTCGACCTGCGTCTGCTCGATGCTGCCGTCCTCGATCTGCACCAGCAGCTTGATGCGCACGTCCTTGCCTTCCTGGAACACGTGCGGCGTGACGCGCAGCATGGTGCCGGCCGATACCTTGAACAGGTCCACCTCGTCGCGGCCGGCCACGCGCACGTAGAAGCTGCGGTTGTTGTCGAACAGCGCCTCCACGTTGGACAGGGTCATGACCTGCGGGCTGGAGACGATGCGCGCCACGCCCTGGTCCTGCAGCGCGCTGATGCGGGCGATGAAGTTGTTGCGCCCTCCCAGCACCAGCGACATGAAGCCGCCGCTGCCGCTGGGCGTGATGTCCTGCACCGCGGTCGTGCCCACCAGCAGGTTGTCGCCGGTGGTGCCGTTGCCGAACAGGAACGAGTAGCGGTCGCCCGTCAGGCGCCAGTTGATGCCCAGCTCGCGCAGCTTGTCGGTGACGAGGTCGATGATGGTGGCCTCGATCTCCAGCGCCTGGGGCTCGACGTCGAGCGCCTTGATGAGTTGGTCGTAGTAGGGCAGGCGCTCGGGCGCGTCGCGCACGACCACGGCGTTCAGGCGCGTGTCGGCCTCGACGCGCGCGTTGCTGGAGATCGCGGCGGCGGCGTTCAGGTTGTCGAGCGCCTGGGCATCGACCGAGGCGTATTGCACGCCGCCCGGGCGGCTGTCCCAGGCCTGCTGAACGGTGGCGGCCGTGGGCATCATGGGGTTGGCGCCGCGCGCGCCGAGGGTGCCGCCCTGGCCGCGCAGGCCCTGGCTGCGCAGGCTCTGCTCGCCGGTGCCCATGTACTGCGTCAGCGCCGGCGCCTGGCTGCCGCGCTGCGAGGTCAGCAGGGCGCGCAGGATGCTGGCCACGCCGGGCACCACCGTGGTCTTGCCGCCGTACTGGGCCGCGACGTCGTGCGCCCAGGCGTAGCGCAGGTAGTAGACCTTGAAGCCGAGCGGGCCCGAGGCGGCGGCCTGGCCCTGCTGGCCGGTCGCCAGCTCGCCCACCATCTCGACGAAGCGGCGGTTGCCGCTGGCGATGAGGCCGCCGCTCTGGCTCACGCGCAGCGTGTTGCGCGCGTCGGTGAGCTGCATGTCGCGCGCGGTGGTCATGACCGCCGAGGCGCCGCCGGTCGGCATGGGGTAGGTGCGCGTGCTGACTTCGCCGGGCGTGTACACGTGCACCACCGAGCCGTCGTAGAAGGCCATCAGGCCGAACGAGCGCAGGATGCTGCCGAACACGCGCTCGGCCGGCCCGCGGAACACGCCGTTGACCGCGCCCCTGGCGTTGGCGCTGACCGACACCGGCATGTCGAGCATGCCGAAGAAGTCCTGCAGGAAGGAGGCGATCGGCTGCTCGCGCGCGGTCAGGTCCACCTGCCGGTCCTGGAACGGGATCGGCGCCGCCAGCGCGGCGCCGCCCGCCAGCAGCGTGCCGAGCAGCGCGCCCGCGAGCAGGCGGCGCGCCACCGCCCAGGCCGCGCGCAGCGGCTGCGCTCCTGGCATTCCGTCTCCCGTCACTCCCATGGCAAAAATCATTTTTCTTCCTGGTTGGTTGTTGAATCGATCGAGGTTCCGCGCGGCCGCCCTCAATGGGCCGCCTCCAGCATGGGCGCATCGTCGTGCGCCATGCGGTGCACCACTTCCAGGTGCAGCGCGGGCATGAGTTCGTGGTAGCTGAGCACCGGGATGTCGAAGCAGTCCGGCTCGATCAGCTTGCGCACGTGGCGCCGGACGTCCACCGCGGTGACGATGGCTTGCGGCCGCCAGCGCTGCACGGCGGCGCTGAAGCGCTGCATCAACTGTGCCAGCTGCACCGGGTCCAGCGCCAGCTGCTGGGCGCCGCCGTTGACCCGCACGGCGCTGCGCAGCATCTCCTCCAGCCCGGGCTCCAGCAGCATGGCGTTCAGGCGCCCGTCCGGCGCGTAGCGGTAGCAGAGCTGGCGCTTGAGGCCGATGCGCACCAGCTCGGTGAGGGCGAACACGTCTTTCTCGCGCTGCGCGGCGTCGGACAGCGTCTCCAGGATGTCGCGCAGGTTGCGGATGGCCACTTCTTCCTCGACCAGCCGGCGCAGGATCTCCGCCACGCGCGCCAGCGGCAGCGCGCGCAGGGTTTCCTTGACGACGTCGGGCAGGTCGGCGCTGGCGCGGGTGAGCAGGTGGTTGGTCTCCTGCGTGCCCAGGAACAGGCCGGCATGGCGGCGCAGCGCCTCGCGCACGGCGTCGGCCAGGCGCCCGGCGGTGTCCTCGGCGGGCAGCGGGCCGCTGGCCACCGGCACCTCGTGCACCAGCAGGCGCCACTGGGTGGCGGCGGCGCTCTCCTGCTCGTCCTCCAGCAGGTGCACGGCGTGCACGTCGATGCGCGGTAGCCGCAGGCCGAGGTAGAGCTGGAAGTGGTCCAGCACGCCTTCGAGGCCGTGCAGCAGGTCGCGGCCGGCACCGGCCGACAGGCGGCCGGCCGGCAGTTCGAGCAGCAGCGGCACGGCGGGCCGGGGCGGCGCGGCATCGGTGGACATGAGCGTGGGCGCCTCGTCGGCGCGGCGGCGCACCGCCGCCACCTTGGGCCGGGCGTAGCGCTCCCAGCGCGCGCGCAGCGCGGGCGTCAGCATGGCGCCGGCGACGGACAGCGTCACGCCCAGCAGCAGGAACACCGCCGCAGGGAACCCCGGCACCAGGGCGAACAGCACGCACAGGCCGCCAGCCACCAGCAGCACGCGCGGCTTGGCCGTCAGCTGGCGGCCGATGGCGTCGCCCAGGTGCTTGTCGTGCTCGTCGTCGGTGGTGCGCGTCACCAGCAGGCCGGCCGACATGGCGCCGAGCAGCGCCGGGATCTGCATCACCATGCCGTCGCCGATGGTGAGGATGGAGTACTTCACCCCCGCCGCGCCCATCGTCATGTCCAGCTGGAGCACGCCGATGGCCAGGCCGCCCAGCAGGTTGATGATGATGATGATGATGCCGGCGATGGCGTCGCCCTTGACGAACTTCATCGCCCCGTCCAGGCTGCCGTTGAGCTTGCTCTCGTTCTCCAGCACGCGGCGGCGGCGGCGCGCCTCGTCCTTGTCGATCAGGCCGGAGCGCAGGTCGGAGTCGATCGACATCTGCTTGCCGGGCATGGCGTCGAGCGAGAAGCGCGCGGCCACCTCGGCCACGCGCTCGGAGCCCTTGGCGATGACGATGAACTGCACCACGGTGATGATCAGGAACACCACCAGCCCCACCACCAGGTTGCCGCCCGCCACCATGTGGCCGAAGGTCTGGATGATGTGGCCGGCCTCGCCGTGCAGCAGGATCATGCGCGTGGTGGCGATCGACAGCGCCAGCCGGAACAGCGTGCTGATCAGCAGCACGCTGGGAAAGACCGAGAACTCCAGCGGGTTGGCCACGTAGATGGCCAGCAGCAGCAGCAGCAGGCCGCCGGCGATGTTGACGGCCACCAGCAGGTCGATCACCCAGATGGGCAGCGGCACGATCATCAGCGCCACGATGGCGACGATGCCGGCCACCAGCGCGATGTCGGTGTAGCGCGCCAGGCCGCCGCCGCGGGCGCCCGCGGCGGCGGTTGACTGGAAGTAGCTGGCCAGGCTCACAGCGGATACCTCGCCAGCGCCGCGCCGGCCTGGCGCTCGCTCACGCGGCGCAGCAGGCTGTATTCGGACAGCACCTTGCGCACGTAGCCCTGGGTTTCACGGTACGGGGGCACGCGGCGGCCGTGCTTTTCCACCGCGCCCTCGCCGGCGTTGTAGGCCGCCAGCACCAGCTGCAGGTCGTTGCCGAAGCGCTGCTGCAGCGTCTTGAGGTAGCGCGCGCTCACCTGCAGGTTGGTCTGCGGGTCGTGCAGCGCCTGCGCATCGCCGACGCCGAAGCGGCGCGCGGTGGGCACGATGACCTGCATCAGCCCATGGGCGCCGGCGTGCGACACCGCGCGCGGCTGGTGGCGCGACTCCACGCGGGCGATGGCGTGCAGCAGCAGCGGGTCGATGTCGTGCGCTTGCGCGGTGCGGTCGATCAGCGGCGCCATCGCCACCGGCATGAAGCCCGCCGCTGGCCGGGGCGTCTGCGCTGGCGGCGCGCGGCGCGCGGCCAGCGCGGCCAGCGCGAGCGGGCGGGCCGACGGCCGGCGCGGTGGCGGTGCCGCCACCAGCGTCCCCCGCGTGTCGTACCGGCTCATCTGCTCGGCCAGCACGCGCGCGGGGCCGCCGGGCGCCGGCGCGCAGGCGCCCGGCTGGTCACGCTGCCCGGCAGGCAGCAGCTGGTCCCAGCCCGGCGCGCAGCCCTGCCCGCTGGCCGGCAAGGCCGCCTTGCTCGCATGGGCGGCGCCGGCCCAGCCCCAGGAAAGCAGCCCGATGCACACCAGCCCCCAGACCCTCCAGCCACCGCCTTGCGCGGTGGGCTGCCGTAAGCTCAGTTTCCGCACGACGCTCCCGCTTCGAATTCTCGAAAAGAGCAAGTATTGGCCGGCGGGCCTGCCGTTCTGTGACAAAAGTCGCATCAACTCGTATCCAAAGACGCCGGTTCATGGCCCGGTACGCTATAGGGTACCCCCTAATATAGGTAACAGAGCAGAAACTTTTAGTTTCATTATTCGCGACGGATTCGCACGAAGACGGCAGACTTGGGGAGCGCATCCGCGTGGCGCGGGATGGCTTGCAAACCCTTCCGGATCCCGCGCGCCCATGTCTTTGGAGTGATTTCCCTATGGCCGGCTCGGACGACAGCGGCAGTAAGACCGAAAAACCGACACCCAAGAAGCTGCAGGACGCCCGCAAGAAGGGCGATGTCTCCAAGAGCCGCGACCTCACCTCGACCGCCGGCCTGCTGGCCATCCTGCTGCTGGCGGCGGTGGCGCTGCCGCTGCTGGGCGAACAGGTCGCGGCGCTGGCGCGCGCCAGCTTCGAGGTGATGCAGGAGCCGTTCGTCAACGCGGCGCCTCGCCTGGGGCGTCAGGCAGCACTTACTTTATTAGTGGTGGTGGGGATGGTGGTGGTGCCGGTGGCGCTGATCGGCGCCCTGGTCGAGTTCATCCAGGCCGGGCCGGTGATGACGGCCGAGAAGCTCAAGCCCAAGGCCGAGAACCTGAACCCGGCCAAGGGCCTGAAGCGCATGTTCTCGATGGACAACCTGGTCGAGCTGCTCAAGTCCATCCTGAAGACCGCCGTGGTCGGCACCATCGCCTGGCTGGCCATGAAATCGCTGCTGCCGGACCTGCCCCTGCTGGTGGGCGGCCGGCCCGAGGGCGTGGGCTCGGCGCTGTGGCACACCAGCTGGACGCTGCTGGCCTGGGCCGGCGGCGCCTTCGTGCTGGTGTCGGCGATGGACCTGGCCTGGCAGCGCTATTCGTACGAGAAGAAGATGCGCATGAGCCTGCGCGACATCCGCCAGGAAATGAAGGACGCCGAGGGCGACCCCCACCTGAAGGGCCAGCGCCGGCAGTTGCAGCAGGAGTGGGCGCAGCAGGGCGCCAGCCAGGCCGCCGCCAGCGCGCACGTGGTGGTGGTGAACCCGACGCACGTGGCGATCGCCATCGACTACCACCGCGAGCGCTGCCCGGTGCCCACCGTCACCGCCAAGGGCGAGGACGACGACGCCCTGGCGATGCGCGAGGCGGCGCAGGCGGCGGGCGTGCCGGTGCTGCGCAACATCGAGCTGGCGCGCCAGCTGCTGGCCGACGCCGAGACGGGCGAGCTGGTGCCGGCCGAGCTGTTCGACATCATCGCCGCCGTGGTGCTGTGGGCGCAGGACGTGCGACACGAGCTGGCCAAGGCGCGCGGCGAGCGCCCGGGCGCCGAGACCGGGGAGGCCGACAAGGACGGCCAGCAGGGGCGCCCGCGCCGCGAGCCGCCGGGCGAGGATTCTGACGCGCTACGACATCGGCCTCCGCGCCGCGCCGGGCAGCGACTCCAACGGCGGCGCGCGGCGGCGCTTCGCGCGCTACGTGCCGCGCCGCTGGCGCGGCAGCGATCCGCACCACGGCCGCGGACCGGGGACGCGGCGATGAACGAAACCGCGGCATCCGCCGCCTCGGCGGCGGCCCCGGCGCTGGCCGACACCGGCGCCGGCCTGTGGTCCAGCCTGCTGGTCACGCTGGTGGCGCTGGCTTTCGTGCTGGCGCTGGCCTGGCTGTTCCTGCGCCTGCTCAAGCGCGCCACCACGCTGCGCGGCGCGGGCGGCCAGGCGCCGCAGGTGGTGCAGGCGGTGCCGCTGGGCGGGCGCGAGCGGCTGGTGATCGTGCGCCACGGCGCGCAGGAATACGTGCTGGGCGTGACGGCGGCCAGCATCAGCCTGATCGACAAACGCGCGGCAACCGGCGCTGATTTGTCGGCAAATGATGCCAAGATCGGCGAAACCTAGCCGCTCCCCGGGTCAGACCGGTTGATATTGTTTTGATAGCTGCCAGCGCTTGTCTGGCAAGCGCTGGGGCCACTTTTCATGCTGAAACCTCAGCGCAGCGGCGACGGCGGGATCCAGCCGGCGGCGGCGGCCGCGACCCCGCCGCCGTCGGCCTGCCGCAGCGCGGCCAGGAAGGCGTCCACCGCGTCGGCGGCCACGCGCTGGGGCGAGGCGCCGACGCCGGCGCCCGCCCAGGCGTTGGCCATGGCCCGCAGGGCCTGCCGCGTGCCGCGCGACCAGGCGCCGCCCAGCGGATCCTCGGCGTCGTTCAGCAGCTTGGCGCAGTACAGGCGCCGCGCGGCCTCGCTGTGCGACACCAGGCCCAGCACGGCGCGCGCGGCGCGGTCGAACGCGGGCGCGCCCAGCGGGCCGCGGCTGTCGGGCTGGGCGTGCCAGGCGCACAGGTATTCGATGGGGCCCATGGCCCGCGTGGCGCCGCCGTGGGTGGCGCCCCAGGCGGCATGCCGGCCGGAGGGCAGGCGGCCGCTTTGCAGCGCCAGCACCAGCGCGTCGGCCACGGCCTTCTGCGCCGCGGCGTCGCCGTGTTCGCCGACGCGGCAGAGCACGTGCAGGAAGGCGGGGTAGAGCGCGTCGCCCAGCGTCAGGCACAGGCGTTCCAGCCAGCGCACGCGCTCCTCGGGGGTGGGCAGGTGGGCGCAGCCTTCGATCAGCACCTCGGCGGCGCCGGACCAGTCGGGGTCGGGGCGCGGCACCAGGGGGGAGGCAGCGGCGCTCATGGATGCCTATCGCTGGGGGGGCTGCGCCCCGGCGGGCTCAGCCGCGCTGGAACAGGCAGCCGAGGAAGCGCGCCTCGAGCTGCGCCACGCTCTCGCCGCGCGAGGGCGGCACCGACAGCACGCGCGCGGCGTCCCGGGTGCCGTTGAAGCCGAACACCTCGGCGGCGCTGGCGCCGCCGCCGGCAGCCGGCGCCGGACGCGCCCAGCCGGCGGCGGCCGGCGCTTGCAGGCCGGACGGCAGCGTGGACAGGGGCGGGAACGAGCTCATGGCGGTCTGCACTGAGGTTGATTCGGGTCGATGAGGCTATGTTAGGGGCGACGGAGCCGCCGCGCCATTGGGATCGTTCCTAGCTGGCGTGCGCTTTTGCACACGGCCCAGAGCGGCTCTTGCTATTTCAATCATAGCTGCCAGCGCATGCCCCGCAAGCGCTGGAGCCCGATTTCATGGTTATAGGACTTACCCCAGCAGTGCCTGCACCTGCCGCAGGAGGGCGGGCATCAGCGCGGCCACGCGCTCCAGCAGGGTCTGCACCAGGGTCGCCAGCAGCACCAGCCACACCAGCACCGCCGCCAGGCCCTTGAGCGACATGGAGATGGAGATCAGGTTGAGCTGCGGCGCGTAGCGGTTCATCAGCCCGAGCGAGAGGTCGATGGCGTACAGCACCACCAGCGCCGGCGCGGCGATCATGAAGGTGAGGCCGGCGAACTGGGCGAAGGCGCTCTCGAACAGCGTCACGCCGGCCAGCTTGACCGACAGCCCCTGCTGCGCCAGCGGCCACAGCACGAAGCTCTCCATCAGCACGCCGACCCACAGCATCAGCCCGCCGGAGGCCATGAACACGTACACCGCCAGCCGCCCCAGGAACGCGCCGGAGAGCGAGGTCTGCCGGCCCGACAGCGGATCGACCACCTGCGCCATGCCCATGCCGCTGGCGCCGTCCACCACCTCGCCGGCGGCGTCGAAGGCCCACAGCACCGCCGCCAGCAGCAGCCCCAGCGCCAGGCCGAGGAAGGCTTCGCGGGCGAACAGCAGCAGCCAGTCGCCGACGCCGAAGGCATGGACCGACAGCATGGGCTGCATGGCCAGCGTGATGACGCCGAAGGCCAGGAACACCGCCGCGCGCACCATCTGCGGCACGGTGTCCTGCGCCAGGATCGGCAGCAGCAGGAAGGCCATGGCGAAGCGCGTGCTGGCCAGCGCGGCCAGCAGCGCCAGGTCGCCCAGGTTGTTGACGCTGGCGAACGCCTCCATCGGCCGTCAGCCCCCGGTCACTTCCTGACCAGCGCGGGGAACTCGGTCATCACGCGGTCGGCGAACTGGTAGAGCGAGCCGCCCAGCAGCGAAGCGGTGACGAAGATGGTCAGCACGATGGCGAAGAACTTCAGCGCGTACTGAAGCGTCTGCTCCTGGATCTGCGTGGCGGCCTGCACCAGGGCGATCAGCAGCCCCACCAGCGCGGCCACCAGCACCGGCGGCGCGGACAGCAGCAGCACCAGCCAGAGGGCCTGGTAGACGAGTTGCAGCGCTTGGCTGTCCAGCATTCAACGCTCCTAGTAGGAGAGCACGAGGCCGTGCGAGAGCTTCACCCAGCCGTCCACCAGCACGAACAGCAGCAGCTTGAACGGCAGCGAGATGGTGGTGGGCGAGAGCATCATCATGCCCATCGCCATCAGGATGTTGGCGATGATCAGGTCGATCACCAGGAACGGCAGGAAGATGAGGAAGCCGATCTGGAACGCCGCCGACAGCTCGCCCACCGTGAAGGCCGGCACCACCACCACGAAGTCGCGCTCGGTCAGCTGCGCGGCGCGCTCGGGCGAGAGGTTCTTCTGCGCCGTCTTCAGGAAGAACGCGCGCTGCGCCGGGCTGGAATGCTTGACCAGGAAGTCGCGCAGCGGCTCTTTGGCGGCGTCGGCCACCGACAGCATGCCCTGCGTGCTGCCGGCCGGGTTGGGCACGGTGCGGGCGCGCTCGGCCATCTCCAGGCCGACCGGCAGCATCACGTACACGGTGAGCACCAGCGCCATGCCGTTGAGCACCACGTTGGGCGGCACCTGCTGCAAGCCCAGCGCGTTGCGCAGCAGGCTCAGCACCACGATGATCTTGGTGAACGAGGTCACCATCACGCCCACGAAGGGCGCCAGCGCGACGACGATGACGGTGATCAGCGCCGACGAGGGGGAAAATTGCGTCAGGTCCATGCGTGCCTCGCGGCGGTGCCGCCGTGCAGCGGCCGGTTACTACTTAATTGATAGCTGTCGGCGCTCATCATAGCTGCGCTGGAGCCCGATTCGGCCAATAGGCGCGCGGGCGCCCTCAGACCGCCTCCAGCCACAGCCCGCAGCCCTGGCCCAGCCGCATCAGCGCGCCGCGCGCGCGCGCGGCGCCGCCCTGGCGCAGCTCGGCCGCCCAGGGCTGCGGCACCGGCCAATGGAACGGCACCTCCGCCCGCCCCCAGCCCAGCCAGTGGTCCAGCGGCACCTGCACGCGCTGCGCCAGCACCGCCTGCGGCTCGGCGGCGGCGGTGTCCGGCGCGCCGATGGCCGGCGGCGCGCCGGCGGTCACCACCAGGCGCTGGGCCGCCAGGTCCAGCCGCGCCGGACAGGGCGGCAGCCGCCCTTCCGGGTCACGCAGGCTGACCGCCCATTCGGCGCCGAAAGCCGCCGGCAGCCACACCAGGGCCTGCGGTTCCAGCCGCGCCAGCGCCTCGGCCGGCACCGGGCCGAGCAGCGCCTCGGCCGCGTGGCCGGCCCAGGCCAGCGCGGGCGCGCGCAGCACGGGCGGCGGTGGCGCCAGCAGGGCGGCCAGCGGCAGGTGCAGCGTGGTGCCGGGCGGCGCCACGGCCGGGTCGCGCACCACCGCCCGGTAGCCCGGCAGGGCGCGGGCGGCACAGGGCGCCGGATCCCAGGGCGATCGCAGCCACTGCTCGACGGCGCGCAGCAGCGGCTCGGCCTGCGCCAGGCGCAGCACCTGCTCGGCGCCGGTGACCGGCCCCTCGGCGCCCGCCTCGCGCGCCAGCGCCAGGCCCACGGCGCCGCAGGCGGTGGAGCCCTGGAAGAAAAGCAGGGAGGAATCGGCGGCCGGCAGCGCCGGCGAGTCCGTGATGTCGTAGTGCATGTTCCGGCGCGAGTGTGGCCGAGCACGCCCGGCCCCGCCAGCTAGGAACGTTACCAGCTGTGCCCCAGCAGGGGGAACGGCGCGGCGGGCTTTTCATGCCATCAGCCGCGCGCCGCCTCATGGCAATCAAAAATGAAGTGCTCGCTCACTTATGTTGTGAGGGCGGTACTTCGCACGCTGTTCCGTCAATCGCCGGCCATGGCCAGCGACTGCGGCCCGGGCACCGGATCGGCATCCGCCACCGTGGGCCGCGCCGGCTGCCACTGCCGGAGCAGCGCGCGCCGCTGGCCCGGCGGCACGCCGCGCGCCTGCCCGGCCACCCAGCGCAGGCGATCCGCGCCGGCCTCGCGCCCGGGGTTGCGCAGCAGGGCGGCCAGGGTGACGGCCTGGCGCGCGTCCAGGCGCCGCGCCGGCACGCCGAAATGGTGGCGCGCGGCGGCGTCGGCGCCGCACACCAGCTGCCCCTCGGCCGTGCGGCCCCAGGGCGCCAGGTTCAGGTAGAGCTGGAGGATGCGCGCCTTGCCCAGGGTCTGCTCCATCTCCACCGCGTACAGCAGCTCGCGCAGCTTGCGCGCCAGCGTGCGCTCGCCGCCGGCCACCATCAGCTTGGCCACCTGCTGGGTCAGCGTGCTGCCGCCGCGCCGGATGGCTTGGTGCTGCTGGTTGGCGTCCAGCGAGGCCAGCAGCTCTTCCAGGTCGTAGCCCGGGTGCTCGTGAAAGCGCTGGTCCTCGGCCGCCAGCACGGCGCGCGCCAGCCAGCCGCGCGGGTCGATGGCGCGGCGCGGCCCGCAGGACGAGCGCACGTGCGCCCAGGCCTCGGTGCCCAGGCCGCTGACGGCCAGGCCCTGCACCCGCGGCGCCAGCTCGACGCGGCCCGCGGGCAGGCGCACGCGCGCGGTGGCCGACACGCTGCCTTCGATGGCCGCCACGCGCAGCTCGGGCAGGTCGGGCGCCAGCAGGGCCAGCCAGTGGCGCGCGGGCGCCTCGGGCCACTGCATGGTCACGTCCCAGCCGGGGCCGTGGCGCTGCGCCCGCCACTGCGCGGTGACGACGGCGCGCTCGCCCTGGGGTGATACGGCGCCCAGCTCGAGCCGCCGCCGGGCCGCCCCAAGGTGGCGAGCGCCCCCTTGGGGGGCAGCGGACCACGCGGAGCGGGGGAGCGTGGGGGCCAGCCACAGCGTGCCGCGCAGGTGCTGCACGCGGTCGCGCGAGAGGGCGATCTGCACCGCCGGCACGGTGAGCCGGTCCTGCCCCAGCGCCGCGGGCAGGGGCAGGGTGCAGGGCTCGCAGTGCAGCGTCAGCACCGGCTCGGGGCCTTCGGCGCCGGCGGGCACCCAGCCGAGTGTGACGGGGCCGAGGCGGGTGGGCACGCGCAGGCCGTCCAGCGCCGCGCCGATCCACGGCGTGGTGCCCAGCCACGCGAGCTGCGGCACGCTGGCCTGCACCCTGAAGGGGCCGCGCCCGATTTCGGTCGCCCATTCGCCGGTCTGCGGCGCCAGCGCGATGCGCAGGATGGCCCACAGCGCGCCCAGCAGCACGGCGAGGGTGAGCAGGATCCAGCCGAGGGCGGCGGCCAGGCGGCGTGCGAGGGATTTCTTCATGTCGCACCTCCTCCCAGCGCCTGCGTCACGGTGACGGCGCGCCACGGGCCGTGTGAGCGGCCCATGGTGGCGGCCCAGTACCAGGCCGAGGTGTCGGCGAAGCGCTGGCCGCGCGCGTCCTCGATCTGCTCGCACACGCGCAGGGCGAGGCCGTCCTTGCGGGCGACGAAGCAGCGTTGCCGGCCGCCATCCAGTGTTTGCAGATGCTCGCCTTCGATGCGGTAGCCGAGCGCGCGGTAGCAGTCGGCCGCCGGGTGCAGCATGCGCGTGGGCGCGGCCACGTCGCGCAGCACCACGATGCGGCGGCCATCGGTCAGGCGCGCGATGCGGCCGGGAAAGCGCTCGGCGAAGCGCTGCTCGACGGCCGACAGGGCCAGCGGCCGCACCGCCGCGCCTTGCCAGTGCAGCGGCAGTTCGTCGGCTTGCGCGGTGGGCGCGGACGCCGCTTCGCGCGTGCCCGGGAACGCGCCGGCCAGCGCGCAGGCCAGCATGGCGGCGCCGAACAGGCCCTTGCCGAGCACGCGGTTCTGGAAAGAATTTTTAATCATTTCGGCCTCCAGCGCCCGTCCAGCAAGCGCGAGCAGCTCCTGATTCAGTAGCGCCGTGGTTCATCAGCAGCGCGATCGCGCCGCACACCCCCGCCAGCGCCAGCAGCCCGATGCCCTCGTGCACGGCGGGCGGCGCGGCATGGCCCGTGGCCTCCAGCGCCACCAGCGCGGTGTTGCGCAGCACGTTGCCGGCCAGCACCGCGGCGCCGACCAGCGGCAGCCGCAGCATGAAAGCGCGGTCGGCCCGCCCCTTCAGCAGCGCCACCGCGCAGGCCGTGAAGTAGCCGGCCCAGGCCATCTGCACGCCGGAGCACGGCGCATCGACGACGATCAGCCGCCCGTCCACCAGCAGGCTGCTGCCCTCGCGCTGCACCGCGAACCCCGCCGCCAGCAGCCAGCGGCTGGCTTCGGCCGTGAGCACGCGCAGCGGGTAGCCGGCGTAGAACTGGAGCGAGGCGATCAGCGGCAGCGCCAGCACCGCCAGCCCCAGCACCGGCGCGGCGGCGATGGCGTGGCGCGGCGCCGGCCACAGCACGCCATCGCGTACCTGCATGGCGCCGCATCGCGTGGCCGGCAGGAAGGCGAGCAGGCCGCAGGCCCAGGCAATGATGGCGAGCAGGCTGGCGAGCAGCGGCGTGACCGCGCCGTGCAGCAGCGTGGCCGCCAGCGTGCCGGCCAGCGCCCCTGCCAGCCAGTGCAGGCGCGGCGCCGCGCGCAGTTGCCCGCGCACCGACCACAGCAGCACGCCGAGCGCGGCCAGCGCGAGCAGGCCGACCGGGTCGTCGGAGCCATCGGCCACGCGCGCCGCCATCCAGCGCCAGGTGGGCCAGAGCGCGGCGGTCAGCAACACCAGCCAGCAGGCGGCGGGCAGGCGATCGACGACCAGGGCGGCCCGGCGCGTGGGCGCGTGGCGCAGCAGGCCAGGCAGGGCCGGGCGGGTGGCGGGCGGGTGAGCGAAGGAAGACATGGCGGACTCCGGCTCCAGGGAAGGCGTGGGCAGAAACATGTCCGCCACTGTGGTCCGCCCATGCGAAGCCACCATGAAGCGCGCGCGCCCCGGCGCGGCGCTGTGTGAAGTCCAGGTGAAATCGGCGTGAATACGGCTGCTGCCGGATATCAGCGTTGGCCAGAAGTACTATTAGGCATACAATAAGAAAATAACAACATTCGCCATCGTTAACCACCTCTGAGGACACCCCCATGCTTGAACTCGAGCTCAGTCCCGAACGGCAGCAGATCAAGGAGGCCGTGCAGGCCCTGTGCGACAGCTTCGACGACGCCTACTGGCGCGAGAAGGACGCCACGCACAGCTACCCGGTCGAATTCCAGAAGGCGATGGCCGAGGCCGGCTGGCTGGGCATCATGATGCCGACCGAGTTCGGCGGCGCCGGCCTGGCCCTCACCGATGCGGCGCTGCTGATGCAGATCGTGGGCAACTCGGCCGGGGCCCTTGCGGCCTGCACCACGATCCACATCAACATCTTCGCGCCGCACGCCATCGTGGTCCACGGCACCGAGCAGCAGAAGAAGGACATCCTGCCGCCCCTGATCCGCGGCGAGGACGTGACCGCCTTCGGCGTCACCGAGCCCGACGCCGGCCTGGACACCACCAACATCTCCACGCGCGCCGTGCGCCAGGGCAAGGGCTACGTCATGTCCGGCCGCAAGATGTGGATGTCCACCGCGCAGCGCGCCAACAAGATGCTGGTGCTGGCACGCACCACGCCCATCGAGGAGTGCAGGAAACGCACCGACGGCATGTCGCTCTTCTACACCGACCTCGACCGCCGCTACGTGGAAGTGCGCGAAATCCGCAAGATGGGCCGGGCGGCGCTGGATTCCAACGCCGTCTTCATCGACGGCCTGCCCGTGCCCGAGGAGCACCGCATCGGCGAGGAGGGCCGGGGCTTCCACATCCTGCTGGACGCGATCAACCCGGAGCGCATCCTGGTCGCTGCCGAGGCGATCGGCATCGGACGCCGGGCGCTGACCAAGGCCACGCAGTACGCCAACGAGCGCGTGGTCTTCGGCCGCCCCATCGGCATGAACCAGGGCATCCAGCACCCGCTGGCGCGCAACTGGATGGAGCTGGAGGCGGCCGACATGCTCGTGTGGCGCGCCGCGCAGCTGTACGACGCGGGTCTGCCCTGCGCGCCCGAGGCGAACGCCGCCAAGTTCCTCGCTGCCGAGGCGGCGCTCAAGACCTGCGAGCAGGCCGTGCGCACGCTGGGTGGCATGGGCTACGCGGCCGAGTACGACGTGGAGCGCTACTACCGCGAGGTGATGGTGCCCAACATCGCGCCCGTGAGCCGCGAGATGATCCTGAACTACATCGGCGAGCGGGTGCTGGGACTGCCGCGCTCGTACTGAAGCGTCGCCGGGGCGCGCGGGATGCCGGGGTCCGGCGTCCCGCGGTATTTCACTCCGGCTGGATCCGGGCGACCTTCACCACCTTGGCCAGCCGCGCGCGGTCGGCCTCCATGAAGGCCAGCGTCTCCTCCGGGCCGAGCGGCGCGACCACCGCGCCGCGCTCCAGGAAGGCCTGGCGGATCTCGGCCCCGGCCAGCGCCGCCTGGGCGCGCTGCGCCACCTGGGCCAGCACGGCGCCCTGCATGCCCTTCGGCGCCATCACCACTTGGTAGTCGAGCGCGCGGAAGTCGGGCAGCACCTCCTTCACCGTGGGCACGTCGGGCCACTCGCGCAGCCGCTCGTCGCCGTAGACCGCCAGCGCCTTGAGCTTGCCGGCGCGCAGCATCGACTGCGCCTGCGCCAGCGAGCTGGTGATGATGTCCACCGTGCCGGCCATCACGTCCATCATGCCGGGCAGGCCGCCCTTGTAGGGCACGCGCAGCAGCTGCACGTCGGCCTCGGCGGCCACGGAGGCGATGCCGAGGTCGCCGAAGTAGGCGTAGGAATGCTTGCCCGGGTTCTTGCGTGCCATGGCGATGAACTCGCGCAGGTTGGCCGCGGGAAAGCCCGGCGCCGCCACGATGACCGACTGGATGATGCAGGTGCGCGCCACCGGCACCAGGTCGCGCAGGGGCTGGAGGCGCTGCTCCTTCATCAGGAACTCCTGGTTCAGCATCAGGTTGCCGTAGGTGTACATCAGGGTGCGGCCGTCCGGCGGCGCGGCGGACACGTGGGCCGAACCCAGCATGCCGTTCGCGCCCGGCCGGTTCTCGACGATGTACTTTTCCCCCGCCTGGGTCGAGTAAGCGTCGGCGAACAAGCGACCCAGCAGGTCCGTGCTGCCGCCGGGCGTGTACGGCACCACCACGGCGGCTTGGCGTCCGCCCTGGGCACGCACCAGCCCCGTGGCCACCAGAGCAGCGCCTGCCACCAAACCTGTGCTGAATGTTCTGCGATCCATTGCCGTTGCCTTTCTGAAGTAGGAGTAATGAGGCCGGCTAGGCGCCAACCCGGGTGACACCGCTTTGCACCAACCGGTCGATCTCGGCCACGCTGTAGCCGGCCTCTGCCAGAACCTCGGCGCTGTGCTGCCCTACTGTCGGTGGTGGACGGTAGCCCTCGGGTGGCGTGCCGAACCATTCGCTGGGTACGGCGGTTTCACGCATGGTGCCGATGCCCGGCACGTCTTCCTCGCGGAAGAAACCGATGTCCTGCAAATGCCCGTCTTCCAGCACCGATTGGAAGGTGTGGACGGGGAACACCGGCACGTCGGCGTCCTTCAGCAGCTGCTGCCATTCGGCCGTGGTCTTTTCCGCCAGGTGCGTCTCGACGAAGCGGTAGAGCTCGTCAGCGTGCGCGGTGCGGCTGGTGATGTTCTTGAAGCGCGGGTCGGTGTCGTACAGCTCGCCCATGCCCAGGATGCCGAGGAAGGCACGCCAGTGGTGGTCCTGGTAGATGACGCAGCAGACCTGCGCATCCTTGGTGCGGAACGGGCGCCGCTCGGTCGAGAGGATGCGGGGATAGCCGAAGCCACCCTGCGCTGGCTGGTATTTGTGGCCGTACAGGTGGTCGCCCAGCACGTAGGGCACCATGGTTTCGAACATGGGCACGTCCACGCGCTGGCCGCGGCCGGTCTTCTCGCGCGCGTACAGCGCCGAGGCGATGACGCCGAAGCCGTACAGGCCCACCGACCGGTCCATCATGTTCAGCGGCACGAAGCCGGCCGAACCGTCGGGGCTGGAGGCGGCCATGGCGGCGGTGACGCCGGTGGCGGCCTGGATGAGGTCGTCGAACGCCGGCGACGGCGCATAGCGCCCGCGCTGCGAGAAGCCGAACATGCCCACGTAGATGAGCCGCGGGTTGCGCTCGCTCAGCGCCTCGTAGGTCAGGCCGAGCCGGGCCATGGCGGCGGGGCGCACGTTGTAGGTCAGCACGTCGGCCGTCTCGGCCAGCCTGAACAGCGCCTCGCGGCCCTCGGGCGCCTTCAGGTCCAGCACCAGACTGCGCTTGTTGCGGTTCACGCTCAGGAAGATCGGCCCCATCCTGCGGTCGCCCATGGGGCCGATGGCGCGCGTCTTGTCGCCGCCGGGCGGCTCGATCTTGATCACGTCGGCGCCCAGATCGCCCAGCATCTGGGTGGCGGAGGGGCCCATGAGCACGGCGGTGACGTCGATGATCCGGACGCCGGCCAGGGGGCCGGAGCGGGCAGGTGCGGTGTCTGTCATGAGGGTCGGAGGGGTGGAATGCCTGGCGGCTTGGGCGAGGGGCGCGGGCTTATCGGCCCGGCCACTGCGGCGGACGGCGCTCGTTGAAGGCGGCCAGGCCCTCGCGCGCGTCCTCGGTCTGGATCATGGGGACCAGCGCCGTCTCGGTGAAGGCCATCATCTCGGCGAACGACATGGCGGCCACGGCGCGCATGGCGTACTTGCCGCGCCGCACGGCCATGGGCGAGGCGGCCACGATGTCGGCCACCAGCGCGTCGAGGGCGGCGTCCAGCTCGGCCGCCGGCACGATGCGGTTCAGCAGGCCCTGGGCGTAGGCGGTCTGTGCGCTGATGGGCTTGCCGGTCACGCACATCTCGTGCAGCAGGCGCGGCGGGATCAGGTCGCGCAGCACGGTGAGAATCTGCATCGGGAACAGGCCGATCTTCACCTCCGGCATGCCGAACTGGGCCGTGTCCACCGACACCGCCATGTCGCACATGCCGAACAGGCCGAGGCCGCCGGCCACGCAGACGCCGTTGATGCGCGCGACCACCGGCACGGGGCAGCCATGCACGGCGCGGAACAGCTCGCCCATGGGGGTGTGCAGCCGATCCACCTTGGGCTGGAAAGGCGTGTCGCCGGGCGTCAGGTCGGCGCCGGCGCAGAACGCCTTGTCGCCCGCGCCCGTGAGCACAATGGCGCGCAGCGCCGGATTACGGGCGGCGGCCAGGAACTCGTCGCGCAGCGCGTACATCACGGCGTCGGTCAGGGCATTGCGCCGCTGCGGGCGGTTGAGGGTGAGCCACAGCACGGCGCCCTTCTGCTGCACCAGCAGATCGCCGCCGGCTCGCTGGTTGTTCGACGAATCCTGGGACATCCATTCGCTCCTGCAAAGAAGTTCTATTTAACGAACAACATAATATCAATCCTCGGTCAGGATGGAAAGCTCATGACGAACTTCAGCGCTTTCATGGCGCACCTGCGGACCAGGCTCTCCCGGCATCGCTCAAGCGTCCGCCAGCCCGGTTGCAACCGGCATCTGTTCGACGGTGGTCACGAACTCTTCCAGAATGTCCTGTATCACCTGACGAACGGAACTCTCGTTGTTGATGGTCCCCACGATCTGTCCTACCGGGCAGGTCATGTAGTCCAGCGCCCTGGCGCGGTCGATGCGCAGGCGCGCCTCGGCGTTCAGCACGTTCTGCCACGGCATCGGCAGGGTCGCCGGCGCACCGGGCTGCACCCAGGCTTCCGTGTATTTGCTGCGCAGCATGCGCCCGGGCTTGCCGGTTTTCGACCGTGTTTGAACGGCATCTTCGGAGCGGGCCTTGTAGAGCAGTTGCTTCATCTCATCCGTGAGATCGCTTTCCCGCGTGCCATGCCAGATGGAGCCACACCAGATACCTTGCGCGCCAAGGGTGAAGGCCGCCGCCATCTGTCGTCCGCGCCCGATGCCGCCGGCGGCGAGCACCGGAATGGGCGCCACCGCATCCACCACCTCGGGCCACAGGACCATGGAAGAAACCACGCCCGTGTGACCTGCGGCCTCGGTACCCTGCGCGATCAGGATGTCCAACCCCGCTTCCTTGTGCTTAAGGGCGTGCTGGACTTTGCCCGTCATGGCACCCACCTTGATGCCGTGGTCATGCAGGCGGTCCAGAATGTCACGCGGAGGAGAACCCAGCGCGCTGACCACGAGCTTGACGTTGGGATGACGCAGCACCACTTCGAGCAGTTCGTCCGCGAACTCGGGCGTGAGGTGCATCTGTTCCAGTTCCTCGCGCAGCAGCCGCTCACGCTCGGATTCAGGCAAAGGCGGGATGCCCGCGTCATCCAGTAGCTTTCTTTGCCACGCCACATGTCCCTCGGGCAACTTGTCGAAATCAAGCGGTTCCCCCACGGTTTCGAACTTCTTGGGCAACAGCATGTTGATGGCATAGGGCTTGCCGGCAACCTGCTCGTCAATCCAGTTGAGTTCTATCTCAAGCTGCTCCGGCGTGTAGTAGGCCGTACCCAGACAGCCCATACCCCCCGCCCGTGTGATCTCCGACACGACGTTGCGGCAGTGGGAAAAACCGAAGACCGGAATCTCGATCCCGAACATTTGACAAACGTTGCTGTGATTCATGGTGGATGGCCGATGGTCATGGTTGGGGCAAAGAACATACTTGCGGAGATGGCAGACTTGCGCAAAGTATGATGCTTGATGATACAATAGGTCTTCTGCCGTGTCGAGCCGACTTGGATGCCGCTGGATTCGTGCACTTTTTTCTGGAGACAAAGGAGAGTTCATGCACTGGAAAACTTGGCTCGCGGCCGCCGCCTCATCCTTTCTTGCACTACCCGCGATGGCGCAATCCAATCAAGTCACCCGATTCGTCTCGGGCAGTGCACCGGGCGGCGGGGTGGACGTGCTGTCGCGCATCATTGCCGAGCCCATGGCCGCGTCCATGGGGCGCTCCATCATCGTGGAGAACAAGCCCGGCGCGGGCTACACCATCGCCACCGACCACGTGGCCAAGTCCAAGCCCGACGGCAACACGGTGCTGATCACGTTCAACGTGCATCCCACCTTCGGCCTGCTTGGCCCGAAACTCGGTTTCGATCCAGTGAAGGATTTCCGCGCCGTGGGCATGATCGCGACCACGCCCTACGTGATCGTCGCCAATCCCAAGCTGCCTGGCGACAACCTGAAGGAGGCGATCGCCCTGGCCAAGACGCAAGGCCGCTCGCTCAACAACGGATCGATCGGCGCGGGTACACCGCAGCACCTGATGATGGAACGCCTGAAAAACCAGACCGGCGTGGACATCCGCATGATCCACTACAAGGGGGTCCAGGCCATGACCGACGTGATCGGCGGCGTCGTGGACATGAGCGTCCTGACACCGTCCTCCACCATCACGAACATCAAGAGCGGCCGCCTGAAGGCGCTCGCGGTCACCAGTACCCAGCGCCTGCCGGAGTTGCCCGATACGCCCACGGCGAAGGAACTGGGATACGAAGGCTTCATCAGCGATGGCTGGTACGCCATGATGCTGCCCGCCAAGACGCCCACGGACATCGTGCAGGCCTACAACAAAGCGCTGAACGATGCGCTCAATCAGCCCTCGGTTCGCGAGAGGCTGGCCAAGCTGAATGCAACGCCTGCCCCTGGCACGCCGGAAGTTCTGGACCGCATCAATCGTGAAGACACGCAGCTGTGGCGCAAGGTTATCCAAGACAACAAGATCGAGGCAGAGTAACCGTACCGCGCGCTCGCCGAAGAGCACCATGACGACGGCTGCTTTCGACGGCAAGACGGTCGTGATCACAGGCGCAGCCGGAGGGATCGGGAGCGCAATAGCCGAGCGGTTCGCACGCGACGGCGCTCGGCTGGCACTGGTCGATCTCGATGCCGAACTGCTCGATCGGCAAGTGCACGCACTGGGAGGGCAGGTAGCTCAGGCACTACCCGCTGACGTATGCAGCGAAAGCGAAACCGACGCTGCGTTGCAATCGCTCCTGCGGCGATGGAGCAGCGTGGACATCGCCATCCTGAATGCTGGCACCGAAGGCCGCATCGCCCCTCTGGGCGAGCAATCCGCATCTGATTTCGATCGCGTCATGGCGATCAACGTGCGCGGCGTCTTCCTGTGGCTCTCGCGCCTCATGAAGGTGATGCAGTCCCATGGCGGCGCCATCACGATCATTTCTTCCACCGCCGGCCTGCGCGGCAGCGTGGGACTGGGGCCTTACTGCGCCAGCAAGCACGCGGTCGTCGGATTGGCCAAGACGGCGGCGCTGGAAGGAGCAAAACATGGCATCCGAGTCAACACCATCCATCCCGGTCCCGTGGACACCCGCATGATGGAAGCAATCGAAGCTGGCCGTGCGGGCGCACGGGCGCAAGCCATGGGCGGCATCCCACTACGGCGCTACGGGACGCCGCAGGAAGTGGCGGCGATGGCAGCATTTCTCAGCTCCGATGAGGCGGCCTACAGCACGGGGGGTTCTTTTTTGATGGATGGCGGTGCCATGGCGGGCAAGATCTGACTTCGCGGTAGTCCTGAGCCATTCAGCGAAAGTAGTCCAGCAGATCCCGTTCCAGCCCGAAACGGTCGCCGCGGTAGATGCTCACGGCCAGGTAGACGACACGACCCGAGGCATCGCACACCACGCGCTCAGCTCGCGCGGCGGGCGCCGCCATGGGGTAGTCCAGCGCTGCGGCCGCCTCGAAATCGGTGGGCAGCACAGTGATGCGTTCACGGGCCACGGACAACGACCCGGCGTACTTGCGCACCAGCTGCGCCAGCTTCTGCTTGCTCTCGGCACCCTTGGGAAAACGCTTGTACAGGTCTTCCGCAACGTGCACTGATCCCAGCCCATAGACCAGCTCGCCATCGCGGTCGAGCTTGCGGATGTGCACGTAGGGGCCTTCGTCGCGGCCGACCTGCCAGCGCCCGCGGGGCAGCTCGGCCACCCGCACGCGCGACAGCAGCACGATGTTGAAGTCGGGCTGGCGCTGTTCGACCCCCGCCACGTAGGAGACGACCGGCTGTTCCATCCCTGCCCCCGCGCCTGCGCCAGGCGCATAGGTCACGAACGTGCGGCGCCCTCGCTGACTGGAAATCAGTCCCTCTTCCGCCAGGATCTGCAACGCCTGGCGCACCGTCACCCGGCCCAGGCCGTAGAGCTCGGACAGTTCCTGGAGGCTGGGTATCGTCTCGCCGTACGCCCACTCGCCACCGAGGATGCGGCTGCGCAACAGGCTGGCCAGTTGTGCATACAGCGCCGTGGCACCAGGGACGAATTGCGGCGAAGCAAGTGAAGACGGCATGGCTTGAGCCCCGGAGTGATCGGGCAACGGGAGGACGCGAAATTCTACGTGTCGGCCTCCTTCATGACGGCCTGCTTTACGCCCCCACCTATTCCTGTTATCCTAATAATAGTATTACTTGTCATCAATCTCTTTCTTCATTCACAGGCTCTGATCCATGAAAACATCACGGGAAACCCTGCGCATCGGCGGCGCCTGCGCCTTCTGGGGAGACAGCGACGCCGGTGTGGCGCAACTGGTGCAGGGCGGCAACGTCGACGTGCTGGTGTTCGACTACCTGGCCGAACTGACCATGTCGCTGCTGCAAAAGGCCCGCAGCCGGGACCCGAAGGCGGGCTACGCGGCCGACTTCATCCATGCGGTAGGCCCTCATCTGCCCACGATCGCCGAGCGCGGCATCAAGCTGCTGGCCAACGCGGGGGGCATGAACCCCCGCGCCTGCGCCGATGCGCTGCGCCACGCCGCCGAGGCCCAGGGTGTTGCGCTGCGCATCGCGGTGGTGGAAGGCGACGACCTGATGGGCCGCCGCGAAGCCATCGCCGGCAGCCAGGTGAGCGAGATGTTCAGCGGCGCCCCGCTGCCCGCTGCCCTGACCAGCATGAACGCCTACCTCGGCGCCCTGCCCGTCGCTGCCGCGCTGGCGAAGGGTGCCGACGTGGTCATCACCGGCCGCTGCGTGGACAGCGCGCTGTCGCTGGGCGCGCTCATCCATCGCTTCGGCTGGAGCGCCGACGACTACGACCGGCTGGCCGCGGGCAGCCTGGTCGGCCACATCCTGGAATGCACCACCCAGACCACCGGCGGCCTCTACACCGACTGGTGGCGCGTGCCCGGCTGGGAGAACATGGGCTTCCCGATCGCCGACTGCAACGCCGACGGCAGCTTCCACCTGGAAAAGCCGCCCGGCACCGGCGGCCTCATCCTGCCCACCGTGGCGGCCGAGCAGATGCTCTACGAGGTCGGCGATCCGGCCAACTACCTGCTGCCCGACGTCACCTGCGACTTCAGCGACGTGCGCATGGAACAGGCCGGCGAGAACCGCGTCCACGTGCACGGCGCGCGCGGCCGCCCGCCCACGGATTGCTACAAGGTCAGCGCCACCTGGGCGGACGGCTTCCGGCTGTCGTCCACCCTCACGATCGCGGGCGACGATGCCGTCGCCAAGGCCGAGCGGACCGGCGAGGCCCTGCTGGCGCGCAGCCGCCGGATGATGCGTGAGGCCGGCTTCGGCGATTTCAGCGAAACCCTGGTGGAGGTGCTGGGCAGCGAAAAGCCCTCCTACGGCCAGCAGGCCCGTGGCGCGGCGGCGCGCGAGGTGGTGATGCGCTTCGCGGTGCGGCATGCCGACGCCGCCGCGCTGAACATCGTGGCCAAGGAGGTCGCGCCCTTCGGCGTCTCGGCCGCGCAGGGCACCACGGGGTTCAGCGGGCGGCCCAAGGCGGGGCCGGTGTTCCGCCTGTTTTCCTTCCTGTGGCCAAAGGACCGGGTAGCGGTCACCATCACCCTGGATGACGAAACCTGGCCGGTGTCCATCCCACCCGGCGTGCCGGTAGACCAGGCGCGGGGCGAAGGCACGCGCTACCCCGGGCATCAGGCCGCGGCACCCTCGGGTGAAGCCGTGACCGCTCCGCTGTCGGCGCTGGCGGTGGCGCGCAGCGGTGACAAGGGGGACATCTCGAACATCGCCATCATCGCGCGCCGGCCGCAGTTCGCCGCGCTCATCGGCGAGCAGGTCACGCCCGAGGTGGTGCGGCAGTACTTCCAGCATCTGGTGCGCGGCCCCGTCCGCCGCTTCGACGTGCCGGGCGTGCACGCCTACAACTTCATGCTGGAGCAGGCGCTGGCGGGCGGCGGCGCGGGCTCGCTGCGCAACGATCCGCTGGGCAAGACACTGGGCCAGGTGCTGCTGGCGTTGCCTGTGCGTGTACCCGCGGCGTGGCTGGGGGATCTGGACAAGGGCCCCGAAAGCCGGGGCTGAACAGCCGCGGCCTTCGGAGAGCGCTCAGGCGGTGAACGCACCACGCCGCCGCCGCGCGATCTGCGCACCCACCACCGCCAGCACCACCAGCATGGCCGCCCAGGTGGCCGGCTCGGGCGTGCTGCTGACGGCGGCGCCCAGCGCGCTGGCCTCGCCCACGGCGCGGTCAGTCACGCCTTCGGGCAGGGGGCTCGGCTGGTTAGCCGTGGCACCAGAGCCGCCAGGGTTGCGCACCACCTTGTCCACGGCGATGAAGCTCGTGTACTGCGTGAGCAGGCTGTAATCCAGGCCCAAGCGGGTGATGGCGGCCTTCTGCGCGTCGCCGCCGGTCAGGGCCTCCTGGTCGCTCAGCACGGCAATGCGGTGGCGCGCCCACAGGTGGCGCAGGGCAGTGGTGCCGGCGTCGGCGCCGCGCAGGTCGATGGGCAGCGTCTGCTGGTAGGCGCCACCGGCAGCGTGGCCTTCGACCATCAGCTTCGGCTGCGCGCCCGCCGTGGGCTCGCGCCACTTGCCGAACACGATCACCGGGCGCTCGGCCAGCACGTCGGGCAACACGGAGGGTTCCACGTCGTACACGTCCAGCCCCTCGAAGCGCGCCTTCACGCTGGTGAGCACGGGCGCCTCGATGAGGCGGCGGAAGCGCTCGGCCTGCTCCTTGGCCTGGTCGGGCCGGGTGATGACGAAGGGCTCGCCCATGCCGGCGCGCGCCAGGCCCTCCATCAGGTGCCGGTTGACGGAGCTGCCGATGCCGAAGGCGAACACGTTGGCCTGGTCCAGGTGCTGGCGCACCAGCGCGAAGGCTTCGCTCTCCACCGTGACGTAGCCGTCGGTCACCACCACCACGGTGCGCGACAGCTCGGGCGATTTCGGCTCGGCGTACACGCGGCGCAGCGCGGGCAGCAGCTCGGTCGAGCCGCCGCCGCCCATCTGCTCGATGGTGCGGATGGCGGCCTCGACGTTGGCCGGCGTGGCCGGCACCGAACGCGGCGCCAGGAAGCGGTTGCTGCCCGAGAACAGCAGCACGTTGAAGCGGTCGCCGGCCTTCAGGCTGCCGAGCAGCTGGCGCATCAGCGCCTTGGCGGTGTCGAGCGGGAAGCCGTGCATGCTGCCCGAGATGTCCACCACGAAGATGTATTCGCGCGGCGTGATGGCCGCTTGCGGCACCGCCTTGGGCGGCTGCACCATCGCCAGGAAGAAGTTCTCCTTCTCGCCGCGCTGCAAGAGCACGCCGGACTGGACGGCGCTGCCGGCCAAACGGTAGTCGAGGATGAAGTCGCGGTCGTTGCTCTGGCTCGCGCCACGTGACGAGCCGGCCGCCAATTGCACGCTGGCGCGCTTGGCGGCGCCGCCGGCATCCATCTGCGTGTCGATGGCGTGGCTGGGCGAGCGGATCTCCTGGATGCCGATGGGGCTCGCGAGGTTCACCTTCAGGTTGAAGGCGCTGGCGCTGGGCTCGCCCGCGCGCAGCACGGGCTGGGCGGGAAACGCCTGCGCGTGCGCCGGCGGTTGGCCGCTGGTGGTGGCGCTGGGGGCCGGCTGGGCGGTGCCGGCGTAGCGCGGGCCGACCACGGTCGGGAACACGAACTGGTAGTTGCCCTCGGTGGGCACCAGCAGCTCGTTGTAGCGCAGCTCCACCTGCACGTCGTCGCCGGGCAGGATGTTGGCGACGTTCATCTGGAACACGTTGGGGCGGTGCTGCTCCAGCAGCGCGGCGGTCTGGCCGGCGCGCTTGGCGGCGTCGTACTCCACCCTGGCCTGCTGCTTCTCGCGGATCTGCGCCACCACCAGGCGCTCGCCGATGCGCACGTTCAGGCCGCCCACGGCCGCGCGCGTGGAGCCGGGGAAGACGTACTTCGCCTCGATCGGCACCGTGCCCTCGTTCCTGTAGCGCTGGGTCACCACCACGTCGGCGATGACGCCGCTGATGTTCACCTTCACGTCGGTGCGCTTGAGCGGCAGCGCGTCCACGCCGGGCTGCGCGCCCTGGACGAAGAAGTAGGGGCTCTCGGCCTGGGCCGGGGCGCCCGTTTGCGCGCGCGTGGGCGGCGCCAGCAGCACCAGCGCGGCCAGCGCCGAGTACCAGGCCAGGCGCCGCGCCGCGAGGGCGGGAGCGGTGTTGAGGAGCAGTGCAGCAGCGCGCATGGGGTCCTTCCTTTCAGGGGGTTCGCGGCATGGCGCCACTGTGGAAGCCGCGCTGGAAGCGGTGATGAAGCGCGCGAGAAGGTGCCGGGAAAACCGCGCAGGCCGTGTGCGCGCTGCGTGAAGCGCATGTGAAGCACCCGCCCGGGGCTATGCTTTATGTAGCATTTGGTTGGCTTCTGGCGTGCGCTATCAGATGATTTACATCAAATGTTAATAATCATTACAGATGATTCGCACCACGGTTCAATGCCCCGGAAAGTGCCTCGCGCCCAGCGTGGAATTTGTCGCGCGGCGCGTTTCGCGGCCACCCCCGAAACGGCCGGGCGATGGCACAGTCGCGCCTGTTTTTTCATCACCGGGCTCGCGCGATCGCGCGGCCCTCATCCCATCTAATCAAGGAGCAGCCATGGGCGCGAAGAAGGTACGTGTGGAGTTCGTCGACGGTTCGGGCCAGCCGGTGGCCGGCGTGAAGGTGAAGGCGACAGGGTGCGGCGAACTGGAGACGGCGCCCAACGGCCAGGCTTTCTTCCTGGTGGACGAAGAGAGCTTCGACCTGGTGGCCAACGGCGCCGAGGTCTACAAGGGCAGCCTGGGCGCCGTGCCGGAGAAGATCGTGTTCAAGCAGGCCGGCGGCGGCTGGCAGGCTGCTTAAGCCTTCAGCAGCGGCAGCCGCAGCACGGCCAGCGCGCCCGGGGGCTGCTCGGCATTGCCGAGCGTCACATGGCCCTGGTGCAGTGCGGCGATCTCGCGCACGAAGGCCAGCCCCAGCCCGGTGCTGCGCTTGCCCGAGCCGGGGCGCGCGAGCGAGAAGAACTTGTCGAACACCTTGCCCTCGGCGAACGGGGGCAGGCCGGGGCCGTGGTCGCGCACCTCGATGCGGGCCATGCGGCCTTCGCGCCGCAGCGTCAGCACGATGTCGGGCGCCTGCCCGCCGCCGGAGGTGGAGAACTGGACCGCGTTGTCCAGCAGGTTGCCGACGGCGCGGCGCAGCAGGAAGGGGTCGCCCTCCACCGCCACGCCGGCCACGCCGGCCACGGCGTGCACGTCGATGCGCAGCGCCGGCGCCTGCGCGCGCGCGGCGGCGGCCAGCTCGTGCAGCAGCGGCGCCAGTTCCACGCGCTGCTGGTCCTTCAGCAGGCGGCGGCTCTCCAGCGCGCTGAGCTCCATCATGCGGTCCACCACCTCCTGCAGGCGGTGTGTCTCGCGTTCGATGCTGGCGGTGAAGCGCCGCTGCTGCCCAGGCGGCATGCCCGGCTCTTGCAGCAGCTCGGCGGCGCCGCGGATGGCGGAGATGGGGCTCTTCAGCTCGTGCGTGAGCTGCTGCACGTAGTCGTGCACGTAGTTGCGGCCGGCGATGGCGTCGCGCACCTCCTGCGCGGCGGCGCGCGTCTGCGCCCGCACGGCGCGCCAGGCGCGGCGCGGGCTGAAGCGGCGCCGGCCCGCCTCGTCGTGCCACCAGGCGGTGCGCAGCGCGGCCAGCAGATCGCTGGTGATGCCGAGCGGCCGCATCAGCAAAAACGACAGCACGATGGCCAGCAGCAGCACCGACAGGCCCGACACCACGCCCACCGAGATGACGTTGCCGCGCGCCGCGGCGACGAACTGCCCCAGGCTCCGCACCGGCTTGCCGACGCCGACGGCGCCGACGATCTCGCCCTCCCAGCGGATCGGCGCGCCGACGACCATCACGCTGCTGTCCGGGTCCTGCGGCACGTCGCGCGTGGTGCGGGCGCCGTATTCGCCGCGCAGGGTGTTGCGCACGTCGCGCCAGCCGGCGTAGTCCTTGCCCAGGTCGCGCCCGGTGGAGTCGTACACCACGGTGCCGTGGCGGTTGGTGACGTAGGCGCGCAGCTCCACGCGGGTCTTGTGCAGGCCGTAGACCTGGGCCGAGAAGCGGCGCGCGAGCAGGTCGCGGAAGATGCCGGCGATGCGGTCGGTGGGCAGCGCGCCCTGCTCCACGTCCTGCTCGATCACGGTGGCCAGCAGCTGCGCCGTCTCGACCAGCCCCTCTTCGGCCGACTCGCGGTAGCGCGGGTCCAGCTCGGCCAGCAACTGGTAGAGCAGCGCCGCCATGCCGATGGCGTAGACCGCGACCAGCGCCAGGAAGATGCGGGTGCGGCGGCTCACGCCAGTTGCCTGCAGCGGTGCCCGCCATCCACCACGCCCGAAACAACCCGATCCGAAAGGCCGCGGAGCAGGCCATGCCAGTGCACCCGTGGCCGGGGTTCCCCCGGCCAGTGGGTGCGCCCCCTGGAGGGGGGATGCCGGAACATCGCGCAGCGAGTGGAGCAACGGGGGTGGATCATTTCAGCGCGTAGCCGACGCCGCGCAGGGTGCGGATGGGATCCTCATCCTCGCGCACCGCGCGCAGCTTGGCGCGCAGCGTCTTGACGTGCGCGTCCACGGTGCGGTCGAAGCTCTCGCCCGGGTCGTCCCACACGCGCTCCAGCAGCTCGCCGCGCGTGAACACGCGGCCGGGCCGCTGGAGCAGCGCGGCCAGCAGGCCGTACTCGTAGCGCGACAGCGCCAGCGCCTGGCCGTGGTAGCGGATCAGGCGGCGCTCCTCGTCCAGGATGAACGGGCTGCCGGAATCTTCTACTTCTGTTTTTATAGCTGCCAGCGCTTGATGGACGGGCGCTGGAGCCTGATTTGGCTCTGAACCGCCGCGCTGGCTGCGGCGCAGGATGGTGCGCACGCGCGCCACCAGCTCGCGCGGCGAGAAGGGCTTGGCGATGTAGTCGTCGGCGCCCAGCTCCAGCCCCACCACGCGGTCGATCTCGTCCGCGCGGGCGGTGAGGAACAGCATGGGCACCGCCTTGCCGCCGGGCAGATCCTGCAGGCGGCGCAGCAGCTCGAAGCCGCTCAGGTCCGGCAGGCCCACGTCCAGAATGGCCAGCGCCGGCGGCGCGGCGGCGAAGCGCTCCATCGCCTCGCGCGCGCTGGCGCAGACCTCGGGCGCGAAGCCGTCGGAAGCCAGCGCGTAGTGGATGGTCTCGGCGATGCCGGGCTCGTCCTCCACCACCAGCACCACGGGGAGCGGGTTGGGCATCGCGGGATTTTAGGAGGGCGGCGAAAAGCCTTTGCAATGCGCTTCCGCCGGCGTGGAAGCGGTTCACGGGACAGGCGCCTGGCCGGCACCACGCGGTGCTGGCGCTTCTCGCCCCAGCGGATGGCCCGCCCACTCCCCAGCGCATGTATCCCGGCGTGCGCGCCCGCCCCGAAGCCAACGATCGCGCGATGCCGGAGCACCGGCAGGGGGAGTTGATCGAGGGCGCGGCGGACAGTCCGTCGGCGGTGGGCGGCGCTGCTGGAGCGCCCGACCCGCCTGGTGCTGCCGTCTTATTCCAGAATCCGCCCGTTGGCCCGGTAGATGCCCAGCGTCATGTGGGTGGACGCGACGCGCGAACCGGGCGCCAGGCGCAGCGCGAAGTCGCCCAGTTCGAGCGACACGCCGCGGTCGAGCGCGCGGCGCACGCCGGCGGGGGTGAGGTCGTCGCCCGCGGCGCGCAGCGCAGCCACGGCAAAGCGCAGGTTCAGGCAGCCTTCCATGCTGAGCAGCGACAGCTCCTGCTTGGCCTGGGCCATGGCCGCCTGGTACTCGCGCGAGGCCTGGCGCGCGCCGCCCCAGGGGCTGGGGTAGAGCATGGCGGTCAGGATGCCGGCCACCTGGTCCTTCAGGCGGTCGGTCAGCACGCGGCCGCCCACCACGTTCAGCACCGCGATGTGGGCGCCGGGGCCGCTTGCGCGGTAACGCGCGATGAACTCGGGCGCCGCCGTGCCGGCGGCGATCAGCACCACCACGTTCGGCTGGAGCTTGCGGATCTCGGCGATGGTGGCGGCCATGCCGGCCGCGTCGCTGCCCAGCGCGATGACGGGCGCCGGCTTGCCCGCCTGGTCGAAGGCTTTCTGGGCGCTGGCCAGGCCCGCCTTGCCGAAGGCGTTGTCCTGCACCACCAGGGCCACGCGCGTCATGCCGATGGTGGGCAGGATGCGCGCGAAGCCCTTGAACTCGTCGCCGTTGCTGGCCTTGGTGTGGACCACCCAGGGGCTGCTGCCCTCGGCCGTGCGCAGCGCGTCGGCGCCGCTGGAGGTGCCGATCAGCGGCACCTTGATCTCCTCCAGCACCGGCTGCACGGCCAGCATGGGGCCGGTGCCCACCACGTTCACGAAGGCCGCCACGCCCTGGCCCGCCAGCGTGCGCACGTTGGCGACGGTGCGCTTGGCGTCGTAGCCGTCGTCCAGGTAGCTGATGCGCACCGGCCGCCCGCGCACGCCGCCGGCGGCGTTGACGGGCGCCAGGCAGGCGTCGGCGCCCTTGCGGTATTCCTCGCCGTATTCGGCGAACGCGCCGGTGAACGGCGCGCTGGTGCCCAGCACGATGGGCTGGGCCGACGCGGCCGAGGGCGCGGTCAGCGCGGCCAGCGGCAGCAATGCGGCGGCACCGGCCAGCAGGGCGCGCCGCAGGCGCGCAAGGAGGGGAGCAGGAAGGCGTGTCATGGTGATGGGGCGGGGCTTGTGGGTGAACGGGTCGCGGGCGCCGTGGCTTGCTCTGGTGCGGTGGGTTGCGGTGTGCGCAAGGGGCTGTAGGGATGCGTGGCCACGTGAAATCTTGTTGCAATTTTCCTCGGCGGCCAGTCATGCGCGCCACGCACGCGGCCCGCTTCTCGCCAAAACTGTGACTATTTTTGTATTAAACAAGACAACGGCGAGGGCGGCCCTCGAAGCGCCCCGCTGGCGGGCGATCAATGGATGAGGCATGAAACAGGTCGCCAGGGCGCATGCAGCAAGCGCAGCCAGCTCCTTTGTTAGTAGCAAACGCCGAGCAGCTCGGGCGCGGCGCCGGTTCGGCCAGCACATCGACGATGGCGATGACGCGCGGCAGCCCGTGGACGGGGGCATCGTGCGCGGTGCGGGGGCAGGGTCTCGCGGCAAGGCAAGGCGATCCCGGGAAGCGGTGTGCGCGGCCTGTCCCGAATTCACCGGTTCGCGGTCCGGCGCCACCTTTTCCAGCCTGCGCCTGTTGAGCCACCATGGCCGTCCGCGTTCGCGCGGCGCCATGAGTTCTGGCATAGTGCCGCGCACGACAAACAACTTTGACAACCGGAGACAAGACCATGCCCGCCCATCCCGGCAATACTCCCATCCTGGCCCGCTACCGCAACACCTGCGTCATCGGCGCCGGCGTCATCGGTGCCTCCTGGGCCGCGCTCTTCCTGGCCCACGGCCTGAACGTGGTCATCAACGACCCGGCGCCCGACATCGAAGGCACCGTGCTGGGCATGCTGCGCAAGGCCGCCCCGGCGCTGAAGGATCTCGGCCTGCCGCACGAGGGGCTGGAAAAGAACCTGCGCTTCGAGCCCGACCTGGAGAAGGCCGTGGCCGGCGCCGACCTGGTGCAGGAGAACGGCCCCGAGCGCACCGAGTGGAAGCAGGACCTGTGGGCGCGCATCGAAAAGGCCGCGCCCAAGCACGCGTTGCTGCTGTCGTCCAGCTCGGCGCGCCCGGCCACGCTGCAGGCCAAGAAGATGCAGGACCCGAGCCGCCTGCTGGTGGGCCACCCCTTCAACCCGCCGCACCTGATCCCGCTGGTGGAGGTGGTGCCGGGCGAGAAGACCGACCCGCAGGCCACCGCGGACGCGGCGGCCTTCTACAAGGCGCTGGGCAAGGTGGCGCCGGTGCTGCGCAAGGAGATCGGCGGCTTCGTCGTCAACCGGCTGCAGCGCGCCATCTTCCGCGAGGCCTGCTTCCTGGTGAAGGAGGGCGTGGTCACCATCGAGGAGCTGGACGACTGCGTCACCAATTCCGTCGGGCTGCGCTGGGCGGTGAACGGGCCGTTCAGCTCGTTCTACATGGGCGGCGGGCCGACCGGCTTCCGCGGCTATTTCAAGCAGTTCGGGCCGGGCTTCGTCAAATCGTGGGCCGACCACTCGCCCATCGAGTACAGCGACGAGATCGCCCAGCTCATCATCGACCAGGGCGACAAGGCCTACGCCGACACGCCCATGGAGCAGATGGAGAACCTGCGCGACCAGACCCAGGTGGCGCTGCTGCACGCCAAGGCGGCGGTGAAGAAGGCCAACGGGCAGGGCTGAGGGGAATACGCCGTGGACATGCTGTTCAAGGGCCTCAAGGTCATCGACTGCGGCAGCTTCATCGCCGCGCCGGTCGCGGCCACGATGCTGGGCGACTTCGGCGCCGACGTGATCAAGGTGGAGCCGCCGGGCGTCGGCGACCCCTACCGCGCGACCTACAAGGCGCCCGGCATGCCGGTGTCCGACCAGCCCTACAACTGGCTGCTCGACAACCGCGGCAAGCGCAGCCTGGCGCTGGACCTGCGCCAGCCCGAGGGCCAGGAAGTGCTGCACCGGCTGGCGGCCGGGGCCGACGTGTTCATCACCAACTACCCGCTGGCGGTGCGCAGGAAGCTGGGGCTGGACGCCGCGCGCATCCGCGCGCTGAACCCGCGGCTGATCTACGCCTCCTTCACCGGCTACGGCGAGACCGGCGCCGAGGTGAACAAGCCCGGCTTCGACCTGACGGCCTACTGGGCGCGCTCGGGCCTGATGGCCACGGTGCGCACCGATGCCAAGACCCCGCCGGCGCGCGGGGTCACCGGCATGGGCGACCACCCTTCCGGCACTTCGCTGTTCGCGGCCATCCTGCTGGGGCTGCTGCAACGCGAGCGCACCGGCCAGGGCACGCAGGTGGGCTCCTCGCTGCTGGCCAACGGCATGTGGTCGAACGGCGTGATGGCGCAGGCCGCCCTGTGCGGCGGCAGGTACGTGCCGCGCCCGCCGCGCGACCAGCTGCCGAACGCGCTGGTCGGCTACTACCGCTGCGGCGACGACCGCTGGTTCGTGCTGGTCAGCTCCAACGAAGAGCGCGACTGGCCGCTGATGGCCCGGTGCCTGGGCCAGCCCGAGCTGGTCGATGACCCGCGCTTCGCCACCCAGGCCGGCCGCTACGCGCACTCGCGCGAGCTCATCGCCATCTTCGACGCCGCCTTCGCCAGCCGCGACCGCGACGAATGGCGCCGGCGCCTGGACGAGGCGGGCATCGTGTTCGAATGCATCGCCGAGCTGGCCGACATCCCGCACGACGCGCAGATGCGCGAGGCCGGCGTGGTGGTGCCGTTCGAGGACGACGGGCAGCCCACCATCGCCAGCCCGATGTACGTGGAAGGCGCGCCCAAGCGCCCGCCGCGCAAGCCGGCGGCCCTGGGCCAGCACAACGAGGAGCTGCTGCGCGAGGCCGGCTACGACGACGCGGCGATCGCCCGGCTGCGCGCGGCGAGGGTCGTGGCCTGAACGTCCTGCGCGTGACACAAGCGCGTTATTCCGCTGGCGACAATGACCAATTGCGCGTAGAAAGCCGACAGGCAATCACAAGATGAAGGAGACAACGATGGCAGGCAGGAATCCAAAGCGCGACTCAACCGGGACGGAGGCTTGAACGACATGGCCTCCTCCCTGATTCCCGATCCCTTCCAGATGTGGCGCGACGCGCTCACCAAGATGGAAGGCGAAGTCAACACCCTGGCCACGGGCAGCCTCAAGTCGAACGAGGTGGTGCGCACCATGAACCAGCTCGCCGGCATGACGCTCGGCACGCAGCAAATGTTCGAGAAGGTGATGGAAGCCTACCTGCGGCGCGCCAACCTGCCCAGCCGCAAGGAGGTGGCGGAACTGGCCGAGTCGCTGCAGCGCATCGAGAGCAAGCTCGACCAGGTGCTGGGCGTCAGCGCCGCCGCCCCCGCCGCCGCCCCGCGCCCGGCGCGTACGCGGCGGCCCGCCGCCGCCCCGGCGCCCGAGGCAGCGCCCGAACCCGAGGCCGTGAAGGCGCCGAAGAAGACGGCGAAGAAAACGGCCGCGCGCGGGCGGAAGGGGTAAGCCATGGCCACCCAAGCAGCCACCGGCACGCCAGCCAAGAGCAAGCCCCCGCAGGCGGGCGGCGGAAAGCCAGCAGCCAAGGAAACCGACCTCGAGCTCGCGGCGCGCCTGCGCCTGGAGGTAGAGCGCGCGGTGCAGCGCGGCCTCAAGGGCATCGAGCTGCTGGGCGCGCCGCCGGCGGCCGTCGGCGGCACGGCCAAAACGGTGCTGCACCGGCGCGGCACGCTGGAGCTCGTGCACTACCACGCCCGCGTCGACGAGGTGTACCGGGTGCCCATCCTGCTCGTGATGGCGCCCACCAACAAGGCCTTCATCCTCGACCTCACGCCCGGCCAGAGCCTGGTGGAGTTTCTGCTGGACAGCGGCTACGACCTCTACCTGATCGACTGGAACCCACCCACCGATGCCGAGCGCGACATCGGGCTGGAGACCTACACGCAGGACTTCATCCCCGACTGCATCCGGCGCGTGCAGGAAGACAGCGGCGAGACCGACGTCACCCTGATCGGCTACTGCGCCGGCGGCATGCTCTCCACCATCTACCAGGCCACGCACCCCGAAGGGCCGGTCAAGAACCTGGTGTGCTTCACCACGCCGATCGACTACTCGCACATGGAGCTGTTCCGCAAGATGTCGAGCGAGGAGGGCTTCGACCTCGACCGCTTCGTGGACCGCGTCGGCGTCGTGCCGGCCGAGTTCGTGGCCGCCGGCTTCGACGCCCTGCGCCCGGCCAGCCGCGTGGCGGGCCAGATCAGGCTGTGGGACAACCTCTGGAACGACGAATACGTCAATGCCTTCCGCCGCATGGACCGCTGGGGCAACGAAACCCTGCCGCTGCCCGGCCGCTACTTCCGCGAGACCACGCAGAACCTGCTGCGCGACAACATGCTGTACAAGGGCACGCTGAAGGTCGGCGGCAAGAAGGTTCAGCTCAGCAACATCACGGTGCCGCTGCTGCATTTCGTCGCTCAGTACGACCACATCGTGCCGCCGCCGGCGGCGCAGCCGCTGGTGCAGCTGGTGGGCTCCGCCGACAAGGAGGAAGTGACGCTGCCCGGCGGGCACGTCAGCCTCGCCGCCGGCCCCAATGCCAGCAAGCGCATGTGGCCCAAACTCGTTTCCTGGCTGGAAGGACGTTCCGTATGACTTCATCTTCGCGCACCTATCCGCGCCACGTGCAATGCGATGGCAAGGCCATCGACATCGCGCGCCTGACCAGCGCCGACCGCGACGCCCTGGCCGCCCTGGTGGCCACGCTGCCCGAGCACGACCTGCTGTTCCTGCGGCGCGACATCTCGCACCCCAAGGTGCTCGACGCCTGGATGCGCGGGCTCGATACCGGCGCCCTGACCAGCCTGGTGGCCTGGGACGGCAAGAGCATGGTGGCCTGCTCGGCGATCATCACCGACGAGCTGAGCTGGTCGCGCCACGTGGGCGAGCTGCGCGTGCTGCTGTCGCCGGCCTGGCGCGGCCGCGGCCTGGGCCGCGTGATGATGCAGGAGTGCTTCGGGCAGGCGCTCGACCTGGGCCTGAAGAAGCTGGTGGCGCAGATGACCACCGACCAGCGCTCCGGCATCACCGTGTTCGAGGACATGGGCTTCAAGCCCGAGGCGCTGCTGGCCGGCCACGTGGCCGACCGCGCCGGCAAGCTCCACGACCTGGTGCTGCTCAGCCACCACGTGGACGCCGTGGCCGGGCGCAAGGATCTGTACGGCATCACCGAGGCCATGGGCGCCGGGTGATGCCGCGATAACGACCGACGAAAACCGAGAACCAACCAGGAGACGACGATGGACATGGGTGCGATGCTGGCAGGCAAGAAAGTGCTGATCACGGGCGCTTCTTCCGGCCTGGGGGAGAACTTCGCGCGCCTGGCGGCACGCTGCAAGGCCAAGGTGGTGATCGGCGCGCGCCGCACCGACCGGCTGGAAAAACTGGCCACCGAGCTGAAGGCGCTGGGCGCGCCCGAGGTGCAGGTGCTGGCGCTCGACGTCGCGTCCGAGCAGTCGATCCAGGACGCCTTCGCCGCCATCGACGCCTCGGGCCAGCCGCTGGACGTGGTGGTCAACAACGCCGGCGTCTCCAACGACGGCCTGGCGCTCGACCTGCCCATCAAGGATTTCGACCAGCTGATGGACATCAACGTGCGCGGCGTGTGGCTGGTGGCGGTCGAGGCCGCCAGGCGCTGGAAGAACGCCGGGCGCGGCGGCTCCGTCATCAACATCGCGTCGATCCAGGGCGAGCGCGTCATGAAGGGCATCACGCCCTACTCCATGTCCAAGGCCGCCGTGGTGCACATGACCAAGAGCCTGGCGCTGGAATGGGCGCGTTACGGCATCCGCGTCAACGCCATCGAGCCCGGCTACATCGGCACCGAAATGACCGACGACATGTGGCAGACCGAGCACGGCAAGGAGCTCATCAAGCGCATTCCCATGCGCCGCCTGGGCAAGCCGGAGGAGCTCAATGGCCTGTTCCTGCTGTTCGCCACCGAGGCCGGCTCGTGGATGACGGGCGCCTGCGTGCCGGTGGACGGCGGGCACCTGTGCTCGTCGCTTTGACGCGGGGTATCAGAGCATGAGCACGCCGCCCGGGTTCTCCGTCCTCGTCGACGGCTACAACTACTTCGAGTGCCCGCGCTGGCACGATGGCACTCTGTGGCTGTCGGATTTCTATTCGCACCAGGTGATTCGCGTCGGGCTCGACGGCCAGGTGGAGAAGGTGGCCGACGTGCCGCAGCAGCCTTCGGGCCTGGGCTGGCTGCCCGACGGGCGGCTGCTGATCGTCTCCATGCGCGACCGCAAGCTGCTGCGCCGCGAGGCCGACGGCCGGCTGGTGGAGCACGCCGACCTGTCGGGCATCGCCACCGGGCACCTGAACGACATGGTGGTCGATGCCCAGGGCCGCGCCTACGTGGGCAACTTCGGCTTCGACCTGATGGGCGGCGGCACGCCCGCCACGGCCACGCTGGCGCGCGTCGACCCCGACGGCTCGGTGCACCGCGCGGCCGAGGGGCTGTACTTCCCCAACGGCTCGATGATCACGCCCGACGGCCGCACGCTGATCGTGGGCGAGACCATGGGCAACCGCATCTCGGCCTTCGACATCGCCGCCGACGGCAGCCTGGGCCCGCGCCGCGACTGGGCCCGCTTCGGCGACCTGCCGCCGCTCGGCGACATCGCCGCCGCCATGGGCGCGCTCAAGGCCCTGCCCGACGGCGCCACGCTGGACGCCGAGGGCGCCGTGTGGTTCAGCGACAGCGGACGCAACTGCGTGGTGCGCGTGGCGCCGGGCGGCGAGGTGCTGGAGACCATCTCGACGGGTTCGATGGGCACCTTCGCCTGCACGCTGGGCGGCCCCGACAGGCGCACGCTGTTCGTCTGCGTGGCGCCGGACTTCCACGAAGACGCGCGCAAGGCGGCGCGCGAGGCGGCGATCTGGACGGTGCGCGTGCAGGTGCCGCACGCGGGGCGGCCCTGAGCCCGCGCGGATTCGGCATCGAATCCGCCTCCAGCGCTTGCGGGACAAGCGCTGGCAGCTATCATAATAATAGTTACCGTGCTGGGTGGGCCTGCCGATTCCATGGCGGCGCCCCCGGCCCGTCGATCGCGTTCCCGCGCGGAATGTCACGCCCCGAGGCCGATTCGCGGCGCGGTTTGTGACCCGCAGGTAAAGTTGGTCGGCCGAGCGCGCCGCCGAGGCGTTTTTGCCAACATGCCGGCCCGAAGGGGGGCCGGGTCTTCGCTGAGGGGATCGCATCATGAAGAGCTCTGTTGTCACACCGTTTCGCCTGGCCGTGCTGGCAGTTCTGGGAGCGGCGGCCACGGCCGCCGGCGCGCAGTCCATGGTGACCGCGCGCGTGCTGTCGGCGCAGCCGGTGGTCGAGCAGGTGCCGGTGCAGGACTGCGGACCGCAGGGCGGCCGCACGTCCGGGGCCGGCGCGGCGGTCGGCGCGGTGACGGGCGGGCTGATCGGCAGCCAGCTCGGCAAGGGCAGCGGCCACATCGCCGGCGCCATCCTGGGCGCTCTGGGCGGCGCCCTGCTGGGCAACACGGCCGAGGCCAGCCAGCCCTATCACGGCGGCTGCGCCACGCGCTACGGCCAGCGCGTGACGGGCTACGACGTCACCTACGAAGTCGGCGGCCGCCAGTACCAGACCCGCATGGCGCAGGCGCCCGGCCAGTGGCTGCAGGTGCCCGCGCCCGACGCCTACTACGGCCAGCCGGGCCACGACGGCGCGCAGAGCTACCCGGTGCAGCCGGCGCCGATGGCCGCGTACCCGATGCCGGCCTATCCGGCGGGGGGCGAGTCGTCCGGCGTGGCGGTGGTGACGGCGCCGCCAGCGGCGTATGGCGGCTATGCGTATCCGCAGCCGGCCTATCCGCAACCCTACTCCGACGCGTACCCGCCGCAGGCCTATCCGCAAGACTATCCGCCGCCCGGGTACCAGCCGGCCTACCCGCAGCCGGTTTACGTGCAGCCCGCGCCGCGCTACGTGGCGCCGGTGGGCGTCACCCTGTCGATCGGCGGCTTGGTGGGCCGCCACACGGGGGTGGGCGTCGGCATCGGATTCTAGGTCAGGCAACTATTAAAAAGAGAGCTGCCGGCGCTTACCCAGTAAGCGCCGGCAGCCTTTTTTGTGCTCAACCCAGTTGCGCGAGCTGGCGGCGCAGCCGGGCCACTTCCTCCATCAGGTCGGTGGTCAGCGCGGCCAGTTGCGGGTCGGCGTCGAAGGCGGCTTCCAGGTGCGCGACGCGGCGCACGCGCGTCAGCGTGGCACTGGCGAAGCGCCACTCGGCCGCGCCGCCGCCCTGCACGGGCTGCAGCACGCCGGCCTCGACGTGGGTGTGCACCCATTCGGGCGTGACGCGGCCGCAGCGCGCCAGCTCGTGCAGCGTCAGCGCGGCGTCGTCCAGCAGCTCGACCAGCTCGGCGGGGATGGTGATGGTGTTCATGTCGGTTCCCTCCTAGGCCCAATACTGTTCACATTCGCATCACAGGCGAAGGCAAATGGAGCTGATGAAGCACAGCGCCACGGTGCCGAATGCGGAAGTTGCTCATCTTGCGCTTGACGCCACGCGGGTTCAAACGTCCGCGGCTACTGACGCAACGCCCGCGTGCGATCTCCTGGAGCAGCGCATCGCGCCAGGCTGCCAGGTGCTCAGGGGGGAATGGCCGCAGCTTGCGGCATCTTGCGTTTGATCACGCGCACGGCGTGGGTGAAGCTCAAACGATCCGGATCAAGCCCTTGCGTGCAGGCTGCCTGGGCCATCAACTGCCGGATCGCGAAGTGCGCCAGCAGCAGCCCCCACAGCTCCTGACGCACCAACTCAGGCGTCTTGCTGCGCAGCACCGTGCTGGCTCCCCTCAGATGCGTCTTGAATTCGTCGAACACCCCCTCTATCTCCCAGCGCTCGTGGTACAGCGCCGCCAGATCCAGCGCTGGGGCCTGTTCATGGTCGAGGATGTTGGTCACCAGCCGGTAGCTGTCCTGCACGGGGCTGGCCGAGTCCTTCAAGGTGTAGTCGATCACGCGCACCACTTGCCCTTGCCCCGCTGGGCGCTGCCTGTCGGCGCTGTCGAATACCTCGCTCAGATAGGAGCCGTCGGGCAGTTGCCGGTGTACGTCGAGCTTGAGGTTGGCCTTGACGCGCCACACCAGGCTCGCACCGCTGGCGCAAGCCTTGCCCCACAAGCCAAAGCCATAGAAGCCCCGGTCGGCCAGCACCAGCATGTCCGGCTTGAACTTGACACACAGGGTCTGCGCCAGGGTGGTCTCGCCCTGGCTGCAAGGGGCCATGGCCGCGGCTACCACCGCATGCGTGCCACATTCCACCAGCCCCAGCACCCGCGCTTGCGGGAAGGCGCTGCTTCCTCGTGAGGAGCCTGGATAGCCGAAGAACGCTGCATTGGTCTTCTCATCGGCCACGTCCATTGCCGTGCCGTCCAGCGCCATGATGCGCCACCGGCGGTACCACGCCCCTGGCATGCCCGGGGCTGCCAGAGGACTGAGCACACGTTCGGCCAGTTGCTCCATGACCTCGGCGCCCAGGCGGCTGCGCGCCTGCGAGATTGCCGCCTTACTGGCCTGTACTGCTGGCGCTTGTCCTCTACTGAGCCATTGCAAGCCTTCGCACACCACGCGCAGCACTTCCTCCAGGGGCGCTTCTCGCCATAACGCCATGGCCATGATGTAGTACACCACCGCCGGTGCTGGCAACAGCCGCTCGCGCTTGCTGGCACGTTCCGTTTGCGCCAACACTTCGTCGATCAACGCCCTGGGACATACGCTGGCCAGGACGCCTACGCTCATCAGGTGCGCCACATCTATCTTCTCTGCCAGCGTCTTGCGCACTCTTGCCATCGGCTCCATCCATCACGGGGTTGGTGATGGGGGGATTGTGAAGCAATTGATTTTAGATGAACAGTATTGCTCCTAGGCCCGCCGGGGGTCGAACCCCGGGTAGCTGCCGGCCAGCGCCTGCCAGGCGGCCTGCTGCCCGGGCGTCACGGCGCCAGGCACGGCGATCTCCAGCTCCAGGTACAAATCGCCCGGCGTGGCGCTGGACGGGATGCCGCGCCCCTTCAGCCGCAGCCGGCGGCCGCCGCCGGAGCCGGCCGGCACGGTCACTTCCACCGCCTTGCCGTCCGGCGTATCGACCTGCACGCCGGCGCCCAGGGCCGCTTCCCAGGGTGCCACGCGCAGCTTCTGCGTCACGTCGCGGCCGTCGATGCGCCAGCGCGTGTCGGGCCGGAAGTGCACCTCCAGCAGCAGGTCGCCCGCCGGGCCGCCGTTGAAGCCGGGGCTGCCCTGGCCGGCCAGGCGGATCATCTGGCCCTCTTTCACGCCCTGCGGGATCTTGACCTGGAGGGTGCGCTCCTCGGGCACCACGCGGCCCTCGCCGTCCAGCCGGGCGCCGCGCAGGGTGATGGCGCGCTCGGCGCCGCGGTAGGCGTCGATCAGCGCCAGCTCGATGCGGGCGTGGTGGTCCTCGCCGCGCATCCGCGCCTGCGCGCCACCGGCCCGGGCGCGGCCGAACATCTGCTCGAAGAACTCGCTGAAGCCGCCTTCGCCGCCATGCACGCCGCCGCTCGCGCCCGGCGCGCCGGCATCGCCCCATTCATAGCCGGCGTTCCAGCCCGGCGGCGGCCGCACGTCGTCGCCCGAGCGCGCGCCGGCCGCCCAGGCCTGCGCGCCCACGGTGTCGTAGGCGGCGCGCTTCTCGGGGTCGCCCAGCACCGTGTTGGCCTCGTTGACCTCGGCCATGCGCTGGGCGGCGTCGGCTTCCTTGCTGACGTCCGGGTGGTACTTGCGGGCCAGCTTGCGGTAGGCCTTGCGGATGTCGTCCTGGGTGGCGGACTTCTCCACACCCAGGATCTGGTAGTAGTCCTTGAACTCCATGATGTGCTTTCAGATGACGGCGCCTGGCCTGTTTGCAAGCCATGCGGCCGGTGCCCCATGCTATAACCGACCCACCATGGTGTCGCATGCCCGCTGGCGTCTCTGGCTTGCCTTCCTGCTGCTGGCCGCGCTGCCCCTCAAGGGGCTGGCCGCGCTGGGCGTGACCGCCTGCTGCCCGTCCGGCGCGCCGGCGGCGGCGGCCGAGGCGCACCACGGGCATGCGGCGCAGCACGACACGCAGGCGCACCACCATGCCGAGGCTGGCCACGACCACGCCCATGCCGGCGACAAGGTGCCCGGCCAGCTCAAGCCGCCGCCCTGCTGCGCCGGCGCCGCCATGACGGCGCCCGTGGCGCCCCTGGCGCTGGCGTCGCCGGCCGCTGGCCCTGTGCAGGTCTGGACAGCCGCCCTGCTCCGCTCGGCCGACCTGGCCGGCCTGGACAAACCCCCCCGAGGCTGAACACCCCGCGCGCGGCCCCCGTGATGGGCCGCGAGGTTCGCACGCGCCTGCACGCTGGGCGCGTGCCGCAGTTTCAATGTTCCGCAGAGGGTGTTTCATGTCATTCCATCCATTGCACGCCATGCAGGCCGGCCTGTTGTGGGCCTTGTGCGTCGGCGCGGGCGCGCAGCAGCCGCCGGCCGCGCCCGCCAGCGCACCGGCCGCGGCACCGCCCGCAGAGCGCTCGGCCTTCGAAGGCTACCGCGCCTATGCCGAGCCGCCGGCCACCGGCTGGCGCCAGGCCAACGACACCGTGGGCCGCATCGGCGGCTGGCGCGCCTATGCGCGCGAGGCGCAGGCCGCCCAGCCCGAATCTGCTCCGGCCCACGATCACCACCACGACCACGGAGGCGCGCGATGAGCCCGCGCATCGCCGCGCTGGTGGCCCTGCTGGCGCTGGCCGGCTGCGCCACCGTGGACGTGGACCGGCACGTCGCCGCCGTCAACCAGGACGCCGCCGCCTTCACCGGCGGCCAGCTCGCCCTGGCGCGCACCGAGGAGCAGCGCGCCCGCCAGCTGGCCGCCGCCGACCGCCTGCTGGCCGCGCCGCTCGGCCAAGCCGAGGCGGTGCAGTTGGCGCTGCTGAACAGCCCCGCCGTGCAGGCCAGGCTGGCGCAGCACTGGGCCGACGCCGCTGGCGCGGCGCAGCAGGCGCGGCTGGCCAACCCGGTGCTGAGCTTCGAGCGCCTGCACGGCGGCGGCGAGCTGGAGATCGCCCGCACGCTCTCCTTCGGCCTGTTCGAGCTGCTGACGCTGCCCGCGCGCGCGGCGCTGGCCGACCAGCGCGTGGCCGCCGCGCGGTTGCAGCTCACCGCCGGCGTGGTGGACCAGGTCACGCAGGCGCGCCAGGCCTGGGTGCGCGCGGTGGCGGCGCGGCAGGGCCTGGCCTATGCGCGCCAGGTGGCCGACAGCGCCGAGGTCAGCGCCGAGCTGGCGCGCCGCATGCAGGCCGTGGGCAACTGGAACCGCCTTACCCGCGCGCGACAGCAGCTTTTCTACGCCGACGCCACCACCCAGCTGGCGCTGGCGCAGCAGGCCGAGCTGGCCGCCCGCGAGCAGTTGGTGCGCCTGCTCGGCCTGACCGGCGCCCAGGCCGCGCGCCTGGCGCTGCCCGAGCGCCTGCCCGATCTGCCCGCCGAGCCGTTGGCGCCCGCCGCCGTCGGCGCGGCCGCCCCCGACACCCGCCTCGACCTGCGCCAGGCCCGCGCGCGCTACGACAGCGCCGCGCGCGCCCAGGGCCTGGAGCGCGTGGCCAGCGTGATCGACGCCGAGCTGGCCGCGCGCAGCGACACCACCTGGGGCCACGGCGCGCGCCAGTCCCCGCGCGGCTGGGAGTTGGGCCTACGCCTGCCCCTGTTCGACTGGGGCGGCGCCCGGCGCGACGCCATGACCGCCCAGACCCTGGCCGCCGCCCACGCGCTGGAGGCCGCGCGCCGCGCCGCCGAGTCCGAGCTGCGCGAGGGCTACGCCGCCTACCGCGGCGCCTGGGACGTGGCGCGCCACTGGCAGGACGAGGTGGTGCCGCTGCGCCGCCTGATGCAGGAGGAGAACCTGCTGCGCTACAACGCCATGCTGATCGGCGTGTTCGAGCTGTTGCAGGACGCGCGCGAGCAGGTGCGGAGCGTCATCGCCGCCCTCGACGCGCAGCAGCGGTTCTGGCTGGCCGACGCCGCCTTGCAGGCCGCCCTGGTCGGCCGCCCGCTCACCCCCAACCCCGCGGGCGCCGCGCCCGCCCTTGCAGGAGGCAGCGATGCCCAAGCGCACTGATTTCGATAGCGCCTCGCGCCGGTCCTTCCTGCGCCGGGCGGCGATTTCGTCCACGGCCGTGGCGGCCGCGACGGTCGGCCGCGCCGCGCTGGCCGCCGTGCCCGAGCCGGTGTCGCAGCACACGCCCGCCACCGCGCCGCCCTGGCAGCCGCCCACGGGGCGGCCGTACAACCCGGTGGTCACCCTCAACGGCTGGACGCTGCCCTGGCGCATGAACGCCGGCGTCAAGGAGTTCCACCTGGTCGCCGAGCCCGTGGTGCGCGAGATGGCGCCCGGCTTCAAGGCCCACCTGTGGGGCTACAACGGCCAGTCGCCCGGCCCCACCATCGAGGTGGTCGAGGGCGACCGCGTGCGCGTGTTCGTCACCAACCGCCTGCCCGAGCACACCAGCGTGCACTGGCACGGCCAGCGCCTGCCCAACGGCATGGACGGCGTGGCCGGGCTGACGCAGCCGCCCATCGAGCCCGGCAAGACCTTCGTCTACGAGTTCAGCGCGCGCCGGCCCGGCACCTTCATGTACCACCCGCACGCCGACGAGATGGCGCAGCTCGCCATGGGCCTCATGGGCCTGTGGATCACCCACCCGCGCGAGCCGAACCGCACGCCCGGCTACCAGCCGGCGCAGCGCGACTTCTGCTTTCTGCTGAACGCCTTCGACATCGACCCCGGCAGCGCCACGCCGCGCATCATGACGATGACGGACTTCAACCTGTGGGCGTGGAATTCGCGCATCTTCCCCGGCATCGACAGCCTGAACGTGCGGCGCGGCGACCGCGTGCGCATCCGCGTCGGCAACCTCACCATGACCAACCACCCGATCCACGTGCACGGGCACGAGTTCGTCGTCGCCGGCACCGACGGCGGCTGGACGCCCCCCGCCGGCCGCTGGCCCGAGGTGACGGTGGACGTCGGCGTCGGCCAGATGCGCGCCATCGAGTTCATTGCCGACGAGGAAGGCGACTGGGCGCTGCACTGCCACAAGAGCCACCACACCATGAACGCCATGGGCCACGACGTGCCCACCATGATCGGCGTCGACCACCGCGGCATCGCCGCGAAGATGGCGCGCCTGATCCCCGACTACATGGTGATGGGCGAGCGCGGCATGGCCGACATGACCGGGATGGCCATGCCCCTGCCCGACAACACCGCGCCCATGATGGCCGGCCAGGGCCCGTTCGGCGCCGTCGGCATGGGCGGCATGTTCAGCGTGCTGAAGGTGCGCCGCGACCAGCCGCACGGCGACTACCGCGACCCGGGCTGGTACGCGCACCCGCCCGGCACCGTCGCGCACGAGGTCGGCGCGCCCGTGCCCGAACCCGCGCGCCAGTCCGCCGCCGGCGGCAGTGCCATGCCGCGCGCCGGCGACGAGCCCCCCGCCGAGGTGCGCGTGCGCCGCGCGGGCGGGCACGGCCACGCGGGGCATTGATGGAATACTCTTTTTTTGATAGCTGCCAGCGCTTGCCACACAAGCGCTGGGGGCACTTTTTGCTTGAAACCGCCATGAAGACCCGAAGCCTGGACCTGGTCGCCGCCCTGGCACTTGCTGCCGCCGTGCCCGCCCTGGCGCAGCACCACGCCGCCCACGGCGCCGCGCCCGCCTCGGCACCCGTCGCCGCCGAAGCGGCCGCGTGGGTGCAGGGCGAAGTGCGCCGCATCGACGCCGCCAACGCCCGTGTGACCCTGCGCCACGGCGACATCCCCAACCTGAACATGCCGCCCATGACCATGGCCTTCAGCCTGCGCGACCCGGCGCTGCTGCAAGGCCTGAAGGTGGGCGACAAAGTGCGCTTCACCGCCGTCGATGCCGGCGGCGGGCAGCTCGCCATCACCGCGCTGGAGAAGTCGCCCTAAGCCTGGGCTTTGGGCGCCGGCGCGCGCCGGTTCACCAGCACGATGCCCACCGCCACCAGCGCCAGCGCGGCCACCAGGCTGGGCGTGACCGGCTCGCGCAGCCACAGCGCGCCCGCCAGCAGCGCGAACAGCGGCGTGAGGAACACGAAGGCCGAGATGCGCGTGGCCGGGTAGTGCGCCAGCAGCCACATCCACGCCAGGTAGCTGGCGAACGCGCCCACCACCGTCTGCAAGGCCATCGAGGTGGCGGCGAACGCGCTCCACCGCCACACCCAGGTTTCGCCCAGGGCCAGCGACAGCGCGGGCAGCGTCGCCGCGCTGACGGCCACCTGGTAGAACAGCAGCTTCTCCGGCGACGCGGCGCCGAGGCGCGTGGCGCGGATCGTCACCGTCGTCAGCCCCCACAGCGCGCCGGCCAGCAGGGCCAGCAGATCACCGCGCCAGGTGTTGCCGGCGCCCTGCGCGAAGCCGCCGCTCAGCGCGAACACCACCGCCGCGAACGCGCAGGCCAGCCCCGCCCACTGCACCGCGCGCAGCCGCTCGGTCGGCACGAACAGCGGCAGCAGCACCGCCACCCAGAACGGCGAGGTGTAGAGAAACACCGTCAGCCGCGAGGCCGTGGTGTGCTGCAAGCCCAGGTACATGGCCGCGAACTCGGCCGCGAACAGCGCGCCCGCCAGCAGCCCCGCGCCCAGCGTGCCGTCGCGCGCCCACAGCGCGATGCCGCGCCAGCGGCACCACAGCAGCAGCAATACCACCGCGCCGGCGAAGCGCAGCCCCGCCTGGAACACCGGCGGCAGCTCCGGCAGCGTGGCCTTCACCAGCACCTGCTGCGCGCCCCAGAACAGGCAGCAGGCCAGCAGCACGCTGACGGCCCGGCCGTCCAAATGAGCCTTGCGTTCGGTCACAGCGCCGTTTCGGTATAGAAGCGCCCGCCATGGAACAGCAGCGGCGCCGCGCCCGCGCGGTGGTCGCAATGCTCCACCCGGCCGATGAAGATCACGTGGTCGCCCGCCTCGTGCAGGGCCAGGCTTTCGCACTCGAAGTGCGCCACCGCGCCGGCCAGCAGCGGCGCGCCCGCCATGCCCGGCCGCCAGGCCACGCCGGCCCAGCGCTCCACGCGCGGCGCCGCGAAGCGCAGCGCCAGGTCCTGCTGAGCGGCGCCCAGCACGTTGATGGCGTAGTGCGTGCCGGCCTGGAACACCGGCAGCGAAGTGGAGTTAAGCGCCAGGTTCCACGACACCAGCGGCGGCACCAGCGAGACCGAGGCGAAGGAATTCACCGTCAGCCCCACCGGCGCGCCGTCCGGCGCGCGCGCCGTGACGATGGCCACCCCGGTGGCGAACATGCCGAGCGCGGCGCGGAACTCGGTCAGGGAAAAGGCCGGCGCGGCGGCTTGAGGATCAGGCATGCGGCTGAATCATAGCCATCGGTTGCCGAGCCCAGCGCGGGCAGGGCGATATGCGACGAAGCAAGCGTGCGCGCGAACAGTCAGGCCGCGCCGTGCCTCAACTGCCTGAGCCCGGCCAGGTTGTCCCACTCGGCCCACGCCTCGGCGATGCGCCCATTCTCGATGCGGTAGATCGCCAGGTACGTGGCCTCCAGCACCTTGCCCGATCCAGCAGCGACGCTGTGACGCCGGAAGTCGGGCGCAAGAACGGAGCGCAGGCGAACCCAGTCCGTTGCATTGATGGCATCGACGAAAGCGCGGACGAGCGATTTGCTTTCTGCGCGCATCCCAGATTCTCCATCGGCTTGAGCGAAGCCTCAGGTCTTGTCGCCGGAGCCGTATTGCGAGCGCACGTAGCGGTGGACCTTCCAGGCCAGCCAGACAAGAGCGCATCCGGCTGCGGCATATACAGCGAACGCCAACACGAAGCCCACCGGCGCCTGGGCGAAGACGAATTCGGGACCACCGGGCCAAAGGGTAGCCATGCGGCCGGTGCGCAGCCCTTTGATGGCGATGAAGATGAAAAGGGCCCCGAAGAGGAGCAGCCCGAACGTGCCGAACCCGGTACTACCCTGCCGCTCCGACAGGAGGCCGAAACGCCTGTAGTAGCGTGTGTCAGCACCGAGGTTGAAGACGAACACCACCAGGGCCAGGAGACCGGTGATGAGTGAGATCAAGCGCACCACCGGGCTCAGGGGGGGGCCGCGGAACAGAATTTCTGCCGCGTACCACAGCCCGACCGCGGCAGCGAGTGCGAGCAGCGCAGCGATTCGACGGGGTGTCACGATGGTTGTTGGGTGAGGCCCGAGGCCGTCAAGCTAAACGTATGGTTGGCTGCGTTTTCGCTGAGTGCGAGTTGCTTTGGGGAAATTTTTATTTGACTGCCGTCTATCCCCGGTATTTGTCGGCTCCAGCGAAGGTGAAGCCTCATCTTGCTGCCAATGCGAATGGGGCTGCAACGACGGCCACCATCGCGATGAACTTGATTGCGCTTGACGCGTAGTTGGGGCCGCAGATACGGACGTAAGCCACAAACGCCAACACTGGCCACATGGCAAACAAGACGGCCACTGCCTCTGGCGTTCGCTGGTAAGGAAGGATGCTCGGCCAGAACACTGATGCCGCCGCAGTAAGAAGCGAAGCGATGGAGCCAACAATGAGAACACGCCCTTCAAGGGACTTGGAAACCTGCTCGCGAAAGAAGACGCTGAGGGGTTGGCCGTCCCACCCCGCGGCCAACGGTGGTGCGGAGGCCGGGTCGCGGGCTGCTTTGGCGCCAAGCCAAAGAACCCTGGCGAAGAACATAAGAAGGCCAGCAAAAAGCAGACCGACGGCAATGCCGCCCCACTTCTTTTCGGAAACGGCGACGTACAGCACAAGGGTGTCCAGCATTGCAAGCAAGACGATACCGACGAAGCCGATGGTGCGAAGCATGTGTTGGTGTTACTACAAGGTCTTAGATCGCTCCATCCTACTTGAGCCGAACTGGACGTAATTCACTATAAACGCCATTCGCATGAGACGGGTAGGGATCACAGCCCTTCCGACTTACGCAGCCAGAAAGCACCAAGTCTTCACCTCCGCACAGGACTAGGCCGGGGGTGCTGTCTTGTTTTTTCAAGGCGCTTCGGGGGTCGCTGGTTGCATGCTTTCCGCACGGCGCAGACATCCGCATCTTCTACGATGCCCCAATGCCCCTCACCCCCCACTGCTCCACGCTCGGCCACGGCCCGCTGGTCCTGCTGCTGCACGGCGCGGCCGGCGCCAGCAGAAGCCGCCCGCCCAAGTTGCTAGAGCGCATGCGCAACGATTCGCCGCACGTGCTGGCTGATCGTTTCTCCGCAGCCACGCCCATTCCCCTGATTTCCATGCTGGCGGTACGATGCTGGCGCCGCCAGAATTGCAAGCCAAATAGGCCGCTAGCGCCCGACTGTCAAGCGCGAGAAGCTATATTTTTGGGAGCGATTACATGCTGCGACCGCACGCCGCCGCGCGGCCCTACTCGTCCACCCGCCGCCGCAGCACCTTCACCTGCGCGCGCTGGGCCTTGCCTTGCAGGCGGCGCTGCCTGGAGCCGTAGGTGGGCTTGGTGGGGCGGCGAATCTCGGGCACCTGCGCCGCCTCGGCGACGATGGCTTGCAGGCGCGCCAGCGCCAGGGCGCGGTTCTGCTCCTGGCTGCGGGCGGTCTGCGCCTTCAGCAGCAGCACGCCCTCCTTGGTGACGCGGCGGCCGGGCAGCGCCAGCAGGCGCTCTTTCACCTCGGCCGGCAGCGACGAGGCGCGGATGTCGAAACGCAGGTGCACCGCCGTGGACACCTTGTTGACGTTCTGCCCGCCCGGCCCCTGCGCCCGCATGGCGGTGAACTCGACCTCGCTCTCCTTCACCTCGTGCGCCATGTCCTGCCCCTAGAACCGTTCGCCCGCGGCCAGGTGGCGCCACTGCCCGGCCGGCAGCCCCGCCAGGGGCACGCGGCCGATGCGGATGCGCCGCAGCGCTTGCAGTTGCAGCCCCACCTGCGCGCACATCCATTCCACGCGCTCGGGCGCGATGCCTTTCATGGCGAAGCGCAGGCGCGTTTCGTTCTGCCAGCTCACGTGCGCGGGCGGCAGCGGGCGGCCGGCCCAGGCCAGGCCGTGGCGCAGGCGCGCCAGGCCGCCGGGGGCGATGTCGCCCTGCACCTCGGCCACCAGTTCCTGCTCGATGAAGGCCGCGTCTTCGGTCAGCTTGCGCAGCACGCCCGGCGACTGGCTGAACACGCACAGGCCGCTGGCCGGCGCGGGCAGCGGCAGCAGCGCCTGCAGGCCGCGCAGGTGCGCGGTGCTGGGGCGGATGCCCGAGTCGTCGCCCGGCCAGCGCGCGGCTTCGGCCAGCAGGGCCAGCGCGGCGGCGGTGGTCAGCCCCGCCGGCTTGTGCAGCAGCAGGGTGGCGGGCAGCACCGGCTGCAAACGCGACGGAACGGGCGCCTGCCGGTCCACCTCGACGCGCTGGCCGGGCGCCACGCGCTGCTGCGGCGTGCGCACGCATTCGCCGTCCACCCGCACCCAGCCTTCGGCGACGTACTGCTCGGCCTCGCGGCGCGAGCAGGGCAGCAGCGCGGCCACGGCCTTGGCCAGGCGCTGGCCTTCGCCCTCCGGCGGCGGGCTGGGGTCGCTGGCCGTCACAGCAGCCGCGCCTTCACGCCGCGGCCCTTGATGCGGCCGCCGTTCAGGCGCGCCACGGCTTCGGCCGCCACGTCGCGCGCCACGGCCACGTAGGTGGCGAACTCGTTGATGTCGATCCTGCCCACCTGCTCGCGCGCGTAGCCCAGGTCGGCCGTCAGCGCGCCCAGCACGTCGCCGGGGCGGATCTTGTCCTTGCGGCCGGCCTGGATGTGCACCGTCGCCATGGCCGGCAACTGGCGCCCGCCGGGCGCGGGCGTCAGCTCGGCCAGCGGGTGCCAGGCGGGCGCGCGGCGTTGCAGCAGCTCGATGCGGCCCACGGCGCCCATCTCGTCCAGCGCGGCCAGGCACAGCGCCAGCCCGGTCTGCCCGGCGCGGCCGGTGCGGCCGATGCGGTGCACGTGCTGCTCGGGGTCGGCCGGCACGTCGACGTTGATGACGGCCGCCAGGCCCGCCACGTCCAGCCCGCGCGCGGCCACGTCGGTGGCCACCAGCACGGTGCAGCTGCCGTTGGCGAACTTGATGAGCGTCTGGTCGCGCTCGCGCTGGTCCAGGTCGCCGTGCAGCGCCAGCGCGGCCACGCCCTGCGCGCGCAGCAGCTCGGCCAGCGCGCGACAGCGCGCCTTGGTGTTGCAGAACACCAGCGTGCTGGCGGGCCGAAAGTGCGCCAGCAGCCGCGCCACGGCGGGCAGGCGCTCGTCCTCCGCCACCTCGTACCAGCGCTGCTCGATGTGGTCGGCGCCGTGCTGCGCCTGCACCTTGACGGTGACCGGATCGCGCAGGAACTGCGCCGCCAGCCTGGCGATGCCGTCGGGGTAGGTGGCCGAGAACAGCAGCGTCTGCCGGTCGCGCGGGCAGCCGCGGGCGATCTTCTTGATGTCGTCCACGAAGCCCATGTCGAGCATGCGGTCGGCCTCGTCCAGCACCAGGGTGTTCAGCGCGTCCAGCCGCAGGGTTTCGCGCACCAGGTGGTCGATGACGCGGCCCGGCGTGCCCACCGCCACGTGCGCGCCGTGCGCCAGGCTGGTGGCCTGCCCGCGCAGCGGCGCGCCGCCGGCCAGGGTGACCACCTTCACGTTGTCCTCGGCCCGCGCCAGCCGGCGGATCTCCAGCGTGACCTGCTCCGCCAGCTCGCGCGTGGGGCACAGCACCAGCGCCTGCAGCGCCGGCTGGCCCAGGTCCAGCCGCGCCAGCAGCGACAGCGCGAACGCCGCCGTCTTGCCGCTGCCCGTCTTGGCCTGCGCGATCACGTCGCGCCCTTGCAGCGCCGCCGGCAGGCTGGCGGCCTGGATGGGCGTCATCTCCAGATAGCCGAGGCGGCGCAGGTTGTCCTGGACGGGGGCGGAGAGAGGGAGGGCGGAAAAAGAAGTCGAGGAAACGCTCATGGACTCATCTTAAGTAGATAGGATGCCCCATGCCCCTCATCCCCCACTACTCCATGCTCGGCCACGGCCCTTTAGTGCTGCTGCTGCACGGCGCGGGCGGCGGCTGGCGGGCGTTCGCGCCGCAGGTGGAGGTGCTGGCCAGCCTGGGCTTTCGTGCCGTGGCCTGCGATCTGCCCGGCTACGGCCGCAGCGCGCCGGTGGAGCCCTATGCCTTCAAGGGACTGGCTGCCGGTTGCGCGGCGCTGATCGAGTCGCTGGCGCCGGTGACGGGCGGCGCGCCGGTGGCGGTGGTGGGCCACGGCCTGGGCGGCATGCTGGCGCAGGAGCTGGCATTGCGCCGCCCGGAGCTGGTGCGCCAGCTGGTGCTGGTGGCCACCGCCGCCGCCGTGCTGCCGGGCGACGCCTACGCGCGCCACATTGCGCAATGCCTGGCCTGGCTGGACGAGGGGCGCGCGCCGGCCGACATCGCCGGCACGCTGGTGGAGCGCCTGGCCGGCCCGGGCGCGCTGCCGGCGGGGCTGCAACTGGCGAGCTGGTGCCAGTCGCAGGTGCCTGCGGCCACCTGGCGGCGGGCGCTGCTGGCGATGCAGGCGTTCGACCGCCGCGCCGCGCTGGCCGGGCTGCACGTGCCCACGCTGCTGGTGGCGGGCGAGCAGGACCGCGTGGCGCCGCCCGAGGCGATGCAGGCGATGGCGACGGCCATCGGCGGCAGCGGCCTGTTCACGCTGCCGGGCATCGGCCACCTGCCGCACCTGGAGGCGCCGGACGAGTTCGGGGAGCTGCTGGTGGAGTTCCTGCGCGGCACGCGGGCGCAGCTTCACTGATGCTATTTATTAGATAGCTGCCAGCGCCCGCCAGACGCGCGCCGAAGGCCCAAAAGACATGTAACTTAGCTGCCTGCGGCGCCGCGCACTGCCCGCATCGCATGCGACCCAAAGAGCCCAATGGCCGCGGAGCAGGCCATGCCAGTGCACCCGTGGCCGGGGTCTCCCCGGCCAGTGGGTGCGCCCCCTTCAAGGGGCGAGGCGCAACATCGCGCAGCGAGTGAAGCCACGGGGGTGGCCCATTTCAGCGCACCATCAGCACCGGCGTCTTGCACTGCGCCAGCACCTTGGTGGCGACCGAGCCCATCACCAGGTTGCCCAGCGTGCCGTGGCCGTGCGAACCCATCATGACCAGGTCGTAGCCGCCGCTGTCGGCGGTCCTGGCGATCAGCTCGCCGGCGTTGCCGACCTTGGCCGCGCCCTTGGCCTTGAGGTCGTGTCGCGACAGGAACTTGAGCACCGGCTCCAGCACCTTGGCCGATTCCTCGACGTAGTAGGCGTCCACCGCCTCCTTGCCGACGGCCGCGCGCGCGCGCGGCGGCAGCGCACCCTGCACCGACAGCGCAGTGAACTCGTTGTCGCCGGCGAACATCTCGGGGTGCGTGGTCAGGTAGGCCAGCATCTTCTTGGTGAACGGGCTGCCATCGACGGCCAGCAGGATCTTCATGCGGATTCCTTTGGAAAAAGGGTTGCGGACTCTTCGAGTCTAGGCGCTGCGCCGCCGGCCACCTTGAGCCGCGTCAAGGCCGGACGCGGGCAGCGGGCACTTCCACCACGCCGTGCGGCCGGAACGCCGCCTGCTCGCCCTTGCCGGCGTAGCCCAGCGGGTTGGCGACCACGCGGCAGCGGCCGGCGCGCCAGTCGATGGCGCAGTGCAGGTGGCCGTGCAGCCACAGGTCGGCCAGCGGCAGCAGGTCGTCCAGCGCGTTGCAGAAACCGGCGGTGCCGGGCGTCAGGCCGTAGCGCGGGTCGGCGCTGCGCAGGCTGGGCGCGAAGTGGGTGACGGCGACGGTGGGGCCGTCGAAGGGCTCGGCCAGCGCGGCGCGCAGCCATTGCTGGCAGCGCAGGGATTCTTCGCGCATCTGCTGGGCCAAGAACAGATCACCGTCACGCAAGGTGGCGGCGGAGCGCAGGTAATGGTTGGCGGCGCGGAAGGCCTTCTCGCGCCCCAGCAGGCGCGCCTCGGGCGTGGGCGCCAGCGAGGCCACGCCGTCGAAGTCGGCCCACAGCGTGGTGCCGACGAAGCGCACGCCGCCGATCACGCGCGTGGCGCGCTCCAGCCACAGCAGGCCCAGGCGCTCGCAGGTGGCGCGCAGGCGCGCATGGGCGGCGTCGAAGTCCAGCCCGTCGTACTCGTGGTTGCCGGGCACCACCAGCACCGGCACCGGCCAGCGGGCGAAGCGGCCGAGGCCGAAGTCCTCGTCACCCAGCCCGGGCAGGGCCGAGCCGCGCTGGTAAGAACCGATGTCGCCCGCCAGCACCAGCAGGTCGGCGCCCGGCGCGGGGCTGGGCTGGAAGCCGGGGTTTTCTTCCAGGTGCAGGTCGGACAGGAGCTGGATGTGCATGGCGGGTGTGCGGTGGAGGCGGCAGTTTGTCACGCCACGGCCGCGCGGCGCCGGGATTGGAGTGCCGAGTCTAGGGGTAAACCCTAGGCTCAGCCTAGAATGGCGTCATCGGCCCTGGGGCCATTTCAAGAGAACGCCGGCCCGCAAGGGCGGCGCACCGCATATGTTGAATCTGTTGACCCAATACCTGAGCGCTTTCGCCAAGGACTATCAGAGAGTCATGATGCGCCGCGGCAACGTGGCCGCCAGCCTGATGGAGCGCGCCGCCGCCTGTGCCGGCCGCGACCCGGCGCAGGCCGCCGATCTGCGCAACGCCGCCATGTCCTACCTGGGCGTGATGCGCTGAAGCGCCGCCTTCAGCTATTGAAAGAATAGCTGCCAGCGCTTGCCTGGCAAGCGCTGCGGCCCGATTTGGTCACTGCGGCTGGAAGCCGCTGTCCTGGATGATCTTTTCCCAGGTGCGGGTGTAGCTGCGCACGCGGCCGGAGAACTGGCCCTGCGGCTCGTAGGCCACGTTCAGGCCCAGTTCGGTGAGCTTGCGCTTGACGTCGGGCTGCGCCAGCGCCTTCTGCAGCGCGGCGCCGAAGCGGTCCACCACCGGCTGCGGCGTGCCGGCGGGCGCGAAGACGCCGTACCACGGGTAGTCGCCCAGGTTGGCGAAGCCCAGCTCGGTGAAGGTGGGCACGGCCGGCAGCAGCGGGTCGCGCCTGGCGCCGATGGTGGCGACGATGCGCACCTTGCCGTCCTTCTGGTACTGGATGAAGTCCGGCACCGAGGCCACGCCGGCGGCGATCTGGCCGCCCAGCATGTCGGCCGTCATGGGCGCGCTGCCGCGGTAGGGCGCGGCCTGCACGTCGAGGCCGTACTTCTTGCCCACCAGCTGCACCAGGAACACCGGGATCGAGCCCGGCGCCGGCACGCCGATGGTGTCGCGCCCGCCCCTGGCGGTCTTCACCCAGTTGACGTACTCCTGCATGGTCTTGGCCGGCGTGCCGCCCGAGACGGCCAGCACGTTGGCGAAGGTGGCGAAGCCGGCCACCGGGGTGAAGTCGGCGGCCGGGTCGTAGCCGGGGTTCTTGGTGACCAGCGGCAGGATGGCGATGCTGTGGTCGTGCGTGAGGAACAGGGTATGGCCGTCGGGCGCGGCCGCCTTCAGCGCCTGGGCGGCGATCTGGCCGCCGGCGCCGGCGCGGTTCTCCACCACCACGGGGGCGCCCAGCTCGTCCTTCAGCTTCTCGGCCAGGATGCGCGCGATGGCGTCCGAGCCGGCGCCGGCCGGAAAGCCCACCAGCAGCCGGATCGGCGCGCCCGCTGGCTGGGCGGCGGCGATGCCGGCGGCGGCCAGCAGCAGGCCGGCAGTGAAGGCACGGCGGGCGAAACGGGGGGCTTGGGACATGGCGGACTCCTGCGGAAAATCGTGACGGTTCGTAATGATGCCAAAGAATCCGCGCGCGGGTCGGGCCGGTGGATTATTGGCCAATAACGGCCCCAACGCCCGCCCATCAAGCGTGGTCAGCTATAAATTCAGAAGCGCACAGGCATTCCCGCGCAGGCGGGAATGACGGCAATGTGTGGCGCGGGCGCTCAGTGCGCCAGCGCTTCCAGCCGCTGCTCCAGCGCGGCCTTGGTGGCGGTCAGCGCGGGCGGCAGGCCGTGGGCGAGCTGGGTGAACAGCTCGTCGTGCAGGTGGAACTCCTGCGCCCAGGCGTTTTTGTCGATGCTGGTGACGGTGGCGAACTGCTCGGGGCTGAAGGCCAGGCCGGTCCAGTTGATCTCGCCGTAGGTGGGCGTAATGCCGAACATGGTCTGCTGGCCGGCCGCGCGGTGCTCGGCGCGGTCGATGATCCACTTGAGCACGCGCATGTTCTCGCCGTAGCCGGGCCAGACGAACTTGCCGTCGGCATCCTTGCGGAACCAGTTGACGCAGTAGATGGCGGGCAGCCTGGCGCCGGCGGCCTTCAGCTGCTCGCCCAGCTTCAGCCAGTGGCCGAAGTAGTCGGCCATGTTGTAGCCGCAGAAGGGCAGCATGGCGAACGGGTCGCGCCGCACCACGCCCTGCGCGCCGAAGGCGGCGGCGGTGGTCTCGCTGCCCATGGTGGCGGCCATGTAGACGCCTTCGGTCCAGTCGCGCGCCTCGGTGACGAGCGGCACGGTGGTGGAGCGGCGGCCGCCGAAGATGAAGGCGTCGATGGGCACGCCGGCCGGGTCGTCCCAGGCCGGGTCGAGCGCCGGGTTGTTGGTGGCGGCGACGGTGAAGCGCGCGTTGGGGTGCGCGGCCTTGCGGCCGGCCTGGGCGTCCTCGGGCGTCCAGTCCTTGCCCTGCCAGTCGATCAGGTGGCGGGGCATGTCCTGGTCCTTTTCCATGCCTTCCCACCACACGTCGCCGTCGTCGGTGAGGGCGACGTTGGTGAAGATCACGTTTTCATTCAGGCTGGCCATGCAGTTGGGGTTGGTCAGCGTGTTGGTGCCGGGGGCGACGCCGAAGTAGCCCGCCTCGGGGTTGATGGCGTAGAGCTTGCCGTCACGCGGCTTGATCCAGGCGATGTCGTCGCCGATGGTGGTGACCTGCCAGCCCTCGAAGCCGGCCGGCGGCACCAGCATGGAGAAGTTGGTCTTGCCGCAGGCGCTGGGGAAGGCGGCGGCGACGTGGTACTTGCGGCCCTCGGGGCTGGTCACGCCCAGGATCAGCATGTGCTCGGCCAGCCAGCCCTGGTCGCGCCCCATGTTGGAGGCGATGCGCAGCGCGAAGCACTTCTTGCCCAGCAGCGCGTTGCCGCCGTAGCCGGAGCCGTAGCTCCAGATTTCGCGCGTCTCGGGGTAGTGGACGATGTACTTGACGGTGGGGTTGCAGGGCCAGGCGGTCTGGTCCTGCTCGCCCGCGGCCAGCGGCGCGCCGACGCTGTGCACGCAGGGCACGAACTCGCCGTCGTCGCCCAGCGCCTGGATGGCGCCGCGCCCCATGCGGGTCATCAGCTTCATGTTGACGGCCACGTAGGCGCTGTCGGACAGCTCCACGCCGATGTGGGCGATGGGGCTGCCCAGCGGGCCCATGCTGAAGGGGATGACGTACATCGTGCGCCCGCGCATGCAGCCGTCGAACAGCGGCTCCAGCTTGGCGCGCATCTCGGCCGGCGGGGTCCAGTTGTTGGTGGGGCCGGCGTCTTCCTGCTTCTCGGAGCAGATGAAGGTGCGGTCTTCCACGCGCGCCACGTCCGACGGGTCGGAGCAGGCCAGGAAGGAGCCGGGGCGCCTGGCGGGGTTGAGCTTCTTGAAGGTGCCGGCGTCGACGAGCTGCTGGCACAGGCGGTCGTACTCGGCCTGGCTGCCGTCGCACCAGTGCACGCGCTCGGGCTTGCACAGCGCGACCATGTCGCCGACCCAGGCGATCAGCTTGGCGTTGCGCACGTCATCGGGGACGTTCAGGTCCTTGATCATCCCGGGGGTGAGGGGGGCGTTCATCGGCAGGTCTCCTGTCTCGGATGTTGGAAATCGACTTTCCGAAAACCTGGGGCGGGTCTTGGGAAAGCGGACTTTTGTCCGGACGGTGCTGGGAGGGGGCCGGGGCACCGCGAGGACGGCGGCGCGCTTCAGTATTTATAGCTGCTCGCGCTTGCCTGGCAAGCGCTGGAGCCACTTTTTACCATCAAACGAACCAGGCCGCTCAGGCCATCTTCACGGCGATGAAGGCCAGCAGGAAGATCAGGATCGCGCCGGCCAGCGGGATCACCACGGGGATGTGTTTGGTCACGTCCTCGACCGGGTCGTGGTGGTGCTCGGGCTCGTCGTGGGCTGGCGCGGACATGGGGGCCTCTCGAATGTGAATGAAATGTGACGGATCGGGGCGAACCCCCGATTTTAGGGCAGGTCCTTGTGGCCGGGCGGCGGGGCGGCCGGCTTGTCCTTGCACAGCCGGTCCACCCAGCGCGAGGCCAGCCGCCCGGCCGCCTCGCGCCCGCCGAGGCCGAAGGCCAGCGCCACCGCCACGGCGATGGCGCCCAGCGTCAGCCCGAAGGCCAGGTTGACGATGTCGTCGGCGATGCCCATGGCGCGCAGGCCCATGGCCAGCACGATGCCCAGGATGGCGAAGCGCGCCACCCTGGCCAGCACGGTGCTCTGGCCGCTGGCGCGGGTGATGGCCTCGTGCGCCAGGTTGGCCAGCATGAAGCCGATCACCAGGATCGCCGAGCCCAGCAGCACGTCGCCGGCGAACTCGATGAAGGTGCTGATCATGTCCGAGAAGCGCGCGAAGCCGAGCTGGTTGCCCGCCTCGACCACGGCGAACAGCATGGCGAACGCCAGCGCGATGCGCCCGACGAGGGTGGAGGGCGACGTCTTCTGGAAGGCGTGCGCCATGCCCAGCTTGGCCGGCAGCGTGTCCAGCCCCACGTTGGCCAGCAGGCTCGCCAGCAGGCGCGTGGCGAAGGTGGCGACCATCCAGGTGACGGCCAGGATCAGGCCGGCGGCCACGATGCGCGGCACCGAATCCATCAGCAGCGCCAGCATGTCGGTGGCGGGGCGCGAGATGGCGTCGATGCGCAGCGCGTCCAGCGCGGCGATCAGCGCCGGCACGAACACCACGATGAACACCAGCAGCCCGGCCAGGCTGGACAGCTGCACCGCATCGGCCAGCCCGGCCTTGCTGCCGACCTGGTCGGCGCCGAGCGTGCGCAGCAGGTTGCTGGCCAGGTTGCGCAGCACCGTGGCCACGATCCAGCCGACGCCGCCGATCACCAGCGCCGCCACCACGTTGGGCAGGATGTCCACCGCCTTGGTGGTCATGTCGCGCAGCGGCGAGAGCAGCCCCTCCATTTGCAGCGCGCCCAGCACGGCCGGCACGAACAGCAGGATGACCAGCCAGAACAGCGCGTTCGACAGGCTGTCGCTGATGGGCGAGATGTTGGCGTGCTCCGACAGCTTCTCGTCCAGCGTGGTCTTGTCCAGCACCTTCTGCATCAGCCCGCGCACCAGCGTGGCCACCAGCCAGGCCAGCAGCGCCAGCAGCAGCGCGCCCAGCACGCGCGGCGCGTATTCGAACAGCTGGGTCGTCAGGGCGGCGAACGAGCCCGACACCAGCGCCAGGTCAAGCGCGTTGAACACCGCCGCCAGCGTGAGCAGGATCACCACCCAGAACAGCACCAGCGCCACCACGCCCTCGATGTCCGCCGGCTTGCCGGTGGTGCCCGAGAAGCGCTGGTTCAGCCTGAGCGCGCTTAAGCCCTTGCGCGCGCCGGCCTTGACCAGCGCCGCCACGAACCAGCCGACGATGAAGATCGCCAGCGCCCCCAGCAGCTGCGGAATGTGCAGGCCCAGCGTGCCCTGAAGGGATTCCCACATCGTTGACCAGCCATTCATCTCGGTATTCCTCACTCCATATGGACGATGCGCCCATGATCGCATCGGGGCGGCGGCAGCGTCAACCGGAAGGCCCCGGCGTGCGAAAGTTGCGCGCGCGGCCCCGGCGGGCTGTATTCCCCCGCCGCGCCGATTGCGTTATGGTCAGCCTCAGCCTAAGTCCAGGCTGCGCCCTCACGGAGGATTGCCATGGCGAAGCGGTTGGTTTCGGTCCCTGATCAAGCGGGCATGCTGGCAGCACCCGGCATGGCCGGCGCGCCCGTGCTGGACCTGATGTGCTCGCGCTTCGTGCTCACGCTGGCGGCCCAGCAGGGCGGCAAGTTCAACGTGCGGCGCGACATCAACGGCCTGATGTCGCTGGCCGGGCGCCACCTGATGTGGCCCGAGCCGGTGCTGGCGCGCCTGCGCGAGTTCCTGGCGCGCCGCTGCAAGGACAACGAGTTCTGGCGCGGCCACGAGCAGCTGGCGCACCCCGAGTTCCTGGAGCGGCACGGCGTCTGGCGCGGCCCCTACGAAGAAGGCACGCTGTTCTTCTACCTGGACGAATACGCCAAGGATTCGCCCAAGGACCTGCTGGCGCTGCTGGCCGCCACCGGCCAGTGGCTGGCGCACACGCTCAAGAAGCAGTCCACGCTGGTCGAGAAGAACATCGACGCGCTATCGAACCTGTTGCAGCTCAACAAGGCGGAGCGCGCGCTGCTGCTGTATGGCACGCTGGCGCGCTACCAGCGCGATCTGCGCAGCATCCTGGTGGAGTTCAAGGTCAACAACGCGCCCGAGGCCTACGCGGCGATTGCCGCCATCGCCGGCGTCAGCGCCACCGAGGTGGGCGAGGCGCTGCGCGCCGGCGGCCGGCTGGAGCGCATCGGCCTGGTCGAGAACCTGATCTCCGAGCACAGCATCACCGACCTGGCCGACCTGATGAAGGTCAGCGAGAAACTGCCGCCCGTGCTGATGCGCGAATACCGCGACCGCGCCGAGCTGATGGCCGTGTTCACCCGCCCGGCCGCCAGGAGCGAGCTGAAGGCGGCCGACTTCGCCTTCGCCGGCGACGATGTGCAGGTGCTCGTCAACCTGCTGCGCAAGGCCCAGGCCACCAAGGCCGCGGGCGTCAACGTGCTGCTCTACGGCCCGCCCGGCACCGGCAAGACCGAGCTGGCCAAGGTGGTCGCGCGCGAGGCCGGGCTGGACCTGTTCGAGGTCGAGTACGCCGACCGCGACGGCAACAGCCTCTCCGGCCGCGACCGCTACCGCTCCATGCAGATCGCCCAGGTGTTCCTGAAGGGCTCGCAGGAGGCGGCGCTGCTGTTCGACGAGGTGGAGGACGTGTTCCCGCCCATCAGCGTGGACGCCGCCGGCCTGATGGCGCGCCAGGAGCAGCAGGCGCTGACGGCGGCGGTGGGCCACAGCGTCAACGGCAAGGCGTGGGTCAACCAGATCCTGGAGAGCAACCCGGTGCCCACGATCTGGGTCACCAACCGCATCGAGCAGATCGACCCGGCCTTCCGCCGCCGCTTCGCCTACCACCTGGAGCTGACCTCGCCCCCGCCCGGCGCGCGCGAGCAGCTGGTGCGCCGCACGCTGGACGGCGTGGCGGTGAGCGACGCCTTCGTCGCCAAGCTGACCGAGCGCAAGGGCCTGACGCCGGCGCAGATCCGCACCGCGGTGCGCTTCGCCGAGCTGGCGCACCCCGGCGACACGGCCGGCGGCGAGGCGTTCGAGGCGCTGATCGAGCGCCAGCTGAAGAACTCCGACGCCGCCCTGGGCCGCCAGCCCGACGCCGCCGCCAAAGGGCGCCGCCAGGTCACCACCTACGACCTGGGCATGCTGAACGTGGAGAGCCGCTTCGAGATCCCGCGCATCGTCGAGGCCCTGAAGGCGCGCGGCCACGGCGCGCTGTGCTTCTACGGCGCGCCCGGCACCGGCAAGACCGCGCTGGGCGAGTACATCGCCCAGCAGATGGACAAGCCGCTCATCGTCAAGCAGGCCAGCGACCTGGTGAGCAAGTTCGTCGGCGAGACCGAGCAGAACATGGCCGCCATGTTCAAGGAGGCCGCCGCCGAGAAGGCCGTGCTGCTGCTGGACGAGGCCGACAGCTTCCTGCTGGACCGGCGCGGCGCCCAGCGCAGCTACGAGGTGACCGAGGTCAACGAGATGCTGCAGCAGATGGAGCGCCACGACGGCGTGTTCATCTGCACCACCAACCTGCTCGACCGCATCGACCAGGCGGCGCTGCGGCGCTTCACCTTCAAGATCAGGTTCAAGCCGCTCACGGCCGAGCAGCGCGAGAAGATGTTCGTCACCGAGGCCCTGGCCGGCGACGCCGGGCAGCTGACCGGCGAGGTGCGGCAGCGGCTGGCGAAACTGGAGCAGCTCTGCCCCGGCGACTTCGCCGCCGTCAAGCGACAGACCGACATCCTGGCGGCCGAGTTCACGGCGGAGGAGTTCCTGGAGCAGCTCGAAGCCGAGCACCGCATCAAGCCCGAGGTGCGCGAGCAGCGCAGCATGGGCTTCGTGCACTGACGCGCTGGATCAGCGCACGGCCTCGACGTACATGGTCTGCAGCGGGCGGTAGACCGTGCCGTCCACCGCTTTCATCGTGTGCTGCCAGGCCATCAGGGCGTAGAACCGGGCGGGCGCCCCGCCCGCCGGCTCCCAGACGTAGAGCTGTAGGTCCGTGCTGCCGCTGTCGAGGGAGGGCGCGCGGCGCCAGCGGGGGCCCAGTTGCTGGTCGATGGACTGGCGCAGTTGCGCGTCGGTCACGTCCGCCGCGGCCGCCAGGCGCTTGCCGCCGTAAGGCACGCGACCGCCGTTCGCCGGATAGCGGCCCTTGAGGCGGATGACGGCTTCGTCGAACCAGGCGGAGCTCTCGTCGTGGTGGGCGAACCGCCGCGTGCCCGCCGGCAGCCAGGCGCCGGGATCGGCGTGAACCAGGTGCCCGCCGGCCAGCAGAGCCGCGCCTCCGATCATGGAGAGCGCGTGCCGACGGGTGGGAGTTCGCACGGGCCCCATCACATCAATTGTGGCGCACGATCGACACCTTGGCGTTGTAGGCCGCCGCGGCCGGGCCTTCGTAGCGGTTGCCCCGTGCATCGAGCGGCAGCGCCAAATCCTGCAAACCCTGGCCCAGCTCGGTGCGATTGCCATTGGCTTCGTTGATCATGGCATCGACGACGTTGGCCCCGGTGGCCAGCGTGATGCCGGAGCCGCGCCCCAGGCTGGCGGCGCTGACCGCGGTCAGGATGATGCTCTTGATGATCGTGCCCTGGGTGGTGGCGTCGGTGTTCAGGTTGTCCAGGCCGAGGCGCATGGCGCCGGTGTAGTAGCCCAGGTTCTCGGCGTTCTGGTAGTAGGGCTTTCCGGTGGTGCCGGGCGCCTGCTGCTCGATGAAATGGGCCGGGTCCATGCCGGTGCCCGCGCCCTGCAGCTGTGCCAACTGGTTGCCGATGGTCTTGGCGCCGGCCTTGGGGTCGGCGCGCAGCACTTCCGAGGTGTAGATGGACAGGCCCTTGCCGTACTGGTCGGCCTTCTGCAATTCGTTGACGATGCCGCGCACGTCGGTGTTCAGCAGCTGGGTGAGCCCGTCGGCCACCTGCTTGGCGGCCTGGTCGGTGCCGACGCCCACCACGGGGAACCTGGTGTCGTCGCGCATCTTCTGCAGGGCGCCGGCCCCGGCATCGAAGACGCGCGCCTTGACGGCCGGGTCGTTGCTGGACGAGGCGGCCCGCAGCAGGGCGGTGAGCTGCTTCGGGTCGTGCGAGACGCTGACGCTCGACTCGCCATAGGTGGTGTGCTGGTTCAGCCCGGCGGTCGCCACCTTGTCCAGCGTGGCGTCGTCGAGCGCGTTGATGGCCTCGTTGAACGCGGCGGGGTCGTTGCCCATGCTGCTCAGCACGTCCAGGATCGCTTCGGCTTCCTTGTCGCCGGCCTCCGACCAGGAGCCCCCGACCATGACGCCGCTGTCGTGGTCGTCGTCGGCCGTGCGCGGCGCCATTTCCTTGATGAAAGCGACCTTGGTGTCCGAATCGGCGTGCTGGGCGACGGCCTGCCCCAGGGCCATGACGTCCTGGCGGTCGTCGAAGGCCTTGGCCAGGCGCGCCAGCTGCTTGCCGTCCAGACCCTCGGCCAGCGTATTGAAGAGGTCGCGCTTCTCGTCGGCCGACAAGCCGTTGGCGCCGCCGAGGCCGCTGGCGTTGACGTCGTCGGCCAGCTCCTGCAGATCGTCGTCCGACAGCCCGGCCGCCACCTGGTTGCGCTCGTCCGCGGTGAGAGCCTTCAGATCCTCCACCGTCTGGTGCAGGTGCTCGTTGCGGTTCAGCCCCAGAAACCCGTCGTCGCGGGTGCGTTGCTGGATGTTGTTCGTGACTGCGGCGACGTCGCCCATGATCTGCCTCGCTATGAATTGAAGTTGGCAGTCACTCTATACATTGTGCGTGCAGGCCGATACTGGGATGGTTCCCATCGGGATCGGTACCAGTCCAGCCACCTCGAAGCCGAGGCTGATGCCAGGCGAGCGGGTTACAGCGCCGCCTCCACCACCGGCTTGGCCCAGTCGGGCACGCGCCGCAGCGCGGCGGCATCATCGGCCGCCGGCCACACCAGCCGCCCGCGCTCGATCAGCGCGACACACACCGGGTCGGGCACCGCCTGGCCGGGCGCCACGGCGGCGCTGTTGTCGTAGAGCTGCGCCTGCGCCAGATTCGGCAGCAGGGCGATCAGGTTGGCGACGGCGGCGGTCCAGCGTTCGCGGATTTTCGCCTCGGGGATGTCGTGGCCGCCCCGAGCCACCCGGGCGCGCACGCGTGCGAGGTGCAGCTCGGGCGAGGCCAGTCCGCAGAACCACACCAGCACGTCGTGCGTGCGCGCGGCGGCCAGCAGGCGCGCGGGCACGCTGCGGCCGCCCAGCGTGGTCTCGAAGGCGTGGCTGCGGCCCTGCGCCACGGCTTCGTCCAGCCGGCGCATGCCTTCGCGCCAGGCGGCGGCGTTGGCGGCCGTAGGGTCCAGGCCGGTGGCGGCGCGCAGTTCGCGGGCGAAGCTGTCGGGGTTGAACCAGGCCAGGCCGGCGCGCGTGAGCAGGTGGCCGCCGACGGAGCTCTTGCCGGCGCCGTTGACGCCGGCCAGCACGTAGAGGACAGGGCGGGCGCTCATTCTTTATTCAAGCCAAATTGGCCTCCAGCGCCCGTCCAGCAAGCGCTGGCAGCTATTGAATCAATAGCTCAATGGCTCTCGCCCGCCCTCACCTGCCCGCCCAGCGCGGCCGGCTGGGCGAATACGCCGCGCAGGCGCTCGCCGGCATCGGCGGCGGCCAGGGTGGCCAGGCGCTGGTCGAAGCGGCGGCGCAGGGTGTCGAGCGCGTCGTCCTGCCGCGCCTCGGCGCCCTGGGCGGCTTGCAGCAGGCGCTGGTATTCGTCGGTGGAGAGGATCACCGCCTCGGGCCGGTCGTGGTTGGTGACCAGCACCTTGCCTTCGCGCCCGACGGCGCGCATCAGGCCGCGCCAGCCGAGCTTCTTGACGTCGGACGCTGGCGCGCGCGCCAGCCCGGAAAAGCCTTCGATGGGAATCGCCACGGCCATGCTCAGCTCCTTCAAGAACCCAATAAGGCCATTTTACCCCTTTCGGGCGGCCTGCGGGACGGCCAGGCGGCGTGGGCGTTCAGGCGAGGTGGCGCCCGGCGCTGGCCATCTCGGTCGGCAGGAAACCCGTCGGCACGGGCGCGTCCCCCGGTGCCAGGGACAGGGCTTCGCTCGCGGTCAGCGGCGGCAGCCCAGTGCTGCCGGGGTGGTCCTTGAGCGCGCCCCTCGCCATCGGCTCGGTGGGCTGGAAGTCGCGCCGCACGCGCACCTCGTGGTCCGGGCGCAACACCGGCACCCGGTTGACTGGCGCAGGCGCGGCAGCGGGCACGGGCGCGGCAGCGGTCGCGGGCAAGGGCGGCGTGGCCCTGGCCGGACGTTGCGCGGGTACGGGCGCCTCTTTGCCGGCGGCGCCGCGCAGCCGGGACGAATCGAGCAGCAGAATGCCGCACTGCGCGGCGAGTTGGCGTGCCGCGGGCGTGAACGCGTCGCTGGCGCACAGCAGGACGCCGCCGTCGGCGCCGCGCCGCGCCACGTCGCGCGCCAGCAGGCTCACGGCCGGGGCGTCCAGCTCCGCGGCCTGCCACTGGTCGGCGTGGACCACCCAGGTGCGCGCACCCTTGCGCAGCGTCCGTGCCGCACCCTCCTGCCAGGGCTGGCCAGGGCTCAGGTCGGCGAGGCCGCGCTCGGCGAAGAACCGGCTCGCCAGCCGGGACAGGCTGGGCCAGTCCATCGCGTCGGGCGGTGCCTGCGTGGCGGGCGGCGTCTGCGTGGCGGGCTCGCCCTTGTGGGCGGGCCATGCCCGCAAGGACAGCGCGAATGCCAGCAGCAGCAGCGGCGGCAGCACCATCATCGGCTGCGGCAGGCTGAAGGCGCCCACCGAATGGGTGGCGGCGACATACAGACCGGCCAGCACGATGGCCGCCGCCCCCGCCAGTGCCCAGGCCAGGCGCCGGCCCCGCGCCGGCGAGGCATGGGGCGGATGGCTTTCGGCGCGAATGCTTCTTTTCATGGTGTCTTCTCCCCTGTTCGGGTGCCTTTGTGACAGCAGCCGCCGGCATTGTCGGCGCAGGCATGCGTGGCCCCTGTGCAACTTTGCACGGCCGGCGGCGATTCGCCGCTCCAGGGCTCGCGCGAGGCCAGCCGATGTGCGCTTTCTGGCAGCTTCTCCGGCCGGGCTGGGTCGCCGGCGCGCGATTCGCCAGCGCGCCTGCCGGGATTGCGCCAGGCCGGCCCGGCACGCATGGGCGCACGGCCACCGGCTGGGCTCCTGCCCGCGCCGTGGATGCCGGGGCGGGTGTCGATTTCAGGCCAAACCGGCCTCCAGCGCTTTCCAGGCAAGCGCCAGGTGCTATCTAACAAATAGCGCCCGCGCACTGGCCGAGCTCCCCGGCAGCGGCTCAGCAGGCGCGCAGGATGTCCCGGAGCGCGTCCGAGTCGTGGGCGACGTGTTCGCTCAACAGCCGTCGCGCCAGGGCGGCATCTCCCGCCGCGATGGCGCGCGCCAGGGGGCGGTGGTCGATCGGCCCCATGTCGGGACGGCGCACCATGCGGCTGCAGAAGTGCCAGAGTCTCAGCGACAGGTTGAAATGCATGGCCAGGATCGGCTCCAGGAAGGAGTTGCGGGCCATCTGGTAGATGGCCCGGTGCACCTTGGCATCGCCGTTGATCTTCTCGCTGCTGTTGGTGACCAGCACCACGGCGTCGGCCAGCTTGACCAGCGCCTGGCGCTCGTCGTCCGACGCGCGGAGGGCGGCCAGCTCGGCGGCCAGCCCTTCTATTTCCAACCGGATTTCCTTGATCAGCTGCTGGTCGGTGATCGCGATCTCGGCGGCGAAGATGCCCTGGCGAGGATAGATGACCACCAGCCGCTCCCGCTCCAGCCGCCGCAGCGCCTCGCGGATGGGCGCCAGGCCGACATTGAGCTCGGCGCTCAGGTTTCTTTCGTTGAGCGGGGTTTTCGGCAGGTATTCCAGCGTCACCAGGCTGTCCCGGAGCCGCCGGTACACCAGGTCGCTCATCCGATCCGTGGTGCGACCGCTGGTTTTTGTCTCTAGCATGGGAGTGCGTTTCGCCTCGACGTCGCGGCCGCCGGATGATAGCTTCCCCCGCGGCCGCCGCGCCCGAGGGCGCGGCCAGCCTTTCTCCGGCTCAGTGCGCGCCCGCTTGGACGAAGCGGCGCACGAAGGCCTGCGTAGCGGCTTCCCTCGGGCGCTCGAAGATGTCCTCCGGCCGGCCTTTCTCAAGGATGATGCCTTTGTGCATGAAGCAGATCGTGTCGGAGATCTGCTGGGCGAAAGCCATTTCGTGCGTCGTGAGCACCATGGTCATACCGCGGTCGGCCAGCGAGCGGATGAGGTCCAGCACCTCGCCCACCAGTTCCGGGTCGAGCGCGGAGGTGACCTCGTCCAGCAGCAGCACCTCGGGCTCCATCACCAGGGCGCGCGCGATGGCCACGCGCTGCTGCTGACCGCCGGAGAGCTGGTCGGGGTAGGCGTCGGCCTTTTCCGCCAGCCCCACGCGCTGGAGCAGTTCGCGCGCGCGGTGCTCGGCTTCGCCCTTGGTGAAGAGCTGCGCGCGCACGGGCGCCAGCATGCAGTTCTTCAGCACCGTCATGTGCGGGAACAGGTTGAAGCTCTGGAACACCATGCCGATCTTGCGGCAGATCGCCACCCGGTCCACGCCCTCGCCGGAGATCACCTCGCCCGCATACCGCACCTCGCCGCCCTGGATGTCCTCCAGCCCGTTGATGCAGCGCAGCAGCGTGGACTTGCCGGAGCCCGAGGCGCCGATCAGCGTGATGACGTGGTGCTGCGGAACGTCGAGGTTGATGTGGTTGAGCACCTGGTGGGTGCCGTAGATCTTGACGACGTCCACCAGGGAGAGCAGTGCGTTGTCGCGGTCGCTCATTGGATAACCTCCGTGCTTCGCACTGCGGTGTAAGCCCCCTTCGGAGCGGCCGGGCGGGGGCTCATGGCGCCACCTTGCCCTTGGCGATGAGCCGATCGACGAAGCGGGTCTGCGGGATCGTGATCAGCACGAACAGGATGCAGACGACCGTGATGGCCGACAGGTTGTAGAGGTTGGCGGCGTAGATCTTGGCCTGCGCGAAGGTGTCGATGATGCCGACGATGTTCACCAGCGCCGTGTCCTTCTGCAGCGCCACGAAGATGCTCAGCAGCGGCGGCGCCATGCGCTTGAGCGCCTGCGGCAGCACCACGCAGCGGAAGATCGAATAGCGCGACAGCCCCAGCGAGCGCCCGGCCGAGATCTGGCTGGGGTGGATGCTCTCGATGCCCGCGCGCAGAATCTCGGCCTGGTAGGCGGCGTAGGTCAGGGTGAGCGCGATGATGGCGTAGGTGGCCGAGTTGGCGTCGCCGATGAAGGGGGTCTCGGTCAGCGGCAGGCCGAAGCAGATGAGGTACACCACCACGATCGCCGGCAGGCCGCGGAACACGTCGATGTAGGTGATGCACAGCACGCGCACCAGGCGGAAGCTGTGTCCCGGCAGCGAGCGCCCCACGGCCAGCACGAGCCCCAGCGCCAGCGAGGCCAGCTCCGCGCCGATGGCGATCCAGACGTTGATCTTGGCGGCCTTGGCCACGTCAGCGAAGCTCTCCGAGATCACCTCCCACTTCAGGAAGGTCTTGGCGACCGCACCCGTGTTCACCGTGACGAAGATGAGCAGCGCCAGCACCGGCGCCAGGAACAGCACGGCGCCGATGGCCGACCAGGCCTGGTCGCGCGCGCCGGCCGCGGCGCGGCGCGCCTCGGTGAAGCGCCGGGCCTGCCAGTGGCGCCGCGACTGGCTGCGCCGGCGCAGGGCGCGGACGATGTCAATCACCGGCACGACCAGCGCCGCCAGCGGCAGCAGGATGCTGGGCAGGGCGCCGAGCCCCGGCGCCAGGTAGCGCCCGGCATGCAAGCCCGCGTAGTAGCCCAGCGCGGCGAGCGCGGCCGAGGCCAGCACCGCGGCCGCCAGCAGCCAGGCCGTGCCGGGCGGCGCCATCGGCGTTCGGGCTGCTGCGGAAGTCTTTTCCATGGGGAGGGCTTGCGGGACGCTCATGGCAGCACTCGCCTCAGGGCACGCGCCACATCGGGATGGCGTTGGGATCGCCGCCCAGGCCGGGCTCCAGCCACTTCACTTCGACGGCGCGCAAGCTGCCGTCCTTGCGCATGTCGTCCAGGATCTGGTTGACGGGCGCCACGTTCTTGGAGCCCTTCGGGAACAACGCCGCGATGTCGCCTCCGGCCGGATAGCGCCCCACCACTTTCAGCGACATGCGTTTCGCTGCGCGCATCACCACGTTGGTGTCGGTCAGCACGGCGTCGATCTGGCGTGACCGCAGCGCCGTCCACATGTCGTCATTGGACTGGAACAGGCGCAGCTTCTGCGGATCGATCAGCTTGGTTTCGCGGATGAACTTTTCCTGAGCGGAGCCCAGCAGTGAGCCGATGCTGGCGTTGCGGATGCTGTCCTCCGTCAGGTCGGAGTTCGGGCGTACCAGCACGCCGGTGTCTGCCTTGCGATAGGGGTCGGAGAAATCGACCGCCTGTTTGCGCGCATCGGTGATCAGGATGTCCCACACGGACATGTCGAAATCGCTCCCCTTGCCGGTGACGATCGATTCGAACGAGGCGTTCTTGATGATCAACTTCTTGCCGCCCGCGCGGTTGGCGATCTCGGCCACCATGCAGTACATGTAGCCGCCGTTGATCGTCTCCGGCGTGTTGCCGTTGTAGGCGCCGGGCGAGGGCAGCGGCACGGCCACGGTCAGGGCGTCGGGCACGCGCGTGGCCATCGGGCGGACCGGCGGGTTCGGCGTGACGGTGCACTCGCCGTAGTTCGCCTGGGCCATGGCCAGCAGGGGAGCGGCGGCCAATGCCGTCGCCGCGGTGCGAAGAGCCTGTTTCAGTATGCGTTTCATTCTGACCACCTGTGCTAATGGGAGGAAGGGAAGGGGCATGCGCGCCCCCGGGGGGTGACTGTCAGACCAGGTTGGCGACGATCTTGGGCGTGCCGTTCTCGGCCGTGGCGTAGAAGTCGCCGACCGTGTATTCGGCGCCCAGCACTTCGACGACCTTCAGCGGCGTGCCGCCGAAGCTCACGGCCTTGCCCAGCGTCACGCTGCCCTTGCCGGCCTTGCGCAGCTTGGGCTGGTAGTCCTTGACGGTGTTGCGGCTCAGGATCTCGAAGCTCTGGAAGCTCGGGCCATTGGCCTGGGGTATGGCGCGTACTTGCAGGTGCGGGTAGAGCTGCAGGTCGGAGGCCGGCTTCGCCGCCTCTTCCACACCGCCTTCCAGGGTGATCTCGAAGATCGTCTCGCCTTCCAGCCAGACGCGGCCGCGTGCGTTGCCGTCCTTCTCCTCGAGCGAGATCTTGGCGAAGTGCTTGGGATAGCCCCACAGCTCGCGCCCGCCGGCCACCGTGGCCGGGTTGTCCTCGTATTCGAAGTAGTAGTTGCCGCCCCTCTGGTCGCCGTAGCGCACGGCCAGGATCACGGCGGCGTCGAAGTAGTTGCGCGCGCCCACGTTGTTGAAGTCGGCCACGGAGACCACGAAGCGGTCGTCCGCCAGCTCGAAGGGCGTGGGCTCCAGCATGGCCTCCAGTTGCGCCGCGTCGCCCCGGCAGGTGACGGAGAGGGTCTTGAGATCGGGGCACTGGTAGGTCCGGTTGCCCGGGCCGTAGTTCAGGAATTTGAAGAAGCTGTTGATGTCGTAGGGCTTCATGGCCAACTCTCGGGAAGTGAAGACGAGACTGATAATCCAAACATTTCACTGAAATGTCAATAAAATTTTTACAGCGCGCCGCAAGGCATGGCCTCCCGGAGGAAATGGCGTGGGGGCAGGCCAGGAAGGTGCGCACCGATGCGGGGCGCCCGATGGCGAACGCCATGCGGCGTCCACTGCGCCAGGGTCAGCCGCGGCCGGGTTCGCTGCCGCAGACCCGCAGCACTTCTTCGCCGTACTTGTCCAGCTTGGCGGCGCCGATGCCGCTGATGCCATGCAGATCATGAAGCGCCTGCGGCGCACGCGCGGCGATGGCGGCGAGCGTGGCGTCGTGAAAGATCACGTAGGCGGGCAGGTTGTGCTCGCGCGCGACCTCGGCGCGCCAGGCTTTCAGCGCGGCGAAGCGGGCCTGGGCGGCGGCGTCCAGTTCGGCCGCGGCCGGCGGCGCGGCGCCGGCGCGGGCCTTGCGCTGGCGCTCGCGCGATTCCCGGGGCGCAGGCGCGGCGGCGGTGGCGGCGCGCAGGCGCACGGGCTGCCCGCCCTTGAGGATGGGGCGGGCGGCGTCTTCCAGGCGCAGCGTGTTGAAGCGCTCGGCATCGACGCTGACGGCGCCCAGCGCAATGAGTTGGCGCAACACGCCGCGCAGCTGCGCCTCGCTGAACTCGGCGCCGAGGCCGAAGGTGCTGACGCGCTCGTGGCCGAATTGCTTGACCTTGTCGGTGGGCTTGCCGCGCAGGATGTCCATCACGTGTCCGGTGCCGAAGCCGATGCCGCTCACCTGCTGCACGCGGTAGATGGTGGACAGCAGCTTGCGTGCGCAGTCGGTGGCGTCCCACACCTCGGGCGGGTGCAGGCAGTTGTCGCAGTTGCCGCAGAAGCCGGGGCGGTAGCGCGGTGCGGCATCTTCTGAGTCAAATTGGCCTCCAGCGCTTGCTGTAACTGCGCCAGCAGCTCCCGAATCGATAGCATCCGAGGCGCCCGCCATGTCCTCGCCAAAGTAGGCCAGCAGCCGCTCGCGCCGGCAGCCGGTGGCCTCGGCCAGGGCCAGCAGCGCGTCCAGCTTGCCGCGCATGACCTGCTTGAACTCCTCACCCGCCGGGCTCTCGTCGATCATGCGGCGCTGGTTTACCACGTCCTGCAGGCCGTAGGCCATCCAGGCCTGGGCCGGCGCGCCGTCGCGGCCGGCGCGGCCGGTCTCTTGGTAGTAGCCCTCGATGTTCTTGGGCATGTCCACGTGGGCGACGAAGCGCACGTCGGGCTTGTCGATGCCCATGCCGAAGGCGATGGTCGCCACCATCACCACGCCGTCCTCGCGCAGGAAGCGGTCCTGGTTCTGCTGCCGCACTTCGGGCGGCAGGCCGGCGTGGTAGGGCAGCGCGTCCAGCCCGTGCTCGCACAGCGTCTGCGCCAGCTCCTCCACCCGCTTGCGCGACTGGCAGTAGACGATGCCGGCCTCGCCAGCGTGCTCGCGCTCGATGAACTGCAACAGCTGGCGCGTGGGCTCCTTCTTCTCGCCTACGCGATAGCGGATGTTCGGCCGGTCGAAGCTGCTGACGAACCGGCGCGCGTCCTGCAACTGCAGCCGCTCCACGATGTCGGCGCGCGTGGTGGCGTCGGCCGTGGCCGTCAGCGCGATGCGCGGCACGCCGGGCCAGCGCTCGTGCAGCACGGTGAGCTGGCGGTACTCGGGGCGGAAGTCGTGGCCCCACTGGCTGACGCAGTGCGCCTCGTCGATGGCGAACAGGCTCAGTTGACCGTGCGCGTGCAGCGTGTCCAGCAGGCCCAGGAAGCGCGGCGTGGTCACGCGCTCGGGCGCGGCATAGAGCAGCGTGAGCTGGCCGGCCAGCAGGCGGCGCTCGATGTCCTCGGCCTGCTCCCAGTCCAGCGTGGAGTTGAGGAAGGCCGCCGCCACACCGGCTTCGCGCAGCGCGCCGACCTGGTCGTGCATCAGCGCGATCAGAGGCGAGATGACCAGCGTCACCCCGCGCCCCTGCTGCTGCCGCACGATGGCCGGCACCTGGTAGCACAACGACTTGCCGCCGCCGGTGGGCATCAGCACCAGCGCGTCGCCGTTGCCGATGACGTGCTGAACGATGTCGGCCTGCTGGCCGCGGAAGTGTTCGTAGCCGAAGACTTCACGTAGGACGGCGTCGGGCGTGGAGGCCAGGGAGGGCACTGAGGTTGGAGCAGGCACGGGCTGCATTGTGGCCCAGCGAGAACGGGCCGCCCGCCAACAAAAATCCCCGCCGGCCAAGGGCCGGGTGGGGATGGGGCAAGCAGCGGCCGCTGAGCGCTGCCGCGTGGGCAAAGCGCCCGTCTACAGCGTGCCGTCGCCCAGCACGATGCCCTCGCGCCGCGGATCGACGCCGCCCTCCAGCTTGGCGGTGCCGCTCTGGTTCACGCGCATGATGGTGGAGATGCCGCTGGACTGCGCGCTGGTGGAGACGGTGTGCCCCTTGGCTTGGAGGCCGCTCACCAGCGCCGTCAGATCCTGCGTGGTGTTGGAGCCGTCCACGCTGGTGGTGGCACTGTTGCTGGCGCCGAAGTCGGTCAGCGAGGTGGCCTGCTGCGCGTCCAGCCCCCAGTCGAGCGCGCCGACCACGGTCTTGAGCACGTACTGGATGATCGCCCCGCCGCCCGGCGAGCCGGTGGCCATGAGGAAGTCGCCCGGCGCCGTGCCCTTGAACACCAGCGTCGGCGCCATCGTGCTGCGCGGGCGCTTGCCGGGCTCGACGCGGTTGGCGATGGGGTTGCCCTCGGCGTCGGCCGGCTGGCCCGAGAAGTCGGTCAACTGGTTGGTCAGCAGGAAGCCATCGACCATGTGGAACGAGCCCATGCTGGACTCCACCGTGGTGGTCATCGACAGCGCGTTGCCGTAGGCATCGACGATGGAGAAGTGCGTGGTGCCGTATTCGGGCGTGGGGGCGACGCCCCACTTCAGGCTCTTGGCGTCGAACACGCCGGGCTGCGCCGTGCCCATGCTCTGGTCGGGGTTGATCAGCGCGGCGCGCGAGGCCAGGTAGGCCGGGTCGAGCAGCGACGACAGGCCCTTGCCGGGCAGCGGCACGAAGTCGGTGTCGGCGACGTATTTGTCGCGGTCGGCGTAGGCCAGGCGCTCGGCCTCGGACACCAGGTGCACGCCCATCACGCTGGGCACGCCGCCTTCGTCGGCGGGGTTGGAGGGCGGGTAGGCCGACAGGTCGAAGTTGCCCAGGATGCCCAGCGCCTGCGCGATGGCGATGCCGCCCGAGGACGGCGGCGACATGGTGCACACGTGGTAGGCGGCGCGGTAGGTGGTGCACACCGGCTCGCGCCGCTTGGCCTGGTAGGCGGCCAGGTCGTCCAGCGTCATCAGGCTGGGGGTGATCGGGGTCTTGGCCGCGTCGTCGCCCACCGACTGGCGCGCCTTGTCGATGATGGCCTGGGCGATCGGGCCCGTGTGCAGCGCGTCGGCGCCCTGCGCCGCCAGCGCCTTCAGCGTGACGGCGTAGGGCGCGTTGGTCATCACCGACAGCGCGGCGCGCGGCTGGCCGTCGGCGGTGAAGTAGGTCTGCATGGCGTTGGCGTCCAGCGCCAGGCTGGCGGCGTTCGAGGCGATGGCGCTGGCCAGCCGCTGCGGCACCTGGAAGCCCTGCTCGGCCAGGGCGATGCCCTCGTCGAACAGTTGGCTCCACGTCAGCTTGCCGTGGTCCTGGTGCGCCATCTCCAGCATGCGCATGACGCCCGGCACGCCGATGGAGCGGCCGCTGCGGCGCGCGCTGGGCACGGGCGCGGGGGAGCTGGCGTCCGCCTGGTCCTGGCGCGCCAGGTAGTAGCCGCTGGCGGCGGCGGGCGCGGTCTCGCGGCCGTCGTAAGCCATCACCTTCTTGGTCTCGGCGTCGAAGTAGAGCATGAAGGCGCTGCCCGCGATGGTGCTCGACTGCGGCTCCACCAGGCCCAGCACCGCCTGCACCGCCACCGCGGCGTCGGCGGCGCTGCCGCCGGCCTTCAGCACGTCGCAGCCGGCCTTGGTGGCCAGCGGGGTGTTGGCCACCACCATGTATTTGCTCGAGTACTTAGCCTTGTAGCCCAGGCGGTAGCCCGAGGCCGCCTCCGGCGCGGCCGGGTCGCCCGGGTCGCCCGAGCCGACGATGACGGGCGTGCCGTCCGCCGTCGAGGCGGTGCAACTGTAGGAATTGGTGTCCACCGCCAGGGCGGTGCCCGGCGCGTTGTCGTCCGAACCGCCGCAGGCGGCCAGCGCCAGGGCCAGCACAACGGGCCTGAGCTTCCAGAATGTTCGCGATCGCATGGTGGGTTCCTCGTTGTCTAGGTCTCGTCCTCATCCCCGGACGGGGGATAAGGACACTCTACCCGGAATACCAGTCAGCCAACGGCCCGGCGGGCTTGGCCCACTGGCTCGCTCGGGTAATGGCGCCCCGGCTTCCTACAATCGACGCATGAACCCGCCCGCCTATACCCGCGCCGCCGCGCTGCCCGGCATCTTGGCGCAGCGCCTGGTCATCCTCGACGGCGCCATGGGCACCATGATCCAGCGCTTCAAGCTCACCGAAGAACAGTACCGCGGCGAGCACTTCGCCGGTTTCCCGCGCGACGTGAAGGGCAACAACGAACTGCTCTCGCTCACGCGGCCCGACGTGATCAGCGACATCCACGCCGGCTACCTGGCCGCCGGCGCCGACCTGATCGAGACCAACACCTTCGGCGCCACGACCGTCGCGCAGGAGGACTACGGCATGGCCGAGCTGGCGCGCGAGATGAACGTGGCCAGCGCCCGCCTTGCGCGCGCCGCCTGCGACAAGTATTCAACGCCCGACAAGCCCCGCTTCGTCGCAGGCGCCCTCGGCCCCACGCCCAAGACCGCCAGCATCAGCCCCGACGTGAACGACCCCGGCGCGCGCAACATCAGCTTCGAGCAGCTGCGCGCGGCCTACCTGGAACAGGCGCTGGCGCTGATCGAGGGCGGCGCCGACGTGCTGCTGGTGGAGACCATCTTCGACACCCTCAACGCCAAGGCGGCGCTGTTCGCCATCGACGAGGCCTTCGAGCAGAGCGGCGAGCGCCTGCCCATCCTCATCAGCGGCACCGTCACCGACGCCTCGGGCCGCGTGCTCTCGGGCCAGACCGTCACCGCCTTCTGGTACAGCGTGCGCCATGCGCAGCCGCTGGCCGTGGGGCTGAACTGCGCGCTGGGCGCGGCGCTGATGCGGCCCTACGTCGAGGAACTGGCGCGCGTGGCCGCCGATACCTTCATCAGCTGCTACCCCAACGCCGGCCTGCCCAACCCGATGAGCGACACCGGCTTCGACGAGACGCCCGAGGTCACCAGCCGCCTGGTGCACGAGTTCGCGGCCGAGGGGCTGGTGAACATCGTCGGCGGCTGCTGCGGCACCACGCCGGAGCACATCGGCGCCATCGCCCGCGCCGTCGGCCCGCTGGCGCCGCGGGGTGTGCAGGCGGCGGGGTTCTACAGGGCGGCGGCCTGAGGGCAGGCCGGTGCGTCAGTTCTTGATGGCGGCGTAGATGAAGCCGTCTGTCTGCGCGCTGTTCGCAGCCAGCGCCCACAGCCTGCGCTGGGCGGTGTCGTAGACGGCGATGCCGCGCACGGTGACGCCGTTGCCCAGCGCACACGCATCACCCTGGAAGGTGATCGTTACGTCGTACACGTTTTTGCCCGAGGCGCGCGGCTTGACCGAGCCGGAACCGCCGCAGCCCTGAGCGGGGGACATGGTGACCTCGCCGGAGGACGCGACGCTGATCGTCGCCGCCTGCGGCAGCGTGGTGCCCGTGACACCTGTGCCGGAAAACGTGCCGGCCACGGCTGACTGCGAGGCCGGCTGGTCGTACGAGGCGCCATAGCTGCCGGTGAACGTCGAGCCGTTCGACAGGCTGACGTCGACGTAACTCTTGGTCGAGAAGGTGCCTGCGTAGGTGCCAGGGCTGACGGTACGCGACAACAGATTGAAGTCCCGCCCCGAGCCGGAAAGAGATGTGCCGCTGTAGCTGGTTTGGCCAACCAGCGCGCCCACGATGTAGCCGTCTGACTCATACAGACCCCAGGTCTTGCCGTCGTCCAGCACCGCCAGGAAAACATCCGTGCCGGTCGAGGCGCGGCCGACCCAGAAGCCTTCCGGACTGGCTTGGGGAGCAGGCGCCGGAGCCGGAGTCGGCGCGGGTGCGGGAGATGGGGTCGGCCCGGTCGCGTCCTCGTCCCCGCTGCCGCCGCAGGCCGCCATAAAGGCGCACAGCAGCCCTACGGCCGCGAGCTTCTTGTTCATGGTTGTCCTCTTTCGCTTGAATGGATGGTGGTTGGGTCTGAGCCGCGCCGATCGTACCCTGAAAAGTCTGAAATGGACTATTCCAGATTGGAATCGAGCATCGGCGGGTGTCCGTTTCCGTCCACAATTCACGCTACCAGGCCGTGCGGTCGGCGCTGGTGGCTCTGCGCAAGAAGGCGGGGCTCTCGCAGGCGCAGTTGGCCGAGCGGCTGGAGGTGGGGCAGTCCTACGTGTCGAAGATCGAGCGCGGCGAGGCCTACGTCGATGTGATGCTGTTCATCGACTGGTGCCTGGCCTGCGGTGCCAAGCCTGGGACGGTGCTCAATCGCATGCTGGCGGCGCTGCCCGATCAGGCAGGCTTGACGGGCCGGTAGCGCCGGCCCAGCAACTGAACACTATTTAATTGATAGCTGTCAGCGCTTGCTGGATGGGCGCTAGAGGCCGATTTGGCTTGAAACCCCGGCTCAGAAGTCCACCAGGCTCAGCCCGATCGAGAACACGGTGCGCTTGAAGTTGTAGTCCAGCAGGCTGTCGCCGTAGCCGTGGAAGACGGCCGTGTACAGCCGCAGGCCCGAGAAGCTGTTGCCCAGCCCGTCGCCCAGCGAGCGCGTCCACTCCAGCCGGCCGGAGCCGCGCCGGTTGAAGCCGGTGTAGGTGGCGCGCAGGCTGTTCTTGCTGTCGATGTTCCAGCCCAGGGTGAGGTCGCCGCGGCCGACGTAGCGGCTGATGTCGGAGTTGTTGTCCTTCAGCACGTCCTCGGGCAGGCGCTTCCACAGCCGCAGTTGCAGGTTGAGGCGGTTGTCCTTCTCGAAGCCGGCCATCAGGTAGACGCGGTTCCAGCTGCGCGACAGCGGGTCGCTCTGCCCGTTGGACTGGTGCACCAGCCCGGCGCCGCTGTAGCGCCACAGCCAGCCGCCGGGCAGCTTCATCGTGGTCGGGTAGACGTAGATCAGCTCCGGCATGTGGTCGGTGTTGCGGAACGGCCGCGACAGCGCGCTGTTGAACAGCTGCCAGTACGACTGCGCCGTGTAGGCCGCCCACAGCGAGTCGCGCAGCGTGCCGTCCCGGGGCGTGAGCAGCCCGCTGGCCAGCTTGGTGCGCACCGAGACCGCCAGGCGCATCTCGTGCTTGCTGTAGTCGATCGGCTCGGTGGCGCTGTTGAGCGGGTTGGGCGAGCTGGGCTGGCGGTTGATGTGGTCGCCGGCGGCGACGGAGACGGTGGAGGGCTGGAACGCGCGCAGCCCGAAGGTGGGGCAGCTGGAGCCCGACTCCAGCTCCCAGAAGCGCGACAGGTCGGAGAACTGCCGGTCGCGGCAGCCCTGCTCCAGCCCCACGCCGATGATGCCGGCCGAGCCCGACGCCGGGCCGCCTTCCACCCGCTCGGGCTGCACGGTGGCCAGCGCCGCCGCCACCTGGCCGCGCACTACCGCCGCCTGGGCGCTGGGCGCCTCGTTGCGCGTGGGCGAAGTCTCGGCCGAGCGGACTTTCTCCTCGATGGCGGCCAGCAGGTCCTGCTGCTCGCGCGCCCAGCCGTCGAAGCAGTTCAGGCGCGCCCTGTCGGGCTTGCCCAGGCAGGCCTGCCAGGCGGCCGCGGCCTCGGCGCGGGCGGGCGTTGGCGGCTGCGCGGCGGCGAGAACCGGCAGCACGAGCGAAAGAACGGACAGGGCGGGTCGGATGAACGGTTTCGGCATGGTGAAGAAGGGCTGGGCGCGTGCGCCGCAACGTGTTCGGGCAATGGGTATTGTGCGGGCCCGCGCCCTTCGCTGCCGGCGCCGGCTTGCTTCACCTTGTGAGGCGCACGCCGCTTCCGGCGCGGCTCGCCAGGACGTGGCGGCGGGCCGGGCCGGCGCGCGCCGGGCGGAATGGCCTCGCCCTTGGTCACCAGGGCCAGCGGCCCCAGCGTGACGCGGCTGCCGTGCGCCACCCGGCCGGCGGCGTCGCTCAAAGGGAGTATGACCAACGTCGTACACCGCAAGTAAGACGACAAACTTTCGACCAGCGCCTAACATTTTGATTCATCGGCCCAGGCTGTTTCGCGCTCCTTCCGGGGCGCGGCCGGGCAGGTGAAACGAAGCCGGATGAACGGCCTTTGGAGGTGGAACATGAAACCACTGCATTGCTTCGGACGCGGCGCGCTCCTGGCCCTGGCAGGGTGCTCGGCAGGCGGGCTGGCCATGGCGGAGAACAGCCAGAAGGTCAACGTGCGCGGCGCCGTCGTCAACCGTGCCGCGAGCGGCGGCGAGGCGGTGATGAACATCGGCTCCAACCAGGGAAAGGTCAGGATCGTGGGCGGCAACCGCCAGCAGGTGGACATCAGCGGCGCGGTGGTCAACGCCGCCGACGCGGGCGCCCGCAGCGAGCTGAACATCGCCTCCCGGGATCGTGCCAGGGCAGGCAACAACCAGGTGGTGTCCGTCAGCGGTCCGGTGGTGACTTCCGCCAGCGGACGGGGCGTCACCAGCACCGTGAACATCGGCGACCGCTAGGTCGCCCAGCCATTCGGCGGGCTGTCAACCAACACAACCGCCGAGTCCATGTGTCCATGCGGGTACGGGTGCCGCAGGGGGCACTTCGTCCAAAACCCGGGTATCCAGGAAGGAGAGCATCATGAAGAAAGTCATCGCCATTCTCGTCGCCGGCCTCGCGCTGGGGCTGGGCGCTCAAGCCGAGGTCAAGATCGGCGGGAAGAACAAGCAGACCGTGACCGTGAAGAACGGCGCGGTGCTGAACGCCGCCATCGGCGCCGGCGCCCAGGCCAAGCAGAACCTGGCCTCGAACAAGGGCAACGTGACCATCGGCGGCGACAACACGCAGGACGTTTCCGTGAAGAACGGCGCCGTGCTGAACGCCGCCATCGGCCCGATGACCAAGGCCGAGCAGAACCTGGCGTCCAACGACGGCAAGTGAGTCCCCTGGGGCCCACGGCGAGCACCCCGGCCTGCGGGCCTGGGGCGCTCGGCGCCGGCACCCCGCCTCGCGGAGAAATGCCATGAACATCTCGCCATCGTGCAAGCGCCCGCTGGGCCTGGCGGCGCCGCTCGTCGCCGCGGCCTGCATCGCCGGTGCGCTGTCGTCCGCGCCCGCGTTCGCGGTGCAGAAGCCGCCCGCGGAGCGCGGCAACCTCGACCCCTCGGCGCGCAACAAGGTGGGCACCGCGCTGTCGCGCTCGCGCATCGAGCGCGAGGACGGCAAGCGCCAGGTCGACGAACAGATGAGCTCCGGCGTCGGCGGCAAGAACTGCACCACCAACATCGGCAGCTCGCCATCGGCGAAGCCGGAGGTCGGGCAGCGCTACGGCGCCGGCGACAAGGGCAGCCAGGTCGTGGTCGTGCGCGGCCCGGTCATCAACGTCTGCAAGTAGCCGCACGGGCGGGCATCGGGCCGAACGCGCGAACGAACCAGGGGAACCAGGGAGAAGGACCATGTGGAGCATCACGAAGACCGCGGCACGCCGGAGCGCGTGCCTGGCCGCGGCGGCCCTGACGGGGTGCAGCATCAACCCCACGCTGAGCGACCGCGTGCAGACCATCGAGCAGGCCACCGTCGAGCAGGCGCCGCTGGTGGCGCCCACCAAGTCGGCCTCGGTGCTGCGCGAGGGGCTGGCCTGCATGGACCGCATGCTGGCGTCCGAGCAGGTGCCGACCACGCTGGTGGCCGTCAAGACCATTCCCGACCCGTCGGGCCTGTTCTCCACCGCCACCAAGGACATGCTGGTGACCGCGCTCTCGCGCATGTCGCGCACCAGCCAGGCCTTCCGCGTGGTGGACTATGAGATCGACGCCCTGCGCCAGGACACCGTGCAGGCCATCACCGGGCTGCTGCTCACCAGCGGCCAGGTGGAGCTGCAAAAGCCCCAGATCTACCTCTCGGGCTCGATCAGCTTCGGCGACAAGTCGGTGGTGGGCAAGCGGCGCACCCTCGGCGTCTCCACCGCCAGCACCGACACCGGCTACACCACCGACCTGCTGGGCACCGTGGTCGGCCTGGACCTGCACCTGGGCGACATGAACACCCGCACGCTCTACCCCGGCATGGATTCGGCCAACGAGGCCGTGGTGGCCACCGGCGGCACCTCGGTGGAGATCGGCGCGCGCGCCACCGGCCTGCCCAAGCACATCTACCGCCTGGGGTTGCAGTACGAGGTGGCGGCCGACAACAACCAGGGCGCCGGCAGCGCCATCCGCCTGCTGACCGACCTGGCCGCCATCGAGCTGGTGGGCAAGTGGGCGCGCGTGCCCTACTGGGACTGCATCGACTACGAGCAGAACCACCCCGAATTCGCGCGCCAGATGCGCCAGTGGTACGAGGAGCTGAGCGTGGCCGACCGCTGGCTGCTGGCCCAGCGCGTGATGCACGCCGAGGGCAACTGGCCGGACGAGGTCAACGGCATGGACACGCCCGCCTTCCGCAAGCTCATCAGCCGCTACCAGGCCGCCAACGACCTCACGCCCACCGGCACCATCAACTTCGAGACCTACACCAAGCTGATGCGCGGCTACGTCGGCATGACGGCCGACGGCAAGCTGCGCAGCGAGGTCAAGACCGCCGGCGGCGAGCTGAAGCACTACGCGCCGGGCCTGCCGGGCAACGCGCCGGAGCCGGGCGTGCTCGACATCTCGCTGGTGGGCAAGCGCGAGCGCGACAACGCCATGACCGTGGGCGAGGCGGTGGTGGTCCGCGTGGTGCCGCCCAGCACCGGCTACCTCTACTGCTACTACCAGGACGCGGGCCAGGTGGTCAGCCAGATCTACCCCAACCCGGCGCAGCCCTCCGCCGTGGCGCAGGGCGGGCGCGCCGTGACGGTGCCCGACACCAGCGGCAACAACCCGTTCCTCATCGAGGCCAGCAAGGCCGGCGCCGAGCAGGTGTACTGCGCGCTGTCGCCCAGGCCGCTGACCAGCCAGCTGCCGCCCACCTTCACCAAGGCCGACCTGCAGCCCATCGCCGGACTGAAGTCGCTCGACCCGGTGCGCGCCGCGTTCGGCACCTTCAAGCCCGGCGTGGCGGGCGAGCTGAAGTGGCAGGTGGCGCCCGGCGCCGCCAAGCCCGGCCGGGGAGCGCAGAAATGAGCCCCGCCGCGCCCACTCTGCTGCGCGCCGGCGCGCTGGCCGCGCTGCTGTGCGCCCTGGCGCCCGCCCAGGCCGAGATCAAGTTCCTGGGCGGCGGCGCCGCCGGCCCCGGGGCGCCGCGCGCGCCGGCCGCGGCGGACGCGCCCGCCGCCGACGATGCCACCGAGGCCGCGCTGCGCGCCGGGCTGGAGTACTACCGCAACCCCGGCGCGCCCATGGCCCCCGCGCTGGCCCGCCAGCGCTGGAAGCAGGCCGCCGAGGCCGGCGACGCGCGCGGCATGGTGGCCTACGGCTGGTTGCTGGCCAACGGCATCGGCGGCCTGCGCGACGTCGAGCAGGCGCGCGAGTGGATCGGCGAGGCGCGCGTGGCCGGGCTGGCGCGCGCCACCTTTGTCTCCTCGCTGCTCGAAGGCCGCATCCCAGGGGCGAAGAAGCGCGTGGAGTCGCTGCAGATGCTGGAGCAGGCCGCGCGCGACGGCGACATGCTGGCCGCCAACAACCTGGGCGTCGCGCTCGAGCTGGAAGGCAACCTGACCGGCGCCCGCGGCCTGTACGAGACGGCGGCCATGGCCGGCAACACCACCGCGCAGGGCAACCTGGAGCGCCTGCGCCGCCTGGCGCGCCCCACCGACGGGCTGAACCTCTCGCGCCTGCGGCTGCAGGCCGACGACGGCGACACCGACGCCATGCTCCAACTGGCGCAGCGCTACCACCGGGGCGAGGGCGTGACGCAGGACTTCGCGCAGGCCATCCAGTTCTACCGCCGCGCGGCGGACGGCGGCTCGGCGCGGGCGCGCGAGTTCATCTCGCTCATCTTCAGCCGCCCGCCCAAGGACAGCGCGCAGGTCTACGACGCCGCCTGGATGCGCGAGCTGGCCGCGCGCATCAACCTGCAGTCCGACCGCCGCCCCGGCGGCAGCGGCGTGGCGCAGAACGACCGCCCCCGACGCAACGAAGATCCGCTGGAAGGGCTGCCGGCGCTGCGCCAGAGCAACCGCGCCGCGCGCTGGGGCGCGGAGACCGGCGCCGCGGCCGGTGACCGCGCGGCGGAGCCTCCCGCGGCCGTCTCCCTGGCGCCGGCCGCTCCGGCGCCGGCCGATGCCGCGACCCCGCCGCCGGCCGATCCATCGGCGGGACAATCCGGCGCCGCCGATGGCGCCGAACAAAGTTGAAGGAGTGGCGATGCCATGTTCAGACTCTGCTGCCTGATGGCCGCCAGCCTTGCCTCCACGGGGCTGGCCCTGGCCGAACAGAAAACCGAGCGCCAGCGCTCGGTGGTCACGGTGACCGACGACGGCCAGGGCTCGCGCGTCGTCATCGAAGGCCCCCTCGTCAACCGCGCCGTGGGGCCCGGCGCCGTCGCCGAGACGAACATCGGCGGGCACCGCAGCGTCGCGCGCGGCGGTGCCGCTGCCTCGCGGGAGGCCATGCCGGCGCGCGGCGACCTGGTCAACCTCGACCTGGCCGGCCGCGCCCTGGGCGGCAGCAACTGGGCGGGGCGCAGGCTGATCAACGTCGATCTCTCGGGCGCCGACCTGCGGGGCGCCAACCTGCGCCGCGCCGCGCTGACCAACGTGGACCTGTCGGACGCCGACCTGCGCGAGGCCGACCTGAGCGGCGCGCAACTGGTCAACGTCGATCTGTCGGGCGCCCGGCTGCGCGGCGCGCGCATGGCGGACGGCCGGGTCTGCGCGTCGGACCGCTGCCGGGGATCCGAATGAAATCGGCCTCCAGCGCTTGCCAGGCAAGCGCCGATAGCTATTAATCGAATAGCGTACGGCGCGGGGCGAAGCGCGCGCGTCGGCTACAGTGCCGCCGATGCCGGATTCCCGCCCCGTTCATGCCCCGCCGCTGCTGACGCGCCTGCAAGGCCCGTGGCGGCGCGTGGTCTTCGTCACGCTGTACGAGCTGATCGCCATCGCCGCCGCCACGCTGGGCTTCATGCTGTTCACCGGGCACGGCGCCGCCAACTCGGGCGTGATCTCGGTCATCTGCTCGGTGGTGGCGGTGGTGTGGAACGTGCTGTTCAACGCCGCCTTCGAGCTCTGGGAAAGCCGCCAGCGCCGGCGCGGGCGCAGCGTCTGGCGCCGCGTCGCGCACGCGGTCGGCTTCGAGGGCGGGCTGGCCCTGCTGCTGGTGCCGCTGCTGGCCTGGTGGTTCGGCGTCGGCCTGTGGCAGGCGCTGGTGATGGACCTGGGGCTGCTGCTGTTCTTCCTGGCCTACACCTTCGCCTTCAACTGGGGCTTCGACCGGCTGTTCGGGCTGCCGGCGGCGGCGGCCTGAGGCGGTCAGCCCGCCGCCGCATCCTCGCCGGGGAAGTTGCGCCGGGCATGCACGACGCCCACCACCTCCACGTGGCTGGCCGCCACCTCGGCCTTGAGCCAGGCGTCGTAGCGCCGCTCCCGCTCGACGGTGTCGAACTCGGAGACGATGGAGGACAGGGCGGTGGTCATGCCGATGGACCTCGGTGTCCCGCAGTACCCCTGGCCCGCGCCGGCGTGGCGCGCACAATCACGCCCATGCTGCAATTGCCCGCCATCCAGCAAGCCGCCGGGCGCCTGCGCGGCCAGGTGCTGGAGACGCCCTGCGTCGAATCGCGCACGCTGAGCCAGATCAGCGGCGCGCAGGTGTTCCTGAAGTTCGAGAACCTGCAATTCACCGCCTCGTTCAAGGAGCGCGGCGCGTACAACAAGCTGGCGCAGCTTTCGCCGGCCGAGCGCGCGCGCGGCGTCATCGCCATGAGCGCGGGCAACCACGCGCAGGGCGTGGCCTACCACGCCGAGCGGCTGGGCCTGCGCGCCGTCATCGTCATGCCGCGCTTCACGCCGGGCGTGAAGGTGGCGCGCACGCGCGGCTTCGGCGCCGAGGTGGTGCTGCACGGCGACACGCTGGACGCCGCGCGCCAGCACGCCGAGCAGCTGGCGCGCGCGCAGGGCCTGCTGTTCGTGCACCCCTACGACGACGAGGCCATCATGGCCGGCCAGGGCACGCTGGCGCTGGAGATGCTGGCGGCGCAGCCGCAGCTGGACACGCTGATCCTCCCCGTGGGCGGCGGCGGCCTGATCGCCGGCGTGGCGACGGCGGCCAAGGCGCTGAAGCCCGGCATCGAGGTGGTCGGCGTGCAGACGCTGCGCTTCCCGGGCGTGGTCAACGCGGTGACGGGCAGCGCGCTGCCGCAGGGCGCCAGCACCATCGCCGAGGGCATCGCCGTCGGCACGCCGGGCGCGGCCTGCCTGCCGCTGATCCGCCAGCACGTGGACGATCTGCTGCTGGTGGACGAGGGCGACGTGGAGCAGGCCATCGTGATGCTGCTGGAGATCGAGAAGACACTGGCCGAAGGCGCCGGCGCCGCCGCGCTGGCCGCCCTGATGAAGCACCCCGCGCGCTTCGCCGGCCGCCGGGTGGGGCTGGTGCTCTCGGGCGGCAACATCGACCCGATGCTGCTGGCGGCCATCATCGGGCGCGGCATGGTGCGCTCGGGCCGGCTGGCGCGCGTGGCCGTCAGCACACGCGACGTGCCGGGGTCGCTCGCGCGCATCACCGCCCTGGTGGCCGAGGCCGGCGCCAACGTGCAGGAGATCCACCACCAGCGCGCCTTCACCCTGCTGGCGGCGCAGCACGTGGACATCGAGATGGTGCTGCAAACACGCGACGCGGCGCACGTGCAGGAGCTGCTGGCCATCTTTGCCGCGCAGGGGATGCAGGCGCGGCTGGTGGCGCAGCACTGAGCCAAATCGGCCTCCAGCGCCCGTCCAGTAAACGCTAGCAAACAGCCATTAGAGCGTGTTATGAACTTGATAGCGCTTGCTGTAGATTCGTCGGATGGCCAGACGCAAGCAGTACCCGACGGACGTGACGGATGAGGAATGGAGCTTTGCAGCGCCGTATCTGGCACTGATCAATGAGAAGGCAGCGCAGCGCCAGCATGAAGCAGACGCGCCGCTGGCTGCAAGCGGGGTGCTTCGAGGCCATGACCAACGACTTGCGCTCGGTCATCCGCGTGGCCCAAGGACGCCAGGGCCAGCCCAGCGCGGCAGTCTTTGATGGGCGCACCTTGCAATCGAGCTGCGAGAGCGGCCCGCGCGCAGGCTACGACGGCTACAAGCGGCGCAACGGCTCGAAGGTGCACATGGCCGTCGATACGCTGGGGCACCTGCTGGCCGTGCACGTCACGCCAGCCAATGAACAGGAGCGCGCGCAGGTGGCGCAGTTGTGCGCGGCAGTGCAGGAAGCGACAGGCGAGACGGTGAAGCTGGCCTGGGCCGATCAGGGCTACACGGGTGAAGAGCCCAACAGCCAAGCCAGCGAGCACGGCATTGACTTGCAGATCGTCAAACTGCCCGAGGCCAAGAAGGGGTTCGTGCTGCTGCCCAGGCGCTGGGTGGTCGAGCGAAGCTTCGGCTGGCTGGCTCGCTTCAGAAGGCTCAGTCGCGACTACGAGAGGCTGTCTGAGGTGCTCGCCGGATTGCATTTCCTGATCTTCGTGATCCTCATGCTGCCCAAGGCCATACCTGTCTTGAGTGCAGCAGTAAGCTCATAACACGCTCTATGTTTCAGAAACGTACAGGCTGACATGGCGCCAATTTGGATTGGCTTCGCCAAGAATACTAGATTTCTCAAAATAGACGGCAATAATAGCGCCTCGTGGCTCGCGTACGTAGAAATTGAAGTTTATGGATTCTAAATATTATTGTTCGATCGACACTTTCAACCATCACTGGAGCAGAATACTGCCGCCTTGAAATTGTACGATTCTGTATTATAGCGGTTAAAAATATACCAGTGGAGATCACAAAATGTCAAAGCCTATTCCAGCAATTCTCATAGGTCTTTTCTGCTCAATGGTGATTGCTTGCGGCGGAGGCAGCGATCCATCCACTCAACCGCCCCCGCCGCCACCTGCACCCGCTCCACCGTCACCCGGGAATTTACCTGTGGTGGTGAATGGCGAACCAACGCTATATGCGGGCTCTCTGGCCAGGGACGATGCCAGTGCATGCGGCAGGGTGGATTCGGACGATCCGCTCGAAGGCCGGTTCGGGCTCTTCACCAATTCGATGGTTGTCGCAGCCGATGGCTCTATCTATCTGACCGATGCACCCTGCGACGCATTCACCGATGCGCATGCCATTCGGAAGATCGACCCCAAAGGGGCCGTTACCACCGTGGCGAAAGGCGATCCCGCGCCTACTTCTGCCGCCGAATTGACCAGTTTCGTCATCCCCAACGGCATTGCAATAGATAAGGAGGGCAATCTCTTCGTCAGCGACGCGCGCGATGCCAAAGGGATGATGGATACGGGTGTTTGTGCCAACGGGGAATGGCCTGCCGGCCTGCCTTTTCCTCCGCCCGGTCAGCAGCCTGGAATCTGGAGAGTTTCTACAGCCGGAGAAATCTCGATCTTTGCCGGCGTCAACAGCCAGGCGGGCGATGGTGCGGATTTTGTGGATGGTGTCGGGGAATCCGCCAGCTTCAAATATCCGGGCCCAATAGCCTTCTCGGACGATGGGCTGCTGCATCTCATCGACAACGGAAGTGGTCTGCACAGCTACAGAACCATCGATGCCGGCGCCTTGGTCTCGACCAAGCAAGCCAGTTACGCACCCAACTTGGTTGCCGCACCCAACAAGAAGATATATGCCACCACCGGCTGCATCGACTCGACCGGGCCTGCGCCTGATTTGGTCGACCTGGGTACGGGAGAAGTGATTGCACAGAATATTCCAGATCCGACGCTGGTGGCCGTGGACGGTGCTGGGAACGTCTATTCGACCTCCCCAGAATCTCGGCAAACATTTTCGACAATTTACAGGAAAGCGTCGGGAGATTCCCATTTTTCCCCTGTTGCCACCGGCGTCTACAAAGTTCGCGCCATGACCACCGGTCCTGATGGCTCGCTCTATTTGAAGTCGGCACATGCCGTCATCAGGATAAGTTTCAAGTAGCGTCTCCAGCATTTGGCACTGTGCAGGCTCAGGTTCGGCACGCGCTCTAGAATCCCCCCTCGGGCGAGAAGCGTCATCGCAAGCATTGAGGAAGATTCGCATCCGGCGCTTGTCAGGCTTGCCTCACGAGCTATCGAAACGATAGCCTTATGGCGACGCTCACCTGCCCATGAATCCCGGTGAGACCATGCCTGCAAATTCCCCACCCCCACCCCCGATGAAGCTGGCCGGCCTGGAGCCGCTGCTGATCACCGACGACACGCTGTTCGTCAACATCGGCGAGCGCACCAACGTCACCGGCTCCAAGGCCTTCGCGCGCATGGTGCTGAACGGCCAGTTCGAGGAGGCGCTGTCGGTGGCGCGCCAGCAGGTGGAGAACGGCGCGCAGGTGGTGGACGTCAACATGGATGAAGCCATGCTCGACAGCGAGGCCGCCATGGTGAAGTTCCTCAACCTGATGGCCAGCGAGCCCGACATCGCCCGCGTGCCGGTGATGGTGGACAGCTCCAAGTGGAGCGTGATCGAGGCCGGCCTGCGCTGCCTGCAAGGCAAGGGCATCGTCAACTCCATCAGCATGAAGGAGGGCGTGGACAAGTTCAAGCACGAGGCGCGCCTGGTCAGGCGCTACGGCGCCGCCGCCGTGGTGATGGCCTTCGACGAGCAGGGCCAGGCCGACACCTACCAGCGCAAGATCGAGATCTGCGAGCGCGCCTACCGCATCCTGGTGGACGAAGTCGGCTTCCCGCCCGAGGACATCATCTTCGACCCCAACATCTTCGCCATCGCCACCGGCATCGAGGAGCACGACAACTACGCGGTCGAGTTCATCGAGGCCACGCGCTGGATCAAACAGCACCTGCCGGGCGCCAAGGTGTCGGGCGGCGTCAGCAACGTGTCGTTCAGCTTTCGCGGCAACGACCCGGTGCGCGAGGCCATCCACACCGTGTTCCTCTACCACGCCATCCAGGCGGGCATGGACATGGGCATCGTCAACGCCGGCATGGTGGGCGTCTATGACGACCTCGACCCCGAGCTGCGCGAGCGCGTGGAGGACGTGGTGCTCAACCGCCGCCCCGATGCGGCGGAGCGGCTGCTGGAGATCGCCGAATCCGCCAAGGGCGCCGCCAAGGACGACAGCAAGCGGCTGGAATGGCGCGCTGGCACCGTGGAAGAGCGCCTCAGCCACGCCCTGGTGCACGGCATCACCGACTTCGTGGTGGAGGACACCGAGGAGGCGTACCAGAAGATCGTCGCCCAGGGCGGCCGCCCGCTGGGCGTGATCGAAGGCCCGCTGATGGACGGCATGAACGTGGTCGGCGACCTGTTCGGCGCCGGCAAGATGTTCCTGCCCCAGGTGGTGAAGAGCGCGCGCGTGATGAAGCAGGCCGTGGCCCACCTGCTGCCCTACATCGAGGCCGAGAAGCGGGCCGACGAGGCGGCCGGGCGCGACGTGCGCAGCAAGGGCAAGATCGTCATCGCCACCGTCAAGGGCGACGTGCACGACATCGGCAAGAACATCGTCACCGTCGTGCTCCAGTGCAACAACTTCGAGGTGGTGAACATGGGCGTGATGGTGCCCTGCCACGAGATCCTGGCCAAGGCCAAGGTCGAGGGCGCGGACATCGTCGGCCTCTCCGGCCTGATCACCCCCAGCCTGGAGGAGATGCAGTACGTCGCCGCCCAGATGCAGAAGGACGAGCACTTCCGCGTCAGGAAGATTCCGCTGCTGATCGGCGGCGCCACCTGCTCGCGCGTGCACACCGCCGTCAAGATCGCGCCGCACTACGAAGGCCCGGTCGTCTACGTGCCCGACGCCTCGCGCAGCGTCGGCGTGGCCCAGGGCCTGCTGGGCGAGCAGGCGGACGCCTTCGTCGCCGAGGTGCAGGCCGACTACGAGAAGGTCCGCCAGCAGCACGCCAACCGCCGGCAGACGCCCATCTGGCCCATCGCCAAGGCGCGCGCCAACGCCACGCGCATCGACTGGTCGGGCTACCAGCCGCCGGCGCCCAAGTTCATCGGCCGGCGCGTGGTGCGCAACATCCCGCTGGCCGAGCTGGTGCCCTTCATCGACTGGACGCCGTTCTTCCAGACCTGGGACCTGTACGGCAAGTACCCCGCCATCCTGAAGGACGAGGTGGTCGGCCCCGAGGCCCGGCGCGTGTTCGACGACGCGCAGGCCATGCTGGCGAAGATCGTGGAGGGCCGCTGGCTCACCGCCAACGCCGTGGTCGGCTTCTGGCCCGCCAACACCGTGCGCCAGGACGACATCGCGCTGTACGCCGACGAGTCGCGCGAGCAGGTCGTGCTCACCTGGCACGGCCTGCGCCAGCAGGCCGAGAAGGAAGAAGACGCCCAGGGCCGCATGCGCCCCAGCCGCTGCCTGGCCGACTTCATTGCTCCAGAATCAATAGCTGTCAGCGCAGACGGGGCGGGCGCTGGAGGCCAAAAAGGCTTGAAGGACTACCTCGGCGCCTTCGCCGTCACCGCCGGCCTGGGCGTGGACGCGCGCGTGGCCGAGTACATGGCCCGGCACGACGACTACAGCGCCATCACCCTGAAGGCCCTGGCCGACCGCCTGGCCGAGGCCGGCGCCGAGTGGCTGCACCACCGCGTACGCACCGACTGGTGGGGCTACGCCGCCGGCGAGACCTTGAGCAACGACGAACTCATCGCCGAGAAGTACCGCGGCATCCGCCCCGCCCCCGGCTACCCCGCCTGCCCCGACCACCGCGTGAAGAAGCCGCTGTTCGCGCTGCTGGGCGCGCACGACGTCGGCATGCACCTGACCGACAGCTACGCCATGACGCCAGCCGCCAGCGTCAGCGGCTTCTACTTCAGCCACCCCGAGGCGACCTACTTCAACGTCGGCAAGATCGGCCCCGACCAGGCCATCGACATGGCCGAACGCAGCGGCGAGGAACCGGGCGAGGTGGAGCGGGCGCTGGCGCCGAATCTGAATCTGTGACGCGCGCCCGACCTGGCCCGCCCATGATCGACCTCTACACCGCCGCCACGCCCAACGGCCACAAGGTCTCCATCGCGCTGGAGGAACTGGGCCTGCCGTACCGGTTGAAGGTGCTCGACCTGGCGGCCGGCGAGCAGAAGGCGCCTGAGTTCCTGGCGCTCAACCCCAACGGCCGCATCCCGGCCATCGTCGATCACGACGCGGGCGGCTTCGCGGTGTTCGAGTCCGGCGCCATCCTGATCTACCTGGCCGAGAAGACCGGCCGCCTGATGCCGGCGGACGCGCAAGGCCGCTCGCGCGTGATCCAGTGGCTGATGTTCCAGATGGGCGGCGTGGGGCCGATGATGGGCCAGCGCGCAGGTGAAGTGAGCTAAGCGCTTTGGAAGCGTAAGGAAAAAGATGAAATCCAAAGCCATGTGGATGGTGCGCGCCGGCAGAGGCGGGCAACTCGTTGACGACTTCCGATCGGAATCCGTGGTCGGGATTGGTTGGGTGAAGTTGGGCGATATGGCCGCTCTGAAATCGCGCGCCGATTTCACCCACGCCGTGGTGCAGGCCTATCCTGGTGACAAGGCGGGACAGCAAGCATCTTCCGCCGGTCAGACCTACCGCTTCGTGAAGGAGATCGCCGTGGGGGACCACGTGTTGACCTACGACCCAAGTGAACGGACCTATTTGGTGGGCGAGGTAACGAGCACTTATGAGTGGCGACCGCAAGGCCTGTCAGATCACCCGAACATCCGACGCGTCAATTGGTTGGGTCAGATTTCGCGCGATGTCTTGTCCGTTGCGGCGCGCAACAGCCTGGGAGCGATTTCCACGCTGTTTCTGGTGCCACCCGCTGTGGCCGCCGAAGTGCTGGCCTTGTTGGTGGTGGGAAGGAGCGGCACGAGTGACCCGCTGCCTGCACCGGAGTCCGAAGCGGACGAGGAGACGGATGATCTTTACAAAGACGTGCAGGCGCGTGGCTTTGAATTCATCAAGGATCGCATCAGTGCGCTTGACTGGGATGAGATGCAGGAACTGGTGGCCGGGATGCTGCGCGCCATGGGCTACAAGACGCGCATTTCACCGAGCGGCTCTGATCGTGGCAAGGACATCGTGGCCTCACCTGATGGGCTGGGCTTCGAAGATCCGCGCATCGTGGTGGAAGTCAAGCACCGCAGTGCCGCCATGGGATCGCAGGAAATCCGCAGCTTTTTAGGCGGCCGGCATGAGCAAGACAAGGGCTTGTACGTGAGCACGGGCGGTTTCACCAAGGAGGCGCGTTATGAAGCCGAGCGCGGCCGCATCCCTGTGACGCTGATGGATCTCGATGACTTGGTGAAGTCCCTGCTTGAGCACTACGAAAAGCTGGACGTAGAGATGCAGCGGTTGGTTCCGCTGCGCAAGATCTACTGGCCAGCCTGAACGCCAGCTCACGCTGGCTGCGTGTCGAGCAGTCGCGCCAGATAACGCCCCGTATGGCTCGCCGCATTCGCCGCCACGTCTTCCGGCGTGCCCTGCGCCACCACGCTGCCGCCGCCGTCGCCGCCCTCGGGGCCCATGTCGATCAGCCAGTCGGCGGTCTTGATGACGTCCAGGTTGTGCTCGATCACGACGATGGTGTTGCCGGCGTCGCGCAGCTGTTGCAGCACCTTCAGCAGCAGCTCGATGTCGGCGAAGTGCAGGCCGGTGGTGGGCTCGTCCAGCACGTAGAGCGTGCGGCCGGTGTCGCGCTTGCTGAGTTCCAGCGCCAGCTTCACGCGCTGCGCCTCGCCGCCCGACAGGGTGGTGGCGCTCTGGCCGAGGGTGATGTAGCTCAGGCCCACGTCCAGCAGCGTTTGCAGCTTGCGCGCGATGGCGGGCTGGTCCTTGAAGAAGGCCAGCGCGTCTTCCACCGTCATGTCCAGCACCTGCGCGATGTTGCGGCCCTTCCACTGCACTTCCAGCGTCTCGCGGTTGTAGCGCCGGCCGTGGCACACGTCGCAGGGCACGTACACGTCGGGCAGGAAGTGCATCTCCACCTTCACCACGCCGTCGCCCTGGCAGGCCTCGCAGCGGCCGCCGCCGCTGGACTGCGGCACGTTGAAGCTGAAGCGCCCGGGGCCGTAGCCGCGCTCGCGCGCCGTGGGCACCTCGGCCATCAGCTCGCGGATGGGGGTGAACACGCCGCAGTAGGTGGCGGGGTTGCTGCGCGGCGTGCGGCCGATGGGGCTCTGGTCGACGGCGATCACCTTGTCGAACTGCGCCAGCCCCTCGATGGCTTCGTGCGGCGCTGGCTCGGCGTGCGCGCGGTGGATGTCGCGCGCGGCGGCGGCGTACAAGGTGTCGTTGACCAGGGTGGACTTGCCCGAGCCGGACACGCCGGTCACGCAAGTCAGCAGGCCGACGGGGAAGTCCACCGTCACGTGCTTCAGGTTGTGGCCGCTGGCGCCGACCACGCGCAGGCGGCCGGTCGCCTCGCCATCCGATTCTTCAGATGAAATCGGCCGCTGGCGCTTGCCAGGCGCGCGCTGGCAGCTATCGATAGCGTAGCTGGGCGCGCGCCGCGCGGGGATCGGGATGCGCCGCGCGCCGCTCAGGAACTGGCCGGTGACGGACTGCGGCGCGGCGGCGATCTCGGCGAAGCGGCCCTCGGCCATCACCTGCCCGCCGTGCACGCCGGCGCCGGGGCCCAGGTCGATGATGTGGTCGGCGGCGCGCATCATGTCCTCGTCGTGCTCCACCACCAGCACGCTGTTGCCCAGGTCGCGCAGGTGTTGCAGGGTGCCGATCAGGCGGTCGTTGTCGCGCTGGTGCAGGCCGATGCTGGGTTCGTCCAGCACGTACATCACGCCCGTCAGGCCGCTGCCGATCTGGCTGGCCAGGCGGATGCGTTGCGCCTCGCCGCCGCTTAAAGAATCGGCGCTGCGGTCCAGGCTGAGGTAGTTCAGCCCCACGTCGTTGAGGAACTTCAGCCGGTTGCCGATCTCGCGCACCACCTTGGCGGCGATCTCGGCCTTGGCGCCGTCGAGCTTCAACACATCGAAGTACGCCTTGGCCTCGCCCAGCGTGACGTGGCTGATCTCGTAGATGGCGCGCGCCTGTCCGCCCTCGCCCACGCGCACGTGGCGCGCCTCGCGGCGCAGGCGCGTGCCGCCGCAGTCGGGGCAGGGCTGCTGGCCGCGGTAGCGCGCCAGTTCCTCACGCACCACGGCGGAATCGGTCTCGCGGTAGCGGCGCGCCATGTTGGGCAGGATGCCCTCGAACGGATGCTTCTTGACCACCTTGCGCCCGGCAGCATGACGCCCCCCCTGAAGCGCTTCGCGCTCTCCCCCAGGGGACGTCGCCGCCTTGGGGCGGCCCGGCGGCGGCGCCCGCCCGCTGTCGAAGGTGTAGCTGAACTTGATCTCCTCCTCGCCCGAGCCGTGCAGGATCACGTGCCGCACCTCGGCCGGCAGGTCCTGGAACGGCGCATCGACGCTGAACCTGTAGTGCCTGGCCAGGCTCTCGATCAGCGCGAAGTAGTAGCCGTTGCGCCGATCCCAGCCCTTGATGGCGCCGCTGGCCAGGCTCAGGGACGGAAAGGCGACCACGCGCTCGGCGTCGAACACTTCCGTCGTGCCCAGGCCGTCGCAGCTCGGGCAGGCGCCGGCGGGGGCGTTGAAGGAGAACAGGCGCGGCTCCAGCTCGGCGATGGAGTAGCCGCACACAGGGCAGGCGAACTTGCTGTTGAACAGGTGCTCTTTATCGCCGTCCATCTCCAGCGCGATGGCGCGGCCGTCGGCCAGGCGCAGCGCGGCTTCAAAGCTGTCTGCAAGGCGCGCGGCCACGTCCGGGCGCACCTTCAGGCGGTCGATCACCACGTCGATGTCGTGCTTCTCGGCCTTCTTCAGCGGCGGCAGCTCCGTTGCTTCCACGATCCGGCCATCGACGCGAAAGCGCACGTAGCCCTGCGCCTGCATCTGCTCGAACAGCTCGGTGAACTCGCCCTTCTTCTCGCGCGCCACGGGCGCCAGGATCATCAGCCGGGTGTCCTCGGGCAGCGCCAGCACGGCGTCCACCATCTGGCTGACGGTCTGCACGGTGAGCGGCAGGCCGTGGTCGGGGCAATAGGGCGTGCCGGCGCGGGCGAACAGCAGGCGCAGGTAGTCGTGGATCTCGGTCACCGTGCCCACGGTGGAGCGCGGGTTGTGGCTGGTGGCCTTCTGCTCGATGGCGATCGCGGGCGACAGGCCCTCGATCAGGTCCACGTCGGGCTTGTCCATCAGCTGCAGGAACTGACGCGCATAGGCGCTGAGGCTCTCGACGTAGCGGCGCTGCCCCTCGGCGTACAGCGTGTCGAAGGCCAGCGACGACTTGCCCGAGCCCGACAGGCCGGTGACCACCACCAGCTTGTCCTTGGGCAGGTCGAGGTCGATGTTCTTCAGGTTGTGCGTGCGCGCCCCGCGCACGCTGATGCGCGGGGCGCGCAGCGCGGCGGCCAGGGGCAGGCCGTCGTCGGTGGTCGGGGCGGGAAGCGGTCGGGACAGGTCGGTCATGGGCGGGCGGCCCTGGCGCAGGGCAACCGGCCATTATCCGAAAACTACGTGTTCTTTGCCTCCACCCCGGCCCAGCCGGCGTCGGGGTAGCGCGCGCCCTGCACCGGGTGCGCGTCCAGCACGGCCTGGATGCGGGCCATCTGGCCGGCGTCGAGCGTGATGGCGGCGGCCGACACGTTCTCGTCCAGCCGCGCGCGCCGGCGCGTGCCCGGAATGGGCAGCACGTGCGGCTGGCGGTGCAGCAGCCAGGCCAGGGCGAGCTGAGCGGAGGTCAGGCCCCAGTCGCGCGCCAAGTCGCCCAGCGCATCGACCAGTGCCGTGTTGGCCTGCGCGGCCGCGCCCTGAAAGCGCGGGTTGTGCGCGCGGAAGTCGTCCGCCGCCAGGCGGGCCGTGTCCAGCGCGCCGGTCAGGAAGGCGCGGCCCAGCGGGCTGTAGGCGACGAAGGCGGTGCCCAGCTCGGCGCACAGGGGCAGCATCTCGCGCTCGGGCTCGCGCGTCCACAGCGAATACTCGCTTTGCAGCGCGGCGATGGGGTGCACGGCGTGGGCGCGGCGCAGCGTGTCGGCGCTGACCTCGGACAAGCCCAGCGCGCGAACCTTGCCGGCCGCCACCAGTTCGGCCATGGCGCCCACCACGTCCTCGATGGGCACGGCGGGGTCGCGCCGGTGGCAGTAGTACAGGTCGATGCGCTCCACGCCCAGGCGCTTCAGCGAGGCTTCGCAGGCGGCGCGGATGTAGGCCGGCGAGTTGTCGAGGCGGCGCTCGTAGGCGCCGGACGCGCGCACGATGCCGAACTTGGTGGCCAGCACCATGCGCTCGCGCCGCGCGCGGCCGCCGTCGGCGATGAAGCGGCCCAGCAGCGCCTCGTTGGCGCCCAGGCCGTAGGTGTCGGCGGTATCGAAGAGCTGCACGCCCCGCTCCAGCGCGTGAGCCAGCGTGGCCAGGGATTCGGCGTCATCCGCGGGGCCGTAGAACTCGCTCATGCCCATGCAGCCCAGGCCGATGGGGAAGACGGCCGGCAGCGCGGTGCCGAGCGGGCGAGGGGTGGCGGGCATGGGGGACTCCTGGAAAGCGTGAAGGGAAGGCCGGCAGCTTAAATCGTGCGGTCTGCTTTGATAATCCACCCATGACGCAATGGAATGCTGAACATGGCTCATCAATGGACAGCCCCGACGCGCCCCTGAACGAGCTGCAAGCCTTCGCCGCCGTCGCCCAGGCGCGCAGCTTCCGGCAGGCCGCGGCGCGGCTGGGCGTGTCGCCCTCGGCGCTGAGCCACAGCCTGCGCGGGCTGGAGTCGCGCCTGGGCGTGCGTCTGCTCAACCGCACCACGCGCAGCGTCGCGCCCACCGAGGCCGGCGCGCGGCTGCTGGCGACGCTGGCGCCGGCGCTGGCCGACATCCGCCGCGCGCTGGGCGAGGCGCTGGAGGCGGCGCGGCAGCCGCAGGGGCTGATCCGCATCAGCGCGCCCCGGACGGCGGCGCAGGCGGTGCTGTCGCCGCTGGTGGCGCGCTTCCTCCAGGCGCACCCGCGCATGGCGGTGGAGCTGGTGGCCGACGAGGCGCTGGTGGACATCGTCGCCGGCGGCTTCGATGCCGGCCTGCGTTTCGGCGAGAGCCTGCAACCCGGCATGGTGGCGCTGCCGGTGGGCGCGCCGCAGCGCTTCGTGGTGGTGGGCGCGCCCGGCTACCTGGCGGCGCAGGGCGAGCCGCGCACGCCGGCCGAGCTGGCGCGGCACCGCTGCCTGAACCTGCGCTTTCCGAGCGGGCGGCCGTACCGCTGGCAGTTCGTGCAGCCGCAGGACGGGCGCGGCTTCGAGGTGCAGGTGGAAGGCGCCTTCACCGCCAACGACCAGGCCCTGCTGCTGCGCGCGGCGCAGGACGGCCTGGGCCTGGCCTACGTGCAGGCCAGCCTGGCCGCGCCGGCGCTGGCCGCGGGCCACGTGCGCGCCGTGCTGGACGGGTGGCTGCCGCCGGCCGAGCAGGTCTACCTGTATTACCCGAGCCGGCGCCTGCAGCCGGCGGGCTTCCAGGCGTGGATCGACCTGGTGCGCGCGGATGCGGCGGGGTAGCGGCCGGATTTCAAGCCAAATCGGCCTCCAGCGCCCGCCAGTCAAGCGCTGGCAGCTATTAAAAAGTGAGAACTCGGGGGTATGGCCCAGCGCACCCGCGCCGCGCCGCCGCGCCACACCGATGCAGGCTGGCGATGCCCGACAATACCGCGCTGGCCGGCCGCGTGCCGGCCTGTGTCCCGCATGTCGATCCCAGACTCCTCCCCGATTTCCCTTCCCGACGCGCCCGTCCACCGCATGACCGCCGGCGAGCGGCGCGCCACGCAGTCGCTGGCGGCCATCTTCGCGCTGCGCATGCTGGGGCTGTTCCTGGTGCTGCCGGTGTTCGCCATCGAGGCGGCGCGCTACCCCGGTGGCGACGATCCCGCCCTGGTCGGCCTGGCGATGGGCCTCTACGGGCTGACGCAGGCCATCATGCAGGTGCCGCTCGGGCTGGCGTCCGACCGCGTGGGGCGCAAGCGCGTGATCGTGGCGGGCCTGCTGCTGTTCGCCCTGGGCAGCGCGGTGGCCGCGCTGGCCGGCAGCGTGCAGGGGCTGGCCGTGGGCCGCGCGCTGCAGGGCGCCGGCGCCGTCTCGGCCGCCGTGACGGCGCTGCTGGCCGACCTGACGCGCGACGAGGTGCGCACCAAGGGCATGGCGCTGGTGGGCGCCAGCATCGGGCTGACCTTCGCCGTCTCGCTGATGGCGGCGGCGCCGCTGACGGCCTGGCTGGGGCTGCCCGGCCTGTTCTGGCTGACCGCCGCGCTGGCGCTGGCCGGCATCGCCGTGGTGCTGCGCTGGACGCCGGCCGAGCCCGCGCGCCACTCAGAAGCTGTGAATGAATTCGCCGCGTCCGAGCAGGCCGCGCAGGCGTGCGCCCTCAAGGCGCAAAGCGCAGACGTAGCTCGGGCTACGTCGAGCATTTGCAACGCCGAGGGCGTGCGTCTGCGCGGGATGAGCGGGCGTGGCGGGTTCGTTCACAGCTTCTCAGACGAGCCGCGCGGGCGCCTGGCCGAGGTCTGGCGCCACCCGCTGCTGTGGCGGCTGGACCTGGGCGTGTTCGTGCTGCACACGGTGCAGATGGCGATGTGGGTGGTGGTGCCCGGGCGGCTGCTGCAGGCGGGCGTGCCCAGGTCGGCGCACTGGCAGGTGTACCTGCCGGCGGTGCTGGCCTCGTTCGTGCTGATGGGCGGGCTGTTCGCGCTGGAGCGGCGCGGCCACCTGCGCGCCGTGCTGCGCGGCGCCATCGCGCTGCTGCTGCTGGTGCAGCTCGCGCTGCTGGCGCTGGCGCCGCAGGCGCCGGGGGCGTGGACGCTGGGCGTGGTGCTGTTCGCCTTCTTCGTCGCCTTCAACATCCTGGAGGCCACCCAGCCCAGCATGATCTCGCGCCTGGCGCCGGCGCGCGCGCGCGGCGCGGCGCTGGGGGTGTACAACACGCTGCAATCGCTCGGCCTGTTCGCCGGCGGCGCGCTGGGCGGCTGGCTGCTGAAGCACGCGGGAGCACCGGGGGTGTTCGCGGCGACGGCGCTGCTGGCGGCGCTGTGGCTGCTGCTGGGCTGGGCGCAGCAGGTGCCGCCGGCGCGCCGCTGAACCGGCCGACGCCGGGGCTTGCGGCACAATGGCGGGTCTCTCGCAAGACCTCCACCGGATCAGATCGCCATGGCCTCCGTCAACAAAGTCATCCTCGTCGGCAACCTGGGGCGCGACCCCGAGATGCGCTCGTTCCCCAGCGGCGACCAGGTGGCCAACGTCACCCTGGCGACCACCGACAAGTGGAAGGACAAGCAGTCCGGCGAGCCGCGCGAGCACACCGAGTGGCACCGCCTGGTGTTCAACGGCCGGCTGGCCGAGATCGCCGGGCAATATCTGCGCAAGGGCTCGCAAATCTACGTCGAGGGCAGCATCCGCACCCGCAAGTGGCAGGACCAGCAGAGCGGCCAGGACCGCTACAGCACCGAGATCCGCGTGGACCAGATGCAGATGCTGGGCAGCCGCCAGGGCATGGGCGGCCCGTCGGACGACGGTGGTGGCGGCGGCGACTACGACGCGCCGCGCCGCGCCGCGCCGGCCCCGCGCGCCGCCGCCCCCGCGCCGCGCGCGCCTGCGCCGGCGGCCAGGTCGTCGTCGGGGTTCGACGACATGGACGACGACATCCCGTTCTGAGATTCCTCAAGCGCCACGGGGCTTGCCCTGGCGCCCGGCGACCATCAAGCGCCGGCAGCTGCCGAACCCACAGCGCGGGGCGTTCGCGCTCAGATCATCGCCGCCGGATCATGAGCCGTCGCGCTCTCCAGGAACACGCGCGCCTTGCGCGTCGCCACCAGCACCGTGTCGCCTTCCTTCAGCCCCAGGCGGCGGTATTCGTCCGAGGGCAGGTGCGCTTCCAGGAGCTGGCCGGACTGCTCGCGCGGCGTCAGCTCCAGCCGCGCCATCGGGCCGACGACCAGGGCACGGTCCAGCCGGGCGGGCACGCCGGGGGCGCCGGCGGCCCAGGGCGCCACGGCCAGGTCGCTGGGACGCACGAAGGCCATGGCCTCGGCGTCCAGCGCGCCGGCGAACTCGGGCGCGGCGATCTGCCAGCCGCCAGCGGCCTGCATCTGGCCGCCGCTGGCGCGGCCGCGCAGCAGGTTCACGTCGCCCAGAAAGCCATAGACGAACGGGCTGGCCGGGTGCTCCCACACCTGCTGCGGCGTGCCGATCTGCTCGATGCGGCCGTGGTTCATCACCACCACGCGGTCGGCCACTTCCAGCGCTTCTTCCTGGTCGTGGGTGACGAAGATGCTGGTCACGTGCAGCTCGTCGTGCAGGCGGCGCAGCCAGCGGCGCAGTTCCTTGCGCACCTTGGCGTCGAGCGCGCCGAAGGGCTCGTCGAGCAGCAGCACCTTGGGCTCCACCGCCAGCGCGCGCGCCAGGGCGATGCGCTGGCGCTGCCCGCCGGAGAGCTGCGAGGGGTAGCGGTCGGCCAGCCAGTCGAGCTGCACCAGGCCCAGCAGTTCGTGCACCTTGGCCTGGATCTGCGCGTCGCTCGGGCGCTCGCGCCGGGGCTTCACGCGCAGGCCGAAGGCCACGTTCTCGGCCACCGTCATGTGGCGGAACAGCGCGTAGTGCTGGAACACGAAGCCCACCTGCCGCTCGCGCACGTGCACGTCGGTGGTGTCGGCGCCGCTGAACAGGATGCTGCCGGCGTCGGCGGACTCCAGCCCGGCGATGATGCGCAGCAGCGTGGTCTTGCCGCAGCCCGAGGGGCCGAGCAGCGCCACCAGTTCACCGGAGTCGATGTCCAGGCTGACGTCGTCCAGCGCGCGGAAGTCGCCGAAATGCTTGCTGACGCGGCGGATCTCGATGCTCATCGTGTTGCTCCTGGAACAATAGCTGCCAGCGCTTGCTGGGCGGGCGCTGGAGGCCGATTTGGTTCATGGGCTACGGGCTCGGGCGGCAGCTCGGCGCTGGCGCGCAGCTCGCGCTCGTGGCGCCATTGCACCCCTGTCTTGATGACCAGCGTGACGATGGCCAGCAGCGCCAGCAGCGAGGCGACGGCGAAGGCGGCCTGGCCCTGGTACTCGTTGTAGAGGATCTCCACGTGCAGCGGCATGGTGTTGGTCTGGCCACGGATGTGGCCGCTGACGACCGACACGGCGCCGAACTCGCCCATCGCCCGCGCGTTGCACAGGATCACGCCGTAGATCAGCCCCCACTTGATGTTGGGCAGCGTCACGTGCCAGAAGGTCTGCCAGCCGCTGGCGCCCAGCACTTGCGCGGCCTGCTCCTCGTCGCTGCCCTGCGCCTGCATCAGCGGGATCAGCTCGCGCGCGATGAAGGGGAAGGTGACGAACACCGTGGCCAGCACGATGCCCGGCACGGCGAACACGATCTTGATGTCGTGCTCGGCCAGCCACGGCCCCAGCCAGCCCTGCGCGCCGAACACCAGCACGTAGATCAGGCCCGCCACCACGGGCGAGACGGAGAAGGGCAGGTCGATCAGCGTGGTCAGGAAGGACTTGCCGCGGAACTCGAACTTGGCGATGCACCAGGCCGCCGCCACGCCGAAGACCAGGTTCAGCGGCACCGCGACGGCGGCGGTGAGCAGCGTCAGGCGGACGGCGGCCAGCGCGTCGGGCTCTTTCAGCGCGGCCCAGTAGGCGGCCCAGCCGCCGCGCAGCGCCTCGACGAACACGGCCGCCAGCGGCAGCACCAGGAACAGCGCCATGAAGCCCAGCGCCAGCGCGGTGAGCAGCCAGCGGACGGCGGGCGATTCGGTGGTGTTGACTCTTTTGAGAATCGGTCCCCCCACGCTCCCCGCTGCGCGTGGTTCGCTGCCCCCCGAGGGGGCCTTCGCACCTTCGGGCGGCCGTGCGGCGCTCACGCTCATCACACGCCCCCCGTGCGGCGCCGCTGCCACGCCTGCAAGCCGTTGATGACCAGCAGCAGGATGAACGAGATCACCAGCATCACCGAGGCCACGGCGGTGGCGCCGGCGTAGTCGTACTGCTCCAGCTTGCCGATGATGATGAGCGGCGTGATCTCGCTCACCATCGGCATGTTGCCGGCGATGAAGATGACCGAGCCGTATTCGCCCACCGCGCGCGCGAAGGCCATCGCGAAGCCCGTCAGCAGCGCCGGCGCGATGGCCGGGAAGATCACGCGCCAGAAGGTCTGCCAGCGGGTGGCGCCCAGGCAGGCTGCCGCTTCTTCCAGCTCCTTCTCGGTGTCTTCCAGCACCGGCTGCACGGTGCGCACCACGAAGGGCAGGCCGATGAAGATCAGCGCGATGACGATGCCCGCCGGCTTGAACGCCAGCTCGATGCCCAGCGGCTCCAGGTATTGCCCCAGCCAGCCGTTGCCGGCCAGGATGGCCGTGAGCGCGATGCCGGCCACGGCGGTGGGCAGGGCGAAGGGCAGGTCCACCAGCGCGTCGGCGATCTTCTTGCCGGGGAACTCGTAGCGCACCAGCACCCAGGCCACCAGCAGGCCGGCCGCCACGTTGACCAGCGCCGCCAGAAAGGAGGCGCCGAAGGTCAGCCGGTACGAGGCCAGCACGCGCGGCGCCGTCACCGCGGCCCAGAAGTCGGCCCAGCTCATCGACAGCGTCTTGAACACCAGCGCCGACAGCGGGATGAGCACGATCAGGCCCAGGTACAGCAGCGTGTAGCCCAGCGTCAGGTTGAAGCCGGGCAGCACGCGGCGCGCGGCGCGCCGGGGCGCGGGCGCCAGCGCGGAGGGCGCGGCGATGGAGGCGGTGCTCATATGATTTTGATAGCTGCCGGCGCTTGATGGGCGCCGGCTGGAGGGCTAAAAGGCTTCAAATCCGGGCGGCGTCCACGCCAGGGGCGCAGCGCCGGCGGCGGGCCTCATTTACCCGGCTGGTAGAGCTTGTCGAACTGGCCGCCGTCGTTGAAGTGCACCTTCTGCGCCTCGGCCAGCGAGCCGAAATACTGGTCCACGGTGAACAGCTTGATCGGCTTGAACTGCGGGTATTTCCTCAGCACGGCTTCGTCGCGCGGGCGGATGTTGTGCCTGGCGGCGATCTCCTGCGCCTCGGGCGTGTAGAGGAAGTCCAGGTAGGCCTTGGCCTCGGCGGCGGTGCCCTTCTTGGCGACCGTGCGCTCGACCACCGCCACCGGGTTCTCGGCCACGATGCTGGCGCCGGGGTGGATGGCGTCCACCTTGCCGGCGCCGAACTCCTTGTCCACCGACACCACCTCGGACTCGAAGGTGATCAGCACGTCGCCGATGTTGCGCTGCAGGAACACGCCGGTGGCGTCGCGCCCGCCGCGCGCCAGCACCGGCACGTTCTTGTAGAGCCTGCTGACGAAGTCCAGCGCCTGCGCGTCGGTGCCGCCCTTGGCGCGCACCTGGCCCCAGGCCGCCATGTAGGCGTAGCGGCCATTGCCGCCGGTCTTGGGGTTGACCACCACCACCTGCACGCCGGGCTTGACCAGGTCGTCCCAGTCCTTGATGCCCTTGGGGTTGCCGTTGCGCACCAGGAACAGCATGGTGGACGTGGTGGGCGCCGCGCCGTGGGGGAACCTGGCGCGCCAGTCCTTGGCCACCACGCCCTTGTCGGCCAGGAAGTCGATGTCGGTGGTGGTGTTCATCGTCACCACGTCGGCGTCCAGCCCGTCGGCCACGGCGCGCGCCTGCGCGCTGGAGCCGGCGTGCGACTGGTCGATCTTGATGTCCTTGCCGGTGGCCTTCTTGTAGTGGGCGACGAAGGCGGGGTTGATGTCCTTGTAGAACTCGCGCGCGACGTCGTAGGAGACGTTGAGCAGCGTGGTCTGGGCGGAGGCGGCCGAGGCGGCGGCCAGCGCGAGCACGGGGACAAGGAGGCGGAGCTTGAGTTTCATGGCGGCACAAAAAAGATGCCGGCGGGAAATGCCGGCGCGGTCGGAAGTCTGTCGCCAACGGCTTCAAACTCAAACTATCTTTTTCTATTTTCCTTATTCGCCCCTGGAATAAAGCCTGGCGCTCAGGCCCTGCGGGGGCTGAGCTTGCGCACCACCTCGGCCAGCCGGTCGATCTCCTCGAAGGTGTTGTAGAACGCCAGCGAAGGCCGCACCGTGGCCTCCACGCCGAAGCGGCGCAGGATCGGCTGGGCGCAGTGGTGGCCGGTGCGCACGGCGATGCCCTCCTGGTTGAGGGCCTGGCCGACCTCGTCGGTGGTGCGGCCGTCCAGCACGAAGGACATCACGCTGGCCTTGTCGGCCGCCGTGCCGATCAGCCGCACGCCCGGGATCCGGCGCAGGCAGTCCATGCCGTAGACCAGCAGCTCGTGCTCGTAGCGCGCGATGTTCTCCAGGCCGAGCCGCTGCACGTAGTCGATCGCCGCGCCCAGGCCCACCGCGTCGGCGATGTTGCCGGTGCCGGCCTCGAAGGTGTTGGGCAGGGGCTGGAACACGGTCTTCTCGAAGGTCACGTCGGCGATCATGTTGCCGCCGCCCTGCCAGGGCGGCATGTCCTCCAGCACCTCGCGTTTGCCCCACAGCGCGCCGATGCCGGTCGGCCCGAACACCTTGTGGCCGGAGAAGACGAAGAAGTCGGCGCCGATGTCCTGCACGTCCACCCGCAGGTGCGACACCGACTGCGCCCCGTCCACCAGCGCCTTCGCGCCCGCGCGGTGCGCCAGCTCGACGATCCGCTTGACGGGCACCACGGTGCCCAGCGCGTTGGACACCTGCGTGACGGCGACGATCTTCGTGCGGTCGTTCAGCAGCTTCTGGTACTCCTCCAGCAGCACCTGGCCGCTGTCATCGACCGGGATGACGCGCAGCTTCGCGCCCTTGGCGGCGGCGAGCTGCTGCCAGGGCACGATGTTGGCGTGGTGCTCCAGGTGGCTGACGACGATCTCGTCGCCCTCGCCCACGTGCTGCCCGCCCCAGCTCTTGGCCACCAGGTTGATCGCCTCGGTGGTGCCGCGCACGAAGATCACCTCGTCCGCGTCGGGCGCGTTCAGGAAGGCGCGCACCTTCTCGCGCGCCGCTTCGTAGGCGTCGGTGGCGCGTGCCGCCAGCTCGTGCGCGGCGCGGTGGATGTTGGAGTTCTCGTGCTCGTAGAAATACGCCAGCCGCTCGATGACCTGGCGCGGCTTCTGCGTGGTGGCGGCATTGTCCAGCCAGGCCAGCGGCCGGCCGTTGACGCGCTCCGAGAGGATCGGGAAGTCGCGCCGCACGGCGTGCACGTCGAAGGGCGGGTGGCGGTCCGGCGCGCCGGGCGCCCCGCTCTCGCGGGCACCCGGCGTGGCGGGCGTGGTGTATCCGCCGGGCAGCACGACCGCATCGACGAAGTAGAAGCGCGGGTCCGCCGACGGCGCGGCTGGCGGCTGCGCGCCCGCGGGCACCGCCGGCGCGGCGCGCGGCGGCTCGGGCGGGGCGAAGGGCTGCTGCGCCAGCGCCTCCAGCGGGTCGGCGCCGCCCGGCGCCGGAGCGCCGCCGGGCAGGAAGTAGTACGGCGCGGCGGCCGGCGCCTCGGGCACGCCCAGCACGCCGCCGGCGAAGCGCGGCTCGTAGCCGGGCACGGGCGCGAACACGCTGTCCGGCACGCCGTTGCCGGCTGGCGCGTGCGGCGCCAGCGCCGGCGCGCGGTGGGCCAGCGACAGCACCGGCGTGGGCGAGGCCGGCAGCAGGTTGGCGCCCGGCACCTGCCCCTGCGGGATGGGCGTGCCGGGCACGCTGGGCCCCAGCCCGGCCGGGCTGGCCAGCGGCGAGCCGGGCGGCGCCAGCTGCACCGGCGCCTGCACGCCCGGCACCTCGCCGGGCAGGGCGGTGAACAGCGCATTCGCCATGCGCGCCAGCAGGGCCGGGTCGATGGGCGCCTCGAAAGGGGTGGGAACTGCGGTCATGCCGGCGGCTTCACTTGTAGGTGTCCAGCGCCGCGTAGTCGTGGTAGCGGTTGACCTCCACGTCGTCCAGCACCGCCAGCGCGTCGGGCGTGAGCACCGCCAGCGAGCAGTACTGCGAGATCAGGTACGAGGCGATGGCATGGTTGTTGATGCCCATGAAGCGCACCGACAGCCCCGGCCCCTGCTCCCCCGGCAGACCGGGCTGGAACAGACCGACCACGCCCTGGCGCTTGTCGCCCACGCGCAGCAGGATGATCTTGCTCTTGCCGTCGGCCACCGGCACCTTGTCGGACGGGATCAGCGGCACGCCGCGCCAGGTGATGAACTGCGAGCCGAACAGGCTCACCGTGGGCGGCGGCGTGCCGCGCCGCGTGGCCTCGCGGCCGAAGGCGGCGATGGTCAGCGGGTGCGCCAGGAAGAAGGCCGGCTCCTTCCACACCTTGGTCAGCAGCTCGTCCAGGTCGTCCGGCGTCGGCGGGCCGCTCAAAGGGAAGATGCGCTGCTCGTCCGCCACCTGGGCCAGCAGGCCGTAGTCGGGGTTGTTGATGAGCTCGCTCTCCTGGTTCTCCTTGATGGTCTCGATGGTCAGGCGCAACTGCTCCTTGATCTGGTCGTGCGGGCTGCTGTAGAGGTCGGAGACGCGGGTGTGCACGTCGAGCACGGTGCTGACGGCGTTCAGGAAGTACTCGCGCGGCTGCTCCTCGTAGTCCACGAAGGTGCGCGGCAGCTGGTGCTCGTCCTCCTTGGCGGTGCAGGTGACCTTGATCGCCTCCGGGTTCTTCACCTTGTTCAGGCGGTAGATGCCGGCCTCCACCGGCACCCATTGCAGCAGGTGCGTGAGCCAGCGCGGCGAGATGGTCGAGAGCTGAGGGACGGTCTTGGTGGCGTTGGCCAGCTGGCGCGCGGCCAGGTCGCCCAGGGCGGTGGTGCCGCCGACGGTTGCATTCATGGGGAAACTCCGTGGATGAGGGAAGGGGAAGGGGAAGGGAAAACGGAAGCGGGTTCGGCGGCGCCGCCCTGCGCGCTCGCCTGCGTCAGGTGCGCGCCGGGCGGCACGTCGTGCGTGACCCACACGTTGCCGCCGATGGTGGCGCCCTGGCCGACGGTGACGCGGCCCAGCACCGTGGCGCCGGCGTAGATGACCACGTCGTCCTCGATCAGCGGGTGGCGCGGCAGGCCCTTCTTGAGCTGGCCCGCGGCGTCCAGCGGAAAGCGCTTGGCGCCCAGCGTGACGGCCTGGTAGATGCGCACGCGCTCGCCGATGACGGCGGTCTCGCCGATCACCACGCCGGTGCCGTGGTCGATGAAGAACGAGCCGCCGATCGACGCGCCGGGGTGGATGTCGATGCCTGTGGCGCCATGCGACAGCTCGGCGATCAGCCGCGCCAGCAGCGTGGCGCCCAGCCCGTGCAGCGTGTGCGCCAGGCGGTGGTTGATGATGGCGTGCACGCCGGGGTAGCACAGCAGCACCTCGTCCACGCTGTGCGCGGCCGGGTCGCCGTGGTAAGCGGCCAGCACGTCGGTGTCCAGCAGGCGCCGGGTGGCCGGCAGCGACCAGGCGAACTGGCGCACGATGTGGTCGCCGCGCGCGTCCGTCTCGCGCGGCGAGAGGTGCGCGTGGCGCGCCGTGTGCCGCAGCTCCAGCCGCACCTGGCCGGCCAGCGTGTGCAGCACCTGGTCCAGCGCCGAGCCGACGTAGAAGTCCTCGGCGTCCTGGCGCAGCTCGGGCGGCCCCAGCCGCATCGGGAACAGCAGGCCGTGCAGGTCGGCCAGCAGCGCGCGCAGCACCTCGCGCGAGGGCAGGTCGCGGCCGCGCGGCTCCAGCGAGCGGCCCTGCGCCAGGCGCCAGTCGCGGCGCGCGCTGCGCAGCTCGGCCACGATCTCGGGGATGGGGATGTCGGTCATTTTATAAGTCAAATCGGCCTGCAGCGCTTGATGGGCAAGCGCTGGCAGCTATCTTTTTGGGAGAATTGCTGAATCCTGTTGCGAAGGAAACCCAAAGGATCGAAGGGCCGCGGAGCAGGCCAGGCCAGTGCGCTCCTGGCCGGGGTTTCCCCGGCCAGCGGGCGCGCCCCGTCGAGGGAGGAGGCGCAACATCGCGCAGCGAGTGAAGCAACGGGGGTGATGTCATTTCAGTCTTGCGCCCACGGCAGGCCGTGGAAGCGCCAACCGTCCGCGTGGCCGCGCTGCTGGCGCGCGTCCAGCTCGCCCTCGAAGCCTTCGAGCACGTTGAACACGTGCGTGAAGCCGGCCTTGGCGGCGGCCTCGGCCGCCAGCGCCGAGCGCTTGCCGCTGCGGCACAGCAGCAGGATCGTGCCGTCCTTGCCGGCCTTGGCCTCCAGCTCGCGCGTGAAGCGCGGGTTGCGGGTGAGCGCGGTGCCGGTGGCCCAGGGCACGTGGAGGCTGCCGGGCACGTGGCCGACGAACTTGCGCTCCTCGGCGCTGCGCACGTCCACCAGCAGGGCGTCGCCGGCTTCGAACAGCGCCCAGGCCAGGGCGGGGGGTACCTGGCCGTGGAACGGCAGGTTCTGGTCGGCGGCGCGCGCCTCGACGGCGCGCAGGGCTTCCAGGGCGGGAGTGAGGGCTTCGACGGTGGTCATGATGAGGGGTGTCTCCTGTATCGATGCGATGCGATGCGCGGCGGGGTCAGCGGGCCAGCAGTCCGGCCGCCAGCATCACCAGCGCCAGCACGATGTAGGCGACCGCTTCCAGCCGGGTGATACGGGGCGGGCCAAGGCGCTCGGGCGCCGGCGCCGCGTCGCGGGGCACTGCCATGGCGTTCAGCGTTCAGAGCCGGGCCAACGAGACCTCGGTGGACTTGACCAGCGCCACCACCTCGGTGCCGACGACCAGGCCCAGGTCGTCGACCGAGCGCGTGGTGATGACCGAGGTGACGACGCCCCAGGGCGTTTCGACGTCGATTTCGGAAACGACGTCGCCGCGGACGATTTCGCGCACATGCCCCTTGAACTGGTTGCGCACGTTGATGGCTTGGATGGTCATGGCTTTCTCCTTCGGTTGACAAAAGTTCAGATGGCCCAGCGCAGGCCGTGGGCGGGAGCGCCGGCCCAGCGGGCGCCGGCTTCTTCGCTGGCCCTGGGCCGGGCGTCGGGTTCGGGCTTTTGCAGCACGCGGTCGAGGATGCGTTTCTCGAGGGCGGCGAACGCCGCGTCGCCCTGCGCGCGCGGGCGCGGCAGCGCGATGCGCTCGTCCAGCGCGATGCGCCCCTCTTCGATCAGCACCACGCGGTCGGCCAGCGCCACGGCCTCCTGCACGTCGTGCGTGACCAGCAGCGCGGTGAAGCGGTGGCGCTGCCACAGCCCTTCGATGAGGCGGTGCATCTCGATGCGCGTGAGCGCGTCCAGCGCGCCCAGCGGCTCGTCGAGCAGCAGCAGGCGCGGCCGGTGCACCAGCGCGCGCGCCAGGGCCACGCGCTGGCGCTGGCCGCCCGACAGGCGCGCGGGCCATTCCTGCGCGCGGTCGGACAGCCCGACCTGGGCCAGCACTTCCAGGGCGCGCCCATGCTGGTCCGGCGGCAGGCCCAGCGTCACGTTGTCCAGCACGCGGCGCCAGGGCAGCAGCCGCGCGTCCTGGAACATGATGCGGGTGTCGCCGTGCAGTCCCTGCACGGGCTGGCCGTCGACGGCCAGGCTGCCCTCGCTCGCGTCCTCCAGGCCCGCGACCAGGCGCAGCAGCGTGCTCTTGCCGCAGCCGCTGCGGCCGACGATGGCGATGAACTCGCCCGGGGCGATGTCGAGCCGGGCGCGGCGCAGCACCTCGCGCGCGCCGTAGCGCTTGCCCAGGTCGCGGATGTCGAGCCGCACGCCTGCAGCGGTGTCCTGGGCCATCTCACGCTCCCGGCTTGAACAGGGCGGCGTCGAGCGCATCGACGCGGCGCGGCAGCAGCTTCTCGGCCAGGAAGGCGTCGGCGATCTTCTGCTGCTCGCGCAGGCCCTCGGGCACCACGGGCCGCACGGCATAGCTGCGGCGGCCGTTGGCCTGCTCGATGGTGGCGGCGTCCAGCCCCCATACGGGCGCGAGCAGCCGCGCGGCCTCGCGCGGCTGCTGCTTGACCCAGCGGCCGGTCTTCTCCAGCTCGGCGTAGATCACGCGCAGCACGTCGGGCCGCGCCTGGGCGTAGCGCGTGCTGGCGAGGTAGTAGCGCTGGTACGAGGCGATGCCGGTGCCGTCGGCCAGCACGCGCGCGCCGGACTGCGCCTCGGCGGCGGCCAGGAACGGGTCCCACACCACCCAGGCGTCGATGGCGCCCTTCTCGAACGCGGCGCGGCCGTCGGCCGGCGTCAGGTAGGCGGGCTGGATGTCGGCGAGGGACAGGCCGGCCTGGTCCAGCGCGGCGATCAGCAGGTAGTGCGCGCCGGCGGCCTTGGCGAAGCCGACCTTGCGGCCCTTGAGGTCGGCCACGCGCCGGATCGGCGAGCCCGCCTTGACCAGGATGGCCTGGGCCGAGGGCGAGGGCGCCTCCTGCGCGACGAAGGTCAGCCGGGCGCCGGCCGCCTGCGCGAACACGGGCACGGTGTCGGCCACGTCGGCGCTGAAGTCCAGGTTGTCGAGGTTCAGCGCCTCCAGCAGCGGCAGCCCGCTGGTGAACTCGTGCCACGCGGGCTGCACGCCCAGCGGCGCGAGCTGCTTCTCCAGCGTGCCCTGCGTCTTGAGCACGGCGATCAGGGTGGACGACTTCTGGTAGCCGATGCGCACGGCGGCGGTACCCTGGGCGCGCGCCAGGCCGGCGGCGGCGAGCGACGCCAGGCCCGCGAGCGCGTGGCGGCGTGAGAAAGCGAGGGGAGTCATGGAATGGGCCTTCTTGGGCAGGGAGGGGGTCATTTCTTCTGGTAGCCGGGGTGCCAGCGCAGCCACCACTGCTCCAGGCCGCGCGCGAACACGTCGGCCAGCTTGCCGAGCAGCGCATAGAGCAGGATGCCCACCAGCACCACGTCGGTCTGCAGGAACTCGCGCGCGTTCATGGTCAGGTAGCCGATGCCCGACTGCGCCGAGATGGTCTCGGCCACGATCAGGATCACCCACATCAGGCCGAGCGAGAAGCGCAGCCCCACCAGGATGGACGAGAGCGCGCCCGGCAGGATGATCTGCCGGTAGAGCTGCCAGCGCGTGAGGCCGTAGGTGCGGCCCATCTCGATCAGCGCCGGATCGACGTTGCGGATGCCGTGGAAGGTGTTCAGGTAGATCGGGAAGAACACCGACACGGCGATCAGGAACAGCTTGGCCGTCTCGTCGATGCCGAACCACAGGATCACCAGCGGGATCAGCGCCAGCGCCGGGATGTTGCGCACCATCTGCACGGTGGAGTCGAGCAGCGTCTCGGCCGTGCGCAGCGAGCCGGTGAGCAGGCCCAGCAGCAGCCCGAGCCCGCCGCCGACGGCCAGGCCCGCCAGCGCGCGGCCGGCGCTCACCTTCACGTGCGTCCACAGCTCGCCCGATGCGGTCAGCGTCCACGCGGCCTTGGCCACGTCGACGGGCGCGGGCAGCACGCGGGTGGAGAGCCAGCCCAGCGACGAGGCCGCCTGCCACGCGGCGAGCAGCGCCAGCGGCACGATCCAGGGCGCGAGGCGCCGGCCGACGCCGGCGATGAAGGGCGCGAGGCCGGCGAGCGCGCCCGGCTCCTGCGGCGCCGCGACGGCGGCGACCGCGCTGGCGTCGAGCTCACGGAGGACTTGCGTCATGGCCGGCTCCTGCTCAGCTTTGCGCCGCGCGCGGCACGTACAGGTTGGCGACGGCCTCGCCCGCCGGCTGGCCGAAAGGCCCGAAGGGCGCGCCGCCCGCGAGCTTTTCCCGCGTGCGCAGCGGCAGCAGCGGGAACACCAGCTCGGCGAAGCGGTAGGCCTCCTCCAGGTGCGGGTAGCCCGAGAGCACGAAGGTGTCGATGCCGAGCTGCGCGTACTCCTCGATGCGGGCGGCCACGGTCTGCGGGTCGCCGACCAGCGCCGTGCCCGCGCCGCCGCGCACCAGCCCCACGCCGGCCCAGAGGTTGGGGCTGATTTCCAGGTCGGCGCGGCTGCGCTTGGCGCCGCCGGCATGCAGCGCGGCCATGCGGCGCTGGCCTTCGGAGTCCATGCGCGCGAAGGCGGCCTGCGCCTGCACCACCGTCTCGTCCTGCACGTGGCTGATCAGCGCCTCGGCCGCCTGCCAGGCCTGCTCGTCCGTCTCGCGCACGATCACGTGCAGGCGGATGCCGAAGCGCAGCGTGCGGCCGCGGCGCGCGGCGCGCTCGCGCACGTCGGCGACTTTCTTGGCCACCTCGGCGGGCGGCTCGCCCCAGGTCAGGTAGGCGTCGATCTGCTCGGCCGCCAGCTCGTGCGCGGCCTCGGACGAGCCGCCGAAGTACACCGGCGGATAAGGTTGCTGGACTGACGGAAAGAGCAGCCTGGCGCCCTTGACTTGCAGGTAGTCGCCGTCGAAGTCCAGGCTCTCGCCCGCATGGCTGCGCGCCAGGATTTCGCGCCAGATGCGGATGAACTCGGCCGACTGGGCGTAGCGCTCGGCGTGGTCGAGGAACACGCCGTCGCCCTCCAGCTCGCCCCGGTCGCCGCCGGTGACGAGGTTGATGAGCAGCCGCCCGCCGGAGAGCCGGTCGAAGGTGGCGGCCATGCGGGCGGCCAGGCTCGGCTGGTGCAGGCCGGGGCGCACCGCCACCAGGAACTTCAGGCGCCGCGTGGCGCCGATCAGGCTCGACGCGACGACCCACGGGTCTTCGCAAGAGCGGCCGGTGGGGATCAGCACGCCTTCGTAGCCCAGGCTGTCGGCGGCGATGGCCACCTGTTTCACGTAGTCGTGGCTGACCTGCCGACCGCCCCGGGCGGTGCCCAGGTAGCGGCTGTCGCCGTGGGTGGGAATGAACCAGAAGACTTGCATCGGTGTCCTGCTTTCTCCGGAATCAGTACGAGATGGGGAATCGCCAGTGCAGGCCCCAGGCGCCGGCGGTGGTGCGGACCAGGCGCCACGCCTGCTGCGCGGCTTCGAGAGGGCGGGTGGTCATGGCGGCGCTCCCCTTGTGTTCAGGCGGCGGCCCAGGGCGAACGCGCGACGTCCCGGACCTGGATGCGCCGGGGGATCAGCTTCAGCGCGAGGAAGGTGTCGGCGATCTGCTGCTGCTCGGCCAGGATGGCGGGCGTGACCGGCCCGGTGCCGTATTCGGCGCGCGCGGTGGACAGATCGAGCACCGGCTTCGGGATGCCGAACAGCGGCGCCAGTTCGGCCGCCAGCAGGTCGCGGTTGAGCTTGGCCCAGATGTCGATCTTGTTGATCTCCTCGATGGCGACGCGCAGCACGTCGAGGTTCTTGTCGGCATAGGACAGCGACGAGAAGTAGTACGCCCGGTTGCCCACCACGCCGGTGGCGTCGGCCAGCAGCGTGGCGTCCAGCGACTTCTGCGCGGCGGCGAGGAACGGGTCCCAGATCACCCAGGCGTCGATGGAGCCTTTCTCGAACGCGGCGCGCGCGTCGGCCGGCGGCAGGAAGACCACGTTCACGTCGGCGTACTTCAGGCCGTGCTTCTCCAGCAGCTTGACCAGGAAGTAGTGCACGTTGCTGCCCTTGTTGAGCGCGACTTTCCTGCCCTTGAGGTCGGCCGCCGCGCGGATCGGCGAGCCCTTGGGCACCAGCACGCCCTCGGCCTTGGGGCGCGGCACCGTGGCGGCCACGTAGGCCAGCGGCGCGCCGGCCGCCTGGGCGAAGATGGGCGGCGCCTCGCCCACGTCGCCGAAGTCGATGGCGCCGACGTTCAGCGCCTCCAGCTGCACCGGGCCGGCGGTGAATTCGGTCCAGGTGGGCTTGACGCCCAGCGGCGCCAGGCGCTGCTCCAGCGTGCCGCGTCCCTTGAGCAGGCTCAGGAAGCCCTTCTGGTGGCCGATGCGGAATTCGCGGACGGGCTGCGCCCCGGCGCCGAAGGCGGCCGGCAGCGCGATGGCGGAGGCCGCGCCCCGGAGCAGGCGGCGGCGGGAGGGGGAGATCGGGTTCATGGCGTGTCCTTTCCTGGCAGGCATCAGGGCTGCGCCTGCACCAGCACGGCGTCGCTGACCTGGATGGGCCTGGGGATCAGCTTCAGCTCGGCGAAGGTGTCGGCGATCTTCTGCTGGTCGGCGGCCACGGCGGGCGTGATGGGCTTGACGTTGAATGCCTGCCGCTGCAGGGCCAGCTCCACCACCTCGACCGGCAGGCCCTGCAGCGGCGCGATCCGCGCGGCGGCCTGCTTCAGGTGGGCCTTGAGCCATGCGCCGTCCTCCACCGAGGCGGCGAACAGCGCCTGGATGACCTGGGGGTTGCGGGTGGCGTAGTCGCGCTGGGCCAGGTAGTACTGGTGGTTGTTCACCACGCCCCGGCCGTCGGCCAGCGCGCGCGCGCCGATCTGTTTTTCCGCCGCGGCCAGGAACGGGTCCCAGATGACCCAGGCGTCGACGTTCCTGCTTTCGAAGGCGGCGCGGGCATCGGCGGGCGCCAGGTAGACCACTTGCAGGTCGGCGAGCTTGATGCCCGCCTGCTCGACCAGCCGGGCCAGCAGGTAGTGCACGTTGCTGCCCTTGTTGAGCACCACCTTCCTGCCCTTCAGATCGGCCACCGACCGGATGGGCGAATCCTTGGGCACCACGATGGCCTCGGCCTGCGGCGAGGCCGGGTCGTTGCCGATGTAGACGAACTGCGCGCCGGCGGCCTGCGCGAAGATGGGCGGCGCCTCGCCGACGTAGCCCACGTCCACCGCGCCCACGTTCAGCCCCTCCAGCAGCTGCGGGCCGGCAGGGAATTCCACCCACTTGACGCGCACGCCCAGCGGCTGGAGCCTCTGCTCCAGCGAGCCGGTGGCCTTTTGCAGCGTGTGCAGCGCGGAGGACTTCTGGATGCCGATGCGCAGCAGCTTGTCCTGCGCCCAGGCCGGGCCGGACGCGGCGAGCGCGCCCAGGGTGAGGAGGGAGGCCAGCGCGGCGCGGCGCGCGGCGGAAAACGAAATCGAGACCATGGTGCGAATCCTTGGGTGGCGGGCGCGGGCAAAGCCGCGCCCAGCCCGCCGCGTGGCGGGCGGTCAAGAGGACAAAGGGTCGGGGTGGCGTTGGGCGGCCGGGCCGTCAGACGCTACATCGCACCTGCGAGAAATGCACCGGCGCGAACCGCGGCCGGGGCGCGGCCGGGGTGTGCCGCAAGGTCTCGGCGGCGAGCAGCTGCACCGCCTCGCCGATGCGTCCGGTTACCTCGGCGTCCAGGTGGTAGGCCCCCTCGGGCAGCAGCGCGACCTGGGCATCGGTGGCGTAGATGCCGGGCAGCACGTGCCGCGCGCCCAGCGACTGCAGCACCGGCCGCAGCGCGTAGTCCAGCGCCAGCATGTGGTGCGGGCTGCCGCCGGTGGCCAGGGGCAGCACCGTCTTGTCCTTCAGCGCGGCCTGCGGCAGCAGGTCGAGAAAGACCTTCAGCACACCGCTGTAGGCCGCCTTGTAGACCGGCGTGGACACCACCACCACGCGCGCCCGCGCCACCAGGTCGGCCGCGCGCGCCACCGACCGGTGGGCGGCGTCGGCCAGCAGCAGGGCCTGCGGGTTCAGGTCGCGGATGTGCAGGCGCTCGACCAGCGCGCCGCGCGCGCCCAGGCGCTGGCCCACGGCGTCCAGCAGGGCGGCGGAGCGCGAGCGCTCGGAGGGGCTGCCGGCGATCAGGAGGGTGGACATGGGGTGCGCTATGGATAGTGAAGCTGACGGCGCTTGAACCGCAAGCGCTGCCGGCCGATGGGATGCTTACTTTTGCGTGTAGATCTGGTCGAACAGCGCGCCGTCCGCGAAGTGCACCTTGGCCGCCTGCGTCCAGCCGCCGAAGCTCTGGTCGATGGTGAACAGGTTCAGCTTGGGGAACTGCCTGGCGTACTTGGCGGCGGCCTTCTCGGCCGTGGGGCGGTAGAAGTTGCGCCCGGCGATGTCCTGGCCCTCGTCGCTGTAGAGGTATTCGAGGTAGGCCGTGGCGACGGCGCGGGTGCCGTGCTTGTCGACGTTCTTGTCCACCACCGTGACGGCGGGCTCGGCCAGGATCGACAGGCTGGGGTAGACGATGTCGAACTTGGCGCCGAACTCCTTCTCCAGCAGGTGCGCCTCGTTCTCCCAGGCCACCAGCACGTCACCCTGGTTGCGCTGGCCGAAGGTGATGGTGGAGCCGCGCGCGCCGGTGTCGAGCACGGGCACGTTCTGGAAGAGCTTCGCCACGAAGTCCTTGGCCTGGGCGTCGCCGCCGTACTTGCGCTTGGCGTATTCCCACGCCGCCAGGTAGTTCCAGCGCGCGCCGCCGCTGGTCTTGGGGTTGGGGGTGATGACCTTCACGCCGGGCTTGACCAGGTCGTCCCAGTCCTTGATGCCCTTGGGGTTGCCCGCGCGCACCACCAGCACGATGGTGGAGGTGTAGGGCGAGCTGTTGTGCGGCAGGCGCTTCTGCCAGTCCTTGGGGATCCACTGGCCGTGGGCGTTCAGCGCATCGGTGTCGCCGGCCAGCGCCAGCGTGGCGACGTCGGCCTCCAGCCCGTCGATGATCGAGCGCGCCTGCTTGCCCGAGCCGCCGTGCGACTGCTTCACGGTCACCTCCTGGCCCGTCTTTTCCTTCCAGTGTTTGGCGAACGCCTTGTTGAAGTCGACGTACAGCTCGCGCGTGGGGTCGTAGCTGACGTTGAGCAGCGTGACGGCGGCGGGTTGCTGCGCCTGCGCGAGGGGCGCGGCGGCCAGCGCGGCCAAGGCGGTCAGCGCCAGGCGGCGGGTGAGGGCGAGGGCGAGGGACATGCCGGACTCCTTGAAGACGGGTGAATGCGAAGGCCGCGATCTTTGTCCGCGCACCCGCCTTCAGGGAACGATTGTTTTCTTGTTTGCTTATTCGGCGCACCCGCGCTTCAGATGAAAACAGCCTCCATCGCTTGCTGGACAAGCGCCGGCAGCTATTAAAAACAAAGCAGGATGATCGTGGCATCATGCCCGCATGGCCCACCGCCCCGATGCCCTGAAGCACCTCGCGCCCCACTGGTTCGCCATCGTCATGAGCCTGTGCGGCCTGGCGCTGGCCTGGAATCGCGCGGTGCCGGTGCTGGGCGATCTGGCCGGCGCCGCCGCGCTGGTGCTGGCTGGCGTGGCGGCGCTGGCCTTCGCCGCGCTGGCGCTGCTGTCGCTGCTGCGCTGGCAGCACCACGGCGACGCGGTGGCGGCTGATTGGGCGCACCCGGTGCGGCACGCCTTCTTCGCCGCCATCCCGGTGTCGCTCCTCCTGCTGGCCACCTGCGGCGTGGCGCTGCTGGGCGCCAGCGGCTGGCTGGCGGCGCTGTGGTGGCTGGGCTCGCTGGCGCAGTTCGGCGTCACGCTGTGGGTGCTGGCGCGCTGGCTGCATGCCGATGCGGCGCGGCGGCCCGGCTGGCACGCGCTGACGCCGGCGCTCTTCATGCCCGTGGTGGGCAACGTGCTGGCGCCGCTGGCCGGCGATGCGCTGGGCGCCGGCAACTGGGCGGCGGCGCAGTTCGGCCTGGGGCTGCTGCTGTGGCCGGTGCTGCTGGCGCTGCTGCTCGCGCGCGCCGTGGCGCTGGGGCCGTGGCCGGCGCGCCTGCTGCCCGCCACCTTCATCACCGCCGCGCCACCGTCGGTCATCGGCAGCGCCGCGCTGCAACTGGGCGCGCCCACGGTGCTGGCCTGGATGTGCTGGGGGGTGGCGCTGTTCTTCGCGCTGTGGAGCTTTCAGGTCGGCCGGCGCATGCTGGCGCAGCCGTTCTCGGTGGCGTTCTGGTCGATGGGCTTTCCGCTGGCGGCGTTCGCCGCGCTGTCGCTGCGGCTGGCGCTGCAATACCCGGCGGCGCAGGCGCCGGCCATGGTCGCGCTGGCGCTGGCCACGCTGGTCGTCGTGCTGCTGGGCATCGCCACCTGGAAGGGCCTGCGCGACGGCGCGCTGCTGCGGCCCGAGCCGGTGGCGCTGGTGGCCGCGCCAGCGGGCGACGCGCCGCCGGCGGCGCGTTGAAGGTTCATAGAATTCAAGTGAAATCAGCCGCTAGCGCCGATGTATCCTGCGCGACGCGCTATTAATAGAGAAGCATGCCGTCATATTTTCTTTGGCCGCGCGCACGAATGACGCTATAAACAAGGCGCGGCAGCGCGGTCCTGACGCTGCCGAGGAGACAACGGATGGAATGGCTCGGCTGGATGGCAACCCCCGAGGGCTGGGTGGCCCTCGTCACCCTGGTGGTGCTGGAGATCGTGCTCGGGGTGGACAACATCATCTTCATCTCGATCCTGGTCGGCCGCCTGCCGCCCGAGCAGCGCAATATGGGGCGGCGCCTGGGCCTGGGCTTCGCCATGGTCACGCGCATCCTGCTGCTGCTGTCGATCACCTGGGTGATGCAACTCACCACGCCGCTGTTCTCGCTGCTGGGCAAGGAGGTGACCGGGCGCGACCTGATCCTGATATGCGGCGGGCTGTTCCTGCTGTGGAAGAGCGTGCATGAGATCCACCAGTCGATGACGCCCGGCCACGACGAGGACGGCGACGGCGCCGCCAGCGCGGCGCGCGCGTCGTTCGCCGCCATCATCGTGCAGATCGCCATCATCGACATCGTGTTCTCGCTCGACTCGGTGATCACCGCCGTCGGCATGGTGGGCGACATCGCCATCATGATCATCGCGGTGGTGGCCTCGGTGGGCGTGATGATGTTCGCCGCCAGGCCGATCGGCGAGTTCGTGGACGCCAACCCCACCATCAAGATCCTGGCGCTGTCGTTCCTGGTGGTGGTCGGCATCCTGCTGATCGCCGAAGGCTTCGGCCAGCACATTCCCAAGGGCTACGTGTACTTCGGCATGGCGTTTGCGTTCGCGGTGGAGATGCTCAACATCCGCATGCGCCGCAACCAGGACCGCATCAAGCTGCACAAGCACATGCCTGGCTCGGAGGCGTGAGCGCAGGGGCCGCGCTTTGTCGCGGCCTCAAGTGTTCTGGGGCGCCAGCGCTCATCCAGAAAGCGCCAGCAGCTATCGATAGATGAGCATCAGCCCGCCTGGGCGCTGGCGATCACCCCGCCGCCCAGGCACACCTCGCCGTCGTACAGCACCGCGCTCTGGCCGGGCGTGACGGCCCATTGCGCGTCGGCGAAGCGCAGGCGGAACCGGCCCGGCGCGTCGCCGGCCGAGAACCGGCAGGCCGCGTCCTGCTGGCGGTAGCGCGTCTTGGCGGCGCAGGCGCCGGGCGCGGGCGGCGCGCCGGCCGTCCAGGCCGCGTCGTCGAAGACCAGCTCGTGCGACAGCAGCCACGGGTGGTCGTGGCCCTGCACGGCCCAGAGCGTGTTGGTGGCCATGTCCTTGCGGGCCACGAACCAGGGCGCGTGTTCGCCCGCGCCGCGCGCCGCGCCCTTTTCCTTCAGGCCGCCGATGCCCAGCCCCTGGCGCTGGCCCAGGGTGTAGAACGACAGGCCCACGTGCTGGCCGATGGTGCGCCCGCGCTCGTCCCTGATGGGGCCGGGCCGGGCTTGCAGGTAGCGGTTGAGAAATTCGCGGAACGGCCGCTCGCCGATGAAGCAGATGCCGGTGGAGTCCTTCTTCTTGGCGTTCGGCAGGCCGATCTCGGCGGCGATGCGGCGCACCTCGGTCTTGCGCAGCTCGCCCACGGGGAACAGCGTCCTCGCCAGTTGCGTCTGGTTCAGGCGGTGCAGGAAGTAGCTCTGGTCCTTGGCCGGATCGAGCCCTTTGAGCAACTCATGCAGGCCCGTGCCTAGGTTGTGCCGCACGCGCGCATAGTGTCCCGTGGCGATCTTTTCCGCGCCCAGGCGCATGGCGTGGTCGAGGAAGGCCTTGAACTTGATCTCGGCGTTGCACAGCACGTCGGGGTTGGGCGTGCGGCCGGCCTGGTATTCGCGCAGGAACTCGGCGAACACGCGGTCGCGGTAGTCGGCGGCGAAGTTGACGTGCTCGATCTCGATGCCGATCACGTCGGCCACCGCCGCCGCGTCGATGAAGTCCTGGTTGGACGAGCAGTATTCGCCGTCGTCGTCGTCCTCCCAGTTCTTCATGAAGATGCCGACCACCTCGTGGCCCGCGCGCTTGAGCAGCCACGCCGTCACCGCCGAGTCCACCCCGCCCGACAGGCCCACCACGATGCGCTGCTTGCTCTGCATGCGGCGATTTTCGCAGGGCCTTCGGGTATGCCCCGACTGGACAGCGCCGAACCGCTGCGCATATGCTGACATTAGTTGTAATTTGTTACGTTCTCCATTGAAGGGGAGTCCACCCATGTTTTTCGACCAGCCGCTTTCCAGACTGCGCGCACTGGCGCTGTGCGCGGCGTGCTGCGCCGGCGGCGGCGCGCAGGCCGACATCCTGATCGGCCAGACCACCGCCGTCAGCGGCTCGGTCGCCGCCAGCGTGGGCGAGGCGCTGCAGGGCGTGCGCGCCTATCTGGACCACGTCAACGCCCAGGGCGGCGTGAACGGCGAGAAGATCAAGCTCATCACGCTGGACGACAACTTCAAGCCGCCGCTGGCCGGCGAGAACGCGCGCAAGCTGATCGAGCAGGAGGGCGTGGTGGCGCTGTTCATGAGCCGGGGCACGCCGCACACCGAAGCCATCCTGCCGCTGCTGGCCAAGCACAAGCTGGCGCTGATCGCGCCGTCCACCGGCGCGATGGTGTTCCACCGGCCGGTCAACCCCTACGTGTTCAACGTGCGCTCCAGCTACCAGGCCGAGTCCAAGCGCGCCGTCGAGCATCTGTTCCAGGTTTCTCTGCAGCGCGTGGCCGTGGTGCACGTGGACGACAGCTTCGGCGCCGACTGCCTGGAGGGCGGCATGCACGGCTTCGACAGCGCCGGCAAGAAGCCGGTGGCCGTCGTCAAGGCCGCGCGCGAGAAGCCGGACTACGCCGCCATCATCCAGCAGCTGAAGCAGGCCGAGGCCCAGGCGGTGCTGTGGTGCGGCTCCGGGCTGGCGGTGGTGGACGGCGTCAAGGCGCTGCGCCAGGCCGGCTCGGCCGCGCAGGTGGTCACGCTGTCCAACAACGCCTCGTCGGGCTTCGTCAAGCAGCTGGGCGAGTACGCCACGGGCGTCATCGTGTCGCAGGTGTTCCCCAACGCACGCGCGCTGGGCGTGCCCATCAACCGCGAGGCGACCACGCTGCTGGCCGGCCAGGCCGAGCTGTCGCCAGCCTCCATCGAGGGCTTCGCCGCCGCCAAGGTGCTGGTCGAGGCGCTGCGCCGCGCCGGCCCCAAGCCCACGCGCGAGAAGATCATCGACGCGCTCAACGGCATGCAGCGCTACGACCTGGGCGGGCTGGAGCTGGCCTTCAGCCCCACCGACCACACCGGCCTGAACTACGTCGAGCTGTCCATCATCGGCCGCGACGGCCGTTTCAGGCGCTAGAAACAGCCCACCCCCCCAGGCTTCACGCGCTGCGCGCCGCCTGCATCGCGTGCGACCTAAAGAGCCGAGTGGCCGCGGAGCAGGCCAAGCCAGTGCGCTCGTGGCCGGGGTTCCCCCGGCCAGCGGGCGCGCCCCAGTCATGTATCCCCCACGCTGCGCTGCCCCCAGAGGGGGCCCTCGCGTCTTCGGGCGGCCGGGCGACGCTCAGGGGGTGCCGCAACATCGCGCAGCGAGTGGAGCAACGGGGGTGAGTCAGTTCCGCGCGAAGAACAGCGCGCTCATCGTGAGCCCCGTGGCGATCACGATGGCGCGCACCCAGGCCACCGGCAGGCGCCGCGCCAGCCGCGCGCCGGCGAAGCCGCCCAGGGTGGCGAACACCGCCATCGGCAGCGCCTGGCGCCACGCGATGGCGCCGCCCAGCGCGAAGGCCGCCACCGACACCACCGACAGCACGAAGGAGTCGAGGTTCTTCAGCGCGTTGACCGTGTTCAGGCGCTGCTCGCCCACCAGCAGGTACAGCGCCATCAGCAGGATGCCCAGCCCGCCGTTGAAGTAGCCGCCATAGACGGCCACCGCCAGCAGCGCGGGCAGGCGCCAGCGCGCCAGCCCCGTGCCGTGCCCGCCGCCGGCCCAGCGCGCCAGCCGCGGCCCCAGCGCGAACAGCGCGGTGGCGAACAGCAGCAGCCAGGGCACCACGCCGGCGAACACCTTGGCGGGGGTGACGAGCAGCAGCAGCGCGCCGGCCACGCCGCCCAGGGCGCTCAAGCCCACCTCGCGCGCCAGCAGCGCGCGCGGCAGCGCCGCCAGCTCGGCGCGAAAGCCCAAGGCGCCGCCCAGGTAGCCGGGGCAGACGGCCAGCGCGCTGGTGGCGTTGGCCGCGATCGGCGGCACGCCGGCCCACACCAGCGCCGGAAAGGTCAGGAAGGTGCCGCCGCCCGCGATGGCGTTCAACACGCCGGCGCCCATGGCGGCGACCGCCAGCACGGCGGTGGAGAGCAGCGGGTCCATGCGTGACCGGATACTTCAAAAAATATAGCTGCCAGCGCTTTCCTGGCGGGCGCTAGAGGCCGATTCTGTTTGTAAAGATCGACGGGTCCACGCACACCGCCTCCAGCCCGAAGCGCTGCCCGCGCAGGTGGTCCTGCACGCAGCGCGCCACCAGCGGGCTGCGGTGGCGCGCGCGGCTGGCCTCGACCTCGGCCGGCGTCATCCACAGCGTGCGCACGATGCCGGCGTCCAGCGCGCGCGCCGGGTCGGGCTCATCCGCGTGGCCGCAAAAGGCCAGGCGCAGCCAGCTGGCGGGTGCGCCCCGCGCGTCCTGCGAGGCCGCCATGTAGACGCCCAGCAGCGCGGTGGGCGTGAAGCGGCGGCCGGTTTCCTCCAGCGCCTCGCGCACGGCGCCGTCCTGGGGCGATTCGCCCGGCTCCAGATGGCCGGCCGGGGTGTTCAGCATCAGCCCCTGCGCGGTTTCTTCCTCGACCAGCAGGTAGCGGCCGGCGTGCTCGATCACGGCGGCCACGGTGACGCTGGGTTTCCATCGCGGGGAGGTCATGCACCAATTATGCGCAGGCGACAGAGGGCGGCTTGCGGCGCGCGGCGCATTTGTTAAGCTCCCGCACCATGCCGCGTGGGGCGGTGCCGGCGCCATCCGAGGCGGCACGCCCTCCAGCCGGTGCGGGTCTGCCCGCCGCCCTCAACCCAACCGCAGTCCCCCATGAACGCACGCCACCCTTCCGCCCCCCGCTCGCGCCGCGCCTGGCTCGCCGCACCGCTGCTGGCCGCCGTGCTGGCCGGCTGCGCCGCGCCCGGCGCGGGCACGGCCGATGCCCAGCCGGCCAGCCCCGCGCCGCAAGCCGCCGCGGCGCTGTCGGCGCCGCTGATCGCCCCGCCGCCCGCCAGCGTCGGCACCTGGGTGGACCTGGGCCACGTGCTGGCGCCCTGGCTGAGCGGCGACGCCCCGGTGCCGGTGAACGGCGTGGCCAGCCCCACCCGCGTGGCCGGGCTGCGCGGCAGCGACGGCCAGTGGCTGGCCATCGTGGTCGCGCAGGTGGCGCCCGCCGGCGGCGCGGCCTGCCCGCAGCCCACCAGCCTGAGCCTGGACGGCGGCGTGCGCGACGCCTGCCTGCGGCTGCGGCGCGACGCCGACTTCGACCGCTGGCTCGAAAAGCAGCACCCGGTGCTGTACCGCTGGGTGGAGGAGCGCCAGTGGGGGGGGCGCCCGCGTGCCTGGGTGAGCTACCGCGCGCCAGCCGGCGGCGGCCAGGCCATCGAGACGCATGCGTTCGTCAATCCAGCCCTGCTGGAGGCCAGCACCCGCAACAATGCCGACTTCCTCGCCGCCGGCCAGCCGGGCGTGGCCTGGGCGCAGCGTTTCGCCGCCGCCACGCGCGCGGCCGGCGCGGGCGGCGCGCTGAACGTGCCGCCGTTCCCCTACGGCCCGCCGGCGCCGCTGCCGCCCGCGCCCCCGGCGGCCGCCGAGCCGCCGCCGGCGCCCACCCAGGCCCTCCAGGTCACGCCGCCGCCGCGCCCGCCGGTGCAGGCGCCCCGGCGCGACCGGGAATAGCCGCACCAACCGCATCGACCATCGGAATCCTCTGAGGAGACAACCCGTGCAGACAGCAACCCCCCAGCCGGTCCAGCGCATCGGCGTGCCGCGCGAAACCTTCCCCGGCGAGAAGCGCGTGGCCACCGTGCCCGATGTGGTCGAGAAGCTGGTCAAGCTCGGCTTCAAGGTCGCCGTCGAGTCCGGCGCCGGCGCGGACGCCAACTTCAGCGATGAGGCCTACCGCGCCGCCGGGGCCGAGGTGATCGACGGCGCCGCCGCGCTGTGGGCCGCATCGGACATCGTGTTCAAGGTGCGCCCGCCCAGCGCCGACGAGGTGGCGCTGATGCGCGAGGGCGGCACGCTCATCGACTTCATCTGGCCGGCGCAGAACCCCGAGCTGATGCAGCAGCTGGCGGCGAAGAAGGCCACGGTGCTCGCCATCGACTGCCTGCCGCGCACGCTGAGCCGCGCGCAGAAGATGGACGCGCTGACCTCCACCGCCGGCGTCAGCGGCTACCGCGCCGTCGTCGAGGCGGCCAACGCCTTCGGGCGCTTCTTCAACGGCCAGATCACGGCCGCCGGCAAGGTGCCGCCGGCCAAGGTGTTCATCGCCGGTGCCGGCGTGGCGGGCCTGGCGGCCATCGGCACGGCGGCCAACCTGGGCGCCATCGTGCGCGCCAACGACACGCGCGCCGAGGTGGCCGACCAGGTCAAGTCGCTGGGCGGCGAGTTCGTGAAGGTCGATTACGAGGAAGAAGGCTCGGGCGGCGGCGGCTACGCCAAGGTGATGAGCGAGGGCTTCCAGGCCGCGCAGCGCCTGATGTACGCGCAGCAGGCCAAGGACGCCGACATCATCATCACCACCGCGCTGATCCCCGGCAAGCCGGCGCCCAAGCTCATCACCGCCGAGATGGTGCAGTCGATGAAGCCCGGCAGCGTGATCGTCGACATGGCCGCCGAGCAGGGCGGCAACTGCGAGCTGACGGTGCCCGGCGAGGCCGTGGTGCGCCACGGCGTGACGATCGTCGGCTACACGGACCTGCCCTCGCGCCTGGCCAAGCAGTCGTCCACGCTGTATGCCACCAACCTGCTGCGCCTGACCGAGGAGCTGTGCAAGGCCAAGGACGGCGTGGCCGTGGTCAACATGGAAGACGACGCGATCCGCGGCCTCACCGTCATCAAGGACGGCGAGGTGACGTGGCCCGCTCCGCCGCTCAAGGCCGCACCCGCACCCGCGCCCAAGGCGGCCGCCGCGCCCGTGGAGCAGAAGAAGGGCGGCCACGGCCACGGCAGCACCGGCCCGCTGCCCGCCAAGACGCTGGCCATCATCTTCGCCGTCGCGGCCGTGGCCTTCTGGTTCATCGGCGCCTACGCGCCGGCCGCTTTCCTGGGCCACTTCACGGTGTTCGTGCTGGCCTGCTTCATCGGCTACATGGTGGTGTGGAACGTCACGCCCGCGCTGCACACGCCGCTGATGAGCGTGACCAACGCCATCTCCAGCATCATCGCCATCGGCGCGCTGGTGCAGATCGCGCCGCCCGAGGCGGGGGCCAACGGGCGGCCCGACGGGCTGATCCTGTGGCTGGCCTTCGCCGCCCTGGTGCTGACGGCCGTCAACATGTTCGGCGGCTTCGCCGTCACGCGCCGCATGCTCGCCATGTTCCGCAAATAACGAGAACCAGAGGGAAAGACGATCATGTCCTCCAGCCTCGCCACGGTGGCGTATCTCGGCGCCGCCATCCTCTTCATCCTCAGCCTGGGTGGCCTGTCCAACCCGGAAACCTCGCGCCGCGGCAACCTGTTCGGCATGGTCGGCATGGCCATCGCCGTGCTGGCCACGGTGTTCGGCCCGCGCGTCACCGGCAGCGGCATCGCCTGGATCGTCGTCGCCCTGGTGATCGGCGGCGCCATCGGCCTGTACGCGGCCAAAGTCGTGAAGATGACCCAGATGCCCGAGCTGGTCGCGCTCATGCACAGCCTGGTGGGCCTGGCGGCCTGCCTGGTGGGCTTCGCCAGCTACGTCGACACCTCGGTGCAGTTCACGGGCGCGGAGAAGGCCATCCACGAGGTGGAGATCTACGTCGGCATCCTGATCGGCGCCGTCACCTTCAGCGGCTCGCTGATCGCCTTCGGCAAGCTCAACGGCAAGATCGGCGGCAAGCCGCTGCTGCTGCCCGCGCGCCATTGGCTCAACCTGGCAGCGCTGCTGGTGGTGATCTGGTTCGGACGCGTGTTCCTGAACGCGCACGAGCCGGGCGCGGGCATGACGGCGCTGATCGTGATGACCGTCATCGCGCTGCTGTTCGGCGTGCACATGGTGATGGCCATCGGCGGGGCGGACATGCCGGTGGTGGTGTCCATGCTCAACAGCTACTCGGGCTGGGCAGCGGCCGCCACGGGCTTCATGCTCAGCAACGACCTGCTGATCGTCACCGGCGCGCTGGTGGGCTCCTCGGGTGCGATCCTGAGCTACATCATGTGCAGCGCGATGAACCGCAACTTCATCAGCGTGATCGCGGGCGGCTTCGGCTCGGGTGGCGGCGCGCCGGCCAAGAAGGGCGATGGCGCGGCCGCCGAGCCGCAGGGCGAGGTGGTGCCCGTGAGCGCCGCCGAGACCGCGGAGCTGCTGCGCGAATCCAAGAGCGTGATCATCGTGCCCGGCTACGGCATGGCCGTGGCCCAGGCCCAGCACACGGTCAACGACATCACCAAGACCCTGCGCGAGAAGGGCGTGGAGGTACGCTTCGCCATTCACCCCGTGGCCGGCCGCATGCCCGGCCACATGAACGTGCTGCTGGCCGAGGCCAAGGTGCCTTACGACATCGTGATGGAGATGGACGAGATCAACGAGGACTTCCCGGACACCGACGTGGCCATCGTCATCGGCGCCAACGACATCGTGAACCCCGCCGCGCAGGACGACCCGGCCAGCCCCATCGCCGGCATGCCGGTGCTGGAGGTGTGGAAGGCCAGGCACTCCATCGTGATGAAGCGCTCCATGGCCTCGGGCTACGCCGGCGTGGACAACCCGCTCTTCTACAAGGAGAACAACCGCATGCTGTTCGGCGACGCCAAGAAGATGCTGGACGAGGTGCTGGGCGCCCTCAAGGCTTAGGGCCTGTTAACGCTGCGAAAGGGGTCGCGAAGCTCAGCACAGCCTGCCCATCAAGGCGCGCGACGCCGTGCGTACGTCGGTACGCACAAGGAGCGCAACGCCGAGGGGCGGGCTGTGCTGAGCTTCCCTGCGGGTTGCTCCGCCAAGGGGCCGCCTGCGGCGTTGCCCGCGCTTGCAAGGCATGGGCCTTGCTGCGCACGGGCGCCTTGCATCCAGCCCCTTGGCGAAGCAACGCGATCCCTTTCGCAGCGTTAACAGGCCCTAGGGATATCCACGGCCGCGGGGCGCCTGCCCCGCGGTGAGAATGGGCGGTTTCGTACCGCCCTTTTTGTTTTGAGGAGACCGCATGACCGACCGGATCTGGCTGAACGGCTACCCCGAAGGCGTTCCCGCCGACATCGACCCGTCGCAGTATCCCTCGCTGGTGGCGCTGATCGAGGAGGCGTTCGGCAAGTACGCCGGCCGCACCGCCTACACCTTCATGGGCAAGGCGATCAGCTTCGCCGACACCGACGCCGAAAGCCGCGCGCTGGCCGCCTACCTGCAGAGCCTGGGCCTGCAGCGCGGCGACCGCGTGGCCATCATGATGCCCAACGTGCCGCAGTACCCGGCGACGGTCGCTGCCGTCCTGCGCGCCGGCTACGTGGTGGTCAACGTCAATCCGCTGTACACCTCGCGCGAGCTGGAGCACCAGCTCAAGGATTCCGGCGCCAAGGCCATTGTCATCATCGAGAACTTCGCCGCCACGCTGCAGAAATGCATCGCCAGCACGCCCGTGAAACACGTGGTGCTGGCCGCCATGGGCGACCGGCTGGGCTTCCTGAAGGGCGCGATCGTCAACCACGTGGTGCGCAAGGTCAAGAAGCTGGTGCCCGACTACAGCCTGCCCGGCGCCGTGCGCTACAACGACGCCCTCGCCCAGGGGCGCGGCGCCGCCTTCGCCGCGCCCGCCATCGGGCCGGACGACGTGGCGGTGCTCCAGTACACCGGCGGCACCACCGGCGTCAGCAAGGGCGCGGTGCTGCTGCACCGCAACCTGATCGCCAACGTGCTGCAGTCCGAGGCCTGGAACGCGCCGGTGATGAAGCGCATCCCCGCCGGCGAGCAGCCCACCAGCGTGTGCGCGCTGCCGCTGTATCACATCTTCGCCTTCACCGTGGGCATGATGCTGAGCATGCGCACCGGCGGCAAGCTGGTGCTCATCCCCAACCCGCGCGACCTGCCGGCGGTGCTCAAGGATCTGTCGAAGGAGAAGATCCACAGCTTCCCCGCCGTCAACACGCTGTTCAACGGCCTGGCCAACCACCCCGACTTCAACACCGTGGACTGGAGCCACCTGAAGGTGTCGGTCGGCGGCGGCATGGCGGTGCAGAGCGCCGTCGCCAAGCTGTGGCTGGAGAAGACCGGCTGCCCCATCTGCGAGGGCTACGGCCTGTCGGAAACCAGCCCCTCGGCCACCTGCAACCCGGTCACGTCCCAGGCGTTCACCGGCACCATCGGCCTGCCGCTGCCCAGTACCTGCATCAGGATCCTGGACGACAACGGCGCCGAGGTGCCGCTGGGCCAGCCGGGCGAGATCGCCATCCAGGGCCCGCAGGTGATGGCCGGCTACTGGCAGCGCCCCGACGAGACGGCCAAGGTCATGACGCCCGACGGCTACTTCAAGACCGGCGACATCGGCGTGATGGATGAGCGCGGCTACACCAGGATCGTCGACCGCAAGAAGGACATGATCCTGGTGAGCGGCTTCAACGTCTACCCCAACGAGATCGAGGACGTGGTGGGCGGCATGCCCGGCGTGCTGGAAGTGGCCGCCGTCGGCGTGCCGGACGAGAAGACGGGCGAGGCCGTCAAGCTGGTCATCGTCAAGAAGGACGCCGCGCTCACCGACGATGCCGTGCGCGCCTTCTGCCGCGAGAGCCTGACCGGCTACAAGCAGCCGCGCGTGATCGAGTTCCGGCAGGAGCTGCCCAAGACGCCCGTCGGCAAGGTGCTGCGGCGCGAGCTGCGCGACAAGCCGCCGGCGGCGCAGTGAGCGCATCCTGTCGAGATTGCTTCTGAATTAATAGCTGCCGGCGCTTGATGGACGGGCGCCGGAGGCCGATTTGACTTGAAATCCCCGGCCCGCATCGGCCTCGTCGGCGCCCTGCACCAGGAACTGGCCGCGGTGCTGGCGCGCCTGCCCGACGAGCAGCGCCAGCGCGTCGGCGGGCGCGACTTCTGGGCCGGGCACTGGCACGGCCACGGGGTGGTGGCGGTGCTCTCGCGCATCGGCAAAGTGGCCGCCGCGACCACGGCGACGGCGCTGATCGAGCGCTTCGGCGTCGGCCGCATCGTCTTCACCGGCGTCGCCGGGGCCCTGGGCGCCGGGCTGCGCGTGGGCGACGTGGTGGTGGCCAGCGGCTTCGTGCAGCACGACATGGACGCCTCGCCGCTGTTTCCGCGCCACGAGGTGCCGCTGTACGGCCGCGCGCGCTTCGCTACCGATCCGGCGCTGTCGGCCGCGCTGGCGGATGCGGCGCGCACCGTGCTCGCGCACGCCGATGCAACGCTGGGCGCGCAGGCGGTGGCGGAGTTCGGCCTGCACGCGCCCCAGGTGCAGCAGGGACTCGTCGCCAGCGGCGACCGCTTCGTCGCCACGGCGGCCGAGAGCGCCGCGCTGCGCCAGGCGCTGCCCGACGCGCTGGCGGTCGAGATGGAAGGCGCCGCCGTCGCGCAGGTGTGCCACGACTACGGCGTGCCCTTCGCCGCGCTGCGCACCCTCTCCGACCGCGCCGACGACGCGGCGCACGTGGACTTCACGCGCTTCATCGACCAGGTCGCCAGCCGCTACAGCGCGGCGGTGCTGGAGGCGTATTTCTCTAAGCTATAGAAAAAATAGCTGCCAGCGCTTGCTGGACGGGCGCTGGAGGCCAATCCGATCTAAAGGCGCGCGGTGCAGAACGGCCGCGGAGCAGGCCAGGCCAGCGACCGCCGCGGAAGGGCTTTGCCCGCCCGCTGGCGGTGCCCCCTTCCAGGGGGGTGGCGCAACATCGCGAAGCGAGTGGAGCCTGGGGGTAGTGTCATTTCAACCAGCCCCGGCGGCGGAAGTACCACATCGGCAGCAGCGCGCTCGCCACCATCATCCCCAGCGCCCACGCATAGCCGTACTGCCACTCCAGCTCGGGCATGAACTTGAAGTTCATGCCGTACAGGCTGGCCACCAGCGTCGGCGGCAGCAAGGCCACGCTGGCCACCGAGAACAGCTTGATGATCTTGTTCTGGTTGATGTTGATGAAACCGACGGTGGCGTCCATCAGGAAGTTGATCTTGTCGAACAGGAAGGTGGTGTGGCCATCGAGCGAATCCAGGTCGCGCTGGATCTGGCGCGCCTCCTCGAACTGCTCGGCCCCCAGCATGCGGCTGCGCATCAGGAAGCTCAGCGCGCGCCGCGTGTCCATCACGTTGCGGCGGATGCGCCCGTTCATGTCCTCCTGGCGCGCGATGGTGGCCAGCACGTCGCTGGCGATCTCGTCGGTGACGTTGTCGTCCAGCACCTTGCGTCCGGCCTTCTCCAGGTCGTCGTAGATGCCCTCCAGCGTGTCGGCGCAGTATTCGGCGTCGGCGTCGAACAGCTTGAGCAGCACTTCCTTGGCGTCGGCCAGCAGCCCCGGCATTCGGCGCGCGCGCATGCGCAGCAGGCGGAACGCCGGCACCGTGTCGTCGTGGATCGAGAACAGCACGCCGTGGCTGCGCAGCTGCTCGTTGGTGATGTTCAGGATGAAGGCCACGCGCTCCTGGCGCGGCGCGTCCGGGTCGGCCACCAGGAAGTCGCTGCGGATGTGCAGCTCGCCGTTGTCCTCCTCGTAGAAGCGGGCCGACTCCTCGATGTCGTCGTCGATCGCGTCCTCGGGGATCGACAGGCCGTAGTACTGCTTGACCCAGCGCTTTTCCTCCGGCGTCGGCTCCTCCAGATCCACCCAGATCGGGCGGAACCGGGACAGCTCCTCCAGCGATTCGATTTCTTCCTGGAACAGCCGCCCGTTGGACAGCGTGAAGACGTTGAGCATGGCGAGACTCCCTGGGCATCGTGGGCGGTTGCGGCGCGGCGGGCGGGGCGTGGCTTTCGGCCCCCCGCGCGCCAGCGGTTCCCAGGGAGGCGAAAGCTATCGACTCGGGACGGGTTCCAAGACGGGCTTTCGGTGTGTGTGAAACCGCAGGATTATCGCATCGTCGGGACCTCGATTCGTGGACACGCGCGCGCCAGGGTCATGGCCGGCGGGATTGATTTCGGTGCCGATCCGGCGCATAGTGGATTTGCACGCCGATGGTGCGAGCGTCAGGTTTCCGCCCATCGGTTTCCTGGCCGCCCGGTCCGCGGGGCCGGTCGGCTTTCCCCCTGAAGAAGGAGCTTCCTGCCATGAATTTGACGATCAGCGGACACCACCTCGAAGTCACGCCTGCCCTGCGCAGCTACGTGGTCACCAAGCTGGACCGGATCACCCGGCACTTCGATCAGGTGGTGGACGTGAAGGTGCTGCTCACAGTCGAGAACCAGAAGGAGAAGGACCGGCGCCAGCGGGCGGAATGCCGCATCGGCGTCAAGGGCGCCGACCTGTTCGCCGAGAGCAGCCACGAGGACCTGTACGCCGCCGTCGACGACCTGGTCGACAAGCTCGACCGCCAGGTGGTGCGCCACAAGGACAAGGTCCAGTCGCACGACCATGCCGCCGCCAAGCATTTGATGTAGTATCAAATGTAAACAACGAGCGAAGACTGTAGGCTCCAGCTCACAAGCCGCTCCGATACCATCGGGCGGCTTTCTTTTTGATGGGAACCCGACAGGAACTTCAACGGGGCCATAATCCGCGACCAATGCCCATGAATCGCCTTGCCTCCATTCTCCCGGCTTCGCAGGTGCTCGTCGGGGTCGATGCCACGAGCAAGAAGCGCGCCTTCGAAGAAGCCGGCCTGCTGTTCGAGAACCTGCACGGCCTGTCGCGCGCGCTGATCACCGACAGCCTTTTCGCGCGCGAGCGGCTGGGCTCCACCGGCCTGGGCCACGGCGTGGCGATTCCGCACGGGCGCATCAAGGGCCTGAAGGCGCCGATGGCGGCGGTGCTGCAACTGGCGCAGCCGATCGGCTTCGACGCGCCGGACGAGCAGCCCGTGGGCCTGCTGATCTTCCTGCTGGTGCCCGAGGCGGCGACGCAGAAACACCTGGAGATCCTGTCCGAGATCGCCGAGCTGCTGAGCGACGCCGGCCTGCGCGAGCGCATCAAGTCCGCGGCCTCGGCTGGCGAGCTGCATGGGTTGATCGCCGACTGGCAGTCGGCGCAGCCCGCCTAGAAGACTTGAGCGCACCGCGCGCGGCGCAGCGCCTGACATGAAGCCCACCGTCATCAGCGCCGACGTCCTGTTCGAGGACCACCGCGCGAAGCTGCGCTGGCAATGGGTGGCCGGGCTTGGCGCCTCGGAGCGGCGCTTCGACGAGGTGGCCATCCGGCAGGCGCGCTCCGGCGCCGACCTGGTGGGCTACCTGAACTACATCCACCCCTACCGCGTGCAGATCCTGGGCGAGCGCGAGGTGGCCTACCTGGCCAACGTCTCGCCGGAGGACGGCGCGCGCCGCATCGCCCGCATCGTCACGCTGGAGCCGCCGGTGCTGGTGCTGTGCGACGGCCAGACCGCGCCCGACGCGCTGGTGTCGATGTGCGAGCGCGCGCAGCTGCCGCTGTTCGCCACCCAGGAGTCGGCGGCCTTCGTCATCGACGTGCTGCGCGCCTACCTGTCCAAGCACTTCGCCGACCGCACCACCATGCACGGCGTGTTCATGGACATCCTGGGCCTGGGCGTGCTGATCACCGGCGAGTCGGGCCTGGGCAAGAGCGAGCTGGGGCTGGAGCTGATCTCGCGCGGCAACGGCCTGGTGGCCGACGACGCGGTGGATCTGTTCCGCATCAACCAGACCACCATCGAGGGCCGCTGCCCCGAGCTGCTGCAGAACCTGCTGGAGGTGCGCGGCATCGGCCTGCTCGACATCCGCGCCATCTTCGGCGAGACGGCGGTGCGCCGGCGCATGCGGCTGCGCCTGATCGTGCACCTGGTGCGGCGCGAGACGCTGGAGCGCGACTACGAGCGCCTGCCCTACGAGCCCCTCACGCAGGAGGTGCTCGGCGTGCCGATCCAGAAGGCGGTGATCCAGGTGGTGGCCGGCCGCAACATCGCCGTGCTGGTGGAGGCGGCGGTGCGCAACCACATCCTGCAGCTGCGCGGCATCGACACCTACCAGGAGTTCGTCGAGCGCCACCGCCACGCCATGACGCAGCAGGGCGGCGACTGATCAGCGCTTCTTCTGGCAGGCCGGGCACAGCCCGTAGAGCGACATCGCGTGGTCCTGCAGAACCCAGCCGCGGGTGGCGGCCACGTTGCGCTGGCGCCGCTCGATCTCGGTGTCGAGGAATTCCTCCACCTTGCCGCAGGACATGCACACCAGGTGGTCGTGGTGCTCCTCGTTGCGCAGCTCGTACACCGCCTTGCCGGCCTCGAAGTGGTTGCGGCTGAGGATGCCGGCCTGCTCGAACTGCGTGAGCACCCGGTACACGGTCGCCAGGCCGATGTCCGAGCGCTCGGCCAGCAGCAGCCGGTAGACGTCGTCCGCGGTCATGTGGCGCCGCTCGGCTTTCTGGAACAGCTCCAGGATCTTCAGCCGCGGCGCGGTGGCCTTCAGGCCGGTGCTCTTGAGTTCGTCGATGGTGTCCATGCCGGTACCCCGTGCGAGGGCGGCAGGCCACGGGGCCGCCGCTACTACAATGTGCGGCCTATTGTGCATGAACCGGGGCCCATGTCCGTCTTCTCGAAAACCCACGCCCGCGCGCTGTGCCGGGTCGTGCCGGCCGTGCTGGCCGCCGGCCTCTGCGCCTGTGGCGGCCTCGATCGCGCCACCCAGGGCATGGCCGACGTGCTGACCCTGTACCGGCCCGAGACCGTGCAGGGCAATTTCGTGTCGAAGGAGCAGGTCGCGGCCTTGCAGCCCGGCATGACGCGCCTGCAGGTGCGCGACACGCTGGGCACGCCGCTGCTCACCAGCGTGTTCCACGGCGACCGCTGGGACTACGTCTTCACCCTGAAGCGCCAGGGCGTCGAGGCGCAGAGCTACCGGCTGACGGCGTTCTTCAAGGACGACGTGCTGGAGCGCTTCGAGGGCGACGAGATGCCCAGCGAAACCGAGTTCGTGCAGCGCATCGGCCGCGAGCGCAAGATCAAGGTGCCGACGCTGGAGGCGACCGAGGATCAGTTGGCCAAGTTCCCGCCCGCGTCCGAGGACGCGGCCCAGCCCTCGGCCGACGCATCCGCCGCCCCGGTGCGCGGCGGCAGCTACCCGCCGCTGGAGCCGGCGCGCTGATGTCCGCCGCCGTGCACCGCGTCGCCGTGGCCGGCGCCACTGGCCGCATGGGCCAGATGCTGGTCGAGGCCGTGCGCGCCTCGGGCGACTGCGCGCTGGCCGGCGCGCTGGACCGCGCCGACAGCCCGGCGCTGGGCCAGGACGCCGGCGCGTTCGCCGGCCAGGCCACGGGCGTGCCCGTCACCGCCGACCTGGACGCCGGCCTGAAGAACGCGCAGGCCCTGATCGACTTCACCCGCCCCGAGGCGACGATGGCGCACCTGGCCGCCTGCCGCCGGCTGGGCGTGGCGCTGGTGATCGGCACCACCGGCTTTTCCGACGCGCAGAAAGCCGACATCGCCGCCGCCGCGAAGGACATCGCCATCGTGCTGGCGCCCAACATGAGCGTGGGCGTCAACGTCACCTTCAAGCTGCTGGAGATGGCGGCCAAGGCGCTTTCCACCGGCTACGACATCGAGATCGTCGAGGCGCATCACCGCCACAAGGTCGATGCGCCCAGCGGCACCGCGCTGAAGATGGGCGAGGTGATCGCCGCCGCCCTGGGGCGCGAGCTGAAGGACTGCGCCGTCTACGAGCGTTACGGCCACACCGGCGAGCGCGACCCATCCACCATCGGCTTCGCCACCCTCCGCGGCGGCGACATCGTGGGCGACCACACCGTGCTGTTCGCCGGCACCGGCGAGCGCATCGAGATCTCGCACAAGTCCTCCAGCCGCGCCGGCTACGCCCAGGGCAGCCTGCGCGCGGTGCGCTTCCTGGCCGGCAAGCCGCCGGGCCTATACGGCATGGACGACGTATTGAACCTGCGTTGACCGACACGACTCCATTTTTCCCCGACCTATGAACCTGCAAGCCGTTTTCGCGCAGAGCGACCTCGTCGGCAAGGCCGTCGCCGTGCTGCTGCTGCTCATGTCCATCGCCAGCTGGGTGGTGATCCTCTGGAAAGCCTGGATGCTGCGGCGCGCCGGCGGCGACGTGGTGCGCGGCGTGGCCGCGTTCTGGCAGGCGCCCTCGCTGGACGAGGCGGCCGCGCGCGTGGGCGGCCTCGACCGCGGCGGCCTGGTGCTGTCGCTGATCCAGGCCACGCGGTCGCCGGCCGGCGGCACGCTGGCGGCGGCCGGCGACCGCGCGCAGCAGCTCACGCGCGTGCTGCGCGACGCACTGCACGCCGTCATGGGGCGCCTGACCTTCGGGCAGGTGCTGCTGGCCACCATCGGCTCCACCGCGCCCTTCGTGGGCCTGCTGGGCACGGTGTGGGGCATCTACCACGCGCTCACCGGCATCGCCGGCACCAACCAGATCAGCATCGACAAGGTCGCCGGCCCGGTGGGCGAGGCGCTGATCATGACCGCCGCCGGGCTGGCGGTGGCCATCCCCGCCGTGCTGGCCTACAACTGGTTCGGCCGCGTCATCGGCCGCATCGAGGCCGAGCTGGAAGGCTTCGCGCGCGACCTGCGCGAGCTGCTGGCGAATCGCAGCGTAACGGGGGCATGATGCAGCAGCGGCGATCCAACCCAGCCATCCAGCCGCCGCCGGGCCGCCCCAAGGCGGCTGGGGCCCCCTCGGGGGGCAGCGCAGCACGCGCAGCGGCGCAGCGTGGGGGCCTGTAACTCATGGCTTTCGGCAGGCTGGAGCGCACCAAGGGCACGGAGCCCATGAGCGACATCAACGTCACGCCGCTGGTGGACGTGATGCTGGTGCTGGTGGTGATCTTCATCATCACCGCGCCGCTGCTGGCCAGCTCGATCCGGCTGGACCTGCCCAAGACCGACGCCGCCAAGCCGGGCGACCCGCCCAAGTTCGTCACCGTGGTGGTGGACAAGGCCGGCCAGGCCTTCTTCAACGACGCGCCGGTCACCCAGCCCCAGCTCGGCATGGCGCTGCTCGAAGCCGCCCGCGCCAACCCGGAGACCGAGGTGCAGCTGCGCGCCGACCAGGGTGTGCCCTACGGCCGCGTGGTCGAGGTGATGGGCGAGGCGCAGAAGGCGGGCCTGAACCGCATCGGCTTCGTGGCCGACGCGCCAGCGGCGGCCGAGCCGCAGGCCGCAGCATCCCGCTGACGGCGCGCTCGGCGCGGGTCAGGCCGGGGCGTCGTCCTGGCTCAGCGCGAGCGTGCGCTCCAGCACCAGCCGAAAGCGCCCACGCCCGGTTTTCTCGATCTGTAGCGGTCCACCCCACTCGGCCAGGCGGCGTTGCAGCAGGAGCAGGCGCACGCCAAGGTTGTCCTGCACGTCGGGCAGGCGCAGGGCCTCGCCCGCCAGCCGCAGTTCGCGCGTGGTGAAGTCCGTACGGCCGTGGCGCTGCGCTTCGTTCGCCACTTTCCACAAGATGGCGCCAGCCACGCCCTTGATGAGGTACTGGTCGTCGATGAACACCGTGTCGTCGCGCCGGAAGTGGCGCAGGCGCAGCGGCGGGCCTGCCAGCGCCGTGGGCGCGGGGGGCGTGGGTGCGGCCGGTGCGGCGGCTTCCAGGTCGGCGCGTTGCAGGGTGGCCAGGGCCTGGGCAAGCTGGGCGCACAGCAGGGTGAGCGCGTCCTCGTCGTCATAGCCAAAGAACTGGTCGCTCTCGCTTTCCACCAGCAGCGCGCCCACCGTGCGCCCGCGCGCGCGCAGCGGCACGGCGAGCTGGCTGCACGGCGTGGACAGGCCGGGCAGCGGGATCGCCGCCGCCCCGGCGCCGGCCACCAGCCCGTGGTCCAGCGCGCCCTGGTGCAAGGTCTGGCCGTAGCGGTACATGCGCGCCATGTGGCCGATGCGCAGCGGCACGCCTTCGCGCACCGCTACCCCGGCGAGGCCCGCGTCGGCCAGCGGCAGTTCGGCGCCGGTGCCGGTGTGCGCGTAGCCCGTGCTGGCCAGGGCGTACAGGCCCTGGCGGCCTTCGTCCAGCAGCCAGAGAATGGCGTGGTCCACGCGCAGATCCTGGCGCAAGCCGTCCATGGCGGTCTGCACCAGGCCGGCGAGGTCGCCGCACTCGGCCAGCCGCGCCGACACGGCGCGCGCGCCCGCCGCCAGGTCGCAGCGCGCCTGCAGGATGGGCAGGGTCGCGCCGCCGCTGTGCAGGGGGTCGATGGCGAGCACCTCGTACACGTCCGCGCCGCGCAGCTTGAACACGTGCTCCATGCCGGTGTGCGCGGCGATGCCCGCCAGCTTGGCGCGCAGGCGCTCGAACAGCGGGCCTTCGGTTTCGGTACGCAGGTAGCAAAGGTGCAGCGCCAGGCTGCCGCCGGAGAGCGGGTCTTCCACCATCAGCGCCACGCGGCGCGTGGCCAGGATGTTCTCGCGGCTGCGGTTGAGGAACTGGAAGGTAAGCGCGACGTGGTTCGCGTCCACGTACTCCACGTGCGACAGCAGGTTGACGTGCGGCGCGCCATCGGCGGACACGCTGCACAGCGTGGGCGGGATGGCGCCGTCCAGGATGCGGCGGATGGCGTGCAGGGTGAGCGCCGTCATGCGGGCAGCAGGGCCACGGGTTGGCCGGCGTGGGGGCCGGGCGTCTGGTCCCAGGCGCCGCTGATGCTGAAGCGCACCGCCACCATCTCGCACAGGTCCACACGGTACCAGTTGGCGACGACGGGCGCGGCGCTGCCGAAGCCATCGACCTCGGCGATCTCGACGGCGAGCCGCCGGTGGCAGTGCGCGAGCAGCGCCGCGTGCTCGGGCAGCCCGGGCTCCACGCGCGCGTCGCGGCCCTTCACGTGCAGCGTGCGGTTGGTGCGCGGCGAAGTCATCAGCAGCGCCGCCTGCCCCGTCTCGCGCAGCGCGGCCACCACGCGCGGGGCGGCGCGCTCGGCCAGCAGCACCAGCATGCGGCCGTCAGGCAGCGCGTCGGCCGCCAGCGCGCGGCACACCTGGGGCTGGCCGCTGCGATCGCAACTGCCCAGGCGGAACGAGGTCAGCACAGGCAGGTGGTGGAGCCACTCGGGCGGCAGGTGGGGCATGGCGGGGCTTGCGGCAAGGCTGTGGGGCCGTGCAGATGATACGGGCGCGCTTACGGTTTTCTTAAGCGCTGTTTAACCGCCTTTTAACAGCGCCGCGCACCGGGGCTCGCGACACTGCCAGTCGTCATCACACCGGACCAGACATGCGCCCTCAGCCCCTCGCCCTGCTGCTCGCCGCCACGGCGGCGTTGACCGCCAACGCCGCCCACGCCCAGAACATCGACACCACGGCCGCCTGGGACGGCGGCAACACCATGGGCGGATTCGGCGGCACGCCCACCTACGGCCAGACCATCACCGCACCCGCGGGGCACGACCGGCTGACCGGCTTCAGCTTCTATATCGACTCCACGGGCCAGAGCCGGGCATTCCGCGCTGCCGTCTATGCCTGGAACGTAGCGCAGCAGCGCGCCGTGGGCGAGGCGCTGTGGCAGAGCGCGCCCGTCACCATCGCCAGCGCCGGCGGCCATATCCTGGAACATGCGTTCGCGCCGCCCGGCGGCGTGCCGCTGACGCCGGAGCAGACCTACGTGCTGCTGGGCACCACCCTGTACGACACGGGCAGCGGCAGCATGAACTGGGGCTGGCTGATGTCCGACCCGTACAGCAGCGGCGGCTTCGTCTACCTGGGCAGCACCGATCCCGCGGATCTCACCGGCACGGCCTGGTCGGGAACGGGCGCGAGGGATCTGGTCTTCAAAGCCACGTTCGCCGCAGCGCCACCACCACCGCCTGCCCAAGCTGCGCCCGTGCCCGTGCCCGGCCCGCAAGGCGCAGCGCTGGCGCTGCTGGGGCTGGCCATGTCGGGCGCGACGTTGCGGTTCCGCCGCCTTCTTCGGCCAGGGCCGCGCAAGCCGTGAAGCCCCCTTTTTGCTGATGGGTCATGGCGTGGGCCGGGCGGCAGTTGCGCCAGCGCATCCAGGAACGCACGCACCCTGGGCGGCACCAGGCGCCGGGATGGATAGACCGCGCTGATCGGCATGGCCTGCGGGTGCAGGCTGAGCAGCAGCTCGCGCAGGCGGCCGTCCGCCAGGGCGCTCTGCACCATGTAGTCGGGCACCAGCCTCAGGCAGCGTGCGCGGTTCCCCACGCGCTGCCAGGTAGGCCGGGCTGGCGCACAGCAGCAGGATCTGGCGGTCGAAGCGGCGCGCCCATGCGCACGGCCACGTCGATGCCGTCCTTGGTCAAGTCCACGTAGTCGTCTTGGAGGCGGATGTCGAACTCCAGCGCGGGGTGCTCGGCCTTCAGCCGGGCGAGCAGAGGCAGGATCACGCTGCGCCCATAGACGATGGGCAAATCCACTCGCAGCGTGCCCGACACCGTGGCGCTGGCGCCTGCCGCGTCCGCGTGCAGGTCGTCGATTTTGGCCAGCGTGGACGGTGAGCTGCCCACCTCGCGCGCCGCCGCCACGATGCCGAGAAGGTGGTGCTGTGCCACAGCGGCCAGGGCGAACTGCACTTGCAGGGCGTCGTCCACCGCTTCGGCCCCGGCACCAGCGTGCTGGTGCCGCGCAACGCGCCGCACCAGATCTTCAACGTGGGCGACGAACCCATGCACATCACCGCCGCGCTGGCAGCGGCGCGTGTCGAGGTGATCGGCCCGGACGACCAAACGATCGCGCTGCCCTGGTGATTAAGGTTCTTTTAAGCGTTGCTTAACGGTGATTTAGCAGCACTGGGCAAGCCCTGTTCCTAGACTTTGCGCAGCACTTATCCGCACAAGGACGACACCATGCACCCCATCCTCCAGGCCGCTGCGGCGGCCACCCTGATTGCGCTGTGCGGCATCGCCAGCGCCGCCCCTGGCCAACTCATCGAGCGCGGCCGCTACCTCGTCAAGACCACAGGCTGCAACGACTGCCACACGCCGGGCTACGCGCAGCGCAACGGCAACGTGGCCGAGAAGGAATGGCTCGTCGGCGATACCGTGGGCTGGCACGGCCCCTGGGGCACGACCTACCCCACCAACCTGCGCAAGACGGTGCGCGCCATGACCGAGCAGCAGTGGCTGGAATACGCCAGCACCGTGAAGACGCGGCCCCCCATGCCCTGGTTCTCGCTGCAAGCCATGGAGCAAGGCGACCTGCGGGCTATCTACCACTTCGTGCGTTCGCTGGGCGACAGCAGCCATGCCGTGCCCGCAGCGCTGCCGCCCGGCCAGAAGCCCGCAACGCCTTACCTGGACATGCACCCCGTCATGCCCGGCGCGGAGCGCAAGAAATGACGGCCACCACCACCTGGGCGATGGCCGCGTGCTGATCGCGGGCGGCTCGTGCAAGGCGTGCTGCTGTATGGCTGATTGCTACCCATTAGATAGCTGCCAGCGCTTGTCCAGAAACAGTTTGATGTCGATTTGATTCAAGACATTGAATCTGCCCTCACCGAAGATGCGCACCCCATACCCCTCTTTCCAACCCCTGCAACAGGAACGACCACGATGCTGAACACCGCCCCCCGCCTCGACCTCTACGCACAAATCCACAAAGCCCTCCGCGCCCAGATGATGGACACCCTGCACGTCGCGGGCCGCGTGGATGTGCGCAACCCCGCCGACCTGCACGACACCTGCGAGCGCGTGCTGGCCTTGGCCGACGTGTGCACTGGCCACATCGCGCACGAGAACGACTTCGTCCACCCCGCGCTGGAGGCGCACCGCCCCGGCACCAGCGCCGAGATCGCCAGCGAGCATGCGCGGCACCTGGACGCCATCGCCATCGTGCGCGACACGGTGGCCGCGCTGCGGACCGCCAGCCCTGGCGCGCGCGATGCGGCGGCGCTGACCCTGTACCGCACGCTGGCGCTGTTCATCGCCGAGAACTTCGTGCACATGCATGCCGAGGAGACGGAGCACAACCGCGTGCTGTGGGCGTTCTACAGCGACGAGGAACTGCTGGCGCTGCATGGCCGTATCGCCGCAGCCATCCCGCCGCACGAGCACCTGGACACCATGCGCTGGATGATCCCCGCGATGACACCCGCCGAGCGCGCCCAGGTGCTGTGCGGCCTGCGTGCCGAGGCCCCCGCGCCCATGTTCAACGCCGTGCTGGATGCGGTGCTTCCCCACCTGCGCACCGACGACAAGGCCAAGCTGATGCGCGCGCTGGCACCGCAGGAAGAGCTTGCCGAGGCGATGGCATGACTATTGATTTGATAGCTTTCAGCGGTTGATGCATAAGCGCTGGAAGCGTCTTTTGCATGAAACTTCCGTTGCCCCCAGAGCGCCCGCACGCCGGAAGGTTCGCGCCTACCTGCCTGAGTCCCGGTGCTTCGTCGCGTCGTGCAGCGGGGCCGTGGTCGCCGCGTGCGTGGTCAAGCCGCTGGGTGCAGGCGCGCATGAGCTGATGAGCATCGCGGTGCGGCCCGGCGGCCAGCAAGCCGGCCACGGCACGGCGCTCCTGAGGTGGGTCATCCGCGACCTTGAGCGACGCGGCGCCAGCCGGCTGAAGGTGGGCACTGCACGTTCGGCTACCAACTCGCCTTCTCTCGCCTTCTATCAGCGCCAGGGGTTCCGGGTGATGGGCACTGACCATGATTTCTTCGTCAGGAACTACCCCCAGCCCCTGTTCGAGGGCGGCATCCGGCACTTCGACATGCTGCGCCTTGCACGCAAATTGACGAATGCTATTGAATAAATAGCTATCGGCGCTTGATGGATAAGCTCTGGAGGCCAATTCCATTCAAATTTCTTTGCGGCATCCCCGCACGGCCTGCGCCGTCCCGGAGGGGGCCGCCCGCCGCGCTGGCGGGTGTCGACCGACCGCGCGGGGCCGCGCGCATGGGAGCGCTTCAGGGCGCCTGGCAAGCCGTCGGCACCGGGGGCCGGCGCCTACAATTTACCCATGCAAGAAAAATACAGCCATCTGGAGGTCGAGCAGGCCGCCCAGGCGCACTGGCAGGCGGCCGATGCCTACCGCGTGGCCGAGGACGCGGGCAAGCCCAAGTTCTACGCCTGCTCCATGCTGCCCTACCCCAGCGGCAAGCTGCACATGGGCCACGTGCGCAACTACACCATCAACGACATGCTGGCGCGCCAGCTGCGCATGAAGGGCTACAACGTGCTCATGCCCATGGGCTGGGACGCCTTCGGCCTGCCGGCCGAGAACGCCGCGCTGAAGAACGGCGTGCCGCCCGCGAAGTGGACCTACGACAACATCGCCCACATGAAGGGCCAGATGCAGGCCATGGGCCTGGCCATCGACTGGAGCCGCGAGGTCGCCACCTGCGACGCCAGCTACTACAAGTGGAACCAGTGGCTGTTCCTGAAGATGCTGGAGAAGGGCATCGCCTACCGCAAGACCCAGGTCGTCAACTGGGATCCGGTGGACCAGACCGTGCTGGCCAACGAGCAGGTCATCGACGGCAAGGGCTGGCGCACCGGCGCCGTGGTGGAAAAGCGCGAGATCCCCGGCTACTACCTGAAGATCACCGACTACGCCGAGGAGCTGCTGGACCACGTGCAGCACAAGCTGCCCGGCTGGCCCGAGCGCGTGCGCCTGATGCAGGAGAACTGGATCGGCCGCAGCGAAGGCGTGCGCTTCGCCTTCACGCACGACATCCGGGGCGACGACGGCACGCCCATCGGCGACGGCCGCATGTACGTCTTCACCACGCGCGCCGACACCATCATGGGCGTCACCTTCTGCGCCGTCGCGCCCGAGCACCCGCTGGCCGCGCACGCCGCCCGCGGCAACCCGCTGCTCACCGCCTTCATCGAGCAGTGCAAGCAGGGCGGCACCACCGAGGCCGAGCTGGCGCTGAAGGACAAGGAAGGCATGCCCACGGGCCTCTCGGTGACGCACCCGCTCACCGGCCTGGCCGTGCCGCTGTGGGTCGGCAACTACGTGCTGATGAGCTATGGCGACGGCGCCGTCATGGGCGTGCCCGCGCACGACGAGCGCGACTTCGCCTTCGCGCTGAAGTACGGCCTGCCCATCAAGCAGGTGGTGCACGTGGACAAGCAGCACTACAACTTCACCCAGTGGCAGGACTGGTACGCCGACAAGCAGCACGGCGTCACCATCAACTCCGACATCTACAGCGGCATGGGCCACCAGGAGGCCGTGGACGCCGTCGCCCACGCCCTTCAGCAGAAGGGCCTGGGCGAGAAGAAGACCACCTGGCGCCTGCGCGACTGGGGCATCTCGCGCCAGCGCTACTGGGGCACGCCCATCCCCATGATCCACTGCGAAGCCTGCGGCACCGTGCCCGTGCCCGAGCAGGATTTGCCCGTGGTGCTGCCGCTGGACCTGGTGCCCGACGGCAGCGGCAACCCCTTGAACAAGTGCGAGGCGTTCCTGAAGGTCGATTGCCCCTGCTGCGGCCAGCCCGCGCGGCGCGAGACCGACACCATGGACACCTTCGTGGATTCGTCCTGGTACTTCATGCGCTACTGCGACCCGAAGCTGGATACGGCGATGGTGGGCGAGGGCACGCGGTACTGGATGCGGGGCCAGGGCGATGCCGCTGGCGGCAGCGGCATGGATCAATACATCGGCGGCATCGAGCACGCCATCCTGCACCTGCTGTACGCGCGCTTCTGGACCAAGGTGATGCGCGACCTGGGGCTGGTGCAGATCGACGAGCCCTTCACCCGCCTGCTGACGCAGGGCATGGTGCTCAACCACATCTATTCGCGCAGGAGCGAGAAGGGCGGCATCGAATACTTCTGGCCGCACGACGTGGAGCCCGTGCTCGACGCCGACGGCCACCAGGTCGGCGCCAAGCTCAACAAGGCCGTGGGCGCGCTGCCCGCCGGCACGCTGATCGACTACGAGGGCGTGGGCACCATGTCCAAGTCCAAGAACAACGGCGTCGATCCGCAGGAGCTGATCGGAAAGTACGGCGCCGACACCGCGCGCCTGTACACCATGTTCACCGCGCCGCCCGAGGCCACGCTGGAGTGGAACGACGCCGCGGTGGAGGGCAGCTACCGCTTCCTGCGCCGCGTGTGGAACTTCGGTGTCAAGCTGAGTGCTATTCAAAACGTAGCTGCCAGCGCGCTACTGGCGGGCGTTGCAGCCCAGAATGGCATTGAAATCGGCAAGGCCGCCAAGGCCCTGCGGCACGAGATCCACACCGTGCTCGGCCAGGTGGATTACGACTACCAGCGCCTGCAGTACAACACCGTGGTCTCCGGCGCCATGAAGATGCTGAATGCCCTGGAGGCGTTCCAGGGCGACGGCTCGCGCGGCGACGACGCCGCGCTCGCCGAGGGCTTCTCCAAGCTGCTGCGCGTGCTCTACCCCGTCACGCCGCACATCACGCACGGGCTGTGGCAGTCGCTCGGCTTCGCCGCCGTGCAGGGCGAACTGCAGGGCGCGCCCTGGCCCCAGGTCGATGCGGAGGCGCTGAAGCAGGACGAGGTCGAGCTGATGCTGCAAGTCAACGGCAAGCTGCGCGGCGCCATCCTGGTGCCCGCCGGCGCGGACAAGGAGGCCGTCGAGCAGGCCGCGCTCGCCAGCGAGGCGTTCGCCAGGCACACCAGCGGCGGCGCGGTCAAGCGCGTGATCGTCGTGCCCGGCCGCCTGGTCAACGTCGTCGTGGGGTGAGGGCGATGAATCCGCGCCGCCTGTTCCTCACCGCCGCTGCCGCGCCGCTGCTGACGGCCTGCGGCTTTCAGTTGCGGCAAGCGCCGGCCTTCGGCTTCAGCCGCATCGCGCTGGGCATGCCGCAGACCGCGCTGGCGATCGAGCTGCGCCGCCAGCTCGAAGGCACCGGCCGCGTCGAGGTCGTCACCGACGCCGCGCGCGCCGAGGTGGTGCTCGACAGCGCGGGCGAGCAGCGCGAGCGCGTGGTGGTCAGCGTCACCGCCACCGGCGAGGTGCGCGAGTTCCAGCTGCGCATCCGCTTCAAGTTCCGCCTGCGCACCGCCGACGGGCGCGAACTGCTGCCCAGCTCGGAAATCCTGCGCCAGATCGACCAGAGCTACAGCGAGTCCGCCGCGCTGTCCAAAGAGGCCGAGGCGCTGATGCTCTACCAGAACATGCAGAGCGACGTGGTCCAGCAAGTGATCCGCCGCCTGGCCACCGTGAAGCTCTGAGATGCAGCTGGCGGCCGGGCAGCTTCAGGCGCATTTGCAGAAGGGCCTGCGCCCGCTCTACGCCGTGCACGGCGACGAGGCCCTGCTGGTGGACGAGGCGGCCGACGCCATCCGCGCCGCCGCGCGCGCGCAGGGCTACGCCGAGCGCACCGTGCACACCGTGCAGGGGGCGCACTTCGACTGGAGCGCGGTGCTGGCGGCCGGCCAGTCGCTGAGCCTGTTCGCCGACCGGCAGATGGTGGAGGTGCGCATCCCCTCCGGCAAGCCCGGCAAGGACGGCAGCGCCGCCCTGCAGCAGATGGCCGAGGCCGCGCCCGGCAACGAAGGCACGCTGACCCTGGTGCTGCTGCCCCGGCTCGACAAGGCCACCCGCACGGGGGCCTGGTTCGCCGCGCTGGAGGGCGCCGGCGTCACCGTGCAGATCGACCCGGTGGAGCGCGCCGCGCTGCCGCAGTGGATCGCCCAGCGCCTGGCCGCGCAGAGCCAGCGCGTGCAGGCGGGCGAGGCGGGGCAGCGCACGCTGGCCTTCTTCGCCGACCGCGTGGAGGGCAACCTGCTGGCCGCGCACCAGGAGATCGCCAAGCTCGGCCTGCTCTACCCCGCCGGCGAGCTGAGCGGCGAGCAGATCGAGGCCGCGGTGCTGAACGTGGCACGCTACGACGTGTTCAAGCTGTCCGAGGCGGTGTTGGGCGGCCAGCGCGCGCGCGTGCAGCGCATGCTCGACGGCCTGCAGGCCGAGGGCGAGGCCGAGGTGCTGGTGCACTACACGCTGGCCGAGGACATCCGCGCGCTCAAGCGCGTGAAAGACGCCGTGGCCGCCGGCCGGCCGCTGCCGATGGCGCTGCGCGAGCAGCGCATCTGGGGCCTGCGCGAGCGCCTGTTCGAGCGCGTGCTGCCGCTGCTCACCGAGGTACAGCTGGCCAACCTGCTGCACGCCGCCCACCAGGTGGACGGCATCGTCAAGGGCCTGCGCCACCCCGGCTGGCCGCAGGAGCCGTGGCAGGCCCTGCACCGGCTGGCGCAGAGCCTGTGCGGCGCCTGCGGGGCGCCGCGCCAGCAGGGACGCTGAAATAAAATCCCCTCCATGCCCCTGGAGCAAAAGACCGCCCGCCTGACCGTACTGATCGACCCTTCCAAGAAGAAGGCGTTCGAGCAGCTGTGCGCGGCGCAGGACGTGACACCCTCGCAGGTGGTGCGCAAGCTGATCCGCGACCACCTGCGCCAGCACGGCGTGCAGTGGTCGCCCGGCGAGGACGCGGCCGAGCCCGAGCCGGCCACGGGCCGCCAGCGCGGCTGACGCCCGGGATTCTCAAGCCAGAAAAGCCCGCAGCGCGTGCCGGATAAGCGCCGGCAGCTATCGATATAAGAGCGATCGCCAACGTTCAACCGCCGTTTCCGGGCTGGATCGCATCCCAGAACGCGCGCTCCGGCTCGCGCGGCGCATCCTCCAGGCGGCATTCGCGGTCCAGCACCATCGTCGCGCGGCGCCGGGTATCGTAGGCCGGCCAGTCGCCGAGGCCGGGGTGGGACGGGTTGCCGGTGCGGGCGAAGCGGATCCAGGCGTCCTGCATGCGCTCGGCCAGTTCGCGCGCGCCGGGGCGGGCGGCGCCGGCGAAGTCGCGCACCAGCCGGCTGTCGTCCAGCGTGCCGAAGACGAAGGGCAGCTCCAGCGCATGGCAGGCGCCCAACGCGCCGCCCCACGAGGGCGAGGGCCAGGTGAACAGGTAGGCGTAGGTCTGCGCCTGGTGCGCGCTTTGCAGCGAGGCGAGGTGCATGGCGGGCCAGCGCATCGCGCGATCCGATTCGATGGCGAACCACAGGTCGGGCGGGCGCGTGCTTTCGCCGCGCGCGGCCCGCGCGGCGCGGTAGACCTCGACCGCGCGTCGCCCCAGGGACACGCCGTGCGCGTCGGTGCCCGGAATCTTCTCCTCGCAGCGGGCGATCAGCGCTTGTTCCGTGAGCGTGGTCGCGGCCAGATCCATGGCCATGAAGAACTTCATCTCGTCGAGGTTGGTGCCGATCAGCAGGCTGACCTTGCGGGCGATGCCGTCGGCCACGGCGTCGAAGGCGTGGTGCGGCAGCACGTCGGCGTCCAGCACCGGCTCCAGCGGCAGCTCGGGCGCCTGCGGCACGGTGCGCAGCGAGGCCAGCAGGCCGCGCAGCCGGCCGCGCCGGCGCTCGGGCGCGGGCTTGAACAGGTCCTGCACGAAGCCCGTGGCCATGCGCACCGTGCGGCGCAGCACGCGCCAGGCCAGGGTGCCGGCGAGGTACAGCGTGACACCGGCGCGGCGCGGCGCCAGGAAGCGGCCGGAGAACACGCTGCGCGGCGTCACCAGCAGGCGCCCGGTCAGGCGCTGCTGGCCGCGCACGATGCGCTCGGGCTCGATGGCCTGGAGCTGGTCCACCTCGTGCGGCGCCAGGTTCATCTCGTCCATCAGCAGGGCCGCCATGCGGCTGGCGTCCTCGCGCGAGGACACGTAGTTGGCCGAGCCGCTTTGCAGGATGGCGCGCTGGAACAGCCCCTGCGCGCGCGGCGAGCCGAGCAGCGTGGCGCAGCTCATGGCGCCGGCCGATTCGCCGAAGATGGTGACGTTGCCGGGGTCGCCGCCGAAGTGGGCGATCTCGTCACGCACCCATTCGAGCGCGGCGATCTGGTCCAGGATGCCTTCGTTGCCGGTGGAGGGGATGCGGCCCTGCGACATCTCCTTCAGCCGCAGGAAGCCGAGGCCGCCGAGCCGGTAGTTGATGGTCACCACCACCACGTCGCCCCGGCGGGCCAGCGCCGAGCCGTCGTACAGCGACTGCGAGCCGGCGCCCAGCACGAAGGCGCCGCCGTGGATCCAGACCATCACCGGGCGGCGCTGGCCGTCGGCGGCGGGCGTCCAGACGTTCAGGTACAGGCAGTCTTCATGGGCGCGGCCCACCATCAGCTTCAGCGCGAGGCCGCTCAGGCCCGCGTACTGGGGCGCCGCGGGGCCGAACTCGCGGGCGTCGCGCACGCCGTCCCAGGGCTGGGGCGGCTGCGGCGGCCTGAAGCGCAGTTCGCCCAGCGGCGGCTGGGCATAGGGGATGCCGCGAAACACCAGGGTGCCGCGATCCTGCAAGCCCTGAAGCCGGCCGCAGCGGGTCTGGACGATGGCGCTCATGCTGTTCTCCTGTGCATGGCTGGAGCGCCGACTCTACTTCAGCACCCCGCCAGCGGGGCGCGGCCGCTCAGCCGCCGTGGACGTCGAAGTCCGGCCGCAGCGCCAGGAAGCGGGCCAGCGCGGCGGCGTCGCGCAGGGTGAACAGCGCCTCGATCTCCTCGGTGCCCTCGGCCTGTGCGTAGCCCATGTCGAAACGCTGGTAGCGCCGCTCGGCCAGCGGCCCCTCGTGACAGATGCACACGCCGGTGTGGCGCGGATCGCCGGCGATGCGCGCCATCAGCGCCTCCAGCGGCGCCCGCGGCCCTTCCAGGTGCTGGCAGAAGTGCTGGCCGTCGAACACCAGCAGCCCGGTGATGCCGTGCGCCGCGTTGTGCGGCCGGGCGCGCGCCAGGATCTGCCCGACCACCGTGGGCGACTGGCCTTCGGCCAGGGTGCTGCAATAGAGAAATTCGTAGAGGTGCAATTCTTCCGCCGCAATGGTGCTGTGGGAGAGGCGACTGTAGAGCGCGGCATGGCCGTTGCAAACGTCAAAAGACATGGGAGGCGAGCGCTTATAGTCCCGCGCGTGGACACAGACCTGCAGCCTTCCGGCGCCGAAGCCGATGCCATGCTCGACGCCCTGCGGGCGAACCCGGCCTTCCTGCCCGTGAGCGCGGCCGAGCGCGCGGCCATCGAGGCCTTCCGCCGCGGCGTGCGCAGCGCCGGGGCCGGCCGCACCCTCATCGAGGAGCATCGCCGCAGCCCCTGGCTGTTCACCCTCTGCGAGGGCTGGGCCTTCCGCTACAAGACGCTGAGCGACGGCCGCCGGCAGATCCTCAGCTTCCTGCTGCCGGGCGACTTCATCGGCTTGCAGGACGAGTTCGTCGAAGGCACCACCTACGGCGTGGAGGCGGCCACCGACGTGGTGCTGGCCGTCTACCCGCGCGAGGGCCTGTGGGCCTTCTTCCACGGGCAGCCCCGCCTGGGCTACGCCATCACCTGGATGGTGGCCAACGAGGAGAAGTTCGTCGACGACAACCTCGTCAGCGCCGGCCGCCGCAGCGCCGCCGAGCGCGTGGCGATGCTGCTGCTGCACCTGTACCGCCGCGCCGAGCGGGTGGGCATGGCCACGCACGGCTGCGTGGCCTTCCCCCTTTCGCAGCAGCACCTGGCCGATGCGCTGGGCCTGTCGCTGGTGCACACCAACAAGACGCTGCGCAAGCTGCAGCGCCTGGGCCTGCATCGGCTGGAGGGCGGTGTGCTGCAGATCCTTCAGCCGCATGCGCTGGAGCGGCTGGGCGACTATTTCGAGCGGCCGCTGCGGCCGACGCCGCTGCTCTGAGCGCCTGTTCAGTGCCCCGGGGTGCGAAAATCCGCCCCCATGAACGCCTTCAACGTCGCCGAACACATGCAGGCCCTCGGGCTGCAGGCCCGCACGGCCGCCGCGCAGATGGCGCGCGCCGGCGCCGCGCGCAAGAGCGCCGCCCTGCGTGCCCTGGCGCGCCGCCTGCGCGAGGCCGGCGCGCCGCTGGCCGAGGCCAACGCGCTCGACCTGGCGCGCGCCGAGGCCGCCGGCCTGGCGGCGCCGATGGTGGATCGGCTGCGGCTCACGCCCCAGGCGATCGAGACGTGCGCCCAGGGCTGCGAGCAGCTTGCCGCCATGCCCGACGTGATCGGCGACGTCATCGGCCTGAAAGAGCAGCCCAGCGGCATCCGCGTGGGGCAGATGCGCGTGCCCATCGGCGTGTTCGGCATGGTCTACGAGAGCCGGCCGAACGTGACCATCGAGGCGGCGAGCCTGGCGATCAAGAGCGGCAACGCCGCCATCCTGCGCGGCGGCTCCGAGGCCATCGATTCCAACAAGGCGCTGGCCGCGCTGGTGCGCGCCGCGCTGGCCGAGGCCGGCCTGCCCGAGGACGCGGTGCAACTGGTGCAGACCACCGACCGCGCCGCCGTCGGCCGGCTGATCGCCATGCCCGAGTACGTGGACGTGATCATCCCGCGCGGCGGCAAGGGCTTGATCGAACGCATCAGCGCGGAAGCGAAGGTGCCCGTCATCAAGCACCTGGACGGCAACTGCCACACCTACGTGGACGACCCCTGCGACCTGGACCTGGCGGTCAAGGTCACCGACAACGCCAAGACGCAGAAGTACAGCCCCTGCAACGCCACCGAGAGCCTGCTGGTGGCGCGCGGCGTGGCAGCGGCCTTCCTGCCGCGCATCGGCGCCGTGTTCGCGGCCAAGGGCGTGCAGATGCGCTGCGACCCCGAGGCGCTGGCGATTCTCAAGCAAAAAGTGCCTCCAGCGCCCGCCAGTCAAGCGCCGGCAGCTACTGAAATTGAAGCAAACGTGGTGCCCGCGCAGGAATCCGACTGGGCGGAGGAATACCTCGCGCCCATCATCAGCATCAAGGTGGTGGCGGGGCTTCAGGAAGCCATCGCGCACGTCAACCGCTATTCCAGCCACCACACCGACGCCATCCTCACCACCGACCACCGGCACGCGCAGCGCTTCCTGCGCGAGGTGGATTCGGCCAGCGTGATGGTCAACGCCAGCACGCGCTTCGCCGACGGCTTCGAGTACGGCCTGGGCGCCGAGATCGGCATCAGCACCGACAAGCTCCACGCCCGCGGCCCGGTCGGCATCGAGGGGCTGACCTCGCTGAAGTGGATCGTGCTGGGCGAGGGCGAAATCCGCACCTGAGGCGCCGACCCGGCCATGCGCCGCCGTTACACTGCGGCGTCATGGTCCCCCACCTCATCACCGCGCTGACCGGCCCCATCAACGAGCTGGAGCAGCGCATCCTCGACGCCACGCCGGTGATCGAGCGCTGGTTCCGCCTGGAGTGGATGGAGCACACGCCGCCCATCTACTGCTCGGTGGACATCCGCAACGCCGGCTTCAAGCTGGCGCCGGTGGACACCAACCTCTACCCCGACGGCTGGCACAACCTCTCGCCCGAGATGCTGCCGCTGGCGGTGCAGGCGGCGCAGGCGGCGATCGAGAAGATCTGCCCCGAGGCGCGCAACCTGCTCGTGGTGCCCGAGAACGGCAAGCCCTCCAGCTTCTACCTGGCCAGCCTGCAGCGCCTGCAGGAGATCTTCCGCATGGCCGGGCTGAACGTGCGCTTCGGCTCCATCGACCCGGCGCTCAAGCGCAGCGCCGTGGTGCCCCTGCCCGACGGCGAGACGCTGACCCTGGAGCCCGCGCAGCGCCAGCGCTTCCGGCTGGGCCTGAAGAACTTCGACCCCTGCACCATCCTGCTCAACAACGACCTGGCCGCCGGCGCGCCCGGCATCCTGGAGGAACTGCACGAGCAGTACCTGCTGCCGCCCCTGCAGGCCGGCTGGAGCGTGCGCCGCAAGAGCCGCCACTTCCAGAGCTACGAGGAGGTGAGCAAGCGCTTCGGCAAGCTGATCGGCATCGACCCCTGGCTGATCAACCCGCTGTTCGCCACCTGCGGCGAGATCGACATCCACGAGCCGCAGGGCGGCGAATGCCTGCGCACCAACGTCGATGCGCTGCTGACCAAGGTGCGCCGCAAGTACAAGGAATACGGCATCGGCGAGAAGCCCTTCGTCGTCGTCAAGGCCGATCAGGGCACGCACGGCATGGGCATCATGACGGTGCGCGACGTGAAGGACCTCGACCAGCTCGGCCGCAAGCCGCCGCGCGACGGCCTGTCGGCGGCGGCCGTGCCGCGCGGCGAGGTCATCATCCAGGAGGGCGTGCTGGCGCACGAGCGCATCCACGACGCGGTGGCCGAGCCGGTGGTCTACATGATCGACCGCTACGTGGTGGGCGGCTTCTACCGCGTGCACGCCGAGCGCGGCGAGGACGAGAACCTCAGCGCCCCCGGCGCCCGCTTCGTGCCGCTGGCGTTCGCCGGCGGCGGGCAGCTGCCCAAGCCGGGCGTGCGCGCCGGCGCCAGCGCGCCCAACCGCTTCTACATGTACGGCGTGATCGGCCGGCTGGCCCTGGTGGCCGCCAGCTACGAGCTGGAAGCGACCGACCCGGAGTTGCAGGCCATCGCCTGACGCCCGGCGCGCCGGCCGCGGCCGGCGCACAATGGCGCATCCGCGCTCCGCCACCGCTTTCTTGGCCGCCCCCAAATCCTCCCTCGCCGCGCTGACCCTGGGCGCGATCGGCGTCGTCTACGGCGACATCGGCACCAGCGTCCTGTATGCCGTCAAGGAAATCTTCGGCTCCGGCCACGTGCCGTTCACGCATGCCAACGTCTACGGCGTGCTGTCCATCATCTTCTGGACGCTCACGGTCATCGTCTCGCTGAAGTACGTGACCCTGGTGCTGCGCGCCGACAACCACGGCGAGGGCGGCCTGGTGGCCATGCTGGCGCTGGCCTCGCAGTCGGTCAAGCACAAGGCGCCGGCGCTGCGCAAGTGGATGCTGCTGATCGGCATCTTCGGCACCTGCCTGTTCTACGGCGACGGGGTCATCACGCCCGCCATCTCGGTGCTGTCGGCGGTGGAGGGGCTGGAGGTGGTCTCGCCGCATTTCCGCAAGGCGGTGATCCCGCTCACGCTGGTGATCCTGTTCCTGCTGTTCTGGGTGCAGAAGCGCGGCACGGCGGGCATCGGGCGCTTCTTCGGGCCGGTCACGCTGGTCTGGTTCTTCGCCATCGCGGCGCTGGGCGTGCACCACATCGTCGGCCACCCGGAGATCCTGCGCGCTTTGAGCCCGCACCACGCGCTGGGTTTCGTCTGGCGCCAGCCGGGCACCGCCTTCATCATCCTGGGCGCGGTGGTGCTGTGCGTGACCGGCGGCGAGGCGCTCTACGCCGACCTGGGGCACTTCGGCAAGCAGCCGATCCGCGTGGCCTGGTTCTCCATCGTCATGCCGGCGCTCACGCTCAACTACTTCGGCCAGGGCGCGCTGCTGCTGGCCGAGCCCGAGGCGGTGAATAACCCGTTCTTCCACATGGCGCCCGAGCCGCTGCTGCTGCCGCTGGTCGGCCTGGCGACCCTGGCCACCGTGATCGCCTCGCAGGCGCTCATCACCGGCGCCTTCAGCGTCACCAAGCAGGTGATCCAGCTCGACTACCTGCCGCGCCTGCAGGTGCGCCACACCAGCGCGCGCGACAAGGGGCAGATCTACATGCCCTTCGTCAACTGGAGCCTGTTCGTGATGATCGTGCTGGCGGTGGTGCTGTTCCGCTCGTCCAGCAACCTGGCGGCGGCCTACGGCATCGCGGTGACGCTGGACATGCTGATCACCACCGTGCTGACCTTCTTCGTCATCCGCTACGGCTGGGGCTACCCGCTGGCACTGTGCGTGCTGGCGACGGGCTTCTTCTTCGCCATCGACCTGGCGTTCTTCAGCTCCAACCTGCTGAAGCTGACCGAGGGCGGCTGGTTCCCGCTGCTGATCGGCGGCGCGGTGTTCACGCTGATGACCACCTGGAAGGACGGGCGCGATCTGCTCGCCCGCACGCTGCGCGAGAGCGCCATCGACCTCGCGTCCTTCCTGGAGTCGGTGTTCGTCAGCCCGCCCACGCGGGTGCCGGGCACGGCGGTGTTCCTGAGCGCGCAGCCCGGCATCGTGCCCAACGCGCTGATGCACAACCTCAAGCACAACAAGGTGCTGCACGAGCAGAACCTGTTCGTCACCGTGCGCAACCACGAGGTGCCCTGGATCGGCCTGGCCAAGCGGCTGGAGGTGGAGCCGCTGGGGCGCGACTGCTGGCAGGTGACGGTGCACTACGGCTTCAAGAACGACCCCGACCTGCCCAAGGCGCTGGCCCTGATCACCGGCCGCGGCATCCAACTCAACCCGATGACGACCAGCTACTTCCTCTCGCGCGACATCGTCACGCCCACGCTGGGCTCGGGCCTGGCGCCGTGGCGCGAGAAGCTGTTCGCCCAGATGCACCACAGCGCCACCGGAGCGGCCGAGTTCCTGAACCTGCCGAGCAACGCGGTGGTGGAGCTGGGCAGCAAAGTCGAGATCTAGCCCGCGCCTTATGAATAAAAAGTGGCTCCAGCGCCCGACCAGTCAGCGCAGGCAGCTACCTAAAGCGTAGCAAACCGGCGCCCACCGCATTCGGCACAATCGCCCGATGCGATTCTTTCAGGACTGGAGCGTGTCGGCCGCCAGCGCCGGCTTCGTGGCCGTGCTGGTCGGCTTCACCAGCTCGGTGGCGCTGGTGTTCCAGGCCGCGCAGGCGTTCGGCGCGTCGGAGGCGGTGCTGGCCTCGTGGATGTGGGCGCTGGGCATCGGCATGGGGCTGGCCACGGCGATCCCTTCGCTGATCCTGCGCAAGCCGGTGATGGTGGCCTGGAGCACGCCAGGCGCGGCGGTGCTGGCCAGCGCCGGCGCCGGGTTCGACCTGGCGCAGGCCACAGGCGCCTTCATCGTCTGCGCGCTGCTGATCACGCTGGCCGGGGCCACGGGCTGGTTCGAGCGCGTGATGAACCGCATCCCCATGGCCATTGCCTCGGGCCTGCTGGCCGGCGTGCTGGCCCACTTCGGCATGGCCGCCTTCAGTGCCGCACAGACCGCGCTGCCGCTGGTGCTGGCCATGCTGGCGGCCTACCTGCTGGGCAAGCGCTGGCTGCCACGCTACGCCGTGCCGCTGACGCTGCTGGTCTCCATCGTGGTGGCCGCCGCGCAGGGCCACATCGCCTGGACGGCGGTGCGCTGGGAATGGGCGCAGCCGGTGTGGACCACGCCGGTGTTCACCTGGCAGGCGGCCGTCAGCCTGGCGCTGCCGCTGTTCGTGGTGACCATGGCGTCGCAGAACGTGCCCGGCGTGGCGGTGATGCGCGCCACCGGCTACGCCCTGCCGGTGAGCCGGCTGATCGGCATGACGGGCGTCGCCACGCTGTTGCTGGCGCCCTTCGGTGGCTACGCGCTGAACCTGAGCGCCATCACCGCCGCCATCTGCATGGGCCCCGAGGCGCACCCCGACCCGGCGCGGCGCTACACCGCCGCCGTCACCTGCGGCGTGCTGTACCTGCTGGTGGGCCTGTTCGGCGCCGCCGTGGCGGGGCTGCTGATCGCCTTCCCCAAGGAGCTGGTGGCCGCCATCGCCGGGCTGGCGCTGCTGTCCACCATCGGCGGCGGGCTGGTGGCGGCGCTGCAGAACGAGGCGCACCGCGAGCCGGCGCTGATCACCTTCCTGGTCACCGCCTCGGGCGTGACGCTGGGCGGCATCGGCTCGGCCTTCTGGGGCGTGGTGGCGGGCGCCGTGGCGCTGGCCGTGATGGCGCGCAAACCCGCCGCCGCGCGCGGGGCGCCGTGATGCGGCAAGATCGGCCTTTTGGCCCGCGCGGCAGCGCTACCCACCCTGCACCACCATGAACCTGCTGTTCATCGCCGACCCGCTCGAGCACTTCAAGACCACCAAGGACACCACCTTCTCGATGATGCGTGAGGCCCAGCGGCGTGGCCACCGCATTTCCGCCTGCGAGCCGGGCGACGTGCACTGGCGGTCGGGCGGCGTGGTGCAGGCCCGCGTGCGGCCGATCACGCTGACGGGCGACGCCGCCGCGTGGTTCACCGAGGCGCCGCGCGAACAGGTGCCGCTGAAGGACTTCGGCGCCGTGCTGATGCGCAAGGACCCGCCCTTCGACGCCGAATACATCTACGCCACCCACCTGCTGGAGCAGGCCGAGCGCGAGGGCGCGCGCGTGTTCAACAAGCCGGCCGCGCTGCGCGACCACCCGGAGAAGCTGGCCATCATGGAATGGCCGCAGTTCATCGGCCCCACGCTGGTCACGCGCGCCGAGGCCGACATCCGCGCCTTCCACGCCGAGCACCGCGACATCATCCTCAAGCCCCTGGACGGCATGGGCGGCATGGGCATCTTCCGCGTGAAGGAAGACGGCCTGAACCTGGGCAGCATCGTCGAGACGCTGAACCAGGGCGGCGCCACCAGCGTGATGGTGCAGAAGTTCCTGCCCGAGATCGCCGAGGGCGACAAGCGCATCCTGATCATCGACGGCGAACCGGTGCCCTGGGTGCTGGCGCGCATCCCGCAGGGCGGCGAGGTGCGCGGCAACCTGGCGGCCGGCGGCAAGGGCGTGGCCCAGCCCATCACCGACGCCGACCGCGCCACCGCCAGCACCATCGGCCAGGCGCTGGCGCCGCGCGGGCTGCTGCTGATCGGGCTGGACATCATCGGCACCCGGGTGACCGAGATCAACGTCACCAGCCCCACCTGCTTCCGCGAGATCCTGGACCAGACCGGCTGCGACGTGCCGGCGATCTTCATCGACGCGCTGGAGCGCGCCGTCAATACATCATGAACGATCACAAGGCGCCCGAGCCGCCGCCCGGCCGCCCGAAGGCGGCGAGCGCCCCCTCGGGGGGCAGCGGACCACGCGAAGCGGGGGAGCGTGGGGGCACGAGACTCAGGCCGAAGCCGTTCTCCATGATCCGCGAGTTCCACCTCGCGGACTGGTTCACGCTGGGCAATGCGGTGTGCGGCGTGGGGGCGATGTTCGCCATCATCAGCTACATCCAGGTGCAGGACATCCGGCACGTCTATTACGCCTGCGCGCTGGTGCTGGCGGCGCTGGTGTTCGACGTGCTGGACGGCCGCGTGGCGCGCTGGCGCCAGAAGTCCTCGCTGCTGGGGCGCGAGCTGGACTCGCTGGCCGACGTCATCTCCTTCGGCGTGGCGCCGGCGCTGATCGCCTACGGCGTCGGCATGCAGGGGCTGTGGGACCGCGTGGTGCTGGGCTTCTTCGTCGCCTGCGGGGTGTCGCGGCTGGCGCGCTTCAACGTCACGGCCGAGCAGCTGTCGGGTGGCACCGGCAAGGTGAAGTACTTCGAAGGCACGCCGATCCCCACCTCCATCGTGCTGGTGGCGCTGCTGTGCGCGGCCGCCGCGCGGGGCGCCATCGGCCCCGCGTTGTGGGGCGGGCAGGTGCGCGTGCTGGGCGGCGCGCTGCACCCGCTGGTGCTGCTGTACGCGCTGTCGGGCTCGCTGATGATCAGCCGCATCCGCATTCCGAAAATCTAAAGAAAAACAGGCTCCAGCGCCCGCCCGGCAAGCGCTGGCAGCTATGGTTTTTGGGGTTCGTGGCGCCCGGCGCGGGCGTCATGGTTCCGACACATTCATGTCATCGGGCTGCCACGGGCGCTGCCGATACTCGTTCGTCAGGAGGTGCGCGCCATCCGCTGCACCGCTCCCGCGAACCCACCCCCACGAACCGATCGACATGAACGAGACGCTGACCTCACGCCGCCGCCTTCTGCAACTCCTGGGCGGCGCGCCGCTGCTGCCCCTGGCCTCCTCGGTGTCCGCCGCCGGCCTGCTGGCCGCCTGCGGCGGCAGCGACGATGACGCCGCCACCCCGCCCGCCGCCTTCAAGTCGGTGAGCTTTTCCAACATGGCCGCCCCCGGCCTGGCGGCCCCCGCCGCCATGGCCACCACCTCCACCACGGCGGTGATGAGCATCCTGTACGACGACGACAGCCGGAAGGACGTGGCCCTGGCGTACCAGCCCTTCTTCGTCACCGGCGACCTGGTGAGCGACGGCCAGGGCGGCCAGATCCTGGCCGGCGGCTACTACGACATCCGCAACCAGCCCATCATCGACGCCTCCGTGCCCGGCCAGGAGCGCCCTTTCTTCTCCGACGCGCCCGACGGCTCCTCGCTGATCCACATCGAGGGCGCCAAGGTCGACGGCGTCAAGGGCAAGCCGGTGTTCTTCGTCGTGCAGTTCGAGTACAACAGCCGCGATCAGGCCGGCCAGAGCACCTACGGCGTGCTGCCCTCGCCCATCGCCGTGCTGACGCTGGACCAGGACCAGGCCACCGGCCAACTCAGCCTGGTCAAGTACCACAACGTGGACATGTCCGGCGTGCACGGCCTGTGGATCACCTGCGGCGCCAGCCTCTCGCCCTGGAACACCCACCTGTCCAGCGAGGAGTACGAGCCCGACGCCTTCACCGCCGCCGCCTCGGCGCAGTTCAGGGCCTTCAGCCGGAACGTGTTCGGCGACGAGGCCGCCGCCAACCCCTACCACTACGGCCACCTGCCCGAGATCACCGTCCACCCCGACGGCACCGGCAGCGCCAGAAAGCACTACTGCCTGGGCCGCATCTCGCACGAGCTGATCCACGTCATGCCCGACGAGCGCACCGCGCTGATGGGCGACGACTACACCAACGGCGGCCTGTTCATGTTCGTGGCCGACAAGGCGCGCGACCTGTCCGCCGGCAACCTGTACGTGGCGCGCTACACCGAGACGCTGACCGACACCTCCACCGCCGCGATCCAGTGGATCCACCTCGGTCATGCCACCAGCGCCGAGATCGAGGCCATGGCGGACAGCCTCAAGCCCACCGACATCATGGAGTCGCTCACCGCCGATCCCGAGGACGAGAGCTTCACCAAGGTCTTCCTCGACGGCAAGGCCGCCTGGATCAGGCTCAAGCCCGGCATGGAGAAGGCCGCCGCCTTCCTGGAGACCCACCGCTACGCCAACCTGGCCGGCGGCAGCATGGCCTTCACCAAGATGGAAGGCACCACGCTGAACATCCAGGACAAGGTGGCCTACTCGGCGCTGGCCAACATCCAGGCCTCGATGATCGAGGGCGACGCCGTCTGGAACGCCCGGCACAACGTGGCCTTCCCCAAGACCCTGAAGGCCGGCGGCGTGCTGGCGCACCACCTGGGCGGCGGCGTGAAGGACGACCAGGGCGCCGCCATCGACAGCGAATGGGTGCCGACCAGATCGCGCATGGAGCTGATGGGCGAGGACATCGCCGCCGACGCGCTGGGCAACACCGCCCACCCGGACAAGATCGCCAGCCCGGACAACCTGAAGTTCTCCGAGAAGATGCGCACCCTGTTCATCGGCGAGGACAGCGGCAACCACGTCAACAACTTCCTGTGGGCCTACAACGTCGACACCAAGGCGCTCTCGCGCATCCTCTCCACGCCCGCCGGCGCCGAATCCACCGGCCTGCACGCGGTGGACGAGGTGAACGGCTGGACCTACGTCATGAGCAACTTCCAGCACCCCGGCGACTGGAGCAGCCTGCACGCCAAGGTGAAGGACGTGCTCGACCCGCTGATCGACGCCAACTACAAGGACAAGTTCGGCGCCGCCGTCGGCTACCTGACCGGCGCGCCGCAGGCGGTGAAGCTGTAGGCCCCGGCGCCGCCCCGCTGGCAGGCAAAGGCCGTCGCGAGACGGCCTTTTTGCATGGCATCGGGCCCAGCGGCTGGGCACATAATGTGCTTCATCCCGCCTGCACCGCGTGAACCCCAGGCCGACGAGGACCGTTCCATGCCCGATCCAGCCCCAGCGCCTTCCGCCGCCGCGCCGGCGCGGCACATCCGCCTGACCTCGCACGCCGGCGGGCAGGGCGCCCCGGCCATCCACTGGGCCGCCGCCACGCCGGCCGAGCGCGGCCCGGTGATCGGCTCCACCACCCACCGCGCGCACCGCAACGTGATCGGCACGCACAGCGGCAGCTACAGCATCTACCGCGCGCTGGCCGTGGCGGCGGGCGCGCTCGACCCGCGCCACCGGCCGGACCTGACCAACACCGCGCCCACCGACACCATCGGCCCCCATCCGGCCTGGAGCGAGCCGGGCCGCATCGTCTCGCTCGACCCCTGGGGCGCGGAGATCGGCGCCCACTTCGCCGGCGCGCTGGCGGCCGGCTGCGACATCCGCCCGACCATCGCCGTGACCAAGGCGCACGTGATCCTGCCGGAGATCATCGAAGCCATGCAGAAAGGCCGCCTCGCGGCCGACGGCCAGGTGCTGCTGCCCTCCGGCGGCGCGCTGGTCACCAAGGCGGCGGTGGAGCCGGTGTGGCACCTGCCCGGCGTGGCCGAGCGCTTCGGCTGCACCGAGACCGAGCTGCGCCGCGTGCTGTTCGAGGAGACCGGCGGCATGTACCCCGAGCTGGTGACGCGGCCCGACCTGACCGTGTTCCTGCCGCCCATCGGCCACCTCACGCTCTACATCTTCGGCCGGCCGGCCGACCTGGCCGACACCTCGGTCGAGCTGACGGCGCGCGTGCACGACGAGTGCAACGGCTCCGACGTGTTCGGCTCCGACATCTGCACCTGCCGCCCCTACCTGACGCACGCCATCGAGGAATGCATCCAGGGCGCGCAGCGCGGCGGCGTGGGCCTGTGCGTGTACTACCGCAAGGAGGGCCGCGCGCTGGGCGAGGTGACCAAGTTCCTGGTCTACAACGCGCGCAAGCGCCAGGCCGGGGGCGACACCGCCGACCAGTACTTCGCACGCACCGAATGCGTGGCCGGCGTGCAGGACATGCGCTTCCAGCAGCTCATGCCCGACGTGCTGCACTGGCTGGGCGTGCGCAAGATCCACCGCCTGGTCAGCATGAGCAACATGAAGTACGACGCCATCACCGGCGCCGGCATCGAGGTGGGCGAGCGCGTCAACATCCCCGACGGCCTGATTCCCGCCGACGCCCGCGTGGAGATGGACGCCAAGATGGCCGCCGGCTACTTCACCCCCGGCGACGCCCCTAGCGCCGAGCAGCTGCGCCACACCAAGGGCCGGGAGCTGGGCGCGTGACCGCTGCCGTGGCCGACGCCTCGGTGCTGGGCGCCGTCGATGCGCTGCGCAGCACCGCCACGGTGCGCGAACGCGCGCGGGGCCTGCTGGCGCGCGCCCGCGCCGGCCGGTCGGCCTTCTTCGCCGTCGACGACGCGGCGCTGGCGCCCACCGCCGCGCTGGTGGCCGAGGTCACGCGCCAGCGCTATCCCGCGCTGGCCATTCCGTTCCACAGCCGCTGGCGCCATTTCGAGGCCGGCGGCATCGACCGCCGCGCGCAGCTCGATGCGCGCCTGCCCGAGGCGGCCGAGCGCGCGCGCGCGCAGATCGACCTGGCGGTGGTCTCCGTGCTGCTGGACGCCGGCGCCGGCCCCGGCTGGTCGTGGCGCGAGGCCGCCAGCGGCCAGCGCTTCGCCCGCTCCGAAGGGCTGGGCGTGGCCAGCTTCCACGCCTTCATGGGCGGCCTGTTCTCCAGCGCGCCGGGGCAGCCGCTGCGGGCCGACGCGGCGGCGCTGGCGCGCATCGACGCGGCGGCGCTGGCACGGGCCTTCCAGGCCGGCGACGGCAACCCGCTGGTGGGGCTGGAAGGCCGCGCCGCGCTGCTGCGCCGCCTGGGCGCGGCGCTGGCGGCGCAGCCGGCGGTGTTCGGCCCGGCGGGCGGGCCCGGCGGCCTGTTCGATGCGCTGGCGGCCGGCGGCCGGCCCGTCGCCGCGCACGCCATCCTGCGCCTGCTGCTGGACACGCTGTCCGGCATCTGGCCGGCCGGCAACGCGCTGCACGGCGTGCCGCTGGGCGACTGCTGGCGCCACCCCGCCGCCGGCGGCGAGGGGGCGGCGGCCGGCTGGGTGCCGTTCCACAAGCTGTCGCAGTGGCTCACCTATTCGCTGCTGGAGCCGTTCGCGTGGGCCGGCCACCCGGTGGCGGGCCTGGAGGCCCTGACCGGCCTGCCCGAGTACCGCAACGGCGGCCTGCTGCTGGACGGCGGCGTGCTGCGCCTGAAGGACGAGGCGCTGGCGCGGGCCACGTACACGCCGGCCGACGCACTGGTGGTGGAGTGGCGCGCGCTCACCGTCGCGCTGCTCGACGAGCTGGCGCCGCGCGTGTGCCGCGCGCTCGGCCTGGCAGACGATGCCCTGCCGCTGGCCTGCGTGCTGGAAGGCGGCACCTGGGCCGCCGGCCGGGTGCTGGCACAGCGTTTGCGTGACGGCACGCCACCACTTTCCATCGCCAGCGACGGCACCGTGTTCTGAGAAGGTGTGAACGAACCCCACATGCCCGCCTTGAGCGCCCAAACCCGCCCGCTCCGCGTTGCAAATGCTCGCCATAGCACGAGCTATGGCTGTGCTTTGCGCCTTGATCGGACGAGTTTGGGCACTCCTTTCGGGCACGCGGGATTCATTCACACCTTCTGACCCTAGGAAGCCCCACCCCCATGAGCACCGTCCACCTGATCGACCACCCCCTGGTGCAGCACAAGCTGACGCTGATGCGCCAGAAGGACCTCAGCACCCACGGCTTCCGCCGCCTGCTCAAGGAGCTGGCGATGCTGATGGCCTACGAGGTCACGCGCGACATGCCCACGCAGCCGATCGAGATCGAGACGCCGCTGGAGACCACCACCGGCCAGGTGATCGACGGCAAGAAGCTGGTCTTCGTCGCCATCCTGCGCGCCGGCCTGGGCATCCTGGACGGCATGCTCGACGTGGTGCCCGGCGCGCGCGTGGGCCACGTCGGCCTGTACCGCGACCCGCGCACGCTGACCGCGGTGGAGTACTACTTCAAGCTGCCGGCCGACATGGGTGAGCGCGACGTGATCGTGGTGGACCCGATGCTGGCCACCGGCCACTCCGCCATCGCGGCGGTGGAGCGCGTGAAGGAGGTCGGCCCGCGCTCGATCAAGTTCGTCTGCCTGCTGGCCTGCCCCGAGGGCATCGCCGCGCTGCAAGGCGCCCACCCCGACGTGCCGATCTTCACCGCCGCCATCGACCGCCAGCTCGACGCGCACGGCTACATCCTGCCCGGCCTGGGCGACGCGGGCGACCGGATTTTTGGAACCAAATAGGCCGCCATCGCCCATCCAACAAGCGCTGGCAGCTTCTTTTTATGTAGCAACCGCTTTCCTCTCGGGAGATATCGCATGAGTTCACGCCGCCTCTTCACCGGCCACCTGCTGGCCACCTCGCTCGCCATCGCCAGCACGCTGGGCTTCGCGGGCAGCGCGCTCGCGCAGGCCAAGCTGAAAGTCGCCGCCATCTACACCGTGCCCTACGAGCAGCAGTGGGTCAGCCGCATCCACCAGGCGCTGAAGGCCGCCGAGGCGCGCGGCGAGATCGAATACAAGAGCAGCGAGAACGTCGCCAACGCCGACTACGAGCGCGTGATGCGCGAGTACGCCACGGGCGGCAGCCAGCTCGTCTTCGGCGAGGTGTTCGGCGTGGAGGCCGCCGCGCGCAAGGTGGCCAAGGACTTCCCCAAGACGGCCTTCGTCATGGGCTCCTCGGGCAAGCCGCAGGCGCCCAACTTCAGCGTGTTCGACAACTACATCCAGGAGCCCGCCTACCTCACCGGCATGATCGCGGGCGGCATGACCAAGACGAACAAAATCGGCATGGTGGGCGGCTTTCCCATCCCCGAGGTCAACCGGCTGATGCACGCCTTGATGGCGGGAGCGAAAGAGGTGAACCCCAAGGTGGAGTTCACCATCACCTTCATCAACAGTTGGTTCGACCCGCCCAAGGCCAAGGAGGCGACGTTTGCCATGATCGAGAAGGGCGCGGACGTGCTCTATGCCGAACGCATCGGCGTGAGCGACGCGGCCAAGGAGCGCGGCAAGCTCGCCATCGGCAACGTGATCGACACCCAGCCGCAGTACCCCGACACCGTCGTCGCATCGGCCCTGTGGCACATGGAGCCGAGCGTGGACCGCGCGATCAAGCTGGTGAAGGAGGGCAAGTTCACCGCCGAGGACTACGGCCCCTATTCGCTGATGAAGCACAAGGGCAGCTCTCTCGCGCCCCTGGGCACGTTCGAGAAGAAGGTGCCGGCCGATCTGGCCGCCAAGGTCAAGGCCAGGGAGGCCGACATCCTGGCCGGCAAGTTCACCGTGAAGGTGGACGACAGCCAGCCCAAGTCCACCGCCAAATGACGCTGCCCTGGTGACGGAAACCGTCCTGCGCCTCGCGGGCATCACCAAGCGCTTCGGCCCCCTCGTCGCCAACGACCACATCAGCCTCACGCTGGCGCGCGGCGAGGTGCTGGCGCTGCTGGGCGAGAACGGCGCGGGCAAGTCCACGCTGATGTCCATCCTGTTCGGCCACTACGTGGCCGACGAAGGGCACATTGAGGTCTTCGGCCAGCCCTTGCCGCCCGGCCAGCCGCGCGCCGCGCTGGCGGCGGGCATCGGCATGGTGCACCAGCACTTCACGCTGGCCGACAACCTCACCGTGCTGGAGAACGTGCTGCTCGGCAGCGAGCCGCTGTGGCAGCCCTTCTCGCGCCGCGCCGCCGCGCGCGAGCGGCTGCTGGCGGTGTCGCGCCGTTTCGGCCTGCCCATTTCTCCGGACGCGCGCGTGGGCACCCTGTCGGTGGGCGAGCGCCAGCGCGTGGAGATCCTCAAGGCGCTGTACCGCGGCGCGCGCATCCTCATCCTCGACGAGCCCACGGCCGTGCTCACCCCGCAGGAGAGCGAGGCCCTGTTCGCCACCCTGGCGCAGATGGTGGCCGAGGGGCTGTCGATCCTGTTCATCAGCCACAAGCTGGGCGAGGTGCTGCGCGTGTCGCACCGCGTCGCCGTGCTGCGCCAGGGCCGGCTGGTGGCCGAGGCGCCCGCCGCCGGCACCACGCAGGGCCAATTGGCGCAATGGATGGTCGGGCATGCCGTCGAAACCACGGCGCGCCAGCCCGCGCGCCACGTGGGCGATGCGGTGTGCGTGCTGGAAGGCGTGCACACCGATGGCGGACGGGACGCGCTGCACGGCATAAATCTGACGCTGCGCGCGGGCGAGATCACCGCCATCGCGGGCGTCTCCGGCAACGGGCAGGCGGCGCTGGCCGGCCTGCTCTGCGGCGTGCGCTCCGCCACGCAGGGCCGCGCGGAACTGCTGGGCCAGCCGCTGCGCGCGCAGCCCTCGCGGCTCGTCGCCCAGGGCGTCGCCCGCATCCCCGAGGACCGCCACGCCGTGGGCGTGGTGGGCGATCTGCCGGTGTGGGAGAACGCCGTCTCCGAACGCCTGGGCGGCCGCTGGTTCGCGCGCGCCTGGTTCACCGGCCGCTGGATCAAGCGCCGCGCCGCACGCCGGCACGCGCGCCACGTGGTCGAGACCTATGACGTGCGCGGCGGCGGGCTCGATGCGCCCGCGCGCGCTCTCTCGGGCGGCAACATGCAGAAGCTCATCCTCGGTCGCGCGTTGCTGCACCCGGATGCGTATGGCCCCGCGCCGCGCCTGATCGTGGCCCACCAGCCCACCTGGGGCCTGGACATCGGCGCCGTCACCTTCGTCCACCGCCAGTTGCTCGCCGCGCGCGACGCGGGCGCGGCCGTGCTGCTGATCTCCGACGACCTCGATGAAGCCATGCAGCTGGGCGACCGCGTGGCCGTGATGCACGCGGGCCAGTTGACGGGCGCGCTGCCCGCCGCGCAGTGGACGCGCGAGGCCATCGGCCTTGCGATGGCGGGGGCCGCGCCATGAGGCTCGAAAAGCGCGCGCGCACCTCCCCCCTCGCCTACGCGGCCGCGCCCGTGGGCGCCGTGGCCTTCACGCTGCTCGTCTCCACCCTGCTCGTGCTGTGGGCCGGCGCGCCCGTGGGCCAGACCTATGCGCTGCTGGCGCGCGGCGCGTTCGGCTCGGTGTTCGCGCTCACCGAAACACTCACGCGCGCCACGCCGCTCATCCTCACCGGCCTGGCCGCCGCCGTGGCCTTCCGCGCGCGGCTGTTCAACATCGGGGCCGAAGGCCAGCTCTACGCTGGCGCCATCGCCGCCGTGGCCGTGGGCGGGCTGCACGGCGGCACGGGGCTGGAGTGGCCGCCGGCGCTGCTCTTTGCGCTGATGCTGCTGGCCGCCGCGCTGGCCGGCGCCGCGTGGCTGCTGGGCCCGGCGCTCATGAAGGCCAAACTGGGCGTGGACGAGGTCGTCACCACGCTGCTGCTCAACTTCGTGATGCTGCTGCTCGTCTCCGCCCTGCTCGACGGCCCGATGAAAGACCCCCTGGCCCTCGGCTGGCCGCAGAGCGTGGCGCTGCAGGGCGACCTGGAACTGTCGCGCCTGGTGCCCGGCACGCGGCTGCACACCGGGCTGCTGATCGCCATGGGGCTCGCCGTGCTGCTGTGGGCGCTGCTGGCGAGCACGGTGCCGGGCTTTCGCATCCGCGCGGCCGGCGCCAACGCGCGCGCCGCCGCCTTCGCGGGCGTGCCGGTCACGCGCACCGTGGTGCTGGTGGCGTTGCTCTCGGGCGGCCTGGCCGGGCTGGCGGGCGCCATCGAGGTCGCGGGCCGCACCGGCTACGTGACGCTGGACATGTCGCCCGGCTACGGCTACAGCGGCATCGTGATCGCCATGCTGGCCGGGCTGCACCCGCTGGGCGTGGTGGCGGCGGGCGTCTTCGTGGCGGGCGTGCTGGTGGGGGCCGACAGCATGAGCCGCGCCATCGGCGTGCCCACCTACATCGCCGACGTGATCGTCGCCGCGTCGCTCATCGCCGTGCTGGTGGCGGGGCTGCTGGCGCAATACCGGGTGCGCTGGAAATGACCGAGCTGCTCGACATCCTCGCCAACCCCGCGTTCTGGATCGCCACGCTGCGCATTGCCACGCCGCTCGTGCTGGGCACGCTGGGCGTGCTGCTGTGCGAGCGCGCGGGCGTGCTGAATCTCGGCATCGAAGGGATCATGGTGGCCGGCGCTTTCGTGGGCTGGCTGACGGTCTATGCGGGGCACGGGCTGTGGACGGGCGTGGGGGTGGCCGCCCTCGCGGGCGCGGTGTTCGGGCTGCTGCATGCGTGGCTCACCGTCGGGCTGGCGCTGTCGCAGCACGTCTCGGGCCTCGGCATCACGCTGCTGGCGACGGCCCTGAGCTACTACGGCTACCGCGTGAGCTTTCCCAAGGTGAACACGCCCCCCACCATCACGCCCTTCGCGCCGATGGAGTGGCTGGGTGTGCCCATCCTCTCGGCGCAGACGCCCCTCACGCTGCTGGCGCTGGGGCTGGTGCCGCTGCTGGGCTGGGTGCTCTACCGCACGCCGCTGGGCCTGGCCGTGCGCATGGTGGGCGAGAACCCGCAGGCGGCCGAAGGCCAGGGCATTCCCGTGGCGGCAGTGCGCACCAGCGCCATCGTCGCGGGCTCGGCGCTGATGGGCGTGGCCGGCGCCTTCCTCACGCTGTCGGCGTTCAACGCCTTCTTCTTCAACATGGTGAACGGGCGCGGCTGGATCTGCGTGGCGCTGGTGGTGTTCGCCTCGTGGCGGCCGGGCAAGGCGCTGCTGGGCGCGCTGCTGTTCGCCTTTTTCGACGCGCTGCAGCTGCGGCTGCAACAGGCGGGCGGCGACGGGTGGCTGCCGTACCAGGCTTATCTGATGCTGCCGTACCTGCTCTCCATCCTGGCGCTGGTGCTGGTGGCGCGCAGGGCGGCGTATCCGCAGGCCCTCATGAAGCCCTACCGCAAAGGAGAACGCTGACACCATGCTCGACCTGCTGATCCACGACGCCACCCTGCCCGACGGCCGCAAGAACATGTCCATTGCCGTGCAGGACGGCCGCATCGCCGAAGTGGCCGAGGGCCTTACCGCCGATAAGGCCCCCGCGCACGAGACGGTGGATGCGGGCGGCCTGCTGGTCAGCCCGCCGTTCGTCGACGCGCATTTCCACATGGACTCCACGCTGAGCTACGGCCAGCCGCGCGTGAACGAGAGCGGCACGCTGCTGGAGGGCATCGCGCTGTGGGGCGAGCTGAAACCCACGCTCACGCACGACGCCATCGTGGAGCGCGCGCTGGCCTATTGCGACTGGGCCGTGGCGCGCGGCCTGCTCGCCATCCGCAGCCACGTGGACACGAGCGACCCGGGCCTGCTGCCGGTGCATGCCCTGCTCGACGTGAAGCGGCGCGTGGCGCCCTACCTCGACCTGCAGCTCGTCGCCTTTCCGCAGGACGGCGTGCTGCGCCGCGCGGGCGCGCTGGACAGCCTGAAGCGCGCGCTGGCGCTGGGCGTGGACGTGGTGGGCGGCATTCCCCATTTCGAGCGCACCATGGCCGAGGGCGCGGAGAGCGTGCGCGTGCTCTGCGAGATCGCGGCGAACCAGGGCAAGCGCGTGGACATGCACTGCGACGAGAGCGACGACCCGCTCTCGCGCCACGTCGAAACCCTGGCGTACGAAACCCAGCGCCTGGGCCTGCACGGCCGCGTGACCGGCTCGCACCTGACCTCCATGCACAGCATGGACAACTACTACGTGAGCAAGCTGATCCCGCTGATGGCCGAGGCGCAGCTCGGCGTGGTGGCCAACCCGCTCATCAACATCACGCTGCAGGGCCGCCACGACAGCTACCCCAGGCGCCGCGGCATGACGCGCGTGCCCGAGCTGATGGCCGCAGGCCTCACCGTCGCCTTCGGCCACGACTGCGTGATGGACCCGTGGTACGCGGGCGGCAGCGCCGACATGCTGGAGGCCACCCACATGGGCCTGCACGTGGCGCAGATGACGAGCCAGCAGGCCATGCGCCAGTGCTTCGATGCGGTGACGGTGAACCCCGCGCAACTGCTGGGCCTGGAAGGCTACGGCATCGTTCCTGGCTGCCATGCCGACTTCGTGCTGCTGCACGCGCGCAACCCGGTGGAAGCGATCCGCCTGCGCGCCGCGCGCCTGGGCGTGTGGCGGCGCGGGCGGCGCGTGGCAAGCAGCCCCGCGCCCGTGGCAAACCTGAATCTGCCGGGCAGACCAGGCAGCGTGGACTGGCTGGCAAAGATATGAGCCAAATTGGCCTCTAGCGCCCTTCCATAAAGCGCTTGCAGCTACTATTTTTGTAGTATTTTCCGTGAACACCATGGGGCTCTGCCCCAAGATCTTGAACACCTTCTAAGACACCCTGGCTGCGAGAGGAGTTTTTGTGAGCTATGTCATTCACCTATGGCACCAACCCACCCCCGCAACATGGGCCCAGGCCCAGGCATTCTTCGCCGAGCGGGTCCATCAGCCCGCACCGCCCAACCCGCGTTTTGTAGAGCTTGCGCGGCGCATCCAGGCCGCCATGCCGGAGCTTGCGGCTGACTGGACGCTGGATGCGCCGGATGGTGCCGTTGAAGAAGTTGTCTGGTCATTGGGCTTGGCCAACACGCTGCCTGGCAGCTTCTACCCGCGCCTGATCGATGAGGCGGTGAATCTGGGGCTGAGCGTTTATGACGAGCAGGCTGGCGAGTGTTTCGTGCCGGGCCCCTGGCGCCTTTCCGATGCGGGCCGGGAGCGCCTGGTTCATCCACCGGCCACCCCGCCCGCGCCATCGGCGCAGCTCGATGTCCAAGGGCGCTTTCAGGCGCTTGTTCTGCCCCGTCTGCAAGGCCATGGCTTTGCGCTGGAAGCACCGCCGCCGCGCGGCAACCAGGTGCTGACCCTGCTGGTTCGGGACACGCCGCTGGGCGAGCAGCGCATCGAGATCGATTGGAGGGGTGATCCGGACAGCGACTTTGTTGCGTATTTGATTTGCCGCATTGAGCCGCAGTTGCCTGAGCCGGTGGCTGCGGTGTGTGCTCCGCAGACCCGCATCATCTTCGATGTGGTGGACGCGCCGCAGTTGAACACCTTCCTGCACGGCTTCTCGCCCAAGCAAGCCACATTGCGCAAATACCTCGCTTCCGGGGTGGCAGGGCTGGATCGTCTGTTGTCCGCGCTGGGCGACTGGCTCGTAGCCGATCTGGTGCCCGTACTCGACCAGTGCAAGACACTGGAGGATTTCCTCGCGTATGACCTGGCAGAGCCTCGCCATCCCATCTATGTCAAGGCTTATCTTGTCAATCTGGCCCTGGCGCACGGTGCCGATGTGCCGGACTTGGGCAAGCGCTTCGACCAGCTCATGCAGCGCCGCCGCGCGGAGGGGATGAACCCCGCGCAAATGGCTGTGGCATTTGATCGCTTGCGGGCGCCTCGCGCCGCGTGAACGCAACGCCGAATGTGCTGTTACCCTCCCGCCACACTGCATTCCCGGCGCAGCAGCGCCCGGCGGCCTCAAATCTGAAGTGCAACACCCCCTTCAGAATTGAGGCATCCATGACCGAAAGAACCTACGAGCAGCTCAGTGAGATGGAGCGCTACGCGATAGCGCTGGGCCTGCAGCAAGGGCAGAGCCAGAGCGCCATAGCCAGAGCGCTGGGCCGCTCCAAGAGCACCATCAGCCGTGAGTGCAAGCGCAATGGAGGTGCCCAGGGCTACACCTCCAAGTACGCCCAGCAGCGCTGTGACAGGCGCAGGCACTTCGCCCGCGCTTTGCCCAAACTGCACCGCGACGGCCCCCTGTTCCCCCTGGTGTGCGCGCATCTGCGCCAGCACTGGTCACCCCAGCAGATTGCAGGACACTTGAAGGCCCTGCACCCCGATGACAAGCGCATGAGAGCGTCACACGAGAGCATCTACACCTGCATCTATGCCCAGCCCAGGGGCGAGCTGAAGAAAGAGCTGGTGTCGTGCTTGCGCATGGCCCATGCCAAACGCTGGCCCCGCTCCAAGGGCAAGGATCGGCGCGGGGAGATCCAGGATCTGATGAGCATCCACGTACGCCCGCCCGAGGTCGAGGATCGCCAGCTTCCCGGCCACTGGGAGGGTGATCTGATCAAGGGGGCGGCCAACGCCAGCGCCATCGGCACGCTGGTGGAGCGCACCACGCGCCTGGTGCTGCTGGTCAAGCTGCCACATCCCAACCCGGCCACGGCCGCGCACGTGCTGCAGGCGTTCAGCGACAAGCTCAATGGCATTGCCAGCCCTATGCGCAAAACCCTGACCTATGACCGAGGCTCGGAGATGGCCGAGCACGCCAGGCTGAGCGAGAACACGGGCATGAGGGTGTACTTCTGCGACCCCCACAGCCCTTGGCAGAGGGGCAGCAACGAGAATACCAACGGACTGCTGCGCCAGTACTTCCCCAAGGGCACCGATCTGAGCGGCTATACGCAGGAGCAGCTTGATGCCGTCGCCGATGAGCTCAATGGCCGTCCCAGGATGACCTTGGGCTACCGCACTCCGCTTGAGGTCTATGCTCAGCACCTACAACTATTGACCCAGCGCGGGGACTCCGTGCATTGAATCAATGTTGCACTTGGACTTGAATCCGCCCAATGCAGGAAAGCGCCGGCCGCTATTTCTTGTCTTTTTCCTTCTCCGGCAGCTCGATCTTGACCTCCAGCACCTCCAGGTCGTCCTGGCGCTCCAGGTTCACCTTGATGTCCTTCGGGTCGATCTTGACGTACTTGCTGATGACGGCGATCAGGTCGCGCTGCAGGTCGGGCAGGTAGTCGGGCTCGGCGGCGTTGCGGCCCGAGCGCTCGTGCGCCAGGATGATCTGCAGCCGCTCCTTGGCGACGCTGGCGGTCTTCTTCTTCTCGCCCAGGAAGAATGAGAGGAAGGACATGGCTTCACTTGCCTCCGAACAGGCGCTTGAAGAAGCCGGGCTTCTCGGCCTCGATGAAGCGCATGGGCTTGTCCTCGGCGCCGAGGAAGCGCTCGATCACGTCCAGGTAGGCGCCGGCCACGTCGCTGCCTTGCAGGTGCACGGCGGGCAGGCCCTGGTTGGAAGCCTGCAGCACGTCCTCGCTCTCGGGAATCACGCCGATCAGCTTGATGCGCAGGATGTCCTGGATGTCCTGCAGGCTCAGCATCTGGCCGTCGGCCACGCGGCCCGGGTTGTAGCGGGTGATGAGCAGATGCTCCCTGACCGGGTCCTTGCCCTCGATGGCGCGCTTGGTCTTGCTGCCCAGCATGCCGAGGATGCGGTCGGAGTCGCGCACCGAGCTGACCTCAGGGTTGGTGACGACGATCGCCTCGTCGGCGAAGTGCATGGCCAGCAGCGCGCCGGTCTCGATGCCGGCGGGCGAGTCGCAGACGATGTACTCGAAGTCCATCTCGGCCAGGTCCTTCAGCACCTTCTCCACGCCTTCCCTGGTCAGCGCGTCCTTGTCGCGCGTCTGGCTGGCGGCCAGCACGTAGAGGTTCTCGCACTGCTTGTCCTTGATGAGGGCCTGGTGCAGGTTGGCCTCGCCCTGGATGACGTTGATCAGGTCATACACCACGCGGCGCTCGCAGCCCATGATGAGGTCGAGGTTGCGCAGGCCGACGTCGAAGTCGATCACGGCCGTCTTGTGGCCCTTGAGCGCCAGGCCGGAGGAGAACGCGGCGCTGGTGGTGGTCTTGCCGACCCCGCCCTTGCCGGAAGTCACGACGACGATTTTTGCCATGTCGGAAATCACCTTGTTCAATCGGATGTAGGTTCGAACACCAGTTTGTCGCCGGCCTCGCTAGATTCGAGGCGCACGCTGGCGGCGCGGCCCCAGACCTCGGCGGGCAGCGGCTCGTCGCTGGTGCGGTAGACGCCGGCGATGGACACCAGCTCGGGCCGCATCTCGCGCGCGAAGACGCGTGCCTCGGGCCACCCGCGCGCGCCGGCGATGACGCGGCCGCGCAGCGGCGCGTAGACGTGGACGTGGCCGTCGGCCACCACCTCGGCGCCGGCGTTGACCATGGCCAGCACCACCAGGTCGCGCCCGCGCGCGTAGACCTGCTGGCCGGAGCGCAGCGGCCGCGCAACCACCATCGCGCCAGGCGCGGGCAGCTCGCTGGCCACCGGTTCGGGCCGTCGAATGGCGGGCGCCGGCTCTGGCGCGCGGGGCGCGGCCTGCACGAGCACGTCGGGCGCCAGCAGCAGGCCGACGGCGCTGGCGGCGTCGCGCTGCGCCGGGCTGCCGCCGCGCACGGCCAGCAGGCGCAGGCGGCGCTGGTGCAGCAGCTCGCCCAGGCGCTGGAAGTCGAGTCCGGCCTCGGCGTGCCCGGCTTCCAGCGCCGACAGGTCCAGCACCACGGCGTCGTTCTCGAAGAAATCGGGCCTGTCGCCGTACTGCACGGCCAGCTCGTCCGCCAGCGCGTCGAGGTCGGGCGACTTCAGGCGCAGCGCCAGCAGGGGCAGGCTGGCGCTCTTGATCTCGAAGGTGCTGGGGCTGCGGCCGGCAAGGGCAACGGACATGGCGGGCGCGAACGGCGGGCGGTAGGGACGTCCTGCGCGAGCAGGGTTCGGGTAAGCCGGGCGATCTTAACAGTCGCTATGCGCCGCGACGGGCTGGCGATGTGCTGTGATGTAACCGCCGATGGACGGCTGCGCGGTATTGGTCTTCTTTTCTTCTTTGAAAGAATAGTAGTCGTAGTAGAGGCCCTGCCGTTTTGTGGGCAAGCTCGGATTCCTCAGCAGCCGCAAGCACTTGCAGAGGATTCACCGTTGTGGGAAAGCCAGGGCGGCAGGGGTGCGCGGGACGGGACAACCCGGCGCCGCGGCCTCGGCCTGTGGACAAGCCGGCACTTGTGCCGGATCTGTCCACAGCCTTGTTCAGGCTATTTTTCGATCACCCACTGGATGACGGACTTGGCGATGAACCCCACCATGCCGAAGGCCAGCGCCAGGAACAGCACGAAGGTGCCGAACTTGCCGGCCTTGGATTCCCAGGCGAGCTGGGCGACGATGAACACCATGTAGAGCATGAACGCGCCCACGCCGATGGTGAGGCCGAACCAGGCGATCTGCTCTTCGCTGAAGCCGAACATGGGTCAACGCCCCCCTTCGGGCGGCAGCCGCTCGGGCAGGGCGCGGGTGTCCACCAGCGCGCGGTAGGCATGCCAGCTGGCGTGGCCCAGCCAGGGCACGACGACGATCAGCCCGAGCAGCGCGGTGGCCATGCCCAGCAGCGTCAGGCCCATGATCAGCGCCGCCCACAGCGCCAGCGCGGCGGGGTTGGTCAGCACGGCCTGCCAGCTGGTCAGCACGGCCTGCATCACGTCCACGCGGCGGTCCAGCAGCAGCGGCATGGCCACCACGCTGGAGGCGAACAGCGGCGCCGCCATCAGCCCGCCCATGAACAGCCACAGCTCGAACAGGTAGCCCTGCCGCGCCAGCACCACGTGGTTCACGAAGTCCGCCGGCGTGTGGACCGGCGCGGGCGCCAGCGCGGTGATGAGCGCGGCCGAGGTCAGCACCCAGCCGGTGCCGGCCAGCGACAGCAGCAGGCCGAAGCGCACCAGCGCCCAGTAGCCGCCCTGTGCGGCGAAGCGCGAATACTGCCAGCGCGTCCAGGTCTTGAAGATGGTGCGCATATTGGCCGGCTCGCCGTGCTCCAGCGCGCGGCTGAGCGCATACAGGCTGGTGGCCAGCACCGGCGCCACCACCATGAAGCCCGAGAAGGCGCCGGCCAGCAGCCAGAACTGCCCGCGCGCGGCCCAGGCCAGCAGCGCGCCGAACGCCGCCAGCACGAGGCCGTGCAGCAGGCTGGGCCAGCCGATGCGCCAGAGGTCGCGCCAGCCCAGCGCGAGCCAGTGCAGCGGCGCCGAGAGGGCGACGTGGCGCACGTCCGGCAGGTGCAGGGTGCCACGAGGCGGCCGGGGCGGCAGGGGAGAAGGGGCAGCGGTGGGCACGGTGCGGGCAGCTTAGACAATCCGATAGCTGGATGAAAGCCCGCCGCCGGGCGAGGGGTGGGCTTTCCACGCCCTTTTTGATCCGCGTCAAGAAAATACCGCCCGGCGCGGGCCGGGCGGCTTTCGGGGCGGGCGGCCCGGTCAGGCCGGGCCGTGGCCCTTGCCATGGCCCGGGCCGGGCCGGCCCTCGCGCGAGCCGTGGCGCAGCGCTTGCTGGTCGAAGGTCTTCTGCTGCTCCGGCGCGAGCTGGGCGTAGAAGGCCTTGGTGGCGTCGCCGCGCTGCCGCAGGCGGGCGCTGCGCTCGGCCTGGCGCTGCTGCATCAGGTCGATGCGCTGGGGCGTGGTCAGCCGCGCGAACTCGCCGCGCGCCTGGGGCGGGCGCTGCGCCGGGGCGGGCGGCTGCGTGGCCTGGGTCCAGGCGGCCCAGGCGGCTTCCTGCGCGGGGGTGATCTTCAGTTGGGCCTTCAGCTCGGCCAGCCGCTTGTCGCGGTGCTCGGCCATGCGCTGGTGCGCCTGGGCGGCGTGGGGCGCGGTGCTGGCGGCCGGGGGCGGCGGGGTCTGGGCGAAGGCGAGCGCGCCGGAGGTGGCGAGCAGCGTGGCGAGCAGCAGGTGGCGGGGGGTGCGTTCCATGGCGGTTTCCTTTCACACTGGATGGAAGAACAAGGTGAAACGCAGTGTCGGTCGCGCTTGTATCGCCCGCATCACGGGACGATGACGGCGCGTAAAGATGAGCAAACGCGGATGAAGCGCGGCCTCAGTGGCAGGGCGGCGCCGGCCCCGCCAGGCTGTCGAGGATGGGGCAGTCGGGGCGCGCGTCGCCGTGGCAGTCGTGCACCAGTTTCTGTAGCGTCTGGCGCATGTCCTGCAAGCCCTGGATGCGCTTTTCCAGCTCCGCCAGGTGCTGCTCGGCGATGCGCTTGACCTCGCTGCTGGCGCGCTGGTGGTCGTGCCACAGGCCGACCAGCCCGGCGATCTCGGCCATCGAGAAGCCCAGCTCGCGCGCCCGCTTGATGAAGCGCAGGGTGTGGATGTCGGCCGCGCCGTACTGGCGGTAGCCGCCGCCGGTGCGCGCCACGGCGCCCAGCAGGCCGAGCGCTTCGTAGTGGCGCACCATCTTGGCCGACACGCCGCAGGCGCGCGCCGCCTCGCCGATGGGGATGGGGCCTGCGCGCTCCCCGGCTTCGCGTGGCTCGCTGCCCCCCGAGGGGTGTGCGCCGCCTGTGGGCGGCCGGGCGGCGGCGCGGTATTTTTGTGCGGGAATCATGCGCTGACGGCGTAGCCGGCGTCCCGGATCGCGGTGGCCAGCGCGGCGCGCGGCTGGCTGGACTGCACCTGCACCAGGTTCTGCGCGCGGTCGATTTGGATCTGGGCGCTGGCGTCGAGCTGCCTGATGGCGCGCTGCACGGCCTGCTCGCAGTGGCCGCAGGTCATGCCGGCGACGGTGAAGCGTTGGGGTTCCATCCGAGGACTCCTGTCGAAGAAGATGCCGCCATGATGGACCTTCCCACCGTGGCAGAGTCAAGCGGCGCCGAGGTTACTATTTTTTTGATAGCTGCCAGCGCTTGTGCAGCAAGCGCTGGAGGCCGATTCTCCTTGAAATCATTCCGCCGGCTTGACATTGCCATGATGGCAAGGTTCACACTGCGGACATGAGCGATACGGCCACCACCACCCTGGACCTCGGCATCGGCGGCATGACCTGCGCTTCATGCGTGTCCCGCGTCGAGAAGGCGCTGAAGAAAGTGCCCGGCGTGCGGGACGCCGCCGTCAACCTGGCGACCGAATCCGCCCGCGTGGCCTACGCGGGCGGCGAAGACCTGGCGCCGCAACTGCGCCGCGCCGTGCGCGACGCCGGCTACGAGCCGCGCGCGGCCGACGCGGCGCTGGCCGGGCCGGCCGACGCGTCGCGCTGGGCCGGCTTCGCGCCCGTGGGCATCGGCCTGCTGCTGTGCGCGCCGCTGGTGCTGCCCATGCTGCTGATGCCGTTCGGCGTGCAGTGGATGCCGCCGGCCTGGGTGCAGTTCGCGCTGGCCACGCCGGTGCAGTTCGGCCTGGGCGCGCGCTTCTACAAGGCGGCCTGGGGCGCGCTGAAGGCGGGCAGCGGCAACATGGAGCTGCTGGTGTCCATCGGCACCACGGCGGCCTGGCTGCTGTCGGTGTGGTTGTGGCTGTTCTCCGGGCATGGCGGGCACGCGCACCTGTACTTCGAGAGCGCGGCCGTGGTCGTCACCCTGGTGCGCCTGGGCAAGTGGCTGGAAGAGCGGGCCAAGCGCCAGACCACCGCCGCCATCCGCGCGCTGCACGCGCTGCGGCCCGAGGTGGCGCACCTGATCGACTGGGACGGGCAGGAGAAGGACATCCCGGTGGACGAACTGCGCGCCGGCGACCGCGTGGCCGTGCGCCCGGGCGAGCGCGTGCCGGCCGACGGCGCCGTGGCCGAGGGCGCCACGCAGGTGGACGAATCCATGCTCACGGGCGAGCCGCTGCCGGTCGCCAAGGGCGTGGGCGCGCAGCTCACCGGCGGCTCGATCAACGGCGACGGCCGCGTGCTGATGCAGGTGACGGCCGCCGGCAGCGAGAGCGTGCTGGCGCACATCATCCGGCTGGTGCAGGACGCGCAGGCCGTCAAGGCGCCGGTGCAGCGGCTGGTGGACAAGGTCAGCGCGGTGTTCGTGCCGGTGGTGATCGGCGTGGCGCTGCTCACCTTCGCCGGCTGGTGGCTGGCCGGCCTGGGGCTGGAGACGGCGCTGATCCGCGCCGTGGCGGTGCTGGTCATCGCCTGCCCGTGCGCGCTGGGGCTGGCCACGCCCACCGCCATCATGGCCGGCACGGGGGTGGCGGCGCGCTTCGGCATCCTCATCAAGGACGCCGAGGCGCTGGAGATCGCGCACCAGGTGGACACCGTGGCTTTCGACAAGACCGGCACGCTGACCGAGGGCCGCCCGCGCCTGCTGGCGCTGGTGCCGGCGCCGGGCGTGGATGAGACTGCCGCGCTGCGCACCGCCGCCAGCTTGCAGAGCGGCAGCGAGCACCCGCTGGCGCGCGCCGTGCTGGCGGCGGCGCGGGAGCGCGGCGTCGCGCTGGCACCCGCCCAGGACGTGCGTGCCGTGCCGGGGCGCGGCACCGAGGGCCGCGTGGAAGGCCACCGCGTGCTGATCGGCAGCCAGCGCTGGATGAATGAGCTGGCTGCGGATTTGAAGCCTTTTCAGGCCGCAGCGCTTGCCAGCCAAGCGCAAGGCGCTACGGTTTCCGTAGTGGCCGTGCAGCAGGACGACAGCCAGCCGCCGCGCCCCGTGGCCCTGCTGGCCTTCGGCGACGAGCCCAAGGCCGGCGCGCGCGCGGCCATCGAGCGGCTGCATGCGGTGGGCGTGCGCACGGTGATGATCTCCGGCGACAACCGCGGCGCCGCCGAGGCGATGGCGCGGCGCCTGGGCCTGAACCCCGAGGCCGGCGAGGTGATGGCCGAGGTGCTGCCGGAGGGCAAGGCGGCGGCGGTGAGTGAACTGAAGGCCGGCGGCCACACCGTCGGGATGGTGGGTGACGGCGTGAACGACGCCCCCGCGCTGGCCGCCGCCGACGTCGGCATCGCCATGGGCAGCGGCACCGACGTGGCGATGCACGCGGCCGGCGTCACGCTGATGCGCGGCGACGTGGGCCTGGTGCCGGCGGCGCTGGACGTCTCGCGCCGCACGGTGGCCAAGATCCGGCAGAACCTGTTTTGGGCCTTCGCGTACAACGTGGCCGGCATCCCGCTGGCGGCGCTGGGTTATCTCAGCCCCGTGGTGGCCGGCGCGGCGATGGCGCTGTCGTCGGTCAGCGTGATGAGCAACGCGCTGCTGCTGCGGCGCTGGCGGCCGCAGGCGCCGCCAGCCCAATCGTAATCATGTGTATCATGACGCGCTTCATAGCCTGCGGCCGGCCTGGCGGCCTGGCGGGAACCCATCTCACATGGCGCTCAAGCCTGCTCTCGTACCGGTCATTCTGTGCGGTGGCGCGGGCATGCGGCTGTGGCCGCTGTCACGCCGCGATCATCCCAAGCAATTCCATGCGCTGGGCGGGCAGCGCAGCCTGCTCCAGCAGACCGCGCTGCGGCTGGCGAGTCGGCCGGACGGCCCCGCGCGGCCGGCGCTGGTGGTGGCCAACGAAGGGCATCGCTTCATCGCCGGCCAGCAGTTGGCCGAGCTGGGCCTGCCGCGCGGGCCGCTGATCCTGGAGCCGCAAGGCCGCGACACTGCGCCGGCGCTGACGCTGGCCGCGCTGGCGCTGCAGCGCGCCGGCCAGGCGGACGCGCCGATGCTGGTGTCGCCGGCCGACCACCACATTGGCGACCAGGCCGCCTTCTGGGCCGCGGTGGACGCCGGCCTGGACGAAGCGGCCGCGGGCGCGGTGGTGCTGTTCGGCGTGGCGGCCAGCCGCCCGCAGACCGGCTACGGGTACATCCATGCGGGCGGCGGCCGGGGCGACGGCTCGTACCCCGTGCGCGGCTTCGTGGAAAAGCCGGATTCCGAGCGCGCGCTGGCGCTGTGGCGCGCCGAGGGCCACTACTGGAACAGCGGCCTGTTCCTGCTGCGCGCGGACACCTGGCTGGCGGCGCTCGGGCGGCACCGGCCGGACATCCTGCGGGCATGCCAGGGCGCCATGCAGGGCGCCCGGGACGACGGCGACTTCGTCCGTCCGGGAGCCGAGGCCTTCCTGCGCTGCCCGCCGCGGTCCATCGACCACGCCGTGATCGAGCCGCTGGCGGCCGAGGCGCCAGCGAGCGCGCCGCTGTCCATGCGCGAGCTGTCCTCCGCCGGATGGAGCGACCTGGGCGCCTGGGACGAAGTGATGGAACGGCTGCCGAGCGATGCCCACGGCAACGCCGCCGTCGGCGCCAGCGTGGCGGTGGACTGCGCCGGCACCCTGCTGATGTCCAGCGGCCGCCTGCTGGCCGCCGTCGGGCTGCGCGACGTGGTGGTGGTCGAGACGGCCGATGCCGTGCTGGTGGCGCACCGCTCGAAAACGCAGGCCGTCAAGTCGCTGGTGCAGGCGCTGAAGGACGGCGGGCAGGACCAGGCTCTGCACAGCCAGACGGCGGTGCAGCGCCCCTGGGGCTGGTTCGACGTGGTCGGGCGCGGCCCGGGCTGGCTGGCCAAGCGCATCACCGTGCGCCCGGGCGCCAGCCTGAGCCTGCAGCGCCACCGGCACCGGGCCGAGCATTGGGTGGTGGTGCGCGGCGTGGCGGACGTCTGGCGCGACGGCAGCCATTTCAGGCTGACGCCCGATTCCTCGACTTTCGTGGCCCGGGGCCAGACGCACAGGCTGGCCAACTCCGGCGAGGAACTGCTGGAGATCCTGGAAGTGCAGACCGGCCCGCTCATCACCGAGGACGACATCGAGCGGCTGGACGACCGCTATGGCCGCGCCGGCCCGCGGGCGGCTTGAGCCGGGGGAGAAACGCCGTGGCCATACCCAGGATCATCCACCAGACCTACCGCGGCGCCGATGTGCCCGAGGCGCTGCGCGGCGGCATCGCCGAGCTGCGGGCCATGAACCCGGGCTGGGACTACCGCTTCTACGACGACGACGCGGTGGCGGACTTCATCCGGCACGAGTTCCCGCCCCAGTTCCACCAGGCCTATGGCCGCATCAATCCCGTCTACGGGCCGGCGCGGGCTGATTTCTTCCGCTATCTGGCGGTGTACCGGTATGGCGGCGTGTACCTGGACCTCAAGAGCGCCACGGCGCGTCCGCTGGACGAAAGCCTGCGGCCCGACGATGACTACGTGCTGTCCTACTGGCCGAATCAGCGGCACCAGTCGATGCCCGGCGCCGGAATGCACCCGCTGCTGCTGGACCGGGGCTTCCTGCGCGGCGAGTTCCAGAACTGGCACGTCATGGCGGCGCCCGGGCATCCGCTGCTGCGCTACGTCATCAGCATGATGCTGCACTGCATCCAGGCCCACGCGGGCGATCCGGCGGTGGCGGGCAAGCCCGGCGTGCTGATGACCACCGGCCCCGTGATGTACACCCTGGCGCTGGGCCGGGGGCTGGGCGCGTTTCCGCACCGCGTCGCCGACTCCCACCTCGACCTGGGGCTGCGCTACAGCTCGGTGGCCGGCCACGAGCGGCACTTCCCGGGCCACTATTCGACGCTGACGGCGCCTGTCGTCCTGGCGCCCGGGGCCTAGGCCCCGGCTGGTACGCTCGCGGGTTTCGAGCCAGGAACCAGGAGAAACCGCCGATGAAATCCCGCGCCGCCGTCGCCTTCAAGGCCGGAGAACCCCTGCAGATCGTCGAGATCGACGTCGCCCCGCCGCAAAAGGGCGAGGTGCTGGTCAAGATCACCCACACCGGCGTGTGCCACACCGACGCCTTCACGCTGAGCGGCGACGACCCGGAGGGCGTGTTCCCCGCCGTGCTCGGCCACGAGGGCGCGGGCATCGTGGTGGAAGTGGGCGAAGGCGTGACCAGCGTGAAGCCCGGCGACCACGTCATCCCCCTCTACACCGCCGAATGCGGCCAGTGCCTGTTCTGCCAAAGCGGCAAGACCAACCTGTGCGTGGCCGTGCGCGCCACGCAGGGCAAGGGCGTGATGCCCGACGGCACCACGCGCTTCAGCTACAACGGCAAGCCCATCTACCACTACATGGGCTGCTCCACGTTCAGCGAATACACGGTGGTGGCCGAGGTGTCGCTGGCCAAGGTGAACCCCGACGCCAACCCCGAGCAGGTCTGCCTGCTGGGATGCGGCGTGACCACGGGCCTGGGCGCGGTGAAGAACACCGCCAAGGTGCAGCCCGGCGACACCGTGGCCGTGTTCGGCCTGGGCGGCATCGGCCTCGCGGTGATCCAGGGCGCGCAGATCGCCCGGGCCGGGCGCATCATCGCCATCGACACGAACCCGGGCAAGTTCGACCTCGCGCGCACCTTCGGCGCGACCGACTGCGTGAACCCCAAGGACTACGACAAGCCCATCCAGCAGGTGATCGTGGAGATGACGGGCTGGGGCGTGGACCACAGCTTCGAGTGCATCGGCAACGTGGGCGTGATGCGCGCCGCGCTCGAATGCGCGCACCGCGGCTGGGGCCAGAGCGTGGTCATCGGCGTGGCCGGCGCGGGGCAGGAGATCAGCACGCGCCCGTTCCAGCTGGTGACGGGCCGCAAGTGGCTGGGCACGGCCTTCGGCGGCGTGAAGGGCCGCAGCGAGCTGCCCGGCATGGTGGAAGACGCGATGGCCGGCCGCATCCGGCTCGCGCCCTTCGTCACGCACACCATGCCGCTCAAGGGCATCAACGAGGCGTTCGATCTGATGCACTCGGGCCAATCGATCCGCAGCGTGGTGCACTACGCCTGATTTTTAAGCCAAATCGGCCTCCAGCGCCCGCCAGACGGGCGCAGGCAGCTATATAATCAGGAGCTAAAACACCATGGAACGCATCGAACAGCACGCCAGCTTCGGCGGCCGGCAGGAAGTCTGGCAGCACGCCAGCGCCACGCTCGGCTGCACGATGAAGTTCGGCATCTACCTGCCCGAAGCGGCGCTGCGGGGCGAGCGGTGTCCGGTGCTGTACTGGCTGTCGGGCCTGACCTGCACCGAGCAGAACTTCATCACCAAGGCCGGCGCGCAGCAGCACGCGGCGCGGCACGGCCTGATCGTGGTGGCGCCCGACACCAGCCCGCGCGATCCCACCGGCAGTTTGGGCGTGGCGGACGACGCGGCCTACGACATGGGCCAGGGCGCCGGCTTCTACCTGAACGCCACGCAGCCGCCCTGGGCCGCGCACTACCGCATGCAGGACTACGTGGCCGAGGAGCTGCCGGCGCTGGTCGAGCGGCACTTCGCGGCCAGCGGCGCGCGCGGCATCTTCGGCCACTCGATGGGCGGCCACGGCGCGCTGGTGACGGCGCTGCGCCACCCGGGGCGCTACAGGAGCGTCAGCGCCTTCGCGCCCATCGCCGCGCCCACGCAGGTGCCGTGGGGGCGGAAGGCGCTGGCGGCCTACCTGGGCGCCGACCCGGCCGCCTGGCGCGAGTGGGACGCGGTGGAACTGGTGAGGACGGCGACGGAGCGCCTGCCCCTGCTGGTGGACCAGGGCGAGGCGGACGAATTCCTGCCCCAGCTGCGCCCCGAGCTGCTCCAGGCCGCCTGCGCCGCCGCCGGCCAGCCGCTGACGCTGCGCCTGCACCCGGGCTACGACCACAGCTACTACTTCATCGCCAGCTTCATGGGCGAGCACGTGGCGCACCACGCGGCGGCGCTGCGGGCGGGTTGACGCGGACCACTGCGCACGCTCCGCCGTGCCCGCCTGCAACGCACGAAACACCACGAGCCGAAAGGCCGCGGAGCAGGCCATGCCAGTGAACGCCATGCCCGGACCTGTGCCGGGCATCGGCGTTGTCCCCCCTCCCGCAGGAGAGGGGGGATGGCGCCGTAGGCGACTCAGGGGGGTGCGTTCTATTCCCGCGACCAGGCGCGCAGCGCTTGCTGTTGCTCACCCAGCCCGTCGATGCCCAGCCGCATCACGTCGCCCGCCTTCAGGAAGACCGGGGGCTTGCGCCCCATACCGACGCCCGGCGGCGTGCCGGTGGCGATGACGTCGCCGGGCAGCAGCGACATGAATTCGCTGACGTAGCTGACCAGCCTGCGCACGCCGAAGATCATCGTGCGCGTGTGGCCGTTCTGGCAGCGGTGGCCGTTCACCTCCAGCCACAGCGCCAGGTCCTGCGGGTCGGGCACCTCGTCGCGGGTGACCAGCCAGGGGCCGATGGGCGCGAAGGTGTCGCAGCCCTTGCCCTTGTCCCAGGTGCCGCCGCGCGCCAGCTGGTACGTGCGCTCGGACACGTCGTTGACCACGGTGTAGCCGGCCACGTGGTCCAGCGCCTCGGCCTCGCTCACGTACGAGGCCTTGCGGCCGATGACCACGCCCAGCTCCACCTCCCAGTCGGTCGCGGCGGAGCCGCGCGGGATCACCACGTCGTCGTCCGGCCCGACGATGCAGGAGCTGGGTTTCAGGAAGATGATCGGCTCCTCCGGGATCGGCGCGTTCGCCTCGGCGGCGTGGTCGGCGTAGTTCAGGCCGATGCACACGACCTTGCCGATGCGCGCCACCGGCGGGCCGAGCCGCGCCGGGCTGACGACCAGGGGCAGGCCGGCCGGGTCGAGGGCGGCGAGCCGCCGCAGCGACGCGGGCGCGAGGGCCGCGCCGTCGATGTCGGCCACGTGGGCGGACAAATCGCGCAGCTGGCCCTGGGCGTCCACGAGGGCGGGTTTTTCCTGGCCGGGCGGGCCGTGGCGTGCCAATTTCATGTGTGTCTCCTGAAGCCGGTTCGACCAGCCGCCATCGGTCGCGTGGAGAGTGCCGCTGGCGGCAGTTTCTGATCAAAACACGCCCTAGGCCGCATGTGGCAAGCGCCGGCAGCTATTAAAAATAAAGCATGCGGCGGGGCCGGCCACCCCGTCAATCGAGCCGCACGCGGTTCAGCGTCATCGGCTCGCCCTCGATCTCGGCCACGCGGCCCCGGTCGTCGAACCTGACCTGGAACTCCTCGAAGCTGCCGAGCCAGAAGCGCCACAGCCTGGCGTCCGGGTGGGGGTTCTCGCTGGTGACGGGCCAGCCGACCGACATGGCGACCTGCTCGCGCGTCATGCCCTTGACCAGCCGCTGCGACTCGATCGCGCGGCGGACCTGGGCCGGCGCGGCGGCCAGGGCGCGCCGGGGGTCTTCGGGCACCACGTAGCGCCTGGCGAAGGTCTCCAGGTCGAGCTCGCGGCTGTAGTCGTTGCCCAGCGCCTGCTGCTGCCCGTCGATGGTGACGAGCACGCGCTGGCGGCCGTAGCCGATGACGGTCACCGGCGTGCCGGCGGGGATCACCCGCTTGCCGCTCTCGACGTAGTTGATGTCGCTGATCCAGCGGCCGTCGGTGCGCATGTTGCAGCACAGGTAGCCGCTGAAGGTGGGCTGCGCCTGCGCGGTGGCGGCGCAGGCCAGCGCGAGCGAGGCCAGCCGCGGCAGCGCGCGGGCGAGAAGAGAGGGGCGTGGGTGCATGGGGCGTGGCGAGGGCAGTGGTTGAGCCCTGCCGATTGTGGCCGATGCACGGGCGGCCGGGCGCGCACATAAAATGAAAACCATTTGCATTTGTTGGGGGGCGTTCCGCATGACCGACCCGAGCCTCGAGCAGATCCGCCAGCGTTTCGCCGAGCAGCGCCGGCAGGGCCGCCGCGCGCGCGATGCGGCGCGACTGGGTGGGCCTGCTGCGGGCGCTGGAGCCCTGCGGCCCGCTGCTGGCGCTGACGCGCAACGAGACCACGGTGCACGAGAAGACCGGCGTCTACCGCAACGTGTCGGGCCACAACCAGCGCATCGGGCTGGCGCTGGGCGAGGACATCGACCTGCGCCTGTTCTTCAGCCGCTGGCACGCCGCCTTCGCCGTGACCGAGCTGGCGGCCAACCCCGGCAACCGCGCCGAGCCCAGCCTGCAGTTCTTCGACGCGCACGGCCTGGCCCTGCACAAGATCTACGTGCGCGAAGCCACCGACCTGGCGGCCTGGCACGCGGTGCTGGAGCGCTTCGAGGACCGCTCGGGCGCGCCGGCGGCCTTCACGCCCGCGCCGCCGCCGGCGCCGGTCCGCGACGACGGCGCGGTGGACCGGGACGCGCTGCTGCGCGATTGGGCGGCGCTGGAGGACACGCACGACTTCTTCGGCCTGCTCAAGCTGCACGAGGTCGAGCGCCAGCAGGCGCTGCGCCTGGCCGACGGCCGCTTCACCTGCGAGCTGGCGCCCGAGGCGGTGCGCGCGCTGCTGCTGGCGGCGGCGCTGGAGGGCACGCCGATCATGTGCTTCGTCGGCAGCGGGGGCTGCACGCAGATCCACACCGGGCCGGTGCGCCGCATCGAGCCGATGGACATCCGCGGCACGCGGTGGCTGAACGTGCTCGACCCCGGCTTCAACCTGCACCTGCGCGAGGACGCCATCGACCGCGTGTGGGTGGTGGAGAAGCCCACCACCGAGGGCCTGGTCACCTCCGTCGAGGCGTTCGACCGCCAGGGCGAGGTGATGGCGATGTTCTTCGGCGCGCGCAAGCCCGGCATCCCCGAGCTGGAGAGCTGGCGCGCGCTGGTGCGCGCGCTGCCGGCCTGAGCCCGCGCCCGCCCGCGCTTGGCGGCCTGACGGCTCAGCGCCGCGTGGCCGTGGCAGGGATGGCGCCGCCCGAGGGCGCGACGGCGGCCGGGGCGCGCTCGGCCGGCGTGGGTGCGGCGGGCTTCACCGCGGCGTAGAACACGCCGACGACGAGCAGGCAGGACAGAACGAAAAACAGGACGCGCGGCATATTCATCGGTTGGACTCCCCTCGCCTTCTTGCGGGGCGGGTTGTATTGGACCGCACCAGAGCGCTGCACGCCATAGGCCGTTGGGCCTAAGAAGTTCGTTTTAAAAACGGACCTCGAAGAGGTCCTCGCGCGACCGCGACGCGTGTCGCTTCCGGGAGGACGGGAGGATGATGAAAAATGCTCCCAGCGCCCGCCCGGAAAGCGCCGGCAGCTATTAAAAATGAAGTGTCAGGCCGGCAGCGCCGGGTAGTCGGTATAGCCGCGCGCGCCGCCGCCGTACATGGTGGCCTTGTCCAGCCCCTGGTAGGGGCCGCCGCGGCGGATGCGCTCGGCGAGGTCGGGCATGCTGATGAACGCCTTGCCGAAGGCCACCAGGTCGGCGCGGCCGCTGGCCACCGCCTCCTCGGCCAGCGCCGGGTCATAGCCGTTGTTGACCATCCAGGCGCCGCGCCCGCCGGCCTGGCGGTAGGCGGCCTTCAGGGCGGCGTAGTCGAACGGGCGGCCGTCCACCACGCGCGGGCCGCCGGTGGCGCCTTCGATGACGTGCACGTAGGCCAGGCCCAGGGGGCCAAGCTGGCGGACGAGGTAATCGAACAGGGGCTGCGGGTCGGCGTCCACGATGTCGTTGGCCGGCGTGACGGGCGACAGGCGGATGCACACGCGGTCGTGGCCCACGGCGTCGGCCACGGCGCGGGTGACTTCCAGCATCAGCCGCGCGCGGTTCTCGATGGGGCCGCCGTAGTCGTCCTGGCGCTGGTTGGCGCCGGTCTTGAGGAACTGGTCCAGCAGGTAGCCGTTGGCGCCGTGGATTTCCACACCGTCGAAGCCGGCCGACTGCACGGCGTTGCGCGCGGCGGCGGCGAAGTCGTGCACGATGGCGGGGATCTCGTGGCGGTGCAGCGCGCGCGGCTCGCTGGTGGGGGCGAAGCCGCCCTGGCCCTCGTTGTCGATCAGGTAGGTCTTGGTGTTGGCGCGGAGGGCCGAGGGCGCCACCGGGTCGGCGTGGTCGGGCTGCAGCAGGTGGTGCGATACGCGGCCCACGTGCCACAGCTGGCAGACGATGGTGCCGCCCACGGCGTGCACGGCCTGGGTGACGCGCTTCCAGCCGTCGAGCTGCTCGGTGCCGTAGAGGCCCGGCACGTCGGCGTAGCCCTGGCCCTGCGGGCTGATGGCGGTGGCCTCGCTGACGATCAGGCCGGCGCCGCGCCGCGGGTCGGCGCGCTGGGCGTAGTACTCGGCCATCAGCGGCGTGGGGATGGCGCCGGGCGCGCGGTTGCGCGTGAGCGGCGCCATGACGATGCGGCTCGCTAAGTCCAGCGCGCCGGCGCGCAGGGGGGAGAACAGGGTCGGGCTCATGGAGGCGGCTCCTTCGCGGAAAGTCTTCGCCGCATTGTGCGCCGCTGCGCCTCGGCACAATGCGGTGCATGCATTCGCCTCCCAAGTCGCTCGGGTCATTGCTGGGGCTGGCGCTGGCCCTGTCGGTGGGCGCGGCGCTGTCGCTGGGCATCACGCGCTTCGCCTACGGGCTGCTGCTGCCGGTGATGCGCGGGGACCTGGGCTGGAGCTACACGCTGGCCGGCGCCATGAACACCGTCAACGCCGCCGGCTACCTGCTGGGCGCGCTGGCCACGCCGGCGCTGATGCGGCGCTGGGGCGCGGCGCGCCTGCTGCTGGGCGGGGCGCTGCTGGCGAGCGTGTTCATGGCGGCGTCGGGCTTCTTCACCGCCGCCGCGCCGCTGCTCGCGCAGCGCCTGCTGGCGGGGGTGGCGAGCGCCTTCGTCTTCATCGCCGGCGGGCTGCTGGCGGCGCGGCTGGGGGCGCGGGCGCCGACGCACGGCGGGTTGCTGCTGGGGCTGTACTACGGGGGCACGGGCTGGGGCATCACCGCCTCGGCGCTGGGCGTGCCGGCGCTGCTGCACGCCGCAGAGGGCGCGCCGCACGCGTGGGCCTGGGCCTGGTGGGGGCTGGCGCTGGCCTGCGTGCTGGGCACGGCGGCGCTCTGGTGGCCGGCCAGGGTGCTGCAAAAAGATGAGCTGCCGGCGCCCGCCAGTAAAGCGCTTGAGGCCGATTCGGCGCATAAAAGCAAACGCACGCCGCTGCGGGCGATGGGGGCGGCGCTGGCGGGTTATGCGCTGTTCGGCGTGGGCTACATCGGCTACATGACGTTCGTGATCGCGCTGCTGCGCGAGCGGGGCGTGGGCGCCGGGGCCATCACCACGTTCTACGCGCTGCTGGGGCTGGCGGTGGTGGCGTCGGCGCGCATCTGGGCCGGGCTGCTGGACCGCGCGCGGGGCGGCGGGGCGCTGGCGCTGCTGAACGCGCTGCTGGGCGTGGCGACCATCCTGCCGGCGCTGACGGGCGCCTGGCCGGTGGTGCTGGCCTCGGGGCTGCTGTTCGGGGCGGTGTTCCTGTCGGTGGTGGCCTCGACCACCGCCTTCGTGCGCCACAACCTGCCGGCGCACGAGTGGGCGGCGGGCATCAGCGCCTTCACCATCATCTTCGCGGCGGGGCAGATCGTCGGCCCCACGGTGGTCGGCTGGATCGCCGACGGCCCGGGCGGGCTGGCGCGCGGGCTGGTGGTGTCGGCGGCGGCGCTGTGGCTGGGCGCGCTGCTGGCGTGGCGGCAGAAGCCGCTCGGGTGAGTTGGCCGCGCGTCGCGCGGACGAAGGTGCCGCCGGCGTGCGGGCCGGTCATCCCTGTGCCGGGACGAACATGCCGTGCAGCCCCAGCGGAAGTGCATACGGCAGCGTCGCCTGTGCAACGGGGCCGTCGGCCAACGCGTCGGCGGCAAAGCACGACAGCACGGTCTTGTTCTGCGCGTGGTCGAGGATGGTGCCGATCACCCAGCCCGTATCGCGCCCGCCGGGCACCCACACATGCTCCTCCACGATCACATGCGGGCCGTAGCTGAAGCCCTGCGTAGCCCCGGTTTCGACGTTGGTGCATGCAACGCCGTTCCACATGGGCAGACCGCCGTGGGTCTTTGTGGCATGAATGACCTGGCGATGCCGCAACCCCGTTCGGCGGGGATCGATGCGCGGAAACTCCGCCTCGATCCCCAGGTCCACCTGGCTTGCCTTGCCGGAGCGCAAGTGCAGGTTCACGACGGTCAGGCTGGGGCCCGCTCTGCCCGAGAGTTGGGCGCGCATCACTTCGCGCGTATCTTCGAGAACGCTCGACGCATCGCAGGCGCGTGCATAGTCCAGATGAATCACCGCGCCGCTGGTGGTTTCCTGCTCCCAGGCGTTGCCGAGATGGAACAGGAAACCGGGCGGCAGATGGAACATCTGCTGGCGCCTGCAATCCTTCTTGTCGAGCACCAGCGCGCGCATGCCCAGCTCGGGACGCCACACGTAGGCGTCCAGCATGCTCGCCCCCGCCGATCTGCGCCGCCCGTCGTACACGAGGGGCGGCAGCAGGAACACCAGATGCCCGGCCGTGACGGCGAAGTCATGGACCATCGGCATGTCGCTGATGGAAAGCGCTTCGGCACGCCGGAGAACGCCGCCCGGCCCGATCTCGTAGAGCAGCAGCATGCCGCGATGGGCATCGACGCCAAAATTCCAGATCGTTCCGTCGGCCTCAACCCGGGGATGGGCCGAAAACGGAGCCCCCGCAAGGTCTGCACGCCAGGTCTTGAGTCCCCGTGTTTCCAGCGTGAGCGGGTCCAGGCGGGTTGCCGACCCGCCTTCCCACAGCGCGAGCAGATCGCCTCCGACGGACAGCAGGCTGGTGTTGGCGGCGTTCATGCTGTCGGGTGAGCCGGGCTCCGGCCTGCCTTTGAATACCGTGCCGAAACCCTGCGTCAACCGCCGACCGGCCTTGACCTCGGCCACCCGCTTGGCGGTCGCCACGTAGCGGCCCTGGTGGTGAACCGCAGCACCTGCGATCACGAAGCGGTGCGCCATGCCGTCGCCATCGAACCAGTGGTGGTACCGTTCCCCGCCCAGGTCATGACCCGCTGGCCCGATGCGGTACAGCGTGCCGGCGACGGCATCGGGGAAGCGCCCGCGCACGGATACCTCGGTCAACGGAAAGTCCGCGGCTGGGGTGGCAAACGCCGACTTCCAGGGCGCCGTGGATGCATCGAACCGAGACTGCCAGCTGGAAGCGTCTTCCGCTCGCCCGTCAGGCGGCACCAGCAACGAGCCGCCGCCGCTGGCGATCAGCCGCCACAGGAGATCCCGGCGCGTCACGGGGGTCTTCATTCCGATCAGCGCAGGCGGATGGTGATGCGCTTGTCGGCATCGAGTTCCACGGCTGCGGCGTCGAAGGTTGGCGGGCCCATTCGGCCGATGGCGTTGTTGGAGAACCCGTAGCGCTCCGTGGGCAGTCCCAGGATGTTGGTATCCAGCTTGGCATTGCCGTTCTCATCGGCGAACGACTTGATCGCATAGCGTCCAGCCGGCAGGTCGCGAATGAGCAGTTGCGCGGTTCCATCCCGCAGCTCGGCTTTTCGCGAGAGCAGCGCCTGGTTGTTGGCAAGCGCCTCCGCGGAATCGAAGAGCGCAAGGTAGTACATCGCTGGCGCGGCCGGACCTTCCAGCACCGTGACTTGCAGGTCGACCGCGCTGGCTGGCAGGGCAAGCAACGCGGCTGCGAGCGGCAGCAGGGCGTGCGTCAACTTCATGACGGTTTCCTTTGGACCGACAAACTCAGCAGCGCCCGGCCGACCGCAGCAAGGCATTGCATTCCTGGCCTGCATTGCGGCCACGCGGACCGGGGGTTGCGGCCCCTTGATTTCCGCGGTTGGTCTGGCTGCCGACCATGGCGGTGCAGACGGCATCGGAATGCGGTGTCTGTCCGAAGCTCATCGCCTTCTGGAAGCCCGTCGCGCCATAGAGGTAGCAGCGGTAGACGGCGCCGTCACGCGTACTGACGGTGTAGTTGATGCGGCCGCCGGTTTCCTCCTTGCGATCGGCAATGGAGAACTGGCCCACGGGTCGACCGATGGCCTGCGCCGTGCGCTGCTCCAGTCCTTCCTGGTCGAGGGTGGATGCGCATCCCGTGAGGAGTGCCAAAAGAGCTACGACGGGGGTGATGGATCGGAGATGCATAGGGGATGCCTTTGGAAAGCTCATCGGGTAAAGCAGTTGTCCAGAGGAATGGTGGCCACGCTGGAGGCCACCGCGGAAAGCGATGGCTGATTGGTGGGTATTTCGTCGCCGAGCAGGCACAGCGTATTGGCCTGCCGCAGGGTCCAGATGGCGCCGAAGCGGGTACCCGTCACGGTTCGGAACTCGCCCCAATGCGCAGCCAGCGTCTGGTTGGCTTCCGATCGCGCAAAGGTCACCGTTCCCAGCCTGGACGGGCCGGCCTGTTGGGGAGTCCCTGCGCATTCACCGCCATTGAAGGTCAACACCCCTTCGTAGTAGTCGAGCGCGGCCTGCCCTGTGATGCGCGCTCTGAGCGTCCTCTTGAACGACTGCGCACCCGCCCTGGTACAGCCCCTTTGCACCCAATCGCCTTCCAGCTCGGTGATGGACGGCGGCGGCACGCTGCCGCCATCGTCTGGGGGGTTGTCGTCATCCCCGCCTCCGCAAGCGCTCAAGGCCAGCAAACCTACAAGGACGGGGAGCAAAGCAACCGGGCGGGCGAGACGGTGGTGAGCAAGCATAGATGGACTCCTTTATGAACTGAAGCGAGAAAAAAGCTGCGCAGCAGCGAGCAGCCGAACCCGAGCCCCCACGGGCTTGGGCACAGCCATGGTTTTCTGAACAGAGGGGAAGTTAGGCCGGCTTGCGGGCCACGATGAAGACCCGTATGTCCTTGCCGCGGGTGCCGTGCCGCTCGACGGAGACGATCTGCATGCCCTGCCGGACGATGGCCGACCGGAGTTGTTCGGCATCGAAGCACAGCACGGACGGCGCCTTGCCGATGGCGCGCATCAGCGGCAGCGCGACGCGGGGAATGAGCGGATTCATCTCACTGATGCAAGGTGTCTTGGAGATCAGGAGGCCACCCGGCCGCAGGGCTTGCATCGCCAGCTTGAGCGCGTGGTCGAGGTCATCGACCAGGTGCAGCATATTGAGGGCCAGCACCACGTCGTAACGGCCCTGTCCGAACACCGGCACATCGGCGTCGGCCACCAGAAAGCTCAGCTGCGGCACGGGCTGGGCCGCCAGCTTCTCCCGGGCGATGGCAATCATCCCGGACGAGATGTCCGTGCCCAGCATGTGCCGCGTGAAAGGCGCCAGGCGCAAGGCGGTGCTGCCGGTGCCGCAGCCGATCTCCAGTACATCGTGCGCTTTGGACAGCAACGTCTGCACGCGCCGCAGGGTAGCTTCGTAGCCCGCCATGTCCGCAATCGGACCAGCGGCATATTTGCGTGCAATGCGGTCCCAGAAGCGTGCCTTGCGGCCCATTGACGCCACCGAGTCAGCGCTGGGCAGGGCGTTGTCGACCGGAGCAAGGGCTGGAGATGACATGGGCCAGAAAAGTCATGCGTTGAACGATGCATGGATGCTATCCATGCGTGATGCCACAGGAAACTGCGATTAACGCAGGGAACATATACATTTATGCATGAGCAATCTCGATTGGAACCAGCTGAAAGCGTTTCTGGAAACTGCCGAAACAGGTTCGCTGTCAGCGGCGGCCCGCAAGCTGGGCCTGACCCAGCCCACGTTGAGCCGCCAGGTGGCGGCGATCGAGCAGCGCATGGGCGTGACCCTGTTCGAGCGCGTGGGCAAAGCGATGGCCCTGACCCCTACCGGACTTGACCTGCTGGAACACGCCCGCGCCATGGGGGCGGCCGCCGAGGCCCTGGACCTGGCCGCCACGGGCCGCTCCGAGGCCGTGGGCGGTGTCGTGTCGGTCACGGCCACCGACATGGTGGCGGCGCACCTGCTCCCGCCCCTGGTGCGGCAACTGCGCGAACAGGAACCGGGGATCGTCGTCGAGGTGATTCCGTCCAATGCGCTGAGCAACCTGTTGCGGCGCGAGGCAGACATTGCCATCCGCCATGTCAAGCCGGAGCAGCCCGAGCTGATCGGCCGCCTGATCCGCGAGGCCCGGGCGAGCTTCTATGCATCCGAGGACTGGGTGAAGACCCACGGCCATCCGCGCGACGCAGAAGACGCGGTCCATCTGCCTTTCGTCGGCTCCGACCGTTCAGGCCAGTTCCTGTACTACCTGCGCCAGCACGGCCTGTCTCTGAGCGAAAGCAACTTCAGTTGCTATGCGGACCACAACACGGCCCACTGGGCCCTGGTGCGCCAGGGCATGGGCATAGGGACCATGATGGACGAGATCGCCCGCGCCACGCCGGGCATCGTCCGCGTGCTCGACAACGTGCCACCCGTGTGTTTCCCGATCTGGCTGGTTTCCCACCGCGAACTGCGTACCTCGCGGCGGATCCGGGTGGTATTCGAAGCGCTGGCGCAGGGGCTGAGCACGGACGGCTGAGTACGCTCAGGCTTTCGCGCATGCAGAGTTCATTCGCGCCTTCTGAAGGGGCGCCGGATCAGAGCAGCCCCTCGGCCTTCATCGCCGCCTGCACCGCCGGGCGGGCTGCCACGCGCTCGCGGTAGGCGGCGAGGTTCTTCAGGCCGGAGATGTCCAGGCCGGTAGGCTTGGCCCAGTTGGTGACGGTGAACAGGTAGCCGTCGGCGACGCTGAAGTCGTCGCCCATCAGGTATTGCCTGCCGGCCAGCTCGCCGTCGACCCAGGTCAGGCGGCCGAGGATGCGGTCCTTGGCGGCCTGCTTGGCGTCGTCGGACGTGCCGGGGGCGAACAGCGGGCTGAAGCTCTTGTGCACCTCGGTGCCGATGAAGTTGAGCCAGCTTTGCAGCTGGTAGCGCGCGAGGCTGCCGTTGGGCGGCGCGAGCTTTTTGTCCGGCGCCTGGTCGGCGATGTACTGCACGATGGCGGGGCCTTCGCGCAGGCCGGTGCCGTCGTCGAGCACCAGGTAGGGCACGTAGCCGAGCGGGTTGACCTTGCGGAAGTCGGAGCCGTCGGGCAGTACCTTGGTCTTGGTGGGGGCGGAGATGGCCTCGTACTGGAGGCCGGCTTCCTCCAGCGCGATGTGGGGCGAGAGGGAGCAGGCGCCGGGGGAGTAGTAGAGCTTCATGTCGGGTGTCTTTCGGTGGTCTGGGAGGGTGCCGCCGCCGGTCGTGTCAGGCGCCGCGCGGCGGGCTGAAGTTACCACCGGCGCCGCCGGTTTGCACGGCGCATGGCTTCACCGCGGGGCGGTGGCCTGCTCCAGCCGGGCGAGGTACAGGCGGGCGTGCGCGCCGCCGTCGCCGGGCGGGCCGCACATCTCGGCCGAGGGGCGCAGGCCGGCGCAGACGGCGGGGCGCTCGGGCCGGCCGAACAGGCGGCAGCGCAGGCGCTCGTCGAGCTGCACGCAGGGCACGCCGGCCGGCTTGCCGCGCGGCATGCCGGGGATGGGCGAGCTGATGGAGGGCGCGGTGCAGCAGGCGCCGCAGCCGGGGTGGCAGCGGGGCTCGATGGCGGGTGAAAGATTATGGGTCAAATTGGCCTCCAGCGCCCGCCCAGCAAGCGCTGGCAGCTCCTGAAACAGGAGCGCTCGGGCGGAATGCGGTGGGGCGGTGCGCCTGCCGTCCTACGCCGCGCCGCTGGGCCGGACGACAGCGCCGGCGCGCCGCCGGCCGCACCATCGGGGCTCCAACCAACCAAGGAGTGCGCCATGCTGAAGTGGGCCATCATTTTTGCCGTCGTCGCGCTGGTCGCGGGCTTGTTCGGCTTCACCGGCATCGCTGCCGGCGCGGCGGGCATCGCCAAGATCCTGTTCGTGCTGTTCCTGGTCGTCGCCGCCGTCATGGTGGTGCTGGCGCTGATGGGGGGCAAGGCCATCAGCGACAGCATGAAGTAGCGCCGGCCGGTTAAGGGTACAGCCCGCGCAAATCGCGCGCGGTCAGGATGCGCGTGCAGGCCACGATGTAGGTGGCCGTGCGCAGGCTGACCTTGTGCTGCTGCGCGGTGTTCCACACGCCTTCGAAGGCGTCCTTCATGATCTTGACCAGGCGCTGGTTGATCTCGTCCTCGCTCCAGAAGAAGCTGGAGAAGTCCTGCACCCACTCGAAGTAGCTCACCGTCACGCCGCCGGCGTTGGCGATGACGTCGGGCACCACCAGCACGCCCTTGCTCTGCAGGATGTCGTCGGCCTCGGGCGTGGTGGGGCCGTTGGCGCCTTCGATCACCATCTTGGCCTTGATCTTGCCGGCGTTGGCCGCGGTGATCTGGCCCTCCAGCGCGGCGGGGATGAGGATGTCGCACTTGGTGGACCAGAACTCCGCCAGCGTGATGGCCTCGCCGCCCTTGAAGCCGGCCACGCCGCCGGTCTTGGCCACGTGCTCCAGCAGCCTGGGCACGTTCAGTCCCTTGTCGCTGGCGACGCCGCCGGTGTGGTCCTGCACCGCCACCACCACGGCGCCGGCCTCGGCGAACAGCTTGCCGGCGATGCCGCCGACGTTGCCGAAGCCCTGCACGGCCACGCGCGCGCCCTCGATGGGCAGGCCGATCTGCTTGGCCGCCTCGACGCCGACGGTGAACACGCCGCGCCCGGTGGCCTCGCGCCGTCCGAGCGAGCCGCCCAGGGCGATGGGCTTGCCGGTGACCACGCCGGTGGCGGTGGCGCCCTCGTTCATGGAGTAGGTGTCCATCATCCAGGCCATCACCTTCTCGTTGGTGTTGACGTCGGGCGCGGGGATGTCCTTGGAAGGGCCGATGATGATGCCGATCTCGCTGGTGTAGCGGCGCGTGATGCGCTCCAGCTCGCCGGTGCTGAGCGTGCGCGGGTCCACCCGGATGCCGCCCTTGGCGCCGCCGTAGGGCACGTTGACGGCGGCGTTCTTGACGCTCATCCAGGCCGACAGCGCCATCACCTCCGACAGCGTCACGTCCTGGTGGAAGCGCACGCCGCCCTTGCCCGGGCCGCGCGAGGTGTTGTGCTGCACGCGGTAGCCCTCGAAGTGGGCGATGGTGCCGTTGTCCATCTCGATCGGGATGTCCACGATCAGCGCGCGCTTGGGGCGCTTGAGCGTCTCCACCCAGCGCGCCAGATGGCCCAGGTAGGGCGTGACGCGGTCCACCTGCTGGAGGTAGATGCCCCAGGGGCCGAGGTGGGCAGGATCCAGGTAGGAAGGCAGGGCGTGCGTGGCCGCCTGGGCAGGCTTGACGCTCTTGGACGCGGTACTGGCCATGGTTTCTCCTTGCGATGGTCGGTCACGGATGCCGGATGTGCCTCGCCAGCATACCCGAGCCGGCGCGCCGGGCGCTGTCGCTCTTTTTTTTATAGCTGCCGGCGCATGCCAGGCAAGCGCTGAGGGCCCAAAACGCTTAAAATCCCGGGATTCCTTCCAGCGCATTCGCAACGTGGCCATCCCGACCTACTTCCATCCGCGGGCCTTCGACGTCATCGTCGTCGGCGGCGGCCATGCCGGCACCGAGGCGGCGCTGGCCGCCGCGCGCATGGGCGCGGCCACGCTGCTGCTGACGCACAACATCGAGACGCTGGGCCAGATGAGCTGCAACCCCAGCATCGGCGGCATCGGCAAGGGCCACCTGGTGAAGGAGGTCGATGCGCTGGGCGGCGCGATGGCGCTGGCCACGGACGAGGGCGGCATCCAGTTCCGCATCCTCAACGGCAGCAAGGGCCCGGCCGTGCGCGCCACCCGCGCCCAGGCCGACCGCGTGCGCTACAAGGCCGCCATCCGCCGGATGCTGGAGAACCAGCCCAACCTGTGGCTGTTCCAGCAGGCGGTGGACGACCTGCTGCTGGAGGGCGACCGCGTGACCGGCGCCGTCACCCAGGTCGGCATCGCCTTCCGCGGCCGCGCGGTGGTGCTGACGGCGGGCACCTTCCTGGACGGGCGCATCCACGTCGGGCTGGACAACTACGCCGCCGGCCGCGCGGGCGACCCGCCGGCGGTGTCGCTCTCGGCCCGGCTAAAGGAGCTGAAGCTGCCGCAGGGGCGCCTGAAGACCGGCACTCCGCCGCGCCTGGATGGGCGCAGCATCGATTTCTCGAAATGCGAGGAGCAGCCCGGCGACCTCGACCCGGTGCCCGTGTTCAGCTTCATGGGCCGGGCCGACATGCACCCGCGCCAGGTGCCGTGCTGGGTGACGCACACCAACGCGCGCACGCACGAGATCATCCGCAGCGGCTTCGACCGCAGCCCCATGTTCACCGGCCGGATCGAGGGCGTGGGCCCGCGCTACTGCCCCAGCGTGGAAGACAAGGTCAACCGCTTCGCCGACAAGGACAGCCACCAGATCTTCCTGGAGCCCGAGGGACTGGACACGCACGAGGTCTACCCCAACGGCATTTCCACCAGTCTGCCGTTCGACATCCAGCTGGCGCTGGTGCGCTCCATGCCCGGGCTGGAGAACGCCCACATCCTGCGGCCCGGCTACGCCATCGAATACGACTACTTCGACCCGCGCGCGCTGAAGAGCAGCTTCGAGACCCGGGCCATCCAGGGTCTGTTCTTCGCCGGCCAGATCAACGGCACCACCGGCTACGAGGAGGCGGCGGCGCAGGGCCTGTTCGCCGGTATCAACGCCGCGCTGCTGTGCCGGGAAATCAAAGGCGAACCCAGTGCGTTCGGAGCCGCCTGGCTGCCGCGCCGCGACGAGGCCTACCTGGGCGTGCTGGTGGACGACCTCATCACCAAGGGCGTGACCGAGCCCTACCGCATGTTCACCAGCCGCGCCGAATACCGCTTGCAACTGCGCGAAGACAACGCCGACATGCGCCTGACCGAGACCGGCCGCCAGCTGGGCCTGGTGGACGACGCGCGCTGGGACGCCTTCAGCCGCAAGCGCGACGCTGTTTCACGTGAAACCGAGCGGCTGAAGTCCACCTGGGTCAACCCACGCAACCTGCCGGCGTCTGAATCCGAGCGCGTGTTGGGCAAGGCCATCGAGCACGAGCACAACCTGTTCGACTTGCTGCGCCGCCCCGGTGTGGACTATGCCGCGCTGATGAGCCTGGACGGCGGTCGCCATGCCACCGCCGATGTTTCACGTGAAACGCTGGGCGACTTGGCCGAGGCGGTGGTGGAGCAGGTGGAGATCGCCGCCAAGTACGCCGGCTACATCGACCGCCAGCGCGACGAGGTGGAGCGCGCCGCGCACTACGAGAACCTGCGTTTGCCGCCCGAGCTGGACTACATGCAGATTCCCGCGCTCTCCATCGAGGTGCGCCAGAAGCTGCAAAAGTACCGCCCCGAGACCCTGGGCCAGGCCGGCCGCATCAGCGGCGTCACGCCGGCGGCCATCTCGCTGCTGCTGATCCACCTGAAGAAGGGCGGCTTCAAGGGGTTCGCGCAGCCCAAGGCGGCATGACCCTAGAAACGGCAATTGACCGCTTGACGCCTTCAGGAAAGCCGCATGGATATTGACTTTCGCCGCCTCGTTCACCCTCACCTCTTGGGTGAGCGCGCTACGCACTCTCCAGCATCGCGCTCGCCGCGCCATGCGGCGTTGCTCGTCCTTGCAGGCACGAGCCTGCCGCGTCCTCGCGCCTTGCCTGGCACGCCGATCACGGCACTGGCGAGCGCGTTCAACTACCGTTTCTAGGGTGACGCATCCCTTGCGCGCGCCCTTGCAAGACGGCGCGCGGGCGCTGGGCCTGGCGCTCGCCGACGGGCAGATCGATCGGTTGCTGGCCTACCTCGACCTGCTGGCCAAGTGGAACAAGGTCTACAACCTGACCGCCGTGCGCGACCCGGCCGAGATGCTGACGCACCATCTGCTGGACAGCCTGGCCGTGGTCGCGCCGCTGCGCCGGCAGACGCAGGGCCGGCCGATCCGGCTGCTCGACGTGGGCTCGGGCGGTGGCTTGCCCGGCGTCGTCATCGCCATCTGCTGCCCGGAGATGGCGGTGGCCTGCGTCGATACCGTCGCCAAGAAGGCCGCCTTCATCCAGCAGGCCGCCGGTGCATTGGGTCTGCCGAATCTGCGTGGCTTGCATGCCCGGGTGGAGGCGGTGGCCGAGCGCTTCGACGTGATCGCCTCGCGCGCCTTCGCCACGCTGGCCGACTTCACCGCCTGGTCGGCCGGTGCACTCGCGGAAGGTGGCGTGTGGATGGCGATGAAAGGCAAGCACCCGGCCGACGAACTGGCCGCGCTGCCGCCGTCGATCGACGTGTTTCACGTGGAACAACTGGCCGTGCCCGGGCTGGATGCGGAGCGTTGCCTGATCTGGCTGCGCCCCCTCCTGTCATTCCCGTGAAGGCGGGAATCCAGTAGGGCGGTGTGTGGGAGGCATTGGATCCCCGCCTTCGCGGGGATGACGGAAGGACATGGGGAAGACGAATAGGCCGCCAACCCAGCGTAAACTCAGCCCGTCCCGCCCAACCGTTTTCCATGCTCGCCATCGCCGACTACCCGGCCTTCGTGGTCGCCATCCTGCTGTTCCTGGCCATTCCTGGCCCCGGAAATCTGGCCATCGTCTCCAGCACGGCGCAGGGCGGGGTGCGCGGCGGGCTGGCTTCGACACTGGGCATCATCGCGGGCGACCAGATTCTGCTGTGGTGCGCCGTGGCCGGCGTGGCGGCGCTGCTCAAGGCGACTCCGGCGGCGTTCGCCGCGGTGCAGTGGCTGGGCGCGGCCTACCTGGCCTGGCTGGGCGTGCGCATGCTGCTGGCCAAGCCGGGGCAGGGCGCGGTGCTGAAACTGGCGCCGCACCACTTCGCGCGGCAGTCCTTCTTCATCACCTTGCTCAATCCCAAGGCCATCGTGTTCTACATGGCCTTCTTCCCGCTGTTCATCGACCCGGCCCGGCAGCCGGGCGTGGCCACCTTCGCCGCCATGGCGCTGACCATCGCGGTGCTGACCTTTCTCTACGGCCTGGCCGCCACGCTGCTGGCGCACCGCCTGGCCGAGCGTGTGCGCGGCAGCGCGCGCCTGTCATCTGCCCTGACCAAGCTGGCTGGCGTCTTCCTGCTGGGCTTCGGGCTGCGTTTGGCGCTCAGCAAATAAAGTCAGCACACACTCTCTTTCTATGGCTCATATTTTCTGCATTGCCAACCAGAAGGGCGGCGTCGGCAAGACGACCACCACGGTCAACCTGGCGGCCGGCCTGGCCCGCATCGGCCAGCGCGTGCTGCTGGTGGACCTGGACCCGCAGGGCAACGCCACCATGGGCTCGGGCGTGGACAAGCGGGCGATGGCGCTGTCGGTGTACGACGTGCTGCTGGAATCGGCCAGCGTGCCCGAGGCCGCCACCGTACCCGAGAAGCTGAAGGAGGCCGGCGCCGGCTACGCCGTGCTGGGCGCCAACCGCGAACTGGCCGGCGCCGAGGTCGAGCTGGTGGGCGAGGCGCGCCGCGAGCGCCGCCTGAAGGAGGCCCTGGCCGGGGTGGAGGCCGACTACGACTTCATCCTGATCGACTGCCCGCCGTCCCTGAGCATGCTCACCCTCAACGGCCTGTGCGCCGCGCAGGGCGTGATCGTGCCCATGCAGTGCGAGTACTTCGCGCTGGAGGGCCTGGCCGACCTGACGAACACCATCAAGCAGGTGCACGCCAACCTGAACCGCGACCTGCGCCTGATCGGCCTGCTGCGCGTCATGTTCGATGCGCGCATCACCTTGCAGCAGCAGGTCAGCGAGCAGCTCAAGTCGCATTACGGCGACAAGGTGTTCGACACCCTCATCCCGCGCAACGTGCGCCTGGCCGAAGCGCCCAGCTACGGGCTGCCGGGCGTGGTGTTCGACCCCTCCGCCAAGGGCAGCAAGGCCTTCGTCGAGTTCGCCAACGAGCTGGTGGAACGAGGGATGAAATAGGCCCCCAGCGCTTGTCTGGCAAGCGCTGGCAGCTATTGTTTTAATAGTCCACCATGCCGATCCCCCGCATTCTCACCTTGCCCGGCTGGCAGAGCAGCGGGCCAGGGCACTGGCAGACCCTTTGGGAGGCCAAACACGGCTGCACGCGCGTCGAGCAGCACGACTGGATGCGCCCGCTGCGCGGCGATTGGACGGCGCGCCTGCAAGACGCCGTGCTGGCCGAACCCGACCCCGTGGTGCTGGCCGCGCACAGCCTCGGCTGCCTGCTCGCCGCGTGGTGGGCCGCGCATTCGGCCGAGGCGCGGCGCGTGGCCGGCGCGTTGCTGGTCGCCCCGCCCGAGATCGAGCGCGACGACCTGCGCCAGGCCATTCCCGGCTGGTCGCCGCCGGCGCGCCAGCGTCTGCCGTTCCCGGCCGTCGTCGTCATCAGCAGCGACGACCCCTACGGCGCGGCCAGCTACACCAGCCGGCTGGCGCAGGACTGGGGCGCCACGCTCTACAACCTGGGGCCGCGCGGCCACGTCAACGCCGAATCGGGCCTGGGCGACTGGGACGAGGGCTGGCAGCTGTTGCTAGACTTGGCCGGTAGTCCATCCTGACTACCTGCAAGGAGAGCCACCATGCCCGCCGCCGAGAAAGCCGTGCCCACCAGCCTGAAGCTGCCCGCCAGCGTCAAGCACGACATCGACGAGGCCGCCCGTGCGGCCGGCGTCAGCCCGCACGCCTACATGGTGGACGTGCTGCGCAAGGAAGCCGAGCGCGCGCGCCTGCGCGAGCAGTTCCAGCGCGATGCGCTGGAGGCCCTGGACGAGATGCAGGCCACCGGAATGGGCTACGACTGGGATGAAGTGAAAGACTACCTGCGCGCCCGTGCCCGCGATCCGCAAGCCCCGCGCCCGCCGCTTCGGCCGTGGCGATGAAACGCCATGTGCTCAGCCTGTCGGCGGCGGTCCTTCGGGATCTGGAGCGCTTGCAGGATTTCCTGCGCGAGTCCAGTGATCCGCTGGAGGCGGACTTGCTGGACTTCGTGACCGACGCGCTGGACGTGCTGACGCACCAGCCCGGCATCGGCCGTCCCCTTCGTGGCGGCCAACGCGAACTGATCATCGGCCGGGGCGCATCCGGTTATCTGGCTCAATACCGGCTGGACCCTGTTCGGAATGTGGTGCTGGTACTGCGCGTCCGTCACCAGCGTGAATCCGGCTATCCGCCGGAACAACTTTGACGCATTCCATTGGATAGCGCCACCGCATGAGCTCGCCCGCCCCAGACAAGCGCCGCCCCGGTGCCGACAGCCTGCTGCTTGGCCTGGCTGACGCACTTTCCACCATCATCGCCGTGGGTTTCGGCGGTTCGGCTGCCGTGGTGGCGGCGATCGGGCAGTTCGCGCTGGCCGGGGTGCTGGGGCTGGTCGCGTTCGGTATAGTCCTGCGCCTCTGGCGCCGTCGCCGTCGCGCGCGTGCGCGGCGCACCACCTGAGGGGATTGCTCACCATGGTCACCAAGAAACCCAAAGGCCTCGGCCGCGGCCTCGAAGCGCTGCTGGCGCCTTCGGCGCTGGATCCGGTGAATGCGGACGCGCCCGCCACGCCGGCCGGCACGCCCATGCTGCTGCCGCTGGACGCGCTGGCGCCCGGCCAGTACCAGCCGCGCACGCGCATGGACGAGGGCGCGCTGTACGAGCTGGCCGAGAGCATCAAGGCGCAGGGCATCATGCAGCCCATTCTGGTGCGCCGGGTTTCAGGGTCAAATCGGCCTCCAGAGCAGGTAGGGCAAGCGCCGACAGCTCCTGAATCAGGAGCGGACTACGAGATAATCGCCGGTGAGCGGCGCTTCCGGGCCGCGCGCCTGGCGGGCCTGGCCGAGGTGCCCGTGCTGGTGCGCGAGGTGCCCGACGAGGCCGCCGCCGCCATGGCGCTGATCGAGAACATCCAGCGCGAGGACCTGAACCCGCTGGAAGAAGCCCAGGGCCTCAAGCGCCTGATCGACGACTTCGGCCTGACGCACGAGCAGACCGCTCAGGCCGTGGGCAAGAGCCGCAGCGCCGCCAGCAACCTGCTGCGCCTGCTCAACCTCACCGAGCCGGTGCAGACCATGCTGATGGCCGGCGACATCGACATGGGCCACGCCCGCGCGCTGCTGGCGCTCGACGGCGCGGCGCAGATCACGGCGGCCAACCAGGTGTCGGCGCGCAAGCTCTCGGTGCGCGAGGCCGAGGCGCTGGTCAAGCGGCTGAACGCCGAGTTCAACCTCACCGCGCCGCGCAAGCCCGCCAGCGGCGCCGAGAAGTCCGGCGACGTGCGGCGCGTGGAAGAGGAGCTGTCCGACCTGCTCACGGCCCAGGTCGAGGTGCGCGTCAAGAAGAAGACCAAGCAGGGCGGCCGGTTGGAGCAGGCGGGCGAGCTGGCGATCCAGTTCGGCTCGCTGGAGGCGCTCAACGGCCTGATCGAGCGGCTGCGCGGCGGCTGACGCGCGGGCGCTGTTACAAGCCCGCGCCCGGCAACGTGTAAGCTGGCTGCCGCCTTGCCCGCCAGCCGTGCTGGACGAGAGACGATGGATTCCAACACCGAGCACCCCGCACCGTTCGCCGCCAGCCGCGCGCTGCCGCGCGCCGCCCGCATCGGCGTGGCGCGCGTGCGCCGCGCGGTCGCGCGCTCGCCGCAGTCGCTGTTCCTGCGCGAGCTGGTGGCGCAGCCGGGCGCGGTGGGGGCGATCTGCGCCAGCTCGCCGCGGCTGGCGGCGCGCATGGCCGGCCACGTCGAGCCCGCCGCCGGCCTGGTGGTGGAACTGGGCGGCGGCACCGGCGTCATCACCTCGGCGCTGCTGGCGCGCGGCGTGGCGCCAGAGCGGCTGGTCGTCATCGAACGCTCGGCCGCGCTGGCGGATTTGCTGGCGCGCCGCTTTCCGCAGGTGGGCGTGATCCACGGCGACGCCGCCGAGCTGGCGCGGCTGCACGCCCAGGGCCTGCTGCCGCCGGGCGCGGACGGCGCGCCGCTGCCGATCGACTGCATCGTCTCCGGCCTGCCGCTGCTGTCGATCCCGCCGCCGGCGCGCCAGCACATCCTGCGGGCCGGCGTCCAGGCGCTGGCGCCGCACGGCCGGCTGCTGCAGTTCACCTACGCGCTGCGCGGCGCCTCGCCCTGGCAGGACGCCGGGCTGGCGCGGCTGCACAGCGAGCGCGTGCTCGCCAACCTGCCGCCGGCGCGCATCGACGTGCTGGGCCACGCCGCGCGCCGCTGACGGCGGTTTTGCAGACGCGCATGCAGGTTGCGCGGATCCCTCCATGGGGGTAGCTTTTGGTTACGCTTGGAGCGTATGATTCCTTTTTCTAGAGAGGAATCGAATGTCCAAGAGGAAACTGGCGGCGCTGGCCGCCGCAGGGGCCGCCATGCTGCTGGCCGGCTGCGAAACCACCGACATGAAGATGGGCAGCCAGGATGCCAAGACCGTGGCCACCGGCTCGGCCGCCGGCGCCGCCACCTCGGGCGAGAGCGGCGCGCTGGAAAAATGCGCCTCGCCCCTGGGCACCGTGTCGCTGGTCGAGAACCAGTCCGCCGGCTGGTACACCATCCTGACGGGTGAGTACAAGCTGCCGCCCACCGCCAACCTGCTGCGCCTGCTGGTGCAGCAGTCCAACTGCTTCGTCGTCGTCGAGCGCGGCGCCGCCGGCATGCGTGCCATGAGCCGCGAGCGCGAGCTGATGCAGTCGGGCCAGATGCGCCAGGGCAGCAACTTCGGCGGCGGCCAGATGGTGGCGTCGGACTACGGCCTGTCGCCCGAGATCGTCTTTTCCGCCGACAACGCCGGCGGCATCGGCGGCGTGCTGGGCGGGCTGGTCGGCGGCGGGCGCGGGCGCGCCGTGGCCGCCATCGGCGGCAGCATGCAGACCCGCCAGGCCAGCGCCCTGCTGACCCTGGTGGACAACCGCTCCGGCGTGCAGGTGGCGGCCTCCGAGGGCAGCGCCTCCAAGACCGACCTGAACCTGTTCGGAGGCCTGGCCGGCGGCAGCGGCGGCGCCGGCCTGGGCGGCTACACCAACACGCCGCAGGGCAAGGTGATCTCGGCCGCCTTCATGGACGCCTTCAACCAGATGGTGCGCAGCCTGCGCAACTACCGCGCCCAGAGCGTGCAGGGCCAGGGCCTGGGCGGCGGCGGCCGGCTGGGCGTCGACGGCGGCGCCGCGCCGCAGCAGACCTACACGCCGCAGAACGCGCCCAAGCGCGCCACCACCAAGAAGAAGTGATCGGCCGCGGCGCGCGCCGCCGCATATCAACCAACCGGGGGCCGCTTGCAGCGGCCCCTTTTTCCTGCCTTGCGGACAGTGCGCGGGCATGTGCCTTGCATGCGGCGGATGAACCTGCAAACGCGTGCCGGCGGCGATGCCGATACACACGGTTGCATTGCGTTCGCCACGCCAGGACCTGCCCCGCGTACGCTCGCGGAAGCCGCTCGCCGACGTCACGCAGGCGCGCCACGCCGTTTTTCAACGAGGAGGTTCCATGTCCCCACCCGCCCCCAAAATGATGTTGGCCGCCCTGGTGCTGGCGGCGCTCACCGCCTGCGGCACGGCGCATTCGCCGCCCGCGGCCGCGCCCGCGCCGCAGGCCGCCGCGACGGCGCCGCCGCAGACCACCGCCGCCGCGCAGGCCGCGGCCGCCTACGACTTCGACATGGACGTGTTCCACCCCGTGGTGGCGCGCAACGGCATGGTGGCGACCGAGCAGGCGCTGGCCTCCGACATCGGCCTCGCCGTGCTCAAGGCCGGCGGCAACGCGGTGGACGCGGCGGTGGCCGTCGGCTTCGCGCTGGCGGTGGCGCTGCCCAACGCCGGCAACATCGGCGGCGGCGGCTTCATGATGGTGTACGACGCCAAGACCGCCAGGAGCGTGGCGGTGGACTTCCGCGAGGTGGCGCCCGCCGCCGCCAGCCGCAACATGTACCTCGACGACAAGGGCAACGTGGTCGACGGCAAGTCGCTCTACACCCACCACGCCGTCGGCGTGCCCGGCACCGTGGCCGGCCTGGAGCATGCGCTAAAAAAATGGGGCACCCTGCCGCTGTCGCGCGTGGTGCAGCCGGCCATCGAGCTGGCCGAGAAGGGCTACCCCGTGAGCGAGACCCTCGCCAAGGTGCTGAACCAGGAGAAGGCCAACATGGGCAAGTGGGACGCCACCAAGGCCATCTTCTGGAAGGACGGCGCCCCCCTGCGCGCCGGCGACCCGCTGGTGCAGAAGGACCTGGGCCGCTCGCTGCGGCTGATCGCCCGTGACGGCGCCCGGGCCTTCTACCAGGGCGAGATCGCGCAGAAGATCGCCGCCGAGATGGCGCGCCACGGCAGCCCCATGACGCTGGCCGACCTGCGCGGCTACAAGGTGGTCGAGCGCGAGCCGGTGCGCGGCACCTACCGCGGCTACCGGATCGTGACCATGCCGCCGCCGTCCTCCGGCGGCGCGCACCTGGTGCAGATCCTCAACATCATGGAGCGCTGGCCGATCAAGGACTGGGGCGTGAACAGCGCGCAGACCGTGCACCACGTGGCCGAGGCCATGAAGCTGGCCTACGCCGACCGCTCCGAATACCTGGGCGACCCCGGCTTCGTGAAGATCCCGCTGGCCGGCCTCACCTCCAAGAAGTACGCCGACGCGCTGGCGCAGGCGATCGACGCCAACAAGGCCCGCAGCGCCAAGGAGATCAAGCCCGGCAGGCCGCAGCCCTACGAGAGCGACCAGACCACCCACTACTCGGTGGTGGACAAGGCCGGCAACATGGTGGCCGTCACCTACACGCTCAACACCAACTTCGGCACCGGCATCGTCGCGCCCGGCACCGGCATCGTGCTGAACAACGAGATGGACGACTTCTCCGCCAAGCCCGGCGTGCCCAACGCCTACGGCCTGGTCGGCGGCGACGCCAACGCCGTGGCGGCCGGCAAGCGCCCGCTGTCGTCCATGACGCCCACCTTCGTGCTCGACAAGGACGGCAAGCCCTGGCTCGCCACCGGCAGCCCCGGCGGCGCGCGCATCATCACCACCGTGCTTCAGCAGATCGTCAACGGCATCGACTTCGGCATGAACCCGGCCGAGGCCGCCTCCACGGTGCGCTTCCACCACCAGTGGACGCCGGACGAGCTGCGGGTGGAAAAAGGCTTCTCGCCCGACACCCTGAACCTGCTGCGCCAGAAGGGCCAGAACGTGGCCGTCAAGCCCAGCATGGGCCGCACGCAGACCATCCAGGTGCAGGGCAAGGAACTGTGGGGCTACTCCGATCCGCGCAATCCGGATGGGCGTACCGTGGGCTATTGAGCTAGGAGTCTGCGCGGCAGAAGCCGCCGAAGCGAAACGCGCGAAAAACGAGGACAGCGTGGTGATACCGACAAGCCCAGGGTAGGCCCCCTGGGCGCAGGCGGTAGCGCCGCGATGGACCGTTTTCTCGCGCGTTGCAGCCGGCGCAGGTTCTGCCGCGCAGACTCCTAGCCTGCTGTTTATTGATGAAATCGGGCTCCAGCGCTTGTGCAGCAAGCGCTGGCAGCTCCTGAAATCATAGCGATCGCGGGTTACCAGGCGAACACCTTGCCCGGGTTCATGATGTTGTCCGGGTCCAGCGCGTGCTTGATGGTGCGCATCACGGCCATGGCGCCGTCGCCGGCCTCGTCGCGCAGAAAGCCCATCTTGTGCAGGCCCACGCCGTGCTCGCCGGTGCAGGTGCCGCCCAGCGCCAGCGCGCGCGCCACCACCTGGTGGTTGAGCGCTTCAGCGCGCGCGCGCTCGTCGGCGTCGTCGGGGTCGATCAGGTAGCCCATGTGGAAGTTGCCGTCGCCCACGTGGCCCACCAGGAAGTAGGGGATGCCGCTGTCGTCGGCCTCGCGCACGCTGTCCAGCAGCGCGTCGGCCAGGCGCGAGATGGGCACGCACACGTCGGTGGTGATGCAGCGGCAGCCCGGCCGGCTCTGCACGGCGGCGAAGTAGGCGTTGTGCCGCGCCGTCCACAGGCGCGTGCGCTCCTCGGGCGTGTCGGCCCACTCGAAGTCGTTGCCGCCCTGATCGCGCGCCAGCTCCTGCACCACCTCGGCCTGCTCCTTCACGCTGGCCGGCGAGCCGTGGAACTCCATCAGCAGCAGCGGCTCCTCGCGCAGATTCAATTTGCTGTGCTGGTTGACGCAGCGCACGCTGCGCGCGTCGATCAGCTCCACGCGCGCGATCGGCACGCCGAGCTGGATGGTCTGGATCACCGCGTTCACCGCGTCGGCGATGGTGGGGAACGAGCAGATCGCCGCCGACACCGCCTCCGGCAGCGGGTAGATGCGCAGCGTGACCTCGGTGACCACGCCCAGCGTGCCCTCGCTGCCGATGAACAGGCGCGTCAGGTCGTAGCCGGCGCTGCTCTTCCTGGCGCGCGTGCCGGTGCGGATCACCTCGCCCTGCGCGGTGACCACCTCCAGCGCCAGCACGTTCTCGCGCATGGTGCCGTAGCGCACGGCGTTGGTGCCGCTGGCGCGCGTGGCCGTCATGCCGCCCAGGCTGGCGTCGGCGCCAGGGTCGATGGGGAAGAACAGGCTGGCGCTCTTCAGTTCCTCGTTGAGCTGCTTGCGCGTCACGCCGGGCTGCACGGTCACCGTCAGGTCCTCGGCGTTCACGCTCAGCACCTGGTTCATGCGCGACACGTCCAGGCTGATGCCGCCCTGCACCGCCAGCAGGTGGCCTTCCAGCGAGGAGCCGACGCCGTAGGGGATGACGGGCACCTTGTACCGCGCGCACAGCCTCACCGCGTCCTGCACGTCGGCCGTGCTCTCGGCGAACACCACGGCGGCCGGCGGCGGCACGGTGGTGAAGGCCGACTCGTCGCGCCCGTGCTGCTCGCGCACCGCCAGCGCGGCGGAGAAGCGCGCGCCGAAGCGGCGGGCCAGCGCGTCCAGCAGCGCCTGCGGCGCGGGGCGCGGGCGGATCTCGGGTGCGACGTGGGCGAGTTGGGTGGGCGCGTTCATGGCATGTCTCCTCGGCGTGGGTGCAGGCGGCCAGTGTACGGCGCGCGCCGCGGGGCGGCGAAGCTGGCGTCTACTATGAATAACGTAGCTGCTGGCGCTTGCCCATAGGGCGCTGGAGGCCGATTTCTTTTAAGATTCCAGCCCTCTGAATCCCGAGCCACCATGCCCGACCGCTACGCCGTCATCGGCCACCCCATCGCCCACAGCAAGTCGCCGCTGATCCACGGCCTGTTCGCGCGCGCCACCGGGCAGGACATGGCGTACGAGGCCATCGACGGCGGCGCCGAGCCCGGCGGCTTCGCGCGCGCGCTGGCCGCCTTCCGCGCCGCCGGCGGGCGCGGCGTGAACGTGACGCTGCCCTTCAAGCTGGACGCCCTGGCCGCCGCCGACAAGGCCAGCGACGACGCGCGCCTGGCCGGCGCCGCCAACGCGCTGCGCTGGGACGGTGGCCGCGTCGAGGCGCGCAACTTCGACGGCATCGGCCTGGTGCGCGACATCGAGGTCAACCTGGGCCTGCCGCTGGCGGGCCGGCGCGTGCTGCTGCTGGGCGCCGGCGGCGCCACGCGCGGCGCGCTGCTGCCGCTGGCGCGCGCGGGCGCCGCGCGCCTCTTCATCGCCAACCGCACCGCCGCCAAGGCCGAGGCGCTGGCGCGCGCGCTGGCGCCGCACCTGCCCGCCGCGTGCGCGCTGCAAGGCGGTGGGCTCGATATGCCGGACGGCGCCTTCGACGTGGTGATCAACGCCACCTCCGCCAGCCTGGGCGGCGAGGCGCCCGCCGTGCCGGACGGCGCCTTCGCGCCCGGCGCGCTGGCCTACGACATGGTGTACGGCAAGGGACTGACGCCGTTCATGCAGCGCGCGCAGGCGGCCGGCTGCGCGCGCGTGGCCGACGGCGCCGGCATGCTGGTCGAGCAGGCGGCCGAGGCCTTCGCCTGGTGGCGCGGCGTGCGGCCCGACACGCGCGAGGCACTGACTGTGATTCAATCCCGCCCATGAAGCTCCTCGTCCTGCACGGCATCAACCTGAACATGTTCGGCCAGCGCGACCCGGCGCAGTACGGCACGGCCACGCTGGCCGACATCGACGCCGCGCTGCACGGCCTGGCCGGCGAGCTGGGCGCGGCCGTCGCGTGCTTCCAGACCAACGACGAGGGCGCGATGTGCGAGCGCATCCACCAGGCGCACCGCGACGCGGTGGACGGCGTGGTCATCAACGCCGGCGCCTGGACGCACACCAGCATCGCCATCCGCGACGCGCTGGCGATCCTCAAGTGCCCCATCGTCGAGGTGCACATGTCCAACATCCACGCGCGCGAGCCGTTCCGGCACCACTCGTACATTGCCGGCATCGCGCGCGGGCAGGTCTGCGGCTTCGGCGTGGATTCCTACCTTCTGGGGCTGCGGGCGCTTGCGGGACAAGCGCCGGCAGCTACCAAAAACTGAGCAGAAGACGATGGGCAAGCGCCTGACGCGGATCGCCACCCGCACCGGCGACGACGGCACCACGGGCCTGGGCGACAACACCCGCGTGTCCAAGGCCAGCGGCCGCCCGCAGGCCATGGGCGACGTGGACGAACTCAACAGCCACATCGGCCTGCTGCTGGCCGAGGACGTGCCGGCCGACGTGCGCGAGCTGCTCGTCGACGTGCAGCACCAGTTGTTCAACCTGGGCGGCGAGCTGTCGATCCCCGGCTTCGAGCTGCTCAAGGACGAGGCGCTGGCGCAGCTCGACGCCGCGCTGGCGCACCACAACGCGCGCCTGCCCAGGCTGGAGGAATTCATCCTGCCCGCCGGCACGCGCGCCGCCGCCCAGGCCCACGTGTGCCGCACCGTGGCGCGCCGCGCCGAGCGCGCCGTGGTGGCGCTGGGCGAGCAGGAGGCGCTGCGGCCGGCGCCGCGCCAGTACCTCAACCGCCTGTCCGACCTGCTGTTCGTGCTGGCGCGCGTGCTCAACCGCCACCGCCCCGACGGCAGCGCGGGCGACGACGTGTACTGGCGCAGCACGCGCCTGGCGCGCTCGGCCGGCGGCTGAGCGCCGCCAGGACCCATCCGCCGGCGTTGCCGGGCGCCCGGCCCGCGCGCCGGCTTCCGCCGCCCGGGCCGATTGCTATGTATTTAGTAGCTGCCGGCGCTTTCTGGATAAGCGCTGGAGGCCAAAAAGACCATTGATTCTTGCCCGGGGCATTTCTCGGCATACAATGCAACATTAAGAATCATTCTCATCTTTGGCGCGCGCCGTGCCGCGCCGCCGACGATTCCTTTCATCAACTGCACGCGGAGTCTGCATGTATCCCAACCTTTCCTCACGTCAAGGTGCCCTGCAAGGCCGGCTGCTGCGCGGCGTTCTGGCCGTGTCCGCCGCCCTGGCCCTGGCGGCCTGCGCCTCGGGCCCGCAGTCCGGCGGCGCACCGCAGTTCGGCGCGCAGGACGCGGCCTTCAAGGGCCGCGTCAGCGTGACCGACACGCCGGTGGTGCTGGCCGGCAAGCCGGTCACCCTGGCGGGGCGCGACTTCACGCCGGGCCAGAAGGTCAGCCTCAGCTACGGCGGCGTGGCGCTGGGCGAAACCGCCACCGTCGGCGCCGACGGCACCTTCCGCACCCGGTTCACGCTGCCGGCCAGCGCCGCCGTCGGCCGCTACCAGCTGGTGGCCAGCGCCGCCAACCCGGCGGCCTCGCTGCTGGTGCCGCTGAAGATCTCGCCCGACGTGCCGCTGTCCGGCCAGGACCGCTTCAGCGCGCAGTTCAAGCCGCTGGTGCCCGGCCTGTACCAGGTGGCCTACTCGGCCAGGAACGACCGCGCCTTCGTCACCTCCACCTTGAGCCGGCCGCCGAACCCGCGCAGCGAACTGGTCAAGGTCAATCCGCAGACGCTGGAGATCGAGGCCCGCGTGACGCCGCCGCAGGCCCCGGCCGCCGCCAACGCCCCGGCCAACGCGCCCGCCGCCGTGTTCTCGGTGTTCGGCGTCGGCGTCGACGACGCCAACGGCACCGTCTGGGTCACCAACACGAGCCAGAACACCGTCGCCGTCTACAGCCAGGCCGACCTGAAGCTGGTGAAGCAGTTCGAGCCCGGCCTGGTGAAGCACGGGCGCGACGTGGTGGTCGACGAGAAGCAGGGCAAGGCCTACGCGTCGCCCTTCGGCGAGGCGTACGTCGCGGTGTTCGACACCAAGACGCTCGCCAAGACCAGGAACATCCCCGTCGCCACCACGCGCCGCGGCCCCGACGTCAAGGGCTTCAGCCCGCTCGGCCTGTTCGTGGACGAGGCCAGCGCGCAGCTGTTCGCGGTCAGCATGACGACCAACGAGGTGGCGGTCATCGACACCAGGACCGACACCGTCAAGCAGGTGTGGCCGCTGGAGGGTGTGGACCGCGCCTCCGCCGTGGCCTACGACGCGCAGGGCGACCGCATCCTGGTGGCCTCGCAGGGCACCGACAACCTGCTGATCGTGGACGCCAAGACCGGCAAGACGCTGCACGACGTGAAGACCGGCGCCGGCGCCTTGAGCGTGACCTTCGACCCGGCGCGCCGCCTGGCCTACGTGGCCAACCGCGGTGCCGGCACCGTCACGGTGGTGGACGCCAACGGCAGGATCGTCGGCAACCTGGGCGGCGGCACCTTCCCCAACCACGTGCTGGCCGACGGCAAGGGCGGCGTGCTGGCCGTGAACAAGGCGCGCGGCGAGAACGACCCCGAGGGCGACCGCATCGGGCGCATCACGGCGCGCTGACCACGCACGCTGGTGGATCGAACGGCCCTGGGCGGGCAAGCCCGGAGCCGTTTCTCTTTGGAGCGTTTGCGACGAAGACGATGACCGTGCACCGTCATCCCCGCGCACCCGTTCAACGCCCTCTGGATTCCCGCCTGCGCGGGAATGACGGTGACGACGGCAACGTCAGCACTTGAGCCGAAAACGCGCTAGGAGTCTGCGCGGCAGAACCTGCGCCGGCTGCAACGCGCGAGAAAACGGTCCATCGCGGCGCTACCGCCTGCGCCCAGGGGGCCTACCCTGGGCTTGTCGGTATCACCACGCTGTCCTCGTTTTTCGCGCGTTTCGCTTCGGCGGCTTCTGCCGCGCAGACTCCTAGGCAGACGCGAAACGCAGCGCGCGCTGCGCCGCGATCATCAGGATGGAGGCGTGGTCTTCTTCCGGGAACACGCGGAACGCCACCTGCGCCGGCCCCAGCCAGCCGGCGAGCGCCGCCGCCAGCGCCTGGGCGTTGCCGACCATGCGGCGCTGCGCGCGCCGGGCCACCAGCTGCGCGTGGCCGGGGTGCTCGCGCTGCCAGGGCGGCACGGCGTCTTCCCATTCGCCCACGGCCATGAAGACGCGCGGGCCGTGGGCATCCTTCAGCGCCGCCGCCAGCGCGGCGTGCAGGCCCGCCGGGTCCCACCAGATCGACGGGCTGATCGCCGCCCAGGTGCGAAAAGCTTGCGGCCGCGCGGCCAGCGCGTGCAACACGAAGAAGCCCGCCAGTGAATGGCCGAACAGCGTCTGGCGCGTGCCGTCCAGCGGCAGTTCGCTGCGCAGCAGCGGCGCCAGTTCGTCGGCGATGAAGGCCAGGAAAGCCGCCGCGCCGCCCACGGCGCCGGGCGCTGCCTCGCCGGCCGGCGGGCCGGGCGTGTAGTCGCGCCGCCGCAGGGCGTCGGCGAACAGCTCGTCGCCGTCGTGCGCGATGCCGATCACCGCCGCCGGGCCGATGCCGGTGGCGTCGGGCCGGCGGCTGCCGCGCCGCACCGCCTCGACGAAGGTGCCGAACAGCGCGTTGCCGTCCAGCACGTAGAGGGCGGGAAAGCCGGCCGGCGGCGGTGGACCCGGCGGCAGCCAGACGTTCACGCGGTAGCCGGTGCCGTTGGCGGCGGCGCGCAGCCGCCGCGCCTGCGTGCCCGGCAGCTCGACGGCGGGCCAGGCGGCCGAACTCACTGAGCCACCCTCCGTCCTTCGGACTGCGGGTGCGCGCGCCTTCGGAGCGGCCGTGCGGCGCTCACGACACGTCGTCCACCATGATCTGCAGGCCGCCGCGCGAGCAGCGCTCCACGCGCGCCTGCACGCCGTAGACGCGCGCCAGCGTCGCCGGCGTGATGGCCTCGCCCGGCGTGCCGGTGGCCACCACCGCGCCCTGGGACAGCATCACGATGCCGTCCGACCAGCGCGCGGCGATCTGCAAGTCGTGCAGCACCATGACGGCGATCATGCCGCGCTCGCGCGCCAGCTCGTGCACCAGCCGCATCACGCGCAGCTGGTGGTGCAGGTCGAGCGCGCTGATGGGCTCGTCGAGCAGCAGCACGCGCGGCTCGCGCACCAGCGACTGCGCCAGCGAGACGAGCTGGCGCTGGCCGCCCGACAGGTGGTCCAGCCCCTCCAGCGCCAGATGCAGGATGCCCACACGTTCGAGGATGGCGACGGCGCGCTGCTCGCTGGCGTCGTGGCCGTCCCGCGCGGGGTCGCCGGTGGCCGAGGCGCGCAGCGCGCCGAGCACGCTCTCCAGCACCGACAGCGCCACGCCCTGCGGCAGCGTCTGCGGCATGTAGGTCACGCGCTTGGCGTGCTCGGCCAGCGGCAGGCCGATCAGCTCCTGCCCGTCCAGCTTCACCGAGCCGGTGGCCGATTGCAGGCCGGCCAGCGCGCGCATCAGCGTGCTCTTGCCGGCGGCGTTGGGGCCGACCAGCGAATGCACCTCGCCGGCGCGGAACACCGGCAGATCGAGCTGCTGGATGATCCTGCGGTCGCGGTAGCCGGTGGACAGGCCGTGCACGTTCAGCGTCGCGGTCATGGGGACACCTTCGTGCTTCGCACTGCGGTGCGAGCGCCTTCGGAGCGGCCGGGCGGCGCTCATGTGCGCCCCGGGCTGCGGAAGATCAGGAACAGGAACACCGGCACGCCGACGATGGCGGTGACGATGCCCACCGGCATCAGCGCGCCCGGCACCAGCGTCTTGCTGGCGGCCGAGGCCAGCGACATGATGAGCGCGCCGCACAGCACGCTGGCCGGCAGCAGGAAGCGGTGGTCTTCCCCCAGCAGCATGCGCGCCATGTGCGGCCCCACCAGCCCGATGAAGCCGATGGTGCCGGCGAAGGCCACCGAGGTGGCGGCCAGCAGGCTCACGCGCACCAGCGCCAAAAAGCGCAGCCGGCCCACGTCCACGCCGAAGCTGCGCGCGCGGTCCTCGCCCAGCCGCAGCGAGGTCAGGCGCCCGGCCGCCAGCAGCGAGAACGGCGTCACCACGGCCAGCACCACGGCCAGCACGCCGACGTGCTGCCAGGTGGCGCGCGAGAGCGAGCCCATGCTCCAGAACACCAGCTGCTGCAAGGCTTCCTGCGAAGACACGAACTGCACCAGCGCCACCAGCGCGTTGAAGGCGAACACCAGCGCGATGCCCAGCAGCACCACGGTCTCCACCCCGCCGCTGCGCCGCCGCGCCATCGCCTGCAGCAGCAGCACCGAGCCGAAGGCGAACACGAAGGCGTTGAGCGGCACCATCCATTCGCCCGGCACGAAGGGCAGGCTCAGGCCCAGCACGATGGCCAGCGCCGCGCCGAACGAGGCGGCCGAGGACACGCCCAGCGTGAACGGGCTGGCCAGCGGGTTGTTGAGGATGGTCTGCATCTCGGCGCCGGCCAGCGCCAGCGCGGCGCCCACCAGCACCGCCATCAGCGCGTAAGGCAGCCGCACCTGCCAGATGATCGCCACCTGCGGCGGCGTGAGGCCCTCGTCCGACCACAGGCCGCCCAGCACCTGGGCCGGCGTCAGGGCGGAGGGGCCGGTCACCAGGTCGAGCACGAACGCCATCGCGCACAGCAGCGCCAGCGCGGCGACGATCAGCACCCGGCGCGCCACCAGGCGCCGGTAGCTGGCGAGCACCTCGTCGGCGTTCAGGGGCAGGGCGGCGCTCATTGGACCACCCTCCGTCCTTCGGACTGCGGGCGCGAGCGCCTTCGGAGCGGCCGGGCGGCGCTCATCGCAGGCTGATCCAGCCCGTGCCCTGGTAGGGCACGGCGAGGAAGCGCTGGTTGATCTCGGCCAGCGTCCTGGCGGGATCGACGTCGCCGAACAGCTCGGGGTGCACCCAGGTGGCGAAGGCCTCGATGGCGACGATGTCGATCGGCGAGTTGATGAGCTGGTGCGCCAGGCCGTGGGCCCTGCCGCCCTTGACCGCCGACAGCTGCGCGATGCCCTGGCGCTGCGTGACGGCCGCCAGCGAGGCGCGCGCGCGCGCCGCGTCGTAGCCGGCGCCCAGCACCAGGCCGCCGGCCTTTTCCAGGTGCGCGCCGCCGGTGGCGATGTAGACCTGGGGGTCGCGCGACATCACGTACTCCAGGTTGAGCTTGCCGGTGGAGCCCTTCAGCACGTCGGCGCCGATGTTGTGGCCGCCCACGAAGTCGATGTAGTCGCCCATGTTGCCCCTGCCGGGGGAGTTGCAGCAGTCCTTGGTCATGCCGGCGTGGGCCTCCAGCAGCACGGTCGGCCGGGCCTTGGGCGCGATCCTGGCCACGCGCTGGGCGATCCTGTCCATGTGCTGGCGGCGGAAGGCGATGAAGGCGTCGGCTTTGGCCGCGGCGCCGGTCAGCTGGCCGAGGATGCGCAGGCTGCGCTCCTGGTTCTTGAAGGGGTTGTTGAAGAAGTCGATGAACACCACCGGGATGCCGGCCTTCTGCAACTGCGCGATCTGCGCCTCGCTCGGGCCGCTTTCCAGCGACACCACGGCGACGTCGGGCGCGGCGGCCAGCACCGCTTCCAGGCTGAAGCTGCCAGCCGAGCTGGCCACCTGCGGCACGCTGCGCAGGGCGGGGAATTTCTCGACGAACTGCGCGTAGGTTGCGTCGCCGATGCGGTGCACGTCGCGCGGCCAGGCCGCCAGCAGCTTGACCGGGTCGGGCTGGATCAGGGCCAGCGCCACCAGGAAGCGGCCGTCGTCGATGGAGATCCTGCGCACCTGGTCGGGCACGGTCACCGTGCGGCCGCGCAGGTCGGTGATCTGGGCCGCCGCGGCCGGCGCTGCCGCGCCGCCGCCGGCCAGGAGGGAGAGCGCCAGGCCGCAAGCGGCCATGAGGCGGTGTAGCTTTTCGATCACGAACGATTCCTGATTGCAGCGCCAGCCGCGCATGTTGCCACAGGGCCCTTGGCCGGTGCCCATGCAAAGTATTGCGAAGCAAGGGCCTGCCGTAGCCATGGGGCGTTGGGCATTCTAAAATCAGTCACTGGAAATCATTCTCATTTGGCGCCATCGCCGCCGAGATGCCGTGACCTTTCTGACCCTTTTTCCCGCCGCGCCCGGTTCGGCGCGCGGTGCGCCCTCGCATTCCGGCGCGGCTGTCGCATGACCAGCACGGATGCGCCCCTCGCCCGCGCCGCCGCGCCGCTCCCGATGGCGCCGCTGGTGATCGCCGCGCTCGCCGGCACCATGGCCATGATGGCCTTCGTCGCCGTGGTCGGGCCCATCGTGCGCCGGCTGGGCCTGCCGGAATGGGTGGCCGGCCTGTCGGTCACGGCCGGCGGCGTGCTCTGGATGCTGCTGGCGCGCTGGTGGGGCGGCGTGGGCGACCGGCGCGGGCGCAAGCCGGTGCTGCTGATCGGTTTCGCGGCGTTCGCGCTGGTCTATTGGGCGCTGGCGTTCGGCATCGACCTGGCCTTGCGCCGGCAGCTCGGCGCGCCGGCGGCCATCGTGCTGCTGGTGGCCGCGCGGGCGCTGATCGGCGCGTTCTACGCCGCCGTGCCGCCGACCGCCGCCGCCGTCGTCGCCGACCACACACCGCCGCCCGAGCGCCCCGGCGCCATGGCGCGGCTGGGCTCGGCCAACGCCCTGGGGCTGGTGCTGGGGCCGGCCGCCGCCGGCTGGCTGGCGGGTTATGACCTGGCGTGGTCGCTGTACGCGGCCGCCGCGCTGCCGGTGCTCGCGCTGGCCGTGGTGGGGCTGATGCTGCCGGGCGGGCCGCCCGCCGCCGCCCGGCGCCCGCCGGGCGCGCCGCCCCTGCGGCTGCTGGATGCGCGCCTGCGCCCCGCCGCCCTCACCGGCTTCGCCGCCATGGGCTCGGTGGCCATCGCCCAGGTGCTGGTGGGTTTCTTCGCCATCGACCGCCTGGGCCTGCCGGTGGACCAGGGCGCGCGCGTGGCGGGCCTGGCGCTGACCTGCGTGGGCATCGCGCTGATCGTGTCGCAGCAGTTCGTGATGCGCCTGAAGACCGTGCCGCTGGCGCGCTGGATCGCGCTGGGCGCGCTGATCGCCGGCTGCGGCTTCGCCGCCGTGGCGGCCGTGCGGTCGCAGGCCATGCTGCTGGCCTGCTACGCCGTCATGGCCTTCGGCATGGGGCTGATCTTTCCGAACTTCCAGGCCATGGCGGCCAACGCCGTGCTGCCGCACGAGCAGGGCGCGGCCGCCGGCACGCTGTCGGCCGCGCAGGGCCTGGGCATGGTGCTGGGGCCCATCGCCGGCACGCTGCTGTACCGCCAGGCGCCCGCGCTACCCTACCTGCTGGTGGGCGCCGGCCTGTGGGCGCTGGCGCTGTTCACCTTCATCCGCCTGCGCCGCCGACATACTCCCAATACATAAGACCGTTGGCGCTCGTCCATCAAGAATTTCAACACGATACTCCCCAAAAAATCAGCACAGATCGCCCACATGAGCGAAGCCCTTCCCCCCCTTCGGCAAACCTGGCCGCCCGAGTTCGCGGCGCGCTACCGCGCGGCGGGCTGGTGGCGCGGCGAGACCTTCCCGGCCCTGCTGCGCGAGCGCGCGCGGCGCTTCGCCGACCGCACCGCCGTCGTCGCGGGCGACGAGCGCTGGAGCTACGCCGCGCTGTGGCAGCGCGCCGAGCGCATCGCCGCCGGCCTGCTGGCGCTGGGCCTGGCGCCCGGCGACCGCGTGGTCGTGCAGCTGGGCAACACGGCGGCCTTCTACGCCACCATCTGGGGGCTGTTCCGCGCCGGGCTGATACCCGTCTATGCGCTGGCCGCGCACCGCATCACCGAGATCGCGCACTTCGCGCGCAAGGCCCAGGCCAGCGCCTACGTGGCCGTGGAGCGCTACGAGGGTTACGACTACCGCGTGCTGGCGCGCGAGCTGCGCGCCCTGCCCGACGTGCCCACGCTGCGCCACGTCGTCATCGCGGGTGATGGCGCCGAGTTCCCGGCGCTCGATGCGCTGCAGGGCGACCCCGCGCTGCTGCCCGCGCAGGACCCCGACCCGCAGTCCGTCGCCTTCCTGCAGATCTCGGGCGGCTCCACCGGCCTGTCCAAGCTGATCCCGCGCACGCACGACGACTACATCTACAGCTTCCGCGCCAGCAACGAGATCTGCGGCATCCGCGAAGACACGGTCTACCTGGTCGCGCTGCCCGCCGCGCACAACTTCCCCATGAGCTCGCCCGGCGCCTTCGGCGTGTTCCACGCGGGCGGCACCGTGGTGCTGTCGCCCTCGCCCTCGCCCGACGTGGCCTTCGCGCTGATCGAGCGCGAGCGCGTGACCGACCTGGGCCTGGTGCCGCCGCTGGCGCTGCTGTGGGCGCAGGCCGCCGCGACGACGAAGCACGACCTGTCGAGCCTGCGCGTGTTGCAGGTGGGCGGCGCCAAGCTCACGCCCGAGGCCGCGCGCCGCGTGGTCGCGGGCCTGCCCGTCAAGCTGCAACAGGTGTTCGGCATGGCCGAGGGCCTGGTCAACTACACGCGGCTGGACGACGACGAGGACACCATCCTCGCCACGCAAGGCCGCCCGATCAGCCCCGATGACGAGGTGCTGGTGGTGGACGACGCGGGCCAGCCCGTGCCCGACGGCGAGGTGGGCCACCTGCTCACGCGCGGGCCCTACACCATCCGCGCCTACCACAACGAACCCGCCGCCAACGCACGCTCGTTCACCGCCGACGGCTTCTACCGCACCGGCGACATGGTGCTGCGCCGGCCCGGCGGCCACCTGGTGGTGCAGGGCCGCGCGGGCGACCACATCAACCGCGCGGGCGAGAAGATCTCCGCCGAGGAGGTGGAGGACCACCTGCTGGCCCACCCGCAGGTGTTCGACGTGGCCGTGGTCTCCATCCCGGACGAGTACCTGGGCGAGCGCATCTGCGCCTTCGTCATCGCGCAGGGCGAACCCAAGCCGCGCGTGCCCGAGATCAAGGCCTGGATGCGCGGGCGCGGCGTGGCCGCGTTCAAGATCCCCGACCAGATCGTGTTCGTCGACGCGTTCGACACCACCGCGGTCGGCAAGACCAGCCGCAAGGAGCTGCGCGCCCGCCTGCGCGCCGGCTACCTGGCCAGCCAGAAGGAGGAGTGAGCCATGAGCGCCTTCACGCTCGAACGCCTGCGCGCCGACGTCGCGCGCATGCTGCGCGAGGACCCCGAGGCCATCGGCCTGGACGACAACCTGATGGACTGGGGCCTGGACTCCATGCGCCTGCTGGACCTGGTCATGGGCTGGAACGCCGACGGCCTGAACGTGGACGTGATGGAGATCGGCGCCGAGACCTCGCTGAACGGCTGGTGGCGCGTCATCCAGCAGCACCGGCCGCGCTGAGGCCGGGGATCCGCGTGCCCGATCCCATGCCTTGCGGTGCTCCCCGCTGGCCGCTGACCGAAGCCCAGCAGGGCCTGTGGTACGCGCAGCGGCTGGACCCCGCCAACCCCGGCTTCAACTGCGGCCATGCGCTGTGGCTGGACGGCGCGCTCGATCTGGACGCCTTCGTCCACGCCGCCGCGCAGGCCGCGCGCGAGTGCGAGTCGCTGTCCCTGGCGCTGCGCGACACGCCCGCCGGCCCCGAGCAATGGCTGGACGCGGCGCGCGCGCCGGCGCTCGAACGCATCGACCTGAGCAGCGCGCCCGACCCCGAGGCCGCCGCGCGCGAGGCCATGTGGGCCGACATGCGCACGCCCATCGACCCCACGCGCGACCGGCTGGGCCGCCAGATCCTGTTCACGCTCGGCGCCCGGCGCTTTTGCTGGTACCAGCGCGCGCATCACCTCGCCACCGACGGCTACGCCATGGCGCTGTGGAGCCAGCGCGTGGCCGACCTGTACGCGCAGCAGACGGCGGGTGGCCCCGCGCGCCAGCCCCTGGCGCCGCTGGCCCCCGTGATCGCCGACGACCTGGCCTACCAGGCCGGCGACAAGCGCCAGCAGGACGCCGCCTATTGGCGCGAAGCCTTCACGCCCATGCCCGAAGTGGCCGGCCTGGCGAGCGGGCGCGCCGTCGCCGCGCACCACTGCCACCGCATCAGCGCCGCGCTCCCCGATGCGCTGCACGCGCGCCTGCGCGAAGCCGCCCAGCGCGCCGACCTGGGCTGGCCCGACCTGCTCACCGCGCTCACGGGCCTGTACTGCCAGCGCATGGCCGGCGCCGAATCCACCGTGCTCGGCATGCCCTACATGGGGCGCCTGGGCAACGCCAGCGCGCGCGCCAGCGCCATCGTCATGAACGTGCTGCCGCTGCACGTGGCCGCACAGCCCGGCCAGCCGCTGGCCGAATTCATCGAACAATCCGCCGTCGCCCAGACCAAGGCGCGCCGCCACGGCCGCTACCGCAGCGAGCAACTGCGCCGCGCGCTGGGCCTGCTCGGCGGCCAGCGCCGGCTGCATGCGGCGCTCATCAACGTGCAGCCCTTCTACCAGCCGCTCGTGCTGCCCGGCATCGAAGCGCGGCTGGAGGTGCTGGGCACCGGCCCCATTGACGACCTGACCATCGGCTATCGCGGCCACGGCGCGCACCTGGAGCTGGAACTCGAAGCCAACCCCGACCTGTACGACCTGCCCACCGTGCAGGCGCACCTGGCGCGGCTGCCCCATTTCCTGCACGCCGCGCTCGATGTGCTGGCCGCCGGCGGCAACACCGACGACGTGCCGCTGGCCAGCCCGCAGGAGGCCCAGCGCCACCTGTTCACGCTGAACGCCACCGACCACCCCGTGCCCGCCACCACGCTGGCGGCGCTGATCGAGGTGCAGATGGCGCAGCGGCCCGAAGCCATCGCGCTCGAATTCGAGGGCCAGACGCTGACCTACGCCGCGCTGGAGCAGCGCACGCGCGCCCTGGCGCTGGCCCTGCGCGCGCGCGGCGTGGGCCGCGACACGCTTGTCGCGGTCGCCTTGCCACGCTCGCTGGAATTGCCCGTGGCGCTGGTCGCCGTGCTGCGCGCGGGCGGCGCCTACCTGCCGCTGGATCTGGCGCACCCGCCCGAGCGCCTGGCGCGCGTGGCGCAGCTCGCGCAGCCGGTCTGCGCCCTGGTGCGCGCCGAGGACGCCGCGCGCCTGCCCGCCAGCCTGCCGCAACTGCAACCGCCCGACTGGCCGCTGCAAACCGGCGAAGCCCTCACCACCCCGCCCGCGCCCGGCGATGCCGCCTACGTCATCTACACCTCCGGCTCCACCGGCGAGCCCAAGGGCGTGCTGATCGAGCACCGATCAATAGTCAACCGCCTCGAATGGATGCGCACGCACTACGGCTTCGCGCCCGGCGAGCGCATCCTGCAAAAGACGCCGGCCACCTTCGACGTCTCGGTGTGGGAGTTCTTCCTGCCGCTGCTCACGGGCGCCACGCTGGTCGTCGCGCCGCCCGAGGCGCACCGCGATCCGGCCTGGCTCGCGCGCATCATCCGCGAACAGCGCATCGGCACCTGCCACTTCGTGCCGTCGATGCTGGCCGCCTTCCTGGCCCACCCCGACGCGCGCGGCATCGCCATGCAGCGCATCTTCTGCAGCGGCGAGGAACTGCCCGCCGCGCTGCGCGACCGCCTGCACGCCACGCTGCGCAGCGCGCTGCACAACCTCTACGGTCCCACCGAAGCCGCTGTCGATGTGAGCTGGTGGGATGCCGCCCCCGACGACCACAGCCGTCCCGTGCCCATTGGCTTTCCCACCTGGAACACGCGCCTCTACGTGCTGGACGCGCACATGCGCGCGCTGCCGCCCGGCGTGCCCGGCGACCTGTACCTGGGCGGCGTGCAGTTGGCGCGCGGCTATGTGGGGCGTGATGACCTGACCGCCGAACGCTTTCTGCCCGACCCGCACCGCCCCGGCGAGCGCATCTACAAGACCGGCGACGTGGCGCGCTGGCGGCTGGCCGACGGCGCCGTCGTCTTCCTGGGCCGCAGCGACCATCAGGTCAAGCTGCGCGGCCTGCGCATCGAGCTGGGCGAGATCGAGTCCGCGCTGCAAGCCACCGGCCTCGTCGCGCGCGCCGAAGTCATGCTGCGCCAGGACAGTGGCGACGGCCGCATCGTCGCCTACGTGCAGGCCGCGCCCGACGCCGCAGGCACGGACGACCTCGCCGCCGCGCTGCGCCAGCGCCTGGCCGCGCGCCTGCCCGACTACATGGTGCCCGCCGCCATCGTCGTCATGGCCGACTGGCCCGTCACGGCCAACGGCAAGCTCGACCGCAAGGCCCTGCCCGCGCCCGTGTTCGACGGCGCCAGCAGCGGCGGCCCCGCGCCCGCCACGCCCACCGAGCAGACGCTGGCCGCGCTGTTCGCCGAGGTGCTGCGCCTGCCGCCCGGCACCGTGCTCGCTACCTCCGCCGACTTCTTCAGCCTGGGCGGCGATTCGCTCTCGGCCGTGCAGCTGCTGCTGCGCGTCGAGGAGGACTGCCACCGCAACCCCGGCCTGGGCGCGCTGTTCGAGGCGCCGACCATCGCCGCGCTGGCCGCCGCCATCGACAGCGAAGAGGTGCGCTTCGACAGCGGCCTCAAGCCCCTGATCCCGCTCGCCACGGGCGACGCGGCGCGGCCGCCGCTGTTCGTCATTCACCCGGCCGGCGGCATCGCCTGGGGCTACCGCTTGCTGGCGCGCGCCGTGGCCGGCGGCCAGGCGCCGCGCAGCGTGTGGGGCATCCAGTCGCCCGCGCTCGATCCCGCGCAGCCGCTGCCGGAAGGCATTGCCGCGCTGGCCAAGGCGTACGCCGACCGCGTGGAAGCCTTGCAGCCCGAAGGCCCGGTGCACCTGGCCGGCTGGTCGGTCGGCGGCATCATCGCCCAAGCCATGGCGGTGGCGCTGCAACAGCGCGGCCGCGCGACAGGCTTGGTCGCGCTGCTCGACGCCTACCCCGCCGACTGCTGGCGGGGCGAACCCGAACCCACGCCGCAGCAGGCACTGCGCGCGCTGCTCGCCATCGCCGGCTACGACCCCGAGGGCCACCCCGAACTCGACACCCAGGACAAGCTCATCGCCTTCCTGCGCGCCGGCGACAGCGCCCTGGGCCACCTGCCGCCGCAGGCGCTGCAAGGCGTGGTGCGCGTGGTGACGGACACCAACCGCCTCATCCGCCAGCACCCGCACGCGCGCATGCGCGGCACGCTGACCCACGTGCGCGCCGCCAGCGACCACGCGGCCAAACCGCAATTGCAGGCCGCCGCCTGGGCACCGTATGCCGAACACATCGACACGCTGTCCGTGCCCCTGCTGCACGCGCAGATGACCGGCGCCGAGGCCACGGCGCTCGTCGCGCCCTGGCTCGCCGGCCGCATGGCCCGCGCCGACGCGCCGCAAGCCCGCGTGGCGCCCGCCTGAATCCTGCACACTGGAGCCGCCATGAACCTCATCGACCGCCGCGCGCTGCTGCGCCAGGGCCTGGCCGCCACCGGGGCGCTGGCCCTGGGCGGCGCGGCCCGCGCGCAGGACTTTCCCGTCCGCCCGGTGCGCCTGTTCACGCCCTTCCCGGCCGGCAGCGGGCCCGACGCCTCGCTGCGCCTGGTGGCCGAGCAGCTGTCGCGGCGCTGGAAGCAGCCCGTGGTGGTGGACAACCGGCCGGGCGGCAACGGCTTCATCGCCGTGGCCGCCTTCAAGCAGGGCGCGGCGGACGGGCACGATTTGATCCAGCTCGACAGCACGCACGTCACCGCGCACCCCAGCACCTTCGCGCAGCTGCCCTACGACGTGCAGCGCGACTTCGCGCCGCTGCGCATGATCCTGCGCACGCCGTTCTTCGTCGCGGTCGGCGCCGGCAGCCCGTACCGCGGCCTGGGCGACCTGATCCGGGCCGCGCGCGCCCGGCCCGGCCGCGTCAGCTACGGCTCGTGGTTCAACGGCAGCCCCGGCCACCTGGGCGGGCTGCTCCTGCAAGGGCAGATGGACCTGAGCATGCTGCACGTGCCGTTCCGCGACTTCGGCCAGCTCTACACGGCGGTGGCCAACCGCGACGTGGACTGGGCGCTGGCCAGCGCGGCCACCGCCGGGCCGCTGGAGAAAGCCGGCCGCCTGCGCTTCATCGCGCTGGCCGCGCCCCGGCGCGACCCGCTCTACCCCGGCGTGCCCGCCACCGCCGAGTCGCCGTCCACCCGGGGCTACGAGATCAGCGCCTGGGCGGCGCTGTTCGGCCCCGCCGCCATCGCCGGCGCGCGGCAGAACGCCATCGCCGCCGACATCGCGCAGGCGCTGGCCGCGCCCGACGTGGCGCGGGCCTACGAGACCCTCGGCTACGAGGCGCCCGACCTGCCGCCCGCCCGCCTCGACGCCCTCATCCGCCGCGAAACCGCGCGCTGGGGCGAGATCATCAAGACCGCCCACCTGCGGCTGGACTGACCCCCCCCGACGCCCGGAGCCCGCATGACCCTCGCATCCCGCCGCCGTTTCGCCGCCGCGCTGGCCGCCGCCGCCCTGGGCGCCGCCGCCCCGGCCCTGGCCGCCGACCCCTGGCCCAGCCGCCCGCTCACCCTCATCGTCAACGGCGGCCCCGGCAGCCTGCCCGACAGCTTCGCCCGCCCGCTGGCCGACAAGCTGCGCGTGGCGCTGGGCCAGCCGGTGGTGGTGGACAACAAGCCCGGCGCCGGCGGCATGGTGGCCCTGCAAACCCTCAGGCAGAGCCCGCCCGACGGCCACACCCTGGCCATCGTCACCAACGCGCACGTCGTGTGGAACCCCTTCGTGTTCCCCAAGCTCAGCTACGACCCGCAGGCCGACCTGCTGCCCGTCAGCCCCGTCGCGGTGATCCCGATGGCGCTGGCCGTCCACCCCAGGCTGCCCGCGCAGAACGTCGCTGAACTGGTGCAGCTCGCCAAGCAGCAGCCGGGCAAGCTGAACTACGCCTCCTCCTCCACCGGCAGCCCGCCGCACGTGCTGTTCGAGCTGTTCAAGGCGCAGTCGGGCGCCGACATCGTGCACGTGCCGTTCAAGACCGGCACCGACGCGCTCACCTCCGTGGTCGGCGGCGACACGCAGATGTACCTGGCCGGCACCTCGCTGGTCGAGCCCATGGTGCGCGATGGCCGGCTGCGCGTGCTGGCCGTCAGCCCGTCGGTCAAGAGCCCCGTCTTCGCGGGCGCGCCGACGCTGGAATCGCTCGGCCACAAGGGCTTCGAGAGCGCCGTGTGGCTGGGCGTGGTGGCCAACGCGGGCGTGCCGCCGGCGGTGGTCGAGCGGCTCAACCGCGAGATCGGCGCCGCCCTGGGCGACGCGGCGCTGGCCAAGGCGTTCGAATCGCACGGCTCGCTGCCCTGGCACGCCTCGCCCGCCGCCTTCGCCGAGCGCATCGCCGCCGACCGCGCGCTGTGGACCCCCATCCTCCAGAAGCTGAACCTGGCGGCGAACTGAATTTATATAAAATCGGCCTCCAGCGCCCGCCAGACAAGCGCAAGCAGCTATTAATTACATAGTAAACGACCCCACGATGCCATTGATCGAAGACATCGTCGCCGAGGCCCCGGAGCTGCAACGCATCCGGCGCGACATCCACGCCCACCCCGAGCTGTCGTTCGAGGAGACGCGCACCGCCGACCTGGTGGCCGGCCTGCTCACGCAGTGGGGCATCCCCATCCACCGCGGCCTGGGCCGGACCGGCGTGGTCGGCGTCCTGAAGAACGGCGACTCGCCGCGCACCGTCGGCCTGCGCGCCGACATGGACGCGCTGCCCATGACCGAGGCCAACACCTTCGCCCACGCCAGCCGCCACCCCGGCAAGATGCACGCCTGCGGCCACGACGGCCACACCACCATGCTGCTGGGCGCCGCGCAGGAGCTGGCGCGCACGCGCCGCTTCGACGGCACCGTGGTGCTGATCTTCCAGCCCGCCGAGGAGCACGGCGGCGGCGCGCGCGAGATGATGCGCGACGGGTTGTTCGAGCGCTTCCCGGTCGAGGCCGTGTTCGGCCTGCACAACATGCCCGGCATCGCGGCCGGCCACTTCGCCGCGTCGGCCGGGCCGGTGCTGGCCTCCAGCAACGAGTTCCGGGTGCTGGTGCGCGGCAAGGGCGGCCACGGCGCCATGCCGCACCTGGCGGTGGACCCGATCCCCATCGCCGGGCAGATCGTGCAGGGCTTCCAGACCATCGTCAGTCGCAACCGCAAGCCGTCGGAGACGGCGGTGATCTCCGTCACCATGATCCATGCCGGCGAGACGCCCAACGTGATCCCCGACACCTGCGAGCTGCGCGGCACCGTGCGCACCTACACGCGCGAAACGCTGGACCTGGTCGAGCAGCGCATGGGCGAGGTGGCGCGCGGCACCGCCGCGACCTACGGCGCCGAGTGCGACTTCGCGTTCACGCGGCTGTACCCCTCCACCGTCAACCACGCCGCCGAGACCGCCTTCGTGCGCGAGGTGCTGGCCGACCTCGTCGGCCCCGAGCGCCTGCTGCCGCAGACGCCCATCATGGCGGCCGAGGACTTCGCCTTCATGCTGGAGCAGGTGCCCGGCAGCTACTGCTTCATCGGCAACGGCGACGGCGACCACCGCGAGGCGGGGCACGGGCAGGGGCCGTGCCTGGTGCACAACACCAGCTATGACTTCAACGATGCGCTGCTGCCGGTGGGGGCGAGTTATCTGGTGCGGGTGGCGGAGCGGTGGTTGGCGCGGTGATTGCTATTTGAAATGTAGCTGGCTGCGCTTGATGGGCGGGCGCTGGAGGCTGATTTGGCTTGTATTTTCTGTTTGTGCCGGAGGCGCTGCTGGCCGGGATGTGCGCCCGGCGGCGCACCTACTTTCTTTTGCGTCGCCAAAAGAAAGTAGGCAAAGAAAAGGCGACCCCACTTCGCGTGTCCCTCCGCTGCGCTACGGGCAACCTGCGGTGCTCGGTCGTGGTGCGGCACTGCGGAACTCACTTCGCGCCTTCGGCGCTCCGTTCAAACAACCGCAGTGAGTCAGAGCACGAAGCATGGGCATGCTGCGCTGCCCATGCCCGCCCCACGCCCTGCGCTCCTCGGCACGCGCAGAGGGGAGGGGAGCCGACACGGGCCATCGCTGCGCTCGGCCCCGTACACGCGGCGCGCAGCGCCCGCGCCTTGGAGGCCGAGCGCAGCGATGGCCCGTGTGGACTTCAAACCCCCTGTGGCTGCGCCTGCGGCGCGGGGCTTGCGGGGTGGCGCGTGCAGCGCAGCATGCACGCGCTTCGTGAACTGACTCGCCGCGGTTGTCTGAACGGAGCGCCGCAGGCGCGCAGTGAGTTCTGCGGCGCACCCCGCAAGCCCCGCGACGCAGGTTTGCCCCGTAGCGCAGCGAAGGGGTCGCAGACTTGGGGCGCACTTCTTTTGCCTACTTTTCTTGTGCGAGCAAGAAAAGTAGGTGCGCCGCCGGGCGCACATCCCGGCCTCCGACGCACAATCAAACAGCAGCAGCCAACTATCAAATAGATAGCTGCCAGCGCTTGATGGAAGCGCGCCAGAGGCCATTCAGGCTCATAAAACTACATCCGCCCAAACGCCCAGCCCGCAGCCGCCTGCGTCCCCTCCACCTCATCCACCAGCCGCAGCAGCGGCGCCAGCTCCCGGTAGCGCCCCGCCGTATGCCGGATGTAGCCGATGAAGCGCGGCGCGTCCGCCAGGTAGCGGGGCTTGCCGTCGCGCAGCGTCAGGCGGGCGAAGATGCCCGCCACCTTCAGGTGCCTTTGCAGGCCCATCCACTCCACCGCGCGCCAGAAGCCGCCGAAGTCGCTGTGCCAGTCCTCGAAGTCCATCAGCCCCAGCTTGCGCGCGCGCTCCCAGTAGCGCACGGTGATGTCGAGCACGAACTCCTCGTCCCAGCTCAGGAAGGCGTCGCGCATCAGGCTGGCGATGTCGTAGGTCACGGGGCCGTGCACGGCGTCCTGGAAGTCCAGCACACCGAGCGGATCGCTCACCATCAGGTTTCGGGGCATGAAGTCGCGGTGCACGTACACCTGCGGCGCGGCCAGGTTGCGCGCCACGATCAGGTCGAAGGTCCTGTCCAGCGTCTCGCGCAGCGCACCCTCCACCGCCACGCCGCGGTGCCGGGCCAGGTACCAGTCGGGGAACAGCGCCAGCTCGCGCCGCAGCAGCGCCTCGTCGTAGGGCGGCAGCTGGCCGGGGCGCGAGGCCTGCTGCCAGGCCAGCAGCGCGTCCACCGCCTGCAGGTAGAGCGGTATGTTGGCTTCGGGCCGCTCGCGGTCGATGGCCTCCATCATGGTGCGCGTGCCCAGGTCGGTCAGCAGCATGAAGCCCTGCGCCTCGTCCCAGTCCAGCACGCGCGGCACGTGCAGGCCGGCATCGGCCATCAGGCCGGCCACGCGCACGAACGGGGCGCAGTTCTCGTGCGCGGGCGGCGCGTCCATGACGATGCGCGTGGCGCCGCCGGCGGCGTCGATGCGCAGGTAGCGGCGGAAGCTGGCGTCGGCCGAGGCGATGCGCAGGCTGGCGGCGTCGAGCCCGTGGGCCGGCGCCACGCGGGCCAGCCAGCGGCCGAAGGCGGCTTGGCGCGCGGGGTCGGGCCAGGGCACCGGGGCGGGGCGGGGCGGGGGGGCGGCGTTGCTCATAGATAATCGATTCTATGGAGCGCGCCCCCCGCCTTGCCCACCCGGGCGCGCTTGCAGCCCCTCTTTTCGCAGTGCACCTCCACCCGCCCCTTCCCGCCGCTGCCCGCGCGCGCCTTGACCGGCGCATGGCCGCGTTGCGCCCCGTGGCGGCGGCCGCGCTGGCGCTGCTGGCCGGCGCGGCCGCCGCGCAGGAGGCGCCGCTGGAGCTGCGTGCCACGCCCCTGCTGGCCGAGAAGCCGCCCGACGCCACCCAGGCGCCCGCCTTCGTGCAGGGCGACCGCATCACCGGCCGGCCCGACCTGGAGGTGGTGATCGAGGGCGATGCCGAGCTGCGCCGCCCCGGCCTCGCGGCGCGCGGCGACAGGATCACGCACGACCAGGCCAGCGGCGTGGCCACCTTCGACGGCCACGTGCGCGTCAACAAGCTGGGCGACCGCTACACCGCCGCCGAGGGGCGGCTGCAGGTCGACGCCTTCGAGGGCTTCTTCCTGCGGCCCAGCTACCAGTTCCTGGCCACCGGCGGCCACGGCGAGGCCGAGCGCGTCGACTTCCACGGCCCGGACCGCGCCAGCGTGCTGGCCGGCACCTACACCACCTGCCGGCGCGAGGACGGCGACGACTGGCGGCCCGACTGGATCCTGCGCGCCGACCGGCTCGACATCGACCAGGAGGAGGACGAGGGCCGCGCCCAGGGCGCCGTGCTGCGCTTCAAGGGCGTGCCGATCCTGCCGCTGCCGAGCATGAGCTTCCCGCTCAGCGAGCGGCGCCGCTCCGGCTGGCTGCCGCCCACCATCGGGCTGGACAACAAGAGCGGCCTGAACCTGTCGGTGCCCTACTACTGGAACATCGCCCCCAACCGCGACGCCACCTTCACGCCCGAGGTCATGGTGCGGCGCGGCGTCGGCGCCACGGGCGATTTCCGCTACCTGGAGCGCAACTACCAGGGCCGCGTCGAAGCCAGCTACATGCCCGACGACCGCCTGCGCGACCGCGACCGCTGGGCCCTGTTCGTGCGCCACAACGGCCAGCACGACACCGGGCTGGAGAGCATCGGCGCCCTCGGCGTCGGCCTCAACCTCAACCGCGTCAGCGACAACGACTACTGGAGCGACTTCACCCGCCGCGGCCTGTCGCTGACCACCCGCCTGCTGGCCAACGATGCCGCCGTCAGCTGGTCGCGCGGCGACTTCTCGCTCTCGGTCCGCGCGCTCAAGTGGCAGACGCTGCAGGACGTGGACGCGCCCATCGTGCCGCCCTACGACCGCCTGCCCCAGTTCTCCGGCCGCTGGGCGCGCACCAACGACCACGGGTTCGACTACTCGGTGGACGCCGACTTCACCCGCTTCCGGGGCGATCCCGCGTACACGCTTCAGCCCAACGCCGACCGCGCGCTGCTGCACGCGCAGCTGGCGCGCCCGTTCACGCGGCCCTGGGGCTTCTTCACGCCCAAGGTGCAGCTGCACGCCACCAGCTACACCTTCGACGGCGTGCTGTCCAACGGCGCCAGCTCGGCCAGCCGCGTGCTGCCCACGCTCAGCCTCGACAGCGGGCTGGTGTTCGAGCGCGACGCCCGCTACTTCGGCCGCGCCTTCCGGCAGACGCTGGAGCCGCGCCTGATGTACGTCTACACGCCCTACCGCGACCAGAGCCTGATCCCCAACTACGACTCGGGGCTGTACGACTTCAACTTCGCCACCATCTGGGCCGAGAACGCCTTCGCCGGCCACGACCGCGTGGTGGACAACAACCTCGTCACCGGCGGCCTCACCACCCGCCTGCTCGACCCCGAGAGCGGCGCCGAGGCGGTGCGCCTGGCCATCGCCCAGCGCTACCGCTTCTCCGGCCAGCAGGTGGTGCTGCCCGGCGGCACCCCGACCAGCGCCGGCTGGTCCGACATCATGCTGGGCGCCGGCATCAACTGGGACCCGCGCTGGTCGCTCGACACCGTGGTGCAGTACAACCCCGACACCCGGCGCTCCACCCGCACCACCATCCAGACCCGCTGGTCGCCCGGGCCGTACCGCACCCTCAGCATGGCCTACCGCCACCAGCGCGACCTGCAGAGCGAGTCGATCGACGTCGGCTGGCAATGGCCGCTCAGCGGCCTGTGGGGCGGCGGGCGCGGCGAGCTGGGGGCCACGCGCAGCACCGGTGGCGGCGGCAGCTGCCGCGGCCAGTGGTACACCATGGGCCGGCTGAACTACAGCCTGAGCGACCGCAAGGTGGTCGACGCCGTGCTGGGGCTGGAGTACGACGCCGGCTGCTGGATCGGCCGCGTCGTGCTGGAGCAGCTGCAAAGCTCGACCAGCTCCGCCACGCGGCGCATCATGTTCCAGATCGAGTTCATCGGCCTCTCGCGCGTCGGCAGCAACCTGATGAGCACCTTGCGCAACAACGTCCCGCGCTACCAGAACCTGCGCGAGGACGTTCCCTCCCCGAGCCGTTTCACCGCCTATGACTAACCCGCTTCGCTCCGTCCTGACCCTGGCGCCGGTGCTCGGCGCCCTGATCGCCCTGCCCGCGCCGGCGCAGACCGGCGACGCCGACGCGCGCCAGGCCCAGCCCAAGCCCGCGGCCACCAAACGCGCGCCGGCCAAGGCCGCCAAGCCGCGCGCCAAGCCGCCCGCCGCGCGCAAGGCGCCGCCGGCCGCCGCGCCCGCGCCCGCCGCCCCGGCGCCCGCCGCCGCGCCCCGGCCCCCCGCCCCGCCGCCCATCAGCGTGGGGCCGCGCGAGGCCGATTTCATCGTCGCCGTGGTCAACACCGAGCCCGTCACCAACAACGAGGTGCGCGCCCGCATGGCGCGCGCGCAGCGCGAGATGGCCGAGCGCGGCCTGTCCGCGCCGCCCACCGGGCAGTTGCGCAAGGAGATACTCGAGCGCCTGATCGGCGAACGCGCCCAGTTGCAGTACGCGCGCGAGCAGGGCCTGAAGATCGACGACGCGGCGCTGGCCCAGGCCGAGCTGGCGATCGCGCGCCAGAACCAGCTGCCCAGCGTCGAGGTGCTGCACCGCCGCGTGGAGCAGGAGGGGCTCACGGTCAAGGACTTCCGCGACGACGTGCGCAACCAGGTGCTGCTGGCGCGCCTGCGCGAGCGCGAGATCGAGCCCAGGCTGAAGATCACCGACAGCGAGGTCGATGCCTTCATCCGCGAGCAGACCGGCGCCCGCCCCGCCGCCATGGAGCTGAACCTGGCGATGATCCTGGTGGCCGTGCCCGAGCGCGCCTCGCCCGAGGACGCCGCCCGCTTGCAGGCGCGCGCCGAGGAGGCCGCGCGGCGCGCCCGCGCCGGCGAGGACTTCGCCAAGCTGGCCGGGGAATTCTCCGACGCCAACAACCGCGGCCGCGACGGCGGCGTGCTGGGCCTGCGGCCGGCCGACCGCTACCCCGAGCTGTTCGTGCGCAGCACCCAGCGCGCGCGCGTGGGCGACGTCGTCGGCCCGGTCAAATCCGATGCCGGCTTCCACGTGCTGAAGGTGCTGGAGCGCAAGCAGAACAACGAACTGCCCGAAGTCAAGATCCCGCAGACCCGCGTGCGCCACATCCTGCTGCGCGTGGGCCCCGCGCAGAGCGAGCAGGTGGCGCGCGAGCGGCTGGCCGACTTCAAGCGCCGCATCGCCGCCGGCCAGGCCAGCTTCGAGCAGCTGGCGCAGCAGTACTCGCAGGACGACAGCGCCCGCGACGGCGGCGACCTGGGCTGGGCGACCCCGGGCCAGTTCGTGCCCGAGTTCGAGCAGACCATGAACAGCCTGGGCGCGGGCCAGGTCAGCGACCCCGTGGCCAGCCGCTTCGGCCTGCACCTGATCCGCGTCGACGGCCGGCGCGAGCAGGTGCTGACCGTCGCCGAGCAGCGCCAGCTCGCGCGCAACATGCTGCGCGAGAAGAAGGCGCAGGAAGCCTTCGACACCTGGGCGCAGGAAGTGCGCGGCCGCGCCTACGTCGAGTACCGCGACAATCCGCGCTAAAAAGGCCGTTAGCGCCCGCCAGGCAAGCGCCAACAGCTATCAATTCAGAAGTAATCTGGATCGATGAAGCACATCCCCCGCAAGCGCTTCGGCCAGCACTTTCTGAGCGACCCCGCCATCATCGACGCCATCGTGCGCGCCATCGACCCGCGCCCCGGCCAGGCGATGGTCGAGATCGGCCCCGGCCTGGCCGCGCTGACGCAGCCGCTGGCCGAGCGCCTGGGCCGCCTGACGGTGATCGAGCTGGACCGCGACCTGGCCGCCCGCCTGCGCGCGCACCCGCGGCTCGACGTGATCGAGTCCGACGTGCTGAAAGTGGACTTCGCGCGCATCCAGCCGGCGCCGCCAGCTACCAAATTGAGAGTGTGCGGCAACCTGCCCTACAACATCTCCACGCCCATCCTGTTCCACCTGCTGCCGTTCGCCGGCGGCATCGAGGACCAGCACTTCATGCTGCAAAAGGAAGTCATCGACCGCATGGTCGCCGCGCCGGCCACCGCCGACTACGGCCGCCTGTCGGTGATGCTGCAATGGCGCTACGCGATGGAGAACGTGCTGTTCGTGCCGCCCGAGGCGTTCGAGCCGCCGCCGCGCGTGGACAGCGCCGTCGTGCGCATGCGCCCGCTGCCCGCGTTCGCGCCGCTGGACGTGGGCGCCTTCTCAGCGCTGGTGCAGGTCGCCTTCAGCCAGCGCCGCAAGCTGCTGCGCCACACGCTGGGCAAGTGGCTGGAGGCGCGGGGCTTCGCCGGCGACTTCGACGTGCAGCGGCGCGCCGAGGAGGTGCCGGTGCAGGAGTATGTAGCTCTCGCCACGGCTCTCCCGCATTGACCAAGGCACGAGCCGGGAGGCCGCGGAGCAGGCCAGGCCCGCGGATGCCGTGGACGGGCTTGCACCGGCCACTGGCGTCGTCCCCCTGGGGGGAAGGCGCGTAGCGCCTCAGGGGGAGTCAATTCAACGCCATCGACAGCTTGCGCCGGTAGCTCGACAACAGCGCCGCCTGCGGGTCTTCCTGCGCGGCGGCCTTGCCGGTCAGCTCGATGCCGCCGGCGCTCTTGCCGCCTTCGCCGGCGCCCGGGCGGGCCGGCGGCGGGGTCAGCAGCTCCAGGATGGCGACGTAGGTCTTGCGCGCGGCCTCGTCGTTCCACTTCCTGTCGCGCAGGATGATTTCCAGCAGCTCGTCCATGCTGGCGGTCCACTGGCCCTCGGCCATCAGCGCGCGCGCCTTGGCGAAGCGGGTGTCGAAGTCGCGCTTGTTCTCGGCAATTTTGGCGTCGAACTGCTCCACGGGCCAGTTGCCGCGCTCGTCCTGTTCCACGAACTCCATCGCGTCCAGCCAGCGCCGCAAGGCGTCGAAGCGCAGCGGGCGCGGCTCGCGCTTGAGCGGCTCGTCCAGCGTGGCGGCGGCTTCCTCGAAGGCGCCGGTGATGATGAGCAGGCGCGCGTAGTCGTAGCGCGCGTCGTCATTGCCCGGATCCTGCGCCAGCGCGTCGGCCAGCTTGGCCAGGGCGGCGGCGGTGTCGCCGGATTCGAGCAGCGCCTCGGCCTCGTCCACCTCGGCTTCGGCCGCCACGGCGCCTTCGCTCGGCACGTGCTTGTCCAGGAACTGGCGCACCTGCCCGGCCGGCAGCGCGCCCATGAAGCCGTCCACCGGCTGGCCGTTCTTCAGCAGGATGCAGGTCGGGATGCTGCGGATGCCGAAGGCGGCGGCCAGTTGCTGCTCCTGGTCGGAGTCGATCTTGACCAGCTTGAAGCGGCCGGCGTACTCCGCTTCCAGCTTCTCCAGGATGGGGCCCAGCGTCTTGCATGGGCCGCACCAGGGCGCCCAGAAGTCCACCAGCACGGGGGTGTGCATCGAGGCGGCGATGACCTCGGCTTCGAAGTTTTGAACGGTGACGTCGATCATGGGTGCTGTCTGCGGGCAAAATCGGGGAAAAACACCCTGGGCATTGTGTCATGACGACTCCCCTCGTCGGCGTGCTGATGGGTTCCAGCAGCGACTGGGACACCATGCAGCACGCCGTGCAAATCCTCGAACAGTTCGCCGTCGCCCACGAGGCGCGCGTGGTCTCGGCCCACCGCATGCCCGACGACATGTTCGCCTACGCCGAAGCGGCCCAGGGGCGTGGCCTGCGCGCCCTCATTGCCGGCGCCGGCGGCGCGGCGCACCTGCCGGGCATGCTGGCGGCCAAGACGGTGGTGCCGGTGCTGGGCGTGCCGGTCGCCAGCCGCCACTTGCAGGGCGTGGATTCGCTGCACAGCATCGTGCAGATGCCCAAGGGCGTGCCGGTGGCCACCTTCGCCATCGGCGCGGCCGGCGCGGCCAACGCGGCGCTGTTCGCGGTGGCGATGCTGGCCAATGGCGACGCGGCGCTGCGCGCGAAGCTGGAAGCCTTCCGCGCCAGCCAGACCGAGGCGGCGCGCGCGATGACGCTGCCGCCGACATGACGCCGCTCCTCCCCGGAACCGTCGTCGACGGCCGCCCCGCCACGCTCGGCGTGCTGGGCGGCGGCCAGCTCGGCCGCATGTTCGTGCACACCGCGCAGGCGCTGGGCTACGAGACGGTGGTGCTCGACCCCGACCCCGCCAGCCCGGCCGGCCGCGTCAGCCACCACTTCATCCAGGCCGGCTACACCGACGCCGACGCGCTCGGCCGGCTGGCGAACCTGGCGCACGCCGTCACCACCGAGTTCGAGAACGTGCCCGCCGACGCGCTGGCCGCGCTGGCGCGCACGCGCCCCGTGGCGCCCGCCGCCCAGGCGGTGGCCATCGCGCAGGACCGCATCCGCGAGAAGGCGCATTTCGCCCGCTGCGCGGCGGCCAGCGGCGTGGCGCCCGCGCCCCATGCCGTGATCGACGGCGAGGCCGCGCTGGCCGCCGTGCCCGACGGCCTGCTGCCCGGCGTCCTGAAGACCGCCCGCCTGGGCTACGACGGCAAGGGCCAGGCGCGCGTGGCCAGCCGCGATGCGCTGGCCGCCGCCTGGGTGCGTCTGGGCCGGGTGGACTGCGTGCTGGAGCAGCTCCTGCCGCTGGCCGCCGAATGCTCGGTGATCGTCGCGCGCGGGCGCGATGGCCAGGTCGTCAGCCTGCCGGTGCAGCGCAACCTGCACCGCGGCGGCATCCTCGCCGTGACCGAGGTTCATGAAGGAAATATGCCTCCAGCGCTTGCCAGCCAAGCGCGGGAAGCTACTATAAACATAGCAAACGAGCTGGCCTACGTCGGCGTGCTGTGCGTCGAATACTTCGTGCTGCAAGACGGCCGCCTGGTCGTCAACGAGATGGCGCCGCGCCCGCACAACAGCGGCCACTACAGCGTGGACGCCTGCGACGCCTCGCAGTTCGAGCTGCAGGCGCGCGCGCTGGCCGGCCTGCCGCTGGCGCCGCCGCGCCAGCACAGCGCCGCCGTCATGCTGAACCTGCTGGGCGAGCTGTGGTTCGGCGCCGCCGGCGCCCCGCGCACACCGCCCTGGGCTGAAATACTGGCCCTGCCCGGCGCCCACCTGCACCTGTACGGCAAGGCCGAGGCGCGGCCGGGCCGCAAGATGGGCCACCTGACCTTCACCGGCGCCAGCGCCGAGGCCGTGCGCGCCAATGCCTTGCGCGCCGCCGCGCTGCTGGGCATCGAGCCGTTCTGATGATCCTGGACGGCCCGCAGCCCGACGGCATCGCCCGCGCCGCCGCCGCGCTGGCGGCCGGCCAGCTCGTCGGCCTGCCGACCGAGACCGTCTACGGCCTGGCCGCCGACGCCGGCAGCGACGCCGCCGTGCGCGGCATCTTCGCCGCCAAGGGCCGCCCGGCCGACCACCCGCTGATCGTGCACGTGGCGAGCGCCGCGGCCGTGGAAACCTTCGCCACCGAAGTGCCCGCCTTCGCGCAGAAACTGATCGACGCCTTCTGGCCCGGCCCGCTGACGCTGATCCTGCCGCGCCGCCCCGGCGTGGCCGACGCGGCGGCCGGCGGCCACCCCACCATCGGCCTGCGCTGCCCCGCGCACCCGGTGGCCCGGGCGCTGCTGGCGGCCTGCGCGGCGCGCGGCGTGCACGGCCTGGCGGCGCCCAGCGCCAACCGCTTCGGCCGCGTCAGCCCCACCACGGCGGCGCACGTGGCGGCCGAGTTCGGTAGCGACCTGCTGGTGCTCGACGGCGGCGCCTGCGCCGTGGGCATCGAATCGACCATCATCGACTGCACGCGCGGCGCGCCCGTGCTGCTGCGCCCGGGCCAGCTCGCGCGCGCCGACATCGAGCGCGCGGCGGGCCAGCGTTTGCTCTCAAAAGAAGAGCTGTCGGCGCCCGGCCCGCAAGCGCCGGGCACGCTTTCGGCCCACTATGCGCCGCGCGCCAAGCTGCGGCTGATGGACGTGCGCGAACTGCGCGCCGCGCTGGAGCTGCTGGGCGCCGAAGGCCGCCACATCGCCGTCTGGTCGCGCGCGCCGCTGCGCTCGGCCGCCAGCGCCATCGTGCTGCGCCGCATGCCGGGCGACGCGGCGGGCGCGGCGCGGCAGCTGTTCGGCGTGCTGCGCGCCTTCGACGACGCCGGCGCCCAGCTCATCTGGGTCGAGACGCCGCCCGACGACCCGGCCTGGGACGGCGTGCGTGACCGCTTGCAACGCGCCGCCGCCAGCGGGTGACACGCTCTACACTAGCGGGCTGTTTTCGGAGTACCCCTTCATGAATCTCGCATCCTCTCGCCGTGGCTTCTTGAAACTGGCCGGAGCGGGCGCCGCCGTGGCGCTGGCCGGCTGCGGCTCGGGCTCCGTCGTGTCGGCCATCGAGCCCCAGCACTTCTACGTCGTCGGCGACGGCTTCTCCGACGTCGGCCAGACCGGCGCCGTGGCCACCGTCAACGACGGCACGCTGATCTGGATCCAGCAGCTGGCCGCGTACTACGGCCTGACCGTCACGCCCGCGGCCAGCGGCGGCACCGGCTACGCCCAGGTCTACGCCCGCGTCGACGGCACCGACACCACCAGCGGCACCAACGCGCCCAGCGTGAAGGAGCAGATCGACCAGCTGCTGACCGACGTCGCGGCGTTCGAGGACGACGACCTGGTGTTCATCAACGGCGGCCTGCACGACTTCGTCGATGCGGTGACGGCCTACGGCGTCTCGGACGAAGCCTTCGCCGCCGTCAAGGCCGCCGGCGCGGCCCTGGGCGCGCAGACGCGGCGGCTGGTGGAGGCCGGCGCCAAGCACGTGGTGGTGACCGGCATCTACAACCCCGGCATCACCCCCTGGGGCCGCGCCACCGGCTATTCCACGACGGAGGGCTTCGACGAGGACGCGCTGCTCACCCAGCTGTCCAACACCTTCAACAACAACGGGCTCAAGGTGTCCATCGCCGACCTGGGCGAGAACGTGCTGTATTTCGACGCCGAGATCTTCTTCAACTTCCTCGCCGGCGAGCCCGACAACTACGGGCTGGACAACGCCCTCGAGGCCGTCTGCACCACGGAGACCGCGCTGACCTGCAACACCAGCACCGTCAAGGTCACCGACTACAACACCTACCTGTTCGCCGACGACCTGCACTTCACGCCCGAGAACCAGCGCAAGTTCGTCTACGACACCTACGCCGAGAACGCCTACACCAAGCTCAAGCAGCGCTGGTGAGCGGGCGCGCGCCGTGGCCGCCGCCCCGCCCCCATCCGCTCGCCGCGCCCACCGCATCGCCGTCATCCCCGGCGACGGCATCGGCAAGGAAGTGATGCCCGAGGCGCTGCGCGCGCTGCGGGCTGCGTCCGCCCGCTTCGGCACGGCGCTGGAGCTGGTGCCCATCGGCTGGGCCAGCTGCGACCACTACGCCAAAACGGGCCAGATGATGCCCGACGACTGGAAGGCGCAGCTGCAAGGCATGGACGCCCTCCTGTTCGGCGCCGTCGGCTGGCCGGCCGCGGTGCCTGACCACGTGTCGCTGTGGGGCAGCCTGCTGAAGTTCCGGCGCGAGTTCGACCAGTACATCAACCTGCGCCCGGTGCGCCTGTTCGAGGGCGTGCCCTGCCCGCTGGCGGGCCGCAAGCCCGGCGACATCGACTTCCTCGTCGTGCGCGAGAACACCGAGGGCGAGTACACCAACCTCGGCGGCGTGATGTACGCCGGCACCGAGCGCGAGATCGTGGTGCAGGAGACGGTGATGAGCGCCTTCGGCGCCGACCGCGTGCTGCGCTTCGCCTTCGAGCAGGCGGCCGCGCGCCCGCGCCGCAAGCTCGACGTCGCCACCAAGAGCAACGGCATCGCCATCAGCATGCCCTGGTGGGACGGCCGCGCCGACGCCATGCACCGGCGCTACCCGCAGGTGGCGGTGGAGAAGCACCACATCGACATCCTCACCGCCCGCTTCGTCTTGCAGCCGCAGCGTTTCGACGTGGTGGTGGCCAGCAACCTGTTCGGCGACATCCTGAGCGACCTGGGCCCCGCCTGCACCGGCACCATCGGCCTGGCGCCGTCCGCCAACCTGAACCCGGAGCGCAAGTTCCCCAGCCTGTTCGAGCCCGTGCACGGCTCGGCGCCCGACATCTATGGCCGGAACATCGCCAACCCGGTGGCGATGATCTGGTCGGCCGCGCTGATGCTCCAGTTCCTGGGCGAGCAGGCCGCGCACGACGCCATGCTGCGCGCCATCGAGCAGGTGCTGGCGAGCGGCCCGCGCACGCCCGACCTGGGCGGCAGCGCCAGCACCACCGACATGGGCGAGGCCATCGCGGCGCTGATTTGACAGATACTCCCTGAGAGTAGCATATGCCTGGCGCTTGTTGGACAAGCGCTGGCGGCCATCTTGGTATGGGAGTATATGTCAATGCCTCACGGCATCGCGGTCACGGCGAGGCCTGAGACCCAACGAGCCTAGAGGCCGCGGAGCAGGCCATGCCAGCGACCGCCGCGGACGGGCTTGCACCGGCCGCCGGCGGTGCCCCCTTGAGGGGGGGATGCCGGAAGATCGCGCGGCGAGTGGAGCAACGGGGGTGCTCAGGATCCATCGCGCACCGCCCACTCCACCAGCCGGTCCAGCGCCGGCCGCGCGGCGCCGGCGTTGGGGTGGTTGATGAGGCCCACCACCACGTACTTCCGGCCGCCCTGCCCCCAGGCGTAGCCGGCCACGGCGGCCACGTCGCGCAGGGTGCCGGTCTTCAGGCGCGCGTTGCCGATGGCCTCCGAGCCCGGGCTGCGCGCCGCCAGCGCGCGCGCCGTGCCGTCGATGCCGGCGACGGGCAGCGACTGCTCGAACGCCGCCGCCTGCGGGCTGGCGGCGGCCTGTTGCAGCAGGGCCGCCAGCGAGGCGGCGGTGATGCGCTCGCTGCGCGACAGGCCCGAGCCGTTGTCCACCACCGGCGTGGCGCGCAGGCCGAAGCGCTGGCGCCACCAGCGCGCGAGCAGGTTGCGCGACTCGCCGAAGCTGCCGCGCCGGTCGCCGGCGGCCGACAGCGTGAGGAAGAGCTGCTGCGCCATCACGTTGTTCGAGAAGCGGTTGATGTCCGCGATGATGTCCGCCAGCGGCAGCGAATAGCCCGTCACCAGCGGCTGGCCGGTGGCCACGCCGTCCAGCCACTTCACCTGGCCGGTGAGCTGGCCGCCGGCGGCGCGCCACATGGCGTCGATCACGCGCGGCGCGTGGCTGGCCGGCTGCACGTAGGCCACGCCCCAGCTCTGCTCGCCGCAGCTCAGCGGGTAGCGGCCGGCGAAGCTGACGCGGTCCGGGTCGGTGAAGTCGGCCGCCAGCCGGGTGCGCCAGTTGCCGCAGGCGCCGGCGGCGGCGGGCACCTCGGGGGGAACCGCCACGCCGGCCATCGGCGGCTCGCTCTCCACCCGCACGCGGCGCTGGGCCGGCTCGGGGATGAACTTGAGCACCAGCGCCTTGAAGTTCAGCAGCAGGCCGTCCGGCCCGGCGTTGTAGGGGCGCAGCGGGTCGTCGTCGAAGGCGGCGGCGTCGTGCGGCGGCAGGCGGAAGACGCTGTTGTCCAGCAGGATGTCGCCGTCCACCCGGCGCACGCCCTTGTCCTGGATGGCGCGCAGCAGGCTGTTGATGCGCTCCAGCACCAGCTTGGGGTCGCCGCTGCCCTGGATCAGCAGGTTGCCGTGCAGCGTGCCGTCCTGCACGTAGCCCTGGGTGAACACGCGCGTCTTCCAGAAGTAGCCAGCGCCCAGCAGGTCGAGCCCGGCGTAGGTGGTCACCAGCTTCATGACGGAGGCCGGGTTCATCGGCGCGTCGGCCTGCCAGGCCAGGCGCGGCGCGGGCGGCGCGGCGGGCGCCGGCTGGGCGCTGGCCTCGCCGCCGGGGCTGGTCGGCCCGGGCGCGCGGCTGACGGCGCCGGGCGGCGGCGGCAGCGGCGCCACCACCATCGCCACGCTGCTCTCCGGCACGCCGGCGCGCGCCAGGGCCTGGGCGATGTCGGCGGGCAGCGGCGTGTCGGCGCGCGCCGGCAGCGCCAGGCCCAGCAGGCCCGCCAGGGCCAGCCCGGCCGGCAGGCGCGGGGTGGGCGGGCGCGGGGTCACGTCGCCTGGCGCTTCAGCCGCGCCGGGCGGCCGGCTTGCGCCGCCGCGCGAGGCCCGCGCCGGCCGCGCCCAGCGCCGCCGCCAGGGCGGCCAGCGCCCAGGGGCTGTCCATGGGCACCGCGCTGACGCTGGACGCCACCGGCGGGGCGCAGTTGTACGCCAGGGTGATGGCGGCGTTCAGGCCGTACGGGTCGGCCTGGTTGGTGGTGGTGAAGCTCAGGGTGTTGGCGCCGGACACGAGCGGCACCGAAATGCCGCTGTAGGCCGCTGGCGTGGACGAGCTGTAGGTCGTGGAGGCGTCGTAATCCAGCGCCGTGGTGTTCCAGGTGATGCCCGCGACGTAGTTGTCCACCCGGTAGGAATAGTCGATCTGCGCGGAAGTCAGGTCGATGTTGGGGTCGGTGACGTTCACCGTCAGGGTGTAGGTCACGCTGGTCGGATTCCCGGCGTTGTCGGCGCCGATCCAGGTCGCAGGGGCGTTGACCCAGGCCGATCCGTGGTAATAGGCCACGGCGGCGGTGGGGGTGCCGGGGGGCGAGCCGGTGGCCACGCCCCAGGTGTCCGCGGCGGTGTCCAGCGTGACGACGTTGGTGCTGGTGGGGGCCGAGCAGGTCAGCGTGATGCCGGTGGGCGCGGACTGGGCCAGCGCGGAAGTGCCGCTGGCCAGGGCCAGGGCGGCCAGCGCCGCGAGGGCGCCCGGGCGGGATGCATGCGGGTCGGCGGTCGGCTTCATGGAATAGCCCTTGCGGCGTTGACGAACAGGGTGGATTCTAGGCCGTGCCAGGCGTTTTGGGGGGTGTTTGCGCGCGCCCGCCGATAATCCGGGCGATGCGTTTCACTGCCCGCCGCAAAGGCATCGCGGCGGCCGTCGTCACGGTGGCCATCTGGACCGGCTTCATCGTCATCGGCCGCGCCTCCGCCGGCCTCACCCTGCTGCCGTTCGACATCGCCCTGCTGCGCGTGCTGGGCGCGGGCGCCGTGCTGCTGCCCTGGGGCTGGGTGCTGGCGCGGCGCGCGGCGGCGGCTGGGCAGGCCACCTCGCTGCTGGGTTTCTCGCCGCTGCCGCCGCGGCAGACGGTGCTGACCGGGCTGTCCGGCGGCCTGGTGTACGCCGTGCTGGCCTACGCGGGCTTTTTCTTCGCGCCGGCGGCGCACGCCTCGGTGCTGATGCCGGGCAGCCTGCCGCTGTGGACCACGCTGCTGGCGGCCGCGCTGCTGGCCGAGCGCATCACGCCCGCGCGGGCGCTGGGGCTGGCCTGCATCGTGGCGGGCGATTTGCTGGTGGGCGGCGCCAGCCTGCTGGGCGCGTTCAGCGGCGGCGAGTTGTGGAAGGGCGACGTGATCTTCATGGCGGCGGCGTTCTGCTGGTCGGTGTACAGCGTGCTGGCGCGCCGCTACGGGCTGGACCCGGTGCGCGCCACCGTCGCCATCACCGTGTTCGCCTGCTTCACCTACGTGCCGGCGTTCGCGCTGGCGGTGGGGGCCGGCGGGCTGCCGACGCGGCTGGCACAGGCGCCGTGGGGCGAGATCGCCTTCCAGGCGCTGTTCCAGGGCGTGGGCTCGGTGGTGGTCTCGGGCATCGCCTTCGTGCAGATGGTGCGCGCCTTCGGGCCGGTGCGCTCGACCATGCTGACGGCCCTGGTGCCCGGCCTGTCGGCGCTGGCCGCCGTGCTGCTGCTGGGCGAGCCGCTGGGCGGGAACCTGCTGGCGGGGCTGGCGCTGGTGACGGCGGGCATCCTGTTCGGCGTCCGCGGTGCTACGCAAAAGAGAGCTGCCAGCGCTTGCCAGACGGGCGCTGTAGGCCAAAAAGACACTGAAAGGCTGGCCGCGTGAACCTGCTCGCCTTCGACACCAGCACCGAGCACCTGTCGGTCGCCGCGCAGCGCGCCGACGGGCGGCGCTGGCAGCACCAGGGGCCGGGCGGCGCGCAGGCCTCGGCGGCGTTGATCCCGGCCGCGCTGGCGCTGCTGGCCGAGGCCGGCCTGGCGCTGGGCGATCTGCGCGCCATCGTCTTCGGGCGCGGGCCGGGCTCGTTCACCGGGCTGCGCACCGCCTGCTCGGTGGCGCAGGGGCTGGCCTTCGGCGCCGGCGTGCCGGTGCTGCCGGTGGACACGCTGCTGGCCGTGGCCGAGGCCGCCCGCCAGTCGCACGGCGCCGCGCGCGTGCTGGCGCTGCTGGACGCGCGCATGGGCGAGCTGTACAGCGCCGCCTACGCGCATGGCGCCGGCGGCTGGCAGCCCCTGCGCGACATGGCCGTCGCCCCGCCCGAGGCGCTGGCCGCGCCGCCGGGTGACGGCTGGGTATTGGCCGGCAACGCCTTCGGCGCGGAATACGCCGGCCGCCTGCCGCCCGCGCTGCGCGCCTGGCCGCGCATCGACGCGCTGCCCACGGCCGCCGCGTTGCTCGGCCTGGCGCCGGCGCTGCTGGCCGCCGGTCGGGCGGTGCCCGCCGATCAGGCGCTGCCGCTCTACATCCGCGACAAGGTGGCGCAGACTACCGCTGAACGCGCCGCCGCAGCGCGCTGAAAGCACCCCCATGAGCGCCGCCGTCCTCTCCGCCCCCCTCGCCGAGCCCGCGCCGCTGGCCGCGGCCCAGGCCGTCGAGGCGCGCTTCGAGCCGATGACGCCGGCGCTGCTGGACGCCGTGCTGGCCATCGAGCAGGCCGCCTACAGCCACCCCTGGACGCGCGGCAACTTCGAAGGCACGCTGGCCGCCGGCCACCAGGCGCAGTGCCTGCTGGCGGGCGGCGAGCTGCTGGGCTACTTCGTCGCCATGCCGGGCTTCCAGGAGGTGCACCTGTTGAACATCACCGTGGCGCCCGCGTTCCAGCGCCAGGGCTGGGCGCTGGTGATGCTGGACGCGTTGGCGCTGTGGTCGCGCGGCCAGGGGGCCGAATGGCTGTGGCTGGAGGTGCGCATCGGCAACGCGCGGGCGCAGAAGATCTACCTGGAACGGGGCTTCGCCCGCGTCGGCGTGCGCAAGGGCTACTACCCGCTGGGCCAGGGCGAGCGCGAGGACGCCGTGGTGATGAGCCTGCGGCTGCTGGAGCAGGTGTGAGCGCCGCCCGGCCGCCCGAAGGCGCGAGGGCCCCCTTGGGGGGCAGCGCAGCATGCGAAGCAGCGGAGCGTGGGGGCCACATCCTCGACGAGCGCCAGCGCGCCATGCTGGCCGAGATGGGCATCAGGCTGTGGGCGCCGCGCGCCCCGGATGCTCCTGAAACAATAGCTGCCGGCGCCCGCCAGGCAAGCGCTGGAGCCCAAAAACATGCCCAGGCGCCGGCCGCGCGCACGGCGCCGCCGCCCGCCGTGCCGGCGCCCGTGCCAACACCCGCACCCGCCGCCACCGCGCTCGGCCCGCGTCCCCAGGGCGTCGAGATCATGGACTGGCCCGCGCTCGAAGCCGCCGTCGCCGGCTGCCGCGCCTGCGCGCTGTGCGCCGGCCGCACGCGCACGGTGTTCGGCGTCGGCAGCCGCCGCGCCGACTGGATGGTGGTGGGCGAGGCCCCGGGCGAGAACGAGGACCGCCAGGGCCAGCCCTTCGTCGGCCAGGCCGGCAAGCTGCTGGACAACATGCTGGCCGCCATCGGGCTCTCGCGCCGCGTCGATGCGCCTGAAACGGAAGCTGCCGGCGCAGTTCCGCCAAGCGCCGGCGGCCCGAAAGACGCCGAAAAGCAGGGCGTCTACATCGTCAACGTGCTCAAGTGCCGCCCGCCCGGCAACCGCAACCCGCAGCCCGAGGAAGTGGCGCAGTGCGAGCCCTACCTGCGCCGGCAGGTGGCGCTCGTCAAGCCGCGCATCATCCTGGCGATGGGGCGCTTCGCCGTGCAGTCGCTGCTGCACACCACCGAGCCCATCGGCCGCCTGCGCGGGCGCGTGCACCGGTACGAGGGCGTGCCCGTCATCGTCACCTACCACCCCGCCTACCTGCTGCGCGCCCTGCCCGAGAAGGCCAAGGCCTGGCAGGACCTGTGCCTGGCGCTGAAGGTGGCGCGCGAACAGGCCGCCGCCTGAACGCCGGTTTTTGCCGCCGGGCCGCTCCCAAGGCAAAAACGGCCCCCTCGGGGGGCAGCGCAGCATGCGAAGCAGCGGAGCGTGGGGGCGATTTTTGTCCGCGCGCCGCCGCGTTTTCGCGTTATGGTTGGCCCCCCAACCCACCACCCGAGGAGTGACCCCGCCATGACCACCCGCCGCCTGCTCTGCCTGGCCCCGCTCGCCGCGGCCGCCCTGTGGTCCGCCGGGTGCGACCAGGCCAAGGGCCCCTCCGCGGAGAACTACAAGATCGGCGAGCTGAACAGCTACAAGGCGCAGCCGGCCTTCCTGGAGCCCTACAAGAAGGGCATGGAACTGGCCGTCGAGCAGATCAACGCGGCCGGCGGCGTGGACGGCCGCAAGCTCACCCTCGTCACCCGCGACGACAACGGCAACCCCGGCGACGCCGTGCGCGTGGCCGAGGAGCTGGTCTCGCAGGAGAAGGTGGACGTGCTGACCGGCACGTTCCTGTCGAACACCGGCATGGCGGTGGCCGACTTCGCCCAGCAGAAGCAGCGCTTCTTCCTGGCCGGCGAGCCGCTGACCGACAAGCTCACCTGGCAGGGCGGCAACGCCTACACCTTCCGCCTGCGGCCCGGCACCTACATGCAGGTGGCCATGCTGGTGCCCGAGGCGGTGAAGCTGAACAAGAAGCGCTGGGCCATCGTCTACCCCAACTACGAGTACGGGCAGTCGGCCGTGGCGGCCTTCAAGACGCTGCTGAAGGCGGCGCAGCCCGACGTCGAGTTCGTCGCCGAGCAGGCGCCGCCGCTGGGCAAGCTGGACGCCGGCAGCGTGGTGCAGGCGCTGGGCGACGCGAAGCCCGACGCCATCTTCAACGTGCTGTTCGCGGCCGACCTGTCGCGCTTCGTGCGCGAGGGCAACACGCGCGGCCTGTTCAAGGACCGCGCCGTGGTCAGCCTGCTGACCGGCGAGCCCGAGTACCTGGACCCGCTGCAAGGCGAGGCACCGGTGGGCTGGGTCGTCACCGGCTACCCCTGGTACGGCATCGACACGCCCGAGCACAAGGCGTTTCTGGACGCCTACCAGAAGAAGTGGGGCGACTACCCGCGCGTGGGCTCGGTGGTGGGGTACGCGATGATCCAGTCGGCGGCCGCCGGCTTGAAGAAGGCGGGCAGTGCGGACAGCGCCAAGATGGTGGCGGCGTTCAAGGGCTTGGAGGTGGATACGCCGTTCGGGCGCATCACCTATCGGGCGGAGGACCACCAGTCCACGATGGGTGCGTTCGTGGGGCGCACGGCGCTGGAGCAGGGCAAGGGGGTGATGGTGGGCTATCAGTACATGGACGGGGCGAAGTTCCAGCCGTCGGCTGAAGAGGTGAAGAAGTCGCGTTCGGCGCCGTGAGTTTTGCTGGGGTGTTGGTTGCGCTGCTGGCCGGTCGCCCACCGGGCGCACATCCCGGCCGACAGCGCATCCAGCACCAACAAAAGAATTACAAGCCAAATCAGCCCCCAGTGCCCGCCAGACAAGCGCCACCAGCTATCAAAGCAATAGCATGAACTGGTCCGGCCTCCTCGTCCAGCTGCTCGGCGGCCTGGCCAGCGCCTCCTCGCTGTTCATGGTCGCCGCCGGCCTGTCGCTGATCTTCGGCGTCACGCGCATCGTCAACTTCGCGCACGGCTCCTTCTTCATGCTGGGCGCCTACCTCGCCTGGTCGCTCACACGCTGGCTCGGCGCCGGCCTGGGCTTCTGGCCCGCGCTGCTGCTGGCCGCGCTGGCCGTCGGCGTGCTGGGCGCGCTGGTCGAGGTGCTGCTGCTGCGCCGCATCTACAAGGCGCCCGAGCTGTTCCAGCTGCTCGCCACCTTCGCCCTGGTGCTGGTCATCAAGGACGCGGCGCTGTGGCTCTGGGGGCCCGAAGAGCTGCTCGGCCCGCGCGCCCCCGGCCTCGCCGGCTCGGTCACCGTGCTGGGCCGCCAGTTCCCCAGCTACGACCTGCTGCTGATCGTCGCCGGCCCGCTGGTGCTGGGCGGGGTGTGGCTGCTGCTCACGCGCACGCGCTTCGGCACCCTGGTGCGCGCCGCCACGCAAGACCGCGAGATGGTCAGCGCCCTCGGCGTCAACCAGGCCTGGCTGTTCACCGCCGTGTTCGCGCTGGGCGCCGCGCTGGCCGGCCTGGGCGGCGCGCTGCAACTGCCGCGCGAGCCGGCGCACCTGGAGATGGACCTGAACACCATCGGCGCCGCCTTCGTGGTGGTGGTGGTGGGCGGCATGGGCTCGCTGCCCGGTGCCTATCTGGCGGCGCTGCTGATCTCGCTGGTCAAGGCGCTGTGCGTGTGGCTGGGCGTGGTGACGCTGGCGGGGCACGACATCAACTTCTCCAAGGCCACGCTGGTGGTGGACTTCGCCGTGATGGCCGCCGTGCTGATCTGGCGCCCCTGGGGCCTGCTGGGCCGGCCGCAGGCGCCCAGCCGCGCCACCGGCGAAGCGGAAGCGCCGCTGCGCCGCGCCGGCCCCGCCTACCGCGCCGCGCTGGCGGTGCTGGCGCTGGCCCTGGTGGCCGTGCCCTGGCTGGCGCGCTCCGACTACACCACCGTGCTCGCCACCGACCTGGCCGTGGCCGCGCTGTTCGCCGCCAGCCTGCACTTCATCATGGGGCCGGGCGGCATGCATTCGTTCGGGCACGCGGCCTACTTCGGCCTGGGCGCCTACGGCGCCGCGCTGGCGCTGAAGAACCTGGGCCTGCCGATGGAGGCCACGCTGCTCGCCGGCCCGCTGCTGGCGGCGCTGGCGGCGCTGGTGTTCGGCTGGTTCGCGGTGCGGCTGTCGGGCGTGTACCTGGCGATGCTGACGCTGGCCTTCGCGCAGATCGCCTGGGCCGTCACCTACCAGTGGGACGAGCTGACCGGCGGCAGCAACGGCCTCACCGGCGTGTGGCCGGCCGAGTGGCTGACGAGTGGTATGGATGGGGGCGCGCGCTACTACTGGCTGACGCTGGCGCTGGTCGCCGTCGGCCTGTGGGCGCTGCGCCGCCTGCTGTTCGCGCCCTTCGGCTACGCGCTGCGCGCGGGGCGCGACGCGCCGCTGCGGGCCGAGGCCATCGGCATCGACGTGGACCGCGTGCAGTGGGTCGCCTTCGTCATCGCCGGGCTGTTCGCCGGCGCGGCGGGCGCGCTGTACGCGTATTCCAAGGGCAGCATCTCGCCCGAGTCGATGGCGGTGGGCAAGTCGATCGACGGCCTGGTGATGGTGCTGCTGGGCGGCGTGCACGCGCTGGCCGGGCCGGTGGTGGGCGCCGTCAGCTTCACCTGGCTCAGCGACGCCGTGGCGCGCCACACCGACTACTGGCGCGCGCTGCTGGGCGCCGTCATGCTGGTGCTGGTGCTGCTGTTCCCCGACGGCATCGCCGGCGGCGTGCAGAAGCTGGCGCGGAGGTTCGCGCGATGAGCGACCAACCGCTGCTGACGGTGCAGGGCCTGGGCAAGTCCTTCGGCGGCGTGAAGGCCGTGGACGGCATCGACTTCACGCTGGCGCCCGGCGAGCTGCTGGCGCTGATCGGCCCCAACGGCGCTGGCAAGAGCACCACCTTCAACATCATCAACGGCCAGCTCGCGGCCGACCGCGGCTCGGTCCGCCTGGCCGGGCGCGAGCTGCTGGGCCTGAAGCCGCGCCAGATCTGGCGCCTGGGCGTGGGCCGCACCTTCCAGATCGCCGAGACCTTCGCCTCGCTGACGGTGGCCGAGAACGTGCAGATGGCGCTGCTGTCGCACGACGGCCACGTGTTCAACCCCTGGCGCCGCGCCGCCGACCACCGGCGCGCCGACGCGTTGGCCCTGCTCGACCAGGTCGGCATGGCCGCGCAGGCCGACCGGCCGTGCAGCGCCCTGGCCTACGGCGACGTCAAGCGCGTGGAGCTGGCCATCGCCCTGGCCGCCGGCCCGCGCCTGCTGCTGATGGACGAGCCCACCGCCGGCATGGCCCCCGCCGAGCGCCACGCGCTGATGGCGCTGACCCGCCGCCTGGTGCGGGAGCGCGGCATGGCCGTGCTGTTCACCGAGCACAGCATGGACGTGGTCTTCGCCCACGCCGACCGCGTCATCGTGCTGGCGCGCGGCCGCCTGATCGCCGCCGGCTCGCCGCAAGAGATCCGCGCGCACCCCGAGGTGCAGGCCGTGTACCTGGGCACCGGCAAGACCTTTGAACCTGGAAACGGCAGCTGACCGCTTGCCAACCTCATCAAGGCCACATGCATATGGAGTTTCGGTGCTTCGATCACGTTCACCTGTGGGGTGACAGCGCTACGCACTCGCCAGTGCCGCGCTCGCCGCGCCATGCGGCGTTGCTCGTCCTTGCAGGCGCGAGCCTGCCGCGTCCTCGCGCCTTGCCTGGCACGGCGAGCGCGGCACTGGCGAGCGCGTTCAACTGCCGTTTCCAGGTTCGGCGGAAGGCCGAACATGGCTGAAGTGCTGCTGCAAGCCGAGCGCCTGTGCGCCTGGTACGGCGCCGCGCAGATCCTGTTCGACGTCGATCTGGAGGTGCGGCGCGGCGAGGTGGTGGCGCTGATGGGGCGCAACGGCGCCGGCAAGTCCACCACGCTGAAAGGCCTGATGGGCCTGGTGCCGCGCCGCAAGGGCGGCGTGCGCTTCATGGGGCGCGACCTCTCGCGCGCCGAGCCGCACGAATGCGCGCGCCTGGGCCTGGGCTTCGTGCCCGAGAACCGCCGCATCTTCACCGATCTGACGGTGCGCGAGAACCTGGCCGTCGGCCGCCAGCCGCCGCGCCGCTGGCCCGACGGCAGCGCCGCCCCCGCGTGGACCGAGGCGCAGTTGTTCGCGCTGTTCCCCAACCTGGCCGAGATGCCCGAGCGCCCCGGCGGCCAGATGAGCGGCGGCGAGCAGCAGATGCTCACCGTCGCCCGCACGCTGATGGGCAACCCCACCCTCGTGCTGCTGGACGAACCCAGCGAAGGCGTGGCCCCCGTCATCGTCGAGCAGATGGCCCAGGCCATCCTGGCGCTGAAGGCGCAGGGCGTGAGCGTGCTGCTGTCGGAGCAGAACATGCACTTCGCCGAACTGGTGAGCGACCGCGCCTGCGTGCTGGAGAAGGGGCAGATCCGCTTTGCGGGGACGATGGCGGAACTGGCGAGGGATGAGGGGGCGCGGCGGGCGTATCTCGGGGTTTGATGCCGCTGGTTGATATGGTTTTTATAGCTGCTGACGCTTGCTGGACGGGCGCTGTAGCCCTGTTTAATTCATAAAAACCTGCCTGCGGCGGCCAGCAGTGCATCGACCTCGCCGCCGCGCTATTTCTTTCCCAGCACCGGCGCCAGCAACGCCAGCAGCTGCGGCACCAGGCGGTTCATGCACGCCTGGGCGAGCGCCACATCGCCCTCGCCTGGCGGCACGCCGTTGTACTGGCTGTTGCGCACGTCGCGCACGGCGTCCATCTGGTCGAACACGCCCTGCGTCGTTCCGGCATGGGCGCAGGCGGCTTCCAACGCCTGCGCATGATGCCCGTCCGCGGCGGTGCAGCGCCAGCCCTGGGCGGCCAGCACGGCGAGCGCCAGGTTGAACACGGCGTCGTAGGCCGCGCCCAGGCGGGTGCTGGTGGAGTTGTCGGGGTTCAGCGAATCCTTGGCCTTGGCCTGCGAGATCGCCACCCAGCCCTGTATGGATTCGCGGTTCACGGGGGCGCGGCGGAAAACCTTGCTGCCCTCGGCGAGAAAGTCCTCGGGTTTACGCAGCGGCATGCAGGTCTCCCTTCAGGGGGATGAGCGCGCCGCTCAGGATTTCGCGCGTGAATGGATTGCCGCTTGCCACGGCTTCCCGCCAGCGGCCGGGCTCGTAGGTGAGCACGTTGACCGGGCGCTTGAGCTTGCGGCCGGCGGGCTTGAAAAGCGCCTGGGCTTCCACTTTGGGCATGCCGGTGAGCAATAGCAGGTCGATGTCGCTGTCCGTGCCGTCGGTGCCCTGCGCGGTGGAGCCGAAGATGGCCGCCGCCTCGACCCGATCACCCAGCTCGGCGACCCGCGCGCCGAGCACCTGGGCCAGCTCGCTGCCTTGCTGGAAGAACAGCCTGAGGTGCGCCAGCGCCGGGTCGCGCGACGCGCTGTAGCGGGGGCGTTTGAGGACTTCCTTGCGCTCCAGCAGCCCGGCGTCCGCCCAGCGCCGCAGCCAGCGCGAAGCGTTGCCGGGGTCGATGCGCGCCGCGCCCGCCAGATCCCGCGCGCCGAAGTCGCGCGCGGGGTGGGCGAACAGGCATTGCAGCGCCTTGTAGCGCTCCGCGCCGCCGAACAGCTCGGAAAGCATCTGGGTGTTCATGGCTGCCTTGGGTTGTTTTGTTGTGCATTGTACATCCATTGATGTTGAATGCACATCACAAAAGGAACTCCTTTCAACCCGGAGGCCGCGTTGCCCCGACCCTAGGTACTCGTGATGCCCCAGGGCCATCGGCAACCGCTGGCTCCTCGCGTGGGCCGTCTAATCGTCCCGGATCGCCCTGGCGCTGAAGGCGCAGGGCGTGAGCGTGCTGCTGTCGGAGCAGAACATGCACTTCGCCGAACTGGTGAGCGACCGCGCCTGCGTGCTGGAGAAGGGGCAGATCCGCTTTGCGGGGACGATGGCGGAGCTGGCGGGGGATGAGGGGGCGCGGCGGGCGTATCTGGGGGTTTGATGCCGCCGGTTGATATGGTTTTTATAGCTGCTGACGATTGCTGGACGGGCGCTGAAGCTCTATTTCATTCATGAAACCTGCCTGCGGCGGCCAGAAGTCCGCTGACCTCGCCTGGCGGCACCCGGTTGCACTGGCTGTCGCGCACGGCGTCCATCTGGTCGAACACGCTCTGCGTCGCTCCGGCATGCGCGCCAGCTCGCAAAAGCCCGGGCGCGTACCTGCGCGCCGGTCATTCGATTCCACTTCAACTCCAAGCGCGTCTCGGCCATTGCGGGGCGGACGCGCTTGGACTCAGGCTGCCAAGGTGGCTTCCCAGGGCCCCTCGTTCACTGCATCCGCGATAACTTCCAAAATCAGTTCCTTGACGCGCTCCGCGGCTTCGGTCGTCGGAAGCTCGACGGCCGTAGCCAGGCAGACGGTCCGGTCCAGCCCCGGATCGGTCAGCACAGCCGCATCCAAGAGACCTGCCTGCCATTTCGCGCTCACTACACAGGCGGGCACGATGCTGAAGGCATAGCCGCTGTGCATCGCCTCGATGGCGATCGACTGGGCGTTGATCTCGGCCAGAATCGTTGGCTGCACGCCTTGGGCATCCCAGATTTTCTGAAGCGCCTCGCGCGTGGCATTGGGGCGGCTCGGTAGCAGCAGCGGATAGTCCACCAGATCTTTTGCCTGGCACTCGAGCCGACCTGCCAGGGAGCCTTTGGCGCCCGTGAGATACAGGCGCTCACGCACGAGCGGTTTGAACGCCAGGCCAACGTGCCGGTCCGTCGCAAGCATCAGGGCCATATCCAGTTTCCCCAGGCTCAGGGATCGAGAGAGCGTGAAGGTAGGTTCTTCAGTCAATTCCAGGCGTACGCCTGGCAGCCGCTCATTGACGCGCCGCAGCAGCGCCAGCCCCAACGTGACCGAAAGAGTCCAGGGCAGGCCTACCGCGACGCTGCCGCGAACCTGACCCTTGGCGGCATTGGCCAGCGAGTAGGTCGCCTCGATCTGCTTCAGGATGATTTTTGCGCTCCGATAGACGGCAAGGCCGGCTTCGGTTGGCGTCATGCCGCGCACGCTGCGCGACAGCAGCTGGACACCCAGGCTGCTTTCCATTTGCGCGATCTGCTTGGACAGGGCCGGCTGCGCCACGTACAGAACCTCCGCAGCCCGCGAGAGGCTGCCGGCTTCCACGATGCGAGTGAAGTATTTGAGCTGACGGAGGTCCATGGGGCGATCCTAGTGCGGCGGGTCATTCTCGGCGGGAATACCGCGTGTCCTAGATCGTATTGGCCGCCGCCGTGCGAACGCCCTACATTGAGTCCAGAGCATCCTTGCACGGCCATCGAGCGGCGGGCCAATCCAGCGTTTCGTGAACGAGAAGCGGTGATCAGGGTGTGAGTTGCATGTGACGACATCATCCCAAGGAGACAGAGAAATGACTGGACGCATCAAGGTTGACCGCGCCGGATACGTGGCGACGGTGACCCTGGACAACCCGACCAAGCGCAATGCGGTGAACCTGGCGATGTGCGAACAATTGAGTGAGGAGATGGCGGCTCTCGCTCAGGATCCCACACTCCGGTGCATCGTGTTTCGCGGAGAGGGCGAAGAAGCCTTCGGCAGCGGTCTCGACATCTCCGAGTTCGAGCGGATCCGGTCGGACAAGGCGACGGCAACCAATTCCATGCGTCGCGTGCACCCGGCTCTTCGGGCCTTGCTGGATTGTCCGGTGCCCACGCTGGCGGCCATCCGCGGCGTGTGCGTCGGTGGCGGTCTGGAACTGGCGGCTTGCTGCGACTTGCGCATTGCCACCGACAACTCCCGCTTCGGTATTCCGATCGGCAAGCTCGGTGGCGCATTGGCCTATCCGGAACTCGAAGGGGTGGTTCTTTCCTTCGGGCCTGTGGTCGCGCTCGAGATCTTGCTCGAAGGGCGCATTTTCGGCGCAGCCGAGGCGGCCGCGAAGGGCATGCTGACGCGCGTGGTGCCCGTTGCGGACTTCGAGGAGGAGGTTCGCAAGGCCGTGGACCGCATCACATCCATGGCGCCCTTGTCCGCGCAGTGGCACAAGAAGTTCGTGAACCGCCTGCGCAACCCGGCGCCGCTGAGCGCCGCTGAGCACGCTGAAGCCTACGAATGTTTCGAGACCTACGACTTCCACGAAGGGTCCCGTGCGTTCCTGGCCAAGCGCGCGCCGAGATTCGAGGGGCGCTAACAGCCATGAAGACTGTGGATCCGACAAGAAAAGGGCCGCTGGCGGGTGTTCGGGTGATCGAACTCGCGCACATCATGGCAGGGCCTGTAGCCGGGCTGCTATTGGCCGACATGGGGGCGGACGTCGTCAAGGTCGAGAAGCTTCCAGGCGGGGACGACACCCGCCGCACGACGCCGCCGGCACTGGGCGGGCAGTCGGCCTCCTTCATGATCCTGAACCGCAACAAGCGCGCCATCGCGCTGAATCTGAAGACGGCGCAGGGGCGTGATGTCGCGCGCAGGCTGCTCGACCAGGCGGACATCGTGATCGAGAACTTCCGCCCCGGAACAATGGAAAAAATGGGCCTGGGCTATGCGGCGCTGAGTGAGTCAAACCCCCGCCTGGTCTATTGCAAGATCACCGGTTTCGGCACGAACGGCCCCTATGCGCAGCGGGCGGGGCTGGATTCTGATCTCCCAGGGCCTCTCGGGCCTCATGGGTCTGACCGGCGAGGGCGAAGGCCGGCCGCCGGTGAAGGTGGGGGTGCCGGTCGGCGACGTCACGGCGGGCATCCTCGCTGCGACGGGCGCGCTCGCCGCGTACATCGAACGGCTGAGAACGGGCCTGGGCCAGTACGTGGATACGTCGCTGCTGGAAGCCTCGCTGATCCATACCTACTGGCCGGCGGCTATGGCTTTCGCCACCGGCGAATGCGCCGGGCCGATGGGGTCGGCACATCCCGTGGCGGCTCCCTACCAGGCGTTTCCGACGGCCGACGGCTGGATCAACGTGGGGGCGATGTCCGAGCCGACCTGGCGCGGTACCGCCCAGGCCCTGGACATGCCATGGATCGCGGACGACGAGCGCTTTTCCACCAACGCGGCGCGCATGCGGAACCGCAAGGAGCTGGTCGAGCTCATGACGGCAGTCCTGAGGATGCGGAGCACAGACCACTGGGTGGCCGCCTTCGAGCGGACAGGCGTGCCAGCGGGGCCTGTGAAGACCATCAAACAGGCGCTGGAAGACCCGCAGACCCAGGCGCGGGACATGGTGATCCACGTGGACCATCCCGTTGCCGGCGAAATGCAGGCGCTGGGCCTGCCCATCAAGTTCTCGCATGGCAACGGCATGACGCGGCGCGGCGCGCCTCTCTACGGTGAGCATACGCGCGAAGTCCTGCAGGCCGCCGGCTTTGGAAACGACGAGATAGAGACCCTGGCGCAGGCCAATGTCGTGCATCTGCACGCGGCTGCGTAGCCCGCATGAGATCAATCACAAAACCAAAGGAGACAAACGAATGAAAAGCACCATGAATCGTCGCGCCGCCCTGGGCGCGCTTGGCAGTGCGGCATTTGCCGGCAGCGGCCCGCTGTGGGCGCAGAACTGGCCCCAGAGGCCCGTGCGCATCGTCGTTCCCATTGCGCCGGGTGGGGCGGCCGACGCCAATGCCCGGATGGTGGCTGAGCGCTTGTCCAGGGCACTGGGCCAACAGGTTTTCGTGGAGAACAAGCCCGGTGGCGCAGGCAATGTGGGCATTCAGGCCGCAAAGAGCGCGCATGATGGCCACACATTCCTGTTCACGGGCAATAACTATCCAGTGAACGTCACGCTGCTGCCGCAGTCCGCTTATCAATTGGACGATTTCGTTCCGGTGATTGAGTTGGCGCGCGGTCCTTCCGTGCTGGTGGCATCGCCGAACGCAGCTTTCGGGTCGCTGCGCGAACTGATCGACCAGGCGAGGGCATCGCCGGGCAGGATCGCCTACGGCAGTCCGGGAATTGGGGTGCCGAGCCACATCGCATGCGAGTTGTTCCAGTACGTGGCAAAGATCAAGCTGCTCGCCATTCAGTACCGCGGATCAGGCCCCGCATTGCTCGATGCCGTGGCGGGTCAGATCCCGCTGGCTGCTTGCACGCTGGCGGCAGCCATGCCGCACATCAAGGCGGGCAAGCTCAAGGCGCTGGCCGTCACGTCATCGGCACGCTGGGAAAGCGCCCCGGATATTCCGACCGTCACGGAGATCATCCAGGTCGATTGCACCCATCTGACCTGGCATGGCATCCTTGCGCCACGTGGCACCCCGGCGGACGTGGTGGCACTCATGAACGCCGAGATCAACAAAGTGCTGGAGGCTCCGGCCTTGCGCGAGGCCCTGGCCAGCCAAGGGATGAACGCCAGCGGCGGCACGCCCCAAGTCATGGGTCAGATGATCCTGGACGAATACACCAGCTCCAAAGAACTGATCAAAGCCGCCGGCATCAAGGCAGAGTGATTTTGCTTGAGGCGGGCATCGTCCGCGGCCGAGTCCAGTGCACCAACGCCCGCCGCCCGTGATCGTTCGAGCGGCGGCTTTCTGCTGATTGAATACATCCCGACGCGGATCATCCGCGTGGATTTCAAAGGAGACATCTATGCCATATGTTGATCGGCGCGCATTCCTGGTTGGCGCTGCCACCGTCGGGCTTTCTACCTCGCTGGCGTTTTCTGCGAGCGACAGGCTGGAGACTATGGCTGTCAGCCACAATGCGCTGTGGAACGGTATTGCCATCACCCCAGAGGGGCGGCGCTTCGTCGCGCTGCCCAATTGGCTGGGCCCCTCTGCCGGGGTTGGAGAGATCGACCGCCAAGGCGCACTTCATCCATGGCCGGGAAATGAATGGAATAACTGGCGGGCGGGCGGCGACGCATTCAAATCTCTCGTCAACGTCAACGCGGTCCGGTTGAACTCCAAAGGCGATGAGTTGTGGGTGGTGGATGCTGGTTTACCGGCGGCGAGCCCCCGACTGGAGAGAGGGGCAAAGCTCGTGGTCTTCGACGTTTCCAGTGGCACTGTCAAGCGCGTGCATTCGCTGGATCGTGTGCTTGCAGATCCCGGCGCATCGCCAAACGATATTCGATTCCACGGGCAGCATGCATTCATATCGGAAAGTGGCATGGGCTCTGTCGTGCTGATGGATCTGGGCTCCGGCTTGCTTCGCCGTGTGCTTGTTCAGCATCCCCTGTTGGTGATGGACGCGGAGAAGCGCCCCGTCATGGTGGACGGCGAACCTCTCATGTGGCCAAACGGCAAGCCGTTCGGTACCAGCGCGAACCAACTGGAAGTTTCTCCCGATGGGCGCTGGCTCTACATCCAACCGCTGAACGGCGGCCTCGCGCGCATCGACGTCGCACTACTGACTTCTGCGGCTGCTACTCCAGAGCAGCTCAGCCATGGACTTGGATTCTGGGTGGATACCCCACCCCTGAGCGGCTCGGCGATCGACTCCGATGGCGTGCTCTATCTGAATGCGATCAACGACTGCTCCATTCGCAGACTCGCACCCAACGGCACCATGGAGACGATCATCCAGGACGATCGTCTCCGCTGGGCAGACGCGCCTTGGCTGAGCCCCGATGGGTACTTGTGGTTGCCCATCGCTCAACTCGGCTGGGCGCCGATGCTCCGCAAGGGGGTCTCGCATTTGCAATGGCCAACGCCCTTGTTCCGTCTAAAGGTTCGCTGAAGGGATGGAAGAAAGGCCGCTGTTCGATGTGCTGCAAGAGCGCTGGCCATAGCGGAGCAGACGGCTGCGCAACTGGGCCAAAGCCGTTTGCAAGGGCCGGGGAGGAAGATGATGTGGGAAGGAGCCTGGTGCGTCCGTGATGAGATCAGGGCAACGGTGCGTTCGACCTGAACCGGCTTCCGGGCGGGCTACCCTGCGGCAAGAGCGCAATCTTCCAAGACATGGCGGCGCCGGCTTGACAGCACCACATGTGGCAGCTTTGAGGTGAGGAGTCTCCAATATTCAGTGACGCCCAACGCACTCACGCGTCGATGTTCATCGCCCTCAGCGCATTCGTCTCGATGAAGACTCTGCGCGGCTCCACCTCGTCGCCCATCAGCGTGGTGAACACGCGGTCCGCCTCGATGGCGTCGTCGATCTGCACGCGCAGCAGGCGGCGCACCTCGGGGTCCATCGTGGTTTCCCACAGCTGCTCGGGGTTCATCTCGCCCAGGCCCTTGTAGCGCTGGCGGCTGCTGGTGCGCTCGGCCTCGGCCAGCAGCCATTGCATGGCCTGGCGGAAGTCGCCGGCGCGCTCCTCGCGCTGGCGCTCGCCTTCGCCGCGCGTGACGCGGGCGCCTTCGCCCAGCAGGCCCTTGAAGGTCTGCGCGGCTTCGGCCAGCGCGGCGTAGTCGGCGCCGTGCACGAAGTCCTGCGTGATGACGCTGCTCTTGATGTTGCCGTGGTGCCGGCGGCTGATGCGCAGGATGGGCTTGTCGCTGCGCACGTCGAACTCGCTGGCCACCTCGGGCGCGCTGCCGTTGGCCTGCATGGCCGTCAGGCGCTGTTGCAGCGCGGCGGCGCTGGCCTCGGCGGCCTCGGTGCTGTCCAGGTTCAGCGCCACGCCGCCGGCGATGGCGCGCAGCGCCTCGGCGTCCATGAACTGCGACAGGCGCTCGATCACGCCCTCGGCCAGCTGGTACTTGCGCGCCAGCTCGGCCAGGGTGTCGCCGCTGATCTGCTGCGGCGCCGAACCGTCGGCATGCGCGCCGGTGTGCACCACGGCGTCCTTCAGCGCCACGCGCATCAGAAAGCCGTCCAGCGCGGCGCCGTCCTTCAGGTACAGCTCTTCCTTGCCGGCCTTGACCTTGTACAGCGGCGGCTGCGCGATGTAGATGTGGCCGCGCTCGACCAGCTCGGGCATCTGGCGGTAGAAGAAGGTCAGCAGCAGGGTGCGGATGTGCGCGCCGTCCACGTCGGCGTCGGTCATGATGATGACGCGGTGGTAGCGCAGCTTGTCGATGTTGAAGTCGTCGGCCGCGCTCTTGCCGGAGTCGGCGGCGGTCTTGCCGATGCCGGTGCCCAGCGCGGTGATGAGGGTGACGATCTCGTTGCTGGTCAGCAGCTTTTCGTAGCGCGCGCGCTCCACGTTCAGGATCTTGCCGCGCAGCGGCAGGATGGCCTGGAACTTGCGGTCGCGCCCCTGCTTGGCGCTGCCGCCGGCGGAGTCGCCCTCGACGATGTAGATCTCGCTCATCGCCGGGTCTTTCTCCTGGCAGTCGGCCAGCTTGCCGGGCAGGCCGAAGCCGTCGAGCACGCCCTTGCGGCGCGTCATCTCGCGCGCCTTGCGGGCGGCCTCGCGGGCGCGGGCGGCCTCGACGATCTTGCCGCACAGGATCTTGGCGTCGCCCGGGCGCTCTTGCAGGTAGTCGGTGAGCGCCTTGGCGACGATGTCTTCCACCGGCGCGCGCACTTCGCTGCTGACCAGCTTGTCCTTGGTCTGGCTGCTGAACTTGGGCTCGGGCACCTTCACGCTCAGCACGCAGGTCAGGCCCTCGCGCATGTCGTCGCCGGACACGTCCACCTTGGCCTTCTTGGCCAGCTCGTTGTCGGCGATGTACTTGCCGATCACGCGCGTCATGGCCGCGCGCAGGCCCGTCAGGTGGGTGCCGCCGTCGCGCTGCGGGATGTTGTTGGTAAAGCAGAGCACCTGCTCGTTGTAGCCGTCGTTCCACTGCATGGCCACCTCGACACCGATCTCGGTGCCAGGGATGCCGCCGTAGGTGTCGGCCGGCCGCGCGCCGGTGGCGTGGAAGGCGTTGGGGTGCAGCACGCGCTTGCCGCCGTTGATGAAGTCCACGAAGCCCTTGACGCCGCCGGCGCCGGAGAAGTCGTCTTCCTTGCCGCTGCGCTCATCCACCAGGCGGATGCGCACGCCGTTGTTCAAAAAGCTGAGTTCGCGCAGGCGCTTGCTGAGGATCTCGTAGTGGAACTCATGGTTCTCCTTGAAGATCTCGGTGTCGGGCAGAAAGCGCACCTCGGTGCCGCGCTTCTCGGTGTCGCCGGTGATCTTCATGGGCGAGATTTCCACGCCGTTCACGGTCTCGACGATGCGGTCCTGCACGAAGCCGCGGCTGAACTCCAGCTCGTGCTTCTTGCCGTCGCGCCGCACCACCAGCCGCAGCGAGCTGGACAGCGCGTTCACGCAGCTCACGCCCACGCCGTGCAGGCCGCCGGAGACCTTGTAGCTGTTCTGGTTGAACTTGCCGCCGGCGTGCAGCTCGGTCAGGGCGATTTCGGCGGCCGAGCGCTTGGGCTCGTGCTTGTCGTCCATCTTCACGCCGGTGGGGATGCCGCGGCCGTTGTCCACCACGCTGACCGAGTTGTCGCTGTGGATGGTGACGACGATGTCGTCGCAGTAGCCGGCCAGCGCCTCGTCGATGGAGTTGTCCACCACCTCGAACACCAGGTGGTGCAGGCCGGTGCCGTCGCTGGTGTCGCCGATGTACATGCCGGGGCGCTTGCGCACCGCCTCCAGGCCTTCCAGGATCTGGATGGCGCCTTCGCCGTAGCCGCCTTCGCCGCCTTGCGGGGCCTGAGGCTGCGGGTTGTCGGGGGTCTGGCTGGGTTCGGTCATGACTTCTTTTTCGCTCATTTGAAGGCCAAAACCCGCCTTGGCGGGCGGGTTGTCGGCGTTGGTTGCTCTCAGATCAAGAGCAAGCTCAGATCCGCATCGGCATCACCACGTACTTGAAGTGGGCGTTGTCGGGCACGGTGATCAGGGCCGAGCTGTTGGCGTCCTGCAGCTCGACCGTTACCATCTCCTGCTGGTTCATGTTGGCCAGCGCGTCGATCAGGTAGGTGACGTTGAAGCCGATCTCGATCGCGTCGCCGCCGTAGTCGATGTCGAGCTCGTCCACCGCCTCTTCCTGCTCGGCGTTGCTGGAGGCCACGCGCAGCGCGCCGGGCTCGAAGTTCAGGCGCACGCCCTTGAACTTCTCGCTGGTCAGGATGGCGGTGCGCTGCAGGCTGGCCAGCAGCGGCGCGCGGCCCAGGGTGACGCTGTTCTTGTGGTTCTTGGGGATGACGCGGTTGTAGTCGGGGAACTTGCCCTCGACCAGCTTGGTGACGAACTCCATGCCCCCGAAGCTGAACTTGGCCTGGTTGGCGGCGAACTGCATCTCGATCATGGGCGCTTCCTGCCCCTCGGGCGCCGTGGTGTCGGACAGCAGGCGCTGCAGCTCGATCACGGTCTTGCGCGGCAGGATCACCTCCTGCTTGGGCACCTCGACGTCCAGCGTGGCGCTGGTGAAGGCCAGGCGGTGGCCGTCGGTGGCCACCAGGCTGAGCTGCCTGCCCTCGGCCACGAACAAGATGCCGTTCAGGTAATAGCGGATGTCGTGCACCGCCATGGCGAAGGCCACCTGGTCCAGCAGGTTCTTCAGCGTCTTCTGGGGCACCTGGAAGGCGGGGCCGAAGCTGGGCGCCTCCTGCACCAGCGGGAAGTCTTCCGCCGGCAGGGTTTGCAGCGTGAACTTGCTCTTGCCGCCCTTGAGGATCAGCTTGGACTGCTGCGACTCCAGGCTCACCGTCTGGTCGGCCGGCATGGTGCGCAGGATGTCGATCAGCTTGCGCGCCCCCACCGTGGTGCTGAAGTGGCCGCTGTCGCCGCCCAGCTCGGCGACGGTGCGGATCTGGATTTCGAGGTCGCTGGTGGTGAGCTGTAGCGCACCGCCGTTCTTGCGGATCAGCACGTTGGCCAGCACCGGCAGCGTGTGGCGCCGCTCGACGATGCCGGCGACCGACTGCAGCGCCGACAGCAACTGGTGTTGGGTGGTCTTCAGAACGATCATGTCTTCCCTCTAGTTTTCCGCCACGTCGCGCGCGCGATGGGCAACCCTGCATTGTCGCCGCAAATGGTTCGGGCGCCGGAGCCGCACCGATCAACCCTTCAGGGTCTGTTCCAGCACGTGCAATTGCTGGTTCAGCTCGGTCAGCTGCTGGCGCTCGGCGGCGATCTTGCGTACGGCGTGCAGCACGGTGGTGTGGTCGCGCCCGCCGAACAGCTCGCCGATCTCGGGCAGGCTCTTCTGCGTCAGCTCCTTGGCCAGGTACATGGCGATCTGGCGCGGCCGGGCGATGCTGGCCGGGCGCTTCTTGCTGTACATGTCCGAGACCTTGATCTTGTAGTAGTCGGCCACGGTCTTCTGGATGTTCTCGACGCTGATCTGGCGGTTCTGGATGGAGAGCAGGTCGCGCAGCGCCTCGCGCGCCAGCGGGATGGAGATCTCCTTCTGGTTGAAGCGCGAGTACGCGAGGATCTTGCGCAGCGCGCCCTCCAGCTCGCGCACGTTGCTGCGCACGTTCTTGGCGACGAAGAAGGCCACTTCCTCCGGCATCTCGGCGCCTTCGGCGGCGGCCTTGCTGATCAGGATGGCCACGCGCATCTCCAGCTCGGGCGGCTCCAGCGCCACCGTCAGGCCCGAGTCGAAGCGCGACACCAGGCGCTCGTGGATGTCCGCCAGGCCCTTGGGGTAGGTGTCGCTGGTCATCACGATGTGCGACTTCTTGGCCAGCAGGGCCTCGAAGGCGTTGAAGAACTCCTCCTGCGTGCGCTCCTTGTTGGCGAAGAACTGCACGTCGTCGATCAGCAGCAGGTCGAGCGAGTGGTAGCGCTCCTTGAACTCGTCGAACGTCTTGCGCTGGTAGGCCTTGACCACATCCGAGACGAACTGCTCGGCGTGGATGTAGAGAACCTTGGCGCCCGGCCGGTCTTCCAGCAGCTTGTTGCCCACGGCGTGCATCAGGTGCGTCTTGCCCAGGCCGACGCCGCCGTAGATGAACAGCGGGTTGTAGAGCTGCCCCGGCGCCCCGGCCACGTGCAGCGCCGCCGCGCGCGCCATGCGGTTGGCCGAGCCTTCGACCAGGGTGCCGAAGCTCAGGCCCGTGTTCAGCCGGCTGCGCGGCGCGCCGGCGTCACGGCCGTCGTCGGCGGCCGGCGCGGGCTCGGCCGGGGCGGGCTCCGCCGAGGTGCTCGGCGCGCGAACGGAATCTGAAAACCCTTGTTTTACGGTTGATTTTTTGGGAGCGAGCACTAACTCAATTTGCACCGGGTGGCCTTGCAGCTGCTCCAGGATGCCGGCGATGCGCTGGGTGTACTGCGCGCGCATCCAGTCCATCGTGAAGCGGTTGGCGACGAACAGGGTCAGCCGGGAGGCGTCGGGCGCGAGCTGCGCCGCCAGCGGCTTGATCCAGGTGTTGAACTGCTGCTCGGGCAGCTCCTGGGCCAGCCGGTCGAGGCAGGCCGGCCACAGCGCGGCGCTGGCGCCGGCCGCCGGCGGGGCGGCGAGTTGCTCATGCATACGGGAAGGCGGGAATTGTGGACAAGATCGGGCGAGAGGCTGTGGCGATTCTACGGGGCGGCCGGCTTATCCACAACCCGGGATCGCGGGGCGGCCCCCGGTGCGATGCCCGCCGCTTTGAGGCGGCGGCGTTCTCTGCGATAATGCGGGGTTTTCCTTCTCGCGGCCGGGCATCGGCTGGCTGCGGGCTCCGGCAAGCAAGCCACGACCGCGCCCGCGCGCCCGGTCCGCCTTCCCTCCAGGACGCTTCTCATCATGAAACGCACTTACCAGCCTTCCAAGACGCGCCGCGCCCGCACGCACGGCTTTCTGGTCCGCATGAAGACCCGCGGCGGTCGCGCGGTCATCAAGGCGCGCCGCGCCAAGGGCCGCAAGCGCCTGGCCGTCTGATCGGCCCGCCCGCGCTGCCCGCCACGCGCGTGACCCAGCCCGCATGCACGCCCGGCACCTGCGCACGCGGGCCCAGTTCCAGGCCCTGCTCGGCACGCCGGCGGTCGCGCGCACGGCCCATTTCGCCCTGCATCGGCTGCCGTCGGCCGCTGGCGGTGGCCCGGCGCTGTTCGCCCCGGCCGACGCGGCCTGGCTGGGCGCCATGGCGCCCAAGCGCTGGGCGCGGCGGGCCGTGACGCGCAACGCCATCCGCAGACAGATCTACGCCGTGGGCGATGCCCTGATTCCTCCGCTCGGCGCGGGCGCCCACCTGGTGCGCCTGCGGTCGGCGTTCGCGCCGGCGCAGTTCCCCAGCGCGCGCTCCGACGCGCTGCGGCGCGCCGTGCGGGCCGAACTGCAGCAGTTGTTCGAGCGGGGCAGCGCATGATCCGCGGCCTGCTGATCGGCCTGCTCAAGGGCTACCGCCTGCTGCTCTCGCCCTGGCTGGGCTCGGCCTGCCGCTTCGAGCCGACCTGCTCGCGCTACGGCATCGAGGCGCTGGAGCGCCACGGCGCGGCGGCCGGCAGCTACCTGACGCTGCGCCGGCTGGCGCGCTGCCACCCATGGTGCGCGGGCGGCTGCGATCCGGTGCCGGCCGGCAAGCCCCGTTTATTCACCCCCCTGGCGGGCGCCGCGCGCACCGCGCCGGACCAGCCTCACCGCCCGTCATGAACGACATTCGCCGCGCCATCCTCCTGGTGGTCTTCGCTTTCTCGCTGGTCATGCTGTGGGACCAGTGGCAGGTGCACAACGGCCGCAAGGCCACTTTCTTCCCCAGCGCCTCGGCGCCGGCGAAAACGGCCAGCGCGCCGGCCGCCGCGGTGCCCGCCGCCACGCCTGGTTCCGCCGTGGCGACGGCGGCGCCGCCCACCGGCGGGCCGGCTGCCGCCGCGCCCGACACCGCTGCCGTCGCGCGCGAGCGCATCGAGGTGCGCACCGACGTGCTCAAGCTGGTGTTCGACACCGAGGGCGGCTCGATCGTCAAGAGCGAGTTCCTCAAGTACCCCGAACAGGATCATCCCGAGCAGCCCTTCGTGCTGCTGGACACCAGTGCCGCGCGCGTCTATCAGGCGCAGTCGGGCCTGATCGGCGGGCCGTTCCCCAACCACAAGACGCCGATGAGGTTCGTCGGCGAGCGCGCGCTGGCCGACGGCGCGGGCGAGCTGGTGCTGCGCTTCGAGTCGCCCGAGCTGGGCGGCGTGCGGCTGAACAAGATCTACACGCTCAAGCGCGGCTCGTACCTGGTCGACGTGAGGCACGAGGTGGTCAACGCCGGCGGCCAGCCGGTCAGTCCGCAGCTCTACGTGCAGCTGGTGCGCGACGGCAACAAGCCGCCGGGCGAGTCGTCGTTCTATTCCACCTTCACCGGGCCGGCCTTCTACACCGACACCAAGAAGTTCCAGAAGGTCGAGTTCACCGACATCGAGAAGGGCAAGGCCGAGTTCGCCGCCTCCTCGCCCGACGGCTGGGTGGCGATGGTGCAGCACTACTTCGCCAGCGCCTGGCTGCTGGCGCCGGGCCAGGGCCACGAGAACTTCGCGCGCAAGGTGGACGCCAACCTGTACGCCGCCGGCATGATCGCCCCGGCCGGCACGGTGGCGCCCGGCGCCACGCACAGCGCCGACGCGCGCCTGTTCGTCGGCCCGCAGGAGGAGAAGGTGCTGGAGAGCATCGCCCCCGGGCTGGAGCTGGTCAAGGACTACGGCTTCTTCACCATCCTGTCCAAGCCGCTGTACTGGCTGCTCGACAAGCTGCACGGCGTGCTGGGCAACTGGGGCTGGGCGATCGTGGCGCTGGTGTTCCTGCTGAAGATCCTGTTCTACCCGCTCAACGCCAAGGCCTACGCCAGCATGGCCAAGATGAAGGCCATCAACCCGCGCGTGATGGAGCTGCGCGAGCGCCACAAGGACAACCCGCAGCAGATGCAGATGGAGATGATGCGCGTCTACCGCGAGGAGAAGGTCAACCCCATGGGCGGCTGCCTGCCCATCATGGTGCAGATCCCGGTGTTCATCGCGCTGTACTGGGTGCTGCTGTCCAGCGTGGAGATGCGCGGCGCGCCCTGGATCCTGTGGATCCACGACCTGGCGGCGAAAGACCCGTACTTCATCCTGCCGGTGGTGATGACGCTGACCACGCTGCTGCAGACCGCGCTCAACCCCGCGCCGCCCGACCCGATGCAGGCCAAGCTGATGTGGATCATGCCGCTGGCCTTCAGCGTGATGTTCTTCTTCTTCCCGTCCGGCCTGGTGCTGTACTGGATCACGAACAACATCCTGACCATCGCGCAGCAGTGGCTCATCAACACGCGCATGGGCGTGCCGCCGCAGTTCAACCTGCCGAAATTCTGACCCCCTGAGGCGCTGGCGCGCCTTCCCCCCAGGGGGACGCACCCGGAGACCGGGGGAGCCCCGGCCGCGGGTGCACTGGGGTGGCCTGCTCCGCGGCCTTCCGATACTCCCCGAGAGTATGATGCTCTGGCGCCCGTCTTATAAGCGCTGGAGGATATTACTCCCTGAGGGTATATCGGGCGCGGCATATGCGCCGGCCCGATGTAGCATGCATCCCTTCACGACCTCCGTTGCAAAGGGATCTCTCATGGCACGACCTTCCTTCGTCCGCGGCGCGCTGGCACTGGCCGTTCTGGCGGCGGCCGGGCTGTCGCAGGCGGCGACGCTGCGCATCGTCGGCGCCAACGACATCCTCACCTTCGACCCCCACGCGCAGAACCACCAGACCACGCGGGCCTACCAGCGGATGGTGGACGAGGGCCTGGTGCGCTACAACGAGAAGCTTGAGGTCAGCGCCTACCTGCCGGGCTGGGGCGTGGCCACGTTCGACGCGCTGTACTCGCTCATCGGCACCGTCGATCCCCAGGGCGGCGCGGCCGGCAACTTCAACAGCGGCCGCATGAGCGACCCGAAGGGGGACGGCCTGATCCAGCAGATCAAGACCGAGATGGACGCCAGGAAGCGCGACGCCATGATCCACGAAGCGTTGCAGACCGCGAAGGACAACTACAACTACCTGCCCCTGCACGACCAGATCCGCCCCTGGGCCATGCGCAAGGGCGTGACCACCGTGCACCGCGCCGACGACCGCCCGGCGGCCATCTGGGCCACTATCAAATAAAGAGCTGCCGGCGCAAGCTAGGCGCCGGCTGGAGACCTGTTTCATCTGAAACCCGGTTCCGGCGCCGGGTTTCCTTCAAGCCAAGCCGACACAACCAGTACAACCAGCGAGACAAACCATGACCAGACTTTTTGAGGGCCTGCGGGTCATCGACTGCAGCAGTTTCATCGCCGCGCCCGGCGCGGCCGCCGTGCTGTCCGACTTCGGCGCCGACGTCATCAAGATCGAGCCGCCCGGCGCCGGCGACGCCGGCCGCAACCTCTCGCGCCTGCCCGGCAACCCCAAGACCGACCAGACCTACGGCTGGCTGCTGGACAACCGCAACAAGCGCGGCATGGTCCTCGACCTGGCCCTGCCCGAGGGCCAGGCCGTGCTGCACCGCCTGGCCGGCACGGCCGACGTGTTCATCACCAACTACCCGCTGGCCGTGCGCAAGAAGCTCAACCTGGGCTACGAAACGCTGTCCAAGCTGAACGAGCGCCTGGTCTACGGCTCCTTCACGGGCTACGGCGAGCGCGGCGCCGAGGCGTCCAAGCCCGGCTTCGACATGACCGCCTACTGGGCGCGCTCCGGCCTGATGGACGGCTGCCGCCCCGACGCCAGCCTGCCGCCGGCGCGCGCGCTTGTCGGCATGGGCGACCACCCGTCGGCGATCTCGCTGTTCGGCGCCGTCATGCTCGGGCTGTACCAGCGCGAGCGCACCGGGCGCGGCTCGCAGGTGGGCTCCTCGCTCATCGCCAACGGCTTCTGGGCCAACGGCTTCAACGTGCAGGCCGCGCTGTGCGACGCCACCTTCTACCCCCGGCCGCCGCGCGAGAAGCTGTTCAACGCCCTCACCGCCTACTACAAGTGCCGCGACGACAAGTGGCTGATCCTGACCATCCTCAACGAAGAGCGCCAATGGCCCGTGCTGGCCAAGTGCCTGGGCCGCGAGGCGCTGGTGAGCGACCCGCGCTTCCTCAAGCAGGCCGACCGCTTCAAGCACGCGGGCGAGCTGATCGCCACGCTGGACGCCGCCTTCGCCGAGCGCGACCGCAGCGAATGGCGCCAGATCCTCACCGACGCGGGCCTGGTGTTCGAGATCGTCGCCAGCCCGCAGGACTGCGCCGTGGACCAGCAGGCCATCGACGCCGGCGTGCTGGTGCCGTTCGAGAACGACACGCTGATGACCATCACCAGCCCGCTGCACGTGGATGGCCAGCCGAAGGTCGCGCCGCGCAAGGCGCCCGCCATCGGCCAGCACACCGAAGAGGTCCTGCGCGAGGCCGGCTACGGCGCCGACGAGATCGCCCAACTGCGCGCCGGCAAGGTGCTCGGATGAACGGCGTCGTCGGCTACCAGCTCGACGAGGGCGTCGCCACCCTCACCCTGAACAACGGCAAGGCCAATGCCGTGTCCCATGCCGTGCTGGAGGGGCTCAACGCCGGCCTCGACCGCGCCATCGCGGACCAGGCCGTCGTCATCCTCACCGGGCAGCCCGGCATGCTGTCGGGCGGCTACGACCTCTCGGTCATGAAGGCCGGCGCCGCGGCCATCGACGCGCTGGTCACGGGCGGCTCCTCGCTCTCCCTGCGCATGCTCGCCCACCCTTACCCGGTCATCGTCGCCTGCCCCGGCCACGCCGTCGCCAAGGGGGCGTTCCTGCTGCTGTCGGCCGACTACCGCATCGGCGTCGAAGGCCCCTACAAGATCGGCCTCAACGAAGTCGCCATCGGCATGACCATGCACGACGCCGGCATCGCGCTGGCCCGCCACCGCCTGCACCGCCCGGCTTTCGAGCGCTCGGTGGTCTGCGGCGAGATGTTCGACCCGGCCGGCGCGCTGGCCGCCGGCTTCCTCGATGCCCTGGCCGCGCCCGACGACCTGATGGCCGCCGCGCGCGCCGCCGCTGAGCGGCTGAGGAAGCTCAACATGGCCGCGCACCGCAACACCAAGCTCAAGGCGCGCAAAGCCCTGCTGGACGAGCTGGCCGCCGGCATCCAGAACGACAGCCGCAACCGGCGTGCCGCGGCAGCGGCCTGAACCCGAGCGGGCAGGGCGGTGGCCCGGGCCTGCGGCTGCCGCGCGGGTTGCTATCCTATAGATAGCTATCAGCGCAATATCCGTGCGCGCTGCGGGCTATTTTGGCCTAAGAACGGCGGCGCGGCACCCTCAGGCGCCGCGCCGGTCCACCCGCACCACGCCGCCCTGCATCACCAGCGCGATGCGCTCGCCCTGGCCCAGCAGTTCGGCACCGATCAGCGAGGCGCTTTGCAGCACCTCCAGCGTGGTGTCGGGCATGTCCGCCAGCAGGCCCAGGTTGGTCTGCGAGAAGGTGACGTGCACGTGGCAGTCGATCAGCCCCGGCATCAGCGTGCGGCCGCGGCCGTCGATGACGCGGGCGGCCGTGGTGGCGATCGGCCGGTCCGACACTTCGCGGACCGTGTTGCCTTCCACCCGCACGTGGTGGTCCTCCAGCCGCCGGCCGGCGCGCACGTCGAGCACGTGGACGTTGCTGAACAGGGTCAGGCTCATGGCGCGCGTGGGGCAGCACGGGGTCGCGGACAATCATGCCATGACGCTCTCGCCGCGCGACCCCATCGTCGCCATCGCCACCGCGCCCGGGCGCGGCGCCGTCGGCATCGTGCGCGTGTCCGGCCCCGACCTGCGGGCGCTGGCGCGCGCGCTCACCGGGCGCGACCTGGCGCCGCGCATGGCCACCTATGGCCCGCTGCGCGATGCCGACGGCAGCGCCATCGACCACGGCCTGGCGCTGCACTTCCCGGCGCCGCATTCCTACACCGGCGAGGACGTGCTGGAGCTGCAGGCGCACGGCGGCCCCGTGGTGCTGCAACTGCTGCTGGCGCGCTGCCTGCAAGCGGCCGCCGAAGCCGACCCCGCCACCGGCGCGCCGCGCCTGCCCCGCCTGCGGCTGGCGCGGCCGGGCGAATTCACCGAGCGCGCTTTCCTCAACGACAAGCTCGACCTGGCGCAGGCCGAGGCGGTGATGGACCTGATCGACGCCTCTACCTCCGCCGCCGCGCGTTCGGCCAGCCGCTCGCTCGCGGGCGCCTTCTCGCAGGAGGTGCACGCGCTGGTCGACGGCCTGATCCACCTGCGCATGCTGATCGAGGCCACGCTCGACTTTCCTGAGGAAGAAATCGACGTCCTGCGCAAGCAGGACGTGCGCGGGCAGCTATCGAAGTTGCAGCAGCACCTGCGCGGCGTGCAGGCGCGCGCGCGCCAGGGCGCGCTGCTGCGCGAAGGCATCAAGGTGGTCATCGCCGGCCAGCCCAACGCCGGCAAGAGCAGCCTGCTGAACGCGCTGGCCGGGGCCGAGCTGGCCATCGTCACCCCCGTCGCCGGCACCACGCGCGACGTGGTGCAGCAGACCATCCAGATCCATGGCGTGCCCTTGCACGTGCTCGACACCGCCGGCCTGCGCGAGAGCGGCGACGAGGTGGAGCGCATCGGCATCGCGCGCGCCTGGGCGCACATCGAATCGGCCGACGCCGTGCTGCTGCTGCATGATTTGACGCGCCGGCACGAGCCCGCCCACGCCGCCGAGGACGCCCGCATCGCCACCGAATTGGCCGCCCGCCTGCCGCGCGGCGTGCCCGTGCTGCACGTGTGGAACAAGCACGATGCTGCGCCCGGCCCGCTGCCCGGCGACGACGGCATCGCCCTGTCCGCCAGGACCGGCGAGGGCCTGGACACGCTGCGCCAGCGTCTGCTGGACCTGGCCGGCTGGCAGGCCGGCGCGGGCGAAGGTCAGTTCATCGCCCGCGAGCGCCACCTGCAAGCGCTGGCCCGCGCGGCCGAGCACCTGGACGCGGCGACGGCGCAGCTGGAAGGCGATCAGCCCATGCTCGACCTGCTGGCCGAGGAACTGCGCCTGGCGCAGAACGCCCTGAACGAGATCACCGGCGCCTTCAGCGCGGACGATCTGCTGGGGGTGATCTTCGCGCGGTTCTGTATAGGGAAGTAGGTCGTTTTCTAAGCCAAATCGGCCTCTGGCGCCCGACCATCAAGCGCTGGCAGCTATAAAAACAGTAGTCATCGGCGCCTCAGTGCCTGCCGAAGTCCATCAGCGTGAACAGCTTCAACCCCGCCTCGCGCAGCCGCGCCGAGCCGCCCAGTCCGGGCAGATCGACGATGGCGGCGCCTTCGGTCACGCTGGCGCTCAGCTTCTCCAGCAGCTTCTTGCCGGCCAGCATGGTGCCGCCGGTGGCGATCAGGTCGTCGACCAGCAGCACGCGCTGGCCCGCATGCACGGCGCGGATGTGCTGGCGCAGGTAGTCGGCGACGGCAAAAGGTGTGCTCATCGGGGGTTTCCTTTGGCTCAGGCGCCGATGACTTTCTGGGCGCGCGCCAGCGCCTCGGCCTTGCCGGACAGCACCAGCGTCTCGCCGCCCTGCAGCGGCGCGCCGTCGTCAGGCGGCACGGGCTGGCCGTTGCGCCGGCGCAGGCGGATGGCGCGCAGCTCGCCGGCGCCGGCCAGCAACTCGGCCAGCGTGCGGCCGGCGGCGGTGTCGGGCAGCACGAAGGTCTGCAGGCGTTCCTCGGCCATCTCGTCGTCGCTGGCGTCGTCGGCGCCGTGGAAGAAGCCGCGCAGCAGGCCGTAGCGCTGCTCGCGCTGCTCCTGCACCACGCGGATCACGCGCCGCATGGGCACGCCCACCAGGGCCAGCGCGTGGCTGGCCAGCATCAGCGAGCCTTCCTGCGATTCGGGCACCACCTCGGTGGCGCCGGCGGCGCGCAGCTTGTCGAGGTCGCGGTCGGTCTGGGTGCGCACCAGCACGGGCAGGTGCGGCGCCAGCTCGCGGATCACCGCCAGCGCCTTCAGCACGCTGGGCAGCTCCAGGTAGGTGATGACCACCGCGCTGGCGCGCTTGATGCCGGCGGCCACCAGCGCCTGAGACTTGGCGGCGTCGCCGAAGGCCACCGACTGCCCGGCCGCCTGCGCCTGGCGCACGCGGTCGGGGTCGAGGTCGAGCGCCATGGTGGGGATGTCCTCGTGCTCCAGCAGGCGCGCCATGGTCTGGCCGCTGCGCCCGTAGCCGCAGATGACGACGTGCCCGCGCGTGTTGATCGACTGGCTGGCGATGCGCGTCATCTGCAGCGACTGCTGCAGCCACTCGCCGGCCACCAGCCGCATCACGATGCGGTTGCTGGCCATGACGATGAAGGGCGTGGCCAGCATCGACAGCACCATGGCGGCCAGCACCGGGTTGAACAGCTCGGGCGGCAGCAGGCCCTCGCGCCGGCTCAGGGTGAGCAGCACGAAGCCGAACTCGCCCGCCTGCGCCAGGTATAGCCCGGTGCGCAGCGCCACGCCGCTGCTGGCGCCCAGCAGCCGGGCCAGCGCCGTCACCAGCCCCAGCTTGAACAGCACCGGCAGCGTGGTGAGCGCCAGCACCAGCGGCCATTGCAGCACCACCTGCCGCCAGTCCAGCAGCATGCCGATGGTCATGAAGAACAGGCCCAGCAGTACGTCGTGGAAGGGGCGGATCTCGGCCTCCACCTGCACGCGGAACTCGGTCTCGGAGATCAGCACGCCGCAGATGAAGGCGCCCAGCGCCAGGCTCAGGCCGGCGTGCTCGGTCAGCCAGGCCAGGCCCAGCGTCATCAGCAGCATGTTGAGGACGAACAGCTCCTCGCTGCGCCGCCGCGCCACCACCGTCAGCCACCAGCGCATCACGCGCTGGCCGCCCCACAGCAGCACGGTGATCAGCAGCGCCGCCTTCAGGCCGGCCAGCGCCAGCGCGCCGAACAGCGCCTCCGGCGGGCTGCCCAGCGCCGGGATCAGCACCAGCAGCGGCACCACCGCCAAGTCCTGGAACAGCAGCACGCCCATCACGCGCTGGCCGTGCTCCGAATCCAGCTCAAGCCGGTCGGCGATCATCTTGACGACGATGGCGGTGCTGCTCATCGCCATGGCGCCCGAGAGCGCCAGCGAGGTCTGCCAGCCGAGCGGCCAGGCGGTGGGCGCCAGCCAGGCCAGCAGCACCGAGCCGGCGGTGACCAGCGCCATCGTCAGCGCCACCTGCGCCAGGCCCAGGCCGAACACGTGGCGCCGCATGGCGCGCAGCTTGGGCAGGTTGAACTCCAGCCCGATCACGAACATCAGGAACACCACGCCGAACTCGGCCAGGTACTTGATGCTCTCGGCGTCCTGCCCGAACGCCAGGCCCAGCGTGTGCGGCTCCATCAGCACGCCGGCCGTCAGGTAGCCCAGGATGGCCGGCAGCTTCAACCAGCGGCAGGCCGCCACCGCCATCACGGCGGCCAGCAGGTACAGCAGCGTCAGCTCCAGGGCGGTCATGCGTCGATGCTAGCAGTGCCGTCGATAGAATCCGCGCATGAATTTCGACCCCGCCCGCGCGCTGCGCCTGGCCCACGAGACGCTGGACATCGAGGCCGCCGCGCTGCTGGGCCTGAAGGGCCGGCTGGCGGGCGGCTTCGCCCGCGCGGTGGCGCTGCTGCTGGCCGTGAGCGGCCGCGTGGTGGTGATGGGCATGGGCAAGAGCGGCCACGTCGGCCGCAAGATCGCCGCCACGCTGGCTTCCACCGGCACGCCGGCGATGTTCGTGCACCCCGCCGAGGCCAGCCACGGCGACCTGGGCATGATCCAGCCGCAGGACGCGGTGCTGGCCATTTCCAACAGCGGCGAGAGCGAGGAGCTGACGGCCATCCTGCCCCTGGTCAAGCGCCTGGGCGTGCCGCTGGTGGCCATCACCGGCGGCACCGCGTCCACCCTGGCGCGCCATGCCGACGTGGTGCTGGACAGCGGCGTCGAGAAGGAAGCCTGCCCGCTCAACCTGGCGCCCACCGCCAGCACCACCGCGCAGCTCGCGCTGGGCGACGCGCTGGCCGTGGCGCTGCTGGACGCGCGCGGCTTCCGTGCCGAGGACTTCGCCCGCTCGCACCCCGGCGGCGCGCTGGGGCGGCGCCTGCTCACGCGCGTGGCCGACGTCATGCGCGGCGGCGACGCCGTGCCGCGCGTCGGCCCCGGCGCCGACTTCAGCGCGCTGATGCGCGAGGTCACCCGCAAGGGCCTGGGCGCCACCGCCGTGGCCGACGACGAGGGCCGGGTGCTCGGCATCTTCACCGATGGCGACCTGCGCCGCCTGGTCGAGACCGGGCGCGACCTGCGCGCGCTGACCGCGCGCGACGTGCTGCACCCCAGCCCGCGCACCGTGCGCGACGACGCGCTGGCCGCCGAGGCCGCCGAGCTGATGGAGCAGCACCGCATCACCGTGCTGCTGGTGCTGGACGCGGCCGGCCGGCTGGTGGGCGCCGTCAGCAGCAACGACCTGATGCGTGCGAAGGTTATCTGATGACACCAGCCCCCGTCCTCAACTGGCCCCCCGAGCTGCTGCTGCGCGCGCAGGGTGTGCGCGCCGCCTTCTTCGACGTCGACGGCGTGCTGACCGACGGCGGCCTGTACTTCAGCGCCGAGGGCGAGACGCTCAAGCGCTTCCACACGCTGGACGGCCACGGCCTGAAGCTGCTGGCGCGCGCCGGCATCGCGCCCTGCGTGGTCTCGGGGCGCGACTCGGCGCCGCTGCGCCTGCGCCTGCAAGCGCTGGGCGTGCGGCACCTGCGCCTGGGCACCGAGGACAAGCTTCCGGCAGCCGAGGCGCTGCTGGCCGGGCTGGGCCTGGACTGGGCGCAGGCCGCCGCCATCGGCGACGACTGGCCCGACCTGCCCGTGCTGCGGCGCGCCGCCTTCGCCTGCGCGCCGCCGCAGGCGCACGCCGAGGTGCGCGCCATGGCTCACCACGTCACCGCCGCGCGCGCGGGCGAAGGCGCGGCGCGCGAGTTCTGCGACCTGCTGCTGGCCGCCGGCGGCCACTACCGCCGCCTGTTCGACGAGGCCTGCGGCGCTCCCGCGGAGGCCGCCGCGTGATCGACCGCGGCCGCCTGCTGCGCTACGGCCGGGACCAGCTCTCGGCCTGGCTGCCGGCGCTGCTGATGGTGCTGTTCGCGCTGGGCACCTGGTGGCTGGTGCGCAGCGCGCCGCACATCGTCGACGCCGCCGGCGATGCGCGGGTGTCGCCCGAGCCGGACTACTTCATGCGCGACTTCTCCGTGCGCACCTTCGAGCCCAACGGCCGCCTGAAGTCCGAGCTGACGGGCGTCCACGGCCGCCACTTCCCGGCCGACGACACGCTGGAGGTCACCCAGCCGCGCATGCGTTCCTACGACACGCAGGGCCACCCCACGGTGGCCACCGCGCGGCGCGGCATCTCCAACGCCGACGCCTCCGAGATCAAGCTCTACGGCGACGCCCTCGTCGTGCGCGACCCGGTGGCCAAGGCCAGCGGCGAGGTGATCCCCCGGCTGGAGTTCCGCGGCGAGTTCCTGCACGCCTTCGTGGACGAGCAGCGCGTCAGCTCCGACCAGCCCGTGGAGCTGCGGCGCGGCAGCGACGTCTTCACCGGCGACGTGTTCGACTACAGCGACAAGAGCGGCGTGGCCAACCTGCAAGGCCGCGTGCGGGGCACGCTCTTGCCCAAGGGCAAGGCGCCAGGCCAGGATCCGTCGTGAACGCCGCCCGGCCGCCCGAAGGCGAAGAGCGCCGGCTGGCCTTCATCACCGGCGCCTCCAGCGGCATCGGCCAGGCGCTGGCGCTGCGCTGCGCGGCCGCCGGCTGGCGCCTGGCCCTGGTGGCGCGGCGCGCTGACCAGCTCACCGCCTGGGCACAGGCCCAGGGCTGGCCGGCCGAGCACTGGCGCGTGTACGGCGCCGACGTGGCCGACCCCGCCAGCATCGTCGCCGCCGGCCAGGCCTGCCTGGCGGCGCAGGGCCTGCCCGACGTGGTGGTCGCCAACGCCGGCATCAGCGTCGGCATGGACACGGCGGTGCGGGCGGACCTGGATGTGATGGCGCGCACCTTCGCCACCAACAACCTCGGCCTGGCGGCCACCTTCCACCCCTTCGTCGAACCCATGCGCCGGCGCGGCAGCGGCCGGCTGGTGGGCATCGCCAGCGTGGCGGCCATCCGTGGGCTGCCCGGCCACGGCGCCTATTGCGCCAGCAAGGCCGGCGTGGTCAGCTACTGCGAAAGCCTGCGCGGCGAACTGCGCGGCAGCGGCGTGCGCGTGGTGACCATCCTGCCCGGCTACGTCGATACGCCGCTCACGCGCCGCAACCGCTACCCGATGCCGTTCCTGATGACGCCTGCGCGCTTCGCCGACCGGGCGTTGCGCGTCATCCAGGCCGGCCGCAGCTACCGCGTGATCCCGTGGCAGATGGGCGTGGCGGCCAAGCTGCTGCGCGTGCTGCCCAACGCGCTGTTCGATCGCTTGCTGGCCGGCCGGCCGCGCAAGGCGCGACAAGACGGGCCGCTCGAATGAGAAAAGGCTCCGAAAATCGGAGCCTTTTTGGCCTCTGGCGCTTGCTGGGTAAGCGCTGAGTGCTATTTAATCAATAGCTGTCGTCGTCGCGGCCGCCGCTGTCGTAACCGCCGCCGCCGCCGTCGCGCCGGCCGCCGCCACCGCCGTCACGTCGGCCACCGCCGCCGCGCGGGCCCGAGCCGTAGGGGCTGCGGAAGCTGCCGTCGTTGCCGCCGCCATAGCCGCCGCCACCGCCGCCTTCGCGACGGCCACCACCGTAGCCGCCACCACCGCCGCCGCCGCCGCCGCCATAACCACCACCGCCGCCGCCGCCTTCGCGACGGCCGCCGCCGTAGCCGCCACCGCCACCACCGTAGCCGCCGCCACCACCGCCGCCGTAGCCACCACCGCCGCCGCCGTAGCCGCCGGAGCGGGGCGGGCGCGCTTCCATCGGACGCGCTTCGTTGACGACCACGTTGCGGCCGCCGAGCGATTGGCCGTTCATGCCACCGATGGCGGCCTGCGCCTCGGCGTCGCTGCCCATCTCGACGAAGCCGAAGCCTTTGGAACGACCGGTGTCGCGCTCCATCATGACCTTGGCGCTGGTGACCGAGCCGAACTGCCCGAACGCCTGCTCCAGATCGCCGTCGCGCACCGAGTAGGGCAGGTTGCCGACGTAAAGTTTGTTACCCATTAAAAGGGACTCCTGAAAGACAAAAAAGTGAAAGCGATGGAGTCCGCAAAACGCCTTTGGCGGGCCCTGATCCCGGGCCATAAAGGGCAACTGACTATGATCACCGCAAAACCGCATGTGTGCAGCACGCACACCCGCGCGATTATGCGTCAGATCGCCCAAAGTCAAGCATGGGCGCTGTTTCCGATAAAATCAGTCGGCTATTTTCCCGCCAGTCCGGGGCGCCGCGCGCTCCCCCCAAACCTCCCTCGCAGTACCGGCGCATGGAAGCCTTCCTCCTGTCCACCGGCATCGTCGCGCTGGCCGAAATGGGCGACAAGACGCAACTGCTCTCGCTGCTGCTGGCGGCCCGGTTCCGGCGGCCCTGGCCCATCGCCTGGGGCATTCTGGCGGCCACGCTGGTCAACCATGCGCTGGCCGGCGCCGTCGGCAGCTGGGTGACGCGGGTGCTGGGCCCGGACGTGCTGCGCTGGGTGCTGGGCGGCTCGTTCGTCGCCATGGCGGCGTGGATGCTGGTGCCCGACAAGCTGGACGAGGACGAGGCGCCCGCCGCCACCTCCCGCCTGGGCGTGTTCGGCACCACGCTGGTGGCTTTCTTCCTGGCCGAGATGGGCGACAAGACGCAGATCGCCACCGTGGCGCTGGCCGCGCAGTACCCGCAGTGGACGGCCGTGGTGGCCGGCACCACGCTGGGCATGATGCTGGCCAACGCACCGGTGGTGTGGTTCGGCGACCGGCTGGTCAAGCGGGTGCCGATCCGCGCGGTGCACGTGGTGTCGGCGCTGATCTTCCTGGCGCTCGGGCTGGCCGCCCTGCTCGGGTGGGGTTGATATACTTCCTCCTCAGCGCCGATTTGCCTCTGCTTGCGGGCGCTCAACAAATACCGCTAAATCCGAGACACCCAGGCAACCCGGTTCCGCGATTTGGCGAACCGGGTTTTTTTGTCGCCATGCCGCTCGTCGTCACCCCGCAGTCCATGCATTTCGAGGCGCCGCTGCCGCTGCGCAGCGGGGCGTCGATCGCGGGCTACGACCTCACGTACGAGACCTACGGCCGGCTCAACGCCGACGGAAGCAACGCCGTGCTGATCTGCCACGCGCTCAACGCCTCGCACCACGTGGCCGGCGTGTACGCGGGCCAGGCGCGCAGCGAGGGCTGGTGGGACAACATGATCGGCCCTGGCAAGCCGGTGGACACCGAGCGTTTCTTCGTCATCGGCGTCAACAACCTCGGCTCCTGCTTCGGCTCCACCGGGCCGATGCACCGCAACCCGGCCACGGGCGAGGTCTATGGCGCCGACTTCCCGGTCGTCACGGTGGAGGACTGGGTGGATGCCCAGGCGCGGCTGCTGGACGCCCTGGGCATCGACCAATTGGCGGCGGTGATGGGCGGCAGCCTGGGCGGCATGCAGGCGCTGAGCTGGACCCTGCAATACCCCACGCGCGTGCGCCACGCCGTGGTGGTGGCGAGCGCGCCCAACCTGTCGGCCGAGAACATCGCCTTCAACGAGGTGGCGCGCCGCGCCATCGTCACCGACCCCGACTTCCACGGCGGCCACTTCTACCGCCACGGCGTTATCCCCAAGCGCGGCCTGCGCATCGCGCGCATGATCGGCCACATCACGTACCTCTCCGACGACGTGATGAACGAGAAGTTCGGTCGGCAACTCAGGGAAGGCATCGACCTGAAATACAGCACGCAGGACATCGAGTTTCAAATTGAAAGCTACCTGCGCCACCAGGGCGACAAGTTCAGCGACTACTTCGACGCCAACACCTACCTGCTGATCACCCGCGCGCTCGACTACTTCGACCCGGCGCGCGCGCGCGGGGGCGACCTGACCGGCGCGCTGGCCGGCACGCAGGCGCGGTTCCTGCTGGTCAGCTTCAGCACCGACTGGCGCTTTCCGCCCGCGCGCTCGCGCGAGATCGTCAAGGCGCTGCTGGAGAACCGCCGCGACGTGAGCTACGCCGAGATCGACGCGCCCCACGGGCACGACGCCTTCCTGCTGGACGACCCGCGCTACCTGGGTGTCGTGCGCGCGTATTTCGACGGCATGGGCAGGAGGGTAGGCCAGTGAGCGACCAGGCCGTCATGCAAAGCATCGCCCGCCTGGTGCCCGAGGGCGCGCACGTGCTCGACCTGGGCTGCGGCGACGGCGCGCTGCTGGAGCTGCTGCGGCGCGAGCGGCGCTGCACCGGCTACGGCATCGAGATCGACGACGCCAACGTGCTGGCCTGCGTGCGGCGCGGCATCAGCGTATTGCAGCTCAACCTGCACCAGGGGCTGCGGGCGTTCCAGGACCAGAGCTTCGACGTGGTGTTGCAGATCGACACGCTACAGCACCTGCGCAACGCCGAGGTCATGCTGCGCGAGACCGCGCGCGTGGGGCGCGTGGGCATCGTCGCCTTTCCCAACTTCGCGCACTGGCCCAACCGCCTCTCGGTGCTGCGCGGGCGCATGCCCGTCACGCGCCGGCTGCCCTACCAGTGGTACGACACGCCCAACATCCGCGTCGGCACCTACAAGGACTTCGAGGCGCTGGCGCGCAAGAACGGCCTGAGGGTGCAGGACGCCTTCGGTCTGGAGAACGGCCGCGAAGTGCGCGCGTTGCCGAATCTGCGCGCCAGCACCGCGGTGTTCAAGCTCCAGCGCTGAGTTTCAAGCCAAATCGGCCTCCAGCGCCCGTCCATCAAGCGCCAGCAGCTATTAAAATATGAGTAATCTGCCCACCCTCGACCACCTGGGCGCCGCGCTGGCGGCCGGCCGCGCGACAGCCGTGCAGCTGGCCGAGGCGGCGCTGGCCCGCGCGCGCGAGCCGGCCGGCGAAGGCGCGCGCGTGTTCACCCGCCTCGACGAGGCGCGCGCGCTGGCCGCCGCGCATGCCTCCGACACCTTGCGCGCCGCCGGCATCGTGCGCTCGCCGCTGGAGGGCATCCCGGTCTCGGTCAAGGACCTGTTCGACGTCGCCGGCCAGGTCACCACCGCCGGCTCCGTGGTGCTGAAGGGCGCCGCGCCCGCCGCGCGCAGCGCGCCCGTCATCGACCGCCTGATCGCCGCCGGCGCGGTGATCGTCGGGCGCACCAACATGACGGAATTCGCTTTCTCCGGCCTGGGCCTCAACCCGCACCACGGCACGCCCGCCAACCCGTGGGACCGCGCCGCGCGGCGCATCCCCGGCGGCTCCAGCAGTGGCGCGGCGGTGTCGGTGGCCGACGGCATGGCGGCGGTGGCCATCGGCAGCGACACCGGCGGCTCGGTGCGCATCCCCTCGGCGCTGTGCGGCCTGACGGGCTTCAAGCCCACGCAGCGCCGCGTGCCGACCGAAGGCGCGCTGCCGCTCTCCACCACGCTCGACTCCATCGGCCCGCTGGGCGCCAGCGTGCGCTGCTGCGCCCTCGCCGACGCCGTGCTGGCCGGCCAGCCGCCCGTGCCGCCGCCCGCGCGCGCGTTGTCCGGCGCCCGCCTGGCGCTGCCCGAGACCACGGTGCTGGACGGCATGGACGCCACCGTGGCCGCCACCTTCGAGCGCGCGCTGGCGCGCCTGTCCGCCGCCGGCGCGCGCATCACGCGCATCGCCGTGCCCGAGTTCGCCGAACTGGCCCGCCTGCACGCGCGCGGCACCCTGGCCGGCGCCGAAGCCTGGGCCTGGCACCGCGCGCTGCTGTCCACGCGCGAGGCCGAATACGACCCGCGCGTCGGCGCCCGCATCCTTGGCGCGCAGGGCATGGGCGCGGCCGACTACATCGAGCTGCTGGCCGCGCGCCGGCGCTGGATCGCGCAGGTCGAGGCGCGCATCGCCGGCTTCGATGCCCTCGTCATGCCCACCGTGCCGGTCGTCGCCCCGCCCATCGCCGAATTGCAGGCCAGCGACGACGCCTACTTCGCCGCCAACGGGCTGATCCTGCGCAACCCCACGCTGATCAACTTCCTCGACGGCTGTGCTTTGAGCCTGCCGTGCCACGCCGAGGGCGAGGCGCCGGTGGGCCTGATGCTGGCCGGCTGCGCCCTGAGCGACGCGCGCATCCTGGCGCTGGGCGAGGCGGTGGAGGCGGCGCTGAAAGGCTAAAGCAGCGCGTACGTGGTGCTGGCGCGGCACACGCTCTTGCCATCGGCCGCGCCGCGCAGGTCGATCTCGCCGAAGGCCATCGTCTTGCCGGCGCGCAGCACGCGCGCCTCGACCAGCGCGTCCTGGCCCGACAGCGGCTTGAGGAAGCTGGTATTGAGTTGCACCGTGGTGCAGGGCCGGAAGGCGCCGAAGTGCGCGATCAGCGCCAGCACCATCGCCGTGTCGGCGGCGGCCATCATGGCCTGCCCGCACAGCATGCCGCCGGCGCGTGACAGCTGGTCGCCGTGCGGCAGGCGCAGCAGCACGGCACCTTCGGGCTGCTCGGGCTCCACGCGCAGGCCGAGCGCCTGCACCCAGGGAGCGAAGTAGTCGGCCAGCGCGGCCTGGAGGGTGGCGGTGTCGGTCATGGCGGCGATGGTAGCTTTCCTCGTTGCCCCGACGGCGGATGCGGGCCGCCGCGCAGCGGGCGGTGGAACGGTCGTCGCTCATGGGGCGCCGCAGCCGGCTCGGGCCAGCAGCGCCGGCAACTCGGCCATGGAGGCGAACAGCCGGTCGGCGCCGTGGTCGCGCAGCGCTTCGGTCTGCTCGGCGCCCTCGGGGCACAGCGCCCACACGGTGGCGCCGGCCGCCTTGCCGGCGGTGACGCCGACGGTGGTGTCCTCGATCACCAGGCAGCGTTCGGGCGCGCGCTGCAAATGCCGTGCGGCGGCCAGGTACACGTCGGGCGCGGGCTTGGTGGCGGGCATCTCGTGGCCGCTGAAGATGCGGCCGTCGAACAGCGCCAGCAGATCGACCTTGGCCAGTTGCAGCTCCACCTTGGCGCGGTCGGCGCCCGAGGCGCAGGCGATGCGGCCGCCGCACAACCGGTGCGCGGCCTGCGCCGCCCGCAGCGCGCCGGGCATGGCCCGCAGGCGGGTGCGCAGGGCTTCGTTGCGGCGGGCATAGAAGGCGTCCATCCAGGCGTCGGTCAGCGGCTGGCCGGTGCGCGCCTCGATCAGCGCGCGCTGGCTGCGCACCTGGCGGCCGAGGAACAGGCGCTCGCATTCGTCCGGCGGCAGATCCCAGCCGCGCTCGGCCAGCATGTCGCGCAGCACACCCAGGGTGAGCGGCTCGCTGTCCACCAGCACGCCGTCGCAGTCGAACAGGATGGCTTCAAATTTCATAGCTGTCAGCGATTGCTGGACGGGCACCAGCGGTCAATTTTGTAGGTCGCCATCGGTGTAGAGCCAATGGCCGTCTTGCAGGACGAAGCGGCTCAGCTCGTGCAGCCGCACGGCGCAGCCGGCCACGCGGTAGCGGGCGACGAATTCCACCTCGCCGTGCGTGGCGTCGATGAGGCGGGCGCGCCGCACCTCCAGCCCCAGCCAGCGCGCCTGCGGCTCGAAGTCGATGGCGGCGGGGCGGTGGTCGGGGTGCCAGGTGGCGCGCAGGTAGTCGGCCTGGCCGCGCGCGAAGGCGGTGTAGCGCGAGCGCATCAGCCGCTCCGGGTCGGGCGCCGGCTGCGCCGGCCAGTGGTCGATGAAGCGGCCGCAGCAAGCCTCGTAGCGAGCGGGCAGCCCGCAGGGGCAGGCTTGGTCGGCACGCGGAGGTTTCATGTCGGTTTTCTACGGCGCCGCGCGGCAAAAGCAGTGCATGAAACCCAAAGAGCCCAAAGGCCGCGGAGCAGGCCATGCCAGCGACCGCCGCGGACGGGCTTGCACCGGCCGCTGGCGGTGCCCCCTTCCAGGGGGGTGGCGGAACATCGCGCAGCGAGTGGAGCCTGGGGGTAGTTCATTTCATCGGCGCCAGAACTGGGGCGTGAACAGCACCAATACTGAAATCAATTCCAGCCGCCCCAGCAGCATGGCGAAGGTCAGTATCCAGGTCTGGAAGTCGGTCATCACCGCGTAGTTGCCGGCCGGGCCGACCTGGCCCAGGCCGGGGCCGATGTTGTTCAGGCAGGCGATGACGGCGCTGAAGGCCGTCACCATGTCCAGCCCCGAGGCCAGCAGCAGCAGCGTGAGGCCCACCATGCAGCCGCCGTAGATCAGCATGAAGGCCATGATGACCCACACCACGCTCTGCGGCACGATGGCGCGGCCCAGCGTCAGCGGGTTGACCACGCGCGGGTGCATGGCGCGCACCAGCTCGTGCCGGGCCAGCCGCACCAGCACCAGCATGCGCACCATCTTGATGCCGCCGCCGGTGGAGCCCGCGCACGAGACGAAGGTGCCCAGGAACAGCAGCAGCGCCGGCCCCAGCGCCGGCCACAGGAGATAGTCGCTGGTGTAGTAGCCGGTGGTGGTGGCCACCGACACCACCTGGAACGCCGCCATGCGCAGGCGGTCGCCCAGGTCGCCCTCCCTGCCCTGCAGCGCCAGCAGCAGCCACACGGCCAGCACCGCCAGCACCAGCACCAGCAGGTAGGCGCGCACCTCGGCGTCCTGCGTCAGCGGGCGCAGCGAGCGCAGCCGCCACACCATGAAGTAGCGCGCGAAGCTGATGCCGGCCAGCGCCATGAAGACCACCGCCGTCCATTCGAGCTGCGGCGACTGCCAGTAGGCGAAGCTGCGGTCGTGCGACGAGAAGCCGCCCAGGCCGACCGTGGTGCACATGTGCATGAAGGCGTCCATCCAGCTCATGCCGCCCCAGCGGTAGGCCAGCAGGCAGGCGCCCGAGAGCAGGAAGTACATGCTCCACAGGCCGCGCGCGGTCTCGGCGATGCGCGGGGTCAGGCGCGTGTCCTTCATGGGGCCGGGCATCTCGGCCTTGAACAGCTGTGTGCCGCCCAGGCCCAGGAAGGGCAGCACCGCCACCGCCAGCAGCATGATGCCCAGGCCGCCGATCAGCTGCAGGAAGCAGCGCCACAGGTTGGCCGCCGGGTCGAGGTTGTCTAGCCCGGCGATCACGGTGGCGCCGGTGGCGGTGAGGGCGCTGACGGCCTCGAAGTAGGCGTCGGTCCAGCGGATGCCGGGGATGGCCTCCAGCAGCGGCACGGCGGCGAAGGCGGGCAGCACGGTCCACACCAGGTTGACCAGCAGGAAGCCGTCCTTCACCGACAGCTCGGCGCGGTGCCGGCGGCAGGCCAGCCACAGCAGCATGCCGGCCCCGAAGGTCAGCGCGAAGCCGTGCACCCATACGTCGGTCTGCCGCAGGTCGTCCGCCAGGCTCCAGACCAGCGGCACCGTGAAGGCGAGCGAGAAGCCGGTGATCAGCCACGACAGGACCAGCAGGACGTGGGCGTAGCGCCGGAACTGGCTGCGCAGGATGCGGGCGAGAGGGGGGCGGTGGGGGTGGGGCACGGCGGCTTCAATGCTCTTTAATTGATAGCTGCTGGCGCTTGATGGGCGGGCGCTGGAGGCTGATTTGGCTTGTATTTTCTGTTTGTGCCGGAGGCGCTGCTGGCCGGGATGTGCGCCCGGCGGCGCACCTACTTTCTTTTGCGTCGCCAAAAGAAAGTAGGCAAAGAAAAGGCGACCCCACTGGCCGTGTCCCTCCGCTGCGCTGCGGGCAACCTGCGATGCTCGTGGCCGGGGTGCCGCCGCAGAACTCACTGCGCGCCTGCGGCGCTCCGTTCAGACAACCGCGGCGAGTCAGTTCACGAAGCGCGTGCATGCTGCGCTGCACGCGCGCACCCCGACCACTGCGCTTCTCGGCACGTCCAGAGGGGAAGTGGAACCCCAACGGGCCATCGCTGCGCTCGGCCCCGCACACGCGGCGCGAAGCGCCCGCGCCTTGGGGGCCGAGCGCAGCGATGGCCCGTGTGGACTTCAAACCCCCTGTGGCTGCGCCTGCGGCGCGGGGCTTGCGGGGTGGCGCGTGCAGCGCAGCATGCACGCGCTTCGTAGACTGACTCGCCGCGGTTGTCTGAACGGAGCGCGCAGCGCGAAGTGAGTTCTGCGGCGCACCCCGCAAGCCCCGCGACGCAGGTCTGCCCCGCAGCGCAGCGAAGGGGTCGCAGACTTGGGGTCGCCTTTCTTTGGTTCCTTTCTTTGGCGAAGCAAAGAAAGGGACTGCGCCGCCGGGCGCACATCCCGGCCTCCGACGCTTGGTCAAGCAAACCACGGCTGCTACCGGACGCGTCATAGAAAAGTCGCACTCACCTGAAACAACTTCTCCACATCCCTCAGCATCCTCTTGTGCGCCATGAAGATGATCACGTGGTCCCCCGTCTCGATCACCGTGTCGTGGTGCGGCATCAGCACCTCGCAGGCATCGCCCTCTCCGCGCACGATGGCGCCCAGGCGGGCGCCGTGGGGCATCCTGACCTGCTCGACGCGGCGGCCCACCAGCTTGCTGGAGCGGGCGTCGCCGTGCGCCACGCCCTCCAGCGCCTCGGCGGTGCCGCGCCGCAGGCTGTGCACCGCCGCCACCGCGCCGCGCCGCACGTGCGCCAGCAGCTCGCCGATCACCGCGTGCGCGGGCGAGACGGCGATGTCGATCGCGCTGCCCTGCATCATGTCGGCGTAGGCGCGGCGGTTGATCAGCGCCAGCACGCGGCGCGCGCCCAGGCGCTTGGCCAGCATGGTGGACATGATGTTGTCCTCGTCGTCGTTGGTCAGCGCCAGGAACAGGTCCATGTCGCCCACGTTCTCGTCCAGCAGCAGCTCCTCGTCGGCCACGTCGCCGTGCAGCGTCAGCACCTCGGCGGGCAGCTCGGTGGCCAGGTATTCGCAGCGCTTGCGGTCGCGGTCGATGATCTTCACCCGGCACTGGCCGATCAGGCTGCGCGCCAGCCGCAGGCCCACGCGGCCGCCGCCGGCGATCATCACGCGGCGCACCGGGCGTTCCTGCCCGGCGATGACGCGCAGCGTGTGGCGCAGGTTGGCGTGGTCCACGATCACGAACACCTCGTCGCCGGCGCGCACCGTGGTGCGCGGGTCGATGGGCAGCTCGTCGTCGCCGCGGTAGACGGCGACGATGCGCATCTCCACCTCGGGGTGGCGCGCGGCGAAGGCGCCGATGGTGGCGCTGGCCAGGTCGCTCTGCTCGGACACGCGCACCGCTATCAGGTGGGCGCGGCCCTGCGAGAAGGTCAGCACCTGCAGGGCCTCGGGGTGCTCGATGAGCTGGTGGATGTAGTGCGTGACCGATTCCTCGGGGCAGATCACGCGGTCCACCGCGAAGCCCTCCTTCTCCAGCAGCGGCCCCGGCTCGCTCAACTCGGACGAGCGCAGCCGCGCCACCGTGGTCGGGATGCCGAACACGGCACTCGCCACCTTGCAGGCCACCAGGTTGGTCTCGTCCAGCGGCGAGCAGGCGATGAACATGTCGGCGTCGGCCGCGCCGGCCTGCCGCATCACCGAGGGGTGGGTGCCGTTGCCCACCACGCCGCGCAGCTCCAGCCGCTCCTCCAGCGCGTGCACGTGGTCGGGGTCGGCGTCGATGATGGTGATGTCGTTCTGCTCCAGCGCCAGGCTTTCGGCCACGCTCTCGCCCACGCGGCCGGCGCCGAGGATGATGATTCGCATGGGTTTTATCCGTTTGCTACGTTTTGAATAGCTGCCGGCGCTTGGTGGGCGGGCGCTGAGGGGCTATTTTGCTCTTATTTCACAGGGCGCGCGCGATGATGATTCTCTGCACGTCGCTGGTGCCCTCGTAGATCTGGCACACGCGCACGTCGCGGTAGATGCGCTCCAGCGGGAAGTCGCTGACGACGCCGTAGCCGCCCAGCGTCTGGAGGGCGGCCGAGCACACCGCCTCGGCGGTCTCGCTGGCCAGCAGCTTGGCCATGGCGGCCTCCTTCAGGCAGGGCAGGCCGGCATCGCGCAGGCTGGCGGCATGCCAGGTGAGTTGGCGCGCGGCCTCCAGCCGGGCGGCGCAGTCGGCCAGGCGGTGGCTCACCGCCTGGTGGTTGAAGATGGCGGTGCCGAAAGCCTCGCGCTCCTTGGCGTAGGCAATCGCCACGTCGAGCGCGCTGCGCGCCATGCCCACGCTCTGCGCCGCGATGCCGATGCGCCCGCCCTCCAGCGCCGAGAGCGCGATGCGGTAGCCCTCGCCTTCTTCGCCGATCAGATTGGCGGCCGGCACACGGCAGTCGTCGAGGTTGATCTGCGCCGTGTCGCTGCTGTGCTGGCCCAGCTTGTCCTCCAGCCGCGCCACTTTCCAGCCGGCGTTGCCCAGGCGGTGCGTGGGCACGATGAAGGCGCTCATGCCGCGCTTGCCCGCCGCCTTGTCGGTGACGGCGATGACGATGGCCACGTGCCCGTTCTGCCCGCTGGTGATGAACTGCTTGACGCCGTTCAGCACGTACTCGCCGCCCTGCCGCACGGCGGTGGTGCGCAGCGCCGAGGCGTCGCTGCCCACGTGCGGCTCGGTCAGCGCGAAAGCGCCCAGCATCTCGCCGCGCGCGGCCGGGGCCAGCCACGTTGCTTTTTGCGCCTTGGTGCCGTAGCGCATCAGGATGGCGTTGTAGGGGCAGTTGGTGACGCTGATCGGCGTGCTGGTGCCGCCGTCGCCGGCGGCGATTTCTTCCAGCACCAGCGCGAGCGACAGGTAGTCGAGCCCCGCGCCGCCGTGTTCTTCCGGCACGCAGATGCCGTAGGCGCCCAGCGCGGCCAGGCCCTTGTGCGCCTCGGCGGGGAACTGGTGCTTCTTGTCCCACTCGGCGGCGTGCGGCCACAGTTGTTCCTGCGCGAAGGCGCGCACGGCGTCGCGAATGGCGTGGTGGTCGGGGCTCAGAATCATGTGTCCATCCTCTGAAGAACGGGTGAAGTCGGAGTGTGCGGCAAGCCATGCTCGTCCTGCCATTGCCGTACTTCGTCGGCGTGGGCACTCAGGAAAGCCTGTAGGCGCGCGAAGCGGCGGCGCGTGGAGTGCTCGAACACGCGCGCCACCAGGGGCTCCAACCAGGGCCAGCGGGCCTGCAGGGTATAGGTGTAGATCAGGCGCGAACCGCCAGGGCCGGTCGGTTCGTGGCGCATCGATGCTGCCCAGCGCCGGAACGGAAACGATTGCCCCAGCATCGTCGCTGCGGCCAAGCGGGGGCGGTCATAGGTCACGAAGCGCGTACGCATGGACAGCAGGCGGAGCCAACCGGCGCCGCCGTTGTCGCTCACAGCGCCTACTTCGGGGCATTCCGCACCGCCTGCCACCACCGTGCGGCGCACCAGCGAATCCCAGTGGGGCCGCCAGCGATGGTAGTGAAAGGCATCGAACACAACCGCTTCAGGGGCAGGCATGTCGAACACCATGCGCCGATGCACAGGCATGGGCTTACGCTTTCGCACACCAGGGAAGGTGTTGAAGGGCGTTCAAGGCTTGGCTCCGTGCCGTGGGCGGCTGAAGAGGGCGTGGAGTTCCAGCCCAGGCATGTTCGATGGTCATCCGGTGCTACCAACCTGCGGGCTGCGTGCCGTCATGGTGGAAGAAGCGGCCGCGGTCGGCCTCGCCCAGCGTGGCCACCACGCGGCGCATGCCGGCCGCGCTGTCGGGCGGCGTGACGGGCGCGCCGGCGCCACCCATGTCGGTCTGCACCCAGCCGGGGTGCAGGGCCACGAGGATGGCGTGCGGATAGGCGTGCTGCGCCGACGCCACCGCCATGTTCAGGGCCGCCTTGCTGACGCGGTACAGCCAGGCGTTGGCGCCCGCCACCTCGCCGATCAGCCCCATCGCGCTGGAGACGAAGGCCATGCGCCCGCGCGCCGCTTCCACCAGCGGCGCCACCTGCGGGATGACCTGCATGGCGCCCAGCACGTTGGCGTGCATCACGCGGTCGAAGTCGGCCTGCGTGGGCGGCTGGCGCGCGTCGGCGCGGCTGCACATCACGCCGGCCACGTGCCAGGCGGTGTCGATCTTCTCGCCATCGAGCTGCCAGGCCAGGCCGCTGACGCTGGCTGGCTCGGCCACGTCCACGCGCAGGGCCTGCGCGCCCAGCGCACGCAGGCGCTCCAGGCCTACGTCGTCGCGCGCGGTGGCGATCACGCGCTCGCCGGCCGCGACGGCCTGGCGCGCCAGCTCCAGGCCGATGCCGCGCGAGGCGCCGATGACGAGGGTGGTGGGCATGGCAATGTCCTTTCGGGTTCAGGGCACGCGGTCGGCCAGCCCTTCGGCTTCCAATTGGCTGCGGTAGCGCTCGCGCGCCTGCTCGTCCGTCTCGGTGACGACGGCGCTGCCTAGTTGAGCCTTGAGCATGGCGTTCATGGTCGGGAAGGTGCCGTCTGCCACGCGCGCGGCGGGCGACCAGGCCCGCGCGCGCATCAGCGCCTTGGGGCAGTGCAGGTAGGCCTCGCGCACGGCGACCTCGATCACCACCGGCGGCGTGCGCGTGGCGCCGGGGCTGGCGAAACGCTGCGTAAAGGCGGGTTCGTCGCGCAGGCGCGCGGTGCCGTTCACGCGCAGCACTTCATCGACGCCGGGCACCAGGAACAGGATGCCGATGCGCGGGTCGGCCAGCAGGTTCTCCAGCGTGTCGAGGCGGTTGTTGCCGCTGGCGTCGGGGACTAGCAGCGTGCCGTCGTCCGGCACCTGCACGAAGCCGGCCGGGCCGCCGCGCGGCGACGCATCCGGCAGCGCGCCGTCCACGCCGGCGCTGGCCAGCACGCACAGCGGCGCATGCGCGATGAAGCGGCGCATGGTTTCGTCCAGCCGGTCGAACTGCTTGGCGCGTGAACGAGCCGAGGCCTGGGGGTAGAGCGCGCGCAGGGCGTCGAGTGAATCGATCATGGTGTCAACTCATGAATGAAATAGGCCTCCAGCGCTTGTGTAGCAAGCGCCAGAAGCTATCAATTTCAAAGCATCTCCAGTGCCAGGGCGGTCGCCTCGCCGCCGCCGATGCACAGCGTGGCCAGCCCCTTCTTCAGCCCGCGCGCCTTCAGCGCGTGCAGCAGTGTGACCATGATGCGCGCGCCGCTGGCACCGATGGGGTGGCCCAGCGCGCAGGCGCCGCCGTTGACGTTGACCTTCTCGTGCGGCACCTTCAGGTCGTGCATCAGCGCCATCGGCACCACGGCGAAGGCTTCGTTGATTTCCCACAGATCCACCTCGTCCACCTGCCAGCCGGCTTTTTGCAGCGCCTTCTCGGTGGCGCCGATGGGCGCGGTGCTGAACCACTCGGGCGCCTGCGCGTGCGTGGCGTGGCTGGCGATGCGCGCCAGCGGCGTGCAGCCGAGCTGCTGGGCCGTCGATGCGCGCATCAGCACCATCGCGGCGGCGCCGTCGTTGATGCTGGAGCTGCTGGCGGCGGTCACCGTGCCGTCCTTCTTGAAGGCGGGCCGCAGGCCAGGAATCTTGTCCACGTTGATCTTGCCCGGGCCTTCGTCGATCTCCACCACGCGCTCGCCCTTGCGGTCCTTGAGGGTGACAGGCGTGATCTCGGCCTTGAATGCACCGTTTTTGATAGCTGCCTGCGCACGCTGGACGCTGGCTACGGCGAAGTTGTCCTGCTGCTCGCGGGTGAACTTGTACTTGGCCGCGCAGTCCTCGCCGAAGGTGCCCATGCTGCGGCCGGGTTCGTAGGCGTCTTCCAGGCCGTCGAGCATCATGTGGTCGAACACGCGGTCGTGGCCCATGCGGTAGCCGCCGCGGCCTTTCAGCAGCAGGTAGGGCGCGTTGGTCATGCTCTCCATGCCGCCCGCCACCAGCACGTCGTGGCTGCCAGCCACCAGCATGTCGTGCGCGAACATCGCCGCGCGCATGCCCGAGCCGCACATCTTGCTGAGCGTGACGGCCCCCGCGCTCTGCGGCAGCCCGCCCTTGAAGGCGGCCTGCCGCGCCGGCGCCTGGCCCTGGCCGGCCAGCAGGCAGTTGCCGAACAGCACCTCGGTGACCAGCTCGGGCGCGATGCCGGCGCGCTCGACGGCGGCCTTGATCGCCGCGCCGCCCAGGTCGTGCGCGGCGAGCGGCGAGAAGTCGCCCTGGAAGCTGCCCATGGGCGTGCGGGCGGCGGAAACGATGACGATGGGGTCGGTCATGGGGCTCTCCTTGAGGTCATGAAGTGAATGTTGTGCGTGGCTTCAGCGGGCCGAAGAAACCGGTGATGGATGCGATGCGTGTGCCGTCGGCCGACAGCCGCGCGATGTCCAGCCCTTCAGGCAGGCGGCTGCCGTCGGCCAGCGTCATCTCCCACGCGAAGCGCGCCATGCCGTGGTGCGCGTCGATGGCGCTGGTGCGCTCGATGCGGGCGCCGGGGTAGGCGGCCTGCACCTGTGTGATGTGGGCGAGCAGCGCGTCGGCGCCGGTGGTGTGCGCGGTGGGGTCGGTGTAGGTGGCGCCGTCGGCCCACACTTCGCGCAGCGCGGCGGCGCGCGCGGCGGGGTCGGGCAGGCTCCAGGCTGTGCAGTAGCGGTCAATCAGGCGCTCGACGCTCATGGGTTCACTCCGAAGGTTCCACGGTGGTCACGGGTGCCGACGTGTCCTGCTGATCCGCCGGCGTCTCGGCATGCGCGGCCGCGGGGTCGGCCAGCTCGCCCGCGCCGGGCACGCCGCCGCCCGCGTCGAAGCGGCGGTGCACGCCGTAGGGAAAGAAGTCGATCACCTCGCCGCGCCGGATGCGCGCCTGCGCCTGCTGCCAGAAGCCGGGCTCCAGCAGGTCGGCGTGGTGGCGCATGAAGGCGGCGCGCACGCGCGGGTGGCCGAGCAGGAAGGGGCCGAAGGTCTCGGGGAACACGTCGTTCTTCGCCACGCTGTACCAGACCTCGCCGGACAGCTCGTCGTCCTCGTTGCGCGGCGGCGGCACGGCGCGGAAGTTGCAGTCGGTGACGTACTCGATCTCGTCGTAGTCGTAGAACACCACCTTGCCGTGGCGGGTGACGCCGAAGTTCTTCCACAGCATGTCGCCGGGGAAGATGTTGGCGGCCACCAGATCCTTGATGGCGTTGCCGTATTCGATGACGGCGTGCTCCAGCTGCGCCTCGGCGCCGGCGTCGATGGCTTCCTGCAAATACAGGTTGAGCGGGATCATGCGCCGCTCGATGTAGGCGTGGGCGATGATGACCTCGGTCTGGCCGTCGCCGTCGCGGTCGGAAATCTCCAACTGGCTGGGCGCGTGCTGCGCGATCTCGGCGATCAGCGCGTCGTCGAAGCGCTCGCGCGGGAAGGCCAGCATGGAGAACTCCATGGTGTCGGCCATGCGGCCCACGCGGTCGTGCCGCTTGACCAGCAGGTACTTGGCGCGCACCTGCTCGCGCGTGGTCTCCTTGGGCGGCGCGAAGCGGTCCTTGATGATCTTGAAGACGTAGGGGAAGCTCGGCAGGTCGAACACCAGCATCACCATGCCCTTGATGCCGGGCGCGGTGCGGAACTGGTCGCTGCTGTGGCGCAGGTGCCAGAGCAGGTCGCGGTAGAACAGATTCTTGCCCTGCTTGGCCAGGCCCAGGGCGTTGTAGATCTCGGCGCGCGGCTTGCGCGGCATCAGGCTGCGCAGGAACTGCACGTAGGCCGAAGGGATCTCCATGTCCACCATGAAGTAGGCGCGCGAGAAGCTGAACAGGATCAGCAGATCCTCCTCGCCGAACAGCGCCGCATCCACGTGGAGGCTGCCGGGCGTGCGGTGCAGCAGGGGCAGGGCGAAGGGCACCTCACGGAAGCCGTTGATGAGCTTGCCCACCAGGTAGGCGCCCTTGTTGCGGTAGAACGGGCTGGCGAGCACCTGGATCTGGAAGTTGGGCCGCGGGCGCGCATCGCCCAGCTCGCGGCGCATGGCGGCGGCCACGCGGGCGGCGTCGCGCCCGATGTCCTCGAAGCGGCAGCGCAGGCCGAACGATTCCAGCACGGCGCGCACCGTGCGCGCCAGGTCGTCGAGTTGGGGATAGAAGGCGCGGAAGGTGGGCTGGCCCTGGGGCTCTTCCGTCTCCAGGTATTCCGTGCTGATGGCCGGCCGCACGAAGATGAAGTCGTTGTGGAAGTAGCTGCGGTGCAGGATCTTGGTGGTGACCGAGTTGAAGAAGGTCTCGGCCAGCTCGGGCTGCCTGTGCGCCACCAGCAGGCCGATGTAGTGCAGCTTGGCCTGCTGCCACACCTCCATGGGCTGCGCGCCGGCCTTGAACTCGCGCTCCAGCCGGCGCTGGCATTCGCGCACGCGCAGGTCGTAGAACTCGATGCGCTCGCGCTGGGCGCGCTGCTGGGCGTGCCAGTCGCAGGTCTCGAAGCGGTGCCTGGCGCGCGCGGACTCGGTGCGGAACAGGCGGTAGTGGCGGTCGAAGCCGTCGATCATCGCCTGGGCGATGTCGCGCGCCAGGGGCGAGTCGAGCGCGCGCGGCCCCATGGGCTCAGGCGTCGTCGCCGGCGTCCGCCGCCGGCGCGCGGGGGTAGCGCTTGATGGCGGCGCGGTACACGTCCACCACTTCGCCGGCGCTGGACATGGTGACGCCCAGGTCCTTCACCTTGCCGTCCTTCAGGCCGTAGCACCAGCCGTGCACCGACAGCGGCTGGCCGCGCGCCCAGGCATCCTGCACCACGTTGGACTGCGCCACGTTGCCCACCTGCTCGATGACGTTCATCTCGCACAGCGCGTCTTCCTGGTCGTGCCGGCACAGGTGCATCAGGCGGCCGCGGTGGCGCATCTTGACGTCGTGCACGTGGCGCAGCCAGTTGTCGGCCAGGCCGACGCGCTGCTCGCGCAGCACGGCCAGCACGCCGCCGCAACCGTAGTGGCCGACCACCATGATGTGCTTGACCTTGAGCTCGTCCACCGCGAACTGGATGACCGAGAGCGCGTTCAGGTCGGAGTGCGTCACCACGTTGGCCACGTTGCGGTGCACGAACACCTCGCCCGGCGCCAGGCCGATGACCTGGTTGGCGGGCACGCGGCTGTCGGAGCAGCCGATCCACAGATATTCGGGCGTCTGCTGCGCGGCCAGGGCCTTGAAGAAGCCCGGGTTCTCGCGCTCGACGCGCTCGGCCCAGGCGCGGTTGGCGTCGATCAGGTGCTGGAGTGGGGAAGACATGGCGGCGATCTTAGGGGCTGGCGCGCACCCTCGCCCCGCGAGAGCGGTTACATGGTCTCGGCGAACAGCTCGCGGCCGATCAGCATGCGGCGGATCTCGCTGGTGCCGGCGCCGATCTCGTACAGCTTGGCGTCGCGCCACAGGCGCTCGACCGGAAAGTCCTTGGTGTAGCCCACGCCGCCCAGCGCCTGGATCGCCTCGCCGGCCATCCAGGTGGCCTTCTCGGCCGAGTAGAGGATGGCGCCGGCCGCGTCCTTGCGGAAGCTGCGCGCGTGGTCGGCGCTGTCGCAGGCCTTGCCCACGGCGTAGACGTAGGCGCGCGTGGCCTGCCAGGTGCTGTACAGGTCGGCCACCTTGCCCTGCATCAGCTGGAATTCGCCGATCGGCTGGCCGAACTGCTGGCGCTCGTGCACGTAGGGCACCACGGCGTCCATGCACGCGGCCATGATGCCCAGCGGGCCGCCGGAGAGCACGGCGCGCTCGTAGTCGAGGCCGCTCATCAGCACCTTGGCGCCGTTGCCTTCGCCGCCCAGCACGTTCTCCTCGGGCACCTCGCAGTTGTCGAAGAACAGCGGGTAGGTGTTGCTGCCGCGCATGCCCAGCTTGTCGAGCTTGGCGCCGGCGGAAAAACCCTTGAAGCCCTTCTCGACGATGAAGGCCGTCATGCCGCGCGCGCCCATCTCGGGCTCGGTCTTGGCGTAGATCACCAGCGTGTCGGCGTCGCCGCCGTTGGTGATCCACATCTTGCCGCCGTTCAGCACGTAGCAGCCGTCCTTCTTCTCGGCGCGCAGCTTCATGCTGACCACGTCGCTGCCGGCGTTCGGCTCGCTCATGGCCAGCGCGCCGACGTGCTCGCCGCTCACCAGCCTGGGCAGGTACTTCTTCTTTTGCGCGGCGCTGCCGTTGCGGTGGATCTGGTTGACGCAGAGGTTGGAGTGCGCGCCGTACGACAGGCCCACCGACGCCGAGGCGCGCGAGACTTCTTCCATCGCCACGATGTGGGCCAGGTAGCCCATCTCGGTGCCGCCGTATTCCTCCTTCACCGTCATGCCGTGCAGGCCCAAGGCACCCAGCTTGGGCCACAGGTCGGGCGGGAACTGGTTGTCGCGGTCGATCTGCGCCGCGCGCGGGGCGATCTCGGCCTGCGCGAAGTCGTGCACGGCGTCGCGCAGGGCGTCGATGTCTTCGCCGAGCTGGAAGTTGAGGCCAGGCAGGTTGTTCACGGATGGGTCTCCTTGCAATGTCAATAGGTCTGGGGCACCGGCACCAGGGTCTGCTGCATCAGCGCGCAGGGGCCTTCCTGACCGGTCTCGTCCACGTGCGCCACCTCGGCGGTGGTGACGATCAGGCGCTTGCCGGGCTTGACCACGCGGCCAATGGCGCGCAGCGCGCCGCCGCGGCAGCTGCCCAGGAAGTTGATCTTGTATTCGGCCGTGACCACCTCCATGCCCTCGGGCGCCACGGTGAGCCCCGCGTAGCCGCCGGCGATGTCGGCCACCGCGCCGATGGCGCCGCCGTGAAAGCCCTCCTGCTGCTGCGTCACCTTGTCGGAATAGGGCAGCCAGATCTCGACCACGCCGGGCTCCACGCGCCGCAGCTCTGCGCCCAGGTGGCGCATCATGCCCTGGCGGGAGAAGCTGGCCGCGATGCGGGCGTGCAGGGTGAAGGCGCGGGGGTCGATCGGCATGGGAACGTGAGTGACGTCAACGTGAACTGGCGCCGCCGCGGGACTTGCGCGCCGGGGCGCGCTCCTGCCGGGCGAGCAGGGTGCGCGCCTCTTTCTCGTGCTCGGCCACCTCGCGCAGCGTGGCCTGCAGCTCGGCCAGCTGCGTCTCCAGCTGCGCGCGGTGGTCGGCCAGCACCTGCAGGAAGCGGCGCAGCTGCGGCCCGGTGTCGCGCGGGCTGTCGTACATGTCGATGATGCCCTTGGCCTCGGCCAGCGACAGGCCCAGGCGCTTGGCGCGCAGCGTCAGCTTCAGGCGCGTGCGGTCGCCCGCGCTGTAGACGCGCTGTCGCCCGCCGGCACCGCCGCGCGCGGGCCGCAGCAGGCCCATGTCCTCGTAGAAGCGCATGGCGCGCGGCGTCAGGTCGAACTCGCGCGCCAGGTCGGTGATGGAGTAGGTGGTGGGCATGGCTGTCGCGCCCGCTCTGCACGCGGCGCCGTTCCTCCATAGAATGAGCTTTCGAGGTTGACGTGCACGTCAACCATCCCGCCATCCTAGCGCAACCGCCGCGAGATCTTTCCATGTCCCTTTCCGCCGAACTCGAACGCGCCCTGCACTACCCGCTGGCCGACCAGCTGCCGCCGCGCGGCGGCGCCATCGAGCTGGCGCCGGGCGTGAAGTGGGTGCGCATGCAGCTGCCGTTCGCGCTCGACCACATCAACCTCTGGCTGCTGCGCGACCGCATCGACGGCCGCGAGGGCTGGACGGTGGTGGACACCTGCATCGACCACGCCGAATCGCGCGCCGCCTGGGAGCAGGTGTTCCAACAGGCGCTTGACGGCTTGCCCGTGCTGCGCGTGCTGGTGACCCACATGCACCCCGACCATGTGGGCCTGGCGCACTGGCTGTGCGCGCGCTGGAGCACGCCCGAACACGAATGCCGCCTGTGGATGAGCGGCACCGACTACCAGGCCGCGCGCCATGCCTGCCAGGTGGTCAACAGCTTCGGCGGCGAGCGGCTGGCCGACTACTTCCGCAGCCACGGCATGGCGGATGAGGGCGACCTGACGCAGATCCGCGACCGCAAGAGCTATTACCGCAGCCTGGTGCCCGCGCTGCCGCCCAGCTACGCGCGGCTGATGGACGGCGCCAGCGTCACCATCGGCGGTCAGGCCTGGCGCTGCATCGCCGGCTACGGCCATTCGCCCGAGCACATCGCGCTGTACTGCGAGCAGCGGGGCGTGCTGATCAGCGGCGACATGGTGCTGCCGCGCATCTCCACCAACGTCAGCGTGTACGAGATGGAGCCCGAGGCCGACGCGCTGACGCTGTTCCTCGACTCGCTCGACCGCTACCTGCCGCTGCCGGCCGACACGCTGGTGCTGCCCTCGCACGGCAAGCCCTTTACCGGTCTGCACACGCGCATCGGCCAGCTGCACGACCACCACCGCGACCGGCTGGACGAGGTGATGGAAGCGGCGCGCGAGAAGCCCGTGTGCGCCTACGACATCCTGCCCGTGCTGTTCAAGCGCCCGCTCGATCTGCACCAGACCACCTTCGCGCTGGGCGAGGCGGTGGCGCATCTGCACCGGCTGTGGCATGGTGGCCGCCTGCGCCGCGCGCGCGACGGGCAAGGCATCTGGCGCTTCTCGGTCAACTGAGTCTTACAAGCCAAATCGGCCTCCAGCGCCCACCAGACAAGCGCTGTAAGCTATCAAATTAATATCAAAGAGGAGCCACTGCGCCATGAACATCGAACAGCTTTTTTCCCTCAAGGGCCGCAGCGCCCTCGTCACCGGCGGCTCGCGCGGCATCGGCCGCATGATCGCCGAGGGCTACCTGCGCGCCGGCGCGCGCGTGTACATCTCGGCGCGCAAGGCCGAGGCGTGTGATGCCACGGCCAGGGAACTGTCGGCGCTCGGCCATTGCGTCTCGCTGCCGGCCGACGTGTCCACGCTGGAGGGCGTGCAGAAGCTGGTGGCGGCCTACCAGCAGCACGAGCCCAGCCTGGACATCCTGGTCAACAACGCCGGCGCCGCCTGGGGCGCGCCCTACGACGAGTTTCCCGAGAGCGGCTGGGACAAGGTGGTGGACCTGAACATGAAGACTCCTTTCTTCCTGACCCAGGCGCTCACGCCGCTGCTCAAGAAGGCCGCCACCGACCACCTGGCCAAGGTGATCCACATCGCCTCCATCGACGGCATCACCGTCAACCCGTGGGAGACCTATTCCTACGCCGCCAGCAAGGCCGGCCTGATCCACCTCACCAAGCGCATGGCGCTGCGCCTGGCGCCCGAGCGCATCATCGTCAGCGCCATCGCGCCCGGCCCGTTCGCGTCGGAGATGAACAAGACCGCGCGCGACCACGCCGACGAGGTGGCCGAGCGCACCCCCGCCGGCCGCATCGGCACGCCCGAGGACATGGCCGGCGCCGCCATCTACCTGGCCTCGCGCGCGGGCGACTACGTGGTGGGCAGCACGCTCGTCGTCGACGGCGGCGTGGTCTGGGGGCGCTGAAGGCGCCGCCGTTTCGCCGCGCCACAATGCGGCATGGCTTCCACCGCCGCCCGCATCCCGCCCATCCAGGCGCTGCTTGCCTTCGAGGCCGTCGCCCGGCTGCGCAGCGTGACGCTGGCGGCCGAGGAGCTCAACGTCACGCCCAGCGCGGTCAGCCACCGCATCCGCCAGCTGGAAAGCCGGCTCGGGATCAAGCTGTTCGCCAGCCGCAGCGAGTTCCTGCCCAGCGCCGACGGCGCCGCCTACCTGGCGCGCGTGCGCGAGGCGCTGGCCGCGCTGCAGGAGCAGCCGCTGCCCGGCGCGGCAGCCGCGACACCTGGTCCCGGCGCGGCGCGGCTGCGCGTTGCCGTCACGCCCACCTTCTCGCGCCAACTGCTGCTGCCGCGGCTGGCGCTGTTCCGCCACGCCTACCCCGACATCGAGCTGATGCTGCAAGTGGCCATCCCGGTGCACAACGTCACCGCCGAAGAGGCCGATATCGAGCTGCGCTTCGGCAGCGGCCCCTTTCCCGGCCGCGAGTCGGTGCACCTGTTGTCGGACGAGGTCAGCCCGGTGTGCAGCCCCGGCTACCTGCACGAGGCCGGCCCCTTCGGCGACGGCTTCGACACCGAGGCGGCGGTGGGCCGCGCGCACCTCATCCGCTCGCCGCTGGAGCCTTGGCGCACCTGGTTCCGCGCCTGCGGCATCGGCCTGCCCGAGCCGGCCTCGGGCAATCAGTTCAACGACCTGGGCCTGGTGCACGACGCCGCCGTGGCCGGCTTCGGCGTGGCGCTGATGCGGCTCAAGCTGGGCCAGAGCTGGCTCGACAGCGGTCGCCTGGTGCGCCTGTCGCCGCGCAGCGTGCGCTCGCCGCACGACTACTTCCTTTGCTGGAAGCCCGGCACACTGGCACGCTGGGAGTGCGCCAGCTTCGTGGACTGGCTGCGGCAGGCCATCAACGCGTAGGGGTTTCTTTTCGGGGCGGGGGGCGCAGGTTCCAGAATGCAGCGCCCTGCCGATGCGTGCCGATGCGTGCCGAGGCGGATGCGGCGGGAAATGTCCCCCACACTTCCCCGCCGCGCGTGGTCCGCTGCCCCCTGGGGGGCTTTTCATCGCCGGGCCGCCCCCAAGATGAAAAAGCCCCGGCGGGCCGGGGCTTCCTGGGTGGCCGCTCAGGGCTTCTTCACCGGTGCGGCGGTACCGCTGGTGTTCGGCCCGAGGCCGCTGGCGGGGCGCGCGGCGGACGCGGGTCCGCTCGCCGGCATGGCCGGCACCACGCCGCCCGTGGTGGAGCCGCCAGCCGCCGGCGCCGGCATCGTGCTGGTGGTGCCGGGCTGGGGCGGCACCGCGCCGCCCGTGGTGCTCTGGGCGCCCGCGGGCAGGTTCCAGGCCAGGGCCGTCGTCATCAGGATGGCGGCGGGAACGGTGCGCAGAAGTCGCTTGGTCATGTGCGAAACCCTTTCGGTTGGTTGGACAGGCTGGTCAGTGTGCCGGCCTTCCTCGTTACATGGGCACCGGAATCGTTGGGTTTGTAAGGATGTGAATGCATACTGACTTTGCAAATCGGGACGTGCCGGAACAGCCCGCCGGGCGTTGCGCCCCGCCCCGGCGTGCTGCGCCGCGGCACGAAAACCGTGCACGCGGTAGAATGCCGGGTTCGACAAAATCGCCGGTTGCCTGAACGCATGGCGCCCCGCGCCGGGCCGCGTTCCTTGGACGTTCGCCGGTGGCCACGCCCCCGCGCCTGCCGAGCCGGTTGCGCCGGCCGCCTCCGCCCCGCCAGCAGGCCGCGGGACGGTGCCGAAACCGCGGCGCCGGCCGTCGTCCAGCCAACAAGGCCGCGCGCCGCTTCGTCCCGGCGCGCGCGGTGGCAGTCTGGTTCATCAATCGCAGGGACGCGCAAGGAGCATTCGCATGGCCAAGGAAGAACTGATCGAGATGCAGGGCATCGTCAACGAGGTGCTGCCCGACACGCGTTTCCGCGTCACGCTGGACAACGGCCACGAGCTGGTCGCCTATTCGGCCGGCAAGATGAAGAAGAACCGCATCCGCATCCTGGCGGGCGACCGCGTGTCGCTGGAGCTGTCGCCCTACGACCTGAGCAAGGGCCGCATCAGCTTCCGCCACCTGGAGCGCCGCAGCGACATGCCGCCGCCGGGACCCCATCAACGCCGCAGGTAAAAGCCCACCCCCAGGCTCCACGCGCTGCGCGCTGTTGCGCCACCCCCCTCCAGGGGGCACCGCCAGCGGGCGGGCAAAGCCCTTCCGCGGCGGTCGCTGGCATGGCCTGCTCCGCGGCCTTCGGGCTCTTTGGGTTAGATACGCTACTGGCTATGACCTAAATCGGCCTCCAGCGCTTGCTGGACAAGCGCCAGCAGCTACTCAATCAATAGCATCACCCACGCCGCGCGCGCACCGCGTCGGCCAGCGCGCGCAGCACCGGCACGGTCTGCGCGAAGCTGATGCAGGCGTCGGTCACCGAGACGCCGGGCGCGAGGGGCTGGCCGGGCACGATGTCCTGGCGGCCTTCCTCCAGGTGGCTCTCGATCATCACGCCCATGATGCGCGCGTCGCCCGCCGCCACCTGCCGCGCCACGTCCTCGGCCACCACGATCTGGCGCGCGTGCTGCTTGCTGCTGTTGGCGTGCGAGACGTCGATCATCACCTGCTCGCGCTGGCCGGCGGCCTTGAGCAGCGCGCAGGCGGCATCGACGTCGGCCTGGGCGTAGTTGGGCGTCTTGCCGCCGCGCAGGATGACGTGGCAGTCGTCGTTGCCGCGCGTCTCGAACACGGCGCCCTGGCCCATCTTGGTCAGCCCCAAAAAAGCGTGCGACGCCTGCGCGGCGACGAGGGCGTCGGCCGCCACCTTCACGCCGCCGTCGGTGCCGTTCTTGAAGCCGACCGGGCAGGAGAGGCCGCTGGCGAGCTGCCGGTGGCTCTGGCTCTCGGTGGTGCGCGCGCCGATGGCGGCCCAGCTCACCAGGTCGCTGATGTACTGCGGGCTGAGCAGGTCGAGGAACTCGGTGCCCACCGGCAGGCCGAGCGCCAGCACGTCGAGCAGCAGGCGGCGCGCCATTTCCAGCCCGTCGTTGATGGCGTAGCTGCCGTCCATGTGCGGGTCGTTGATGTAGCCCTTCCAGCCGACCGTGGTGCGGGGCTTCTCGAAGTACACGCGCATGACCACCAGCAGCTCGCCGGCCAGGGCGTCGGCCTCGGCCTTCAGGCGGCGGGCGTAGTCGAGCGCCTGGCCGTGGTCGTGGATGGAGCAGGGGCCGACCAGCACCACCAGCCGGTCGTCCCGCCCGTGCAGCACGCGCGAGAGGGCGGCGCGGCTGGCTTCCACCAGGTCCTCGGCGGCGGCGGGCGCGGGCAGCCACTCCTGCAGCAGCGCGGGGGTGACGAGCGGGCGCACGGCGCGGATGCGCGTGTCGTCGATGCGGGTGGCGTCGTGGGTGCCGGGGTTTTCGTCTTCGGACATGATTTGAAGTCTTTTGGGGCTCCAGCGCTTGCTGGTCGAGCGCCGGCAGCTATCAAAATCATAACATCAAGGCGCGGGCGCGGTGCGTGCCATGCGGATGGCGCCGAACGGGCAGCGCACGGCGCACAGCGCGCAGCCGGTGCACGCGGCGGCGTCGTGCAGCGTGGCCGACTTGCGCCCGCGCTCGGCCCGCAGCGACAGCACGTGCGGCGGGCAGGCCGCCACGCACCAGCCGCAGCCGGTGCAGCGCGCGGGGTCGATGGCGGGCAGGGCCGGGCGGCGCGCGGAGATGCCGTTCATGCCGCTTTGCCTTCAAACCGATGACGAATGACGCCGGCCGGCGCCGGCATGGCAGATGATGACTCCGTCATTGAAGCGCAGCGAGGTCATTCGCCGTCTGTCATGTCTCGTCAGGGCCGGACGCTGACCTCGGGCAGCCGCGCCAGCACGTGGCCCAGCATGGCGCGGCTGTCCTGGATCACCTGGGTGCGCCAGGCGGGCGAGGAGGGGTTGAACATCTCGCGGTAGTCGCGCCGGATGCGCGCCTCGGCCTCGGGGCTGGCGTAGCCGTGCTGCGCGCCCTGGTTCTCCAGCACGCCGACGTGCAGCGACTTCACCGCGCCCAGCGTGGTCTGGCTGTCCATGGTGCCGTATTCGAACACGGCGGGCAGGTGCGCGCCGCTGGTGCGCAGCGCGCCGATCCAGCCGGCGACGTCGCCGGTGACGGTGTAGAAGTCCCTTCCGCCGCCCCAGTCGATGGCCTGGCCGCTGAACACCGCCTCCAGGCCCTCGCGCACGCGCCGGTTCTCGGGCGGGTTCAGGAACACGTGCAGGCGGCCACGCGCGCCATAGCCGGTGTGCAGGTCGATGCCCATCGACAGCGGGTACTGCTCCAGCACGGCGGTCAGGCGCGGCGCCAGCGCGGTCAGCTGCGGCTCGGGCGCATGGCCGCCGTAGTAGATGCCGCGCGGCTCGGCGTATTGGCCCTGCAGCACGGCCTGGCGCAGCACCGGCATGCCGTGGCGGGCGATCATGGCCACCGAGCGCAGCAGGAACAGCCGATGGCCCCAGGCGTTCGGGTCGGCCTGCTCGCGCGGATTGATCAGCGGGTCGACCAGGGGGTAGCCCGCGTTCTGCGTCTGGTACAGCGCGGGGTGCATGGAGGCGTTGCGGTTCAGGTCCACGTTGTGCGCGGTCACGCGGCGCTGGTGCGCGAAGCCCCAGGGGTTGAGCGCGTGCAGCAGCAGCACGCCGGTGTCGGCCATCAGCGCGTCGGTCATGAACTCGTCCATGAACAGGCGCATCACCGCGCCGCCGGCCGGCCCCTCCACGCCGTGCACGCCGGAACTCAGCACCAGCAGGCGGCGCGGCGCGCGCTGCGCCGGCACGTAGAGGCCGTCCACGGCCAGGTTCGGCGCGCCGTCCACCGGGATGGCGAAGCGCTCCACGCGCGCGAAGCGCGGCGCCAGCGCGTCGCCGGCCGCCAGGAACGCCTGGCGCGCCGGCGCGTAGTCGTCGATGAAATAGGCCAGCGCGCGGGGATCGGGCGCCACCGCCGGGTCGGGCGGGGCGTAGCGGGCAAAGCGCCAGCTCGCCACGCCCGCGGCCAGCAGCCCCAGCACGACCAGCGCCAGCGCGGCGCGCCCTACCCATCGCAGCATGTGTTTCTCCTTGTATCCCTTGGTCGGCACTATAGGGCTTGTACGGCCGATCGGGCCACAATGCCGGCCATGCGCGCGCGCCTGCTGCTCCCCCTGCTCCTGTGCGGCACGGCCGCCCTGGCCCAGCCGTTCGCCTACCAGGACGCCGACAACCCGAGTCAGGCCGCCGGGACGGTACACGCCTTGCTGGTCGTGAGCCGCACGATGCTCGCCGAATGCGCGCGGCGCCAGCCGGCGCTGGAGGACGAGATGCTCCGCAACCTCCACGCCCGGGAGACGCGGGAGCACGCGGTCATCCTCAAGGCCGAGTACGCGTGGTGGCGGGTGGTCAAGCAAGACCCGGCGCTGCGCGGGTTCAACGTCTTTGCGCGGGTGTCGGCGGAACAGAAGCTCAAGAACTTCGACGACGCGCCCCTGGAAGACGCCGCCAAGGCGCAATACATCGCCGACGAAACGCCCAACCTGGACAGCCGCATCTGGACATACTGGCGCAGCCGCAGCGAGCGGTTCGACGTGGTCTTCGACGCCCAGGGCCGGGTGGCGGCCGTGCGAGCCGACGATCCGGCGCTGCGCGCCCGCGTGACGGCGCGCTGAGCGCGGGGCTCACTTCTTCACCGGCGCCAGGCGCTCAGCACGCCGCGCCGCGCAGGCCGAGCACGCGCGCCGCCAGCGCGGTGAGTTCGGCGGCCACGGCCTCGGGCGGCAGGCGGCCGTCGGGCCGGTACCAGTAGTAGAGGAAGCCGGGCAGGCTGCACGCGGCCAGCGCCGTCAGCTGGGTGTCGCGGAAGTCCAGGTCGCCGTCGGCGCGCGCCTGCTCCAGCAGCGGGTAGAGCCGGGCGTAGAAGTGGCGCGCCAGCTTCTTCTGCGCCGCCCGGTATTCGGGGCGGTAGGCCTGCGGCTCCAGGTAGGGGAAGAAAGCCGCCGGGTGGTGGTCGATGGTGGCGCGGATCAGGCGGCCCAGGCCGTCCAGCACCTTCTGGCTGGCGCGGCGCGGGTCGTCGGCGGCGAAGTCCAGCGCGGTGAAGCATTCCACCGCCGGCGGCCACGACAGGGTTTCGAGCACCTCCTGCTTGTCGCGGAAGTAGTAATAGACGAAGGGCTTGCTCACGCCCAGCGCCTGCGCGATCTGCGCCAGGGTGGTGCCGGCGTAGCCCTGCTCGGCGAACAGGCGCGCCGCCACGGCCAGGATGCGCGCGCGCTGCTCGCCGCCGCGCTGGGTGCGCGCGCGCTGGCGCCCGGAGTGCGGCGGGTGCCCGCCGGCGGCCGGCTGGCGGGCTGGCGCCAGGGTTCTGCTCATCCGTCCAGACGGATGCCCAACTCCTTGACCAGCGGGTGCCAGCGCTTGATCTCGCCGCCGATCAGCGCCTGGAATTCCTCCGGCGTGTTGCCGTCGGGCACGATGCCGAACTCGCCGTACTTGGTGCGCACCTCGGGCGAGTGGATGGCCCGGCGCACGGCCTGCTGCAAGGCCCGGACGTGCTCCATCGGCGTGCCGGCGCGCACGGCCACGCCCACCATGGTGGCGAACTCCATGCCCTCGATGCCGACTTCCTTGAAGGTCGGCACGTCGGGCAGCGACGGGTGGCGCTGGGCGTCGGTGATGGCCAGCGGGCGCAGCTTGCCGGCCTGGAAGAAGCCGCGCGCCGCGGCGTAGTCGGTGATGGCCACGGGCACCTGGCCGCCCACCAGGTCGGCCAGCGCGGGCGACGAGCCCTTGTAGGGAATGTGGACCATGGACAGCCCGGCGCGTTTCATCAGCAACTCCATCGCCAGGTGCTGGGGCGTGCCCGCGCCGGCCGAGGCGAAGCTGAGCTTGCCCGGCTGCGCGCGCACCTGGGCGATGAACTCGCGCGCGTCCCGGGCCGTGCTGGCCGGGCCCACGGCCAGGAACATCGGCCCCTTGGCCAGCAGGGTGACGAGTTGCAGGTCTTTTTCAGGCGAATAGCCCAGGTTCTGGTACAGCACCGAGTTGAAGACCATGATGCCGTTGTCGATGTTGATCAGGGTGTAGCCGTCGGCCGGCGAGCGCTTCACGTCGGCCACGGCGATGGCGCCGTTGCCGCCGGGCTTGTTGTCCACCACCACCGGCTGCTTGAGGTCGGCCGCCATCGCCAGCCCCGCCACCCGCGCGAGAAAGTCGGAGCCGCCGCCGGCCGGGTAGGGCACCAGCCAGCGCAGCGCCTTCGAGGGGTAGGGCGCGGCGGCTTGGGCCAGCGCCGAGCGCAGCGGCAGGCCGGCCAGGGCGCCGGCGCCGGCCGCCATCAGTCCGAGAGCGGTGCGTTTCTTCAGCATCATGTGGTGTGTCTCCTGGGGTTGGGGCTGGCGCCTTGGGGGAATGGCGCGCCATGCACGGGATTGCGCGGTGTCGCGCAGGTTCTACCCGTTGGTAGGATTGTTGATGCAGCATTGCCCGCTCACAAGCGCCGGCGCATGATGGCCGGCTATCGATAACCCCTAGAAGGTGACGCCATGGAGACAACCGCCCCCGCACAACCCGACCAGCCGCTGCACGAACACCTGCGCAGCCATGCCCGCGCGAAGCCCGGCGGCACGGCCATCGTCTGGTACGGCGCCACCCTGACCTGGGCCGAGCTGGACCGCGCCAGCGACGCCTTCGCCGCGCGCCTGCAGGCGCTGGGCGTGAAGAAGGGCGACCCGGTGGTGATGTTCCTCAACAACTGCCCGCAGTACGTCGTCGCGCACTACGGCATCCAGAAGATCGGCGCCGTCGTCTGCCCCAGCGGGCCGCTGAACAAGGAGCACGAGCTGGGCTACCAGGTGAACGACCTGAAGGCGCGGGTGATCGTCGCCGCGGCCGACCTGCTGCCGGTGGCGCTGAAGGTGCGCGAGGCCAGCACGCTGGAACACGTGTTCGCGGTGCACTACGCCGACCTGCTGCCGCCCGAGCCCGCGATTGACCTGCCCGCCGAATTGCAGGCGGCGCGCCAGGCCGGGCGCACGGTGCCGCCCGGCTGCGAGGACTTCCTGGCCGCGATGCGCGCCGACGCGCGCCCTGCGCCGGTGGCCGTGTCGATGGACGACGTGGCGCTGATGACCTACACCAGCGGCACCACCGGCCTGCCCAAGGGCGCGATGCTGAGCTACGGCAACGCGCTGTTCAAGACCACGGTCACCGCGCAGTCGGCCGGCGTGGGGCCCCAGGACGTGTGCCTGTCCATCGCGCCGCTCTACCACATCGCCGGCATGCTGATGGGCGTCAACACGCCGGTGCTGGTGGGCTGCGCGCAGGTGCTGCTGTTCCGCTTCGACCCGCTGGCGGTGTTGCAGGCCATCGACCGCTACCAGGTCACCTACTGGTACTCGATCGCGCCGATGAACGTGGCCTGCATGCAGGTGCCCGGCGCGGCCGATTTCGACTTGAGCAGCCTGCGGCGCAACCCGGTCACCAGCTTCGGCATCAGCTTCACCGAGCCGCTGGCCCGGCAGTGGCAGACCTTCACGCGCGGCCCCTGCGTGGCCTGCGAGGCCGCCTACGGCCTGAGCGAGACGCACACCATGGACACCGGCATGCCCTTCGACGCCATCCGCTGGGGCACGCACGGCAAGCCGATGCCGGGCGTCACCGTGCGCATCGTCGATCCCGACACCGGCGCCGAGGTGCCGGTGGGCGAGATGGGCGAGATCGCCCTGCTGTCGCCCGGCAACTTCAAGGGCTACTGGAACAAGCCCGAGGCCACCGCCGCCACGCTGAAGGACGGCTGGGTCTGGACCGGCGACATGGGCCGCATGGACACCGAGGGCTACCTCACCTTCATCGGCCGCAACAAGGAGATGATCAAGGTCTCGGGCTACAGCGTGTTCCCGGAGGAGGTGGAGACCATCCTCATCAAGCACCCGGCGGTGAAGCAGGCCGCCGTCATCGGCCAGCCCGACCCCGACAAGGGCGAGGTGGTCAAGGCGTTTCTCGTCCTTCAGCCGGGCGCCGCCGTGACGGCCGAGGAGATCGTCGCCTGGTCGCGCCAGAACATGGCGACCTACAAGGCGCCCAGGCACGTGCGCTTCATCGACGAGCTGCCGGTGACCGGCGCCGGCAAGATGCTGCGGCGGCTGCTCAAAGACAAGGACTGATCTTCTAAGCCAAATCGGCCTCCAGCGAGCGCCCAGCAAGCGCTGGCAGCTATGTTATCAGTAGCTAATTCATGACCCAACCCCTGTTCCACAAAGTCCTCGTCGCCAACCGGGGCGAGATCGCGCTGCGCGTCGTGCGCGCGCTGCAAGAGCTCGGCATCCACAGCCTGGCCGTGTACGCCGACGACGACGCGCAGGCGCCGCACGTGCGCGCGGCCGACCAGGCCGTGGCCCTGGGCGCCACCGGCCCGGCGGCCTACTTGGGCGGCGCGCGCCTGATCGCCCTCGCGCGCGAGCACGGCTGCGACGCGGTGCACCCCGGCTACGGCTTTCTGAGCGAGCGCGCCGACTTCGCGCGCGCCTGCGCCGCCGCGGGCATCCGCTTCATCGGCCCCACGCCCGAGCAGCTCGAACTGTTCGGTGACAAGGCGCAGGCGCGCGCGTTGGCTAAGCAGCAAGGCGTGCCGCTGATGCCCGGCAGCCAGGCCGCCGTGACGCTGGAGGAAGCGCAGGCCTTCCTCGCCGCGCAGAAAGGCGCGGGCGTGATGCTCAAGGCCATCGGCGGCGGCGGCGGGCGCGGCATGCGCGCGGTGCGCAGTGCCGACGAGCTGGCCGCCGCCTACGAGCGCTGCCGCAGCGAGGCGCGCGCGGCCTTCGGCGTCGATGGCGTGTACGTGGAGCGGCTGATGGACGGCGCCCGCCACGTCGAGTTGCAGATCCTCGGCGACGGCCGCGACGCGCTGTCGCTCGGCGAGCGCGAATGCACGCTGCAGCGGCGCTTCCAGAAGCTGGTGGAGATCGCCCCCAGCCCCTCGCTCACCGATGCGTTGCGCGCGCGCCTGACCGAAGCGGCGCTGCGCATGGCGCGCGAGGTGCGCTACGAAGGGCTGGGCACCTTCGAGTTCCTGGTGGACCTCGCCAGCAGCGACCTGCCCTTCGTCTTCATCGAGGCCAACCCGCGCCTGCAAGTCGAGCACACCATCACCGAGGAAGTCACCGGCGTCGATCTGGTGCGGGCGCAGATCGCGCTGGCCGCCGGGCGCACGCTGGCGCAGGTCGGGCTGGATGCGGCCGCGCCGCCGCGCCCGCAGGGCTTCGCCATCCAGTGGCGCATCAACGCCGAGACATTGGACGCGCAAGGCCAGGCCACGCCCGGCAGCGGCACGCTGGCACGCTTCGACCTGCCCGCCGGCCCCGGCGTGCGCGTGGACACGCACGGCGCCGCCGGCGCCACGCCCTCGCCGCACTACGACACGCTGCTCGCCAAGCTCATCGTGCACGCGCGCGGCGGCTTCGCCGATGCGCTGCGCCGCTCGCGCCGCGCGCTGGCCGAGTTCGGCATCCGCGGCGTCGCCACCAACCTGCCGCTGCTGCGCGCCCTGGCCGAGCGGCCCGAGATGGCGACCCAGCAGGTGCACACGCGCTGGCTCGAAGCGGCGCTGCCCGAACTGCTCGACGCTTCAGAATCGATAGCTGCCGGCGCATTGCTGGCGGGCGCTGGCGACCTTTTTGACCAAGAAGCCGCGCCGCCGCCCGCCGCCGCCCCCGAAGGCGCCGTCACCGCGCCCATGCCCTCGCGCCTGGTGCAGCTCAGCGTGGCCGAGGGCGACGAGGTGCCCGCCGGCGCCGAACTCGCCGTGCTGGAGGCCATGAAGATGGAGCACGTGCTCGCCGCCCCGCACGCCGGCCGCGTGCGCCAGGTGCTGGCCGTGCCCGGCGGCTACCTGGCGCAGGGGCAGGCGCTGCTGGTGCTGGAGCGCATCGAGGGCGAGGCCCACGCGCGCGAAGACGCCGCCGCCGCGCACGACCCCGGCCACATCCGCGCCGACCTCCAGCGCGTGCTGGACCGCCACGCCCTCACGCTGGACGCCGCGCGCCCCGAGGCCATCGCCAAGCGCCGCCAGCGCGGCCGCACCGCGCGCGAGAACATCGCCGACCTGTGCGACGAAGGCAGCTTCATCGAATACGGCCAGCTCGCCATCGCCGCGCAGACGCGCCGCCGCAGCCTGGAGGACCTGATCGCCAACACGCCCGCCGACGGCATGGTCACCGGCATCGGCGGCGTCAACGGCCCGGTCTTCGGCGAGGAGAAGGCGCGCACCGTCGTCATGGCCTACGACGCCACCGTGCTCGCCGGCACCCAGGGCATGCGCAACCACGCCAAGACCGACCGCATGCTCGACATCGCGCTGGCGCAGCAGCTGCCCGTGGTGCTGTTCGCCGAAGGCGGCGGCGGGCGCCCCGGCGACACCGACACCGCCGTCACCGCCGGCCTGCACATCCACACCTTCGCGCGCTACGCCGCGCTCTCGGGCCAGGTGCCCGTGGTCGGCGTGGTGCACGGCCGCTGCTTCGCCGGCAACGCCGCGCTGGTGGGGTGCAGCGACGTCATCATCGCCACCCGCGCCAGCAACCTCGGCATGGGCGGGCCGGCCATGATCGAGGGCGGCGGCCTGGGCGTGTTCAAGCCCGAAGAGGTCGGCCCCAGCGGCGTGCAGCACGGCAACGGCGTGATCGACGTGCTGGTCGACGACGAGGCCCAGGCCGTCGCCGCCGCGCGGCAGTACCTGGGCTACTTCCAGGGCCGCACGCGCGACTGGATCACGCCCGACCAGCGCCCGCTGCGCGCCGTCGTGCCCGAGAACCGCCTGCGCGTCTACGACACGCGCGCCGCCATGCAGGGCCTGGTGGACGAAGGCAGCCTGCTGCCGCTGCGCACCGGCTTCGGCGCCGGCATGCACACCGCGCTGGCGCGCATCGAGGGCCGGCCCGTCGGCCTGATCGCCAACAACCCGCTGCACCTGGGCGGCGCCATCGACGCCGCCGCCGCCGACAAGGGCGCGCGCTTCATGCAGCTGTGCAACGCGCACGGGCTGCCGATCGTCAGCCTGGTGGACACGCCCGGCTTCATGGTCGGCCCCGAGGTGGAAACGACGGCGCAGGTGCGCCACGTGTGCCGCCTGTTCGTCACCGCCGCCAGCCTGCGCGTGCCCGTCTTCGGCGTGGTGCTGCGCAAGGGCTACGGCCTGGGGGCGATGGGCATGGTGGCGGGCGGCTTCCACGCGCCGGTGTTCACCGTCTCCTGGCCCACCGGCGAGTTCGGCGGCATGGGCCTGGAGGGCGCGGTGCGCCTGGGCTACCGCAAGGAGCTGGAGGCCCTGCCCGCCGGCCCCGAGCGCGACGCGCTGTTCGCCAGGCTGGTGGCGCAGCAATACACCCACGGCGAAGCGCTGAACATGGCCACCACGCTGGAGATCGACGCCGTCATCGACCCGGCCGAGACGCGCGCCTGGCTGTCGCGCGGCCTGGCCTCGGCGCGCGTGGCGGCGGCGGGGCACCGGTTCGTGGACACCTGGTAGTCATGAGCAAAAAGTGCCTCCAGAGCTTGCTGGATAAGCGAAAGCAGCTATTGATAATATAGCGAAAGTGCGGTTTCTTTACATGCCGGCGCAGCTTCTTTGCCGCCGCGACAGCGCCGCTTGACGCCGCCCGGCGACAAACGAAGGGCGGCGCAATCCCGCGCCGGCATGGAGACTGCGATGGCACTCATGGCCGAATTCCTGGCGATCCAACTGGTGGCGCTGGCCCTGCTCGGGGCCGCCTACTGGGCCGTCACGCGCTGAGCGCGGCGCCGATCGATAACCGTTCGGGCTGAGCTTGTCGAAGCCCTGCGCGGCGCTTCGACAAGCTCAGCGTGAACGGATTGGACTCTTGAGCGCGCCTTCGTATTGGAGGGCCATCAGCCCGCTTGCAGCAAGCGCCAGAAGCTATCGATAAGATAGCTAAAGACGCTTCAAAGCGTGCGCCCCAGCGGCGCGATGCCGATCCACGCCGCGTGCAGCCAGAAGGCGAACGCCGCCCAGGCCACCACGCCCACCACCACCGCGCCCAGGGTGCCGGCCAGCGTGCCCGATGGGTAGACGGTGCCCAGTGCGCGGTCGCGCTGGCGGGCGGCGCGGAAGTCCAGCACGGCCCACAGCAGGAAGGCGCCGAACAGCACCACGCCCGCCAGCGTGCCGGTGGACAGCAGGTGCCCGAAGGCCCACAGCTTCACGCCCAGCACCATCGGGTGGTGCAGCCGCGCCTTGATCTGGTTGCGCGGCACGTAGGCGGCGGCCAGGAAGACGAAGGCCAGCAGCGTGAACAGCGCATTGAGGTGCTTCAGCCCCATCGGCGGTGACCACAGCAGCACCGGCTGCTGCCGCGCCAGCGAAAAGCCCCACACGATCAGCGCGAAGCCGGCCAGCGACACCAGCGAATACAGGCCCTTCCAGGCTTTCTCGCCGATGCGCGCGATGGTGCGCGTGCGCCAGCCGTCGGCGAAGATGCGCACCGAGTGCGCCCCCAGGAACAGCACGAGGCCCAGGATGAGGACAGTCATTTTTTACAGCTCACTTTGGTGGGTTCAAAGCCGGGCGCGGTGGGTGCGCTCCGGCCCTAATTGTCACCCCAGCAACCGCAGGCTGCGGCGTCAACGTCGCCCGGCGTAGTGTTGGGCGTGGCCGTTTTCGCTGGAGTGCTGCGCAAGGGCCGCGGCCTGGCTTCGGCGCGCGTGGCGCCGGTTTATCGACACGTGATAAGGGAAATGCTTGGCGAAAGCGGCAGCTCCGGCCTGGATATCAAAACCACCCATTCCTCTCTGCAGAAACCTAAATGCCGGAGTGCAAATTTTTTCCTAACCCATTGATTTTTATGATGTTTTATCTATCCCTCTTCGCAGCTCTCTAATTTCTCTTTGCAATTCTCTCTGTCAGCCGCCAGCAAGAAGCCGTGTCCGAGCCGGTGTTGACGATCACCCCATGGCGGCGCAGCCTGGTCAGCAAGCTGCTGATCTTGTTGTACTTCTGCTTGTCATTCAGCGCATCGCTCAGCTTGTCCATCAGCAACTGGTTGATCTCGGCACGGTTGGCCTGACCGAACTTCTCCAGATAGTCGGTCAGCAACTTGGCGTAGAAGGCGTCGTCCTGCGCCCGGGTGCGGATGTAGTCGGCCTTGTTCGCCGTCGCCTCGGCCACGGCGGCCGATACGTGGAAGTTGGGCTTGCGCCCTTCGATCAGCTTGCTGCGCCGTAGGCGGGTGGCCGCTTCGTCGGGAATGGGGAGCTTTTTCTGTACACGGTCCAGCGCCAGCACATCCGCCAGTGGCAGGTCGGTTTTCTGAATTAGCAACCGGCTGTAGGCGGGGTCCACCACACCACCGTAGACCGTCAGCTTGACGGCATCCGGCTCACTCAAATCGTAGTCAGGAAGAGGGAAGTAGCGCCTGGCCTGCCCAGCATAGATCGAGTGGATGCCGTAGCCCATGGTGTCGATCATGTTCAGCTCGACCATCGCCTGGGCCAGCGCCGGATTGCGGTAGCGGCGCGGGGTTTTGTCGCCCTGAATGTATTCGTCTGGCTGACCTTCGAAGAAGCTGCCTTCATTCTCGAACACCAACCTGTCCGGCAACTCAGTCACCACCACGCGTCCATTGCGGGTGTAGTCCTGATGGGCAATGCAGTTGTGCAGGGCCTCCAGCACGATCTTCTGGTCGTACTTGGAGATTTCAATCGGCAACAACTCGTCTTGCGGCAGCAGTCGAAGCTGGATGTTGCGGATGCGCTGGTACAAGCGTGTCGTACTCAACAGGAATGGCGGGCCGAAATGCTCGTAGGCCCGCTCTGGGCCTTCCAGCTTCCAGGTCAGTTGTGCCGGATAGGGAGACAGGCGCCAGGTCGATTCAGCCTTGCCCAACAGCAACAGCGCGGCACGGGTGATCTGGCCGTCCTGTGTCACGCGGGCGCGGTCGAGGAAGGTGGCCAATGGCCAGCTTTCGACCTCACCAGGCTGAAAGCGGTTGGCGTACTTCTGCGCGAAAGACTCACGCGCCTTGCGCACAGCCGCCTCGTCCAGAGCATCCAGCGTTGTGCCGGGAATCACCTGCGCCGTCCAATCCTGTGCCAGTGTCTGGCGACGGATCTCATCCAGCTTATCCAGCCCCAGCGAAATTAGGCTCTCGCCAGCGCGAGCATAGTAGTGACCATTTCCATGCAATGGGGATACCCCGTGGCGCCGCGGGTACCTCGAACAGCAGCACGCGGCCATCGGCATGGGCCCATTCGTGGATGTCACGGAAGGTGATGCGAGGTTCGGCATTTTCGGCAATCTGCATCTTGAGCGAATGCAGGCGCTCCGCTTGTGGGCGGTAGTCCGTGCCGACCACACGGCGGGTCTTGTTGTTGACGCCGAATACCAGCCAGCCGCAGTCAGCGCCACGCAGGTTGGCCTCATTCGCCAGTGCAGAGAAGTACTTTCCGATGTCGTCGGTGCTGTAGTCGCTGCCCGCCTGCTTGAACTCCACCACCTCGTTTTCCCATGTGGCGATCAGGCTGTGCAGTAGCTGGGTGAGGTCAGGTTGATTCATTTCTTCGCTGCCAGATGCAAGAAGTCATCAACAGCGGCGATGGCCTGCTTGACCTCCTGCTTGGGTAGGTTGGAGGCGCTCGGGTGAGCGTGCCCTTGCCTTCGATATCCCAAAGCCGAGTTCATTATGCGGTTCGCTTTTTCTGGGACGTGATGGTCTCCGGGGGGCAGCGCAAGCCGCTCACCCCAGCGGCAGCGCCCCGCCGCTCTTGACCTCCTCCATCACCGCGTAGGTGCGCGTCTCGCGCACGCCCGGCAGCTGCCACAGCACCTGGCCGGCGAAGGCGCGGTAGGCGGCCATGTCGGCCATGCGGGTCTTCAGCAGGTAGTCGAAGCCGCCGGCCACCATGTGGCATTCCAGGATTTCCTCGCGCACCTGCGCGGCGGCCTTGAAGGCGTCGAACACGCCGGGCGTGGTGCGGTCCAGCAGCACCTCGACGAAGACCACCAGCCCGCGCCCCAGCTTGTCCGGGTTCAGCTCGGCCCGGTAGCCCAGGATGACGCCGTCGCGCGTCAGCCGCTGCACGCGCGCCAGCACGGCGGTGGGCGACAGCCCCACGCTGTCGGCCAGCTTCTGGTTGCTGATGCGGCCGTCCTGCTGCAACAGCCGGAGGATGCGCAGGTCGATGCGGTCGAGTTCGGCGGGGGGCATGGTGCCGAAGTTTCCACTATTTCAACGCCGAAAATCAGCAAAACATTCGGCCGGATAACGGAAACAATGGCGGATCACTCAGCAACCCAGCCGTCATGACCACCCCATCCCCCTTCGCCCCCCTGCAAGCCGAACTGGCCCCCCAAGGCCCGCTGCGCGACGCCATCACCGCCGCCACGCGCCGGCCCGAGCCCGAGGCCGTGCAGGCCCTGCTGCCGCTGGCGCGCCTGCCGGCGCCGCAGGCCGAGGCCGCGCACGACCTGGCCTACAAGCTGGCCGACACGCTGCGCCGCCGCAAGCGCCAGAGCGGGCGCGCCGGCATCGTGCAGGGGCTGCTGCAAGAGTTCGCGCTGTCCTCGCAGGAGGGCGTGGCGCTGATGTGCCTGGCCGAGGCGCTGCTGCGCATCCCCGACGCAGCCACGCGCGACGCGCTGATTCGCGACAAGGTGGCGCGCGGCCAGTGGCAGGCGCACCTGGGGCAGAGCCCCTCGCTGTTCGTCAACGCGGCGGCCTGGGGCCTGCTGATCACGGGCAAGCTGGTGGGCACCCACAGCGAGGCGTCGCTGGGCGGCGCGCTGGCCCGGCTGACGGCCAAGGGCGGCGAGCCGCTGATCCGCAAGGGCGTGGACATGGCGATGCGCATGATGGGCGAGCAGTTCGTCACCGGCGAAACCATCGCCGAGGCGCTGGGGAACGCCCGCGCGCTGGAGGCGCAGGGCTTCCGCTACAGCTACGACATGCTGGGCGAGGCGGCGCTGACGGCCGACGACGCGGCGCGCTACCTGCGCAGCTACGAGGACGCCATCCACGCCATCGGCAAGGCCAGCGCCGGGCGCGGCATCTACGAGGGGCCGGGCCTGTCGATCAAGCTCTCGGCCCTGCACCCGCGCTACAGCCGCGCGCAGCGCGCGCGCGTGCTGGCCGAGCTCTATCCCCGCGTGCTGGGCCTGGTGCAACTGGCGCGCAAATACGACGTGGGCATCAACATCGACGCCGAGGAGGCCGACCGGCTGGAGCTGTCGCTCGACCTGCTGGAGCGCCTGTGCCAGGCGCCCGAGCTGGCGGGCTGGAACGGCATCGGCTTCGTCATCCAGGCGTACCAGAAGCGCTGCCCGTTCGTGATCGACTTCGTCATCGACCTGGCGCGCCGCACCGGGCGCCGGCTGATGATCCGCCTGGTGAAAGGCGCCTACTGGGACAGCGAGATCAAGCGCGCCCAGGTGGACGGCCAGGCCGACTACCCCGTCTACACCCGCAAGACGCACACCGACGTGAGCTACCTCGCCTGCGCGCGCAAGCTGCTGGCCGCGCCCGAGGCGGTGTACCCGCAGTTCGCCACCCACAACGCCCAGTCGCTGGCCGCCATCGTGCAGATGGCCGGGCCCAACTACTACGCGGGGCAGTACGAGTTCCAGTGCCTGCACGGCATGGGCGAGCCGCTGTACGAGCAGGTGGTGGGCCAGGGCGAGGGGCGTTTGGGCCGCCCCTGCCGCATCTACGCGCCGGTGGGCACGCACGAGACGCTGCTGGCCTACCTGGTGCGCCGCCTGCTGGAGAACGGCGCCAACACCTCCTTCGTCAACCGCATCGCCGACGCCGAGGTGCCGATCGAATCGCTCATCGCCGACCCCGTGGCGCAGGTCGAGCAGACCGCCGCCGCCGAGGGCGCGCCCGGCCTGAAGCACCCGCGCATCCCGCTGCCGGTGGAGCTGTACGGTGATGCCCGCCGCAACTCGCGCGGCATCGACCTGGCTGACGAGCACACGCTGGAATCGCTATCGAAATCATTGCTGTCAGCGCTTGATCCACGCGGGCTGGCGGCCCCTTTGATGCTGAACGCCGCGCAGCCCGAAGCCCCCCAGCCGGTGCGCAACCCCGCCGACCACGCCGACGTGGTCGGCCAGGTGCAAAACGCCAGCGCCGCCGACGTGCAACTCGCGCTGGCCGATGCCGCCGCCAGCGCCCCCGCCTGGGCCGCCACCGCCCCCGCCGAGCGCGCCGCCGCGCTGGCGCGCGCCGCCGACGCCTTCGAGCAGCAGCGCGATGCCCTCATGGGCCTGCTGGTGCGCGAGGCCGGCAAGACCTGGTCCAACGCCATCGCCGAGGTGCGCGAGGCGGCCGACTTCCTGCGCTTCTACGCCGCGCAGGTGCGCGAGCAGTTCGACAACGCCACCCACGTGCCGCTCGGCCCCGTGGTGTGCATCAGCCCGTGGAACTTCCCGCTGGCCATCTTCACCGGCCAGGTGGCCGCCGCGCTGGCCGCCGGCAACGCGGTGCTGGCCAAGCCCGCCGAGCAGACCCCGCTGGTCGCCCACGCCGCCGTGCGCCTGCTGCACGCCGCCGGCGTGCCCGCCGGCGCGCTGCAACTGCTGCCCGGCGACGGCGCCACCGTCGGCGCCGCGCTGGTGGGCGACGCGCGCGTGCGGGGCGTCATGTTCACCGGCTCCACCGAGGTGGCGCGCCTGTTGCAGCGCCAATTGGCCGGCCGCCTGAACCCCGGCGGCCAGCCCGTGCCCCTGATCGCCGAGACCGGCGGGCAGAACGCCCTCATCGTCGATTCCTCCGCCCTCACCGAGCAGGTGGTGGTGGACGTGATGCAGTCCGCCTTCGACTCCGCCGGCCAGCGCTGCTCGGCCCTGCGCGTGCTGTGCGTGCAGGACGACGTGGCCGCGCGCGTGCTCGCCATGCTCAAGGGCGCCATGGACGAGGCCGCCATCGGCAACCCCGTGGCCCTGGCCACCGACGTCGGCCCCGTGATCGACGCCGAGGCGCAGGCCGGCATCCAGCGCCACACCGACGCCATGCGCCAGCGCGGCCACGCCGTGCACCAGAGCGCCCGCGGCCTGGCCGCCAGCCAGGCGCAGGGCACCTTCATCCCGCCCACGCTGATCGAGATCGACCGCCTGGACCAGCTGGAGCGCGAAGTCTTCGGCCCCGTGCTGCACGTGCTGCGCTACCGCCGCACCGAGCTGGATGAGCTGATCGCCCAGATCAACGCCACCGGCTACGGCCTGACGGCCGGCGTGCACACCCGCATCGACGAGACCATCGCCCACGTGACGGCGCGCGTGCAGGCCGGCAACCTCTACGTCAACCGCAACCTGGTCGGCGCCGTGGTCGGCGTGCAGCCCTTCGGCGGCGAGGGCCTGTCCGGCACCGGCCCCAAGGCCGGCGGCCCGCTGTACCTGCTGCGCCTGCTGGCGCGCAAGCCGGCCGATGCGGCGCGGCGCGCCGTCGATGCGCTGGGTGGACCCGTTTCGGCCGATTTGAATCAAATCGGCCCGCAGCGCGCGACGGACATGCGCCAGCAGCTATCAAAAGCATTGCAATCGGCCGGCCTCGCCGATGCCGACCAGCGCCTGGCGCAACTGGCCGCCACGCTGCCGGGTCAGCGCGCGCGCCTGCTCACCGGCCCCACCGGCGAGCGCAACACCTACGCCCTGCACCCGCGCGCCCGCGTGCTGTGCCTGGCCGCCGACCCGGCCGACCGGCTGGTGCAACTGGCGGCCGTGCTCACCGTCGGCGCCCAGGCCGTCTGGCCCGCCGAAGCGGAAGCCGACTGGGCGCGCCTGCCGCTCGACGTGCAGACGCAGGTGGCCCTGGCCAGCGACTGGCGATCGCCGCAGGTGGACTTCGAGGCCGTGCTCCTGCACGGCGACCCGCAGACGACTCAGGCCGTCGGCCAGGCCCTGGCCGCCCGCCCCGGCCCCATCGTCACCCTGGCCGCCCTGGCGCCCGGTGACGCTGCCGTCCCGCTGGAGCGCCTGCTGAACGAGCGCGCCGTCAGCGTCAACACCGCAGCGGCGGGGGGGAATGCGAGTCTAATGACGATGGGGTGAGCTATTGATTCAATAGCTGCTGGCGCTTGACTGGCGGGCGCTGGAGCCCGATTTGACCCTGAATCACCGCTGCGGCGCCAGCCTGACCTGAAGCTCGCACCCCACCGCCTCGGTGTAGCGCTTCAGCTGCTATGGTTGCAGCGCCCTGATACTTCGCAACTAGGCTCGCTGCACTGGCAATGCTGTCGTGTACTTGATTTGCTCCATGGCGAACATCGAGGTGACATCTGCGAGTTCTGCCCCTTCAATCAACGTCTTGTATACGCGGTCATAGCCCTGAATGCTTGATACCACCACCTTGAGCAGGTAGTCAGTGCTGCCGGTGACCCGGTAAAACTCCACCACGTCAGGCAACGACTTCACAAGCGCGTGAAAAGACTCGAACCAGTCAATGCGGTGCTGACTGGTCCTTACCAAGATGAACACCGTCACGTCCAGGTCCAGTCGGCGCGCGTCCAACAAGGCCACGCGCTTAGAGCGTGTTTACGATCTCCTGAGTAGCAGAGCCAGAAACGCCAAGTGGACGAACTGCAAGCTGGTATTGAGCCATCGCTCACAGTTCTTCCATAGCCTGCGGTTTTTCTCCAACCACGCAAAGCTGCGCTCAACCACCCAGCGCTGGGGCATGACCTTGAAAGTGTGCAGCTCGCTTCGCTTGGCAATCTGCACCGTCACATGCTCACCCAGGATGTCCTTGACGCCTTGGGCGAAGGGAGCTCCTGTGTAGCCGCTGTCCGTCAGCACACTTTGCACCCGCCCCAGCGACTGCTTGCAGCGCTTGAATGCCGCAAGCGCTCCTTTGCGATCCGTCACTTCGGCTGTGGTTACCGCCACGGCATGGGGCAGGCCCTGGGTGTCCACCGCGATGTGTCGCTTGATACCCGAGACTTTCTTGCCTGCGTCGTAGCCTTTGAAGCCCGCTGTGTCAGCGTTCTTGACGCTCTGCGCGTCCACGATCAAGAACGCGCTGCAGGCGTTGCGCCCCAGTTTCTCTCGGGCCGCGCCAACCTGATTTTTTTAAAGCCTGCTCCAGCACGCTCACTCCGTGCTGGTCAGGCTCGCTCCACTTGCGCCAGTACGCATAGACGTTGTGCCACTTGGGGAACTGCGGTGGCAGATAGCGCCACTGGCAACCCGTGCGCAGCAGGTACAGCACTGCACAGAACACCTCGTACAGATCGAGCTTGATCGGTTTGGTGCTGCGCCGAACGCTGCGCAGCAGCGGCTCTATCTCGGCAAACTTCTCTCGACTTATGTCGCTTGGGTACGGCTTTCTCTTCACCCAAGGATTGTCGGGGATGAGATCGTAAACACGCTCTTACGGATGACGCCTCGTTCCTCAAGCCGCTGAACACGTCGCCAGCACGGGGACGTCGTCAAGCCTACCCGCTCAGCCAGTTCTGCTACGGCGATGTCCGCGTTCTCTTGAAGCGCCTCAAGTATCCGCCGATCGTAGTTGTCTAATTTTTCAGACTCGACCTTCATGAAGCAAATTATACCTGTAGATCGACAAGTTTTGGTATAGATTTCTTCAATGACGCTCGCTAGAGGCAAAAATTGCAATTTAATGCCAATGCTTGAGAGATAGAATTCCAGCAGCTATATACAAACGTAATTTTCTGCTTTCCCCCTTTCTGCATGAGCCTGCTAGCATCTTCCAATTCGTCTCTGTACGATCTTCATACTCAGTTGTCACGCGTCGGACGCGCGCCAACTGAACACTCCGGCATGGTTAATGTCCCCGTATACAGGGGCTCAACGATTCTCGCGGATTCGCTGGAAGAATGGGAATCTCGAAAGAGCGTTGACAACCCTATGGCCAGTTATGGCAGATTCGGGTCACCCCTCACCCGCTCGCTTGAGTGCGCGGTCGCCTCTCTCGAAGGCGGGCATCAATCCATCTTGTTCCCGTCCGGCCTTTCGGCATGCACTCATACACTGATGGGGTTGCTCCAATCAGGCGACCATCTATTAATGAGTGACAGCGTATATGGGCCGACTCGGAATTTCGCCGAGCAGGTGCTGAAACGGATGCAGATTGAGGTAGATTATTTTCATCCTACCAATCTGGACGATCTTCGGCAGAAACTGAAGGCATCTACGCGGGTGATTTATGTGGAGTCGCCAGGCTCCATGACGTTCGAGGTGCAGGACATCCCGGCGATTGCGGGCCTCGCTCGCTCAATCGGCGCTTTCGTGGTGCTCGACAACACGTGGGCAACGCCTCTGTACTTCAAGCCCTTTGCGCATGGCGTGGACATCTCCATCCACGCGGCCACCAAGTACATCGTTGGACACTCGGACGCCCTATTGGGCGTGGCGACGGCAAACGAGCGGGCGTGGCCGCTGCTGCAACAGAGTGCGCATCACTTCGGAGAGACGGCTGGCCCAGACGATGTCTTTCTGGCCCTGCGCGGACTTCGCACCATGGCCGTGCGGCTTCAACGGCACTGGGAGACTGGCTTGAGATTGGCGGCCAGTCTGCGAGAACACCCCGCAGTCCTGAAGGTCATGCATCCGGCGTTACCCGAAGACCCTGGTCATCAAATCTGGAAGCGCGACTTCAAGGGTGCGAGTGGACTGTTCGGCGTTCTGCTCAAGCCCATGAGCCGAAAGCAGCTGTCAGAACTCTTCAAGCGCCTGGAACTGTTTGGGATTGGCCTGTCATGGGGAGGTTACGAAAGCCTTGTGCTTCTCGTCGACCCACCACCAACGCGCAGTGCCAAGCCTGCGTGCCTCGCTGGCTCGCTTCTGCGCATTCATGCGGGCCTGGAAGGCGCAGACGATCTTATTTCCGATATGCATCAGGCGCTCGACGCCGCTTGCACATTGAATTCTTACGCCTGACAAAAACGAATACTAAACCATGAGTGAAACAATCAAAGGTCTTGATAGTTTCTCGGAAACCTATGCCGCGGCGAAACGCAAGTTCTCAGAAGCCTGCGAAACTGCTCAAGGCACGCTCTATTCCTATCGCCATCCCGAGGCCGTGGACCCTGATGGCGAGCCCCTATTCATCCATGTGGCTACTTGGGGGGTATTGAAAGCCAGCAATGCATTGCTGATTATTTCTGGTACCCATGGCGCGGAAGGCTACACAGGCTCAGCTGCCCAAATCGCATTGATGCAATCAGGAGTCCTCGCTAATCTACCTGAAGACGTCAGCGTAGTGCTGGTCCACGGGTTGAATCCCTACGGATTTGCACATTCGACGCGAACGAATGAAAACAATGTTGACATCAATCGCAACTTCATTGATTTCAGTAAACCGCTTCCAGAAAACCGTGCATACCTAGAATTGCATCCCTTTTTGTGCCCAGAACAGTGGAATCCGCAAACCAAGGCCGAGGCGGATGAGGCGATTGAGCGCTGGATAGAGGCCAATGGCCGCGAGGCCTGGACCGAATGCATCATGAAGGGGCAATACGAAGTGCCGAGCGGCCTGCAATACGGTGGTCAAGCCGCTCAATGGTCCAGCGACTCCCTACGGGAAATCCTTGCCAAACACCTACCGGCGGTGAAGAAGCTCGGGTTCATCGACTGGCACACCGGGCTCGGCCAACCAGGCGAGCCGTTCTTCCTGTGCTTTAGCGAGCGAGGCAGCCCCGAGTGGCTGCGTGCCTGCGAATGGTGGAGCGTGCAGGCCATCGAGAACGATGACGGATACGACGGCTCCGACCGTCCTCCCTACAACGGCCTGGTGTTCTATGGAGTGAGGGATGCGATGCCCCAAGCCGCGGTGACAGGGGCTGTCGTCGAGTTCGGCGTGCTCCCATTGAAGGAGACTTTCGACCAGTTGCGCATAGATCGCTGGCTTCGCTTCGGGGATGTTTCCGGCGACGCGGTGCAGCTTGCGCAGCTCCGACGCCAGGTGCACGAAGCCTTCACTTCCGCAGACCCTGCTTGGCGCAGCCAGGTCATTGCCCACGCCCAACAAATTCAGCTCGCAGCGCTGGAAGGCTTGAAGGCTTGGACCTGACATTCCCCTGAAACCCACCAAAAATTGCGAGAAGACATGACGAGAAAAATTGACCACATCGTGTGGGCTGGAAGCGACCTGAATGTCTTGATGGCCGATTTCATGTCCATGACCGGCGTGGAAGCTGTTCTTGCAGGAAGGCATCCGACTCTGGGCACGCATAACGCCCTAGCTTCGCTTTCTGACGATGTTTATTTTGAGCTTCTTGCTGCGGATTCTCATGGACAAACCAGTAAGAACATGGGCGGCCAACTCGCGAAATTTACGTCCCCCCAGATCTTCGCATACATGTTCAAAGCCTCTGACCTTGAAAAACTCAAAGAGTGCCTGGCAGAGGAAGGAATTGAATCTGACTTGGTCACCCTCTCTCGCACGACAATGACAGGCGATACGCTGACTTGGCGGCTCCTGATTCCAAAAGACAGCCAGTTCGCGTCATTTCTGCCGGTCTTCATTGACTGGATGGACACCCCTCACCCCTCGACATCTGCGCCCAAAGGTTGTGCCTTAATTCAAATGCGCATTCACCATCCCAATGCCCCCCGACTGACGGAATTGCTTGCAAAGCTCGACTGCCCGATCGAGGTTCTTTCGGCTGATACCCCTGACTTTGAGGTGACCCTGGCATCACCTAAAGGTGTCATCACACTGCATGGCAACGGCCAGCGAATCAATGCATAGAAGATCTCGTCGCCCTTTCTTCACTATTGAATCACGTCAACTTCATTTCAAGGCAGATGGAACTCACAACCGAAAACTTAATGGCGATCGCCAATAGTTCGCCCTTCATCGAGTTCATGAATCTTGAGCTGCTGGAAGCGGATGCGAAGACAGGTGCCATCTCCATGAAGATGCCCATGCGCTCAGAATTCGAACGCGGGGGTGGTTCGGGTCAGTTTCACGGAGGCCCGATTGCCGCCTTGATTGACACGGTCGGAGACTTTGCCGTGGCACTGCTCGTGAAGGGCGGCGTGCCCACCATCAACTTTCGGGTCGACTACCTGCGCCCGTCGACCGGAAGCCACCTGCTTGCCGTCGCCACGGTACGTCGTGCAGGCAAGACGGTGGGCGTCGTCGACATCGATGTTTACGACGACGAGAAACGGCTCACCGCCGTAGGCCGAGGTTGCTACGGCACTCAACCGGGCTGAGGGGCACGCTCATGATCCGCAATCTGGGTGAGGTCATCCCTCGCGATGTCGCAGGCGATCCGAGCTGGCTTATCGAGGTAGGTGAAGGCGGGGCGACCATTTTCGTCTCTCGTGAAGAGATGCACCGGCAAGCCGATGCCGTTGCTCTCAACCTCAGCACCCGCGGGATGGCCAGAGGCACTCGAGTTGCTATCGTCGCGGCCAACAGTTGGCGCTACTTGGTGGCTTACCTGGGAATCATGAGGGCGGGCTACACCGCGTTGCTCATCAGCCCCAAGTTCACCGCTCAAACGGTTGCCGAGATTTGCGATGACAACGCGGTGCAGCTCATTTTTGCTGACGAAGAGGGGGCGCCAAAGCTCGAGGGCAAGCGCTTCGTTCGCATCGACACCGACCTAGGGTGGGAAAGCCTGCTCAAGTTCGGTGAGTTCCGCAGCGTGGACATGGAGCCGGATGAACACGCGACCATCCTGTTCACCTCCGGGTCAGCGGGCAAGCCCAAGGGGGTTCCCTTGACGCACGCTGGCTATGTTTGGGCCATTTCCACACTGGGTATCAGCGGGCCGCCGGTAAAGGACCGGCGCGTCCTGGTCGCGGCGCCCCTGTTCCATATGAACGCACTGGTCATCTGCCTGCTGACCGGCCATGCGGGCGGAACCACGGTACTCATGAAGCGATTCAACGCGGCGGACTATCTGAAGGCGGCGGCCGGCCTCCGATGCCAGTTGCTCACCTCGGTGCCGACAATGTTGGCATTGGCGGCGCGCGAGACCGAAGTGCTCAAGCAGGTGGATCTGAGCCATGTGGACTCGATATTCACAGGCTCTTCGCCCTCCACGGAGGCGCTGTTCGAGCGGGTCGGGGCAATGTTCCCGAATGCGCGCGTGCTGAACGGCTACGGGACCACCGAAGGTGGGCCCGTCGTCTTCGGCCCGCATCCCAAAGGTCTGCCGCGTCCTCGCCTCTCATTGGGCTACCCGGCGCCAGGCGTCGAATGGCGGCTGGCTGATGGCCAGCTCCCACGCCAGGGCGTTTTCCAAATGCGCTGCAAAGCGGTCATGCCCGGCTACCTGAATCTGCCGGGCGAGACCGAGCGGCGCCTGAGGGATGGCTGGTACGACACCGGAGACGTTTTGCAGCACGACAACGACGGCTTCTTCTACTTCGTCGGCCGCAGCGACGACATGTTCGTTTGCGGAGGCGAGAACATCTACCCGGGCGAGGTGGAGAAGCTCTTGGAGTCCCACCCTGCCGTAGGTCAAGCCGTCGTGGTTCCAGTGGCCGACGAAATCAAGGGTCGGCTTCCCGCCGCATTCATTGTCCTGAAGCCCGGCTCATCACTTGATGTGGAAGAGGTTAAGCAGTACGCGCTGTCGAAAGCCCCCGCGTACCAGCACCCACGGTTCGTCGCGTTCCTCCAGGAGATACCGCTTGCCGGGCCGAACAAGGTCGACCGCAAGCACCTGATTCAAACCGCAAACGCGATTTTCAACCGCTAGTTCGACGAGGAGCCAAGACACATGAAAGCACAAGTCATCCGTGGCCACGGAGCCACTGAAGACATCACCTACGAAGAGAACTGGCCAGACCCGCAGCCTGGTCCGACCGAGGTCGTCCTGAAGGTCAAGGCGTGCACGCTGAATTACCACGACCTTTTCACCCTGAAAGGCATGCCGGGCATCAAGCTGAACATGCCCCTCATCATGGGCATCGACTTGGCGGGTGAAGTGGAGTCCTTCGGCCCGGAGGTCACGGGCTGGAAAGCGGGCGACCGAGTGATGATCGATCCGATCAACCGCAAGACTTTCAAGCTGACCGGCGAGGGCGCGGACGGCGGCCTTGCCGAGAAAGTGAAGGTCGACGTCACCCAACTGATTCCCCTGCCGAACGACGTCTCCTTCGAGGCGGCGGCAGCGTTGCCTGTGGCTTACGGGACTGCCTATCGGATGATGGTCACGCATGGCAAGATTGCCGCGGGCGAGAAAGTCTTCATCCTGGGCGCCTCTGGCGGCGTTGGCACCTGCTGCGTTCAATTAGCGAAACTGGCCGGCGCCCACGTCATCGTGGCTGCCTCCAGTGAAGAGAAGCTTGAGCAGTTGAGGGCAATTGGCGCCGACGAAGGCGTCAACTACCAGTCAACCAACTTCATGGAAGAGATGCATCGCCGATTCGGCAAGCCTCGCTTCTTCGGCAACGGTGGTGTCGATGTCGTGGTGAACTTCACTGGCGGGGACACATGGGTTCCGTCCTTGCGTTGCGCCCGAAACGGCGGTCGAATCCTCACCTGTGGTGCTACCGCCGGCTACGACCCTAAGGAAGACCTGCGCTACATCTGGACCTTCGAACTCAACATCGTTGGCTCCAATGGCTGGCTTCCTGAAGACCTCCATTCGCTGCTCGACTTGACTCGCCGGGGCAAGCTGAAACCAGCGGTGGGGCATCGCTATTCGCTGCAAAAGACGCGCGAAGCATTCAATGCACTCGAAGACCGCAAGGTCTTCGGCAAGGTTGTCATTACCCCGTAAACCCCGTTGAAGTCCCACCGTCGTGGATGCGCCGGCGGGATGACCTGCTTCTGTTCACCAACCCACTTTTCCTACGGAAGAAATGCGAGGACATCGATGAAAAAGTTCCTTCTCCCCATGATGGTTTCCGCACTCGCCTTGTCGGCAGCCACGCCAGTTATGGCCCAAGCCAAGGAAGTGAAGTTTGGATGCTATGCACCGATGACCGGGCAACTGGCCATCTTCGGCAAGAGCATGCAGACTGGCATTGACATGGCGATCGAGGATTTCTCCAAGCGCCCCGAGGCCAAGGGAATCACGTTTCGCATCGCTTGCGATGATGACCAAGGCCGGGCCGACGACGGCATCAACATTGCGCGCAAGCTTGGCGACGACAGGTCGGTATTGGCGGTCATTGGCAGCTGGTCCTCCACAGTGACCCTTGCAGCCGCGCCGCTGTACAACGCAGCCAAGCTTGTCAACATCACCCCCATCTCCTCGCACCCGGACGTCACCAAGTCCGGGCCATACGTCTTCCGCCAGAGCCTTACCCAGGATCTCGAGGGTGAAACCACCAGCCGAAACCTTGCATCCCTCGGCGCGAAGCGGGTGGCGCTCATCGGTGTTCCCAATGACTACGGCAAAGCCAATCTGATGTACGCCCGTGCCGGCATCGAGAAGAACGGTGGAGAAATCGTTTTCGAGGAGTTCGTTCGCCAGGACGCGCAAGACTTCCGTCAGACGCTTCAGAAGGCTGTCCGTGCGAAACCCGATTGGCTTTATCTCGGCACATTCGTTCCTCAGACGGCGCTGATGCTCAAGCAGCTTCGCCAAATGGGCGTGAAGACCCCAGTCTACTTGCCCGCGAACAACGACACGCCCGACCTTTTGCGTCTTGGCGGAAACGAGGCAACCAACGGCGTTCATCTCACTGTGGCATTCAACCCCGCCATGGGCCCGGAAATGAGCGACTTCTTCCAGCGCTACAGCGCCAAGTTTGGTCGCGCACCCGACACCTTCGCCGGCAACTCGTATACCACCACCATGATGATGATGGAAATTGCAGCCAAGCAGTACCCCAACGTCACCAGGGAATCCATCAAGACGGGGCTCGACGAGATTCGCGATTTCAAGAGTGTTTTCGGCAATCTGAAGTACGACCCTAAGACGCGGGAGTGGCAGTACAGGCTACGCCATGGGCGCATCGAGCAGGGGGTGACCAAGATGCTCGACTGAGCCTTCCGGTCATTAGGCAAGAGCGTACGGCTAATCATCCATGTTTGACTCGTTCCTAGTCGGTCAGTTGGTCATCGGCTTTAGCGTGGGGATGACCTATGCCATTGTCGCCATCGGTCTGACCCTCATCTACAGGGTGCTTCTCGCGGTGAACTTCGCCCATGGCGAGGTGTACACCTTGGGCGCCTTCGCGACCCTCATCGCGGCATCGACCTTCGAGCTTCCGCTCTGGATGACGATTCCAGCGGTGGCTCTGGTTGGCGCGGCCTTCGGATGGGTGGTGGAACGGGCGGCCTTTCGGCCGTTCCGCAAGTTCACCGACGACGCGTCATTGAAGTCCAGAGCCGTGAGGGAAGCCACCCTTTTGTCTTCATTCGCTTTCGGCCTTATCACCCGAGAAGCCCTTGACCAGATCTATCACGGCGAGTGGATGGCAATCCCTGAGTCCTATTTGCTCAACCAGCCCGTCAGCATCGGCAACCTCCACCTGTCGATGGCGGAAATCGTCATTGCCGCGCTGTCGGTATTTATGCTGGTTTCGCTTCAACTGCTGCTTCACCGCACACGCATCGGCATCGCGATTCGCGCGGTTTCTTCGAACCTCATCGGAGCGCAGATTTCCGGCATCAACATCAACCGAGTGGTCGTGGCCGTGTTCATGGTGGGCTCGGTTCTCGGCGCCTCCGCCGGCATGATGGTCTCGCTTGCCTACGGCAATGTGCAGTCATTCATGGGGCTGACCATCGTGGTGAAGGCCTTTGTGGCCATGGTCATCGGCGGCTCTACCAGCATCCCCGGAGCCGTTCTGGCGGGCATCCTGATTGGCTTGGTCGAAGCGATTGCTGGCATGTTCCTGCCCAGCGCTTGGACGGAAATGATTGCCTACATCATGCTCATCCTGACCTTGCTGTTCTTGCCGAACGGCTTGTTCGGTCGTCGAGCCCGATAACAAGAGGCCAAGCATCATGCGAAATCCCATCATTGGCGGCACCGTCGTCCTGCTGTTCATCGTCATTCCGCTGTTGCTGCTCTGGGTGGACAGCCCCTACATAGGCCGTCTCGCGCAACTTGTACTCATCACGGCGATCCTTGCCAGTGCATTGAACCTGCTCACCGGCACGGCCGGGCTTCTGGCGATCGATGCCGTCGTCTACTATGGCCTCGGGGCCTACACCGCAGCCATCCTCTCCGTCAATCATGGCTCGGGCTTTCTGGTCGACGTCGCGGTCGCGGTCACCTTGGCCGGTGTGCTTAGCGCCATCGTCGGGTACGCGCTTGTGAGGTTGTCCAGCATCTTCTTCGCGGTAGCAACCATGGGGCTTACCATCTGTTTTCACACTACGGTATTGAATTGGGGGGAGCTTACCCGGGGCCCCATGGGTTATCGCGGAATACCGCCGGTCCGTCTTTTCGGCTATGAACTGCACGGATGGTTCCAGTCCTACCTAGCGGCAGCGGTCATGTGTTTCATCGCTCTCTTCATCGCTCATCGATTGATGCACTCGTTCTACGGCAATGCCGTGCGAGCGGCCCGGGAGGACGAGGAGAGCGCGCGAGCGCTGGGCCTTTCGAGCCGCAGGCTAAAAACCGAGGTGTACGTTATCCACGCGATGCTGATGGCGGCTGCCGGGGCCCTCTACGCACACACCAACCAGTTCATCGGCCCTGATAACTTCGTGCTTCTGGAGTCCGCCCTAATCCTGATTGGCATTGTCGTCGGTGGGCTGGGTAGTTGGCCGGGGATCGTGATTGGTGCGCTCATCATGGTCCTTGTCCCGGAGTTCCTCCGCGAGATCGGGAACCTCAGGGCGCTCGTGTTTGGCCTGGTTCTCTTCTTCTCCATCCTGTTCCTTCCACGCGGCCTGTTCAGCGAGGTTCGAGCGTTGGCAGTTTTCCGCCGCACGATGAAGGGGAGCCCATGGGCGCGACGGGAGGGACGTTCATGAGCGTAGCTCAGTCCTCGCCCATCAGAACGATGAACCCTACGACCGCCCATCGCGCCGGCGACCAGCTCCTTCAGGTCTCGGGGCTGAGCAAACACTTTGCGGGCCTCAAGGCGGTCAGCGAAGTGAGCTTCAGTGTCGAGAAGGGAGAAATCGTTGGCCTGATCGGACCCAATGGCGCAGGCAAGACCACCCTCTTCAACTGCGTTGCGGGCGCATTTGCGCCGACCGCTGGAAGTATCAAGTTCGATGGCCAGGAGATAGCGGGCCTTGAATCCAGCCGGATTGCCCGCCGCGGTCTGGCCCGAACCTATCAAAACCTGCGCGTGTTTTCGGACATGACGGTCTTCGACAACGTCTCCACTGGCGCTATCGGACGAATCGGCACTTCCCTTTGGAGTGCACTCGCTCCGGGACTCAGCAAGCACAAGGAAGAGCAGATTGCCGAAGCGACGCTTGAGGCGCTGCGAACGTTTGACTTGATCGAGTTCGCGGACCAGCCGGCCGGGAACCTCTCCTACGGCCAGAAGAAGAACCTTGAGATGGCTCGGGCAATGTCTCTCAAGCCCAAGCTTCTGATGCTTGATGAGCCTGCGGCCGGGCTTAACGACACGGAGACTGCACAACTGGCCGAACGGGTGATGGCGCTCCGCGATTCGGGCTTGACTATCATGCTCGTCGAGCACGACATGCCCATGGTGATGCGCGTTTGCGAGCGCATTGTCGTTCTCGAAACGGGAAAACTCATTGCCAATGGAGACCCCGCCTCGATTCGCAACGACAAAGCCGTGCGCGCCGCCTACCTGGGAGAAGATCAATGACGCTCTTGAAGGTCGACGGGCTCAACGTTCATCTGGGTGGTCGCTCCATTCTCAAAGACGTTTCCATCGCGGTTCCTGAGGGTGGACTGGTTTCCATTTTGGGGCGAAACGGGGTTGGCAAAACAACGCTGCTTCGAACGCTGTCGGGGCTTTATCGTCCGGCCAGTGGCCGAGTAGTGCTCAGCGGCCAGGACATTGGCGGCCTGGAGCCCCATGTTGTTGTGCGCAGGGGAATTGCTCAATCCCCCGAAGGACGCCAATTGTTTGGCGACATGCCCGTGCTGGAGAACCTTCGAGCTGGCGCGCTCGGCTTGTCGAGCCAGGAGTTCTCAAGCCGCCTCGAGTACGTCACGCAGCTTTTCCCCATCATCTCCAAGCGCGGAAAGCAACTCGCTGGCTCGTTGTCCGGCGGTGAACAGCAAATGGTGTGCATTGCGCGCGCGTTGATGTGTTCACCACGTGTTTTGCTTATGGACGAGCCGTCGCTCGGTCTGGCGCCGATGATTGTTGCCCAGATTTTTGAGCTTATTGGCTCCATCAGAGCGGACGGCGTCGCCGTTCTCCTTGTTGAGCAGAACGCTCGAATGGCGCTAAAGACCGCTGACTACGCCTATGTGCTGGACCAAGGCAAGGTCGTGCTTGAAGGGGAGGCAAGAACCCTGAGCGCGGACGAGCGCGTGGTGTCAGCGTATTTGGGTGGTTGAGGCTACCTGCAGGAGAACGAACGAGCGTTCGGTCAGCGTCAACACGGCGGCGGCGGGAGGGAATGCGAGTCTGATTGACGATGGGGTGGGCTATTGATTCAATAGCTGCTGGCGCTTGCCTGGCGGGCGCTGAAGGCCGAAAAGGCTTGAAGCCAATTTCCCCGTCATCCCCGCGCAGGCGGGGATCCAGTCGTGTCCCGAGCGAAGCCCCTGGATCCCCGCCTGCGCGGGGATGACGAGGGCAGAGCTCGGAACTACGGCTTCGCCCGCCGCTCCGCCTTGCTCAGCACATAGGGCGTCACGATGGGGGTCACCCCATCCTCGGCGAAGAAAGGCGAGGGCTCGTACTTCTTGAACAGCTTGCCTTTCAGCATGAACGGCATTACGGTCGCGAACGCCTTCAGGTTGAACTTGTCGGGCGTGCCCGCGGGCGGCGTCCCTTTGGCGTAGCGCCCCATGACGCGGCTGCGCACCGGCCCCAGCGCTCCGTCGAGTGGATCGGCACCCCTGGCCGTATAGACGCCGCGCATGAAGCCGGCCCACGGCAATTTCGGCCGCAGATTGACGATCGGCGTATTGCAGCACGTCGTCGAAAAGCGGAATACGCCGTTGGGCGACAGCCGCGTGCATTTCAGATGTTCCCGCCCGCTGAGGATCTCGACGTCGGCTGGGTAGACGGGGACCACCTCCGTGCCGCCGTTGGCGTCCAGCAGATCGCCGCGCCCGAGGTGATTCAGGTAGGACTGGCAGTCGTCGCAATAGCAGACCAAGCGCCCTGGCGTGTTGCGGGGAAAGGCCTTGAGCCTGGCGCGGAATTGCCCGCATTCGCACTGGATTTCCATATCGGAGGTTCTCCTTGGGGTCGCAGATTAGCCGATTCTTATTTTGATCCCATTTCGCGCTAAGGATGCTCTTCACGAATCAGTCACTCGCGTGCTTGGTTGAATCTGCCCGGTGAGCGAACATGCGCCTCATGCAGCAAGACAGCCTTGGCCTTGGCACCAGCACCCGCCGCACACGCAAGCGCGAGTTCCTGGATCAGATGAATCGCGTCATCCCGTGGGTCGAGTTGGTTTGCCTGATCGAGCCCTACGCCCCCGAAGCCGGCCGGCGCGGCCAGCAGCCCTTTGGCGTCGAAGTGCTGCTGCGCATCCACTTCCTGCAGCAGTGGTTCAACCTGTCGGACCCGGCCATGGAAGAAGCACTGCACGACGTGCCCGTGTTTCGCGATTTCGCGCTCCTGAGCAACTGGGGCGACGCACTGCCCAGCGATTCGAGCATCCTGCGCTTTCGTCGCCTTCTGGAGCAACACAAGTTGGCCGATCAGATCCTGGCCACCGTCAACGACCTGCTCAGCGGCCGGGGCCTGCTCCTGAAGGCCGGCACCGTGGTGGATGCCACGCTCATTGCCGCACCCAGTTCGACCAAGAACAAGAACGGCGCCCGAGACCCCGAGATGCACCAGAGCAAGAAGGGCAACCAGTACTACTTCGGCATGAAGGGACACATCGGGGTGGATGCCGAGTCGGGGCTGGTGCACACCGTGCGCGGCACGGCCGGCAACGTCAGCGACGTGCTCGAGGGCAACAGCCTGCTGCATGGCCAGGAAGAGGTGGCCTTCGGGGATGCGGGCTACCAGGGGGTGGCCAAGCGCCCCGATGCGAACGCGAAAGTGACCTGGCATGTGGCGCTGGGCCCGGGCAAGCGCCGGGCGCTGGATGTGGACAACAACCCCATCGACGCGCTCACGCACAGGATCGAGAAGCTCAAGGCCAGCGTTCGGGCCAAGGTGGAGCACCCGTTTCGGGTGATCAAGCGCCAGTTCGGCCATGTGAAGGTGCGCTATCGGGGGCTGGCCAAGAACACGGCTCAACTCAAGACGCTGTTTGCGCTGAGCAATCTGTGGATGGTGCGCCACGTGCTGATGGGACAGGTGCGCCCGCAGCAGGGATGAAGGGCCCAAAGTGCCTGCCAGGAGCGTGTGCAAGCGCTCAAAACAGGCTGCCAGCGCATTCATTCGGCTCAGCGGCGCGCAAGCGATGAAATTTCCCACCGCCTCAGCACATCAGCACGCTCGCATGGGATTGGTGAAGAGCATCCCTAACATCCCGCAGGGCATGTATATAATTGAGTAGAAATTTAACGCATCAGTTAAAGAGGAGAAATTAATTTGAACATCACACTGCATCATATGGCATGCGGGATTATGCTATCGACATTTGCGATTTCGAGTTCTGTGGCACAGCCTACTGGGCCATTACCCTAGGAGGAATTGCGAGTTTTGGCTGCTGCGTTTAGCGAAGTTCAGCGATCGCTGGTGCAGAAACCAGACGATCGGGCACTGATCGTCGCAGCCATCAAAGGCATGCTTCACGGGGCAGATCCAGACTCCGGCGAGTACTTCACCGCCGAGGAGTTCGAGGCGTATCGCCAGTCGAAGCGGCCAAATCAGGAATCCATTGGTATCGAGATCAAATTTCGAGACGGTCAGTACATCCTGACGCCGTTTCAGGACAGTCCTGCGGCTCAGGCTGGCGTTGTGTTCGCAGACCAACTCTATGCAGTGGACGGCGTGCGCGTGAAAGGACTTGATGCATCCTTGCTAGAAAAAAAACTGGCTGGACCGCCTGGAACCAAGGTAGCTCTCACCGTTTTTCGCGAATCGACCTTGTCAGTGCATACGATCCAGGTCGAGCGCAAGACATACACGGCGGCGGTGCCCTCTTTCTCTCGCCCATCGCAGGGCGTAGGGCAACTACGGGTGTCGCGCTTCGATGCTTTGGCCTTGCGGAAGGCAGCTGAGGCGCTGAGAGACGCTTGGCATGCAGAGCCTTTTCAAGCATTGATCCTTGACTTGCGAGGGTGTCCGGGAGGTCTTCTTGAATCCACGGTAGGCATTGCGGCGATGTTTTTGCCCAAGGACGCCATGGTGGTGCGGATTGCTGGCGCTGGTTCCGCATCGAACTCCACATACCTGGCAGCGCCCGCGTTCTATCAGCGAAACGGTGGTACCGATTCGCTAGCAGGCCTGCCCCTTGAGCTTCAAGTCATGCCCATGGCGGTGCTGGTTGACAGCGCCACCATGGCGGGTGGCGAGATAGTGGCGGCCGCACTGCAAGACCACAAGAGGGCGGTGATCGTCGGGCGCCCCACGTTCGGGCGAGCCAGCATCCAGACCGTGCGTCCGTTGCCGATCGGCGCTATCAAATTCACGAGCGCGTACTTCTTCCCGCCCAATGGGCGCAAGATCCAGGGAGTTGGTGTGGTGCCTGACCGACTGGTCGAAGATCCATCGGCGCCAGACATAATACGGGCAGCACTGGCGGCTCTGAAGCCGGGTCTTAGATAAGCCTTGGGTAAGATTGCGGAGCGACAAGCGTGCATAAACATCACGATTAAACACCCACATGTGCGTAGAACATCCATTCTGCAGGCTGAGAATCCCTAGTGTATCGATTCCAGGCTACCAGTCCAGATAATGCCCAGAAATAATCTGTTCTCGCAGACATCCTGGTGTTTCCGCTACCCCTTCCCCAACCCCCGCAGCAACTCACTCGCCCCATCCCAGAAAATCTGCACCCCCACGCACAGCAGGATGAAGGCCGACAGGCGCAGGAACACCACCAGCCCCACCGCGCCCAGCGGGCGCAGCAGGCGGCCGGCGTAGCCGTAGGTCAGCGCCACCAGCAGGCCGATCAGCAGCATCGCCGTGAGGCCACCGGCGAAGTTGGCGGCCGTGGTGGGCCAGCGGGGGCTGTGCAGCGCGGCGCCGATGGTGATGGCGGCGGCGATGGAGCCGGGGCCGCAGGTCAGCGGGAAAGTCATGGGGTAGAAGGCCTGCACGCTCACGCGGTCGTCGTCGGCCAGCGCGCGTGCCATGCGGGCCTGGTCGGCCTGGTCGGGCGCGGGCTCGGGCGCGTAGAGGATGTTCCAGGCGGTGAAGCCCACGATCAGCCCGCCGGCCACGCGCACGATGGGGATCGAGACGCCGAAGAAGTCCAGCACGTAGGTGCCCACCAGCATGGCGCCGGCCAGCATCAGCACCACGTTGCGGCCGATGGTGCGCGCCAGTGCGCGCCGCGTGGCCGGCGGCAGCGCGCCGGTGAAGCTGACGAAGATCGGTGCCGACGCGGGCGGGTTCAGGATGGGCAGCACGGCGGCCAGCGCCAGCAGCAGGCTCTTGCCGAACGCCAGGGCCAAAGGGAGGGCTTCCATGGGCATGCATGGTAACGGCGGGGCCGCGCGCTAAACTGGCCCGTTCGCTCTGCACGATATTGGAGACCGCCATGCCCGGACTGCTGCCCCACGTCGATCCCGACGGCCTGCTCGAATTCTCGGTCGTCTACACCGACCGCGCGCTCAACCACATGTCCAAGAAGTTCCAGGGCGTGATGCGCGACATCTCGGCCATGCTCAAGGAGGTCTACCACGCCGACGCCACGGCCCTGGTGCCCGGCAGCGGCACTTTCGGCATGGAGGCGGTGGCGCGCCAGTTCGCGGGCGACCAGAAGGTGCTGGTCATCCGCAACGGGTTCTTCAGCTTCCGCTGGAGCCAGATCCTGGAAGTGGGCCGCATCACCGCGCCCGGCAACATCACCGTGCTCAAGGCCCGCCGCAGAGGCGACGGCGCGCAGGCGAAGCAAGGATCAGACGGCCCGCAGGCGCCGTGGGCGCCGGTGCCCATCGGCGAGGCGGTGGCCGCCATCGCGCGCGAAAAGCCCGCCGTGGTGTTCGCCCCGCACGTGGAGACGGCCAGCGGCCTGATCCTGCCCGACGACTACATGAAGCAGCTGGCCGACGCCGTGCACGCCGCCGGCGGCCTGTTCGTGCTGGACTGCATCGCCTCCGGCGCCATGTGGGTGGACATGAAGGCCACCGGCGTGGACGTGCTGGTCAGCGCGCCGCAGAAGGGCTGGAGCAGCTCGCCCTGCTGCGCCATGGTGTGCCTCTCGGCGCGCGCGCTGAAGGTGATGGAGGGCACCACCAGCACCAGCTTCGCCGCCGACCTGAAGAAGTGGCACCAGATCATGCAGGCGTATGAGACCGGCAGCCACGCCTACCACGCCACCATGCCGACCATGGCGCTGCTGAAACTGCGCGACACCATGGCCGAGACGCGCGCGCGCGGCTTCGCCCAGGTGCGCTCGCAGCAAGTCGAGCTGGGCGCCAAGGTGCGCGCGCTGCTGGAGTCGCGCGGCCTGCCCAGCGTGGCGGCCGAGGGCTTCAAGGCGCCGGGCGTGGTGGTCAGCTACACCACCGACCCGGAGATCCAGAGCGCCAAGAAGTTCATCGAGCAGGGCGTGCAGAGCGCCAGCGGCGTGCCGCTGATGTGCGACGAGCCGGCCGACTTCCGCAGCTTCCGCCTGGGCCTGTTCGGCCTGGACAAGTGGGCCGACGTGGACCGCAGCGTCGGCCAGCTCGCCGCCGCGCTGGACCGGCTGGGTATCTTTGCTCCTGAAAAAGTAGCTGCTACCGCTTGATGGACGGGCGCTGGAGCCCGATTTGACCAATATTCGGCTGGTGCTCACCACCGTTGCCACGCGCGCCGACGCCGACTGCCTGGCGCGCCGCATGGTCGAGCAGCGCCTGGCCGCCTGCGCGCAGGTGAGCGCCATCGACAGCGTCTACCGCTGGCAGGGCGCCGTGCAGGCCGAGGGCGAGTTCCGCATCCTGTTCAAGACCACCGCCGCCCGCTGGCCGGCGCTGGAGCGCGCGCTGCGCGCCGGGCACCCCTACGAACTGCCTGCCATCGTCGCCTTGCCATGCAGCGAGGCGCTGCCTGCGTTCGCGGCGTGGGTACATGCGGAGTGCGCGCCGGCTGAGGACGCCGGTCATACCAAGATGCGTTGAAGAATCTAAGTCCGTTCACGCTGAGCTTGTCGAAGCGCCGCGCAGGGCTTCGACAAGCTCAGCCCGAACGGCTTTTCGACGAATGCGATCCGGATCAGCCCTCGGTCTGAATCGTCTCGCCGCGCAGCTTGCCGTGGTCGCGGATCGCGTTCCGGTGCCGGCGCCAGCCGCGCCAGGTGCGGCGCGGGTGCATGACCGCGATGAAGTAGTAGACCACCTTGAACATGAACAGCGAGCGCCGGAAGTCGGGCCCGTGGTCCAGGTCCGCCGCCAGCAGCGTCAGCAGGCCCTGCTTGGCCTTGAACACGTTCTTGGGGTGCATGAACATGTCGCGGATGGTGGGGTTGGTGGCGCGGTAGATGAACCAGGAGTAGTCGCCGGGCATCTCGCGCATGCGCTGCTCCCGCGCCGCGCGGGCCGCGTCGTATTCGGCCGACTGATCCAGCGCCTTGTCCACCAGGTCGGCGCCCTCGATGGCGTTCTGCAGCGCCAGGAACACGCCGGAGGAGAACATCGGGTCGATGAAGGTGTACGCATCGCCGATCATCAGGTGGCGCTCGCCCGTGGCCCGCGTGCTGAAGTACGAGAAGTTGCCGGTGGCGTGCACCGCGTCGTCCACCAGCTCGGCGTCCTTCACGCGGTCGTAGAGCTCGGGGCACATCTTCAGCGTGTCGTAGAAGTAGTCCTTCAGGGGCTTGTCGCGCGCCTTCAGGTAGTAGGCCCAGCACACCGCGCCCACGCTGGTGGTGCCGTCGGCCAGGGGGATGAACCAGAACCAGCCGTGCTGGAACCAGCAGATGCTGATGTTGCCCTCGCGCCGGCCCGGCAGCCGCCGCGCGCCGCGGAAATGGCCGAACAGCGCGGTGCTGTTGTGCCTGGTGTTCCTTTCCTTGGTCTTGAACTTGTTGGCCAGCACGGTGTCGCGGCCGCTGGCGTCGACGACGAAGCGCGCGCGCCAGCGGCGCTGGCTGCCGTCTTCCATCTGCGCGGTGACGTCGGCGCCGCCGTCGTCGAAGTCCACCTGGCGCACGCGGGCACCTTCCAGGGTGACGGCGCCTTCCTTGCCGGCGTGGCGGAACAGGATTTCATCCATCTCCGATCGGCGCACCTGCCAGGCCGAGCCTTTCCGCGGGTTCCAGCCCTCGGCGAACTCGACGTAGCTGCGCTGCGGCCCCGTGGGCGGCACGAACTCGATGCCGAACTTGGGCATGCCGATGCGGTCCAGCTCCTCGCGCACGCCCAGCAGCTCGAACTGCGCCACGCTGCCGGGCAGCAGGGATTCGCCGATGTGAAAGCGGGGGTGGTGGTCCTTCTCCAGCATCACCACGTGCCGGCCCTTGCGTGCCAGCAGCGTGGAGATGGCCGAGCCGGCCGGCCCGCCGCCAATCACCAGTACATCGCATGCCTGCGGTTCGTCCACGCGCACGTTCACTCCTTCGTCGATAGCTGCATGGCGCTATTTTGCGTTCAGAAGCGCTCCAGCTCCGGGTGCGGCAGCCGCCCGCCGCGCACCAGCATCTTCCCGTATTCGGCGCAGCGCCGCGGCGTGGGAATCACCTTGCCGGGGTTGAGCAGGCCCTCGGGGTCGAACGCGCGCTTGATGCCGAACATCTGCGCGTTCTCGGCGGCGCTGAACTGCACGCACATGCTGTTGAGCTTCTCCACGCCCACGCCGTGCTCGCCGGTCACCGTGCCGCCCATCGCCACGCTGGTCTCCAGGATGTCGGCGCCGAACAGCTCGCAGCGGCGCAGTTCGTCGGGGTCGTTGGCGTCGAACAGGATCAGCGGGTGCAGGTTGCCATCGCCGGCGTGGAACACGTTGCAGCAGCGCAGGCCGTACTTCTTCTCCATCTGCTGGATCGCCAGCAGGATGTCGGCCAGCCGCTTGCGCGGGATGGTGGAGTCCATGCACATGTAGTCGGGGCTGATGCGCCCGCTGGCCGGGAAGGCGTTCTTGCGCCCGCTCCAGAAGCGCAGGCGCTCGGCCTCCGACTGGCTGACGGCGATCTGGGTGGCGCCCGAGGCGGTCAGCACCTGCGTCATGCGGCCGATCTCCTCCTCCACTTCCTCCGGCGTGCCGTCGGACTCGACCAGCAGGATGGCGGCGGCGGCCAGGTCGTAGCCGGCGTGCACGAAGTCCTCCACGGCGGCGGTCATGGGCTTGTCCATCATCTCCATGCCGGCGGGGATGATGCCGGCGGCGACCACCGCCGCCACCGCCTCGCCCGCCTGCCGCACGTCGACGAAGCTGGCCATGATGCAGCGCGCCAGCCGGGGCTTCGGTAAAAGTTTGACGGTCACCTCGGTCGTCACCGCCAGCATGCCCTCGCTGCCGGTGACCAGGGCCAGCAGGTCGTAGCCCGGCGCGTCCAGCGCGGCGCCGCCGAACTCCACCGGCTCGCCCGCCGCCGTGAAGCCCTTGACGGCCAGCACGTTGTGCACGGTCAATCCGTACTTCAGGCAGTGCACGCCGCCCGAGTTCTCGGCCACGTTGCCGCCGATGGTGCAGGCGATCTGGCTGCTGGGGTCGGGCGCGTAGTACAAGCCGTGCGCGGCCGCCGCCTCGCTGATCGCCAGGTTGCGCACGCCGCACTGCACTACCGCCGTGCGCGCCAGCGGGTCGATGCCGAGGATGCGGTTGAACCTGGCCAGCGACAGCGTCACCCCGCGCGCGTGCGGCATGGCGCCGCCCGACAGGCCCGTGCCCGCCCCGCGCGCCACCACCGGCACGCCCAGGTGGTGGCAGGTTTGCAACACCGATTGAATCTGCTCGTAACTGGACGGCAGCGCCACGGCCAGCGGGCGTTGGCGGTAGGCGGTCAGGCCGTCGCATTCGTAGGGCGTGGTCTGCTCCGCCGTCCACAGCAGGGATTCTGGAGGCAAAACGGCCTGCAGCGCTTGTACGACGTGCGCTTGCAGCTCTCTATTCGATAGCGAATCGGCTTGTTCGGCAACCGGCGGTTCGGCGAGGTCCTGCATGGCGGCGGGCTTTCGTGGGGGCAGGCGCTCACTATAGGCCAGGGTGCTTGGGGCCGCGCGCCGTCACGCAGGCGCAGGGCGGTGTGGCGACAATCTCGGCTACCGCGAGAGGGAGCGCGGGCCGGCGCCGCGCCGGCCGCCACAACAACATGCATTACCGTTATCTGAACATCCGCCGCGTGCTCGTGCCCAGCCTGCTCTGGGTTGGCGGCGCCGCCTGGTCGCAGCAGCCCGTCAGTGCGCCGCTGGTGTATGCCGACGAGCCGCTGCCCACGCGCTTCGTCCTTTGCCAGCGCGAGATCGCTGGCCAGGCCGGCGAACGCCAGCTCCTGCTGCGCGCCTGCCTGGCGCGGCGGCTGGAGGGCGAGCGCATCGCCGAGCGCAACTGCCGCCGGCAGGCCGCCGGCGTGGCCGGCGGTGCCGCGCGCCACCAGGCCCAGCGCGACTGCCTGCGGCAGGCGCTGGCCTTGCCTTCGGGCGAGCTGCCCAAGGCGCCGCCGCCCGCGCCGCGCCCGGTAGTGCCCGAAGCCAGCGGCGCGCCTGCCCCTGCGCCCGCCGCGCGGAGCTTGCCGGCCGCCGGCGAAAACTGAGCGCCGCGCGCCCAAGAAAAAGCCCGCCATTCGGCGGGCTTCTCAGGGCGTGGGCGAAGCGCTGCTCAGGCCGCGCTCAACCAGTAGCCCGCGTTGAAGGGACTGCTCATGCGCAGCGCCAGCGGAGAAATATCGACCAGCTTGTCAGTCGGCATCTTCTCGCCTGCCTCGGCGCTCGTGTCCACGAGGGCGTTGTCGCCCTCGGCCGGTGTCGCCCGTTCTGCTTGGCCAGCTTGTGCAGAACGGGCTACAGAAAAGAATAGAAGCACCTGAACGGTATCTTCCGGTCGGCCCAGTAGTCGGCCGCGTCGCGGAAGATGTCGAGCAGTTGCTCGCGCGCTTCCTTGTCGAACTTGGCTGTGGCCGGGATCTGCTCCAGCACCACGATGAAGCCCGGCTGCGGCCCGCTCTTGTGCAGCGGGTCGGTCATGCAGTCGTACAGCGCGTCGAAGTTCTTGCCGAAGTGCGCCGGGAAGGTGAACTGCTGGGCGATCATGTCCAGCACGTCCTGCTTGGCCTGCGCCTGTGCCAGGTTGGCGTAGAGGAAGTGCTGGCCGAGCTGCGCCGCCGCCGCCTGCAGGTCGTGCACCTGGAAGGCGCGGATCGACTGCACGATGTTGCTGCGCACGCCCTTGAGTGGCGTTTCCTGGGGTTGACGAAGTGGCTGATCCATCTCCGCTGCTTTCTCGGTGGTCGTAAACCGGTTCGGCTGCCCCGCCATCGGGCTGGCCGGTTGAAACTGTTCAAGTGCCTTCATTGCACGATCCTCTTGAAGCTCGCATAGTGATCGCCCGTGTACCAACAGCCTTCGGGGGCCCTGGGCCGCCAGCCGCCGCAGACGATGCGCCGTGCGCCGCGGCTGCGCGCGCCAGGGGTATCCACGGTGTATTCACGGTAGTAGCCGCGCCGCTCGCGCGGCAGCAGGCGTTCGCGGTTGCCGAACACCGCGCCGTCCTTGTCGTAGGGAAACGGGCCGCCGCGCAGAATCAGCGCGTAAGTGCGCTGGCCCTGAGGAGGCAACTCCGTCACCACGACGGTGGCTTCGGCTTCGCCCCAGGCCGGCCCTCGCGCATGGGCCAGGCCCATCGTGGCCCCGGCCGACACCAGCAACGACACCACCAGGAGCGACCGGGCAGCATGCGATGCCGCTGTTCGCAACATGAAAAACACCTTCAGGAAACCCCCGGGTTAACCCGAAAATTCCAAGCCGCTAGTGTGACGCAAGGGCAACGAAAAAGCAAGCGACTGCCCAAAAAACGGGCATGCCCAAAAGGGTGAATCCTATAGTTAGTGTGCGCTTGCTTTTTGTATTGGGCTTATCAGGTGGCGTTTGCGTCGGCCACGGTCAAGGCGGTCAGGTTGACGATGCGGCGCACGGTGGCGCTGGCCGTGACGATGTGCACGGGTTTGGCGGCGCCCAGCAGTACCGGGCCGATGGCGATGTTGCCCCCGGCCGCAGTCTTGAGCAGGTTGTAGGCGATGTTGGCGGCATCGATATCAGGGAACACCAGCAGGTTGGCGTCGCCCTGCAGCGGGCTGCGCGGCATCACGGCGGCGCGTTGCTGGCCGTCCAGGGCCACGTCGCCGTGCATCTCGCCATCCACTTCCAGCCAGGGCGTCTGCTCGCGCAGCAGTTCCAGCGTGCGGCGCATCTTGACCGCCGAAGGCTGGCTGCTGGTGCCGAAGTTGGAGTGCGACAGCAGCGCCACCTTGGGCTGGATGCCGAAGCGCACCATTTCCTCGGCCGCCAGGGCCGTGATCTCGCACAGCTCCTCGGGCGTGGGGTCGTAGTTGACGTGGGTGTCCACCAGGAACACCTGCCGGCCCGGCAGCAGCAGCCCGTTCATGCAGGCGTACACCGGCACGTCCTGCGCGGTGCTGGCGGCGCCGCCGGGGCGCTTGCCGATGACTTGGTCGATGTGGCTGAGGTGCTGCAGCGTCGTGCCCCAGGTGCCACAGATCAGGCCGTCCACCTCGTCCTTGTGCAGCATCATGCAGCCGATCAGCGTCAGCCGGCGGCGCATCTCGATCTTGGCGACCTGCGCGGTGATGCCCTTGCGTTCGGTCATGCGGTGGTAGGTCTGCCAGAAGTCGCGGTAGCGGTGGTCGAAGTCGGTGTTGACCACGTCGTAGTCGCGCCCTTCCTGCAGGCGCAGGCCGAAATGCTCGATGCGCTGAGCGATGACGGTCGGCCGGCCGATCAGCGTTGGCCGCGCCAGGCCCTCGTCCACCACGATCTGGGCGGCGCGCAGCACGCGCTCCTCCTCGCCCTCGGCGTAGGCCACGCGCTTGCGCGTGGCGCGCTTGGCGGCGTCGTAGATCGGCTTCATGGTGGTGCCGGAGGCATAGACGAAGCTTTGCAGCTTCTCGCGGTAGTCGTCCATGTCCTGGATCGGGCGCAGCGCCACGCCGCTGTCGGCGGCGGCCTGGGCCACGGCGGGCGCGATCTTGGTCATCAGCCGCGGATCGAACGGCTTGGGGATCAGGTACTCGGGGCCGAAGCTGAGCTTCTCGCCCACGTAGGCGGCGGCCACCTTCTCGCTCTGCTCGGCCTGCGCCAGATCGGCGATGGCGTGGACGGCGGCCAGCTCCATCTCGTCGGTGATGGTGGTGGCGCCCGAGTCCAGCGCGCCGCGGAAGATGTAGGGGAAGCACAGGACGTTGTTGACCTGGTTCGGGTAGTCGGTGCGGCCGGTGGCCATGATCACGTCGCCGCGCACCGCGTGCGCGTCTTCCGGCGTGATCTCGGGGTTGGGGTTGGCCAGCGCGAAGATCACCGGGCGCGGCGCCATCTTCGCCACCATCTCGGGCTTGAGCACGCCGCCGGCCGACAGGCCGAGGAACACGTCGGCGCCCTCGATCACCTCGGCCAGCGTGCGGGCGTCGGTCTTCTGCATGTACTGGCGCTTGTCGTCGTCCATCAGCTCGGTGCGGCCCTCGTAGACCACGCCGGCCAGGTCGGTGACGAAGACGTTCTCGCGCCGCACGCCCACCTTCAGCAGCAGGTTCAGGCAGGCCAGGGCGGCCGCGCCGGCGCCGGAGGTCACCAGCTTGACCTTGGCGATGTCCTTGCCCGCCACCTTCAGCCCGTTGACCAGGGCCGCCGCCACGGTGATGGCGGTGCCGTGCTGGTCGTCGTGGAAGACCGGGATCTTCATGCGCTTGCGCAGCTCGCGCTCGACGTAGAAGCAGTCCGGCGCCTTGATGTCCTCCAGGTTGACGGCGCCGAAGGTGGGCTCCAGCGCGGCGATCACCTCCACCAGCTTCTTCGGGTCCTTCTCGTCGATCTCGATGTCGAACACGTCCACGCCGGCGAACTTCTTGAACAGCACGCCCTTGCCTTCCATCACCGGCTTGGCCGCCAGCGGGCCGATGTCGCCCAGGCCCAGCACCGCCGTGCCGTTGGTGATGACGGCCACCAGGTTGCCGCGCGCGGTGTACTTGAAGGCGTTGACCGGGTCCTTGACGATCTCCTCGCAGGGCGCGGCCACGCCGGGCGAATAGGCCAGCGACAGGTCGCGCTGGTTCACCATCTGCTTGGTGGCCGCGATGGCGATCTTGCCGGGCACCGGAAACTCGTGGTATTCGAGCGCGGCGCGGCGCAGCTCGGCGCGCTTGTCGTCGTTGGAGACGGGTGTGGGCGTGGTCATGGGGCAGATCTCCTCGTGGGGCGCTGGCCGCGCTGGTGGCTTTCAAGGGTGGCGCTGGATGCGCAAGGCATTGTAGGGAAGCGGCCGCGTATCATCCGCCGACGTTTCCCAAATGAAAGGGCAAGGCCATGGCGCTGATGGATTTCATCAAGAAGCAGTTTATCGACGTCATCCAGTGGACGGAGGACGCCGACGGCGTGCTGGCCTGGCGCTTTCCGATGGCGGACATGGAGATCCAGAACGGCGCCGTGCTGGTGGTGCGCGAGTCGCAGCTGGCGATGTTTGTCAACGAAGGCCAGGTGGCCGACGTGTTCGGCCCCGGCACGCACAAGCTGACGACGCAGACGCTGCCGCTGCTGACCAACCTGAAGAACTGGGACAAGCTGTTCCAGTCGCCCTTCAAGAGCGACGTGTACTTCTTCAGCACGCGCCAGCAGATCGACCAGAAGTGGGGCACGCCCCAGCCCATCACCGTGCGCGACAAGGAGTTCGGCGCCGTGCGCCTGCGCGCCTTCGGCAACTACGCTTGGCGCGTGGCCGACCCGAGGAAGTTCCACACCGAGATCTCCGGCACGCGCGACACCACCACCGTGGCCGAGCTCGACGGCCAGCTGCGCGGCCTGATCATGCAGAACATCGCCGTCGGCATCGCGCAGAGCCAGATCCCGTTCCTCGACCTGGCGGCCAACCAGCATGCCTTCGCGCAGGCGCTGGCCGCCGCGCTCAGCCCGGCCATGGAGGGCTACGGCCTGAAGCTGGAGGCGATGACGGTGCAGAGCATCTCGCTGCCCGAGGAGCTGCAGAAGATCCTCGACCAGAAGATCGGCATGGGCATGGTCGGCAACGACATGGGCAGGTTCATGCAGTACCAGACCGCGCAGGCCATCCCCAAGATGGCCGAGGGCGTGGGCGCCGGCGGCGATGCGGGCGGCCTGGCCGGCGCCGGGCTGGGCATGGGCGCCGGCGTGGCGATGGGGCAGATCCTGGCGCAGAACATGCAGTCGGCTTTGCAAGGCGGCGCGCCCACGCCGGCCGCCGCGCCGGCCGGCGTCAAGCCCGAGGACGTGATGGCCACGCTGGAGAAGCTGGGCGAACTCAAGGCCAAGGGCATCCTGACCGACGACGAGTTCAACGCCAAGAAGGCCGAGCTGCTCAAGAAGCTGGTCTGATACTATAAAGATAATAGCTGCCAGCGTGCGCCCAGCAAGCGCTGGAGCCCGATTTTGCTTGGAAACTCAGTGACCGACCCGGCCGGCCCCCAGCGCGCCTACCGCGCGCCCTGTCCGTCGTGCGGGGCGCCGGTGGAGTTCCGCAGCGCGCAGTCCACCCATGCCGTCTGCGCCTATTGCCGCAGCGCCGTGGTGCGCGAGGGCGACGCGCTCAAGCGCATCGGCCGCATGGCCGAGCTGTTCGACGACTTCAGCCCGCTGCAGCTCATGGCCGCCGGCCGCTGGCAGGGCCGCGCGTTCACCCTGGTCGGCAGGCTGCAATACCAGTACGCCGAGGGCCGCTGGACCGAGTGGTGCGCGCAGTTCGACGACGGCAGCGCCGGCTGGCTGGCCGAGGACAACGGCGCCTACGTCTTCGCGCTGCCGCAGCCGGCCGAGGGCGAGCTGCCCCGGCCCAAGAGCTTCAAGCCCGGCGCCGCCGCCACCCTGCTGGGCGAGCGCTGGTCGGTCGCCTCCTATCAGAGCGTGCGGCTGGTGTCGGCGCAGGGCGAGCTGGCGCATCTGCCGGCGCCGGGGGCGAGCTTTCCCATCGTCGAGCTGCGCAACGGCGCCGGCGAAGTCCTGAGCATCGACTACGGCAACCAGCCGCCCACGCTGTCGCGCGGCCGCGCCGTCCTGCTGGCCGATCTGGCGCTGACCGGACTGCGCGACGCCTCGGCGCGCGAGGACCAGGGCCGCCAGTTCGCCTGCCCGAACTGCGGCGCGCCCGTCGCGCCCCAGCTGGCGCAGAGCAAGAGCATCACCTGCCCGCAGTGCAGCGCGCTGATCGACCTGTCGCAGGGCGTCGGCGGCGAGCTGCGCGCCGCCGAGCAGGCCGAGCGCGTGCGCCCGCTGATCCCGCTGGGCAGCACCGGCCAGCTCGACGGCGCCAGCTGGCAGGTGGTGGGCTTCCAGCACCGGCTCGGCCAGGCGCCCGACGACGACGAGCACTTCGGCTGGCAGGAATACCTGCTCTACAACGCGCAGCGCGGCTTCTGCTTTCTGGTCGATGCGGAAGACGGCTGGAGCCTGGTGCGCCCGCTCAGCGGCGCGCCCGAGGTCACGCCCGGCGGCAGCCGCGCCAGCCACGGTGGCGTGGTCTACACCCGCCAATGGCAGTACCGCGCCGAGACCAGCTACGTGCTGGGCGAGTTCTATTGGCAGGTGCGGCGCGGCCAGGTCACCCAGAACAGCGACTACGCCAGCGGCGACCAGCTGCTGTCGTCCGAGCAGGGCGGCGGCGAGATCATCTGGTCGGCCGGGCGCAAGATCGCCGCGCGCCAGGTGGCCGACGCCTTCAAGCTGGGCGACGCGCTGGCGCGCGCCGACGCCCGACCCTTCAGCGCCGCGCCCTCGGTCAACATCGTCACCATCATCGTCGTGCTGGTGCTCATCGTCATCGTGCTGTCTCTCTTCTCGCGCTGCTCCGACGGCGGCGGCAGCTATGGGCGCTCGTCGGGCGGCTCGTTCGGGGGCTACAGCTCGGGGGGCGGACACAAGTAAACAGGAGGTTCCATGGACATCGAATGGTTCAAGCCCGCCGCGTTCGTCGGCTCCATCGTCTACGCCCTGCTCGGCGTGGTCGTCTTCTGGCTGTGCTTCATCATCATCGACAAGATCACGCCCTACGACCTGTGGGCCGAGATCGTCGAGAAGCACAACCGCGCCCTGGCACTGGTGGTGGCCGCCATGTGCCTGGGCATCAGCATCATCGTGGCCGCCGCCATCCACGGATGAGCGCCGCGCCGGGCGGCGGGGTGGCCGCCGCGCTGGCGGCCTACGGCCTGTGGGGGCTGATGCCGCTGTACTTCCGGCTGCTGGCGCCGGCCTCGGCCATCGAGGTGGTCGCGCACCGCGTCGTCTGGTCGTTCGTGCTGCTGGCGGGCGTGCTGGCGGCGCGCCGCGGGCTGGTGGCGCTGTGGCGGCGGCTGGATGCCGCGCTGCTCGCGCGCATGGCCCTGGCGGCCGTCCTGGTCAGCACCAACTGGCTCACCTACGTCTGGGCCGTGACCCACGGCCATACGCTCGACGCCAGTCTGGGCTACTTCCTGCTGCCGCTGCTCAGCGTCGCGCTCGGCGTGCTGGCCCTGGGCGAGCGGCTGGCGCGCGGCGAGTGGGCGGGCGTGGGGCTGGCCGCGCTCGGCGTGGCCTGGCTCGGCTGGGCCTCGCCCAGTTTTCCCTGGGTGGCCCTGGTGCTGGCGTTCTCGTTCGGCATCTACGGCCTGGTCAAGAAGCGGATCGTGCTGCCGCCCACGGAAGGCATGGCGGTGGAAACCGGGCTGATCGCCCTGCCGGCGCTGGCCCTGCTGCTGGGCCTGTCCGCCAGCGACGCGCTGGTGTTCGGCCACCACGGCCGCGCCACCGACGGGCTGTTGGCCAGCACCGGCCTCGTGACTACCGTGCCGCTGGTGGCCTTCGCCTACGCGGCGCAGCGCCTGAGCCTGGCGACGCTGGGCATGCTCCAGTACATCTCGCCCACGCTGCAATTCCTGCTGGGCGTGTTCGCGCTGCACGAGCCGCTGGACGCGCGCCGCCTGGCCGGCTTCGTGGCGGTGTGGGCCGGGCTGGCGGTGTACACCTTCGCCGTGGCCTGGGGACGCCGCAGGCCGGCCGTGATGACCTGAGTGCGCGCGATGGCCGACGCTTCCACTGAATCGCACCCGGGTGGCCCGCGCCCCGGCCCGCACCCGCTGGAGGTCGCGCTGCTGGCCAGCGTGTTCGTCGTCGCTGCCTGTGGGCTGTTGTACGAGCTGGCGGCCGGCGCCATCGCCAGCTACGTGCTGGGCGACTCGGTGCTTCAGTTCTCCACCATCATCGGCAGCTACCTGTTCGCCATGGGCGTGGGCTCGTACCTGTCGCGCTTCTTCGAGCGGCAGCTGCCGGCGCACTTCCTGCGCATCGAGCTGCTGGTGGCGCTGGCCGGCGGGCTGCTGCCGGTGGCGCTGTTCCTGGCCAACGCCTGGGCGCCCGGCGCGTTCCGCGTCGTGCTGTATGGGCTGGTGCTGCTGGTGGGCACGCTGGTGGGGCTGGAGATACCGCTGGTCATGCGCATCCTGCGGCGCAACGTGCGGCTGCGCGAGCTGGTGTCGCAGGTGCTGACCTTCGACTACCTGGGCGCGCTGGCGGTGTCGCTGGCCTTTCCGCTGCTGCTGGTGCCGCAGCTCGGGCTGATCCGCACCGGGCTGCTGTTCGGGTTGCTGAATGCGCTGGTGGGCGTGTGGGCGCTGTGGCTGTTCCGGCATGAGCTGCGCGCGTTCGCCGCGCACGCGGCGGCCTGCGCGCTGACGCTGGCCGTGCTGGCCGCCGGCTGGGCCTTCGCCGGCCAGGTCACCACGCTGGCCGAGGACAGGCTGTACGCCGACCGCGTGGTGTTTGCCCAGAGCACGCCGTACCAGCGCATCGTCGTCACCCACGCGCCGGGCGAGGGGCGGCCGGGCTACCGGCTGTTCCTCAACGGCAACCTGCAGTTCGCCGAGCGCGACGAGTACCGCTACCACGAGGCCCTGGTGCACCCCGCCCTGGCCGCGCACGGCGCGCCGCGCAGGGTGGCGGTGCTGGGCGGCGGCGACGGCATGGCGGTGCGCGAAGTGCTGAAGTACCCGGGCGTGGAGCAGGTCACCCTGGTCGAGCTGGACCCGGCGATGACCGAGTTGTTCACGCACAACCCGGCGCTGGCCGCGCTGAACGGCCATGCGCTGGCTTCGCCCAAGGTGAAGATCGTCAACACCGACGCCTTCAAGTGGCTGGAATCGGGCGAAGAGGTTTTCGACGTCATCGTGGTGGACTTCCCCGACCCCACCAACTTCAGCATCGGCAAGCTCTACACGCTGAGCTTCTACGCCCTGCTGGAGAAGCGCCTCGCGGCCAGCGGCTACGCGGTGATCCAGACCACCTCGCCGCTGGTGGCGCGGCGCAGCTTCTGGACCGTGGTGCAGACCGTCGAGGCCGCGGGCCTGCGCGCCACGCCCTACCACGCCCACGTGCCCAGCTTCGGCGAATGGGGCTTCGTCATCGCCAGCCGCCGGCCCTGGCGCCTGCCCGCCGAGCTGCCGGCCGGCCTGCGCTACCTCACGCCGGCCACGCTGGGGCTGCTGTTCGACTTCCCGGCCGACATGGCGCGCGTGCCGGCCGAGGTCAACCGGCTGTCGAACCAGGTGTTGGTGCACACCTACGAAACCGAATGGGGCCGGGTGATGAAATGAGGCACCCCCCTGAGTCGCCTTCGGCGCCTTCCCCCCTCTCTCTGCGGGAGGGGGGACAACGCCAGTGGCCGGCGCAGGTCCGTCCACGGCGTTCGCTGGCGTGGCCTGCTCCGCGGCCACCGGACGCCTTGCGGCGATGTGCGGGTTCGCGCAGCTGACCGATGCAACGCAGATCCCTGCTTCTGACGGTTGCGCTGGCTGCGGCCGGCTGCTCGCCGCGCGAGCGGGAGGCCATCGAAGGCGGCTTCGCCGGCATCGCGCATGAACGCGGCCACCTGCTGCGCCAGCCCTGGCCGACCCGCGCGCCCGACGTGGTGCGCACCGCGCACACCGTGATCGCCGGCGGCGGCATCGCCGGGCTGGCGGCGGCGCGCGCGCTGCGGCGGGCGGGGCACGAGGACTTCGCCCTGCTGGAGCTGGAAGACGCTCCCGGCGGCAACAGCCGCGGCGGCGCGCTGATGGGCATCGCCTGCCCGCTGGGCGCGCACTACCTGCCACTGCCGGGCGACGACGCGCACGAGGTGCGGGACCTGCTGGAAGAACTGGGCCTGCGCCGCCGCGTGGCTGGCCGCTGGCAGTACGACGAGCGCGCCCTGTGCCACAGCCCGCAGGAGCGCCTTTTCTTCAATGGCGAGTGGCAGGACGGCCTGCTGCCTGTGCACGGCGTGGGCGCCGCCACGCAGGCGGCGTACCGGCGTTTCGCCGCCCTGGTGGCCGACGCGCAGCGCGCTGCGCACTACGCCATCCCAGTGCAAAGATCGGCCTTCGCGCCCGCCCAGCTTGCGCTGGACGCTATAGATTTCAAAGCGTGGCTGGCCCGGCAGGGCCTGGCCGACGCGCACCTGCTGTGGTATCTGGACTACTGCTGCCGCGACGACTTCGGCGCTGGCATCGGCGCCGTCTCGGCCTGGGCGGGGCTGCACTACTTCGCCAGCCGGCACGGCTTCCACGCGCCGGGGGCCGAGGGTGGGGGCGAGGCAGGCGACGAAGGCGGCGTGCTCACCTGGCCGCAGGGCAACGGCTGGCTGGCCGCGCAACTGGCCGCGCCGCTGGGCGAGCGGCTGCACGCCGGCCGCGTGGTCGGCCGCATCGCATCCGGCAAGCACGGGGTGGAGGTGGATGCGCTGGATGCCGCCACCGGCCGGCTGGAGCGCTGGCAGGCGCGCCAGGCCGTGGTCGCGCTGCCCGTGGGCGTGGCCGCGCGCGTGCTCGACCCGCTGCCCGCCGCCGTGCGCGCGCGCGCCGCCGGCCTGCGCACCGCCCCCTGGCTGGTCGCCAACCTGCGCCTGCGCGCGCCGCTGGCCGACCGCCCCGGCGCCGCGCCGAGCTGGGACAACGTGCTCTACGGCAGCGCCGGCCTGGGCTACGTGGACGCCATGCACCAGAGCCTGCAAGCCGTGCCCGGCCCCACGGTGCTGACGTACTACCGCGCGCTGGGCGACGAGCCCGGCGGCCGGGCCGAACTGCTGGCGCGCCCGTGGACGCACTGGCGCGACGCCCTGCTGGCCGAGCTGGCCGTGCCGCACCCCGACCTGGCGCCCAAGCTGCTGCGCATGGAGATCACCCGCTACGGCCACGCCATGGCCGTGCCCGTGCCCGGGACTTTGAGCCAAATCGACCGTTTGCGCCCGCCCAGCAAGCGCCGGCAGCTATTAAAAAAAGAGCATCCGCCGGCCTGGCGCTTCGCCGACGCGCCGCGCCTGGCGTTCGCGCACGCCGACTGGTCGGGCTACTCGGTGTTCGAGGAAGCCTTCACCCTGGGCCACGCGGCCGGCAGCGCGCTGGCCTGAGGCGTGCAAAAGCTCACAAGGTTCACACGTTTCTTTACGCTCCCGCGCGCACCTGGCGGGAACTCCGCTTGCCATCCGGTGCTCTGACCATACGTAAGGCAAGTGGTTGAATGACACGCTATGACTTCTTGAAGCTGCCGAGCCATCTGAAAACCTGAAGCGCACTTCCTCCTCCCTCCCTCCTCCTCTTTCGCTTCAGGCCGCTTCGGCAGCATTTTTATTCCGCAGCGCCGCCCGGGCTCCGTGCCCCGGCGGCGCTTGCTTTTTAGTTGTTCGGCGCGCTGCGCTTCACCTGCAGCGCATGAAACCCCAAGAGCCCGATGGCCGCGGAGCAGGCCATGCCAGCAACCGCCGCGGACGGGCTTGCCCCGGCCGCTGGCGGTGCCCTCCTAGAGGGGGGAGGCGCAACAGCGCGAAGCGCGTGGAGACACGGGGGTGGTCAATTCAGGCCGGGAGGGTGTCCGCGAAGCTCGGGCGCTGCATCAGGCGCTCGTCCAGCAGCCGCGCCAGGTTGGCGTGGCGCGCGCGCCAGTCCAGCTCGGGGAAGCGGAAGTCCAGGTAGCCCAGGGCGCAGCCGACGGCGATGTCGGCCAGCGACAGGTGCACGCCGGGCGAGCACCAGGTCTTCTCGCCCAGGCCGCTGCTCATGGCGGCCAGCGCGGCGTCCACCTTGCCCATCTGGCGCGCGATCCAGGCGGCGCTGCGCTCGCTGTCGGCGCGGCCGGGCCAGGTGCGCTCCAGCCGCGCCAGCAGGGCGGCGTCCAGCAGGCCGTCGGCCAGCGCCTCCCAGGTCTTGACCTCCACGCGCTGGCGGCCCGAGGGCGGGATCAGCCTGCCCACGGGCGAGAGCGTTTCGAGGTACTCGACGATCACGCGCGAGTCGAACACCGCGTCCTGCCCGTCCATCACCAGGCAGGGCACCTTGCCCAGCGGGTTGGATTCGCCGATGCGGGTGTCGTCGGCCCAGACGTTCTCGGTGATGAACTGGTAGTCGAGCTTCTTTTCCGCCATCACCACCCGCACCTTGCGCACGTAGGGGCTGGTCGGGGCACCGATCAAACGCATGGACATTGAAGACGTTCGTGAGGAGTGGAGAATGGCGCCGGCCATTCTAGGCCAAGCCCGCCGGTGCCCGCATCCGCCAACAGGCGGAAGGCCCGGCTTCTACAATTTCGGCCATGCAACTCATCCCGCTCACCGCTGTTTCCCCCCTCGACGGCCGCTACGCCGGCAAACTGGCCCCGCTGCGCCCGATCATGAGCGAGCTGGGCTACATGCAGCGCCGCGTGCAGGTGGAGCTGACCTGGTTCGTGGCGCTTTCCGACGCGGGGTTCTCCGAATTCAAGCCGCTTTCCATAGAAGCGCGCGCTTACCTCGAAAGCCTGGTGCGCGATTTCTCCGAGGCCGACGGCCAGGCCATCAAGGACATCGAGAAGACCACCAACCACGACGTCAAGGCGGTCGAATACTGGATCAAGGCCCAGTTCGACGGCCGCCCCGAGCTGCTGGCCGCCAGCGAGTTCGTGCACTTCGCCTGCACCAGCGAGGACATCAACAACACCAGCCACGCCCTGCAACTGAAGGCCGCGCGCGACGATGTGCTGCTGCCGCTGCTGAGTCGCGTGATCGACACCCTGCGCCTGCTGGCCCACCACCATGCCCACGTGCCCATGCTCAGCCGCACCCACGGCCAGACCGCCAGCCCCACCACCGTGGGCAAGGAGCTGGCCAACGTCGTGGCCCGCCTGGACAAGGCGCACGCGCAGATCGCCGGTGTGCAGCTGCTGGCCAAGATGAACGGCGCGGTGGGCAACTACAACGCCCACCTGTCGGCCTGGCCCGACTTCGACTGGGAGGCCTTCAGCCGCCGCGTGGTGCAATCGCCCGCCGCCGGCGAGCCGGGCGCGGTGGCGGGCCAGCCGGGCCTGGGCCTGACCTTCCAGATCTACAGCACCCAGATCGAACCGCACGACTACATGGCCGAGCTGTTCGACGCCGTGGCGCGCGCCAACACCATCTGCATCGATCTGGCGCGCGACATCTGGGGCTACATCAGCCTGGGCTACTTCAAGCAGAAGACCAAGGCCGGCGAGATCGGCTCCAGCACCATGCCGCACAAGGTCAACCCGATCGACTTCGAGAACGCCGAGGGCAACTATGGCCTGGCCAACGCGCTGCTGCGCCACCTGAGCGAGAAGCTGCCCATCAGCCGCTGGCAGCGCGACCTGACCGACTCCACCGTGCTGCGCAACATGGGCGTGGCGCTGGGCTACGCCACGCTGGCGCACCAGTCGCTGCTGACCGGCCTGAACAAGCTGGAGCTGAACGAAGCCGCCCTGTCGGCCGACCTGGATGCGGCCTGGGAAGTGCTGGCCGAGCCCATCCAGACCGTGATGCGCCGCTTTGGCGTGCCCGGCGCGTATGAAAAGCTCAAGGAAGCCACGCGCGGCCAGGCCGTCACGCGCGAGGCGCTGCACGGGCTGATCCGCGCGCTGGACATCCCGCCGGCCGAGAAGGACCGCCTGCTGGCCCTCACGCCCGCCAGCTACGTCGGCAAGGCGGCCGCGCTGGCGCGCCGCGGTTGAGTCTACAAGCCAAATCGGCCTCCAGCGCCCGCCCATCAAGCGCCAGCAGCTACTGAAACAGTAGCAAACGACATCATTCCATGGCCCTCAAATCCACCGTCTTCAAGGCCGACGTGCAGCTGGCCGACATCGACCACGGCTGCTACACCGACTTGCAGCTCACCCTGGCGCGCCACCCCAGCGAGACCGACGAGCGCATGCTGGTGCGCCTGGCCGCGCTGGCGCTGAACGCCCACCAGGTGCAGGACCTGTGCGGCGGCGACGCGCGCATCGGCTTCGGCGCCGGCCTGTCCAGCCCCGACGAGCCCGACGTGCAGCTGACCGACTTCACCGGCCGCACGCGCCTGTGGATCGAGGTCGGCCAGCCCGACGACAAGCCGCTGGCCAAGGCGTGCAGCAAGGCCGACCAGGTCATCCTCTACACCTACGGCCCGGCGGCCGAGGTGTGGTGGCGCGGCATCGAGGGCAAGCTGGCGCGCCTGGACAAGCTCGCCGTCTGGCGCATCCCCGCCGCCGAGGCGCAGGCCCTGGCGCTGCTCGCCGAGCGCAGCATGCAATTGCAGGCCACGGTGCAGGAGGGGGTGCTGACGCTGTCCAGCGGGCTGGGCAGCGTGGCGGTGGAGCCGCTGCGCTGGCGGTAGCGGCAACGGGCGTTCAGAACGTCCAGCGCGCCGATACCCGCACGCTGCGCGGCTCCATCGGGTGGACGTGCCGCCCCTCGATGCCGCCGCCGCAGGCGCCGCTGGCCACTTCGCCGGCGGTGCACGAGGCGTAGTCGTACTCGATGTCGTTGCCCTTGCGGTTGGTCAGGTTGAACACCTGCAGGCCGATGCTCAGGTGGCGGTTGACGGCGTAGCGCCCGCCCAGGTTGAGCAGGGTGACGGGGCGCGAGCGCACGCTGTTGGTGGTGTCGAGCGCGCGCGCGCCCATGTGGCGCAGGCGCAGCGTGGCCATCCACGGGCCGCTTTCCCACACCACGCCGGCGGCCAGCACGCGCTCCACGGCGTTGTCCACGTGGTTGCCTTCGCCCTCGGGCGCGGCGCCGCGAAAGCGCGCGCGCGACCAGGCGGCGTCGGCCTCCACGCGCCAGCGCGGGTCGATCTGCCAGCGCAGCGTGGCCTCCAGGCCGCGGCGGCGGCTGGCGCGGCCGGGCTCGGTGGCGCCGGCGTCGCCCACGTAGACCAGTTCCGAGTCGAGGTCGAGCTGCCACAGCGCGGCCGTCAGCGTCAGGCCGTCGCGCGGCTGAAAGCGCCAGCCCAGCTCGGCCCCCTGCCCCTTGACCAGGGCCGGCACGCGCTCGGCCGGCTCGCCGGTCTGCGGATCGACGGTGATGGTGGCGCCGCGCACGTCGTTGCTGTGGAAGCCCCGGCCCCAGTTGAGGTACAGCTCGTGCGTGGGCGCCACCGTCCAGGCCAGGCCCGCCTTGGGGCTGAGCAGGCTGTCGTGCCCGCGGCCGCTGTTGGCCGGGCCGTAGACGGGCTCGCGCCCGTCCACGCGGTAGCGCAGCCAGTCGCCGCGCAGGCCGACGTAGCCGCGCAGCGTGGGCGTGAAGTTGAGCAGCTGCTGGCCGTAGAGCGACAGCAGGTCCTGCGATACCTGGTCGTCGCGCACCGTCTGCCAGCGCTCGCGCGCCTCGGTGGCGTACAGGCCCACGCCCGCGATGCGGTCGCCGCGCCATTGCGCACCAAAACTGAGCACGCCGTCCAGATCGCCCCAGCGCGTATTCTTTTGGTGCGAGCCGGCCAGGCCGTAGACGCGCCGCCGGTCGCTCTGCTCGAACTGGTCGCCCCGGTCCGGGTGGGCGAGGAAGTAGGTGAAGTCGGAGAACAGGTCGAACCGGTAGTCGATGGCGTAGGCCGACAGGCGCGTTTCGCCCTGCGGGCCTTTGTCGAACCACTGGCCCGACAGCGACAGGCGGCGCGTGCGGCCGCCGTCGGTGGGGTTGAGGCTGCCGAAGCGCGAGAGCGCGCCGTCGTCCACCAGGCGCTGGGGGATCTGGTCGGTCGAAGTCCAGTGGCTGCTGTAGGCCATGCCCGTCACGCGCCAGCCGCGCTGCGGCGTGCCCTGCGAAAAGCGCAGCACGCCGTTGAGTTTGCGCAGGCGCTCGGGCACTACCCAGGGGCCGTTGTTCTTTTCCAGCTCCAGCGCGCCGAGCCAGGTGTGGTCGTCCTCGGTGCGCGAGCCGGCGGCCAGCAGGCGCTGAAAACCGTGCCCGCCCGCGGTGGCTTCGAGGTACGGTCGTTCCAAGGCGCTGACGTAGTCCATGCTGGCGCTGCCGGCCAGCGAGAAGTCGCCGCCGTCGGCGAAGTACGGCCCTTTGCGGTAGCGCACGCCCGACACCAGCTCCGGGATCAGGAAGTTCAGGTCGGCATACCCCTGGCCGTGGCCGTGCGTGGGCAGGTTGACCGGCATGCCGTCCACGCTGACGGCGAAGTCGGTGCCGTGGTCGAGGTTGAAGCCGCGCAGGAAGTACTGGTTGGCCTTGCCGTCGCCCGAATGCTGGGTGGCCACCACGCCCGGCACGGCCTCGACGATGTCGCCCGGCCGCAGCTTGGGCCGCGACTGGAACGAGGCCCGCTCGGCCGCCCCTTCGCTGGCGCTGTCGGCGCCGCCGATGGCCGCATCCACCGGGCCGCGCACCTCGACCTCGGGCAGGTGCGGCGCGTCCGGCAGCGGCGACTGCGCCTGCGCGCCCAGCGCGGCCAGCGCGGCCAGCATGCCCAAGGCCAGCGCGGGCCCCGGTTTGGCAGAGGTTCTGAACATGGCGTCGGCTCCTGGGGTGTATGAAGTAATTTGATTAATTCATACCAATGCAAGAATCGGGCCTGCAACGGTGCGCGACCCTCGCGCCGGACCGTCGCGGGTCAGTTCAGCGGCTTGTGGTGGCCATGCGCCGCGTGGGCGCCCGGGTGGTGGTGGGCGGCGGCATCGTGCGCCAGCGGCACCACGTGCGCATGGCCGTGGCGCACGCCGCGCAACGCCAGCAGCTTCTGCGCGCAGGCATGCACTTCGTCGAGCGGGCCGCGCAGGACCACGGCTTCCAGGCCGTCCTCGTGCCCCAGCTGGGTGTGCAGGCTGCTGACGACCAGGTCGTGGTGGTCGTGCTGCAGCGCCAGCACGCGCGCGGCCAGCGTGCGGTCGTGGTGGTCGTAGACGAAATTCACCGTCGCCACGCACCAGAGCGCCGTGCCGCTCCGCGCCGCCGCGTTGGTCGCGGCGGGCAGCACGGCGCTGCTCAGCCGCGCGCGGATCAGGTCGCGCACCGCTTCGGAGCGGTTCTCGTAGCCCATGGTGGCGATCAGTTCGTCGAACTGCGCGGCCAGGGCGTCGTCGAGCGAGATGGTGAAGCGTTGCATGGGGCGGTGCGGCGGGCGTCGGTACCGATGTGACCCGGGCAGTTTATCGGGCGGCCCGCGTCACGCGGGCATCGCCGCCCCGCAGGCCCAGCACTGCTCGAAGCCGCCTTCCACCAGTTCGCCGCAGGCCGCGCAGGTCCAGCGGCGCTGCGGCACGCGGGCCAGGTCATCCAGCAGGCGGCGCGCCTCGGCCACGTGCTCGTCGTGGCGCAGCCAGATCTCCGGCAGGCACTGGTCGGGCGGCAGCTCGCCCGCCACGCTGGAGAGGAAGCGCCGCTCCACCGTGGCCGGGTAGCCGGCCTCGCACAGCAGGTCGGCCCACAGCTGGGCGATGGCGGCGTTCGGGGCCCGGGTCAGCCGGCGCATGGTTGCAAGGCAAATCGGCCTCCAGCGCTTGCTGGGCAAGCGCTGGCAGCTATGTAAACAATAGTATCGAGGTCAGCGCGACGTGCGGCCGACGCCGGCGTCCACCGTGCCGTAGACGGTGACGCCGGGCTTGGCGCTGGCCGCGTCCGAGCTGGTCGGGGTGCCCGCGCACGCGGCGAGGCCCAGGGCGGCCAGCAGCGCGGCGCCGGCCAGGATCAGGCGGGTGATTCGCATGGGGATCGACTCCGTAGTGTGGCAACCGCCCCAGTATGCCGCGACTTGGGCAGTTCCACGCCGAGAACTACAGAGCGCGCCCCTCGTCGGTGGTACACGACTCCGGGCATGGGCCAAAAGGCCGCGGAGCAGGCCATGCCAGCGCCGAAGGCGACTCAGGGGGGTGTTGCAGTTCTCGCCTGCGGCAGTTTCCAGAACGCCGCCGCGCCGGCCAGCAGCATCGCCGCCATGGTCAGCAGCGCGGCGCTGAACGGCTCCACGCCCAGGCTCGGCGCCAGGCTGGCGGCCAGGCCGCTGGCCCACTGCATGAGCGAGATGCCCAGGAACATCGCCATCGTGAACAGCGACAGCGCGCGCCCGCGCACCGCGGCGGGGTAGGCGTCGCGCACGTAGCCGTATTGCAGCACGCCGTAGCCCGACAGCATGCCGAAGGCGATGGCCAGCAGCACGTCCACCCAGGCCATGCGCACCAGCCCCAGCGTGCCCAGCAGCAGCGCGGCGGCCACGGCGAGCCCCAGCAGCCAGCGGATGCGGCGCGCGCCGCCCGGGTCCAGCCTGCCGAACAGCGCCGGGCTGGCCATGCTGGCCAGCGTCATCACCAGCGCCACGTGGCCGCTGTCCACCAGCGAGAAGCCGTGCCGCTGCACCAGCAGCGGCCCCAGCCACAGCCCGCGCAGGGAGATGAAGCTGGCGTAGCCCACCGCCGCGTAGGCCACCAGCCCCAGGGTGTGCGGCAGCGCGAACAGGCCCGGCAGCTCGCGCAGCGCGGCCAGCGGCGAGGGGCGCGGGCCGCCCCCGGCGGCGGCGGGGGCGGCCGGCTCGCGCACCAGCCGCCACATCGCCCCCCAGGCCAGCACCGCGCAGCCGGCCAGCACGCCGAAGCCCCAGCGCCAGGACGTGGCCTCGATCAGCCAGGCCAGCGGCGTGGCCGTGGCCAGCACGCCGATGCTGCTGAGGCTCATCACCAGGCCCGAGACGGCGGTGAAGCGCTGGGCGCTGAAATGCCGCGCGATGAACACCGTGCAGACCAGGAAGGCCGGCGCGCAGCCGGTGCCGATCAGCATCTGGCCCAGCATCAGCGCGGCGTAGGAGTCGGCCTGCGCGGACAGCAGCGAACCGGCGACGGTCATCGGGAACGCCAGCAGGATGGTGCGGCGCACGCCGAACAGGTCGAGCGAGACGCCCATCGCCAGCTGCATGGTGCCGAAGGCGAAGTGGTAGGCCGCCGACCACAGGCCGAGCTGCTGCGGCGACAGGTGCAGCTGCGCGGCCAGCGGCGGCCCCATGATGGCCGCCAGCGTGCGGAACGCCTGGCTCAGCGCGAAGCCGCCGACCAGCGCCAGCAGCATCGTCCAGGCGGCGCGCTCGCCGAGCGGGGGGGCGGGAGAGGGATTCATGGTCAAAACCGGCCGCAGCGCTTGCCAGGCAAGCGCCGGCAGCTATCAAAACCGTATCAGTGTTGATGCCCGTGCGCGCCGTGCACGTGGCCGTGCGCCAGTTCCTCCGCCGTGGCCGGGCGCAGCGCCTTCACCGTGGCGCTGAAGCGGATCGCCTGGCCGGCCAGCGGGTGGTTGGCGTCCAGGTGCACCTCGGGGCCCTTGATCTTGACCACGTTGTAGAGCACCGGCTGGCCCTGCGGCCCCGGCCCCTGCAACTGGCCGCCGACCTTCACGCCGGGCGGGAACTCGGCCCGGGGGATGGTGCGCGCCAGCGCCTCGTCGCGCTCGCCGAAGGCGTCGGCGGCGGACAGCTCCAGCGCCACCTGCGCGCCCACGCCCTGGCCCTCCAGCGCCGCCTCGGCCTTGGGGAACAGGTTGCCGTGCCCGTGCAGGTAGGCCGTGGTGCCGGCGTCCAGCGGCTTGCCCTGCAAGCTGGTGATGCGGAAGGCGAGGGTGACGGCGGTGTCCTTGGCGATGGTCATGAGGGGCTCTCGGTGGGGGTCTCGGTCGGCGTGTCGGGTGCGGAGTGTGACAGCCCGCGCAGGCGCAGCAGCGGCAGCACCGCCTCGGCGGCGGCGCGGCCGGCGTCGATGGCCTCGCGCGCGCGGTGGAAGTCCAGCAGGCCCAGCTGCGCCAGGCGCGGGGCGATGGCGGCCTCGGGCGGGTCGCCCGCCATGCGGCTGCGCGTGATGCGCACCTGCATCACCTGGATGCTGCTGGCCAGCACTTCCATCAGCGAGGGCAGGGGCGGCGGCTCCTCGGCCGCGTGCGCCGGCGCGCCGCGCGGCCACAGCGCGCCCAGGCCGTGCTGGAGCGACTGCACCCAGGCGCCGCGCGGCGCACCGGGCGCGGCCGGGGCGTCGGTGGCGGACGGCGCGGCGTGGAAATACCTGCCCAGCTTGTCGCTGTTCAGGTCGACGGCGATCACCACCTCGGCGCCCAGCGCGCGCGCCAGCGACACCGGCACCGGGTTCACCAGCCCGCCGTCCACCAGCAGGCGCCCCTCGCGCCACACCGGGGTGAACAGGCCGGGCAGCGCGAACGAGGCGCGCACCGCGTCGGCCACCGAGCCCTCGCGCAGCCACACCTCGTCGCCGGAGTGCAGCGCCGTCGCCACGGCGGCGAAGCGCATCGGCAGCGCCTCGATCGGCCGGTCGCCGAAGTGCGCGCGCATGAAGCTGACCAGCCGCTCGCCCTTGAGCACGCCGCTGCCCAGGCTGAAGTCCATGTACGACATCACGGCGCGCCGGTCCATGCCCAGCACCCACTGCTCGAAGCGGTCCAGCTCGCCGGCGGCGTAGGCCGCGCCGACGATGGCGCCCACCGAGGCGCCGCACACCACGTCGGGCCGGATGCCGGCGGCCGTCAGCGCCCGCAGCACCCCGATGTGCGCCCAGCCGCGCGCCGAGCCGCTGCCCAGGGCCAGGCCGATGACGGGGCGGCGGGCGGTGGTGGGCATGGACGAGGCCCGCAGCCTCTCAGCCCTGCGCGAGCTCCAGCGGAACCTGGTGGTCGATGCGCTCGACCCGGCCGGCCGCCGAGTGGTTCTTGTAGGTGGCCCAGTCGGGGGCGTATTCGTCCGCCTGGTCGCCCCAGGTGGCCCAGCCCGGGCGCGAGCCGCGCGCGAACATTTCCAAGAACGGCCCCGGGCTGCATGCTTCGACAATGTCGTAGAACTCGTCGGGCTTGCGCGAGTGCTCGCGCTTCTGCGTCTTGAGGATGTTGACCTGCCGGCGCCCCGGCGCCAGGGTGCGTGCGTTCTTGCCGCGCGTGCCGAACAGCACCAGCTCGGTGGTGTTGCGGAAGTAGAAGCCCACGCCGCGCCCGTCGGGGCCGCCGTCTTTGCGGATCTTGTGCCAGACCAGGTTGGACTTGTACTGGAAACCCCAGGCTTGCATCACGGCCAGCCCCTCGGGCAGCAGCGCGTTGGGCACCCACAGGTACAGGTGGGCGGTGTCCTGCGCCGCGTCGGCCACGGGCAGCGCCTTGATGTCGTCCAGCGTCATCGTCGCGTAGCGCGACAGCCGGCGGTGTTCGGGCGCTACCTTGCCGGTGCGGTTCTGGAACTGCCAGGGCGGGTCGGCCAGCAGGGTGGCGAACTTGCGGCCATCCACGCGGGCGAGAAAGTCTTGTGCGGCGCCATGACTCATGGTTGATCCTCTTCGTAGAGCTGGGTGCTGATGCCGAAAGCCAGGATCGGGCAGCCGCCACCGCCGCCGCCTTCGATGCGCGGCAGCAGCTTGGCCATGTGGGTGGTGGACGCGCCGAAACTGCTGCCGCGGCCCAGCCCGTGGAAGATGCCTTGCAGCGCGTCGGTACGGGTGATGATGACGCCCACGCTGATGGCGCGCAGCTCGAACAGCAGGCGGAAGTTGTTCAGGTCGCGGTCGAAGAACGGATCCTTGTTGTTCCATTCGATCTCGACCGCGACGCGGTTCTTGAAGCAATCGACCTTGTGCGTGGGTGCGTCGCGCGTGGCGGCATCGACCTTGATCTGGGTGACGAACTGCTTTTCTTCCCAGCCGCGCTGGTAGAGAAAACCGTCGATGTGGTCGGCGACCTTGCCCTTGTTGCCACCACCCACGGTGATCCAGCTTTTCTTCAATCTGAACTGCGTCAGCAGCTCGCACAGATCGCGCCATTCAGCGGGGAAATCGTGGCGCAGGATGGCGCAGGCGTGCTTCCACTCGTGCACCTCGTAATGCGTGCGAATGAAGTCAGGCAGCAGATCAACGCCCATCGGATACTGTCCAAAGATCCAGTCTTGCGATCTTAACCGAGCATCAGGACAAATGCCCGCCCACGACCCCCGCCAGCTTGAACATGCCCACGCTGTCGGCGCCGAGGATGGGGCGCAGCTTGTCGTCAGCCAGGATGGTGCGCTTGTCCTGCGGGTCTTGCAGGCCGTGCGCCTTGATGTAGTCCCACAGCAGCTTCATCACCTCGCCGCGCCCGAACGGGCCGGGGCCGATGACGGCGGCCAGCTGCGGGCTGGGCTTCAGGGTGCCGGCGCGCGGGGTCTTCTCGGCCTTGGGCGCGGCGGTTTTCCTGGCGGGCGCTTTTTTGGCGGCTTTTTGGGCCACAGCGCCCGTCCCGCCTGCGCTGGCAGCTCCTGATTTCGCAGCGGCGGCAGCGGTCTTGCGCGGCGGGAACTTGCGGCCGCCCTCGCGCGGCTCGAACTCGAAGATCACCTTGCCCTCGTCGGCGCTCCAGGCCAGCCGCGCCTTGAAGGGGCGGCGCGTGCGCATGCTGACGAACTTGTCGAGCACGTCGGTCTTGCCGTCCGTCAGCAGCTTGCGCATCTGCGCGGGCTCCACCGGCTGCTGCAAGATGATCTGGCCGCTCTTGAAGTCGCAGGACGGCAGCGGCTGCGCGGCGGTGGGCACGGACTTCTCGCACACGTAGCTCTTGCCGAAGGCCTTCACGGCGGCGCCGCACTTGGGGCAGGGGCCCAGGTTCTCCTCGGCCGAGAGGTCCACGATCTCGCCCGTCTGCTCGGCCTTGGCGTCGTCGCCGAAGTCGAACTCCAGCTTGAAATGGCCCGCGCCCTCGGTATCGGGCACCAGCGCCAGCTCGGCGACGAAGGGCCAGCCGGCCTTGCTGCGGAAGCCCTCCAGCGGGCCGATGCGGCGCTCGCGCAGGAAGGTCCCGGCCTCCTCGGCGGAGAAGGTGCGCCCGCCGGGCGTCTTGGTGAAGGAGAAGCCGCAGCCCTCGCCCGCGCCGTTCGCGCCGGTGCACGCATAGCGCCGGTAGTTCTCCTTCACCACGCCGCCGCAGTGCGGGCAGGGCGTTTGCAGCGTGGCGTAGTCGCCAGGCACGGTGTCGCGGTCGAACTCCTTGGCCTTGCGCACGATGCGCTCGGTCATGGCGGCGATTTCCTGCATGAAGGCGTCGCGGCTGAGCTTGCCGTGCTCCATCTGCGCCAGCTTGTATTCCCATTCGCCGGTCAGCTCGGGCTTGCTGAGCTCGTCCACCTCCAGCCCGCGCAGCAGCGTCATCAGCTGGAACGCCTTGGCGGTGGGGATCAGCTCGCGGCCCTCGCGCAGCATGTACTTCTCGTTGATCAGCCCTTCGATGATGGCCGCGCGCGTGGCGGGCGTGCCCAGGCCCTTCTCCTGCATGGCCTCGCGCAGCTCGTCGTCGTCGATGGCCTTGCCGGCGCCTTCCATCGCGCCGAGCAGCGTGGCCTCGGAGTAGCGCGCGGGCGGGCGGGTGTGCAGCGCCTTCACCTCGGCCGACTCGTTGCGCACCATCTCGCCGGGGCGCACGGGCACGAGGGACTTGCCGTCTTTCTCGTCGCCTTCGGCCTCGATTTCCTTGCCGTAGATCGCCAGCCAGCCGGGCCTGGTCAGCACCTTGCCGTTGCTCTGGAAGTTGTAGCTGTTGCCTTCGTGCGTGGCGGTGGTGATGCGCGTGGTGACCTGGTATTCGGCGCTGGGGAAGAACACCGCCATGAAGCGGCGCACCACCAGGTCGTAGAGCCGGCGCTCGGCGTCCGACAGCGCGCCGGGCTCTTGCAGCGTGGGGATGATGGCGAAGTGGTCCGACACCTTGGCGTTGTCGAAGATGCGCTTGCTGGGCCGCACGTAGCCGTCTTGCAGCGCCTTGCGCGCGTGCGGCGCCAGGTGGGCCTGGTGGCCGCCGGCCAGCATCTCGAAGGTCTGCTTGGCCACCGCCAGGTAGTCCTCGGGCAGGTGGCGCGAGTCGGTGCGCGGGTAGGTCAGCGCCTTGTGGCGCTCGTACAGGCTCTGCGCCAGCGCCAGCGTGGTCTTGGCCGAGTAGCCGAACTTGCCGTTGGCCTCGCGCTGCAAACTGGTCAGGTCGAACAGCATCGGGCTGGCCTGGGTGCTGGGCTTGCTCTCTTCCTTGACGGTGCAGGCCAGGCCGCGCACGGCGGCGGCTATTGACTGCGCCTCAGCCTGCGTCCACACGCGGTCGGCGCGTTTCTCGGCGTCCTCGGGGTCTTTCTTCCAGGCCGGGTCGAACCACTTGCCGGGATAGGCGCCGGCCTCGGCCAGGAAAGTGGCGTGCACCTCCCAGTAGTCGCGCGCCACGTGCCGGCGGATCTGCTCCTCGCGCTCCACCACCACGGCCAGCGTGGGCGTCTGCACGCGGCCCACGGTGGTCAGGAAGAAGCCGCCGCCTTGCGAGTTGAAGGCCGTCATGGCCCGCGTGCCGTTGATGCCCACCAGCCAGTCGGCCTCGCTGCGGCTGCGCGCGGCGTCGGCCAGGCCCTGCATCTGCCGGTCGCTGCGCAGGCGCTCGAAGCCCTCGCGGATGGCCTGCGGCGTCATGCTTTGCAGCCACAGGCGCTGCACCGGCTTGCCCAGGCCCTTGAAAACACCATCCTTGTCCTGGCCGGCGTACTGCTCGATCAGGCGGAAGATCAGCTCGCCCTCGCGCCCGGCGTCGCAGGCGTTGATGAGGGCCGTCACGTCCTTGCGCCTGGCCTGCTTGACGACCGCGTTCAGGCGCGTCTTGGTCTTGTCCACCGGCTTCAGGTCGAAGCGCGGCGGGATGACGGGCAGGTGCGCGAAGCTCCATTTGCCGCGCTTCACGTCGTACTGCTCCGGCGCCTGGATCTCCACCAGGTGGCCGACGGCGCTGGTGACGACGTAGCGCTCGTTCTCGAAATGCTCGTCGTGCTTGTCGAACTTGCCGGCGACGGGCGTGAGGGCGCGCACGATGTCTTGCGCGACCGAGGGTTTTTCAGCGATGACCAGTGTCTTCATGGGGCTCTTTAGAATCCGTGTCCTTCACGCGCGCGCGCTCGCGCACGCCTACGTACGAAACCAACATAACAAACTTTTCCCGTGGCCAGCAAATCCTCCGTCAAACCGTCGGCTCCGGGCCGCCGCATCCAGGTGCGCCGCTCGGGCGTGCACGGCAAGGGCGTGTTCGCCCTGGTCGATATTCCCCAGGGCGAGCGCATCATCGAATACGTGGGCGAAGTCATCGGCTGGGACGAGGCGCAGCGCCGCCACCCGCACGACCCGAACGACCCCAACCACACCTTCTACTTCCACGTCGATGAAGACCACGTGATCGACGCGCTGTACGGCGGCAACGCCTCGCGCTGGATCAACCACAGCTGCGGCCCCAACTGCGAGGCCGACGAGGACGGCGGGCGCATCTTCATCAAGTCGCTGCGCCCGATCAAGGCCGGCGAGGAGCTGAACTACGACTACGGCCTGGTCATCGACGAGCCGCTGACGCCCGCGCTGAAGGCCGACTACCCCTGCTGGTGCGGCAGCGCGAACTGCCGCGGCACGCTGCTGTCGTCCGACCTGGAGACGGCCGAGGGCAAGAAGAAATCCAAGAAGAAGAAAAAGAAGAAAAACAAGAAGCGCGCGAAATGAGCAAACCCGCCCTCCACTGGCCCGTGGCCGCGCTGGCCGAGGCGCTGGCGCCGCACCTGCCCGGCTGCGCGGTGGAGGTGGTGGCCGAGATCGACTCCACCAACAGCGCGCTGATGCGCCGCGCGCGCGCCGGCCGCGCCGCCCCCGTGCTGCTGGTGGCCGAGGCGCAGACCGCCGCGCGCGGCCGCCTGGGGCGCGGCTGGCAGGGCGGCGAGGCGGGCGGCGCGCTGTCGTGCTCGCTGGGCCTGCCGCTGGCGCCGCGCGACTGGTCGGGCCTGTCGCTGGCCGTGGGGCTGGCGCTGGCCGAGGCGCTGCACCCCGAGGTCGGCCTCAAGTGGCCCAACGACCTGTGGTGGCAGGACCGCAAGCTGGCCGGCGTGCTGGTCGAGACCGCCGGCACCGGCGGCGCGCAGGCCGCGCGCTACGCGGTGATCGGCTTCGGCCTGAACCTGGCGCCGCTGGGCGGCGAGGGCTTCTCCACCCCGCCGGCCTGGCTGCAGGCGCTGCTGCCGGGCATCGACGCGCCCGGCGCGCTGGCGCGCGTGGCCGGCCCGCTGGCGCAGGCGGTGCGCGCCTTCGAGCGCGAGGGCTTCGCGCCGCTGGCCGAGCGCTTCAACGCCCGCGACGTGCTGGCCGGCCGGCCGGTGCGGCTGTCCGACGGCTCCGAAGGCGTGGCCCAGGGCGTGGGCTTAGGCGGCGCGCTGCGCGTGCGCACGCCCGTGGGCCTGCGCGAGATCACCAGCGCCGAGGTCAGCGTGCGTCCGCTGCTGCCAGTGGGAGGCGCCGGATGATCGGCCGCCTGGTCGTGCTGCTGCTGGCCGCCAACCTGGTGTGGGCGGCCTGGTCGCAGGGCTGGCTGCGGTCCGTGGGCCTGGGGCCGGCGCAGCAGGCCGAGCCGGAGCGGCTGGAGCGCCAGGTGCGCCCCGAATCGCTGCGCATCCAGCCGTTGCCGGACGCGGGCGCCGCGCCCGCGCCGGTGGCGCGCGCCGAGCCCGCCGCGCCGCGCCGCGCGCCCGAGCCAACGTCCAGCGCGCCCGAGGCGCCGGCGCCGGCAGCGTCGGCCGCCGGCACCTGCCTGCAAGCCGGCGTGTTCGACGACAAGCAGATCGAGCCCGTGCGCCGCGCCGCCGCCGAGCTGCCGGCCGGCAGCTGGCGCATCGACCAGGTGTCGCTGCCGGGCCGCTGGATGGTCTACGTGGGCAAGCTGGCCGACGCCGAGGCCGTGCGCGCCAAGCGGGCCGAGCTGCGCGAGCTGGGCGTGGACACCGACCGCCCCGGCGCGGCGCTGGAGCCCGGCCTGTCGCTGGGCCGCTTCGCCAACGAGGAATCGGCCGACCGTGCGCTGGCCGACCTCGCCCGCAAGGGCGTGCGCTCGGCGCGCGTGGTACAGGAGCGGCGCGACACCCCCGCCTACCTGCTGCGCCTGCCCGCCGCCGACGCCGCGCTGCGCCAGCAGGCCGCCGGCCTGCGCGGCGCCCTGGCCGGCAAGGAGCTGCGCCCCTGCGAATGAGCGCCAAAGCCCAATCCACCACCACCCCAGGAGACCCGCCATGACCCTCAAGCTCTACTACGCCCCCGGCGCCTGCTCGTTCGTGCCCCACGCCATGCTGGAGCAGGCCGGCGCCACCTTCGAGCCGGTGGCCGTCAAGCTGCACAAGGGCGAGCACAAGAGCCCCGAGTACCTCGCGCTCAACCCGCGCGGCCAGGTGCCGGTGCTGTCCGACGGCGGCGAGGTCGTCACGCAGATCGTGGCCATCATCGCCTACATCGACGCCAAGTTCCCCGAGAGCGCCTTCATCCCCAAGGCGCCGCTGGCGCGCGCCCGCTTCGTCGAGACGCTGGCGTGGATGAACAACACCGTGCACCCGACCTTCACGCACTTCTTCATGCCGAACAAGTTCAGCGACGACGAGGCGGCGCAGGCGGCCATGAAGCGCTTCGCCGCCGGCCAGTACCGCGCGCTGATGGCCGAATTGCAGGGCCTGCTGGCGAAGGCCCGCGCCGCCGGCCAGGACTGGCTGGGCGGCGTGCACTGCGGCCCGCTGGACGCCTATGCGCTGACCCTGCTGCGCTGGGGCAGCATCGCCGGCATCGACCCGGAGGGCTTCCCCGAGCTGTGGGCGCACGTGCAGCGCACCGCGCAGGTGCCGGCGGTGGCGCGCGCCATCGAGCGCGAGAGGCTGCAACTCAACCTGTACAAGCCGGCCTGAGTTTTTCAAGCCAGATAGGGCTTCAGCGCCCGTCCTGAAAGCGCTGGCAGCTATATAAACAATAGCTTTTGCCAAGGTGCGTTCAAGAATCCAAGTCCGTTCAGGCTGAGCTTGTCGAAGCGCCGCGCAAGGCTTCGACAAGCTCAGCCCGAACGGCTTATCGATGAATGCGCATCCGTATCCGTATCAGGCGCCCGCGGCGAAGCGCACCGTGAACAGCGCCCCCGGCGGTTGCTGGCCGGGATGGGCGTCGTCCACGTCCACCTGCGCGCCGTGCTGCTGCGCGATCTCGCGCACGATCGGCAGGCCCAGGCCGGAGCCGTCCACGTTGGTGCCCAGCGCGCGGTAGAACGGCTCGAAGATGCGGTCGCGGTCGGCCGGCGCGATGCCGGGGCCGTTGTCCTCCACCTGCACCGCCAGCGCGCGGCGGAACGGGTCGGCGCGCACGCGCACCGTCACCACGCCGGGGTGCCCGGGCGTGCTGGGGGTGTAGAACAGGGCGTTGTCCACCAGGTTGCGGATCATCTCTTTCAGCAGCGTCGGGTGGCCTGGGCGCGTGAAGCCGGGCGCGCCGGGCTCGGGGCCGTCGTAGCCCAGGTCGATGCGCCGCTCCAGCGCGCGCGGCACGGCCTCCCGCACCACCTCGATGGTGAGCCGCGCCAGGTCGCACGGCTGGTGCGCCAGCACCGCGCCGCCGCCCTCGGCGCGCGCCAGCGCCAAAAGCTGGTTGACGGTGTGCGTGGCGCGCACGCTGGCGTGGCCGATCTGTTGCAGCGACTGCTTCAGGTCGGCGGCGCTGGAGCCCTGGCGCTGCGCCAGGTCGGCCTGCATGCGCAGCCCCGCCAGCGGCGTCTTGAGCTGGTGCGCGGCGTCCGCCAGGAAGCGCTTTTGCGTGGCGATGGAGTCCTTCAGCCGCGTCAGCAGGTCGTTGACCGAGGCCACCAGCGGGCCCACCTCCTGCGGCACGGCGTGCTCGTCCAGCGGCGAGAGGTCATCCGGCCGGCGCGCGCGGATGCGCCCCTCCAGCTCCGACAGCGGCTTGATGCCGCGCACCAGCGCCAGCCACACCAGCAGCACCGCCAGCGGCAGGATGGCGAACTGCGGCAGCATCACGCCCTTGATGATCTCGGCCGCCAGCACGCTGCGCTTCTCGCGCGTCTCGGCCACCTGCACCAGGGCCGGGCCGGGCGCGCCCGGGATCGGCACCCACAGGCTGGCCACCCGCACCGGCAGGCCGCGGAACTCGGCGTCGCGCAGGTGCGGCTCGTCGCCCGGCGGCGCGTCGCCGCCATCGCGCGGCGGCGCGGGCAGCTCGCGCTCGCCCGACAGCACCTCGCCGCCGGTGCCGCGCACCTGGTAGTAGACGTTGTCGGAGTCGTCGGCGCGCAGCAGCTCGCCGGCCGGCTGCGGCAGCGAGAAGCGCACCTGCTGGCCCGGCCCCACCTGGATGAACTGCGCCAGCGCCTGCACGCTGTAGATCAGCGCGCGGTCGAACGGCTTGTTGGCCAGGTTCTGCGCCACCAGCCAGGTCAGCGCCAGGCTCACCGGCCACAGCAGCAGCAGCGGCGTGAGCATCCAGTCCAGGATCTCGCCGAACAGCGAGCGCTGGGTGCGCTGGAAGATTTTCACCGTGTTACTACTATTTTAATAGCTACTGGCGCTTGCTGGACGGGCGCTGGAGCCTGATTTGGCTTAAATCTTTTCCAGGCAGTAGCCCAGGCCCCGCACGGTGGCGATGCGGATCGGGCCCCTCTCGATCTTCTTGCGCAGGCGGTGGATGTACACCTCGATGGCGTTGTTGCTGACCTCCTCGCCCCACTCGCACAGGCGCTCGACCAGCTGCTCCTTGCTCACCAGCCGGCCCGAGCGCTGGAGCAGCACCTCCAGCAGGCCGAGCTCGCGCGCCGACAGCTCGACCATCCTGCCGTCGATGCGGGCCACGCGGCCGGTCTGGTCGTATTCGAGCGGGCCGTGCCGGATGGTGGCGCTGGCCGCGCCCATGCCGCGGCGCGTCAGCGCGCGCACGCGCGCCTCCAGCTCGGACAGGGCGAAGGGCTTGGCCATGTAGTCGTCGGCGCCCAGGTCCAGCCCCTTGACGCGCTCCTCCACGCCGTCGGCGGCGGTGAGGATCAGCACCGGCAGCTTCTGGCCGCGCGCGCGCAGCCGGCGCAGCACCTCCAGCCCGTGCAGCCTGGGCAGGCCGAGGTCGAGGATCAGCAGGTCGAACTCGGTGTTGGTCATCAGCGCGGCGTCGGCCTCGGTGCCGCTGGCCACGTGGTCCACCGCGGCGCCCGAGTGGCGCAGGCTGCGCATCAGACCGTCGGCCAGGACCTGGTCGTCTTCAGCGATGAGGATGCGCATGGCTTGTCTCCTGGTGTCGCGGCCTGTCGTGAGCGGCCGCGTGGTTCTGCGCAAATTCTAGGCGCCGCCCGCGTACGCCTCCAGCCCCAGCGCCACCACGGTGGCCACTTCCGCGCCCACGGCGGAGCGGAACTCGGCCTCGGCTTGCGCCACGGCGGTGCGGAAGGCGGCCAGCCAGTCCAGCCCGGCGGGCGTGAACACGATGCGGCGCGCGCGGGCATCCAGCGGGTCGGCCTCGCGCGTGACCAGGCCCCAGGCGGCGCACTGGTCCACCAGGTCGCCCATGGCCTGTTTGCTCATGCCGGCCCACTGCGCCAGCTCGGTCAGGCGCGCGCCGGCCAGCGGCAGGTGGCGCGTGATGTGCACGTGCGCGGCGCCCACCTTGTCGCGCGCCGCCAGGTGCGCCAGCGCCAGCGGCGCCTGCTCGCTGGCGGCCATCAGTTGCAGCACGCGTTCGTCGAAGCGGCGCATGGCGTGGCCCAGCAGGCGGCCCAGGTGGGTCTGGCGCCAGCGGTCGTCGTAGGGCGTTTCGGGCATCGGCAAATGGTAAGGTAAACTGACTTAAAAATCGCTTTACGCTATTCAATGTATTCCTATACAGTCCTGTTCATGCATCCAGATCAATCTACCCTGGATGCGGCAACTTACTGATTCACAAGGAGAAAATCATGGACATGGCGGTCGCCGACAAAACCGAGAAGGCCAAGGCCCTGCAGGCCGCGCTGGCCCAGATCGAAAAGCAGTTCGGCAAGGGCACCATCATGCGGCTGGGCGAAGGCGAGCAGATGGACGACATCCAGGTCGTCTCCACCGGTTCGCTGGGGCTGGACATCGCCCTGGGCGTGGGCGGCCTGCCGCGCGGCCGGGTGATCGAGATCTACGGCCCCGAAAGCTCCGGCAAGACCACGCTCACCCTGCAAGTCATCGCCGAGATGCAGAAGCAGGGCGGCACCTGCGCCTTCATCGACGCCGAGCACGCGCTGGACACCTCCTACGCCGAGAAGCTGGGCGTGAACCTGCAGGACATGCTGATCAGCCAGCCCGACACCGGCGAGCAGGCGCTGGAGATCGTTGACAGCCTGGTGCGCTCGGGCGCCGTCGACCTGGTGGTGATCGACTCCGTCGCCGCCCTGGTGCCCAAGGCCGAGATCGAGGGCGAGATGGGCGACAGCCTGCCCGGCCTGCAGGCGCGCCTGATGAGCCAGGCGCTGCGCAAGCTGACGGCCACCATCAAGAAGACCAACTGCACGGTGATCTTCATCAACCAGATCCGCATGAAGATCGGCGTGATGTTCGGCAGCCCCGAGACCACCACCGGCGGCAACGCGCTGAAGTTCTACGCCAGCGTGCGCCTGGACATCCGCCGCACCGGCACCATCAAGAAGGGCGACGTGGCCATCGGCAACGAGACCAAGGTGAAGGTGGTCAAGAACAAGGTCAGCCCGCCCTTCAAGACGGCCGAGTTCGACATCCTGTTCGGCGAGGGCATCTCGCGCGAGGGCGAGATCATCGACATGGGCGTGACCGCCAAGATCCTCGACAAGTCCGGCGCCTGGTACGCCTACAACGGCGAGAAGATCGGCCAGGGCCGCGACAACGCCCGCGAGTTCCTGCGCGAGAACGCCGACCTGGCGGTGGAGATCGAGAACAAGGTGCGGGAATCCCTCGGGATTCCGCTGCTGCCGACGCAAGAGGCGAAGCAGGGCGGCGCTTGAGGCCTCATATGAAAAAATTGGCTCCAGCGCTTATCTGGCAAGCGCCGGCAGCTATTGAAATAGTAGCTTGAAGCCATGCCCACGCTCTCGCTCAAGGGCCGCGCGCTGCGCTACCTGGCCGCGCGCGAGCACTCGCGTGCCGAGCTGGAGCGCAAGCTGGCGCCCCACCTGCCGGAGGACGGCGGCGCGGCCGAGCTGGCGCGCGTGCTGGGCGAGCTGGAGGCCCAGGGCTTCATCAGCGCGGCGCGGGTGGCCGAATCGGTGCTGCACCGCCGCGCCGGCCGCCTGGGCGGCGCGCGCGTGCTGCACGAGCTGCGCGCCAAGGGCCTGCCCGACGAGGTGCTGGCCGACGCCGCCGAGCGCCTGCGTGCCACCGAACTGGCGCGCGCGCGCCAGGTCTGGCAGTCGCGCTTCGGCCAGCCGCCGCGGGACGCGGCCGAGCGCGCCCGGCAGATGCGCTTCCTGGCTCAGCGCGGCTTTGCCGGCGAGGTGATCCGCCGCGTGCTGGCGCGTGCGGGTGCGGGTGTGGACGACGCCGCCGGCCTGTGAGTGCTTGACAGCGGACTCGCGGCCTTTCGCCGCGCCAACCGCCAACTTTGCACTGCCGGGCAGGCATCCGCAGGTTGACAGCCCCGCGGCCTTGATCTTCAATTCGCCCCTGGTTTCTAACGCGACAGCCCGTCAGATCGCGGAGGCCACCGAAGTCAGGGAGCGAATGATGATGCAAAAGGTCTATGCGCTGAGCGCCAAGGGCCAGCGGGAAAGAAGCGCCGGGCAGCCCACGCTGCCGGCAGAGTTGCGCGATCTGCTGCGCCTGGTCGATGGCCAGCGCACCGTTACCGACCTGCTGGCCGCCGCGCGGGGCAAATCCGCCGTGACCGCCGGCGGTCTGCGCTGGCTGAGGGCTTCCGGTTACCTCACGGCCATCGAGGCCCCGGCGGCGCCCGCCTGCGCCCATGGCGGCGTGGCCAGCGAACGCGATGCCATGCCTTCAATGCCCTCGATGTCTTCGATGCCCTCGCGCCCGGCCATGCCGCCGCGCCCGCGCAGCAACGAAGAGGTGTGCCGCATCCTCTCCGCCTTCATGGTGCAGTCGATCCGGCGCCGGCTGGGCGAAGGCGGCTACCTCTACCGCCGGCAGATCGAGCGCGCCACGCAAGTCGGTGATTTGCTGCCGCACCTGAACCCGCTGATCGACGCCATCACCGCGCGGGCCGGCGCGGACGCGGGCGCCGAGTTCGCCGACACGGCCGCCTTCATCCTGAATCCGCACGATCGCGACGCCACCCTGGGCTGAGCAACCGTCTTCGGGGTCAAGCGCCGCGAGGCTTCACAGCCCCAGCATCAGCCGCAGGTTCTGCACCGCCGCGCCGCTGGCGCCCTTGCCCAGGTTGTCCAGCCGCGCCACGCAGACGGCCTGGTGCGCCGCCTCGTTGCCGAACACGCGGATTTCCAGCCGGTTGGTGTCCTTCAGCGCCACCGCGTCCAGCTTGCCCGACTCAGGGGCGTCCTCCACCGTGACCCACTCGCTGCCGGCGTAGTGCCGCTGATAGATGTCGCGCAACCCGGCCAGCGTGGGCCGGCCGGGCAGCAGGTCCAGGTGCAGCGGCAGCTCGACCAGCATGCCCTGGTCGAAATTGCCCACGGCGGGGATGAAGATGGGCCGGCGCGTCAGGCGCCCGTACTTCATGATCTCCGGCAGGTGCTTGTGCGTCAGGCTCAGCGCGTACAGCTCGTAGGGCGGCGCGCGGCCGGCCTCGTAGGCTTCGATCATCTGGCGGCCGCCGCCGGTGTAGCCGCTGACGGACGGCAGGGTGACGGGGTAGTCCGGCGGCAGCGCGCCCGCATCGACCAGCGGCCGCAGCAGCGCGATGGCGCCGCTGGCGTAGCAGCCGGGGTTGGCCACCCGCTCGGCCGCCTGCACCAGCGCGCGCTGCTGCGCCGACAGCTCGGGAAAGCCGAAGGCCCAGCCCTCGGCCACGCGGTGCGCGGTGCTGGCGTCGATGATGCGCGGGCGGCGGCTCGGCAGGCCGTCGATCATCGCCACGGTCTCGCGCGCCGCGTCGTCGTGCAGGCACAGGACCACCAGGTCCACGCCGGCCACGATCTCGCGCTTGGCATCGGGATCCTTGCGGCGCGCCGGGTCGATGCTGACCAGCGTCACGCCGGCCAGGCCCTGCAAGCGGTCGCGAATTTGCAGGCCGGTGGTGCCGGCCTCGCCGTCGATGAATACCTTGGCCATCCGCAGGGGTCCTCGTGAAGATTCTCAGGGCTTTGCCCATGATACATTCCCGCCCAGCGGCTCGCGCACACGCCGATGCCGCGCCGCCGCGCGCCGTCTGGACTGTCGGCCGGCCGATCACACACCACTCCAGAGGGGCTTCATGAAGATCCACGAATACCAGGGCAAGGAGATCCTGCGTCAGTTCGGCGTGCCCGTTCCGCGCGGGATTCCCGCATTCACCGTTCAGGAGGCCGTCGAGGCGGCGCAGAAGCTGGGCGGCCCCGTGTGGGTCGTCAAGGCGCAGATCCATGCCGGCGGCCGCGGCAAGGGCGGCGGCGTGAAGGTGGCCAAGTCGCTCGACCAGGTCAAGGAGCTGGCGGGCCAGATCCTGGGCATGCAGCTCAAGACCCACCAGACCGGACCCGAGGGCCAGAAGGTGCGGCGCCTGTATATCGAGGACGGCGCCGACATCCAGAAGGAGTACTACGTCTCGGTCGTCACCGACCGGGCCACGCAGAAGGTGGCCTTCATCGCCTCCAGCGAGGGCGGCATGGACATCGAGGAAGTGGCGCACAGCCAGCCCGAGAAGATCATCAAGGTGTTCGTCGACCCGCTGGCCGGCCTCACCGACGCGCAGGCCAAGGAACTGGCCGACGGCATCGGCATCCCGGCCGGCAGCACCGCGCAGGCCGTGGACGTGTTCAAGAAGCTCTACAAGTGCTACATGGACACCGACGCCAGCCTGGTGGAGATCAACCCGCTCAACCGCGACGGCAAGGGCAACATCATCGCCCTGGATTCCAAGTTCAACTTCGACAGCAACGCGCTGTACCGCCACCCCGAGATCGTGGCCCTGCGCGACCTGGACGAGGAAGACCCGGCCGAGATCGAGGCCAGCAAGTTCGACCTGGCCTACATCAGCCTCGACGGCGACATCGGCTGCCTGGTGAACGGCGCCGGCCTGGCGATGGCGACCATGGACACCATCAAGCTGTTCGGCGCCGAGCCGGCCAACTTCCTCGACGTGGGCGGCGGCGCCACCCCCGAGAAGGTGACCGAGGCGTTCAAGATCATGCTCAAGAACCCCAAGGTCAAGGCCATCCTGGTCAACATCTTCGGCGGCATCATGAAGTGCGACACCATCGCCACCGGCGTCATCACCGCCAGCCGCGCGGTCGACCTGAAGGTGCCGCTGGTGGTGCGCATGAAGGGCACCAACGAGGAGTTGGGCAAGAAGATGCTGGCCGACAGCGGCCTGCCCATCATCAGCGCCGACACCATGGCCGAGGCGGCGCAGAAGGTCGTCGCCGCAGTGAAGTGAGGGGATCGAGATGAGCATTTACATCAACAAGAACTCCCGCGTCATCACGCAGGGCATCACCGGCAAGACCGGCCAGTTCCACACCGAGAAGTGCATCGAGTACGCCAATGGCAAGCACTGCTTCGTGGCGGGGGTGAACCCCAAGAAGGCGGGCGAGAAAATCTTCGACGTGCCGATCTTCGCCACCGTCAAGGACGCCGCCAAGGAAACCGGCGCCACCGTGAGCGTGATCTACGTGCCGCCGCCCGGCGCCGCCGCCGCCATATGGGAGGCCGTGGAGGCCGACCTGGACTTCGTGATCTGCATCACCGAGGGCATTCCGGTCAAGGACATGCTGGAGGTGCGCAACAGGATGAAGGCCAAGGAGGCCGCCGGCGGCAAGCGCACGCTGCTGCTCGGCCCCAACTGCCCCGGCCTCATCACGCCCGACGAGATCAAGATCGGGATCATGCCCGGCCACATCCACAAGAAGGGCCGCGTGGGCGTGGTCAGCCGCTCCGGCACGCTGACCTATGAAGCGGTGGCGCAGCTGACCGAGCTGGGCATCGGCCAGTCCACCGCGGTGGGCATCGGCGGCGACCCGATCAACGGTCTCAAGCACATCGACGTGATGAAGGCATTCAACGACGACCCGGACACCGATGCCGTCATCATGATCGGCGAGATCGGCGGCCCGGACGAGGCCGACGCCGCCCGCTGGTGCAAGGATCACATGAAGAAGCCCATCGTCGGCTTCATCGCCGGCGTCACCGCGCCGCCCGGCAAGCGCATGGGCCACGCCGGCGCGCTGATCTCCGGCGGCGCCGACACGGCCGATGCCAAGCTCGCCATCATGGAAGAGTGCGGCTTCAAGGTCACGCGCAACCCGTCGGAGATGGGCAAGCTGCTCAAGGCACTCCTGTAGTCCCGATCGGCGGCCGAAAAATGCCTGGCGCAGCGGCTGCCGTTATTTAGAAGACCACGAAGAGACAAATGCCATGGAAGAATTCCTCACCGCCCATTTCTGGGTCGCCGTCGGCCAGATCATCCTGATCGACATTCTCCTGGGCGGCGACAACGCCGTGGTGATCGCCCTCGCGTGCCGCCGCCTGCCGCCGGATCAGCGCACCAAGGGCATCATCTGGGGCACGGTGGGGGCGATCGTCCTGCGGGTCATCCTGATCGCCTTCGCGCTGGCCCTGTTGCAGATCCCGTTCCTCAAGCTGGTCGGGGCGCTGCTGCTGGTCTGGATCGGCGTCAAGCTGATCGCGCCGGACGACGAGGGCGATCACGGCAACATTCAGGGCAGCGACAGGCTCTGGGGCGCCGTCAAGACCGTGATCATCGCCGACCTGGTGATGAGCGTGGACAACGTCATCGCCATCGCCGGCGCGGCGCAGGGTGCTGGCGAGCAGCACCAGCTGGCGCTGGTGATCTTCGGCCTGCTGGTCAGCATTCCCATCATCGTGTGGGGCAGCCAACTGGTGCTCAAGCTGATGGACCGCTTCCCCCTCATCATCACCCTGGGCGGCATGCTGCTGGGCTGGATCGCCGGCACCATGGCGCACTCCGACCCGGCGCTGGTGGCCTACATCCCGCAGGACAAGACCGTTCACTACGCCATGGGCGTGGCGGGTGCGCTGCTGGTGCTGGCCATCGGCAAATGGGTGCAGGGCCGGCGCGGCGCGCCGGCGGCCGACGCTTGACGCGCCCGCCCGGCGCGCAAGTGCGAACCCTCGGCAAGTCGGCACCACGGCACCAGGCGGCAGGTCAGGATGGAGCTTGAGTTCAGCGCCCTGACCGACGTTGGCCGGCTGCGCGCCAACAACGAGGACGCCGTCGTGGTGATGCCGGACCACGGCCTGGTGGTGCTGGCCGACGGCATGGGGGGCTACAACGCCGGCGAAGTGGCCAGTGCCCTGGCGGTGAACCTGATCTCCAGCGAACTGGCGCGCTGGCTGGACCAGGCGGCACACCTGGCCAGCGCGCGAGACGTGCGGCGCGCCATGGAAATCTGCGTCGACAACGCCAACCGCGAGATCTTCGACACCGCCAACACCAACGAGGCCTGCTCCGGCATGGGCACCACCCTGGTCATGGCGGTGGCGCACGGTGCCACGCTGGTGGTCGGGCACGTGGGCGATTCGCGCGCCTACCGCTGGCGCGCCGGCGCGCTGGTGCAGCTCACGCGCGACCACTCGCTGTTGCAGGAGCAGATCGACATCGGCCTGATCACGCCCGAGGAGGCTGCCGCCTCCGCCAACCGCAACCTGGTCACGCGGGCGCTGGGCGTCGAGGACACGGTTCTGCTGGACGCGCAGGAAGTTCCCATGGAGCCGGGCGACGTGTACCTGCTGTGCTCCGACGGCTTGAACGACATGGTGACCGACGATGGGATTGCCGCCGTGCTGGAAAGCCACGCGCCGTTGGACAACCTGGCCCGCCGCCTGGTCGATGCGGCCAACGAGGCCGGCGGCCGGGACAATGTGTCCGTCGTGTTGATACGGGCCGCCGAAACGCCGAAAAAGTCCGGGGTTCTTTCGAAATTGCTGAGAAAATAAGCGCCGGCCGAAATGACGCCACGTTATCTTGTGCGAGCTTCTGCCCGCCAGTCACGGCCACACCACAGAAAGCGCTAATCGGGAGTTCGTTCATGCCCAGGTTGATCGTTTCGATCGACGGAGTCGTCGTCAAGGAAGTCCAGCTCACAAGGGACCGCTCGACCATTGGGCGGCGCCCCTACAACGACATCGTCATCGACAATCTCGCCGTCAGCGGCGAACACGCGGTGATCCACCTGGCCGGCGGCCAGGCCACGCTGGAGGACCTGGGCAGCACCAACGGCACCTACGTCAACGGCAAGGCGATCAAGAAGCAGGTGCTGGTCCATGACGACACCGTCGAAGTCGGCAAGTACAAGCTGAAGTTCCTCGAAAGCGACGGCAACTCCGCGCCCATGGCGCTGGCCAACGGCGCCGCCGCGCCCATGGTGCCCGAAGGCGCGCCGACCGAACCGGCCCCCGTGCAGTCCGAAGGCCCCCGCGTGCGCGTGCTCAGCGGCGTCGCCGCCGGCCGCGAAATGATGCTGACCAAGGTGGTCACCACCCTCGGAAAGCCCGGGCACTCGGTGGCCTCCATCATCCGCAAGCCACACGGCTTCGACCTGTCGCACGTCGAAGGCGAGCCGGTGGCCACCGTCAACGGCGTCTCGGTCGATGGCGGTCCGATCCTGCTGAAGAACCGCGACCAGATCGAGCTCGGCGGCATCCGGCTGGAGTTCGTCGAGCACTGACCGCCCGCCTCGGCGGGCATCGGCACCATGCCCAGGCGGATTTTCCGGCGCCACCGCAAGCGCACCCTGGCCATCCTCGCGCTGGTGCTGCTGGCGCTGCTGCACGCCTGCGGCCTGTGGCCGCTGCCCGCGCTCTCGGCGCTGGACGACGCGCTGTACGACCTGCGCCTGCGCCTGACCATGCCGCGCACGCTCGACGAGCGCGTGGTGATCATCGACGTCGACGAGCGCAGCCTGGCCCACCTGGGCCAGTGGCCGTGGCCGCGCGACCGCGTCGCCCAACTGGTGACCGAGCTCACACAGCGCCAGCGCGTCGCCGCGCTGGGGCTGGACGCCGTGTTCGCCGAGCCCGACCGCAGCTCCGCGCTGCCGCAGCTCGAACGGCTGGCGCGCGAAGACCTGCGCGGCGATGCCGCCTTCACCGAATGGCTGGCGCGCCACGGCGAGCGCTTCGACCACGAAGCCGCGCTGGCCGCCGCGCTGGCCCAGGGCCCCACGGTGCTGGGCTACTACTTCACCAGCGACCGCGACGCGCGCCGCGCCGGGCAGCTGCCGCAGCCGTCCGCGCCGCTGGATGCCTTGCCGCCCGGCATGATCTACAGCGACGGCTACGGCGCCAACGTCCCCGCGCTGATGGCGGCGGGGCAGCGCGCCGGCTTCTTCAACGCGCACGCCGACCCCGACGGCCGGATTCGGGCCGCCCCCCTCCTGGCCGCATTCGAGGGCGGCCTGTACGAATCGCTCGCGCTGGCCACGCTGCGCGCCGGCCTGGGCGGCCCGCCCCTGTGGGTGCAGCGCGTGGACGGGCGCGCCGACGCGCCGCTGCGCGCGGTCGGCCTGGGCGGCGGCGTGCGCGCCGCCATCGACGCCCGCGGCACGGCGCTGGTGCCGTACCGCGGCGAGGGCGGCCCACGCGGCGGCTCGTTCCGCTACGTCTCGGCCATCGACCTGCTCGACGGCCAGCTCCCCGCCGGCAGCCTGCAGGGCCGCTATGCGCTGCTCGGCTTCACCACCCCCGCGCTCATGGACCTGCGCGCCACCCCGGTCGGCGAGGCCTACCCCGGCGTGGAAGTGCACGCCAACCTCATCTCCGGCCTGCTGGACGGCCGCATTCCCATCCGGCCCCACGAGGCCCGTACCTACGACGTGCTGCTGCTGCTGCTGGTCGGCGCGGTGCTGGTCATCGGGCTGCCCCTGCTGCCGGTGGCGGGCGCGCTGGCGCTGGGCCTGGCGACGGCGGCGGCCGTGGCGGCGGTCAACACCGCGCTGTTCCTCGGCGCCGGCCTGGTGCTGCCGCTGGCCACGGCGCTGGTGCTCACGCTGGCCGCGCTGGCGGTGAACATGGCGCTGGGCTACTTCGCCGAGAGCCGGGCCAAGCGCGAGCTGGCCAGCCAGTTCGCCACCTACGTGCCGCCCGAGCTGGTGCGCCAGATGGTGCGCAACCCCGAGCGCTACACCATGCAGGCGCGCGCCGAGGAGCTGACGGTGATGTTCTGCGACCTGCGCGGCTTCACCACCCTGTCCGAAACCATGGAGCCGCTGGCTCTGCAGGGCCTGCTGAACGACGTGCTCAGCCGCCTCACCCACGTCATCCGCGCGCACGGCGGCACCATCGACAAGTACATCGGCGACTGCGTCATGGCCTTCTGGGGCGCGCCCGTGCCCATGGCCGACCACGCCAGCCGGGCCGCCCTGGCCGCCTTCGACATGTGCGCCGCCCTGGCGCAATTCAACGCCGAGCGCGCCGCCGCCGGCCAGCCCCGGGTGGAAGCCGGCATCGGCCTGAACACCGGCCTGGTGTCCGTCGGCAACATGGGCTCCGACGTGCGCCGCGCCTACACCGTCATCGGCGACGCCGTGAACCTGGCCGCGCGGCTGGAAGGGCTCTCGCGCGTGTACGACGTGGGCATCGTCGCCAGCGAGGCCACCGTCCGCCAGGCCGCCGCGGCCGGCCTGGCCTGGCAGGAGCTCGACCGCGTGCGCGTCAAGGGCCGCACCCAGGCCGTGTGCATCCACACCGTCCGTGCCGGCCCCGGCGGCCTGACGCCCGAGCTGGCCCAGGAGCTCGATCTGTGGCGGCAGGCGCTGCCCCTGTGGCGTGCCGGCCGATTCACCGAATTCCAATCGAAGGTAAGCAAATTGCACGATCAAAGCGTCAACTATTCCCTTTACCGGCTTTACGCCCAGCGGGTAGCCTCATGTCTTCGTCATCCGCCCGGCCCGCAGTGGGACGGCACGGCGTTGTTCGATGCCAAATAACCAACCAAACAGGCCAGGGGAAGCGCGATGAAGGTGCGCGTGCTGGGCTGCTCCGGCGCCATTGCCCGGGACAGCAGGACCACCTCGTTCCTGGTGGACGACGACGTCCTGATCGACGCCGGCACCGGCGTGGGCGACCTCACGCGCGACGAAATGCTGCGCATCGACGACGTCTTCCTCACCCACGCCCACCTCGACCACATCGCCTGCCTGCCGCTGATGGTGGACACCACCGCCAGCGCCCGCACCGGGCGCCCGCTGCGCGTGCACGCGCTGCCGGCCACCCTCCACGCCCTGCGCCAGCACGTCTTCAACGACGTCATCTGGCCCGACTTCTCGCGCCTGCCCTCCGCCGTCGCGCCGCTGATCACCTTCCACCCCCTCCAGGTCGGCGACCTGCGCCCCATCGGCCACCGCGTCATCGAGGTGCTGCCCGCCGAGCATTCCGTGCCCGCCGTCGGCTACGCCGCGCGCCGCGCCGACCAGGCCGGCGCGCCGTGGTGGGTGTTCAGCGGCGACACCGAGCGCAACCCCGCCTTCTGGCGCCGCGTCAACCAGATGGACGTGGCCGCGCTGGTCATCGAAACCGCCTTCAGCAACCGCGAGCGCGAACTCGCCAAGCTGGCCCGCCACCTGTCCCCCGACGTGCTGGCCGAAGAGCTGGACCACATCGACCCCGCGCGCCGCTACCCCATCTACATCACCCACACCAAGCCCGCCGAGACCGAAACCATCATGCGCGAGATCGCCCAGTTCGACCGCGTGCGCCCCCCGCGCCACGAAGTCGTGCACGACATCCGCTGGCTGAGCGCCAGCCATGTGTTCGAGCTGTAGGCGTGCAGATGGATCAAGAGCCAAATTGGCCCGCAGCGGCCATCAGGCAAGCGCCAGCAGCTATTGAAATATGAGCGCCCTGGGGTGGATGCCCACCGGCTGCATTTGTGCTCCTGTCATCCTCCAGCAGGCGGGCACGACTTTATCCTTGCTTTCCCGTCTCGGAATAAATTATCTCGACGAAGATAATTTGCAGTAAACCAACCGTGTCGCCTGGCAGCACACATAGGTCTGCGCGCTGTTGGCCTTCTGGTTGATCAGCGCGTAGCGTTGCAGAAACTGGTTCAGCGCCGGCCGGCCGCAGTCGAAGGCATCGACCTGGTTCGCGGCACCGAGTTTGTGAATGGGCAAATACGCCGGCGACGCGCCGCCGCTCAACCCAGCACCCCGGGCTCGCGCAGCAGCTTCTTCAGGCGCGGCTTGGTCTGCACCGGGCGGTCCAGCGCTTCTTGAAACGCTTGCCATTGCGCCTCGTCCAGACTGAAATGGCGGCGGTCGGCCAGCGCTTGCGCCGCCGCCGTCACCCCAGCGTCGAGCAGAAATTCGCTGACGTTTTGTGCACGGCGCGCGCGGCCTCCTGCAGTAGCTGCTTGACGGCGCCGCTGGTGCGCACGTCGATGCGCTCGGTTCTCAGGTGCGCGTGCCGGAGGCCATGAGCCCGTTCCATGACGCCAGCGCGGCCCTGCCGCTGGATTGACCAATTAGACCCAAAAAGATGTAATCAACTCATGCGTCGCATCCACTTTGAAGGAGCCTTTTCATGAGCACTGCTCTAGACCCTCGCATTTCCGAGTTCGAGACGCAAGAACAGGCCGACAGCTATGACCGCTGGTTTCGCGCCAAGGTACAGGAAGCCATCGACAGCAAGAAGCCGCGCATCCCGCACGACCAGGTGATGGCGGAAATGCGGGCCGTCATCGAACAGCACGCTCCGAAGAAGGCTGCGGCCTGATGCTGTCCATCGTCTGGACAGATGAAGCGCGCGTTGACTTGCTGGAAATCGTCAGCTATGTAGCCGAGCGCAACCCGGCGGCAGCGGTGCAACTGGGCCGCACCATCGAAGAAAGCGTCTGGCCGTTGCCTGCGCATCCCTATCTGTCCGGCCTGGCCGGATGCCTGGCACGCGCGAAATCGTGGCCCACAGAAATTACATCGTCGTGTATCGTGTGGAGCTGACCTCCATTGAGGTGCTGCGCGTGCTGCACGTCCGCCAGGAGTACCCCTGACCCGACTGCGAACATCGACGGCATCCAGATTGAAGAAAGCATGGGCAACGCCTATGCCGCTGACCTGGGGTTGCCTGACGCCGAGGAAATGCTGGTCAAGTCCCAGCTTTCCATGCGAAGACATGCGCCAGGTGGACGTGCGCGCCAACGGCAACGAACACATCTTTTCCCCGTGGGGCAGACCTGGGACAGCTTCTTTCTGAACGGCCCTTCCGTCAGCGACGACTTCCTGCCCCAGCGCGCCGGGCAGGCCGCTGCGGAGCGAGAGCCTTTGTGATGCTGCGTTAGTCCGTCAGGCGTCAGCACATCCACCGGCACGCCAAGCAGCTTCTCCAGCTTGTAGCCAATGGCGCCAATGTCGAACAGCGTCGTCTCTGGCGTGGGGTCGATCAGGATGTCGAGGTCGCTGTCTTCCACGTCTTCGCCACGCAGCACCGATCCGAACACCCGGGCGTTGCGGCCACGGTGCGCCTCCACCACGACGCGAATCGCCGCGCGGTTGGCCTCCAGAACCTGGGATGGCTTCATACCTTCACTCCATGACAAGACCCGATTTCATGATAGCGGCAACGCTTTGCAGCCTGCAACGCGACAGGAGCATCAGCCGCCACACAGGCCCCGGCCATTCCCGCGCAGGCAGGAATCCAGAGCGTTTGCAGGGTGCGCTGAATCCTTGTCTGCGCCGGAGCGGTGAAAGCCGTTGACCCACCAAACATGGCTTCAGCGCCCGTTCATCAAGCGCCGACAGCTATGCTTTTTGAAGTGACGCGGGTTTTGTCTTGCCCCTGGCCAGTGCCGCCCCCCGCCGTGCCGGCCGCCTGACAAAACTTGTCCCCGTGGCCGCCAAATTCCCGGGGTGACAGGTTTCGTCACCTCCTGGGGCCCGCGAAGGCGACACAAATTGTCACGGCCGGCCCCTGGCACGGCCGAAAGCGTGACCTAGCGCACGAATCGCGGCCCCTCGGGCCACTGGCACACCCGGTGCAAACAGTAAGGGCGTGCGGCGACGCACCAAGCGTAGTGTCTCCAAGGCATCAACCACTTATCACTGAGGAAATTGAAATGAAAAAGCTCCAAAAAGGTTTCACCCTGATCGAACTGATGATCGTCGTGGCCATCATCGGTATTCTGGCTGCTGTCGCGCTGCCGGCTTATCAGGACTACACCACCCGTTCTAAAGTCAGCGAAGTTCTGCTGATGGCTTCTCCGGCGAAACTCGCCGTGTCCGAAACGGCTTCCTCGCTGGGCAGCCTGGGTGCGGTAACGGCTGCTAACAGCGGCTATACGTTCCCTGGGGCTACCCAGTATGTCAGCGGCATCACCATTACCGATGCTACGGGTGTTGTGACTGCTACTTCTACGGTTCCCAATGCGACTGGTGACCTTCTGCTGACTCCTACGGAGATTCAGAACAATAACCAACCCACCGGGCAGCTGACGTGGGTCTGCTCGTCGGCGGCCATCAATGCCAAATATCTGCCGGCAAACTGCCGCTAATTTCTAATTCTAGAAATATAAGGGGGCTTGGGCCCCCTTTTTGTGCTCGTGTCGGGGAATGAGGTTAGATCGCGGCTTGCTTTTTAATCAGATGGCATTGAGGCTTTACGCCGGAAGCGTCGAACAGGGAGGCAGGGATATTTGACCTCATGTGTTGCTTTATTGGTATATGACTCCTGTCGCTCACTCACTGCCCCTTCGCGGGGCACGCCTACGCTTCGCGACGTGCTATGCCTTGCGTCATTTGGTTCTATGCGTCGCGGTGGCGCTGGTTTCCGCCGCCGTCGTATTCGGCTTGTTGTATCCGGCTCCTTATCGCGCCATGTTGGGCGTGGGGCCGATTTTTTTGATGGTGCTGGCGGTGGACGTGGCCTGCGGGCCACTGCTGACGCTGATCGTCGCCAGCCCGAAGAAGTCGCGGCGCGAGCGCTGGCTGGACTTTGGCTTGATCGGGTTCATTCAGGTGCTGGCCTTGTTGTATGGTTGCCATAGCGTTTGGGTGGCGCGGCCGGCGGTGCTGGCGTTCGAGGTGGATCGATTGGTCGTGGCGACCGCCAATGAGATCGAGCCCGCCGACCTCGCCAAGGCACCGGAAGATTTGCAGCGTCTGCCTTGGTGGGGCGTATTGAAGGCGGGTACGCGCCGGGCGGCCAACAGCACGGAACTTATGGATAGCGTCGACCGCGGTCTCGCCGGTATTTCGCTGGCTCGGCAGCCGGATTGGTGGACGCCCTGGCAACAGGCGACCGAAGGCATGGCGGCGCGCGCCAAGCCGGTGGCCGAACTGCTGGCGCGCCGCCCGGCCGATGCAGAGGTTTTACAGAGCGCGATACGGGCCAGCGGCCTGCCCGCTGCCGACCTGCGCTACCTGCCGCTCACCAGCAGCAAGACGCTGGACTGGATTGCCTTGCTGGACGGCCAGATGAACCTGGTGGGATATGCGCCGGTGGATGGCTTCTGATTGCAAGCCAAATCGGCCTCCAGCGCCCGCGCAGCAAGCGCAGTCAGCTATAAAAATAGAAGAAAAATCAACGGGGAAATGGGGTCGGATGAACATTTATCTCCCGCTCCAGGATTTCCCCGTCGCCATCAAGCGCCGCCATCACCTACCAGCACGGCCGGCAGGTTGCGGGCACCGTGAAGCACGCGCTCGATGCGAACCTTGCGTTCGAGTACCCGGAAGAAGATGACGTAGCGGCCCATCGCCGCCATGCGCAGGCCGGGGATCAAATCATTCCGGCTGACGTAGCCGAGCGGGGCTTGGCCAATGCGCCGGCACTGCGCCGGCACTGCGCCGTCAGCTTGCCCACGAAGCGCTGGGCGTTGCCTGGGCTGTGCTGGGCGATGTGGTCGCCAATGTCCAGCAAATCCAGCCGTGCCGCCGGGGCAAAGGCGACGACGTATGGCGTGAGCGCCATTAGGCCGTGCGCTGGCCGGCCACCCGGGGCTGGGCATAGCGTGCCTGCAGTTCGGCCAGCACTTGCTCGGCGGGAATGGCAGGGCCGCTGTCAATACCCTCCTGGACAGCGGCCCGCAGGCCGGCGTTCAGGTGCTTGACCATGGCTGCATAGGTTTCGGGCGAAACCAGGTAGGCCGCAGGCCGGTTGTGGTTGAGCACAGCCACGGGCTCATTGCCCGCTTGTTCCAGCACTGCGCTGGGGCTGCGCTTGAGTTCGGTGATGCTCACCGAGCGGGTTGCCAATACTTGTTCCACAGCGTGTTCGATCCTTTTAGAGTGCTTTATTTTGTGCTCTTTTGGGGGCGAAAACAAGCCTGGGTGGCATTCGGTGGCATTCGGGGTCGGATAACGATTTGCCGGTATGGGCTATGAATCAAATCGACCTCCAGCGTCCACCCAGCCAGCGCAAGCAGCTATGAAAACAGGAGTTTTCATGGCCCCTTGAACTTGAAGTCTGGCCAGACTAGACTAGCTCTCATTTCCTGGAGTTTCGCCATGCAAGCCGTCAACATGCTGGAAGCCAAGTCGTCTCTGTCGCGGCTGGTGGAGGCTATCGAGCAGGGGCAGACGCGCGAGATCGTCATTGCCCGCAATGGCCGGCCGGCGGCCCGGCTGGTGCCGTTGGAGGATGCGCCGGTGCAGCGGCGCATCGGCGTGGCGCGGGGGCGCTTCGAGGTGCCTGACGACATCGATGCGGACAACGCCGAGGTGGCGCGCCTGTTTCTGGGCCTCGGCGGGCGGCCATCTTGAACCTGCTGCTGGACACGCACGTGGCCCTGTGGGCCATCGCTGACAGCCCCAGGCTGAGCGCCAGGGCGCGCGAGCTGATCGAAGCGCCCGCGGCGCAAGTGTGGGTGAGCGTGGCGACGGTATGGGAGATTGCCATCAAGCATGGCCTGGGGCGCGGCAACATGCCGGTGTCGGGCCCGCAGGCGCTGGGCTATTTCCGCGAGGCGGGCTACAGGCTGCTGGCGATCGAGGCGGAGCACGCCGCCGCAGTGGAGGCGCTGCCCACACACCATCACGATCCGTTCGACCGCATGCTGGTCGCGCAGGCGCTGACGGAGCCCATGCGGCTGCTGACGCACGATGCCGTGCTGGCCGCCTACAGCGACACCATCATCGAGGTGTAGCGGGGGAAGGTGTTTATCGGGGTCGGAAGAAGATTGTGCTGCCCGCATCCTGCGCTTCCTGCTGGGGGATGGGTTCCCTATTCGACGGCCTTCGCACGCAATCCCAGTTTCTCGGCCTTGCGGCGCAGCGCCTTGTCGAAGGTCAGGAATGCATCATCGCTGGCCTGCGCCATGTGCAGCGCATCGGCAAAGTCCAGGCCCGCGCGGTGATGTGAAACCGCTCTGCGCACAGTATCGGCCTCGATGAACGCAACACGGCCGCTGGCGTCGAGCCATTCCACAAAGTCGGCAAACCGCGCGGGGGTGAATTGATACCGTGACCGCAGCACCCATTCGGTTTCCAGAATCACGGTGGGGAACACGCGCCACACGCGCGCTGCCAGCGAATCAACCGCAGCCTGGTATTCGTCCGCATTGTCACCGGTGGCCAGGCGCACCAGCACGTTGGTATCAACGGCGGCGGGTTTCACGGACCAAGTCCACAGGTTCGCAGAGCTCTTCAGTGCTCAAATGCACGGCCGCCGGATTCCAGGGCTTCCATGCAGGTGCATTGTCGGGCCGCAGCACGATGTTTCCGCCCTCTACCGCAATGCCCAGCCGATTTCCGGGTTTCAGCCGCAGCGCATCGCGCACGCTGGCAGGAATGACCAGTTGGCCTTTGGTGGACAGAGTTACGGTTTCCATGGCGGGGCTTTCGTCGGCGGATGTAAGACTTTTTTGAGTGTAAGGCTTACTCCGCGGCAACGCAAGCCTTCTGGGAATATCAGTGGAATATCAGGGTCAGATGAAGATTTTCCGCTGGCGGGCGCACATCACATGGCCAGGAATTGCTGCGGAGTCAGGATGCGCTGCCGCATGGCCGACGTCAGAAGGAGTTTGTCGCCGGTGACGAGCACCAGGTCGTCGCGCGCCGCCAGCAGATCCCACAGGTGCTGATCGCCGGGATCGGGCGCCACGGGACCAAGCGCGGGCGCCAGCATGATGGCGAGCTGGGTCAGATCCACCAGCAGGCTTTCCAGATCGGCGGGCGCAAGTCCATGCGCCTTGCGCAGCTTTGCCCGGCTCAGCACGTCGCGGTACTCGGCCAGCAGCGCCTCCGACATCACGAAAGGGAATCCGCCTTTGAGCATGCTCCGCACGACGTGGGCAGGAGGCGTGTCTTTTCGAGGCGCGATCAGCGCGGCGACCAGTACGTTGGTGTCTATGACGGCTGGGTTGTTCATCGCCAGGCCGCCCCTCGGGGAGCGTGGGGGCTATTGGCCCTCACGATGCGCCCGCACTTCGCTCACCGCCAGTTCCATGGCGTCTGTTTCATGCAGACGGCTGGCCTGACCGGCACGCTCGAAGATGGCCAGGGCGTCTTCGCGGGTCTTGATGCCGTAGAACTCCAGGCTTTCGTCGATCAGCTGGCCAATCGCCTTGCCGCGCCTGGCGGCGGCTTCTTTCAGCGCGCGGTAGCGGGGCTCGCTCAGGGTGATGGTCAGGCGGCTCATGGGGTTGTGGCTTGATGCATTGGTGCGAAAGTGCATGCTAGCAGACTTGCCGGGGCGGGGGGAATATCAGGGTCAGATGAAGATTTAAGGAATATCAGGGTCAGATGAAGATTTATGCCGCTGTTCGGCGGCCTCACCGAGGCCGCGCTCGGTGTGCTGCTGGACGATTCGCGCGAAGTCGCCATGCCGGCCGGCGCCTTCTTCTTCCACGAGGGCGATACGGGCGAGTCGCTCTACGTGCTGGACGCCGGCGAGGTGGAGCTGACCAAGGCCACCCCTGCCGGCCCGGTGGTGCTGGCGCACCTTCAGGCGGGCGACTGTTTCGGCGAGATGGCCTTGATCGACCTCGCGCCGCGCAGCGCCAGCGCGCAGGCGGTGCTGGCCACGCGCGCGCTGGAGATCTCGATGGGCGGCCTGCACGCGCTCTACCAGCGCGACGTGGAGCAGTTCGCGCTGGTGCAGATGAACATGGCGCGCGAACTCAGCCGCCGCCTGCGCAGGCTGGGTGATCGGTTGCGCGGTTGAATGCCAAAGCGCTCCTGCTCCTGAGGTGTTTGGATTTGAGAAGCTGGTCCGCGCTTGCGCTGGTCCTTCAGGCTGCCTGCGCATCCCACTCGAAGCGCCGCTCCCCATCCACCTCCATCATCATGGCGCGGTCGCGCGTGGCGGTGCAGGTCCAGTTGCGGCGCGTCGCGTCCAGGCCGCCGGGCGGCTCGCTCAGCGCGTCGGGCGTCAGCACGGCCACGCAGGCGCTGCCGGGCGCGCGGGCCGATTCGTAGCGGATGACCTCGATGCCGGCGGCTTCGGCCGCGGCGGCCAGGCGGTGGGTTTCGGTGTAGTCGCCGCCGCTGGTCCAGGCGGTGCGGAAGGCGTCCCAGGGCGGCGCCATCAGGTCGATGCCGCGGCCGTTGACCGCCGCGGCGAAGAAGGTGTGGTGGGTGACGATCCGGCTGTCGGCCAGGCCGGCGCTGTCCAGGATGAAGCGCATGCGCCAGTAAGCGACTTCGGCGCACGCCGCTTCCGGTACCCGGGCGCCGTACCAGAGGCCGTGGCGCCCCTGGCCGGCGGGGCGGAAGCGGCTGGCGTGCAGCGGCGCGTAGCGGAACGGGGTGGTCAGCAGGAAGTGTTTGCGCTGCGGGCGCGCCTTGGGCGGCGCCGGCTTGCTGTCCTCGATCAACTGTTCGAGCACGTCGTGCTCGTCGTAGGAATCCACCAGCAGGGTGGTGGCGCTGGCGTACTGGGTTTCCACCCCGCGCCAAGCCTGGGGCTCGGCGATCTGGCGGGCCTGGTCGCGCACCCAGGCGGGCTGCCAGGCGGCCGTCATGCGGCGGCGCGCATGCCGTCGAGGTAGGCCAGGGTCCGGGCCAAGCCCTCGGGGCTGAGGATCAACTGGGCGGGCACGCCGCCCAGGGCCTGGTTCTGCGAGCGCATCCAGGCCTTGCGCTTGTGGTCGTCGGAGCCGACCAGCGGGTCGAGCGAGCGGAACACGCGCACCAGCAGCAGGGCCAGTTGCCCGGACTTGGAGGTGGGCGACAGGCCCGCCGCCGCCTGCCGGTAGCGGGACACGGTGGCGGCGCTGACGCCGATGACCCTGGCCAGGTCGCCGCTGTTCAGGCCCAGCAGCTCGGCGGCGCGCACGGTGGCCTTCGTCAGTACCGCGGCCGGTTCGGCCTGGGGCTTGGGGAGGACTGCACTCATGCAGCAATGATAGCTATCGATTCCATTTTGCGCTATCACATGAAATTATTCAGGCACTTTATCCCATAGGGAATGGTGAAGGAAGCTTGGCACAATCCCCGCCATGCCCACGCTCGTTCGACGCGCGCTGCTGGCCGGCCTGCTGGCGCTGCCCTGGCTCTGGCCCCACACCTTCGGCCCGGTGCCGGGGATGGAGCCGTACCTGGTCTCGGCCGCGCTGGCGGCGGTGGCGCTGGCGCTGTGGCCGGCGGATGACGCGGCGGGCGCCTGGCGGGCCGTGGCCTGGTCCTGGCTGGCGGCGGCGCTGGCGAGCAGCCTGATCGCGCTGCTCCAGTATTTCGACCTGGAGACGCCGCTCTACCCCTTCGTCAACATCGCCGAGCCGGGGCAGGCGTTCGGCAACCTGCGGCAGCCCAACCAGCTGGCCTCGCTGCTGGTGATCGGGGCGCTGGCGCTGCGCGGGCTGGTGCAGGGCGGGCGCGTGGCCCGGCGCCACGCGGCGTGGCTGGGCGCGCTGCCGATGGCGGCGCTGGCGGCCACGGCCTCGCGCGTGGGGCTGGTGGAGCTGCTGGCCTGCGGCGCGCTGGTGCTGTGGTGGGCCTGGGGCGCGGGGCGCGGGCGGGGCGCGCTGCTGGCGGTGGGCGGCCTGGTGGCGCTGTACGCGCTGGCGGCGCTGACCCTGCCGCTGCTGGCGCAGTCCACCGAGGGCATCGCCGGCCGCGACGTGGTGGAGCGCCTGCGCACGGCCGAGAGCACCTGCGGCAGCCGCCTGATCCTGTGGCGCAACGTGCTGCACCTGATCGCCCTCAAGCCCTGGACGGGCTGGGGCTGGGGCGAGCTGGACTACGCGCACTACATCACGCTGTACGACGGCGCGCGCTTCTGCCACATCCTGGACAACGCGCACAACCTGCCGCTGCACCTGGCGGTGGAGCTGGGCGTGCCGGCGGCGCTGCTGGCCTGCGCGCTGGCGGCGTGGGCGGTGTGGCGCGGCCGGCCGTGGGCCGAGCGGCAGCCGGCGCGGCAGCTGGCCTGGGGCGTGCTGCTGGCGATCGGCATCCACAGCCTGGTGGAATATCCGCTGTGGTACGGGCCGTTCCAGATCGCCGCACTGGCGTGCGCCTGGTTGCTGTGGGTCACACGCGAGGGTGCCCGTCCGGCGTGGCCCGCCTGGGTGCGCCACGTGGCCGCATCCGCCATGGCGTGCGCCGTGGCCTGCGTGGGCTGGGACTACCACCGCGTCAGCCAGATCTACCTGACGCCCGAGCAGCGCAGCGCCGCCTACCGCATCGACCCGATGGCCGAGGCCCGCAAGTCCTGGCTGTACGCCGACGTGGTGCGCTTCGCCGAGGTCACCAGCCGCCCGGCGACGCAGGACAGCGCGGCCTGGATGCTGCCGGCCGCGCTCGCCACGCTGCACTTCTCGCCCGAGCCGCGCGTGATCATCAAGGTGATCGAGAGCGCCAGCTTCCAGCAGCGCGACGAACTGGCGATGGCGCACCTGCTGCGCTTTCGCGCCGCGTTCCCGCGCGAGCACCGCGCGTGGATGGCGGACAACGAGCGCCTCCTGCGCGAGGCGCGGCAGGCCGCAGGAGGCTGACCCCGCCTGCGCGCTCAGGCCGCGCGCTGAAGTCCGGCGAAGAAATCGCGCACGTCGGCCACGAACAGACCGGGCTCTTCCATGGCCGCGAAATGCCCGCCGCGCGGCATGCGCCGGTGGTGCGCCAGGTTGAACGCGGCCTCGATCCAGCTTCGCGGAAACCGGTAGATCTCGCGCGGGTAGAGGGCCACGCCCGTCGGCACTTCGACCCGGCCCTTTGCCGGACCCAGATCGTCCGCCAGCCTGGACTCCGCGTACAGCCGCATCGACGACGCGATGGTGCGGGTGACCCAGTACAGCGTCAGGTTGTCGAGCAGGCGGTCCAGCGGAACGGCGGCGAAGGCGTCCTGCGGGCTGTCCGTCCAGCGGTCGAACTTGTCGAGGATCCAGGCCGCCAGGCCGGCGGGGGAGTCGTTCAGGGCGTAGCCCACGGTCTGGGAGGACAGGCAGTGCGTGGCCTGGTAGGTCGTCCCGTGCTTCACGAAGGCGGCCACGTCCTTCAGGTCGGCCTGCTCCAGATCGGTGACCTCGCCGGACGCTTGCGGCACCACGACCATGTTGAGGTGCACGCCCAGCATGCGCTCGGGCGCGTGCAGGGCCAGGCGCGCCGAGACCATGGCGCCCAGGTCGCCGCCTTGGGCGCCAAAGCGCTCGTAGCCCAGGCGCGCCATCAGCGTGGCCCAGGCCCGGGCCACGCGCGACAGCGTCCAGCCGCGTTCGGAGGGCGGGCTCGACCAGCCGTAGCCCGGCAGCGAGGGGATGACGAGGTCGAAAGCCGGGCCGCCGGCCGCGCCGGGCGCCACCAGCGGCGGCACGACCTCCAGGAATTCCATCACCGAGCCCGGCCAGCCGTGCGTCAGCAGCAGCGGGATGGCCTTGGGCGCCTGGGAGCGCACCCAGAAGAAGTGGATGTCCAGGCCGTCGATGGCAGTGCGGAACTGCGGCCACTGGTTGACGCGCGCCTCGGTGGCGCGCCAGTCGTAGCCGTCGGCCCAGCGCGCGCACAGGCGCTTCATGCGGTCCACGCCGGGGCCCCAGGCCTCGTCCGTGCCGGGCAGCTCGTCGGGCCAGCGCGTGGCGCGCAGGCGGGCGCGCAGGTCCGCCAGCACCTCCTCGGGCACGTGGATGGGCTCGGCGGGAAGGATGCCGTCGGTCACGGGTGTTCCTGCGCGGCGTCCGCCACGTAGCGGCCCGACTGGCCCCCGTGCTTCTCCAGCAGCCGCACGCCGCCGATCACCATGGCGCGGTCGGCGGCCTTGCACATGTCGTAGATGGTCAGCAGGGCGACCTGCACGGCGGTCAGCGCCTCCATCTCCACGCCGGTGGGGCCGGTGGTTTCGGCCGTGGCGGTGCAGGCCACGGCGGCGCCGTCGATGCTGAACTCGATCGCCACGCGCGACAGCGCCAGCGGGTGGCACAGCGGGATCAGATCGCTGGTCTTCTTGGCCGCCATGATGCCGGCGATGCGGGCGATGCCCAGCACGTCGCCTTTCCTGGCCGTGCCGGACTCGATCAGCGCCCGCGTGGCCGGCCGCATCTCGATGCGGCCGGTGGCCACCGCCACGCGGCGCGTGGCCGGCTTGCCGCCCACGTCCACCATGTGGGCCTGGCCCTGGGCGTCGAAGTGGGTGAGGGGCGAGGTCATGCGTGGTCACAAATGCGGCGGAACGCGCCGCGTGCTGCGGGCATCATACGGGCTCGCGCGCACGCCGCGCGCCGCCCCGCATCGATGACCCGCCATTACAAGCCAAATCACCCCACAGTGCTTGCCAGACAAGCGCTGGCAGCTCTTGTTTGCATAGCAATGCTGGGGCCTGCCGGGCATGCGCAGACCTCGCCTCAGCCGCCCCAGCAGGCCCCGCGAGGCCTGCCTTCGCTCGGCGACGCGGGCGACATGACCACGCTGGAGGAGCGCAAGCTGGGCGACGCCATCGCGCGCGAGCTCTACCGCGACCCCGACTACCTGGACGACCCGATCGTGGGCGAATACGTGGACGGCATCTGGCGCGCGCTGCGGGGCGGCGCGCGCGCGCGCGGCGAGCTGCCGGCCGAGCTGGACGAGCGCTACGCCTGGCAGGTGCTGCTGGGGCGCGACGGCAGCATCAACGCCTTCGCGCTGCCCGGCGGCTACTTCGGGCTGCACACCGGGCTGGTGGGCGTGGTGAGTTCGCGCGACGAGCTGGCCTCGGTGCTGGCGCACGAGATGACGCACGTCACCCAGCGCCACATCCCGCGCATGCTGGGCCAGCAGGGCCGGGCCACGCCGCTGATGCTGGCCGCGCTGGTGCTGGGCGCCGTCGCCGCCAGCCGCAACCCGCAGGCCGGCGCGGCGCTGGCCACCGGCGGGCAGGCGGCGCTGATCCAGCAGCAGCTCAACTTCTCGCGCGGCATGGAGCGCGAGGCCGACCGCATCGGCTTCGGCATCATGACCCAGGCCGGCTTCGCGCCGGAGGGCTTCGCCGGCATGTTCGAGAAGCTGCAAAGCGCCTCGCGCATCAACGACAACGGCGACTGGCCCTACCTGCGCAGCCACCCGCTCACCACCGAGCGCATCGCCGACATGCGGCAGCGCTTGCAAGGGCTGGCGCATGCCGGCCGGACGCCCGCCGCCGGGCCGCCCCAAGGCGGGCGGGCCCCCTCGGGGGGCAGCGCGGCAGGCGAAGCCGCGGAGCGTGGGGGCCAGGATCTCGAGGCGCTGCTGATCGCCGCGCGCGCCCGCGTGCTCGGCCGCCCCGGCATGGACGTGCTGCGCGCCTGGGCCGGCGAGCCCGAGCAGCCCGGCTTCGCCCAGCAGCCGCCGGGGCGCCGCGCCGGCGCGCTCTACGCCGCCGCGCTGGCGCACGCCGAGCTGCGCGACCTGCCGCGCGCGCAGGCGCGGGCCACGCAGCTGGCGCTGGCGGTGGCCGGCGATGCGCGCGCCGCCCAGCAGGCGCGGCTGCTGCAAGCCGAGCTGGCGCTGAAGGCCGGCCAGCCCGCCCGCGCGCTGGAGCTGCTGCCGGCGGCGGCCCGCCCGGCCAACGCCGCGGCCGACAGTCAGACAGGCCGTGCCACGCTGCTGCTGCGCGCGCAGGCGCAGACGCGCGGCGGCCAGGCGGCCGAGGCAGCGTCGGCGCTGCAACCCTGGGTCAGCGACCACCCGCGCGACGCCGGCGCCTGGCAGGCGCTGGCCGCCGCCTGGGCCGCGCAGGGGCAGACGCTGCGCCAGCTGCGCGCCGAGGGCGAGGCGCAGATGGCGCACCTGGACTACGCCGGCGCGGTGGACCGCTGGCGCGCGGCGCAGGACTTCTCGCGCCAGCAGCGCGGCGGCAGCGCCGACCTGATCGAGGCCAGCATCGTCGATGCGCGCCTGCGCGAAGGCCGCGAACTGCTGCGTCAGCAGCAGGAAGACGAAAAGAAGCGCCGCTGAATCGGCCACCCCCAGGCCCCACTCGCTTCGCGATGTTCCGCCACCCCCCTGGAAGGGGGCGCACCCACTGGCCGGGGGGACCCCGGCCACGGGTGCACTGGCATGGCCTGCTCCGCGGCCTTCGTGCTCTTTGCGCCTTGAGCGCCGTATCGTCAGCCCCGCTTCAGCACCGCGTCGATCAGCACGCCGAGCGCCGAATACAGCAGCGAGCCGATCAGCGCGGCCCAGAAGCCGTTGACGTGAAAGCCGCTGAGCAGCCCCGAGGCGGCCCAGAACATCAGCGCGTTGATGACGAACAGGAACAGCCCCAGCGTGAGGAGGGTGACCGGGATGGTCAGCACCACCAGAATGGGCCGCACCAGCATGTTCAGCAGGCCGATGACCAGCGCCGCCAGCATGGCCGAGCCGAAGCTCGCCACCGCAACGCCGGGGTAGATGTAGGCCACGCCGAGCAGCGCGGCGGCCGAGAGCAGCCAGTTCAGGATCAGTCGCATGCCGCGAGCATAGCGCGTGGCTTCATGGGCCGTTGCGGACGCGGTCGGCGTAGCGGTTGAAGCGCCAGGCCGTGCCCTCCCGCGTGATGCGGCGCCAGGCGGCGCGCTTGGCGTAGGGGCTCATCGCCGTCCAGTCCTGCACCTCGTGCTCGGTGCGCCCGCACCCCTTGCACACGGCGTCGCCCTGGCTGGTGGAGCAGATGGCGATGCAGGGCGCGTCGGGCGTGGTGGCGTACCAGGCCAGCCAGGCGGCGCGCGCGGCGGCGGGCATGCGCAGGGCGTCGGCCTCGTCCTCGTGGAAGAAGGCCATCAGCGCGTACACCTCGGCCAGCGCCGCCACCTCGGGCGCCAGCGCGCTGTCCACGGACGGCTTGCGCGCGCGCCAGTGGTTGATGGCGGCTTCGAGGTCGGTGATGTGGATGGTGTCCATGCCGGCGGCATGGTACGGCTTCAGTTCAATCCCAGCATGCCGCGCAGTTTGGACAGGTCCTCGGCCAGCGTGTTCACGCGGCCGGCCAGCAGCTTGCGGTCGCGCTCGGCGAGCTTGGCGTAGGTCTCGAAGCCGCCGTCGGCCGCGCGGTACTTCTTGAGCGTGTCGAACACGGTCTTGAAGTTGGCGTCGGTCTTGTCCATGAAGGCTTTGTCTTCCCTGGCGACCAGCGGGCGCAGCAGCTCGACGATCTTGTAGGCGCCCTCGAAGTTGGCCTGGAAGTCCCACAGGTCGGTGTGGCTGTAGCGGTTCTCCTCGCCGGAGATCTTGGTGGCGGCCACTTCCTCCATCAGCACGGCGGCGCCGCCCACCACTTTCTCGGGCGGGAAGGTCAGCGCGGAGAGGCGCTTTTGCAGCTCCAGCACGTCGGCCAGCAGCTTGTCGGCCACCTTGCCGACGTTCCTGGTGCTCTTCTCCACCCACAGCGCGTACTCGATGCGGTGGAAGCCCCCGAAGCCGGGGTCCTTCTCGGCCTTCTCGTGGTCGTCGGCGCGCGAGTCGATGGCGCTGTCCATGTCGCTGAACAGCTCGGCCACGGGCTCGATCTTCTCGTAGCTGGTGCGGGTGGGGGCGTAGAGTTTCCTGGCCTTCTCGACGTCGCCGGCCTTCACGGCGGCGACGAAGACGCGCACGTCGGCCGCCAGCTTGCGCACGTTCTCGATCACGTAGAGCTTGTAGTCGGCGATGGGGCCGACCAGCGCCTGCGGCGACACGGCGGCTCGCGCGGCGAGGGGAGCGAAAGCGCCGGCCGCCAGGGCGGCGAGGAAACGGCGGCGGGGGGGCAGGGCGGTCATGGCGGTCCTTTGCATGCGGGGATGAAGAATCAGGCGGCGGCGAGCAGCGCGCGGCCGAGCCAGTCGCGCTCGTCCCGCACGCCGGGCAGGGTGAAGAAGAAGCCGCCGCCGATGGGCTTGATGTATTCCTCCAGCGGCTCGCCGTCCAGGCGCTTCTGCACGGCGATGAAGCCTTGCGTCAGGTTCGCCTGGTAGCAGATGAACAGCAGGCCCATTTCGAGCTGGCCGGACTTGGTGACGCCGTTGGAATAGTTGAAGGGCCGGCGCAGCATCAGGTTGGCCTGCGACTCGGGCGTGCGCGGGTTGGCCAGGCGGATGTGGGCGTCCAGCGGGGTGCGCTCGCCCTGCGGGTCCAGCGTGTAGTCGGGCACGTGGTGCTCGGTCTTGTCCGCCGCGTCCAGCGGCGCGCCGCTGGGCTTGACGCGGCCCATGATGGCCTCCTGCTCCCGCAGCGGCGTGCGGTCCCAGCGCTCGACGAAGTTGCGGATGATGCGCACCGCCTGGTAGGTGCCGCCGGTGGCCCAGGCGGGCTCGCCGTCGCCCTCGCCGACCCAGACGATCCGCTCCATCAGCCTGGCGTCGCCGCCGTCGGGGTTGGCCGAGCCGTCGCGGAAGCCCAGGAAGTTGCGCGCGCTCTCGGCCGGCTGGCCGGGCACGGCGGGGATGGGCGGCACGCTGCCTTCCTGCTTCCAGTGCAGGACCAGCAGGTCGGGCGTGTTCTTGATGATGTCGCGCAGCGCGTGGATGTTGGTGTCGGGCGTGTTGGCGCAGAACTGGATCGACAAATCGCCGTGGCACAGCGCGGCGACCAGCGCGTCGTTGGGGTGCGCCTTCATCTGCTGGAGGTGCTTCGGCTTCAGCCTGGCCAGCCCGTAGCGCTCGTCGTCGAACATCGAGGCGCCGAGCGAGACGGTGACGGTGAGCGCGTCGGGCTGCACCACCGGGCCCAGCAGGCCGGAGCTGGGCGGGGGCAGCCTCGGGTCCAGCTCGGGCTCCTTGCCGCCCTGGGTGAGGAAGGCGATGCGCGCGGTCAGCAGGCGCAGCAGGCGTTCCAGGTCCCGGCGGTTCTCGGCCAGCACGAAGAACGACGCCACCATGCCGTGGCTCGGCCGCGGCGTGACGATGCCGGCCTGGTGCGCGCCGTGGAAGGGCACGCGGTCCTGCGTGTGGGTGCTGAGCGGCGCGTCGGTGACCTGGGCGCCGGGGTTGGGCGCATCGGCCGGCGCGGCGGCCGCGCGGCCCGCGGCCAGGCCGGCCAGCGTGGCGCCGGCGGTGCCGAGCAGGCGGCGGCGGGCGGGGGACGTGGGGGGGGCGTCGTGGGTCATGATGTGATACTCCCATGGAGTAGCATATGCCTGGCGCTTGACTGTCGAGCGCTGGCGGATAGCAGGGTATGGGAGTATTTCATTCCAGCCCCAGCGCGGCGTTCACCTGGCCCAGCGCGTCGGCCAGCGCGCGCGCGGGCGCGGCCAGGGTCTGGCGCTGCGCCTGGTCCAGCGGCGCGGGCTTGAAGCCCTCGCCATCGCGGTAAGGGTCGAGCGCGGCGGCAAAGGCGGCGAAGCGCGCCTCGATGGTCTGGTTCAGCGCGGGCGCCGCCTTGGCCAGCAGCGGCGCCAGCAGGTCGGCCAGCTTCTTCGTGCCGTCCAGCGTGGCTTGCAGGTTGGCGGCCTCGGCGTGGCCCCAGCGGTCCTCGCCGCCGGCCGGCAGGTTGTCGGCGGTGCGGCGCAGCAGCTTCGATGCGGCGCTGGCCAGGCGCTCGGGCGGGATGTCGAGCGCGCGCAGGCGCTCTTTCAGCGCGCCGACGTCGGCCACCAGCCGGTCGGCCACGGGCGCCAGCGCCTTCGCATCGCCCTGGCCGGGCGCGAACAGGCCGTGCTCGATGCGGTGGAAGCCGGTGAAGGCCGGGTCGGCCTCGCGCTGCTCGAAGTAGTCGGCGCGCGCGTTCAGGCGCTGGTCGAGGTCGGCGAACAGCTCGGCCATGGGCTCGACGCGCTTGTACGCCTGGTGCGCCGGCACGTACAGCGCGCGGGCCTGCGCCAGGTCGCCGGCCTTGACCGCGTCGGCCAGGGCCTGCGCGGCGTCCTGCAAGTCGCCGGCGCCCAGCGCCAGGTAGACGCGGTACTCGGCCAGCGCGCCGACGTAGGCCACCTGCGAGGGCCGCGCCGCCTCGGCGTCGGACTCGGCCGTGGGCGTGACGTGCAGCCTGCCGCGCGGGTTGCTCAGCAGGCCGCAGGTGATGGCGTAGTCGCCCGGCGGCAGCTTCACCGTCATGGTCTGCGAGAAGCCGGGGGCGATGTTCTCGCGCTCCTCGACCACGCGCACGCCGTCCAGAATCTCCCACTCCAGCGCGCGCTGGGAGTGGTTGACGATGGTGAAGGTGGTGCGCCCGGCCGGCACGGTGATGTCATTGGGCTCGCACACGTTGCCCTGGATGGTGACGGTGACCGCGTGGCCAGCCGCCTTGGGCGGCGCCTTGCGCGCCACGCCGGCGGCCCACCAGAACGCGGCCAGGCCGGCGAGCACCAGCAGCGCCGAGCCGGCGACGGCGGCGCGCATGGCGGGAGAGGATGTGTTCGGGGTTTCGGACATCGGGAATGCAACTCAGCGCGTCGGCACTGCTGCCGGTGGACGCAGGAAGAAGAACAGCGCCCCGGCCAGGAAGGCGACGTAGACCACCACCTCGCCCACCACCGGCGCCGCCTGGTAGCCCAGCAGGCCCGAGAGCACGGCCCCCAGCGGGCTGTCCATGGGCAGGGTCTCGCTCAGGTCGAACACCACGGCTTGCAGGTGGTTCCACAGGCCGGCTTCGTGGAACTTGCGCAGCACGCCGGCCAGCAGCCCGGCGGCCACCAGCAGGATGAACAGGCCCGTCCAGCGGAAGAAGCGCCGCAAATCCAGCCGCACGCCGCCCGAGTAGATGCCCCAGCCCACCGCCGCCGACACGGCGATGCCGGCCAGCGCGCCCGCCGGCGCCTCCCAGCCCTGGCTCTGCTGGAAGATGGCCAGCAGGAAGAACACCGATTCCAACCCCTCGCGCGCCACCGCCAGGAACGCCATGCCGATCAGCGCCCAGGCATGGCCGCCGCCCGCCACGGCCTTCTCCACGCCGGCGTGCAGATCGCCCCTGATGCGGCGCGCGGCCTGGCGCATCCAGAACACCATCGAGGTCAGCAGCACCACCGCGATCAGGCCAACGATGCCCTCGAACAGCTCCTGCTGCTTCTGCGGGAACTCCGCCGCCGCCAGTTGCAGCCCGGCGCCGGCGAACAGCGACAGCGCGGCGGCCAGCAGCACGCCCACCCACACGGCGGGCATCAGCCGCCCGCGCCCGGTCTGCCGGAGGTAGCTGGCGATGATGCCGACGATGAGCGCGGCCTCGATGCCTTCGCGCAGCATGATGAGGAAGGGAACGAGCATGCCCGGGGCATCGCCGCGACGCGATGCAAGTGATTCTTAATTGGGGGATGGATTATAGGAACGCGCGGGGCCCGGGGCGGTCGCGGCGTTTCCCCGCGTGTAGTGACGCGCCGGGGGGCGCGCCCGTACACTGCACGCGCGGCACCCCGGAGCGCGTCCCCCGCGCGGTGCCGGCGCCCCACTTCACAAAGGAGACTCCCCCATGAACGCCCCCACCACCGACGTCCGCTCGCTCGTGTCCGCGGAGGAATGGCGGCTGCGCGTCGACCTGGCCGCGTGCTACCGGCTGGTGGCCCTGTACGGCTGGAGCGACCTGGTGTTCACCCACATCAGCGTGCGCCTGCCCGGCCCGGAGCACCACTTCCTCATCAACCCCTACGGCTTGCTGTTCGACGAGGTCACCGCGTCCAGCCTGGTCAAGGTGGACATGGACTGCAACAAGCTGCTCGACTCGCCCTACCCGGTCAACCCGGCGGGCTTCGTGATCCACAGCTGCATCCACGCCGCGCGCGAGGACGCGCAGTGCGTGCTGCACACCCACAGCCGCGCCGGCGTGGCCGTCAGCGCGCAGAAGTGCGGCGTGCTGCCCATCAGCCAGCAGAGCACCTTCGTGCTGGCCTCGCTGGCCTACCACGACTACGAAGGCGTGGCGCTGCGCGACGACGAGAAGCCGCGCCTGGTGGCCGACATGGGCATGGCCAACCACCTGATGCTGCGCAACCACGGCCTGCTGGTCGCCGGCCCGACGATCGCCGACACCTTCATGGCCATGTACAACTTCGAGAACGCCTGCCGCATCCAGATCGACGCGCAGGCCGGCGGCGGCGAACTGGTGCACTTCGACCCGAGGATCCTCGACGGCATCATGCAGGTGGCCAGGACCGTGACCACCGGCAAGGGCGCCGGCGCGCTCGCCTGGCCCGCGCTGCTGCGCCGGCTCGACCGCGAGCGGCCGGGCTACGACCAGTGAGCGGTTCGACGAATGAAAAATGTCCCCCCCACGCTCCCCCGCTGCGCGTGGTCCACTGCCCCCTGAGGGGGCTTTTTCATCTTGGGAGCGGCCCGGCGATGAAAAATGTCCCCCCACGCTTTCCTGCTTCGCAGGGTGCGCTGCCCCCACGGGGGCTTTTTCATCTTGGGAGCGGCCCGGCGATGAAAAAAGCGCCCCGAGGGCGCTTTTTTCTTGGCCGCTGGACCCAGCTTACTTCTTCGTCACCACCCGCACCATGTCCAGGCAGCGGTTGGAGTAGCCCCATTCGTTGTCGTACCAGCTCACCAGCTTGACGAAGGTGCCGTCCAGCGCGATGCCGGCCTCGGCGTCGAAGATGCTGCTGCGCGCGTCGCCGCGGAAGTCGGTGGCCACCACCTTGTCCTCGGTGTAGCCCAGGATGCCCTTCAGCTTGCCTTCGCTCTGCGCCTTCATCTCGGCGCAGATGTCCTTGTAGCTGGCTTCCTTGGCTAATTCCACCGTCAGGTCCACCACCGACACGTCGGAGGTGGGCACGCGGAAGCTCATGCCCGTCAGCTTGCCCTTCAGCTCGGGCAGCACCACGCCCACCGCCTTGGCGGCACCGGTGCTGCTGGGGATGATGTTCTCCAGGATGCCGCGGCCGCCGCGCCAGTCCTTGTTGCTGGGGCCGTCCACGGTCTTCTGGGTGGCGGTGGCGGCGTGCACGGTGGTCATCAGGCCGCGCTTGATGCCCCACTTGTCGTGCAGCACCTTGGCCAGCGGCGCCAGGCAGTTGGTGGTGCAGCTGGCGTTGCTGATGATCGGCTCGCCGGCATATTTGGCGCAGTTCACGCCGTGCACGAACATCGGCGTGTCGTCCTTGCTGGGCGCCGACATGATGACCTTTTTCGCGCCAGCGTCGATGTGCTTCTGCGCGGTGTCCTTGGTGAGGAACAGGCCGGTGGACTCGATCACCACCTCGGCGCCGACCTCGCCCCACTTCAGGCTGGCGGGGTCCTTCTCGGCGGTCAGGCGGATCTTCCTGCCGTTGACCACGAGCGTGTTGCCCTCGACGGCGATGTCGCCCTTGAACCGGCCGTGCACGCTGTCGTACTGGAGCATGTAGGCCAGGTAGTCGGGCTCCAGCAGGTCGTTGATGCCCACGACCTCGATGTCGGAGTAGTTCTGCACGGCGGCGCGGAACACCATGCGCCCGATGCGGCCGAAGCCGTTGATGCCGATCCTGATGGTCATTGCGGTTTCCTTTTGCTAGTTTATTAATAGCTGCTGGCGTTTGTCTGGTAAGCGCTGGAGGCCGATTTGGCTTGAAACTTATCCCAGCGCGGCCTGCACGGTGTCGGCCACGTTCCGGGGCGTGAAGCCGAAGAAGTCGAACAGCACCGGCGCCGGCGCCGACTCGCCGTAGCGGTCGATGCCGACCACGGCGGCGCAGCCGTATTTCCACCAGCCGTCGGTGGCGCCCATCTCGACCGCGACGCGCGGCAGGCCGGCGGGCAGCACCGATTGCTTGTACGCCGTGGTCTGGCGGTCGAACGCGCTGGTGCTGGGCATGGAGACCACGCGCACGGCGATCTTGCGGGTGGCCAGCAGTTCCTGCGCCTTCAGCGCCAGCTGCACCTCGGAGCCGGTGGCGATGATCACGGCCTGCGCCTTCCTGCCCAGGCCGACGTCGCCCGGCTCGCTCAGCACGTAGGCGCCGCGGCTGATGTCGCCCAGGTCGCGCTTAGGAAGATAGGGCAGGTTCTGGCGCGACAGCAGCAGCGCGGTGGGGCGGTGCCGGTTCTCCAGCGCCACGGCCCAGGCGACGGCGGTCTCGGCCGTGTCGGCCGGGCGCCAGACGTCCAGGCCGGGGATCAGGCGCAGGCTGGCGGCGTGCTCGATGGACTGGTGCGTGGGCCCGTCCTCGCCCAGGCCGATGGAGTCGTGCGTGAACACGTGCACCACGCGCTGCTTCATCAGCGCCGCCATGCGGATGGCGTTGCGGCTGTAGTCGCTGAAGGTCAGGAACGTGCCGCCGTAGGGGATGTAGCCGCCATGCAGCGCCACGCCGTTCATGATGGCCGCCATGCCGAACTCGCGCACGCCGTAGTTGATGTGGCGGCCGGTGCGACCGTCCTCGGTCTTGACCACCGTGCCGTCGGCGGCGAAGCGCAGGTCGGGCGTGGCGGCGGTCTTGGTCAGGTTGGAGCCGGTGAGGTCGGCGCTGCCGCCCAGCAGCTCGGGCAGCTGCGCGGTGAAGCTTTCCAGCGCGATCTGGCTGGCCTTGCGGCTGGCCACCGTCTCGGCCTTGGTGTGCGCGGCCACGGCGGCGTCCACCGCCACCTGGGCGAAGTTCTTCGGCAGCTCGCCGGCCATGCGGCGCTGGAACTCGGCCGCCAGCCCGGGGAAGGCGCGGGCGTAGGCGCCGAAGCGCTCGTTCCAGCGCGCCTCGGCCTGGGCGCCGGCGGGGCGGGCGTCCCAGGCGGCGTAGACGGCCTGCGGGATCTCGAACGGCGCATACGGCCAGCCCAGCGCCTCGCGCGTCAGCGCGATCTCGGCCGCGCCCAGCGGCTCGCCGTGCGCCTTGGCGGTGTCCTGCCGGTTGGGGCTGCCCTTGCCGATGCGGGTGCGGCAGATGATGAGCGTCGGCCGGTCGGCGCTGGCCTTGGCCTCGCCGATGGCGCGGTCCACCGCGCCCACGTCGTGGCCGTCGATCGGGCCGATCACGTTCCACTGGTAGGCCTCGAAGCGCTCGGCCGTGTTGTCCACGAACCAGGGCGCCACCTTGCCGTCGATGCTGATGCCGTTGTCGTCGTACAGGGCGATCAGCTTGTTCAGCTTCCAGGCGCCGGCCAGCGCGCAGGCCTCGTGGCTGATGCCTTCCATCAGGCAGCCGTCGCCCAGCATCACGTAGGTGTGGTGGTCCACCACGGCGTGGCCGGGGCGGTTGAACTCGGCCGCCAGCAGCTTCTCGGCCAGCGCCATGCCCACCGCGTTGGTGATGCCCTGGCCCAGCGGGCCGGTGGTGGTCTCCACGCCGGGCGTCAGGCCCCATTCGGGGTGGCCGGCGGTCTTGCTGTGCAGCTGGCGGAAGTTCTTCAGCTCCTCCAGCGGCAGGTCGTAGCCGGTGAGGTGCAGCAGCGCATAGACCAGCATCGAGGCGTGCCCGTTGGAGAGCACGAAGCGGTCGCGGTCGGCCCAGTGCGGGTTGGCCGGGTTGTGCCGCAGGTGGCCGCCCCACAGCGCCAGCGCCATCTCGGCCATGCCCATGGGGGCGCCGGGGTGGCCGGAATTGGCCTGTTGAACGGCGTCCATCGCCAGGGCGCGGATGGCGTTGGCCATCTGGGCAGTGTCTGCCATCGGGGGCTCCAGAAGGGGAAGGTGGGGCGCGCAAAGGACGCGCGCGCGGGGGAAACCCTTGATTTTACTGAAGCCGCCGCGCCGTCCCGGTGCGGCCCTGGTCTACAGTCGCCCCATGCAGAGCCCGCGAGACACCATGCAGCCGCACGCCGTGCGGGCTTTGATCCTGGCGGCCGGCCGCGGCGAGCGCATGCGCCCGCTGACCGACCGCACGCCCAAGCCGCTGCTGCCGGTGCGCGGCCAGCCGCTGATGCAGTGGCCGCTGGCGGCGCTGCTGCGCGGTGGCGTCACCGAGGTGGTGGTCAACACGGCCTGGCTGGGCGAGCAGGTTCAGGACTATTTTGGCCTCCAGCGCTTGTCCAGTCTGCGCAAGCAGCTACGAATAGAGGAGCAAGTCGCCCTGCGCTTCTCGCCCGAGGGCGCCGACTTCGGCTACGCGCTGGAGACGGCCGGCGGCATCGTCCGTGCGCTGCCGCTGCTGGCGAACGCCGACGACGACGTGTTCTGGGTGGTGGCCGGCGACGTGTTCGCGCCCGACTTCGCCTTCACCCGCGCCGCCGCCGAGCGCTTCGCCGCCAGCGGCCGGCTGGCGCACCTGTGGCTGGTGCCGAATCCGCCGCACAACCCGAAGGGGGATTTCGGCTTGTCGGCCGATGGACTGGCCCTGAACGAGGCGCCCGTGCTCCATACGTTCAGCACCTACGCGCTCTATCGCCGCGCGCTGTTCGAGCCCCCCTGGTGCGACATCCTGCCCGGCAACCCGCAGGGCACGGCCGCGCCGCTGGCGCCGCTGCTGCGCCGCGCCATCGCGGCGGGCCAGGTCAGTGCCGAGCTGTACACCGGCGCCTGGACCGATGTCGGCACGCCCGAGCGGCTGCATCAGCTCGGCGCTTGATCGCCCGGCCAGCCGAAGAACGCCAATACCTCGGCGCGCCGCGCCAGCGTGTCGGCTCGCCCCAGCGCCATCAGCTCGCGCGTGAAGCCGCCGTCGAACAGCAGGTAGCTGGCCAGCGCCGACGACTGCGCGGCCTCGCTGGGCGCGGGCTGCGCCGGGTGGCCCAGCGCGCGGCGCAGCACGGGGGGCAGCGCCTGCACGTGGCGCGCGGCGATGGCGTCGATGCGCTCCGACGGCGAGATCACCAGCAGACTCAGCGGCCGCAGCGCCGTGCCGCCCAGCGCATCGGGCGGGATCAGCGCCAGCGTGTGGTTGATGCGCTCGGCGCGCTCCACGTCCACCGCCAGCGCATCCAGGAAGATGCTGGTCAGCGCGTGCCCGGCGATCTGCGCCAGGCTGGGCGGGCCGGCATAGGTGTTGGGCGGCGTGTCGCCGGCCGGCTCGTGCAGGCGGCCAGAGCCCACCACCAGGATGCGGTCCGCGCCCAGGTGGATGGCGGCGGAGATGGGCGCGGTCTGGCGCATCGAGCCGTCGCCGAAGTACTCGACGTGGTCGCCGTGCGGGATGGCGGTGGCCGGGAACACGAACGGAATCGCCGACGAAGCCAGCAGGTGCGCGTGCGTCACCGGCGCCGGCACGGCCCGCCGCTGCGAGCGCGTCCACGGCAGCATCGGCCGCGCCGACTGGTAGAAGGTGACGTGCTCGCCCGTGTTGTAGCTGGAGGCCGTCACCGCCAGCGCCTCCAGATGCCCGGCCGCCAGCAGCGCGGGCAGGCGCTCCAGCGGCACCAGCCGCGCCAGCAGCTCGGCCAGCGGTGCACTGTCCAGCAGCGACCGCGGCTGGTGCCGGCGCCAGCGCGCCAGCAGGCGCGCCAAGCCCATCAGCATGCGCCAGCGGCCGGGCGCGTCGAGCAGCGCCAGCGGTGCGGTGCGGTAGACCTGCTCGGTCGTGAAGCGCCGCCAGGTGCCCGCCATGCGGCGCACGGCGCCGTCGAAGTCGTCCGCGCCGCAGGCCAGCGCCGCCGCGTTGATGGCACCGGCCGAGGTGCCGGTGATCACCCCGAACGGGTTGCCCGCGCGCCGGCCCAGCGCGGCGCGCTTCAGCTGCGCCACGGCTTGCAGCACGCCCACCTGGTAGGCCGCGCGCGCGCCGCCGCCGGTGAGCAGCAGGCCGGTGCGGGCGGTTGGCGGTTCGGTCGGGGCGGGGCGCGTCATCGCTCTAGACTATCCCGCATTTGGCCCCCACACTCGCGCCATGTCCGAGGAGAAGATCGCGTTCTACAAAGGCCCCGCCGGCGGCTGGGGCGCGCTGCGCGGCGTGACGAACGCGCTGCTGCGGCAGGACATCCCCGTCAAGGGCGCGAAGACGCTGCTCGCGGCCAACCAGCCCGGCGGCTTCGACTGCCCCGGCTGCGCGTGGCCCGACCGCAATCACCATTCCAGCTTCGAGTTCTGCGAGAACGGCGCCAAGGCCGTGGCCGCCGAGGCCACCGCGCGCCGCGCCGGGCCCGAACTGTTCGCGCAGCACACGGTGAGCGAGCTGGCCGCGCAGAGCGACTTCTGGCTGGAAGGCCAGGGGCGTCTCACGCATCCCATGATGTACGTCGCGGCGACCGACCGCTACGTGCCGATCGAATGGGACGCCGCCTTCGCGTTGATCGCGCGCCACCTGAACGCGCTGCCCGACCCCGACCAGGCCGTCTTCTACACCTCCGGCCGCACCAGCAACGAGGCCGCCTTCCTCTACCAGCTGTTCGTGCGCCAGTTCGGCACCAACAACTTCCCCGACTGCTCGAACATGTGCCACGAGCCCAGCGGCTCGGCCATGACGCCGCAGATCGGCGTCGGCAAGGGCACGGTGACGCTGGACGACTTCACGCGCGCCGACGCCATCTTCATCTTCGGCCAGAACCCCGGCACCAACCACCCGCGCATGCTGGGCGAGCTGCGCGCGGCGCACAGGCGCGGCGCGCGCATCGTCAGCTTCAACCCGCTGCGCGAGCGCGGGCTGGAGCGCTTCCAGGACCCGCAGGACAAGCGCGAGATGGCGACGCTGGGCGCCACGCCCATCAGCACGCACTACTTCCAGCTGCGCATCGGCGGCGACCTGGCCGCCGTCAAGGGCCTGATGAAGCACGTGCTGGAGCAGGAGGACGCGTGCCCCGGCACGGTGCTGGACCACGCCTTCATCGCCGCGCACACCACCGGCTTCGACGCCCTGGCCGCCGACCTGCGCGCCGAGCGCTGGGACGTGCTGGCCGCCGAGTCGGGCCTCACCGAAGCGCAGCTGCGCAGCGCCGGCGACGTCTATATCGGCGCCGGCAGCGCCATCGTCTGCTGGGGCATGGGCATCACGCAGCACTCGCACTCGGTGGCCACCATCCAGATGCTGGTCAACCTGCTGCTGCTGCGCGGCAACCTGGGCCGCCCCGGCGCCGGCGCCTGCCCGGTGCGCGGACACAGCAACGTGCAGGGCGACCGCACCATGGGCATCTGGGAGAAGCCGCCCGCCGCGTTGCTCGACCGGCTGCAACAGGTCTTCGGCTTCGCGCCGCCGCGCCGGCACGGCGTGGACACGGTGGAGGCCATCCGCCTGATGCGCGATGGCGGCGCCCGCGTGTTCTTCGCCCTGGGCGGCAACTTCGCCGCCGCCACGCCCGACACGTACGAGACATGGAAAGCGCTGCGCCGCTGCGAGCTGACGGTGCACGTCGCCACCAAGCTCAACCGCAGCCACGTGGTGCACGGGCGCGCCGCGCTGATCCTGCCCTGCCTGGGCCGCACCGAGATCGACGTGCAGGCCGGCGGCCCGCAGGGCGTGACGGTGGAGGACTCGATGAGCATGGTGCACCTCTCCAGCGACATCAACCCGCCGGCGTCGGAACACCTGCTGTCGGAGCCGGCCATCGTCGCCCGGCTGGCCGCGGCGACCGTGGGCGCGCGCAGCCAGGTGCCCTGGCTCTGGCTGGTCGAGGACTACGCCCGCATCCGCGACCTGATCGAGCGGGTGTTCGACGACTTCAAGGACTTCAACGCCCGCCTGGCGGCGCCGGGGGGCTTCCGCCTGCGCAACCGCGCCAGCGAGCGCGTGTGGGCCACGCCCTCGGGCAGGGCCGCCTTCGTGCCGCACCCGGTGCCGCGCGACACGCCGGCGCACCGCGCGCGGGCGCGGCTGCGCGATGCGGTCGTCTTCACGCTGCTGACCACGCGCTCGCACGACCAGTACAACACCACCATCTACGGCATGGACGACCGCTATCGCGGCGTCTATGGTCAGCGGCGCGTGGTCTTCATCCACCCCGAGGACATCCGCGCCCTGGGCCTGAAGGACGGCGACTGGGTGGACATCAGGACCGTGTGGGACGATGGGCAGGAGCGCTGCGCCGAGAGGTTTCGGTTGGTCGCCTACGATATCCCGCGCGGCAACCTCGCCGCCTACTACCCGGAGACGAACCCGCTGGTGCCCTTGTCGGCCACCGCCATCGTGGCGGGCACGCCGACCTCCAAGTCGATCCCGGTCGTGTTGGTGCCGCACGCCTGATGGACGCGCTGTCCGCCGCCCTGCTGCGCGAGCTGGCCGCCGGGCCCGACGGCGCCGCCGTCTCGCTGCCGCGCCTGGTCAAGCGCCTGGCGCAGGGCGCCAGCGTGCTGATGCGCCAGCTCGCGCTGATGGGCGAGGCTTCTGTTGGCGGCACGCCCGGTCCGGGTTGGGTCAACGTCGCGCTGGAAGACGGCCGCTGGCTGGCGCGGCTCACCCCCGCCGGCCGTGCCGCGGCGCAGGGCCTGCACGACGGTGGCGCGACGGAGATGCCGGCGCTCGTGCCCGTGCAAGTGGAAGAGGCCGTGCTGGCGCGGCCGCCCGTGCGCCGCGCCGACCTGCTGGCCGCCGAGGTGCCCGTGGCCCTGGTGTTCAACGGCATCGGCCACGCGGTGATGATGGCCACGCCGCTCGACCTGGCCGACTTCGCGCTCGGCTTCGCGCTGAGCGAGGGCCTGCTCGACGAGGCCGCGCAGTGCTACGGCATCGACGTGCACGCCATCGACGGCGCCCCGGCCGGGCTGCCGCCGGGCACGGACGCGGTGGAGGTGCGGCTGGAGATCGCCACCGGCTGCTTCGAGCGCCTCAAGCAGCGCCGCCGCAGCCTGGCCGGCCGCACCGGCTGCGGCGTGTGCGGCGTGGAGAGCCTCGCCGCGCTGGACCTGGCCACGCCCGGGCGGCCGCCGCGCGACTGGGCGGCGGCGATCGACCTGCCCGTGGTGCTGCGCGCCTTCGATCAACTGGCGCCGCGCCAGGCGCTGAACGCGCAGGCCGGCACGCTGCACGCCGCCGCCTGGGCCGGCCTGGACGGCACGCTGACCGACGTGCTGGAGGACGTGGGCCGCCACAACGCGCTCGACAAGCTGCTGGGCCGCCTGGCGCGCCAGCGGCGCCTGGCCGAGCCCGGCTTCGTGCTGCTGTCCAGCCGCGGCAGCCACGAGCTGGTGCGCAAGTGCGCGCGCCTTGGCGTGGCAGCACTGGCGACGATTTCCGCCCCCACCGCGCTGGCGGTTCAGTTGGCCGAACAGAGCGGGATGCAGCTGTGGGGCATGTGCCGGGCACCGCGCGGGGTGCGGTACACGCCGCGCTGAGCCCGCATCGGCTATCGTTCCATCCATGAACCCCGACACCCCGATCTACGCCGCCCGCCGCGCCCGCGCCGCTGCCCAGCTGGGCGAAGGCGGCATCGCCATCGTGCCCACGGCGCCGGTGCAGATGCGCAACCGCGACGCGGACTTTCCGTACCGCCACGACAGCTACTTCTACTACCTGACCGGCTTCACCGAGCCCCACGCCTGGCTGGTGCTGACCGCCGACGGGCGCAGCACGCTGTTCTGCCAGCCCAAGGACCTGGAGCGCGAGATCTGGGACGGCATCCGCCTGGGCCCCGAGGCCGCGCCCGCCGCGCTGGGCGTGGACGAGGCTTTCTCGGTTGACGAGCTGGACCAGCGCCTGCCCCAACTGCTGGAGAACCGCGCCACCGTCTGGTACCCCTTCGCCACCCACGCCGGGCTGGAGGGCCGCATCGACGGCTGGCTGGGCAAGGTGCGCGCCCGCGTGCGCTTCGGCGCGCTGGCGCCCGAGGCGCAGCGCGACCTGTGCGCGGTGCTGGACGAGATGCGCCTGGTCAAGGACGCGCACGAGCTGGGCCTGATGCGCCGCGCCGCGCTGATCAGCGCCGGCGCCCACGTGCGCGCCATGCAGCGCAGTGCCCGCATGCTGCGTGCCGGCCAGGAGGTGTGCGAGTACCACCTGGAGGCCGAGCTGCTGCACGAGTTCCGCCAGCACGGCGCGCAGTTCCCCGCCTACGGCAGCATCGTCGCCGCCGGCGCCAACGCCTGCGTGCTGCACTACCGCGCCGACCGCGCGCCCGTGCGCGCCGGCGAGCTGGTGCTGATCGACGCCGCCTGCGAGCTGGACGGCTACGCCAGCGACATCACCCGCACCTTCCCGGCCGACGGCAAATTCACCGGCCCGCAGCGCGTGCTCTACGAGCTGGTACTGGCCAGCCAGCAGGCCGCTGTGGACGCCACGCGGCCCGGCGCGCGCTTCACCGATCCGCACGAGGCCACCGTCAAGGTGCTGACGCAGGGTATGCTCGACCTGGGCCTGATCGACAAGGACCAGCACGGCACGCTCGACGACGCCATCGCCCGCCGCGCCTACTTCGCCCACTACATGCACCGCACCAGCCACTGGCTGGGCATGGACGTGCACGACTGCGGCAGCTACGTCGAGCCTTCGGAAGTCGGCCAGGTGAGCGAGCGGCGCGACCCGCTCTCGGGCGAACTCATCAAGGACCGGCCCGCCCGCATCCTGCGGCCCGGCATGGTGCTGACCATCGAACCCGGCCTGTACGTGCGGCCCAGCGAGAAGGTACCCAGGGAGTTCTGGAACATCGGCATCCGCATCGAGGACGATGCCGTCGTCACCGACGGCGGCTGCGAGCTGATCACGCGCGGCGTGCCGGTCGATCCGGGCGCCATCGAGGCGTTGATGGGGGATTGAGTTCGTGGAGGCGCCGTCGGCCGCACGCACGTCCCGGCCCACGGCGGCCCGTCCTCACGGCATCCGCGCAACCACCTCCGCCACCGCGGCGGTGAGCTTCTTCGCATACGGCACGTGCAGGAACTCGTTCGGCCCGTGCGCGTTGCTCCTGGGCCCCAGCACGCCGCAGACCATCATCTGCGCCGTCGGGAAGCCCTCGCTCAACTGGCTCATCAGCGGAATGGTGCCGCCCTGCCCGATGTAGCCGCAGGGCGCGCCGAAGTGGGCCTGCGAGGCCGCATCCAGCGCCTGCGCGAACCACGGCGCCGAACCGGGCGCGTTCCAGCCCGTGGCGCCGCCGCCGCTCTCGAACGTGACGCGGGCCTGGTAGGGCGCGTTGTCCTCCAGCAGGCGCTTGAGCTCCTGCACCGCCTGCGCGCCGTCCACCACGGGCGGCAGCCGCAGGCTGAGCTTGAACGCGGTGGAGGGGCGCAGCACGTTGCCGGCGTCCTGCAGCGGCGGCAGGCCCTCGGCGCCGGTGACGCTGAGGGTGGGCCGCCAGGTGCGCGCCAGCAACGCATCCACCGGGTCGGCCGTCATCGGCAGCACGGACTGCTCGCGGCCGCCGCAGTCGTAGTGCACCCACGGGAAGCGCCTGAACAGGTCGTCGCCCAGGATCGCCGCCGTGGCCCGGGCCTGCTCGACGCGCTCGGCGGGAATCTCGCAGTGGAAGCTGGCCGGCAGCAGGCGGCCGGTGGCGCTGTCTTCCAGCCGGTCGAGCACCTGCCGCAGGATGCGGAAGCTGCTGGGCACCAGGCCCGAGGCGTCGCCCGAGTGCACGCCCTCGGTCAGCACCTCCACCTTCAGCGTGCCGCTGACCATGCCGCGCAGGCTGGTGGTCAGCCAGAGCTGGTCGTAGTTGCCGGCGCCGGAGTCCAGGCACACCACCAGGCCCACGTCGCCCAGGCGCGGGCGCAGCGCGTCGATGTAGGGCAGCAGGTCGGGCGAGCCGCTCTCCTCGCTGGTCTCGATCAGGCCGACGATGCGCGGGTGCGGCACCTGCTGGCTCTTGAGCGCCTGCACGGCGGCGATGGCGGCATAGACCGCGTAGCCGTCGTCGGCGCCGCCGCGGCCGTAGAGCCTGCCGTCCTCGTACTTGGGCGTCCAGGGGCCGAGGTCGGCGCGCCAGCCGTTGAACTCGGGCTGCTTGTCCAGGTGGCCGTACATCAAAACGGTTCCCCCCACGCTCTCCGCTTCGCGTGGTTCGCTGCCCCCCGAGGGGGCCTTCGCACCTTGGGGCGGCCCGGCGGTGCTCACCGTCTGCGTGGCGCCCGGCTTGGTGCCGTCGATCTCGAAGAAGATCACCGGCGTGCGCGCGCCGAGGCGCACCACCTCCAGCTTGAGGCCCGGCACCTTCTGCGCCTCGACCCATTGGGCGGCGCTGCGCACCACGCTGTCGATGTAGCCGTGCTGCGCCCAGTCGGGGTCGAAGCCGGGGGACTTGGCCGGCACGGCGATGTAGTCGGTCAGCTGGCGCAGGATGTCGCCGTCCCATTGGGCGTCGATCTGGCGCTGCGTGGCGGCTGCGTCCAGGGCGGGCGCCAGTTCTCGGTGCAGGGGTGCGTTCATGGTGGGCGCTCCTTGTGGTGGGGGTTCAGCGGGCAACTGTACGCCCGTGCCGAGCACGCTGCCGGCCGCGCGGCCGCGGCTGGCTATAGTGGCCGGCATGAAGAACGCCCTCGCCCCCTTCCCCATCACCCGCAAGTGGCCGGCGCGCCACCCGGACCGCTTGCAGCTCTACTCGCTGCCCACGCCCAACGGCGTGAAGGTGTCGATCATGCTGGAGGAAGCCGGCCTGCCCTATGAGGCGCACCGCGTGGATTTCGCCACCAACGACCAGACGTCGCCCGAGTTCCTCTCGCTCAACCCCAACAACAAGATCCCGGCCATCCTCGACCCCGACGGGCCGGGCGGCAAGCCGCTGGCGCTGTTCGAGTCCGGCGCCATCCTGCTCTACCTGGCCGGCAAGACGGGGCAGCTGCTGCCGCGGGACGTGGCGGCGCGCTACGAGACGCTGCAATGGGTGATGTTCCAGATGGGCGGCATCGGCCCCATGTTCGGCCAGCTCGGCTTCTTCCACAAGTTCGCCGGCAAGGACTACGCCGACAAGCGCCCGCGCGAGCGCTACGCCGCCGAAAGCGCGCGCCTGCTCGGCGTGCTGGACGGCCACCTGAAGGGCCGCGCCTGGATGATGGGCGACGACTACACCATCGCCGACATCGCCATCTTCCCCTGGGTGCGCAACCTGGTCGGCTTCTACGACGCCGGCAGGCTGGTGGAGTTCGAGCGCTTCGCCGAAGTGCAGCGCGTGCTCGACACCTTCGCCGCCCGCCCCGCCGTGCAGCGCGGGCTGCTGGTGCCGGCGGCGCCGTAGGTTTACAAGCCTTTTGGGCCTCCAGCGCCCGTCCATCAAGCGCTGGTAGCTATATAAAACATAGCTAAACCAGGTCATCGGCCATCGCGGCTGGCGGCCTGACGGCATCAGCGTAAAAAACTTCCGGCGGCACAACCCTCGCACCGTGCGAGGGTTTCTACAGTGCGAGCCATGCGAACCTCCGAACTCGCCGCCGCCACCGGCCTGTCCGTGCACCGGCTGCGGCGCTACGCCGACCAGGGGCTGCTGCAATCCACGCGCGGGCCGGGCGGCTACCGCCGCTTCGGCGCGCAGGCGGTGCGCGACGCGCGCTTCATCGCCATGGCGCGCGACATCGGCTTCTCGCTGGCTGACCTGGCCGATCTGCTGCCGCGCTACCGCGCCCGCACGCTCACCATCGACGAGATGATCGAGCGCCTGCAAGCGCGCATCGCCGCCGTCGATGCCGCCATCGCCGAGCAGCAGGCGCTGCGCGCGCGGCTGGTGGACCACGTCGCCTGGTTCGAGGGGCGCAAGCGCCAGGCCGTGTCCCCGCCCACCTCCGTTTTTCAACACCAAAGGAAATCCCGTGGACCATGACGCTTTGCAAAAGCGAGCGCAGCTCGTGCTGGCCATGCCCGCCGCGCAGACCCTGGGCCTGCGCTTCGACCGCCTCGCGCCCGGCGAGGTGGATCTGACGCTGCCCTACCAGGACGCCTTCAGCTTCCGCCCCGGCCAGTTGCAGGCCACGCCCATCTTCGCGGCGGCGGACTTCGCGGCCGTGGCGGCGGCCGGCACGCTGCTGCCGCCGGGCTGGGCCAACGCCACCATCGACTGCACGCTGAAGATCGTCGGCCCCGCCGGCGGCGACCGGCTGGTGGCGCGCGGGCGCGTGCTGCACGCCGCCAGGCTGCTCACCGTGGCCGAGGCGCGGGTCTACGCCTGCCGTGGCGGCGAGGAGGCGCTGTGCGCCACGCTGCTGGCCACCGCGCGCAACCTGCCGCCGGCCGGCGAAGGTGCACGCCCATGAGCGCGCCGGACCGTCGGCGCGCGGCACGGGCGGCAGTCCGGTGAACGCCCCGGCGCCGAGCGCGCGAAGGAACCTCGGGCCGGCGCGGCCGCGCTTAGGATGAAGCCGTGAGGGCCGGCGCCTGTACCACCCGGCGCGAGCGCAGGAAGAAGCCGACCACCTGCCACACCACGAATCCCCCGACCAGCGCGAACAGGCTCCCGCTGATCGGCCGCGTGACGAAGACCGAGAAACTGCCCCGGCTCAGCAGCATCGCGCGGCGAAAGTTCTCCTCCAGCATCGGCCCCAGGATGAAGCCCAGCATCAAGGGCGCCGGGTCCAGCTGCAGCCGCATCATCGCGTAGCCCAGCAGGCCGAACGCGGCGGTGATGAACACGTCGTCCAGGTTGTTGTTGATGCTGTAGGTGCCGATGCAGCAGAAGAACAGGATCGCCGGGAACAGCACGTCGTACGGGATCTTGAACACCGACAGCCAGTAGCGCACCAGAGGCACGTTCAGCACCACCAGGAACACGTTGCCCACCCACATGCTGGCCACCAGCCCCCAGAACAGCTCGGGGTGGCCGGCGATCATGTTGGGGCCGGGCTGAACGCCCTTGATGATGAAGGCGCCCATCATCAGCGCCATGACGGCGTTCTCGGGGATGCCGATGCTCATCAGCGGGATGAAGCTGGTGCGCGCGGCCGCCTCGTCGGCCGCCGCCTGCCCGGCCACGCCCTCGATGACGCCGGAGCCGATTTCGCGCCGGTACTTGCTGACCTTCTTGTCCAGCGCGTAGGCGGCGAACTGCGCGATGGTCGGGCCGCCGCCGGGCAGGATGCCCAGCAGCGAGCCGACGACGCTGCCGCGCAGCGCACTGGGGATGATGCGCTTGAACTCGGGCCAGGTCGGCATCAGCTTGATCTTGCCGTTGAAGGGCGAGCGGTTCTCGTGCGAGTCGAGGTTCTTGGTGATCTCGGCGATGCCGAAGCACCCCAGTGCCACGCTGATCAGGCCCACGCCGTCGGCCAGGAAGGGCAGGTCGAACGTGAAGCGCTGCATGCCGCTGTTGACGTCGGTGCCGATGGTGCCCAGCAGCACGCCGATCATGCACATCGCCAGGCCGTTGAGCATGCTGCCGGTGGTGACGAAGCTCACGCTGACGAAACCCACCATCATCATCGCGCAGTACTCGGCCGGGCCGAAGAGGAACGCCACCTCGCCCAGCACCGGCGCCAGCCAGGCCAGCACCACGATGGCGACCGTGCCGCCGATGAAGCTGGAGATGCCGGCGGTGAACAGCGCCAGCCCCGTCTTGCCCTTGAGCGTCATCGCATAGCCGTCGATGCAGGCCACGATGGAGCTGGCGTGCGGGATCTTCATGGTGATCGCGCTCACGCTGTCGCCGTACTGCGCCCCGTAGTAGATGCCGGCCAGCATGATCAGCGCGCCGGTGGTGGGGATGGAGTACGTCAGCGGCAGCAGCAGGCTGATGGTGGCCAGCGGCCCCAGGCCGGGCAGCAGGCCCACCAGGGTGCCCACCACGCAGCCGATGGCGCAGTACATCAGGTTCTGCAGGGTGAGCGCGTGCTCGAACCCGAAGGCGAGGTTGTGCAGGACGTCCATCAGTAGAGCGGCAGGTTGAGGCCGAGGAGCTTCTCGAATCCGACGGCGATGAGCACCAGCGCGGCGGCGATCTTGGCGCTGCGCCAGGCCGAGAACGAATCGCCCGCCAGCGAGGCGCAGAACACCATGAACACGATGCCGACGATCATGTTGACGAAGTGCGAGAGCAGCGCGAAGCCGCACAGCGCGACGAGGATCAGCGAGATGTTCTTGATCTGCGGCTTCATCGGCTCGGGCGGCAGCAGGCGCGACTGGATCAGGGTCGCCACGCCGATGACCAGCAGCATGCCGCTGACCATCAGCGGGAACAGGCCCGGCCCGGCGCGGTCGAACCCGCCTACCGGATAACGCAGCGACGCGCCGGCGAACACCAGCGAGATGGCCACGAGGAACAGCCCCCGCAGCAGGTTTCGGTTGTTCATGGGCTCGTCTCTCCTCCGCGCGCTGGTTGTGGCGGCGGGCGCACCCCTTGCGCCGCGCCTGGGAAGCGATGTTCCCAGCGATCGCGCGCGGAAACCTTGCTGCAAGCTGAACTCGCCCGCCACGCCTGCGGCCGGCGCTGGACTAAGCTATGCGCGCCATGTACATCCTGCTCGTCGAGGACGATCCCGAGCTCGCCGAATCCACCTCGCGCGCCCTGCGCTCGCAGGGCTGGAAGGTGGACGTCTCGGCGCGGGGCGAACCCGTGCCGCGCTCGGTCAAGCAAGACGCCTACGACCTGGTCATCCTCGACGTCGGCCTGCCGGGCATCGACGGCTTCGAGACGCTGCGCCGCCTGCGCGAGCAAGGCAGCCGCACGCCGGTGCTGATGCTGACCGCGCGCGACGCCGTCGAGGACCGCGTGCGCGGCCTGGAAGGCGGCGCCGAGGACTACGTCGTCAAGCCCTTCGCACTGGCCGAGCTGCTGGCGCGCGTGCGGGTACTGGAGCGCCGCGCCCGCCGCCGCGACGGCGACACCCTGCAGATGGGCGCGCTGCGGGTGGACCTGGACGGCCGGCGCGCCGCCATCGACGGCCAGCCTCTCGATCTGTCGGCGCGCGAATGGGAGGTGCTGGCGTTCATGCTCGCGCGCGCGGGCAAGATCGTGTCCAAGGACGACCTCATGCGATCGATCGCCGGCTGGGACGAGCTGATGTCCGAGAACGCGATCGAGGTCTACGTGTCCCGGCTGCGCGGCAGGATCGAGCCGGCGGGGCTGCGCATCCGCACCATCCGCGGCCTCGGCTACCTGATGGAGGAGCGGCCGCCGGCCGGGTGAACGCGATGAGCGCCGCCCGGCCGCCCGAAGGCGCGAAGACCCCCTTGGGGGGCAGCGAACCACGCGCAGCGGGGAGCGTGGGGGCCCGATGAGCGCCGCCCGGCCGCCCGAAGGCGCGAAGACCCCCTTGGGGGGCAGCGAACCACGCGCAGCGGGGAGCGTGGGGGCTCGATCCACAGCGCCCGACTCGCTGCGCGTACGGCTGACGCGCGCCGTGCTGCTGCCGCTGCTGGCCATCCTGCCGCTGGCGGCGTACCTGCAGTTCTCGTTCGTGGTCAAGCCGGCGATCGACGCCTTCGACCACGAGCTGGGCGACACCGCCCTGGCGCTGGGCAACCTGCTGCGCGTGGACGCCGCGGGGCAGCCCGGGCTGGACATCAACCCGCAGACCGAGCATGCGCTGCGCACCGACCGCAGCGATCGGCTGTACTTCGCCGTGCTGACCCCGGAGCACGGCCTGCTGGCGGGCGACCCGCAGCTGTTGCAGCCGGCGCTGGCGCCGCCGGCAGGCGGCGCGCCGGTTTTCAGCCAGCTGCGGCTGGGCCCGACCGATGTGCGCCTGGTCCAGCTGGCCGCGCCCTGCGGCGCGGCGGCGTGCGAGGTGCGCGTGGCCGAGACGTTGAACAAGCGCGTCGCCGCGCGCCGCGCGGCCCTGCTGGCGGTGCTGGCGCCGATGTCGCTGCTGGCGGCGGCGCTGGCGCTGGTCGCGCTGGGCGGCATCCGGCGCGGCCTGCAGCCGCTGCACGCGCTGGGCACCGAGCTGGCGGAGCGTTCGCTGGACCGGCTCGACCCGGTGGACAGCGCCTCCGCCGTGGCCGAGATCCGGCCGCTGATCGAGTCCATCAACCGGCTGTTCGAGCGGTTGCGGCGGGCCTCGGCGGTGCAGCAGAACTTCATTGCCGCCGCCGCGCACCAGCTGCGCACGCCGCTGACCTCGCTGCGCACCGAGGCCGAGCTGGCGCTGCTGGAGACGCATCCGCCCGCCCTCACGCCCACGCTGGCGCGCCTGTCGTCGGCCAGCGAGCGCGCCGCGCGCGTGGCCTCGCAGCTGCTGGTGCTGGCGCGCACCGAGTCGCCCGGCACCGAGCAGATGCTGGACACGGATCTGAAGGCCATCGCCGCCGACGCGGCCGAGGACTGGGTGCGCCAGGCCTCGCACCGCGCCGTTGACCTGGGCTTCGAGCTGGCGAACGCACCGGTGCGCGGCCGGCCCATGCTGCTGGCCGAGCTGGCCGGCAACCTGGTGCACAACGCCTTCGAGTACGCCGGCGCCGAGGCGCGCATCACGGTGCGCACGCGGCAGGCGGCCGATGGCCGCGGCGTGCTGGAGGTGGAGGACGACGGCCCCGGCATCGCGCCAGAACATCGCGCCCGCGTGCTGCGGCGCTTTCAGCGCGGCCCCGGCGCGCCGGGCCGGGGCAGCGGCCTGGGGCTGTCCATCGTGCACGACATCGCGATCGGCCACGGGGCCGAGCTGATGCTGCTGGACGCCCGCCCGCCGGGGCGGCAGGCGCGTGCGGGGCTGCTGGTGCGCGTGGTGTTCCCGGCGGTGGCGCCCGAGTCGCGGCGCTGAGGCGCGGACGCGTTTGCGGATCCATATGTTTTTTGGCCTCCAGCGCTTGCTGGGCAAGCGCTGGCAGCTACTGAATTCGCAGCAATTCGGCGCTGCGGCGCGTCACCACGGCCACCAGCGCCTGGCCGCCGGGCAGCGTGATCTCCGCCTCGTCGTTGACGGCGCCGCGCTCGACGCTTGCCTGCGACAACCTGGTTGACCTCGCCCGAGCCGCGCAGCTCCTTTCCCTTGTCCGTTCTTCCCGCAACGGCGCAGACCTACCCTGCTTGGCCAATCAGGCTGGTCCTGGGGCAAGCGGCAGGCGGGGCTGTTGACACTGTCGCTCCTCGACGAGAACAGCGTGGGCATCGGCAGCCAACTGCCCCAATGCGGCCATGTTCGATTCCGGCGGTTCCTGGGCCTCTCGGATGACGACAAGGCGAACATCGCCGACCTGATCCGGTCGTACCTCTTGCAGGCATGAGAAAGGGCGCTTGGACCGGCACCGGCGCTAACTGGCTGCCATGCGCCCAACTTGGTGGATTCCCGGTTTCTTTTGCGTTGAATTCCCGGAGGTTTTCGCGTCCGCTCAGGGGTGCCTCCGGTCGATGGTTGCTATTTGAAATATAGCCCCCGGCGCTTGATGGGCGGGCTCTGGAGTTCAATTTGACTGTAAATCTTCAGCGCGGTCCCCGCGGCGCCAGCTCCACTTGCAGGCCCTCGGGCAGCACGCGCAGCGCGCCCACGCCGAGGCCCAGGTTGCGCGCCAGGTCCAGCTGCTCGGCCGGAAAGCGGTAGATCACCAGGTCGGCCAGCAAATGCTCGGCCAGGCGCGGCGCGTATTGCGACACCAGCTGCTGCTGCGCGCGCGGCAGCTGGTCGATGGCCAGGCGGTTCACCCGCGCGTCGGCCATGCGGATGGCGCCCTGCGGGGCGTCGAAGCGCAGGCCGTAGTCCAGGTCCAGGCCGCCGGTGTAGCGTCCGCCGGCGAGGCGCTCGACGAGCGCCAGGTCGAACGCCGTCGCCAGCCGGTTGCTGGCTGGCAGCAGCGACAGGCGCGGCGACAGCAGCGAGAGCTCGGCCAGCCCGCCGAAGCTGCGCGTGTACGGGAACTGGCTGGCCAGCAGCTGGTTGAGGCGCTGCGCCGACAGCAGCTGCGTGCGCACGCCGCCGCCGGCCGCGCAGGCGCCGAGCGCGGGCAGCAGCGCGCCGAGCAGGCTGGCGCCGGCCAGGCGGTGGCAGCGGCGGCGAGAGAGATCGAAAGTGGAGTCCATGCGGGGCATGATGCCAGCCCGCGCGGCCGGCCGGCGTAACCGGGCGTCAGCCGGCGGCGCGCAGCCAGCCCAGCCCGCGCGAGGTGCCGCCGGGCTCGGCGCCGCGCTGAGGGCGGTATTCGCAGCCGACCCAGCCCTGCCAGCCGCACTGCGCGGCCACTTCGTCGATCACGCCGAACAGGTAGGCGCAGTTCAGCTCGCCCTGGTCCGGTTCGTGCCGCTCGGGCACGCCCGCCACCTGGAAGTGGCCCACGCGCCCGGTCGGCAGGTACTGGCGGATCTTGGTCGCCACGTCGCCCTCGACCACCTGGCAGTGGTACAGGTCGAACTGCACCTTGAGGTTGGGCATGCCCACTTCCCGCACGATGGCGTGCGCCTCGTCCTGCCGGTTGAGGAAGAAGCGCGGCATGTCGCGCGGGTTGATGGGCTCGATCAGCACGTCGCAGCCGGCGGCCCGGGCCTGCTCGGCGGCCCAGCGCAGGTTGCTCACATAAACGGAGCGTGCAGCGCTTATCTGACCTGCGCTGGCGGCCTCAGGGAGCAAGCCCGCCATGCAGTGGATGCGCGGGCAGTCCAGCGCCTGAGCGTAGCGCAGCGCCCATTGCACGCCGGTGCGGAACTCGGCTTCGCGCCCCGCCACGCTGGCGGTGCCACGCTGGCCGTCGGCCCAGGCCCGCTCGAAGCCGGCGGCATCACTGCCGCCCGGCGGCGCGTTGAAGAGCACCTGGCGCAGGCCGTGCGCGCGCAGGCGCGCGGCCAACTCCTCGGCCGGCCAGGCGTAGGGGAACAGGTACTCGACCGCCTCGAAGCCGTCGCGCGCGGCGGCCTCGAAGCGGTCGAGGAAAGGCAGCTCCGGGTAGAGCAGGCTCAGGTTGGCGGCGAAGCGGGGCATGGCGGCTCAGGGTTGCGGCGGTTCGGCCGCCGGCCGGCCGATGGACTCGTAGCGCAGCCCATGGCGCGCGACGGCGGCGGGCTCGTACAGGTTGCGGCCGTCGAAGACGACGCGGTCCTTCAGCAGCCGCGCCATCTGCGCGAAATCGGGCACGCGGAACTGCTTCCACTCCGTCACGATCACCAGTGCGTCGGCACCCTCCAGCGCCTGCGTGGGCGTCTCGCACAGCACCAGGTCGGGGCGCTCGCCGAACAGGCGGCGCGCTTCATGAATCGCCACCGGGTCGTGCGCGCGCACCTGCGCGCCGGCCGCCCACAGCGCGGCCAGCAGGGCGCGGCTGGGGGCCTCGCGCATGTCGTCGGTCTCGGGCTTGAAGGCCAGGCCCCAGACGGCGATGGTCTTGCCTTGCAGCCGGCTGCCGTAGTGCGCGGCGATGCGCTCGGCCAGCACCTGGCGCTGCGCGTCGTTGCGGCGCTCCACCGCCTCCAGCACCTCGGGCGCGAAGCCGACCGAGCGCGCGGTGTGGATCAGCGCCTTCACGTCCTTCGGGAAGCAGCTGCCGCCGTAGCCCACGCCGGGGTAGATGAAGTGGTAACCGATGCGCGGGTCGCTGCCGATGCCGCGGCGCACGGCCTCCACGTCGGCGCCCAGGCGCTCGGCCAGGTTGGCGATCTCGTTGATGAAGCTGATCTTGGTGGCCAGCATGGCGTTGGCGGCGTACTTGGTCAGCTCGGCGCTCTTCACGTCCATCACGACGATCTTGTCGTGGTTGCGGTTGAAGGGCGCGTACAGCTCGCGCAGCTGGCGCTCGGCCGCCGCGCTGGCGGTGCCGATGACGATGCGGTCGGGCCGCTTGCAGTCGGCGACGGCGGCGCCTTCCTTCAGGAATTCGGGGTTGGAGACGACCTCGAACGGGATCCGCGCGCCGCGCCCGGCCAGCACGGCGCGCACCGCATCGGCCACCTTGTCGGCCGTGCCCACCGGCACGGTGGACTTGTTGACGATGGTCCTGGGCGCCGCCATGTGGGTGGCGATGGTGCGCGCCACGGCCAGCACGGCGGCCAAGTCGGCGCTGCCGTCCTCGTCGGGCGGGGTGCCGACGGCCAGGAAGATCAGCTCGCCGTGCGCCACGCCCTCGGCCGCGCCGGTGGTGAAGCGCAGGCGACCGGCGGCCTGGTTGTCCGCCACCAGCGGCGCCAGGCCGGGCTCGTGGATGGGGATGCGGCCGGCCTGCAAGGCGGCCACCTTGGCGGCGTCGATGTCCACGCAGACCACATCGTGGCCGACGTCGGCCAGCACGGCCCCTTGAACCAGACCGACGTAGCCGGTGCCGAAGACGGTGACTTTCATACCTTGTAGAACTCTCTGTACCAGCGCACGAAGCGCGCCACGCCCTCGCGCACCGGCGTGGCGGGCGCGAAGCCCACCCAGGCGGCCAGCGCCGAGGTGTCGGCCGCCGTGCTGTGCATGTCGCCCGGCTGAATGGGCAGCATGCGCTTGTCGGCGGTGATGCCCAGCGCCGACTCGATGGCCTCGATGTAGTCCATCAGCACCGTGGGCTGGCGGTTGCCGATGTTGAAGATACGGTACGGCGCGCTGCTGGTGCCGGGGTTGGGCGCCATCGGGTCGTAGGCGGGGTCGGGCGTGGCGGGTTTGTCGAGCACGCGCAGCACGCCCTCCACGATGTCGTCGATGTAGGTGAAGTCGCGCACCAGCCGGCCGTGGCCATAGACGTCGATGGGCTCGCCGGCCAGCATGGCGCGCGTGAACTTGAACAACGCCATGTCCGGCCGCCCCCAGGGGCCGTACACCGTGAAGAAGCGCAGGCCGGTGGCGGGCATGCCGTCCAGATGGGCGTAGCTGTGGGCCATGACCTCGTTGGCCTTCTTGGTGGCGGCGTAGTAGCTGACCGGGTGGTCCACGGCGTCGCGCTCGCTGTAGGGCAGCCTGGCGTTGCCGCCGTACACGCTGGAGCTGCTGGCGAAAACGAGGTGTTCGACTTGCGCCGCGCGGCAGCCTTGCAGCACGTGGCCGAAGCCGAGGAGGTTGGCGTCGGTGTAATCATGAGGCTGGTCGATGGAGTAACGCACGCCCGCCTGCGCCGCCAGGTGCAGCACGCGCGTGGGCTTGACGCGGGCGAACAGCTCCGCCATGCCGGCGCGGTCGGCCAGGTCGAGCCGCTCGAAGCGGAAGGCGGGGTGGGCGGCGAGGCGCGCCAGGCGCGCTTCCTTCAGCGCCGGGTCGTAATAGGCGTTGAGGTTGTCGATGCCCACCACCTGCTCGCCCCGCGCCAGCAGGCGCTCGGCGCAGTGCAGGCCGATGAAGCCGGCGCAGCCGGTGACGAGGATCACGCTCATTTCTTCTCCGCTCCGGCCGGGTGCCAGACGTAGCGGTAGACCGCCGGCGGCGTGCCGGCGCGCACCATGCGCAGGGGCAGTTCGATGACGCTGGCCGCCGCGCCGGGCGCGGCCTGCCGCCACCAGCCGGGCTCGCCGCGGTCGTCGCGCGAGATCAGCAGCCAGCCGGTGCCGGCGGCGCGCGCGGCGGCGGCGCTGGCGGCCACGCAGGCGGGCACGTTCTCCTCGCCGGCGGCGCAGGCGGCCACCGTGGCGCGCGGGAAGCGCGTGCGCAGCGTGCCGGCCATCATGTGGTCGGCGGCGACGATGCGGCCCTGGCCGTCGTAGCCGGCGGCGCGCAGCGCCTCGCCGAGCGCCGCCGCCGGGTGGTTCAGCTCGTCCACCTGGCCGCGCAGCCCGCTGAACCAGGGCCGCACGCCGGCCGCCACCAGCATGACCAGGGCCAGCGCCACCACGGCGCCGGTGAAGCGCCCGCCGCGCGGGTGGCTTTGCAGCTCGGGCCGCGCCGCGAACGCCGCCAGCGGCACCACGCACAGCAGCGGCACCACCCAGCGGCCCTTGAAGTCGGTGACGCCGGCCAGCAGCACCATGCCCAGCAGCGCCAGCGCGACCAGCAGCAGGTAGCGCATGAACACGCGCTGCGCCCAGGGTGCTGCCGGCGCAACGGGCCCGCGCCACCAGGCTGAACGAAACGCCCACAGCGCGACCAACGCCCACAGCCCCAAGGTGCCGGCATACACGTCGAGCAGGCTGAGCAGGCCCTTGCTCCATCCGCGCTCGGGCTGGATCTGCATCTTGCCCAGCGTGCCGGTGGTGGCCTCGCCCAGGTGCGACAGCAGCCAGGTGGCGTGCGGCGCCACCACCAGCGCGCCCACCACCGGCGCCCACCACCAGCCGCGCCCCAGCAGGGCGCGGCGCGCCTCGGGCACCGACAGCGCCGCCACCAGCATGGCGCCGGCGACCAGCGCGAAGCTGTACTTGGCCAGCAGGCCGAGCCCGCACACCAGGCCCAGCCAGGCGAAATCGGCCGGCCGGGGGCGCCGGACGATGCGCAGCAGCAGCCACCAGGCGCCGCAGGTCATGGCCGCCACCAGCACGGTGTGGGTCTGGTCGCGGATCGAATACCAGCCCAGCGGCGGCAGCAGCATCAGGCTGGCGGCGGCCCACCAGGCGCCGCGCGGGCCCAGCAGCGCGCGGCCGGCCAGCCACATCAGCGCATAGGCCAGCGCCAGCAGCGCGTGCTTGAGCAGCGACAGCGCCAGCACGCTGGGGCCGAAAAGCCGGTTCATGCCCCATTGCAGCCAGGTGTAGAGCGGCGGCTGCGCCCCGTAGCCCAGTTGCAGCTGCTGCGACCACAGCATCTGCTCGGCCTCGTCCCACTTCAGCGCGGGCGACACCGCCACCCGCACCGCCACGTGCGCCGCCGCCAGCAGCAGCAGCCAGACCAGGGGATGGGCGATGGGTGGGCGCAGGTCGATGGCGCGGGGGGCGTCGAGGGCGGTCATGCGGGGCAGGGCACAATCTTTTGATTATCCGATCCGCCGCGCCGCCCATGCCCCCCCCCCCCCCCGCGTACCGCGGCGCCCGATGTCTCCATCGTGGTGCCCATCTACAACGAGGTCGAGAACCTGCCCGACCTGGTGGCGCGCATCGCCCAGGCCATGGCCGGGCAGCCGCTCGGCTTCGAGCTGCTGGCGGTGGACGACGGCTCCACCGACGGCAGCCGCGCCAAACTGCGCGAGCTGGCAGCGAGCCACCCCTGGCTGCGCCCGGTGTTCCTGGCGCGCAACTACGGCCAGTCGAGCGCCTTGCAGGCCGGCTTCGACCGCGTGCGCGGCCGCTACGTGGTCACGCTCGATGCCGACCTGCAGAACGAGCCCGGCGACATCCCCCTGCTGCTGCAACGCCTGGAGACCGACCCCGACGTGGACATGGTCAGCGGCTGGCGCAAGGACCGGCAGGACGCCGAGCTGTCGCGCAAGCTGCCCTCGCGCATCGCCAACCGGCTGATCTCCGGCGCCACCGGCGTGCACCTGCACGACTACGGCTGCGCGCTGAAGGCGTACCGCCGGCCCATCATCGACCGCATCCGCCTGTACGGCGAGCTGCACCGCTTCATTCCCTCGCTGGCCAAGGAGGCCGGCGCGCGCATCGCCGAGGTGCCGGTGCGCCACCACGCGCGCACGCGCGGCGTGTCCAAGTACGGCATCGACCGCACCTTCCGCGTCATCCTCGACCTGATCCTGATCGTCTTCTTCATGCGCTACCGCCAGCGCCCGCTGCACGCCTTCGGCGGGCTGGGCCTGTGGCTGGCGGCGCCGGGCGCGCTGATCCTGTTCTGGCTGCTGGTGCAGAAGCTGTTCGGCGAGGACATCGGCGGCCGGCCGCTGCTGCTGATAGGCGTGATGCTGCTGCTGATGGGCGTGCAGCTCATCGCCGCCGGGCTGATCGGCGAGCTGCTCATGCGCATCTACCACGAGGCCGGCGGCGCGCCGCAGTTCCATGCCGAGGAAGTCGTGCCGGATTCCGAGCCAAATCAGCCTCCAGCGCCCGCCAGACAAGCGCAAGCAGCTTCTGATTTAATAGCGTGAAGCGCGCGCGCAAGGCCCTGCTGCGCGGCCTGGCCGGGCTGCTGCTGCTGGGCGCGGTGCTCTGGCTGGCCGAGCCGGCGCGCGTGCTGGGCCAGCTGCGCCAGGCGCATCCCGGCTGGCTGCTGGCGGGGCTGCTGGCGGCCGTCGCGTCCAACCTGGTCTCCGCCCTGCGCTGGCGCGCGCTGGCGCGCTGGCTGGGCGCCGACGTGGGCGTGCGCGACGCCTGCCGCTGGTACTTCCAGGCCATCGGGCTGAACGCGCTGCTGCCGGGCGCCGTGGTCGGCGGCGACGTGTACCGCGCCGTGGTGCTGCGCCGCGCCGGGCAGGACGCGCGGGCGGCGGGCTGGTCGGTGGTGCTCGACCGCGTGAGCGGTCTGTGGATGCTGTGCGCCATCGGCGGCCTGGGCGCCGCCGCCTGCGCGCCCGCGCTGGGCGCCGCGCTGCGCGTGCCGCCGGCCGCCCTGGCCGCGCTGGCGCTGGCCGGCACGCTGCTGTGGCTGGCGCTGCCGTGGTGCCTGCCGTGGCTGCTGCGCCGCGTGGGCGGCGGCGGGGCGGGGCCGCTGCGGGCGGTGGCCGGGCGGCCCGACTTCGGCGCCCAGCTGCGCTGGCAGGTGCTGGCCTCGGCCGCGGTGCAGGTGCTGTCGGCGGCGGCGCTGGCGGCCGGCGCGCTGGCGCTGGGCGTGCGGCAGCCGCCGGCGGTGTGGGCCTTCGCCATCGCGCCGGTGTTCCTGATGGCGGCGCTGCCGGTCAGCGTGGGCGGCTGGGGCACGCGCGAGGCGGCGGCGGTGGCGGCGCTGGCGCCCTTCGGCGTGGCGGCGCCGGCCGCCGTGGGCGTGGGGATGATCTACGGCCTGTACGGCATCGCGCAGGGCGCGCTGGGCGCGCTGGCGTTCGGGCTGCCGGGGCGGGCGGCTTCCGATTGAGCGCCGAATCGGGCGCTGACGCTTGTCTGGCGTGTGCTGAAAGCGGTTCTTCGGCCGCTTCGCTGCGCTGCGCCGCCGGGCGCATCTCCCGGCATACGGCGCATCCCGCACCAAGCAGAAAATTCATACCGAATCAGCCTACAGCGCCCGCCAGTCAAGCGCCAGTAGCTATCAATAGTCTAGCTTGCAGCCTGCGGCCGGCGCCTTCCCAGCCACACCAGCGCACCACCCACCAGCAGCAGCGCCGGCAGTGACCCCCTATTCAGCCAGGCCCAGCCCTGCGTCGTCACCAGCGCCCCCGAGGCGAAGGAGGTGAACGCCATGGTGGCGAACACGCAGAAGTTGATCGCCGCCTGCGCGCGGTCCTTTTCCTCCGGCCGCCAGGCTTGCAGCGCCAGCGTGGTGCTGCCGGTGAACAGGAAGTTCCAGCCCACGCCCAGCACCAGCAGCGCGATGAGGAACTGGTGCAGTTCCACCCCCGACAGCGCGATCGCCACGCACACCCCGTTCAGCGCCACGCCCGCGCCCATCACCGGCAGCGCGCCGAAGCGCTTGATCAGGCCGCCGGTGAAGAAGCCCGGCGCGAACATGCCGATCACGTGCCACTCCAGCACCAGCGCCGTGTCCCTGAAGTCGAAGCCGCACACCTGCATCGCCAGCGGCGTGGCGGCCATCAGCAGGTTCATCACGCCGTAGCCCAGCGCCGCGCCCAGCGCGGCCACCACGAACACCGGCTGGCGCATGATCTCGCCCAGCGGCCGGCCGGCCGGCGCGCCCGCCACCTTGGGCGGCGCGGGCGGGAAGTCGATGGCGCTCACCACCGCCATCGCCAGCACCGCCACCCCCGCCAGCGACAGGTAGGCGCCGACGAAGGGCGCGGGCAGCAGCGCGCGCGTCCAGTTGGCCAGGTTGGGGCCGACGACGGCGCCGATCAGCCCGCCGGCCAGCACCAGCGACACCGCCCGCTCGCGCCAGTCGGGCCGCGCCAGCTCGGCGGCGGCGAAGCGGTAGAGCTGGCCGTTGGCGTTGTAGTAGCCGGCGATCACGGTGGCCGCCACCAGCAGCGGGAACTGGCGCGTCCAGGCGGCGAAGGCGGCCAGCAGCGCCGAGCCCAGCGCCACCAAGAGGCCGATCTGGAACGAGCCCTTGCGCCCCAGCCGCGCCTGCGCGCGCGCCACCAGCGGCGCGGCGATGGCCCCGCCCACCACGTAGCCCATCACCGGCAGCGTGGCCATCCAGCCGAACGGCGCCAGTTGCAGCCCCACCAGCCCGTTGATGGCGACGAAGGTGATGTTGTTGACCAGGAACAGGCCCTGGGCCAGGGTCAGCAGCAGCAGGCGGCGGTTCATGCCGCCCAGTGTAGGAGGTATGGCTGCTACTGATGAAATAGCTGCCAGCGCTTGCTGGATGGGCGCTGGAGGCCGATTTGGCTATGAATCCGCTTTGCCGAGCTGCCGCACCAGCGCCCAGGCCATGCCGCCCAGCGCCAGCACGCCCGCCAGCAGGATGGCCCACAGCGTCCAGCGCCGCACGTCGCGCTGCGCGCCGGGCGCGGTGGTGGGCACGGCGGCGGGCTGCGGCGCGGGCGCCGCCAGCGCGGCGGCGGGCAGCCGGGCCTGCGCGCCGGGTTCGTGGCCCGGCATCAGGCTGGGCAGCGGCAGGCTGGCGGCGGGCGCGTCGGCGCGGCCGGCCGCCAGCGTGAAGGGCGGCGGGCCGCTGGCGACGAACACGATCTGCACCGGCGCCAGCCAGGCCGTCACCTGCGGCGGCGCGGCGAAGCCGGGCGAGGCGGCGTCGGCCTCCACGCGCCATTCGCGCCAGGCCGCCGGGCCCAGCTCCAGCGGCGGGCTGTGCTGCGTGCGCCCGTCCTGCGCCAGGCTGAAGACGACGTGGCGGCCCAGCGGCGTCCACGGCTGCTCGCGCTGCTGGCGCGCCAGCACGCGCACCGGCACCAGGGCGGCGGCGCCGTCGGCACGGATGTCGAGCGCCGCCAGCGGGGTGGCGAAGGGCAGCCGCCATTCGAGCACGCGCGGGTCGCGCCCGGCGCCTTCGGGCAGCGCCAGCGGCACGGCCACGCGCGCGGGCGCGGCCTGCGGCGGCTGGGGCAGCAGGCGCACGCCGCGCAGCGCCACGGCGCCGGGCGCGGCGGCGTCCCAGGTGATGCGCAGGGTGCGCGCGTGCAGCGTGGCGCCGTTCAGGGGCACGCGCGCGGGCGCCGCCACCGCGCCGTCGGCGCCGCGGTAGGCGGTGGCCTCGCCCAGCGGCTGCCATTGCCGCAGGTCGGTGCTGGCGTGCAGGCGGAAGGTGAAAGGGCGCGCGGCGGGCCAGTCGGCGTCCAGCTCGACGGCTTGCAGCGCGGCCTTCTGCTCGCGCGTGTCCACCAGGGCGCCGATCAGCGTGGCGTCGGCCGCAGTGGGCGCGGAAGGGGTGTCGAGCCGCACCACGCGGCCGCCGGGGCCGTCTTCCACGCGCAGCGACAGGCCGGCGGTGGTGGCGGCCTGCGCGTCGGCCAGGATCGGCAGCGCGGGCAGGGCGATGGCGGCTGGCGCGGGCGCGCGGGTGTCGGGGCTGGCGCGGTCCAGCGCCAGCGGCACCGGCTGGCCGGCACCGTTGAACACGCGCAGGTCGCGCAGGTCGGCGGTCTGTATTTGCGCCAGCACCTCGGCCGGCAGCGGCAGGCGCGCCAGGCTGGTGGCGGCGGGCAGTTGCAGGGGCCAGCGCGCGGCGTAGCCGTCGGGCGTGTCGGCGGGCGCGGCGATGGCGACGGCGACGGCGAGGGCCGGCGCCAGGGCCAGCGCGAAAGCGAAGCGGCGCAGCGTCATGATGTTTCCTCAGCCTAGAAACGGCAGTTGAACGCGCTGCCACCCGACAGGTGAACGTGATCGAAGCGATGAAGGTCAATGTCCATGCGGTACTCGTGAAGATGACAAGCGGTCAACTGCCGTTTCTAGGCTCGGCACGCGCCCGCGCCTTCGGCGGCAGCGGCGCGAGGTAGCCCACCACCAGCATCAGCAGGCCGACGCCGATGAAGGCGACGATGCGCTCGCCGCCGCCCCGGTTGGACAGATCGACCAGCACCAGCTTGACCACCACCAGCGCCAGCAGCGCCGCGCCGGCCAGCCAGGCCGGGCGCTGCCCGCGCCGGTGCGCGGCCACCATCAGCGCCAGCGCGGTCAGTGTCCACAGAATGGCGTAGCCGGTCTGCACGACGAAGCTGTCGTACAGCGCATCGGCGTCCCACGGCACGCCGAAGAAGTGGTGCGCCACGCGCAGCCACACCGTGCTGACGGCCACCAGCCCCAGCAGCCCGATGGCGCCCCAGAACACCGGCCCCGCCAGCCGCGCGGCGCCGGCCGGGCGCGGCGCGGCCGCCAGCACCGTGCCGCGCCACAGCAGCAGCGCGCCGATGGCCAGCAGCACCGCCAGGTCGGTCGGGTTCAGCAGCGGGATGTAGGGCAGCGGCGCGGTGCGGCCGGATGAAGTCCAGGCCAGCGCGAACGCGCCCAGCCACAGCAGCAGCGCCAGCGGCGCGGCGGCGAACCAGTAGTACGCCTCGGCGTGCGGGTTCCGCGGCCAGCCGAAGCGCTGGCGCGTGTCGGCGCGGTGGGCGCGGCCGGCCCAGCGCGTCAGCGCGAACAGCACCGCCGTGCCCGCCACCACCCCCGCCACGCTGGCCCAGGCCGTGCCCCACAGGCCGCCGCGCTCCGCCCAGCCGGCCAGGGCGTCGCCGATCAGCAGCACCACGAGCCACACCGTGCCGGTGTGCTGCCAGCCCAGCCAGCGGCGCCAGCGCGCGGTCAGCAGGTCGCCCGCCTGCTCGTTGCGGCGCAGCAGCCCCACGTGGAAGGCCAGCGCCAGCGGCCAGCCCAGCGCCGCCGGCCAGTCGATGGCGTGCTGGCCGCTGCCCCACTGGCCGAGCAGCGCCAGGGCCAGCACCGGCAGGCTCAGGCGACTGGGCCAGGCAGCGGCCGGCCAGGCCGCGCGCCGGGCCCAGGCCAGCAGCGCGGCGGACGACAGCAGGGTGACGCCCGTCATCAGCCACAGCGCCACGGGCGCCGTCCAGGCGGGCTGCGCCCACTGATCCGCTACAGGCGCCGGCACCGTGCGCGCGAACTCCATCGACCAGGCTTGCAGCCACATGGCGAAGCCGTAGAGCAGCAGCGGCGTCGGCAGCCGCGCCTCCAGCGCCGCGTAGCCCTGCGCCCAGCGCGAGCCGCCGTGCGGCAGCGGCCGGCGCGCCCACCCCGCGATGGCCATGGCCGGCAGCGCGATCAGCAGCGCGCCCAGGAAGGCCGGATGCGCCAGCGGCCAGCGGCTGATGGGCGTGCCCAGCGAACCGAAGTAGCTGAAGGCAGCCAGCCCTTGCAGCAGCAGCCCGAAGGCGCGCGGCAGCCAGCGCGCCTGCCGCGCGCCGACCCAGAACGCCGCCGCGCCCTCCAGCGCCCAGACCGCGCTGGTCCAGCGCGCGTCCAGCGCCAGCGGCACCGCCAGCGTGCCGAAGCCCACGCCCAGCGCCAGGAAGCATTCGGCCAGCACGCGGTAGCCCTCGCCGCGCCGCAGCAGCAGCGCGGCCAGCACCAGGTAGACGGCGCCGAAGGCCAGCGCCGAGAACGCCTCGCCGTACGGGAACGGCTGCACCAGCCCGACTTGCAGGCCGAAGCCCAGCAGCGGCGTGCCGAACACCAGCGTGCTGTCCACCGCGCGGCTGGTGCCCCAGCCCAGGCGCAGCGGCGTGGCGCGGGCGTAGAGGATGGCGGTGGCGATGTAGATCGCCATGAACGCGGCCAGGAACGCCTGCGCGCTGGCGTAGTGCTCCACGCCGTAGCGCGACCAGCCCCAGGCGCCGGCGGTGCCGAAGGTGGCGGCGAAGCCCAGCAGGTTCAGCGCGCGCCAGGCGCGCCGCGTGGCGATGAACAGGATCGCCAGGTTCAGCAGCGTGAAGTAGCCGAACAGCGCCACGTGGCTGCCGCCGCCGCTGGACAGCAGCAGCGGCGTGGCGAAGCCGCCGGCGAACGCCATGAAGGCCAGCGCCCGCGCGTTCTGCAGCAGCGCCAGCGCGCAGCTGAAGGCGCACACCAGCCCCATGAAGGCGAACGCCGCCCCCTGCGGCACCAGGTGGTAGAGCCGGAAGGCGGCGAACACCGTCAGGTACAGCACCGCCACGCCGCCGCCCTGCATCGCCAGGCCGAAGCCCGGCCGGGCCGCGCGCTGGCGGAAGCCGACGGCCAGCAGCGCCACGCCGACCGCGCCGATGGCGGTCAGCCGCAGCTCCACCGGGAACAGGCCGGCCTGCGCCGCGTAGCGCGCCAGGAAGGACAGGCCGATGAACAGGATCACCAGGCCCGCCTTGACGATGGGGTTGCCCTGCACGAGCCAGTGGCGCACGCCGGCCACGGCCTGCTCCAGCGGACTGGGGGCGCGCGGGGCGGAGGGGGGTGGAGGCGGTGGCGCGGGGGCGTCCGGCACCGTGTCGCCGAAGAAGGAGTCGGGCGCGTCGTCTCCCACCGGCGCGGATGGCGGCGTGGCCGTGCGGACGGCGGCGGGCGCCACGGGCGTCTGCCCCACCGCGAGGTCGTTCGCCGGGCTTTCCGCGGCCTGCGGGGCAACCGCCGGCGCCGCCTGCCGCGCGGCGGCGATCTCCTTGCGCACCACGGTGCGCACGGCCCGGCGCAGGCTCCAGCCCGCGGCCAGGCCCAGCAAGGCGCCCGGCAGCCAGAGGATCTCGCCCCAGTCCGGCCACAACGCACCCAGAACGGCGCCCCACACGGCTCCCCAGATCAGCATGTCCAACACCCTCGTTCGTCGAAGGGCGCCATTGTGCGGCCGGCGCGCCGGCGGGCGGCACCGGGGCCTGCGCGGTATCGCGCGGCGAGACTCAGGGGAGCGTCAGCGCGGCCAGCGCCGCCAGCGGGGCGGTCTCGGCGCGCAGCACGCGCGGGCCCAGGCCGACCGGCTGCCAGCCGGCGGCCAGCGCGGCGGCCTGCTCGGCGGGCGACAGGCCGCCTTCGGGGCCGGAGAGCAGCGCCACGGGTTGATCGGGCGCCAGGGCCGCCAGCGCTGCGCTCAAGGGCGTGGCCGCCGCGTCCAGCGACAGCAGCCAGCGCACCGGGCCCGCCGGCACTGCCAGGTACTCCTGAAATGAGAGCTGCTCGCGCACGTCCGGCAAGCGGTTGCGGCCACTTTGTTCACAAGCGGCGACGGCCACGGCCTGCCAGTGGGCGCGCTTCTTCGCCGCCCGCTCGCCGGCCAGGCGCAGGCTGGCGCGCTCGGTCAGCAGGGGTTGCAGGCTGGCGGCGCCGAGCTCGGTGGCCTTCTCGGCCAGCCAGTCCATGCGCTCGGCCGCCATCAGGCCCACGGCCAGGTGCACGGCGCGCGCGGCCTCGCGCTCGGCGGGGTCGTGCGCCTGCACCTGCACCTCGACCTCGCTGCGGCCCATGCGGGTGATCTGCGCCGACCACTCGCCGCCCGCGCCGTCGAACAGCGTCACCGCGTGGCCCGGTTGCAGGCGCAGCACCTGGGCGTGGCGCGCGGCGCCGGGCGGCAGCGCCAGGCGGGCGCCAGGCGCGAGGCCGGGCGGGTGAGGCGGCGGAACGTGAAATCGTGGCATGGCGGCGCGTGATGGTACGTCTAACATCGCGCCACCATGCTCGCCCGCCTCGCCCCCACTCCCGCCGCCTGCCCGTCCTGCCGCGGGCCGATGGACGCGCGCCAAGTGGCGGCGCACGGCGGCGGCACGCTGGAGCTGGACCTGTGCCACGCCTGCCACGGCATCTGGTTCGACGCCAACGAGAACCTGCGCATGGCGCCGGCCGGCGTGGTGGCGCTGTTCCGCCAATTGCACGAGCACCGCGCCGACCCGCAGGCGCCGCTGGCGCGCGCCATGAACTGCCCGCGCTGCCGCCGCGCGCTCACCGAGGGCTCGGACGTGGTGCGCTCGGGCCGCTACGTCACCTGGCGCTGCCCGCAGCGGCACGGGCGCTTTTCCACCTTCTCGTCGTTCATGGTCGAGAAGGGCTTCGTGCGCCAGCTCACCCCCGTCGAGGTGGCCGACCTGGCCGAGCGCCTGCGCGTCATCCACTGCGGCGGCTGCGGCGCCGCCGTGGATCTGCGCCAGGACCACGCCTGCCCCTACTGCCGCGCCGCCTTCTCGCTGCTGGACCCGCGGGCCGTGGAGCGCGCCCTGGCCGGCTACGGCCGGCAGGCCGAGCGCGCCGAGGCAGGCGCCCCGCCGCCCGACCTGGCCGACGCGCTGATCAGCATCGAACGCGAGCGCGAGCGCGCCCGGCGCGAGGCGCAGCAGGAGCGCTGGCAGGGCAAGGGCTCGCCCGCCGATGACCTGTGGGTGGCCGGGCTGAACCTGGTCTGGACCTGGCTGACGCGCCGCTGATGCTACTTTTTAAGTAGCTGCCAGCGCAGTGCTGGCGGGCACTGGAGGCCGATTGGGCTTGAAAATCGCGGCTCACGCCCGCGCCGGCAGCACCGTCCCCCGGCATTCGCCGAAGCCGATGCGCGCGGCGCCGGGTTTCTCGCACCAGCCGCGCAGGATCACGGTGTCGCCGTCCTGCAGGAAGCCGCGCTGCTCGTCGCCGCCCACGGGCACGGGCTGGCGCCCGCCGTGCGCCAGCTCGATCAGCGCGCCGGCCTCGCCCGGGCCGGGGCCGGAGATGGTGCCGCTGCCCAGCAGGTCGCCGGGCTGCAGGGCGCAGCCGCCGGCGGTGTGGTGGGCGATCATCTGCGCGGCGCTCCAGTACTGGTGGCGGAAGCTGGTGCCCGACAGCCGCGCGGGGCCGCGCCCCTGGCGCCGCGCCTGCTCGCTCTCCAGCCACACCTCCAGCCGGATGTCGAAGGCGCCGCCGGCGCGGTTGGCGGGCGCGTCGAGGTAGGGCAGCGGCTGCGGGTCGGCGGCCGGCCGCGTCCAGGCCGTGCGGTAGGGGGCCAGCGCGTCCAGCGTCACGATCCAGGGCGAGACGGTGGTGGCGAAGTTCTTGGCGTGGAAGGGGCCCAGCGGCGCCATCTCCCAGGCCTGGATGTCGCGCGCCGACCAGTCGTTGAGCAGGCCGACGCCGAACAGGTGGCGCTCGGCCTCGCCGACGGGAATGGGCTGGCCCTGCGCGTTGCCGGGGCCGATCCAGAAGGCCAGCTCGCACTCGTAGTCCATGGCGGCGCAGGGGCGGAACACCGGCGCGCCGGCGCCCGGCGGCATGGCCTGGCCGAGCGGGCGGTGGAACTGCTGGCCGCTCACGCCCAGGGTGGAGACGCGGCCGTGATAAGCCTGCGGCAGCCAGCGGAAGTTGGGCGTGATGTCGCCGCCCGGCATCATGATGCGCAAGCAGTTCAGGGCGTGGTCGAGCGAGGTGTAGAAGTCGGTGTAGTCGCCGACGCGCGCGGGCAGCGCGTATTCCACGCCGGACAGCGGCAGCAGGCAGGCGCGCGCCGTGTCCTGGCCTTTGGCGCCTTCGCGCAGCAGATCGAACAGCGCGCGGCGCAGCGCGCGCCAGGCGTCGGGGCCGGCGGCCATGAAGCGGTTGAGCGTGGGCTCGGCCGCCAGGGCCAGCGCGTCTTGCGCATCACCTTTCAGCAGGCCCGAAGCGGCCAGCGCGGCGAGGTCCAGCGCCTGGTCGCCGATGGCGACGGCGCCGCGCAAGGCGTCATGGGTGCCGCGCCGGCGCAGCACGGCGAAGGGCAGGTTCTGGAGGGGGAAGTCGCACCCGGCCGCGCTGGCCGCCGCCAGCCAGCTTCTTGCCTGGGGGTCGTGGGTGTGATCGAGTGCCACGGATTCTCCTGATTTGATAGCTGCCAGCGCTTGATGGGCAAGCGCTGGAGGCACTTTTTGCTTATAAGAAGGTCAGGCCGACGCGGGCAGCAGCGCGTCGTCGAAGATCGCCACCGCGCGCGTCCAGCCGGCCGAGGCGCCGCGGATCTTGTGCGGGAAGCACGAGATGGTGAAGCCGTCGGGCGGCAGCGCCTCCAGGTTGTGCAGCTTCTCGATGTGGCAGTAGCCGATGTCGCGGCCGGCCTTGTGGCCTTCCCAGATCAGGCCGGCGTCGCGGCTCTCGGCGTATTTCTCGGCGGTGTAGACGAAGGGCGCGTCCCAGCTCCAGGCGTCGGTGCCGGTCAGGCGCACGCCGCGCTCCAGCAGGTACATGGTGGCCTCGTAGCCCATGCCGCAGCCGGCGCTGACGAAGTCGTCATGGCCGTAGCGCGAGCCGGCGCGGGTGTTGACGACGACGATCTCCAGCGGTTTCAGCGTGTGGCCGATGCGTTTCAGCTCCGCTTCCACGTCGGCGGCGGTGACCACGTAGCCGTCGGCGAAGTGGCGGAAGTCCAGCTTCACGCCGGGCTGGAAGCACCACTCCAGCGGCACCTGGTCGATGGTGATGGCGGGTCTTTTCTCGCCCAGCGCCTTGTCCATGGTGCTGTGGAAGTGGTAGGGCGCGTCCAGGTGCGTGCCGTTGTGGGTGGACAGCTGCACCATCTCCACCGCCCACACCTCGCCGTCGGGCAGGTCTTGCTGCTTCAGGCCGGGGAAGAACGGCGCCATCTGCTCGAACGAGTTCTGGTGGTTGAAGTACTCGATCTTCGGCGCGAAGGCCGGCGGGTCGGAGATGACGTCGTTCTCCAGGTAGATCGACAGGTCGATGAACTTGCGGGGCATGGGGCTCTCCTGTGGGACGTGGGCAAGGCGGAGGATACGTGCCGATGCGTCAATCGACCTGGATGTGGTTGTCGCGCACCACCTTGGCCCAGGCCTGGGCGTCGTTCTTCAGGAACTGCTGGAAGTCGGCGGGCGAGCCGCCGGCCGGCACCAGGCCCAGGTCCTTCAGGCGCTTCTGGAACTCGGGCGTGGCGATGATCCTGCCGGCCACGTCGTTGAGCTGGGCGACCACGGCCGCGGGCGTGCCCTTGGGCGCCAGCAGGCCGTGCCACGAGTCGCCGACGAAGCCCTTGAAGGTCTCGTTCACCGCCGGCACGTCGGGCAGCGACTCCACCCGCTGCGGCCCGGTGACGGCCAGCGCGCGCAGCTTGCCGGCCTGGATGTTGGGGATGGCGGTGGTGGTGGGCTCCATCACGGTGGTGATGAGGCCGGCCATCAGGTCGGTGGTGGCGGTGTCCTTGTAGGGCACGTGGGTCATCTGGGCGCCGGCCGCGTTCAGCAGCCGCACCATGGCCACGTGCGTGCCCTGGCCGATGCCGTAGCTGGCGTAGTTCAGCTTGTTGGGGCTGGCCTTGGCCGCGGCCATCATGTCGGCCAGCGTCTTGTAGGGCGACTGGGTCGAGGTGACCACCACGTAGGGCACCGAGAGCACGCGGATCACCGGCACGAAGTCCTCCGCCTTGTAGGGCAGCGACTTGTACACGTAGGGGTTGATCGACGTGGTGTTGTTCACCGTGTAGAGCAGCGTGTGGCCGTCGCCCGGCGCCGCCGCCACGGTCTGCGCGCCGATGATGGTGCTGGCGCCGGCCTTGTTCTCGATCACCACTGGCTGGCCCAGGGCCTTGGCCATCGGCTCGCTCATCAGGCGCACGATGACGTCGGGCGACGAGCCGGCGCCGAAGGGCACGACGATGCGGATGGGCTTGCTGGGGAAGGCGCCCTGGGCCGCCGCCGCCAGCGGCATGAGCGCGGCGGCGCCGGCGGCGAGCGCCGCGAGCGCATGCCGCCGGGTGGAGGCCGTGGCGGACAGGGGGGAAGGCGTGGGGTGGTTCATGGTTGTCTCCTGTGAATGGTCTTTTGGGGGCCAGGGGGAAAGGGCTCAGGAAGCGGTCTGCCAGTGCACCATCGGCAAGCCGGGCACGGGCGATCGGAAACAGGGAATCGTCGTGCCGAGCAGGCTGCCCAGGTAGACGGTGCGCAGGTCGGGGCCGCCGAAGGTCAGGCTGGCCATCCAGGGCGCGATGGTGCCGCGCGCACGCTGCATGTCCTCGGCCGTCAGGGTGCCGGCAGCGGTCTTTTCCCGCAGGTTGCGGCTGGCGGCCGGGTCGCCGTCGTCCAGCAGCAGGCGCTTGTCGCCCTCGGGTGTGAGGGCGATGAGCTGGTCGACCATGATCAGCGTGCACCACAGGTTGCCGAAGCTGTCGAAGGCGATGCCGTCGGGGCTGCCGCCCAGGTGCGAGGGGCCGAACACCTCGCGGTCGGTCAGGCGCACGCCGTCGGCGCGCGATTCGTCCAGGCGCATGCGGGTAATGTGCGGACCGGTCGTTTCCACGATGTACAACCACTCTTCCTTCGCGTCCAGCCGGACCTCGTTGGTGAAGTAGAAGCCATCGGCCACCACGCGGATGCCGCGCTCGTCGATGACCGCGATGTAGCCGTCGCACACACGACTGGCGGCGGCGGCCGTCCACGGGTTGACGCGGGTCGATACGGTGAGCCAGATGCGCTGTCTGGAGTCGCGCAGCACGAAGTTGACCTTGCCGATGGGCTGGCCGTCGATCCGGTCGTACAGCGTGCGGGTCTGACCGTCGCGAGTCATGATCTCCAGCAGGTCGGTGCCGAAGTTGGAGATCAGGATGTCGCCGTTGGCGGCGAAGGCCAGGCCGTTGGGCAGGGTGCCGGTGGTCAGCTTGGCCTCCAGCGCCTCGGCGGTGCCGCCGGCGCCGGCGGCGAAGCGCTCGTCCGCGCGCTGGCCGATGAAGCGCTGGGAGCCGTCGGCGGCGATCCGCGTCACGCCGCCGCGGGCGTCGGCACACCACAGCGTGCCGTCGGGCTCGGCGAGGATGCATTCGGGCCGCTGGAGATCGCGGCCGACGGTGCGGATCCGGGTGCGGTCAACGGTGAAGCCGTCGAGGGGATTGGCTGCGGGCATGGTTCGCTCCGAGTGGTGGAAACGCTTGTATCAAACGAATGTATGAAACAAGCATAGTGACCGCTTTGCTCGAAACAAATCGGGGATTACCCGGATGCGTGCGTGAGACGGATCAGCCCGGCGGCGTGCGGCTGGGCGCGCCGATGGCGGCCGCCAGGTAGTCCGCCAGGGCCTGCCGCAGCGCCGGACGGTCGGCGCCGTCGAGCCGGCCCATCGACATCGTCGCGATGCGGCTGGCGTCGCGGTCGCTCGCGGTGAGGATCACCGTGTTGTAGGTCAGCATGTAGCGCCAGTAGAAGTCGTCGGGGGCCACGTTCGGGCAGGCCAGGGCGAACGCGGCAATGTACGCCCGGGCCAGGGGATCGAAATGTTTACGGATGATGCGGGCCGTCATGTCGCTGGGGCTGACGCGGTCCTTGATGAGCAGCTGCACCAGCACCGCGCCGTCGGTGGCGCTGGCGTCGTCGTCCAGGTAGGGCGCGATGAAGGTGTCCAGGATGGCTGGCAGGGCGGGGCGCCGCCCGGCGCGGCGCGCTTCGTCCAGCACCTGGCCCAGGTTGGCCAGCCGCCGCGCATTGACCCGCTCGGCCAGGCTGTCCAGCACCGCCTCGCACAGGGCTTCCTTCGTGCCGAAGTGGTAGTTGACCGCCGCCAGGTTCACGCCGGCGGCGCTGGTCAGCTCGCGCAGGGCGACTTTTTCCATGCCCTTCTCGGCGAATAGCCGCGTGGCGGCCGCGACGACCCTGGCCTTCGTATCGCTCGAGGGGTCGAACGTGCGTTTGATCTCCATGCCGCGATGGTAATCACCCGGCGTCAGCCCTGACGGAGCGCCATGCCGCATGCGCTGGGCCTGGCCCCTATTTGCCTGGCACGTGCGCGCCTCGTGGCATGCGTGTGCGCCCGCCATGGGCATGCAACGCGTCCGCCAGGCCGAATCGGCGCCGACTTGCCCGGCAACCGATCGATTCCGGCCCGCCGATTCCGCCATGTGCAGCCCGGGGCCGGCTACGTTTTGAACAATCGTTTGATAATTTGAATGAACGTCCCCGGAAACCGATCCCCGCATGCTGGCTTACCAAACCGTTCCCGTCACCCCGTTTCAGCAGAACTGCTCCATCGTCTGGTGCGGCGCCACCCGCCAGGCCGCGGTGATCGACCCCGGGGGCGAGCTGCCGCGCATCGAGGCGGCGGCGCGCGAGCTGGGGGTGGAGCTGGCGCAGATCTGGCTCACCCACGCCCACATCGACCACGCCGGCGGCGCGGGCGAGCTGGCGCGGCGCCTGGGCCTGCCCATCGTCGGCCCGCACCCGGGCGACCAGTTCTGGATCGACGGGCTGGCCGAACAGTCGCGCATGTTCGGCTTTCCGGCCGCCGAGCCCTTCACGCCCGCGCGCTGGCTGGCCGACGGCGACACCGTCACCGTGGGCCGGGAGACGCTGGCCGTGCGGCACTGCCCGGGCCATACGCCGGGGCACGTGGTCTTCCACGCGCCCGGGGCGAAGCGCGCCTTCGTGGGCGACGTGCTGTTCGCCGGCAGCATCGGCCGCACCGACTTTCCGGGCGGCAACCACGCGCAGCTGATCGCCAGCATCCGCGAACGCCTGTGGCCCATGGGCGACGACACGGTGTTCATCCCGGGCCACGGGCCGGAGAGCAGCTTCGGCGCCGAGCGCCGCTTCAACCCCTTCGTGCGCGGCTGAAACCGTGCGGTAGTGCCGCCAGGCGTGGTGCCGGCGCGTCATTGCAAGGGCCTATCGCACGGCCGGCGCGGCATGTGAATGGGTCACAAGCCGCGCGGTAGCCGTTTACAGCGCGCCGGCTCCCGCCCTCCCTAGACTGCGTTCATCGTCAAACCACCGCATGGAGGAACAAATGGAAGCTGTCGCCATGGTCAGGGAGAGGCCCCACCCACCCGTCAAGACCGCAAAGGCCGACGACCTGCAACCCGGCTTCGTGCTGCGGCTGCTGGACGAGATCGACTACGGGCTGGTGGTGGTCGATGTCCAGGGGCGCATCCAGCACGCCAACCACCTGGCTCGGCACGAGCTGGCCACGGGCCGCCTGCTGTTCTCGAACCAGGACGGCGCCGTGGCGGCCTGCAATGCCCAATTGGGCGAGCAGCTGATGGCGGCGATCCAGGGCGCGGCGAAAGGCCGCCGCCGCCTGCTGTACCTGACCCACGGCGGGCACTGCCTGCCGGTGGCGGTCATCCCGCTCGTGCATGAGTTCGAAGGGCCGCAGGCCAGCGTCATGCTGGTGATGGCGCGCCAGCGCGTGGGCGACAACCTGGCGCTGCAGATGTTCGCCCGCGAGCACTGCCTGACGCCGACCGAGGAATCCGTGCTGCGCGCGCTGTGCGATGGCCGGGAGGTGGACGAGATCGCCGTGCAGCACGGCGTGGCCGAGTCCACCGTGCGCACCCAGGTGCGGTCGCTGCGCAGCAAGACCGGCGCCCATGGCATCCGGCAGCTCGTGCAGAGCGTGCTGGCGCTGCCGCCCGTGGTGCCGGCCCTGCGCGCCGAAGACCGCGGCGCGCGGTGCGGCGCGCCCGCCGGGCTGCGCTTTGTATGATGGGGAATGCCCGCATTCGGTAACGCTTCTCCTCTTTCTTTACCACCTGGGGTGCCGCTGCCGCCGGAAGACGCCGACGCGCACGTCGAGGCGCTGGCGGCGCGCGGCACCGAGCGCCATTTCCGGCGCGGCACGCTCATCATCCAGGAGGGCGAGCGCGGCGACACGCTCTACATCGTGCGCTCGGGCCGCCTGCGGGCCTTCATCGCCAGCGAAAGCGGCAAGGAGCTGACGCTCGGCCTGTACGGCCCGGGCGAGTACGTGGGCGAGATGTCGCTGGACGGCGGCCCGCGCTCGGCCAGCGTGGAGGCGGCCGAAGCCTCGGTGTGCGCCCTGATCACGCGCCAGACCCTGCTGGGCTACATCGCCGAGCAGCCGGACTTCGCCCTCGACATGATGGCGCGCCTGATCCGGCGCGCGCGCCTGGCCACCGAGAACGCGCGCAGCGTGGCGCTGATCGACGTCTACGGCCGGCTCACGCGCCTGCTGGATGCGCTGGCCGGCCCCGCCGACGCGCAGGGTCAGCGCGTGCTCGCCGAGCGCGTGACGCACCAGCAGATCGCCAGCCACCTGGCCTGCTCGCGCGAGATGGTCAGCCGGCTGCTGAAGGATCTGCAGGTGGGCGGCTACATCGCCACCCGCGAGCGCCGGCTGGTGCTGCTGAAGCCCCTGCCTGCCCGCTGGTAGCCGCGCCTGCGGCCCCTGGTGCCGGGCCGGGCGCCGGCGGCGCTGCCGAGCGGCTTGTTGTCCGGGCGTCGCAGAGGCGGCACATGGCGCGTGAATAATAGTCCGCGATGAACACTTCCGACACCGCGCGCCCCGGCTGGCGCAGCGCCGTGCGCGTGTACCTGGCGCCCGAGAGCCTGCGCATGCTGACGCTGGGCTTTTCCGCCGGCCTGCCGCTGCTGCTGGTGCTGGGCACGCTGTCGTTCCGCCTGCGCGAGGCGGGGGTGGACCGCTCCACCATCGGCTACCTGAGCTGGGTCGGCCTGGCCTATGGCTTCAAGTGGGCCTGGGCGCCGCTGGTGGACCGGGTGCCGATCCCGCTGCTGACGCGTGCCCTGGGCCGCCGGCGCAGCTGGCTGCTGGTGTCGCAAACAGGGGTGATGGCGGCGCTGGTGGGCATGGCGCTGGCCGACCCACGCGCGGCGCTGGCGCCGCTGGTGTGGTGCGCGCTGGCGGTGGCCTTCGCCTCGGCCACGCAGGACATCGCGCTGGACGCCTACCGCATCGAATCCGCCCCCACGCAGGCGCAGCCCGCGCTGGCCGCCACCTACCAGACCGGCTACCGCCTGGCGATGATCTGGGCCGGCGCCGGCGTGCTGTGGCTGGCGGCGCGCGCGCAGGGCGCGAACGCGGGCTACGACAACGCGGCCTGGCAGCTGGCCTATTTCGTGATGGCGGCGTCGATGCTGGTGGGCGTGGCCACGGTGCTGGTCTCGCCCGAGCCGCTGCCGCTGCCGCTGGCGCCCGCGCGCGACGCCGCCGAATGGGTGCGCGGCGCGCTCATCGAGCCGTTCGCCGACTTCTTCCGCCGCTACCAGTGGCACGCGGCGCTGATCCTGGCGCTGATCGCCGTCTACCGCATCAGCGACGTGGTGATGGGCATCATGGCCAACCCGTTCTACGTGGACATGGGCTACACCAAGGACGAGGTGGCGGCCGTGACCAAGGTCTACGGCGTGGCGATGACGCTGGCCGGCGCCTTCGTCGGCGGCGCGCTGGCGCTGCGCTTCGGCGTCATGCGCATCCTGATGCTGGGAGCGGTGTTGTCGGCGTTCACCAACCTGCTGTTCGCGTGGCTGGCGGGTTTCGGCCACAGCGTGCCGGCGCTGATCGCCGTGGTGTCGGCCGACAACCTGGCCTCGGGCATCGCCTCGGCGGCGTTCGTGGGCTACCTGTCGAGCCTGACCAACGTCAGCTACTCGGCCACGCAGTACGCGCTGTTCTCCTCGCTGATGCTGCTGCTGCCGAAGCTCATCGCCGGCTTCTCGGGCGACTACGTCGATGCCTTCGGCTACGCGGGCTTCTTCACCAGCACCGCGCTGCTGGGCCTGCCGGTGCTGGTGCTGGTGGCGTTGGCTGCGCGCGTGCGGAGTTCAGAGCCAAAAGTGCCTCCAGCGCCCGTCTGACGAGCGCTGGCAGCTATGAAAATAATAGTACTCGGCGCCAAGGCGCGGTTTACTTATCTTTACCCCCGGTTCAAAGCGGGCTGCCCCGCGCGGGCGATCATGAACATCTTTGGTTCTTTGAGGACGGCATGAGCCCCCGCCCGGCCGCTCCGAAGGGGGCTCGCACCGCAGCGCGAAGCACGGAGGTTATTGAATGCACACCCAGCGCCTGTTGATGATCGAGGACGACGCCCGCCTGGCCGCGATGGTGCAGGAATACCTGACGCAGTCGGGCTATGCCGTCACCCACGCGGCCGACGGCGAGAGCGGCCTGGCGGCGGTGCAGGACAAGCCGTTCGATCTGGTGGTGCTCGATCTGATGCTGCCCGGCATCGACGGCCTGGAGGTGTGCCGCCGCATCCGCGCCCTGCCCGGCGAGGTGGCGCGCGTGCCGGTGCTGATGCTCACCGCCAAGGGCGACCCGATGGACCGCATCGTCGGCCTGGAGCTGGGCGCCGACGACTACCTGCCCAAGCCCTTCGAGCCGCGCGAGCTGCTGGCGCGCATCCGCGCCGTGCTGCGGCGCCGGCAGCCCGGCGACGCGCCCGAGCGCACGCTGATGCGCTTCGGCGCGCTGGAGGTCGACCGCGACGCGCGCATCGTCACCGTGGCCGGGCAGAGGGCCGAGCTGACCAGCTACCAGTTCGACCTGCTCGTCACCCTGGCCGAGCGCGCCGGCCGCGTGCTGACGCGCGAGCAGATCATGGAGGCCGTGCGCGGGCGCGAGCTGGAGGCGTTCGACCGCAGCATCGACGTGCACATGGGCCGCATCCGCGCCGCCATCGAGGCCGACGTGAAGAACCCCAAGCGCATCCTCACCGTGCGCGGCGTCGGCTACGTGTTCGCCAAACAGCAGGATTGACGATGCCCACCCCCAGGCTGCGCGGACTTCGTTCCGCTTCGCCACCCCCCTCCAGTGGGCACATCCAGCGGCCCGGCCAAGCCGGTTCCGCGGATGTCGCTGACATGGCCTGCTCCGCGGCCTCCAGCCCCGGCGTCTGCGTCGGCCGCCGTGCGGCTCTGACGCGGGCGGTCAATCCATGATCAAGCTGTTCACCCGCCACCTCTACGTGCGCATCTGGCTGGCCGCGCTGGCCGGCGTGGTGGTGGTGGTGCTGGCCGCCGCCTGGGCTTGGCGCGTGGCCGAGGAGCAGCGCAGCGTGCCGCTGCCGCGCGAGGTGACCCTGAGCAGCGTGGACCAGGCGCGCGTCGGGCGCGGCACCGCGCTGCGCACCAGCCGGCCCGGCGAGGCGGCCGAGTTCCTGATCACCATGGAGGACGGCCGCCGCTTCACCATGGAGTTCGGCCCGCGCCAGGACCGCCGCGTGCCGCCGCCCTGGCTGCACCCGCAGACCGGCATCTTCTGGCTGCTCGGCATGGTGGGGCTGGCCACCGCCGTGGGCCTGTTCCCCATCGTGCGCCGGCTCACCCAGCGGCTGGAAGCCTTGCAGCGCGGCGTGCAGCGCTGGGGCGAGGGCGATCTGTCGGCGCGCGTGGCCGAGGACGGGCAGGACGAGGTGGCCGACCTGTCGCGCCGCTTCAACGCCGCCGCCGCTCGCATCGAGCAGCTGATGGACCGCCAGGCCGCGCTGCTGCAATCGCAGAAGTCGCTGCTGGCCAATGCCTCGCACGAGCTGCGTTCACCGCTGGCGCGCATCCGCATGGCGCTGGAGCTGATGGGGCCCCCACGCTCCCCTGCCGCGCAGGGTGCGCTGCCCGCCGAGGGGGCCGGGCCCGCCTTGGGGCGGCCCGGCGGTGGGCTGTCCGGCACCGCCGCCGGCGCCAGCGCGCGGGCGGAGATCTCGCGCAACATCGCCGAGCTGGACCAGCTGGTGGACGAGATCCTGCTGGCCAGCCGCCTGGACGCGCGCGAGGCCGACCTCGGCACGGTGGAGCCGGTGGACCTGATCGGCCTGCTGGCCGAGGAATGCGCGCGCGTGGGCGTCGAACTCACGCTCGGCCCCGGCACGCTGGAGGTGGTGGTGCCCGGCGTCGCCAAGCTGCTGCGGCGCGCCGTGCGCAACCTGCTGGAGAACGCGCTGCGCCACGGCGGCCGCACCGGCCGCGCCAGCGAGGTCGCCGCCGAGCTGGGCACGGCAGGCGGCCAGGCCGTGCTGCACGTGGACGACCGCGGCCCCGGCGTGCCGCCCGCCCAGCGCGAGCGCATCTTCGAGCCGTTCTACCGCCTGCCCGGCGCCAGCGAGCGCGAGGGCGGCGTCGGCCTGGGGCTGGCGCTGGTCAAGTCCATCGCCGAGCGCCACCGCGGCCAGGTGCGCTGCGGCAACCGCGAAGGCGGCGGCGCGCGCTTCACGCTGCATTTGCCGCTCGTGTGACATTTTTCGAGGGTGATTAATCCATAAGAATTGGAAAAATCCCGGGAATCCCCTGAATGCGGGAGTGCTTTCGTATCCACCAGCGTATACAGTTGTATCCATCGCTGTCACACCGATTCGCTGCGGGTCGTCCAGAAGTACCGCAGGGCGGCTCGCCACGAGGCTACAAGAAGAGAACTCAGGCTTTGACTCATCAGCCGCCGCGAGGCGGCTTTCTTTTTTTCCTGCCGGGCGGCCTCGGGGGGCAAAACTACAATTGCCGCCCATGCCTCGTGTTTCCGTGGTCTGCTGGGTCGCCCTGTTCTGGGGATTCGCCGCCTTCTTTCCCATTGGCCTGAACTACGCCGCCTTCGCCGCGCTGGCCGCGTCCATGGCCTGGCAGGGCGATTGGCGCGTGCGTCTGCGGCGGCTGCGCGGCGAGCCCAACAGGTGGCCGGCCGGGCTGTTCCTCGGCTGGGGGCTGCTGGTGCTGGCCTTCGGCCCGCACTACCCCGAGACGGCCTCCAACGCTTTCCACGCGCTGCGCATCGTGCTCACGCTGGCGCTGGCGCTGGCGCTGTCACGCGACGAGGCGGTGTGGGCCCTGCGCGGCTTCTGGCTGGGCATCGCCGTGGCGCTGGCGCTGACGGCGCTGCACCTGGCGGTGGGGTTGCCTCCCGGCGTGCTGTGGGACAGCATCGTGCGCTACGGCGGCAACAAGTCGCTCGCCAACGCCGTGCTGCTGGCGCTGGCGGCCAGCACCGGGCTGCTGCTGCCGCCGCTGCTCTCGGGGCGCCAGCGCGTCTGGGCGCTGGTGCTGGCGCTGGGGGCGATGGGCGCGCTGGGGGCGGCGCTGTACTCGCGCACGGCGTGGCTGGTCGTCATCGTGGGGCTGCTGGCCGGCCTGCTGCACCAGTGGCGCGCGCAGCGCCGGCGCCTGCTGCTGGCGGTGGCGCTGGTCGCCGCGCTGGCGCTGGGCGCCGGCCTGCTGGTGCCGGGCGTGCGCGACCGGGTGGCGCAGGGCGCGCACGAGGTCGCCAGCGCCTACGCCGGCGAGCAGGTGACGCGAAACAGCAGCTGGGGCGTGCGCTTTCGCATGTACACCGAGACGCTGGCCATGGTGCGCGAGCGCCCGGTGGCCGGCTGGGGCATCGGCGGCTGGAGCGAGCAGTGGAAGGCGCGCGTGGAGCCCGAGCTGGCCAGCGCCAACATGCCGCACAACGACTTCCTGTGGATGGGCGCGCAGGCCGGCGTGCCGGGCGCGCTGCTGCTGCTGTGGCTGGTGGCCGCCGGCCTGCCGCGCGCCTGGCGCCGCCACGACATGAGCGGCCGCCTGGGCGTGGTGGCGCTGCTGTCGATGCTGCTGGCGGTGGCCGCCAACTCGGCCCTGCGCGATGCGTCGATCGGGCTCAGCGTGTGGTTCGTGGTGCTGGTGTTCCAGCGGCTGTCCACCGAGCCCGAAGACGTGTGGCGCGAGGTGCTGCCCGGCGCTTAGCGCTCCTGATTAAATAGCTGCCAGCGCTTGTTGGGCAAGCGCTGGAGGCCGATTTGGCTAGTGCCCCGACTTGACCACCTCGCCCGCGGCCAGCCGGTACACCGTGCCGCAGTACGGGCACCTGGCCTCGCCGGTGTGGGCCACGTCCAGATAGACCCGGGGGTGCGAGTTCCACAGCTTCATGCCGGCCTTGGGGCTGGGGCAGAACACGCCGCCCTGCTCGTTCAGGTCGGCGGCGCGCAGTTCGACGACGGGGGTGCTCATGGGGGATTCCTCGCTCAGACCTTGGCCAGCCAGTGGGCGTACTTGGCGTTGCGGCCGTTCACGATGTCGAAGAACGCGCCCTGGATCTTCTCCGTCACCGGGCCGCGCTGGCCGGCGCCGATCTGCACGCGGTCGAGTTCGCGGATGGGCGTGACCTCGGCCGCGGTGCCGGTGAAGAACGCCTCGTCGCTGATGTAGACCTCGTCGCGCGTGATGCGCTTCTGCACCACCTCCAGCCCCAGATCCTGGGCGATGTGCAGCACCGTGTTGCGGGTGATGCCGTTGAGCGCGCCGGCCGAGAGGTCGGGCGTGTAGATGGTGCCGTCCTTCACCAGGAAGATGTTCTCGCCCGCGCCTTCCGACACGAAGCCGGCCGCGTCGAGCAGCAGCGCCTCATCGTAGCCGTCGTCCAGCGCTTCCATGTTGGCCAGGATCGAGTTGCTGTAGTTGCTGACCGCCTTGGCCTGCGTCATGGTGATGTTGACGTGGTGGCGCGTGTAGCTGCTGGTCTTGACGCGGATGCCGCGCTTCATGCCTTCCTCGCCCAGGTAGGCGCCCCATTCCCAGGCGGCGACCATGGCGTGGATGGTGTTGCCCCTGGGGCTGACGCCCAGCTTCTCGGAGCCGATCCACACCAGCGGGCGCAGGTAGCAGCTCTTCAGGCCGTTGGCGCGCACCACGGCCTTCTGCGCCTCGTTCAGCTGCTCGGGCGTGAAGGGGATCTGCATGCGCAGGATCTTGGCGCTGTTGAACAGGCGCTGGGTGTGCTCCTGCAAACGGAAGACGGCGGTGCCGCCGGCGGTGTCGTAGGCCCGCACGCCCTCGAACGCGCCGCAGCCGTAGTGCAGCGTGTGCGTCAGCACGTGGATCTTGGCGTCGCGCCAGTCGACCAGCTGGCCGTCGAGCCAGATCTTGCCGTCGCGGTCGGCCATGGAGAGGGCGGGGGTGCTCATGCGGGTGTCCTTGTGGGGTCGGATCGGAGGAACTGAAAAGCCGGGCGATTTTAAGCCGCGGGCGGCGGCTCGGCGGCCTCCGGCGGGCGCTCCAGCCGCCACGCCTTCAGGCGCCCGCCCGCGAATTCGGCCGTGACGTGCGACTGGCCCGGGTCGGTCCAGCGGTAGACCTCGGGCTGCGCGTCGGGCGCCGACAGCCGCTGGCCGAGCGCGCGCGTCAGCGCCACCACGTGCAGCAGCGGCTGGCCGGCTTTCAGCTTGGCGTTGAGCATGACGGCGCTGCCGACGTAGCCGACGGGGCGGTCGGCGGCGCGCTTCATGACGGTCAGCAGCCGCGTGTAGTACAGCAGGAACCACAGCAGCAGCGCGCTGGCCATCACCGCGATGCCCTGCCAGCCGCCGCCGCGCCAGGCCAGCGCGCCCAGCGCCACGGCGCCGGCCAGGGTGAGGAGGGGTCGGACATTCATGCGTGCATTGTCACTGAATATGAAAAATGGCCACAGCGCCCGCCAGACAAGCGCCGGAAGCTATGAAAACAGTAGCATTCAGTCCAGCCCGCGCACCAGCGCCATGGCCTCGTCCACCCGCTCCACGGCGTGGATCGTCAGGCCCTCGAAGGCGCGCTCGGCCTTCTTCGGCGCGTTGGCCCTGGGCACCACGGCCACCGAGAAGCCCAGCTTGGCCGCCTCCTTCAGCCGCTCCTGCCCGCGCGGCGCGGGGCGCACCTCGCCCGCCAGGCCGACCTCGCCGAAGGCGAGGAAGCCCTTGGGCAGCGGCTTGCCGCGCAGGCTGCTGGTGATGGCCAGCATCACCGCCAGGTCGGCCGCCGGCTCGCTGATGCGCACGCCGCCTACGGCGTTGACGAACACGTCCTGGTCGGCGCAGGCCACGCCGGCGTGGCGGTGCAGCACCGCCAGCAGCATCGCCAGGCGGTCGCGCTCCAGGCCCACCGACAGGCGCCTCGGGCTCGGGCCGCCGCCGTCCACCAGCGCCTGGATCTCCACCAGCATCGGCCGCGTGCCCTCCAGCGTGACCATCACGCAGCTGCCGGGCACCGGCTGCGCGTGCTGGCTGAGGAAGATCGCGCTGGGGTTGGAGACGCCCTTCAGCCCGCGCTCGGTCATGGCGAACACGCCGATCTCGTTGACGGCGCCGAAGCGGTTCTTGATGGCGCGGATCAGCCGGAAGCTGCTGTGCGTGTCGCCCTCGAAGTACAGCACCGTGTCCACCATGTGCTCCAGCACGCGCGGGCCGGCGAGCTGGCCGTCCTTGGTGACGTGGCCCACCAGCACCACCGCGCAGCCGCTGGCCTTGGCCCAGCGCGTGAGGTGCGCCGCGCACTCGCGCACCTGCGCCACGCTGCCGGGGGCGCTGGTGAGCTGGTCGCTGTAGACAGTCTGGATCGAGTCGATGACGGCCACCGCGGGCTGCTGCGCGGCCAGGGTGGCGAGGATCTTCTCCAGCTGGATCTCGGCCAGCACCGCCACCTGCGAGCCGGTGATGCCGAGGCGCCGCGCGCGCAGCGCCACCTGGGCGCCGCTTTCCTCGCCCGTCACGTAGAGGCTGGGCAGGCCCGAGCGCTGCAAGGCATCCAGCGCCTGCAACAGCAAAGTCGATTTGCCGATGCCCGGGTCGCCCCCGATCAGCACCACGCCGCCGGCCACGATGCCACCGCCCAGCACGCGGTCCAGCTCCGGCTGGCCGGTGGGCGAGCGCGCCACGTCCACGGCCTCGATGGCGGCCAGCGGCTGCACGGCGGCGGCGGGCGCCAGCGCGGCGAAGGCGCCGCCCAGGCGGTTCCTGCCGCCGGCCGCAGCTGGCTCGGCCACCGTCTCGACGAGCGAATTCCACGCCCCGCAGGCCGGGCACTTGCCCAGCCAGCGCGGGCTGCTGGCGCCGCATTCGTTGCAGGTGTAGGTGGTCTTGTCCTTGGCCATGCGGTGATCGTAGCCGGCTCGTCCGGCCGCGATGATTGCTACTCAGTTGATAGCTGCTAGCGACCGTCCGGCAAGCGCTGGAGGCCGATTTGACTGCTATCGTCATTCCCGCGCAGGCGGGAATGACGGGCCAATACGCTACCAGGGCCGCAGCCCGCCGGTCTCCGACGCCACCGGCGCCGCCGGCGCCATCGCGCGCGCCAGCACGTCGCGCGACATGGCCCGCGCCAGCTCCGGCTCGGCGAGGTAGACCTTGGCCGCCTCCTGCTCCAGCAGCTGCGCCTCGGTCTCGTTGTGGCCGCGCACCACGATCTCGATGGGCGGGTTCAGCGTGCGCGCGGTGGCGATCATCTGGCGGATGTTCAGCGTGTCCGGCGTGGTCACCACCAGCACGCGGGCGCGCGCGATGTGGGCCTGGATCAGCACCGCCGGCTCGGCCGCGTTGCCCCACACGGCGGCCAGGCCCTGCTCGCGCAGCCGCTCGACCAGTTCGCGGTTCTGGTCCGCCACCACGAAGGGCACGTCGTTGGCCTTGAGCTGCGCGGCCAGGCGCCGCCCCAGCCGCCCGTAGCCCACCAGCACCACCTGGCGCGAGAGGAAGCGCGCCTCGGTGCCCATCGGTAGCTCGGCCAGCGGGTCGTCGCGCTGCTCCAGCCGCCGCGCCAGCGCCGAATGCGCGTGCAGCCAGTGCAGCAGCGGCGCGATGGCGCGGAAGCTCAGCGGGTTGAGCGCGATCGAGATCAGCGCCCCGGCCAGCACCAGGCTGCGCGCCTCGGGCGGCAGCAGCTCGTGCTTGGTTCCCAGCACCACCAGGATGAAGGAGAACTCGCCGATCTGCGCCAGGCTGGCGCTCACCGTCAGCGCGGTCGCCAGCGGGTAGCGGAAGGCCAGCACCAGCGCGCAGGCCGCGAAGGACTTGCCCAGCACGATGATCAGCACCACCGCCAGCACCTGCAAGGGCCGCTCGATCAGTACCGCCGGGTCGAACAGCATGCCCACCGAGACGAAGAAGATCACCGCGAAGGCGTCGCGCAGCGGCAGCGATTCCTGCGCCGCGCGGTGGCTGAACTCCGACTCGCGCATCACCATGCCGGCGAAGAACGCCCCCAGCGCGAACGAGACGCCGAACAGCGCCGCCGACGAGAAGGCGATGCTCACCGCCGCCGCCACCACGCACAGCGTGAACAGCTCGCGCGAGCCGGTGCGCGCGACCTGCCACAGCACCCACGGGAACAGCCGCCGCCCCACCACCAGCATCAGCGCCACGAAGCCGCCCACCTGCAGCAGCGTGGCGCCCAGCGCGTGCCAGATCGGCGAGGCGCCTGGCGCCGCCGTGCCCGCCGCCGCGGCGCCGGCCCGGCCGCCCAGCGCCTCGGCCAGCGGCGGCAGCAGCACCAGCACCAGCACCATCGCCAGGTCTTCCACCACCAGCCAGCCCACCGCGATGCGGCCGGTGTGCGTGTCCAGCAGGCCCAGGTGTTCCAGCGCGCGCAGCAGCACCACCGTGCTGGCCACCGACAGCGCCAGCCCGAACACCAGCGCCGCGCCCAGCGGCCAGCCCCACCAGGTGGCCAGGCCGGCGCCCATCAGCGTGGCCGCCGCGATCTGCACCAGCGCGCCCGGCAGCGCGATGCGGCGCACGGCCAGCAGGTCTTGCAGGGAGAAATGCAGGCCGACGCCGAACATCAGCAGCATCACGCCGATCTCGGCCAGCTGGCCGGCGATGTCGCTGTCGGCCACGAAGCCGGGGGTGAACGGCCCGATGATCACGCCCGCCAGCAGGTAGCCCACCAGCGCCGGCACGCGCAGCCGCGCGGCGACGAAGCCCAGCACCAGCGCCAGGCCGAGGGCGGCTGCGAGGGTCTGGATGAGGGCGCCGTGGGCCATGGGCCAATTTTGCAGGCAAACCGCGTCGGCGGCCGCGCACGCGCCGCCGCGCGCCGTGGCCGCCGGCCCCTGGGTTATCACCTAGGTCGAGCGGCGGCCCTTCATGAGGCAAACTGCGCCTCGCCACCCCCCTGTTTCCGGGACCAGATACATGATCGACAAGATTGCGGACTCCGTTGCCGAGGCGCTCTCCGGCGTGCAGGACGGCGCCACGGTGCTGATCGGCGGCTTCGGCACCTCGGGCAATCCCACCGAGCTGATCGACGGGCTGATCGCCCAGGGCGCGCGCGAGCTCACCGTGGTCAACAACAACGCCGGCAACGGCGAGACCGGGCTGGCCGCGCTGCTGAAGGCCGGGCGGGTGCGCAAGATCATCTGCAGCTTCCCGCGCCAGGTCGACAGCTGGGTGTTCGACGAGCTGTACCGCGGCGGCAGGATCGAGCTGGAACTCGTGCCCCAGGGCAACCTCGCCGAGCGCATGCGCGCGGCCGGCGCGGGCATCGGCGCCTTCTTCTGCCCCACGGCCTACGGCACGTCCCTGGCCGAGGGCAAGGAGACGCGCGAGATCAACGGCAGGCACTACGTGCTGGAGTACCCCATCCACGGCGACGTGGCCCTCATCAAGGCCGAGCGCGGCGACCGCTGGGGCAACCTGACCTACCGCATGTCGGCGCGCAACTTCGGCCCCGTGATGGCGATGGCCGCGCGCTTCACCGTGGCCTCGGTGCACGAGATCGTGGCGCTGGGCCAGCTCGACCCCGAGGCCGTCGTCACCCCCGGCATCTACGTGAACAAGGTGGTCCGGATCGAGCGCGTGGCCACCAGGGCCGGCGGTTTCAGGAATGCGGCCTGACAGGCACCCGGAGCAGGAGCAGCAAGCGTGAGCAGCTATCAAAAAAGAAGCAAGACGGCGCTGGCCCGGCGCGTGGCGCAGGACATCTTCGACGGCGCCTACGTCAACCTCGGCATCGGCATGCCGACCCAGGTGGCCAACTGCATTCCCGCCGGCCGCGAGGTGGTGCTGCAAAGCGAGAACGGCATCCTGGGCATGGGCCCCGCGCCCGCCGAGGGCCAGGAAGACTACGACCTGACCAACGCCGGCAAGCAGCCGGTGACGCTGCTGCCCGGCGGCTGCTACTTCCACCATGCCGACAGCTTCGCGATGATGCGCGGCGGCCACCTCGACGTCGCGGTGCTGGGCGCCTTCCAGGTCTCGGCCACGGGCGACCTCGCCAACTGGAGCACCGGCGAGGCCGGCGCCATCCCCGCCGTGGGCGGCGCGATGGACCTGGCCGTGGGCGCCAGGCAGACCTGGGTGATGATGGACCTGCTCACCAGGGCCGGCGAATGCAAGGTGGTGCGGGCCTGCACCTACCCGCTCACCGGGCTGGCCTGCGTCACGCGCGTCTACACCGACCTGTGCACGCTCGAATGCACGCGCGAGGGCCTGCGGCTGATCGACACCGTGGACGGCCTCACGCACGCCGAGCTGGAACGCATCGTCGGCCTGCCCATCCGGCGATAAGAGTCAAAATGGCCGTCAGCGCTTACTGGGCAAGCGTTGGCAGCTCACTTTTCAATAGTAATCTTCTGGAGATGCCATGACCCAAGCCTTCATCTGCGACGCCATCCGCACCCCCATCGGCCGCTACGGCGGCGCCCTCGCCAGCGTGCGCACCGACGACCTGGGCGCCATGCCGATCAAGGCGCTGATGGCGCGCAACCCCGGCGTCGACTGGGCGGCGGTGGACGACGTGCTCTACGGCTGCGCCAACCAGGCCGGCGAGGACAACCGCAACGTCGCCCGCATGGCCGCGCTGCTGGCCGGCCTGCCCGTCGACGTGCCCGGCGCCACCCTCAACCGCCTGTGCGGCTCGGGCCTGGACGCCGTCGGCAGCGCCGCGCGCGCCATCAAGGCCGGCGAGGCGCGGTTGATGATCGCCGGCGGCGTCGAGAGCATGAGCCGCGCCCCCTTCGTCATGCCCAAGGCCGAGAGCGCCTTCAGCCGCGCCAACGCGGTGTACGACACCACCATCGGCTGGCGCTTCGTCAACAAGCTGATGAAGGCGCAGTACGGCGTCGACGCCATGCCCGAGACGGCCGAGAACGTGGCCGTGGACCACAGGATCGAGCGCGCCGCGCAGGACAGGATGGCCCTGGCCAGCCAGCTCAAGGCCGTGGCCGCGCAGAAGGCCGGCCACCTGGCGCGCGAGATCACGCCGGTGACCATCCCGCAGAAGAAGGGCGACCCCGTGGTGGTGGACAAGGACGAGCACCCGCGCGAAACCAGCCTGGAGAAGCTGGCGTCGCTCAAGGGCGTCGTGCGGCCCGACGGCAGCGTGACCGCCGGCAACGCCAGCGGCGTGAACGACGGCGCCTGCGCGCTGCTGCTGGCCAATGAAGAGGCCGCCCGGCAATACGGCCTGACCCCCAAGGCGCGCGTGCTCGGCATGGCGGTGGCCGGCGTGGCCCCGCGCGTGATGGGCATCGGCCCCGCGCCCGCCGCGCGCAAGGTGCTGGCGCTCACGGGCCTGACGCTGGATCGGATCGACGTCATCGAGCTCAACGAAGCCTTCGCCGCGCAGGGCCTGGCGGTGCTGCGCGACCTGGGGCTGGCCGACGACGACCCCCGCGTGAACCCCTGGGGCGGCGCCATCGCCCTGGGGCACCCGCTGGGCGCCAGCGGCGCGCGCCTGGCCACCACGGCCGTGAACCAGCTGCACGCCCGGGGCGGGCGCTACGCGCTGTGCACCATGTGCATCGGCGTGGGGCAGGGCATCGCCGTCATTCTGGAGCGCGTGTGAAACAGCGTTCCTGAGCTTTTCCGCTTCGCGCCCTTAGCCGCGGCACCAGACCGCCCCCTTCCTTCCCCGAGACAAAAGGAAATCCACCATGACCGCCACCTCCCGCACCACCCGCCGCGCCCTGCTGGCCGGGCTGATGGCCGCCGCGCTGCCCCTGGGCGCGGCCGCCCAGAACTACCCCGCCAAGCCCATCACGATCATCGTGCCGTTCTCGGCCGGGGGCACCACCGACATCCTGGCGCGCGTGCTGGGCCAGGGCCTGACCACCGAGCTGGGCCAGTCCGTGATCGTGGACAACAAGCCCGGCGCGGGCGGCAACATCGGCGCGTCGCTGGCGGCCAAGGCGCCGGCCGACGGCTACACGCTGTTCATGGGCACGGTGGGCACGCACGCCATCAACCAGTCGCTGTACAGGAAGATGCCCTTCGATCCGGTCAAGGACTTCGCGCCGCTCTCGCTCGTGGCCAAGGTGCCCAACCTGCTGGTGGCCCACCCCAGCCAGCCGTTCAGGACGGTGCAGGAAATGATCGCCTACGCCAAGGCCAATCCCGGCAAGGTGACCTACGGCTCGCCGGGCGCCGGCTCGTCGCCCCACGTGTCGGGCGAGCTGTTCCGCAGCATGACCGGCGCCGATCTGCTGCACGTGCCCTACAAGGGCAGCGCCCCGGCGATGACCGACCTGCTGGGCAACCAGATCTCCATCATGTTCGACAACCTGCCCTCGGCCATCCAGCACGTGCGCTCGGGCAAGCTGCGCCCCATCGCCGTGACCACCGCCAGGCGCTCGCCCGAGCTGCCCGACGTGCCCACCATCGCCGAGGCCGGCGTGCCCGGCTACGAGGCCACCTCGTGGTTCGGCATGTTCGCCCCGGCCGCCACGCCCAAGCCGGTGCTGGACAAGCTGAGCGCCGCCATCGTGAAGGTGCTGGGCCAGCCCGAGGCGAGGAAGAAGATCGCCGAGCAGGGCGGCGAAGTGGTGGGCGATGCGCCCGCGCAGTTCGCCGCCTTCATTCAGGCCGAAGGGGTCAAGTGGAGCAAGGTGGTCAAGGCTTCGGGCGCGACGGCCGACTGATTCCCGCCGGCTGGTCAGCCCCAGCCCTCGGCCAGCGCGCGCGTGATCTCCGCCGCTGGCGCGCTGCGGCAGCCGCGCGCGTTCTGGCCGCTCCACAGCGGCGTGAAGTCGGTGCGGCCGGCTTTTTCCGCCGCCGCGCGCAGCGGGGCGATGGCGGCGGCGGCCAGGGGGAATTCGGGCGCGGCGGGGCACATCGGCCCCAGCTCGCGCATCGCGCGGTTGACGATGCCGCGCGCCGGCCGGCCGGTGAAGCCGTTGGTCAGCGCCGTGTGGCGCGCGGCCTCGCTTTGCAGCGCGGCGCGGTGCAGCGGCGTGGTGGCGGCCTCGTCGGCGCACAGGTAGGCCGTGCCCACCTGCACGCCGGCCGCGCCCAGCGCCCGCGCCGCGCGCACGCCGGCCGCGTCGGCGATGCCGCCGGCGGCGATCACCGGCACGCGCACGGCGGCCACCACCTGGGGCAGCAGGGCGAAGGTGCCGGGCTGCTCGGTCAGGTCCATGCTCAGGAAGTGGCCGCGATGGCCGCCCGCCTCCAGCCCCTGGGCGATGACGGCGTCCGCGCCGTGCTCCTCTAACCATAGCGCCTCGCGCACGGTGGTGGCCGACGACAGCACGAAAGCGCCCCAGGACTTGACGCGCGCCAGCAGCGCGGGCGCCGGCAGGCCGAAGTGGAAGCTGACCACGCGCGGCTTGAATTCCGCCAGCAGCTCGGCCGCCTCGGCGCTGAAGGGCGTGCGGCCGGGGCCGTCTGGCACGGCGCCGATGTCCAGGCCCAGCTCGTCGTAGTACGGCGCGAGCGCCGCCCGCCAGGCGGCCTCGCGCGCCGCGTCCGGCGCCGGCGGCGTGTGGCAGAAGAAGTTGACGTTGCAGGGCAGGCCGCTGGCCTGCAGGGCGGCCAGCTCGGCGCGCAGCGCATCCGGCGCCAGCATGGCGCAGGGCAGCGAGCCCAGCGCCCCCGCGCCGCCCACGGCCAGCGCCAGCCGGCTGCCCTGCGCGCCGGCCATCGGCGCCTGGATCAGCGGCCAGCGCGTGCCCAGCCGTTCAGCCAGCGTGTTCATGCCGGCCATGTTAGAGCGTTCCGCGCAGGGCTTTGAAGAACGGCTCGGCCCGCCCCGCCCCTCGGCGTTGCGCTCCTTGTGCGTACCGGCTACGCACGGCGGGGGCGTCGAAGTCGAGTGGGGTCATGTTTTTTCGCTCCAGAAGGCGGGCCAGCCGCCAGCGTAGCGTGCTGACGCGAAAGGGCTTGCATACCGGCCGGATATTTAATATATTAAATAAATGACCCGCACGCCCGCCTTCAAGCACCGCAACCTGCCGCTCCTGCTGCTGAAGGCGCGCGAGGCGCTGATGCACGGCCGGCGCCCCATGCTGCGCGCGCACGGCCTGTCGGACCAGCAGTGGCGCGTGCTGCGCGTGCTGGCCGACCCGGCGCACGCCGAGGGGCTGGACACCGGCCGGCTGGCGCGCGAGGCGCATCTGCTGGGCCCCAGCCTCACCGGCATGCTGGCGCGCATGGAGGCGGCCGAGCTGGTGCGGCGCGAGCGCCACGCCGGCGACGCGCGCCGCAGCGTGGTGCACGCCACGCCCGGGGGGCTGGCGCTGGCGGCCTCGCTGCAACACGCCATCGAGGCGCAGTACGATGTGCTGGAGGCGCACCTGGGCCGCTCCCGGCTGACGCAGCTCTACGCGCTGCTGGACGAATTGATCGCGCTGCAAGGCGACGACGCACAACAGGAGACAGACGACATGACCGACGCCGCATCCCCGCTGATCGAGTCCGCGGCATGACGTCGCCCGCCGCCCGCTGGCTGCCGTCCGGCACCGTGTACGGCCTGCTGCTGAACGCCCGGCGCGAGCGTGCGCTGTGGGCGCCGAAGATGGCCGAGCCGCCCTACAAGGCCGCGCCCCAGGCGCCGGTGCTCTACGTCAAGACCGCCAACACCTTCGCGCCCGACGGCGCCGCCGTCGCCGTGCCGGACGCGGCGTGGATCGGCCCGACGCTCGGGCTGGTGGTTGGCGATTATGCGTCTGATCGGCCCCCAGCGCATGCCAGTCAAGTGCCTGCAGCTATTGAAAGCATAGTATCCGCCTGCGTGCTGCTGAACGACCTCAGCCTGCCGCACGCCAGCTACTACCGCCCGGCGGTCCGCTTCCGCAACCGCGACGGCTTCCTGGTCTGCGGCGCGCGGCCTGTGCCGGCCGGCGACGTCGATCTGGGCGCGCTGAAGATCGAGGCGCGCGTCAACGGCGCGCTGGCGCAGACGCTCGACCTCGCCACGCTGGTGCGCGACGCCGCCACGCTGCTGGCCGACGTGAATGCGTTCATGACGCTGCGGCCCGGCGACGTGCTGATGCTCGGCACCGACTGCCTGGACGACGGCAGCCGCCCGCTGGTGCGCCCTGGCGACCAGGTCGAAATCCGCGCCGCCGGCTTCGCGCCGCTGCGCCACACGGTGGTGGGGGAGCCGAGCGACGCCGGGCCACCCCAAGGCGCGAGGGCCCCCTCGGGGGGCAGCGCAGACGCGGCAGCGGCAAGCGTGGGGGGCCGTTCATCATGAAACACGCCCGCATCGCCTGGGCCGGCGCCGTGCACGACGCCGTCGAATCCGACGGCCGGCTCGAACTGCTGACGCCCGCCTTCCGCGGCCGCCGCCTGTCGTTCGACGAGGTGGTCTGGCTGCCGCCGCTCGCCCCCATGCCGCCGCACCGCCCGCGCAGCGTGCTGGCGCTGGCCATCAACTACGCCGACCACGCGAAGGAGCTGGCCTTCAAGCCGCCCGAGGAGCCGCTGGCCTTCGCCAAGGGCGCGGCCTCGCTCATCGGCCACCGCGCCTTCACCGTGCGGCCCGACGGCGTGCGGAACATGCACTACGAGTGCGAGCTGGCCGTGGTCATCGGCCGCGAGGCGCGCCGCGTGAAGAAGGGCGACGCCTACGGTTTCGTGCGCGGCTACGCCGTGGCCAACGACTACGCCATCCGCGACTACCTCGAGAACTGGTACCGCCCCAACCTGCGCGTGAAGAACCGCGACACCTGCACCCCCATCGGCCCCTGGCTGGTGGACGCCGCCGACGTGCCCGACCCGATGCGCCTGAAGCTGCGCACCACCGTCGACGGCCAGGTGACGCAGCAGGGCACGACGGCCGACATGATCTTCGACGTGCCCACGCTCATCGAATACTTCAGCAGCTTCATGACGCTCCACCCCGGCGACCTGATCCTGACCGGCACGCCGGACGGCGTGGTGGACTGCCCCGCGGGCGCCGTCGTGGTGTGCGAGATCGAGGGCATCGGGGCCCTGCAGAACACCATCGTTTCCGAGCCCAGGTTTTGAACCAAATCGGGCGCCAGCGCCCGCCAGACAAGCGCGAGCAGCTATGAAAATCGATCATCTCATCAACGGCAAAGCGGTCGCCGGCAGCACGTATTTCGAGACCGTCAACCCCGCCACGCAGGACGTGCTGGCCGAGGTCGCATCGGGCGGCGAGGCCGAGGTGCACGCCGCCGTCGCCGCCGCCAAGGCCGCCTTCCCCGCCTGGGCCGGCCTGCCCGCGCCCGAGCGCGCCAGGAAGATCCGCGCACTGGGCGAGCTGATCGCCCAGCACGTGCCCGAGCTGTCGAAGACCGAGACCGACGACACCGGCCAGACCATCAGCCAGACCGGCAAGCAGCTGGTGCCGCGCGCGGCCGACAACTTCAGCTACTTCGCCGAGATGTGCGTGCGCGTGGACGGCCACACCTACCCCACGCCCACGCACCTGAACTACACGCTGTTCCACCCCGTCGGCGTGTGCGCGCTGATCAGCCCGTGGAACGTGCCCTTCATGACCTCCACCTGGAAGGTCGCGCCGTGCCTCGCCTTCGGCAACACGGCGGTGCTGAAGATGAGCGAGCTGAGCCCCCTCACCGCCGCGCGCCTGGGCGAGCTGGCGCTGGAGGCCGGCATCCCCGCCGGCGTGCTGAACGTGGTGCACGGCTTCGGCAAGGAAACGGGCGAGCCGCTGTGCGCCCACCCCGACGTGCGCGCCATCTCCTTCACCGGCTCCACCGCCACCGGCAACCGCATCGTCAAGACGGCGGGGCTGAAGAAGTTCAGCATGGAGCTGGGCGGCAAGAGCCCGTTCGTGATCTTCGACGACGCCGACCTGGACCGCGCGCTGGATGCCGCCGTGTTCATGATCTTCAGCAACAACGGCGAGCGCTGCACCGCCGGCAGCCGCATCCTGGTGCAGCAGAGCATCTATGCCGACTTCGCCGCGAAGTTCGCCGAGCGGGCGAAGAAGATCGTCGTCGGCGACCCGCGGGACGAGAAGACCATCGTCGGCCCGATGATCAGCCAGGGCCACCTCGCCAAGGTGCGCGGCTACATCGAGCTGGGCCCGAAGGAGGGCGCCACGCTGCTGTGCGGCGGCCTGGACCGCCCGGGCTACGCGGCCGAGCTGCCGGCCCGCGTGGCCAAGGGCAACTACATGTGGCCCACCGTGTTCGCCGACGTGGACAACCGCATGAAGATCGCCCAGGAGGAGATCTTCGGCCCCGTCGCCTGCCTGATCCCGTTCAAGGACGAGGCGGACGCTGTTCGCCTGGCCAACGACATCGAATACGGCCTGTCCAGCTACGTGTGGAGCGAGAACATCGGCCGCGCCCACCGCGTGGCCGCCGCCATCGAGGCCGGCATGTGCTTCGTCAACAGCCAGAACGTGCGCGACCTGCGTCAGCCCTTCGGCGGCACCAAGGCCTCGGGCACCGGGCGCGAGGGCGGCACCTGGAGCTACGAGGTCTTCCTGGAGCCCAAGAACGTCGCCGTGTCGCTGGGCTCGCACCACATCCCGCACTGGGGCGTCTGACGGTCTTCATGCAAGGAATGCCTATGAACCTGCCTGAACTTACCCGCCGCCGCTGCCTGCAAGCCGGCGCCGCCGCGCTGGCCGCGCCCTGGCTGGCGCATGCGCAGAATGCCTGGCCGTCGAAAGCCATCCGCTGGGTGGTGCCGTTCACGCCCGGCGGCACCACCGACGCGGTGACGCGCCTCGTCGCCACCGAGATCGCCCGCACGCTGGGCCAGCCCGTGGTGGTCGAGAACAAGCCCGGCGCCGGCACCGTGATCGGTGTCGACGGCGTCGCCAAGTCGGCGCCCGACGGCTACGCCTTCGTCACCGTGGCCAACAGCTTCTGCGTCAACCACACGCTGCTGAAGAAGCTGCCCTACGACAGCCGGAAGGACCTGCGCCCGGTGGCGCTGATGGGCCTGTCCGAGCATGTGCTGGCCACCCACCCGGCCAGCGGCCTGAAGACCGTGGCCGACATCGCGGCGCAGGCCAAGGCCGGCAAGCCACTGAGCTACGCCTCGTTCGGCCAGGGCACCTCGGCCCACCTGGCGGGCGAGATGCTCAAGACCGCGCTGGGCACGCCCGGCATCGTGCACGTGCCCTACAAGGGCCAGGCGCCGGCGCTGGCCGACCTGCTGGGCGGCCAGGTGTCGATGATGTTCGGCAACTGGCCCGAGTTCCGCGGCCACGTGCAATCGGGCAAGCTGGCCGCCATCGGCATGGCCACGGCCAGGCGTTCGGTCTACGCGCCCGACATCCCCACGCTGGCCGAGCAGGGCGCGGCGGTGGAGTCCAATTCGTGGAACGGCATGCTGGCGCCCGCCGGCGTGCCCGACGCCGTGGTGCAGCGCCTCAACCGCGAGGTCAACCAGGCGCTGCGCGCCCCCAGCGTGGCCGAGGCGCTGCGCCAGGGCGGCATTGCCGACAAGTCCGGCACGCCGGAGGAGTTCGGCGCCTTCATCCGCAGCGAGATCGAGCGCTACGCCGTGGTGATCCGCAAGGCCGGCATCACCGCCGAGTGATATGCATCCACGCGCCGCACCACGTCGTATGACAACTGAAGTTTGACGGCATACAATTTATCCATTTCGTATGTCAACAAAGGAGCCGCCATGCTGACGCTGCGTCTGCCCAAGGCCCTGGAGGCCGAATTTCTCGACTACTGCGAGCGCCACGGTCTGAGCAAGACCGAGGCCGGCCTGACGGCCCTGCGCAAGCTGCTGGTCGCCGAAAAGGCGCCGCTGCCCATTCCCGAGGACGATCCGCTGGCCAAGTGGATCGGCGTCATCAAAGGGGGGCCCAGCACCGATGAGTGGATGCGCATCACCCGTGGAGACGACTGGAACCGCCCGTGACACTGGTGGATACCAACGTCCTGCTGGACCTCTTCAAGCGCGACCCGGTTTGGATGCCGTGGTCGGCGCAGCGCTTGCGTCTGGGCCGGGACCAGGGGCTGGCCATCAACATCGTGGTCTACGCGGAACTGGTCGGCTATCCCGCCCTGGATTTCGATCTGGATGCTTTCCTGAGCGAGCAGTCGATTGCCGTTCTCGACATCAGCCGCGCCGCCGCGCGCGAGGCGGCCCTGGCCTTCCGGGGCTACCGCCAGCGGGGCGGCAGCCGCACGGGCGTGCTGCCCGATTTCTTCATCGGCGCCCAGGCGCAGGCCGAAGGCCGCCCCCTGCTGACGCGCGACGCCACACGCTACCGCACCTACTTCCCCACCATCGAACTGGTCAGCCCCTAGAAATCAACCATACGGAGACGAACCCATGGGACAACTGGCCCTCGCCGCCAAGATCACCCACGTGCCCAGCATGTACCTGAGCGAGCTGCCCGGCCCGCGCCAGGGCACGCGGCAGGACGCCATCGACGGCCACCTCGAGATCGGCCGGCGCTGCCGCGAACTGGGCGTGGACACCATCGTCGTGTTCGACACGCATTGGCTGGTCAACGCGGGCTACCACCTCAACTGCGCGCCGCACTGGCAGGGCGTGTACACCAGCAACGAGCTGCCGCACTTCATCAGCAACATGGCCTACGACTGCCCCAGCAACCCCGCGCTGGGGCGCCTGCTGGCGCAGGTGTGCAACGAGCACGGCGTGGAGACGCTGGCGCACGACCAGACCACGCTGGCACCCGAATACGGCACCCTGGTGCCCATGCGCTACATGAACGCCGACGGCCACTTCAAGGCCATCTGCGTGTCGGCGCTGTGCACCAGCCACTACCTCAACGACAGCGCCCGCCTGGGCTGGGCCATGCGCGAGGCGGTGGAGAAGCACTACGACGGCAAGGTGGCCTTCATGGCCAGCGGCTCGCTGTCGCACCGCTTCGCGCAGAACGGCATGGCGCCGGACTACGCCTTCAAGGTCTGGAGCCCGTTCCTGGAGCGGCTCGACCACGACGTGGTGCAGATGTGGCAAAAGGGCGAGTGGGCCGACTTCTGCGCCATGCTGCCCGAGTACGCCAGCAAGGGCCACGGCGAGGGCTTCATGCACGACACCGCCATGCTGCTGGGCGCCCTGGGCTGGTCGGCCTACGACGGCCAGGTGGAAGTGGTCACGCCCTACTTCGGCGCCTCCGGCACGGGGCAGATCAACGCCGTATTCCCCGTCACGCCGCAGGACGGCGGCGCGGTGCCGCCGCCCGAGGCCTCGCGCGCCGGGGCGTACAAGGCTTTCCCAAGACTATGAACACCCCCCTGAGTCGCCTTCGGCGCCTTCCCCCCTCTCCTGCGGGAGGGGGGACAACGCCAATGCCCGGCGCAGGTCCGGGCATGGCGTTCGCTGGCATGGCCTGCTCCGCGGCCTTCAGGCCCTTTGGATTTTGTGGGCTGCCGGCGATGCTTGGCGCCAGAGGGCATTGATATGCCGCACCTCGTCGTGCTCTACACCGGCAACCTCGACGCCGTGGTCGACATGCCCGCCCTGTGCCGCGAGCTGGCCGACGCCATGCTGGCCGTGCGTGACGAGGACGGCAAACAGGTGTTCCCCACCGGCGGCACGCGCGTGCTGGCCTACCCGGCGCCGCACTTCGCCGTCAGCGACGGCGGCGCGGCGGGGCGCGCGGCGGGCGACGGCAAGACCGGCGTGGCGACGGACGACCCGGGCGAATACGGTTTCATGTACCTCAACCTGCGCATGGGCCGCGGGCGCTCGGATGCTACACAAAAGAGAGCTGGTAGCGCTTTGTTGGCGAGCGCCAGGGCCCGATTGGACTCTGCAATGGCCACGCGCCACATCGGCCTGACGGTGCAGGTGGACGTGGGCCCCGAAGTCTTCGACGCCAAGCACAGCACCCTGCATCCCCTGTTCAACAAGACCTGACCCATGCTGACCGACGACCAGATCCAGCAGCTCGCGGGCGAGCTGCACCACAGCGAAACCACCCGCGTGCCCGTGGAGCACTTCTCCAAGCGCTTCCCCGGCATGACCGTGGAGGACGGCTACCGCGTCAGCCGCGCCTGGGTGGCGCGCCAGATCGCCGAGGGGCGCCGCGTCATCGGCCACAAGATCGGCCTGACTTCGCGCGCCATGCAGATCAGCAGCCAGATCGACGAGCCCGACTACGGCACGCTGCTGGACAGCATGCTGTTCACCGCCACGCCCGGCCAGGTGCTGGAAATTCCCGCCCGCCGTTTCATCGCCCCGCGCGTGGAGGTGGAGCTGGCCTTCGTGCTGAAGTCGCCGCTGCAAGGCCCGAACGTGGACGTGGAGCAGGTGCTGGCCGCCACCGACTACGTGACGCCCGCCATCGAGATCATCGACGCGCGCATCGAGCAGTTCGACCGCCACACCAAGGCCATGCGCAAGGTGTACGACACCATCAGCGACAACGCCGCCAACGGCGGCATCGTGGTCGGCGCCGGCCGCGCCGACGCGCGCGCCATCGACCGCCCCTGGGTCGGCGCCATCCTGCGCCAGAACGGCATGGTGGAGGAGACGGGCCTGGCCGCCGGCGTGCAGGGCGACCCGGCCATCGGCATCGCCTGGCTGGCGAACAAGCTGGCGCCCTGGGGCGAGTCGCTCCAGCCCGGGCAGATCGTGCTGGCCGGCTCTTTCACGCGGCCGGTAGCGGCCAAGGCGGGCGACGTGTTCGACGCCGACTACGGCCCGCTGGGCCGCCTGCAATTCAAATTCATCTGAAATGAACCCCAACCCTGCACGGATCACAAGCCCCTCTCCCCTCGCGGGAGAGGGGTTGGGGAGAGGGGGCGGCAACCAGCGCAACGCCAGTACCAGACAGCCCCTCTCCCCGGCCCTCTCCCGCAAGGGGAGAGGGAGCGATACCGCACCGCGCCATGGGCTGCGGGTGGTGCCTGGCGTCATGGACAACTGAAAGGAATCATGCAAACCCCCGTCAACGCTTTCAAGCAGGCCCTGTCCGAGGGCCGCCCGCAGATCGGCCTGTGGCTGGGCCTGGCCAACGCCTACACCGCCGAGATCTGCGCCGGCGCCGGGTTCGACTGGCTGCTGCTCGACGGCGAGCACGCGCCCAACGGCCTGACCGACGTGCTGGCGCAGTTGCAGGCCACCGCCGCCTACCCCGCGTCGCACCCCATCGCCCGCGTGCCGTTCGGCCACGGCGAGGCGGGCGCCGCGCTCATCAAGCAGTACCTCGACCTGGGCGTGCAGACGCTGCTGGTGCCGATGGTGGACACGCCCGAGCAGGCCGCCGCGCTGGCGCGCGCCACGCGCTACCCGCAGGACGACGGGCAGGGCGGCATCCGCGGCATGGCCGGCGCGCGCGCCTCGCGCTGGGGCCGCTACCCGCAGTACGCCAAGGAGGCCAACGAACAGGTGGGCCTGCTGGTGCAGGCCGAGACGCGGCTGGCCTTGCAGCACCTGGACGCCATCGCCGCCACGCCGGGCGTGCACGGCGTGTTCATCGGCCCGGCCGACCTGTCGGCGTCGATGGGCCACGTGGGCAACCCCGGCCACCCCGAGGTGCAGCGCGCCATCGAGGACGCCATCGCCCGCATCCGCCGCGCCGGCAAGGCCGCCGGCATCCTGTCCTCCGACGAGGCGCAGGCGCGCCACTACCTCGACCTGGGCGCGCTGTTCGTCGCCGTGGGGCTGGACACGCAGATCCTCGCCCGCCAGACCAGCGCCCTGGCCGCGCGCTTCAAGGGCGGCGCGCCCGCGCCGGCGCCCGTGGCCGGCAGCGTCTACTGAGCGCCATGCACCCCGATGAACTGAGCGCCCGCCGGCAGCTCGCCGCCTGCTACCGCATCTTCGCCCTGCTGGGCTGGACGGAGATGATCTACAACCACATCACGCTGCGCGTGCCCGACAGCGCCACAGGCGGCACGGCGACGGAAGGAGCCCGCGGGTCTCCGCACTTCCTCATCAACCCCTTCGGCCTGCACTACACCGAGGTCACGGCCAGCAACCTGGTCAAGGTGAACCTGGCCGGCGACGTGCTGGACGGCGCGCGCCACCCCATCAACCCCGCCGGCTACGTGCTGCACAGCACCCTCCACGCCGGCATCGAGGGCGCGCACTGCGTGATGCACACGCACACCACCGCCGGCGTGGCGGTGGCCTCGCTGGCCAGCGGGCTGTCGCAGAGCAACTTCTACAGCGCGCAGCTGCACGGCATGGTGGCGACCCACGACTTCGAGGGCATCACCATCCACGCCGAGGAAGGCCCGCGCGTGCTGGCCAGCATCGGCGACAAGCAGGCGGTGATTCTGCGCAACCACGGCCTGCTGAGCTGGGGCCGCACGCTGCCTCAGGCCTTCGCCGTGCTGTGGACCTTGCAGCGCGCCTGCGAGATCCAGCTGGCCACGCAGAGCATGGGCGCGCCGCTGCCCGTGCCCGAAGCGATCGCCGCGAAGTGCACGCGCGATTCGCTGCAATTCGACCCGCGCCACGGCGCCGGGCAGGACGTGTTCGACGCCCTGGTGCGGCAGATCGACCGGATCGACGATAGCTATAAAAACTGAAGCTGCTCGCGCTTGACTGGCGGGCGCTGGAGGCCAATTTGTTCAATAACATCTGCATCTACGGCGCCGGCGCCATCGGCGGCTGGATCGGCGCGGGGCTGGCCGCTGCGGGCCACGCGGTCAACGTGGTGGCGCGCGGCGACACGCTGGCGGCGCTGCGCGCGCACGGCCTGCGCTTGCGCGCGGGGGATGACGAGCGCGCCTTCCCCGTCACCGCCACCGACCAGCCGGCCGAGCTGGGCGCGCAGGACCTGATCGTCGTCGCCGTCAAGGCGCCGGCCCTGGCCGAGGTGGCGCGCGCCATCGGCCCGCTGATCGGCCCGAACACGGTCGTGCTGACGGCCATGAACGGCGTGCCCTGGTGGTTCCTGCACGGCTTCGGCGGCGCGCTGGCGGGGCGCACGCTGGCCTCGGTGGACCCGGGCGGCGCCATCGCGCGGGCCATCCCGGCCGCGCAGGTGGTGGGCTGCGTGGTGCACGCCAGTTGCGCGCTGGATGCGCCGGGCGTGGTGCGCCACCGCGCGGGCCGCGGCCTGATCGTCGGCGAGCCGGCGGGCGGCGCCGGCGCGCGCGTGCAGGCGCTGGCGGCGCTGCTGCAAGGCGCGGGCTTCGACGCCGCGCTGTCCGAGCAGATCCAGCGCGACGTCTGGTTCAAGCTGTGGGGCAACATGACGGTGAACCCCGTCTGCGCCATGACCGGCGCCACCTCCGACCGCGTGCTGGACGACGAGCTGGTGCGCGGCTTCCTCAGCGCCGTCATGCTGGAGGCGCGCGAGATCGGCGCGTGCGTCGGCGTGCCCATCGACCAGACGCCGGAAGACCGCCACGCCGTCACGCGCAAGCTGGGCGCGATGACGCCCTCGATGTTGCAGGACGTGCAGGCCGGCCGCGCGGTGGAGCTGGACGCGCTGGTGGCCTCGGTGCGCGAGCTGGGCCAGTTGACCGGCGTGGCCACGCCCTTCACCGACGCGCTGCTGGGCCTGTCGCGGCTGCATGCGCGCGTCAGGCACCTGTATCCGTGACCTTTTCCATCCGCGCTCCCGGCTTCGGCTTCTTCGCCCTGCTGCTGATCGCGCTGCTGATGGCCGCCAACCACGTGGCGGCGCGGCTGGCCTTCAACGACGGCCTGAGCGTGGCGACGGCCGTCACGGTGCGCAGCGTGTCCACCGCGCTGGTGGTGGGCGCGCTGCTGCTGGCGCGGCGCGTGCCGCTGTCGCTGAACGCGCGCCAGCGCAAGGCGCTGCCCGCCATCGGCGCGCTGGTGGCGGTGCAGAGCCTGTGCCTGTATTCCGCCGTGGCGCGGCTGCCGGTGGCGCTGGCGCTGCTGGTGTTCAACAGCTTTCCGCTCACCACCGCGCTGTGGGCGCGCGTGCTCTACCAGCACCGGCCCGAGCGCGCCGTGCTGCTGGCCATGCCCGTGATCCTGTTCGGCCTGGTGCTGGCGCTGGACGTGCTGGGCGCCGCCTCCGGCCTGGGCGCGGCGGGGCAGTGGCGGCGGATCGGCGTCGGCGTGGGCTTCGCGCTCGGCGCGTCGCTGGCCTTCGGGCTGGCGCTGGCGCTGACGCAGCACGAGGCCGGCGGCCTGGACGGGCGCGTGCGCACCTTCGGCACCATGAGCATGGTCGGCGTGCTGGCGGCCGCCGGCGCGCTGGCCACGGGCGGCTTCGCCTGGCCCGCAGGCAGCACCGGCTGGTGGGGGCTGGCGCTGCTGACGCTGCTGTACGGCACCGGCATCACCATCCTGTTCACCGTGCTGCCGCGCCTGGGCGTGGTGGGCAACTCGGCCATCATGAACGTCGAGCCCGTGTTCGCCCTGGTGCTGGCCTGGGCGGTGCTGGGCCAGGCCATCGCGCCGGTGCAGGTGCTGGGGGCGCTGCTGGTGGTGGGCGTGGTGATCTGGCTCGGGCTGCGCAGGCGCTGAGGCTACGATGCGTCACCTTTGCCACACCCCGCCACGCCATGACCGCTGAACCCACACCGCCCGCCTCCGACGACGACCTCGACGACGCTGCCGCCGCCACGCTCGACACGCTGGAGGAGGTGCTCGAAGACCTGGGCGAGCGCCACGAGTTCGTGCCGCAGTGGGAGTTCTGCGAAGGCGCGCTGACCGCGCTGCTGTGCACCCGCCGCGACGTCGGCGAGGACGAATGGCTGCCCGCGCTGTTCCGCTGCGGCGCCGACGAGCTGTTCGCCAGCCCCAACGAGCGCACCCGCTTCCTGATGGGCTGGCTGGAGCGCGAATCGCAGTTGCGCGCCGCCTTGCAGGCGCCGGTGGATTCGCTCGACGACGAGCGCGCCTTGAGCCCCGCCGTGATCGACTGGCGCGGCCTGATCGCCAGCCTGCCCGAGGCCGAGCGCGCCGAGGTGCTGCGCGAGCAGGACGGCCCGCCGCCCGCGATGGCGCAACTGTGGGCCACGGGCTTTCTGTTCGCCGTCGAATATTGGGCCGACGACTGGGCGCCGCCGCGCGACAAGGAGATCGCCGCCGCCATGGCCGACGCGCTGGACTGCATCGCCGCCCTGACGGACGACGACAGCGCCGCGCCGGCGATGAACCTGCACGAGCCCGACGGCCCGCCCAGCGTCAGCGAGGCGCGCTTCGAGGCCTTCGGCGAGGCGCTGTGGGCGGTGTACGACCTGTTCGACATCGCCCGCAGCCTGGGCCCGCGCACGGCGCCGGTGCGCAACGAGGCGAAGGTCGGCCGCAACGACCCGTGCCCCTGCGGCAGCGGAAAAAAATACAAGAAATGCCATGGTGAATGACGCTCACCCCCAGGCTCCACTCGCTGCGCGATGTTTCGCCACCCCCCCTCTCCGGGGGCGCACCCCCTGGCCGGGGAGACCCCGGCCAGGGGTGCACTGGCATGGCCTGCTCTGCGGCCGTCAGGCTCTTTGGGTAGCCTGGCCTTGGGCGGTGGATCAACATCACGGCCCGTCAAGCAAGTTTTCGCTATATAGTTCATAGCTGCTGGCGCTTGCCAGTCAAGCGCTGGAGGCCGATTTGGTTCTGAATTACGTCTGGCTGGGCTTCTTCGTCAGCGCCTTCGCGGCGGCGCTGGCGCAGACGCTGCTGGGCGACTTCGGCGTGTTCCCGCGCCTGATGACGGCGCTGTTCGACGCCGCCAAGACCGGCTTCGAGATCGCCCTGGGCCTGACGGGCGTGATGGCGCTGTGGCTCGGCTTCATGAAGATCGGCGAGCGCGCCGGCATGATCGCCGCCTTCGCCCGCGCCGTGAACCCGGCCCTGCGCCACCTGTTCCCCGGCGTGCCCGCCGGCCACCCGGCGCAGGGCGCGATGACCATGAACATCAGCGCCAACCTGCTCGGCCTGGACAACGCCGCCACGCCGCTGGGCCTGAAGGCCATGCAGGAGTTGCAGTCGCTCAACCCGCGGCCCGACACGGCGACCGACGCGCAGATCATGTTCCTGGTGCTCAACACCGCCGGGCTGACGCTGATCCCCACCTCCGTCATCGCCATCCGCCAGACCATGGCCGTGAAGGAGGGGCTGGCGGGCTTCAACGCGGCGGACATCTTCCTGCCCACGCTCATCGTCACCGGCATCACGCTGGTGTGCGCGCTGGTGGCGGTGGCGCTGGCGCAGCGCATTCCGCTGCTGCGCGCCGGGCTGCTGGCGCCGCTGGGCGGGCTGGCGGCCGGCGCGGGCGCCTTGAGCTGGTGGCTGGCCGGCCTGCCCGCCGACGCGGCAACTCGCTGGATGGGGCTGATCGGCAGCGGCGCCATCCTGTCGGTGGTGCTGCTGTTCCTGGTGGCTGGCGCGCTGCGCCGCGTGAACGTGTACGACGCCTTCGTCGATGGCGCCAAGGAGGGCTTCGGCGTCGCCGTCGGCATCGTCCCCTACCTGGTGGCGATGCTGGCGGCCATCGCCGTGTTCCGCGCCGCCGGGCTGATGGACCTGCTGATGGGCGGCATCGCCTGGGCCGTGGCCGCGCTCGGTTTGCCGACCGATTTTCTGCCGGCCGTGCCGGTGGGGCTGATGAAGATCCTGTCCGGCGCCGGCGCGCGCGGGCTGATGGTGGACGTGATGCAGACCTACGGCGTCGATTCCTTCGCCGGCAAGCTGGCCGCCATCGTGCAGGGCTCGACCGAGACCACCTTCTACGTGCTGGCGGTCTATTTCGGCAGCGTCGGCGTCAAGCACACGCGCCACGCGCTGCCCTGCGCGCTGCTGGCCGACGCGGTGGGGCTGGTGGTGGCGATCGGCGTGGCCTACGCGTTCTTCCGCTAGATTCAGCGGCGCCGCTTGCCGCGCTGGATGCCGGCGAGCGCCAGCAGCGAGGCCATCAGCACCAGCGCCCATTCGCTCAGGGCGGGTATGCCGGTCACGCCGGCACCCGTGCCAGCGCCGCCGACGCCCGCCCCGCCCTGATCGACGATGGTGCCGTTGGCTTGCAGGTCGTCGTCGCCCAGGCCGCCGTCGGTGATGGTGAAGCTCGCCGTGCGGCCGGAGATGGTGGCCGGCATCTCGTACCAATGCGGCGTGGCGTTGCCGGGCGTGGGGCCCCATTTGTAGTAGCGGGTGCCGGCGGGCAGGGCCTCGGGGTAGGTGACGTCCAGGGTGATGCTGCTCGTTCCCTCGCCGCTGCCGCACTGGGTGGCGCTGAAGTCGAACAGGCCGTGCGGGAACGCCACGCCGGGCGGCGTGGCGGGCGTGGCCGCCGGCTCCGACGCGACGTAGCGCGTGCCTGGCGCGAAGCCGCAGGCGTCGCCGCCGCCGGAGAGCTGGGCGGTGATGGTGCCGGTGCCGGTGGGGGACGGGGCGCTGTAGGTCTTGACGCCCATCGCGGGCGCCGTGCATGCGGCGGCGCCGCCGCCGTTGCCGCCGCTGCAACTCCAGCTCCAGGGCCCGCCGCCGGTGACCGCGGACGGGCTGCCGGCGCTGCACAGGCCGGCGGCCGGCGCGCTGCCGGCCGCCACGCCGGCGGCGGCGCCGCACACGCCGTCGCTGGGCGTCAGGTCGGTATTGACCACCGGCTGCGCCACGCCCGTGGTGCAATCCCAAGTGATGGACGAGCTGTAGATCGGGTTGCTCAGCGTGGCGCTGGCGTAGGTGTACAGGGTCGCCGTGATGGGCGTGTTCGCCGCAACGTTCAGGCCCCAGACGGAGGGGTAGCTCAGACCCCAACCCACCGGCGCGCCCGGTGACGGCGCGGCACTGCCCGTCCACGTATAGCCGGCGAATCCGGGCGCGGTGATGGCGAAGTTGACGTGCGCGTCCGGCACGCCGACGCTGGTAGCTTGCAATTGCACCACGGCGACCATGCCGCCCGAACACGTGCTGCTCAGCGGATCGTGGCCGGTGATGATCACGCTGGCCGGTGCGGCCGCGCGTGCGGCCGGGGCGGCGCACAGCAGCAGGGTCAGCGCGAAGGTGGTGGCGGGGTATTTCATGGCTGTTTGCTCTCGATGAAGGTCATGCGCTGGCGCGCGCCCCACTCTAGGCGGGCATCGCTTGGGGCAGCAGTGCTTAAAGTCATGGCCATGCATCTGCCGGGCGCGTGCATGCCGGGTTGAGGTGGATGGCCATGACCTTCGGCACTGGCCCGCCGGGCCGGCGGTGCCTACCGTGCGGCCATGTGCTCCCGTGCCGTTTCCCGCCGCCGTGCCGCCTGGCTGTGCGCCGCCTTCGCGGCCGGCCCCGCCTGGGCGCAGGCGGGTGACGCCTGCCAGGACACCATGCGCCAGCCCAGCCCGCCGCTGGCGCACATGCTGGCCGCCGCCGCGCTGCGCGAGCACGCGCTGATGGGCGGCGCGGTGATCGATGCCGGCGGCGGCCTCATCCGCCAGGGCTTCGCCGAGGCCGAGCAGGACCGCGCCCCCGACTCCGACCGCCCCACCTGGCAGCGGGTCTGGGGCTACTGGCGCTCCGCCTCGGCGGGCCTGCCGGCGGCGCTGGGCGCCCGCCCGTCGCCGGCCCAGTTGCGCGCGACGCTGGTGGACCAGCCCTGGTCGGCGGTGTTCATCGGCCACGTCATGCGCCAGGCGGCCTTGAGCGAGCGGCAGTTCCGCTATTCCGCCAGCCACCAGGACTACGTGCGTGCCGCCTTCGCCAGCACCGAGGCCGAGGCGCGCGGCGGCGCCACCGCCTACGCCTACCGCGCCTGCGACCTGGGCGCCACCGCCCCGCGCGTGGGCGACCTGCTGTGCTTCGCGCGCGACCGCGACCGCGCGCTCGACACCTTCGGCCGGCTGCGGCAGGCGCTGGCCGCGCGCGCCGTCAGCATGCACTGCGACCTGGTGGTGCGGCGCGACTCGGCCGGCATCGAGGCCGTGGGCGGCAACGTGGTGCAGTCGGTCACGCTGCGGCGCCTGGGGCTGGAGGGCGACGGCTCCGGCCGGCTGTGGGCCGCCTACCTGGAATCCGAGCATGCCCGCCGCGCCGCCGGGCAGGCGCCGCCGCCCGAAGGCGAGGCCGAGGCCCTGCTGCCCGACACGCACCTCAACCGCAGGCCCTGGAGCGTGCTGCTGCAACTGCGCGGAGCGGTGGTGCCGCCCGAGGTGCTGGCGGCGCACTGAATGCTATTCTAAAGATAGCTGCTTGCGCTTGCTGGGTAAGCGTTTGAGGTCGATTTGTCTTGTATTCTCGGCGCCCCGCGCCTCGCGCGCCTGCCCGGCGCACCAGGGCTTCCAGCTCGGCTTCCGACAAGTCGGACAACTCGTCCAGGCTTTGGTGCCGGCCGCCGCTGCCCTTCGGCAGCGTGCGTTCGGCATGGGCCTGGGCCTGGGCCGCATCGCGCGGGGCGCGCACACCATTCATCGTCGGCATGGCGGGCTGCGCGGCCCCGGCCGGGCTGGTCAGCGTGTGTGTGCCCGAAGGCGGGCCGCGCCAGTGCCGAAGGTCTCATGGTTTCGGGCGCTGGTCCAGCGCCTGCGCCAGCGCGCCGAGCAGCGCCGGCGCCGCCACCGGCTTGAACAGCACCGGCAGCCCGGCCTCGCGCACGCGCTGCAAGGGGCCGGGCGCGGTCTCGCCGGTGACGAGCAGCGCGGGCAGCGCCGCCTGGCCGGGGCCGCCGCGCAGCGACAGCGCGAGCGCCAGGCCGTCGGCGCCGTCGGCCAGGCGCAGGTCGCAGATCAGCGCGTCGAAAGGGCGGCCGGCCGCCTGCGCCTGGTTGAGCAACTGCCGCGCCTGCGCGGGCGTGGCGGCATGCGCCAGATGCATGCCGTGCGCGTGCAGCAGCGCCTGCATGGCGTGGGCGATGTCGTCCTCGTCCTCCACCAGCAGCACGCGCGCGCCGCTGGGCGCCGCCGCGGGCGTGGCGGCGGTGCCGAGGCCCGGGCCCGGCGCGGGGGCGGCCGGCGCGGCCGGCAGCACGACGCGAAAGCGGCTGCCGCGCCCCGGCCGCGAATGCAGTTGCACCGGGTGGCCCAGCAGCAGCGAGAGGCGCCGCACGATGGACAGGCCCATGCCCAGCCCGCGCGAGCGGTCGCGCCCCGGGTTGCCGACCTGGTAGAACTCGGCGAACACGGGCTCCTGGTGCTCGGGCGCGATGCCGATGCCGGTGTCCACCACGTCGATCCAGACCTGCGCGCCGCGCGCCCGCGCCAGCACCAGCACGCCGCCCCGCGGGGTGTACTTCAGGGCGTTCTCGATCAGGTTGGCCAGCAGGCGCTGCAACAGCTCGCCGTCGGTGCGCACCCACAGCGGCGTGGCGCGCAGGCGCAGTTGCAGGCCGCGCTCGTCGGCGCGGCTCATGAAGATGGCGCCCAGCGCCTGCAAGACGGGGTTGAGCGGCTGGTCGACCAGGTCCGGCGCGATCACGCCGGCGTCCAGCCGCGAGACGTCGAGCATGGTGTCGAGCGAGCTGCCCAGCGCGTCCACGGCGCGCATCAGGCGCTGGGTGTTGGCGTGCTGCGGGTGGCCGTGCAGCTCGCGCTCGATCACCGCGCCGAACAGGCCGATGGCGTGCAGCGGCTGGCGCAGGTCGTGGCTGGCGGCGGCGAAGAAGCGCGTCTTCTCGGCGCTGGCGCGCTCGGCGATGGCCGCCTGCCGCGCCAGCTCGTCGGCCAGGTCTTCCTTCTCGAAGCGCACGGTCAGCGACTCGGTCAGCAGGCGGTGGTGCTGGCGCCCGGTGCGCAGCGCCATCAGCAGGTACAGCACGGCGCACAGGGCGAGGAAGTCTTCGCGCGGGTCGCCGGCGCGCCACAGCAGCGCGGCGATCAGGCTCAGCATGATCGGCAGCACGAAGGCCAGCACCGCCGGCCAGCTCGGCGCCACGCTGGGCAGGCCGCCGGCACACAGCATGGTCAGCAGCAGCGTGGTCAGCAGGCTGGCGACGAAGTCGCCGGCCGGCATGAACAGCCACGGCACCAGGCCCCACACCGCGCCGTGGTAGAGGAAGGCCCACAGGTACAGGCGCAGCCAGCGGCGGCTGGCCTCGGGCGTGGCGGTCGCCGCGGCGGTCAGCGCGCGGTAGAACGCCATCGAGCCCAGGCGCAGCGCCAGCCAGCCCCAGATCAACGGATCGCGCGCCAGCCAGCCGTAGACGGCGGCGTAGCTGAAGGACACCACCAGGCTGACCACGAAGGCGCTGCGGTAGCCGCCGAGCAGCGCGGCCACCTGGGCCTGCAGCACCCGGTCGGCCAACGGCGCGGGCGCCTGGGCAGGGGCGTCACGCGCAGGCAAGCGGGGCTGCCCTGGTCACCGCAGCCGGCTGATGAGCTGGGCGCGCGAGCGCACGCCGAACAGCAGCAGCAGCGCGGAGACGTGGTTCTTCACCGTGCCCTCGGCCAGGTGCACGCGCTCGGCGATCTCGCGGTTGGACTGGCCGGTGAGCAGGCAGTCCAGCAGCTCGGCCTGGCGCTGCGTCAGCCGCAGGCGCTCGCCGTCCAGCGTCTGCACCAGCCGGCCGTCGGCCGGCGCCGGCCGCGCCGCGCCGCAGTGGCCCAGCCCCTGCACGTAGGCCAGCACCTCGTCCAGCTGGCTCGATTTGCTGAGGAAGTCCCGCGCGCCGGCGGCGACGGCCTCGCGCATCAGCGCCGGGTCGCTGCTGCCCGACAGCACCACCACGGGCGCGCGCGGAAACCGGGCCAGGAAAGTCCGCAGGCCGGACAGGCCGTGCGCGTCCGGCAGGTGCAGGTCCAGCAGCACCAGGGCGATGCCCTCGCCATGCACGCTGTAGAGATGCAGGGCCTGCGCCAGCGAGCAGGCTTCCAGCACCTCGGGCGCCGGGCCGCCGGCGGCCTCGGCGGCGATCAGGGTGACCAGGCCCAGGCGCACCAGCTCGTGGTCGTCCACCACCAGCAGCCGGGGCGGGCTGGCGGCAGCGGGGCGCACGGGCGGGATCATGGGCGCATGGTAGGGGCCAGGCCGCGCCGGGAGAAGTGACGAAAGTCATGGCGGGCGGGGGCGGCATCTAGGTAGAAGCTATGTTATTGATAGCTGCTGGCGCTTGCCCAGTAAGCGCTGGAGGCCGATTTGATTCATGGCGGCCTGCCGGCCGCCTTCAGCGCCAGCGCCCGCTCGTACAGGCCGTTGCGCGGCGCGCCGGTCAGCTCGGCGGCCAGGCGCACGGCGGTTTTCAGCGGCAGCTCGGCCAGCAGCAGCTTCAGCACGCGGTCGCTCTCGTCCTCGGGCGGCGCGGCGCTGCCCGTGTGCAGCACCAGCGCGAACTCGCCGCGCTGGCGCTGCGCATCGGCCGCCAGCCAGGCCGGCAGCCCGGCGCAGGGCAGGGTGGCGATCTGCTCGAACTGCTTGGTCAGCTCGCGCGCCACGGTGACGCGGCGCTCGCCCAGCGCCGCCAGCGCCTCGGCCAGGGCGGCGATGCGGTGCGGCGCCTCCAGCAGCACCACGGCGCGCGGCTCGCGCGCCAGCACCGCCACGGCCGCCTGCCGCTCGCCCGCCTTGGCGGGCAGGAAGCCGGCGAACACGAAGCTGCCTTCCGCCAGCCCCGCCGCGCTGATGGCCGCCGTCACGCTGCTGGCGCCCGGCAGCGGCACCACGCGCAGGCCGGCCGCCGCGCAGGCGGCCACCAGCCGCGCGCCAGGGTCGCTGACGGCGGGCGTGCCGGCGTCGCTGACGCACGCCACGCGCTCGCCGCGCCGCAGGCGCTCGATCACGGCCTGCGCCGCCTCGGCCTCGTTGTGCTCGTGCAGCGCCAGCAGCGGTTTGCCGTCGATGCCGTAGGCGCGCAGCAGCGGCTGGGTGTGGCGCGTGTCCTCGCAGGCGATGGCGTCGGCAAGCGCCAGCACGTGCAGCGCGCGCAGCGTGATGTCGGCCAGGTTGCCGATCGGCGTGGCGACGACGTACAGCGCCCCGGCCGGATAATGCTGCGGCCCGGCGGCCTGCCGCGCCGCCTGCAGGGCCGGATCGAACGAGGGTTTGCCGATGGGCGACGCGACCGACATGCAGATGCCTTTATGGAGCCGCCGCCACGCATGGCCGCGCTGAGATTTTCCTGGCCCGGCAGCGCCACCACGCGCGTGCGCGGCAACGCCGCCGAGGACGCCGCGCTGGCCCATTTGCTGGCGCAGGGGCTGCGGCTCGTCGAGCGCAATTATCGGACGCCGGGGCGCGGCGGCGGCGAGATCGACCTCATCCTGCGCGAGCCCGACGGCACCCTGGTGTTCGCCGAGGTGCGCGCCCGCGCCGACGCCTCGCGCGGCGGCGCCGCGGCCAGCGTGGGCGCCGCCAAGCAGCGCCGCATCGTGCTGGCGGCGCGCCACTACCTGCTGCGCCACCGCAGCCCGCCGCCCTGCCGCTTCGACGTGGTGGCCATCGACGGCGACCGCATAGAGTGGCTGCGCGGCGCCTTCGATGCCGATGCCGGCTGAGCCTGCATCAATTGGCAACCGTGCTCCTAAATTTGCACCGCGAGGGCGCATGCCCGGTTATGATCGGCGCCGATGTTCGAGCAACGCATTCAACAGCAGTTCATCGACAGCGCCGACCTGAAATACCAGTGGGCGCAGAGCCTGGCCCGGCCCGCGGCCGAGGCCGCGCAGGCGCTGCTGGCCTGTGTCACCGGCGGTGGCAAGGTGCTGGCCTGCGGCAACGGCGCCTCCGGCGCGCTGGCGCAGTACCTGGCGGCGCTGATGATCGGCGGGGTGGAGCGCCCGCGCCCCGAGCTGCCCGCGCTGGCGCTGGGCACCGACGCCGCCACCCTGACCGCCGTGGCCCGCCGGGGCGAGTGGGCCGACGCCTTCGCGGCCCAGGTGCGCGCGCTCGGCAGCAGCGGCGACGCGCTGCTGATCCTCTCGTCCAACGGCAATGCCGTGAACCTGGTGCGCGCCGCGCAGGCCGCGCACGAGCGCGAGATGAGCGTGATCGCGCTCACCGGCCGCGGCGGCGGCGAGCTGGGACGCCTGCTGCGCGAAACCGACGTCCACGTGTGCGTGCCGCACGAGCGCACGTCCCGCATCCACGAGGCGCACCAGCTGGTGCTGCACTGCCTGTGCGACTGCCTCGATCAACAATTGCTTGGCGAAGAAGAGAGTTCCGCATGAACAAGAAACACCACCGTCTGGCCGCCCTGGGCGCCGCGCTGGCCGTTGCCGGCACCCTCCTGGCCGGCTGCGCGGCGGCCGTGGTCGGCGGCGCCGCCGCCGTCGGCGGCATCGTGGCCACCGACCGGCGCAGCCCGCAGACGCAGCTGGACGACCAGACCATCGAGCTGCGCGCCGCCTCGCGCGTGTCGGACGCGCTCGGCCGGCGCGGCAACGTGTCCGTCGTCAGCTTCTACCGCAAGGTGCTGCTCACCGGCGAGGTGCCCACGGCCGAGGACCGCCAGCGCGCGCAGGCGGCGGCGGCCAGCGTGCCCGAGGTGATGGGCGTGGTCAACGAGCTGGCCGTGATGCCCGACTCCACCTTCGGCCAGCGTGCCAACGACACCCTGCTCACCAGCAAGGTCAAGACCAACCTGCTCAACGCCAACGGCGTGCCCGGCAACAGCATCAAGGTGGTGACCGAGCGCGGCACGGTCTACCTGATGGGCCGCCTGACGAAGCGCGAGACCGAGCTGGCCACCGAGGTGGCGCGCACCACCGGCGGCGTGCAGCGCGTGGTGCGGGTGGTCGACTTCATCAGCGAGCAGGCGGCGCTGCACCCGAGCGACCCGACCGGCACCAGCGCCGCCCCGGCCCCGGTGTCCAGCGTGGACGCCGTTACCCCGGGCTCGGCCGCGGTGGCCCCGGCCACCAGCGCCGCCGGCGGCGCGGCCGTGGGCGACGGCGTGGTCACCCACCCGGTGACGCAGCCGACCATCGTGCAGCCGGCGCAACCCCTACAGGTTCAGACGCTCCCGCCGGTGAAGTAGGCTCACCCCCAGGCTCCACGCGCTGCGCGCTGTTGCGCGCCACCCCTTTCCCGGGTGCGCTGGCATGGCCTGCTCCGCGGCCATCCGAATCGTGGAGGTTGTGCGCGCTGCCGGCGATAGGTGCCAGCGCGCGGATAGAAGCCTTTCTCTCGCTCCCCGGCAACGCATGAGGGCCGGCGGCGCAGAACGCGGTTTGCGACGCTACTTCAGTCTCGTGATCAGGCTGGAGGTGTCCCAGCGGTGGCCGCCGTGGCGCTGCACGTCGGCGTAGAACTGGTCCACCAGGGCGGTGACGGGCAGCAGGGCGCCGTTGCGCTGGGCCTCGTCGAGCACCAGGCCCAGGTCCTTGCGCATCCAGTCGACGGCGAAGCCGAAGTCGAACCTGCCTTCGACCATGGTCTTGCCGCGGTTGTCCATCTGCCAGCTCTGCGCCGCGCCCTTGCCGATGACCTCCAGCACCTGCGCCATGTCCAGCCCGGCGCGCTGGCCGAAGGCGATGGCTTCCGACAGGCCCTGCACCAGCCCGGCGATGCAGATCTGGTTGACCATCTTGGTCAGCTGCCCGGCGCCGCTCGGGCCCAGCAGCGTGACAGCGCGCGCGAAGGCCATCACCACCGGCCGCACCTGCTCGAACACCGCCGGCTCGCCGCCGCACATCACCGTCAGCTGGCCGTTCTGCGCGCCGGCCTGGCCGCCGGAGACGGGCGCGTCGATGAAGTGCAGGCCCAGCGCGCGCGCCGCCGAATCCAGCTCGCGCGCCACGTTGGCCGAGGCGGTGGTGTGGTCCACGAACACCGCGCCGGGCCGCATGCCGGCGAAGGCGCCGTGCTTCCCCAGCACCACCGAGCGCAGGTCGTCGTCGTTGCCGACGCAGCAGAACACGATGTCGGCGCCGGCCGCCGCCAGCGCCGGGGTTTCGGTGCGTTTTACCTTGCCAGCGCCCGCCAGCTGTGCGGTGAATGCTTCTGATTTGCTAGCGCTGCGGTTGTAGACGGTGACCTCGTGGCCGGCCAGCGCCAGGTGGCCGGCCATGGGGTAGCCCATCACGCCGAGGCCGAGAAAGGCGACGCGGCGGGCGGGCGTGGGGTCGTAGCTGCGGGGATTGATCGGGGTGCTCATGAGACGGTGTTCGTGCGCTGCCGAAAGGCGCGTGCATTCATTCTAGGTGCCTGCCGCGCGCCGCGATCGGGCCGTGGGCGCCGTCGATGGTGGCTTCGCGGCGCCTGTGATCAGCAGGCGTACCAGGGCGTAGGCCGTGCGCAGCAGCGCGGCCCGGTCGCCGTGGACGCGTTCCATCACGGCAAGTCCGCGGGTGAAGGTGACGACGATGGCGGCAGCCTCCGCTGGTTCCGAGGCCAGTTGCCCGCGGATCGCGGGGCGTTGCAGCGCCGCTTCCACCAGGGCCGTAAGACGGTTCAGCAAGTCCTGTACCCGCGCCCGGATGCGCTCGCTGTCCATGCTGCCATCGGTCGCGGTCTTGGTCGTCAGGCAGCCGCGCGAGGGTGATCCCGTAGTCATGTTGGCGACGGCTGCATCGAAGAACCGGGTCAGCATCTGCCCGGCATCGTCGCCCTGGAGGCTGGCGGCGGCCGCTTCCAGGAAGCGCGCCGCGTACAGGTCGAAGGCCCTCAGGAAGAGCGCTTCCCGGTCGCCATAGGCGTTGTAGAGCGAGCCCCGCTGCACACCCGTGGCCTGGGCCAGCGCCGGCATCGAGGTCGCGGCGAAGCCCTGGCGCCAGAAGAGCTCCAGCGCGGCCGCGAGCGCCGCCTCTTCGTCGAACTGCTTGACGCCTGCCAATGCCTTCCTTTCATGTCCGCTCGGGATGGTGCGTGGCGCCTCCCATCATTGACATATCAGTCAAACATGACATCATTGTCAAAGATGGAAAACGTAAGTGCGAATGTGGCCGCGCCGCCGGCGGGCCATCCAGAGGAGCCTGAGTTGAACACAGAACGTCGCCCGCGCTGGCTGGGCATCGGTTGCGGATTGGCGGCGGCGCTGATCTGGGGCGGCTTTCCGGTGATGACGCGCTTCGGCGTCGCGCACTCCTCGCTGGATATGTACGACGTCACGTTTCTGCGGTTCGCCGTGTCGGGGGCGCTGCTGTGGCCTGTCGTGCTCCGCGCGGGCTTCGCGGGGCTGGGGCCGTTGGCGGTGGTGCTGATGGTCGCCGGCATTGGCGCGCCCTACATGCTGGTCGTCTCGCACGGGCTGGCACGGGCGCCCGTGGGCCTGTTCGCGATCGTGACGCCGGGGACCATGATCGCCTGCTCGGTCCTGCTGAGCGCGTGCTGCCTGAAGACGCGCTTGTCGAAGCGCGGCTGGGCTGCCGTAGGCGCCATCCTGGCCGGCATCGCGTTGGCCGGGTATCCGGAGTTGCGCGGCGCGGCGGGAAGCGGCGCCGCGATCGGGCTGTTTGTGTTCGGGGGGGTGCTGTGGGCGGTCTATACCGTTTCGACCAAGGTGTTCGCGGTGGGCGCGCTGCACGCCACCGCGGTGGTTTCGGTGGTGTCGGCACTGGCTTACAGCCCGTGGTACTTCGCGGTGAAAGGCTTGTCCCTGCTGGGTGCACCTCCAGGGGAGGTGCTGGCGCAAGCCTTTTATCAAGGGGCGATGGTGTCCGTCCTCGCCCTGTACCTCTACAGCAAGGCGGTGGCGCTGCTGGGGCCGCCGCTGGGCTCCTCCTTCGCCGCGCTCGTGCCCGTGTTTGCCGTCGCCCAGGCCTGGCTGTTCCTGGGCGAGAAACCGTCGGGCCTGGCCGTGCTGGGGCTGGTGGTGGTCACGGCGGGCATGCTCGCGGGACTGGCGGCGGCGACCCCGCGCTGAGCAGTGCTCCCGGGCCGTAGGGAACTCAGACGATCTGCAAGTGCTCGGTGCCGGCCGCCAGGTCGCGGTCCTTGGCACGTTTGCTGGTCAGCTTGATTTGCAGGCGCAGGTCGTTCATCGAGTCGGCGTTGCGCAGCGCGTCCTCGTAGGTGATGAGGTTGGCCTCGAAGGCGTCGAACAGCGCCTGGTCGAAGGTCTGCATGCCCAGCTCGCGGCTGCGCTTCATCACGTCCTTGATCTCGCCCACCTCGCCCTTGAAGATCAGGTCGGCGATCAGCGGCGAGTTCAGCATGACCTCGACCACCGCGGTGCGGCCCTTGGCGTCCTGCTTGGGGATCAGGCGCTGCGAGATCAGGGCGCGCAGGTTCAGCGACAGGTCCATCAGCAGCTGGGCGCGCCGCTCCTCGGGGAAGAAGTTGATGATGCGGTCCAGCGCCTGGTTGGCCGAGTTGGCGTGCAGCGTGGCCAGGCACAGGTGGCCGGTCTCGGCGAAGGCGACGGCGTGCTCCATGGTCTCGCGGTCGCGGATTTCGCCCATCAGGATGACGTCGGGCGCCTGGCGCAGCGAGTTCTTCAGCGCCGCCTCCCAGTCGTCGGTGTCGAGGCCGACCTCGCGCTGGGTGACGATGCAGTTCTTGTGCGGGTGCACGAATTCCACCGGGTCTTCCACCGTGATGATGTGGCCGTGGCTGTTGAGGTTGCGCCAGTCCACCATGGCCGCCAGCGTGGTGGACTTGCCCGAGCCGGTGGCGCCCACCAGGATCGACAGGCCGCGCTTGGACATGGCCACGTCCTTCAGCACCTGGGGCATGCCCAGGCCGTCGATGGTGGGCAGCTCCTGCGGGATCACGCGCATCACCATGCCGACGTGGCCCTGCTGCATGAAGGCGTTGCAGCGGAAGCGCCCGATGCCGGCCGGCGAAATGGCGAAGTTGCACTCCTTGGTGCGCTCGAACTCGGCCGCCTGCTTGTCGTTCATCACCGCGCGCACCAGCGCCAGCGTGTGGGCGGCGGTGAGGTTCTGCGACGAGACCTTGGTGATCTTGCCGTCCACCTTGATGGCGGGCGGGAAGTCGGCCGTGATGAACAGGTCGCTGCCCTTGCGCGTGAGCATGAGCCGGAGCAGGTCGTTGATGAACTTGCTGGCTTGGTCGCGTTCCATGTGAACTCCTGAATTTATAGCTGCTGGCGCTTGTCTGGCGGGCGTTAACCAGGGAAATTCTCTGGAATCTTGGCCTTCGACCTGGCCTCGGCGGCGCTGATGACGTTGCGGCGCACCAGCTCGGTCAGGTTCTGGTCCAGCGTCTGCATGCCCATGCTGTTGCCGGTCTGGATCGACGAGTACATCTGCGCCACCTTGGCCTCGCGGATCAGGTTGCGGATGGCGGGCGTGCCCAGCATGATCTCGTGCGCCGCCACGCGGCCGGTGCCGTCCTTGAGCTTGCACAGCGTCTGCGAGATCACGGCCTGGAGGGATTCGGACAGCATGGCGCGCACCATCTCCTTCTCCTCGGCCGGGAAGACGTCGATGATGCGGTCGATGGTCTTGGCGGCGCTGCTGGTGTGCAGGGTGCCGAACACGAGGTGGCCGGTCTCGGCGGCGGTCATGGCCAGGCGGATGGTCTCCAGGTCGCGCATCTCGCCGACCAGGATGGCGTCCGGGTCCTCGCGCAGGGCCGAGCGCAGCGCGTTGGCGAAGCTGTGCGTCATGGGGCCCACCTCGCGCTGGTTGACCAGGCACTTCTTGGATTCGTGCACGAACTCGATCGGGTCTTCCACCGTCAGCACGTGGCCGTATTCCATCTCGTTGAGGTGGTTGACCATGGCCGCCAGCGTGGTGGACTTGCCCGAGCCCGTGGGGCCGGTGACCAGCACCAGCCCGCGCGGCTTGAGCGCCAGGTCGGCGAAGATCTTGGGGCAGGCGAGCTGCTCCAGCGTCAGGATCTTGCTGGGAATGGTGCGCAGCACGCCGGCGGCGCCGCGGTTCTGGTTGAAGGCGTTGACGCGAAAGCGCGCCAGGCCCTCGATCTCGAACGAGAAGTCCACCTCCAGGTTTTCCTCGTACACCTTGCGCTGGGTGTCGTTCATGATGTCGTAGAGCATCGCGAACACCTGCTTGTGGTCCAGCGGGTCCACGTTGAGGCGGCGCACGTCGCCGTTCACGCGGATCATGGGCGGCAGGCCGGCCGACAGGTGCAGATCGGATGCCTTGTTCTTGACGCTGAATGCCAGCAGCTGGGTAATGTCCACGGCGAGCCTTGAAGGATGTAAACGGTGAAACCGACGTTTCAGTTTGATACGCTGCGGGCATTATGACGACGATCGCCCGCAAGCTCCAAGACGTGCGTGCACGTATCGCCACAGCCTGCCAACTGGCCGGCCGCGGCGTGGAGGATGTCACGCTGCTGGCGGTGTCCAAGACCTTCGGAGCCGCCGACGTGCGCCAGGCCGCCGAGGCCGGGCAGCGCGCCTTCGGCGAGAACTACGTCCAGGAAGGGGTGGAGAAGATCGCCGCCCTGGCCGATTTGCGCGCCGCGCTGGCGTGGCACTGCATCGGCCCGCTGCAGAGCAACAAGACGCGCCTGGTGGCCGAGCACTTCGATTGGGTGCACACGGTGGACCGGCTGAAGATTGCCGAGCGCCTCTCGGCCCAGCGGCCTGAGGGCCTGGCGTCGCTGAACGTGTGCATCCAGGTCAACATCGACGGCGGCGCCAGCAAGTCGGGCGTGGCGCCGGCCGAGGCGCTGGCGCTGGCCCGCGCCGTCGCCGCGCTGCCCCGGCTGCGCCTGCGCGGGCTGATGACGATCCCCGAGCCTGCTCCTGATTTCGGAGCTGCCCGCGCAGTCCACGCCAGCGCCAGAGCCCTTTTCGAGCAGTTGAACGCGGCTGGCCTGGGGCTGGACACCCTGTCGATGGGGATGAGCGCCGACCTGGAGGCGGCGGTGGCCGCCGGCAGCACGATGGTGCGCGTGGGCTCGGCGATCTTCGGTGCGCGGGGCTGAAGGCTCAGCGGAACACCACCGTGCGGTGGCCGTTCAGCAGCACGCGGTGCTCGCTGTGCCACTTGACGGCGCGCGCCAGCACCTGGCTCTCGGTGTCGCGGCCGACGGCGGTCAGGTCCTCCACGGTGGCGCTGTGGTCGACGCGCGCCACGTCCTGCTCGATGATGGGGCCTTCGTCCAGGTCGGCCGTCACGTAGTGCGCGGTGGCGCCGATCAGCTTCACGCCCCGGTCGTGCGCCTGGTAGTAGGGCTTGGCGCCCTTGAAGCTGGGCAGGAAGCTGTGGTGGATGTTGATGGCGCGCCCCGCCAGCCGCTGGCACATGTCGTCCGACAGCACCTGCATGTAGCGCGCCAGCACCACCAGCTCGGCGCCCTCGGCCTCGATGATCTCCAGCTGCCGCTCCTCGGCGTGCGCCTTGTTGGCCTTGGTCACCGCGATGTGGTGGAACGGCACGTTGTAGCTGGCCGCCAGCTGGTAGAAGTCGCGGTGGTTGCTGACGATGGCGCGGATGTCGAGCGGCAGCAGCCCGCTCTTCCAGCGGAACAGCAGGTCGTTCAGGCAGTGGCCCTCCTTGCTGACGAAGATCACCGCGCGCATCGGCTGCGCCGCCTGGTGCAGCTGCCAGCGCATGGAAAAGCGCTCGGCCAGCGCGCCGATCTGCGCGCGCAGCGCGTCGGCGCTCAGATCGCCGCAGGAGAACTGCACGCGCATGAAGAACAGGCCGGTGCCGTGGTCGTTGTACTGCGCCGCTTCCTCGATGTTGCCGCCGCGCTCCAGCAGGAAGCCCGAGACGGCGTGCACGATGCCGCGCTGGTCGGGGCACGACAGGGTCAGAATGTGGGTGTCGGTGGCTTGCATCGGGCGCGATTGTCGCAGGCGCGCCTGGCAGGGCCCTTTGTAAAGCCGGGTTTTACATGCGGTTCGGTCAACTTCGCGCCGGCCTCGCCCGCTATTGGCAGAAGGCGCCGATGATGGATTCGTCGCCGCTGGTCACTGAAAGGAGTCAATGCATGAACACCGCAACGATCAAATCCGCGCTGCTGGCCGCCACGGTGGCGGCAGGCGGCCTGGCGGGCCTGGCCCTGCCCACGGCCGCGCAGGCGCAGGCCTACATCTCGGTGCAGATCGGTCCGCCGCCCCCGCCGCGCGCGGAGGTGGTGCCGCCCCCGCGTCCCGGCTGGGCGTGGGCGCCCGGCCACTACGAGTGGCGCCACGGCCACTACGTGTGGACGCGCGGCTACTGGGTGCGCGAGCGGCCCGGCTACGCCTACGTGGCGCCCGCGTGGGCCGCGCAGGGCGATCGCTGGGTCTATCAGGCGCCGCGCTGGGACCCGCAGCCGCGTCATGCGCAGCCGCGCCATGGGCGCGACCGCGACCGCGACGGCGTGCCCAACCGCCACGATCGCCGCCCGAACGATCCTCGGCGCTATTGAGGGCGCCTGAATGCCGCGCAGTAGTCGCGCGGCGGCGTCGGCCACAGCAGGTCGGCGCCGGCATCGGCCTGGCTGGTTTTTGCTCCTGAATCGGTAGCTTCCGGCGCTTGTCTGGAACGCGCTACAACCACTTTTGACTGTAAATCCGCCGGCAGGTGCGCGGGCACGCCCAGCGTGCGGTGCACGTGGCCGTTGCCCGCTACCAGCAGCACCGTGCGGCCGCGCTGGCGCGCGCCGGCCACGGTGTCGGCCATGGCGCGGTCGCGGGCGATCTGCACGCGCGTCATCGGCGCGATCTGCGCTTCGGGCAGCGCGTTGCAGTGGCCCTCGCGGATGCGCTCGGCCTGCGCCTGCAGCGCGGCCGGCGGCAGGCGGGCGTCCAGCGTGGCGTCGGCCATGGCCTCGCGCAGGCGCGCGCGCGGCAGGTCGGCGCCCAGCACGGGCACGCCGGCGCGCACCGCGGCCATCACCGTCGGGCCGTAGCGCTCCCATGGCCAGCCCTGCTCGGGCCAGGCCAGCGCGGCGCGCACCTCGGCTTCGCTCGCGCCGCGCGGCAGGCCGGCGGTGCCGCGGCCCTGCTCGGCCATTTCGATCGCCAGCGCGGCCAGTTCGTCACGTGCGGCCAGCCATTGGAGGGTGCGGCGCTGCAACTGCTGGTGTTCGGGCGCGTCGTGCTGCTCGCCCAGCAGCAGCGCATCGGCGGGCAGCAGAGCGGCCAGGCGCGCGGCCTCGGCGGGCGCCAAAGGCGCGGTCGCGCAGCCGGCGACGAGGCTCAGCGCGAGCAGGAGCGGGAAGACGCGGCGCACCGCGCCATGCTACGCCAGTGCATGAAAATGCTCCCACGCCCCCCGCTGCGCGTGGTCCGCTGCCTCCTGAGGGGGTCTTTTCATCTTGGGGCGGCCCGGCGATGAAGCGTGTCCCCCCACGCTCCCCCGCTGCGCGTGGTCCGCTGCCCCCCGAGGGGGCCTTTTCATCTTGGGGCGGCCCGGCGACGAAAAAGCCCCGCGCTGGCGGGGCTCGATGGCTGCGGCAAGCCAAGTTCAGGTGGCTGCCGGCGCGTTGGAGAGGCAGCCTTTCATGAAGCTCTTGCGTGCGTCGCCCTTGAGGCTCTTGGCCTTGGCATCGGCGCTGCACGTCTTCATCTTGTCCTGCTGGGTGGCTTTCTTGGCCGACAGGCATTGCTTCATGAACGCCTTGCGCTCCTCGCCTTTCTTGTCGCTCGCCTCGGCGTTGCAGGTCTTCATCTTGCTTTGCTGGGCCGTGGGCGCCTTGGCCGGCGCATCCGCGGCGGGGGTCTGCGCCTGGGCGGCGGCGACGGAGAGCGCGAGGCCGGCGGCGGCCAGCACGGAAAGCAGTGTCTTCATGGTGTGCTCCTGCACGAGAGGGGTTTGGGAGTAGCCCGTCATCACGGACTGCTCAGCATAACGCCGGCCGCGGGCGGGGCGATGACGGGGCCGCCCCTAAAATCCGCCGATGCAATCCGTCAAGAACGACCTGCTCGCCGCGCTGGCGGCCGAGCTGGACCAGATATCGCCCGGCGCCGGCGCCCGGGCCGCCTTCGAGTCCCCCAAGCAGGCCGCCCACGGCGACCTGGCCTGCACCGCCGCCATGCAGCTGGCCAAGCCGCTCAAGGCCAATCCGCGCCAGCTCGGCGAGCAGCTGAAGGCCGCGCTGGAGGCCGCGCCGGCGTTCCGGCAGTGGGTCAGCGCCATCGAGATCGCCGGCCCCGGCTTCCTGAACATCCGCCTGAAGCCCGCCGCCAAGCAGCAGGTGGTGCGCGAGGTGCTGGCGGGCGGCGCCGGCTACGGCAGCCGGCCCGCGCGCGGCGAGAGGATGATGGTCGAGTTCGTCAGCGCCAACCCCACCGGCCCGCTGCACGTCGGCCACGGCCGCCAGGCGGCGCTGGGCGACGCCCTCTGCAACCTGTTCGCCACCCAGGGCTGGCAGGTGCACCGCGAGTTCTATTACAACGACGCCGGCGTGCAGATCGAGACCCTGGCCACCTCGGTGCAGCTGCGCGCCAAGGGTTTCAAGCCGGGCGACGCCGAATGGCCCGAAGCCGCCTACAACGGCGACTACATCCAGGACATCGCCGCCGACTTCCTGGCCAGGAAAACCGTGCAGGCCGACGACCGCGCCTTCACAGCCAGCGGTGACGTGGAGGACCTGGCCGGCGTCCGCCAGTTCGCCGTCGCCTACCTGCGCCATGAGCAGGACAAGGACCTGCAGGCGTTCCGCCTGAAGTTCGACGAGTACTACCTGGAGTCGAGCCTGTACAGCAGCGGCCGCGTCGAGGCCACGGTGCAGCGCCTCATCGCCAACGGCAAGACCTACGAGCAGGACGGCGCCCTGTGGCTGCGCACCACGGACTACGGCGACGACAAGGACCGCGTCATGAAAAAGTCCGCCGTGACCACGGCGGACGGGCGCAAGTCGGACGGCGGCTACACCTACTTCGTGCCCGACGTGGCCTACCACATCGCCAAGTGGGAGCGCGGCTACGCCAAGGCCATCAACATCCAGGGCACCGACCACCACGGCACCATCGCCCGCGTGCGCGCCGGCCTGCAGGCGGCGAACGTCGGCATCCCCGCCGGCTACCCCGACTACGTGCTGCACACCATGGTGCGCGTGGTGCGCGGCGGCCAGGAGGTGAAGATCAGCAAGCGCGCCGGCAGCTACGTCACCCTGCGCGACCTGATCGAGTGGACCAGCGCCGACGCCGTGCGCTTCTTCCTGCTCAGCCGCAAGCCCGACACCGAATACACCTTCGACGTCGACCTGGCCGTGCAGAAGAACAATGACAACCCGGTGTATTACGTGCAGTACGCGCACGCGCGCATCTGCTCGGTGCTGGCCGGCTGGGGCGGCGACGCCGCCAGCCTGGCCGGCGCGGACCTGACGCCGCTGGACACGCCCGCCGCCCAGGCGCTGATGCTGCAACTGGCGAGATACCCCGACGTGCTGGCGGCGGCGGCGCAGGACTTCGCGCCGCACGACGTCACCTTCTACCTGCGCGAGCTGGCCGCCAGCTACCACAGCTACTACGACGCCGAGCGCATCCTGGTGGACGACGAGGCCGTGAAACTCGCCCGCCTGGCCCTGGTCGCCGCCACCGCGCGGGTATTGCACAATGGCCTGTCGGTCCTGGGCGTGTCGGCCCCGGCCAAGATGTAAGGCGGTAGCAGTTCCCATCATGACGAGAATCAAGCAGCGCGGCGGCACCTTCCTGGGCATCATCCTCGGGGTGATGGTCGGCCTGGCGGTGGCGCTGGGGGTGGCCATCTACGTGGCCAAGGTGCCGGTGCCGTTCGTCAACAAGAACGCCACGCGCACCAGCGGCCAGGACGCCGCCGAGGCCGAGAAGAACAAGGACTGGGACCCGAACGCGCCGCTGCGCGGCCGCAACGGCGCGCGCGCCGGCGGCGGCGCGGCGGGCGGCGCGGTGGCGCCCGCACCCGAGCCGGCGCCCATCCCGGCGCCGGCCGAAACCCGCCAGGCCGGCAACCGTTCCGCCGCCGTGCCCGCGCCGGCCGAGGTCGAGGCGCCGCGCGCCGCCGCCAGCAAACCCGCCGCGCGCACCGCCGAGAAGCCCGTCGACGCCACCGCGCGGCCCGGCACCGCGGTGCAGATCCGGCCCTCGTCCAACGACCCGCTGGGCGATTTCGCCGCCGCGCGCGCCGGCGGCCAGCCGCCGGCCCCGGCGGCCACGGCCGATCCGTTCACCTACTTCGTGCAGGCCGGTGCCTTCCGTACCACCGACGATGCCGAGGCGCAGCGCGCCCGTCTGTCGCTGATGGGCGTGCAGGCACGCGTCACCGAGCGCGAGCAGGCCGGCCGCACCGTGTACCGCGTGCGCGTCGGGCCGTTCCAGAACAAGGACGCCGCCGACCGCGTGAAGGAGCGGCTGGACGGCAACGGCTTCGATTCGGCACTCGTGCGCGTGCAGCGCTGATCGTTCACTCCGGCGCGGGAACTTCGCGCCGGGCGCAAGCTCCATCGGGCCGTACTTTTAAGAGAGAGTCACATGAAACGTCGTGAATTCGCGCTGGGCGCCGCTGCCACCCTGCTGCCGGGCCTTCCGGCGCTGGCCCAGCCGGGCGGCAAGGGCTACATCGAGCTGAAGCAGCGCGCCCCGGTCGAGGCGCCGGCCGGGCAGGTCGAGGTGCTCGAGTTCTTCTCCTACGCCTGCTCGCACTGCCGCAACTTCGAGCCCGTCTTCGGCAACTGGAAGAAGACCGCGCCCAAGGACGTGGCGGTGCGCCTGGTTCACGTGGGCTTCCAGAGCAGCTTCGAGCCGTTGCAGCGCATCTATTACGCGCTGGAGGCCATGGGCAAGGCCGGCGGCGCCGTGCACGGCAAGGTGTTCGACGCCCTGCAGGTCGAGCGCAAGCGCCTGGACAAACCCGAGGTGCTGTTCCCCTGGATCGCCGAGCAGGGCGTGGACCGCGCCAAGTTCGAGGAGGCCTACAAGTCCTTCGGCGTCGCCGGCAAGCTGCGCCGCGCCGTGCAGTTGCAGGAAGCCTACGGCGTGGAGGGCACGCCGGCGCTGGGCATCGCCGGCCGCTACTACACCGACGGCTCGATGGCCAGCGGCTTCGACAACATGCTGCGCATCGCCAATACGCTGATCGAGCAGGCCCGCAAGGGCGGTTGATCCGCTGGGTCCACTCCGCTTCCGAACGGCCCGCTTCGGCGGGCCTTCGCACGTGGGCGCACGTGGGGCAGGACGTACAATCGTTCAGGAATAAAAGCAAAAAGCGTGCCCTTCATGAAGCCTCCTGTCACCCCGACCGCCGGCCGCGCCCTGTTTGCGGTGCTGCTTGCCCTGCTGGCTGCCGCGCCGGCCTGGGCCGAGCGGGCCGACCGCGACCAGCCGATGCACGTCGAGTCCGACGCGCTGCGCTACGAGGACCAGAAGCAGTTGTCCACCTTCACCGGCCGCGTGGTCGTGACCAAGGGCAGCATCGTGATGCGCGGCACGCGGCTGGAGGTGCGCCAGGACGCCGCCGGCAACCAGTTCGGCACTATGCTCGCCGAGCCCGGCCAGCGCGCCTTCTTCCGCCAGAAGCGCGAGGGCCTGAACGAGTTCATCGAGGGCGAGGGCGAGACCATCGAATACGACGGCAAGACCGACACCGTGCGCTTCCTGCGCCGCGCCGAGATGCGCCGTCTGGCCGGCGCCAGCCTGCAGGACGAGGTCAAGGGCGCGGTGATCGTCTACAACAACCTCACCGAGGTGTACACGGTGGACAGCCCGACGCGCGCGGCCGGGGCGCCCTCGGCGGCGGCGGGCGGGCGCGTGACGGCGGTGCTGGCGCCGCGCAAGCCGGCGTCGGCACCCGCGTCAGCCGCGTCAGCGCCGGTGCCGCTGCGGCCGTCCGGTGCGCTGTCCGGGCCGGGGCCGGCCCCATGAACGCCGCCGTGCCCGTGGCTGCCATGAACGGGCTGGCCCCGGCCGATCCGCGCCAGGGCGCCAGCCGGCTGGAGGTGCGCGGCCTGCGCAAGAACTACGGCGCCCGCCGTGTGGTGCACGACGTGTCGCTGGACGTGCACGACGGTGAGGTGGTCGGGCTGCTCGGCCCCAACGGCGCCGGCAAGACCACCTCGTTCTACATGATCGTCGGCCTGGTGCGCGCCGACGCCGGGCAGATCAGCATCGACGGCCAGCCGATCGCGCAGATGCCGATCCACCGCCGCTCGCGCCTGGGCCTGTCCTACCTGCCGCAGGAGGCGTCGATCTTCCGCAAGCTCACGGTGGCCGAGAACGTGCGCGCCGTGCTCGAATTGCAGCAAGGTGAGGACGGCCGCCCGCTGCCACGGGCCGAGATCGAGCGCCGCCTGACCGAGCTGCTGGACCAACTGCACGTGAACGAGCTGCGCGACTCGCCCGCGCCGGCGCTGTCGGGCGGCGAGCGGCGGCGCGTGGAGATCGCCCGGGCGCTGGCCACGCAGCCGCGCTTCATCCTGCTGGACGAGCCGTTCGCCGGCATCGATCCCATCGCCGTGATCGAGATCCAGCGCATCATCGCCTTCCTCAAGGCGCGGGGCATCGGCGTGCTGATCACCGACCACAACGTGCGCGAGACGCTGGGCATCTGCGACCACGCCGTCATCATCAACGAAGGCCGTGTGCTCGCCGCCGGCACGCCGGCGCAGATCGTGGACAACCCGGACGTGCGGCGCGTCTACCTGGGCGAGCACTTCCGGCTTTGAACATGTCTCCCACGTTCTGCTGCTTCGCTTGGCTGGCGGCCTCCCCGGGGGGCGCTCGCCGCCTTGGGGCGGCCCGGCGGCGGCTCGGATGAAGCCCGGGCTTTCCCTCAGGGTCTCGCAGCACCTGGCCCTGACGCCGCAGCTCCAGCAGTCGATCCGCCTGTTGCAGCTGTCCACGCTGGAGCTGGCCAGCGAGATCGAGCAGATGCTCGACGACAACCCTTTCCTGGAGCGCGACGACGACGGCGCCGCGCGCGAGGAGTTCGGCCTGTCGCGCGCCGACACGCGCGTCAGCGAAGGCGACCGCGCCAGCGAGAGCGCTACTGAAAGCGTAGCTGGCGACGCTGATCCCGCAAGCTCTGAGGCCGATTTCGATGCCGAAAGCTGGGACGGCGACGGCAGCGTCGACGTTTCGCCCGACGACGGTGAATGGGGCGGCGAGGCGCCGGCGCGGGGCGCCGGCGCGGCCGACGGCGACGACGAGCTCGACCCCGGCGAGCGCGGCGGCGGCCAGACCTCGCTGGCCGAGCACCTGCACCGCCAGGCCCTGGCCCTGCGCCTGTCGCCCGAGGACATGGCCGCGCTGCGCTTCCTGATCGAATCGCTCAACGACGACGGCTACCTGGAGGACTCGCTGGCGCAGCTGGCCGCCACCCTGACCGACGAGAGCGACGACCTGGAGCAGCTGGAAGAGCTGGTGCACCGCTTCACGATGGCGCTGAAGCTGCTGCAATCGCTGGAGCCCGCTGGCGTCGGCGCGCGCAACCTGGCCGAGTGCCTGTCGCTGCAACTGAAAAGCCGCCAGGCCGAGCGCGGCGTGGGCGCCGACGAGCAGGCGCGCCTGGCCACGGCGCTGAAGGTCTGCACCCAGCACGGCGCCGTCGAGCTGCTGGCCAAGCGCGATGCGAAGAAGCTGGCCCAGCTCATCGGCGAGTCCGAGGAAGCCGTGCGCGCCGCCATGCAGGCCATCGCCCGGCTCGACCCCAAGCCCGGCCGTCCCTTCGCCGACGTGCAGCGCAACATCGTCGTGCCCGACGTCATCGTCAGTGCCGTCGGCACGCGCTTTCGCGTGCAGCTCAACCCCGACGTGATGCCGCGCCTGCGCGTGCACGACCTCTACGCCAACGCGCTGCGCGGCGGCAGGGGTGGCGAGAGCCACCAGGCGCTGTCGCAGCGTCTGCAGGAGGCGCGCTGGTTCATCAAGAACATCCAGCAGCGCTTCGACACCATCCTGCGCGTGGCCACCGCCATCGTCGAGCGGCAGCGCAGCTTCTTCATCCACGGCGAGCTGGCGATGCGGCCCATGGTGCAGCGCGAACTGGCCGACGAGCTGGGCGTGCACGAGTCCACCATCTCGCGCGTGACCACCGCCAAGTACATGGCGACGCCGCGCGGCACGTTCGAGCTGAAGTACTTCTTCGGCTCCGCGCTCGGCACCGAGGCGGGGGGCAACGCCAGCAGTACCGCGGTGCGTGCGCTCATCAAGCAGTTCATCGCGGCCGAGGACGCGGCGCGGCCGCTGTCGGACAGCCAGATCGCCGAGATGCTGAAGGAGCAGGGGATCGACTGCGCGCGGCGCACGGTGGCGAAGTACCGGGAGGGGCTGCGCATTCCGGTGGCCAGCTTGCGGCGGGCGGCGGCCTGAGATGGTCTTTGGGTTGGAAGTGCCGCTGGCCGGGAATTCGCCCCGGCGGGCGACCTACTTTCTTTGGCGAAGCAAAGAAAGTAGGTGCGCCGCCGGGCGCACATCCCGGCCAACAGCGCATCCAACACAAGACAGGTGATTGAGTGACCAACGAAAAACAACTCACCCTGTTCCTCCCTTGCGCCGGCGGCGTAGAAACCTTCCTCGCCGACGAGGTGCACGGCCTCACCGGCCTGGTAGGCGACGACCTGCTCACCGCACGCGGCGGCGTGCGCGTGCGCGGCGACTGGGCGCTGGCGTTGCGCCTGAACCTCTACAGCCGCCTGGCCCAGCGCGTCCTCATCGAGCTGGCCGAAGCGCCGTACCGCGACGAGCATGACCTCTACCGGCTGGCTGCCGATGTGCCGTGGGAAGGCTGGTTCACCCCCCGCCAGACCTTCCGCGTGGACGTCACCGCCCAGGCCAGCCCGCTGCGCAGCCTGAACTTCGCCACCCTGCGCATCAAGGACGCGGTGGCCGACCGCTTCCGCCAGCAGGCCGGCGGCGTGCGCCCCAGCATCGACACCCAGCGGCCCGACGCGCGCGTGCAGGCCCACCTGTCGGCCACGCACGCCACGCTGTACATCGACACCAGCGGCGAGCCGCTGTTCAAGCGCGGCTGGCGCCAGGACAAGGGCGACGCGCCGCTGAAGGAAACCCTGGCCGCCGCCATGCTGGCCGCCAGCGGCTGGTGGCGCCCGGCCGAGCGCCGCGTGGCCGACGTGCCGCTGTACGACCCCTGCTGCGGCAGCGGCACCATCGTCATCGAGGCCGCGCAGCTGGTGCTGGGCCTGCCTGCTGGCGGGCAGCGCCGCTTCGCCTTCGAGCGCCTGCGGCCGTTCGATGCGGCGCAGTGGAATACTATAAAAAAAGAAGCTGCCGGCGCTTGCCAGACGGGCGCTGGAAGCCAAAATGATTCAAAAAATTCACCCGTGCAAGTGTTCGGCAGCGACGTCGCTCACCGCATGGTGGACTTCGCCCAACGCAACGCCGAGCGTGCCGGCGTGGCCCGCGCCGTGCAGCTGCGCGGCGGCGATGCCTTGCAGCGCATGCCGCCCACGGCGCAACCCGGCGTGCTGCTGATGAACCCGCCCTACGGCGAGCGCATCGCCGCCGCCGGCTTTGCTGGGAGCAAAGCGCGCGGGCGCGAGGCGTTCCAGGGCGATGGCGCCGCGTTCATCGCCGGGCCGCCCCAAGATGAACGAGCCCCCTCGGGGGGCAGCGGACCACGCGAAGCGGGGGAGCGTGGGGGCCAACATTTCAACGCTGGCGATGAATTCTTCGCCCGCCTGGCCACGCACTGGAAGAGCCACTACGCCGGCTGGGCTGCCTGGCTGCTGACGCCCGACCTCAAGCTGCCCGGCCGCCTGCGCCTGAAGGAGACGCGCCGCGTGCCGCTGTGGAACGGCCCGATCGAGTGCCGGCTGTTCCGCTTCGACCTCACGGCGCGGCGGGCGCCGGCGCCGGGCTCAGACCCGTAGGCTGTCCATGAAGGTCCGCGTGACGGGCGGCAGCGAGCGGCCGATGCGCGTGACCAGGCCGATCGGCCGCGTCACCGCCGGCCGCGCGAGCGGCACCGTGGCCAGCTCCGCCATGTTCACCAGCTCCAGCGCCAGCACCGGCAGGGCGGTGATGCCCAGGCCGGCCGCCACCATCGCGCCGCAGGCGGCCACGCCGGGGAACTCCAGCACGGGCCGCACGGGGGTGCGCAGGCGCATGAACACGGCGTCGGTGATTGGCCGGATGCTGCTGTGCGGCGCGCTCACGATGCAGGGGCGCGTGGCGAACACCGACCAGGGCGCCGAAGCGCGCGCGGCCAGCGGGTCGTCGCGGCGGCAGACCAGCACCATCGGGTCGTCGTGCAGGTGGCGGTACTGCAGGCGCTGATGCGGCGCGGGCCGCACGCTCAGGCCGAAGTCGGCGCGGCCTTCCTCCACCATCGCCAGCAGCGCGTCGGCCGCCGCCTCGATCAGCGAGAACGCCACCTGCGGGTGCGTGCGCGAGAACGCGGCCACGGCGCGCGGCAGCAGCGCCACGCTGGTGGACGGCAGCGCCACCACCGTCACGCGGCCGCTGCGGCCGGCCATGAACTCGCCCAGGTCGCCCAGCGCGTGGTCGAAGTCGCGCAGGATGCGGCGCGCCACCGGCAGCAGCTCCTGCCCCGTGGCCGTGATGCGCACCTGGCGCGTGTCGCGGTCGAACAGGCGCGCGCCCAGCGTCTGCTCGGCGCGCCGGATGGCGCTGCTGAGCGCCGGCTGCGATTGCCCGAGTTGCAGCGCCGCCTGGCGAAAGCTGCCGCTGGTGGCGACCTGCACGAAGGCTTCCAGCTGCCGCAGGCTGAGGTCGATGCGCATGTCGTCCTAGAAACGGCAGTTGAACGCGCTCGCCAGTGCCGTGATCGGCGTGCCAGGCAAGGCGCGAGGACGCGACAGGCTCATGCCTGCAAGGACGAGCAACGCCGCATGGCGCGGCGAGCGCGGTGCTGGTGAGTGCGTAGCGTTGTCACCTCGTAGGTGGAGGTGAGCGAAACAGCGGAATTCAATGTCCATGCGGCTCTCGTGAAGATGGCAAGCGGTCAACTGCTGTTTCCAGGGCCATTGATCGAGTCGAGTTATCACAGAAATAGGAATGTAGCGCTATCCAAATCAGTGCGCGCTGCCTAGACTGCGCGCAGAACATCAGGAGACAACCATGGGTGACCGCAATGGCCGGCGTGCTTGACGGCGTGCGCGTGCTGGAACTGGGCCAGGTGCTGGCCGCGCCGTTCGCCGGCGCGATCCTGGCCGACCTGGGTGCCGAGGTCGTCAAGGTCGAGCGCATCGAAGGCGGCGACGACGCGCGTCGCATGGGGCCGGCCTTTCGCAACGGCGACGCGCTCAACTTCCAGGTCTTCAACCGCGGCAAGCAGTCGGTCGCGCTGGACCTCAAAAGCGAGGCCGGGCGCGCGCACCTCGACCGGCTGGCGGCGCAGGCCGACATCTTCATCCACAACCTGCGGCCCGGCGTGCCGAAGGCACTGGGCATCGACGGCGAGACCCTGTGCGCGCGCCACCCGCGCCTGATCTACGGCGAGATCTCGGCCTTCGGCCCCCTTGGCCCGATGGCCATGCGGCCCGGCTACGAGCCGCTGCTGCAAGCCTTCAGCGGCCTGTCCAGCACCAACGGCGGGGAGGGCGACCCGCCCATGCGCTCGGGCGCCTCGGTGTGCGACCAGGGCTCGGGCATGTGGCTGGTGATCGGCGCGCTGGCGCTGCTGCACCGCCGCGAGCGCACCGGCCGCGGCGGCCTGCTGACCGCTTCGCTGCTGGAGACCGCCCTGGCCTGGAACGCGCAGAAGAGCGACGCCTACGCCAACGAAGGCAGCCTGCCGGAGCGCCACCGCTCCGGCCACCCCGGCTTCGTGCCCTACGAGGCCTTCGACACCGCCGACGGGCCGCTCTTGATCTGCTGCGGCAACGATCGCCTGTTCGCCAAGCTGGCCCAAGTGCTGGGGCAGCCGGGCTGGATCGGCGAAGAGCGCTTTGCCACCAACCGCGCGCGCCTGGCACACAAGGCCGTGCTGTTCGAGCAGCTGACGCCGCTGCTGCGCGCGCGCACGCGGGCCGAGTGGATCGAGCGCTTCGAGGCCGCCGGCGTGCCCTGCGCGCCCGTGCATTCGGTGCCCGAGGCGCTGGCGCACCCGCAGGTGCAGGCGCTCGGCATCCTGGCGCCGGTGCCCGGCACCGACTTCGCGCTCACCGCCATGCCCCTGCGCATCGACGGCGAACGGCCGCTGGCGCGCGGCATCGCGCCGCGCCTGGGAGAACACAACACCCGCCACGAGGTGCCCCAGCCCACCACCACACAACCACCGGAGACACCATGACCTTCCGCCCTTCCCGCCGATTCGCCACCACCGCACTGCTGAGCGCCGCCGCGCTGGCGCTGGTGGCGCCTGCCGCCCAGGCCCAGGACTACCCCAGCAAGCCCATCACCATCGTGGTGCCCTTCGCCGCCGGCAGCGGCACCGACCAGTCGGCGCGCATCTACGGGCAGGCCGTGTCGGAGGTTCTGAAGGTGCCCGTGATCGTCGACAACAAGGGCGGCGCCAGCGGTTTCATCGCCGCCCAGCAGGTCGCCAAGGCGCCGCCCGACGGCTACACCATCTTCATGACCACCAACACCACGCAGGTGGCCAACCCCTTCCTGTTCAAGAAAGTGCCCTACGACCCGGTCAAGGACTTCACGCCCATCGCGCTGCTCGCCAAAGGCCAGATGCTGCTGCTGGTGCGGCCGGATTCGCCCCACAAGACCCTGGCCGACCTGCTGGCCGCGGCGAAGAAGTCCCCGGGCAAGCTCAACTTCGGCAGCGGCTCCTCGTCCAGCCAGGTGGCGGGTGAGCTGCTCAAGCAAATGGCCCACGTCGATATCACCAACGTGCCCTACAAGAGCAACCCGCAGGCCATCACCGACCTGATCGGCGGGCAGTTCGAGTTCATGTTCGCCGACGCGCCCACCGCCGTGCCGCAGGTGCAGGGCGGCAAGCTGCGCGCGCTGGCCGCCAGCGGCGCCAAGCGCCTGGCGGCCACGCCCGACGTGCCGACCGTCGCCGAGGCCGGGGTGAAGGGCTACGACATGAGTTTCTGGTTCGCCGTCTATGGCCCGGCCAACCTGCCCGCCGGCGTGGTCAAGCGCCTGAACGACGCCTTCGGCAAGGCGTCGGAGACGCCGGAGGTCAAGGCCTTCCAGGCCAAGACCAGCGGCGAGGTGGCCTTCGGCACGCCCGAGGCGCTGGCGCAGTTCCAGGCCGCCGACATGAAGAAGTGGGAGCAGGTGATCCGCGCCGCGGGGATCGAGCCGCAATGAGCGCCACCGCATCGAGCCCGGCCGCGCCGGCCGGCCCGCTGCACGGCGTGCGCGTGCTGGACCTGACCACCGTCTTCATGGGGCCGTCCGCGACCCAGCTCATGGGCGACTTGGGCGCCGACGTGATCAAGATCGAGGCGCCCGGCGGCGACTCGGTGCGCACCATCGGCCCCTGCGGCGACCAGGGCCTGGGGCCGCTGTTCATGGGCCTGAACCGCAACAAGCGCAGCGTGGTGCTCGACCTCAAGCAGCCCGAGGGTGTGCAGGCGCTGCTGCGCCTGACGCGGGACGCCGACGTGTTCGCCACCAACGTGCGCCCGGCGGCCATGCGGCGGCTGGGGCTGGGCTACGAGCAACTGGCGGAAGTCAATCCGCGTCTGATCTACGCCAGCATGGTCGGTTTCTCGCAGCGCGGGCCCTATGGGGCCAAGGCAGCCTTCGACGACATGATTCAGGCTGCCACCGGCCTGGCGGCCGCGGTGGGCGAGGCGGCGGGCGGCGAGCCGCGCTACCTGCCCATCACCATCGCCGACCGCTCGGTGGGGCTGTACGCCTTCGGCGTGATCAGCGCGGCGCTCTATGCGCGCAGCCAGACGGGCCAAGGCCAGAGCATCGAGATCCCGATGTTCGAGACCATGATTCCCTACATCCTGGGCGACCACCTCTACGGCCACACCTTCGTGCCCGAGAAGGGCGGCTTCGGCTACCCGCGCCTGATGACGCCGCACCGCCGCCCCTACAAGACCAAGGACGGCTACGTCTGCTGCCTGATCTACACCGACCGGCACTGGCAGGTGTTCCTGGACGCCATCGGCAAGGGCGAGCTGTGGCGCACCGATCCGCGCTTCAGGACCATCCGCGCGCGCACCCAGGCCATCGACGCGCTGTACCAGCTGGTGTCCGATGAATTGGCGCAGCGCACCACCGCCGAATGGCGCGCGCTGCTGCCCGAGGCCGACATCCCGATCTTCCCCATGCACACCTTCGCGTCGCTGCTGGAGGACGAGCACCTGGCCGCCACCGGCTTCTTCCAGAAGACCGAGCACCCCGTGGTCGGCACGGTGCTGGAGACGGCGGTGCCCAGCGAATGGTCGGGCACGCCGCCGGGCCCGCCCATGCCGGTGCCGCTTCTGGGCCAGCACACCGCCGAAGTACTGCGCGAGGCCGGCTACAGCCAGACCGAAATCGACACTTTGATGGCCGCCGGCGCCGCGCGCGGCGCAAAACAGGAGAACCCCACGTGACCGCTGAAACTTCCAGTCCCGCGCCCGAGCTTCTGAGCCGCCAGCAGGACGGCGTGCTCTGGCTCACCATCAACCGCGAGGCGCGCCGCAACGCCATCAGCCCCGCCGTGATGGCCGGGCTGGCCGAGGCGCTGACGCGCGCCAACGCCGACCGCGGCGTGCGCGCCATCGTGCTCACGGGCGCGGGCGACAAGGCATTCTGCGCCGGTGCCGACTTGCAGACCGGCCAGTCCTTCAAATTCGACTATTCGGAACCCACGCAGGGCTTCGCCAACCTGTTCCGTGTGGCGCGCCAGCTCAACGTGCCGCTGGTGGCGCGCGTCAACGGCGCCTGCATGGCCGGCGGCATGGGCCTGATGGCGATGTGCGACCTGGTGGTGGCGGCGCCGCACGCGCAGTTCGGCCTGCCGGAGGTGAAGGTCGGTGTGTTCCCGGCCCAGGTGCTGGCGGTGCTGAACGGCCTGATCGGCCCGCGCGCGCTGACCGAGCTGTGCATCACCGGCGAACCCATCACGGCGCAGGAGGCGCTGGCGCTGGGCCTGGTCAACCGCGTCAGCGGGGACCTGGACGCCGGCGTGCACGCGCTGCTGGCGCGCTTCCTCGACAAGTCGCCCGCCGCCATCCGGCGCGGCCTGTACCTGATGAAGCGCCTCGGCGCCATGTCCTTCGAGGAATCGATGGCCTTCACCGAGAGCCAGATCGGCCTGTTCGCGCTGACCGAGGACGCGGCCGAAGGGCAGGCCGCCTTCCGTGAGAAACGCAAACCGCAATGGAGTGGGCGATGAACAAAAAACAGCCCCCACGCTCCCCTGCTGCGCAAGGTGCGCTGCCCCCCGAGGGGGCCGTTGCTGCCTTGGGAGCGGCCCGGCGGCAGCAAGGCAAAAAGATCGTGCGCATCGGCGGCGCCTCCGGCTTCTGGGGCGACTCCAGCGTCGGCGCGCCGCAGCTGGTGAACAGCGGCCAGATCGACTACCTGGTATTCGACTACCTGGCCGAACTCACCATGTCCATCCTGGCCGCCGCGCGGCTGAAGAAGCCCGAGCTGGGCTACGCCACCGACTTCGTCACCGTGGCGATGCGCGCGGTGCTGAAGGACGTGGTAGCCCAGGGCATCCGCGTGGTCAGCAACGCCGGTGGCGTCAATCCGCAGGGCTGCGCCGACGCGCTGCGCGCGCTGGCGGATGAACTCGGCGTGCCGGTGAAGATCGCCGTCGTCACCGGCGACGACGTGATGCCGCTGCTTCCCGAGCTGCGCCAGGCCCAGCCGCCCGTGGCCGAGCTGCAAAGCGGCGCGCCGCTGCCGGCCAAGGTGGTCACCGCCAACGCCTACCTCGGCGCGCTGCCCGTGAAGGCGGCGCTGGACGCGGGCGCGCAGGTCGTCGTCACCGGCCGTTGTGTCGATTCGGCTGTGACGCTGGGCGTGCTGATGTACGAGTTCGGCTGGCAGCCCACCGACCACGACCAGCTCGCCGGCGGCAGCCTGGCCGGCCACATCATCGAATGCGGCGCCCAGGCCACCGGCGGCCTGCACACCGACTGGCAGGACGTGCCCGACTGGGCGCACATCGGCTACCCCATCGTCGAGTGCGCGGCCGACGGCAGCTTCACCACCACCAAGCCCGCGGGCACCGGCGGCCTGGTGGCGCCGCAGGTGGTGGCCGAGCAGATGCTGTACGAGATCCACGACCCGGCGGCCTACCTGCTGCCCGACGTGGCGTGCGACTTCACCCAGGTGCGCATGGAGACCACCGGCCCCGACCGGGTGCGCGTGCACGGCGCGCGCGGCCGCGCGCCCACCGGCAGCTACAAGGTCTGCGCCACCTACGTGGACGGCTTCAAGACCTCGGCGCAGCTCACCATCGTCGGCTTCGACGCCGTGGCCAAGGCGCGCCGCACCGGCGAAGCGATCCTGGAGCGCGTGGGCGACCTGCTGGCCGCGCGCGGCCTGGCGCCCTTCAGCGCCACGCACGTCGAGGTGCTGGGCAGCGAGAGCCCCTACGGCCCGCACGCCCAGCCCGCCGCGGCCCAGGTGCGCGAGGCCGTGCTGCGCCTCGCCGCGCGCCACCCCGACAAGGCCGCGCTGGAGCTGCTGGCGCGCGAGGTCGCGCCGGCCGGCACCTCGTGGGCACCCGGTACCACCGGCGCCGGCGGGCGCGCGGGCGTCTCGCCGCTGATCCGGCAGTACGCCTTCCTGCTTGACAAGGCGCGCCTGGTGCCCGCCGTGGCGCTGGACGGTGCTGCGGTTTCGGTGCCAAATCGGCCTCCAGCGCTTGCTGTACAAGCGCCGACAGCTCCTGAAAACGTAGCATCCATCCCTGCGGCAGAAGAAGCGCCCGGTGCCGGCGCCGTCGAGGTGCCGCTGATCCGCCTGGCCTGGGCGCGCTCGGGCGACAAAGGCGACACGTCCAACATCGGCGTCATCGCACGCCGGCCCGAATGGCTGCCGCTGCTGCGCGCGCAGCTCACGCCCGAGCGCGTGCGCGCGTACCTGGCGCACCTGGTCGCGGGGCCGGTCGTGCGCCACGAGGTGCCCGGCATCCACGCCTTCAACTTCGTCTGCCAGCAGGCGCTGGGCGGCGGCGGCATGGCCTCGCTGCGCAACGACGCGCTCGGCAAGGGCATGGGCCAGATCCTGCTGGCGATGCCCGTGCAGGTGCCCGCCGGCCTGCTCCCCCAAGAAACCAAGGAGACCTCATGAAGCACACCGTCCTTTCCCTGCTGTCGCGCCGCAGCGTCCTGTCGCTGCCCCTGCTCGGCCTGAGCGTCGGCCCGGCCGCGTGGGCCCAGGCGCGGCCCATCCGCATCATCGTGGGCTTCGGCCCCGGCAGCGTCAACGATCTCACGGCGCGCGAGGTGGCGCGCTACCTGGCCGAGATCCTCGGCCAGCCCGTGGTGGTGGAGAACAAGCCCGGCGCCGGCGGCTCGCTGGGCACCGACCACGTGGCCAAGGCCGCGCCCGACGGCCTCACCCTCGGCCTGGGCACCAGCTCGCAGCTGGTGATGAACGTGGCGCTGTTCTCCAAGCTCCCGTTCGACGTGGACCGCGACCTGCGCAGCGTCGGCCTGATCAGCCGCGGACCCATGGTGCTGGCCGGCAAGGCCGACGGCCCCAAGACGCTCAAGGAGCTGATCGCCAAGGCCAGGGCGCAGCCCGGGCAGCTGACCTACGCCTCCGCCGGCAACGGCTCGATCAGCCACATCGTCGGCGAGGCGTTCGCCCGCGCGGCCGACGTCAAGCTCAACCACGTGCCCTACAAGGGCAATGCGGCCGCCATGGCGGACCTCTCCGGCGGGCACGTCGATCTGGTGTTCGACGGCCTCATCACGTCCCAGCCGCTGGCCAAGCAGGGGCGCGTGCGTCTGCTGGCCTACAGCGGCGCCAAGCGCAGCCCGCTGGCCCCCGACCTGCCGACCTTCGCCGAGCAGGGCCTGCGCGACTACGAGGCCTATTCGTGGAACAACCTGTTCGCGCCGGCCAAGACGCCCGAGGCCGAGGTCGCCCGCCTGAACGCGGCGCTGAACCAGGTGCTGGCGCTGCCCGCCATGCAGGAGCGGTTCGCGCAGACCGGCTCCGAGCCGCTGAACCCCTCCACCCCCGCCCAGGCCGACGCCTTCGGCCAGAAGGAGCGCGCCCGCTGGGTGCCCTTCGTGCGCAGCCTGAAGCTGGACATGGGCTGAGCCGGCGCCCCGGCCCGCCCAGCCGCCCAGGTGGCCGTCGGGGCCGTTTGCAGTCCGAGGCTCCCTTGGCTCAGCGCCTTGGGCCTGCGGCGCGCGCAGGGGCGCTTACAGCCTTGTGTAGCAGGCCGATGCCGGCAGCGTTTCCAGCGCGGCGGCCACCCGGGCCAGCGTCGGCAGGATGGACGGGTTCTCGTCCCCCAGCAGGCACAGGGTGTTTTCGCCCCGCTTGGCCCAGATGGCCTGGCTGGCGAGGCCGGTGATCTGCTTGAACGTCCCCCAGTTGGCGGCCACGCTGGCGTTGGATTCGGAACGCGAGAACGTCACCTGCCCCATGGCCGTGCCGCCCAGCACGCTGGCTGCGCCCGCGCACTGGCTGTCGGCGAAAAGCCGCAGGCCCTGGACGTGCGCGATGGTGGTCTCGTTCACCTGCACCGGGCGCAGGTAGTTGCGGGCCCACCGCCCGGGGCCCGCGGCCACGCAGGTGCCCTGCTGCCACTCGCCCAGGATGCCGGGGATCCCTGCGGTGATGACTGGGCCCGTGCCGCCTCCGCCGTCGCCGGCGGCGCAGCTTACCTGGACATCGGTCACCGGCGCGGCGGCGGTGCCGCTGCCGTTGGCGACCGTGCAGTTCTGCCCGCTCGGCTGGGTGGCGACTTCGATCCGGTAGCCGGACGCAGGCTGGGCGAACGTGAACGCGCCGTTGGCCGTCACACGCAGCGCGTCGCCGCCGTTGTTGCTGAGCACGAGCGCGGCGCCTTCGGCCAGCCCGGCCACGGTACCGCCGATGGCGTAGGGCGTGCTGCCAGCGGCATCGCCATCGTCGCCCCCGCAGGCGGTGAGCAGGGCAGCAAGGCAGGCAGCCAAGGTCAGGCGTGGCGTGAAGCGGATGGCGGCGGATGCAAGGTGCACGATGAAACTCCCGATGGATGCTTCACGCACAGCGCATGAAGTGGGAGCGATTGCAGCGCACGGGTGCCCGGGATTGAACTGCCCGTTCTTACAGGCCGATCAGCCCCTGCATCAGGGCCTTGGCGATGGCGTGCTGCCGGCTGTGGCACCCCAGCTTGGCCATGGCGTTTTTCAGGTGGAAGTTCACCGTCCGCTCCGCGATGCTCAGCACCAGGCCGATTTCCCACGAGGTCTTGCCCGCGGCCGCCCATTGCAGGCACTCGCGTTCGCGCTGCGTGAGAGCGACCTCGGGCCGCTGGCCGCCGGGTAGCAGGCGCAGCGCCGCCTCGTGCGCGTGGGCCGCCAGCGCCGGCAGCAGCGGCGCGGCGTGGCGAACCAGGTCCAGCGCCTCGGCCTGCGGCACGTCGCGCAGGCTCACGCAGGTCAGGCTGAAGCGCCCGTCCATGCTGTGCACGGGGGCGTAGATGCCCGCGCGCAGGCCGAAGTCGTGGGCCTCGCGCATCATCTGCGTGGCGCGTGGGTTCTCGCAGGGCCCGATGCTGCTCCACGTCAACGGGGTGGTGTGGCGCGCGCAGTGGTGCACGCGCGGATCGATCTGGTAGTACGCCTGCTGCATGTAGTGGCTGTGCCAGCGGTCGGAAATCACCGAGGTGGAATCCACATGCAGCCCGCTCTGGCGAGAGTAGCTTTGCAGGCCATGCACGATGCCGTGAAAGCCCAGCGCCTGGCCCAGGCCCGACAGGAGTCGCGTCAACTCCTGGGCCGTGCTCACGGTGCCGAACTGCTCGAGCGTGTGGAGGTAGCGGGGCAGCGTGAGCATGGCGTGTGTTCTATCCCATCGCATCGCGGTTGGCACCTGGCAGATCTGGCAGGGTGTTGAAGCCGTTTTCGGCATGCAGTCTTGCACACCGGGGGATTGGGGCGGATGAAGATCAATGCTGCCGCAGCGCCCGACGCGACTTGGCTTGCGCCCCCGCCGAGCTTTCCCCGGATCGTCAGAGCAGAGGTTGCTGACCGGGCCGCCGGGCCATGAGGGTGACGGCGAGCGGGGCGCACGCTCCGTTCGCCCGAACCGGAATAATCGCCGACATGCACATCACGACCGGCTCGATCGGGCGCGGCATGCCGGTGGTGATCGACACCAACTGCGTGCTCGACCTGTGGGTGTTCGACGACCCCGCCGCGCGGCCGCTGCGCGCTGCGCTGGAGGGCGGCGCGCTGCGCTGGCTGGCCACCGCCGGCATGCGCGATGAGCTGGCGCGCGTGCTGGCCTACCCGCGCATCGCGCCGCGCCTGGCGCCCGCCGGCCCGGCGCCGCAGGCCGTGCTGGCCGCCTTCGACGCCCGCGCCGAGCGGGTGCCGCCGGCGGCGCCCACGCCGGTGCGCTGCCGCGACCCGGACGACCAGCCCTTCATCGACCTGGCGGTGGCCTGGCGCGCCACGCTGCTCAGCAAGGACGCCCGCGTGCTGGGCCTGGCGCGCCGGCTGGCGCCGCTGGGCGTGCAGGTGCGGCGGGTTTGGGGTGCTTCTTAAAAGATAGCTGCCAGCGCATGTCCGGCGGGCGCTGGAGGCCGATTTGGCTTGAAACGGCGGTCCTGAAGCGGCGAGCGGGCCGAATGGCCCGCCCAGGTCGCCCGCGGCCGAAGCGCCCGGCCCTACAGCGACTTCTTCAGCAGGTGGCCGATCTCGCCCACGATGCCGCGCCGGAACAGCAGCACGCACAGCACGAAGATCACGCCCTGCACCACGGTGACCCAGGCGCCCAGCTGCGCCAGGTAGTTCTGCATGGTCACGATCACCGCCGCGCCCACCACCGGGCCGAAGATGGTGCCCAGCCCGCCCACCAGCGTCATCAGCACCACCTCGCCCGACATGCTCCAGTACACGTCGGTCAGCGAGGCCAGCTGGAACACCAGCGCCTTGGTCGCGCCGGCCAGCCCCGCCAGCGCGGCCGACAGCACGAAGGCGCGGTGCTTGAACCTGTCGGCGTCGTAGCCCAGCGAGATGGCGCGCGGCTCGTTCTCGCGGATCGCCTTCAGCACCTGGCCGAACGGCGAGTGGATGATGCGGTAGATCAGCGCGAAGCCGCCCAGGAAGATGACCAGCACCAGGGCGTACATCGCCATCGGCTGCGACAGGTCGATGAGGCCGAACAGCCTGCCGCGCGGCACCGCCTGGATGCCGTCCTCGCCGCCGGTGAAGGGCGCTTGCAGGCTGAAGAAGAAGATCATCTGCGCCAGCGCCAGCGTGATCATGGCGAAGTAGATGCCCTGGCGGCGGATCGCCAGCAGCCCGGCCACCCAGCCCAGCGCCGCCGCGCACAGCGTGGCCGTCAGGATCGCCAGCTCGGGCGTCAGGCCCCACACCTTGGCAGCGTGCGCCGACACGTAGCCGGCGCCGCCCAGGAACATGGCGTGGCCGAACGACAGCAGCCCGCCGAAGCCCAGCAGCAGGTTGAAGGCGCAGGCGAACAGCGCGAAGCACATCACCTTCATCATGAAGATCGGATACACCCCCAGCAGCGGCGCCAGGATGAAGATTGCCGCCATGAGGGCGAAGGCGACGCGGTGCGCGCGCGCGGGGTTGGGCGTGTTGGCCATGGCTTACTTCTGCGTTCCGAACAGACCGGCCGGACGGATCAGCAGCACGATGGTCATGATGATGAAGATGACGGTGGTCGAGGCTTCGGGGTAGAACACCTTGGTCAGCCCCTCGATCAGGCCCAGGCCGAAGCCGGTGACGATGGCGCCCATGATGGAGCCCATGCCGCCGATCACCACCACGGCGAACACCACGATGATGAGGTCGGCGCCCATCTGCGGGCTGACCTGGTAGATGGGCGCGGCCATCACGCCGGCCAGCGCGGCCAGCGCCACGCCGAAGCCGTAGGTGAGCGTGATCATGCGCGGCACGTTGATGCCGAAGGCCTGCACCAGCTGCGGGTTCTCGGTGGCCGCGCGCAGGTAGCCGCCCAGGCGGGTGCGCTCGATCACGAACCAGGTGCCCACGCACACCACCGCCGAGGCGACGATGACCCAGGCGCGGTAGTTGGGCAGGAACATGAAGCCCAGGTTGCGCCCGCCCGAGAGCTGCTCGGGGATGGCGTAGGGCAGGCCGGTGGAGCCGTATTCGTTGCGGAACAGGCCCTGGATGATCAGCGCCAGGCCGAAGGTGAGGAGCAGGCCGTAGAGGTGGTCCAGCTTGTACAGGCGCTGGAGCATGGTGCGCTCGATGACGACGCCGGTGGCGCCGACGATGACCGGCACCAGCAGCAGCGACCACCAGTAGCCCAGCCCCAGCTTGTTCAGCAGCAGGTAGGCGCCGAAGGCGCCCAGCATGTACTGCGCGCCGTGGGCGAAGTTGATGATGTTCAGCAGGCCGAAGATCACGGCCAGCCCGAGCGAGAGCAGGGCGTAGAACGAGCCATTGATGAGGCCGATGAGCAACTGCCCCATCATGGCCTGGATCGGGATGCCGAAGATGTCCATGGCGTCGTCGTGTCTGTGCCTTGCCGTCGCGTGCGCGGCTTACTTCTTGGCGACCAGCGGGCAGCTGCCCTGGTCGACGGGGCGGAACGCCTTGTCGGCCGGGATCGTGGCGCGGATCTTGTAGTAGTCGTAGGGGCCTTTCGACTCGGCGGGCTTCTTCACTTCCAGCAGGTAGGCCGGGTGGATCTTGCGGCCGTCGGCGCGGATGGTGCCCTTGCCGAACAGCGGGTCGTCGGTGGGCAGTTCCTTCATCTTCGCCACGGTCTTGGTGCCGTCGTCGGTCTTGCCGGCGTCGATGGCCTTCAGGTAGTGCGTCACGGCCGAGTACACGCCGGCCTGCACCATGGTCGGGTACTTGCCGCCGTTGGCCGACGCGAAGCGCTTGGACCAGGCGCGGGTGCCGTCGTTCAGGTCCCAGTAGAAGGTCTCGGTCAGGATCAGGCCCTGGGCGGTCTGCAGGCCCAGGCCGTGCACGTCGCTCAGGAACACCAGCAGGCCGGCCAGGTTCTGGCCGCCCTTGGTGATGCCGAACTCCGATGCCTGCTTGATCGAGTTGATGGTGTCGCCGCCGGCGTTGGCCAGGCCGATGATCTTGGCCTTGGACGACTGCGCCTGCAGCAGGAAGGAGGAGAAGTCCTGCGTGGCCAGCGGCACCTTCACGCTGCCCAGCACCTTGCCGCCGGCGGCCTTGACCACCTCGGAGGTGTCGCGCTCCAGCGCGTGGCCGAAGGCGTAGTCAGCGGTCAGGAAGAACCAGGTGTCGCCACCGTTCTTCACCATCGCGCCGCCGGTGCTGTTCGCCAGCATCCAGGTGTCGTAGGTCCAGTGCACGGTGTTGGGCGAGCACAGCTTGCCGGTCAGGTCGGACGAGGCGGCGCCGGAGTTCAGCATCACCTTGCCCTTCTCGCGCGCGACTTCGTGCACGGCCAGCGCGACCGACGAGGTGGGCACGTCGACGATGGCGTCCACCTGCTCGCTGTCGAACCACTTGCGGGCCACGCTGGAGCCCACGTCGGCCTTGTTCTGGTGGTCGGCCGACACGATCTCGACCTTCAGCTTCGAGCCGCTGGCCTTGGTGTAGTCGTCCACCGCCATCCTGGCCGCGGTCACCGAGCCGGAGCCGGACAGGTCGGCGTAGAGGCCGGACATGTCGGTCAGCACGCCGATCTTGACCAGGTTGTCGGAGACCTGGGCCTGGGCCAGGCCCGCCAGACCCAGGCCCATGCCGGCCAGCAGCGTGCAGAGCAGTTTGCGTTTCATCGAACCTCTCCTTGTGAGTAGTGGACTGCCAAAAAAACTAGACGCCGAGGTAGTCGCGCAACATGTCCATGGTGCCCGGCAGCTCGGCGGCGGTGAACTCGCGCACGACCAGGCCGCGCTCGACGATGTAGAAGCGGTCGGCCAGCGGCGCGGCGAAGCGGAAGTTCTGCTCCACCATCAGCACCGTGAAGCCGCGCGAGCGCAGCTCGCGGATCATGCGCGCCAGCGCCTGCACGATGACCGGGGCCAGGCCCTCGGAGATTTCGTCCAGCAGCAGCACCTTGGCGCCGGTGCGCAGGATGCGCGCCACCGCCAGCATCTGCTGCTCGCCGCCCGACAGGCGCCCGCCCGGGCTGCCCCGGCGCGCCTTCAGGTTGGGGAACATCTCGTAGATCTCGTCGATGCCCATGCCGCCCTCGGCCACCTTGGGCGGCAGCATCAGGTTCTCCTCGCAGGTGAGCGAGGTCATGATGCCGCGCTCTTCCGGGCAGTAGCCGATCCCCAGACGCGCGATCTGGTGCGGCGGCATGCCGATGGTCTCCTGGCCGCCGGCCTGGATCGAACCGGTGCGCTTGCCCGTCAGGCCCATGATGGCGCGCAGCGTGGTGGTGCGGCCGGCGCCGTTGCGGCCCAGCAGGGTGACCACCTCGCCCGGCATCACGTCGATGTTGATGCCGTGCAGGATGTGCGACTCGCCGTACCAGGTGTGCAGGTCGCGGATCTGGATGGCGGGCGTGGAACTGCTCATGTCAATGTGCCCCCTGCAGGGCCTCGTCGGCGCTGCCCATGTAGGCCTCCAGCACCTGCGGGTTGCGCGACACCTCGGCGTAGGGGCCTTCGGCGATGACCTGGCCGAATTGCAGCACGGTGATCATGTCGGCGATGCTGCCGACCACGCCCATGTTGTGCTCCACCATCAGGATGGTGCGGTTGGCGGCCACCTTCTTGATGAGCTGGGTGACCATGTCCACGTCCTCGTGGCCCATGCCCTGGGTGGGCTCGTCCAGCAGCATGAGCTGCGGCTCCATGGCCAGCGTGGTGGCGATCTCCAGCGCGCGCTTGCGGCCGTAGGGCAGCTCGATGGCGGTGAGCGGGGCGAATTCGATCAGGCCGACGTGGTCCAGCAATTCGAGGCAGCGGTCGTTGAGCTGGTTCAGCGAGCGCTCGGACTGCCAGAAGTTGAAGGCCGTGCCCAGCTTCTGCTGCAAGGCCACGCGCACGTTCTCCAGCACCGTCATGTGCGGGAAGGTGGAGGAGATCTGGAACGAGCGCACCACGCCGCGGCGTGCGATCTGCGCGGGCTTCTCGCGCGTGATGTCGTGCCCGTCGAACAGGATCTGCCCGCGCGTGGGCTCCAGGAACTTGGTCAGCAGGTTGAAGCAGGTGGTCTTGCCGGCGCCGTTGGGGCCGATGAGGGCGTGGATGCTGCCGCGGCGCACCTTCAGGTTGACATCGTTGACCGCCACGAAGCCCTTGAACTCCTTCACGAGCCCTCGTGTTTCCAGAATGATGTCCGAACTCATGCGACTGGCTGACGCCTCTGTGACCACAAAAACGAGCGGATTATGGCCGCGTGCAGGCACCTGGTCGTTAGGGGTTTTCACCCGGCGCGATCAGCGTGCGGCGCGTGCCGCCGACGAGGCCGATGCTCGCGCGAACGGCGTAAGGATTGTGTAAGTCGCTCCTAAAAACAGAGCGTCACCGATTCACCGCGCGGCTGGATCGCGGCCGTTCACGGGGTCGGAGGCGCGCCAGCTCTGTGGCACCTGCGTGGGCGATGCGGGCGCCGCCGCCGGCGGCACCGCCTGCTCGGGCACGAGGTGCGCGACCGGCGCCGGCTCGGGCGGCGGCGCGTCGCGCAGCTGCTGCGCCACCTCCTGCGCCGCCGCTGGCCTGGCCGTGTCGCCGGGCTCGGGCAGCTGGGGCGCGAAGCTGCGCGCGCTGGCCAGCGGCCAGAACAGGCGGAAGACGGCGGGCAGGGCGGACACCTCGCCCAGCAGCGCGCCGCGCGGCATCGAGGGCATCAGCCCCGACAGCTGGCGCACCTGCGTGTCGTCGATGCGGCGCACGATGTGGTGCGAGGTGACCTGGTCGGTGTGCGTCAGGCCGGCGGCCTGCAGCAGCTCCTTCAGCGCATGCAGCGTGTTGGCGTGGTACTGCGCCACGCGCGGCGCCTTGTCGCCCACCACCAGCGCGCGCTGGCGGATCGGGTCCTGCGTGGTCACGCCGGTGGGGCAGTGGCCGGTGTGGCAGGTCTGCGCCTGCAGGCAGCCCACGGCCATCATGAAGCCGCGCGCCGAGTTGCACCAGTCGGCGCCCAGCGCCAGCATGCGCGCGATGTCGAACGAGGTGATGACCTTGCCCGCGCAGCCGATCTTGACGCGCTCGCGCAGGTTCACGCCGCGCAGCGTGTTGTGCACCAGGCGCAGGCCCTCCTGCAGCGGCGTGCCCACGTGGTCGGTGAACTCCACCGGCGCGGCGCCGGTGCCGCCCTCGGCGCCGTCCACCACGATGAAGTCGGGCGTGATGCCGGTCTCCAGCATGGCCTTGACGATGCCGAACCATTCCCACGGGTGGCCGATGCACAGCTTGAAGCCGGTCGGTTTGCCGCCCGACAGCTCACGCAACTGCGCCACGAAGCGCAGCAGCTCCACCGGCGTGGAGAACGCGCTGTGCCCCGAGGGCGAGATGCACGCCACCCCCACCGGCACGCCGCGCGCGGCGGCGATCTCGGGCGTGACCTTGGCGCCCGGCAGCACGCCGCCGTGGCCGGGCTTGGCGCCCTGGCTGAGCTTGATCTCGATCATCTTCACCTGCGGGTCCTGCGCCTGCTCGGCGAAGCGCTCGGGGCTGAAGGTGCCGTCGGCGTTGCGGCAGCCGAAGTAGCCGGAGCCGATCTCCCAGATCAGATCGCCCCCGTGCTCGCGGTGGTAGCGGCTGATGGAGCCCTCGCCCGTGTCGTGCGCGAAGCCGCCCAGCCTGGCGCCCTGGTTCAGCGCCAGCACGGCGTTGGCCGACAGCGCGCCGAAGCTCATGGCCGAGATGTTGAACACGCTGGCGCTGTAGGGCTGGGTGCAGGGCGACACGCCGGGCAGCGGCGCGCCGGGGCTGCCGCCGATCCAGATGCGGAAGTCGTGCGACTCGATCTTGGTGGGGTGCAGCGAGTGGTTGATCCACTCGTAGCCCTCGGCGCCGACGTCGAGCTGCGTGCCGAAGGGCCGGTTGTCCGGCATGCCCTTGGCGCGCTGGTACACCACCGAGCGCTGCGCGCGCGAGAAGGGCTGCGCCTCCATGTCGCCCTCGATGAAGTACTGGCGGATCTCGGGCCGGATGAACTCCTGCGCGAAGCGCAGGTGCCCCAGGATCGGGTAGTTGCGCAGGATGGCGTGGCGCGTCTGCCGCAGGTCGTGCACGCCCAGCGCCACCAGCGCGCCGAACAGCAGGAACCACGGCAGGCCGCGCTCGAACGCGATCATGGTGAACAGGCTCAGCACCAGCCCCACCACGCACAGGGCCAGCGTGCTGTAGCGGACGGTACTGCTGAAGGTGATCTGCGGCGTGCTCATGCGGGTGTCTCCTGGTCTTGTTCATGGGTGCGGCGCGCGGCCATCTTAGTGGCCTGGGATGGCGCGCTTTCAGGGCGGCGCGCCGAGCAGCGCCAGCAGCTGGCGCAGCGCGTGCGCCACGGTCTGCGCCCGCACGGCGGCGCGGTCGCCGCCGAAGCGGCGCAGCTCGGTGCTCGCGCGGCCGTCCACGCACCAGCCGAACCACACGGTGCCCACCGGCTTGTCGGCGCTGCCGCCGGTGGGGCCGGCCACGCCGGTCACGGCCACGGCGGCCCGCGCGTGCGAGCGGGCGACGGCGCCTTCGGCCATGGCGCGCGCCACCGGCTCGCTGACGGCGCCGTGCGCGGCGATCAGCGCCGCCGGCACGCCCAGCAGCTCGGTCTTGGCGGCGTTGCTGTAGGTGACGAAGCCGCGCTCGAACCACGCCGACGAGCCCGCGAGGTCGGTGCAGGCGCCGGCGATCAGCCCGCCGGTGCAGCTTTCGGCCGTCGCCATCATCCAGCCGCGGCGTTGCAGGGCATCGGCCAGGTTCTGAATCAAATCGGGCTCCAGCGCTTGATCCACGTGCGGTAGCAGCTATGAAAAATGTAGTAATCGACTACCAGGCGCGCCACAGCGCGATCACCAGCAGCGTGCAGAAGGCGGCCACCAGGTCGTCCAGCAATATGCCGAAGCCGCCGCGCCAGCCGCCCTGGCCGTGCAGCAGGCGGTCGGCCCAGCCCACCGGGCCGGGCTTGGCGGCGTCGAAGAAGCGGAACAGCAGGAAGGCGGCGAACTGCGCCCAGAAGCCGGCCGGCAGCAGCAGCCACAGCACCAGCCAGAAGGCGACGATCTCGTCGGCGACGATGGCGCTCGGGTCGGCCATGCGCAGGTGGCGCGCGGTGACGGTGCTGGCCCACCAGGCCACGGGCAGGGACGCCGCCAGCAGCCCGCCGAGCTGCGCGGGCGTCAGCCAGTGGGCCAGCAGCGCCCAGGCCAGCCAGGCCCACAGCGTGCCCACGGTGCCCGGCGCGACGGGCGACAGGCCGCTGCCGAAGCCGAACGCCACCCAGTGCGCCAGGTGCGCGCGCATCACGCGGGCGCTGGGCCGCACGGCGCCGGCGGGCGGCGGGCCGTCGCCGGCGGCCAGCGGCTCCAGCGTCGTGGGCTGCGGCGCGCCTGCGCGCGCCGCGCGGCCGCCCGCAGGCAGATCGCGCGGCTGCACGTCGCTGACTTCATCGCGGGGCGTGTCGGCCAAACCCATGGCGGCAATGCTAGCAGCCCCCAATGGTTTGAGCATGAAATTGGCCTCTAGCGCCCGACAGTCAAGCGCTGGAAGCTATGAAAAGAGAAGCGTTCCATCCAGCGCGGGCCACTCCCTCTCCCCTCGCGGGAGAGGGCCGGGGAGAGGGGGTGGCGGTGCAGGCCGGCAATTGCGTGGCGCTGAACCTCCCCCTCTCCCCAACCCCTCTCCCGCGAGGGGAGAGGGGCTTCACGGCCGGTGCCGCTGCGCCGCCTCGATCGCCCCGGCCACGGCGGCGCGCGCCTGCGGGCTGTTCTTCCAGCAGCTCGAGCCGGTCAGGCGCGCGCCGCGCGCCAGGATGTCGGCGGAGTTCTCGTGCCGCAGATGCGCCAGCGATTCGATGCCCATCTGCTCCAGCCGCGCCACCACCGTGGGGCCGACGCCCTTGACGGCCAGCAGCACGCGGCGTTCGTCCAGCGGGAAGGGCATGGTCAACCCTGGGACTGCAACTGCCGCGCCAGCGCGTCGTCCAGCGCGTTGGCGCGCACGGCGAATTCGGCGGTGGTGATCACGTCCTCGTAGCTGCCGTAGCCGGTGGCCGCGCGGCGCTCGGGCGGCGCCAGCAGGTTCAGCGCCCTGGCGGTGACGGCGGCTTCCATGGGGCCGGCGGCGAAGAACAGCCAGCGGTAGTAGGTGCCGCGCTCGGGCGAATCTACCGGCGGGGCAAGCCGCTGGGCGGGGAACCGATCAGCCAGGTAGGCGCAGATGGCGGCGTTCTCGGTCACCACCAGGTCGCCGTGGCGGATGGCGGGCACCTTGCCCATGGGGTTGAGCGCGGTGTATTCGGGCGCCTTCATGCTGGCGCCGTAGTGCAGCACCCGCACGCTGTAGTCGGCGCCGCATTCCTCCAGCATCCAGCGCGCCAGGCGGCCGCGGGACTGGGGGTGGGTGTAGAGGGTGAAGCTCATGATCGGTTCTTCCATATCCAGGGCGAATGCGGCGCGATCACTGGCGCCGCCGATCAAGCGCGCAAGCGGCGTGAAGGCAGTTGCGGGACCGACACGGACGCCGCAGCCGCCCGCAGCAGGTGTGCGATCCGCTCTTCCGAATGCTCGGCGACCCAGCGCGCGCTGGACATGGCGATGTTCAGCGCTCCAATGGCTCGTCCGTGGGCGTCCAGCACCGGCGCGGCGGTGGAGATGTCGTCGGGAAACAACTCGTTCTGCGTGTGCGCATAGCCGGCGGCGGCGCATTTGAGCAGCCGGGCCTTGATGCGGCGCGGATCGGTCATGGTGTGGGGCGTGTATTTCTCGAGCCGGCTGGCGGCCAGCACGGCGTCCACCTTGTCCGGCGGCCAGGTGGACAGAATGGCCAGGCCGGGCGCCGTACAGAAGGCGGGCAGGCGGGTGCCGACAATTACGTTGGGGTGGATGACGTTGCGGCTGATGATGCGCGAGACGACCACGATGTCCGGTCCGTCTGGCACTGTGAGGTTGCAGGCTTCCTCGGTCTCCTGCGCCAGCTCGCGCAGCACTGGAGTCGCTCGGTGCAGCAGCTCGTTGGAGGCGAGGTAGTGGTAGGTGAAGTCGAGCAGCCGCACCGACAGCTCGTACTTGCGCGTGTCCGGATCCTTGACGAGGTAGCCCAGCGCCGAGAGCGTGTGGGTGAAGCGCTGCGCGGCGCTGTTGTCCAGGTCGGCGAGCGCAGCGATTTCTGTGAGGGAGAGCTGCCGTTTGGAGCCGTCGAAGGCCGTCAGCACTTTCATCGCCTTGGCTACCGACTGCACGTACAGCGGCGAATCGGCGTCGGGGCGGGCCGGGGCTCTCTTGGCGGTCATTCTCCCTATTGTCCGCGAAAGACCGGGCGGCGCTTCTCGGCGAAGGCTCGCGCAGCCTCGCGGAAATCCTCGCTGCGGTCCGCGCGCAGCACCATGGCATCGAGCTGCTCGCGCTCCGGCTCCAACCGACCGGCTAGCACGGCATTGAGCTGCGCTTTGGAGCCAGCGATGGACAGCGGCGCGGCCTGTGCCATGCCGGCACCAAAGGCGAAGGCTGCCTCCACCGCATCACCGGGCGCGAGCGCGTCCAGGTAGCCCACGCGATGCGATTCAGCGGCGTCGTACAACGCCGCTTCGTACACCCAGCGCCGCGCGTTCGACGCGCCGATGAGCCATGCCAAGCGCTGCAACTGGATGGTGGGATAGACCAGCCCGAGCTTGGCGACGGGCACGCCCACGCGCGCCGTGGCGTCGCCCACGCGGAAGTCGCAGCACATGGCCAGGCTGCAGCCGCCGCCCACGCACACGCCGGAGACGGCGGCGATGACCGGCTTGGGCGCGGACTGCAGCGCGGCGTAGCACGCCTGGATGCGCGCGCGCCACACGTCCTTCTCCGCTTCATCCGTGACGGCGGAGAAGGCCACCACGTCGTCGCCCGCGCAGAAGTGGCCGCCCGCGCCGGTGAGCACGATGAGCTTGACGGCCGGATCCGCGCCCAGCGTCTCGAACGCGGCCTTCAGGTCGGTCCAGGCTGCGAAGTCGCAGGCGTTGCGCCGGTGCGGCCGGGCGATGGTGACGAGGGCGCGGCCCTCGCCGCGGTGCTCGACCTGGATGTCGGAAGCCACGTCAGTCCACCTTGATGGCGCTTTCCTTGATCGCCTTGTCCCATTTGCCCAGTTCCTGGCCCAGGCGCTGCGTGGCTTCTTCGGGCGTGGAGCCGGCCCGTTCGATACCCAGGGCCTGGAAGCGGGCCTGCACGTCGGGCATCTCCAGGATCCTGGTGACTTCCTGGTTCAGTCGCTCTACCACGGGCCGGGGCGTGGCCGCCGGGGCGAGGATGGCATAGGTCGATGCAACCTCGAAGCCCGGGTAGCCGGCCTCGTGCGCGGTAGGCACGTCGTTCAGCGCGGAGATGCGCTTGGGCGTGGTCACAGCCAGCGGACGCAGCTTGCCGGTCTTGAGATTGGCCACGGCAGTGGGCACGGTGGCGAACATCAGCTGCAACTGCCCTGCCATCACGTCGGTGATGGCCGGTGCGGCGCCGCGGTAGGGGATGTGCACCATGCTTACGCCTGCCTGCTTCTTGAACATCTCGCTCGCCACGTGCTCGATGGAGCCGTTGCCGGAAGAGCCGTAGTCCATGCCGCCGGGTTTGGCCTTGGCTGTCTTCACCAGGTCGGCCACTGACCGCACGGGCAAAGCTTCGTTGACGACCAGTACCAGCGGCAGGTAACCGACGAGCGAAACGCCGGTGAAGTCCTTGGCGAGGTGGTAGCCCGTGGTGGCTGGGTACAGCAGTGAGTTCATGGCGTAGGTGGTGACCGGTGCCATCAGCAGGGTGTAGCCGTCGGCCGGCGCCTTGGCCACGAATTGCGCGCCGATGTTGCCGGACGCACCGGCCTTGTTGTCCACCACGAAGGGCTTGCCCAGCGCATCACCGAGCTTCTGCGACATGAGGCGCGCGACAGCATCCACCGCGCCGCCGGCGGCGTAGCCCACGACCACCGTCACCTGACGCGAAGGGTAGTCCTGGGCGAACGATGCCGTGCAGGCCAGCGCCGCCACGCAGGCGGCCAGACAGTGCTTGAGGTACTTCTTCATCATGGTTAACTCCTGGGTTGTTCGGCGTCCCATGCGCCGATGAGGTCGCGGGGCAGCTCGTTCTTGCGGATGCGCTGCGTCGGGGTCTTGGGGAATTCGCCGATGAAGGCGACGAAGCGCGGCACCTGGAAGGCCGGCATGCGCGGCTTGCACCAGTCCACGAGCGCTTGCGGCGCGAGTTCCGCGCCTTCGGCCAGGCGCACGAAAAGCTTCAACTCTTCATCGCCCAGTTCGCTGGGCACGCCGACCACCGCGCATTCGGCGACGGCGGGGTGCTCGCCGATCACGCGCTCGACCTCCCAGGCCGAGATGTTGATGCCGCGCCGGCGCACCGTGTCCTTCTTGCGGCCCGCAAAGTAGTAGTACCCCGCCTCGTCGCGCCGCGCCAGGTCGCCGCTGCAGAACCACTCGCCGCGCCGCGCGGCCTCGGTGGCGGCCTCGTTGCGGAAGTAGCCCAGGAACTGCAGGCCCGGCACGCGCGAGCGCACGCAGAATCTCGCCCGGCTGGCCCACGGGCACCTCGTTGCCCTCGTCGTCGGTGAGCTGGAGGTCGAAATACGACAGCGGCTGGCCGATGGAGAACTTGGGGCCCTGCGGGTTGACGGTGACGAAGGTGATCATCTCCGACAGGCCGTAGCCCTCGCGCATCTCCACGCCGAAGCGCTCGGAGAACACGTCCCACACCTCGGGCGGGCAGCCGCCGCCCCAGGCGATGCGCACCGTGTGGTCGCGGTCGTTGTCCTTCGGCGGCTGCTTGAGCAGCATGGGCAGCACGCCGCCCAGGTAGTGGATGTGCGTGACGCCGTTGCGGCGGCACTGCTCCCAGAACTGCGAGGCGCTGAACTTCTCCACCATCGCCAGCGTGAGCTTTTGCAGGATGGCGGCGATGCACACGGCCACGCCAGCGCCGTGGTGCAGCGACTCCCACAGCAGGAACACGTCGCCCGGCTGCGCGCCGGTGAGGCGCAGCGTGCCCATGGGGCCGGCGCGCAGCGTGCGGTCGGACTTGTTCACGCCCTTGGGCGCGCCCGTGGTGCCCGAGCTGGGCGTGAGGGCAATGATGTCGTCCGGCCCCGGCTCCACGGCGGGCGGGGCGCTGTCGGCGTGGGCCAGCAGCGCGGCGAAGCCGTCCTGCGCGCCGCCGCGCCAGAACAGCATTTCCACCGCGCCAGCAGGCAGCGCCTCGGCCAGCACCTCGGCGTGGGCGGCGTCGGCGATCAGCGCGCGCGGCGCGAAGGCCTCGAACGGGTGGGCCAGCGACGCGCCCTTGAAGCTGGTGTTGATGGGCACGCGCACCAGCCCGACCTTGGCGAGCGCAAGGATCGCCACCAGGTGGTCCGGGTGGCTGGGCAGCATCAGCGCCACGCGGTCGCCGGGCTGCAGGCCCCGCGCCAGCAGCGCGTTGGCGACGCGGTTCACCTGGGCGTCGATCGCGCCGAAGGTGTGGTCGCGGTCCTGGAACTTCAGCAGCACGTGGCCCGGGTCTTCCTTGGCCCGGCGGTCCATGATGCGGCGCAGCGTCTCGTCGCCGACCGGCGGCATCTCGATCATGGCCGGGCCCCTCCCAGCGCGTGGCCGCGCTCGGCCATGAAGCGCTCCATCTTGCGGGCGGGCTCGCCCGATGCGTAGGACTCGCGGTGCGAGCGGATGGCGGCATCGATCGTCTGGCGGAAGCCCGCCTCGGTCATGTCGGCGAACCAGGCGCGGTCCAGGCGCATGGCCAGCGGGGCCTTGGCGGCGAGCTGTTCGGCGATCTCCAGCGCCTTGGGCAGCACCTGCTCGCGCGGCACCAAGTTGTGGATGAGGCCGATCTCGCGGCACTCCTGCGCCTCCATCATGCGGCCGGTGAGCGTCAGCTCGATGGTGCGCGACATGCCCAGGATCTCCTTCATGATCCACGGCCCGGTGATGCTGGCGATGCCGGAGTTGATCTCGGGCTGGCCCATCTTCACCTCGGCGTGGCCCACGCGGATGTCGCACAGCAGCGCTACCTGGAAGGCCGAGCCCGCCGCCGTGCCGTTGAGCGCGGCCACGATGGGCTTGGTCAGGCGCCGCAGCGTGCCGTAAAAGGTTTCCCACTCGCGGATCCAGCTCTCCGCCCGTTCGGCGTCGAAGTCGTGCGCCTCGGCGAAGTCCTGGCCGGCGGAGAAAGCGCGTTCGCCCGCGCCGGTCATTACCACGGCGCCGATTGCTGGGTCGGCGTCATAAACGCGCAGCGCTGCCACGATGGCATCACGCATCGGTTGATCCCATGCATTGAGCTTGGCCGGCTTGTTCAATGTGATGAGTCCCGTGCGGCCACGGCGCTCCAAAAGAACAGCATCCATTTATTGCACTCCAATATATTGAATTTTTATTCAATATATTCGAATCGGAGCTGCCGCACAAGTGCCTCTCCTCTGCATGCACCCAGGCACGCTGGCGCGCACGAAGATCGATGGGAGGCGGGGCAAGGGCGGGCGGCTGGGCTGCCCGGACCTTCAGGCGAAGTGGTCGAACGAGCGGAAGCCGTCCTCGACGGGGCGGCCGGCGGCATCGATCAGGCGCAGGCCGGGCGCGGCCTCGATGCGGCCGATGCGGGTGACCGGCGTGGCGGCCTTTTCGCCGGCGCGCTCGACGGCGGCGCGGGCGCCGGGCGGGGCGGTGAAGGCCAGTTCGTAGTCGTCGCCGCCGGTCAGTACGGTGCTCCGCCGGAAATTCAGGTCGAAAGTGCCTCCAGCGCCCGACAGGAAAGCGATGACAGCTATCAAGTTTGCAGCGGCGTCGGCGTCGATGACGGCGCCCACGCCGGAGGCGGCGAGGAGGTGGCCGACGTCGCCCGCCAGCCCGTCGCTCAGGTCGATGCAGCTGCTGGCGATGCCGCGCAGGCCGCGGCCCAGGGGCAGACGCGGCGTGGGGCGCTCCAGCCGCTGGCGGGCGGCGGCCAGCGCGGGCGGCGGCAGGGCGATGTCGCCGCGCAGCGCCAGCAAGGCGAGGCGCGCGTCGCCCAGGGTGCCGCTGACCCACAGCTCGTCGCCGGGGCGCGCGCCGCCTCGCCGCAGCGCCTGGCCGGCGGGCACCTGGCCGAGCACGGTGATGCAGAGGTTGAGCGGGCCGGCGGTGGTGTCGCCGCCGACCAGCGGGCAGGCGTGCGCGTCGGCCAGCGCGCGCAGGCCGCCGGCGAAGGCGGCCAGCCATGCCTCGTCGCGCGCGCGCTCGGGCGGCAGGGCCAGCGCCAGGGTGCAGGCGAGCGGCTCGGCGCCCATGGCTGCCAGGTCGCTCAGGTTGACGGCCAGCGCCTTGTGGCCGAGCGCGGCGGGGTCTGCGTCGGCGAAGAAATGCCGGCCCTCGACCAGCATGTCGCTGCTGACGGCCAGCTGCATGCCGGGCGCGGGTTGCAGCAGCGCGCAGTCGTCGCCGATGCCGAGCACTATGGATTCAGGAGCTGCTGGCGCTTGACTGGCGGGCGCTGGAGGTCGATTCGGCTTGAAAAATTGCTCGATCAGCTCGAACTCGCCCAGGCCGCGCGTCACAGAATCCTGTCCCTGACGCGCGCCACGCCGTCGGCGAACTGGCGGATGCGGCCGGCGCGGCGCGCGGCGGCCTTGAGGAAGGCCATCATCAGCGGCCCGCTGTCCAGCACGCCGTCGCCGGCGCCGCCGTTGAAGTGGAATTCGGGGTGCCACTGCACGCCCATGACGAAGGGGTGGCCGGTGTGGCGCAGGCCCTCGGGCACCAGGTCGATGGGGCTGCGCGCCTCCAGCGCCACGCCCTTGCCCAGGCGGCCGGCGCACTGGTGGTGGATGCTGGTGATGCGGCGCGGCTCGTGGCCGTAGATGGCGCCCAGGCGCGAGCCGGGCATGAAGTGCACCTCGTGCACCAGGCGGTCGTAGCGCTCGGTGTCCACGTGGCGGATGGCGCCGGGCCACTGGCTGGGGATGTCCTGGATCAGCGTGCCGCCGAAGTACACGTTGAGCAGCTGGCAGCCGCGGCAGATGCCCAGCACGGGCTTGTCGGCGTCGATGAAGCCGCGCAGCAGGTCCAGCTCGTACTCGTCGCGCAGGGGGTCGTATTCGGCCTTGTCCTGCCAGGGCTTCTCGCCGTAGGTGGCGGGGCTGATGTCGATGCCGCCCTGCAGCACCAGGCCGTCGAGCTGGTCCACCAGGTCGTGCAGCGGCGGGCGCTTGTACAGGCGGGGCAGGGCCTCGTCGATGAAGGGGATCATCAGCGCCACCACGCCGTGCGACATGATCCACTGGGCCATGCCGCTTTCGAGGAATTGCATGCGCTTGCTGGGCAGGCCCAGGCCGGGCGCCGGGTTGTGCAGCAGGCGGGCCGAGATGCCGATGCGCAGGGTCATGGGAGCGGATTCTGGGGCATCGGCGCGCCGCCTGCACGGGTGCGGCGTGTATCAGGTGCGTCAGATGTCACGCGCCGCGAAAGCGCAGCGCGGCCTGGCGGATGACCTCGCCCAGCAGCTGCTCGCGGCCCTGGCGCTCGCGCAGCCAGCGGGCGTCGTTGCGGTTGTCCAGCACCTCCTGGCGCAGCGCGGCCAGCGCGCCGCCGGCCTGGCAGCCCTCGGCGAAGGGGCGCAGGCGCTCCATCGTCTCCAGCAGGTGCTCGCGCAGCGGCAGGTGGCGGCCGGTGACGGGATCGACGTACACCGCGTCCAGCCCGAAGCGGCAGGCCTGGAAGCGGTTGTAGGCGTAGACGAGGTAGTCGTCCTCGATGGGGGCGAAGGGGCGCTCGTTCTGGAACCAGGCCGCCAGGCTCTGCACGTAGCCGGCCAGGGCGGCGGCGCGCTCCACCGTGAGCGGGGTGTCGAACACGCGCACCTCGATGGTGCCGTACTCGGGCTTGGGGCGGATGTCCCAGTAGAAGTCCTTCATGCTCTTGACGACGCCGGTGTGCGTCATCTTGTCGAAGTAGCGGCCGAAGTCGTCCCAGGTCAGCACGCAGGGCGCGCGGCCCGACAGCGGGAAGGCGAACACCGAGTTCAGCCGCGCCGAGTCGAACGCCGTGTCCTGCCCCTGCACGTAGGGGCTGGAGGCGGCCAGCGCGATGAAGTGCGGGATGTAGCGCGACATGCAGTGCAGCGTGTAGAGCGCGGTGTCGGCGTCGGGGCAGCCCACGTGCACATGCTGGCCGAAGATGGTGAACTGCTGGCTGAGGTAGCCGTACAGCTGCGAGAGCTGGTGGAAGCGCGGCTTGTCGTAGATGCGCTGCTGGTGCCACTGCTGGAACGGGTGCGTGCCGCCGCCGACGACGGCGATGTTCAGCGTGTCGGCGCTGTGCACCAGCGCGTCGCGGATCCGCGTGAGCTGGCCCAGCGCCTCGTCGGCCGTGCGGCAGACGTCGGTGGAGATCTCGATCATGCCGGCCGTCATCTCCGGCACCACGCTGCCGGGCAGGTCGCGGCGCGCCATCAGGCGCAGCATGTCGTCGGCGTAGTGCGCCAGGTCGTAGTCGTTGGTGTTGACGAGCTGGAGCTCCAGCTCCACGCCGATGGTCAGCGCCTCGGACTGGCCGAAAGGCGCCAGGCTGGGCGGCGGATCGTCGCTCGGCGGCAGGGTGGATTCGCCCAGTGCTTTGCTCTCTGCGTTCATGGCCGCGTATCCTCCCCGAAGGACGGGATGCGCCTGCCGCGCGTGGGCGGCGCGGCCTCGCCGCTGCGCCGGAAGGCGAGGGTGGCCAGCGCGGCGCCGAGCAGCTCCGTCAACAGGATCACCGGCAGCGCGATGGCCGCCACCTGCGCGCCGACGCCGTGCGAGGCGGCCACGAACTGCGAGGTGAGCAGCAGCGCCACCGCCGACATCGGCACCATGGCGATGCCGACCCAGAACGACTTCTTCAGCGCCATGCCGCTGCCCACGCCGGTGGCCGCGATGCAGGCCGCCTTGGCCAGCAACCGCGCGCCCACCAGCGCCAGGGCGGCCCAGAGGACGGCGCCGCTCCAGCCGGCCCGCGCCGCCGTGGCGGACACCAGCACGAGCATCAGGATGTTCAGCATGGCCGCCGCCGTGCCGAGCTGGCGCGGCCACACCCACGGCCTCGGGTACAGGCGCTTGAGCAGGATGCCGCCCAGCAGCGCCGCCAGCGGCGCCGAGCCGCCCAGCGGCGTGGTGACGCCGGCGCACACGGCCAGCAGCGCCAGCACCACGATGGCGGTGTCCTGGCTGGTCGGGTTCAGCACGCGCAGCGCGGCGATCAGCAGGCCGGCCAGCACCGCGCCGCACAGCAGCGAGACGCCCAGCACCGCCACCGACGAGCCGACCGAGGCCAGCATCGTGCCGTCGCCGCGGTCGATGGTGCGCAGCAGGGCGGTGCCGAGGGTCAGCGCGTAGAGCGTGTTCAGCGTCGCCAGCGCGAGCGCGCGGTCGGTCACCGGGCCGTTGGCGCGCAGGTCGAGCATCACCCGCATCAGCACCGCTGGCGAGGCCGCCACGGCGATCACCGACAGCGCGCGCACCGCCGGCACCTCCAGCCCCAGCGCGCGCAGCGACAGATAGACGGCGGCGAAGGTCAGCACCGACTCGGCCAGGCTCTGCACCAGCACCATCGGGTTGTGACCCAGCCAGCGCAGCGACAGCCGCGCGCCGCATTCGAACAGCACCACGGCGATGCCCATCTCCAGCAGGAACAGGCCGATGCCGCCCAGCGGCCAGGCCGCGCCCGCCAGGCCCAGCCAGCCGGCCGCGGCGCCGACCGCGGCGTGGCCGATGATCTTGGGCAGCTTCGTGGTGCGCTGCACCAGGTGTCCGGCCAGCGCCGCCAGCGCCAGCAGCAGGGCCCATTCCAGGGCCAGCGACCCGGGCAGCAGGCTGAGTTTGCCGGCCCATCCGGCCGGCGATGCATCGGTCAAATCTCGAATCCTTCAGACAGGGGGTCAAGAGGGATGCTAACCCCTATCGATGACGCGGCGCCACCGGCAGCACGAAGGCCAGGGGCTGGCGCAGCAGGCGCCGCCCCAGGGCCGCGTAGACGCGCCGGCGGCTCACGCCGCGCACGTTCTGCGCCGCCAGCGCCAGGCGGAAGGCCAGCGTGAAGCTCACCGCCACGTTCAACAGGCCGCAGGCGGCCATGCCGCCCACCGCCCACCACCATTCCGGGCGGTGAAGTACACCGGTGCCCAGTTCGTGCGCGGTGGCGGCGAGCTGCCCGGCCACCAGGGTGACGTGGCGCACCTCGAACGGGATGCCGAAGAAGCCCAGCACCGGCGGCACCAGCCCCAGCATCAGGCCGAGCGAGACGTTGGCCGCCCAGCCGGAGACGTGGCCGCGCCAGTAGGCGGCCCAGCGCCGCGCGCGCCCGGCGCCCAGCCGCCGCGTTACGCGCGGGTGGTAGGCGATCACGGCGTCGAGCCGCTGGAACACGAACCAGTTCTCCACCCAGCCGGCGATCAGGCTGGAGAGAAACAGCAGCACGCCGGTGGCGGCGGCGAACAGCGCCGTCGGACCGAGCAGGTGGTGGTGCGCCAGGATGCCCTCGGCCTTGGCCGGTGTCATCACGCCGTCCCAGCCCGCCAGGCCGAGCAGGGCGGAGAGCAGCAGCACCACCGGCACCACCAGCCCCACGTTGCCCACGATGGACACGAACTGCGAGCGCAGCAGGTAGGTGACCTCGTCCACGAAGTCCGCCACCGCGCCGGGCGAGTACCCTGAAACACCTTCGCCCTCGCGGGCTTCGGTGCGAGCGCCTTCGGGCGGCCGGGCGGCGCTCATGTCTTTCAGCCGCGCGGCCATGGCCGGCGCCGTCATGGCCGGCTGCTTGGTCGCCACGGTCCAGTGCAGCAGCATGATGACGACGAACGACAGCGCGTAGTTGGCGCCGGCCGCGAAGCCGCCCCAGAAGGCCGACAGCGCCAGCGCGCCCAGCATCAGCTTGGTCCAGGTGGTGAAGGCCAGCACCGCGCCGCCGCCCGCCGCGGCGCCCAGCAGCTGCGCGTATTCGCGCGGGCTGCGGGCGATGTAGTGCTCGCCCGTCTCGGCGTTGCGCTCGGTCACGCGGCTGGCCAGCAGCTCGGTGCTGGAGGCCAGCAGCGCGCGCAGGCTGGCGCTGTCGCGGCTGACCCGCACCAGGTGCGACAGCAGCTGCGCCGTGGCCTGGGCCGGCGCGTCCGTCTCCAGGCACAGCAGCAGCGCCTTGACGCGCACGATGCGCTGGCGCAGTTGCCGCAGCTGGAACTCGATGTGCACCGAGATGCCGTGCTCCTGCAGGTGCGCGTAGACCGTGGAGGCGGCGGAGCGGCAGAGTTCGAGCTGCTCGCGCAGCCGGGCGATGGCGATCAGCGCCGGCGCGCCCTGCCGGCCGCTGGCCAGCGCCGCCTGGCGCACCGTCTCGAACACCATCGGCAGCTCGGGGAAGGCGCGCTGGTAGCGCTCCTCGCTGGACATGCGGGTGCGGATGTCGGCCGACTGCCCGACGGCGCTGATCTGGCTGACGGCGAAGGCCGTGGCGTCCAGCAGCGTGCGCAGCGCGTAGTCCGGGCCGTGCGCGTCGGTCGTCGGGGGGAACAGCACCGCGCGCAGGCGGCGCAGCGTCGGCTCGTCGAGCGCGCGCAGCCAGCGGGCGTCGAACTCGGTGGGCAGCAGCAGGGTGAACAGCTCGCCCAGGTTGGTGGTGTCCGGCGCCACCGGCAGCAGCTTGCGCCGCAGGCGGTGCGCCGCCTCGCTGGGCAGCGAGGCGCGCGGGGCGAAGCCCAGGTCGGCCAGCAGCGGCGTGGCGTCCATCGAGGTGAGGAATGCCTGCCACCAGCGGCGCCAGTTCGCCAGCCACTCGGGGCGCACCTCGGCCGCGTCCAGCAGCGCGCGCACGCGCGCCACCGCGGCCTCGGGGTCTCCAGCGTCGCCGCGCACCCAGGCCAGCAGGCGCGCCAGCCACAGGTTGCGCTCGGGCAGCGGCGCCTGCGGGTCGAGCGCCCGCAGCAGCTCCGCCAGGTCGATCTGGGCGCCGGCCACCGTGCCCGCCCGTCAGTGCAGCACGCGGGTGCTGCCGCCCAGGCCGCCGGCGTCGAGCACGAACATGGGGATCGGCGCCTCGAAGCGCTCGCCGTCCTCGGCGACGCAGAAGTAGCTGCCGTGCATGGTGCCGCTCGCCGTGCGCAGGCGGCAGCCGCTGGTGTACTGGAACGCCTCGCCGGGCTTCAGCAGCGGCTGCTGGCCGACCACGCCCAGGCCCTTCACCTCCTCGGTGTGGCCGCGCGCGTCGCTGATGATCCAGTGGCGCGACACCAGCTGCGCCGCCACCTCGCCCGTGTTGCGCACGGTGATGGTGTAGGCGAAGCCCCAGACCCCGCCGTCCGGCTCCGACTGCTCGGGCAGGAACTGCGGCTCCACTTCCACGCTGAACTGGTATTTGGGCATGGCGCAATGGTAGCGGCCGGCCGGTGCCGCGCGCGTCGGCGAAAATCGCCGGCCATGAGCACCTCCTACCGCATCGCCCCCTCCATCCTGTCGGCCGACTTCGCGCGGCTGGGCGAGGAGGTGGCCCAGGTCATCGCCGCCGGCGCCGACTGGATCCACTTCGACGTGATGGACAACCACTACGTGCCCAACCTGACCTTCGGGCCGATGATCTGCCAGGCCATCAAGCCGCACGCCAGGACGCCCGACGGCCGCCCGGTGCCGCTGGACGTGCACATGATGGTGCAGCCGGTCGATGCGCTGGCCCAGGCTTTTGCCCAGGCCGGCGCGGACCTGATCAGCTTCCACCCCGACGCCAGCCCGCACGCGCACCGCAGCGTGCAGGCCATCAAGGCGGCCGGCTGCCAGGCGGGGCTGGTGTTCAACCCGGCCGCGCCGCTGGATGTGCTGGACTGGCTGATCGACGACATCGACCTGGTGCTGGTCATGAGCGTGAACCCCGGCTTCGGCGGGCAGAGCTTCATCGACAGCGCGCTGCGCAAGACCGAGCAGGTGCGCCGGCGCATCGACGCCTCGGGCAAGGACATCCGGCTGGAGGTGGACGGCGGCATCAAGGCCGGCAACATCCGCCGGGTGGCGGATGCGGGGGCAGACACCTTCGTGGCGGGCAGCGCGATCTTCGGGCAGAAGGACTATGCCGCCGTCATCGCGGAGATGCGGCGGGAGCTATTGAAATAGTAGCTGTCGGCGCTTGCTGGGCGGGCTCTAAAGCCCAATTTGACGTAAAAAACCCAGGCGCGCCGCCTCAGCACGATGGTGGTCTTCCCCATCGCGCCCACGTCCAGCCCGCGCGCTCACCGCCGCCGGCAGGCACACCCGCGCGCCGGCATGCGCGCGCATGGCGACAGGCGCCTACAGTATCGGTTTCGCATTTCATGAAAGCACCGTTCCGCATGACCCTGCCGCAGCCCATCGACGCCTGCATCATCGACCTCGACGGCACCCTGGTGGACACCCTGGGCGACTTCGAGGCGGCGCTGGGCGAGATGCTGGCCGCGCTCGGCCGCCCGCCCGTCCCGCGCGCCCAGATCGCCCGGCTGGTGGGCAAGGGCTCGGAGCACCTGATCGGCGCCGTGCTGGCGCTGGGCCAGGCCGGCGCGCCCGACGAAGCCGCGCTGGCGCGCGCCTGGCCGCTGTACCAGCGCGCCTACCTGCGCGTCAACGGCCGCCACAGCACCGTCTATCCCGGTGCCGTGCGGGGCCTGCGCGCCCTGCGGGACCGGGGCCTGCCGCTGGCCTGCCTCACCAACAAGCCGCTGGCCTTCGCCCGGCCGCTGCTGGCCGCCAAGGGGCTGGACGGCTTCTTCGGCCACGTGTTCGGCGGCGACAGCTTCGCCCGCAGGAAGCCCGACCCCCTGCCGCTGCTGGAGACCTGCAAGGCGCTGGGCACCGCGCCGCCGCGCACGCTGATGGTGGGCGACTCCAGCAATGACGCCGCCGCCGCCCGCGCCGCCGGCTGCCCGGTGGTGCTGCTGCGCCACGGCTACAACCACGGCGAGCCGGTGGAGGGGGCGGGCGCCGACGCCTGCTTCGACAGCATGGCCGAAGCGGCGGCATGGCTGCACAATGGCGCGATGCAGGAGGTCGGATCGACGTGAACGCGGGACACGAACTGCTCCAGCGGGCCATGCACAACCCCGAGGTGCTGCAATGGCACACCTGGACGGCGCTGGCCCCCGGCCCGGCGCTGGTGGTCATGGGCGCCGTGCACGGCAACGAAGTGTGCGGCGCGCACGCCATCGCGCGCGCCTTCGACGACCTGCTGCACGGCCGCCTGGTGCTGGCGCGCGGCCGGCTGACGCTGGTGCCGGTGGCCAACCCGCTGGCCTTCCGGCGGAACACGCGCGAGGGCGAGCGCAACCTGAACCGCCGCTTCGTGCCCCGGAGCGACCCGCGCGACTACGAAGACCGCGTCACGCGCCAGCTCGCGCCCGTGCTGGCCGCGCACGACGCGCTGCTGGACCTGCATTCCTTCCACACGCCCGGCGACCCTTTCGCCATGGTCGGCCCGCGCGACAACAGCGGCCCGCGCGAGCCCTTCGCCCGCGCCCGCGAGGAGATGGCGCTGGCGCGCGCCCTGGGCGCGCCGCGCGTGGTCGAGGGCTGGCTGGAGGTGTACGACCGCGCCGCCCGCGCGCGCGGCGAACCGCCGGACGAGGAAGGCATCGGCACCAACGAGTACATGCGCAGCCAGGGCGGCTATGCCGTGACGCTGGAATGCGGCCAGCACGCGGACCCGGAGGCCATCGAGGTGGCCGAGCGCGCGCTGCACGGCGCGCTGGCCGCGCTGGGGCTGGCGCACGTGGAGGCGCCGGCGCCCTTCACCGGCCCTTCGACGCGGCTGCGGGACGTGGTGCTGCGCGAATCGCCCGGCGACCGGCTGGCGCGCGACTGGCACAGCTTCGACGCCGTGGAGGCGGGCGACGTCATCGGCGTGCGCGCCGACGGCCGCCCCGTGGCCGCGCCGCGGGCGGGCTGCGTGCTGTTCCCCTACCCCGAGGCGGAGGTCGGCCGCGAGTGGTTCTACCTGGCGACCGAGGAGCCGCAGGCCCAGGCCGGCTGAGGAGCCGGCCGGCGCAGGCTCAGGCCGCCGCGTTGGGCGACTTGCCCAGGAGCTGGTCCTTCAGCGTCCAGTCGGCCGGCTTGGCGCCCAGCCAGATCGAGAGGAACGCGCGGTAGAAGGCGGGCTCGGGGATCGGCGCCCCGGTCGACTGCCCGCGCACCGTCACCACCGTGCCGGTGCCCGGCACCCAGTCGCTGATGATGGTGTCGCCCTCGTGCAGGCGCCGGTACTCCGAGAACACCTGGCTCACGCGCAGGATGCTCGGCACCAGCTGCGCCGAGACACCCTTGGGCATGTTCTCCTGCAGCCCGCGCACGAAGAGCTTGCCGATGTCGTCGGCGTCGATGTCGCGCAGCAGCACCATGTGCATTCGCTTGGCCTGGGGGGCGGCCAGCACGTCCTCGGCGCTGCTGCTTTTCTGCGTCAGGTAGAGGCCGGCGGCATACACCTTGAACACCGTCTTGTAGCGGATGCCGGCGCCGTTCAGCACCAGGGCATGCGGCCCGAGCTTGATCTGCTCGGCGAAATCCACGCCGCCCGCCGTGGCGGCCCGGGCCGTGCGCGGCAGCAGCGGGGTGCCGGCCAGGCCGGCCAGGGCCGCGAAGGCGAGGGCGCGGCGGCGGCGATCGATCGCTGGGGAACGGGTCATGTGGAATCTCCGGAATGTGGAAAAACGGCCTGCCCGCAAAAATAGGACGACCGTTCGTTTGGAGCGCCGGAGTGTCCGCCCCGGGGACACTCCCTGTCCATGGGGTTTTTCACATTCGGACGCGACCCGCCTCGTTGCGGCTTTGCAGGCTGGCGAAAGCGTGGAGCAATGCGCAGTCCCGTGCGGCCAAGCGCTGTTGACTAGGCCGCCAGGCGGGCCAGTCGATCGGGGGCGGCGACGGGCGCCGGCAACTCCTCGGTCACCACCTCGAAGCTCTTCAGCTGGTGCCAGCCGAACACCATGGTGATCGGCACGTCGGCGGCGTCACGGCCGCGCGCCATCACCACGCGGCCGATGCGCGGCACGTTGTGGCGGGCGTCGAAGGTGCGCCAGCCGCCGTCGAGCCAGGCTTCGAACCAGGCCGAAAAATCCATCGGGTCGGGCAGCGGCGCGATGCCGATGTCGCCCAGGTAGCCCGTGGCGTAGCGCGCCGGGATGTTCATGCACCGGCACAGCGTGACGGCCAGGTGGGCGAAGTCGCGGCACACGCCCACGCCCTCGCGCCAGCCTTCCAGCGCGGTGCGGTTGGCGCGCGCCTGCTGGTAGTCGAATCGCAGGTGGCCGTGCACGTAGTCGCAGATGGCCTGCACGCGCGCCCAGCCTTCGGGGACGTTGCCGAAGCGCCCCCAGGCGAAGGCCATCAGCGCGCTGTCCACTTCGCAGTAGCGGCTGGGCAGCAGGAAGCGGAACAGATCGGGTGACAGCTCGTGCAGCGCGTGCTGGCGAGCGCCGGGCCGCACCGGGTCGGGCTGGCCGCTGTCGGCCACCAGCGCGTGGCTGCGCAGGCGCAGGCTGGCGACGCCGGCCGGCACGTCGATGCGGGTGATGGTGTTGTCGAAGTCGTCCCGGTAGGTCCGAGCCGGCAGCGGCGGGTCGGCGGTGAACGCCTCCGGCGCCTGCAGGTCGTGCGCGCGCGACGGGTGCACGTGCAGCGCGCCGAGCAGGGTGGTGGGGCTGTTCAGCGCCAGTTCGATGTCGTAGCCGATGCGGATCAGCATGGGAGTTTCCTTGTCAGCGGGGGCGGGCCGGGTGGGCGGATGGGCCGCCGTCGGGGTGAAGCCCGATTGCACCTTGCCGGCGCCCGCGCGCGTGCCGGACAAATGCCATGCCGGATGTGGGCGGAGGGCGCATCTGCCGCGCTTCCCCGCGGGCGCCGGCCTGCCGTGCCTCGCACGAGGTGGACGGCGGGGCGCATCGGCTTCGCGGCTGGCCGCCGCCCCGAACTCACGCCCTCGTCGCCGAGCCGGGACTCAAGAGCTTGGCACCGTGAGACGCGCCCTGACGCCCGCAGCCGGATCAGCGAGGTTTCCAGTCAAAAGTATCTGAAACGCAGGCGGGCCGCGCGCGAGCAGCTATCAAAATATCAGCCGCCCCAGGCTTCCAGGCGCGCGCACGCGCCTTCCGGCTGCGCTGGGCGCCCTTCGCGCAGGACGGCTGCCAGCCGCTCTTGCGCCGCCGCCAGCTTGGCGAGCTGGGCGCGGAGCGATGCGAGGCGCCGCTCGACGATCTCCCGGCATGGGTCCTGTGGAAGCGGCGCGCCCCCGGGCGCATTTCATTTGCTACACTGCCGCGCATGTTCGCTCCGCACAACGTCGCTTCGCCGCTGGGTGCCACCGCCCAGGGGGCATGGCCCTGGCGCAAGCCAGCGCGCTGACTTGTGACCGCGCCCGCAAGGGGCGCCCAGCGTGGCGGCCAGCGCCGCCGCCGCACCCGCATAAGACGAACCACGGGGCGCTTTTTCAATCGCCAGCCCCGTCCGAGTGCACACCATGATCACCGAACTGGAATTCAAGAGCCTGGCCGGCCAGGGCTACAACCGCATCCCCCTCATGATCGAGGCGTTCGCCGACCTGGAGACGCCGCTGTCGCTCTACCTCAAACTGGCCGGCGGTCCGGGTGGCGGGCGCTACAGCTTCCTGCTGGAGTCCGTCATCGGCGGCGAGCGCTTCGGGCGCTACAGCTTCATCGGCCTGCCGGCGCGCACCATCGTGCGGGCCAGCGGCTTCGGCGACGCGGCGCGCACCGAGGTAGTGACCGACGGCCAGGTGGTGGAGACGTACGCCGGCAACCCGCTGGACGTGGTCGATGCCTACCGCCAGCGCTTCAAGGTGGCGCTGCGGCCCGGCCTGCCGCGCTTCTGCGGCGGGCTGGCGGGCTACTTCGGCTACGACGCGGTGCGCCACATCGAGAAGAAGCTGGAAGCCACCTGCCCGCCCGACACCCTGGGCACGCCCGACATCCTGCTGATGCACTGCGAGGAGCTGGCGGTCATCGACAACCTCTCGGGCAAGCTCTACCTCATCGTCTACGCCGACCCGGCGCAGCCCGAGGCCTACGCGCGCGCCAAGAAGCGCCTGAAGACGCTGCGCGAGCAGCTGCGCTATTCGGTCAGCGCGCCGCAGGTCAAGCCCAGCACCAACTACCCGGCCGAGCGCAGCTTCGCCAAGGCCGACTACCTGGCCGCCGTCCTGCGCGCCAAGGAACTGATCGCCGCCGGCGACTTCATGCAGGTGCAGGTGGGCCAGCGCATCAGCAAGCGCTATACCGAGTCGCCGCTGTCGCTGTACCGCGCTGTGCGTTCGCTGAACCCGTCGCCGTACATGATCTACTACGACTTCGGCGACTTCCACGTGGTCAGCGCCAGCCCCGAGATCCTGGTGCGGCAGGAGACCACGCCCGAGGGCCAGAAGGTCACCATCCGCCCGCTGGCCGGCACGCGCCCGCGCGGCGCCACGCCCGAGGCCGACAAGGCGACCGAAGTGGAGCTGGTGAACGACCCCAAGGAGCGCGCCGAGCACGTGATGCTGATCGACCTGGCGCGCAACGACATCGGCCGCATCGCCAAGACCGGCAGCGTGAAGGTGACCGAGGCCTTCGCCGTGGAGCGCTACAGCCACGTGATGCACATCGTCAGCAACGTCGAGGGCATCCTGAAGGACGGCGTGACCGGCATGGACGTGCTCAAGGCCACCTTCCCCGCCGGCACGCTGACCGGCGCGCCCAAGGTGCACGCGATGGAGCTGATCGACCAGCTGGAGCCCGTCAAGCGCGGCATCTACGGCGGCGCCTGCGGCTACATCAGCTACGCCGGCGACATGGATCTGGCCATCGCCATCCGCACCGCCATCGTCAAGGACCAGATGCTGCACGTGCAGGCGGCCGCCGGCGTGGTGGCCGACAGCGTGCCCGAGATGGAATGGCGCGAGACCGAGCACAAGGCGCGCGCCCTGCTGCGCGCCAGCGAGCTGGTGGAGGATGGGCTGGAGTGAGCGCGCCGGCTGCCCGGAATTTTGAGTGAAAAGTGGCTCCAGTGCCCGTGCAGCAATCGCTGGAAGCTATGGATAACGTAGCATCGATGGTGCCGCCGGCCGCCATCAATAATGACCATCCATTATCATTCTATGGATGAGTTCGCCCCACCCTGAAGAGCCCGCGAGAAGCACCGGCGCCAGCCTGATGCGGATGTCCGCCACCACGCGTTGCGTCCTGGCGGGCGGCGCCTCGGCCATGCTCTGGGGGGTGGTGCTGTGGGCGCTGCGGTGAACGGCCTCGTTTTGCACGGGGTCAGCCTGGGCTACCGGGGGCGCGACGTGGTGACGGGCGTCACCGGCCGCTTCCCGCCCGGCAGTTTGGTGGCCGTCGTGGGGCCCAACGGCGCCGGCAAGACGACCCTGCTCAAAGGTCTGCTGGGCCTGCTGCCGCTGCGCCGGGGCCGCATCGAGTGCGCGCCCCCGCGCGCGTCGCTGGCCTACCTGGCGCAGGCCAGCGAAGTGGACCGCGGCTTCCCCGTGACGGTGGAGGACTTCGTGGCGATGGGGCTGTGGCAGCAGGTCGGCGGCCTGCGGGCGGTGTCGCCGCAGGGGGGTGAGCGCGTGCGGCGCGCCATCGCCGACGTGGGCCTGCAAGGCCGCGAGGGCGCGTGGATCGGCGAGCTCTCCGGCGGCCAGTTCCAGCGCGTGCGCTTCGCGCGGCTGCTGGTGCAGGACGCGCCGATCGTGCTGCTCGACGAGCCGTTCGCCGGCATCGACGCGCCCACGCAGGCCGACCTGCTGCGCCTGGTCGCCGGCTGGCACGCGCAGGGCCGGACCGTGATCGCGGTGTTGCACGACCTAGCCCTGGTGCGCGCGCATTTCCCGCAGACCCTGGCGCTGGACGGCCGCGTGCTGGCCTGGGGCGACACGGCGCAGGCGCTGGCGGCGCTCACCGGCGCCACGGAAGCGGTGGCGGCTTGATCGGCGAGCTCTGGTCGCCCTTCGCGGACTACGGCTTCATGCGGCGCGCGCTGGCCGGCTGCGTGGCGCTCAGCGTCGGGGCGGCGCCGCTGGGCACCATCCTGCTGCTGCGGCGCATGAGCCTGGTGGGCGACGCGATGGCGCACGCCATCCTGCCTGGCGCGGCGCTGGGCTACCTGCTGTTCGGGCTCTCGCTGCCGGCCATGGCGGTGGGCGGCCTGCTCGCGGGCCTGCTGGTCGCCGCGCTGGCCGGGCTGGTCACGCGCTGGACGGCGCTGCGCGAGGACGCCAGCTTCGCGGCCTTCTACCTGATCTCGCTCGCGCTGGGCGTGCTGCTGATCTCGCTGCGCGGCTCCAGCGTCGATCTGCTGCACGTGCTGTTCGGCTCCGTGCTGGCGCTGGACGACACGGCGCTGCTGCTGGGCGCGGGCATCGCCACGGTGTCGGTGTTCGCGCTGGCGCTGGTCTACCGCCCGCTCGCGGTGGAGTGCTACGACCCCGGCTTCTTGCGCCTCATGGGGCGGCAGGGTGCGCTGGCGCACGGCGTGTTCATGCTGCTGCTGGTGCTCAACCTGGTGGGCGGGTTCCACGCGCTCGGCACGCTGATGGCGGTGGCCTTCGTGGTGCTGCCCGCCGCCGCGGCGCGCTTCTGGGCCAAGGGCCTGGGGCCGCAGATGGCGCTGGCCGCGGCGGTGGCGCTGGCGGGCAGCGTGGCGGGGCTGGTGGCGTCTTTCCACCGGGGCATCGCGCCTTCGGCGGCCATCACCTTGTCGCTGGGCGTGCTGTACGCGCTGTCGCTGGCGCTGGGCCGGCACGGCAGCCTGCTGGCGCATGCGCGCCACGGTGCGTGATACGATTCGATAATAAATTATCAATATCGTCTATCGCCATGACAGCACTCGCCAGCACGGCCGGCCTCGGCGCCCCGGCCGCCGCTTCCGCCGCCACCCGCCTGGGCGCCATCGACGCGCTGCGCGGGCTGGTGATCGTGTTCATGCTGCTCGACCACGTGCGCGAGACCTTCTACCTGCACCACCAGGTGCCGGACCCGATGGTGGTGGCCGAGACGCCGCCCGATCTCTTCTTCAGCCGCCTGCTGGCGCACCTGTGCGCGCCGGTGTTCGTCTTCCTGACGGGCCTGTCCGCCTTCCTCTACGGCAGCCGCCACGACGGCGACGGGCGCGCGGCCGCGTCGGCCTTCCTGTTCAAGCGCGGGCTGTTCCTGGTGGTGCTGGAGGTCACGGTCATCAACTTCGCCTGGACTTTCCAGTTCCCGCCAGCCAAGGTGTTCCTGCAGGTGATCTGGGTGATCGGCCTGTCGATGATCGCGCTGGCGGCGCTGCTGTGGCTGCCGCGCCGCGCGCTGATCGCCGTGGGCGTGGTGCTGGTGGCGGGCCACAACCTGCTCGACGGCCTGCATTTCCCCGCCGGCCACGCCCTGCACGTGCCCTGGGCGGTGCTGCACGACCGCGGCTGGATCGAGGTGTCCGAATCGCTGCGCCTGCGCACCTCGTACCCGCTGCTGCCGTGGATCGGCGTGATCGCGCTGGGCTACGCCGCCGGGCCATGGTTCTCGCCAGGCGTGGGCGCGGCGCAGCGCCAGCGCCGGCTGCTGGGCTGGGGCCTGGGTCTGATCGCCGGCTTCATCGTGCTGCGGGCGTTGAACTTCTATGGCGACAAGCCCTGGGCCCCCGGCGACACGGCGCTGCAGACGCTGATGGGCTTCCTCAACATCACCAAGTACCCGCCCTCGCTGCTGTTCGTCGCGCTGACGCTGGGCATCGGCCTGCTGCTGCTGCGCGCGTTCGACCGCCGGCCCGGCGCGGCCTGGCTGCGGCCGCTGGCGGTGTTCGGCGCGGCGCCCATGTTCTTCTACGTGCTGCACCTGTACGTGCTGAAGTTCCTCTACCTGGGCGCCGAGGCGGTCTGGGGCCACAACCACGGCGAGTACTTCGGCTTCGACGGCATGGGCGGCGTGTGGCTGTGCATGCTGGCGCTGGCGGTGGCGCTGTACCCGGCGGTCAAGGCCTTCGCGGCCTTCAAGGCGCGGCGCAAGGATCTGGCATGGCTCAAGTACCTGTGAAACCTCTGCAAAGCGCGGCGCTGCTGCCGCTGGTGCTGGCGTGCGGCGGCGCCTGGGGGGCCGATGCCGAGGGCGGCGGCCTGGTGGAGGACACGCGCTGGAGCCTGCTGAACCGCAGCGTGTTCGAGCGGCGCGACTACACCCATGGCAGCCGCAGCAACGGCGGGCGCAACGCCGCGCTGCCGCGCGCCCAGCGCAGCGACTACGCGCAGGAATGGGGCTATGGGCTGATGGGCACCGTCACCTCCGGCTTCACGCGCGGGCCGGTGGGTTTCGGCGCCGATGCGTTCCTCTATGCGGCGCAGAACCTCGACGGCGACGACTACCGCGTCGGCAAGATCCGCATGCTGCCGGTGGATGCCGAGGGCTACGCGCAGAGTGGGCTCGTGCGCGGCGGCATCGCGCTGAAGGCGCGCGTGGGCGCCACCGTGCTGCACGTGGGCGAGCAGCGCATGAAGAGCCCCATCTTCAGCTCGTCCGACAGCCGGCTGCTGCCTGAATCGATGCGCGGCTGGCAGGTCACCAGCCGCGACATCCCCGGCGTGACGCTGCACGCCGGCCGCTTCACCGGCTCCACCGACCGCAACGCGCGCGCCACCAACGGCCCGCTCATCGTCAACTACCTCGACCCGCGCACGCCGCGCGGCGATGCGTTCGAGTTCGCCGGCGCAAGCTGGCAGGCGCGGCCGGAGCTGTCGCTCTCCGCCTACCTCGGCCGCCTGAAGGACACCTGGGCCACGCAGTACCTCGGCGCCAGCTACACGCAGCCGCTGCAGGGCAAGGACAGCGTGGGTCTGGAACTGCACGTCTACCGCAGCCGCGACACCGGCCGTGCGCTGGCCGGCGCCATCGACACCACCACCGCCAGCCTCATGGGCACCTGGCGCACCGGCCCGCACAGGCTGGGGCTGGGCTGGCAGAAGGTGCATGGCGACACGCCGTTCGACTATGTGACGCGCGGCGCCATCTGGCTGGGCAACGCGGCGCAGTTGTCGGACTTCAACGGGCCGCACGAACAGTCGTGGCAGTTGCGTTACGAGATCGACGGCGCCGCCTGGGGCATGAATGGCCTGAACCTGGGCGCCGCCTACATCCGCGGCACGGGCATCGACGGCAGCCGCATGCCGCCGGGCAGCGGCTATGCCTGGTTGGGCTATGGCCAGGGCGGGCGCCACTGGGAGCGCGACCTGTGGCTGCGCTACACCGTGCAGGGCGGCGCCGCCAAGGGCCTGTCGGTGCTGCTGCGCTACGGCCTGCACCGCGCCAATGCCGCGCAGGCCGAGCTGAACGCGCGGCAGATCCGGCTGGCGGTCGAGTATCCGCTGGGCGGGTAGCGCGGCGGAGCATCAAAAACCATAGCTGCCAGCGCTTGCCCCATAAGCGCTGGCGGCCAATTTCTTCAATAACCCGCGGCTTGGGCAGCGCCGAGGCCAGCCCCGCGATGCCGGCGCTGGCGGCGCTGGTATCGCGTACATGCCGCGTATCGGCGTAGGTGTAGCCGGCGCCGATCTGCCAGCGCGGTGTCGCGGCGCCCTGGATCTCCAGATCGACGCCTTTGGTGCGCACCAGCCCGGAGGCCTCGGAGCATGCCGTCGCGGGGTAGGTGGGGCAGGCGCTCTGGCCGTCGAGCTGGCGCGCGCGGTTGGTCTGGTCCACCTGGAAGTAGGCCACGCTGGCATTGAGCGCGCCGCCGAAGTGTTCGCCCTTGACGCCCACCTCGCAGTTCTCGTTGCGGTAGACGTTTTTCTCGCCCCGGATCTCCTGATGGAACACGTTGCTCGTGTCGCGGGATGACGTGCGATAGGTGGCGGCGCCCAGCAGATCGGCGTCGCGCCAGGATTGCAGCGTGGCCAGCCGCAGCCTCCAGTCGAGGCCCAGCCGGAGTTCGAGCGTGGCGAAAGCGGTGGTCGCGCGGTTCCTGGCGTATGCCCAGTCGTTGCCCACGAAGGTGGGGCGCGGCAGGCTCAGGTGCTGGCCGGTGCCCCGAGATCGGCATGCCGCACCAGAAATGATGGGTGTCATCCGTCTGCCGGTGCGCACCCGCCGTCAGCAAGGTTCGCTCGCCCAGGTCGGCGATCAGCCCGCAGTCGTCCCGGCGATCGGGTGGACAGAACGAGATCAATTCTGGATTCCAATTGCGGGGGCGCGCTCCCAGGCGCCTCGATCGCTTGCGCATTCCGGCAAGTGAGCATGAACAGCCGATACTTTTCGAGAAAGACGCCGCCGGCCAGAATGCGGGCTTTCCATCTCCCCTTTACATTCCGATTTCCGCCCGAGGAGTCCGCCATGTCCTTTACCGTCACCAACGATGCCACCACCCGCGCCGCGCCGCGCCAGGACGCCGCCTGGCTCGACGCGCACTGGATGCCCTTCACCGCCAACCGCCAGTTCAAGCGCGACCCGCGCCTGATCGTGGCCGCGCAGGGCGCCTACTACACCGACGCCGACGGCCGCCAGGTGTTCGACGGCCTCTCCGGCCTGTGGTGCGCGGGCCTGGGCCACGGCCGCCGCGAGATCGCCGAGGCCGTGGGCCGCCAGGCCGCGCAGCTCGACTACGCGCCCGCCTTCCAGTTCGGCCACCCGCTGTCGTTCGAGCTGGCCAACGCCATCAAGCAGCGCACGCCGGCCGGGCTGGACCACGTGTTCTTCACCGCCAGCGGCTCCGAGGCCGCCGACACGGCGCTGAAGATGGCGCGCGCCTACTGGCGCCTGAAGGGCCAGGCCGGCAAGCAGCTGCTGGTGGGGCGCGAGAAGGGCTACCACGGCGTCAACTTCGGCGGCATCTCGGTCGGCGGCATGGTGGCCAACCGCAAGCTCTACGGCCCCGGCGTGGCGGCCGACCACCTGCCGCACACGCAGCCGCCGGCCGGCACCTTCGCCAAGGGCCAGCCGGCCGAGGGCGGCGTGCTGCTCGCCGACCGGCTGCTGGACCTGATCGCGCTGCACGACGCCAGCAACATCGCCGCCGTCATCGTGGAGCCCTTCAGCGGCTCGGCCGGCGTGGTGATTCCGCCCGTGGGCTACCTGCAGCGCCTGCGCGAGATCTGCACCCAGCACGACATCCTGCTGATCTTCGACGAGGTGATCACCGGCTTCGGCCGCTGCGGCGCCATGACCGGCGCGGACGCCTTCGGCGTCGTGCCCGACATCATGACCTTCGCCAAGCAGGTGACCAACGGCGTGCAGCCGCTGGGCGGCGTGGTGGCCGGCAAGGACATCTACGCCACCTTCATGGCCGCCGGCGGGCCGGACTACATGCTGGAGTTCGCGCACGGCTACACCTACTCTGCCCACCCCGTGGCCTGCGCCGCCAGCCTGGCCGCGCTGGACCTGCTGGACCAGGAGGACGGCCCCGGCCGCGTGAAGGCCCTCAGCCCCCACTTCGAGGCCGCCGTGCACAGCCTGAAGGGCGCCCGGCACGTGCTCGACATCCGCAACTATGGCCTCGCGGCCGGCCTCACCATCGCGCCGCTGCCGGGCGAGCCGGCCCGGCGCCCGTACGAGATCGCCATGGCGTGCTGGAAGAAGGGCTTCTACGTGCGCTACGGCGGCGACACCATCCAGCTCGCGCCGCCCTTCGTCAGCGAGAAGGCCGAGATCGACCGGCTGGTGAACGCGCTGGGCGACGCGCTGGCGGAAGCGGCCTGAAACTCCTGATTCAATAGCTGCCGGCGCTTGCTGCACGGGCGTTGTCGGCCAATTTAACTCATAAACACCATGCACAAAGACCAATCCGTCACCCAGACCATCGGCCACCTCATCGACGGCCGGCTCGTCGCCGACACGGCGCGCACCCAGCCCGTGTTCAACCCCGCCACCGGCCAGGTCAGCGCGCACGTGGCGCTGGCGGGCAAAGCCACCGTGGAGGCCGCCATCGCCTCCGCCGCCAAGGCCTACCCCGCCTGGCGCGACACGCCGCCGCTCAAGCGCGCGCGGGTCATGAGCAAACTGAAGGTGCTGCTGGAAGAGAACGCCGACAAGATCGCCGCCCTCATCACCGCCGAGCACGGCAAGGTGCTGGCCGACGCGCACGGCGAGCTGCAACGCGGCATCGAGAACGTGGAATACGCCAGCTACGCGCCCGAGCTGCTCAAGGGCGAGCACTCACGCAACGCCGGCCCCGGCATCGACTCGTGGAGCGAGTTCCAGGCGCTGGGCGTCACCGCCGGCATCACGCCGTTCAACTTCCCGGCCATGGTGCCGCTGTGGATGTGGCCCATGGCCGTGGCCTGCGGCAACACCTTCGTGCTCAAGCCCTCGGAGCGCGATCCGTCGTCGGCCCTGTTCATCGCGCAACTGGCGCTGGAAGCCGGCCTGCCGCCCGGCGTGCTGAACGTGGTCAACGGCGACAAGGAAGCCGTGGACACGCTGCTGACCGACCCGCGCGTGGCGGCCGTCAGCTTCGTCGGCTCCACGCCCATCGCCGAGTACATCTATGCGGAAGGCTGCCGTCAGGCCAAGCGCGTGCAGGCGCTGGGCGGCGCCAAGAACCACGCCATCGTGATGCCCGACGCCGACGTCGGCAACGCCGTCAGCGCCATGATGGGCGCCGCCTACGGCTCTTGCGGCGAGCGCTGCATGGCCGTGCCGCTGATCGTCTGCGTGGGCGACGAGGTGGCCGAGCAGATGATCGCCGGCCTGAAGACCGAGATCGCCAGGATGAAGGTCGGCCCCGGCACCGACAACGGCAACGACATGGGCCCGCTGGTGACCCAGCCGCACTTCGAGAAGGTCAAGGGCTACGTCGATGCCGGCGTGGCCGAAGGCGCCAAGCTGCTAGTGGACGGCCGCGGCCTGAAGGTGCCCGGCCACGAGGACGGCTGGTTCCTGGGCCCCTGCCTGTTCGACCACGTGAAGCCGGGCATGAAGATCTACCAGGAGGAGATCTTCGGCCCCGTGCTCGGCATCGTGCGCGTGAAGACGCTGCAAGAGGGCATGGACCTCATCAACGCCCACGAGTACGGCAACGGCACCTGCATCTTCACCCGCGACGGCGAGGCGGCGCGCTACTTTACCGACCACATCCTGGTCGGCATGGTGGGCGTGAACGTGCCGCTGCCCGTGCCGGTGGCGTACCACTCGTTCGGCGGCTGGAAGCGCAGCCTGTTCGGCGACCTGCACGCCTACGGCCCGGACGCCGTGCGCTTCTATACCAAGCGCAAGACCATCACGCAGCGCTGGCCGTCGGCGGGCGTGCGCGAAGGGGCGGTGTTCAGCTTTCCGAGCAGCCGCTGAGCGGCCCGGAGGGCCTGCGCCCTCGCCGGCGAGGAGTGCGCGCCATATGTCGTCCGGCGGTGCGCCCGCGATCCGACGAGCCGCTCTCAGAGCCTCTTGTTGGTCGGATCCAGTTCCCGGCGCAGCGACTCGCCCACGCTGTTGAAGGCCAGCGCCGTCAGCAGGATGGCGACGCCCGGAGCGTACATCTGCTCGGGCGCGATCTCCATGCTCTGGTAGGCGCGCGCCAGCATGGCGCCCCAGCTCGGGTTGGGCGGCTGGATGCCCAGGCCCAGGAAGCTCAGGCTGGCCTCGGCCAGCAGCGCGCCGGCCAGCAGGATGGTGACCTGCACCAGCACCGGCTGGATGGCGTTGGGCAGGATGTGCCGCCAGAGGATGTGGCCGCTGGAGGCGCCGAAGCACTGGGCGGCGTCCACGTACAGCTGCTGGCGCACCACCAGCGTGCGGGCACGCGCCAGCCGCGCCAGCTGGGGCGCGAAGACGATGCCCACGGCGACCATCGCGTTGGTCAGGCCGATGCCCAGCGCGCCCGTCACGGCGATGGCCAGCACGATCGCGGGGAAGGACAGCAGGGTGTCGATGACGCGGCCGAAGACCTCGTCCACCCAGCCGCCCATGAAGCCGGCCAGGATGCCCACCGGCACGCCCAGGCACAGGGCGATGCCCACGGCCAGGAAGCTGGCGTAGATCGCCACGCGCGCGCCGTACAGCAGGCGGCTGAACACGTCGCGGCCCAGGTCGTCGGTGCCCAGCCAGTGCGCGGCGGAAGGCGACGCCAGCGTGTTCGACAGGTTCTGCTCGGACGGCACGTGCGGGCTGATCCACGGCGCGAGCAGCGCCACCAGCACCAGCAGCACCAGGAAGGCCAGGCTCACGGCGGCGCGGCGGTCGCGCCGCAGCCAGTCGGCCACGGCGCCCAGGCCGCGCGGGGAGGCGTCTGTGGCACCCATGTCAACGCACCCTCGGGTCGATCCAGCCGTACAGCATGTCGGCGCTCAGGTTGATCAGCAGCACGATCAGCACCATGACCAGGATCACGCCCTGCACCACGGGGAAGTCGCGCTGCAGCGCGGCATTGATGATCAGGCTGCCCATGCCGGAGATGGCGAAGACGGCCTCGATCACCACGGTGGCCGCGAGCATCCGGTTGGCCAGCAGGGTGACCACCGTCAGCAGGTCGATGCCGACGTTGCGCAGCCCGTGCTTCCACAGGATCACCATCGGCGACAGGCCCTTGGCGCGCAGCGTGCACACCTGCTGCGACGACAGCAGCTCGATCAGCGTGCCGCGCAGCTGGCGCGAGATCTCCGCGACGCCCGCGGCGGCCAGCGCCAGCGCGGGCAGGGCCGCGTGGTGGATGGCGCCCAGCGGGTCTTCCAGCAGGGGCACCGAGCCCGTCACCGGGAACCAGGGGTTGGCCATCGCCAGCGCGGCGATCAGCAGCATCGCGAGCCAGAAGTTGGGAATGGCGATGCCCAGCGAGCCGAGCGTCATGACGGCGCTGTCGATCCAGCCGCCGCGGCGGCTGGCCGCCAGCACGCCCAGCGGCGCGCCGATGGCGACCGACAGCAGCACGGCCATCGTCACGATCAGCAGCGTGGGCGGCAGGCAGCGGGCGATGGAGACCAGCACCGCCTCGCCGGTGAGCAGCGAGCGCGACAGGTCGCCCTGCACCACGCGCCAGAGCCAGTCCAGGTACTGCACGAGGAAGGGCTTGTCCAGGCCGTAGAGCTGGCGGATCTCGGCGATGCGCGCGTCGGTGGCGTTGTCGCCCGCGAGCGTGACGGCGATGTCCCCGGGCACGAGCTTGAGCAGGCCGAATGCCAGGAAGGTCGCCAGCAGGATCACGGGCAGGGCCTGCACCAGCCGCCGGCCCAGCAGGCCGAAGGCGCCTGCCATCGGTGTGGACAAGGTGTCTCCTTGCCGGGCGTCAGGCCGGCGCGATGTCGATGAACTTCGGCTTGCCCAGCAGGTCCGGCTTGTAGCCCTTGATCTTCGGGCCGGCCGCGTCGACCTCGAACTGGAAGGCCAGCGGCACGCTGTAGGCCTGTTCCATCACCAGGCGCTGGAGCTTGGCGAAGATCTGGCGCCGCTCCTCGAGGGCGGTCTTCTGCCGGCTCTCGGCCAGCAGGGCGTTGATCTGGGGCGTGGTGTCGGCGCGGCCGGCGTTGTAGTAGGCGTCCTTGGCGTACATCAGCGCGTAGGTCATGCTCGGGTCGGGGCGGCCGGTCCAGGCCGACAGCGCCGCGTCGAACTTCTTCTCGTTGCCGAAGAACTGGCCCGAGACCTCGGGCACCGTGCCCACCGTGAACTTGCAGCGGATGCCGACCTTGCCCAGCTGCTCCATGACGATCTCGTTGCGGCGCAGGCTGTCCTGGTCGTTCCAGCCGCACACGGTGATCTCGACGCTGCTGCCCAGGCCCGCCTCGGCCACCAGCTTGCGCGCGCGCTCGGGGTCGTAGCCGTACATCGAGGCCACGCCCTTGTCGTGCGCCCAGTGGCTGCTCGGCAGCTGCATGCCGGCGACCTCGCCCAGGCCGCCCATGCCCGCGTTGATGAAGGCCTGGCGGTCGATGGCGAAGTTCATGGCCTGCCGGATCTTCTGGTTCGACAGCGGGCCGCGCGACCAGTTCAGGTAGAGCTGGTAGACGAACAGGGTGGGGGCCGTGATCAGCGTCAGGTTCTTGGCGCGCTCGATCAGCGGCTTGTAGCGCGCCGACAGGGCGTAGGCGAAGTCGTTCTGGCCCGCTGTCACCGTGCGCAGCGCGGTGGCCTGGTCGGTGATGATGGAGAACTCGATGCCGTCCATGTGCGGCAGCCCGGCGCGCCAGTACTTCTCGTGGCGCGCCACCACCAGCTTCTGGTTGTCGGCCCAGCTGACGAACTTCCAGGGGCCAGTGCCCACGGGCTTGCGGTCGGAGTCGTTGCCCAGCTCCTTCACGGCCTTCGGCGAGATCATCATCCCGGCGCGGTCGGACAGCACGGCGGGAATGGTGACGTCCGCGGCCTTGAGCTTGACGGTGACCTGCAGCGGGCCGGTGACGCCGACCGACTCGACGGCGACCAGGTCGGCCTTGACGTTGGAGCGCGCGTCCTGGCGGTTGCGGTCGAGGTTGAACTTGACGGCCTCGGCGTCGCAGGGCGTGCCGTCGTGGAAGCTGATGCCGGGCTTGATGTCGAGCACCAGCGTCTTCGGATCGCTGAAGCGGAACTCGGCCATGCCGGGGCGCGTGCGCAGGGTGTCGTAGTCCCAGTCCACCAGCGTGTCGTAGAGCGTCCAGAGGAAGGAGTGGTCGGTGCCGGCGCCGCCGGTGGCGGGGTCGAGGCTGGAGGGGTTGGTCGGGGCCGCGATGCGCAGCACCTTGCCGGCGCCTGCCGCACCCTGGGCCCAGGCCGGCGCGGTGGCGCCCATCGCCAGGCCGCCCATCCAGGCCAGGGCCTGCCGGCGCGGCAGCGAGGGCAGCGATGGATGCAAGGACGGTGTTTCGAAGGTGCTCATGGCGAGGGTCTCCTGGGTTCTGACGATGGAAGGACGTGAAGGAAAGCGGGAAAGCGCTAGGCAAGGGGGTGGTGGCAGGCCACCCAGTGCCCCGGCCGGCGCTCTTCCCAGGCCGGGCGCTGCGCGGCGCAGCGCTCGGTGGCATGCAGGCAGCGCGTGCGGAAGGCGCAGCCCGAGGGCGGATCGACCGGGCTCGGGATCTCGCCCTTGAGTTCGATCTGCGCCTGCCGGCGCATCGACAGCGGCAGCGCAATGGGCTCGGCCGACAGCAGGGCCTGGGTGTAGGGGTGCAGGGGCTGCTCGGCCAGCGTGTCCGCCGGGCCGAGCTCCATCAGGCAGCCCAGGTACATCACCGCGATGCGGTCGCTGACGTGCGACACCACGGACAGGTCGTGGGTGATGAAGACGTAGGTCAGGCCGTACTCGCGCTGCAGGTCGGCGAACAGGTTGAGCACCTCGCCGCGGATGGAGACGTCGAGCGCCGCCACCACCTCGTCGCACACGATCAGGCGCGGCTTGAGCGTGAGCGTGCGCGCGATGATGACGCGCTGCTTCTGCCCGCCCGAGAGCTGGTGCGGGTAGCGCTGCGCGAACTCCGGCGGCAGGCCCACGCGCGCCATCGCCTGCAGCGCCGCCTCGCGGTTCGACGTGCGGTCGCCCTGCCTGCCGATCTCCAGCGGCTCCATCACCGAATCGATGATGCGCATGCGCGGATTGAGCGCGGCGTTCGGGTCCTGGAACATGATCTGGAAGTCGCGCCGGTGCTCGCGCAGGGCGCGCCGGCTCAGCGTGGCCGGGTCGGTGCCGCCTTGCAGCAACTGGCCGCCGTTGGGCGCGATCAGTCCGACCAGGGTGCGCCCCAGGGTGGTCTTGCCCGAGCCCGATTCGCCGATCACGCCGAAGGTCTCGCCGCGGTGCACGTCGAAGCTCACGCCATTGACCGCCTTGAGCGTCTTGCGCTGGCGGCGCAGCGGGAACTCGACCCGCAGGTCGCGCACCTGCAGCACGGGCTCGGCGTCTGGCTGGGAGGCTGGCATGAATGCGATGGACTCAGTCATGGGTCGTCACGCCCGGCAGTTGCAGCTCGGGCGTGCGGATGCAGCGCACCCGATGGCCGCTTGGGCCCAGGTCCTGCAGCGGCTGCGGGCCCTGGCAGCGGTCGGCCGCGTGGGCGCAGCGCGGGCTGAAGCGGCAGCCCTCGGGCATGCGGCCCGGCGCGGGCACGCGGCCCGGGATGAATGCGAGCGGCTCGCGCCGCGGGCTGAAGCGGGGCAGCGAGCGCAGCAGGCCCGAGGTGTAGGGGTGGCGCGGGCGCAGCAGCACCTCGTCCACGGGCGCGTCCTCGACCACCTCGCCGGCGTACATGGTGACCATGCGGGTGCAGATCTCGGCCACCACGCCCAGGTCGTGGGTGATGAAGAGCATGGCCGTGCCGGTGCGCTCGCTCAGCTCGCGCAGCAGCCGCAGGATCTGCGCCTGCACGGTCACGTCCAGTGCGGTGGTGGGCTCGTCGGCGATCAGCAGCTTGGGCTCGCAGATCAGCGCCATCGCGATCATCACACGCTGGCGCATGCCGCCGGACAACTGGTGCGGGTACTCGTTGTAGCGCTGCTGCGGCAGCGGGATGCCCACCTGATCGAGCACCTTCAGCGCGCGTTCGCGCGCTTCCCGGGCGCGGGCCGGAAAGTGGACGCGCCAGGCCTCGGCGATCTGCTCGCCGACGGTGAAGACCGGGTCGAGCGCGCTCATGGGCTCCTGGAAGATCATCGCCACGTCGCGCCCGCGCACGGCGCGCATCTGCCGCTCGCTCAGGCGCATCAGGTCGGTGCCTTCCAGCAGCACCTGCCCCTGGACCCGGGCCACGTCGGCGGGCAGCAGGCGCATCAGCGACAGGCCGGTGACGCTCTTGCCGCAGCCGCTTTCGCCGACCAGCCCCAGGCGCTCGCCCGGCATGACAGAGAAGGAGACGTCGCGCGTGATGCCGAGCACGCCCTGGCGCGTCTGGAACGAGACCTGCAGGTGGCGCACGTCGAGCAGCGGCGTAGCGGACGAGGCATCGGGCAAGGCGGTTTCCCTCATCGCTGAGCTCTTCTGCGGCGGCGCAGGCCGATCACGCGGCACGAGGCCTCCGTCAGTTTCTTGATCATGGCCTCCGGCGGGAGGCGGCCATCGGGCCGGTACCAATAGAAGAGGAAGCCCGTCAGGCTGCAGGCGGCCAGCGCGGTGACCTTGGTGTCCTCGAAGTCCAGCATGCCGTCGGCCCGTCCCTCTTCCAGCAGGGCGCACAGCTTGGCGTAGAAGGCATTGGCGACCCGCTTCTGCGCGGCCATGTATTCGGGCCGGTAGACCTGCGGCTCGCGGTAGGCGAAGAAGGTCGAGGGGTTGTGCTCTAGCGCGAGGCGCACCAGCCGCTCGAGCCCCTCGACCACCTTGATGTGGGCGGGGCGCGTGTCGTCAGGTGCGAAGTCCATGGCCGAAAAGCAGGCCACGGTCGGCTTCCAGGACAGGGTCTCGAAGATTTCCAGCTTGCTGTTGAAGTAGTGGTAGACGAAGGGCTTGGTGACACCCAGCGCGTCCACGATCTGCTCCATCGTGGTGTGGGCGTAGCCCTGTTTCGCGAACAACTGCTCGGCGGCCTTGAGGATGCGCTCGCGCTTGTCCTCGCGAGCCTTGTCCACCTCGGCAGACGATCTCGGCGCCGCGCGAACCGCGCGCGCCGCAGGGGCGGCCGTGCGGCGCGACGGTGGTTTCGCGGGTGTGTTGCGTGGCTTCATCGACTCACACGTATCTCTGCTGACAAGTATGTACCGATCGGTATATAGTGGCAAGAGAGCTTGATGGACAAGGGGTTGGGGCAAACCCTTGGAATGACTCCATGGAGACAACGAACGAGAAGCGTCACGCAGTGGTACTTGATCGCGCCAAGGAGCTGGATTGCCCCGAACCTGAACCGCGCCCGAGCCGGGAGCGGCATCCGCGATCTCTCGCGGATACATGCCCCACACGTCAACGAACCTACAAGTCAGAGGAGCTCCCTTGTTCCAGAAGATCCTGATCGCCAACCGCGGCGAAATCGCCATCCGGCTGATCCGCGCCATCCGTGAACTGGGCGCGCGGGCGGTGGCGATTCACCCCGCCGACGATCGCGATGCCTTGCATGTACACCGCGCCGATGAAGCTGTGCAGTTGTCCGGCGAAGGCGTGGCGGCCTACCTGGACGCGGCGGCCATCGTCGAAGCGGCGCTGCGCACCGGCTGCTCGGCCATCCACCCGGGCTATGGCTTCCTGAGCGAGAACGCCGACTTCGTGCAGCGCTGCATCGATGCCGGCCTGGTGTTCGTCGGGCCCCTGCCGCACACGCTGCGCATGCTGGGCGACAAGGCGCAGGCGCGCGCCTTCGCGGTGGAACAGGGCGTGCCGGTCATGCCCGGCACCACCGGCGCGACCACGCTGCCGGCAGCGCAGGCATTCGCCGCCGAGCACGGCGCGATCATGGTCAAGGCCCTGGCCGGCGGCGGCGGGCGCGGCATGCGTGCCGTGGCCGATCCGCGCGAACTGCCCGAGGCCTTCGAGCGCTGCCGCTCGGAGGCGCGCGCGGCCTTCGGCAGCGACGCGCTGTACGTCGAGCGGCTGGCCCTGCGGCCCCGGCACATCGAGATCCAGGTCGTCGGCGACGGCAGCGCCGTGCAGCACCTGGGCGAGCGCGACTGCAGCGTGCAGCGCCGCCACCAGAAGCTGATCGAGGTGGCGCCCAGCCCCGCGCTGTCGGACGGCCTGCGCGGCCGCATCCTGGCGGCGACGCTGCGCATGGCTCGCGCGCTGGACTACCGCAGCCTGGGCACCTTCGAGTTCCTGGTCGATGGCGACGCTTTCTTCTTCATGGAGGCCAACCCGCGGCTGCAGGTGGAGCACACCATCACCGAGGCCGTCACGGGCGTGGACCTGGTGGCGGCGCAGCTGCGCATCGCGGCCGGGGCCTCGCTGGCAGAGGTGGGTCTGGCGCAGCCGCCGGCCGCGCGGGGCTTCGCGATCCAGGCGCGCATCAACCTCGAGTCGCTGGAGGCCGACGGCACGCCGCGCCCCAGCGCCGGGACGATCCGCAGCTTCGCGCTGCCTTCCGGCCCCGGCGTGCGCGTGGACACCTACGGCTACGCCGGCTACCGGGTCAGCCCGCGCTACGACTCGCTGGTGGCCAAGGTGATCGGGCAGGGCGACAGCTTCGCCGCCGCCGCGCAGCGCACCGCCGCGGCGCTGGCCGAGTTCGACATCGGCGGCGTCGCCACCAACCTGGACCTGACGCACGCCATCCTGAGCGAGGCCGATTTCGTGGCGGGCCGCTTCGACACGGGCTACATCGCCACGCACCTGGGTGCGCTGCTGGCGCACCGGCGCCCCGGCGCGGCCAGCCCGGCCACGGCGGCCGCCGCCGACGACGGACAGGCGCGCGCCACGCTGCCCGAGGGCGCCTGCGGCGTCTTCGCGCCGATGAGCGGCGTGGTGGTCAGCCTGGCCGTGGCCGTGGGCGACACGGTGGCTGCGGGCGCCACCGTCGCGGTGCTGGAAGCCATGAAGATGGAGCACCTGATCCGCGCGCCGCAGGCGCTGCGCATCGAGGCGCTCGGCGCGCGGGTCGGCGACATCCTGGCGCAGGGCGAGCTGCTGGTGCACGGCACGCCGCTGCAGGGCGACGAGGCCGCACTGGACACTGCCGACCGGTTGCCGGAGGACGAGGATTGGTCTGCCGAGGTCGCCGAGATCGCGCGCCGCCGCGCCATGGCCTGCGCGATGGGCGGCCCCGACAAGGTGGCGCGCCAGCACCGCGAGGGCAAGCTGACGGCGCGCGAGCGCATCGAGGCCTTCGCCGACGCCGGCAGCTTCCAGGAGATCGGCGCGCTCACCGGCTTCGCCCACCGCGACGCGCGGGGCCATGCCATCGAGGTGCTGCCGGCCAACTTCGTCGCCGGCACGGCGCGCGTGGACGGCCGCAAGGTGGTGCTGGGGGTGGACGACTTCACCCGGCGCGGCGGCTCCGGCGACGCGGCCATCCATGCCAAGCAGATCTTCCTGGAGGAATACGCGCGCGACATGCGCCTGCCCATCGTGCGCCTGCTCGACGGGCAGAGCGGCGGCGGCAGCGTCAAGATGGCGCGCGACGCCGGCTTCACCTACATCCCGGTCAACCCGGGCTGGGACGCGGTGGTGCAGAACATGTCGCTGGTGCCGGTCGCGGCGGCGGCGCTGGGCCCCACCGTGGGGCTGGGCGCGGCGCGCTTCGTGATGTCGCACCTGGCCGTGCTGGTGGAAGGGCTGGGGCAGCTGTTCACCGCCGGGCCGCCGGTGGTCTTCGGCGGCACCGGCGAGACGCTGAGCAAGGAGGAACTGGGCGGCGCCGGCGTGCACCGCAGCAACGGCTCGGCCGAGCGCATCGTGCCCGACGAGGCCGCCGCGCTGGCCGTGATCCGCGACTTCCTGGGCTACCTGCCGGGCAGTGTCTTCGAGCTGCCGCCCGTGCGCCCATGCGCCGATCCCGCCGCGCGGCGCGAGGAAGCGCTGCTGGGTGCCGTCCCGCGCAACAAGCGCCGGCCCTACGCGCTGGCGCCGATCCTGGACGCGATCTTCGATGCCGGCTCGGTCTTCCCTTACGCCGAGTACGGCGACAGCACCTTCACGGCGCTGGCGCGGCTCGACGGCCATCCGGTGGGCGTGGTCGCCTCCGACCCGATGAAGGGGGCCGCCATGTCGGTGCAGGGGGCGCAGGCCATCGGCCGCCTGGTCGATCTGTGCGAGACCTTCCACCTGCCGCTGGTCAGCCTGAGCGACCAGGCCGGGGTCAGCATCGGCGCGGCGGCCGAGCGGCAGGCCACCATCCGCGCTGGCGCGCGCGCGATCGCGGCCGTGTACCAGGCGCGCGTGCCGCAGGCCGAGATCATCCTGCGGCGCGTCTACGGCGTGGGCGGCGCGGGCATCGTGAACCGGCACCGCGCCAACCGCGGCTGGGCCTGGCCTTCGGGCGACTGGGGTTCGCTGCCCGCGCGCGGCGGCATCGAGGCGGCCTTCCGTGCCGAGATCGAGGCCAGCGAGGACCGCGCGGCCACCATCGCGCGCCTGGGCGACGAGCTGGAGGCGCTGGGCTCGCCCTTCCGCACGGCCGAGCACTTCGGCGTGCAGGACCTGATCGACCCGCGCGACAGCCGGGCCCTGCTGTGCGACTGGGTGCGCGACGCCTACCGCCTGCTGCCCGAGCTGATCGGCCCCCCCGCCTTCGGCCTTCGGCCCTGAGTCGTGCCATTTTGATTTGACAAGGAGACAAGCGACATGAACGAAGCAGAACTGACCGCCATGCTGCGCGCCGACGGTGAGCTCGCCGTCGAGCGGCTCGACCACTGGGCGCGCGTGGCGGGCGAGCGCACCTTCTTCCACTACGGCGAGGACGACCTGACGCTGAGCTACGCCGAGTTCGGCGCGCGCAGCGATGCGATCGCGGGCAACCTGGCGGCGCTGGGCATCGCCAAGGGCGACCATGTGAGCGTGTTCAGCCTCAACCCGCTGCTGTGCGCGCTGGCCATGTTCGGCATCTGGAAGGCCGGCGCCGTGTACTGCCCGGTCAACTTCGGCTACACCGGCCGCCTGCTGTCCTACCAGTTAAATGACACCGCGCCCAGCCTGGTCATCACCGATCCGGCGCTGCTGGAGGCGCTCAACGGCGTGGCGGCCGACCTGGCGCAACAGCCCCTGGTGTGCGTCTACCAAGCGCCCGCCGGTGCGCACGACCACGGCAGCGGGCCGGCCGCCGCGGTGGACGGGCGCTTAAAGGGCGAGGTCCCCTGGGCCGACCTGACCCGCCCCGCCGCGCGGCCCGACGTGCAGGTGGCCTTCGACGATCCGGCCAACATCATCTACACCTCGGGCACCACGGGCCCGTCCAAGGGGGTGGTGCAACCCCATCGCTGGATGGCCCAGTACACCTTCTGGGGCCGCAAGTTCCTCTGCCAGGAAGACGTGATCTACAACGACCTGCCCATGTACCACGTGGGCGGCGCGGTCTTCAACGTGGTGCGCGCGGCCATGGTGGGCTGCGAGGTGGCGGTGTGGAACCGCTTCAGCCCCGGCGCCTTCTGGGACCGCATCCACGCGCGCGGCGCCACCACCGCCGTGCTGCTCGACGTCATGATCCCCTGGCTCACCAAGGCGCCCGAGAGCCCGCGCGACCGCTTCAACAGCCTGAACAAGGTGCACATGCAGCCGCTGCCCGAGAGTCACGCCGCCGTCGCCCGGCGCTTCGGCCTGGACTTCGTCACCGCGGGCTTCGGCCAGACCGAGTCGGGCGGGCCGCTGTGCATCTTCATGGCGCAGACCAGGCAGGGGGAGGGCACGCCGCCCGAGCTGTACAAGGGCTACTCGCACGAGGAGGTGCTGGGCATCGTCGAGGCCTCCGGCATCCCGGTGGCCACGCCGGAGCAGGCGTCGATCACGCGGGTGATGGGGGTTCCGTCGCCCTTCTTCGAGGCCGCCGTGCTCGACGAGCGCGACCAGGTCTGCGCGCCCGGGCAGGTCGGCCAGCTGGCGCTGCGCCCCAGGCTGCCCGCGCTCATCATGCAGGAATACCTGGGCAAGCCCGAGAAGACCGTCGCCGCCTGGCGCAACCTGTGGTTCCACACCGGGGATGCGGCGGTGCGGCACGCCAACGGCATGTTCGCCTTCGTCGATCGCCTGGGCGACCGCATCCGGGTGCGGGGCGAGAACCTCTCGTCCTTCCAGGTGGAGGACGTGCTGGCGCAGCACCCGGCGGTCGAGCTGGTGACGGTGTTCGCGGTCGCCGCGGCCGAAGGCGACGAGGACGACATCGCCGCCTTCGCCACGCCGGCCGCCAATGCCACGCTGACCGAGCAGGCGCTGCGCGAGTTCGCCGAGCAGAACATGCCCAAGTACATGCGGCCGCGCCACATCCGCATCGTCAGCGAGATCCCGCGCACGGCCACCAACAAGATCGAGAAGTACAAGCTGCGCGCGCAACTGCTGGCGGAGCTGCGATCGAAAGCCTGAGGGCGTGTTGACGATCTGCGGCCAAGCCAGCAAAGGATCAGGCATGAATCGGCCGCTGAAGGCTGCCAGACCAGCGCTGGTAGCTATTGATTGAATAGCGTTCCAGCCCCGGCCCATCCGCGCGGATGTCCGGTTGGCGTCATGGGGCGCGGGCCGGTCCAGAAGGCGGCTTGGGCCAAGTCGCCGGCACCGGCGAACAGGTCGCGCGTGACCCTCTTCAGCGTGGCGCGGGGGCGCATCCGGCAAACGCCAGAGGATTAAGAGCCAAAGAAGCCCTCAGCGCCCGCCCACCAAGCGCCACCAGCTATCAAATCAAAAGCAAACGGTCACAGGTCGTTCGCCAGCCGCCCCATGCGCTCCAGCGCGAAGCGGAAGTATTCCGGCACGCAGTCCAGGTGGCCGAAGTCGGGCGTGGTGCAGTCGGTCAGCGACACGTCGCGGGCGCCGGCGGCGCGCAGCGCGTTCAGCGCCGACACGCTGGCGGCGTAGGGCACCGTGAGGTCGCCGCGACCGTGGAACAGGTACACCGGCGCGGCGGGCGCCCAGCCGGCGTGCACGTCGTGCTCGGCGGCCAGGCCGGCGCGATCGTCGGCGATGTAGCGGTCGAGGAACAGCGTCTGGTAGCGCACGTCGGCATCGTCCGGCACCATCTGGCGCAACAGCAGGCGGCGCACTTCGTTGCGCACCGACTCGGACGCGCGCGAGAGCCGATCAGGGTCGAACAGCGCCGCCAGCGCGGGGCTGAGGGCGCGGATGCGCGCCACCTGCGTGTCCAGCGTGGCCTGCACGTCGTAGGGGCCGGCGCCGGGCACGGCGGCCTGCAGCTGCGCCGCCAGCGCGCCGCCGGCCTGGTGGATGGCGCGGTGCGCGGCCATGGTGGCGTAGCCGCCCTCGGAGTAACCGGCCAGGAAGAGCTGGCCGTTGTCGGCCACGCCCTGCTGCGCGCGCCAGCGCTGGGCGGCGGCCAGCAGGTCCACCACGGCGGCGGCGGTGGGCGCGGCGGTCAGGTAGGGGTGCTCCAGCGCGTTCGAGGCGCCGAAGCCCACGTAGTCGGGCGACACCACGATGTAGCCCACCGAGGCCAGCACCAGCGGCGGCTCCACCGCCTCCACCTGGTTGCTGGGTGCCTGGTCGTCGTGGAAGGTGGTGGCGTGCTGGTAGCTCAGCACCGGGCTGCGCGCGCCGGCCGCCTTGACCGGCACGCTGACCAGGCCCGAGGCCACCACCGGCTGGCCGGCCTTGTCGGTGGTGGCGTAGGTCAGCCGGTAGGAGGCCACGGCGTAGCGCGGCGTGACGCCGAGGTGCACCTTGCTGTCGGGGTCGTCCAGCGCGGCCGCCACGTCGGCGGCGGGCACGGTGTTGACGAACGCGCCCGACAGCAGCGTGCCGGCGGGCTGCGTGAGCGGGTCGGTGGGCTCGGGCGGCGCGTCGTCGCTGCCGCCGCAGGCGGCGAGCGCCAGGGCAAGGGCCAGGGTGGCAAGGCGCGGGAGTGCGGGCATGGTGGCGTCCAGACGAAGGTACGCGCGATTGTGTCGGCGCGCCGCCGTCCGCGGCTGTGCACTTTGCCCTGAAGGCGGCGGATTCGGCGGCCCGGGCCGCCACACGATTGCTATGCTAAGAATAGCTGCCTGCGCTTGACTGGCGGGCGCTGGAGGTCAATTTGATGTTGAATCCGGCTGGCGCGCCCCCTCGCCCTCCGAGCCGCCGGCGGGCGGCGCGTCCGGCGCCGGCGGCGGGGGCAGCTCGCCCTTGCGGCGGCCGGAGAACATCGTCCACCACACGATGAACAGCAGCAGCAGCAGCGCGCCCAGCGCTTCCAGCAGAATCAGGGTCATGAAACGAGCAATACGGTTCCTGTGCGCAGCGGCCATTGTAGGAACGCTGGCCGCCTGCGCCGTGCGACAGCCGCCGCCCGCCCCCGCCCCGCCGCCGCCGGCCGAGGCTCCGCTGCCGCCCCTCGGCGCCACGCCCGACACCGCGCCCCTGGGCCCCGCCATCCAGCGCGCGCGCAGCCGCTGGGTGCCGGTGCGCTGGGCCGATCTGCCCGGCTTCGAGCAGGACGACACCACCGCCGCCTGGAACGCCTGGATCAAGAGCTGCGAGCGCCCCGGCCCCACCTTCGCGCGCCTGTGCAGCGAGGTGCGGCGCCTGTCGCTGGCCACGCCCGAGGAGCAGCGCAACTGGATGCGCGCACGTCTTCAGCCCTACCGCGTGGAGCCGGCCGACGGCGCGCCCACCGAGGGCCTGCTGACCAGCTACTTCGAGCCCCTGGTGGACGCCACGCGCCAGCCGCGCCCCGGCTTCGGCGCGCCCATCTACCGCCCGCCGCCCACCCTGGGCCAGCGCCGGCCCTGGTACACCCGGCAGGAGATGGACACCCTGCCCGAGGCGCGCGCGCAGCTCGCCGGCCAGGAGCTGGCCTGGCTGGCCGACCCGGTGGACGCGATGATCCTGCAGATCCAGGGCTCGGGCCGCGCGCGCGTGACCGAGGCCGACGGCAGCCAGCGCATCGTGCGCCTGGCCTTCGCCGCCACCAACGACCAGCCCTACCGCAGCCCCGGCCGCTGGCTGCTGGACCAGGGCGCCATCCGCGACGCCACCTGGCCCGGCATCAAGAACTGGCTGGCCGCCAACCCGCAGCGCGTGCAGGACTTTCTGTGGAGCAACCCGCGCATGGTGTTCTTCAGGGAGGAAGCGCTGTCGCCGCTGGACGCGCAGTTCGGCCCGCGCGGCGCGCAGGGCGTGGCGCTGACGCCGGGCCGCTCGATCGCCGTCGATCCGCAGAGCATTCCCTACGGCACGCCGGTGTGGCTGGCCTCCAGCGGCCCGGTGGCGACCTTGCAGCGGCTGGTGCTGGCGCAGGACACCGGCAGCGCCATCGTCGGCGCCGTGCGCGCCGACTACTTCGCCGGCTGGGGACCGGAGGCGGGCGACTTCGCGGGGCGCATGAAGCAGCCCTTGAAGCTGTGGGTACTCTGGCCGAAATGACGCCCACCGCCGCGTCTTCATATCAAAAAACGGCTCCAGCGCCCGCCAGGAAAGCGCCGGCAGCTATATATTTAATAGCTTCTGGGATACTCGTCGGCTGCGCGGCGGCCTTCGACGCGCCGCGCCTGGCCTATCAGTGCCCGCGCCAGCTCGGCTTCGAGGCGCGGCTGTACCAGGACATGGCGCTGCTGGAGGGCCTGCGCGGCCACGCCCGGCTGGAGCGCGTGGCGGTGCCCGAGGACAAGACGGCGCTCGTCTACGCCGACAGCAACGTGCGCGCCAGCTTCGGCCTGGGCGTGGACCGGCGGCTGGTGCGGCTGGACTACACCGGCATCCCCGAGCCGGTCTATTGCGAGCGCGCGCCCACCACCGACGGCGCCACGCCCGCCCCGGTGCAGCCCACCGAGCGCCCCGGCCCGCGCCCGCCGCCGCCCTTCGACCCCAACGCGCCGGTGCAGACCAACATCCGCATCGGCGATGGGCAGAACGGGCCGGGCTGAGCTTCGGCCCGCAGCGCTGAACGTCAGCGCCCGGCCGCAGCGCCGGCCGACGGCACCTGGTGCACGAACTGGCCCGTGCTCAGCGTGTTGACCGTCTCGCCGGGAATGTCCATGAGCATGCGGCTGCGCTCGGGCGTCAGGGTCACGCTGATGTACTGCACCGGCCGCGCGCCCAGGTCGTGGATCACGCGCACGATCTTCAGCAGCGGCATGCCTACCTCGGTCTGCATGAGCCGCGCGCGCACCGGGTCGCTGACCTCGGCGGTGATTTCCTGGACCACCCGCCCGAACTTCACGCCCTGGGCCAGCAGGATCTCGTAAAGCGCCTGCTTGCGCAGCGAGGTGGCGTTCACCCGCCGGCCCAGATTCACCGGTACCCAGGCATCGGTCAGCATCACCGGTATGCCGTCGATGCTGCGCAGGCGCAGCGCATGCACAGCCTTGTCGCCTGGTTCGATCTGCAGCAGCGCGGCGACTTCGAGCGGCGGCTCTGCCTGCTCCACGCGCAGCACCTGCACCTGCGTGTCGGTCGCGGTCTTTCGCAGGCTGTCGATCAGGGTGAGGCTGGGCCATGCCCGCGCCTGCGGAAGATGGTCTTCACGCACGAAAGTGCCCCGCCCGTGGCGGCGTTCCACGAGGCCCTGCGTCGCCAGGTCGGCCAGCGCGCGCCGCACCGTGATGCGCGAGACACCGAAGCGTTCGCACAGCGTCTCCTCCTTGGGCAGAAGGCCCGTGGCGTACACGCCTCGCACGATCTCGTCGCGCAGCACCACGAAGAGCTGGCGATGCAGCGAGGTTCCAGGCGCGCGCGCCAGGGGCACGGCATCGAGCAAGGCGTTCGCAGGCTTCATCAAGAACAACACGACAGGAAGGATGAACGTCGAGCATAGCCTGTTGACTTGAGTTTATGTTGTCATAATAATATGATATCTAATCAGAGGCGACCCAGCCGGGCAAGCCCGCGCAGACCCTTCAGGAGACAACGCCCATGAGCCACCCCGCCCCTTCGTCCGCCGGTGCCCGGCTGCGTCAGCAGCTTGCCGCGCCCGGCATGCTGATTGCCCCCGGCGCCTACGACGGCATCGGCGCGCGCCTGATCGAGCAGGCCGGCTTCGGCGCCTGCTACATGACTGGCGCCGGCACGTCGGCGGCGCGCGGCTTTCCCGACTTCGGTCTGCTGACGATGAGCGAAATGGTCGAGAACGCCGCCGTCATGGCGCGTGCGGCGCAGATTCCGTTGATCGCCGATGCCGACACCGGCTATGGCAACGAGTTGAACGTGACGCGCACCGTGCGCGAGTACGAGGCTCGCGGCGTGGCCGCCATCCACATCGAGGACCAGGTCGCGCCCAAACGCTGCGGCCACCTGGACGGCAAGGAGGTGATCTCGCGCGAGGAATTCGTCTCCAAGATCCGCGCCGCCGTCGAGGCGCGCCGCACGCCGGACTTCGTGCTCATCGCCCGCACGGATGCCCGCGCCATGCTGGGCCTGGACGAGGCCATCTGGCGCGCCCAGGCGGCGCTCGACGCCGGCGCCGACGTCGCCTTCGTCGAAGCCACGCAGTCCGCCGAGGAGGCCGCGCTGGTGCCCCGGCGCGTCAAGGGCGCGTGCCTGCTGAACGTGGTGCCCGGCGGCCGCACGCCGGTGCACGATCTGCGCGCGGCCGAGGACATGGGCTACAAGCTCGCGATCCTGCCGGGGCTGATGCTCAAGGCGGCGATCGAGGCCGGCGATGCGGCGCTGGCCGAGGTCAAGGCCACGCTGGTGGCGCCCAGCACCAGTGCCAGCGTGGCACAGACCTTCCGCCGTTTCGGCGCCGACGAGTGGGATGCACTGCGCACGCGCTTCAACGCCGGCGCGGCGATGGAAGCCCCGAAGAAGGCGGCATGACATGTCCGCGCGATGCCTCTTCGACAAGCTGTGGGACGCCCACGTCATCCGCGAGCTGGGTGACGGCTGGGCCCTGCTGCACATCGACCGCCACCTGCTGCACGACCTCTCGGGGCCGCCCGCGCTCAGCGACGTGCGCACGCGCGGCCTGCCGCTGCACAACCCGGAACTGGTCTTCGCCACGCCCGACCATGCCGTCTCCAGCCAGCCGGGCCGCGTGGCCACCACCTTCCCGCTCGGCGGCAAGCTGCACGCGGGCCTGAAGCAGCTTGCCGGCGCCATGGGCGTGCCCCTCTTCGACCTCGGCGAGCCAGGCCAAGGCATCGTGCACGTCATGGGCCCCGAGATGGGCATCGTGCTGCCCGGCCTCACCGTGATCTGCGGCGACAGCCACACCTGTACCAATGGCGGCCTGGGCGCGATGGCGTTCGGCGTCGGCTCGTCCGAAAGCACCCACGCGCTGGCCTCCCAGACGCTGCGCCAGCAGAAACCCCGGCGCATGCGCATCCGCTGCGAGGGACGCCTGGCCCCGGGCGTGACGGCCAAGGACCTGGCACTGCACCTCATCGGCCGCCTCGGCGCCGCTGCCGGTGTGGGCCATGCGATCGAGTTCGCGGGGCCGGCCGTCGAGGCGCTGGATGTCGAAGACCGGCTCACGCTGTGCAACCTGAGCGTGGAACTGGGCGCGCGCTTCGGCATGGTCGCGCCCGACGAGACCACCATCGCGTGGCTGCGCGGCCGGCCCATGGCCCCGCAGGGCGAGGCTTTCGAGGCCGCGGCCGCGTACTGGCGCACGCTGGCCAGCGATCCCGATGCGGTGTTCGACCGGGAGGAATTGATCGATGCCGGCGCCGTGGCGCCGACCATCACCTGGGGCACCAGCCCCGAGCATGCGATCGCCGTCGATGGCGCGATCCCCGACCCGGCAGCGGCCGCCACCGCCACCCAGCGCGAGGCCTGGAGCGCCGCGCTCGACTACATGGGGCTGGCAGCCAACGCGCCGATCTGCGGTACCCCGGTGGACTGGGTGTTCATCGGCTCCTGCGCCAACTCCCGTCTGACGGACTTGCGCGCCGCGGCCGAGGTGGCGCGCGGCCGGCGCGTGGCTGACGGCGTGCGCGCATGGGTCGTTCCGGGCTCGGAGAACGTCAAGCGCGCGGCCGAGGCCGAGGGCCTGCGCGAAGTCTTCGTCGCCGCCGGCTTCGAGTGGCGCGAACCCGGATGCAGCATGTGCGTGGCCGCCAACGGCGAGCAGGTACCGCCGCAGCGGCGCTCGGTGTCCACCTCCAACCGCAACTTCGTCGGCCGGCAGGGGCCGGGCGCGCGCACGCACCTCGCCAGCCCTGCGATGGCCGCCGCCGCCGCGGTGACGGGCCGCATCACCGACGTGAGGGGCTTGGCATGAACCCGCCTTTCACCACCCTCACCGGCCCCGCCGTGCCGCTGATGCGGCCGAACGTGGACACCGACGTCATCATCCGCATCGAGCGCCTGACCACGCTGGGCAAGGCCGAACTCGGCTACTACGCCTTCGAGGCGCTGCGCCGCCTGCCCGACGGCGACGAGGACGCGGACTGCGTGCTCAACGCGCCGCGCTTTCGCGGCGCGCCGGTGCTGCTGGCCGCTGAGAACTTCGGCTGCGGCTCCTCGCGCGAAGGTGCCGTGTGGGCGTTGCAAGGCATGGGGGTGCGCTGCGTCATCGCGCCCAGCTATGGCGACATCTTCTGGAGCAACTGCTTCCAGAACGGCGTGCTGCCGATCACCCTGCCGATGCCTCAGGTGCAGGCGCTGGCCGCGCAGTGCGCGGATGGCGCGTCGATCACGGTGGACCTGAAGGCCTGCACCGTCACCGGCCCGGACAACGGCATCACGCCGTTCACCATCGATCCGCTGCGCCGTGAAGCGCTGCTGCACGGCCTGGACGACATCGGCCTCACGCTCAAGGACGACGAGCTGATTCGCGCATGGCAGGTGGCCGATCGACAGCGCCGGCCATGGGCGTGGCCCGCGCCGCAGCCGCGCCCCTGACCTTCCCGCCTTCGAAAACGCAAACGACAAATACGACCCAAGGAGACAGACATGACGCAGTTTTTCAAGACCACTCCGTCTGGAGCATCCGCCCTGCTCGCGGGAGCGGCACTTATGCTGATGGCGCAGCCCGCTTCGGCCCAGAGCGCGCCCTGGCGCCCCGACCGATCCGTGAGCCTGATCGTCCCCTACGCCCCCGGCGGCGGCACAGACGCCACGGCGCGCGCCGTGGCCAAGCAACTGGGTGTGCTGTGGAAGCAGCCCGTGGTGGTCGAGAACCTGCCGGGCGCGGACGGTCTCATCGGCACGCGCCGCGTGATGGAGGCCAAGCCCGACGGCTACACGCTGCTGCTGCAAGTGCCCTCCATCGTGCTCACGAAGTACACGCCGGGACTGAAAGGCATTGACCCGCTGGCACAACTGACGCCGGTGACGGCCGTGTCGCAGTCACCGGGCGCCGTCGTGGCCAGCGCCAAGCTGCCCGTGAAGACGCTGCCGGAACTGTTCGAGTACTGCCAGAAGACGCCGCAGCCCTGCTCCATCGGCAGCGGCGAGACATCGGGCAGAGTGGCCGCGAAACAGATCGCGGCCGAGGTGCCGCTGCCCGGCCTCATCACCGCCAACTACCGCGGCACGAGCGCGATCGTGACCGACATGATCGCCAACAACGTGAACTTCGCCTTCACCGGCATCACCGCCGCGCTGCCGCACCACAAGGCCGGCACGCTGCGCATCCTGGCGACCCTGGGGCGGCAGCGCGCCGCCGCCCTGCCCGACGTGCCCACGACCGCCGAGGTCGGTTACCCGCAATTCCAGTCGGTGACCTGGTTCGGCCTCTTCGCGCCCAAGGGCACGCCCGTTCCGGTGCAGCAAGGCATCGTGGCCGCGCTGCGAGAAGCGGTGAAGGATGCCCACGTGCGCCAGACCATCGCCAGCGCCGGCGCGGAGCCCGTGGTGAACGACCCGGCCGACTTCGCTGCCCAGGTACGCGAGGAAGGCCAGCGCCTGGGTGCGCTGGTGAAGCGCTACCCGCTGGAGTGAACAAGCGGGTTGCGCGGCGTCAGGTTGTCGCCCGCAGCGCCTTCGCCGCAGCCACCATGTTCGCCAGCGCGGGCATGACCTCGCCCCACTGGCGCGTCTTCAGGCCGCAGTCGGGATTGACCCACAGCCGCTCGGCGGGCACGCGCTCGGCGGCCTTCTGCATCAACTGCACCATGTGATCCTGCGTGGGGATGTTGGGTGAGTGGATGTCGTACACGCCGGGGCCGATGTCGTTGGGGTACTGGAAGTGCTCGAAGGCATCGAGCAGCTCCATGTCCGAGCGCGAGGTCTCGATGGTGATCACGTCAGCGTCCATGTCGGCGATGGACGCGATGATGTCGTTGAACTCCGAGTAGCACATGTGGGTGTGGATCTGCGTCTCGTCGCGCACGCCGTTGGCGGTGATGCGAAAAGCGTCCACGGCCCAGTCCAGGTAGTCCTTCCACTGCGACTTGCGCAGCGGCAGGCCCTCGCGCAACGCGGCCTCGTCGATCTGGATCACGCGCACGCCGGCCTTCTCCAGGTCGAGCACTTCCTCGCGGATCGCCAGCGCCAGCTGCCGGCACGAGGCCGAGCGCGGCTGGTCGTCGCGCACGAAGGACCAGTTGAGGAGGGTCACCGGGCCGGTGAGCATGCCCTTCATGGGCTTGGTCGTCAGCGACTGCGCGTAGGTGATCCACTCGACCGTCATCGCCTTCGTTCCATTGTTCTGGCGGCTGATGTCGCCGAACAGGATCGGCGGCTTGACGCAGCGCGAGCCGTAGCTCTGCACCCAGCCGAACTGGCTGAACGCGTAGCCCTCGAGCTGCTCGCCGAAGTACTCGACCATGTCGTTGCGCTCGGCCTCGCCATGCACCAGCACGTCCAGGCCCAGCGCCTCCTGCTCGCGCACGCTGCGCGCGATCTCCTGGCGCATCGCGGCGCGGTAGCCGGCTTCGTCCAGACGGCCGGCCTTGTATTCGCTGCGCGCATGGCGGATCTCGGCCGTCTGCGGGAAGGAGCCGATGGTGGTGGTGGGGAACTTGGGCAGCTTCAGCAGCGCGGCCTGCTTGGGCGCGCGCTGGGCGTAGGTGTTCTCGCGCAGGCCCAGGTGGGGGGCGATCCGGGCGACGGCCGCCTGCACCTGCGGGTTGTGCACGCGCGGCGAGGCGCGGCGCGCGGCCAGCGCGGCGGCGTTGGCGGCCAGCGCATCGCGCACGGCGGCGCGGCCCTCGCGCAGCGCCTGGCCCAGCACGCGCAGTTCATCCAGCTTTTGCAGCGCGAAGGCCAGCCAGGACTTGACCTCGGCGTCCAGCTTCTGCTCCTGCGCCAGGTCCACCGGCACGTGCAGCAGCGAGCACGAGGGCGCGATCCACAGGCGATCGCCCAGGCGCTCGGCAATGGGCTCCAGCCAGTCGAGCACGGCCGCCAGGTCGGTCTTCCAGATGTTGCGGCCGTTGATGACGCCCAGCGACAGCACCTTGTGCGGCGGCAGCAGGTTGATCAGCGGCCGCACGCCTTCGCGGTCGCTGACGGCATCGACGTGCAGGCCGGCCACGGGCAGATTGGCGGCGAGGTAAGCGTTCTCCTGCAAGGGGCCGAAGTAGGTCGCCAGCAGCAGCTTGACCTTGGCCGCCTTCAGGTGGTGGTAGGCGGTGTTGAAGGCGTGCTGCCAGTCGGCATCCAGCTCGGTGACGAGGATGGGCTCGTCGATCTGCACCCACTCCACGCCCTGCGCGGCCAGGGTGTCCAGCAGTTCGGCGTACACGGGCAGCAGGCGCTCCAGCACGGCGAGCCTGTCGGAACCGTCCTTGGCCTTGCCGATGGCGAGGTAGGTGACCGGGCCGACGATGACGGGCTTGGCTTTCACGCCCTGCGCCTTGGCTTCGGCCAGTTGCGCCAGCAGGCGCGAGGCGTCGAGCTTGAATTCGGTCTGCGCAGTGAACTCGGGGACGATGTAGTGGTAGTTGGTGTCGAACCACTTGGTCATCTCGCCGGCGGCCACGCCGCCGCAGCAGGCCGCATGGTCCTCCGTGCCCTTGGCCGAGCGGCCGCGCGCGACGCGGAAGTAGTTGTCCAGCGCGTCGCCGTGGAAGCCCCGCACGCGCTCGGGCAGGTTGCCCAGGGTGAAGCTCATGTCCAGCACCTGGTCGTAGAACGAGAAGTCGCCGACGGGCACGAGGTCCAGGCCGGCCTGGTCGGCCCAGTGGCGCTGGCGCAGCTGCGCGCCCAGCGCCTGGAGGTCGTCGCGCGAGGATTCGCCCTTCCAGTACGACTCCAGCGCGAACTTCAGTTCGCGCCGGGCGCCGATGCGGGGAAAGCCGAGGTTGTGGAGGGTGGTCATGGTTTGCCTTGGGGAAATCGCAAAAAAGTGGCGGTATCGTAGGCAGACAAATCAATGAAGTAAAATGGTTTTATCTCAACAAATGATTAGTTCTATTCATGCTTGAGCGCATCCATCTCGCCGTGGTGCAGCAAGTGGAGAAGCAGGGCTCTCTGACCGCCGCCGCCGAGGTGCTGCACGTCACGCAGTCGGCCCTGAGCCACAGCATGAAGAAGCTGGAGCAGCAGCTCGGCACCGACATCTGGCTGCGCGAGGGCCGCAGCCTGCGGCTGACGCAGGCCGGGCAGTACCTGCTGGCGGTGGCGAACCGCGTGCTGCCGCAGCTCGACCTGGCCGAGGCGCAGCTGCGCCAGTTCGCGCAAGGTGAGCGCGGCACGCTGCGCATCGGCATGGAATGCCACCCGTGCTACCAGTGGCTTTTGAAAGTGGTGTCGCCCTACCTGGCGGCATGGCCCGACGTGGACGTGGACGTGAAGCAGAAGTTCCAGTTCGGCGGCATCGGCGCGCTGTTCGGCTACGAGATCGACCTGCTGGTCACGCCCGATCCGCTGCACAAGCCCGGCCTGCATTTCGAACCCGTGTTCGACTACGAGCAGGTGCTGGTGGTGGCGCGCGGCCATGCGCTGGCGCGGGCGCCCTACGTGAAGCCGAGGCAGCTCACGCAGGAGGTGCTGATCACCTACCCGGTGGAGACCGAGCGGCTGGACATCTACAACCAGTTCCTGCTGCCCGCGGGCGTGGCGCCCAGGCGCCACAAGACCATCGAGACGACGGACATCATGTTGCAGATGGTGGAAAGCGGCCGTGGCGTGGCGGCGCTGCCGCGCTGGCTGGCGCAGGAGTACGCGCAGAAGATGGCCGTGGTGCCCGTGCGCCTGGGGCCCAAGGGCATCGCCAAGCAGATCCACCTGGGACTGCGCGAGGCGGATGGGGAGACGGACTACGTGCAGGCGTTCATCGCCCTGGCGCGCGAGGGCGGGGTTCAAAAACAATAGCTGCTGACGCTTGCTGGACAAGCGCTGGAGGCCGATTCTTCTTGAATTCCGTCAGGTGTAGTGCTTTTCCAGCGCGTCCCACGCGGGTTTGCCGACCAGGCGCTGGCGCTCGGCGAAGGGCGCCACCAGGCCGCTGGATTCGCGCACTTCCTTCTGGTCGCGCAGCACCGTCAGCGCCTTCTGCATGCCGGCCACGGCGCCTTGCAGCGCGGCGTTGGCGTACAGCACGATGCCGAAGCCCAGTTCGGCCAACTGGTCGGCGTTGAAGATGGGCGTCTTGCCGCCGATCACCATGTTCATGAGCTGGGGCTTGGACAGGCGCCGGGGCAGCGCGCGCACTTCCTCGGCCTGGGTCACGGCCTCGACGAACAGGATGTCGGCACCGGCTTCGGCGAACTTCTGCGCGCGCTCCACGGCGGCCTCGAAGCCGTGCGTGGCGGCCGCGTCGGTGCGGGCCATGACGAGCAAGTCCGCATCGCGGCGCGCATCGACGGCGGCCTTGATCTTGCTCACGGCCTCCTCGGTGCTGATGACTTCCTTGTCCGAGAAATGTCCGCAGCGCTTGGGCGCCACCTGGTCTTCGAGCTGGATGCAGTCGGCGCCCGCGCGCTCCAGCACGCGCACCGTGTGGTAGACGTTGAGCGCGTTGCCGAAGCCCGTGTCGGCATCGACCAGCAGCGGCACCTGCACCGCGTCGCGGATGCGCGCGGTGTGGTCGGCGATCTCGGCCAGGCCCATGAAACCCTGGTCGGGCAGGCCGAACCACATGTTGGTGACGCCGGCGCCGGTGACGTAGAGGGCCTCGAAGCCCAGGTCCTCGATGACCTTGGCGGAGAGCGCGTTGAACGCGCCGGGCACCAGCACGCCGCGGCGGGCTTCGATGAGTTTTCTGAGTTGCTGCCTGGTGTTCATGACTATTTATTTAATAGCTGCCCGCGCTTGGTGGATGGGCGCTAGAGGCTGTTTTGACTTAAAACTTCAGCGGGCACGCGCACCCAGCCTTCCATGAGGATGCGCGCGCTGCGGCTCATCAGGGCCTTGGTGACGACCCACTGGCCGTTTTCCTGCTTGGCTTCGGCGCCCACGCGCAGCGTGCCGGAGGGGTGGCCAAAAACTACCGATCTCGGCACCGCGTGGCGCCCGCCGCCGCCCGCCGCCAGGTTGACCAGCGTGCCGGGCACTCCCGCTGCGGTGCCGATGGCGACGGCTGCCGTGCCCATCATGGCGTGGTGCAGCTTGCCCATGGAGAGGGCGCGCACCAGCAAGTCCACGTCGGCCGCCTTCACCGGCTTGCCGCTGGATGACACGTAGTCCTTGGGCGGTGCGACGAAGGCGACCTTGGGCGTGTGCTGGCGCGTCGCCGCTTCCGAGACTTGATTGATCAAGCCCATCTTCACGGCACCCCAGGCGCGGATGGCCTCGAAGCGCGCGAGTGCCGCCTGGTCCTCGTTGACGTCGCCTTGCAGCTCGCAGCCGGTGCAGCCGATGTCGGCGGCGTTCAGGAAGATGGTGGGGATGCCGGCGTTGATCAGCGTGGCCTTGAACGTGCCGACGCCGGGCACGTCGAGGTCATCGACCACGTTGCCGGTGGGGAACATCGCGCCTTCGCCGTCGGCGGGCTCCATGAACTCCAGCGGCACTTCGGCGGCGGGGAAGGTCACGCCGTCCAGCGCGAAGTCGCCCGTCTCCTGCACCTGCCCATTGGTGATGGGCACGTGCGCGACGATGGTCTTGGCCGTATTGGCCTGCCAGATACGGACGGTGCGCACGGTGCAGGTGCCGTCCTGCGGCACAGCCACCAGCCCCAGGTGGATGGCGCACGGCCCCACGGCGGCGGAGAGGTTGCCGCAGTTGCCGCTCCAATCGATAAAGGACTGGTCGATGGACACCTGGCCGAACAGGTAGTCCACGTCATGGCCGGGCCGCGTGCTCTTGCTGAGGATCACCGCCTTGCTGGTGCTGGACGACGCATTGCCCAGGCCGTCGATCTGCTTGCCATACGGATCGGGGCTGCCCAGCACGCGCAGCAGGATCGCGTCGCGCGCGGGGCCTGCGGCGGGCAAGTCTGGAGCGTGGAAGAAAACGCCCTTGCTGGTGCCGCCGCGCAGGTAGGTGGCGGGGATGCGGATCTGTGGTTGATTGCTCATATTTTAATAGCTGCTTGCGCTTGTCCATCAAGCGCTGGAGGCCGATTTGGCCAAAAAATCCTGGGCGAAGCGCTGCAGCACGCCGCCCGCTTCGTAGACCGAGACTTCCTCGGCGGTATCCAAACGGCAGGTCACGGTCACGCGATCAGTCTCGCCGTTCCTGCGGTGGATGACCAGCGCGAGGTCGGCGCGTGGTTGCAGCTCGCCTTCCACGTCGTAGGTCTCGGTGCCGTCGAGTTGCAGCGTCAGGCGGTTCACGCCCGGCTTGAATTCCAGCGGCAGCACGCCCATGCCGATCAGGTTGGTGCGGTGGATGCGCTCGAAGCCCTCGGCCACCACCGTCTCCACGCCTGCGAGGCGCACGCCCTTGGCGGCCCAGTCGCGGCTGGAGCCCTGGCCGTAGTCGGCGCCCGCGATGATGATGAGCGGCTGGCGGCGGTTCAGGTAGGTCTCGATGGCCTCCCACATCCGCATCACCCGGCCCTCGGGCTCCACGCGGGCGAGCGAGCCTTTGCGGCCCGCCATCTCGTTGACGAGCTGCGGGTTGGCGAAAGTCGCGCGCATCGCGGTCAGGTGGTCGCCGCGGTGCGTGGCGTAGGAGTTGAAGTCCTCTTCCGGCAGGCCCATCTTGTGCAGGTATTCACCCGCCGCGCTGTCCATCAGGATGGCATTCGAGGGCGAGAGGTGGTCGGTCGTGATGTTGTCGGGCAGGATCGCCAGCGGGCGCATGCCCTTGTTCGTGCGCGGGAAGGCCGCCAGCGCGCCCACGCCTTCCGTGTCCCAGTACGGCGGGCGGCGGATGTAGGTGGATAGGGGGCGCCAGTCGTACTGCGGCGCGGCCTTTTCGCCGTCGTCCACGCGGAGGGCGAACATGGGCTCATAGACCTTGCGGAACTGCTCGGGCTTGACGGCCTGGGCGACGATGGCGTCGATCTCCTCGTCGCTGGGCCAGATGTCTTTCAGGCGAATCTCCTTGCCATCGACCACCGCGAGCACGTCCTGCTCGATGTCGAAGCGCACCGTGCCCGCGATGGCATAGGCCACCACCAGCGGCGGCGAAGCCAGGAACGCCTGCTTGGCATACGGGTGGATGCGCCCGTCGAAGTTGCGGTTGCCCGAGAGCACGGCGGTGGCGTACAGGTCGCGGTCGATGATCTCCTGCTGGATCTTCGGATCGAGCGCGCCCGACATCCCGTTGCAGGTGGTGCAGGCGAAGGCGACGATGCCGAAGCCGAGCTTCTCCAGGTCGCCGAGCAGGTCTGCTTCCTTCAGGTACAGCTCGACAGCCTTCGATCCGGGCGCGAGCGAGGACTTGACCCACGGCTTGCGCATGAGGCCCAGCTTGTTCGCATTGCGCGCCAGCAGCGCGGCGGCGATCACGTTGCGCGGGTTGCTGGTGTTCGTGCAGCTCGTGATGGCGGCGATGATGACGGCCCCATCGGGCATCAGGCCCTCGGCTTCCTCGGCGCGGGCCATTTCGAGCTTGATGGCGCCGGCGATGCCGCGGTCCGTCAGTGCCGAGGTGGGCAGGCGGCGGTGCGGGTTCGACGGGCCGGCCATGTTGCGCACGACGCTCGACAGGTCGAAGCTCAGCACGCGCTCGTACTCGGCGGTTTGCAGCGAGGTGCTCCAAAAGCCCGCCGTCCTGGCGTAGTTCTCGACCAGGGCGACCTGCTCGGGGCTGCGGTCGGTCAGCTTGAGGTAGTCGATGGTCTGCGGGTCCACGTAGAACAGCGCGGCGGTCGCACCGTACTCGGGACACATGTTGGAGATGGTGGAGCGATCCCCAATCGACAGGCTGTCCGCCCCCTCGCCGAAGAACTCGACGTAGGCGCCCACGACCTTCTCCTTGCGCAGGAATTCGGTCAGCGCGAGGGCGATGTCGGTGGCGGTGATGCCCGGCTGGCGCTTGCCAGTGAGCTTCACGCCCACGATGTCCGGCAGGCGCATCCACGACGCGCGGCCGAGCATCACGTTCTCGGCTTCCAGGCCGCCCACGCCCACTGCGATCACGCCCAGCGCATCGACGTGCGGCGTGTGGCTGTCGGTGCCCACGCAGGTATCGGGGAAAGCCGTGCCGTCCTGCACATAGACGACAGGCGACATTTTTTCCAGATTGATCTGGTGCATGATCCCGTTCCCTGCGGGGATCACGCTCATGTTGGCGAACGCCTTCTTCGTCCACTCGATGAAGTGGAAGCGATCCTCGTTGCGGCGATCCTCGATGGCGCGGTTCTTGCGGAACGCATCGGGGTCGAACCCGCCGCACTCCACGGCCAGCGAGTGGTCGACGATGAGCTGCACCGGCACGACCGGGTTCACGGCAGCCGGGTCGCCGCCGGCCGAAGCAATCGCGTCACGCAAACCGGCCAGGTCCACCAGCGCCGTCTGCCCCAGGATGTCGTGGCACACCACGCGCACGGGGAACCAGGGGAAGTCGATCTCGCGCTTGCGCTCGATGAGCTGGCGCAGGTAGTCGTTCAACTGCGCCGGGTTGGCCTTGCGCACCAGGTTCTCGGCGTGCACGCGCGCGGTGTAGGGCAGGCCGTCCCAGGCGCCGGGCTGGAGGGCATCGACGGCGGCGCGCGCGTCGAAGTAGTCCAGCGCGGTGCCAGGCAGGGGTTTGCGGTATTTGTCGTGGGTCATGTGACGAATGTCTTGCCCCCTCTCCCCTCGCGGGAGAGGGTTGGGGAGAGGGGCGGCGCCAATGATGCGCCTGCTCCCCCTCTCCCCCGGCCCCTCTCCCGCGAGGGGAGAGGGGAGTCAATCAGCCGCGTGCGTCCAGCGGCACGAACTTCTGGTCTTCCGGCCCGGTGTAGTGGGCGCTGGGGCGGATGATCTTGTTGTCCACGCGCTGCTCGATCACGTGCGCGGCCCAGCCGCTGGTGCGGGCGATCACGAACAGCGGCGTGAACATGGCCGTGGGCACACCCATCATGTGGTAGCTGACGGCGCTGAACCAGTCGAGGTTGGGGAACATTCTCTTCACTTCCCACATCACCGACTCCAGCCGCTCGGCGATGTCGTACATCTTGGTCGAGCCGGCTTCGTCGGACAGGCGCTTGGCCACGCCCTTGATGACCACGTTGCGGGGGTCGCTCACGGTGTACACCGGGTGGCCGAAGCCGATCACGACTTCCTTGTTGTCCACGCGGCGGCGGATGTCGGCCTCGGCCTCTTGGGGCGAGTCGTAGCGCTTCTGGATCTCGAACGCCACCTCGTTCGCGCCGCCGTGCTTGGGCCCGCGCAGCGCGCCGATGGCGCCGGCGATGCTCGAATACATGTCGCTGCCCGTGCCCGCGATGACGCGCGCGGTGAAAGTGCTGGCGTTGAACTCGTGCTCGGCGTACAGGTTCAGCGAGGTGTGCATGGCGCGCACCCAGGCGTCGCTGGGCTGCTGGCCGTGCAGCAGGCGCAGGAAGTGGCCGCCGATGGAGTCGTCATCCGTCTCCACCTCGATGCGCCGGCCTGAGTTGCTGAAGTGGTACCAGTACAGCAGCATGCTGCCGAGCGAGGCCATCAGCCGGTCGGCGATGTCGCGCGCGCCCGGCAGGTTGTGGTCGTCCTTCTCGGGCAGCGCGCAGCCCAGGGCGGAGACGCCGGTGCGCATCACGTCCATCGGGTGGCTGGCGGCGGGCAGCTGCTCCAGCGCCGCCCGCGCGATGCCCGGCAGGCCGCGCAGGGCGCGCAGCTTGGCCTTGTAGGCGCGCAGCTCGGCGCGCGTGGGCAGCTTGCCGTGTACCAGCAGGTGGGCGATCTCCTCGAACTCGCAGACCTCGGCGATGTCCAGGATGTCGTAGCCCCGGTAATGCAGGTCGTTGCCCGTGCGGCCGACGGTGCACAGGGCCGTGTTGCCGGCGGCCACGCCCGAGAGGGCGACCGATTTCTTGGCCTTGGGGGCGGATTTCGCGGGGGTTTCGGTGGTCATGCAGCTTCCTTGTTCAGATACGCGCGGTCGATGGCGGCGGGCCGGCCGCTGCCGTCCACCGCCACCATTTCAAAAACACCTTTGAGCACCTCCTCGGGCGGCGTGCCGGGCGATTCGGACCGGCCCGTGACGCACACGGTCATGGAGCTGCGGCCGACGCGGCTGACCCAGGCGCGCAGCAGCAGCGCCTGCCCCACCGCCACCGGCGAGAGGAATTCGACGCCGGTGACGGCCGCCATCACGGCCTCGCGCCGCGCCAGGCCGCGGGCGGCCAGGAAGGCGGCCTTGGCCATCAGGCGCAGGCCTTCGCCGGCGAACAGGGTGCCACGGTGGTTGGCGTGCGGCGGCAGCACCAGCTCGCGCAGCTCCACGGTTCCGTTGGGGGTTGTCATGCTTCGCAATCTACGCAAAATAGCGGCCTCCGCCCAGCACTGAAAAGGCGAAATCTTGCGAATCAAATCTCTGCAATTTGCGAATTCTGCGAATTTCCCGGCCCGGGAGCCGCCACGATGAAGAAGACCTTCATGGGCGTGCGCCTGCGCCGCCTGCGCGCCGAGCGCGGCCTGTCGCAGGTGGCGCTGGCGCAGGCGCTGGGGCTGTCGCCCAGCTACCTGAACCAGCTCGAACAGAACCAGCGGCCGCTGACGGTGGCGGTGCTGCTGAAGATCCACCGCGCCCTGGGCGTGGACATCCAGCAGTTCTCCGAAGACGAGGAGGCGCGCCTGGTGGCCGCGCTGCGCGACGCGCTGGCCGACGCGCCCGAACCTGTGTCGCTGCCCGAGCTGAAGGAAGTCGCCGCGCAGATGCCGGCGCTGGGCCGCGCGCTGCTGGCCCTGCACCGGCGCGGCCTTCAGGCGCAGGAGCAGCTGGAGACCATGGCCCTTCGCCTGGGCGACGACCGCGCCGACAGCGCCGCCCCGCGCGCCATGCCCTTCGAGGTGGTGCGCGACTTCTTTTTCGCGCACCAGAACCACTTCGACGAGGTGGACCGGCGCGCCGAGGCGCTGGCCGCCGAGGCCGGTGTGGGCGCGAGCGCGGCGCTGCTGGCCGACTGGCTGGTGCAGCGGCTGGCGCGCCGGCACCGCATCGGCGTGGCGCCCGCCGAGGGCGACGAGGCCGGCAAGCGCGCGTTCGACCCGGCGCGGCGCGTGCTGCGGCTGGCGCCGACGCTGGGGCCGGCGCAGCAGGTGTTCCAGCTCGCCACGCAACTGGCGCTGGTCGAGCACGCCGGGCTGATCGACGCGCTGGCGGACGCGCCGCCGCTGCGGGACGACGAGGCCGCGCGCCGGCTGGCCCGCATCGGCCTGGCCAACTACTTCGCCGGCGCGCTGCTGCTGCCCTACACACCCTTCCTGGCGGCGGCCGAGCGGCTGCGCTACGACATCGACCTGCTGGGGCAGGAATTCGGTGTCGGCTTCGAGACGGTGTGCCACCGCCTGTCCACCTTGCAGCGCCCGGGCGCGCCAGGCGTGCCGTTCTTCTTCGTGCGCGTGGATCGCGCGGGCAACATCAGCAAGCGGCAGTCGGCCACGCACTTCCACTTCAGCCGCACCGGCGGCACCTGCCCGCTGTGGAACGTATACGAGGCCTTCGCCCAGCCCGGCCGCGTGCTGCCGCAGCTGGCGCGCATGCCGGACGGCCGCGCCTACCTGTGGATCGCCCGCACCGTGCACGGCCGCGGCGGCGGCTGGGGCGCGCCGCGGCGGGTGTTCTCCATCGGCCTGGGGTGCGACGTGCGCCACGCGCCGCGCCTGGTGTATTCGAAGGGGCTGGACCTGCGCGACCCCGAGGCCGCCACGCCGATCGGCATGGGCTGCAAGGTGTGCGAGCGCGCCGACTGCCCGCAGCGCGCCTTCCCCTTCATCGGCCGCGCGCTGGAAGTGGACGAGAACCAGAGCCGCTTCGCGCCCTACGGGGCGCCGGGCTGATTTTCTGTTTTTGAATGAAATCGGGCTACAGCGCCCGTCCAGTAAGCGCCGGCAGCTTCTATAAAAAGAGCAATCTCAACCCGGCGCCAGCGCGGCGATGGCGGGCGTGGCCAGGTGGTAGTCAATCCGACAGAAAACCTGCGTAAAGACGGGCTGAGCGCAAAGACGGGTGCGGTAGGTCGGAAGCGGTCGTTCAGAGCATCCCGGGAAAGGGTTGACCAGATCTCGCGAGGCTAAGACGTACTGCCACGCTACAGGAATTCAGTACCAAGGCACAACCCTGTCGCGACGCTCAGCCTGCGTGCATTCGTTCCTCCAAAATAGCTGGGCCAGTCGCGCGACTGTGCGGCACCAAGGAAATCGAAGTGGTTTGTTGCGGGATCGCTCTGCGTTGCCAACGATCGCTTCTGCATCGACATTCTTGTCGCATTCAAGCATCGGCGCGATCCATGGCGGGCTTTCTGTGGGCGGTGTCCCGAATGACGCTGCAAACCTGCACGCGGTAATCCGAGAAGAACACCTGCCGCCCCATCTTCTTGGCCTTCACGTGTTCGGGGTGGGTTGCCCAAGCCCGCAACCCTTCCTCGGACTCAAACTCGACGATCGTCACGCGTTCGCCATCCGCCGCGGTGAACCCCTTGTGCGAAATGTAGCCTGCAATGCCCTTGGCCAGTTCGCTCATCCGAGCTGAAGATTGTTGGTATTCATCCTGGGATTCGGCGTTCAGTCTGGATCTGAAAACGGTCACGATCATGGGGCGCCTTTGCAACGAGTGGTGGGGTTTTGAAAATGAAGTCGTCGCAGTGTAGGAATTGGTTTACATCTCATAAAATGAATAATTATGACGATTTCATTCTCTGAATAAGAACATGGATCTTTCCGATCTGCGCGTTTTTCAAGCCGTTGCAACGGCTGGCGGCATCACGCGGGCAGCCACCGTGCTGCATCGCGTTCCGTCCAACGTCACGACGCGCATCAAGAATCTCGAAGATGATCTCGGCGTCGCGCTCTTCAACAGGGAGGGGCGTCGTCTGCAGCTGTCACCGCAGGGCAAGGTGCTGCTTGAGTTTTCGAACCGTCTGCTGTCGTTGGCGGAGCAAGCGCGCAATGCCATGCATGAACAGGCCCCGCGTGGTGTCCTTCATCTGGGCTCCATGGAAAGCACGGCAGCCATCCGTCTACCGTCGCTTCTCGGGCAAATCCACGAGCGCTACCCGGAGTTGTCGGTAGAGCTTCGCACGGGCACGCCGCGTGCTCTGACGATCCGCGTCTTGTCAGGAGAACTCGACGCAGCACTGGTCGCTGAACCGGTCTCCGATCCGCAGCTGGCCAGCCTCGTGGTGTGCACGGAACCACTGGTGATCATCGGTCCCGTCGATCACCCGCCGATTCGCTCTGCCCACGACATCCGCAAAGGCACGTTGCTGGTTTTCGAGCCTGACTGTCCCCATCGTCAACGATTGGAAGCCTGGTGCGCCCGAGATGACATGGCGCCGCGGCGAATTATCGAGGTGGGTTCCTACCATGCCATCCTGGGGTGTTGCGTGGCGGGCATGGGCGTCGCGCTGATTCCGGCGGCCGTGTTGGACACCTACACCGAGCGCGCCAGGCTTTCGGAGCACAAGCTCAAGGGTGACTTCCGAGCGGTGAGGACCATGCTCGTTTGGCGCAAGGACTCGCCGCAGCCCAAGGTCAAGCTGCTGGCGGACCTGATCCGGGAGAATCAACTCGGCCGGCCAAAATCATCGGCTCAGTTCGTCAAACGCAAAACAGCTTGAGTGCTCGCGAGCGAGCCTGGGCACGTTGCTCCGACGACTGCTTCGGCGTGCGACGAACGTAGGAGGTGGGGTCAAAGCAAGCCCAATCCTTGCCTGATCAGATTTCGAAGTCGTAGTCGATGGTCAGCGGTGCGTGGTCGCTGAACTTGACGTCCTTGTAGATGGCGGCGGTCCGGGCGGCGGTGGCAAGAGACGGAGTCGCCAAGTGGTAGTCCAGCCGCCAGCCCACGTTCTTGGCGTAGGCCTGGCCGCGGTTGCTCCACCAGGTGTAGGCCTCGCCGGTGGTGTCGGGCTTCAGGCGCCGGTACACGTCCACCAGTTGCAGCTCGCCCGTCACCTTGCTGACCCAGGCGCGCTCCTCGGGCAGGAAGCCGCTGTTCTTCTGGTTGCTCTTCCAGTTCTTCAGGTCGATCTCCTGGTGCGCCACGTTCACGTCGCCGCACAGCACGAAGTCGCGCTCGGCCTTCAGGCGGTGCAGCACCGGGTAGAACTCGGCCAGGAAGCGGTACTTGGCTTCCTGCCGCTCGGGGCCGGACGAGCCGCTGGGAAAGTAGCAGCTGATCACGGAGAACTTGCGCCGGGGCGTGTCGAAGCGCGCCTCCAGGTAGCGCCCTTCGGCGTCGAACTCCTCCGAGCCGTAGCCGGCAATGACCGCGCTGGGCTCGTGCCGGGTGTAGATGCCCACGCCCGAATAGCCCTTTTTCTCGGCCAGGTGGAAGTGCCCGCGCATGCCGGCCAGCACCTCGAAGCGGCCTGCCAGGTCGGGCATCTGCGCCTTGATCTCCTGCACACAAATACAATCGGGCGCGAGCCGCGCCAGCCACGCCTCCACGCCCTTGGTGGCGGCCGAGCGGATGCCGTTGAGGTTGAGGCTGGTGAGTTTGAACAAGGAAACGACTCCAATGAACGCACCGCAGGCAGCGGCCGATGAGCAGGACCGCCTGGCGCAAGACTTCGTGCAGTTCGCCATCGACAGCGGCGTGCTGCGCTTCGGCGAATTCAAGACCAAGGCGGGGCGGATGTCGCCCTATTTCTTCAACGCCGGCCTGTTCGACGACGGCGCCAAGCTCGGCCGGCTGGCGCAATTCTATGCGCGGGCTTTGCTGGCCTCGGGCATCGAATTCGACGTCATCTTCGGCCCCGCGTACAAGGGCATCCCGCTCGGCGCCGCCGTGGCGGTGGAGCTGGCGCGCTTGGGCGTGAACAAGCCCTTCGCCTACAACCGCAAGGAGGCCAAGGACCACGGCGAGGGCGGCACGCTGGTCGGCGCGCCGCTCAAGGGGCGGGTGCTGATCGTGGACGACGTGATCTCGGCCGGCACGGCGGTGCGCGAGTCCATCGCCCTCATCCAGGCCGCCGGCGCCGCGCCGCACGCCGTGGCGATCGCGCTCGACCGGCAGGAGAAAGCCACCGAGCACGGCCAGGACGTGCCCTGGTCGGCCGTGCAATATGTCCGCGACACGCTGGGCCTGCAAGTCTGTGCCATCGCCAAACTGGCCCACTTATTGCAGCATCTGCGCCACACTGACAATTTTTCGCAGTTCTATGACGCCGTGGCGGCCTACCGGGGCCGCTACGGCGTTGAATGACCCTCAAATGCCCGTCTCGCTCCGCCCGCTGCTGTCTCACCTGCCGCTGGTCGCCGCCGCGCTGGCGCTGGGCGCGGCCGGCACGCCCGCGGGCGCCCAGGCCAGTAAAACGGCTGCGAGCAGCATCTACACCTGCGTCGACGCCCAGGGCCGCCGGCTGACCTCCGACCGGCCGATCCTGGCCTGCCTCGACCGCGAGCAGCGCGAACTGAGCAACACCGGCATCCTGCGCCGCGTGATCCCGCCCGGCATGACGGCCACCGAGCGCGAGGCGCGCGAGGCGCGCGAGCGCGAGGCCTACGTGGAGCGCCAGCGCGCGCGCGACACCATCCGGCGCGACCAGGCGCTGATCACCCGCTACCCCGACAAGGCCGCCCATGACGCCGGCCGCAAGGAAGCGCTGGCGCAGACCCAGGCGGTGGTGGACACCGCCGAGCGCCGCATCGCCGAGCTGGCGGCCGAGCGCAGGACGCTGGACGACGAGATGGAGTTCTACCGCAAGGACCCCTCGCGCGCGCCGGCCAAGCTGCGCCGCGCCATCGAAAGCAACGCCCAGGAGGTGGAGGAGCAGCGCCGCGCCATCGCCGGCCAGCAGGACGAGCGCAACCGCATCCACGCCCGCTTCGACGACGAAGCCCAGCGGCTGCAGCCGCTGTGGCAGGCCGCCGCCGCGCAGGCCGCCAAGACTCCCGCCTCGTCGACTCAGCGTTAACCCCCATTCCCAAGGGGTGCCGGCACGCAAACAATAATGCGAATTATTATTATGTGATCGCGTAGGCCGCTCCGCTGCCCAGCCGATCCGCAGCACCGGGAGGGGTTCCGCCGTGCCGGCCGCCGACACCGCGACGCAAGACATTCATGATCCGTACGCCAGCCATCGCGGATGGCTGCGCGGCCGCGCCGAGTGGGCGCGCGGATCGATGCCGGCCGGGCCGTAGGCGCGCCCTCGTTCGCGGCGCCCGCCCGGCCCGCTCCATTCAATCAAATCGGCCTCCAGGGTTGCCGGACAAGCGCTGGCAGCTGTGTTTTTCATATGGATCTCCCCGTCGCGAAAGTCAGCCATGCCCTTCTTCCGCCACCCCTCGCCGCACGCCGCCGCGCGCCGTTCGACCCCGTCTGCGGCCTGCGCCCGCCCCACCGCCCTGGCCGTGGCGCTGGGGCTGGCCCTGGGCGCGGCCGTGCTGCCGCCAGAGGCACGCGCCCAGGCCGCCGCCGCGCTGCCCGCCCCCAACGACGTACGCGTCTTCGACGTGCCCGCCGGCCCGCTGCGCCCCGCGCTGGATCGCTTCGCGCGCACGGCCGGCATCGATCTGCGCTACGACGCCGCGCTGGTCGACGGCGTGCGCACGCAGGGCGTGGCCGGCAGCCACGGCGTTGCCGCCGCGCTGCGCGCGCTGCTGGCCGGCAGCGGCCTCGAAGCCGCGGCGCAGCCGGGCGGCGGCTATGCGCTGCGCCGGGCCGCCGCCGCGCCGGCGCCCACGGCGGCCGGCCAGGACGCCACGCTGGCGGAGGTGAAGGTGAGCGCCAGCGCCCTGCGCGACGGCACCACCGAAGGCACGGGCAGCTTCACCACCGGCAGCACCACGGCCGCCACCGGCCTGAACCTGTCGCTGCGCGAGACGCCGCAGTCGGTCACCGTCATCACCCGCGAGCGCATGGACGAAGGCGGCATCAGCAACCTGGGCGAGGCGCTGGCTTCGACGCCGGGCATCGTCTATCAGCCCGGGGGCACGCCGCTGGGCGGCTACACCTTCCTCTATGCGCGCGGCTACGCCGTGTCGAGCACCATTCTGGACGGCTTGCCCCTTCCCACCAGTGCTTTCGGCGGCTATGCCGATATCCAGGGCCTGGCCACGATCAACACCGACGTGTACGACTCGGTCACCGTGGTGCGCGGCGCCACCGGCCTGATGACCGGCGCGGGCGACCCTTCGGCCTCCATCGCCCTCACGCGCAAGCGCCCCACGCCCGAGTTCCAGGCGCACGTGTCGCAATCGATCGGTCGCTGGAACCAGACGCACACCGTGGCCGACGTGGGCGGCCCGCTGAACGCAGCCGGTACGCTGCGCGGCCGCGTGGTGGGCGCCTACGAACGGGGCAAGGGCTGGCAGGAGGGCTACAAGTACGACAAGTCCGTGGGCTACGGCGTGCTGGAGGCCGACCTGTCCAGCCGCACCCTGGCCACGCTGGCGCTGGAGCTTGGCAGCAACGACGCCCGGGGCGCCGCGCCGTACACCGGCTACGCCCTGTCGGACACCGAAGGCAACCCGACCCCGTTTGGCCGCCGCGACAACGCATCGGCCGCGTGGACCGGCTTCAACGACCGCCGCAGCGGCCTGACGGCGGCGCTGGAGCACCGCTTCAACGACGACTGGAAGATCAAGGCCGCCTACATGCGCAATGAAATCAGGACGAGACAGCGCTTCGGGCTGGCGGCCGACTACCCCCAGCCGGACGGCACCGTCGACCTGCACCTGCGCAGCTACCGCATCAAGAACGAGGTCGACGCGCTGTCGGTCAAGCTCGACGGCAAGTACGAGCTGTTCGGCCGCCAGCACGACCTGGTGGCCGGCTTCAACGGCGCCTGGTCGGACGAGGCCACGCCCGACTGGTACCTGGACTGGGGCGGCGCCAGCGCCAACGTCTACACCTGGAACCGGCAGACGCCCGAGCCGGACTGGGCCTCGCTCTACGGCTTCGGCTGGCGCGACAAGGTCAGCCAGTACGGCTTCTACGCCGCCACCCGGCTGCGCGCCACCGACCAGCTGTCGGTGCTGGGCGGCGTGCGCTGGAGCAACTGGCGCACGCGCAGCCTCGACGAGACCGGCGGCGTGACCGACGAGCGCAAGGAAAACGGCGTCTTCACGCCCTACCTGGGCGTGGTGTACGCCTTCACGCCCCATCTTTCGGCCTATGCCAGCTACACCACCATCTTCAATCCGCAGTCCTACCGCGACGTGAACGGCAGCCTGCTGGACCCGGAGACCGGCACCAACATCGAAGCCGGCCTGAAGGGCGAATGGTTCGGCGGCCGCCTGAACGCCAGCGTGGCCGTGTTCCAGGTCAAGAAGGACAACCTGGCCGTGCAGGACGGCACCAACGTCACGCCCAGCGGCGACGACGCCTACCGCGCCGAGGACAACACCAAGGGCCGCGGCTGGGAGCTGGAAGTGGCCGGCGAGCCGTTCCCCGGCTGGCGCGTGCAGGGCGGCTACACCCGGGTGCTGACGAAGGACAGCAGCGGCGGCCGCCTGAATGGCGACCAGCCCAAGCACCAGTTCAAGCTGTACACATCGTGGACGCCCGCCAGCCTGAACCGACTGACCGTGGGCGGCGGCGTGACCTGGGAAAGCAGCACCTATGCCACCTGGGTCGATGAATCCTGGCGCAGCCTCTACACCCAGAAGAGCTATGCCGTGGTCAACCTGATGGCGCGCTACGCCTTCAGCAAGCAGCTGACGCTGACGGTGAACCTGAACAACGTGTTCGACAAGGTCTACCGCACCGAGGTGTCGAGCCACAACTATGGCGCGCCGCGCAACCTCCTGGCGACGCTACAGTACAAGTTCTGATGCGCGCGGCCCGGCGCGCGTCTCTTTCACGTGGAGAGGCAGGCGATGGCACTGAAGGCCGCCCGATGGCGACCGGCCTGGCGCGTGCTGGCGGCGCTGGCGGGCGGCTACGCGTTCTGCTGGGGGCTGATGGCCTTGATCAACACCGGCGGCCATGCGCTGGGCCTGCCGTTCCACGATGCCGAGCACCTGGGCGCCCTGCTGGGCCTGCTGCTGTACCTGGTGGTGTTCCTGTGGGCGTTTGCCGCGCGCAGCCTGTGGCGCGTGTGGGCGGTGCTGGGCGGCGGCGGCGCGCTGATGGCCGGGGCCGCGTCGCTGCTGCAATCGCGGCTGGTGGCCTGAGGGGCGGCGGCATGAAAACTACCAAAAATATAGCTGCTAGCGCTTGCTGGACGGGTGCTGGAGGCCGATTCGATGCATGAACCCCCGTTATCGCCCAGCCTGCGCCAAGCCATGGCCTGGCCGCACACCTGGTTCGGCCTGGTGCTGGGCTACGTGCTGATGGCATGCTTCTTCTTCGGCGCGCTGTCGGTGTTCGACCGCGAGATCGACCGCTGGGCGATACCCGAGACGCGCTTCGCCGCGCAGCCCATGCCCTCGTTCGACCGCGTGCTGCGCCCCATTTTCGAGGGCATGCAGCCGGACAAGGAGAGCCTGGACGAGCTGCGCGGCAAGCTGACCGGCCCGCCGCCCGCGCGCTTCGAGGTGGTGCGCAGCTGGGGCGCCTACACCACCCATCGCGACCCGGTGCTCGGCCTGTACGCCAGCTACGAAGTGCCGGGCGCCCGCGACCCCGACGACACGGCCTGGGGCAGCCGCACCATCGACCCGCGCAGCGGCGCGGCGTTCGCCGACGACCGGCTCAAGATCGGCAGCGGCTTCTTCTATCCGCTGCACTTCAGCCTGAACCTGCACTGGATGGACCTGGGCTACTGGATCGTCGGCCTGGCGGCGCTGGCCATGCTGGCCGCGCTGGTCTCCGGCGTGGTGCTGCACCGCAAGGTGTTCCGCGAGTTCTTCACCTTCCGCCCCGCCAAGGCCGCCCGGCGCGGCACGCTCGACCTGCACGACATGACCGGCGTGCTGGCGCTGCCGTTCCACTTCTTCTTCGCCTTCACCGGGCTGGTGATCTTTGCCGGCATCTACTTCCCCATCACGGCAACCCAGCTCAAGCCCCTGCACGAGCTGCATGAGCGGGTCGAGGCGCGCGAAACCGGCCTGCCGCACGACCGCGCGGGCACGCCGGCCCCCCTGGCCTCGGTCGATGCCATGGTGCTGGAAGCCCGGCGCCGCTGGGCGGCCAGGGGCATGGGCGGCGAAGTCGGGGCGCTGTCGCTCACCCACGTGGGCGACGCCAACGGCTACGTCAGCGTGTACCGCGCGGGCACCGACCGCGTGGCGACGGTGGGCGAGGGCATCCACTTCCAGGCCAGCACGGGCCAGGTGCTGCGCGAAGACCCGCCGCGCAGCGCGGTGGACAGCGTGAGCGAATTCCTCACCGGCCTGCACCTGCAGCACTTCCGCCACTGGCTGCTGCGCTGGCTGTACCTGCTGGGCGGGCTGATGGGCTGCGTGTGCATCGCCACCGGCTTCGTCTTCTTCGTCGAGAAGCGCAAGCAGCAGCACACGAAGCAAGGCAGCCAGGGCAGCCGGGTGGTGGACGCGCTGGCCGTGACCACGGTGACCGGCATGCTGGTCGCCACGCTGACCATCCTGATCGCCAACCGGCTGCTGCCCGAAGCGCTGCCCAGGCGGGGCGACGTGGAGCAGTACGTCTTCTGGGCCGCTTGGGCGCTGGCGCTGCTGCACGCCTTCTGGCGCAGCGCGCCCGTGGCCCGGGGGAAGATCAACCCCGCCTGGCGCGAGCAATGCTGGGCCGTCGCCGCCCTGGCGCCAACCGCGGTGCTGCTGAACTGGCTCACCACCGGCGACCACCTCGTCAAGACGGTGCTCACCGACACCTACTGGCCCGTGGCCGGCGTGGACCTGGGCCTGCTGGCGACGGCGGCCCTCGCCGCGTGGGCGGCGCGCCAGTTGGGCCACCGCGCCCTGGCCGACCTGCCCTCGCCCCGAATCAAGGCGGCTCATGCGTGAGGCGGCGCTGCTGGCGGCGGCACTGCTGGCCTGCACCCTGGGCATGGGCTGGCTGGCGCTGGCGATGCAAGCACACTGGGCGCAGGTGTGGCCCGGCGTCCCCCTTGCCCGCCCGGGACGCCTGCGGGTGCTGGGCGCGCTCGCGCTGGCCGCCAGCCTGGCGCTGTGCCTGGCCGCCGACCACGCCTCCATGGCCGTGCTGGTGTGGGTCATGGCGCTGGCCGCCTCGGCGCTGGGGGTGGCGATGGTGCTGACGTGGCGGCCGCGCTGGCTGCGGGGACTGGCCTGGGCGGCGCGGTGAGGCGGGCGGCGCTGCTCCTGGCCGCCGTGCTGGCGCCGCTGGCGCGCGCGTCCGCGCCCGAGGACGCGCTGCTGCTGGACGCCTTCATCCAGACCTCGCCGTCGACCGGCGCGCCGCCCACGCGGCGCACCGAGCTGCGCCTGTGGCAGGACGCGCGCACGCTGCACGTGCAGATCAGGGCCCATGACCCCGAGCCCGGCGCCATCGTCGCGCGCCAGATGCGCCGCGATGTCGAGGGCATGCTGGCCGAGGACCAGGTGACGCTGGTCCTCGACGCCGAAGGCGCCGGCCGCCACGGCTACCTGTTTGCCGTCAACCCCCACGGCGCGCAGTTCGACGCCCTGATCTACGACGGCGGCCAGATGCGCTTCGACTGGGACGCCCGGTGGGAGAGCGAGGCGCGCATCGAGCCCTATGGCTGGAGCGCCCGGCTGGCCATCCCGCTGTCCGTCTTCGGCCACGGTGAATCCACCACGTGGCGCCTCAACGCCGAGCGCTGGATGCCGCGCGGCAGCGAGCGCGTGCGCCTGGCCGGCGCCCGGCCCGACCGGCCCGTCCACGCCCTGGGCGAAGGCGTGCCCATCCCCGCCCCACGGCCCGAACACCAGGGCTGGGGCCTGCGCATCAAGCCCTCCCTGCGCCTGACCCACGAATCCCCGGCCGCCTCCGGCACCGGGCGCGCCCGCCAGCGGCTCGAACCCGGTCTGGAGCTGTTCCACGAGAGCGAAGCCGGCCTGCGCACCACCGCCGCGCTGAACATCGACTTCGGCGAGGCCGAGGCCGACGAGCGCAGTGTCAACCTCACGCGCTTCGAGCTGTTCCGCCCCGAGAAGCGCGAGTTCTTCCTGCGCGACGCCGGGCGCTTCAGCTTCGGTGGTCTCGCGGATGCGGCCGTCACGCCGTACTACTCGCGCCGCATCGGCCTGGATGCCGGCGGGCGCGCGCGCGGGCTGGACGCCGGCATCAAGCTCACCGGCCGCCTGGCGGGCACCGACTTCGGCGCCTTCGCCGCAAGAGTGGCCGGCGGGCCGACCGAGCCCGGCGAGCCCGAGCAGAAACCCACCGACGTCGCCGTCATCCGTCTGGCCCGCCCGCTGGACAGCCGCCAGCGCCTGGGCCTGATCGCCACGCGCGGCAACCCCCAGGGCACGGCCGGCAGCCACCTGTGGGGGGTGGACTACCAGTTCCGCGACACCGCCTGGGCGGGCGGCAAGACGCTGGAAGGGCATGCCTGGGCGATGCATTCGTCCAATGCCGGGGTGAACGGGCAGGCCTGGGGCGGCAGCCTGAGCCACCTGAACATCGGCCCCGTGGCCGAGGTGCAGGTGCAGCGCATCGGCCAGGGCTTCGAGCCGGCGCTGGGCTATCTGGCCGAGGCCAACGTCATTCGCGGCGAGGGCACGCTGGGCTGGTGGCACCGCACGGAGGGCGGGGCGGACGTGACCCCCGGACTGGACTGGAACTACCGGCGCACGCTCGACGGCGGCGAACGCACGCTGGTGCTGAACCCGGAGCTGGGCTACACCAGCGCCGCCGGCGATTTCTTCATCGCCGAGGCGTTCTTCGAGCAGGACAAACTGGCCCAGGGCTACGCCCCGGTGCCGGGCACCTGGGTCGCGCCGGGCAGCTACCGCTGGCACTACCTGTTCGGGCTGCTGGAGACTTCGCATGCGCGGCCGCTGTGGGTGTCGGGCGAGCTGCGGGCGGGCGGCTTCTACGACGGGCGGCGCAACGACCAGTCGGCGACCGTCGGCTTCAAGCCCTCGGCGCGGTGGGAGGCGCGCGTGGGGCTGGGCCGCCACGCGATCCATCTGCCCACGGGGCGCTTCACGGTGAAGCTGGCGACGCTGCGGCTGGACCACACGCCGAGCACGCGGCTGGCCGGCAGCCTGCTGCTCCAGTGGGACAACGTCAGCCGCGCGCTGGGGGTGAGCGCGCGCCTGCGCTGGCAGTGGGCTCGCGGGCGCGAGGCGGTCTTCTCGCTGGACCGGCTGGGCTACACCGGGGCGCAGCGCCGGCTGGAGCCGCAGCAGACGCGGGCCATGCTCAAGCTGGTGTGGAACCTGGAGCGCTGACGGGGGCCGGCCGGCGGTTTCAAGCCTTTCAGTTCTCCAGCACCCGCCAGGAAAGCGCCGGCAGCTATTTATTTGGGAGCATGCCGGCCGCCGGCCGCCCTCACCCGATCCGCGCCTTGAGCAGCGCGTTCACCTGCGCCGGATTGGCCTTGCCCTGGCTGGCCTTCATCACCTGGCCGACCAGGGCGTTGAATGCCTTGTCCTTGCCGGCCTTGAACTGCGCCACGTTGTCGGGGTTGGCGGCGATCACCTCATCGACGATTTTTTCCAGCGCGCCGGTGTCGTTCATCTGCTTGAGGCCCTTGGCCTCGATGACGGCATCGACCGCGCTGCCTTCGCCCCGCGCCGCCGCGTCGGCGGCGCCTTCGCCGTTCCACAGCGCCTCGAACACCTGGCGCGCGGCGGCGTTGCTGAGGGTGCCGTCCTGGATGCGGCCGATGAGCTGGGCCAGTTGCGCGGCCGGCACCCTGGCGGCCTCGATGCCGATCTCCTCGGCGTTCAGACGCTTGGAAACCTCGCCCATGATCCAGTTGCTGGCCAGCTTGGGCTGGCCGCTGGCCTTCGCGGCTTCCTCGAAGTACGCGGCCATGCCGGTGGATTGGGTGAGGGTGGCGGCGTCGTACTCGGGCAGCCCGTAGCCGCTGACGAAGCGCTCTGCCATTCCGCGAGGCAATTCGGGCATCCGCGCGCGCGTGTCCTCGATCCACTGCTCCGAAATACAGAGCGGCGGCAGATCGGGGTCGGGGAAGTAGCGGTAGTCGGCCGAATCCTCCTTGGTGCGCATGGCGCGCGTCTCGCCGGTGTCGGGGTCGAACAGCACGGTCGCCTGCTGGATGGCGTGGCCGTCCTCCAGCTGCTCGATCTGCCAGCGGATCTCGTAGTCGATCGCCTGCTGCATGAACTTGAAGCTGTTCAGGTTCTTGATCTCGCGCCGCGTGCCCAGCGGCTGGCCCGGCTTGCGCACGCTGACGTTGGCGTCGCAGCGGAAGCTGCCCTCCTGCATGTTGCCGTCGCACACGCCGATCCAGGTGACGATCTTGTGCAGCTCCTTGGCGTAGGCCACGGCCTCGGCGCTGCCGCGCATGTCGGGCTCGGTCACGATCTCCAGCAGCGGCGTGCCGGCGCGGTTCAGGTCGATGCCGGACTGGCCGTGGAAGTCCTCGTGCAGCGACTTGCCGGCGTCTTCTTCCAGGTGGGCGCGCACCAGGCGCACGGTCTTCTTCTCGTCGCCGACGAAGAACGACACCTCGCCGCCCTGCACCACCGGAATCTCGAACTGGCTGATCTGGTAGCCCTTGGGCAGGTCGGGGTAGAAGTAGTTCTTGCGGGCGAAAACGCTGCGCGGCGCGATGTGGGAGCCGAGTGCCAGTCCCAACTTGATGGCGCACTGCACCGCCTCGCGGTTCATCACCGGCAGCGTGCCGGGCAGCGCCAGATCGACCGCGCAGGCCTGGGTGTTGGGCGCGGCGCCGAAGGCGGTGGGCGCGCGGCTGAAGATCTTGCTCTGCGTCTGCAACTGGGCGTGCGTCTCGAAGCCGATGACGACTTCGTAGCCCTGGATCAGCTTGGGGGCGGTCATGTCCGGTCTCCCGCCGGGCCGCCCCAAGGGAGGCCAGCCCCCTCGGGGGGCAGTGAATACACGAAGTGAGGAACGTGGGGGCTCATAGGAAACCCTCCGGTCGGCGGAGGTGGAAATCGGTGGCCTGCTGCAAACGGTGCGCCACGTTCAGCAGTCGGCCCTCCTGCAAATAGTTGCCGATCAGTTGCAACCCGACGGGCATGCCGCCCTCGCCGAAGCCGGCCGGCACGCTCATGCCGGGCAGGCCGGCCAGCGAGGCGGGCAGGGTGTAGATGTCGGCCAGGTAGTCGGCCAGCGGGTCGGCGCCGTGCGCGCCCAAGTGCCAGGCCACGCTGGGCGCCACCGGGCCGGCGATGACGTCGCACTGCGTGAACGCCTGCTGGAAGTCGCCCGCGATCATGCGGCGAATCTTCTGCGCCTGGAGGTAGTAGGCGTCGTAGTAGCCGTGGCTCAGCACGTAGGTGCCGGTCATGATGCGCCGCTGCACCTCGTCGCCGAAGCCCTGGCTGCGCGTCTTCTTGTACATGTCCTCCAGGTCGGCGTACTGCGGGGCGCGCAGGCCGAACTTGACGCCGTCGAAGCGGCTCAGGTTGGAGCTGGCCTCGGCGGGGGCGATGACGTAATAGACGGGGATGGCCAGCTCGGTGCGCGGCAGGCTGATCTCGACCAGTTGCGCACCCAGCTTTTGCAGTTCGGCCAGCGCGGCGTCGATGGCGGCGCGAACGTCGGCGGCCAGGCCGCCTGCGAAGAACTCCTTCGGCAGGCCGATGCGCAGGCCGTCCAGCCCGTCGTTCAGGGTGCGCGTGAAGTCCTCGGCCGGCTCGTCGAGCGAGGTGGCATCGCGGTCGGGGTCGGGGCCGCACATGGCCGAGAGCAGCAGCGCGCAGTCCTCGGCCGTGCGCGCCATCGGGCCGGCCTGGTCCAGGCTGGAGGCAAAGGCGATCATGCCGTAGCGCGACGCGCGGCCATAGGTCGGCTTGATGCCCGTCAGGCCGCAGAAACTGGCCGGCTGGCGGATGGAGCCGCCGGTGTCGGTGCCGGTGGCCGCCGGCACCAGGCCCGCCGCCACGGCCGCCGCGCTGCCGCCGGACGAGCCGCCGGGCACGCGCGACACGTCCCACGGGTTCTTCACCGGGCCAAAGGCGCAGTTCTCGTTGGCCGAGCCCATGGCGAACTCGTCGCAGCTCAGCTTGCCGAGGCAGACCATGCCGCCCTCGGCCAGCCGGCGCACCACGGTGGCGTCGAACGGCGAGCGGTAGCCGGCCAGGATGCGCGAGCCGGCGGTGGTCGGGAAGTCGCGCGTGACGAAGATGTCCTTGTGCGCCAGCGGCACGCCGGTCAGCAGCGGCGCGCCGCCCGCCGCCCGCCGCGCGTCGGCGGCGCGGGCCTGGGCCAGCGTGGCGGCGCGGTCGGTGGCGAGGAAGGCGCCGAGATCGGCGTGCTGGTCGATGCGCGACAAGAAATGCTCGGCCAGTTCGACGGCCGACACGCGTTTCGCTTGCAGTTCAGCGCCCAATTGCGCCACGGTAAGTTCGTGCGGCGCGCTCATCACTCGATCACCCTCGGCACCAGGAACAACCCGCCCTCGACGGCCGGCGCACTGCGCTGGTTGGCCTCGCGCTGGTCGGGCTCGCTCGCTACGTCATCGCGCAGGCGCAGTTGCACGTCGCGGATCGCGGCCACGGGGTGGGCCAGCGGCTCGACGCCAGTGGTGTCCACCGCGCGCATGGCCTCGACGATGCCGAAGAAACCGTTGAGTTTGGTGAGCATGCGCTCACTCCGATCATCATCGAGCTGGAGCCGCGCCAGGTGCGCGATGCGGTCGATGTCCGTGCGGGTCAGAGACATGGAAAAAATGCCAGAAACGGGAGGGCTGGGCGGACTCTTTTGCATGCCCGCCAGGGTGGCCGGCCGGTCCGATACGGTATTATCCCGCCTTTACCGCAACGGCCCGGGAACGGGCCGTATTTGCACGAAAAGCGCAGCCATTTCGCAGCGAACACAGGAGCCGCGGCAGTGGTGCCGGCCGGCGGCCCAGAAGGATTTTTCATGTTTGGAGCTTTCCGTCGGTACTTCTCCACCGACCTGGCGATCGACCTGGGCACCGCCAACACCCTGATCTACGTGCGCGACAAGGGCATCGTGCTGGACGAGCCCTCGGTGGTCGCCATACGCCACGAAGGCGGCCCGCAGGGCAAGAAGACCATCCAGGCGGTGGGCCGCGAGGCCAAGGCCATGCTGGGCAAGGTGCCGGGCAACATCGAGGCCATCCGGCCCATGAAGGACGGCGTGATCGCCGACTTCACCGTCACCGAGCAGATGCTCAAGCAGTTCATCAAGATGGTGCACCCGCGCGGCCTGTTCCGGCCCAGCCCGCGCATCATCATCTGCGTGCCCTGCGGCTCCACCCAGGTGGAGCGGCGCGCCATCCGCGAATCCGCGCTGGGCGCGGGCGCGAGCGAGGTGTATCTGATCGAGGAGCCGATGGCCGCGGCCATCGGCGCCGGCCTGCCGGTGAGCGAGGCCAGCGGCTCGATGGTGGTGGACATCGGCGGCGGCACCACCGAGGTGGGCGTGATCTCGCTCGGCGGCATGGTCTACAAGGGCAGCGCGCGCGTGGGCGGCGACAAGTTCGACGACGCCATCATCAACTACATCCGCCGCAACTACGGCATGCTGATCGGCGACCCGACGGCCGAGCTGATCAAGAAGGAGATCGGCAGCGCGTTCCCCGGCAGCGAGGTGCGCGAGATGGAGGTCAAGGGCCGCAACCTCAGCGAGGGCGTGCCGCGCAGCTTCACCATCAGCAGCAACGAGATCCTGGAGGCGCTGACCGAGCCGCTGAACAGCATCGTCTCCGAGGTGAAGAAGGCGCTGGAAGAGACCCCGCCCGAACTCGGCGCCGACATCGCCGAGCGCGGCATGATGCTGACCGGCGGCGGCGCCCTGCTGCGCGACCTGGAGCGCCTGCTGGCCGAGGAGACCGGCCTGCCGGTGCTGGTGGCCGAGCAGCCGCTGACCTGCGTGGTGCGCGGCTGCGGCCTGGCGCTGGAGCGCATGGAGCGGCTGGGCAGCATCTTCACCAACGAATGACACGCGCCGCCGCCGCGCGGACGCAATTCATAACAAAATATGGCGCCAGCGCCCGCCCATCAAGCGCTGGCAGCTCCTCTTTCAGGAGCAAAATGGCGCTTGCACGCTGCCGCGCCCTGCTCGCGGCGGCCTTGATTCCCCACTGACCCCATGCCGCTGGAGACGCTGGACCGCACGCCGCCGCCCTTCTTCAAGCAGGGGCCGTCGGCGCTGTCGCGCCTGGTGTTCTTCGGCGCGCTGGCGCTGTTCCTGATGGTGGCCGACGCGCGGCTGCACCTCGTGCAGCCGCTGCGCGCGGCCATCGCCACGGTGCTGTACCCGGCGCAGTGGCTGGCCTTGCAGCCGGTGCAGGCGGCCGAGACCTTCGCCAGCTACCTGACCGACCTGAAGACCGCGCGCAAGACCGAGGAGGCCGCGCGCCGCAAGCTGGCCGAGCAGTCGCAGCGCGCCGGCCAGGTGGAGCAGCTGGCGCTGGAGAACCAGCGCCTGCGCGCCCTGCTGGCCCTGCGCGAGCGCGTGCAGACGCCCGGCACGGCGGCGCAGGTGCTGTACGACGCCACTGACCCGTACAGCCGCCGCGTCGTCATCGACAAGGGCCAGTTGCAGGGCATCGCGGCCGGCTCGCCGGTGATGGACGAATCGGGCGTGCTCGGCCAGATCACGCGGGTGTACCCTTTCGTCAGCGAGATCACCCTGCTGATCGACCGCGACCAGGTCATCCCCGTCATGAACGCGCGCACCGGCACCCGCAGCGTCGCCTACGGCGACCCGTCGCCGCACGGCGGCATGATGGAGCTGCGCTACATGTCGGTCACCGAGGACGTGAAGGAAGGCGACCTGCTCACCACCAGCGGCGTGGACGGCGTCTACCCGCCCGGCCTGCCGGTGGCCCGCGTGGCGCGGGTGGACCGGCGCAGCGACACCAGCTTCGCGCGCATCCAGTGCCAGCCGGTGGCGCGGCTGCAGGGCGTGGCCCACGTGATGGTGCTGGCCCCTGTGACGCCGCAGCCCGATGGCGCATCGGCGGCCGCCGCCGGCGCCACCGCGGCCGATGCGCCCGCAGCCGCCGCGGCGGAGGCGGCCTCCGCGCCGCCGCCGGCCGCCTCCGCCACGCCGCCCGCGCGCCGCGCGCACGCCGGAGCCCGCCGATGATCATGCCGCGCGGCCAGGTGCTGCTGCTGCCGGCCAGCCCCGGCTTCATCTGGGGCAGCCTGCTGGTGGCGCTGATGCTGAACCTGCTGCCGCTCGGCCGCGTGGTCTGGATGCCCGACTTCCTGGCCGTGGTGCTGGTGTTCTGGAGCATCCACCAGCCGCGCCGCGTGGGGCTGACCGCGGCCTTCCTGTTCGGCCTGGCGCTGGACGTGCACCAGGCCGCGCTGCTGGGCCAGCACGCGCTGGCCTACACGGTGCTGATCTACTTCGCCATCATGCTGCACCGGCGCATCCTGTGGTTCTCGGTGCCGGGGCAGGCGACCCAGCTGCTGCCGCTGTTCGCCGCCGCGCACGCCATCACCATCGTGCTGCGGCTGATCGGCGGCGGCGCGCTGCCGGGCTGGGACGTGCTGCTGGCGCCGCTGCTCGAAGCGGCGCTGTGGCCCATCGTCAGCGCCCTGCTGCTGGCGCCTCAGCGGCGCGCCCCCAACCCCGACGCCAATCGTCCGATATGAATAAAATCGGCCTCCAGCGCTTGACTGGCAAGCGCGAGCAGCTACCTTAAACATAGCAAACGCCATGACCGAGCTGCGCAACGTCGAAGCCGAGCTGACGCGCTTTCGCGTGCGCCTGGCGGTGGTCGCGCTGGTGGTGCTGGCCTGCTTCGCGCTGCTGGGCTGGCGCCTGTACACGCTGCAGGTGCTGCGCCACGACGAGCTGGCCGAGCGCGCCGAGACCAACCGCACGGCGGTGGTGCCCATCGTGCCCAACCGGGGCGAGATCCTCGACCGCAACGGCGTCGTGCTGGCCACCAACTACAAGGCCTACACGCTGGAGATCACGCCCTCGCGCACCGGCCGGCCGCTGGACGAGGTGATCGACGCCATCGGCCAGGTGGTGGAGATCACCCCGCGCGACCGGCGGCGCTTCAAGCGCCTGCAGGAGGATTCGCGCAGCTTCGAGTCGCTGCCCATCCGCACGCGCCTGTCGGACGAGGAGGTGGCGCGCTTCGCCGCCCGGCGCTACCGCTTTCCGGGGGTGGAGATCAAGGCGCGCCTGTTCCGCACCTACCCGCTGGGCGAGACCGGCGCGCACGTGGTCGGCTACATCGGCCGCATCAACCAGAAGGAAAAGGAGCGCATCGAGGACTCCGACGATGCCGCCAACTACCGCGGCACCGACCACATCGGCAAGCTGGGCGTGGAGGCCAGCTACGAACCGGTGCTGCACGGCACCACCGGCGTCGAGCAGATGGAGACCTCGGCCGGCGGCCGCGCCGTGCGCCGGCTGGCCAGCCACCCGGCGACGCCGGGCGACTCGGTGCGCCTGACCATCGACATCAACCTGCAGAAGCTGGTGGAAGAGCTGTACGGCGAACGGCGCGGCGCGCTGGTCGCCATCGACCCGGCCAACGGCGAGGTGCTGGCCTTCGTCAGCAAGCCCACCTTCGACCCTAACCTGTTCGTCGAGGGCATCGACCAGGAGAGCTGGGCCGAGCTGAACGAATCCATCGACAAGCCGCTGCTGAACCGGGCCCTGCGGGGCACCTACCCGCCCGGCTCCACCTACAAGCCCTTCATGGGCCTGGCCGCGCTGGAGACGGGCAGGCGCGCGCCCGGCACCATCGTGATGGACGGCGGCTCGTGGACCTTCGGCGGCCATACCTTCCGCTCCGGCCACGCGCTGGGGCCGGTGGACCTGTACCGCAGCATCGTCAAGTCGAGCAACGTGTACTACTACCAGCTGGCCAACGACATGGGCGTGAACGCCATCCACGACTTCATGAAGCCGCTGGGCTTCGGCCAGATCACCGGCATCGACATCCCGGGCGAGACGCGCGGCATCCTGCCCTCCACCGAATGGAAGCGCACCACCTACCGCCGGCCCGAGCAGCAGAAGTGGTACGCGGGGGAGACCATCTCGCTGGGCATCGGCCAGGGCTACAACAACTTCACCATGCTGCAGCTGGCCGGCGCCACCGCCACGCTGGCGGCCGGCGGCGTGCGCCACGTGCCGCACCTGGTGCAGGCGCGGCAGGACCCGCTGACGCAGCAGTTCCAGGCCGTGCCGCGCCCGCCCGCGCAGCCGCTGGGCTACGCGCCGCAGAACGTGGCGCTGGTCAGGCGCGCCATGGTCGGCGTCACGCAGGAGGGCACCTCGCGCGGCGTGTTCGCCGGCGCGCCCTACCTCTCGGGCGGCAAGACCGGCACCGCGCAGGCCGTCACCATCGGCCAGAAGGGCCGCTACAACGCCGCCAAGCTGGCCGAGCACCAGCGCGACCACTCGCTCTACATCGCCTTCGCGCCGGCCGACGCGCCGCGCATCGCCGTCGCCGCCATCGTCGAGAACGCCGGCTTCGGCGCCGCCCACGCCGCGCCGCTGGTGCGCCGCGCGATGGACTACTGGCTGGCCGGCCTCTACCCCAGCGAGCAGGACCTGAAGGCCGTGCAGCGCGGCCAGGCCAGCGCCCCCATCGGCACGCCGCGCCAGGCGGCCGAAATGGCCCTCCAGCGCGGCACGGCGCCCTGACTCCCCCAACCTGGCATCAGCGCCGATCGGTGCCGCCTATTGAATTGATAAAAACTATTGACTTCCCGATTCCTGGTGAGCCTATCTACCATTCAGGCAGCCCGTTCCTCGGGCCCCGATAAACCCATTCCAACGAAGGAGCCGCCATGCCCCGCGATGCCAAGACCTGCCCCGTGACCCACCTGACGACCGACTTCGGCGCCCCCGTGGTCACCAACCGCGACAGCCTCACCGCCGGCCCGCGCGGCCCGCTGCTGGCCCAGGACGTGTGGCTGAACGAAAAGCTCGCCAACTTCGTGCGCGAGACCATCCCCGAGCGCCGCATGCACGCCAAGGGCTCCGGCGCCTTCGGCACCTTCACGGTGACGAAAGACATCACCCAGTACACCCGCGCAGCGATCTTCAGCCAGGTCGGCAAGAAGACCGAGATGTTCGCCCGCTTCACCACCGTGGCCGGCGAGCGCGGCGCGGCCGACGCCGAGCGCGACATCCGCGGCTTCGCCCTCAAGTTCTACACGGAAGAGGGCAACTGGGACATGGTGGGCAACAACACGCCGGTGTTCTTCCTGCGCGACCCGCGCCAGTTCCCCGACCTGAACAAGGCCGTCAAGCGCGACCCGCGCACCAACCTGCGCAGCGCCCGCAACAACTGGGACTTCTGGACCCTGGTGCCCGAGGCGCTGCACCAGGTCACCATCGTCATGAGCGACCGAGGCATCCCCGCCAGCTACCGCCACATGCACGGCTTCGCCTCGCACACCTACAGCTTCTGGAACGCCAAGGGCGAGCGCTTCTGGGTCAAGCTGCACTTCAAGACCCGGCAAGGCATCAGGAACCTGACCGACGCCGAGGCCGAGGCCCTGGTCGGCAAGGACCGCGAGAGCCACCAGCGCGACCTGTACGAAGCCATCGAGCGCGGCGACTTCCCGAAGTGGACGATGTACATCCAGGTCATGCCCGAGGCCGACGCCGAGCAGTACCGCCTGCACCCCTTCGACCTGACCAAGGTCTGGTACAAGAAAGACTACCCGCTGATCGAGGTCGGCGAGTTCGAGCTGAACCGCAACCCCGAGAACTTCCACCTCGACGTCGAGCAGAGCGCCTTCTCGCCGTCCAACCTGGTGCCCGGCATCGGCGCCAGCCCCGACCGCATGCTGCAAGCGCGCCTGTTCAACTACGCCGACGCGCAGCGCTACCGCCTGGGCGTGAACCACCACCAGATCCCCGTCAACCGCGCGCGCTGCCCCGTGCACAGCAACCACCGCGACGGCCAGGGCCGTGTAGACGACAACTACGGCGGCCTGCCGCACTACGAGCCCAACAGCTTCGGCCAATGGCAGGCGCAGCCCCAGTTCGGCGAGCCGCCGCTGCGCCTGGCCGGCGAGGCCAAGCACTGGTCCTACCACCAGGACGACGACAACTACTTCGAGCAGCCGCGCAAGCTGTTCCAATTGATGACGCCGGCGCAGCAGGAAGCGCTGTTCGGCAACACCGGCCGCGCCATGGGCGACGCGCCCGAGTTCATCAAGTTCCGCCACATCCGCAACTGCCACGCCGCTGACCCGGCCTACGGCGCCGGCGTGGCGAAGGCGCTGGGCATCGACCTGCAGAAGGCGCTGGCCTCGAAGGAAGCCGACCCGATGTTCGGCAACCCGCTGGTGCCGCTGCCGGCGTAAAAGGTTGAGCATCAAACAGGCTGCCAGCGCTTGTACAGAAAGCGCTGGCAGCTCTTCTTTTGGTAGCAATTCGAGATATCGAGGAGGGCCGCCGGCGCTGCGGCAGGCTTGGCAGCCGCATGGCGCGCATACCCCTGCCGCGACGACTCTGACCCCTACCGGAAACGGGTGCGTGCGGTCATGCGGAAAGTCACCGCAACCGGCACGCAGCCGTTCGCAGGCATCCAGCCGCGGTCTCTCGACGGCCCCGCCGATGGCACGGGGCTGGCGGCGCAGTTCTACGAGATCGGCGGCGTCACGTACAGCCAGGGCGTGCTCTACGCGAGCGACAGGTACCTCGACCCAGAGCCGGCCATGCACCGCCGCATCTCGCAGGACGCCATGGCGAGCACCGTCGTATTTCCGCTGAGCCCCAGCCCGGCCGACCATCAAGGGAGCCTCTACGAGTGGCGCGGCAATGCCCTCGTCCGCTGGAGCGACGGCGCCATCTACGGCAGCGGCGCGACGGCCGACTCAACCCCGCGGCGCAACACCGACGGCAGCCTGACGAACTGCCCGGCCGCTGTTTCGATGAGTCTGCCAGCAGCGAGGTCAGCCAGCTACTGTCTCAGCAGCTTGCCCGCGCATACCCAGGCGCATGTGCCGCTGGAATCTGGCTCACCTGGGGTGGCTATTGGGCTCACGGATGGGATGCGATGGCCCCGCAAGACGCTTCAGGCGTGCTGGCCGCGCCGCCTGGCGGGCGGGCGGCAGTCGCTGCAATATCCGTACAGGGTCAGCTCGTGGCTTTCCACGGTGAAGCCCTTGGGCACGAGCTTGCGCATGTCGCCCGGGCAGGCGTGCACGTCGAACACGCGCTGGCAGCCGTTGCAGCGAAAGTGGTGGTGGTGCTGGTGCCCGGCCATTTCGTAGCGCGGGGGCTCGCCGGGCAGTTCCACCGGCTGGATCTCGCCGGCTTCCGTCAGCTGCTTGAGGTTGCGGTAGACCGTGGCCAGGCCCAGCGCCGGCACGTCCTGCTGGGCTGCCTGGAGGATTTCGCCGGGCAGCAGCGGCCGCCCGGCGGCTTCGATGGCCGAGCGGATCGATTGGCGTTGGCGGGTCGAGCGTTCCATGGGCGCCATTGTGCAGCCCGGCCGCGGGGGTGCCAAGGCAGGACAATAATGATTGTCCATTATCATCAGTGCTTCACCGTACCTGCCACTGGAGATTGCTTGTGAAAACGTTCCCGCCGCGCCGCCGGCTCATGCTGGGCGCCGCGCTGGCCGCGGCCCTGCCTGCCTGGGCGGCAGCGCCCCGGCTCCAGGTCGTCGCCAGCTTTTCCATCCTCGCGGACATGGTCCGGCAGATCGGGGGCGACGCGGTGGAGGTGGCGTCGCTGGTCGGTCCCGATGGCGACGCGCACGTGTTCGAGCCCACGCCGCAGCACGCGCGTGCCTTGCAGCAGGCGCGCGTGCTGGTCGTCAACGGGCTCGGCTTCGAGGGCTGGATGCCTCGGCTGAAGAAATCGGCGGGCTTCAAGGGGCTGGAGGTCGTCGCCTCGCGCGGCGTCAAGCCGCGCCACTTCGCACACGCCGCACACGAGCACGGCCGCCACCGTCACCACGGCGACGAGCACGACCCCCACGCCTGGCAAAACGTGAAGAATGCCGTCGTCTACGCGGGCAACATCGCCGACGGCCTGGCCCAGGCCGATCCGGCTCGCGCCGCCCATTACCGCGCGCGCGGCGCCGACTACGCGGCGCGCCTGAGCGCGCTGGACGCACGCATCCGGCAGACGCTGGCCGCGCTGCCGGCCGGGCGGCGCAGCGTGGTCACCACGCACGACGCCTTCGGCTACTACGCCGACGCCTATGGGCTGCGCTTCGTGCCGGCGCGCGGCCTCTCGACCGAGTCGGAGCCTTCGGCGCGCGAGCTGGCGGCGCTGATCGAGCAGGTGCGCCGCGAGCGCATTCCCGCCATCTTCGTCGAGAACATCGCCGACCCGAGGCTGCTGGAGCAGCTGGCGCGTGAGACCGGCGCGGTGATCGGCGGCCAGCTCTACTCTGACGCGCTGTCGCCGCCCGGCGGCCCGGCCGCGACCTACGCCGAGATGATGGAGGCCAACACCGCCGCGCTGGCCCAGGCGCTGGCCGCCCGCTGAGCGGGCGGGCTATTTCTCCTCGTACTTCTCCACCCGCGCGGCCTGCATGCTGTAGCCGCTGGCGCCCCATTCGGACTTGCCGCGCGCCAGGCCCAGCGTGCCGCTGACCCAGACCGCGCTCATGGTCTGGAAGCCCTTGACTGGCGGGTTGGCGCGCACGTGGATGATCTGGTTGGCCGGCGGCGGCGGCGTGTGGATGCAGGCGCCGAAGTAGGGCACCAGCAGGAACTCGCGGATGCCCTTGGCGCCCGATTCCAGCGGAACGAGGAAGCCGGGGATCCTCACTGGACGGCCGGTGACGGCGGGCACCGTGGGCGCCTCGTCCCAGATCTTGCGCATGCGGTCGTACAGCGCCTGCGTGCGCGGATCGGTGTCGGGCAGCACGGCGAGCTTCTGCAGGTCGCGGAAGGACTTCATCGGATCCCAGTCGGGCGGCACCAGCGCCTCCCAGGTGATGTCTTCGTAGGTCGCCGGCTGGGCCCGCGACGCGGCGCCCAGGCTCAGCGCCGCGGCCAGCAGCCGGCGCCGTGAAAGGGAAGGTGTCTGGAGCATGTCAAATCCTCGGAGACAGGCCATCGGCCAGCGACAACCGGTAGGCGCGCCAGCCCGGCAGCAGGCTGGCGCACCAGCCTGCGATGAGCAGCCCGGCCAGCAGCGCCCATTGCATGGGTGTGGGCTGCGCCAGTTGCAGCGACAGGCCGAAGGCCGATTGCAGCCACGGCCCCAGGGCCAGCACGCTGGCCGCCAGCGCCGCGACGCCCAGCAGGACACCGGCCAGGGTCAGCAGCAGCCCTTCGAGCGCCAGCAGCATCAGCACGTGGTACGCGCTGGCGCCCACCGCGCGCAGCACGGCCAGTTCGCGCCGGCGCTCGTTCAGGCCCGCGAGCACGGTGGACATCAGGCCCGCCATGCTGACCAGCGCCACCAGGCCCGCCATCAGCAACAGCGCCTGCTCGCCCGCGCCCACCACGTCCCACAGCTCGTCCAGCGCCACGCCGGGCAGGATGGCCATCAGCGGCTCGCCGGCGAAACCGTTCACCTGCCGCTGCGCCGAGAACACCGCCGCGCGGCTGTGCAGGCCCACCAGCGCTGCCGTCACGCTCTGGGGTTGCAGGTCCATACGGCGCGCTTCTTCGGCGCTGACGCGCTGGCCGGGCAGCCGCGCGCCGCCCATCCAGTCCACGTGGATCGCCTCCATCGCTTCCAGGCTGATGTGCACCGTGCGGTCCACCGGCGTGCCGGTGCGCGCCAGGATGCCGCTGATGGTGAAGGGCTTGTCCGCATGGCTCGCGCCCAGGCTGACCTCGCCGGTGCCGTGCGCCAGCGTGATGCGCTGGCCGACGTGGTAGCCCAGCCGGTCGGCCACCTCGGCGCCGACCACGGCGTCGTACAGGTCGCTGAAGCGGTGGCCCTCGCGCAGCCGCAGCGGCTGCTCTTCGCCGTAGCGGAAATGCTCGAAATACGCCGCCGTGGTGCCCAGCACCGGAAAGCCCCGGTGCGAATCGCCCAGCGACAACGGCACCACCCAGGCCACGCCACGCAGGTGTTCCAGCGCCTGGATGCTGCTCCAGCGCACGTTGTTGGTGGCCGCGCCGACATGGAACACGGCGTACAGCAGCAACTGCACCGAGCCCGTGCGCGCGCCGACGATCAGGTCGGTGCCCGACACCGCCGAGGAGAAGCTGCTGCGCAGATCGGTGCGCACGCGCTCCACGCCCAGCAGCATGAAGGCCGAGAGGGCGATCGAGCAGACCGTCAGCAGCAGGGTGAAGCGCCGGTTCCAGGCGCTGCGCCAGGCCAGGTTCAGCAGGAAGCCTCTGCTCATGCGGCCTCCCGCGCCTGCGCGGCGCGGTTGATGGCGGGCAGCGCCACCTGGCGCGCGAAGCGCCCGGCGATGCGGCGGTCGTGGCTGACCAGCACCAGCGCGCTGCCGGCCGTGGCGCAGGCCGACAGCAGCAGGTCCAGGAATGCCTCGCGCCGGTCCTCGTCCAGCGCTGAAGTCGGCTCGTCGGCGATCACCAGTTCGGGCTGCCCGATCAGGGCGCGCGCGGCCGCCACGCGCTGCTGCTGGCCGACCGACAGCGTGTGCGCGGCGCGCCGCCAGACCGATGCATCCAGCCCCATGCCGGCCAGCCAATGCTCGGCGGCCGTGCGCAGCGTGCCGGCCTGGCGCAGCGCCGCGTCGCGCCGCCGTGCCGAGAAGTGGCAAGGCAGCAGCACGTTGTCCAGCGCGGTGAGGTAGGGCAGCAGGTTGAACTGCTGGAAGATGTAGCCCACGTGATCGACCCGCTGGCGGTCGCGCGCGGCGGGGCGCAGGTCGGCCCAGGGTGTGCCGAGCAGCGCCGCGCGACCCGCCTGCGGCAGCAGCACGCCGGCCATCAGCGACAGCAGCGTGCTCTTGCCGCAGCCGCTGGGGCCGTGCAGGAAGACGGCCTCGCCGCGCTCGACGCCGAAGTCGGCGATGTCGAGGCACATTTCGGCGTTGCCCGGCCAGGCGAAGCGCAGGTCTTGCAGCGCCAGCAGGCGGTCCGCCATGGTGCCGCCGTCAGCGCGCCAGGCTCAGGCGGGCGGCGCCCGGCCGCAGCGTGCGTTTGAACTGGCCCTGGGGCGAGGCCACCTGCGCGTCGATGGTGCGCAGACGCTTGTAGGCGTCGAACAGCCTGACGTCGATGAAGCGGGCCTGCGCGGCGTCGGCGCAGGTGAAGACGACGCTCATGTCGATGTCGGCGTGCTCGCCGTGGTCATGGTCGTGGCCGTGCGCTTCCCCGGCCCGGCCGAGGCCGAGCGCAGCCGATTGCAGATCGACCTTAGACAGCTTGCACCCCGCGGCCGGGTCGGGCTGGAACAGCTGGTCGGCCGCGTTCAGACGCGCCACCAGGTCCGACACGCGCTTGCGCTCGGCATCGGTGCGCGGCGCGCGCTCGAAGCCGAGAAAGTTGTCCAGCGGGGATTCGACCGCCAGCGTGATCGACTGCGCATCGACCGCCGCGTCCAGCGCCAGGCGCCCATGCGTATGGGCATGCTGCTGCTGCGCGGCCGCCGGCAGCGCGAGGGCCAGGCTGGCGAGAACCAGGGCGGGCACATGGGCGCCGCCGACGTGACGGGATGACGGCTTGGGCATGGGCATCTCCTTGGGAACGGGTGTTGGCACCTGCAAGTGAGATCGTATTATCAAATAAGTTCATTTCTCCCTATAATGCAATCAAGTTGCATTAAGAGCGGCGGCCTTCCCGTTTCTCCATCCCCACGCCATGACAACCCCATCGAACGAGCGCCTGCCCGTGACCGTGCTGTCCGGCTTCCTCGGCGCGGGCAAAACCACGCTGCTCAACCACATCCTGAACAACCGCGAAGGCCGCCGCGTGGCTGTCATCGTCAACGACATGTCCGAGGTGAACATCGACGCCGACCTGGTGCGCCAAGGCGGCGCGGAGCTGTCGCGCACCGACGAGAAACTCGTGGAGATGACCAACGGCTGCATCTGCTGCACGCTGCGCGAAGACCTGCTGGTCGAGGTGCAGCGGCTGGCGCGGGACGGCCGGTTCGATCAGCTCGTCATCGAATCGACCGGCATTTCCGAGCCGCTGCCTGTGGCCGAGACCTTCACCTTCGCCGGGGAGGACGGCAGAAGCCTGTCGGACGTCGCGCGGCTGGACACCATGGTCACCGTGGTCGATGCCTTCAACTTCCTGAAGGACTACGGCTCGCGCGACAGCCTGCAATCGCGCGGCGAGTCGCTGGGCGAAGAAGACGCGCGCACGGTGGTGGACCTGCTGGTCGAGCAGATCGAGTTCTGCGACGTGATCGTGCTGAACAAGGCCGACCTGATCACCGCCGAGCAGCGTGCGCAGCTCATGTCCATCCTGCGCGGCCTCAACTCGCGCGCGCGGATCGAGGCGTCGGCGTTCGGCAGGGTGGCGCTGGAGTCGGTGCTCGATACAGGCCTGTTCGACTTCGAGCAGGCGGCGCGGGCGCCGGGCTGGCTCAAGGAACTGCGAGGCGAGCACACGCCAGAAACCGAGGAATACGGCATCGCCAGCTTCGTCTATCGGGCGCGCCGGCCGTTTCATCCCAAGCGCTTCTTCGACTGGGTGGAAAGCGAATGGCCTGGCGTGGTGCGCTCCAAGGGCTTCTTCTGGCTGGCGAGCCGGCCGACCTACGCCGGTTCGTGGTCGCAGGCCGGGGCCGTGGCGCGGCATGGCGCGGCCGGCTACTGGTGGGCGGCCGTGCCGCGCGCGCATTGGCCACGCGACCCCGAGGCGCGCGCCATGATCGATCGGCACTGGCAGGACGGCGTGGGCGATGCGCGGCAGGAACTGGTGCTGATCGGCACGGGCATGGACGAGCCGGCGCTGCGCCGGCGCCTGGACGCCTGCCTGCTGACCGATGCCGAGATGGCCCAAGGCCCGGGGGCCTGGGCGCGCTACGAGGATCCTTTCCCGGCATGGAGTTGATCCGCCGGCCTGCGTGAAATGTCCCGAGCGCGAGGAAGAAGCCCATGAGCCAGCCCGCCGAACTCAAGAGCGCCGGCCTGAAGGCCACGCTGCCGCGCCTGAAGATCCTGGACCTGTTCCAGAACGGGCCGCAGCGCCATTTCACGGCCGACGACATCTACCGGCTACTGCGGCAAGGGCGCCAGGAGATCGGTCTGGCCACGGTGTACCGCGTGCTGTCGCAACTGGAGCAGGTCGGGCTGCTCAAGCGCAGCAGCTTCCAGCTCGACAAGGCCGTCTACGAACTGGACGATGGGCGCCACCACGACCACCTCGTCTGCCTCGATTGCGGCAAGGTGGAGGAGTTCCACGACCGCGCCATCGAGGAGCGGCAGGTCGCCGTGGCGCGCCGGCACGGATTCCGCCTGCAGGCGCACGCGCTGGCGCTTTACGGCGTCTGCGCGAAGGCCGGCTGCTCCAGCAAGCCGCGGCGGCACACCGCCGGCCGCTGAGCCCGGCACGCGCGTCAGGCCGCGTGCCTGCCGCAGTCCGCGCACGTGCCCCGCAGGGTGACGGCGGACGCCTGCGCCCGGATGCCCTGGCGTTTGAGCGCCTTGCCCAGCCGGGCCAGCGCGGCCGGCAGTTCCGGGTCGTCCGGCAGGGGAAGGACCTTGTGGCAGCAGGAGCACTCGAAGACGTGGCCCGAGCCGCTGGCATGCAGGGCGAAGCGGTTGCGGCGGTCGGCCCCGGCCAGGGTGTCGCACAAACCCGCGCCGGTCAGGCGCTCCAGCACCCGGTACAGCGTCACCTTGTCCGGCGGCGCGCCGAATTCTCTTGCATAGGCGCGCTGGATTTCCTCATGCGTCATCGGCACTTCAGCCCGCCGCATCACGCCGAGCACACCCAGCGTCGCCGAGGTGGCGCGCAGCCCGTGCCGGCGAAGCACGGGCGGCCAGTCGTCGGCGGCCGGGAGCGTGGTGAAAGGGCGTGGCATCGGACGGTTGTGCACAGGCGCGGCGACAGGCCCGTGCACCTGCCTGCCGGGATGATAGATCGACGACAGGAGCTGCCAGCGAGCACGAGCGGAAAGACATTATTGATAATATATTTTCATTAAAAGCTAGACTCGCTGCTCTTCATTCATCTTCTGCAGGAGCTGTCATGCAAGTTCTCTCGTCGCTCAAGGAAGCCAAGAACCGGCATCGGGATTGCCAGATCGTCAAGCGCCGCGGCGGCATCTACGTGATCTGCAAGTCGAATCCCCGCTACAAGGCGCGCCAGGGCGGTGCGAAGAACAAGCACAAGCGCTGAGCGAATCGAGGTTATGGCGACGGAAGACTTCGACGCCGCCGTGATCGGCGGCAGCTACGCCGGCCTGTCGGCCGCGTTGCAGCTGGCGCGGGCGCGGCGGCGGGTGCTCGTGATCGACGCGGGCGAGCGCCGCAACCGCTTCGCCGAGACCTCGCACGGGCTCCTGGGCCAGGACGGGCGCCCGCCCGCCGCCATTGCCGCCGAAGGGCGGGCGCAGCTTATGGCCTACCCGGACGTGCGCTGGCGCGAGGCGACGGCCACCCATGCGGCGCCAAGCGGCAGCGGCTTCGACGTGCGCATCGGCGCGGGCGAGGTGGTGCACGCGCGGCGGCTCGTCCTGGCCTTCGGGGTGGTCGATGAACTGCCCGGCATCGAGGGGCTGGCGCCCCGCTGGGGCAGGAGCGTCTTCCACTGCCCCTACTGCCATGGCTACGAACTCCATCAGGGCCGCATCGGCGTGCTCGGCGTGGCCGGCATGTCGCTGCACCAGGCCCTGATGCTGCCGGACTGGGGCACCGTCACCTTCTTCACGAACGGCGCCTGCGCATTGGACGAGGCGCAGCGCACGGCGTTGGCGGCACGCCGCGCTGTGGTTGAACCGCGGCCCGTGGCCCGTATCGTGGATGCCGCGACGGTCGAACTCGTGGGTGGCGAGCGCATCGTGCAGGACGGCCTGTTCGTGGCCAGCCGCACGCGCGCGGCCAGCCCGATCGCCGAGGTGCTGGGCTGCGCCTTCGAGGCCGGGCCGCTGGGGGCGTACATCAAGACCGACGCGTTCAAGGAAACGTCCGTGCCCGGCGTATTCGCGTGCGGCGATGCGGCGCGCCCAGCGGGAAACGTGGCGTTCGCCGTGGGCGATGGCGCCCAGGCCGGCGCGGCCGCGCACCAGTCCCTGGTGTTCCGGTGAGCGTGTAAACTACCTCGCCGGCAACGCCTTGCCGTGTATTCAGAACCTTTGATGACCCCCGCTTTCCCATCCAGCGCAGTGCAGTGGTGGCGCTTCCCGTAGGAAGCGGCATGTCGCTGCGGTTGCGAACCGCACCTTGCCGCCGTACCGGTGGACAAGGGCAGGTCAGATGGCTCTCCGGCACGGCGGCTCCAACCCACGGAGAATGGCCGATGTCCCTCACCCGATTCCCTTCCGCCGGCCGGCGGGCAAGCCCCTTCAGCGGGGCGGTTCGACCCATGGAGAGCGCGCGATGAAGCTCCTCATGCTGGACAACTACGACAGCTTCACCTTCAACATCGTGCAGTACTTCGGTGAGTTGGGCGCCGAGGTGACGACGCTGCGCAACGACGAGGTCACGCTGGATGAGCTCGATGCCCTGTTCCAGGCGGCTGAGTTCGAGCGCCTGTGCATCTCGCCCGGCCCCTGCTCGCCGGCCGAGGCGGGGGTGTCGGTGGCAGCCATCCGGCACTTCGCGGGCAAGCTGCCGATCCTGGGCGTGTGCCTGGGCCACCAGGCCATCGGCGCGGCCTTCGGCGGCGACGTGGTGCGCGCCGGCCAGCAGATGCACGGCAAGACCAGCGTCATCACCACCGACCAGCAGGGCGTGTTCGCCGGCCTGCCGAAGCAGTTCACCGTCAACCGCTACCACTCGCTGGCGATCGCCGGCAAGACCCTGCCCGAGTGCCTGGCCGTCACCGCCACCAGCGAGGACGGCGAGATCCAGGGCGTGCGCCACAGGACGCTGGACGTGGAGGGCGTGCAGTTCCATCCCGAGAGCATCCTGACCGAGCACGGGCACGCGATGCTGGCGAACTTTCTGCGCCGCTGACCGGGGAGTGCGGCCATGCCCGACGCCCACCATCTGCTGGTCTTCATCGCCGCCGGCCTGCTGCTCAACCTGACGCCGGGGCCGGACGTGATGTTCATCGTCGCCAACGCCGTGCGCGGCGGCTGGCGCGCGGGCGTGGCGGCCGCGCTGGGCATTTGCGGCGGCTGCCTGGTGCACGTGCTGGCGGCGGCGCTGGGCGTGTCGGCCCTGCTGATGGCCAGCGGCACGGCGTTCACGGCGCTGAAGTGGCTGGGCGCGGTCTATCTGGTGTGGGTTGGGGGGCAGATGCTGCGGGGCGCGCTCGGGCCGGATGCTTCTGAATTGATAGCTGCCAGCGCTCGCCAGACGGGCGCTGGAGGTCGATTTGATGCTGAAAACAACATGCCCGTCGCCACCGTGCTGCGCCGCGGCTTCCTGACCAACGTGCTCAACCCCAAGGTGGCGCTGTTCTTCCTGGCCTTCGTGCCGCAGTTCATCGCGCCCGGCACGGCGCACCCGGGCGCGGTGTTCCTGGCGCTGGGCCTGATCTTCACCGCCAACGGGCTGCTGGTGTGCGTCGGCTGGGCGCTGGCCGCCGCCTGGGCGGCACGGCGCGCCGGGGCGCTGAAGCGCGCCATGCGCTGGCTCGACGGCCTGGCCGGCGGCTTGTTCGTGGCCTTCGGCGTGCGGCTGGCGCTGGCCGAGCTGCCGGCGCGCCCCTGACCTTCTTGACCACTTCCACCGAGCGAGACGAACGATGATCACCCCACAGGAAGCGCTGCTGCGCACCATCGAGCACCGCGAGATCTTCCACGACGAGATGCTGCACCTGATGCGCCTCATCATGAAGGGCGAGATCTCGCCCCTGATGGTGGCCGCCATCATCACCGGGCTGCGTGTGAAGAAGGAGACCATCGGCGAGATCACCGCCGCCGCGCAGGTGATGCGCGAGCTCTCCACCAAGGTGCCGGTGGCCGGCACCACGCACCTGGTGGACATCGTCGGCACCGGCGGCGACGGCTCGCACACCTTCAACATCAGCACCTGCGCCATGTTCGTGGCCGCCGCCGCCGGCGCCAAGGTGGCCAAGCACGGCGGGCGCAGCGTGTCCAGCAAGTCGGGCAGCGCCGACGTGATGGAGGCGTTGGGCGTCAACATCAACCTGGCGCCCGAGCAGATCGCCCGCAGCATCGCCGAGACTGGCGTGGGCTTCATGTTCGCGCCCAACCACCACCCGGCCATGAAGAACGTGGCGCCGGTGCGGCGCGAGATGGGCGTCAAGACCATCTTCAACCTGCTGGGCCCGCTGACCAACCCGGCCGGCGCGCCCAACATCCTGATGGGCGTGTTCCACCCCGACCTGGTGGGCATCCAGGTGCGCGCCTTGCAGCGCCTGGGCGCCGAGCACGCCGTGGTCGTCTACGGCCGCGACGGCATGGACGAGGTCAGCCTGGGCGCCGCCACCCTGGTGGGCGAGCTCAAGGGCGGCGAGATCAGCGAGTACGAGATCCATCCCGAGGACTTCGGCCTGGCCATGCAGAGCAACCGCAGCCTCAAGGTCGAGACGCCGCAGGAATCCGTCGCCATGCTGCGCGGCGTGCTGGCCGGCGACGCCGGCGCCGCGCGCGACATCGTGCTGCTGAACGCCGGCGTGGCGCTGTACGCGGCCGGCCTGGCGCCGAGCATGCAGGACGGCATCGGGCGGGCGCGCGAGGCCATCGATTCGGGTGCGGCCCAGGCCAAGCTGACGCAGGTGGCGGCGTTCGGCCAGCAGGCCGGTTTTTAAGGAAAATCATGCACTGGTGCCCGCCAGTCGGGCGCAAGGAGCTATCGAAATATGAGTGACATCCTGGACAAGATCGTCGCCGTCAAGCGCGAGGAGGTGGCCGCGGCGCTGAGGAAGAAGCCGCTCGCCGCCGTGCGCGAAGACGCCGAAAGTCGCGTGCTCACGCGCGACTTCATCGGCGCGCTGCGCGCCAAGGTGGCCGCCGGCCAAGCCGCGGTGATCGCCGAGGTCAAGAAGGCCAGCCCCAGCAAGGGCGTGATCCGCGCCGACTTCGTGCCGGCCGACATCGCGCAGAGCTACGCGCAGGGCGATGGCAAGGTCAGCGCCGCCTGCCTGTCGGTGCTGACCGACCGGCAGTTCTTCCAGGGCAGCGTCGATGGCCTGAAGCAGGCGCGCGCCAGCTGCGACCTGCCGGTGCTGCGCAAGGACTTCATGATCGACCCCTATCAGGTCTATGAGGCGCGCGCCATGGGGGCCGACTGCATCCTGCTGATCGCCGCCTGCCTGTCGGATGCGCAGATGGCCGAACTGGAGGCGGTGGCGCACGCGCTGGACATGGCGGTGCTGGTCGAGGTACATGACGGCGCCGAATTGCAGCGCGCGCTCAAGCTCAAGACCCCGCTGGTCGGCATCAACAACCGCAACCTGCGCACGTTCGAGACCTCGCTGGACACCACGCTCGGCCTGCTGGCCGACGTGCCGGCCGACCGCCTGCTGGTCACCGAGAGCGGCATCGCCACCCGCGCCGACGTGCAGCGCCTGCGCGCGGCCGGCGTACACGCCTTCCTGGTCGGCGAGGCGTTCATGCGCGCCGGCGAGCCGGGCGAGGCGCTGGCCGAGCTGTTTCGCTGATCGCTATCGATTAAATAGCTGCCAGCGCTTGCTGTGCCTGCGCGAATGACCGATTTGATGCTGAAATCCTGGCCCGCCGGGCTGGATCGCGTAGCGCCCGCCTGGCGCCCGCTGATCGACGACTTCCTGGCCAGCCCGGCCGGGCGCGGCGTGCAGCAGGTGCTGGCCGACCGGTTGGCCGCCGGCGCCGCCATCTACCCGCCGCAGCCGCTGCGGGCGCTGCAACTCACCCCGCCGGAGGCCGTGCGCGTGGTCATCCTGGGCCAGGACCCGTACCACGGCCCCGGGCAGGCCAACGGGCTGGCCTTCGCCGTCGCCCCGGGCGCGCGGCCGCCGCCCAGCCTGCGCAACATCTTCAAGGAGCTGGCGCGACAGCACGGCCGCCCACCGCGCGCCGAGGGCCTGCTGGACCACTGGGCGGCCCAGGGCGTGCTGCTGCTCAACACCAGCCTTACCGTGGAGGCCGGCCAGGCCGGCAGCCACGCCCGCATCGGGTGGCAGGCCCTGACCGGCGCCATCTTCAACCATCTGCTGGCCGGGCCACGCCCGCTGGTGTTCATGCTGTGGGGCGCGCACGCGCAGAGCCTGCGCCCGCCCCATGCCCCGGCGCGCCACCTGTGGCTGTGCGCCAACCACCCCTCGCCGCTGTCGGCGCTGCGCCCGCCCGTGCCCTTCATCGGCTGCGGGCACTTCGGCGCGGCGGACGACTTCCTGCGCCGCGCGGGCCAGCCGCCCATCGACTGGCTGGGCGAGCGCCCGACCCCGGCGACCTAACAGACTTGCCGCCCCCGGTCAATTGGTGGCATAATCCGTGGTTCTCTGCCGGAGAGGTGGCCGAGTGGTTAATGGCAGCAGACTGTAAATCTGCCCTCTTACGAGTACGCTGGTTCGAATCCAGCCCTCTCCACCAGCAGACGCAGGCCAGTCTCGCACGGCTGACGCGACGAGCGACTTGGAGTTGGAGTGGTTTTCGGTTCTGCCGGGGCTGCGCGCTCGCTGGGCATCCGTCTTGGTGCGGGGCTTCGCGGGAGTAGTTCAATGGTAGAACCTTAGCCTTCCAAGCTAATGACGCGGGTTCGATTCCCGTCTCCCGCTCCAGTTGGTTCGCTGCGCGAGAGGTTTGCAGCAGGTTTTCGCCCTTGTGGCTCAGTGGTAGAGCACTCCCTTGGTAAGGGAGAGGTCGCGGGTCCGATTCCCGCCAAGGGCACCAGACACGCGGCGCGCACCCGGTGGGTGGCGCCGCTTATCGGTGTGTTGAGTTGATTTTTTCGGAGTCGAAGAAATGGCAAAAGAGAAATTCGAGCGTACCAAGCCGCACGTGAACGTGGGCACGATTGGCCACGTCGATCATGGCAAGACCACGCTGACGGCGGCCATCACCACCGTGCTGAGCAAGAAGTTCGGCGGTCAGGCCAAGGCGTACGACCAGATCGACGCGGCGCCCGAGGAGAAGGCGCGCGGCATCACCATCAACACCGCCCACGTGGAATACGAAACGGCCAACCGCCACTACGCCCACGTCGACTGCCCCGGCCACGCCGACTACGTCAAGAACATGATCACCGGCGCCGCCCAGATGGACGGCGCCATCCTGGTGTGCTCCGCCGCCGACGGCCCCATGCCCCAGACCCGCGAGCACATCCTGCTGTCGCGCCAGGTCGGCGTGCCCTACATCATCGTCTTCCTCAACAAGGCCGACATGGTCGACGACGCCGAGCTGCTCGAACTCGTCGAGATGGAAGTGCGCGAGCTGCTCAGCAAGTACGAATTCCCCGGCGACGACACCCCCATCATCAAAGGCAGCGCCAAGCTGGCCCTCGAAGGTGACACTGGCGAGCTCGGCGAGCAGGCCATCATGAAACTGGCCGACGCCCTCGACAGCTACATCCCCACGCCCGAGCGCGCGGTGGACGGCACCTTCCTGATGCCCGTCGAAGACGTCTTCTCCATCTCCGGGCGCGGCACCGTCGTCACCGGCCGCATCGAGCGCGGCGTCGTCAAGGTTGGCGAGGAAATCGAGATCGTCGGCATCCGCCCCACCGCCAAGACCACCTGCACCGGCGTCGAGATGTTCCGCAAGCTGCTCGACCAGGGCCAGGCCGGCGACAACGTCGGCATCCTGCTGCGCGGCACCAAGCGCGAGGAAGTCGAGCGCGGCCAGGTCCTCTGTAAGCCCGGCAGCATCAAGCCGCACACCCACTTCACCGGCGAGGTGTACGTGCTCTCCAAGGACGAAGGCGGGCGCCACACGCCCTTCTTCAACAACTACCGCCCGCAGTTCTACTTCCGCACCACCGACGTCACCGGCAGCATCGAGCTGCCCAAGGACAAGGAGATGGTGATGCCTGGGGACAACGTGAGCATCACGGTGAAGCTGATCGCGCCCATCGCCATGGAAGAAGGCCTGCGCTTCGCCATCCGCGAAGGCGGGCGCACCGTGGGCGCGGGTGTGGTGGCCAAGATCATCGAGTAAGCGCTGGTCGCAAGGGATTGGCTTTAGGGGTATAGCTCAATTGGCAGAGCGTCGGTCTCCAAAACCGAAGGTTGTAGGTTCGATTCCTACTGCCCCTGCCACCTGAGGTGGCGCCCCCGAGGTGATGTGAATCCCGCCCGAGAAGCCCGCCAAAGCCTTGGCGGGCTTGTGTGTCTAGAAGGTCTGGCGCCCGAGGTCCCGTGACTTCGCGCCCTGTGAATTTAAATCAGCCCAACATGGCAAGCACTCAAGTTGAGACCGTGAGCACAGGCGCCGACAAGGCGCGGCTGGCCGTTGCCGGCCTGCTGGTGGTGGCCGCGCTGGCGGGCTTCTACCTGCTCGCCGGCCAGGGCGCCGCCGCGCAGTGGGGCGCCCTGGCCGGCGGCCTGGTGCTGGCCGCGGTCGTGTTCTTCACGTCGGAGTCGGGCAGGCGGCTGGTCGCCTTCGGTCGTGACGCCTGGCGCGAGGTCAAGAAGGTCGTCTGGCCGACGCGCAAGGAAACCCTGCAGACGACGGCCTTCGTGTTCGCCTTCGCGGTCGTGATGGCGATCTTTCTGTGGGGTACCGACAAGACGCTGGAATGGGTCTTTTACGACCTGATCCTGGGTTGGAGGCGCTAGATGAGCGATGCTGTGAATCAACCCGTGGCCGAGCCCGTGGCGGCCGCCAATCCCGACCTGAAGTGGTACGTCGTCCACGCCTATTCGGGGATGGAGAAGGCGGTCGAGCGCAACATCCTGGAGCGCATCAACCGCGCCGGCATGCAGGCCAAGTTCGGCCGCATCCTGGTGCCGACGGAAGAGGTGGTCGAGGTCAAGAACGGCCAGAAGCGCACCACCGAGCGCAAGTTCTTTCCCGGCTACGTGCTGGTCGAGATGGTCATGGACGACGAGTCCTGGCACCTGGTCAAGCACACCAACAAGGTGACCGGCTTCGTCGGCGGCGCCAAGAATCGCCCGGCCCCGATCTCGGAAGACGAGGTCATGAAGATCGTCAACCAGATGCAGGAAGGCACGGACAAACCGCGCCACAAGGTCGAGTTCGAAGTGGGTGAGTACGTGCGCGTCAAGGAAGGCCCGTTCACCGACTTCAACGGCACCGTCGAGGAAGTCAACTACGAGAAGAGCAAGGTGCGGGTGTCCGTCACCATCTTCGGCCGCGCCACACCGGTGGAGCTGGAGTTTGCCCAGGTCGAGAAGGCCTGACTATTGTTTTGATAGCTGCTGGCGCTTTCCGGCTCTGCGCCAGCAGCCGTTTTTGTTCATAGAGTCGTTCACCCCGGGGAGCCTGTGGCAATGCGGCCGCAGGCGCTAGTACCCGCAAGGAGAAAAGCATGGCGAAGAAGATCGTCGGCTTCATCAAGCTGCAAGTGCCGGCTGGTAAAGCCAATCCGTCGCCGCCCATCGGCCCTGCTCTGGGCCAGCGCGGTCTGAACATCATGGAGTTCTGCAAGGCGTTCAACGCGCAGACCCAGGGCGTGGAGCCTGGCTTGCCCCTGCCCGTGGTCATCACGGCGTTCGCGGACAAGAGCTTCACCTTCGTCATCAAGACGCCGCCTGCCGGCGTGCTGATCAAGAAGGCGATCAAGCTCGACAAGGGCTCGGCCAAGCCGAACACCGACAAGGTCGGCAAGATCACCCGCGCACAGCTGGAAGAGATCGCCAAGACCAAGATGAAGGACATGACGGCGGCCGACCTGGATGCCGCCGTGCGCACCATCGCGGGCTCGGCCCGCTCGATGGGCGTGACCGTGGAGGGCGTGTGACATGGCCAAGCTGACCAAGAAAGCCAAGGCCCAGCAGGGCAAGGTGGACACCACCAGGCTGTATCCCCTGAGCGAGGCGCTGGCCATCGTGAAGGAGGCCGCCACGGCCAAGTTCGACGAGTCCATCGACGTCGCCGTGCAACTGGGCATCGACGCCAAGAAGTCCGACCAGGTCGTGCGCGGCGCCGTGGTGCTGCCCAACGGTACCGGCAAGACCAAGCGCGTGGCCGTGTTCGCCCAGGGCGCGAAGGCCGAGGAGGCCAAGGCCGCCGGTGCCGACATCGTCGGCATGGACGACCTGGCCGCCGAGGTGAAGGCGGGCAACATGCCCTTCGACGTGGTGATCGCCGCGCCGGACGCGATGCGCGTGGTCGGCACGCTGGGCCAGATTCTTGGCCCGCGCGGCCTGATGCCGAACCCCAAGGTCGGCACCGTGACGCCCGACGTCGCCACGGCGGTGAAGAACGCCAAGGCCGGCCAGGTGCAGTTCCGCGTCGACAAGGCCGGCATCGTGCATGGCACGATCGGCCGTCGCTCGTTCGAGGCCGACAAGCTGCAAGGCAACCTGGCGGCGCTGATCGATGCATTGAACAAGGCCAAGCCGGCCACCAGCAAGGGTGTGTACCTGCGCAAGGTGGCAGTGTCGAGCACGATGGGTGTGGGCGTTCGCGTCGACACGCAGACCATCGGCGCTTAGACGGGCAAGTGATTCGGAGGCGGGCCGCGAGGCGCGCGTCCGGTGTGGTGGGCCGCGGCAGCCGCAAGGACGCCGCGGGCCATCCAAGACCGCTGGTGCCGGGCGCGAGCCCGGCTTAATCTGCTCTGGATTCCAGAGCTGCCAGCGCAGATGGCGCACCCGCTGCAAAGGGTTTTGATCCTGAACAGTTGGTCGCTGCAAGAAGGCGCGCCCGAGAGGCCGGGTCGGTTTCCGGCCCCACCCGACGGCGCATTTTGAAGGAGTAGACCTTGAGTCTGAATCGCAGTGAGAAAGAAGCGGTCATCCAGGAGGTGACCGGCCTCGCCGCCAAAGCTCAAACGCTGGTGATGGCGGAATACCGCGGCGTCACGGTCGCCGACATGACGAAACTGCGCTCCGACGCGCGCAGCAAGGGCGTGGCCCTGAGCGTGCTGAAGAACACGCTGGCCCGCCGTGCTGTGGCCGGCAGCAGTTTCGAAGTGGTGGCCGACCAGATGACCGGCCCGCTCATCTATGGCTTCTCCGAGGACGCCGTGGCCGCCGCGAAGGTGGTGGCCGATTTCGCGAAGACCAACGACAAGCTGGTCATCCGCGGCGGCGTCTTTGGCGGCAAGAGCCTGGATGCGAACGGCGTGAAGCAGCTGGCCAACATCCCCTCCAAGGAAGTGTTGCTGGCCCAGCTGTGCGGCTTGCTCATGTCGCCCATCTCCCGCACCGCCGTGGTGCTGGGCGCGCTGGCGGCGAAAAAGGGCGAAGGCGCCGAAGCCGCGGAGCCTGCCGCAGCCTGAGGGCGCGGCATTCGATCAATCCAATTTTCTGTTTAGGTGAATCAAATGGCATTCGATAAAGACGCATTCCTGACCGCGCTGGACGGCATGACCGTCATGGAACTCAACGACCTGGTGAAAGCCATCGAAGAGAAGTTCGGCGTGAGCGCCGCCGCCATGGCCGCTCCGGCCGCTGGTGGCGGTGGCGCCGCGGCCGCCGCGGCCGAGGAGAAGACCGAGTTCAACGTGGTGCTGACCGAGGCCGGCGCCAACAAGGTGTCGGTCATCAAGGCCGTGCGCGAGATCACCGGCCTGGGCCTGAAGGAGGCCAAGGACCTGGTGGACGGCGCGCCCAAGAACGTCAAGGAAGGCATTGCCAAGGCCGACGCCGAGGCTGCTGTCAAGAAGCTGGTGGAAGCCGGCGCCAAGGCCGAACTCAAGTAAATCGGCCCGGGCCGCGGTTCGCCGCGGCCCGTCTCCGGTTTGCTGCCGGGCTGGTAGTGAACCAGCCTTTTCCGCTTTCAGAGCGCACCTGAAAGAGTCCCTGCGGTGGGCTGTTTTCACGTGTCTTCTGATCCCGACTGCAGAGGACCACTTGGTTCGGGCCGCGTGCAACGCGCGGCCGTCCGCCATCGGCTGGTAGTGGCCAGCCACCAAGCTCTCCTCAGGCTGCGTGCCTGATGCCAAAAGTCGCCATATGTCCAGGACCCCCAGTTCACCGCCCGGAGATCACATGGCCTATACCTTCACCGAACGCAAGCGCATCCGCAAGAGCTTCGGCACCCGTGAGAGCGTGCTCGAAGTACCGTACCTGCTGCAGATGCAGCGCGACGCCTACACCGCATTCCTGCAAAAGGACGTGGCGCCCAAGAAACGCACGCACGAGGGCCTGCAGGCGGCTTTCGAGTCGGCCTTCCCGATCGTCTCGCACAACGGCTTCGTCGAGATGAAGTTCGTCGAATACAACCTGGCCAAGCCCGCGTTCGACGTGCGCGAGTGCCAGACGCGCGGCCTCACCTACGCCTCGGCCGTGCGCGCGCGCGTGCAGCTCATCATCTACGACCGCGAATCCTCCACGCCGCAGAGCAAGGTGGTCAAGGAGGTGAAGGAGCAGGAGGTCTACATGGGCGAAGTGCCCCTGATGACCGACAAGGGCTCGTTCATCGTCAACGGCACCGAGCGCGTGATCGTCAGCCAGCTGCACCGCTCGCCCGGCGTGTTCTTCGAGCACGACAAGGGCAAGACGCACAGCTCGGGCAAGCTGTTGTTCTCCGCGCGCATCATTCCCTACCGCGGCTCGTGGCTGGACTTCGAGTTCGATCCCAAGGACATCCTGTTCTTCCGCGTCGACCGCCGCCGCAAGATGCCGGTCACCATCCTGCTCAAGGCCATCGGCCTGAACCCCGAGCAGATCCTGGCGAACTTCTTCGTCAACGACAACTTCCGCCTGATGGACAGCGGCGCGCAGATGGAGTTCGTGTCCGACCGCCTGAAGGGCGAGGTGGCGCGCTTCGACATCACCGACAAGTCCGGCAAGGTCATCGTCGCCAAGGACAAGCGCATCACCGCGCGCCACACGCGCGAGCTGGAGCAGACCGGCACCACGCACATCAGCGTGCCCGAGGACTTCCTCGTCGGCCGCGTGGTGGCGCGCAACGTGGTCGACGCCGACACCGGCGAGATCCTGGCCAAGGCCAACGACGAACTGACCGAGGCGCTGCTCAAGAAGCTGCGCGAGGCCGGCGTGCAGGAGCTGCAATGCCTGTACACCAACGAGCTGGACCAGGGCGCCTACATCAGCCAGACCCTGCGCGCCGACGAGACCGCCGACGAGTTCGCCGCCCGCGTCGCCATCTACCGCATGATGCGCCCCGGCGAGCCGCCGACCGAGGATGCTGTGCAGGCCCTGTTCCAGCGCCTGTTCTACAACCCGGACACCTACGACCTGTCGCGCGTCGGCCGCATGAAGTTCAACGCCAAGGTGGGCCGCGAGGAATCCACCGGCCCCATGGTGCTGACCAACGAGGACATCCTGGCCGTGGTCAAGATCCTGGTCGAGCTGCGCAACGGCCGCGGCGAGGTGGACGACATTGACCACCTGGGCAACCGCCGCGTGCGCTGCGTGGGCGAGCTGGCCGAGAACCAGTACCGCACGGGCCTGGCGCGCATCGAGAAGGCCGTGAAGGAGCGCCTGGGCCAGGCCGAGCAGGACCCGCTGATGCCGCACGACCTGATCAACTCCAAGCCGATTTCCGCGGCGCTCAAGGAGTTCTTCGGCGCCTCGCAGCTGTCGCAGTTCATGGACCAGACCAACCCGCTGGCCGAGATCACGCACAAGCGCCGCGTCTCGGCCCTGGGCCCGGGCGGTCTGACGCGCGAGCGCGCCGGCTTCGAGGTGCGCGACGTGCACGTCACCCACTACGGCCGCGTGTGCCCGATCGAGACGCCGGAAGGCCCGAACATCGGCCTGATCAACTCGCTGGCGCTGTACGCGCGCCTGAACGAATACGGCTTCATCGAGACGCCGTACCGCCGCGTGGTGGACGGCAAGGTGACGATGGAGATCGACTACCTGTCGGCCATCGAGGAAGGCAAGTACGTCATCGCCCAGGCCAACGCCACGCTGGACAAGGACGGCCGCCTGACGGGCGAGCTGGTGTCGGCGCGCGAGAAGGGCGAATCGATCCTGGTCGGCGCCGAGCGCATCCAGTACATGGACGTGTCGCCGGCGCAGATCGTGTCGGTGGCCGCGTCGCTGGTGCCCTTCCTGGAGCACGACGACGCCAACCGCGCGCTGATGGGTGCCAACATGTCGCGCCAGGCCGTGCCCGTGCTGCGGCCCGAGAAGCCCCTGGTGGGCACCGGCATCGAGCGCGTGGCGGCCGTGGATTCCGGCACCGTGGTGACGGCGCATCGCGGCGGCGTGGTGGACCACGTGGACGCCACCCGCATCGTGATCCGCGTCAACGACGACGAGGCGATGGCCGGCGAGGTGGGCGTGGACATCTACAACCTCATCAAGTACCAGCGCTCCAACCAGAACACCAACATCCACCAGCGGCCCATCGTCAAGCGCGGCGACGTGCTGGCCAAGGGCGACGTGATCGCCGACGGCGCCTCGACCGACCTGGGCGAGATCGCCATCGGCCAGAACATGCTGATCGCCTTCATGCCGTGGAACGGCTACAACTTCGAGGACTCGATCTTGATCAGCGAGCGCGTGGTGGCCGACGACCGCTACACCAGCATCCACATCGAGGAGCTGGTGGTGATGGCGCGCGACACCAAGCTGGGCGCCGAAGAGATCACGCGCGACATCCCGAACCTGTCGGAGCAGCAGCTCAACCGCCTGGACGAGTCCGGCATCATCTACGTGGGCGCCGAGGTCATGCCCGGCGACACGCTGGTGGGCAAGGTCACGCCCAAGGGAGAGACCACGCTGACGCCCGAGGAGAAGCTGCTGCGCGCCATCTTCGGCGAGAAGGCCAGCGACGTGAAGGACACCTCGCTGCGCGTGGACCAGGGCAGCCAGGGCACCGTGATCGACGTGCAGGTGTTCACCCGCGAGGGCATCCAGCGCGACAAGCGTGCGCAGCAGATCATCGACGACGAGCTGAAGCGCTACCGCCTGGACCTGAACGACCAGCTGCGCATCGTCGAGGCCGACGCCTTCGACCGCATCGAGAAGCTGCTGAACGGCAAGACCGCCAACGGCGGGCCGAACCGCATCGCCAAGGGCACCAGGATCGACAAGGCCTACCTGGCCTCGGTGGACAAGTACCACTGGTTCGACATCCGCCCGGCCGAGGACGAGGTGGCTGCGCAGCTCGAAAGCATCAAGGCTTCCATCGAGCAGCAGCGCCACAGCTTCGACCTGGCGTTCGAGGAAAAGCGCAAGAAGCTGACGCAGGGCGACGAGCTGCCCGCCGGCGTGCTGAAGATGGTCAAGGTGTACCTGGCCGTCAAGCGCCGCCTGCAGCCCGGCGACAAGATGGCCGGCCGCCACGGCAACAAGGGCGTGGTGTCCAAGATCGTGCCGGTCGAGGACATGCCCTACATGGCCGACGGCACGCCGGTGGACATCGTGCTCAACCCGCTGGGCGTGCCTTCGCGCATGAACGTGGGCCAGGTGCTGGAAGTGCACCTGGGCTGGGCCGGCAAGGGCATCGGCCAGCGCATCGACGAGATGCTGCGCTCCGAGGGGCGCGTGGCCAAGCTGCGCAAGTACCTGGAAGAGCTCTACAACACCACGGGCCACAAGGAAGACCTGGCCCGCTTGAGCGACGAGCAGCTGCTGGAGATGGCCGGCAACCTGACCACCGGCATGCCCTTCGCCACGCCGGTGTTCGACGGTGCCTCCGAGGCCGAGATCCACGGCATGCTGCAACTGGCCTACCCCGAGGCCGTGGCCAAGGCCAAGGGCCTGACGCCCACGCGCACCCAGGCGCACCTGTACGACGGCCGCACCGGCGACGCCTTCGAGCGCCCGACGACCATCGGCTACATGCACTTCCTGAAGCTGCACCACCTGGTGGACGACAAGATGCACGCGCGCTCCACCGGCCCGTACTCGCTGGTCACGCAGCAGCCGCTGGGCGGCAAGGCGCAGTTCGGCGGACAGCGCTTCGGCGAGATGGAAGTGTGGGCGCTGGAAGCCTACGGCGCCTCCTACACGCTGCAGGAGATGCTCACCGTCAAGTCCGACGACGTGCAGGGCCGCACCAAGGTGTACGAGAGCATCGTCAAGGGCGAGCATTCCATCGACGCCGGCATGCCCGAGTCGTTCAACGTGCTGGTCAAGGAAATCCGTTCGCTGGGCCTCGACATGGAGCTGGAGCGCTCCTGAAGCGCCACCGGTGCAATGAAAAAGTGAGCTGCTGGCGCTTGCCATTCAAGGGTTTCAGGTTGTTTTATATCTGTAATCGGCTAGCAGCAAGCGCTGGCAGCTATGATTTTTGATAGGGAAAGAGTCACATGAAATCGCTACTCGACCTGTTCAAGCAGTTCACGCCGGATGAGCACTTCGACGCCATCCGCATCGGCCTGGCTTCGCCCGAGAAGATCCGTTCGTGGTCCTTCGGCGAGGTGAAGAAGCCCGAGACCATCAACTACCGCACCTTCAAGCCCGAGCGCGACGGCCTGTTCTGCGCCAAGATCTTCGGGCCCATCAAGGACTACGAGTGCCTGTGCGGCAAGTACAAGCGCCTGAAGCACCGCGGCGTGATCTGCGAGAAGTGCGGCGTGGAAGTCACGCAGACCAAGGTGCGCCGCGAGCGCATGGGCCACATCGACCTGGCCGCGCCCTGCGCGCACATCTGGTTCCTGAAGTCGCTGCCCTCGCGCCTGGGCATGGTGCTGGACATGACGCTGCGCGACATCGAGCGCGTGCTGTACTTCGAGGCCTACGTCGTCACCGACCCCGGCATGACCCCGCTGAAGAAGTTCGGCATCATGAGCGAGGACGACTACGACGCCAAGCGCAAGGAGTACGGCGACGAGTTCACCGCGCGCATGGGCGCCGAAGGCATCAAGGAGCTGCTGGAGAGCATCGACCTCGACGTCGAGATCGAGCGGCTGCGCGGCGACCTGACGGGCTCCGAAGTCAAGGTCAAGAAGAACGCCAAGCGCCTGAAGGTGCTGGAAGCCTTCAAGAAGTCGGGCATCAAGCCCGAGTGGATGGTGCTGCAGGTGCTGCCCGTGCTGCCGCCCGACCTGCGCCCGCTGGTGCCGCTGGACGGCGGCCGCTTCGCCACGTCGGACCTGAACGACCTGTACCGCCGCGTCATCAACCGCAACTCGCGCCTGCGCCGCCTGCTGGAGCTGAAGGCGCCCGAGATCATCGCGCGCAACGAGAAGCGCATGCTCCAGGAAGCCGTTGATTCGCTGCTGGACAACGGCCGCCGCGGCAAGGCCATGACGGGCGCCAACAAGCGCGCCCTGAAGTCGCTGGCCGACATGATCAAGGGCAAGGGTGGCCGCTTCCGCCAGAACCTGCTGGGCAAGCGCGTGGACTACTCGGGCCGCTCGGTCATCACCGTGGGCCCGACGCTCAAGCTGCACCAGTGCGGCCTGCCCAAGCTGATGGCGCTGGAGCTGTTCAAGCCCTTCATCTTCGCCCGCCTGGAGGCGATGGGCATCGCCACCACCATCAAGGCCGCCAAGAAAGAGGTCGAAGCCGGCACGCCGGTGGTGTGGGACATCCTGGAAGAGGTCATCACCGAGCACCCGGTGCTGCTCAACCGCGCGCCCACGCTGCACCGCCTGGGCATCCAGGCGTTCGAGCCGATCCTGATCGAAGGCAAGGCGATCCAGCTGCACCCGCTGGTGTGCGCCGCCTTCAACGCTGACTTCGACGGCGACCAGATGGCCGTGCACGTGCCGCTGTCGGTCGAGGCGCAGATGGAAGCCCGCACGCTGATGCTGGCCTCCAACAACGTGCTGTTCCCGGCCAGCGGCGAGCCCTCCATCGTGCCCTCGCAGGACGTGGTGCTGGGCCTGTACTACACCACCCGCGAGCGCATCAACGGCAAGGGCGAGGGCATGGTCTTCGCCGACATCGGCGAGGTGCAGCGCGCGCTGGACAACGGCGTGGCCGAGCTCACCGCCAGGATCAGCGTGCGCCTGACCGAATGGAGCAGGAACAAGGACACCGGCGGGTTCGAGCCCTCGACCGCGCTGGTGGACACCACCGTGGGCCGCGCCCTGCTGTCGGAGATCCTGCCCAAGGGCCTGCCCTTCGCGCTGATGAACAAGGCGCTGAAGAAGAAGGAGATCTCGCGCCTGATCAACGCCAGCTTCCGCAAGTGCGGCCTGAAGGAGACCGTGGTCTTCGCCGACAAGCTGCTGCAGAACGGCTTCCGCCTGGCCACGCGCGCCGGCATCTCCATCGCCATCGAGGACATGCTGGTGCCCAGGGAGAAGCACGGCATCATCGAGCGCGCCGAGAAGGAGGTGAAGGAGATCGAGCAGCAGTACGTCTCGGGTCTGGTCACCGCCGGCGAGCGCTACAACAAGGTGGTCGATATCTGGGGTAAGGCCGGCGACGAGGTGTCCAAGGTCATGATGGCGCAGCTCGCCAAGCAGAAGACCACCGACCGCAACGGCAAGGAAGTCGATCAGGAGTCCTTCAACTCCATCTACATGATGGCCGACTCGGGCGCGCGCGGTAGCGCGGCGCAGATCCGCCAGCTGGCCGGCATGCGCGGCCTGATGGCCAAGCCCGACGGCTCCATCATCGAGACGCCCATCACGGCCAACTTCCGCGAGGGGTTGAACGTGTTGCAGTACTTCATCTCCACGCACGGCGCCCGCAAGGGCCTGGCCGACACGGCGCTGAAGACGGCCAACTCCGGCTACCTCACGCGCCGCCTGGTGGACGTGACGCAGGACCTGGTGGTGACCGAGGACGACTGCGGCACCAGCGACGGCTCGGTGATGCGCGCCATCGTCGAGGGCGGCGAGGTGATCGAGTCGCTGCGCGAGCGCATCCTGGGCCGCACTGCGGCCGAGGACCTGGTCAGCCCCGAGAGCCAGGAGGTGGTGATCCAGGCCGGCCAGATGCTGGACGAGGACGCCATCGACGAGCTGGAGGCGGCGGGCATCGACGAGGTGCGCGTGCGCACCGCGCTGACCTGCAACACCCGCTTCGGCCTGTGCGCCAAGTGCTACGGCCGCGACCTGGGCCGCGGCGGCCTGGTGAACATGGGCGAGGCGGTGGGCGTGATCGCCGCGCAGTCCATCGGCGAGCCGGGCACGCAGCTGACGATGCGCACCTTCCACATCGGCGGCGCGGCCTCGCGCGCGGCGGTGGCCTCCAGCGTGGAGGCCAAGAGCAACGGCGCGATCGGCTTCAACGCCACCATGCGCTACGTCACCAACAGCAAGGGCGAGCTGGTCGTCATCTCGCGCTCGGGCGAGATCGTGGTGCACGACGAGCACGGCCGCGAGCGCGAGCGCCACAAGGTGCCCTACGGCGCCACGCTGACGGTGAAGGCCGACCAGCCCATCAAGGCCGGCACCATCCTCGCCAACTGGGACCCGCTGACGCGCCCGATCATCACCGAGTACGCCGGTACCGTGAAGTTCGAGAACGTCGAGGAGGGCCTGACGGTGGCCAAGCAGGTGGACGAGGTCACCGGCCTGTCCACCCTGGTGGTGATCGATCCCAAGCGCCGCGGCTCGACCAAGATCGTGCGTCCGCAGGTCAAGCTGATCGATGCCGGCGGCAACGAGGTCAAGATCCCCGGCACCGACCACTCCGTGACCATCGGCTTCCAGGTCGGCGCGCTGATCCAGGTGCGCGACGGCCAGGACGTGGGCCCCGGCGAGGTGCTGGCGCGCATCCCGGTCGAAGGCCAGAAGACGCGCGACATCACGGGCGGCCTGCCGCGCGTGGCCGAGCTGTTCGAGGCCCGCAGCCCCAAGGACAAGGGCGTGCTGGCCGAGCAGACCGGCACCGTGTCGTTCGGCAAGGAGACCAAGGGCAAGATCCGCCTGCAGATCACCGACCCCGACGGCAAGGTGTGGGAAGAGCTGATCCCCAAGGAGAAGAACATCCTGGTGCACGAAGGCCAGGTGGTGAACAAGGGCGAGAGCATCGTCGACGGCCCGGCCGACCCGCAGGACATCCTGCGCCTGCTGGGCATGGAGGAGCTGGCGCGCTACATCGTCGATGAGGTGCAGGACGTCTACCGCCTGCAGGGCGTGAAGATCAACGACAAGCACATCGAGGTGATCGTGCGCCAGATGCTGCGCCGCGTCGTGGTCGAGAACCCGGGCGAGTCCGGCTACATCGCGGGCGAGCAGGTCGAGCGCTCGGAGATCCTCAACACCAACGAGGCGCTGCAGGCCGACGGCAAGATCCCCGCGACCTACAGCAACCTGCTGCTGGGCATCACCAAGGCGTCGCTGTCCACCGACAGCTTCATCAGCGCCGCCTCCTTCCAGGAGACCACGCGCGTGCTGACCGAGGCGGCCATCATGGGCAAGCGCGACGAGCTGCGCGGCCTGAAGGAGAACGTCATCGTCGGCCGCCTGATCCCCGCCGGCACGGGGCTGGCCTACCACCAGGCGCGCAAGGTCAAGGACCAGATGGACGAGGCCGAGCGCCGCGCCATCGCCGATGCCGAGGCCGCCGAACTGGCGGAAGCCACCGCCGGCGCCGACGGCGCGGGCGAAGCCGCCAACGCTGACGAAGGGGCCGCCGCCGAATAAGGCGAGCGCTCCTTTCTGGATAGCGCCCTGCCGTTGTGCAACCAGCGGGCAGGGCGTTTTTCCTGGGTTCTACCGGATGCCGAACCTCTCGCTGTGGATCTGGGCCGTGCCGGCCCTGCTGTTCTTCTGGGCCATCGGGGCCTACAACCGGCTGGTGCGGCTGCGCGCTGGCGCGCGCCGGGCCTTCGCCGCGCTGGACGAGCAGCTGGTGCGCCAGATCGTCTGGGTGCAGGGCTGCCTGCCCGAGTCCATGCGCGGCGGCGCGCAGACCGCGCCGGCCGAGCTGCAGGACGAGGTGACGGCCGCCTGGGCGCTGCTGCATGCCGCCAGCGACCAGTTCGCCGCCGCGCTGGCGCACGCCCGCGCCGACGTGGCCGACGTGCCCACCATGGCCGGCCTGGTACTGGCGCACGAGGCCATGCGCACCGCCTGGGCCGGCGCGTTGGCCGGCGCCGTGGCGCCCGACGCCGTGCCCTCGGCCGACCGCCTGCAGGCCCGCTGGCTGCGCCTGCTGCACCAGTCGCTGCCCCTGCGCGCCGCGTTCAACGAGGCGGCGCAGGCCTACAACCAGGCCATCGCGCAGTTCCCCGCCTCGTTCATCGCGCGCCTGGCGGGCTTCAAGCCGGCGGGTACCGTGACCCGGCTCGCCGAGCCCCGCTGATGAGCGCCTCGCCGCCGCACCCCTCGCCGCCGCTGTGGCGGCAATTGCAGGCGGCGGCGCGGCTGGTGCACGGCGTGCGCCAGGGGCGCTCGCTGACGGCGCAGCTGCCCGAGGTGCCGGCCGGCCTGCGCCCGGGCGTGCAGGCGCTGTCGTTCCACGCCCTGCGTTGGCTGGGCCTGGCCGAAGCCCTGCGCGGCCGCCTGACGGCGCGCAGCAGGCCCGCGCCCCGGCCGGACGCTCTGCTGTGCACCGCGCTCAGCCTGCTCGCGGCCGATGGCCCAGACCTCTATGCGCCGTTCACCCTGGTGGACCAGGCGGTCGAGGCGGCCAAGCGCGATGCGGCCACGCGCGCCAGCGCGCCGCTGGTCAACGCCTGCCTGCGCCGCTTCCTGCGCGAACGCGAGGCGCTGCTGCCCAGCGTCGTGCGGGACGACCCGGTGGCGCGCTGGAACCACCCGCGCTGGTGGATCGAGCGGCTGCGCGCCGACCATCCCGACACCTGGGCCGAGATGCTGGCCGCCGCCCAGCACCCCGCACCCATGGTACTGCGGGTTTACAAGCAAAAATGCCCTCCAGCGCAATACCAGCAAGCGCTGGCAGCTATCAATATAGAAGCTTCGCCGGTGGGTGATTCGGGCCTGGTGCTGCGCCGGCCCATGCCTGTGGGCGATCTGCCGGGCTTCGCGGCGGGGCAGGTGTCGGTGCAGTCGGCCGCCGCGCAGCTGGCCGCGCCGCTGCTGCTGCGCGGGCTGGCCGTGGGCGCCCCGCGCATCCTCGACGCCTGCGCCGCGCCCGGCGGCAAGACGGCGCACCTGCTGGAGCTGTCGCCCGGCGCGCGCGTGACCGCACTGGAGATCGATCCCCAGCGCAGCCCGCGCATCGCCGAGAACCTGGCCCGCCTCGGCCAGCATGCCGACGTGCGCGTGGCCGACGCCGCCGACACCGCCGCCTGGTGGGATGGCGAGCATTACGACGCTATCCTGCTCGACGCGCCTTGCAGCGCCTCCGGCATCGTGCGCCGCCACCCCGACGTGCGCTGGCTGCGCCGCCCGACCGACATTGCCCAGCTGGCGGCCCGGCAGGACCGCCTGCTGAACGCGCTGTGGCCCCTGCTGGCGCCCGGCGGCCGGCTGCTGTACTGCACCTGCTCGGTGTTCCGGGCCGAGGGCGACGAGCGCATCCAGGCGTTTGTTGCGCACAACAGCGACGCCGCGCGGCTGCCGTCCCCGGGCCATTTGTGGCCCCGCCTGGACGATGGCGGCCTCGGGCGTGGCGACAATGGCGGTTGTGACGATGGATTCTTTTACGCGTTGCTGGAAAAGCGCCTGGCCTAGCGGGCTGCTGGCGGTCCTGTTCGTGCTCTGTGCGCTCGGGCTGGGTGCCGGGCCGGCGCGCGCCGGCGCCAGCATCGAGCTGGCCGAATTGCGGGTCGAGCGGGCCGACGACGGCCTGTACCTGTCGGCGCGCCTGCGTTTCGAGCTGCCGGCGGCGGTGGAGGATGCGCTGGACAAGGGCATCGCGGTGCACTTCGTCGCCGACGCCGAGGTCGTGCGCGACCGCTGGTACTGGTACGACCGCCAGATGGCCTCCGTGCAGCGCTACATGCGCGTGGCCTACCAGCCGCTGACGCGGCGCTGGCGCCTGAACACCTCGTCCGAGCCCATCGTCAGCTCGGGCCTGGGCGTGACGCTGACGCAGCACTACGACTCGCTGGCCGAAGTGATGGCGGCCATCCAGCGCATCACGCGCTGGCGCATCGCCACGGCGGCCGAGCTGGAGGAGGGCGGCCGCCAGAGCGTGCGCTTTCGCTTCCGGCTGGACGCCAGCCAGCTGCCGCGCACCTTCCAGATCGGCGCCTTCGGCGATTCGGACTGGGTGCTGTCGGTCGAGCGCCGCGTCGACCTGACCCAGGAGGGCGGGCGGTGACGCCCTTGCCGGTCGAGCCGCAGGCGGAGCAGAGCGGCCGCAAGCGCCTGCGGCGCTGGGCCATGGGCCTGGGCATCGCCGGGCTGGTGCTCGGCGGCCTGCTGCTGATCTTCCTGTTGGCGCAGGCCACCAACAACCGCCTGCTGTACGAACGCTACTACGCGCGGCTGTTCGCCGTCAACGTCGCGGTGGCGGCGGTGCTGGTGCTGGTGATCCTGTGGGGCATCCTGCGGCTCGCCCTGCGCCTGAAGCGCGGCAAGTTCGGCAGCCGCCTGCTGATCAAGCTGGCGGCCATCTTCGGGCTGGTGGGCGTGCTGCCGGGGCTGCTGATCTACATCGTGTCCTACCAGTTCGTGTCGCGCTCCATCGAGTCGTGGTTCGACGTCAAGGTGGAAGGCGCCCTCACCGCCGGGCTGACGCTGGCGCGCACCTCTCTGGAGACGCAGGCGCGCGACTTCGGCAACCAGCTGCGCACCGCCTCCGCCGCGCTGGCCGACACGCCCGACGCGCTGGCCGCGCTGCCGCTGGAGCAGCTGCGCACCCAGCTGGGCGCGACCGACGTGAGCCTGTGGTCGGCTCCGGGGCGCCTGATCGCCAGCGCCGGTCAGTCCCGGTTCGACCTGACGCCCGAGCGCCCCGGCCCGTCGATGCTGCGCAGCCTGCGCGCCCAGGGGGTGGCGACCCAGATCGAGGGTGTGGACGATGTGGGCAACCCTGGCGCGGCGGACGCGCAGCCGCCGCGCATCAAGGCGCTGGTGGCGGTCAACGCGCGCTCCATCGGGCTGGTCGGCGAGCCGCGCCTGCTGCAGGCGGTGCAGCCGCTGCCGACCGCGCTGGTGGAAAACGCCCTGGCCGTGCAGGCCGCCAACCGGGAATACCAGGAGCGTGCGCTGGGGCGCGAGGGTCTGCGCCGCATGTACATCGGCACGCTGACGCTCAGCCTGTTCCTGTCGGTGTTCGGCGCCGTCCTGCTGGCCGTGGCCCTGGGCAAGCAGCTGGCCACGCCGCTGCTCATGCTGGCCGACGGCGTGCGCCAGGTGGCCGCCGGCGACCTGCGGCCCAAGGTGGTGCTGCAAGGGCGCGACGAACTGGTCGGCCTGACGCGCTCGTTCGCCGACATGACGCAGCAACTGGCCGACGCCCGCGCGGCGGTCGACTCCAGCATGCGCGAGGTGGAGGCCGCGCGCTCCGGCCTGCAGACCATCCTGGACAACCTCACGGCCGGCGTGCTGGTGCTTGACCGCGACGGCATCATCCAGTCGTCCAACCCTGGCTCCACGCGCATCCTGCGCGCGCCCTTCGCGGCACACACGGGCCAGCCGCTCGGCACGCTGCCTGGCCTGGATGCCTTTGCCGAGGAAGTGCAGGCGCAATTCGCCGAATTCGAGGGCGAGCGCACCGAGCACGGGCTGGACCACTGGCAGAAATCGTTCGAGCTGTACGGCCACGCCGGCGGCGGCGTGGCCACCGAAGCGGTGTCCCTGGTGGCGCGCGGAGCGGCGCTGCCAGGCGGCCTGCGGCTGCTGGTGTTCGACGACATATCGGAAATCGTGTCGGCCCAGCGCGCTCAGGCCTGGGGCGAAGTCGCGCGCCGGCTGGCGCACGAGATCAAGAATCCGCTCACGCCGATCCAACTGTCGGCCGAGCGGCTGGAGCACAAGCTGGCCGACAAGCTGGAGGGCGCCGACCGGGCCATGCTGGTCAAGTCGGTCAAGACCATCGTCGACCAGGTCGATGCCATGAAGCGGCTGGTCAACGAGTTCCGCGACTACGCCCGGCTGCCCACGGCCGAGCTGAAGCCTTTGGACCTCAACGCCCTGGTGGCCGAGGTGCTGCACCTGTATGGCGGCGACGGCGCGACCGGCCTGCCGGCGCCCCTGCGCCTGGAATGCGACCGCGCCTGCCCGCCTGTCATGGGCGACGCGCAGCAACTGCGGCAGGTCATCCACAACCTGGTGCAGAATGCGCTGGATGCGTCGGAGCAGCCGGCCGAGCCGGCCGGTGGTGACCGCGGCGTGATCGTGCGCACGCAATGGCAGGCCACCTCGCACCGCGTCAGGCTGGCCGTGCTGGACCACGGCCACGGCTTCTCCGACGCCATACTCAAGCGGGCCTTCGAGCCCTACGTCACCACCAAGGCCAAGGGCACCGGGCTCGGTCTGGCGGTGGTCAAGAAGATCGCGGAGGAGCACGGCGCCCGCCTGGACGTGTCCAACCGCGTCGCCGACGGCCGGGTGGTGGGCGCGCAAGTGTCGTTATCATTCGAGCCGGCGCCAGCCGCCGGCGCCGGGCCGAACGCCCGGGACAACGCAGGAGAAAACAACCCCTTATGGCCAACATCCTCGTAGTGGACGACGAACTCGGCATTCGCGATCTCCTGTCGGAGATCCTGAACGACGAGGGTCACACTGTCGAGCTTGCCGAGAACGCCGCGCAGGCGCGTGCTGCCCGGCAGGCCACCCGTCCCGACCTGGTGCTGCTGGACATCTGGATGCCCGATACCGACGGCGTGACCCTGCTCAAGGAGTGGCGTGGCACCGGCCTGCTGACCATGCCGGTGATCATGATGAGCGGGCACGCCACCATCGATACCGCCGTCGAGGCCACGCGCATCGGCGCGCAGTCGTTCCTTGAAAAGCCCATCACGCTGCAGAAGCTGCTCAAGTCCGTGGACCAGGCGCTGTCGCGCGACGTGCCCGCCGCGCGCAAGCCGGCCGTCGACGGGGCCGAGCAGCCCCATGCCGGCGGCGGCCTGTCCATCGCCGCGTCCGACCTGACCGTCGAAGCCGCGATGACGGGTGGCCAGTCACTGCCCGCCGTGGTCGATCTGAGCCCGCAGGGCCAGCAGACCTTCGAGCTCGACAAGCCGCTGCGCGACGCGCGCGATGCCTTCGAGAAAGCGTACTTCGAGTTTCACCTGGCCAAGGAAGGCGGCTCCATGACCCGCGTGGCCGAGAAGACGGGCCTGGAGCGCACGCACCTGTACCGCAAGCTCAAGCAGTTGGGCGTGGACCTGTCCCGCGGCCGCCGCGGCAGCAGCGCCAACGCATCCTGACCACAGGCCGCGCATGCTAGAATGCGCGGCTTCACGGCCCGGTAGCTCAGTTGGTAGAGCAGCGGATTGAAAATCCGCGTGTCGGTGGTTCGATTCCGCCCCAGGCCACCATCCCCCTTTCCCACCCGGTTTCATCGAATCCCGTTTCCTCAAGGAAATCAAGGGGTTGCGCAAGAAACCTGTCCCACAGCGTCGCATTCGGTTCCGCCGAATCCCAGGGTTTTTGTTCCCTGGCGTGTTCCCTTACCGTTCTCCTTGTTTTCACAGGGTACACGGAGGTACGGCGATGAAGCTCACTGCCAAGGCCATTGATCTGGCCCAGCCTGCGGACAAGGAGTACATGCTGTCCGACGGGGACAAACTGTACCTTCGCGTCCATCCTAGCGGCGGCAAGCGCTGGCTGTTCAACTACATCAGTGTCGAGGGCCGGCGGATCAAGCTCACGCTGGGTCCGTACCCTGAGATCTCTCTGGCGACGGCTCGCGATTTAGCCGCGGAGCAGCGACGTCTCCTCGCCATGGGCAAGGATCCGCGCGTCAAGAAGCTTGAAGTACGCCAAGAGGCACAGCGCCAGGCGCTGGCCACCTTCGAGAGTGTGGCGCGCGAGTGGCACGCGCACGCCACCGACGTGCACGAGTGGAGCGAGAACTACAGCCAAAAGATCCTGCGCCAACTGGAAATGCACGCCTTCCCCAGGTTGGGCCGCCACCCGATCGGAACCCTCAACCAGATGGACGTCCTGCAATGCTTGGAGGCCGTCTCCCTGGCCGGCACCAGAGAGACAGCCATCCGCCTGCGTGAGAGCCTGCAGCGCGTCTACGCCAGGGCCGTCACGCTCGGTCTCCTGGACACAGGTAAGAACTTCATGGCCAAGAGCGTGGCCGACTTCAAGTTGCGTGCTCCCAGGGTGAAGCACTTCGCGACCATGCTCGACCCCGAGAAGATTGGGCAACTCCTGCGCGACATCCGCGGCTACAGGGGCCACTTCACCGTCACCTGCGCCCTGATGATCATGCCCTATGTGTTCCAGCGGCCCGGCCAGATCCGCATGATGGAGTGGGAGCAACTGGACCTCGATGCCGGCCTCTGGGTCTGCCCGCCGCACATCATGAAGGTACGGGAAGCCCACAAGTTCGACAATCAGACGCCGCCCCACGTCGTGCCCCTGCCGCGCCAGGTCGTCGAGATCCTGCATCGCATGCACAAGGTGACCGGACCATCGGGCCCCGTGTTCAAGAGCGTGTCCCGCAGGCCGGGAAAGGATGGCTACACGCGCTACATCTCGAACAACACGATGAACAGCGCTCTGCGGGCCCTGGGCTATGACACCCAGCAGGACATCACCGGGCACGGCTTCCGGGCTATGGCCCGCACGCTCATCCGGGAAAAGCTCGGCTGGGACCGGGAACTGATCGAGAAGCACCTTGCCCACGTCTCCGACGAAGAACTGGGCGATACCTACGACCGTGCCCAATTCATCGAACAGCGCCACGCAATGGCGCAGGCCTGGGCCGACTACCTGGACCAGTTGGCGGATCACAAGATCCCGCCGGCCAAGCGCTTCACACCCTTGCTCAATCCGCCGCCAAGCCATGCCGCCGGCGACAGCCCATCAATGCCGGTGCGCATGCTTTCCTAGCGCTGCATTTGGTAAATCTTCGCGTCGCGGTTGACGCACCGCCTTCTGCAGTTGATTCGTGCTGCAACCTCACGTCCGGGCTCAAGGAGGAAGATCACATGACTACGGGATTCCCGTATAATCCGAGCGAAACGCTGCGCACCGTCATCGAGACGCCGGCCTTCCAGAAGCAGGCCGAAAAAGTCTGGTCGGAAGAGGAGCGGTGGGCCTTCATCGACTGGATCGCGGCCAACCCCCTGGCTGGTGATGTGATCCCGGGCGCCTAGAGGGCGCGCAAGGTGCGTTGGGCGCGTGCAGGGGCCGGCAAATCGAGCGGCGCGCGGGTGATCTACTTCAATCTGACCGAGGAAGAGATCGTGCTGTTGGTGGCGGTGTACGCCAAGGCGGAGCGTGGAAGCATGGCTCCCTCCGAAATCAGAAAGGCGGTGTGATATGGGCAGCAGGAAGTTCGACATCGAGGCCGTGGCAAAGGCCATCGAGGCCGATGCGGGCGAGGCGCTGCCTGATCTGCGCCAAGCGTTGAAGGAGGCCAAGGAGGGAGTAGGGCGCGTGACTACCCCCGAGCAGATTCTCGTACGCCAAGCGCGTCAGAAGTCCGGGCTGACGCAGGCCGATTTCGCCGAGCGCATCGGCACGCCGGTGGCGACGCTGCGCGACTGGGAGCAGGGCCGGTTTACGCCGCCGGGGGCTGCGCTGAAACTGCTGCGGCTCATCGTGAAGCATCCCGAGTTGTCCGCCGAATTGGCAGTGGCTTGAGAGGCGGCTCAAGGCGTTGCGGTGGTTCCCAGAGAAATGATGCGGAGCGCTGAATGAAGAGATGGGTCGAGAATGGCAGTGAGGTCGAGGCCAGTTCGCCAACGTGTTCACCGAACTAAGGCGACTTTGCAGCGTCTGCTGACGTTCGGCATGGCGCGCTTAGCGACTGCTTCGTGGCGCTTTGCCGTCATCGGGCCGCTGAGAAGGCTTCAACGAGTCAGACGCAGCAGTCGCCGCAAAGCGGCGAAGAGCGCCCTTCGATTGGCCAAGGCCCTAGGTAGGCCAGTGCGCACCGCCCTCTGCTAAGGCGGCATCGAGGAAGCGCCGCGACCGCTATCCGGCAACCCTGAACGGTCGGGCCGATGCGAAGTCGTGGGTCCGACGCGCCCCCGACCCGGCTGCTATCGTGCCGATCAGGCACCCTGCCAGCCGCCCTGTGCGGCCACGGTCAGTTCACGAACCCGCTAGAACGGCCTCTTCGTGAACCAAGCGCGATCTTCCGCGAACCATGCGAAGATCTTGCAAACTGTTGTCACACAACAGAATTCTCGCCAAGATGCCTGATTCAGAACTGCACCTATATCTAGATACGAGCTGCCTAGAGCATTAAATTCTGGTTCTATCGGCTTGGAAGACGCCGAAGGAAGGATCAGAAGAAATGGAAAAAGAACTGCTGTTGGTTTGTCTGGACTGGATTTCGGCGAATACGCCGTCGCTGGTTCAGTTGCTGGGCGCACTCGTGCCGGTCGTGGCGCTGGTGGTGGTCGGCTACGCGCTGCACGTCACGCACAAGAAAGGAGGCCGCAAATGATCAAACCCTCAAGGTGGCATCGCCTGCCGACCGTGCCGGTGCTGGCAGCACTGCCGCAGATGACTTGGAGCCGCGCGGGCGGCGTGCAGCCTGCTGCCGAGACGGCGGCGCTGATGATCTTCATCGCGCTGAACTTCATGGTCTCGACCTCGACCGACGAGCAGAACCAGTTCCATGCGGTCGCCGAGGGCACATATGTCGATCTCGGCGAAGCGACCGGGCTTTCACGCGCGCTGATCTCGGCGGGCTTGCAGCGGCTTCAGGCCCTCGGCCTGATCGCGCCGCAAGGCTCGCACCAGAAGCGCCGCTACAAGATCACCTGGCCTGCCGAGCACCGCTTCTTCAAGCTGCCGTGCCAGGCCATCACGAACGGCAACGTGATCGTGCCGTTCAAGAACTTCACGATGCGCTCGAAGCACGAACTGCATGCGCTGAAGCTCTATCTGTACTTCGCGTCGATCCGGGGTAACTACATTGCCTACTCAATGGCGTCCTACGAGACCATCTTCGAGCGCACGCGCATTCCCGAGCGCGACATCCGCCGGGCGATCAGCCTGCTGATTGGCGCGGGCCTGCTCGAAGGCGTGGACCGCGAGCACTCGCAGACGCGCGGCGTCAACGAACCCAACAAGTACTACCTGAAGGGCTACGCGGCGCTGATCGGCCAGCGGCAGGGGCACACACCCGACGCAGCGACCTTCGCGGGCGCTGAGGTCGCGGCGTAGGAATGGCTGACAACAACAACGAAGGAAGGCACACCATGTTTGGCAGCATCGACAAGAGCAAAGGCTTGCTGTTCGTCACCCACGATCTCGATCACTCGATCCGGCTCACCATGCAGAAGATGCAGCAGGAGGTCGAAGGGCTCGACGAGAACCGCCTGCTCAACACACCGCCTGAGGACCTGAAGCGTTACCTGGTCGAAAAGCATGACATCACGCCGATCACGCTGCTGCGCGATCAGTGGTACGCCGACCACGAGGACACACCCGTCGATGTCCGGCATGACACGATGCGCTGGATCGACGACCGCAGCCGCCCGGCCATGGTGGCGGGTGAGCGCGTCGAGGTCCGCATTCCGTTTGAGGGCGAAAGCGAACTTTTCTACGCGAAGGCCAACACGTACTCGATGAACCCGCCCCGCGCTGTCATCGAGAAGAACAAGATCGTCCTGCGCTACGACACACCTGCCGATCAGCCGCGCGACATCCGCGCGCTCGTCGATCAGACCTTGCGCGACATCGAGCAGCATCTTGGCTGGCAGCGCCCGATGATCGACGCCCACAACCAGGGCCTGCCCGCCGCAGCGGAACAGGCGATCCGCCAGCGGCGCGAGCGCCTGCTGGCGCAGTCGCAGCGCGCAGATGCCCTCGGCATTCCGATCCGACGGCGCGCCGACGCGCCGAAGACCTATGCGCTCCCGACCGTGAAGCGCAAGGCCGTCCCAACCCTGCCACCGGCGACGACGGCGCAGTTCAAGCCCGAACCGGCGCTCGCGATGGAGCTATATGAGCACATCCTGAAAGTGGTGCAGGACATGGCGCTCGTGATGGAACGCAGCCCAGATGCCTTCAAAGCGATGAACGAAGAGGCGCTGCGCCAGCACTTCCTCGTGCAGCTCAACGGTCAGTTCGAGGGCAAGGCGATGGCTGAGACCTTCAACATGGCAGGCAAGACTGACATCCTGCTGCGCGAGGGCGACCGCAACGTCTTCATCGCCGAGTGCAAGTTCTGGAAGGGTCCGAAGGCCTTCGGCGAGGCCATCGACCAGTTCCTCGGCTACGCGACCTGGCGCGACGGCAAGACCGCGATCCTCGTGTTCAACCGGGGAACCGAGACCTCAACGGTGCTCTCAGGCATCGACGCCACCGCCAAGGCGCACGCCAACTTCAAACGCGCCATCGACTGGCCGCATGAAAGCGGCTTCCGGTACAGCTTCCATGCCAACGGCGACAAGAACCGCGAGCTGATCCTGACTGTGCTCGTGTTCCACGTGCCGCAGTAGTACAAGTTCAGCCTTCAAAGATCGTCCGGAAACGGCTATCTATGGGGATCGCTTCAGGGAGATTACATGAAACTCGTTCGACTTCGACTATCCAACTTCCGCTCCTTCGGTCCGGAACCCACCGTGGTCGAGCTGACCGACATGACGTTCTTGCTCGGGCCAAACGGCGCAGGCAAGACCGCCGTACTTCAGGCCCTCGCCCGCATGTTCGGCCTCGATCCCGCGCAGCGGCGGATCAAGCGATCAGACTTTCACGTCCCGGCGAGCGAAGCGCCGGAGGACGCCCCTGAACAGCGGACCCTCTGGATCGAAGCGGACTTCGAGTTTCCCGAACTGGAACAGGATGGTGCCGACGAGGCGGCACTTCCGGCTGTGCCTGGCAACTTCGCGCACATGCAACTGGTAGCGGCAGAAGGCCCGGCGCAGGTTCGCTTCCGGCTGAAAGCGACCATCGATCAGGACGACGATATCGAAGAGAGCTTCACGTTCGTCATCAGCGAAGACGACGACGGAAATCCAACCGAAGAGAGCCGCGTATCAAAGCAGGATCGTAGCTCTATCCAGGTCCACTACCTGCCAGCACGACGCGACCCTGCCGACCACATCTCCTACTCTGCCAACGCGCTGCTCGGGCGAGCGCTGCGATCAGCGGACTGGAGCGCAGAGCGCGAGGAGATCAGCACGCTGACGGAACAGATTGGCGATGAACTCCGAGACAACGCTGCCATCGGAGGGATCGCCGCCGCACTCACCGGCCAGTGGGGCGGCCTACACAAGGGAAGCCACTACACAAACCCGTCAGTCTCATTCGGGCGGAACGAGATCGAGAACCTTCTGCGGCATCTGAGCATCGGATTCACGCCCGGCCATGGCGAGAGCATCGTGGACTTCACCCGGCTCAGTGACGGGCAGCAGTCCCTGCTCTACGTTTCTCTGGTGCTCGCCATGCACGACGTCGGTAGCAAAGTCCTGAGCGGCGAGTTGGCCGAAGCGTTTGACATCGATAAGCTGCGGCCTGCCGTCTTCACGCTCATCGCCATCGAGGAGCCCGAGAACAGCTTGTCGCCCCACTATCTCGGACGGGTCGTCCGGACGCTGACGACGTTCGCCGAGGGAAAAGACAGCCAGGCGCTGGTGGCGACGCACGCGCCCTCGCTCTTGCGCCGGGTGCCGCCAGAGTCGGTCCGCTACCTTCGCCTGAATGAAGAGCGGAGCACCGTCGTCAAGAGCATCGAGCTTCCGACGGACGCGTCCGCACAGAAGTTTGTCCGCGAAGGCGTCCAGGCCTTCCCGGAGCTTTACTTCTCTCGGCTGGTCATCCTGGGTGAAGGTGACAGCGAGCAGATCGTGCTTCCGCGATTGCTGGAGGCCCGAGGCATCCTCGCCGATGACGCATCCATCTCAGTAGCACCCCTCGGCGGGCGGCACGTTAATCACCTCTGGCGGCTCCTGAACGGCCTTGGCATCCCGCACGTCACCCTGCTTGACCTTGATGTCGCGCGCTATCAGGGCGGATGGGGCCGCATCAAGTACGCCGCCAATCAGCTTCTGAGCTATTCCGACATCGACGGCAACGACTTGACGGAGGAAGAGATCGACGACATCCCGAAGTGGAACTCCGACGACGGGATCATGCTTGGCGATCTGGGCTGGATTGCCCGTCTTGAGGCGCTCGGGGTCTACTTTTCCACGCCGCTCGATCTCGACTTCATGATGATGACGCACTACCCGGCTGCTTATCGCGTGAAGGACGACGATCTGGAGGAGCCCGACGACGACACGATCAAGGCCGTGCTTGGCAAGAGTCATGACGTGCTTGAGGATCAGTACTCTGAAGAGCAGCAGAGCTACTTCGATGCCTACCACCAGAGGTTCAAGCTTGACAGCAAGCCCACCTCGCATATCCGCGCGATGGCGAACCTGGATGACGAGAAGCTCATCGAGGACATGCCCGATGTGCTCGACCGCATGTTCGATGCGGTTGAGGAAAAGCTCGCGGACCTGCCCGAATGATAAGGGCCGAACAATGGGCACCGGCAGACGGTCTCTCTCTTGAGCCGAACGCGCTGGCCGCGGCCAAGGAGATCGACCGCAACCTGGCGCTGACCGCCGGTCCGGGCGCAGGCAAGACAGAGATGCTGGCGCAGCGTGCCGACTTCCTGCTGCGCACCGGGGCGTGCCGATATCCCAAGCGCATCCTGGCGATTTCGTTCAAGGTCGATGCCAGCCAGAACCTCAAGGCCCGGGTCCGCAAGCGCTGCGGGCCAGACCTTGCGGCGCGCTTTGACAGCCACACGTTCCATGCGTTCGCGAAACGCATCATCGACCGCTTCAGGCCGGTACTGACCGGACAGGATGCTCTTGATTCGGACTACAGCATCGGGAAGCACCGTGTTCAGAGGCGATCCATAACCTTCGATGACATGGTGCCGCTCGCGGTCCAGATCGTGGAGTCCAGTCAGATCGCACGCAACGCGATCCGTCAGACCTACAGCCATGTGTTCCTTGATGAGTTTCAGGACTGCACGGATGCGCAATACGACCTCATCAAGGCTTGTTTTCAGGGTACGGGTGTTCGGCTAACGGCGGTTGGCGACACGAAGCAACGGATCATGGGATGGGCCGGGGCGCTTGAGGGAATCTTTGAGGCCTACGCGGAAGACTTCGACGCACATCCGCTCAACCTCTATCAGAACTTCCGGTCGGAGCCGAGGTTGCGCCGCATGCAGAACGCCATGGTGCGCGTCATGGACGCACCGGCTGCACTCGACGACACTGCCCTTCCGGGGGATGAAGGGGAGATCGAGGTTCTGCGGTTCGACAACGATGATCACGAAGCAGAGACGCTCGCAGACTCTGTGCGCACGTGGATCGATGACGACGGTGCGAATCCTTCAGAGATCGCGGTGCTAGTCAGCAAGCAGCAGAACCTCTACTGCCAGAAGCTGCGAGCCGCGCTTGATGCTCGAGGCGTGCCCTTTCGGGATGAGGACGCAACGCAGAATCTGGCGTCCGAACCGGTCGCAAACCTGATCGTGGACTTCCTTCTCGTTGCGACTGGACAGCGACAGCCCGGTCCCTTTCGACGCCTCCTCGACCTTGTGGTGTTCGGGCGTGGGCTCGATCTGGAGAACGAGTACCGCGCGCGATCACGGTGGAACCGCTTCATCGCGACCGTCAAACAAAGGCTCGGATCGGAAGAGGCCGATCTGGCGGACCTCGACGATCTACGAGAGGTGGTGAGCGAGCTGCTCGACATCGTCGGGCGCGATGCCGTGGTCGGGCTCGCATCGGAGTACACCCAGGGAGACTATCTGCAACAGCAGATCGACGCGACGATTGACCGCGCGCACACGCTGTTGTCCGAAGGCTCTGATCCAGCGACAGCCCTTGCCTCTTTCTCGGGCGACAGAGCCGTGCGCATCATGTCGATCCACAAGAGCAAGGGTCTGGAGTTCGATACGGTCGTGGTGCTGGGTGTTGAGACGCAGACGTTCTGGGGTGACCAAGACGCCGAGCGCTCCGCCTTCTTCGTTGGAGTCTCGCGTGCCAAGCATCGCCTGTTCCTGACGGTCTGCGAGGAAAGAGAGCAGCCCGAAGGGGCCAGGTACTGGAAGACCGCTAGGTCGGAACATGATGAATTCCTCGGGTACGCGACACCGTATTTGTGACTGACGGTGAGGCCGCCCGCGAGGGCGCGGGCTGGCGCTGTCGGCCCCTGACCGCCGCCAGTCAGGGCGGAGGTGCCTGGGGATGAATCTTCGCCAACTTCTTGTTTTTCCTCCTTGGATAAGGTATAAAAACCGGAAGTTGGGCTGCGCCCCGAAAAGAGGATTTCCCTATGACCCTGACCCACGTACAGCCGCAAGCCGTCGAAGACCGCCTGGGCGAGCTCGGCCTCAAGGCGGAGCGGCTTGGCGAGACCGTCCGGCGCGGCTACGTTGCCTTCATTTCCTGCACGCCAAACGATCCGCCGCTGTTCCCCGGCTTCAGCGCCTGGGCCATGATGGTCCGAGGCCTGCGGGAATACCTGCTGCCCGAAGGCTGGGAGCGCTCGGACGAGAACAACTACTCACTGGTCATCAACAGCGCCGGCACGGTCGCCATCGCCGTTGCGACCGGCGATGCAGCAACGGGCCGCGCCGAGGAGCAACCCACCACCAAGTCGTCGAAGGGGCCGAGCACCGCTGAGGCCGTTACATCGAACCAGTTGACCCTCGACCTGATCTTCCCGCCCGTCGAGTTGCCGCAAGCCTCGCGGCCCTTGGGTCAGGACCAGCAACGCACCACCTGGATTCTGCTGGTGCATCGCTCCCAAGGCGAAGTGCGCTGCGAACTCTCGTTGCCGACATCCATGGGCCCGGACGGGCGCGTGGACGGCTGGCAGGAGCGGATCATCCTTGGGGTCATCCCGACCGATCCGGACGTTCTCGAAGTGGCTCCACCGACGCCGCCGCAACAGCCCGACATCGACGTTGCTGTGAAGCGACGGCCATGACGGCGCATGCGCTGTTTAACCCGACCAGGCTGACCCTCGCCCGCAAGCGTCGCGGGCTGACTATGACGAAGCTCGCCAAGGCCGTAGGCGTTGAGCCGCGGTCGATCTCCGCCTACGAGAAGGGCGAGTTCGGGCCGGATGACGAGCGCCTTGGCAGACTGTGCGAAGAGCTGGCGTTTCCGGTCGCGTTCTTCTTCGGCGACGATCTCGACGAGCCGACACCCGATGTCGCGAGCTTCCGTGCGCTCTCCAAGATGACGGCAGGCCAGCGCGACACCGCGCTCGGCGCTGGTGCGATCGCGCTCATGCTCAATGGCTGGATCGAGGAACGGTTCGAGCTGCCGCCATCGGACCTACCGGACCTAGGCCGCGAAGACAACCCGGAAGCGGCGGCGCGCACGCTGCGCCAGCAATGGGGCCTCGGCGAGTTGCCGATCAAGAACATGGTCCATCTGCTCGAAGCCAAGGGCGTGCGCGTCTACTCGCTTTCGGTCGATGCGATGGAGGTCGATGCGTTTTCCATGTGGCGCACGAACACGCCCTTCGTGTTCCTGAACACCAAGAAGTCGGCAGAGCACAGCCGCTTTGATGCGGCGCACGAGTTGGGGCATCTCGTGCTTCACCGCCATGGCTCGCCGCAAGGCCGCGAGGCCGAGAAGCAGGCCGATGCGTTCGCATCGGCGTTCCTGATGCCGCGCGCAAGCGTGCTGGCGCACGCGCCGTACATGGCGAGCGTCGAGCATCTGATTCAGCTCAAGAAGTACTGGAGCGTCTCCGTAGCGGCGCTGAATTACAGGCTGCACGCGGTGGGCGCGCTGAGCGACTGGCACTATCAATCGCTATGTATCGAGATCGCCAAGCGCGGTTACCGGAAGCGCGAACCCGCTGAAGGGCATCGCGAAGCGTCGCAGATTCTTCAGAAGGTCTTTGCCGCCCTGCGGAGCGAGAGCATTTCGAAGGGCGACATCGCGAGCGATCTGTGCGTCCATGTCGAAGACCTTGATCAGCTCGTGTTCGGCCTGGCGCTGACCGGCCTCGCCGGCGGCGCGAAGGGGTCTGCGAAGCCGGCGAAGCCGACGCGGCTTCATGTGGTGAGCCAGCGCGACGAGTAGGGGGACGCCGAACGTCCCTGTTGCTGCGGGCCCAGCGGCCCGCAGCAACAGCCGGATCAGTATTCCTCAGGCAGCAGGATCGTCGTCGCCGAGTTGAACGGCCGCTCGCACCAGAAGCAGTCATCCAGCGATGGCAGCCGAAAGACCGCTTTCAGTCTGAAGCCGCCAAAGAGCCGCCAAAAATCAATCCGGCGGCATACGCCCGAGTCGCGCGGCAGCGCGCTCCAGCCCGCCAAGCACGCTGTCCAGCACTTTCTGCGAAAACCCGCTCGGCAACTCACGCTGCACGCCTGCGATCACATTCGGCGTCGCGGTCACGATCACCTTGATGAGATCCTCCGCATCCGCCCCGAGTCCGACCTGCCGGGCCGTGCTGTTGAAGTGGCGCCGCACGATGGTGTCCACTTGGTAGTGCCGGTTGCGCCCCAGCAGGGCCATGGCCAGCCTCGCCTCGCGCGGAGACCACTCGTTCGGACCGCTGCCGATCACCGGATAGGCCGACATCACGTCGTACATCGGCGTCAGTTGAAAGCCCCCGCCCGCCAGCAGGCGGAGGCTGAAGTTCTTCGCATGGCCGTCGGGCGCGCGCAGCAACCAGAACAGGATTTGCGCCGCCATCAGCGTGCGCATATCCTCCTGCGCCGTCACCGACTGCTGAAGCAGGGTGAAGAGGGTGCGCAGGCCCGGTCCGCCCTCGCTTTCGTACTTGACCAGCGGCGAGGTGCCGGTGGCCTGGCAGAAATCCTCCTGCGGCAGCCGCAGCAGCCGCCCGTCGTCCGTCCATCGGCGATCGAAGCGCTCCACCACCAGCACGCGCTGCGTACCAAAGGCCATGATCTGCGCCTGCGCGGTGGGTAATCCATAGGCGCGCAGCAGCCGCAGGCACAGCCACTCGTTGTCGACCGACGTGGAGAAATCCGCCCGCCGCCCGCCGACCAACCCCATCGGCAGCTTGAAGATATGCGTGGTAGGGGTGGCGCCACGCGGCTTGTGCCAGGCACCGTTCCACCACAGGTAGGCATCCTTCTCCTGGGCGCCCGCCAGCGAGATACGGAAATCGTCGTCAGGCTCCTCGGCCGCACCGAAGCGGTCGGGCCCCACGACGTTCTGCAGGTGCCGTTCGATGGCCACCTCGTCCAGCGGAACCGCTTCAATCCGGCCCGGCCCTGCGGGAACTTCCTCGTCGCCCAAGACCTGGATCGCTCCCACGCAATCGCGGCCAATCGCACGTAGCAAGTCGAAGGCATCGATGGAGCCCGTCCTGAAGCGGGCGGCGATCCGTCGACGGATCGCATCGCTGTCGGGCAGCAGGTTGTCGAAGTAGTGCGCGACCGCGGCGCCTTTGAGGGGCGCATTGTGCAGGTTGAAGGGCAGGGACAGCGACAGCGGGCGGCCCAGGGGGGACTGAACCCAGTCCGCGTCGTAGTGCAGTTCCATGGGCCCGCGCGCGGGCAGCGTCCAGCGCCCCACGTGCTCGCCATTGGCCCACAGGCCCAGGGTGCGGCTGTGTGACCGGCGTCCCATGTCACCAGGGTGCCGACGCGGCTGCTGGCACGACAACCGCACCGCGCGTGCCCAGCTTTAGTTCAAGCCCCAGCACCCCACACCAAGTCAGAAGCTGCTTGAAGCTCAGTTCCTCCGGATGAAGCTCCAGATAGGAAACCCGGTTCTGGCTGAGGTTCAGCCGCGCAGCGACCGCCGCCTGGGTCAGTTTGGCGTGCTTGCGGGCGGCGCGCAGGATCTGTCCCAACTGATCGGCGGAAAGCAGAGGCTGCGGGGGAAGCGCGTTATCCATGGATTTAGCAGTAAAACAGCTAAATCAATAATAGCTTATTTTCAGCTATATGGAAAATATCTGAGAATCAGCTGCCAATGCAGGGCGGCAGCACATTGAAGTGGCTCTGACCACCCTCAGTGAAGAGCGCTCAGTAGCGCACTTGGCGGACTTTCGCTCCCTGCCCGGTGGTGATGGTTGTGCAGGCCGCCATCAGCTTGAAGTTCCCCGGATCCTGCTCCCACTGCTCCAGATCGATGCGCCGCCAGCCTTTCGCGGCGCCCCCCAAGGACACGGGCGCAGGGAAGCTGCCCGCAGCGATGCGTCGATACAGGCTGGACCGGCTCAATGACGTCATCCGCAGTACATCGCGCATGCGATAGAACATGGGTCGCATGAGCTCGGCTTGAGGCTGGGGCTGCGAAGCAAGGTTACTGGCCTGGAACATTCGGTTCTCCCGCTGTGTCGATCCACGCCAGATTGCCCCATCCAGCCGCCCTGGTACACCCAGTGTGGCGTAGTAGGGCGAAGATTTGACCCAGAAGGGGAATGCCGGGCCTGCTCAGGCTGGACATCTGAAGGCTGAATTGGCGGCCCTAGGTTTCTTGAAGCTCCGGTTACACGCGGCAAATTCCGCCAGCATGCGCGGTCTCAAGATCGAGAAATCGATCAGAGCGCCGTAGGCCTGCGCATTGAAGGGCTTCATTGAAAAAGGGCTCCACGCCGAAGCGGGAGCCCTTTGTGGTCGTGCTCAGCGCGGAGCCAGCTTCACCAGCCCGTTGAGCACCTGGTCCAGACCGCCGAAGACGGAGATCCTGTCGATGCGCTCGGAGATGCGTTCCAGCGTCTCCAGCTCCTTCAGGCGCAGGGCGACGGGGTTGTCCTCCATCACCTTGGCCGTGTTGAGCAGCGAGCGCGTGGCCGCCGTTTCCTCACGGCGGCGGATCACGTTGGCCTCGGCCGACTTGCCGGCCTCGACCACCTGCGCCAGGATGGTCTTCATCTCGCCGGGCAGCACGATGTCCTTCACGCCCACGCCGTCGAGCTCCAGCCCGAGGGCCGAGAGCCTGGCGCGCACGTGTGCGGAAACGACCTCGTCGATCACCGTCTTGTTCTCCAGCAACTCGTCGAGCGTGCGCGTGCCGACGGCGGCGCGCAGGCCGAACTGCAACTCACGGTACAACTGCTCGGCCGGCTTGGCCAGCTGGGCATGGGCCTTCAGCACGTCGGTGTAGCGCCAGGTCGCGGCGAGGTTCAGGCGCAGGCTCACCTTGTCCTTGGTCAGGATCTCCTGGCCCGTCACCTCCATCGCCTGCAGGCGCAGATCGACCAGTTCCACCGCGATGCTGCGGCCGAACTTCCAGAAGGCATGGCTACCCGCTTCGAGCAGGCGCGTGACCTTGCCGTCGATGGTCAGCAGAGCAGCGCCGTGGTCGGGCACCTGCACCTGCAGCACGCCGGCCAGACCCGTCACCGGGCGCTGGCGCAACTGCGTCTGCGTCAGGCGCTGCGCCAGATCGTCAGGCAGCCGCGGATCGGCCAAAACGTCCACGACGTCAACGCGTACGTCCACGAGGCCGCGCCAGTACAGGCGCCGCGTCGCGGGCGGCAGGATCTCGACCAGCACGCCGTCCTCGTAGCGCAGGCCGGCCTGCGTTTCGGACAGTTCGGCGCGCACGAACTCCTTCGCCACCACCTCCGGCTCCCTGGCCATCAGGTAGTCGGCCATGGCATGCGTGAAGGCGGGCTGCTCGAGCGCGAACTTCTCGACCGAGAGGGTGTCCGTGAGGCTGAAGAGCCGGTGCGCACCCGGCGCCAGGACGCGCTCGAAGTCGCCGTTGCGCAGCAGCAGGCCGCGCTCGTTCTTGCGAATGGTGACACGCTTGAATTCCATGTTGTTCTCCTTCAAAAAAGCGTGTGTAGAAAAAGGGGGCCGTTACAGGGGCACGGCGGGCCGGCGCTGCCAGAGCACGGGACCACGGTGCGCCGCCGCCCGGACCGAAGTCGTGGGCGGCTGGCTGACCGCGGACGCGAAGCTCCGCATGGCACCGGCACGGGACCGGGCCGCTGACACCGGTGACACGCCGCTTGCGCGGCATGCCTCCCGATGCGTTCGGCGGATGGTCTTTCGACCGTTCTTGGCTTGGAGCAGGAGTCGAACCTGCGACAGACGAGTGATGGGCTCGTTGCTCTACCCTCTGAGCTATCCAATGGGAGCGATGCCGGGACTCGAACCCGGTGACACACCATGTCATCGCGCTTCCCTCGCTTCCCGCAATGGCGGCACATTCGACGCCGACGGCCGCGAGGCCGGGCATCGCACGCCGGCGGGGCTTGGGAACCCCTGCCTGTGAGCGCATTGCCTTTCACGAAAGAACTGTTGTGCGGCGCACCGGGCACCAGGCTCAGTGCAGCCGCGAATGCCTGGGCAGCCGTGCGGCCAACCACTCATGCACGTCGGCGCGGATACGGCGGCCTTCCAGCAGGAAGGCCTCGTACCGGCTCGGCACGTAGGGCAGGTACAGCAGCGGCATGCCCGCCTCCTCGGGTGTGCGGTTCACCTTGCGCGCATTGCACGCGGCGCACGCCGTGACGAGGTTCATCCACGCGTAGGCGCCGCCGCGCGAGGCGGGCACGATGTGCTCGGCCTGCAGATCGCGCACGTCGTGGATTTCGCCGCAGTACGCGCAGGTATGGCGGTCGCGCCGCAGCAGCTTGTGCTTGGTGACGCCGACCGGCACCTCGAACAGGTTGACGCGCGAATGTCCGCGCACGGCGATGATCGGGTGCACCTCGATCCGCGACTGGCGACCCGTGACCGCGTTCCAGCCGCCGCGCAGCACGGCGAGCGGGCCTTCGCCCTCGGCCCAGGCCACCGAATCGGTGGCGTAGTGCAGCGCGGCCTGCTCCAGCGGGATCCAGGCCTGCGGTGTTCCCTGGATGTCCAGTTGCAGGACAGTGGAATGCATCGGTATCTCCTTTGAATGGGGCCGGTGCCGCGCGGGGCTGCCGGCGCATCCGCCGGATCAGCCCTTCACGCAGAGCACCTGCTTGAGGGTGTGGACGACCTCGACCAGATCGGCCTGCGCGGCCATCACGGTGTCGATGTCCTTGTAGGCGCCGGGGATCTCGTCCAGCACGCCTTCGTCCTTGCGGCACTCGACGCCGCGGGTCTGCGCCGCGAGCGCCTCGAGGTCGAACATCCGCTTGGCCGCACCGCGCGACATGCGCCGTCCCGCGCCATGGCTGCACGAGCAGTACGCCAGCGGGTTGCCGCGGCCGCGCACGATGTAGCTACGCGTGCCCATGGAGCCCGGGATGATCCCGAGCTGGCCCTCGCGCGCGCTCACCGCACCCTTGCGGGTGATCCACACCTTGGCGCCGAAGTGCTCCTCGACCGTGGCGTAGTTGTGGTGGCAGTTCACGACCTGGGCGGTGAGCTTCACAGGGTGCCGCAGCGCTGCACGCAGCGCATTGAGCACGCGGAACAGCATCAGCTCGCGGTTCAGCGCCGCATAGTCCTGCGCCCACTGCAGGGCTTCGACGTACTGGCCGAACTCGGCCGTGCCTTCGTTCAGCCAGGCGAGGTCCTTGTCGGGCAGCGCCACGCCGGCGCGATGCGCCGCCTCGCGCGCCATGCCGATGGCGGCCTCGCCGATGGTCTTGCCGATGTTGCGCGAGCCCGAGTGCAGCATGATCCAGACGGTGCCGCCCTCGTCGAGGCACAACTCGATGAAGTGGTTGCCGCCGCCCAGCGTGCCGAGCTGGCGCCAGATGCGGCGCGCATCCACGCGGCGCAGCGCCGTAAGGATCGCGAGCTTCTCGAAACGCGCGAACAGCGCCTGCATCTTCGCGCGCAGATCGCGGCCATGCGGGCCTTCGTGCGTCGGGTTGATTTCCGCGTCATGTATGTCGAAGCCGACCGGCACGGCCGCCTCGATCGCCGCGCGCACAGCGGCCAGGCTCTCGGGCAACTGCGCCGCCTGCAGTTCGGTGCGCAGCGCGGCCATGCCGCAGCCGATGTCGACACCGACCGCCGCCGGGATGATCGCGCCGCGTGTGGGCAAAACGGTGCCCACGGTGGCGCCCTTGCCCAGGTGCACGTCCGGCATTACCGCCACGTGGCCGGCGAGGATCGGCAGGCCCGCGATGTTGCGGATCTGCTGCAGGGCGTCCCACTCGACCTCGACGCCTTCGGTCCAGGCCTGGACGTTCTTCATGAGTTCCATGATGGTCTCCCTTGAGAGTTGGTATGAATGCGATGGCGCGCCCGGGAGACGTCGAATCTCCGGCCTCTGCCTTCGGAGGGCAGCGCTCTGTCCGCTGAGCTACGGGCGCGTGGTGGTCTCTCCAGTCCGACTCGAACGGACATGCCCGAGGGCTCCAGGGTTTGAAGCTGGCGCGTCTGCCGATTCCGCCATGGAGAGAAAGAGAAAGTGGGGTGCGCGAACGGGATCGAACCGTTGCCGGCGGGACCACAACCCGCAGCTCTGCCATTGAGCTACGCGCACCACGAAACTGGTAGCCCCTGACGGTTTCGAAACGTCGACCTGCCGGTTATCGACCGGCTGCTCTGCCTCTGAGCTAAGGGGCTGGATGGGCTCTCGGGAAATGCGTGTCCGGTGTTACCACTCACCGATTTCCCGCACGCGCTGGTCGGGGTCCATGCGCGCCAGGCGTTCGCGCGTGCGCGTCTCCTCGGCACACCGGCGGCCGGGCAGGGATCCCAGGCGCTGCATCACGGCCAGGACCACCGGGTTGCGCGGCCGGACTGGAGGCACGGTGATCGTGCGGATCGGGTCGATGTGATGGCGCATGGGGGCTCCTTTGGTGAGTGATGGGGATGGAGGTGATTTCGTGAGATTGGTGACCCGTGGTGATTCAGGTTGCAGGCAAGTGGTCCCACGTGCACGACTCGCGCTGCCCGCAGCAGCGGGCAGGACGTCGCGCAGCGACGGGCCGAAGGCCGAGCGCTGCAGCGCGAGCAAGGTGCAACCCCCTGCTTCGTAGGCAGGTGCTCTGGTCCATTGAGCTAACGCGGGAGAATGAAAAAAGAAAGGAGTGGCGCGCGTGGAAGGAGTCGAACTTTCAACCGCTGGTTTTGGAGACCAGTGCTCTGCCAATTGAGCTACACGTGCAAGGGAAAAGGATTGGTCTGAATGGCAGGATTTGAACCTGCAGCCTCCTGCTTCCAAGGCAGGCCGTCTACCTGATTGACATTACACCCAGAGAAAAAACTGGTGCCCCAGGGGAGAGTCGAACTCCCAGAATTCCGCTTCTAAGGCGGACACGTATGCCGGTTCCGTCACCGGGGCTTGGAAGGATCCATTTCGGTTGTGCCCTCACGCGATGAACAAGGCGCCAGGCGCGCTGCTCCGTCGACATCGCTGCACAGGAGTGGTCCACGTTCCTGCACATTCCGCCAGACCGTCCACGCGGCTGATCTCCGGCGGTGTGGTGAAGACACACCCGAAATGGAGCGGACACCGGGCCGAGGCCCAGGGTCCGCGTCATGCGGGGACAGTGCGCCGGTCCAGTGTCCGGCCACGCCCCGCGGCAAGTTGTTAATGAACATCCCCGGATCAAACCGGATGCCATGCGGCGCGATCACCGCAAGGGCAGGCCATGGCGATGCATGGCACTGCGAGGGTGGCGAGCGGCATGCCGCCCAGGTTGAAAAACAAAAAAGGCCCGGAACCTTGCGGTGTCCGGGCCTCTGTGAAGAGAGCTTGGGAGGTGCGCGCCTACGCGCTTCCTCCACCCGGTAGCACCTGATCCTCGTATGCGCCAGCCCACAAGCCTGCTTGCAGGGCATGCGCGGGGTTCAGGTGCTGATGGCACATCGGCAGGTTTCCGAGGACACCAAAGAACGCGACGCGCACGAACGCCCGGCCCGATGCGGGTCGAATGCTGGTGAGGGTCAGTGCGGTTTTCACGATGGTTCCTGGTGGTGTCGGTGCGTTTGAAATCTGTGCGGCCAAAACCGCGAGTGGGATGTAATGTAAATAGTCTTTACTCCTGCGTCAACAGGGCCGACAATCTTTTTTGTCCCGTTGTTGTTTTTGAACAGTGCCCCAGACCACCGTCACACGCCGCCGCAATGCGCTCCTGCTCCACCGGCGCTTCCTGGAAGAAGCCATCGCGGCGGGCTTGCCCGCCAAGGGGCTGGACCAGGCCTTCGCGAAGAAGCTCGAGATATCGCCGAGCATGTGGAGCCAGATCAAGAGCGCACGGCCGATTGGCGACACGTTGGCCCGGCAGATCGAACGGCACTGCGGCGTCGATGCAGGCTGGCTTGACAGGGAAGCCTTGGCAGCGGATGCGCCCGACCCGGCGGAGGAGCGCTTCATCGCCGCCGCGCGGCAGGCCTGGCGGCAGGCCAATGCCAAGGGCAAGCGGGAGTTGAGCCGGTGGCTGCGAGAAGCGCAGGTGTCCAAGGGCGCATAAAACGTACCTTCAGACGTCCATCAAACGGTCTGCGCTCCACGATTCACGGGACCGTACCAACTCGTGCCGCTATGGCCGGCTTCGCCCGTAGCGCCCTGAACCCCCGATCCCGCGCCATAAATGCCTGCAGCATGTGTGGAATCAGCACCGCTGAATCAACCGTCTCCCCATAGAGCTGCGCATGCAGCGCGGCATAACGATCGAGTTCGGTTTTGAGGCTGGCCGGGCACGTGAAGGTCAGCTTCACGCTGGTGTTCGAAGGCAGCGGCCCCAATCGCAGCTTGCTCTTGCTCATCGCGGCGTTCCCTGTTGAACCAACCGCGCTGCCGGGCGCCCTGGCTTCAAGTCATCCCACAAGCCGCTGTCACGGCCCGGAAAAATCCACCGGCATTTCGGACCCGGCTGAACAGCGGCTGCGCGTGGCCGGCTAGGGCGCGACCATTCGCCCCCATCCGTCAGGCCATCGAAGTGAAACCCCGCCGCCCGCAGACTGGTGCCGGGCTCGCTGGGCAGCGTGTAGGTCACGAAGCGCAAATACCCCATGCACTGGCCGGCGCGGCGCAATGCGCCGTAGAGCCGGGAACAGGCATTGACCGCCACCGGCGCGGCCGAGGCCACGCGGGTCAGTTCCGCCGTCCGGCCATCCTGCAGCATCCGGCACGGCCGGCCGGCCACACCGACCGCCACCAGCCGCCCATGGACTTCCAACGCGACGCGGTACAGGTCGCCGACTGGCGCTGGCAGGTGGCGATGCGTGACCGTGACCCAATCTTTCGCCGCCCGCTGGCTGATGGGTGCAAACCGGATACCGCGGCCGCAGTCCGGAACCTGGGCCTTGGTCATCTCGAGGCGCCGCGGTTGAAGAACAACGGCTGGTACGGCCGCAACACCAGATCGCGGTTGACGATGACCCGCACCGGCAGCCCGGGGCGCTCGGTCAGCGTGGGCTGGATGTTCATGTTCCGCCGCGTCATCTCCTGCCCGATCTGGTTCACGCTGTCCTGCACGCTGTCCCGCCCGGCGATGACCACGCGGTTGCCGTCCTGGCGGTTCTCTGGTGCGGCCAGCTCGGCGCCGATGCCCAGCAGCGTGGTCAACGCCGCACCCGCGAAGATGCGGTCCCAGTGCCAGTCCACGCCATCCTCCAGGCCCGCATAGCCGGCCGGGTCGGTGCCCACCAGGTTGTCCATCTTGAACGAGGAGGTGTCCGGCAGGATCACCCGGTTCCACACCACCTGCACCCGACTCTGGCCGTAGCTGACCTGGCTGTTGTACTTGCCCAGGATGCGCGAGCCCTGCGGGATCAGCAGGTACTTGCCGGTGGCCGTGTCGTAGACCGGCTCCGTCACCGTGGCGATCACGTCGCCCGGCAGGTCGGACTTGATGCCCGTGACCAGCGCCGCGGGGATCACCGTGCCGGCCATCACCTGGTAGGGCGAAGCCGGCAGCTGCAGAGTGCCGGAATTGCGGGTCTGTGCGGACCCGGCATTCAGGAATGCTTCCTTCTGCTCCTGGCGGTTCTGCACGGCCGTCGGATCGGCGGGCTGCGCAGCGGCTGGCGCCAGCGCGCCTGCCAACGCATCGAATGGCTGCGCGCTGCGTCCCTCGCCCGCTGGTGCCTGCGCCGGCGTCGCGCCGGCCGGAGTGCCGCCAGTCGCACGGAAGAACACGCCCGAGCGCGCTGCTTCCTCGGCCGCCAGGCGCGCCGCGTGCGCGGCATCGGCGCCCTGCGCGCGCGCCTCCACCGGCTGCTGCGACCTGACAATGGCCGGCCCCAGGTCGCCTGGCAGCGGCTCCCCCAGCTGCGGCACCGCGGGCGGCAGCGCCGGCCGGGCCACCCCGGCGTAGTCTTTCGGCAGCCGGTCCAGGCTCTCGGCCTTGGCGATGCGGTCGACGTTGTACAGCTCGGCCGCCGGATTGCGCTCGCGCCGGTGCGGCTGCAGCGACCACAGCGTTGCACCCAGCACCACGGTCGCCAGCGTGCCGGCGATCACGGCCAGCATGCGGCGGTTGAGCCGGACCACCGGGCGCGGCGAAGCGCGCAACGCCATCGCCTCGGGATCGGCTTTGGGCTGAACGGCAGCGGCCTCGCTCATGATCCGCTGCTCCCCGCGCTGCCACCCGAAGCGCGCGGCACGCCATCGGTGCGCTCGATGCGCACCACTTCTCCCTTGACGCCCTTGCCGCCGCCCAGGCGCAGTTCGGCCGCGCCGAACAGCCTGTCCACGATGTAGTACGGCGCGCGGAAGCGGTAGTTCACGAGCTGGCCGTCGCCCTGCGGCCCGATCACGAACAGCGGCGGCAGCTCGCCCTGCGCGATGCCGCCCGGGAATTGGATGTAGACCTTCTGCCCGTCGTCGAAGGCGCGCAGCGGCTTCCAGGGCGGGCTGTCGCCGCTGATCGCGTAGCGGAAGCGAAGGTTCTCCAGCGACAGCCCTGAATCCACCGGCGCCGCGGCGTGCGCCTCGCGCGCCTGCTTCTGCAGCGCCACCATGCGGTCCCGCGGGTAGTCCCAGGACACCGAGGCCATCCAGGCCTGCGGCGTCGAGGACAGCTCGATCAGGTAGGTGCGCCGGTTGGTCGTGATGACCATGTTGGTCTTCAGGCCCGTGCGCGTGGGCTTGACCATCACGTTGACGCGCTGCGACGGCCCGGTGCCGCTGGCGGTGTCGCCCACGATCCAGCGCACTGTGTCGCCGGCCGAGACCGTCACCAGCTCCTCCCCCTCCTGAAGCGCGATGACGGTGACGCGGCCCGGGCTCGTGTAGACCTGGTACAGCGCACCGTCGGTGAAAGGCCAGACCTGGATCGCGTTGACATAGCCTTCGCGCGAGGGCGCGATGCGCGCCTCGTCGTTGGCCTTGGACACGCGCAGCTTCTCGTCGGCGGACTCGGGCGCCGGCGGCAGCGTCTCGGTGGTCGGTAGCGCCTTCATCTGCGCCGGCAGCGGCAAGGGCTTTGGCACCTCGACCACTTCGATAGGCGTGGGCGGATCGGGCAGGCGCTGCGCCTGCACGGGTTCGTCCAGCGTGATGGCCGGCGGCGGCGTGCCCTGCGACGCGCAGCCGGACAGGCCCGCAATGCACAGTGCCGGCAAAACGTAAAGGCGGAATGGTCGATTCATGGCTTCTTCGCTCCTTCGGTCGCATCGAGTTCACGGCTCCACGACAGACCGTTGACGTAGATGCCCAGGGGGTTTTTGCGCAATTTCTCTTCGCTGCGCGGCGGCTGCAGCACGATGGACAGCACGGCGGTCCAGCGCTCGGTGCCGGCCGGCGCGCCGTTCACGAATGCGCGCTCGACCCAGCGCACCTGGAACGAGGAGTCGCTGGCCCGCACGACGCTGGTCACCTCCACGGCCACCGAGTTCTGCCCGATGCGCGAGAACGGGTCGTTGGTGCGCGCGTAGTCGTTGAGCGTGGCCGCGCCCCGGTCCGTGGTGTAGTCGTAGGCTTCGAGCCAGTTGCGCCGCACGACGATGGGGTCGATGGAGAGCGATCGCACGTCGGTGATGAAACGCGCGAGCTGGTGCGCGATCTGCGCGTCCTGGGGCCGGTACGGCGTGGCGGCCTCGCCGACGGCGCGCACCTGCCCGGCCTGGTCCACCTCGACGACATAGGGCGTGACGATGGACTGCGCCGAGCGCCAGACAAGCCCGCCGGCCATCAGCAGCGCGAGGGTGAGGCATCCGAAGGCCATGAAGCGCCAGTTCCTGGCCTGCACGCGGGCCGAACCGATGCGCTCGTCCCACGCCTGCGCGGCAGCCTGGTAGGGCGTAACGGGCGCCGGCGTGTCCGAGTAGCGCACCTGGGGTCGTTTGAATCGCATGAAGGGTTCTCCTTAGCTGTCATCGCGCAGGCTGGGGCTGGCACCGCTGCCGCCGCTGTCGCCCGAGCGCAGCGTGTGGGCGGCGACGGTCGCGCCGTGCGCGAGGCGCTGGTGTCGCTGAAGCCGCTGCGCCCAGGCGGGCGGCGCGCTGGGAGTGGCTGCCGTGTCTGTGGATGCCGTTGCGGCAGCAGCCGGCGGCGCGGCGGCCACGGCGACGAAGTTCGCCACGCGGTCGCGCATGGCCTTGGCGCCCGACGCAACGCGGTCGCCGACAGCGCCGGCGCCGCTGCGCGCGACATTGGCCAGGCCCGCGCCGGCGGCGCGCATGCCGCTGCCACCCGAGGCCGCGGCACCGGCCGCGTAGGCTGAGCGCGCGCCGCTGGCGAGCGAGCCTGCAGAACGGCCTGCAGCCGCCGCGCCGCCGATCACGCTGCGCGCGGCGCCGGGCGCCAAGCGCGCCCCGGCTGCGACCGCCGCGCCGGCGCCGGCAACCGCGGCGCCACCGGCGACAGCCAATCCTGCGCCGCCAACCACGGTCCCGGCCGCCGCGCCCGCGCTAAGCTGCGGCGCGCCAGCCACCAGACCGGTCGCGATGCCGGGACCGAAGATGCCGAGCCCGAACAGCGCGATCGAGGCCAGCATGATCGTCAGCGCATGGTCGATGCTCGGCTCGGTGCCGGTCGGCGCGGTGAACTCGCCGAACAGCCCGGTGCCGATGCCCACGATCACGGCCAGCACCAGCACCTTGATGCCCGAGGACACCACGTTGCCCAGCACCCGCTCGGCAAGGAACGATGTCTTGTTCCACAGCGCGAACGGCACGAGAACGAAGCCGGCCAGGGTCGTCAGCTTGAACTCGATCAGGGTGACGAACAATTGCACCGCGAGCACGAAGAAACTCACGACGACCACCAGCCAGGCCAGCCCCAGCACCACGATCAGGTCCAGGTTGGCGAACACCTCGGGGAAGCCCGCCAGGTCGCCGATCTGCGCCATGATCGGCCGCGCGGCGTCGATGCCGACCTGCGCGAGCCGGCCCGGCTGCAGCAGCTGCGCCTGCGTCAGCGCCGAGCCGGAAGCGGTCAGCCCCAGGCCCGCGAACGACCGGAAGATGATGCCGGCGAGCGTGTTGAAGTTGCCGATGATGTAGGCGAAGGCCCCCACGTAGAGCACCTTCTTGATGAGCTTGGCGATCACCTCGTCGCCGCCACCGCCGCTCGCGTTGCTCATGGCCCAGAACAGGCCGGCGAGCGTCATGTCGATCAGCACCAGCGTGGCCGTCAGGAACGCGACCTCGCCGCCCAGCAGGCCGAAGCCCGAGTCGATGTAGCGCGAGAAAACGTCGAGGAAGCGGTCGATGACGCCAACGTCGCCCACGGCATCAGTCCTTCGCTGCAGACGGCGCCGACTCGGCCGCCGGCGGTGCAGGCGGCTTCACCGGATCGCTCGCATAGGGCGATTGGCCGCCAGCCATGAAGCGTCGGCGCGAGGCTTCCGCCACCGCGTTGCACTGCGCATCGCCAACCTTGGCGTGATCGGCCTTGCAGGCCTCGCGCAGCGCCTTCAGCCGCTCGGGGTTGGCCACCAGCGATTCGACGCTCTCGATGGGCGGCGGCCTCTTCTCGCAGGCGGCCAGCGCCAGCGCACACAGGATCAGACAATGGACGCGTCGCATGACCTGCCCTCCTTCAGTTGCCGTAGAAGTTGACGGCCGCCGGCGTGTACGGCGTGCCGTCGCCCTGGAAGCGCCGGCGCACCTCGCGCGCGCGCTCGTGCACCGCGACCTGGCGTGCCTGCTCCAGCGCCGCGGCGCGGTCCTGGGTAATCTGGAGCTGCTGCGCCTGGATCGCCTGGCGCGACTGGAGCGCGAGCAACTGGTTGGTGGCCTGCATCGCCTGCAGCGCGCCCGTGGCCGACTGGCTGCGATTCACCAGGTCGGTTAGTGCGCGCTCGTCGGCCGCAAAGTTCTGCACGGCCTGCGACTGCACCTTGGTGGCGGTGCGCAGCGCCTCGAGCGAGTTGCGCCAGCGCGTGCGCGCGTCGAGCCCCATCTGCGTACCCGAGATCGCAGCGGTGTACGACTCCGGGTACAGGCGCAGGAAATCCGTCTCCATCTGCGAGACGGTGAAGGCCATCCCCTGTGCCTGCTGGATGAGCTGGTTGGTCGCGTCCAGCGTCGCACGCAGGTCGGCCAGCACGCTGAACGGAAGGCTGGTCAGGTTGCGCGCCTGGTTCATCAGCATCTGCGCCTCGTTCTGGAGCTGGCGGATCTGGTTGTTGATCTGCTCCAGCATGCGCGCGGCGGTCAACACGTTCTCCGCATAGTTCGAGGGGTCGAACACGATGTCGCCGATGCCGAACAGCGCATGGGCAGGCTGGGTGACGCCGAGTGCAAGCGCGCCAGCAACCGCCAGCGCAAGGACGCGGCCCTTGAAGGGGCGGGGTTTGAACGAAGCGATGGGGGTCATGGCGAGACTCCTTCGGGTGGTGGTGGATCAATGAGGTCGGCAGCCCAATGCAGGCTGCAGTGGCGCAGCCAGTGGGCCGCGAAGTCCGGGGCACCGTGTGCCGCGAGCACGGCGTCGATGTCGCGCTGGTGCGCGGGGGTCGAGGCGCCGGCGAAGGCGAGCGCCACCGGGCCCAGGTCCAGGTCGAACACGCGGTTGCCCAGCCGCGACTGGTAGTAGTAGTCCTGCTTGGATTGCGCCTGCGCGACGATGCCGATCTGCCGCGCGTTCAGACCGAAGCTCTCGTAGATCTTGCGGATCTGCGGCTCCGTGGCTTGCGGGTTGGGGAGAAAGACCCGGCTCGCGCAGCTCTCCACGATGGCGGGCGCGATGGCCGAGCCCTCGATGTCGGCCAGGCTCTGCGTGGCGAAGACGACGCTGACGTTCTTCTTGCGCAAGGTCTTGAGCCACTGGCGGATGCGCGCCGCGAACACCGGGTCGTCGAGGAACAGCCAGGCCTCGTCGAGGATCAGCAGCGTGGGCGCACCGTCCAGCCGCTCCTCGAAGCGCGCGAACAGATAACGCAGCACGGCCAGCGCCGCGGCTTTGCTGGCCATCAGCTCCTCCATCTCGAAGCCCTGCACGTCCGCGCTGCCCAGCCAGTCGTGGTCGGCGTCCAGCAGCCGGCCGTGCGCGCCGCCCAGCACGTAGGGCGCGAGCGCCTGGCGCAGCGCGTTGGATTGCAGCAGCACCGACAGGCCCGTGAGCGTGCGCTGCTCCACCGGGGCGCTGGCCAGGCTGCCGAGCGCCGACCAGACGGCCTCGCGCTCGTCCGGGCCAACCGCCACGCCCTCCTGGATCAGCCGCCCCTCGATCCACTCGGCCGCCCACGTGCGGTAGCCCTCACGGTCGATGCGCGCCAGCGGCTGGAAGGCAATGGCGCTCTCCCCGTTCTCGTCACCGTCCGCGCGGCCCAGGTCGTAGTGCTCGCCGCCCAGCCCCAGGACGGTCGCGCGGATCGAGCGTCCCCAGTCGAATGCGAAGATGCGCGAGCCCGCGTAGCGGCGGAACTGCAGCGCCATCGTCGCCAGCAGCACCGACTTGCCCATGCCGATCGGGCCGACCACCAGCGTGTTGCCCACGTCGCCGATGTGTGTGACGAACCGGAACGGCGTCGCGCCATCCGTGCGCGTCACGATCAGCGGCGGGCCGTCGAGGTGCGCATTGCGCTCCTGCCCGGCCCACACGGCGGACACCGGCATCATGTGCGCGAGCCCCAGCGTGGAGACGATGGGCTGGCGCACGTTGGCGTAGGCGTTCCCGGGAATCGACGACAGCCACGCTTCCACGGCATTCAGCGTCTCGGGGATGGTCACGAAGCCCCGGCCCTGGATCACCCGCTCGGCCTGCCGCAGCTTCTCGTCGGCCGCGCCCGCAGCAGCGTCCATCACGACCACCGTGGCGGTGAGGTAGCCGAAGGCCACCTGGTCGCTGCCCAATGCCTGCAGCGCGGCGTCGGCATCCGCCGCCTTGTTGCTCGCGTCCGTGTCGACCAGCACGCTCTCCTGCTGGAAGATGGTCTCGCGCAGCAGCGCCACGATGTTCTTGCGCTTCGCGAACCACTGCCGCCGCAGGCGCGTCAGTTCCTTCTCCGCCTCGGCCTTGTCCATGCACAGGAAGCGCGTGGACCAGCGGTAGGCGAAGCCCAGCCGGTTCAGGTCGTCGAGGATGCCCGGCCAGGTCGAAGTCGGGAAGCCGCGCACCGTCAGCACCCGCAGGTGCTGGTCGCCCAGCATGGGCGCGAGGCCGCCGACCAGCGGGGCGTCGGCCAGCAGTGCATCGAGGTGCATGGGCACCTCGGGCACCGCCAAGGGATGACGGCGGGTGGACACCGTGCCGTGCAGGTAGGCGAGCGTCTGCGCATCGTCCAGCCGGGCGATCTCGGGCATCACGCCATCCAGCAGGTCGAGCACCCGGTCGGTCTCCGCCACGAAGGCCGTCAGACGTTCGTGCCAGTCCACGCCTTCGCTGGGCCGGTTCTCGTACAGCAGGCCCGCCGCACGGGCGCGGGACTCTTCCGGCGGCAGGTACTGCAAAGTCAGGTGGTAGCGGCTCTCGAAGTGGCTGGCCGACTCCTCGAAGGCAGCACGCCGCTCTTCCTCCACCAGCCACGACAGCGGCTCGGGAAACTCCGAGCGCGGATAGTCCGCCGCAGGCAGGCGCTCGGCCTCGACGAAAAGCGCCCAGCCCGAGCCGAGCCGGCGCAGCGCGTTGTTCAGGCGCGCGGTGACGGAGACCAGCTCGCCCTGCGTCGCACTGTCCAGGTCCGGGCCGCGGAAGCGCGCCGTGCGCTGGAACGAGCCGTCCTTGTTCAGCACCACGCCGGGCGCGACCAGCCCGGCCCAGGGTAGCCAGTCGGCCAGCAGCGCGGGGCGCTGGCGGTATTCGGCGAGGTTCAGCATCGCATCGTCCTCGCATCCGCTACACGTCGAGCAGTGCGCGCTGCTTGATGTGGCGCGCGAAGACCTGCATGAACTGCGGGTCCGCGCGCGCACCCCAGACCGCGAGCAAATGGCCGACCAGCCACAGCACCAGCCCGGGAATCCAGAGCTGCAGCCCGAGGCCGACGGCTGCGGCCAGCGTGCCGTTGGCAATCGCCACGGTGCGCGGAGCGCCGCCGAGCAGGATGGGCTCGGTCAGCGAGCGGTGAAGAGGAACTTCGAAGCCCTGCACCGCGAAGCCCGGTACGTCCTGCGCATTCATGCCAGCACCGCCCCGCCCGAGAACGAGAAGAACGACAGGAAGAAGCTCGATGCAGCGAACGCGATCGACAGGCCGAAGACGATCTGCACCAGCTTGCGGAACCCGCCCGAGGTATCGCCGAAAGCGAGCGTCAGGCCCGTCGCGATGATGATGATGACCGCCACGATGCGCGCCACCGGCCCCTGGATGGATTCGAGAATAGATTCCAGCGGCGCCTCCCAGGGCATGCTGGAGCCAGCGGCGTGTGCCGGCAGCGCGACCACGAGCAGCAGCGACGCTAGGCCCAGCCCCTGCAGAACCAGGCGCATGCGCGCGGCCCGCACCGATTGGTGCGCAAGCGGATTTACGGAAAAGAACGAAGTCGTCATGGCGTTTCTCCTGGAACGGAAGGGGATGAAGGAAGGGATGGCAGCGGCGTGGCCGCCAGCTCGTGGTCGAGCCGGTAGCTGTTCCCGTCGAGGCCGGTGACGCGCGCGATGGCCTCGACGCGCCGCGTGCGGCCGCGCCCGGCGATGAAGACGATGACGTTGACGGTCTCGGCGATCAGCGCGCGCGGCACGTTCATCGACACCTCCTGCACGAGCTGTTCGAGCCGCGTCAGCGCACCGACGGGCGAGCCCGCATGCACGGTGGCGATGCCGCCCGGGTGCCCCGTGCCCCAGGCCTTGAGCAGGTCCAGCGCCTCGGGGCCGCGCACCTCGCCGACGACGATGCGGTCCGGCCGCAGGCGCAGCGTGGAGCGCACCAGTTCCGTCATGCTGACGACGCCGGGCCGCGTGCGCAGCGGCACGTGGTCGTGTGCCGTGCACTGCAGTTCCACCGTGTCTTCGAGCACGATCACGCGGTCGCCGGTGGCGGCCACCTCATCGAGCAGCGCGTTGGCGAGCGTGGTCTTGCCGGTGCTGGTGCCGCCGGCGATCAGGATGTTCTGGCGATTACGCACGGCCGTGCGCAGGAACGCAGCCTGGTCGGCCGTCAGGATGCCGTCGACCACGTAGTCCTCCAGGCGGATCAGCGCGACGGCGCGTTTGCGCAGCGCGAAGACCGGACCCGGTGTCACGGGCGGCAGCGCGCCTTCGAAGCGCTCGCCGGTCTCGGGCAATTCAGCGGTCACTAACGGCTTGCCCGCATGCACTTCGGCGCGTACGTGCGCGGCGATCAGGCGGATGATGCGTTCGCCGTCCGCGGGCGACAGAGTGACGCCCATCGGCGCGCGGCCGGTGCCCAGCCGGTCCAGCCACAGCGAGCCATCGGGATTGAGCAGCACTTCGACCACGTCGGGGTCGGCCAGGGCCTGCGCGATCTCCGGCCCCATCGCCGTGCGCAGCATCCGGATGCGACGGTCCAGCGCCAGCGAGGCCGGGGCCGCGGGCTTGGGCAGCGGCTCGGTCACGGCGCAGCCTCCGGTTTGCTGCCGGCCGGAGTCGCCGGCCGATGGTCTCCCGTGGAAGCATCGAGCCCGAAGAACTGGCCGTCCTCCGGTTGGATCTCCTCGTACACGTCCTTGACCAGGCTGCGCCCGCGCAGCAGGTGGCGGCCGAGCTGTTCGATGAACTGCTCGAAGCGCGCCCGCCCCTGCGCGCGCGCCGCCTCCTGGTGCGCCTCGGGCACCGGCGTGCTGACGGTCAGGAAGTAGCGCACGTACAGCGCCACGGTCTCGATCAAGATGTTCTGGTCGCGTTCGAGCTTATCTAGCTGGCGCGAGAGGCGGTCCAGGCGCTTGGCGATGGCGGCCTCGCGCTGGTCGCCGCTGTCGGGCGACAGGAACGACGACAGCGCGGCAGCGATGATCGAGGACTTGGACAGGCCCTTCATCGCGGCCAGCTCGTCGAGCCGGCGCGCGTGGTCCCGCTCGAGGAAGATGTTCAGGCGGGCGCGGCTCATAGCGCAATCCCGTCGTCAGGGTCGAGCGCGGCCAGGCGCGCGGCGCGCTGCAGGCGCGGATCGAGCTGCGTCGGCAGGGGCAGCGGCACGTCGTCGTCATCGAGCAGGCCCAGGTCGTCGGTGGCGGGTTCGGGCTGCGGCACGTAGCTCACCTCGCCCAGCTCGGGCTGCTGCTGCCGGCCGCCGTCATCCACGGCGCCGACCTGGCCGGCAAGCGCCATGTCGAGGATGGGCGCGGCCAACGGCGCAAGCCCGCTCCAGTCGTCCTCCCGCGCTGGCGGAGCATCCGCATAGCGCCTACCCGCGGTGAGCACCGGGGCCTTCTTCACGCGCTGCGTGAAGTTGCGGTCGAGGTAGTAGCGGATCTTGAGGGCACGGATCGGCGGATGACCGGAGACCATCACCACGGCATCGTCGGGCGGCAGTTGCATCACTTCGCCGGGCGTGAGCAGCGGGCGCGCCGTCTCCTGGCGCGAAACCATCAGATGGCCCAGCCACGGGGCGAGCCGGTGTCCGGCATAGTTGCGCTGCGCGCGCAGCTCGGTGGCGGTGCCCAGCGCGTCGGAAATGCGCTTGGCCGTGCGTTCGTCGTTGCTCGCGTAGGCAATGCGCACGTGGCAGTTGTCCAGGATCGAATGGTTCTGGCCGTAGGCCTTGTCGATCTGGTTGAGCGACTGGGCGATCAGGAAGGCGCGCAGGCCGTAGCCCGCCATGAAGGCCAAGGCCGACTCGAAGAAGTCCAGGCGTCCGAGCGCGGGGAACTCGTCGAGCATCAGCAGCAGCTTGTGGCGGCGCGCGATGCCGTCGGAGCCGTCGAGCGATTCAGTCAGGCGCCGGCCGATCTGGTTGAGGATCAGGCGGATCAGCGGCTTGGTGCGGCTGATGTCCGAGGGCGGCACGACCAGGTACAGCGACACCGGGTGCTCGGCCGAGATCAGGTCCGCGATGCGCCAGTCGCAGCGCGAGGTCACCTGGGCCACCGTGGGGTCACGGTAGAGGCCCAGGAAGGACATGGCCGTGGACAGCACGCCAGAGCGTTCGTTGTCACTCTTGTTGAGGACTTCGCGCGCGGCCGAGGCGACGACCGGATGCGGCACGTCGCCAAGGTGCCTCGTCGTCATCATCCGGTGCAGCGTCACCTCGAAGGGGCACGCCGGGTCCGACAGGAAGTTGGCGACGCCGCGCAGGGTCTTGTCCTCGCCGGCGTACAGCACATGCAGGATGGCGCCCACCAGCAGCGCGTGCGAGGTCTTCTCCCAGTGATTGCGCCGCTCCAGCGCGCCTTCGGGATCGACCAGGATGTCCGCGATGTTTTGCACGTCGCGCACCTCGTGCGTACCGAGGCGGACTTCGAGCAGCGGGTTGTAGGCGGCCGACCTCGGATCGGTGGGGTTGAACAGCAGGCAGTGCGAATAGCGCGCGCGCCAGCCAGCCGTGAGCGTCCAGTTCTCGCCCTTGATGTCGTGGATCACGGCTGAGCCTGGCCAGGACAGCAGCGTGGGGACCACGAGGCCCACCCCTTTGCCGGAGCGCGTGGGCGCGAAAGCCATCACGTGCTCGGGGCCAGCGTGCCGCAGGTAGCGCTCATCCTTGCGGCCGAGGAAGACGCCGGCGGGCTCCTGCAGGCCTGCCTTGCGGATGTCGTCGTCCTCGGCCCAGCGCGCGGAGCCGTAGGTGGTGACGCGGCGCGCCACGCGCGAGCGCCACACCGCCATGCCGATCGCGACGCCCGTGGCGAGCAGGCCGCTGGCCGCTGCGATGGCGCCGCCGCGCAGGAAGATGCCGGACGCATAGGCGTCGTACCAGTACCACCACTCGAACAGTTTCCAGGGCACGTAGACCGGCAGGCCTGCCAAATTGACCCATGCAGGACCCAGTTGTTCCTGATATCCAAGCGCATGGGCGGTCCACTGGGTGGCGCACCACACCCCGCCCAGGGTCACGCCGAGGACGGCCGCGATCTGGCCGAGCAGGATGCCCGTCTGGACATGCGAGGTGCCGCCCTCGCCGGTTCCCGATCCGAATGCCACGTCCGACTCCTTTCAGCGCATGCGCGCCATGCGTTGCGCCCAAATGAGCGCATCGCCTGAGTCTGGAATCGAAGTGCCGTGCGGTACACCCATGTGGGCGTAGCTCGGCGAAGGCTGGCGGGTACGTCTCAGGAAAACGCAGTAGGCTTGCTGGACTCCAGGAAACTGAGGGCGTAGTGACCCCAGCTTTTCAGATCAGGAGCATCCTTGCCCAGGCGCCCGGCGTCCAAGACCGATGAGGCGAAGGACGGCGCCGGATCGCCGCCGCCGGTAACTTTCATGACAAAGTGCTGACGTGGGCAAGGAACCGCTGCAGTGGTTCGGCGATTCCGAAACGCTGGTGCTTGTGCAGCACGAACGTGGTGACGTGCTCTTCCTCGGCCAGCGGCAGTGCAAGCACGTCGTCGCGCTGCACCGACCATGTGTGCCCGGCGTCGGCCAGGCCCACGCCGACGCCCGCAGCAATGCGTGTCACGTAGCCCGACAGCGTGCTGGCAGCACCCGCGGGCGTTACCTGCTCGGTGTACTTCCGGACGATGGCTCGCATCTGTGCGAGAAGACCAGGTAGACGCTCCTCGTTGCAGGACAACAGCGGAAAGGCTAGCAGTTCGGACAGCGGTATCGTGGAGTGCTTGGCAAGCTCGTGGTCGCGCGGCACCAGCGCCATGACTCGGTAGCGCCATGCGGGCGTCTGGGCAATGGCTTCGTCATCCGGGATGCCGAAGGAGAAGCCCACATCGACGTCCTCGCTCCTGAGCGCGCTGGCCAACTCATAGGCCCGCATCTCCGCGATCTCAAGGGGAACCTCCGGTGCCACCAGGCGCCAGCGGTTCAGGCATTTGGACAACTTCGGCTGCGCGATACCATCCGCCACGCCGATGCTCAGCGGCGCCTGGTACAGGGTATGAGTGTGGCGCACCGTCAGCTTGACTCGCTCCAACCGGATCAGGAGCTTGCGGCATTCCGTCAGCAGCTTCAGCCCGGCCGGAGTGAGCTGGAGCGCACGTGGCAGACGAACGAACAACGGAACACCCAGTTCCTCTTCAAGATCCCGGATAGCCCGCGACAACGGGCTCTGATCCATGTGAATACGCTCGCCGGCGCGCCGGAAGTTCAGTTCCTCGGCGACGGCAATAAAGTAGCGCAAATGCCGTAACTCCATCACCAGCGCCCCGCTATCGGACTGATGACGTCACTGCGTCGGGCATGTTGACTAGCCAGCTTTGGCAGCTCCAACCTCCACCAGCACGCTCTCGCTTTTCTGCGGCAACCACGGAAAGCAACCAGTCGAGGTGCCCATAACCTTTGTCGCACTTGATGCGGCCTAAGAATTTCTCGGCAACGAGTTGAAGCTCGCGTGCAATAAGACAGCAGCTTAGCCACGTCAATACTTGTCAACGGGAGGCGCCCTACTGACGGATCTTTCCCGCGCTGGTAACGATCGAAAGCTCCACGAACTTCGAACCGGTGCGCTGGCCAGGCCGGAAGTTCAGCGCGTACCCAGCCAGGTTCAAGTTGTTGACCGATTCAATGGATATGGGCATGGCCTCACGAGACGGCCGTGGCCCTTGGCGGCGCACAGCCTCGACTATGACCTTGGCCGTGATATAGCCCTCGATCATGGCGTAGCTCACCGGCACCTCTAAGCTATTTGACTTTGCAACAAGATCTGTGAACTCCTTCGTCAACGGACTAGACACCTTGTACGGACTCGGTGTGACCTGCGCGATGGCCACTCCCTGCATCTGCTCTTCGGCCAATCGCTTGGCCAACTGCTCGACGTCGGCGCCGGAGTGCGCGAACAATTGAGCTGCGCCGCCGGCCCCTCTGTATTGCTCAATAAATACCGCAGCCGCTGCGCCGGAAGAAACCAGGATGATCGCCTGCGGTGCCGATTTCAGAAATACTCCTATCGAAGTTGCCACGCTCGCTGTCCCGGCCGGATAGCTCGCGCGTGAAACAACGGCGACGCGCGCGCGCTTTGCGGCCTCGTCGGCAGCGGCGATCAGTGCGTGGGCGCTTGGCCCCTCCTCATAGAAGAGGCCGAGCCTCGTGACTCCAATGGTGGCCAAGTGCTCGGCGATCTTATTGACCTCGTCGCTAAGGCTCGCACGGACGTTGTAAAGCCATGGCGTCTCCGGCCGGATCTCGGCGATGCGATAGCCGATCAGTGCGATTCGCTCCCGTTCGAGAATGCCCGAGCCCACCAGCTCACTAACATTGCGTCCACCGAAGTAGCCAGCCAAAATCAGCGGCTTGTGCTCGGCCACTATCTGCTTGGTGGCGCTCACCGTGTCCGCCGGACGTCCGCCGTCGTCCCTACGAACAAGCTTGAATGAGTGACCATTGACGCCGCCAGCCTTGTTCACAGAGTCGAAGATCAGTTGCATGCCGGTGGAGTACGCGCGACCTTGACTGGCCTCCATCCCGGACAGCGGGGCGACCTGCCCCACCACCACCTCAGATGCCTGCAGGTAGTCGGCTCCAAGAGCTGCGGCCATGACAATCATGCTTCGCACTACCCGTCTCAGTGACCCTCCGCCCGCTACGAATGGAGTCGGAATGATCGATTTCATGCGAGTACCTTTCGGACGATAGCTGCTTATCGATTTGCGGGGGACGACACTGCAGTGAAGTGCAACGCGTCTCCAGTAAAGGAACAAAAAATGCCCCGAGCCGGAATCGCTCGGGGCCAAAGTCCGGCTTGGAGAACTCGCAAAGTACGGCCGGAATGCTTCACAACTCTGGTGTTCTAGAACCTGTGCCGGATCCCGATGTCGAAGCCAGACGACGAAGCGTTTGCAGCCGTCGTCGCCCCGTTCAATGCCGCCGTCGCGCCCCCGCTGTTCCGCACCCGCGCATAGGCCGTATAAACAGCCGTGCGTTTGCTCAGGTTGTGCCCGTACCCGAGTGCCAACTTGCGGGTTCTCGGCTCGGTCCCTGCCCCAGCGTCGGTCTTGTATTCCGAAAGCGCGATGCGAAACTCGCCAACGCCGACAGGGGCGATGGCCCCGAATACCCAGCCGCGACCATCCGTTGCGCCTGCTTTGTCACGGCTAAGCTGGCCCATCAGCTTGGCGACACCAAAATCCCAATGTGCGCCGATGTTGGTCTGCCTGGTGTTCCCTGCGGCGTACTTTGTCTGGCCGGTCGAAATGGCGACACTCAAAGGCCCCGACGCATATCCCAACCTCATGCCATAGCCCCGACCATCGTCTTTGGTCGCGCCGGCGTTGCTCGGGTTTTCACCCAAGTAGTACATCGCCTGTCCGTAGATGCCGCCCAGCGTCGCCGGCAACGAGTACCCGATGGAATTCGAGGCGCGAACAGAGGTGACCCCAGTGATGATGCTGTTCAGTGTCTGCGACGTTCCCACGCCGTTGTTGTTGAACGGGTCGAAGTCACTGAGGATCCAGTACTGCGGCGTGTAGTCGCGACCGAGGCGCACCTCGCCCCAATTTCCTGCGAGCGACACTGTAGAGCGACGGTTGAATGTCAGCCCCTGGCCGCCGGCTGCACCAGCTGGCGCAGCGCCACTGGCTTGATTGTTGGTGTTGGTTGCCGCCCCGACGCCGCTATCCGGCGAGAACCCAGCCTCCAACCAAAACGAGGCGGACATTCCACCGCCAAGATCCTCGGATCCTCGAAAACCGAGGCGCGAGGAGTTCCACCCACTGTTCGCAAGCTGCGTGCGGTCTGCAAGGGAACCCTTACCCACCGCCAGCGTGGCGTCGATGATGCCGAACAGCGTTACCGACGATTGGGCGTAGGCGGGACTAGTGAGGGCGGCCGATGTTGCGGCCACAGCGATCAAGATGTTCTTCATGTAGATTGATCTCCAGGTAAATAGCTTTGATTGGCTGAACAATTCAGCTTTGCAAAGTTATCCGCGGATCGGCCTACGTGAAACAGTATTAGTCGGCGTTCTTAATATCAGAACGTTGTCTGAGATCGGCGACACTTGACTCGATCGGGGTGCAAAGAAAAGTCGATTCTCAGGCTCGGCGCTTGCAGACCCGAGGCATCGGGCTCCAGCAATATGCGGCCAACGGAATGTGAGCTTTGGGCAGCCTCTGCATTGAAGAATGGACTCCTTAAAGTCAAGTACTGCCGTCGACGCTGCCTCCCCTTTCCGACCATGCTGTTCTATTCTTACGAACGCGCTGTTGCGTGTTTCTCACTGTTTGCCGGTCGAGGCTGGAGAAGCCGCATCAAGAATCGAATGTGCGATTGGTGAGACGCAGGCAGTTAGGCTGCTTGGCAGTGCCAACTTTTTTCCATTTCCCCGAACGCCACGGAATGCCTGCTTGGCCCCTGCAAGCGTCAAGGTGCAGCACGCACCCATTCACGCGCGCCGAGTAGTGACAGTCCGGTATGGCTTGCGAAGATCTCGATCGCTCGTGCAGCCGCGATGCTGTTTCCGGATTCGTCCAGACCGGGCGACCATGCGCATAGACTTCCAACTCCTGGAATTACCGCGACGATCCCTCCTCCAACACCACTCTTCATAGGCAATCCGACCCTAGCGGCAAAGTCACCTGCGGCGTCGTATGTTCCGCACGTGAGCATCAGGGCTACTACGCTGTGGCGCTGTGCGGCCTTCAGTGAATCGCGTGTGCCAGCGACCGAAAGTCCATCGTCCGCTGCAAGTGGCAACACGCATCGCGCGATCTGACGCGCAGTCATGGCGAGTGCGCACTGCCGACAATATGTATCTAGCACTGTTTCGACAGAGTTTCGGATAGATCCGTAGCTCTTGAGCAGATGGGCTATAGCCGCATTGCGGTGACAGCTTCCACGCTCCGACCGCATGACGCCCTGATCAATGTCGATCCGCTCGTCGCGCGCACCTAGTCGCAAGTTTTGGAGTAATGCAAGTTCAGGTTGTGCAAAGCAGGAGCAAAGTATGTCAGTGACGACGAGCGCCCCTGCGTTCACAAAGGGGTTGCGTGTCGCGCCAGCTTCGTGATCAACTTGCACCAGTTCATTGAACGGCCTACCAGACGGCTCCCTCCCCACGCGGCTCCACAGGTCGTCACCTACACGTTCCAATGCGAGCATCAAAGCGAAGAGTTTGGAGATACTTTGAATCGAGAACCGCACATCGGCGTCGCCGACAAATGCCTCCTGGCCGTCCAGCGTGATAAACGCCATACCAAATTGCAGTTGGTTGACGTGTGTCAGTTGCGGAATGTATTTCGGCAACACACCTCGCGACAATAGCGGCTGCACCCTTGCGACTATGTGGGTGAGAAGCGCTTGCGCATCCTTGTTATTCATGTCATTGACGACTCACCTTCGGAGTCTTGTCGGTGTCAGGCGGGTTTTCTTCACCAAGATCTAAATTGATGCGAGCCGGAGCTTGAGCCCGCGTACTTCATCGAGTATCTTCCGCCCGCGTTCTGCACACAGGACGCCTGCAGCAGTTAGTTCCAGGCCGTTGTGATGGCGGTAAAAAAGTTTCCTTCCAATATGATCTTCAAGTGTGCTGATGCGATGGCTCGCTGCGGATTTCGAGATGTGCGCAGCCTTTGCTGCCTCACACAAGCTGCCGTGTTCAGCGCACAAGACCACGAGATAGAAGGTCACAAAGTCGAATCGCGCTAAGTTCAGATGCGCGTCTATGTCTTTTTTTTGATTTGCAGAGGCATCAGCTGGGTGAGGTGACGTGGCCGTTGCATGTACGCGAGTGGAAGCCGAAATTGGTTCGAAGTGAAAGGCCTGCATAGACTCTGCTTTCACTACTTGACACCGGCTGATGCTCGCATAGACGGACTCTTCGGCTCAACGCAGCGCGGCAGTCACCGTCACCTCGAACAGCAGATTCTCCGAAGCGAGCCGAGCCTCCACGGTCGTTCTTGCCGGCGCCGCGCCAAGAGGTATCCAAGACTCCCAAACCTCATTCATCGCGGCGAAGTCATTGATGTCGCGCAGGTATAAGGTGGCCGCGAGGATTCGCGCTCGGTCGCTACCCGCATCGGTCAGGAGTGCATCGACCCGCGATAGAACCTCCTGCACCTGAACCTTGATCCCGGCGTTTTCGTTGGAGCAGCCACTTGCGGTCTGCCCGCATAGGAAGATCAGTCCCGAGTACCGCACGATCTTGCTCATGCGTGCATTCGTATACGTGCGTTCGATATCGTCGGGAACGCCTGCGACAGGCGATGCGGGGGCCTCTTGATCGGTCACCGACGATGTAGTGAGATTTGGATGCTGCATAGGGTGCAAAGGGACTAAGTGCAGGAGCGCCGTCAACGCGCTGTGACTGATGCGAACCTGTCCACGGCAAACGGAGCGATCGGCAATGACGACTGCCCCTCGAGCACCAACTCGGCCACGATCCTTCCACCAATGGGGCCGAGTTCAAAGCCGTGAGCTGAAAATCCGAAAATGTGAACTAGCTGTGGCGCGCGGGGGCTCATCCCGATGACGGGGATTTCATCCGGCATGAACGCTTCCACGCCGGCCCATGCACGCACGACATTGATTCCGGCAAGGTGGGGGAAAAGGTCGGTCACCGTCTTTGCACTAGACGGGAGTCGAAAGAAGTCAACGTCACCGTGACGCTGCACTACATCGGCCTCGCAACGGAGCCCACCGCCAATGAGTACCGTCCCATTTGCGAACTGCTTGAAAGACAGCGGGCGTCCGGCCGCTCCGAGAACCGGCTCGATGAAGTGCGGCACACGCTGAGTGATCATCAGCATGAGTCCTCCCGGCTTCATCGGCACTGAATCTCCTGCCTGCGCAGCGAGTTCACCAGCCCAGGCCCCGGCCGCGTTTACTAGCCATGGCGCGGTGAATACCCCGTGCGGTGTAGTGACGCACCATTGATCACCGACCCGTTCGATGGTTTGCGCAGGCGTGGCTTCGTGGATCTGTGCCCCAAGTCGCTGTGCAGCATGACGAAAGGCCGTGACGGCGCGAAAAGGCACCGCGTGTCCGTCATCCTTGACCCAGATGCCACCGACGACGTGACGTGCTAAGCGCGGCGCGATTTCGCGTACCTGCTGCGCGTCGACTATGACTTCGTGTGTGTAGCCCAGTGCATTGAGAGCCGCGACACGCCCACGCAGCTTGTCGAGTTCCTGCGGCGACTCTGCGACTTGGAACTGGCCACTGGCCACAAACGATCCATCCTCGCCGATCAGCTCGGGCAGGCGATGCCAGAGGTCCAGGGAGGCACGCGCCAGCGGAACCTCAGCATGATGGCGTCCCAAGGTGCGCACGCCCCCCGCATTGACGCCCGATGCGTGGCGCGCGCAGTACTCGGCTTCCAACAACGTAACCTTGGCGCCGCAGCTTGCCAGATGGTAGGCACTGGACATCCCATGGAAGCCTCCCCCTATCACGACGACATCGCTGCCATTCGGCAGTCCGGTATCACGCTTCATGGGCTAACTCTCCCAACGTGATCGGCTTAATCGGTGGCCGAATCCGGAAGTAGCCGGTCTCCGCCGGCGACACGCCTCGTGCATGTGCAATGACCTCAGTCACGGTCAGTCCGCATTGGCGACCTTGGCAGGGTCCCATACCGCAGCGGCCGAAGCTCTTGGCCTGATTGGGACCAGCGCAGCCAATGCGGACGAAGCCGCGCAGGTCACCCGCCGTGACCTCTTCGCACCGGCAGACGATCGTGCTGTCCGCAGGAATGCGGTTGGCTTGTTTGGGGCGGTACAAGGCGTCGAGAAAGGACCGGATGAACAGATGCTGGCGCATCTCAGCGCGCAGCGGCTCTGCCAGATCGTCCCGAGCAAGGTCATTGAGCTTGCGAACTTGTGCTGTTGCGGCCAGGGCGGCAAGCCTTCCCTGCAACGCTGCGACCTGGGCGCCGCCGATACCGCGCCCATCGCCAGCCACGAAGATGCCAGGTATGTCGAGTTCACCCCAAGCGTCCGTCACGGGCACCCAACACAATTGGGCATCGTCCCACAAGTGCCGAGCGCGGAGCGACCAAGTAAACTGAGTATTTGGAACCACGCCCTGATGCAGCAACACGACCGGACTGCGCACTTCGCGCTGCGTACCGCCGCTGACAAACCGCAAGCCTTGAACTTCGTGTTCACCAAGAACGTGTAAGTCAGTCGCGCCGCCATAGAACGGCACACCGGCGCGCCGAAGGGTGGCCATGAGGGTCAACCCCTTCTTTAGGTATCGCCATCCGGCCAAGGCGCCGCCGGCATACCGCAGTGCGTGGCGATAGTCAGTTCCTGCGGTGGTATCGACGATAGCGGCGATCGGTACGCTAGCCTGAACGTACTGCCAACCCAGCAGGTATAGCAGCGGACCGCACCCTGCCAGCACCACAGGCGATCGAGGCGTCATGCCGGAGCCCTTGAGCAGGATTTGCGCCGCTCCCGCTGTCAGCACTCCGGGCAGCGTCCAGCCCGGAATCGGGAAAGGCCGCTCCATCGCCCCAGTGCACAGCAACACCCGTTGCGCCTGGACACTGCGCAAAGCGCCATGCTGCAAGTAGTGCACCTGGTGATGTGGCGTGACCTGCCAAACAGCGGCGCCAGTGATATGGTGCACCCCGCTCGCGGCGAACTCCCGGGCCAATTCCGCTCCGACCGCATAGTCTGGACCGAGCACATGGATGCGCTCGGGCGGCGCAGCGGTAACCCCTCGGTAGATCTGTCCGCCCGCGGCAAGCTGTTCATCAAGCAGCGCAACGCTGGCGCCGTGCCGACGCGCGGTCACGGCCGCAGCCATACCTGCAGGGCCGGCCCCAACGATGGCGATGTCAACAGTATCGACCTGCTGGCGGGACGCAATCTGAGGCGAAGCTTCAGCTGCCATGGTGAGCCCCTCCGACAGTGGCCTGTGCAAGTACCAAGTCTTGGTCGTCAGCGGAAGCAAGAGAGTCTGGCAAGCTGTCTTGCGTGCGGATATCCATACCGGCATGCAGCGGCACCAGGCATCCTTGGCGATTTGGAACACCGTCTATTTCGAGCAGGCATTCAAAGCAAACACCCATCATGCAGTACGGCGCTCGACCCTCGCCAGATACTGGCGATTTGCGGAATCGCCGGACGCCAGCCGCAAGCAGGGCGGCAGCGACACTTGACGCCGCAGGCACTCGCAGAGGTTTGCGATTGAACATCACCTCTACAAGACTTTCGGCATCAGCGAGCGGCTGGAATAATGGTTCAGCGGACATAACGAGAGAAATGAGTTCGATGATCCAGTGACTCCGAGGGACAACTGGCCCGGGTGCGCATAGCTACCGACGCAATCTTGTGCCGTTTAGAGCCAACGCTCTTCTTTGGCATATTGCTCTGTGCACACCGTCCGGAGAAGAATTACGCGGGCCTACTCGATCTTGATGCCAGCGTCAGTGATTACCTTGCGCCACTTCGGAATATCGCTCTTGATCCGAGCAGCAAACTCGCTCGGAGTGCCCGGGATCAACGTGAAGCCTGCTTCCTCAAGCTTCTTTCTGGCACTCGGCTCGCTCAAAGCTCTCTGGAGGTCGGCCGCAATCTTGCGGACGATTTCTGGCGAGGTTCCGGCCGGTGCAAACAACCCAAGCCAAGCGTCTCCGTCATAGCCTGGATACCCTTGTTCAGCGACGGTGGGAACCTCAGGAAGCAGAGCAAGCCGCTTGGGGCTGGTGACGGCCAAGGCACGCAGCTTTCCATCACGGATAAACGGAAGGGATGGCGGCACATCGCTGAATGCTGCCTGCAACTGCCCGGCAGCCAGATCCATCAGTGCCGGTGCACTACCTCTGTAGCCGATCGGCAGCAACTTGATTCCCGCGCGTGCGCTCAGCAACTCCATTGCCATATGTGGCGCAGTGCCAGGCGTACCGTCGTACGGAATCTGGCTCGGATTTCCCTTGGCGAATGAAACAAATTCGGCCAATGATTTAGACGGAATGCCAGGATGCACAGCGAGTACAAACGGAGTAGTGGCCACCAATGTAATGGGCGCGAAGTCACGTTCTGCGTCGTAGGGAAGGGAAGGCCTCAGCGTCGGGGCGACTGCGTGAGTCGATGACGTTCCCAGCAGAATCGTATAGCCGTCGTTCTTCGACTTTGCGACGCCATCAGCTCCAATGGTCCCGCTAGCGCCACCACGATTGTCGACAACCACCGTTTGCTTCCAGACAGCGCCGAGGCGTTCCGCTACAACGCGGCCGAGCATATCCGTCGCACCGCCTGGCGCAAAGGGAACGACTAGTTTCACGACCTTGTTCGGATAGGCCTCCTGTGCATGACTCACCGCAGAAAAGAGAGCCATTCCAATTCCGAAAAGAGCCGCCCGAAGCTGCCACAAGTAGTTGGAGCTCTTGCGAGGGGAGTGGTCGCTACAGAGGAAGTCGGGCATTTCAATTTCTCCTAGGAAAAGGGTTAAAGAAGCTGGGGAAGAAAACTCGGTTGTCGACCACCCTTCCCAAGAAGGTGATCGCAGTTGAATGTCTATCGCTGAAAGAATGAGACTCTCAGCTCAGCTCTCGGAATCATTGCGCGGCCTCTCGACCTACCGTATCTGCAGGCGCCGCGGCGTGTGTGTCAATACCTCGACACCGTTGTCAGTTACGCAGATCGTTTCACTGATTTGAAGACCTCCCGCCGAGAGATACATGTGGAACACCATGCCCTGCTGGAGCTCCCACTCGCCTCCGGGCGTGAACAAGTGCGCGAAGTCCGCTGTCTTTGGTCCCGTGATAATCCCGATCCCGTACCCAGTACTGTGAGGAAAACTGGCGCGGAGACCAGCTGAGGCGAGACCCTCGCGCCCGATGCGATCGATCTCTTTCGCTGGTACACCGGGACGGATGGCAGCGAACTGACGATCCTGGATCTTCACCAGCTGCTCAACGCTAGACAGCAGGTCGGCAGGCGCCTCACCTAGCACTGCGGGCCGCATCAGACGCGAGGAATAGCCGTTTGACTGAGGGAGCAGTTCAACATGGACAGCCTGACCGAGTTCAAGCCGTCGGTCGCCGACGTTGCAATGAAGGTGCTGGGTCGCCGACCCCATGCCAAGCAACACAATGCGCGGCGCGTTGTTGTCGGCACCGGCTGCGAGAGCAGCGGAATATCCCACTGCTACGAGCTCCCGCTCACTCACTCCTTTCGTGATGGCGTCAAGGATCGCGGCGACGCCCAAGTCGGCAATCGCAGCAGCGCGGCGATGCTCCTCTATTTCAGCCGGAGACTTACGGGCGCGCATCTCTACGATGACGCCTGAGATGTCTGCGAATCTCACATCCGGAAGTGCAGCGGCGATGCGGCGCTGGTCGCGGACGGTAAGGTAGTTGGAATCGAGTTCCTGGCCAATGGTGGCCTTCGCCAGCCCCAGACGACGGATCTCATCGATGAGCAAGTCGAACGGGTCTTCCCAATCGACGTAAGCTACCCAATCCTCCACCCAGGAGACCGATGCGAAAAGTGCCTCATCCAGCTTCCGCACAATGCCGTGCACACTGCCGTCGGCCGTGACGATGCAGCACTGGTACATGACTGCGCTAGCCGAGAAGCCAAACAGATAGCGCATGTGCTCGGCGGCGTCGATTATCACGGCGTCGATCTGTCGACCGCGAAGAACTTCGGCCAGCGCCGCGACTCGATTGATCTGATCTGCTCGATGGGATGGAGAGTTCGAAGTTTGGTTGAGCATGTATTCCTCGGCTGTGTGCAATCGCCTGTATTGATCTGGTCACCAAGCAGTCAAAGAACCGCAATTGCTAGCGACCTGTGAGTTGCGGCATTAAGGCGTGGGAGAGCTAGCGGAAGTGCTAGGGCTGGATCACCACCAGCCACCCTTTTCAAGCTGGCTTGAATGGCGGCGATGCGTGACTTGCATGTGAGGACGCTCATGTCGATGCCCCGCTGGCGCTTAGGCAAGTGCGGAGGATTGGCCGCGTACGACGTGAGCGCGCAAAGTCGAGAACTGCAGCATCGAGGTGTCTGGCGTCCATGTGAATGTGCTCCATAACAGTGCGATAGCGCAGTCAAGGTGCCACGATGCACCAACTTCAAACATTACGTTATACATGCTCTTGAGTACGCTATATCACCTTGTAGCTGGATGCTATCCCTCCTACCTCTGAGCTATCAAATACAATTATTTCCCTCAGCCATAACATCACATTATTGATTTGCGGGGGTCCTCGTGCGCCAGCGCCAACTTGAAGCTTTCCGAGCCCTCATGCTCTGCCAGACGGTGACACGGGCCGCCGAAATGCTGTGCATATCGCAACCTGCGGTCACCCGCTTGCTTTCCGACCTGGAAGACAGCGTCGGCTTCCAACTGTTCGAACGCGTGCGCGGACGGCTGCACCCAACCGCCGAAGCACAGTTGCTTTACGAGGAGGTCAACCGCTCGCTGGTCGGGATTGAACGGATCGCGCGTACGGCGCATGCGATAAGAACGCAGCAGCGGGGCGCGTTGAATGTCGCGGCACCTCCGTCGATTGCGCTGTCCCTCATGCCGAGGGCGATTGCAAACTTCCTCAAGGAGTCCAGCGAGATCAAGGTCACATTGGGCGTATATGACTCACGCACGATCGTGGACATGGTGATCGGTCAGCGCTGCGACGTCGGAATCGTTAACCTCTCTATCAGTAATACCGGAACACACGGAGACAGCCTGCTGTCGATCGCTCACGTGTGCGCCGTTCCCGTTGGTCATCGACTATCAGACCGAGAGGTGGTAGTCCCGGCTGATATTGATGGAGAGGTTTTCCTCGCACATCCTGGCCACTTGGGTACGCGCCTGCTGATAGATGCCATGTTTGCGGCTCATGGGGTGACCTACAAGCCTGCACAGGTAGAAACACAAACTGCGGCCGCTATTTGCTCTCTCGTCGCCTCAGGCCAAGGTGTCGCACTCGTCGACGCAATCACTGCTATGGAATACAAGGGAGGAGATCTGAGCTTTATCCCATTCGAGCCATCGATTCCGCTTGAATTCTCAGTATTGAGACCGCTGCGAACATTGCCATCAAAACTCGTTGACCACTTCATCTCGCACGTGCGCGACTTTGCTGTCGCCGAGCTTGATCCGCGCTTGGTGATGAAGTAGACGCGTAGATCTGCATGGCCAGCATCAGAATTTTTACTTCCGAACATGCATCTACGTTGTAGTGCAATGTTCGGCAGCAAAGGTCGAACCGCCTCCCCGCGCTAGACCTACCATGACGAGTCCCGACACGTTACCGATGACTCGCTGAACAGCTTTGGCTCAGAGAGAGAGGGCCCGATGCCTACCAGAATCCCACGTAACGCTACCCCCCCGCACAATTGCCGACGTTCGTTGACCTAAGCGCTGCTCGATCACCTGCTTCCACGGTACGAGGGTGAAACCCAGGCCATCGTCCAGCATCGCGAAGCGGCCGCTGGCCAGCAGCACGTTGCGGCGGTAGACGCCGGACACGCGCTCGCCGTCCGCCGCCGGCCGGTACGGCAAGCCGGTCTCGCCGGCGATGCCACGCGCGGCTGCATCGAGGTCGCGCTGGCGCAAGCTGCCCAGCAGGTTGCGCGCGAGCACCACGCGAGCACCGCACCGCTCGGCCAGGCCCTGCTCGACGAGGAAGTCGCTGCGCTGGCGCAGCGCCTCGCGCAGTTCGCTGCCGAAGCCCTTGTCGGCAACTCCGGCCGCGCCGCCGATCAGTTGCCGGTCCAGCCAAGTTGCGCCGATCACGCGCGCCTGCCGCTCGATCGGCAAGTGCGAATGCAGCGTCACGCTGCCACCGGCAAGGCGCTGCGCGTCGTGCTGGCGTGCCCGCTCGGGCAGGTCAGCCGGCACGCGCCAGACACCCTCGGCCACGCGCTCGACCAAGCCGGCGCGGCGCAGCGCTTCCAGGCGGCGCACGTGCGCAGCGACGGTCTCCTGCGGATCGCCGCGAGCGGGCTGCGCCCGCAGCAACGCAAGGTGATGATCGGTGCGGTACAGGCCACCCTCTGCGAGCCCGGTGATGGTCTTGTCCACAGCACGCCCCTCGGCCGCGCCGCGCGCCTCGACCACGGCGCCAGCCGGGAACTGCTCGAGTTCGGTGCCGGCCGGCAGCGCGACGTAATGCGCGCGGCCGTCGATGCCGTCCACCACGAGGTAGCCGCGCTCCTGCAGTTCGTCGGCCAGGCCCTTGCCGACCACGCGGCCGACCACGGGCTGCGCGACCTCGCCCGGCGTGAAGACGGCCATCTCGCGCTGCTGCGCGCCGAGCGCGTGCTGCATGGTCCGCACGATGTCGCCGCGCTCGCCCATGGCGCGCAGCGTGGGCTCGATGTCCGGCCGCAGCCGCCAGCGGTTGATGCCGTCCGGCTGGGCCAGACCCATCTCGGTCAGTCGCTGCAGCCGGCCGATCAGCAGCGTGCGCGGCTGGTGCGCCGCGTCGGCTTTCGCGGCCAGCTCCACCACGCCGCCACGCGACTGCTGGGCCCGCTGCTGCAGGTCGCGGTCCAGGCTGGTCCAGCGCTCCTGATCCACCTCGCGCAGCAGGCCTTCGCGGATCTCGCGCTCGGTGCGCGGCCCGAGCCATTCGGTCGCCAGTTCGCTCGCGCGCAGCCGCATGCCGTGGGCGATGTAGTCGCGAGCGATGATGAGGTCGTGGCCCGTCTGGTCGCGGCCGCGCAGCACGATGTGGGTGTGCGGGTTGTCGGTGTTCCAGTGATCGACGGCCACCCAGTCGAGCGAGCTACCCAGGTCGCCCTCCATCCGGGTCATCAGGTGGCGCGTGTAGCCGCGCAGGTCTTCGAGCTGCTGCGCGTCCTCGGGCGAGACAATGAAGCGAAACTGATGCCGGTCGCCGCGGCCGCGTTCCTCGAACTCGGCCAGGTCCGCTTGGTCGGTCGCCGGGCCGTAGGCGTGGCCCTTGCCGCCGTCGCGGTCCACCCCCTCGCGCTCGATGTAGCGCAGGTGCGTTTCCACCGAATGCGCGCCGGCCTGCTTCAGCACCACGTAGCGGGCCTTGATGACGACGCGGCGCGCGCCGGGGCCGAGGGTCCGGCCGGCGGTCCGCGCCGCGACGTGGCCGCGACCGAGCTTGGCGGCGCTGCGCGCACCGACCCGCGACGGCTTGGTCGAAGGCTTCGCGCCGGCCTTGTTCGCCTCGCGCAGCACACGGTTGACGAAGCGCTGGCCGCCGCTCGATTGGCGCGCCTTCGGCGGCCCTGGCCGGATGCGGAAGCGGTCGTCGTCGCGCGAAGTCATCGCGCAAGCTCCGGCGCAGCCAAGCGCAACGGAGCATAGGCGGCACGCGAGAACGCGAACGCCGACGCGGACTTCGCGCCGCTCGCGGCACGCGGCCGGCCCCAGGCCGTGCCGCGCCACCCCCCGTGCAGACAAGGCCCACGGCACCCGCGCGTGCCGCGCCCTTCTATCTTGCCCTCCGTCTCTGCCGATCGCTGGCGCGACCGGCCCCGACGGTCGGGCGGCGATCGTCTGCACGGACGAGGCGCGCCGGCCGCAGGCGGCGCGGCACGACGCGTGCATGCCGGTTGCGCGTGGATCGGCAGCGCCGAGGCACGGCGAACGGCAGTCATCGTGCGCTCCAGGTCCACATCGGCTGCGCGCGGCCGAGCACGGCCGCCGCGTCGATGGGACCGAAGTACCGGCTGTCGAACGATGCCGGGTTCGTCGCGCTGAGCAGGAACAGCTCTCCGGCGCGCAGCGCGCGGCAGTGCGACCACAGCGGCAGCCCGCGGCCCAGGCCGTCGGCCTCGCGCGCGAGCGCCACCGGCACGTCATCGACGTAGACGGTGCGCTGCGCGACGCACACCCGCTGCGGTGCCGTCGCGCCGATGCGCTTGAGCAGCGGAACGCGCTCGGGCAGGTAGCCGCGCTGCGCAGCGAGCGCGGCGGCCCCGGCCGGCAGGCGGGCCAGCACGATGTCGCCGACGTGCAGCGCATCGGCCGGTACGGGCAGCGACTCGATGCGATACCAGCCGCGCGGCACGCTGTCGCTCGGGTTGTAGACCCAGCGCGCGGCGGGCGCGTGCAGCGCGGGCCCGGCGAGCGCGGCAACGCCTAGGGTCGCCACCAGCGCGAGCAGGAGGCGATGCGCGGGTCCGCTCATCGCAGCACCTCCCCGCGCAGCCAGGCCGCGTGCCGCCCCGCGCCGTAGGCCGGCAGCGGCTGGCGTGCGGAGAGGCGGTTGCCCAGCGTGCGCCAGTACGCGGGCGCGGCATCGGCCGGGTCGATGGCGAGCGCCTCGATGGCGTCGATCCGCTGCAACACGGCTTGCACCGCGGCTTCGCCTTCGGCGCGCAGCAGCAGGTGAGCGCCGGGCCGGATGCCGGCGATGCGCTGCATGCGCTCGCCCGGCCTGCAGGCTTGCAGCACCATGAGCTGCCAGCAGATCGTTCCGTAGTCGTTGGACTCCCAGCGCACGCGGCAGAAGACCGCGCCCGGCGCGAAGCTTGCGCAGCGCCGCCAGCGGTCCAGGCGCAGCTCGCGCAGCGGCCGGCCGAAGCGCAGATAGAGGTTGATGCGGCGCTCGACATAGGCGAGCGAGACGCGCGTGAGCGGCGGTTCGCGCGGCACGTCCGAAAGCACGTCTGCGCGCACGATGGGCGACAAGGCATCCGCCTGTTGAACGGTCGATGGGTACAAGTTCATGGCCGCTGCTCCGGAAACTCCCGCTCCAGCAGCACGCGCAGCATGTCGGCCACCGTGATGCCCTGCGAGAACGCGGCCACTTTGATCCGCCCGCGCAGCGCCGGCGTCACGTCCAGCGTCAGGCGCGCGGTGTAGACCTCGGCACGCGCGAGCGCCGCCAGGTTGTTGCCGTCGCCGGCGCGCACCCAGGCCTCGGCCTGCGGATTGGCCGGCGGCCTCGATCCAATGGACACGCGCTTGCCGTTCTTCATGCCGGGCCTCGCAACACCTCGGCGGCCAGCGCCGCGATCTCGCGCGCGGCCGGACCGTCGTCGTCGATTTCGCGCACCAGCCGCCCGGCTGCCGCGCTGTCGGCGAAGGCGATGCGCTGGCGCACCTCGGCCGACAGCGCCGGCAGCGGCTGGTCGGCCAGCGCGCCCCGCGCCTCGCGGCCGATCACCGTCGTGCTGACGCGCCGGTTGATGACGAAGGCCGCGCGCAGCGCCGGACGGAACATCTGCGCCTCGCGAACCAGCGACACCATCTCGGCACTGGCCCACACGTCGTAAGGGCTGGGCTGCACCGGGATCAGCACGAGGTCGGCGGCGAGCAGCGCGGAGCGCGCGAGCGCCGCGATGCGCGGCGGCCCGTCGATCACGACGTGATCGGCTCGCCGTGCGAGTTCGGGCGCTTCCTGGTGCAGCGTCTCGCGCGCCAGGCCGACGGCGCCGAACAGGCGCGGCAGGCCGCTCTGGCTGCGCCGCTGCGTCCAGTCCAATGCCGAGCCCTGCGGGTCGGCATCGAGCAGCAGCACGTTCTTGCCAAGCAAGGCCAGCTCGCCGGCCAGGTGCGTGGCGAGCGTTGTCTTGCCGACCCCGCCTTTCTGGTTGAGCAGCGCGATGATCATGGCGCGCTCCTGGCAGACCGGCTTTCGGTATTCGGCCTTGCGAACCTTTCGCCGTTCTTCGCGCTGCGCGTGCCGGATGCGTGCCGTGCGCCGCCGGGGCTTTTCCACAGCGCGCGGCCCTCTCCTGTCGTTAGGTTTTTACTAAATACGTTAGATACGTTAGAGATCGCGCAAGTCGCTGCGGCGCAAGGATTTTTCGGCCATCCGCACGCCTGATAGCACGAGTGCGCTGCGCCTGATAGCACGAGTCGGGGCACGCCTGATAGCACGAGCCCGTTCACCAGCTGTCCACAGGCCATGCACCGTCGCCGAAGCTGCCGCCGGGGCGCAGCGGTGCCGTGGACGGCACCGGCCGAAAGGCCAACACCTCCGGGCCGCGCCGTGAGCGAAGAATGGAGAGCGCATAGCCGGGCAGCGGCTGGCGCGCGACGATGCGCCGCAGGTCGCAGGCGAAGTCCGCAAAGCGGGCCAAGCTGCCGGACTTGCGGTGCAGATGCGCGAACTCGAAGCGCCAGCCCTCCGGCTGCCAGCCCGCGTGCTTGCGCACCAGGCGGTACAGCCAGCGCTCGATGCCGCCGGTCAGGCGGAAGTAGTCGGCGTCGATGGTCAGCACAAGGCTGTCCTCCATCACGCCCGCGTAGAACCAGTCGGGCAAGATCAGCTCGACGCCCAGCGGCCGGCCCTGTCCGTCCGCACGCTCCTTCCACTCGTTGATCCACGAGAAGCGGTGCAGGCGCCGCGCATGGGGCTGGCGGATCGAGGTCGCCACGCTGGTGGACTGCAGGCGGTCGAGCGCAGCCTTGAGCCGCTGGTAGTCGCGCAGCGACGTGCCGCGGCCGACGAAGCGCAGGATCTCGTGCGGTGTCGCGGCCATCAGCCGCGAGCTGCGCAGGCCCGCGTCGCGCGCTTCGACGATCTGGCTGGCGGCCCAGATCAGGATGTCGGCGTCCCAGATCGTCGCGAGGCCGTGCTCGGCCGTGCCTTCCACGCGCACCGTCACCGGCCCTGCGCGGAAGTCGATCGGCACGGTGCGCCGGTTCTTGGCCAGCGAGAAGAACGGATAGGCCATCAGGTCCTGCACGTCGCGCGCGGGCATCTCGCCCGGCAGGGCATGGAACAGTTCGAGCTGCTCGCGCTGCGGATCGCGCGGGGCGGGCATCGGTTGCCGCGTCCATGTCAGCGCCCGCCGTTGCGGCGCAGAGCATGGCGTTCGGTGCGCAACTCCACGTACTCGGGATCGCAGGTGGCCTCGAAGCTGCGCGCGTCCGCCCAGGCCTGGAGGTCGGACCGGGCGTACATCACGCGCCGGCCGAACTTGCGAAACCGCGGGCCGCCGCCGATCACGCGGTGCTTCTCCAGCGTGCGCGGCGACAGCCGCAGCAAGGCGGCAGCCTCGTCGTTGGTGAGGTAGTCCGGCTGCGCCGTGGCCGCCGCGCTGGCCTGCGCAGGCTCGGGCGTCGATGAAGGTGCGGCCTGCGGCCGCAGCGAAGCGGGTCTCATGGAATGGGCCTCTGTCGGTTCTGGTCGCCGACGGGCGAAGCGCCGCCGGCTGGAGGCAGTCTCCGGAAAGCCCGGCGTCCTGGGGACGGACGTTCGAACGTCAGCCGGAACGTCCGTCCCTGGCGGATTCCATTTGCAGTAGTCGCCGGTAGCCGCCGTCCACGAGCACCTGTCCACGGCGGGCGAGCCGGCGCACCTGGGCGCGCAGCTCGCCGAGGTCGTGCCAGCGCTCGGCCACCACGGCCGCGCCGAACAGCGCCTGCGCGATCTCGCGGTGCGTGGCGCCGACGGCCAGGCCGTCGAGCGCCTGCAGGCTGCGCATGTGCAGCAGCGCGATGCGGTCGGGACGCCCATGCGCGTGGGCATGTACGCCCGGCAGCGAGGCCTTGGAACCGTAGTAGCCGTCGAGACGCTCCATCGCGACGGACGCGGCGCGCCAGCGCTCGCGCAGCCGCGCGCCGGCCGCCAGACCGTGGGCGTAGGCCATGCCGTGTTCGAGCGAAGGCGAGAACGCGGCACGCAGCGCGCCCTCCGGGCGGTAGGCGGTCAGCAGCAGGCGCCGGCCGTCATGGGCAAGCTGTTTGCGCCCTGGCATGCGCCACAGGGAGAAGATCGGTGCATCAGGCGCTGCGGCCGGGTCGGCGTGGAGCTGCGGCATCCCGTCGGGATCGGGCAGCCACGCCGGCTGCGCCTGGCGGGCATCGCTCGCCGGGTCTTCGAGCAGGCGAAGGCCCCAAGGTACGGCGTGGCCGGCTTCGTCATCGCTGCCGTGCGCATGCAGGGCGTAGACCGCGCGGTAGCGCGGGTTGCGCCGCAGGTACTCCCAGGCCAGCGCCGGCCCGTCCAGCGTCAGGGCGTAGAGATACGCCGCGGCCGGATGCCAGTCGTTCGCACGTGCGCCCATGTCGAGAAACCTCCTTGCTCGCAGGTGGCGCCACGGGCAGCGATCCGGTCAGTGCGGTAGCGTGCTTGTCTCGGTGTTGGATATGTGAATGGCTGACAGGCGATGCCGCGTGCGGCCGCCCTTGCGCCGCTGCATCCATCATACGGGGCCGCGAACTTTCAGCCGCGGGCCGTCCATCGGCCGAAGGTCGCCCGCGTCAGTCGTTGATCGAGCCGTCGGCCTCGGCGCGGCGCACATACTCCGACAGCGGGCGCTGCGGCGCCCAGTGCGTGTCGCGCAGCACCGGCAAGTCGCGCGGGCCACGGATGTTCTGCAGGTCCGACAGGCGCACGTGGTCGAGGCGGGGCGCACCCACCCCGAGGTCGCACAGGCCGTAGGCCGTGTCTTCGTCGCGCGGATCGAGCTGCACCAGCAGCCAGGTGGCGTGCGCGTCGGGGGTGAACAGCTTGACCACCGGCCAGGGATCGGATTGCGCGCCGCCGGCCGCGGCATGGCCGTTGTGGAGCAGCTCGCGGCGCTGCTCCTCGGTGATGAGCGCGGTCACCGGCACCCTCTCCGGGCAGAGCAACCGCCCGGAATGAGCGCGATGGGAAGCCGCCGAGGGCGTGTCGCAGTCGCAGGAAGGGATGTTGTGCGGACCATCATGTGCTGGATTCAGAGGTCAGCATAAAGCGGGCCAACGAGATTGCAAGCGGGCGAACCCGCAAAATGAATCCTATAGATTGTAGCTCTATAGGTGTCCATGCGATGTCATCTTGGACTTGTCCCAAGTCCGTTTGATGACTGCGAAGAACTCATTTCCTGCTGCCCTGCGTACCCTCCGAAAATCCCGCGGCCTGAGCCAGGAAGCGTTTTCGGAGGTGTCGAGCCGCACGTACATGAGTTCGCTCGAACGGGGCCTGAAGAACCCGACGCTCAGCAAGGTGGACGAGCTGTGCGAGGTGATGCAGGTGCATCCGCTGACGCTGCTGGCCCTGACCTACGGGCTCGACGCCAAGGGTGCGGACAAGCTGCTCGCCCGCGTGCAGCGCGAGCTGGCTGCAATGCAGGAAGTCCCGGCGGATTGAACGCGGGCAGCGGGCGCCGCCGTCAGCGCCTGCCCAACTGCTACGTCACGATGCGCCCAGCCTGGTGCGCCTCGCGCGCATAGGCGCGCAGCCGCTTCTCAGGCCGGAAGTACAGGTCACGCTCGACCGGCAGCCCGAGCGGACCGCGCAGGGCCGCCAGCTCGGCCAGGCTCACCCATCCCGTCTCGGGGCAACCCAAGCCCAGGTCGCACAGGCCGTAGGCATGGTCGGGCACATCGGGGTCGATGTGGGTCAACAGCCAGGTTGCACCTGCATCGGGCGTGAACAGCTTGACCACCGGGGCGGGGTCGAAGTCCCTCTCTTCGAGCGATTGCCGGCCGTTGGCCAGCAACGCGGTGCGTTGGTCGTCGGTGATGAGTGCGGTCATGGTCTTCTCCTTGGAAGGAATGCCGGGCGGGATTGCCCGGGACCGCGGAGAAGCACGGCGCAGCGCAGCCGTCAGGGTTCGGCAGACGGCCGCAGGCCGCCAGCGTGCGCAGCACGCGCAGACCTTGACGGCGAGACCGGCGTGCTACGGTGGGCGACCCAGCAAGCCAGCCCTGTCTCCAGTGATAGCTTGGCTGTCTTTCCCGCATCAGCAGCGGACTCCGAGAGCCATTGACATCGCGGGCGAAGATATTCAGGAAGTAAGCTGCTTTCTGGAGCAGGCAATGGTGATCACTCTCACCAATCCTTCTCATACCGGATTGGTGGCACGCGGGGTGCATCCTCCAATAACTGACTCAGAAGCTTCCGAGCTTGATCGAAAGTTCTTTGGACGCCTACGTCGTGAGTAAGAAGGCCATCAAAGTAAAGCGCGAGGGCGCAATACGTGGAATCGATCAGGTCGCTTCTGTGAGATCTACTGCCAATATCTTGGGGATCCCCTTTGGCGCTACGGTGGACAGCTCTGATGGAGAAGCACAAGGGAAACGCAAAGTTCATGGAGAGCAGCAAATCCTGCAGGGTGTCCGGACAGGCTGCGGGACGAGCGAGCTGCAACATCATGTCGGATTGCGTAATGATGTTCCTGAGGAAGGTATGCCTGAACTCTGGCGTCCATTCATTCTCTTTCCGAAGTGTCTTGACGTCAGTTTCCCTGAAGGTTTTTAGCCACTCGCTAAGCACGTCCTTCATCGCGTCGCCAGCAGGAGATAAATTTTCGAGGTACAGGTGTGCCTCATGCATTTTTCCTTGAATGCTCAGTTGAATCCCTGGGTCTGAATGCATGCGGCCCATCTGCCGGCCAAGCCGGGCGAAGTCCTTGGTTGAAGGGACGTCAATCAGATTCTTCGGCCTGCGCAATTGTTTTGGCGCAAGCTGGCACAGCAGATTCATCGGCTTGGCAACCAGCACTTGGTCGGGATAGGTACGCAGTATGTCGAAATTCGCTACAGCGCCACGATCATCTCGTGCATTAAGGGCTTCGATTGCGAAGTATTCGGTCAACACCACTTGGTGCTGCTTGCTTTGGCTCAGCCAGTCGGTCAGTCTGCGATCTTTGGCATAACTTATGTCAAGAACTTTTCTGCAAACCGCCATTGGATATTCAAGTGTCTCTAGAGAGCATTCCTGCCAGGGACGGTCGCCTGTCGTGTGCAACTGCTTGCGGCCGATGATCAGCCTGTATGGTAGCTGGGTGCTTGTCGAAACTCAGCCACGCCGGGGATCCCCCGGAATGGCCGATCCGCGCAGAACCCCGAGCCCTCGAAGCCGCGTTCGCCGGAAAGCACAACACTCCGCATTCGCCTTCTTACGAAGTCACGCAAGCACGAAGGCGCTTTGGCGATTCCACGTAACTGCGGAAAAGCACAAATGAACGAAAGCGGCTTCCCGTGCAGCATCGAAGCCACGAAGCCGCTCTTACGGAAAGCCGTCGAGTCGGCGGCGATGCAGCGATGACGCTGAAGGCCCCGCCGGTGGGCGGGGCGCCGGGTGGGTGGCAGTCAGTCGCCCTTGCTGCGCGACCAGATCAGGTTGTGCGTGCCGTCCTCGGCCTCGACCAGGCGGGCGTAGATGGTCGCCGGAAACGACGGGTCATCGAGCGTCACCGACAGGTAGGGCCGGTCCGCCTTGCTGATCTTCTTCCACGCCGCGCCGATCTCGAAGTTGCCGGCGACGATGCGGTAGTCGGGAGCGTGCTCGCTCTCCTTGTCGTTGGGGACCAGCTTGACCTTGACGTTGAGCGTCAGGGTGCGCACGGTGCCCGTGAAGCCGTTGTTCTGTGCGGTGAAGGTGCCGATGTTGGCCATGATGAAACTCCTTACGGTGGTTGACTGGTCGCGCCCATCGCGGCCTTGTCGGTGATCCGATAGGGCGAGGCACGGGCGGGCTGCACCCCTGAGCACAGCGAAGGGGCCGCAACAGCGTGGAGGACCGGGAGTGCCCGAAGAAATTTGTCTCGCGAGGAAGCCGCCGAACGCAGTGACAGCGGCTGGGAAATTTGTTCGGGCCGGACGGTTGCTGCCATGAAGCCCGAGGCTTTAGCCGGTGCATCGCCAGGATTCACGACAAGCCAAGGCCGCCCTGGGCGCGACCGCCACCGCAAGGGGTCATGGCCTACGCACCACCCCGCGAACACCGCCGGCACCATGCGCACTCCAACCGCCGTCACGGTCAGTCCCCAACGCGAGTGAGCCGCTCCCGCGCATCGTCGCCGGCAGCTTCAGCGCGGCGTGGGAGAGCATGGCGGACCGGCCCGGCGTGAGAACCCGGCCCCCGCCTCATCGCGGGCTGCTGGTATCGGGACCGGACGCGCAGCCTGATCTGGACGGGCGGCCCACGGCGGGGCGGCACACTCCGGCGCGCGCCGCCCGGCATGGCTCAGGGCGCCGGTTCCCGCAGCGCGGTGACCTTGGCCGTGATGCGCGACTCGATGGTCTGCCGCGACGTTGCCACCAGCGTGACGATCGCCTCGCAGACGATCTCGTGCGCATCGTGCGCGCGCACGCGGAAGGTGACGCTGCGGTCGCTCAGTCGCTCGACCCATCCGCGCAGCCGCAGCGGCGAGCCCGGCGGGATCGGCCCCAGGTGGTCGATGCGGATGGAACGCCCGACGACGACTTCCGCCTCGGCGTCCGTGAGCCGCTGCACCTCGCGGATGCACACCGACTCGATGACCGCGACCAGATAGCCGGTCGCCAGGCACTCGATCAACTGCTCCGCGTAGTCGCGGCCATGCGGCAGCCGCGAGAAAAGAGACCGGGCGGTCTGGTCGGCCGGGACGACGTAGGACTCCTCGAAGAAGACCGCGCTGACTGCTTCATGGTTCATGGGTGCGAGGTGGCGAGAGGGCGAATGCCTCCGATCCACCGATGCTCCCGTGGAGTGGCCGGGCCGCCAACCCGCTGCGGCGTGCCGTGGCGCGCTGCCGCGGGTTGGCGGCCCGGCTGGATGTGACAACGCGCGCGGCACACCTGCCGCGCGCGTCGCGCTGATGTCGCCAAGCCCCGGCCGACCCGCGAGGGCGGCCGGGGCTTGCCACATCAAGCGGCTTCGGCCACCGCCTGCACTTCGTCGGCGTTCTGGTCATCGGGCACCGATGCTTCCTCCTTTGCCGTGGCATCCTCCTGTGTCTCGGCCTGCGCTGCGGCCGCTTCCGTCACGGCCTCCGGCGTGCGGAACATCGCGGGCAGCCAACCGCTGCCTGCGGCCAGCCGCTCGGCCTCGGCGGCGATCTGCGCCTTCTTGAGCTTGCCGAGCCGGTGCACCTCGCCCGGCGCGAACACCTGCACGGCTTCCAGCGCCTTGGCCTTGGACACGTGCTCGAAGTAGCCCGCAGCGGTCGGCGTCCACCACTGGCCCATATCCAGGCTCACGGCGTGCGCCAGCAACGCAGCAGGCCGCTCGCCTTCGCGCGACGTGATCGCGCTGACCGTGAAGCCCACGCACAGCGCCAGCAGCGACAGCAGCTCCGACTGCGGCATCGCCAGCAGCTCGGCGAATAGCGCCTCCGAATCCTCGGGCAGCCGTTCGGCCCACGCCTCGCGCACTTGGCGCATGCCCGTGGCGGCCGGGGCCTCGGCCATGTCCGGCGCGTGCTGTTCCAGCCGGTCCTGCGCATCGGCGCTGATGTTCAGTGGCGAGCCGTGGTAGCCCTCCAGCACGATGCGTTGCGCAAGCCTGTGCACCACGGCCACCAGCGCGACATGCGGATGGCGGGCGACTTCGGCCTGCAAGGCGGCAGTGCGGTGCGCCGACAGGCGGCGCGCCAGCTTCTCGGAGATCGTCAGCGCGGGCGGCTCGTCCGAAGGACGCTGCTGCGTTCCAGTCTCGTCCGCATCGCCCTCGGCCTCCGCGCCGCGCTGCTGCGCGCGCAGCGCCTTGGCCTCGTCCTCGCGCAGCAGCCCGCGATGCACCACCACCGCGCCCTCCGAATCTAGCGACACCACGGCGCCGGCCATCGGCACCACGCCCACCGGGTAGACCAGCAGCTTGCGCTCGATGGCATCGAGGTCATTGCCGATGGTGTCCATCGCATCCTGCAGCGCCTGCGCCTCGTCGTCGCCGATGGCTTCGTTCTCGTCGTCCAGCTGCTCTTGCAGCTTGGCCTGCTCGGCTTCCAGTCTGGCGATGCGCTTGGCCTCGGCCTTGCCCGGCTCGCGCCGCGTGGCGCGCACGCGCTGGAAGCGGTGCAGGTCGGCATAGGTCGCGCGCGGGGCCACGTCCACCCAGCCCCAGCCCTCGCTGCGCACGGCCTCGGCCACCGCCGCAAGCTTGTCGCGGGCCAGCGCGTCCAGCAGCACGGCATCGGCCAAGAACACGCCGCTGTGCTCATCGGCGAACAGGTCGCGGCGCGTGCCGCCGCCCGCCTGCTCGTAGGCGGCCAGGCCGACGAAGCGCGCCACCGGGTCGCGGCCCGCGTCGATTTCCTCGTGCGTCAGGTGATCGCGCAACGATTCCGGGTCGCGCTGCCACTGCGGGGCCTCGTAGAACGCGGCTTCCTGCGCTGCATGGTCGTCGGTGATGGCAAGCGCCATCAACTGGTCGAGCGCCACGGCGTCGGCTCGGTAGTCGGCCAGCAGCCGGGGCGAGACGTTGGCGAGCTTGAGGCGGCGCTGGACCACCAGCGGTGTCACGCCGAAGTCGGCGGCAATGTCCTCGACGGCGCGGCCCTCGGCCACCAGGGCGGCGAATGCCTCGAACTGGTCCGCCGGGTGCATGGCCTCGCGCTGCACGTTCTCGGTCAGGCTCACGGTGCGCGCGGCCGCACCGGGCACCACGAGGCACGGCACCTCGTGGTCCTTGGCGAGCTTGCGGCGCTTGACCAGCAGCTTGAGGGCGGCGAGGCGGCGCCGGCCCGCCACGACCTCGTAGTGCTCGCCATCGGGCGACCGCACCACGGTGAGGTTTTGCAGCAGACCCACGCGCGCGACGCTCGCGGCCAGTTCGGGGATCGACGTGCCGCCGCTCTTGCGCACGTTGCGCGAGGACGGGCGCAGCCGCGACAACGGGATCAGCCGCAGGTCTTGCCCCGCGCCGATGGCAGCCACGGTCTGCACGGCGGCAGCGATGGCGGTGGTTTCGTGAAGGGTTGCAGTATTCATGGTGAAACTCCTATCGAATGAAGAAACGGACAAGCCAACGGTGGGAAGAAACGGAGGGGCCGTGTTGGCGTGAAGACCCCTCCGCGAGGGGTTCAGGCCTTGAGGCGCTGCATTTCGTCGGCGAGCAGCCACAGCGCGCGGTTTAGGCGCAGGTTCTGGTCGATGCCCTGCACCGGCCGGGTGTGCTGGCGGCGGCCGTTGGCCGTGCGTGCGGGAAGGCCGCCCCGGGTCAGGTTCTCCTGCGTGCGGTTGAAAACGCTCCACAGGTCGGGACGGTTGTCGTCCAGGCGGCGCGGGGCCAGCACCTGCGCCTCGGTGATGGGCGCGGGCTTGACGGGGTCGTCGTACTTGAGGGTCAGCGCGGCACGCGCGAACACCTCGGCCTCGCGGTCGTCCAGCGTGATGGACCGCATCGCATCGCGCGAGGCCTGCACCTGCCCGAAGCCGTGCAGCACCTCGTAGGCGCCCTCGATGACGGCGCTGGCCACGTCGCCCTTGTGGGGCACGCGCACGTCCGCCACCGTGTCGCCGCAGACGAGGCCGTTCGTGCAGACGAACCGCAGCATTCCGGCCAGCATCTGGTAGCTGCTGGTGCCGTCGTGCGAGTTCAGCAGGATGATTTCGTTGGCCTCGCGGCCGTTGATCTGGCTGGCGTGGCGCAGCCGCAGCATGTGCTTGGTGAAGTCGCGCCGCCCTTCCTGGCGCACGCGGGTCTGGCAGACCATGAAGGCCTCGAAGCCCTCGGCGCGCAGCTTGTGCAGCACCGTCGCGGTGGGGATGTAGCTGTAGCGGTGCGAGCGGCTGTCGTGGGGGGCCTGCGCGAAGATGGACGGAGCCACCGTCCTGATCTGGTCGTCTGACAAGGGATGTTCGGAGCGCAGCACCGGCGAATGCGGTGCGAAGCGGGAAGCGAGTTGCATGGTCTTTCTCCAATGAAGTTGGCTGTTGAAAAACCCCCACCGGATTCCTAGATTCGGAGCCCTCTTCGGACTCCCCGGTGGGGTCGGCGCGAAGACCCAGGTCGGTCTCGTTGCCACCGTCTTTCCTGAGTTCATCGCCCGCGACGAAAGGGAGACCGCGGCCGGTGGCCGTCAAGGAAGAAGCGCCGGGTGCTGGGGCGGCCCGCAGCGAAGCGAGGACACGGCCCGGCGCGCCTTGACGGCCACGGGCCGCGGGCTACAGTCGCGGACAAGGTGATGGGCTCAGGAAAGGCGGCGAGCGCGGCAACGGTCGCTATCGGCGCCGGCACCCCGCAAGCGCAGCGCGCAGCGCCGCCAGGCGCGAAGGCCGATCAGGCGCAGCCTGTTTGGCGGTCTTGCAGGGGCGCCAAGCGCAGCGCGGCGGGGATGGGCCGACGAGCCCTTCTCCTGGAGGCAAGCGCAGCGCGCAGGCCCGCTAGGGCCGAAGCCTTCGACACGAGACGCACGAAGAAAAGTGCGCCGCCCCAAAAGGACAGCGCACAGATGACTTCAGCAGGCGATCAGTCCGCCGCCGGCCTCGCCATCGTCTGCAACTGCTCAATCACGCCAGGTTCGACGAACACGCAAGCCTGCTTGTCCTCGATCGAAACGTTGAACACTTTGGCGAACACCGTGCGCCGCAAGTGAATCAGTCGACCTGTTCGGTACGCCTGCTCGGGCTTCAGACGACCTTCGGCCGGTGAACCGCTGCGCTGCGGATCGCATTCGACCAGCGCGACGAAGCCGTCATCGGACAGTTTCTGATGCTCGGGGCAAAGGCCCCAACCGGTCGTCGTATGGCGCTTCATGCTCGCGCGCAGGCGCTTGTCCAGCAGTAGGTTGCCGGTGTCGAATGGAGCGCCGCACACGAGGCACAGGCGCTGTTCCAGCGAAACGTAGGATTTGTCGTCCATGATGGTCTCCAGTGACCGGGCGGGATTGCCCGGGACCGGAGACGGCACGCCGCAGCACAGCGGTCACAGGTTCGAAGACGGCCGAAGGACGCAAGCGTGCGTCGCACGCACGCGCAGACCTTGACCGCGAGACCGGCGTGACAGGATGGAGGGAGTCAGCAAGCCAGCCCCCGCATCCTTATGCATTGGTGAGCAAGCGCAGCGCGCAGCGGCTTCGCCGCGGAGGCATCAGTGATGGAAGCCGACAGGTCGAGACCCGCCAGGGGCTCGATGCGCAGCACGCACAGCGCGGCCCGGCAAGGCCGGGGATGCTCATCTCTGTGGGAAACCTACCTGCGGTGCGAAAGGTTAATATTTCGTGCCTTTTCCTCCTGCATCACCAAAATAATGGCGCTATTTGGCTAAGAAGTCATTATTTTGAGATTTAGGTGGAAATAAAGATGAAATAATGGCATATGGCTAAGAGGACCGCGCCCTTGCTTCCCTCCACCGACGAAGTGCTGCGCCGGTTCGGCGAGCGTTTGCGCTTAGCGCGTCAGCGCCGACGTCTTACGGCGAAGCAGGTGGCTGAGCGCGCCGGCATGTCGCCCATGACGCTGCGCAGTCTGGAGCGCGGCAGCGCAGGTGTGACCATGGGTGCCTACCTCTTGGTCATGCAGGTACTGGGCATTGAAAAAGATCTCGACTTGTTGGGGCAGGAGGATCCGGTGGGCCGGCAACTCCAGGACGCCAGATTGCCGGCGCGCGTCAAGGCATCGACTTTGGTCTCGACTGTAGGGAACAAGCCACATGACGTCGGGGACTCTATGTCCATGGAGCAACTGAGCAAGGTGCTTCGATCTCTGCTCGGTGAGCAACTTTGCGAGGCACTGATCTCGATACCCCGTGATCAGAGGCGTGAGCATGCCGCTCCGCGAGGCACGTCCAACCAGCGGGCCATGAAGGACAGCAAGCGAGCGGGCGGGGAGGAGGATTGGGTAGAGGAGGGCGGCTTCGCCAGCGCCGACACCTTGGCTCGCCTGATCAAGGCGCCACCTGTACGGCGGCCGCGGAAAGCCCGCTGATCCAATGGTTGCACTCATCGCCATCCATGCTGACCGGGCCAACCACGCGCCCCTGCTTGTCCTCCAAGACGAGAGTGAACCATCGATCAAGCAACGATCGGGTTCCGGGCGACTTAACCCTTTGGTTTGTGGTGTCCAGCGGCTGGACGTGCGCTGCTGTATCAAAACGTGTTCACATGGTACCTTCGAAGAGTTGCTGCGGTCTTTGCTCACAAAGCGCGGCTAGTGTTAAAGAGAATGAAAAATGGAGAGCATCATTTCTAGCCGACTCAAAGCCGATGAGCGGTCTTTCATTGCTGTGACGAAAGATGACGACTGGCGTCTCTTCAATCCGAAGATCGACGGCGACGGGAGTGTGTACGTCGAACTGCATCGGCTTTCCAAACTTCCACGAGACGAGGGGGTCGAGAAACTCTCGGAGTTCGCAGACAGGCTTGAAACCTCCACCCTGTCCAAACTGAAGGCCAAGGTTGCCACGACCTTGTTGCGTGACCTGATTGCAATTGGGTGGGAAACTCGTGTGTCTTCGAACCACATTCACGTAAGGCCACCAAAACATTCAGACCCCGCAAATCGCAAACAGGTGATTCGCCAGCAACTTCTTTTCGGTCGCGATGATCAACTGCTGGAGGATTCGCATCGCCGATTCATCTATTCGATGGAGCGGCCTTCAAAATATTCCTCCAGCAGACCGGTAACTGACCTGATCGCTGACGGTCGCAGACTGTCAGAGCAACTAAAGCCGATTGCTGCCATGCCCTTGGTTGAGCGCGCAGCGTTGCTGCAAAGCGTCTGCCGGCCCTATGCGCAACTGGTCACTGATGATCGCGATGAATTCACGAATCTGAGGTTGATCGACATATGGCGATACTTTCGCCACAGTTGGAGCACGCGATATCGGTCCACCCCTGGGCGCAATCTCTTCTATCTCATTCGCGATGCCGCTCAACCTAACCATCCTGTGATGGGCATCACGGCGCTTGGCAATATGGTCATGCAACTGACTCCGAGGGACAGGGCGCTCGGATGGACGGTGGATGGTCTGCTGGCACTTGTAGCAAAAGGCGTGGTGTCCGATGCCGAGGTATTGCGTGCGTTTCGCGAACGTCTCGAAGAGGATTTCGATCAAATATACCGCGATGATCTCCCTGTCGATCGTCGTATTGATCACAGCGTGGATGATGAAACGCTGAGCAGACTGGCGGTCATCGAGCAGGATGCGTTGCGGGATCGAGAAGACGCTTTGAAAGGCGATGACGACAGCACGCCGAAGCGGCCCGATGATTTGACACCCAAGCGGTTGCTGGAACTGACCAAGACACCTCTGTACCGCTCGAAACGTGCACGTGCAGCAAGAGAGATCCTTCGTGCCTATCGGACGATCGCAATCTGGCATGCCAGTCTGCGCGACCTGGCGGCAACCGATCATGGCGCGTGGGCGCTCAATCTTGTTATCAAGCAACTGAAAAAGCGTTTCTCCGCTACCAGCATGATGGAACTCACCGTTTGCGGTGCGGTCGCTCCCTACAACCATCTATTGGGGGGGAAACTGGTGTGCATGATGATGATGAGCCCGCGCGTGGTCAACGACTACCGCGAACGTTACGGCGGCACTGTCAGCATCATCGCCAGTCAAATGGCGGGCCGTCCGATCACTAAGGATCCGCATTTGGCATTCTTGGGGACCACCAGTCTCTATACCGATCACTCTTCACAGTACAACCGTGTCAAATTGCCAAAGAATACGGTCGAGGGACAAACGACTGCGATTTTGTACGAGCAGTTGGGAAGGACGGAGGGGTTTGGTTCACCAAACTTATCCACTGAGACAGAATTCGGCCTTGCTCAGATCGCGGAGCAAGCAAGCGGATTCCGAAACGTTAATTTCGTTTTTGGCGAGGGCCAAAGCCCAAAATTGCGCCAACTGCGTGAAGGGTTTGCCCACCTGGGGCTCAATCAAACCAACCTCCTCCAGCACGGAGCGCCACGGATCATCTATGGTGTTCCGCTCGTGATGAATTTAAAGCGTGTGCTGCTTGGCATCGATGCGGAGCCTCAGTACGGCATTGATCCACAAACGGAGGGTGCGGAGGAGAAAATCGCCAGCCATTGGGTATCGAGATGGCTTGCATCACGTTTGGATTATCTACCCGCACTAGAAGCCGTAACTCGCTCGACCCCGCTCACAGAGCGCGTGTCACGGCTCATTCCAGATAGAACCGGGCCACGTGTCCCCCAGAAGCAACTGATGCTCAAACCCGCCATTGGAGAGAGGAACGACATGCAAAGCGACACCAAGGCGGACGATCGTCTGCAGTTCATCCGCTTGCTCTATCGCAATGAGAGCGCCTTTAGCGATCATGTAAGCATCAGTCGGCTCAAAGAACTCAATATCAAGACCAATCTGGAGGAGGTAGTCCGAAAAGTGGTTCGGATCGGCGGCTCTGTCGTGATTACTGGAAATGCCGGGGACGGAAAGACGCACGCTATCCTTCTGATGAAGAAGGATCTGAAAGATGCGGAAGTCGTGACCGACGCCAGCGAACTCTCATCCGCAGAGATTGTTCGCCTATGGCAAGCAGCTCGCGATGAGCAAAGACCTTTTTGTATCGCCATCAACGAAGGCCCCTTGGTCGATCTAGTTCGCGAATTTCGCGGAAAGCATCGATGGCTGGAGGACATCCGCGCGCAGTTGCTCCGCTTGGTCACTTACAAGCCCATGGAGGCCGCATCACAGGAGGATGAGGAAACCTGGAAGCCTCAAAAGGGCGAAACCGTCATTCTTGATCTGAGCCATCGCCGCGTGCTGTCGCCCGATTTGGCTGGAGAGATCATCGACAAACTGACTGATGACCACTGGTATGAGGCATGCGCCTTAGAAGACAACTCAGTCATCAACTACAACCGCACAATGCTTCGTTCACTTCTGCCACGACAGCGGATGGTGAACCTGTTGACGACAGTAGGGCGCACCGGCGTGAAGATCACCTTCCGTGAAGCGCTTGCCTTCGTCTCTTACTGCATCTTCGCTGGGAAGTCGCGAGAAGAACTGAGGGAATCGGGCACCAGCGAGTTTTCCAGGTACTACTGGAACGCCTTTGAGGGTGAAGGGGCTATCTTCGAACTGTTGAATCGGGGAATCGACCCGATGAAGCAGACGAACCCACAGGTCGATGAGAACCTATGGCGAGGCACGATCGACCCGAGCGATTTTGCTGGTCACGAGAAGCTATCGGTGCTTCAACGCAACCTGGATGAAGTTGCAGAGAAGGAGCAGCGCAATCTTGCCGGTGAGTTCACGGCATTGAAGCGGCGCTGGTACTTCGAGCACGCCAATGGACAACTCTTCGATTTCTCGGATGCGAACAAACTGTTCGCCGAACTGCAAGACACGTCAATCGCGATGGCGATTCGACTCAGTCGTCTTATTGCGCTCATCAATCGATGGTGGAACCGAGGAGGTGAAGCAAAGTCAGATGCCCTCCGACTGTGGACTCGTCTCTCATACCAACCGCGTACACGCAGCCAAGCCATGGTGTCTGGCTTGGCCGTCAATAGAAATCGACTCAGGCTCTACAAGCCGGAGTTGGCACCCGTACTGCGCAAGGCGTTCGGTGAGCAACCAGCAACTCACCTTCTGCTTGCCTCCGCTGATGATCCTCGGTTCGCTCGGCTCGTTGTCGATCCGGAACTGCTGGAGGGGCTCATTCACGGCTCACTCGCAGACGGGCAGAGTGAGGTCGCGCGACGACTGGGGCAGTTCAACGACACGCTTTCCCAGTACGGTGAGAAGAGCCCTGATGTGCGAACCGTAGATGTGGTTGACCCGCAAAGTGAACTGCGCACGACGGTTGTTGTGGATTTGATCAACCGTCGCTTCGACTCTGCCACCTGAGAAGAATCATGAGCACGCAACTTCGCAAGGCGATCACCAATGAGATTCAGCGTCGTCATGGCTACAAGGTGATGGAGGCCAAGATCAAACCAGTCCACATTGCCAACGCACTGATGCGTGCTGAACATCAGGGTGTCGGGCGGATGTCGGTGTTGGAACAACTGTTTGAAGCCACGCTTCCTAAGAACAGTCTGGACAAGCGCGTCGCAGCAGTTCGATCTCTCGTGGACGGCCAGCGTGACCGCTGGGGCGCGCTGGGGGAAGCGGCAGACCTGAAGTCGTCTGCGCTCATGACCAAGGTGCTTCCGCTCATTCGGACATTGCTTGGCGCGGATGGCGCTGTGTTTGGCAAATCGCCGGAACTCTCATCCTTCTCGTCTCCCACGGCATTGACCGTCACGGGGGATCCCTCTGATGACGGCGCTGGCCTGTTCATTCATCGGCTGTGGGGAGGGCACGACCCTGCTCAACGTCTGGAGATCCTCAATCTCCTTTCGCAACTGACGAACCCGGAGAAGAACCCGGCTGACATGGATGATCTTTCGGCCCTTCTCTCGCCGCTGGTGGATTCGACGCGAAAGAGAGCAACAGCACCTGTCGATAGCGAAGACCTGAAAGATGGCTACTCGCCCGTCGAGAGGGCCTTGCGCGATGCGGCCGACAAACTTGAGGCATACGAACGAAAGCTCAATCCCAATCCCATTGCAAGTTTGCAGCGCGTGGTGCTTCTGGCGGCGCTTTCTGTGTTCATGCACGCCGCAAGCCGGCCTCGGGAGCGCTTGGGCTTGCCCGAGCGTGTTCTGCTGCTGGACGCGTCGGGTGATCACTCATCGCCCACCGTCATCGCCAGCACACGCTGCGTTTCTCAACTGATCGGTGATGCAAGGTCGTACATGGCATCGGTCGTGGCCGATCTACTCAGTGCCCAATCTCCTGAATGGCACGCCGACCCGGTTGCCGCGCTCAATGGAATCCTGCAGGACTCTGGGGCCGCGCCGCTGGAGGATTCAAGTTCAATCGCCCGCCGGCTGCAAGACATCGTCCAAGAACACGATGATCCGCAGGAGGCAGCCCAGGAGGCGGCTGAAGAAGTGATCCGACAAGCGGAGGGCTCTTCTAGTCGTGGCTTGGACGGGTATCTACGATTGCTGGGAATTCGGTCCGGGTTCCTGTATCCCACACAGAAAAACCCCAACAAGAGGCTGAACCCTGCAGACCGAACACTTGAGGTTCTGGTCGCATCGACGATCGATGTCAACCAGCCACCATTGGAGTACCGTGATTTCTTAGACCTGCTTCGGCAAAAGTGGTCAATCGTGGTTGGCGGCCGCGCTGACGATGGAATTCTGCTGGCGGAGATCGGCGCGATGGTGCCCGCGCGAGCTCTGAGCGAAAACAGTGAACGATTCTTGAGCCGACTGGAGTCCATTGGGCTCGCACGTCGCTTGGCCGACAGCGTGGCAGTTGTCGGCCTGTTGGAGGCAAACCATGAGTGACGTGGCAATGAGTGTCAACCGCCATATCGCAGATCTCTTGCTCGCTGAGTTTGAGATCGCCGCGATACGAGAGGATTTTGGCGTCGTGGTTTTGGACACAGCGGGGTTTGATCGCGACCATTTCCTGGGTGCTCTCCCTGATGTGTTGGGAAGAACGAAGGGGAAACTGCGGCTGTCGCTCGTGGGGCAACACGAGGCGGTCGGCAAGTTTCAATCGCTGTATCCGAAGTACGCGGAGTTGCTGGCGGCAGACGAAGAGACTGCGGTGCAGTGGCGCAATCAGAAACTCAAAACTATTGTGGTACTTGCGGACGGACCTCTGAGCAAGCAGGCATCTCTGAAGGACTTTCGCGTTCTGAGCGAGAACGCACTCATCAAGCGCCTGTGCGAGGACCAGCGGGACAAGGCCGAGGTGCTGTGGCTTCGGACACTTTGGGATGCGCTGAAGTCCACCAGGGGCCCGAGTCTGTCCTTGCGCGCGATCGCGAGTTACGCCGACGTTCTGAAGGGATTCAGTCCCTTGGAGCGCTCCGTGAAGGCACCCGCAGCACTGCATGCCCTAGGCCTATTTCCTGACTCTCATCTTGCCGATGAATCCAGCGAAGGTCGTCTTGTCCGGCGGTTGAAGTCGAATGCTGAGATTCTCGCGACCGTCAGTAATGGGGCGCCTGACGACTGGGATCGCACTGCAGTCTTCTGTCGTGCATTGCCGAAAGGTGACAAGGGCAAGTTCAACGCGATTCGCAAGCGTCTGCGATCCATCAATGATCGAACCGCCGATGTTCTTGTGGGCATCGAGTTGGCAGACGTGATGACCCTGTGGCGGGGAAAGCTTGCGCCAACACATCCAGGTGCTGAGGCGGGCGGATTGAAGAAGGACGGCGGAAAGGTTCCTGTCGAATCTGTGGTGGCGGAACTGCTGTTGGACGGAGGCAATGAGAAGCTATCTGATCTTGCCGAACAAGTATCGGTGTTGGCAGAGCAGGCGGAAAACGACCAGACCGTTGGAGAGGATGAACCGCTAGGCGGCGTCGAGGGCAAGAGTGACGATGGCGCACTTCCTGTTCAGACTGTGACCAGCGTGAATGCCAACGTCATCGCGCTTGTGAAGTCGAGATCTACGCATGCAGAATGGGGCGGTGTGATCGACATTGAGTCGGATCGCATAGATGCGCTCATGGAGGTTGCCGCCTTCAAAGCCTGGCAGCCATTCCTCTTTCAGGAGTTCCAGCAATGGCTCACGGAGTTTGTCGAAGCCGAACTTGCGCCAGCCGCATGTCTTGATCTGGCGGCCTCCCTTGCCAGTGCGAGAGGAAGACTGCTGCCAATAGCCGCGGAACTGACTGTCTCTCCCGTCGCCGTGCTGGCTGGGCGTCCGGAGGCGCTGACCGCTGCCACCGAGTATCTAGAAGCCTACGATCAGTTGCTCAAGCAACTCCAGGCAGCGTTTCAAGAGATGTATTCCCAGGCCATGGACGAGGCAGAACGCGTTGTCCACTGGCTGCTTTCGATGGAACTGTATGTCTATCGAAGGGAAGGCGTGCCGGAAGTTCTCTTGTCGCCGTTGCACCCACTGAATCTCTGGCGCAGCGCGGCAATCGTACGCGATCTGCAAGCGTTGGGTGGTCGACTCTCTGAGGCAGAGCGCTCGACCCTCATCGCGGCATCTGCAGAGGATCTTCAACTCCTCAACGTTTTGGTCCTTCCCAAGATCGAGTCCGTCACCGGTCAGCCATCGCTGCTTGGACATGCTGGCGCCGTCGCTCATCTGCCGCTCTTCAAGGAGGCGCCCAGAGGTGTTCTGGAGCCAGATGGCCTGAAATCGGTCAGTTTCCTGGCTTCGCTGGCTGCACAACTGCGTCCTTTTGCGAGACCTGGCTTGCAGGTGCTTTTTGTCAATGTGCCTCGCCCTGCACGATTCATTGAAGTGCTGCTCGACGCGTTGGATCTCGACAACCAAGGGACGGAGGATACATATTGGGGTGTTCACATTCGCCTTCGCTACACCTCGGATGACACACGTGGATGGACCGGTGAGTTAGAGGATATGGACGATCAATTGAAGGACCGCATCAGAGCAGGCCAGGAGCGCGGCTTGGTCAGTCTGTCAGTGGATCCGGAAGTGAAGAAATGGCCGCAGGTCATTGAAGAAATCCGAAAGCTTCCCGCCCACCTCAGTGTGGTGTTCGATCCCTTCGAGGTACGTACCACCCTCGTCGCGCGAGCTGGTCTGCACGATCTAAGCCCGTGGATGCCGAGTTGTGAGTACCGCTACAACAAACTGAAGAAGCAGATCGCCATCATCCCGGTAGCTCAAGAAGAGGTGTTCGCCACCTACTTTGCGACTGCAACCTTGGTCCATCGGGAACTGCGCCAGACCACCGCAACGCATCAGCCGCAAGTTGCGTCAGTCAAGAGTTGGTTGGACCAACTGGCCGAAAGCTGCACTTGGACAGTCGTTGCCGATCCTCATCGTGTGCTGGTCCCCCGATTGGGAGACGCGGAGGTGGTTGACAGGCGTATCGAAGGCGCTCGCCAACTGACGACTTTTGGGCGAGATCTCAGTCCATTTATTCGGCGACTGGATCAGCAGTTGCGCAAGACCCATTTTGTGGCAGACCACAACACGTTGGAGGAACTCGTTCGTGATCTGGTGGCAATGGAGCCCAATGGCATCCTCGGATTGGTCGGAGGCGACAAGTCCAAGCATGTGAAGGGGGCGCTTGGAAAACTCATCGCGATGCGGTGGTACAGGCGGCGTGATCCCAGTGGTTTGGCTGTGAGTCTGGACACCCAGAACGCCCGCAGATGGCTGACGGCGGGCGGCCACTCCAATGAGAAAGCTGATGTCATCGGGCTGCGTGAGGAAAACGGTGAACTGATCATTGACGTCATTGAGGTCAAGACGCACGATGAGAGCACGCCTTACACCGTCAAGGATGGCATCGTCACTGGCCACGCAGTGGATCAGGTGGTCGCGACGCTTCATGCACTGGCGGAGGTGTTCGGTGGGCCGAACCTGTCTCCTTTGGCGAAGCCAAGAAGAGAGGTGGTGCGAGAACACCTCTACACCGCGCTTCTGCGCGACCTCGACGCTGAGTACATTGAGCGATGGCACGGCTTGTTACAGGACCTATTCAACGGGAGCATCTCCGTCAAACTGGCTGCACGGATCGTGCATGTGCAGTTGGCCAGCGTGGTGACCACTGAGTCATTAAGCGTTACCACGAGTCTTGGCATTCCCGTCGAGATCAATACGCTGGCGGCCACTGATGTGGGACTGGCATTGACGGCGACGAGGATCACCAAAGAAGAACTGCCGTTGTCGGGTCGGGGTCATGGCAGCGCAGGAGGGAATGCTTCGAAAGGGCTTGAGCCGAGCGTCGTGTTTCAGCGCTTGGTCAATCCCAGCCAAGACGCCGGCAGTGGTCTTCCCAAAGTCGATCCGTCGGTATCGCCCGATGAAGGCAACACTTCTTCGGTCGGGGAGGGTATACCTGAGACCCGAACGAATCTTGCGACGCCAAGTTCGGAACCGGGGGGGGCGGAACTCTCCGCGTCGGGACTCCTGGAGGTTGAACTGGGCTCGGAGGTGGCCAACGCAAAATCCATTGTTCGCTGGAGTCCGGGAAAACAAAGCAATGGCTTTTTCCTGATCCTCGGATCTTCGGGTTCCGGGAAAACCGAAGCTCTGAAAGTGATCGGCAAGAACATCAGCGACTTTGGCGTGCCGGTGCTGGTGCTCGACTTCCATGGGGATGTGAAATTTCCTGGATTGCGTTCAGTCTTGCTTTCGTCCGGAACGTCGAGCACCGCGGGTGTCAACCCTATGGAGTTGGACTCGCAAAGTGCGGAGGAGACCGGGTTGTATGACCAGCGTAAGGTGCTGCGGGACATGATTCGGAACGCTGTACCGGCGCTTGGCCATCGCCAGAACAGCATTCTGCGAGAAGCGTTGGAAGAGGCGTACACCGCTGCCGGGTTTGATGATTCTGACCCAAGTACTTGGCGCAATACGCCGCCGACCTTCGGTGATGTGGAGCGAATTCTGGAAAGCTGGATCGATGACGATGGAAGGAAGAGCCAAAGATCCGCGATCGAGGGTTGTCTTGCCGCCGTTCGTGAAATCTTCGAGCACCCGATCTTTCATCGCAGCGAGCATGTCTCGGTAGACGAGATATTGTCATCGAACGTACGTCTCGATCTCAGCAAACTGACTGATGAAGTCCGCTACATCACGGCAGAGACGCTCCTTCGCAAACTCTTCCGAGTGCTTCGCTTGAAAGGCCCAATTCCTGTCCAACCAACTGATGACAAGCAACGTTTCCGCCTGTTTGTGATCATCGATGAAGCGAAAATATTGAGCACAGGGGGGGGTGATCCGGATGCGCCGGATCGGATCTTGAATCTGCTCTTCACCGAAGCTCGCAAGTTTGGCTTGGGAATGATCCTGGCCTCTCAGATGAGCGATCACTTTGGGTCGGAGGTCAAAGCGAATGCTGCCACTTGGTTGGTGTTGAAGCCAATGGATGTCAAGGAGGCGAAGAAGAACGCACCGAACGTCCACATGGATCCAGAGGCGCTGACTAGTTTGAAGGGAAGAGGTGACGGCTATCTTAGGGATCGGTCATCGCCACGGGCGCGACGTATACAGGTCAAGCCATTGCCGCCTATGACCGACGATAGTTAAGTTGGCCTATGACGGGACGAACGCATGCTCTCGACGAAGACTGTTCGAGTTGCCTGTTCCAAGATGGAGTGACAAAGCATGAAGGAAGCGGAGGATGAAAGTAAGCCGTCAATCAACCACGCCCTTGCGCATGGTGTGGGAATCGATCCGCGCAGGGCGTCCTACGCGCCGCCGAGCGCGATGTTCCAGGGCAGCAGCGCCTCGTAGTCATCCACGGTCTGCGCGAGCGGCAGCTTCTTGAAGAGCACGACGAGGTACCGGTAGGGCTCGATGCCGTTGGCCTTGGCGGTCTCGATCAACGAGTACAGGTTGGCGCTCGCGTTGGCACCGCCCACGGTATCGGCAAACAGCCAACTGCGTCTTCCGACGACGAAGGGCCGGATGGCGTTCTCCACCGGATTGGAGTCCAGCGGCCAGGCTGAGTTGTCCAGGAACCGCACAAGTTTGGGCCACTGCCCGTGCAGGTAGTGCAGCGCTTCACCAAGCAGGCTGGATGGCGCGACGCTGTGCAGGTGCGTGAGCAGCAGCCGCTCGATCTCGCGCACGACTGCGCGGCTGTAGCGCGAACGCAGCCGCAGCCGACGTGCGGGCGCCCAGTCCTTGGCCAAGGATTCGGCTCGGTACAGCTTGGCGATCAGCCGCACGAACCGGGTTGCAATCTGATCCGGTGAACGCGTTGCCTTCGGGATGGCCTCCTCAGCCTTGATGAACGGCCGGCGTGCATGCACCCAGCATCCCAGGTGCGTGAGGCCATTGGCCCTGGCGATGCCGTTGTAGACCTCGTAGCCGTCGGTGATGAGCGTAGCGCCAGGACGGATGCCGGCATACAGCCTATCGGCATGCACGGCGCCACGTCCCGGCGCATAGGCGAACAGCCGCACCGGCGGGCCGGTGCCGGCGCCATTCATCTGCGCCCACATGTAGCTCTTGGTCTGCGCCTTGCGTCCAGGCTCCTTGAGCACCTGCACCGTGGTCTCGTCACCGTAGATGAGTTGGGAGTCGAGCAGGTGGTCGCGCAGCAGATTGATCACGGGCTGCACGGCCTGGCCGATGCGCACGACGCCTGAGGCCACCGTGTTGCTGGCCAGATCGCCGCCGAAGCGGCGCAGCAGCGCGGCCGTGCGATATAGCGGCATGCCGAACTGGTACTTGCCGGTGATGACCCAGGCCTGGGCGGCTTCAGTGAGCAGTCCGCGCGGAATGATGCGCGCCGGCGTCGGCGCGACCTTCAGGCTCTGGTCGCAGCAGGGGCAGGCGTACTTGATACGGTGGTGCTGCAGCACGCGGACCTGCTCGGGGATGATGTCCAGTTGCTCACTGACTTCCGAGCCGATCTCCACCAGCGCATGCCCGTCATGGGCGCACACGCGCTCGGCCTCGGGCAACTCGTGGCGCACGACCTCGCGTGGCAGGGCCGCATCCAGCGGCTTGCGGCCACGCTTCTTGCGCTGATGCCCGGCGACCGGCATTGACGCCTCTTCATCCGTCTCGGCCTGCGGCGTCTGCTCGGTGGGCGCGAGGGCCTCGGCCTCGTTGAGGAACAGGTCCTTCTGAACGGTGCCGCGCGCTTCGCTCTTGGCGGCAAAGAGCTGGCGCTGCAGCGCCCTCAGTCGCACCAATGCGAGGTCCCGCTCGGTGGTCGCCACCCGCAGCGCGCCGGCCAGCGCATCGCGCTCGGCGATGAGAGCGGCGAGGTCTTCGGTGGTGATGGTGGCAAGGGCAGGCGGCAGCGACACGCCAGCTTGGATCGGCATGCCCCATCATCGTTCCAATGCTCCGTCAGGCCACGCTGCAATAGCGCAGATGGGCGTGGCGTTGCACCACCGCGATGTCAATGCCCTCCAGCAGCCAGTGCAACTGCTCAGCCGTCAGCGTGGGCACCGCCTCGGCCGAGGGCCAGATGAACCGGTCCTTCTCCAGACGCTTGAGCAGCAACCAGAAGCCATTGCGCTCCCAACCCAGGATCTTGACCCGGTCACGCCGCCGGTTGCTGAAGACGTACGCGCAGCAGGCGAATGGATCCAGGCCGAGCCCCTGCTCGACCAGGATCGCCAGGCCGTTGATGCTCAGCCGGAAGTCCACCGGCTCGCGGTGCAGGTAGACCTTCAGGCCTTCGTCGAAGCGAAACACCGCAGCCTCCCCAGCGCTTCGACCACATCGCCCAGCATGCGCAGATCAATGCTGCGAAGGTCGATCGCCACGCCATTGGGCAGTCTTGCATGCATGTCGATGACAGCGGCGATGCTGTCGCTGCTTGCGGCCGCAATCGGCGCCGTTGCAGGCATAGAGACCGCCACGAATGCCGAAGGTGCGGCAGCTACGTTTGCAACGGCCCTGCGCGCACGCCCACTGTCGCCATGCTCGCGAAGCCAGCGGCTGACCTGGTTGGCGTTGACGCCGCACTCACGCGCCAAGCGCGACACCGAGGCGCCCGGCTGTCGACACAATGCCACCAGTTCCGACTTCGCCGCTTCGTCGTACACGCTGCGTCCGTCGCTCTTGTGCCCCACCACCAGCCGGCGTTTGAGGTCTTCCAAATTGTCTGTCATCTACGTTCCCACGTTGCTCTATGTGGGAACGTAGGCTGTCAGGTCATAGCCTGCGGATCAAGGACGTTGTTCGTTGACCGCATACGGATGAAATACACGACGTCTGGATTTGCCGTAGATGAGATCGAATTCCTTCAGCACGTTCCGGTTCGTGTTCTGGTGGCGGTCGCCCACGGGAAACTGGATCTCAATCGATTGGCTAGAGAAGAACTTGCGCAGCGAGGGTTGAATCAAGAAGGCGTTTGGGTAGGGGCTTCGAGGGCGAAACTGGCCTTCGATGCGGCCTCGCGACGGCGTACTTGGTACAAATGGGCGTTTGCGGTTGAATCCTTGTAGCGTCCCAGAAACGGCTTCCAGCGTCGAACTGTATCTACGCTATTAGCGCAGTTGGAGGCGAGGCTGTGTGGCGAGGTAGAGCCAGGACGACGTATGCTTGAGTAGAGCGGTTCGTCGCGTGCCCCGCAATTCGATTGCAGACTTTATCAACGGGATGATCCCCACTAAGCCGATCTGGGTGGACAGGGTAGTCAATCCAGGAATTGGAGCGATAAGAGTCCCGGCCGTGACCACCGTGGATATGGCGACTTCCTTCGAAAAGAGAGTTTTCAGACTGGTCACGTCGAGTTCTGATTTGAGGTCATTGAGATCATGCCGAAACTCGTCGCGAAACTGACGTTCAAGTTCACGCAAGTCGTTGACCGTTCTTGCTTCGTTGGTCACGCGTTTGATGTGGGCATTGAGCGCTGAGAGATAGCGTCTGCGCATCGCCGCGTAGTCTGTGCTGCTGCTCTTGGCCTCGCGCTGCCGGAATGCCAACAACTTCTCTAGTGGAATCTGGCGGGCATCAAGCACGTCAAGTGAGAGCGACACGAGTCGGTCATAAGCTGGGGCTACCTGGCTTGCGTCAAGGCCGAGGACAGGGTGGACACCTAGAGCGGCTGCATGTGCATCGGCCAGCCACGAGTAGGCGTCAGTTCGGTCTGTTACCTTCTGAATCTGCGTACCCGCGCAACTGTCGGCCAACAGAGACATCATCAGAAAGCCGAGCGCGGAAGGCACACCGTAGTGTTGATGGCGCGCTTCAAATTGGCCCAAGCCTTCCGTTTCCAGCATACGCCATGTCATGTGCAGGAACTTGTCAGGGTATATGAGGTACTGGCCTTCCTGCCATCCATTGGGTGCCCTGGCCATGATGGTGGCAAGTTGCCCAGACTGCAGCATTTTCTCAAGCGCCCTGTGTGCTGCTTGACGCTCCTTGTCGTTCGGTTGGCGCGGCCGAACGATCAGATTTGTCGCTTCTCGGAGCAGGGCAGTTTTTGGAGCACGGGGCGATGGTCGCGGGCTGCGAGGCACGATGGTTTCAAGAGAATCCCATAGGAGTAAGGCATTCTTGAGCACAGTTTCGCTGCCTACCTCAGTGTGGGGGTAGTAAATGGCCTTGAGCATCGAACCTCCTAAAACGGGACCACCCATCAACGCTTACAGTTGCAGTGGCCGGTGTTGCATAGTTTTTGTTTCCGTCAGCTTTATCGCATAACTTGAGCGTTGCGCTGCACTGTGGAGCGCCGATGCTCGCAGCCGAGTTCCATGCAGAGGGCCTGCCTGCGTTGGCCACGCTCCTCACCGAGGTCAGCCGCGCCCAAGGCATGCTGCTGGGGCGTCTGGCCGACGTGGGACTGGCGCTGCGCGATCAGGCCAGCCTTGCCGCGCTGACCGAGGACGTGGTCAAAACCAGCGAAATCGAAGGCGAAGTGCTCCATGTCGAGTCCGTGCGTTCATCCATCGCGCGTCGCCTGGGTGTGGACATCGGCGCGGTCGCGCCGGTGGACAGGCATGTCGAGGGTGTCGTGGAGATGGTGCTCGACGCCACGGCCCGCAGTGCCGATCCGTTGACCGCCCCCGTCTGTCCGGATGGCACGCGGCTCTGTTTCCGACCGGCTACTCAGGCATGAGCAAGATCGCCATCGGCCGGTGGCGCGACGATGCCGATGGGCCAATGCAAGTAGTGTCCGGCCCGATGGGGCGGCGCAAGATTCACTACCAGGCGCCGCCCGCCGACGTACTGCCCGCCGAGACGACGAAATTCCTGTCGTGGGCCAACGGGGATAGCGGCGAACCGGCGCTCATCAAGGCCGGCCTCGCGCACCTGTGGTTCGTCACGCGGCATCCCTTCGACGATGGCAACGGGCGCATCGCGCGCCATGGGCGACCTATTTCTCGCCCGTGCCGGCGGCAGCCCGCAACGCTTCTACAGCCTGTCGGCGCAGATCCAGCGCGAGCACAAGGACTACTACGACGTGCTGGAGCACACGCCGAAGGGCGCGCTCGACGTGACCGGCTGGCTGTCGTGGTTCCTTGGCACGCTGACCCGTGCCGTCGCCAGTGCGCACCACGCTGGACGCCGTGCTGGCCAAGGCGCGCTTCTGGCAACGCTGGGCGGGTACGCCGTTGAACGAGCGACAGGGGAAACTGCTGGGCCACGTGCTGGAAGGTTTCGAGGGAAAACTCACCAGCAGCAAGTGGGCCGTCATCGCCAAGTGCTCGCCTGACACCGCGCTGCGTGATATCACGCAACTGCTGGAACTGGGCGTGCTGAAGAAGTCCCCGGGTGGTGGGCGCAGCACCGGCTACGAACTGGCAGGCTACTAGGCTACAGGGGCTGGACGATGCATGCGCGCATCCCGGCCATCTCCCCTCGCTGAACGCTATGCAGAAGGTCGTCGAGGTTTGAGTGCGCACTCTGGAGTGCGTGTTCCTATGTGTCGGCTTTTATTTATATTTGCCGATGTTACGGAACAATGGCTAGATCATGGACGCGTCTATCGACAAACTGCTCGAACTCGTGCGCTCGCAGGGATTGCTGCGCCCGCACGATTTGGCCCCGCTGGGCATCCCACGGGTTGCCTTGACGCGAGCCGTGCGGCGCGGGCAACTGGAGCGCGTCGGACGCGGGCTGTACGGCCTCACGGGACGCCCGGTGTCGGCGCACGGCACGCTGGCCGAAGTCGCCCGGCGCGTCCCCAAGGGCGTGGTGTGCCTGCTGTCGGCGCTGCGCGTCCATGACCTGACGACGCAGGCTCCGTTCCAGGTCTGGTTGGCCATTGACAACAAGGCGGCCACGCCCAGGCTCGAATACCCGCCGCTGCGCCTCGTGCGTTTCTCCGGCGCAGCGCTGACCGAAGGCGTCGAGGAGCATGTCGTGGATGGCGTCACCATCCGCGTCACCGGCGTCGCCAAGACGGTGGCCGACTGCTTCAAGTACCGCAACAAGATCGGGCTGGACGTGGCGCTGGAGGCGTTGCGCGAAGCGTGGAATGCCAAGCGCATGACCAGCGATGAAATCTGGCACTACGCCAAGGTCGACCGTGTGGCCAACGTGATGCGCCCCTATCTGGAGAGTCTGGCATGAACCAGCGCAACGTTGCCGCGTCAGTTCGCGCCCGGCTGCTCAACAAGGCCTGTGCCGAAAAGTTCGACTTCAACCTGCTGCTGGCGCGGATGCCTGGCAGGCCCGCCGTGCGTGATTGGAAAAGGTCGGCCTCGCAGTGCGTCGAGTGGTCTGTCCGAAAATTGTTGGCATTTTTCGGACGAAAATGCTTGCCATAGGTCCGAAAAAAATATACAAATATCGGACATGCCCGATCTCAAATTCCAAATTACCTCAATGGTGTCCGCTGCGCCGCCCGGCAGCGTCTGGACGCCTGCCGACTTCGCAGCACTGGGCAGCCGTGACGCAGTGGACAAGGCACTGCAGCGCTTGGCGCTGGCGGGCGAACTGCGCCGGATCGACCGGGGGCTGTACGACCGGCCCGCGGTCAATCGCTTGACCAAGCGCCCCACGACACCCGACTACCGCGCCGTGCTTGATGCCATCGCGCGCCGGGACCAGCTGCGCATGCTGGTCGATGGCATGACCGCCGCGAACGATCTGGGCATGACCGATGCCGTTCCGGCGCGTGTGACCATCCACACCGATGCGCGGCGGCGTTCGATCCAACTCGACAACCTCGTCATCGAGTTCAAGCAGACGGCGCCCAGCCGCCTCTATTGGGCCGGGCGACCCGCCATGCGGGTGGTGCAGGCGCTGCACTGGCTCAAGGACACCCTAGGCTCCGACCGGGAACGCATCCTGCAGCGGCTCGACAAGATCCTCGCCGAGCCCGCGCACGGGCCTGCGATCCGGCAGGATCTGATCGAGGGCTTCGCGGTGCTGCCCGCATGGATGCGCGAGTTGCTGCGCGAACTGCCGAGCTTCGATTCTCTGGCCACGCGGCGTGTTGCCCCGAGGGAGCGTTCGCCAGTCACGCGAAGCGCCGCGAGAAAGGTGAGGGTGCCTGGGTGAACGAGGCCTTCAACGCCGCCATTGCGGCCGACGACGGGGAGCGGCGCGATCTGTTCCTGGCGGCCTCTGCCCGCCTTGGTACAGCGGTGCAGAACGTGGAAAAGGACTTCTGGGTCTGCTGGACGCTCGATGCGCTGTTCAACGGTCTGCCTGCCGGCGGGCCGAGGCTGCTGTTCAAGGGCGGTACATCGCTGTCCAAGGCCTTCGGCCTGGTGCCGCGCTTCTCGGAGGACATCGACGTCACGGTGTTTCGCGATGATCTTGGGCAGTCGGTGGACGTTGTTGAACTGGATGCCCTCAGCGGCAAGAAGCGGCGTGCCCGGCTGGACGCGGTTCGCGCCGCCTGCCAAGCCTACATCGCGGGTCCGCTGCTGGAGCAGCTTGGCGCGCTGGCCGCATCGGTGATGCCGGCCGATCGCTTCCGGCTGGAACTCGATGCCGAGGACCGGGACGGGCAGACGATCCTGTTCTGGTATCCGGTGGTCACGGCGCGCGGCGAGAACGGCTACATCCGCTCGGCGGTGAAGATCGAGTCCGGAGCGAAGTCGGCGCTGGACCCGCATGTCTCGGCAACCGTTGTGCCCTATGTCGCGCAGGACCTGCCCGACGTGGACCTGGCCATCGGCGGTGTCACGACTGTCAAGCCCGAGCGCACGTTCTGGGACAAGGTGGTCATCCTCCATGGGCTGCGTCAGTGGCATGAGCGCCGTGGCGAGTTGCGCCATGGCGGGCAGCGGGTATCGCGCCACTACTACGACGTGCATCAGATGATGCGGTCCGGCGAGGCGACGCAGTGGGCAGCCGACCACGCGCTCGCACTCGACTGCGCGCGCCATGCGCGGCTGTTCTTCGGCAGTGCGGACCTGGGTCTGGATGCTGCCGCGCCGGGCACCTTCACGCTGACCCCGAGTGCCGCGATGCGCGATGCGCTCGCCAGGGACTACGAGGCGATGGCCGGCATGGTGTTCGGCGATGTGCCTCGCCTGGAGGATGTGCTGGAGAGCGTGCGGCAGTTGGAAGAAGCCATCAACGTCGCCTCGGACTAGGGATCGTTGGCGTTCCCGTCGAACAAGGCTCGGGCAATGTGTTTGCCGACCTGGGCTGCTCGATGCCGATGGGCTCAAAGTCAGGTCCGGCCCGGTGGCGCAGCACCAGCCGCGACAGCGGCACTAGGGCCAGATTCTTGGACGGGTCTTCGTAGATGCCTGCGTTGGATAGCCATCACGCACTACGCATACAGTCGTGTTTCTGGTGCTGTATGCACACCAAAAAACAGCCTCTAAAATAGCTTTCCGAGGGGCTTTCCCCAGATTGTTCCCTCGGCTCGCTATCAATATTTCAAGAGGCTGCCCTCATGCTGGATAAACAATCTTTTGGGATTGGGCCCCAGGCCACCAGACATCTCAGAGAAGCCCATCCATAGCGATGGGCTTTTTGCATTCTGCGGCCTATGCGGGGGGCCTACTGGTGGTTGAGCCAGGCGTGCTTGCAGCGGGCTTCAGAACTGCACTGCCCGGGCCATAGGCAGTTGTCTTTGCGCTGACCAGGGCGTTTTCGATTTATAAGTTTACGTATCCGCCGGGTCTGAAGTAGATGCCTGCATTCATGCGGTAGGAAGTGGTCGAGGAGATGGCCGACCGGCTCCCACAGAGCCTGGGCCTTGCGCGCGGCGGCACGCCCAAGCAGCGCCTTGAGTTTGGCGAGGAACTTTTCGATGGGGTTGAGGTCCGGCGAGCACGGGGGCAGGTAGCGGCTCGTGGCGCCCACAGCCTCGATCGCTTCACGCACGCCAGCGACCTCGTGACTGGACAGGTTATTGGTGATCGGCTCGGCTCCCAACTGCCCTGATCGCCGCGCCGCCACTCATGGCGTGCCCGCTTGGCGTCCTCGCGCTCTTGCTCGCTGGCGTGCAGCGTTCTTTTTAAGCTCAACTGCCACTTGTCGAGCTGATGCCACAGCGCTGGCGGCTTGATCTGGGTGCCTTGCTGTTCGGCCAGGCGCTCGCACAGCTGAGCCAGCGCCAAGTCCGGCTGCGCCTTGATCCAGTCGCGCACCGTCGCCTCCAGATGGGCAATTCGCGGATCTCCGATGCCCACCCTGCGCCCGGCTGCTGTGCTCGCCGTCTTGCAGGTGGCGTACTTTGACTTGGTACCCCCACGCCCGGCTGGCCTCCAGGCGCTTGGGCGATGACGCTGGGCCTCTCGCCTCGCTCCACCGCACCCAGAACACGACCGCGAAGATCCTGGGCGAATACGCAGGCATGAAGACCTCCTTCAAGGGAGGGATGGTCTTACGGCATTGGGAATGCTTAAATTAAATGTGCTCTAAATTCGTGGCTTGCGGTGCTTGTCCCGCAAGCCATGGAACCATTTTTCCCCATGAAACTGCTGCTGCTCCGCGACTGGTGGCGGTGGCCGGGTCGCGGGGCCTGCCGCGTCAGGGTGCCGGGCCGAAGCGGCCGCTGTTGAAGTCGGCGATGGCCTGGCGGATCTCGGCCTCGCTGTTCATCACGAACGGGCCGTAGCCCACCACCGGCTCGTTGATCGGCTCGCCGGCCAGCAGCAGCAGCCGGGCATCGTCCGCGCCCGCCTGCACGCGCAGCCCCGTGCCCTCGCGCTCCAGCGTGACGAGCTGGCCCGGGCCGGCCGCCGCGCCGTTGACCTGCACCACGCCAGCCTGCACCAGCACCAGCGTGGTCCAGCCGGCGGGCTGCGGCAGCTCGGCCGCGTGGCCGGCGGCGAGGCGCACGTCCCACACGTTCATCGGCGTGTAGGTGGCGGCGGGGCCCTGGCGGCCGTCCAGCGCGCCGGCGATCACCCGCGCGCGGCCCGCGCCGTCGGCGAGCGGCACCTCGGCGATGGCGTCGGCGGTGATGCCCTGGTAGCGCGCCGGCGTCATCTTGTCGCGCGCGGGCAGGTTGACCCAGAGCTGCACCATTTCGAACGGGCCGCCGGTGCGGCTGTAGGCATCGGAATGGAACTCCTCGTGCAGGATGCCGCCGCCGGCGGTCATCCACTGCACGTCGCCGCGGCCGATGATGCCGCCGGCGCCGGTGTTGTCGCGGTGCTCCACCTCGCCGTCGTAGACGATGGTCACGGTCTCGAAGCCGCGGTGCGGGTGCGCGCCCACGCCGCGGCGCTGGCCGGCGTTGGGCGTGAAGTGCGTTGGCGCCGCGTAGTCCAGCAGCAGGAAGGGGCTGCGCCGCGCCACGCCCGGTCCGCTGTAGCCGAACAGGCCCTGCACCGGGAAGCCGTCGCCCACCCAGTGGCGGCCGGGCGCGCTGTGCACCTGCACGACGGATTTGAGGGCGACCATGTTGAATCTCCTTGAGGGGTTGGTGCCGCGGCCGGGCGCACGGCGTAGAAGGCCAGATGAGGTCGAACCCGCCGATTTGAAGTGGGCGGATGGGTCGATCGCCGCCGGAGAACTCATTTTTATATAGCGGCCAGCACTTGCTCAGAAAGCGCTGGAGCGACTTTTAACCAGGAATCTGTGTCCGGTCACGGAAGACTTTGTCGCCGTCGTCCGCGCCTTGGCTGCGGTCGCGATGCATTGTGGCGCCTCGGTGCCGACATGGCGCGCGCAGCGCAGGGCCAGGAAAGCCGGCATACGCTCGCGCACGCGGCGTTCGTGCTGGCCGCGGTCGCCGTCCAGGTAGGGGCGCGACAGCTGCCGTGCCACCAGCACGTCCACGCAGCGCTCCACGTCCAGGCTGGGCAGCAGCAGCACGGTGTGCGCCGCCGCCTCGATGGCCGCCCGGTGTTCGGCGTAGCCGCCGCCGATCGCCGCCGGGTAGGTCATGAAGCCGGACGACAGGGCCGCCACGCCTGGCCTGCGCAGCGCACGCCGGATGCGCGCGTACAGCGCCACGTTGTGCCGCGCGTAGGCCTCGTAGCCCTGGGTGTCGATGAAGGTGGCGATGTGGCCGTGCTGCGCCAGGAACGCCTGGTCCAGGTCGATGAAGTCCCAGCCCAGCCGGCCGGCCAGCAGCGCGCCGACGGTAGTTTTGCCCGCGCCGCCCGGCCCGACGAGGTGCGCGAGCTGGCTGCCGGGGCGCATGCCAGCGCCAGCCGGCGCGTATTCGTCCGGCTCGCAGGCAGCGGCCGTCACGCGCCGGCCGCCACCCCCGCCGCCTGCGCCTGCTTGTCAGCGTGGTAGCTGCTGCGCACCATCGCGCCGACGGCGGCGTGGGTGAAGCCCATGGCGGTGGCCTCGCGCTCGAACATCCTGAAGGTGTCGGGATGCACGTAGCGGCGCACCGGGAGGTGCGCGGTGGAGGGCGCCAGGTACTGGCCGATGGTGAGCATGTCCACGCCGTGCGCGCGCATGTCGCGCATCACCTCCAGGATTTCCTCGTCGGTCTCGCCCAGGCCCACCATCAGGCCGCTCTTGGTGGGCACGCCGGGGTGCATGGCCTTGAACTTCTTCAGCAGGTTCAGGCTGAACTGGTAGTCGCTGCCGGGGCGCGCCTCCTTGTACAGGCGCGGCACGGTCTCCAGGTTGTGGTTCATCACGTCGGGCGGCGCGGCGCGCAGGATGCCGAGTGCACGGTCGTCGCGGCCGCGGAAGTCGGGCGTGAGGATCTCGATCTGCGTCTGCGGCGAGCGCGCGCGCGTCTCGCGGATGCAATCGACAAAGTGCTGGCTGCCGCCGTCGCGCAGGTCGTCGCGGTCCACGCTGGTGATGACGACGTACTTCAGCTTGAGCTGGGCGATGGTGTTGGCCAGGTTCACCGGCTCGTTCGGGTCCAGCGGGTCGGGCCGGCCGTGGCCGACGTCGCAGAACGGGCAGCGGCGCGTGCACTTGTCGCCCATGATCATGAAGGTGGCCGTGCCGTGGCCGAAGCATTCGCCGATGTTGGGGCAGCTGGCCTCCTCGCACACCGTCACCAGCTTGTTCTTGCGCAGGATGTCCTTGATCTCGTAGAAGCGCGTGCTGGCGCTGCCGGCCTTGACGCGGATCCAGTCGGGCTTCTTCAGCGCCGGGCCGTCGTGCTGCACCTTGACCGGGATGCGCGCCAGCTTGGCGCCGGCCTTCTGCTTGGCGGTGGCGTCGTAGGCGTGCGCGGGCTGGGCGTCGCGCACGACGGGCGCGTCGGGGCCGGCGGTGGCGAGGGGGCCGAGGGGGCTGCTCATGGGCATCGTTCTTTCAGAGGGCCAGCAGGCGGGAGAGCTGCGCGGCCAGTTCGTGCGCCGCGTCGTCCCAGGTGGCCGGAACGCCGATTGTAGAAAGATCGACCGTTTGCAGCCCCGCGTAGCCGCAGGGGTTGATGCGCGAGAAGGGCGCCAGGTCCATCGCCACGTTCAGCGCCAGGCCGTGGTAGGTGCGGTGGCCGCTGACCTTGATGCCCAGCGCGGCGATCTTGCCCAGGCCGGTGAAGTCGGGCGCGGGCGCCGGGGCGCCGGGCGCGCGCTGCCGGGGGCGCTGGGGCAGGGCGGCGTGGCTGAAGGGGTCGGCCAGCCGCACGTAGATGCCCGGCGCGCCCGCCACCCGGTGGCCGGTGACGCCGAAGTGCGCCAGCGTGCGGATGGCCGCCTCTTCCAGCCGGAACACGTATTCCTTGACGAAGATGCCGCGGCGCTTCAGGTCGATCAGCGGGTAGGCCACCACCTGCCCGGGGCCGTGGTAGGTGACCTGGCCGCCCCGGTCGGTGGGCACCACGGGGATGCTGCCCGGCGCCAGCACGTGCTCGGCGCGGCCCGCCAGGCCGAGGGTGAAGACCGGCGGATGCTCGCAAATCCATAGCTGCTCGCGCCCGTCCGGCGGGCACTGGGCGGTGATTTCCTTCATTTTCTCGAAGGTGGGCGCGTAGTCCACGCGGCCGAGCAGGTGCACGTCCAGGCTCATGCCGGAGCCTGGCCGGAACCTGGGTGCCTGCTGTCTGGGTGCGTGGGCATGGAATGATGGGGTTTGGTGGGCAGCTGCCTGGCAGTTTATTTAAGATTTTTGCTTTGCCGGCGGCGCGCATGCGGCGGCCGACGCAGCGATGGGAGAAAGCTATTGAAAAAAGAGCTGCTCGCGCTTGATGGGCGGGCGCTGGAGGCCGATAAGGCTTGCAACCCGGCGGTGCCGCCGGGCGGCGCCGCCGGGCGCGGCCTGCTGGGCGCTGCGCTGGCGGCATCGCTGCTGGCCTGCGTGAACGGCGCCCCGCCGCCGGACGACGGCGCCGAGGGCCTGCGTGGCCGGGCGCCGCTGCTGGCCGCCGCCGGTGCGGCGCACGAGGCGCCGGCGGCCCCCGTGCCCGCCGAGCCCGCCAGCAGTGCCGGCGCGCCGGTGCGCCCGGCACGGCCCGCATCGTCCGCGGCCTCGCAGGCGGCGCTGGCAGTCTCCGCGCCAGCCTCGGCCGCCAGCGCTCCGCAGCGCCCCGCCGTCGCCGAGAGCAACGGCTACACCGTGCGCTGGCTGCGCCCGCTGGCCAACCGCGCGGACGAGGACGGCGTAGAGGTGGTGCCTGCCGGCGAGCGCGGCGGCCTGCGGCTGGTGGTGACGTCCAGCGGCGGCATCGGCGCGGCCGAGCTGCGGCCGGTGCGCGGGGTCTGGCCGCGCGAGGTGGAGGTGCAGTTCCAGTACGCCGAGGCGCGGCCGTTCGAGGGGCTGGAGGGCCTGCGCGTGCAGGTCAGCCCCTGGGCGCACCAGAGCGGCGACGATCTGCCCGGCCCGCCGCCCGACGGCTTCGTGGTGTGGCAGCGCGAGGGCACGCTGCGCGTGGTGCTGCCGGAAGGCTGGCTGCGCCAGCGCGACACGCTGCGCATCGCGTGGGTGGACCGCTACCGGCGCTGAGCGGGCCTGCCGTGCCGGGCGCGGGGCACGGTTTCACCGCCTGCGCGGGGATGACGGAGTGCTTCAATAAATATAGCTGCTCGCGCTTGCCCAGCAAGCGCTGGAGGCCGATTTGGCTTGAAACATCCGCTGGTGTGCCTACAGCACCCAGCGCGCCATCGGGTGCGTGCTGAGGGCGCGGTACAGCTCGTCGAGCTGCTCGCGGCTGGTGGCGCGCACGGTGATGGTCACGCCCAGGTACTTGCCGCCGCCGCTCTCGCGCAGCTCGATCTTGGCGGCGTCGAAGTGCGGGTCGAACTGCCGCGCGATGTGGGTGATGGCGTGCACGAAGCCGTCCTCGTTCACGCCGACCACCTTGATGGGGAAATCGACCGGGAACCGCAGCAGCTCCTCGCGCGGCGTGGCGCCGCCGGCGGGTGGGGTGGGCGCGCCGCTCATGGCTGGAACAGCGCGCCCTTGGCGCGCTGATAGCCGTCGTACAGCGCGCGGTACACCGGCCCGGGCTGGCCGCTGCCGACGGGGCGGCCGTCCAGCGTGGTGATGGGCAGCACCTCCTTGGTGGCGGAGGACAGCAGCAGCTCGTCGGCCGCCAGCACCTCGGCGCGCGGGATGCGTCGCAGCTCGAAGCCGATGCCCTGCTCACGGCACAGCGCCTCGATGGCGCCGTAGCGGATGCCCTCCAGCACCAGGTTGTCCTTGGGCGGGCCGCTGACCACGCCGCCCTTCACCACCCACACGTTGCTGGCGGCGGCCTCGCTGAGGAAGCCGTCGCGGAACATCACCGTCTCCAGCGCGCCCTGCTCGAAGCTGATCTGGCGCGCGAACACCGCGCCCAGCAGGCTGATCGACTTGATGTGCGCCTTCTGCCAGCGGAAGTCGTCGGCCGTGACGCAGGCCACGCCGTGCGCGCGCTGCTCGGCCGTGGGTGGCTTCATCGGCAGGCAGGTGGCGAACACGGTGGGCGCCAGGCCCGGCAGCATCGGGTGGTCGCGCAGCGCCACGCCGCGCGTGACCTGGAAGTAGAAGAACCAGTCCTGCGGCAGCGGCTGCTGGGCCGCGGGCGACCGGGCGTAGGCGGCGATCAGGTCCAGCGCGATCTGGCGCCACTCGGCCGGCGTGTGCGGGTTGTCGATGCGCGTCTCCGCCAGGCCGCGCGCCAGCCGCGCCATGTGCTGATCGAAGCGGAACGGCTGCGGCGCCTGGCCCGGCCGGCCATAGACGGCGATGCCTTCATAGACGCCGTCGCCGAAGATGAAGCCGCGGTCCAGCGGCGAGATGCGCACGGTGTCGAGCGTGCCGATCTCGCCGTTCAGGTAGCAGGGCAGGGGGGGCAGGTGGTCGGTGCGGTAGGGGGGCATGGTGGGCTGGAAAAGGGGTGGAAGGGAGCGCGAGCGCAATTGTCACCCCCGTTCGCCGGCGTAGGCTGGTTCCTACGTATAATCGCGCGGTTTTTGCAGCAGGTTGCGGCAGCGCAACCGTGGCGTCGAATGGCATGACAAAAATCACACCCAGGACGCTGCGGCCCATGCCCAGGCAATCCCCCGGCTGGCAGGACACTGCGGCCAACGAGGAGGCTTCCACCCCGCTCACGGCGGACCAGGCGCGCCAGTGGCGCGCGCGCCACCCGCAGATGCCGGTGTCGCGCGCGCTGGCCATGCAGGTGGTCACCGGCATCGTGGTGGTGGCTGTGGCGTGGGTGCTGACGGGCAAGGCGGAAGTGGCCTGGTCGGCAGCGTACGGTGCGCTGGTCGGGGTGGTCCCGGCCGCGCTGGCTGCAAAAGGCACGGCCCGCTGGGCGGCGCCCGGGTTCCCCCCGGGGGCGGCGCTGGCAGGCTTTTTGTTGTGGGAGGCGGTCAAGGTGATCTTGGCCGTGGGGATGCTGATGGCGGCCCCGAAGATTCTGGGAGCGCCGAACTGGCCAGCGTTGCTGATCGGTCTGGCGCTGACGATCAAGGTGTACTGGGTCGGCCTGCTGCTGGCCCAGTCGATGAAGTCCAGGCAAGGACAGGCGCAGAGAGTGAAGACCAATGGCTGCTGAGAACGCTGCGGGGCACGGCCCCACCGCCGGTGAGTACATCGTCCACCACCTGACGCACCTGCAGAACCACACCCCCAAGGGCGTGTTCGATCTGTCGGTGTTCAATCTGGATTCGCTGTTCTATGTCATCGTGCTCGGCATCGTGACCTGCTGGCTGCTGTGGCTGGCCGCGCGCAAGGCCACGTCGGGCGTGCCGGGCCGTTTTCAGGCCGCGGTCGAGATCCTGGTCGAGATGGTGGACAACCAGGCCAAGGGCATCGTGCACAACGCCACCAGCCGCAAGTTCGTCGCGCCGCTGGCGCTGACGGTGTTCGTCTGGATCTTCCTGATGAACGCCATGGACCTGCTGCCGGTCGATCTGTTGCCCTGGATCTGGGAGCGCATCTACGGCGCCACCGGCGGCGACCCGCACCACGCCTACATGCGCGTCGTGCCCACAGCCGATTTGTCGGTCAGCCTGGGCCTGTCGGTGGCGGTGCTGCTGATCTGCCTGTACTACAACATCAAGATCAAGGGAGCCGGCGGCTGGGTGCACGAGCTGTTCACCGCGCCGTTCGGCAACCACTGGGCGCTGTATCCCTTCAACTTCGCGATGCAGATCGTCGAATTCATCGCCAAGACCGTGTCGCACGGCATGCGGCTGTTCGGCAACATGTACGCGGGCGAGCTGATCTTCCTGCTGATCGCGTTGCTGGGCGGCGCCTTCACGCTGACGGGCACCGGCATCGGGCTGGCCATCCTGCACATCGTCGCGGGCTGGGCCTGGGCGGTGTTCCACATCCTGATCATCACCCTGCAGGCCTTCATCTTCATGATGCTGACGCTGATCTACATCGGCCAGGCACACGATGCGCACTGATTTCGCTTTTCTTTTCCGTTAACCCACCACGTCCCTTAGGAGTCATCTCATGGAAGTTATCAGCTTTGTCGCCCTGGCCGCCGGCCTGATCATCGGTCTGGGTGCCGTCGGCGCCTGTATCGGCATCGGCATCATGGGCAGCAAATACCTCGAATCGGCCGCGCGCCAGCCCGAGCTGATGGGCGAGTTGCAGACCAAGATGTTCCTGCTGGCCGGCCTGATCGACGCCGCCTTCATCATCGGCACCGGTATCGCGCTGTGGTTCGCCACCGCCAACCCGTTCCTGAGCCAGATCGCCAACCTGCCCAAGTAAGCCCCGGGCCGTGTTGGGGCGGGGCAGCCGCGCGCTGATGGCGTGGGGCGCCCCGCGAACGAGTTTCCGGCCCAGCGCCGCCGCATGAAGGATCAACCGTGAGCATCACCGGTACCCTAATCATCCAGATCATCGTGTTCCTGCTCCTGGTGGCGTTCACGATGAAATATGTGTGGCCGCCGATCGCCAAGGCGCTGGACGAGCGCGCCCAGAAGGTCGCCGACGGCCTGGCCGCCGCCGACAAGGCCAAGAGCGAACTGTCCGCCGCCAATCAGCGCGTCGAGCAGGAACTGGCCGCCACGCGCAGCGAGAACGCCCAGCGCCTGGCCGACGCCGAGCGCCGCGCCCAGGCCATCATCGAGGAAGCCAAGGCCCGTGCCAGCGAGGAAGGCGCCAAGATCATCGCCGCCGCCCGCGCCGAGGCCGACCAGCAGATGGTGCAGGCCCGCGAGGCGCTGCGCGACGACGTCGCCAAGCTGGCCGTGCGCGGCGCCGAGCAGATTCTGCGCAAGGAGGTCAATCCTGCCGTGCACGCGGACCTGCTCGGCCGCCTGAAGACCGAGCTCTGATCGCCCGAGGACACACGAGATGGCCGAACTTGCCACCATCGCCAGGCCGTACGCAGAGGCTTTGTTCGAGACCTGCCGAGGCGACCTGCCGGCCACCCAGGGCTGGCTCGACGCGATCGCGGCCGCCGCGGACACCCCGCAGCTGCTGCAGTTCGCGGCCAACCCCAAGGTCGGCGCCGCCAACGTCTTCCGGTTGTTGACCTCGGTACTGCCGCAGCCGCTGCCCGAGCGCGGCGCCAACTTCCTGCGCGCCGTCATCGAGAACGACCGGCTGGCGGCGCTGCCCGAGGTGGCCCGGCAGTTCCGCGATCTGGCCAATGCGCAGAACGGGCGCTCGGACGCGCGGATCTACAGCGCCTTTCCGATCGCGCCGGGCGAACTGGCGGACCTGAAGGCGGTGCTGGAAAAGCGCTTCGGGCGTCAACTGGAAACCCAGGTGCAGGTCGATCCCGAGCTGATCGGCGGCGTGCGCGTGGTGGTGGGCGACGAGGTGCTCGACACCTCCGTCAAGGCCCGCCTGCAACAAATGAAATCGGCCCTCACCGCCTGACGCATCGCGTTGGCACGAGAGCCCTCGATATTTACTAGGACTTAAAGGAAAGAGTCATGCAGCTCAATCCCACCGAAATTTCTGAACTGATCAAAAGCCGCATCGAGGGCCTCGGCGTCAGCGCCGACGTGCGCAACCAGGGCACCGTGGTGTCGGTGACCGACGGCATCGTTCGCATCCACGGCCTGTCCGACGCGATGCAGGGCGAAATGCTGGAGTTCCCGCCCACTCCCGGCGGCCAGCCCACCTTCGGCCTGGCGCTGAACCTCGAGCGCGACTCCGTCGGCGCCGTGATTCTGGGCGAGTACGAACACATCTCCGAGGGCGACACCGTCAAGTGCACGGGCCGCATCCTGGAAGTGCCCGTCGGCCCCGAGCTGATCGGCCGCGTGGTCAACGCCCTGGGCCAGCCCATCGACGGCAAGGGTCCGATCAACGCCAAGATGACCGACGTGATCGAGAAGGTCGCCCCCGGCGTGATCGCCCGCCAGTCCGTCAGCCAGCCGGTGCAGACCGGCCTGAAGTCGATCGACTCCATGGTGCCGATCGGCCGCGGCCAGCGCGAGCTGATCATCGGCGACCGCCAGACCGGCAAGACCGCGGTGGCGATCGACGCGATCATCAACCAGAAGGGTCAGAACATGACCTGCGTCTACGTCGCCATCGGCCAGAAGGCGTCGTCGATCAAGAACGTGGTGCGCGCCCTGGAGCAGGCCGGCGCGATGGACTACACCATCGTCGTCGCCGCCTCGGCCTCCGAGTCCGCCGCCATGCAGTACGTGGCCGCCTATTCCGGCTGCACGATGGGCGAGTACTTCCGCGACCGCGGCCAGGATGCCCTGATCATCTACGACGACCTGTCCAAGCAGGCCGTCGCCTACCGCCAGGTCTCGCTGCTGCTGCGCCGCCCGCCGGGCCGCGAAGCCTACCCTGGCGACGTGTTCTATCTGCACAGCCGCCTGCTGGAGCGCGCCGCGCGCGTGAACGCCGACTACGTCGAGGCATTCACCAAGGGCGAGGTCAAGGGCAAGACCGGTTCGCTGACCGCGCTGCCCATCATCGAAACGCAGGCCGGCGACGTGTCCGCCTTCGTGCCGACCAACGTGATCTCGATCACCGACGGCCAGATCTTCCTGGAAACCAACCTGTTCAACGCCGGCATCCGCCCCGCCATCAACGCGGGTATCTCGGTGTCGCGCGTGGGCAGCGCGGCCCAGACCGACCTGATCAAGAAGCTGTCCGGCGGCATCCGTACCGACCTGGCGCAGTACCGTGAGCTGGCCGCCTTCGCGCAGTTCGCCTCCGACCTGGACGAGGCCACGCGCAAGCAGCTCGACCGCGGCGCGCGCGTGACCGAACTGCTGAAACAGGCGCAGTACAGCCCGCTGCCCATCAGCCTGATGGGCGCCTCGCTGTTCGCGGTGAACAAGGGCTACATGGACGATCTGGAGGTCAAGCAGGTGCTGCCCTTCGAGTCCGGCCTGCACGGCTACCTGAAGGACAAGCACGCCGCGCTGCTGCAGCGCATGGAAGGCGGCAAGGCGCTCGACAAGGACAAGGAAGCTGAGGCCGAGCTGACCTCCGCGATCGAAGCCTTCAAGAAGAGCTTTGCCTAAATCCTCCTACTGGAGCTGAACCAATGGCAGTCGGCAAGGAAATTCGCGGCAAGATCAAAACGGTGGAGAACACCAAGAAGATCACCAAGGCCATGGAGATGGTGTCGGTGTCGAAGATGCGCAAGGCGCAGGACCGCATGCGCGCCGCCCGCCCCTACGCCGAGAAGGTGCGCAACATCGCCACCAACCTCGGCCAGGCCAACCCCGAGTACGTGCACCCCTTCATGAAGGCCAACGACGCCAAGCGCGCCGGCTTCATCGTGGTGACCACCGACAAGGGCATGTGCGGCGGCATGAACACCAACGTGCTGCGCGCCGTCACCGGCAAGCTGCGCGAGATGCAGGGCGCCGGCGTCGGCATCGACACGGTGGCCATCGGCAACAAGGGTCTGGGTTTTCTCACCCGCATCGGTGCCAAGGTGGTGTCTCAAGTTACTCAGCTGGGCGACACGCCGCACCTCGACAAGCTGATTGGCCCCGTCAAGACACTGCTTGACCAGTACGCGAAGGGCGAGTTGAGCGCCGTCTATCTGTCGTACACGCGCTTCATCAACACGATGAAGCAAGAGGCGGTGGTCGAGCAGCTGCTGCCTCTGTCGGCGGAGCGCATGCAGGAAGAGACACGCCAGAGCGGCACTCAGCATGGCTGGGATTACATCTACGAGCCCGATGCCCAGACCGTCATCGACGAACTACTGGTGCGCTACGTCGAAGGGTTGGTGTACCAGGCCGTGGCTGAAAACATGGCGTCGGAACATTCCGCGCGCATGGTGGCCATGAAGGCGGCGACGGACAACGCGGGCAATGTGATCAACGAGCTGAAGCTGGTCTACAACAAGACCCGTCAAGCCGCCATCACGAAAGAGTTGTCCGAGATCGTGTCCGGTGCGGCCGCCATCAGCGGCTAACGCCATCACCCAGAACAGAATCAATTTAGTTGGAGCAAGACATGGCTCAAGTTCAAGGAAAAATCGTTCAGTGCATCGGCGCCGTGGTCGACGTCGAGTTCCCGCGCGACCGCATGCCCAAGGTGTACGACGCCCTCAAGATGGAGGGCTCGGCGCTGACGCTGGAAGTGCAGCAGCAGCTCGGCGATGGCGTGGTGCGCACCATCGCGCTGGGCTCCTCCGACGGCCTGCGCCGCGGCATGATGGTGCACAACACCGACCGCCCGATCACCGTACCTGTGGGCCCCGCCACCTTGGGCCGCATCATGGACGTGCTGGGCAACCCCATCGACGAGCGTGGCCCGGTCGATCTGACCCAGACCGCCTCCATCCACCGCAAGGCGCCCACCTACGACGAGCTGAGCCCGTCGCAGGAGCTGCTGGAAACCGGCATCAAGGTGATCGACCTGATCTGCCCCTTCGCCAAGGGCGGCAAGGTGGGCCTGTTCGGCGGCGCCGGCGTGGGCAAGACCGTGAACATGATGGAGTTGATCAACAACATCGCCAAGGCGCACTCGGGCCTGTCGGTGTTTGCCGGCGTGGGCGAGCGCACCCGTGAGGGCAACGACTTCTACCACGAGATGGCCGAATCGGGCGTCGTCAACCTGGAGAAGCTGAGCGAGTCCAAGGTGTCCATGGTGTACGGCCAGATGAACGAGCCCCCGGGCAACCGCCTGCGCGTGGCGCTGACGGGCCTGACCATCGCCGAATCGTTTCGCGACGAGGGCCGCGACGTGCTGTTCTTCGTGGACAACATCTACCGCTACACGCTGGCCGGCACCGAGGTGTCCGCCCTGCTGGGCCGCATGCCTTCCGCCGTGGGCTACCAGCCGACGCTGGCCGAGGAAATGGGTCGCCTGCAAGAGCGCATCACCTCCACCAAGGTGGGCTCGATCACTTCCATCCAGGCCGTGTACGTGCCGGCCGATGACTTGACCGACCCGTCTCCCGCCACCACCTTCGCCCACCTGGACTCCACCGTGGTGCTCTCGCGCGACATTGCCGCGCTGGGCATCTACCCCGCCGTGGACCCGCTGGACTCCACCAGCCGCCAGCTCGACCCGCACGTGGTGGGCGAGGAGCACTACAACGTCGCCCGCGCCGTGCAGGGCACGCTGCAGCGCTACAAGGAGCTGCGCGACATCATCGCCATTCTGGGCATGGACGAACTCAGCCCCGAGGACAAGCTGGCCGTGGCGCGCGCGCGCAAGATCCAGCGTTTCCTGAGCCAGCCGTTCCACGTGGCCGAGGTGTTCACCGGCTCGCCCGGCAAGTACGTGTCGCTGAAGGACACCATCCACGGCTTCAAGATGATCGTGAACGGCGAGTGCGACCACCTGCCGGAGCAGGCGTTCTACATGGTCGGCACCATCGACGAAGCGATGGAGAAGGCCAAGAAGGTCGGCTGATAGAGGCCCGCCCCAAGCAAAGGAGGCCTTGAGCCATGGCAAACACCATTCACGTCGACGTGGTCAGCGCGGAGGAGTCCATCTACTCCGGCGAGGCCACGTTCGTCGCCCTGCCCGGCGAGGCGGGCGAGCTGGGCATCTACCCGCGCCACACGCCACTCATCACCCGCATCAAGCCCGGCTCGGTGCGCGTCGAGACGGCCGGCGGCGGCGAGGAGTTCATCTTCGTGGCCGGCGGCATCCTCGAAGTGCAGCCCACCCGCGTCACCGTGCTGTCCGACACCGCCATCCGCGGCAAGGATCTGGACGAGGAGAAGGCCAACGCCGCCCGGCGCGACGCCGAGGAAGCCCTCAAGAACGCCAAGAGCGAGATCGACATGGCCCGCGCCACGTCCGAGCTGGCCGTGCTGGCGGCCCAGATCGCCGCGCTGCGCAAGTACCGCCAGAAACGCTGACGGCAGCGCGACCGCGCCGCATGCAAAGCCCGCCCTGGCGGGCTTTGTTTTTTGGGGGCGTCGGCGAGAGCACCGGTTTTTGACAATAAATCCGCTATCGGCCGCTGCCCGGGGTTCCTAGAATCGGCCCCATGTTCGCAAGCAGACAACGGGCGGCCGAGAGCGTCCAGGCCAAGGCGGCCGCCCTGCTGATCACGGGAGGCGCGCTGGTCGAACTCAGCGCGGCGGATGCGCGCGAGGTGGTGGGTTACATGCACCCACGCCTGGCCAGCGTGGGCGAGGTGATCATCCGCGAGGGCGAGGCGCGCCACAGCGACTTCATGGCCTTGGTGCTTGACGGCGAGGTCACGGTCGAGAGCACGGTCGCCGCCGCGCACGACAGCATGGTGGTGTCGGTGCTCGGCCCCGGCAGCCTGATCGGCGACATGGGCATCATCGACGGGGGCGCCCGCTCGGCCACCTGCACCGCCGCTACCGATCTGGCGCTGGCCGTGCTCACGCGCGAGGCCATGACGCGCCTGATGGAGGCCCACCCGGCGGTGGCTGCGCGCCTGCTGATGGCCATGTCCAAGCGCATCGCCGACCATCTGCGCGAAACCAACCGCAAGCTGCTGACCTTCGCCCAGGTCGGCAAGGCATTGCAGCAGGAGCTGGACGCCGCCCACGCCATCAATCGGCGGCTGCTGAACGAGATCGCCGAGCTGAAGGCCGGGGCCGTTGCGTCGCGCGGCAAGACTGCGGCTTGACGGCGCCGCTCAGCGCAGCACCGGCTCGTCCGGCAGTTCGTTGACCGGCGCCGCGTTCCCGGCGGCTTGCGGGAAATGCGCCACCAGCGCCGCCGAGACTTCCTCCAGCGCCTGCGTCAGCCCGTCCTCCACCCGGCCGCCGGCAATGGCGCGGCCCAGGTGCAGGGCCATGGCCTGCCAGCCGGCGGGGCCGACCAGCCGGTCGATGCCGCGGTCGGCCACCAGCTCGATCGCGTGCTCGGCCAGCAGGACGTAGATCAGCACGCCGTTGTTGTGCTCGGTGTCCCACACGCGCAGCTTGGAGAACATCATCAGCGCGCGCTCGCGCACGACCTGCGGCATCGGCACGCGGTCGCGCACGTGGCGCCACAGGTAGCTGGCGGGCAGCCCGCCTTCGACGCAGATGCGCACCTCGCCGGTGTGGCGCTGCTCGCTGGCGGCAACGCGGCGGCGCAGCCGCTCGGCCAGCGCGGGCGGGACGGCGCGGCGCGCGTCGGCGGCGTCGAGCCAGCGGTGGCGCAGCAGGCGGGCCAGGGTCTGGAACATTTCAGTCATCCATGGCGCCGCGCGCTGCCCGCAGCGAACGGAACCCCAAGAGCCCAAAGGCCGCGGAGCAAGTCATGCCAGCAACCGCTGCGGAAGGGCTTGGCCCGCCCGCCCGCGGTGCCCCCTGGAGGGGCGGTGCCGCAACATCGCACAGTGAGTGGAGCAACGGGGTTGGCTTCATTTCACCAGCTCCCGCTGGCGCCGCCGCCGCCGAAGTTGCCGCCGCCGCCGGAGCTGAAGCCGCCCCCGCCCCCGCCGCCGAAACCACCGCCGCCGCCCCAGCCACCGCCGGAGGACGGCGGAAACATCGGCCCACCCCAGCCGCCGCCGCGCGAACGCGAGGTGGGCAGCGCCGCCGCCACCCCGCTGATCAGCGCGTAGACCAGGGCGATGAAGCCGGCCGCCACCGCCAGCAGCACGCTGGTGGTGATGACGAAGGCCAGCGCGCCGACGCCGGCGCCGGTGGCCAGCGCGCCCAGCTTGCGGCCGAAGATGCCGCGCGCGATGCCGTTGAGGATGGGCACCGCGACGAAGAACAGGATCGCCAGCTCGAACAGGTCGAACCCGAGTTGGCCGCCGCCGCGCTGCGCGGGCTCGGGGCTCACCGGCGGCAGCGCCTCGCCGCGGATGCGCGCGGCGATCTGGTCCACCGCCGCGTCCAGCCCGCCGGCGAAGTCGCCGCGGCGGAAGAAGGGCATCAGCGCCTCGTCGATGATGCGGTGCGCGGCGATGTCGGGCACCGCGCCCTCCAGCGTCTTGGCCACCTCGATGCGCACGCGCCGGTCTTTCAGCGCCACCAGCAGGATCAGGCCGTCGCCGACGTCGCGGCGGCCGATTTTCCAGGCGTTGCCCACGCGGTTGGCGTAGGCGGCGATGTCCTCGGGCGCGGTGGTGGGCACCATCAGCACCACCACCTGCGCGCCCTTGTCCTGCTCCAGCGCGGCCAGCTTGGCCTCCAGCGCGGCGGTCTGCGCGGCGTCCAGCGTGCCGGTGGCGTCGATCACGCGCGCGGTCAGCGCCGGTACCGGCTGCACGCCCTGGGCGTGCACGCCGAAGGCCGACAGAGCTATTATAAAGATAGCTGCCAGCGCTTGCAGGACGGGCGCTAGAGGCACTTTTTATATGTAATTGCGAATCACCGGGACGCGGCCGGCGCGGGGCCGAAGTCCACCTTGGGCGCGGTGCTGATCGCCGCCTCGTTGGCGACGCTGAAGTTCTCCTTCGGCTTGTAGCCGAACACCATGCCCGTCAGGTTGGTCGGGAAGCTGCGCGCCAGCACGTTGTACTGCTGCACCGCCTCGATGTAGCGGTTGCGCGCCACGGCGATGCGGTTCTCGGTGCCTTCCAGCGCCACGCGCAGCTCGGAGAAGGCTTTGTTGGCCTTCAGGTCGGGGTAGCGCTCCACCGTCACCATCAGGCGGCTCAGCGCGCTGCCGAGCTCGCCCTGCGCGGCCTGGAACTGTTTGAACGCCTCGGGGTTGTTCAGCGTCTCGGGCGTCACCTGGATGCTGGTGGCCTTGGCGCGCGCCTCGATCACCTGCGTGAGCGTGCCTTGCTCGAAGCTGGCCTCGCCCTTGACGGTGTTGACCAGGTTGTCGATCAGGTCGGCGCGCCGCTGGTACTGGTTGACCACTTCGCTCCAGGCCGACTTGGTGGCCTCGTCCAGGCGCTGGAAGTCGTTGTAGCCGCAGCCGGTCAGCGCCAGCGCGGCGGCCAGCAGGGCGGCCATTTTCAGAAGCCATTTCATGGGAAGTCCTCTCTCAGGGATGCGCAACGGATGCGCGAACTTATCATAGGCCCATGCCCCAGTCCGTAGGCCAAGCGCTGATGCGGGCCGCGCGCCCGCCGGCCGCGGCGCCGGCGCGGCCGCGCCTGCTCATTGCCGGGGCCGGCGGCGTGCTGGGGGCCGAGGTGGCGCGCCGGCTGATCGGCAGCGGGCGCTATGCGCAGGCGCAGGTGCTGCTGCGCGAGCCCATGCAGGTGGCGCTGCGCGGCGTCACGCCGCTGACGGTGCCGGCGGCCTTGCAGCACGGCCCGGCGGGCGATGACGCGCCCTGGCCCCAAACCAGCGCCGACGTGGCCGTGGTCATGTTCGAGCCGCCGCGCGCCCTCCACCAGCGCGAGCGTGCCTTCTGGACGCCCGAGCCCGCCCGCCTGCCCACGCTGGCCGCCTGGCTGCGCCGCGCCGGCGTGCGCGACCTGCTGGTGCTGACGCCGCACCAGAGCGGCCGCCTGCCGCAGGCGCTGCAGCGCGGCCTGGCCGATCTGGACGAGGCCGCCGTCGCCGCCCTGGGCTTCCAGCGCCTGCTGCTGCTGCGCGCCGCGCGCGATCCTGCGCGGGCCGCCGGCCTGGCGCCGCTGCCGCGCCTGGCGGCCTGGATGCTGGGCACCCTGCGCCACATGGTGCCCGCCACCGAGCGGCCGCTGCGCGCCGCGCAGCTCGCGCGGGTGGCCGAGGCCGCGCTCGCGCTGGCGCCGCCCGGCGCGCACGTGCTGGGGCCGGCGCTGCTGCACGCCGCCGCGCGGGACCAGCCCGCGCCGGTGCTGCGCGCGCACTTCGGCGGCCTGCCGCGCGCGGCACAATAGGCGCCGCTTCCTCCAGGCCCAGCCGCCATGCCCAAGCCCCGCTACCGCGCCGCCCAGTCCGCCGGCTCCGCCGACGACGTCGAAGCCGCGTTCTACGAAGCGCTGCAAGCTGGCGACATCGACCAGCTCATGGCCTGCTGGGCCGACGAGGACGACATCGTCTGCGTGCACCCCGGCGGCCCGCGGCTGGTGGGCGCGGCGGCCATCCGGCAGGCGTTCGAGGCCATGTTCGCCGCCGGCAGCATCCGCGCCTACCCCGAGCGCCTGCGCCGCCTCGACGCCCTGGGCGCGGCCGTGCACAACGTGCTGGAGCGCATCGAACTGGTCACCGCCGAGGGCACGCAGCGCGCCTGGGTGGTGGCCACCAACGTGTACCTGAAGACGGCGCAGGGCTGGCGCCTGGCCGCGCACCACGCCAGCCCCGGCCGCGCCGAGGTGGCCGAGGTCACGCAGCCCGGGCAATTGCTGCATTGAAAATGGCCCACCCCCAGGCTCCACGCGCTGCGCGCTGTTGCGCCACCCCCCTCGAGGGGGCGCCGCCAGCGGCCGGTGCAAGCCCGTCCGCGGCGGCCGCTGCCCCGGCCTGCTCCGCGGCCTTCGGGCTCTTGGGTGATCCTGCGCTGTGCTGCTGCGGATAACGGGTTCTTGATAAAAAGTGCCTCCAGCGCCCGTCCATAAAGCGCCAGCAGCTATCAAAAACGTAGTTGCCCCGTACCGCGCGCCGGCCTGGCTGCCGGGCGGCCACTTGCAGACCATCTGGCCCGCGCTGCGCAGCCGGTGGGCGGGTGGCCCGCGCATGGCCTACCGGCGCGAGCGCTGGGACACGCCGGACGGCGACTTCATCGACGTCGATTGGCTGGCCGGTGCCGAGTCTGCGGCCGGCGCGCCGCCGGGCGCCGCTGGGCTGCTCCAAGGCGCGAGCGTCCTCCCGGGGGGCCGCGAACCGCGCGCAGCGGGGAGCGTGGGGGCACCTTTGCTCGTGCTGTTCCATGGTCTCGAAGGCGACTCGCGCAGCCACTACGCCGAAGCCTTCGCCGCCTGGGCGCGCGCGCACGGTCTGGGCTTCGCCGTGCCGCACTTCCGTGGCTGCTCGGGCGAGATCAACCGCGCGCCGCGCGCCTACCACTGCGGCGACTTCGAGGAGATCGACTGGATCCTGCGCCGCTTTGCCGAGCGCAGCGCCGGCTCGCCCGTTCTCGTGGTCGGCGTCTCGCTCGGTGGCAACGCGCTGCTGCGCTGGGCCGGCGAGGCGGGCGCGTCGGCGGGGCAGCAGGCCAGCGCCGTCGCCGCCGTCTGCGCGCCGCTGGACATGGCGGCCGGCGGCCGCGCCATCGGGCGCGGCTTCAACCGGCTGGTCTACACCCGCATGTTCCTGCGCACCCTCAAGGCCAAGGCGCGCGCCAAGCTGGCGCAGCACCCGGGCCTGTTCGATGCCGGGCGCCTGGACGCCGTGCGCGACCTGCACGACTTCGACGACCTCTTCACCGCGCCGCTGCACGGCTTCGCCAGCGCCGACGACTACTGGCGCCGCGCCGCGTCCAAGCCGCACCTGGCGCGCATCCGCGTGCCGGCGCTGGCGCTGAACGCGCGCAACGATCCCTTCGTGCCCGCCGCCTCGCTGCCGCGCCCGGGCGAGGCCGGCCCCTGCGTCACGCTGTGGCAGCCCGGGCAGGGCGGCCACGCCGGCTTCGCGCAGGGCGGGCCGCCGGGCGACCTGTCCTGGCTGCCGCGCGTCGTCGGCGGCTGGCTGCTGGCGCAGGCCGGCAGCCCACCATAATCGACGCATGGACGACATCGTCAGGCAGGCCATGGCCAAGTGGCCGAACGTGCCGCACTGCCACGGCTGGCTGGGGCTGGACGCGCGGGGCAACTGGTACCTGCGCGACGCCGCCGCGCAGGCGCTGGGCGCCTTCGCCAGCGGCGTGCCCGGCGCCAAGGGGGCGTTGGTGCGGCTGGAGCGGCTGATCGACTTCATCCACCGCAACTACGAGGCCGACGCCACCGGCCAGTGGTACTTCCAGAACGGCCCGCAGCGCGTCTACGTGGAGCTGGAGGCCGCGCCCTGGATATGGCGCGTGCTGGCCGACGGCGCCGTGTTGTCGCACACCAGCCGGCCGGCCCGGGTGCGCGAGGCGCTGACCGACGAAGCCGGCCGCCTGTACCTGGCCTCCGACCTCGGCCTGGGCCTGGTGCACACGCAGGACGTGGGCGCGGCGGCCGAGGCGCTGGAGCAGGGCCGCTGGGGGCCGCGCGCGGTGCGCGATGTGCGCGCCGATGAGCTGCCGGCGCGCTTCGGGTTCGTGAAGAGTCCGAGCATGCTTCTGAATAGATAGCTGCCGGCGCTTGCCTGGCGGGCGCTGGTGGCCGATTTGGCTCTGAAGAAACAAAAAGGCCGGTTCGTGGAACCGGCCTCTGGCGGAATGCGCGCGCCTCAGTTCGAGGCCGCGCCCTCGGGCGCGCTGGCGGCCGGGGCTGCCGGCTCGGCCAGCTTGCCGCCGCCGGCGTTGGCCATGTAGACCACGGCGCGGCCGATTTCGACGTCGCTGAAGTTGCCGCCGCCCTGCGGCGCCATGGCGCCCTTGCCCTTGAGCGCGGAGTTCAGCAGCGCCTCGTAGCCGTGGCCCAGGCGCGGGCCCCAGTCGCCGGCTTCGCCGAATTTGGGCGCGCCGGAGACGCCGGTGGCGTGGCAGGCCGCGCATTGGGCCTTGTAGACCGCTTCGCCGGATTCGAGCGGGCGGTTGGCGTCGCGGATTTCCACCGTGCCGACCTTCTGCAGGCGCTCGGCGATGGCGCGCTCCATGTCGCTGGAACCCGGCGCCGCCTTGTTGGCGGAAGTGACGTAGTAGACCAGCCCGATGATGATGAACACCGGAATCACGAACGACGCCACGCTGGCCCAGAACAGCTGCTTGGGAGTCCGGATGGGGCCGGTGTGTGCTTCTTCGTGCGTGATGTCGCTCATGGGGTCCTCGGCGCTTTTGTCGTGGGCGGTTGGGCGCTTGCCAGCCGGCGATTATAGGAGGCCGTCAGCGCGCGTCGGCGGCCTGCGGCGCCGGCGGTTCGGTCCAGCCGCCGCCCAGCGCCTTGTACAGCGCCACCTCGTTGGCGCGCTGCGCCAGCCGCGCCTGCGCCAGCGCCTGCTCCACGGCGAACAGCGAGCGCTGCGCGTCCAGCAGGTCGAGGAAGCTGGCGATGCCGTTGCGGTAGCGCAGGTCGGCCAGGCGCAGGCGGTCGCGCTCGGCCGTGGCCTGCGCCTGCAGCGCCGCGAGCTGGTCGGCCAGCGTGGCGCGGCCGGCCAGGGCGTCGGCTACCTCGCGGAAGGCGGACTGCACCGCCTTCTCGTACTGCGCCACGGCGATCTCGCGCCCGGCACGGGCGGCGTCCAGGTTGGCCTGGTTGCGGCCCATGTCGAAGATCGGCAGCGTGATGCCGGGGGCGAACGACCAGCCCTTGCTGCCGCCGGCGCCGAACAGGCCGTCCAGGTCGGCGCTGACGCGGCCCAGGCTGGCGGTGAGCGTGATGCGCGGGAAGAAGCTGGCGCGCGCGGCGCCGATGCTGGCGTTGGCGCCGACCAGCTGCTGCTCGGCGGCGCGGATGTCGGGCCGGCGCAGCAGCAGGTCGGACGGCAGGCCGGCCGGCACCTCGGCGAACGCGGGCAGATCGTCCTCCGGGGCGGCGGTCGCCGACGGCGGCGGCGGAATCAGCGCCTGCGGCAGCGGCTGGCCGACCAGCAGCGTCAGCAGGTTGATGTCCTGCGCGCGCAGCCGCTGCTGCTGCGCGCGCGCGGCCTGCGCGCTGGCGGCGAGCGACTCGGCCTGGCGCATGTCCAGCGCCGACGAGGCGCCGTTCTCGAAGCGCAGGCGCGTCAGGCGCAGCGACTGCTCGCGCGTGGCCAGCGTGCGCTCGGCCAGGGCCAGCAGCGCGGTGTCGGTCGTCAGTTGCAGCCAGGTGCTGGCCACGCTGGCGACCAGGCTGATCTGCGCCGAGCGGCGGGCCTCTTCCGTCGCCAGGTAGCTGGCCAGCGCGGCCTCTTTCAGCGCGGCGACGCGGCCGAAGAAGTCCAGCTCCCAGGCCGACACGCCGATGCCCACGCTGTAGCTGGAGGCCACGCTGGGCCCGCCGAACGCGGCGTAGGGGTTGGGCGCCGAGCGGCTGCCGGTCGCGCTGGCGCCCAGCGTGGGGAACTGGTCGGCGCGGCGGATCTGGTATTGCGCGCGCGCCTGCTCGATGTTCTGCACCGCGATGCGCAGGTCGCGGTTGCTGCCCAGCGCCAGCGCGATCAGCTCGCGCAGTTGCGCGTCGTGCACGAACGCCTGCCAGGGCAGGTCGGCCGCGGCCGTGGCGCCCTGGGGCAGCGCGCCGGCCGTGGCCGGCCAGTCGGCGGCGACCGGGGCGGCCGGGCGCTCGTGCACGGGGATGAAGGAGCAGCCGGACAGCAGCGCGGCGGCGGCCAGCGCGCTCCAGCGGAAGGAGGAAGTCAGGGTCATCGCGGCGTTCCCGGCGGGGTGGAGTCGGAAGGGGGCGGCGGCTCGGCGCCCTCGTGCAGCGCGCGGCGCTCCTCGTCGCTCAGGCCGTGCTCGGCCTCGTTCACGTAGGTGTCGGCCGTGGCGGCGGTGATGCCGGCGTGCTCGGCGTGCAGGTGCGAGCGCTCCTGCTCGCGCTGGCCGGGCTTGAAGACGCGGCGCACCACCACGTAGAAGACCGGCACGAAGAACACCGCCAGCGCGGTGCCCACGATCATGCCGCCCATCACCCCGGTGCCGATGGCGCGCTGGCTGGCCGAGCTGGCGCCGGTGGCGATGGCCAGCGGCAGCACGCCCAGCGTGAACGCCATCGAGGTCATGACGATCGGCCGGAACCGCAGGTGCGCCGCCGCCAGCGCGGCCTCGGACGGGCTCTTGCCCTGGGCTTGCAGATCCTTGGCGAACTCGATGATCAGGATGGCGTTCTTGGCCGACAGGCCGATGATGGTGATCAGCCCGACCTGGAAGTACACGTCGTTCAGCAGCCCGCGCCCGGTCACCGCCAGCAGCACGCCCAGCACGCCCAGCGGCACCACCAGGATCACCGCCAGCGGGATCGACCAGCTCTCGTACAGCGCCGCCAGCGCCAGCACCACCGCCAGGATGGCGAAGGCGTACAGCACCATGGCCTGGTTGCCGGCCAGCTTCTCCTCGCGCGACAGGCCCGTCCACTCGTAGCCGAAGCCGGCGGGCAGCCGGGCGGCCAGCCGCTCCATCTCGGCCATCGCCTCGCCGGTGCTGTAGCCGGCGGCCGGGCCGCCGTCGATGCGCATCGCCGGGTAGCCGTTGTAGCGCACCGTCTGCATGGCGCCGGTGATCCAGCGCGTGCTGGCCACGGCGGCCAGCGGCACCGGCTGGCCCTTGCCGTTGAGCACGGTGAGCGCCAGCACCTCGTCCGGCGTCATGCGCGCCGGCGCGTCGGCCTGCACCACCACGCGCTGCATGCGTCCGGCGTTGGGGAAGTCGTTGATGTACGACGAGCCCAGCGAGGTGGACAGCACGCTGTTGACGGCGCTGAAGCTCACGCCCTGCGCGGCGGCCTTGTCGCGGTCGATGTCGATCTGCAGCTGCGGCGCGTCCTCCAGGCCGTTGGGGCGCACGCCGGCCAGCAGCTTGCTCTGCGCGGCCATGCCCAGCATCTGGTTGCGCGCGGCGACCAGCGCCTCGTGCCCGTTGCCGCCGCGGTCCTGCAGGCGGAAGCTGAAGCCCGCGCTCACGCCCAGCTCGGGAATGGCCGGCGGATTGAGCGGGAAGATGAACGCGTCCTTGATGGCCGACAGCGCCCCCATGGCGCGGCCGGCGATGGCGTCGGCCGAATGCCGGGCGCCCGCGCGCTCGTCCCAGGGCTTGAGCGTGACGAAGCCGATGCCCGCGTTCTGGCCCTGGCCGGAGAACGAGAAGCCCAGTACCGCCACCATGCTCTGCACCTCGGGCTGCTTCAGCATGTAGTTCTCCACCTGCTCGGCCACGGCCTGCGTGCGCTCGGTGGTGGCGCCCGGCGGCAGCTGGATGTTGACCAGCAGGTTGCCCTGGTCCTCCTGCGGCAGGAAGGCCGTGGGCAGGCGCAGGTACAGCCAGCCCACCACGGCAGCCAGCACCAGGTAGACCAGCATCAGCCGGCCGCCGCGCCGCAGCAGCCTGGCGACGAAGCCCTCGTAGCCCTTGGCCGTGCGCGAGAAGCCGCGGTTGAACCCGCCGAAGAAGCCGCCCTTGGCGTGGTGGTGGCCGGCCTCCACGGGTTTCAGCAGCGTGCCGCACAGCGCCGGCGTGAGCGACAGCGCCATGAAGGCCGAGAAGGCGATCGACACCACCATCACCGCCGAGAACTGGCGGTAGATGTTGCCCACCGAGCCGGCGAAGAAGGCCAGCGGCACGAACACCGCGATCAGCACCACCGTCACGCCGACGATGGCGCCGGAGATCTGGCTCATGGCCTTGCGCGTGGCCTGCAGCGGCGGCAGGCCCTCCTCGCTCATGATGCGCTCGACGTTCTCCACCACCACGATGGCGTCGTCCACCACGATGCCGATCACCAGCACCATGCCGAACATCGTCAGCACGTTGATCGACATGCCGAACGCCAGCAGCGCGCCGAAGGTGCCCAGCAGCGCCACCGGCACCACGATGGTCGGGATCACCGTGTAGCGCCAGTTCTGCAGGAACAGGAACATCACCAGGAACACCAGCGCCACCGCCTCCAGCAGCGTCTCCACCACCTTCTGGATGGAGATCTTCACGAAGGCCGAGGCGTCGTAGGGCACCGTCCAGCTCACGCCGGATGGGAAGTAGGCCTGCAGCTCGGTCATGCGCGCGCGCACCGCCTTGGCCGCCGCCAGCGCGTTGCCGGTGGAGGAGAGCTGGATGCCCATGCCGGCGGCGGGCTGGCCGTTCAGGCGCGCCGAGGTGGCGTAGGTCTGCGCGCCCAGCTCGATGCGCGCCACGTCCTTCAGGCGCACGGCGCTGCCGTCGGTGTTGGCGCGCAGCACGATGTCGCCGAACTGCTCGGGCGTGCCGAGCTGGCCCGGCACCACCACGGTGGCCGTCATGGTCTGGCCGGCGGCCAGCGGCAGGTCGCCGATCGAGCCGGCCGACACCTGGGCGTTCTGCGCCGCGATGGCGCTGTTCACGTCCGCCGGCGCGAGCTTGTAGCTTTGCAGCCTGGCCGGGTCCACCCAGATGCGCATGGCGCGCTCGGCGCCGAACAGCTGCACCTGCCCGATGCCGGGCAGGCGTTGCAGCTCGGGCTGCACGTTGCGCGCGGCGTAGTCGGAGACGGCGTTGACGTCCACGTCGGGGTTGGACGAGGACATCATCACGAACATCAGGAAGTTCGAGCGCGACTTGTCCACCCGCACGCCCTGCTGGTTGACCACGGCGGGCAGGCGCGGCGAGGCGCGCGAGAGGCGGTTCTGCACGTCCACCTGGGCCAGGTCGGAATCGGTGCCGGGCTCGAAGCTGATGGTGATGCTGCCGGTGCCGTTGGCCTGCGCCACCGACTCCATGTAGGCCATGCCGGGCGAGCCGTTCATCTCGCGCTCGATGACCGACAGCACCGATTCCTCCAGCGCCTGCGCCGAGGCGCCGGGGTAGGCCACGTTCAGCACGATGGTCGGCGGCGCCACCGACGGGTACTGGGCGATGGGCAGCTGGGTGATCGAGGTCACCCCGATCACCATCAGGAACAGCGCGATGACCCACGCGAAGATGGGCCGGTCGATGAAGAAGCGTGCCATGCCGGGCCGTCCCCTCAGTTCGACGCCGCGCTGGCGGGTGCGGCGGCGGGCGTGACGGATGCTCCTGATTCAGGAGCTGACGGCGCTTGTCCCGCCTGCGCTGGAGCCTGTTTTGGCTGCCAGGGCACGGGCTTGACCACCTTGGCGCCCAGCATCAGCTTCATGGCGCCTTCCACCATCACCTGCTCGCCGGGCTTCAGGCCGCCGGTGACGATCCAGCTCTGCCCCTGCGTGCCTTCGACCTTGACCTGGCGCGGCGCCACCGCGCCGTCGGCCGCCACCACCATCACCGAGTCGCCGTGGCTGCCGCGCGTCACCGCCTGCTGCGGCAGCAGGATGGCGCCTTGCACCTGCGCCTGCTCCACGCGCACCTGCACGAACATGCCCGGCAGCAGCGCGCCGCCGGGGTTGGGCAGCTCGGCGCGCAGGCTCACCTCGCCGGTGGCCGGGTCCACGCTGAGGTCGGTGAACAGCAGCTTGGCGGCCTGCGTGTGCGGCTGGCCGTTCTCCATCAGCACCTGCACCTTGGCGGCATCGGTGCCGGCGCGCGCCAACTGGCCCGCCTGCAGCGCCTGGCGCAGCCGCAGCACCTCGGCGGCCGACTGCGTGATGTTGATGTACAGCGGGTCGATCTGCTGGATGGTCGCCAGCTGCGTGCCCTCGGTGGCGCTGACCAGCGCGCCCTCGGTCACCAGCGAGCGGCCGATGCGGCCCGAGATCGGCGCCGTCACCGTGGCATAGCCCAGGCTGATGCCGGCCGTGCGCACGGCGGCCTGCGCCGCCGCCACCTGCGCCTGCGCCGCTTTCTCGGCGGCCACGGCGGCGTCGTACTCCTGCTGGCTGACGGCGTTGGCCGCCACCAGCGGCTTGTAGCGCGCCGCCACGCCGCTGGCGTTGGCCAGCGTGGCCTGCGCCTGCGCCAGTTGCGCCCGCGCGCTCTGCTCGGCGGCCTGGTAGGGCGCCGCGTCGATCTGGTAGAGCGCCTGGCCGGCGCGCACGTCGCTGCCCTCGCTGAACACGCGCTTGGTCAGGATGCCGGTGGCGCGCGCGCGCACCTGGGCCACGCGCGAGGCTTCCAGCCGGCCGGGCAGTTCCGTCGTCAGCGGCACCACGCCCGGCTGCACGGTGACCACCGCCACCTCGGGCGGCGGCGGGGCGCCCGCGCCGGCCCCGGCATCGGCCTTCTTGTCGCCGCAGGCCGACAGCGCGGCGGCGGCCAGCACGCTGGCGGCAACCGCGCGCGCGCGGCGGGCGGGCGACACGGAACGGAGGTCGGTGAAAACGGGCATGGTGTGGTTCCAGAACGATTGCAGGCGCCGCGGAAAGCAAGAATTCCCGGGCGTGAAACGGAGCAAGGCCAAAGCCTGCGGGCGGGGCGTGTCGGCGGCGCAAGAGCCTCCCGCTCTCCCGGCGAGGCCGCGTCCGGCAGGCACCCATTAGACGGCAAACCGCCATTTCCAGCAGGGCAAGCGGCGCATTTTATATACATACATGAATGTATGCAATAGAATCCGGTCTTTCCTTTCAATGGCCATTCATTCCCCGGTTTCATACGCCATGGCGCGCCGCACCAAGGAAGACGCCCAAGCCACCCGCGCCGCCGTGCTCGACGCGGCCGAGCGCGTGTTCCTGCAGCGCGGGGTGGCGCGCACCTCGCTGGCCGAGATCGCGCAGGCGGCCGGCGTCACGCGCGGGGCGATCTACTGGCACTTCAAGGACAAGGCCGACCTGTTCAGCGCCATGATGGAGCGCGTCACGCTGCCGCTGGAGGCCGAGATCGCCAAGGCGGTGGAGGCCGACGGCGACCCCGTGGCGCAGTTGCGCGCGCATCTGCGGGCGGCCATCGGCCGCATCGTCCACGACGGGCAGACGCGCCGCGTCGTCGAGATCGCCATGCTGATGGTGGAGCATGTCGACGACCTGGGCGCGCTGCGCACGCGGCGGGCGCAGGCCGTCCAGGCCTCGGTGCTGCGGTTCGAGCGGGTGCTGGACAAGGCCGCGCGCCAGCGCGGCGCGGCGCTGCCGGCACCGGCCGCCACGCTGGCGCGCGGGCTGGACGCGCTGATTTTCGGCCTGATCAACCACTGGCTGCTGGAGCGCGGCTTCGCGCTGGAGGCCGAGGCGCCCGAGGCCGTGGACGCCTACCTGCGCGGCATCGGCCTGCCGCCCGTGTGATCGGGGATAATGCCGGGCTTCATCCCGCGCGGCTGTAGCTCAGTGGATAGAGTATCGGCCTCCGAAGCCGAGGGTCGTGGGTTCGATCCCCGCCAGCCGCGCCAAGAATTCGTTCGCAGAAGTCCGCCAACCTCCGCCAGCCCGCATGCAGCCCTGCATTGCGGGCTTTTTGTTGTCCGTGTAAGTCCGTGGCAGCGCGCTGGCATCCGCGTGATTTGTTGGTATCCAGCAGAATCGAACAAATGAAATGCCAACAGAAGGGGTGACCGGTGGCGCTGATCCTGGACAACGTGAGCGCGGCGAAGCGGGTGGCCCGCGAAAGCAGCACGGTCATCATCACCGAGTACGGTGAGCCCGCTCTCGCGCTTCAGCCGATTGCCGAGTACCGTCGACTTACCCAGACCGACAAGAATCCGGTCGGGTTGCTGCGCATGGCGGCGGCTGAAGACTTCGACATCGAGGCGATCCGCGTTGATACCCTGGGGCTCACCGCATGACGACGCCACGGGCACAGAAGCCAAGCGGTTTGCACAAGGTAGCCGCCGCCAGCCAGGCCTGCGATTCGAAAGAGGCATGTTTCATTGCGGACGACGGCTCGCATGCTTCGAGGTGGCCCTTGCCGGACAAGTTCACACTCGCCCACCTTCGAGATCTTGTCGATTGGCAACCTGGTGAGTTGCTTGAGCAAGCTCTTATGCGTCAGAAGCGCTGACCGTGGCTATCTTCGGGCGCAGCCATCCTCCTGATGCGCGGCCCGAATACGTCGTCCTGGGGGTTCAGGATGCGTTCGATGGTCTCCCGGTCATTGACGCGGAGATCTTCCTGTAGGTCGCCAATGGCGGCCATCCGAGCCTTGCAGTATGCAATCAGCGCTTTGGAGGGGTGCGGCTTCTCCCGCTCGCGCTGGATCGTCATGATGAAGGGCTGGAGGCTCTGGCCCAAGATTTCCAGGGCCACTTCGTAGTCGATGCTGCCGCTGTTGATGCCGAGATCACGCATGGCGATGTCCTTTCATGCCTTGTTTGAACACGTTTCGTCGGGAGATATCCGCGCGGGTTGATAACAGCCCCGGGATAGGCTCGAGGTGTATCACGTGGCGGGCGACGATGGCGGCGCCATCGGCCGGCCCAGTGGCCGCTGTCGGCAGATCACGGTCGTTGCGAGTGTCGGCCTGGTGAGCCGTGCTCCACGCTTGGCAATCGCGTGGTCGATGGACAGGTCAGTCAAGCCGACACCTGCGGCCATCGGCAGCGATCGACCGGTGCGCGCCACTATGCAAGCCATGCGCTGGCTGCCAGCACGACGGCGGCGGCAAGGAATGCGGGCAAGGATATGCGGCGACGCTTCTCTATTGATAGCTGCCAGCGCTTTCCTGGCGGGCGCTGGAGGCCAAAAAGGCTTGTAGTCCCGTGTGGTGCCCTACAGTGCGCTGCGCCGCGCGAAGCGCACCACGGTGACGCCCTTGCGCGCCTGCCGCACCGAGGGCATGACCAGCACGCAGTCGTCGTAGGGCGTGGTCACCGCCTCGCCCTGGCCGGGGCCGTCGTGGTGGCCGATGACGGTGCCGGCCTGGGGGAACATCTCCAGCCCGGTGAAGGGCCCGGTGAAGGCGAAGCGCTCGCTGCGCGCCACCGCCGCGCCTTCGACGGCCAGTGCCCACTGGCACGGCGCGTCGGGCAGGCGCCAGCCAGGCAGGGCGGCGTCGAGCGCGCCGGCGTCGAGCGCGCCGGCCTGCTCCAGGAAGCGCAGGCACATGTCCTGCGCCACGGCGCGGCTGGCCGGGTCGCCGTGGAAGCCGCATTCCAGCAGCAGCGAGCGCGTGTCGCCCGCCGCTTCGTCGGGCAGGCCGAAGCGGCCGAAGTCGCGCATGCGCACGCCGTCCTTGTGGCCGGCGTCGACGACGACGTGCTCGGGCGTGCGCAGCGCGCGCGCCAGTTGCAGGTTGCGCGGCTGCACGCCGGTCAGCAGCAGCGGGGTGCAGGGCTCGTGCATGGAGTGCAGGTCCAGCAGCCAGTCGGCGCGCAGGGCGAAGGGGCGCAGCGCGGCGGCGCGGCGGCGCTCCAGGGTGGTGGGGTTGTTCAGGCGCTCGTCGCTCCACTGGCGGTTCATGTCCTCTTCGACGAAGCGGGCGGCGTCGTGGCGGGCGGGGGTGAAGCGGTCGAAGGCGGCGAGGTTGCAGAACATCAGCGTCAGCGCGCCGCGCGCGGGGCGCAGGCCGGCTTCGAGCAGGCCTTTCAGGGCCCAGGCGCCGCACAGCTCGTTGCCGTGGATCAGTGCGCTGATCAGCACCTCGCGGCCGGGCCGGCCGGTGTCGAAGCGCCACACGCCCTCGACGCCGGTGTTGCCGGCGCGCCAGGCGGCGATGTCGGGCCGGGGCAGCTCGAATTCCAGCGGGGCGGGCGTGCTCATTGCTCGATCTTCGCGAACTGCACGATCTTCTGGTACTTGGCGGCTTCCGCCTGCATGAACTTGCCCAGGTCCACGCCGCCGCTGGCGGGCGCCACGACGGAGCCGGACTCTTCCATCTTCTTGCGGAACTCGGGCGACTTCAGCGCCTCGCCCAGCGCCGTCTTGAGCCGGGCGACGACGGGCTCGGGCAGCTTGGCCGGGCCGAGCAGCGCGAACCAGCTGCCGATGTCCATGCCCTTGAGCCTCGGGTCCTCGGCCAGCGCGGGAATGTCGGGCGTGATCGGCGAGCGCCTGGCCTCGGTGGTGCCCAGGGCCACCACCTTGCCGGCCCTGATGTGCGGCAGGCCGCTGGAGAGCACGAACACGCCGTAGTCCAGGTTGCCGCCGATCAGGTCGGTGGTCAGCGGCGCCACGCCGCGGTAGGGGATGTGGGTCATGAACAGGCCGGCGCGCTCCTTGATCGTCTCGCCGGACAGGTGCAGCGCGGTGCCGACGCCGGAGCTGCCGTAGCTGTATTTGCCAGGCGCGGCCTTGACCTTGGCGATGAACTGGTCGATGTTCTTCACGCCCGAGGAGGTGGAGGCCACCAGCACCATGGGCTGCGTGGCGACCAGGCCGATGGGGGTGAAGTCCTGCAGGTTGTACTTCACGGACTTGTTGATCAGCCGGGCGATGGCGACCTCGTTGTTGGCGCCGACGAACAGCGTGTAGCCGTCCGGTGCGGCGTTGACGGCCTTCTGCGCGCCGATGGCGCCGCCGGCGCCGCCCACGTTGTCGATCACCACCGGCACGCCGAGCTGCCTGGAGAGGGCCTCGCCCAGCGTGCGGCCGGTCAGGTCGGTGCTGCCGCCGGGCGGGTAGCCGACGATGAGGGTGATGGGCTTGCTCGGGTAGGCGGCCTGGGCGCCGGCCTGGGGCGCGGCCAGCAGGGCGGCGGCAGAGAACGCCAGCAGGGCGAGGGCGGTGGGGCGCGGCATCGTGGTGGGCTCCTGGAGGATGGGCGGGAATGCGGGGAGATGTTACGCAATTTCGGTGCCGGCGCTTGCCGGATGAGCGCTGGAGGCTCTCAAAACAATAGCTTACGCGGCCCCGATCCTTGCCGGCGCGCGCGGCATCTTCGCGCCCTTGTGTCTCGTTCGGGATGCGGCGGCAAATCTAGAGGCGCTGGCCCTGCCGCCGCCACGTGCCGCCACGTGCCGACACCATGCCTGAAACGCCGGCGCCGCCATGATCTGCTGGAAGGCTACGTGTTCCACGGGCGGCGGCAGGCGGGCATCGGGGGTGGCTTCTCGACAGCCTGTTTGGGGCCATCGACACGCTCGCCCTGTGCGCGGGCGTTCACCCCAGGCCCGATGGGCGCCCGCACCGCACGCTGGCCAAGCGGCGATGCCCTTCGCCGTTCACCACGGCCTGGAAGGCGGCGTTGCCATGGTCGTCGCGGTGCTGGACTGCCGCCAGAACCCGGACGCCATTACGCAGCGGCTTGAGTGGACTTTGTTGATGATGAAAAATGCCGCCAGCGCTCATGCAGAAAGCGCAGGCAGCTATCAAAAACGTAGTCAGAGCACCCGGTGCGACAGCGCCGGCAACTGCTGCCGCCGCGCCGCCAGCGCCGCCGGGTCCAGCTCGGCCAGCACCACGCCGGCGCCTTCGGCCTGCAGGGCCAGCACCTGGCCCCAGGGGTCGACCGCCATCGACTGGCCCCAGGTGCGGCGGCCGTTCTCGTGCGTGCCGCCCTGCGCGGCGGCCACCACGCCGGCCAGGTTCTCGATGGCGCGGGCGCGCAGCAGCACCTCCCAGTGCGCCTGGCCGGTGACGTGGGTGAAGGCGCTGGGCACCAGCAGCAGGTCGGCGCCCTCGGCGGCGTAGGCGCGGTACAGCTCGGGGAAGCGCAGGTCGTAGCACACGCTCATGCCCACCCGCCAGCGGTGGCCGTCGCGCGAGGGCAGGTCGAACAGCGTCGGCCGGGTGCCGCGCAGCAGCACGGCGGCCTCGTCGTACAGGCGGCTGCCGTCGTGGAAGCGGAACAGGTGGATCTTGTCGTAGCAGGCCACGCGCTCGCCCTGCGGATTGAACGCTAGAGAAGCGTTGCGCACATGCCCGGCATCGCGCGGCTCGCAGGCCAGCGGCAGCGTGCCGCCGACGATCCACAGGCCCAGTTCGCGCGCGGTGGCGGCCAGCCAGCCCTGGATGGGGCCGTGGCCCAGCGGCTCCTGCAGCGCCAGCTTGTCGGTGTCGCGCCGGCCCATGACGCAGAAGTATTCGGGCAGCAGGGCCAGCTCGGCGCCGGCGGCGGCGGCCTCGGCCAGCAGGGCGTGGGCGGCGCGCAGGTTGGGCTCGACCTGCGTGCCCGAGACCATCTGGATGGCGGCGACTTTCATGAACGTTCCTCCTCGGTGTCCTTGGGGGCCTGCGCGCGCGGGTTGACGGGCGTGACCTGCGGGTCGGCCCAGCTGCCGCCGACGTGGAATTCGCGCGTGGCGGCTTTGATGAGCGGCCGCTTGAGCACCAGCTGCGCGACGAAGGCGCCGATGCCGATGGCCGGGTTGATGACGGCGGCCGCCAGCGCGGCGGTGCCGGCGTCGATCTCGGGCACCACCAGCACGCGCAGGTCCTGCGTCTCCCTGTCGATATCGGCGCTGCCCTCCATCAGCACGGCGGCGTTGACGCCCTTCATCTGCAGGTTGTTGGTGCTGGCCACGCCGCCCTGCACGGCGACGTCGCCGCGCACGAAGTCGAACGCGAAGCCGGTGGAGAACACGTCGCGGAAGTCCAGCGTCAGCCGCCGGGGCAGGGCTTGCAGGCTGAGCACGCCCAGCAGCTTGGCGATGCCGGGGTCGGCCTTGAGGAACTGGCCGGCGCCCATGTCCAGGTGCAGCTGGCCATGCATGCTGGCGTAGTGCGGCGAGAAGGGCGCGCCGGCCCAGCCGATGCTGCCTTCGAGCTGCCCCTTGCCGCGTGCCAGCATGCCGGGCATGTCCAGCCGCGCGAGCAGCGCGCCGCCGTCCTGGATGTCGAGCTTGAAGTCGAGCTGCGTGCGGCGCGCCTCGCCCGGCGGCCGGGGCGCGCGCGGGTCGGCGGGCGGGGCCGGCCCGCGCGCAGGCCCCGCCCACAGCCCGCTGGCGGTGAAGCTGGCCTCGGGCGTGCGCAGCAGCAGGCGCGAGAGCTGCCATTCCTGCACGCCGCCGGCGGCACCCTGGCGCGCGGGCGCGGCGTCGCGGTTGACGGCCTCCAGCTCCAGCCGGCCGAGCTTCTTGCCGCGCAGCTCGAACTCGTCCACCACGATGTCGAGCGCCGGGATGTGGGCCGGCGGGTCGGTCAGCAGGGCGGGCTGCTCGCCGGCCGCGCTGGCGGGGATCGACAGGCGCGCCAGCCGGGCGTGCACCTTGCCGGCGCGGCCGTTGGCGCCCTCGCTGTAGTCGACGCGGCCGGCCAGCTCGCGCGCCTGCACCTCGGCGCGCCAGGTGGCGCCCTCGCGCGTGCCCTCGCTCGCCAACTCGTGCAGCACGCGGTCGTCCACGCGCAGCTCGCCCACGCGCACCGACCAGGCGCTGGGCAGGTAGGCGCGGTCGGCCGGGCCGGTCGCAGTGCCTGGTGCGGCGGACGCTGCGTCGCCCAGCAGGCTTTCGGCGGCGGTGTCCCAGGCATCGACGTCCAGCGCGGGCAGCCGCAGGCGGCCGAGCACGCCCGCGGCCGGCAGCGCCAGGCCCGCCGTGGCCTGTGGCCCGATGCCGATGGCGCCGCGCAGCACGCGGGCGGGGCGGACGCCGGTGTCCAGCTCGTAGTCCAGCGCCAGCTGGTCGGCCACGGCCAGGCGCAGGCGTTCGCGCCCGGCCTCGCCGGCCTGCGGGCCGGACTGGAAGCGCAGCGGCCACGCCGCCTCGGCGCTCTTGCCCAGCGGCGCGGGCAGATCGAACGCCAGGCCGCGCAGGTCGCTCGTCACCGCCACCTCGGGCGCGCCGGCGCGAAAGCCCACGCTGGCCTCGTAGGCCGCGCTGCCGCTGGCCTGGCGGGCGAAGGCGGGCAGCGGCGCCCAGTCGTGCATGGCGCGCAGGCCCTCGGCCGTGGCCGTGCCGCTGGCCCGCAGCACGACCGAGGGCGCGCCGGCGGCCGCGCCCGCCACGGTGCCACCGCTGATGCGCGCTTCGCCGCCCAGCAGGTGCGCGCGCGCGTCCTGCAACGTGAAGCCGGTCTCGGAAAAACCGATCACGCCCTGCGCCCGCCCCAGCGGCGGCGACGCGGGCGTGATGCGCAGGTCGTTGCCCTGCAGGGTGGCGCGGCCTTCCACCCTGGCGTTCTCGATGCGGTCCACCGGCAGGTCGAGCCTGAGCTTCAGCGCCGCGTCGCCGCTGGCGCTGGCCTCGTCCAGCGCGTGCTGCGTGTACTGCGCCGCCGGCGACTGCCGCACGATGCCCAGCGCCGCCGCCAGCGCGCCCTGGCCGTCGGCCTCGACCAGCACGCGGGCGTGGCCCATGTCGGCGATGCCGGCCTGGATGCGCGCGAAGCGCCAGCCCGGGTGGCCCTGCACGCGCGCGCTGGCGTTGCGCACCTGCATGCCGTTGCGCTCGAAGATCAGCTCGCCCGCCAGCGCCTCCAGCGCCGGCCAGGGCGCCTGCTCCTCGGGCTGGAGGGCGCGCGGCACGTAGGCCATGGTCACGCCCTGCACCTGGCCGGCGAAGCGGAACTCGCCGGCGGCGGGGTTCTTGTCGAACGGCACGTCGAGCAGGTTGCCCTTGACCTTGACGGCGAAGTCGCGCGCCTCGCCCTTCTGGATGGCGTCGCGCACGTAGTGCCGCGCCGGGGCCGGGATGCCCAGCGGCAGGTAGCGGTGCACGCGCGCGCCGTCGGCGCGGCTGAAGGCGCCCTCCAGGTCCAGCACGCCGGGAAAGCGCCGCTCGCCGGCCGCCGTGTGCCAGCGCGCCTTGAAGCTGGCGGTGGCGTCGGCGTTGCGCAGCTTCAGCTCATCGACATCCACCTCGATGCGCTCGCCCTGCACGCGCCACTTCGCCTGCACCGCCAGCTCGGCCAGCGGAATGCGCGGCTCCTCGAACACGCCGGGGAACACCAGCGCGCCGTCGCGGATGCCCAGCGTGGCCTTGCCGCCGGCGCCGCTGGCCTCCAGATCCAGCGACGCGCCCTCGATGCCGGGCACGCCCTCCACCGGCGTGCCGTCGGCGCGCGGCGGCGCCGGGCGGGCGCCGACCGACAGCGCGCTCAGACGCGTTTGCAGGCGCCAGTCGCGCGGCGCATCGAGCGGGCCGTCCCAGCGCGCGAGGATGTTGTCCACCCGGCCCTGCACCGGGTGCGCCGCCAGCCGTGCGTGCACGGCGGGCGGCAGCGGCAGGCGGCTGGCGATCTTGGCCAGCGCGGCCAGGTCCAGCGTGTCGCCGCGCAGCTCGCCGCCGGCAGACTGGCCGCCCTGGCCGTCGCGGTAGTGCAGGGCGAAGTTGCCGCCCGGCCAGGCCACGCCGTCGGCATCGACGAAGCGCAGGCCCTGCGTGTCGAAGTCCACCGCGCCCGCCTGGTGGCGCCAGCCCAGGCGCCCGCTGACGCTGCCGAAGGCCAGCGGCTCCAGCTCGGGACCGAAGCGCACCGACACCGCGCCCAGCGCCAGGTCGCTGGTGACGCCCGCCAGCGCGCCCCGGCGCACGTCCGCCCAGGCGCGCAGCGCGCCCCGGCCCTCGCGCAGGTCCACGCCCCATTCGGCCTTCAGGTCGGCGTACTGGCGCAGCAGCGACACGTCCACGTGCGGCAGGCTGGCGTAGAGCTGGCCGTCCCAGTCGCGCCACTGGCCGGCGTGCAGCGACAGCACCGGCTGGCGGAACCGGCCGATCAGCGTGAAGCGCTCGCCCCAGCCGTCCTCGGGCGTGGCGTCCAGGCGCATCTGGTGGCGCCAGCGGCCGTTGCGCAGCACCAGCTGCACGTCGTGCAGGCCCACCGGCGGCGCGGCGCGCTGCTCGTCGATCCAGCTGACGCGGCCGCCGCGCACCACGAACTCGGGCTGCGAGAAAAACCAGTCGGCGGCCCCGGTGTCGCCCGCCGCGTCGCCCGACAGGTCGATGCCCGCCACCAGCAGCCGGCCCTGCGCGGTGCGGCGCACCTCCAGCTCGGGCTGGTCGATGACCAACTGCTCCAGCTCGCCCTGCGCCAGCGACAGCACCGAGAACGCCGCCAGCACGCGCGGCACGCGCAGGCCGGGGCGGCCGCTGGGGTCGCGCACCTGCACGTCGAGCAGCGCCACGGCGGGCACCAGCGCGTTGGATTCGGCCCGGATGGCGCCGATGCTGACCGGCGCCGCAAGGGCCTCGGACGCCAGCTGTTCCAGTCGCGGACGCCATTCGTCGATTCGCGGCACAATGACCCAATGCAGCGTGGCCCAGGCCAGCGCCAGCAGCACGAACAAGGTCGCCACGGCGCGCACGGCCCACTTCATCAGGCTGGCGGCGAGGCGGATGGAGAACTGGACCAAGGCGTTCCGACGAGGGCAAAGGCCGCCCCGGCAGCAATGCGGGTCCGGCCAGGAGGCAACGAGAGAAATTATGACCGGCGGCGACGCGCAAGGTTCTTTGACCAACAGTGAGAGTTTGTCAGCGCCGTTCGCCGGCGCACCGGGCAGCGCCGCGCATTCGCGCCTGGTGCAGCGGCTGCGGCGCCGCTATGCCGACGAACTGGCCCTGCTGCCGCCCGGCGCCCCCAACCGCGAAAGCATGACGGCCTGTCTGGCGGCGCTGGCCGGGCGCGGCCACGACCTCGGCGCGCGCCTGCGCATCCTGCGCCAACTGGTGATGGAGCGCCTGGTGGTGCTCGACTGCGAGCAGGCCGCGCCCCTGGAGGCGGTCACCCGCGCCGTTACCGAGCTGGCCGGGCTGGCGCTGGACGCCGCCTGCGAGGACGCCTTCGCCCAGCTCGACGAGCGCCACGGCCCGCCCCTGACGGCGGCCGGCGCGTGCGCGCACCTGTGGGTGATCGGCATGGGCAAGCTGGGCGCGCGCGAGCTGAACGTGTCCAGCGACATCGACCTGATCTACATCCACGACGAGGACGGCGAGACCACCGGCCGCGCCGACGGGCGCGGCCAGGTCTCGGCGCAGGAGTACTTCACCCGCGCCGTCAAGCTGATCCAGGCGCTGGTGGGCGACGTGACGGAGCACGGCTTCGTGTTCCGCGTCGATCTGGCGCTGCGGCCCAACGGCAACTCCGGCCCCACGGTGTGCTCGCTCGACGCGCTGGAGGAATACATGCAGGTGCAGGGCCGCGAATGGGAGCGCTTCGCCTGGATGAAGAGCCGCGCCGTCGCCCCGCGCGCCGCCATCAAAGGCGGCTCGGCGCAGGCGCTGCGCGGCGTGGTGCTGCCCTTCGTGTTCCGCCGCTACCTCGACTACAACGTGTTCGAGGCGCTGCGCACGCTGCACCACCAGATCCGCGACCACGCCAGCAAGCGCTCGGCCGGCCGGCCCGAGCGCGCGAATGACGTGAAACTGTCGCGCGGCGGCATCCGCGAGATCGAGTTCACCGTGCAGCTGCTGCAAGTGGTGCGCGGCGGCCAGTTCCCCGAGCTGCGCACCCGCCCCACGCTGGAGGCCTTGCAGCGCGTGGCGCGCGCCGGCCTGATGCCGCGGGAGACGGCCGACGCGCTGGCGCGCGCCTACGTCTTTTTGCGCCGCGTCGAGCACCGCATCCAGTACCTGGACGACCAGCAGACCCACATCCTGCCGACGCAGGACGAGGATCTCGACTGGATCGCCCGCACCCTGGGCTACGACAGCGCCTGCCCCTTTCTCGCCGACCTCGGCGCGCACCGCGAGTTCGTGGCGCAGGAGTTCGACCGCCTGCTCGGAGGCGACGCGCCCTGCAAGGGCTGCGGCAAGAAGGGCCAGGGCGCCGCCGCGCGCGCCGCGCCGCCCGAGATCGAGGCCGTGCTGGCCCTGCTGCCTCCGCCGGTGCGCGAGCGCGTGGAAGAGTGGCGCCAGCACCCGCGCGTGCAGGCGCTGCGCGACGAGGCGCGCGGCCGCCTGCTGCGCCTGCTGCAGCGCACCGCCCAGTGGCTGCGGGAGGGCCGCGTCGGCGAGGACGCGGTGCTGCGCTTCGTCGACTGGGTCGAGCCGCTGCTGCGGCGCGAGAGCTACGTCGCCCTGCTGCTGGAGCGCCCCTCCGTGCATGAGCGCCTGCTCACGGTGCTGGGCACGGCGCGCTGGCCGGCGCGCTACCTGTTGCAGCACCCCGGCGTGATCGACGAGTTGGCCAACGCCGGCGTGCTGGCCGAGCGCTTCGACGCCGCCACCTTCGAGCGCGAGCTGGAAGAGCGCCACGCCGCCCTGCGCCGCACCCGCGAGGACGACGAGGAGAACCTGCTCAACCTGCTGCGCCGCGCCCACCACGCCGAGGTGTTCCGCACCCTGGTGCGCGACGTCACCGGCCGCCTCACGGTGGAGCAGGTGGCGGACGACCTGTCGGCGCTGGCCGACGCCATCCTGCGCGTCACCACGCGCTGGTGCTGGCCGCGCCTGCGGCAGAAGCACCGCGGCGAGCCGCGCTTCGGCGTCATCGCCTACGGCAAGCTGGGCGGCAAGGAGCTGGGCTACGGCAGCGACCTCGACATCGTCTTCGTGTTCGACGACGACGACGAGCGCGCCCCCGAGATCTACGGCGCGCTGGTGCGCAAGCTGATCAACTGGCTCACCGTCAAGACCGGCGAGGGCGACCTGTTCGAGATCGACACCGCGCTGCGCCCCAACGGCAACTCCGGCCTGCTGGTGACCAGCATCGACGCCTACGCCGACTACCAGGAGAACCGTGGCAGCAACACGGCATGGACTTGGGAGCACCAGGCGATGACGCGCGCCCGGATGATCCCGCCCGTGCTGGGTGAGGCCGGCGCCCTGGAGGCCCGCTTCGACGCCGTGCGCCACGCCGTCGTCACCGCGCCGCGCGACCGCGCCGCGCTCAAGGCCGAGATCATCGCCATGCGCGAGCGCATGCGCGCCGCCCACCCGGTGCCGCCTGGCCTGTTCGACGTCAAGCACAGCCCCGGCGGCATGGTCGACGCCGAGTTCGTCACCCAGTTCCTGGTGCTGGCGGACAGCGGCGCCCACCCCGGGCTGGAGCCCAACCTGGGCAACATCGCCCTGCTGCGCCGCGCCGAAGATGCCGGCCTGCTGCCGCCCGGCGTCGGCCAGCACGCCGGCGACGCCTACCGCAGCCTGCGCCGCCGCCAGCACATGGCGCGGCTTGACGAGCAGCCCACCCAGGTGCCGCCCGAAGGCGTGGCGGCTGAGCGCGATGCGATCATGGTGCTGTGGCAGGCGGTGTTCGGCGACATGAAAGCCTGATCAGGCTCCAGCGCTTGCCAGGCAAGCGCGGGCAGCTATCTTTTTCGGAGTTTTCCTCAATGATCCGGCAGAGCGCCGGCAGCCGCCAGCGACGCGGCGATGTCCGTCATCGACCGGAACAGCAGCAGCGGATCGTCGCGCGAGGCCACGAAGCCGCGGCGCACCCAGAACGCCGCCGCGTCCGCGTCCACCGCATGCACCACCAGTGCGCGCCCGCCGATCAGGCGGGCCGCGGCCACGCTGCGCTGCAAGGCGTGCTTGACCAGCCCCGTGCCGACGCCTCGGCCGGCCCAGGCCGTGTCCGTCGCCAGCTGCCCCAGCAGCAGGCAGGGCACCGGGTCGGGCGGCTGGCCGGTACGGATCGCGCGCGGCAACTGTGCCGGCAGCACCGCCGTGGGCGAGAGGCCATAGAACCCGACCACGCGCCCGCCCACGTGCACCACGACGACCGCCGTGAACCCCTTCTGCTGGTTGGACAGCGCGCGCGTCTGCAACCAGCGATCCAGCGCCGCATGGCCGCAGGAGAAGGCCGAAACGTCGTGCCGCTCGGCAAGCGGCTCCGGCCCCTCGATCATTCCAGCGTGCGTTCCCAGGGCGCCGGGCGCCGCAGCGCTTCCACCATCTCGGGCACGGCCGCGCCAGGCGCCGACAGGGCGGCCAGGAAGGCGTCGAACCCCTCGGGGCTCATGCGGATCGGCAGCGTGTCCAGCACCACCTCTTCGGCGGCGCGCACCGCCGCGTCGCGCATGAACTCGGTGCGCGAGCGCCCGCGCAGCGCTGCGGCGCGGTCGATCACGGCAATGTCGGCTTCGGCGAGCCGGAGCGACAACGGGTGTTCCTTGCGGGCGGCGAGGGTCATGGCGGGCCTCACGGGGTTTGATGAACGGTCTATTGTAGCGGCGTAGCGCAAATCACAATACACATTCAAAGGGAAATGTCGGTACCGGACGGCCATCCGTCCCGCCGCCGGTGCATTTCGCGCCCGCCACACCGCGTTTCGTCGCAAGCCGCTGGCGCGCCGAGCGCGGTGCCGCGAGCATCGCGCCATCGCTTTCATTCCAGCCAGCACCGCTCTGCCGCCATTCCGCTCAACCGCTGGTGAACCCCCACGCAGCGGAAGGACACAGAAATGGCGCGGGCTGACGGCACAATGGCCGGCTTCGTTTCATACCGCCATGTGGATCGCCCTTCACCGCCCTCGCATCCGACGACACGCGCAAGCCGCCGCGCTGGCCCTGGCCGGCCTGCTCGCCGGCTGCGCCGCGCCGCGCCCGGAACCGCCCGCGCTCGAAGCCACCTGGCCCGCCGTTTGGCAAGCCCCGCTGCCGCACGGCGGCGACCCGGCGCGGCTGGCCGGCTGGTGGCGCGAGGCGGGCGACGAGGCGCTGTCGGCGCTGATCGACGCCGCGCTGGCCGGCAGCCCCACGCTGGCCGCCGCCGAGGCGCGCGTGGCCCAGGCGCGCGCGCAGGCGCAGAGCGCGCGCGCGGGGCTGCTGCCGCAGCTCGGCGTGGCCGCCAGCGCCTCGCGCGGCAACGGCGGCAGCGTGGGCACCACGGCGCCGGGGGTCGATCTGCCGGTGGTCACCACGCTGCAAGCGGGCGCGCAGGCCAGTTGGGAGATCGACCTGTTCGGCCGCCAGCGCGCGCTGGTCGAAGCGGCCCAGGCGCGCACCGACGGCGCCCGGGCGCTGGCGCAGCTGGCGCGCGTGTCGCTGGCGGCCGACGTGGCCGACACCTACTACGGCCTGCGCCTGTGCCAGGCCCTGCTGGACACCACCACGCAAGACGCCGCCTCGCGCGCCGAGACCGCGCGGCTGGCCGCCATCAGCCAGGGCGCCGGCTTCACCGCGCCCGCCACCGCGGCCCTGGCCGACGCCAGCGCGGCCGACGCGCGCGCCCGCACGGCGCAGCAGCGCGCCGCCTGCGACGCGCAGCGCAAGGTGCTGGTGGCGCTGACCGGCCTGCCCGAACCTGATTTGATGCAAAAAATGGCTCCAGCGCCCGCCAGTCAAGCGCCAGCAGCTCTCTTTTCGATAGTAGAGATGCCCGCCGACACCCTGCGCCAGCGCCCCGACGTGTGGGCCGCCGAGCGCGAGGTGCTGGCCGCGCGCGCCGAGGTGGGCGCCGCCGACGTCGCGCGCTGGCCCGCGCTCAGCCTGGCCGGCAGCATCGGCGCGCTGCGGCTGCGCGCCGGCGGCGTGTCGCAGGACTTCAGCATCTGGTCGTTCGGGCCGCTGCAACTGTCGCTGCCGCTGTTCGACGGCGGCCGCATCGCCGCCGGCCAGGCTGCCGCGCGCGGCCGCTACGACGAGGCGGTGGCCAACTACCAGGCCAAGGTGCGCCAGGCGGTGCAGGAGGTGGAGACCGCGCTGGTGCAGGGCGCCGCCGCCCGCGAACGCACGCCAGACGCGCGCGCCGCCGTCGCCGGCTACCGCCGGCAGTTCGCCGCCACCGAGGCGATGTACCGCCAGGGCATGGCGAGCCTGCCGCAACTGGAGGAGGCGCGCCGCAACCTGCTGGCCGCCGAGACCGGCCTGCTGCAAGCCGAGCACGACGCGCGCGCCGCCGGCGTGCAGCTTTATCGCGCCGCCGGTGGTGGCTGGGCGCACTGAACACGGATGCCGCACATGACGCATTTCCGCACCCTCCTGATCCCCGCTCTGGCCGCCACGCTGCTGACCGCCTGCGGCGGCGGCGACAAGCCTGCCGCCGCCGACAAGGCCAGCGCCCCGCAGGCCGCCGCCAGCGCGCCGCGCGCCGCCCTCACGGTGACGGTGGCGCGGCCCGAGCCGCGCGTGCTGGCGCAGCAGGTGGCCGCCAACGGCAACGTGGCGGCGTGGCAGGAGGCGATCGTCAGCGCCAACGTGCAGGGCCTGCGCGTGGCCGACGTGAAGGTGAACGTGGGCGACGTGGTGCGCGCCGGCCAGGTGCTGGCCACCTTCGACGCCGCGCCGGTGCGCCAGGACGAGGCGCAGGCGCAGGCCTCGCTGGCCGAGGCCGAGGCGGCGCTGGCCGAGGCCGCGGGCAACGCCGCGCGCGCCGCCGCCGTCGAGTCCAGCGGCGCTTTGAGCGCGCAGCAGATCGCCCAGTACCGCACCGCCGAGAAGACCGCCCGCGCCCGCGTGCAGGCGGCGCGCGCGGTGGTGGCCGCCCAGCGCCTGCGGCTGGACCGCGCCGAGGTGCGCGCGCCCGACGCCGGCGTGATCTCCGCGCGCAGCGCCACCGTCGGCCAGGTGGCGGACAACGGCACCGAGCTGTTCCGCCTGGTGCGGCGCGGCCGGCTGGAGTGGCGCGCCGACGTGATGGCCGAGGACCTGGCGCGCATCCGCCCCGGCCAGGCCGCCGAGCTGACCCTGCCCGGCCCGCCGGATGCCGTGCCGCGCGTACAGGGCACGGTGCGCCAGCTCGGCCCCACGGTGGACCCGAAGACGCGCTACGCCACCGTCTACGTCGATCTGCCGGCCGGCTCGCTCGCGCGCGCCGGCATGTTCGCCAGCGGCCGCATCGACGTGGGCGAGAGCCGCGCGCTCACGGTGCCGCAGGAGGCCATCGTCATGCGCGACGGCTTCGCCCACGTGCTGCTGATGCAGCCGGGCGACGCGGTGCGCCTGCAACGCGTGCGCACCGGCCGGCTGGCGGGCGACCGCATCGAGCTGCTGGACGCGCTGCCCGAAGGCGCCACCGTGGTGGTGCGCGGCGCCGCCTTCCTGAACGACGGCGACCATGTGCGGGTGGTGCAGGATTCAGAGCCGAATCAGGCTCCAGCGCCCGCCAGTCAAGCGCCGGCAGCTATCAAATAAGTAGTAAGCGACGCATCGCCATGAACTTCTCCGCCTGGTCGATCCGCAACCCGGTGCCCGCGCTGATGCTGTTCGTGCTGCTCACGCTGGGCGGCCTGTTCGCGTTCCACCAGATGAAGGTGCAGAACTTCCCGGACATCGAGATGCCGATGGTCACGGTGGCCGCCTCGCTGCCGGGCGCCACGCCGGGGCAGCTGGAGAACGACGTCGCGCGCAAGATCGAGAACAGCCTGGCGACGGTGCAGGGCGTCAAGCACATCAGCACCACGGTGGTGGACGGCGCCGTCAGCATCATGGTGGAGTTCCGGCTGGAGAAGGACTTGCAGGAGGCGGTGGACGACGTGCGCTCGGCCGTCTCGCGCGTGCGCAGCGATTTGCCGACCGACCTGCACGAGCCCATCGTCGCCAAGCTCGACCTGGCGTCGTCGCCGATGCTGGCGTTCGCGGTGGCGTCCGGACGCGGCGCCGCCCGGCCGCCCGAAGGCGCCAGCACCGCAGCCCGCGAGGGCGCAGGTTCGTCGATGACTGCGGCCGACCTCTCCTGGTTCGTGGACAACGACGTCGCCAAGCGCCTGCTCGCCATCCCCGGCGTGGGCGCGGTCACGCGCGTGGGCGGCGCCGACCGGCAGGTGCAGGTGGCGCTGGAGCCGGGACGGCTGCAAGGCCTGGGCCTGGCGGCGGCCGAGGTGTCGCGCCAGCTGCGCCAGGTACAGATGGAAAGCGCCGGCGGCCGTGTCGATCTGGGCCAGGGCGAGCAGCCGGTGCGCACGCTCGCCACGGTGCAGAGCGCCGGCCAGCTGCGCGCCCTGCCCATCGCCCTGCCGGACGGCCGCAGCCTGCGGCTGGACCAGGTCGCCACCGTGAGCGACACCGTGGCCGAGCCGCGCACCGCCGCGCTGCTGGACGGCAAGCCGGTGGTCGGCTTCGAGGTGGCGCGCAGCCGCGGCGCCAGCGAGGTCGAGGTGGGCGCCGGCGTGCGCCGGGCGCTGGCGGAGCTGGCGGCCGCGCACCCCGACCTGCGCTTCACCGAGGCGTTCGACTTCGTCACGCCGGTGGAGGAGGAATACCACGCCTCGCTGCACATGCTGGCCGAAGGCGCGCTGCTGGCGGTGCTGGTGGTGTGGCTGTTCCTGCGCAACGGGCGCGCCACCTTCGTGGCGGCGGTGGCGCTGCCGATGTCGATCCTGCCGGCGTTGATCGGCATGTATTTGTTCGGCTTCACCATCAACGTGGTGTCGCTGCTGGCGCTGTCGCTGGTGGTGGGCATCCTGGTGGACGACGCCATCGTCGAGGTCGAGAACATCGTGCGCCACCAGGGCATGGGCAAGCCGCCCTACCAGGCGGCGATGGAGGCGGCCGACGAGATCGGCCTGGCGGTGATCGCCACCACCTTCACGCTGATCGCGGTGTTCCTGCCCACGGCCTTCATGACGGGCGTGGTGGGCAAGTTCTTCAAGCAGTTCGGCTGGACGGCGGCGCTGGCGGTGTTCGCCTCGCTGGTGGTGGCGCGCCTGCTCACGCCCATGATGGCGGCCTACATCCTCAAGCCTGATCCGAAGGCGCACCATGAGCCCGGCTGGCTGCGCGTCTACGGCCGCTGGGCCGCGTGGTGCGTGCGGCATCGGCTGGTCACATTGATCGGCGGGCTGCTGTTCTTCATCGGCTCGGTGGCGCTGATCCCGCTGCTGCCCACCGGCTTCATCCCGCCGGACGACAACTCGCAGACCCAGGTCTACCTGGAGCTGCCGCCCGGCGCCACGCTGGACAAGACCTTGCAGGCGGCCGAACAGGCCCGCGCGCGCCTGCTGCGCAACCCCTGCGTCAAGAGCGTGTACACCACCGTGGGCGGCGGCTCGGCGGGGGGCGACCCGTTCGCCACCTCCAACCCCGACGTGCGCAAGGCCACGCTCACCATCCAGCTCAGCCCGCGCGCCGAGCGGCCGAAGAAGCAAGTGGTGGAGGCCGACCTGCGCCAGCTGCTGTCCGACCTGCCGGGCGTGCGCAGCAAGGTCGGCCTGGGCGGCTCGGGCGAGAAGTACATCCTGGTGCTGCAAGGCGAAGACCCGAACGCGCTGTCGCTGGCCGCCCGCGGCGTGGAGGCCGACCTGCGCACGCTGCCGGGCCTGGGCAGCATCACCAGCACCGCCAGCCTGGTGCGGCCGGAGATCGCCGTGCAGCCCGACTTCGCCCGCGCGGCGGACCTGGGCGTGACCTCGCAGGCCATCGCCGAGACGCTGCGCGTGGCGACGGTGGGCGACTACGACGCCCAGCTGCCCAAGCTGAACCTGGCGCAGCGGCAGATCCCCATCGTCGTCAAGCTCGCCACCGACGCGCGCAAGGACCTGGACGTGCTGGCGCACCTGCACGTGCCCGGCGCGCGCGGGCCGGTGCCGCTCAGCCAGGTCGCCACGCTGAGCTACAGCGGCGGCCCGGCCGTCATCAACCGCTACGACCGCGCGCGCAACGTCAACCTGGAGGTGGAGCTGTCCGGCCAGGCGCTGGGCGACGTGGCCGCCAAGGCCAAGGAACTGCCGGCGGTGAAGAACCTGCCGGCCGGCGTGCGCGTGGTGGAGATCGGCGACGCCGAGGTGATGGGCGAGCTGTTCGTCGGCTTCGGCCTGGCGATGCTCACCGGCATCCTGTGCATCTACCTGGTGCTGGTGCTGCTGTTCCACCACGTGCTGCACCCGGTCACCATCCTGGCGGCGCTGCCGCTGTCGCTGGGCGGGGCCTTCGTGGCGCTGCTGCTGGCGGGCAAGTCGTTCTCCATGCCCTCGCTGATCGGGCTGATCATGCTGATGGGCGTGGCGACCAAGAACTCCATCCTGCTGGTGGAGTACGCCATCATGGCGCGGCGCGGGCACGATGGCAGCGACGGCCGGCCGGCCGTCGCGGGCATGAGCCGCTTCGACGCGCTGATGGACGCCTGCCACAAGCGTGCCCGCCCCATCGTCATGACCACGCTCGCCATGGGCGCCGGCATGCTGCCCATCGCCGTCGGCTGGGGCGCGGCCGACCCGAGCTTCCGCTCGCCGATGGCGGTGGCGGTGATCGGCGGGCTGATCACCTCGACCTTCCTCAGCCTGCTGGTGATCCCGGCCGTGTTCACCTACGTGGACGACGTGGCGCAGTGGTTCGGGCGGCGGTTCCGGCGCGGCGCGACGCACTGAATTCACCAGAAAACCAACCCCGCGACGAGGTGCGAATGGCGCGCGGCGCGCTACCTCGGGCCGCGCCTTCGCGCGGAACCCGCGGGAGAGCCCGCGGCGGCCATGCCCCGCTGCTCAGGAGATCGTGAACACGTTCTTGGATGCGGATGCCCGCCCCACCCCTGGCACGCGCAGGGCGCCGCCCCTACACTGCGGCCACCGCCACTCCCGCGCCCGGCCATGACAGATTCCCGCACCGCATCCGCCCCTGGGCCGGCAGGCTGTACCGGCGCGCCCGTCGTCCGCCATCTGCGCCAGGTGCTGCTCTGGCCCGTGCGCCTGATGCGGCCCGATCACCGGGGCCCCGACACGGTGCCCGCCTGGCAGCTGCTGCAGGCCATGGGCGAGGCCTCGCCCTGGCGCGAGGTGGTGGACGAATACGACGCCGGCGGCGGCGGGCGCTTCCAGGAGCGGCACTACAACGAGTTCGTCAGCTTCCTGCCCTACGTGCAGCGCTTCCTCTACGGCGAAGGCCGCGGCGGCTCTCGCGGCGAGGGCCGCGCCGAGCGCGGAGGCGACTCGCCCATGCGCGTGTTCCGCCGCCAGGACATCGCCGCGCTGCGCGTGGTGCCCCGGGCGGGCGACGCGCCCCTGACGCTGCACGTGGCGCACATCGACCTGTACTTCTTCTACGACGTGGACGTGGTGATCCTCAACGTCGAGGTCGGCGCCGACGACCTGAGCCTGGCGCAGGCGCACGAGCAGCTCTACCGCTTCGGCCGCGCCTACCCCGCCGGCTGGAAGCCCGACGGCGCCGCGCTGCACTGCATGCACGGCGTCGAATGGCTCGATGCGCAGGGCGCCGTGCTGGCCAGCTCCGACGCGCGTGAGCGCGAGGTCTTCCTCGCCCACGTGTCCGAGCACCGCGCGCCGCGCGTGGCCAGCCACTGGGACTACGTCATGCGGCCGCTGGTCAGCGACCATTCCGGTGCCGTCGGCGCGCTCCGCTACCGGCAGATCGAGTACTACCGCATGCCCATGATGGCCTACCTGGCTGTGGACGAGCCCCAGCGCCTCACCCGCGCCGAGTTCGTTCGCCTGGGCCTGGTCACCGGCCCCGGCGGCGCCGACGGCGACCTGCCCTTTTCGGAGCAGCACCTGGACGACTTCGAGCAGCGCTGCTGCTACGACCGCTTCTGGTCCCCCGGCGGCGCCGCGCCCTACACGCGCTACCTGTGCAGCGGCCACGCGCTGGTGGTGGTGGGCGACGCGCGCGCCGAGTTCTTCCGCTGCCCGCTGCGCGGCGTGCTGGCGCAGTTCCGGCACCAGCACTTCCTGCTGTTCCTGATCGCGCACTTCCAGAAGGCCGCGCTGCTGATGTTCTCGGCCCAGCTCGTCGAGGCCCTGCAGCGGCTGGACATCCGCGACGTGCGGCTCGTCAAGCGCTTCAAGCGCTCGATCCGCGCCGCCTTCGAGCGCTTCCTGCGCTTCACGCACCGCTATTGGTTCCACCAGATTTCCGAGCAGGCGCAGGTGCGTGCCCTCTCGGCCCTGTGCGTGCGGCATCTGGACACCGACGCGCTCTACCAGGAGGTGCGCGACCGCATCGCCGACATGAACGCCTACCTGGAGACCGACAGCCTGCGCCGGCAGGCCAACACCGTGATGCGGCTCACCGTGGTCACGCTGTTCGGCCTGATCGGCTCGGTGACCACGGGCTTCCTGGGCATGAATCTGCTGGCCGAGGCCGACGCGCCGTGGTGGCGCAAGCTGGGCATGTTCATCCTCGTCGCCGGCTTCTTCACCTGGCTGACCTTCTACACCCTGATCAAGTCGCAGCGTCTGTCGGACTTCATCGACGCGCTGTCCGACCAGCGGCAGACCTGGCGCGGCAAGCTGGCGACGCTGGCGCGAGTGTGGCGCGCGGGCGCCGATTGACCGGGCGCCTCCCGCCATGCGCCGCCTGCTTGCCGTCCTCCTTGCCGTTCTTTTCGCGGCCCTCGCGGCCGGCTGCGCCACCGCGCCCGCCGGCGGTCCGGCGCGCGGCGCGGCGCCCGGCTACCTCGGCGGCGCCACCCTGGACGTGCCCAATGCCGACGCGCTGCGCCGGCGCATCTGGGTGCCCGGCCTCGACGAGGGCTACGTGCCCCAGGGCCTGGCCAGCGCCCCGGGCGGCGTGCTCTACGTCAGCGCCTACCGGCCGATGCCCGACCTGAAGGCCAACGGCGGCCCCTGCCGGGTGTTCCGCGTCGATGCCGCCAGCGGCGCCGTCACCGGGCGCTTCGACGTCCCGCCGGGCGCCTGCACCCACGCCGGCGGCCTGGTGCTGGTCGGCCCGGGCCGGCTGCTGCTGGCCGACACGCGCCGGCTCTTCCTGATCGACCTGGCGCGGGCGCTGGCCAGCGGCGGCACCGAAGGCGCCGCGCGCACGCTGAAGCTCGGCGGCGCGCTGCGCGGCGCCTACGCCGCCTTCGACGGGCGCGACCCGTGGATCGGCACCTGGACTCGCGAGCCCGGCGCGGCGCGCATGTACCGCCTGCCGGCCAGCCTGTTCGACACACTGGACGGGCAGACCATCAGCGAGGCGCAGGCGCTGGAATCCCTGCCGGTGCCGCTGGAGGCGCAGGGCGCGGCCTTCGACCGCGAGGGCGGGCTGTGGCTGTCGGCCAGCAACGGCCGCTGGGCGCGGCTGTACCGGCTCGACCGCCAGGGCCAGGTTCGGGCCGGCTACCCGATGGTGCCGGGCCTGGAGGGCCTGGCGGTGGACGAGGCGGGCCGGCTGTGGAGCCTGTCGGAGTCCGGCGCGCGCAAGTACCTGCACTGGGCGGCGCGCTTCCCGTTCGTGTTCCAGATCGATACGGCGCGGCTGCGCGCGGCGCCCTAGGAGTCTGCGCGGCAGAAGCCGCCGAAGCGAAACGCGCGAAAAACGAGGACAGCGTGGTGATACCGACAAGCCCAGGGTAGGCCCCCTGGGCGCAGGCGGTAGCGCCGCGATGGACCGTTTTCTCGCGCGTTGCAGCCGGCGCAGGTTCTGCCGCGCAGACTCCTAGCAGGTGCGTGCCGCGCCGGCCAGCGGTCGGTTCGCCGGGCGCGGCCGCTGCGCCGGCCATGCGCGGCCGGAATGAAAGGCGGCGCCCCGCGGGCTTCACTATCATCGGCTGCCATGCCCGATGCCCTGCCCCCGAGCCGCCCGCCCGTCGGCGCCGACGACGACCTGGGCGCGCTGGCGCCGTTCCGGCACGGCGTGTTCGCCATGCTGTGGAGCACCTGGCTGATCGCCAACCTGTGCATGTGGATGAACGACGTGGCATCGGCCTGGCTGATGACCACGCTCACGTCCAAGCCCATCTGGGTGGCCCTGGTGCAGACGGCGGCCACGCTGCCCATGTTCCTGCTCGGCCTGCCTTCCGGCGCGCTGGCCGACATCCTGGACCGCAAGCGCTTCCTGTTCTTCACCCAGGTGTGGATGGCGGTGGTCGGCACGCTGCTGTCGGCGGCGGTGTTCGCCGGCGTGGTCACGCCGCCGCTGCTGCTGCTGCTGGTGTTCCTCAACGGCATCGGCCTGGCGATGCGCTGGCCGGTGTTCGCCGCCATCGTGCCCGAGCTGGTGCCGCGCCCGCAGCTGCCGGCGGCGCTGGCGCTCAACGGCGTGTCGATGAACGCCTCGCGCATCCTCGGGCCGCTGGTCGCCGGTGCCGTCATCGCCAGCCTGGGCAGCGCCTGGGTGTTCCTGCTCAACGCCGTGCTGTCGGTGGCGGCGGCGGTGGTCATCTCGCGCTGGCGGCGCGAGCACCGCCCCAGCCGGCTGGGGCGCGAGAGCCTGCGCGGCGCCATGCGCGTGGGCGTGCAGTACCTGGCGCAGTCCTACCACCTGAAGGGCGTGCTGCTGCGCATCGCCGTCTTCTTCTTCCATTCCACCGGGCTGCTGGCGCTGCTGCCGCTGGCCGCGCGCGCCATCGACGGCGGCAACGCCGGCACCTTCACCGTGCTGCTGGCGGCCATGGGGGCGGGCGCCATCGCCTCCACCTTCGCGCTGCCCCGGCTGCGCCGCGCGTTCGCGCGCGACCGCCTGGTGCTGCTGGGCGCCTGCGGCCAGTCCCTCGCCACGGCGGTGATGGCGGTCAACCACAGCCTGTGGCTGGGCGTGCTGGCCATGGCGCTGGGCGGCGCGGCCTGGATCACCACCGCCAACACGCTCAGCGTGTCGGCGCAGACCAGCCTGCCGGACTGGGTGCGCGCGCGCGGCATGTCGATGTACCAGATGGCCATCATGGGCGCCAGCGCCGCCGGCGCGGCGGCGTGGGGCCAGGTGGCGACCTGGTCCAGCGTGCCCTGGGCGCTGGGCATCGCCGCCGCCGCCGGCGCGGCGGCGATGGCGCTGGCCAACTGGCGCTGGCCCGACCGCGGCATGATCGACGACCCCACGCCCGCCGGCCCGCAGCCCTGGCCCGAGGCCGCCGCCCCGCCCGAGAGCGGCCACGTCGTGGTCACCATCGAATACCGCATCGACCCGGCCCAGGCGGCGGCCTTCCGCGCGCTGATGGAGGAAAGCCGCCGCGCGCGCCTGCGCCAGGGCGCCGTGGCCTGGGAGCTGCTGTCGGACATCAACGAGCCGGGCTACTTCGTCGAGGTGATCGAGGACGCCTCCTGGACCGACCACCTGCGCCGCTTCGAGCGCGTGACCGCCGCCGACGTGGCGCTGCGCGAGCGCAAGTGGGCCTTCCACGTGGGCGGCGAGCCGCCCCTGGTGCGGCGCCTGCTGCGCGAGAGCACCGCCGCCCCCGTGCCCCGCCCCCGCCGGGTGCCGAAGCGGCGGGCTTCATCATGAAAATGGGCTCCAGCGCTTGCAGGGAAAGCGCTGTCAGCTACTGAATTAGGAGCAAATGCGCTCAGGCGGCCTGCAGCGCGCCGTCCACGAACACGCGCAGCTCGCCCGGCGCGAACGGCGTCCACGTCTCGTCGCGCGTCAGCGGCGTGGTGGCCACCACGGCCACGCGGTCGGCCGGCGTGGTGTGCTCGGCGAAGTTCACGGCCAGGTCCTCGTCGGCCAGCCGCGCGCTGGCGAACGGGTGCTGGCGCACGATGTGGCACAGCTTGGTGCTGGCGTGCGCCCACAGCGCCTCGCCGTTGGACAGCAGCATGTTGAAGGTGCCGTGGCGCGCCACCCGCGGCAGCAGCTCGCGCAGCGTGCGCGTCAGCTCCTCCACCGGCGGCACCGTGGCGTGCGCCTTGGCCAGCTCCTGCATCAGCCAGCAGAAGGCCAGCTCGCTGTCGGTGCTGCCCACGGGGCGGAACTGGCCGTGCAGGCGCGGCGCGTAGTCCTTCAGGTCGCCGTTGTGGGCGAACACCCAGTAGCGGCCCCACAGCTCGCGCACGAAGGGGTGGCAGTTCTCCAGCCGCACGTCGCCCACCGTGGCCTTGCGGATGTGCGAGATGACGTTGCGGCTCTTGATCGGGTAGCGGCGGATCAGCTCGGCCACCGGCGAGTCGCAGGCCGCGCTGCTGTCGATGAACAGCCGCGCCCCGCGCCCCTCGAAGAAGGCAATGCCCCAGCCGTCGGCATGGTGGTCGGTGCGCCCGCCGCGCTGCGCGAAACCGGCGAAGCTGAAGGTCACGTCGGTCGGCGTGTTGCAGTTCATTCCCAGCAGTTGGCACATGGCGGCATTATCTGGGTGGCGTCAGCCGGCTGCCCTGGCTCAAGCCCCGCGCCGCCAGCATGGCCAGCGCGCACAGCGCGGCCAGCATCAGGAACACCTCGTCGAAGGCCGCCAGCCGCGCCGCCGGGTGGCGGCCGTCGGTCAGCGCGGTGCCGTGCGCGGCCAGCCGCCATTCCAGCACGATGCCGCACAGGCTGACGCCCGCCGCGCCGCCCAGCATGCGCACGAAGCCGATCACGCTGGAGCCCTGCGCCAGCAGCTCGGGCGCCAGCCCGCGCATCGCCCCCAGGTTGAGCGAGGGCAGGATGAAGCCCAGCCCGACGCGGCCGACGATGCAGTACACCATCAGCCACCACAGGTTGGCCTGCAAGCCGATGGTGACCATCAGCGCGAACGACAGAGCCAGCAGCGACAGGCCGATGTTCACCAGCAGGCGGGTCGGCTGCCGGTCGGCCAGCCGTCCCACCAGCGGGATCACCACCGCCAGCGCGATGCCCGCCGGCATCAGGATGCCGCCCACGCTGGTGGCCGACAGGCCCAGCCCCATCAGCATGTACACCGGCAGCAGGTAGGTGGAGCCGAACAGCGCGGTGCCGTAGATCAGCGCCACCAGCGAGCCCATGGCGAAGGGCCGCCAGGCGAACAGCGCCAGGTCCATCAGCGGCGCCTGGCCGCGCGCCGAGCGCCGCCGCTGCCAGGCCACGAAGGCCAGCGCGCTCAGCACGGCCAGCGCCAGCAGCGCGCCGGCCTCCCACGCGGGGCCGCCACTCAGCGCCACCAGGCCGTTCAGCAGGCACAGCGTGCCCGCCGTGCCCAGCGTCAGGCCCACCCAGTCCAGCGCCTCGTCGCGGCTGGCCGCCGCGCCGCCGGGCGCCGTCACGGGCACGTAGCGGCGCGCGAGGTACAGGCAGGCGATGCAGAACGGCGTCACCATGAAGAAGATCGAGCGCCAGCCGAACCAGTCCACCAGCAGGCCGCCGATCGAGGGGCCGACGGCCGGGGCCAGCACCACGCCCATGCCGAACAGCCCGCTGGCGCGGCCCTGCTCGTGCGGCTCGAAGGCGCGCATGATGATCAGCGCCGGGATCGGCTGCACCACGCCGGCCGCCAGCCCCTCGGCCACGCGCGCGGCCAGCACCAGGGGAAAGTTCTGCGCGAAGCCGCCCAGCAGGCCGCCGGCCAGCAGCATCCACATGCAGCCGCTGTAGGTGGCGCGGTAGCCGAAGCGCGCCAGCAGCCAGGGCGTGGTCAGCATGGCCACGGTGCTGGCCACCATGAAGCCGCTGGTCACCCACTGCGCGCGCGCCTGCCCCAGGTTGAACTGGTGCGACAGGCCGGGGATGGCCACGTTGACCACGGTGGACGACATGATGGCGGCCACCGTGCCTACCATCACCGACAGCAGCAGCAGCCAGCGGTAGCGCTCGCCATAGCGGGCGGCGAGCGCGGCGCTGGATCCGGAGGGGGCTTCGTTCTGGGGCGGCATGGGGCGGGGGAGGAGGCTGGGGCAGCCGCGAGCATAGCCGCGCCGCGCGTGGCTTGCAGCCCGGCTTTACTCGCCGGGGGAGTCCGGCGGCTGCGCGGCGGCGCAGCGGGCGCAGATGCAGGCCTGGCGGCGCGCGGCCGGCGGCACGCGCGCCAGCAGCGCGGGCGGGAAGGCGGCCGCCATGCACCAGCAGGCTGGCGGCAGGCCGTTCGCGGCGCGCGGCACTGCCATCGCGCAGCCGTTCGGGCCGCCGCACAAGGGGCAGCGCGCAGGGGCGGGGGCGGTGTCGGCAAGCTCCATGCGGGTATTCTGGGGGAAGACACCCCTGCGGCGATCACAGAGGAAACGGCGTGATCCAGGCCCTGACCGCACCCCAGTTGCAGGAGCTGACGGCTCTGCTGGAGGCCCGCCGCCAGGCGTTGCAGGCCCAGGTGGCGCAGAGCCGCGCCAACCTGGCGCCGGCCGAGAACACCGGCGGCAGCGTGTCGCAGGACGAGCGCGGCCGCCTGGCCCACCAGACGCGCGAGGTGGACGCGGCGCCGACCGCGCTGGACGAGATGGCGGACGGCGGCTACGGCGACTGCGAGGAATGCGGCCGCCCGAGCCCGTTCGAGCGCCTGAAGGCGGAGCCGATGACGCGGCACGGCGTGCAGTGCAAGTCGGAGTGGGAACAGGCCCAGCCCGCTTGAGGGACGGCGCTTCTCGTGATTGAAAGAGCTGCCAGCGCTTGCCCAGCGAGCGCTGGCAGCTATCTTTCATGAAGCAATCGTGGGCCGGGCCGGCGGCCGTGATCCCAGCCGCCGCAATGCCGGGAGCGGGCTCTTTTCGGCCGCACGTTTTTCCCGTGCTTCGGCCTTGGCCCCGTTGTTCATGGGTTGAACGAACGCCGGCGCCATGTGGCGCGCTTCGCGTCCGATGACCGTGCCGGGCGCCTGAACCCGGTCCAAACGATCGCCCGCGAACGGCCGGGCCCTCCTGGTCTGCTGGTGCCTCCCGGCCAGCGTACTGGCCGGATGATGGATGTGGTGACAGCGTGCTGTACGCGATTTTCGCATATTTCGGTTTCGCATTCATTGTGCCGGCCGGACGCCCCGGCCGATGCACAAGTCTCTCTATACAACGCAGTATCAGGCACTCCTGACCCAGCTCCGCGAGTTGCGCCAGGCGCAAGGGGTCACACAGTCCGAACTGGCCGAGCGGCTGGCTTGGACACAGGTGAACGTGAGCAAGGTCGAGACCGGGGTGCGGCGGCTGGATGTGATCGAGTTGAAGCTCTGGGTCGAGGCATTGGGCTCGGATTTGCCGTCCTTCGTGGACAGGCTGTAGGCCGGGGCCGCGCTTGGGTTATGCATAAAAAAGGCTGCCAGCGCTTGCTGGACAAGCGCTGGCAGCTATTTTTAAGATAGCAATCCGGGTTCAGGCGCCGGCTTTCACCTTCTGCCGCCAGGCGTGCAGCAGCGGCTCGGTGTAGCCGCTGGGCTGCTCCACGCCCTTGAACACCAGCTCGCACGCGGCCTGGAAGGCGGCGGATTTCTTGAAGTTGCCGTGCATCGGGCGGTAGGCCGGGTCGCCCGCGTTCTGCTGGTCCACCAGCGCGGCCATGCGCTGCAGCGTGGCCTCGACCTGGCCCTTGCTCACCACGCCGTGCAGCAGCCAGTTGGCCATGTGCTGGCTGCTGATGCGCAGCGTGGCGCGGTCTTCCATCAGGCCGACGCCGTGGATGTCGGGCACCTTGGAGCAGCCCACGCCCTGGTCCACCCAGCGCACCACGTAGCCCAGGATGCCCTGGGCGTTGTTGTCCAGCTCCTGCTGGCGCTCGGCGGCGCTCCACCTGGCCTCGGCCGCCACGGGGATGGAGAGCAGGCCGGTCAGCAGCTCGTCGCGCAGCGCGGCCGGGTCGGCCTTGGCGAGGTCGGCTTCCATGGCTTTCTGCACGTCGCTCACCAGCACCTGGTGGTAGTGCATGGCGTGCAGCACGGCGCCGGTGGGGCTGGGCACCCAGGCGGTGTTGGCGCCGGCCCGGGGGTGGCCGATCTTCTGCTTCATCATCTCGGCCATCAGGTCGGGCATGGCCCACATGCCCTTGCCGATCTGCGCCCGGCCAGCGAGGCCGCAGGCCAGGCCCACCAGCACGTTGTTGCGCTCGTAGGCCTGGATCCAGGCGCTGGTCTTCATGTCGCCCTTGCGGTACACCGGGCCGGCCTGCATGCAGCTGTGCATCTCGTCGCCGGTGCGGTCCAGGAAGCCGGTGTTGATGAAGGCCACGCGCGACCGGGCGGCGGCGATGCAGGCTTGCAGGTTGATGCTGGTGCGGCGCTCCTCGTCCATGATGCCCAGCTTGACGGTGCTGTCCTTCAGGCCCAGCAGCTTCTCGACGCGGCCGAACAGCTCGGCGGCGAAGCCCACCTCGGCCGGGCCGTGCATCTTGGGCTTGACGATGTAGACGCTGCCCTTGCGCGAGTTGCGCAGGCCGTCCTTGCCCAGGCCCTTCAAGTCGTGCATGGCGATGGCGGTGGTGACGGCCGCGTCCAGGATGCCTTCGGGGATCTCCTTCAGGCTGCCGTCGGCCGCCTTGTAGAGGATGGCCGGGGTGGTCATCAGGTGGCCGACGTTGCGCACGAACATGAGCGAGCGGCCGTGCAGCCGCACGCTGCGCTGGCCCGCGCCGCCTTTGGCGGCGCCTTCCGATCCTGCGGCGGTGTAGACGCGATCGGGGTTCAGGCCGCGCGTCACCGTCTTGCCACCCTTGTCGAACGACTCGGTCAGCGTGCCGCGCAGGATGCCGAGCCAGTTGCGGTAGCCCAGCAGCTTGTCCTCGGCGTCGACGGCGGCCACCGAGTCCTCCAGGTCGAGGATGGTGGAGACGGCGGCCTCGACCACCAGGTCGGCCACGCCGGCCGGGTCGTTGCGGCCGATGGCCGAGGCCGGGTCGACGCGGATGTCCAGGTGCAGGCCGTTGTGCACCAGCAGGATGGACGTGGGCGCCTTCGCCTCGCCCTGGTAGCCCACGAACCGGCTGCCGTCGGCCAGCTTGCTGCTCTTGCCGCCCTTGAGCTTGACCACCAGCTCGCCGTCCTTCACCACGTAGCCGGTGGAATCGACGTGCGAGCCTTTCTTCAGCGGCGCGGTGCGGTCCAGCACGTGGCGCGCCCACTCGATCACCTTGGCGCCGCGCCTGGCGTTGTACTTGCCGGTTTTTTCCAGGCCCTTGGTCTCGGGGATCACGTCGGTGCCGTAGAGCGCGTCGTACAGGCTGCCCCAGCGCGCGTTGGCGGCGTTCAGCGCGTAGCGGGCGTTGAGGATGGGCACCACCAGCTGCGGGCCGGCCTGCACGGCCAGCTCGTCATCGACGTTGGTGGTGGTGACCTTGGCCTGCGCCGGTGGTTTGACGAGGTAGCCGATGCGCTCCAGGAAGGCGCGGTAGGCGCGCATGTCCTTGATGGGGCCGGGGTTGGCCTGGTGCCAGGTGTCCAGCTCCTTTTGCAGGCGGTCGCGCTCGGCCAGCAGGGCGACGTTCTTGGGCGCCAGATCGGTCACGATGGCCGAGAAGCCGCGCCAGAAGGCGTCGGGCGCGATACCCAGATCGGGCAGCACCTCGGCGTTGACGAAGTCGTACAGCGGGGTGGCGACCTGGAGGTCGTGGGTGGCGGTGCGTGCGGTCATGGGGTGGTCCTCGGGGCGGGTTCAGGAAAAGGCCGGGCGCCGCTGCGGCGCCCTCGCTGGCAATGTATTCGATTTGTTTTAGGCAATAAACGACGCCAGGATAGAAAAACTTATGACGATTTTGCAAAGGTGAAGGTTTCAGGCGCGGGCCGGCTGGCTTGCGGGGCGCGCTCAGGCGCCGGGCCGCTGCTCGCGCGCCGCCACCTCCAGCCCGTCCATGAGCAGCCGCATGGCGGTGGAGGGCACGCGGTCGTGCAGCTTCATGCAGCAGATCGGGCCGCGTACCAGGTCGCTGGGCGCATTGAGGCGCACCAGCTGCCCCGAGGTCTCCAGCAGCGCCGCCAGGCGGCTGGCGATGCTCCACAGCAGCGGCGCGTGGCGCAGCAGCTGCATGGCCAGCAGCGAGGAGTCGGTTTCGACGTCCAGCGTTTCGTGTCCCGGCGAGCGGTGCACCGACAGCAGGCGGTCCAGCTTGGGCCGCAGCGGCGTGCCCTGCGGCGGCAGCACCCAGGCCTCGCGCGCCAGCTCGGCCCAGCCGACCCTGCGGCGCCGGGCCAGGCGGTGCTGCGGGCCGCACAGCACGGCGTTGTGCTCCTCGTACAGCGGGCGCACCTCGACGCGGTTGAGGTCCACCCGGATCTCGGCGTGCGCCAGCATGAGGTCGATGCCGCCGTCCAGCAGCTGCTCGTACAGCGCGACCTGGTCGAGCATGCGTATCCGCAGCAGCGCGCCGGGCAGCACGGCGCGCACGCGCGTCACGGCCGCGGCCAGCAGCTCGTGCGAGAACACCGGCAGCACGCCCACCACCAGCGGGGCGTGCGTGCTCTGCTGCAGGCCCAGCAGGTCCTGCTCGGCCAGGTCGATCTGCGCCAGCACGCGGTGGGCATGCTGTATCAGCGCCAGGCCCGCGGGCGTCGGCACGACGCGCTTGGTGGTGCGCTCGAACAGCGGCCGCCGCACCACGCCTTCGAGCTGCGCCAGCGCGCGCGACAGCGCCGGCTGCGTGGTGTGCAGGCGCTCGGCCGAGCGGCTCAGGTTCAGCTCCTCGCCCAGCACGCCGAGCAGGCGCAACTGCTTGAGCGTGAGCTTGCGCTGGAGGTCCAGGGGGGCTCGATTCATGACGGTGCTGGTATGAATGCGCCCGCATTTTGCATTGGATGCAGGACAAGGCGCTACCCACAATCGCGGTCAGCCAGCCGCCGTCGCCGGGGCGGCGTAACCACCAAGAGGAGACATCTCGCATGAAGACCGCATGGATCGCCGCCCTGTGCGCTGCCCTGCTGCCGCTGGGCGCCGCGGCGCAGAACTACCCCCATAGACCGATCCGCCTGGTGGTGCCCTGGGCGGCTGGCACGCCGGCCGACGTGGCCGCGCGGGTGGTGGGCGAGCGCATGGCCGCCGGCCTGGGCCAGCCCATCGTGGTGGACAACAAGCCCGGTGCCGCCGGCACCATCGGCCTGTCCGATGTCCTGCGCCAGCCGGCCGACGGCTATACGCTGTATTCGCTGTCGTCGGCGTCGCTGGTGGCGCCGCTGCTGTACCCGACGCAGAAAGTCGATTTCCTCAAGTCGCTCACGCCCGTCGGCCACGAATCCTGGAACTACAACGTGCTGGTGGTGCCCACGCAGAGCGCCATCAAGTCCACCAAGGAACTGATCGACACCGCCCGCGCCAAGCCGGGCAGCCTCAGCTTCGCGTCGGGCGGCAACGGTACGCCCGCGCACCTGGCCGGCGAGCTGTTCAACCAGCAGCTCGGCATCAAGACCACGCACCTGCCCTACAACCAGTTCCCCATGGCCATCGCCGACCTGCTGAGCGACCGCGCCAACTTCATGTTCCTCACGGCTTCGGCGGCGCTGCCGCAGATACAGGGCGGCAAGCTGCGGCCGCTGGCCACCACCGGCGCGCAGCGCCTGCCCGCGCTGAAAGACGTGCCCACCATGGCCGAGCTGGGCTACTCCGCCTTCGTGCTGCGCTCGTTCGACGGCTTCGCGGCCAAGGCGGGCACGCCGCCGGAGATCGTCAAGCGCCTCAACGCCGAGCTGAACGCGGCGCTTTCCAGCCCCGAGGTGCGCGAGCGCTTCGCGCCCCTGGCGCTGGAGGCCGACCCGATGCCGCCCGAAGCCTTCGGCAAGGTGATCGCCACCGAGTCCGAGAAGTGGCTGCGCGTGGCGCGCGACGCCAAGATATCGGTGGACTGAGCGCCATGGCCGCCAGCGACATGAACGGCGCCGACGTCATCGTGGTCGGCGCGGGATCGGCCGGCGCCGCCCTGGCCGCCCGGCTGAGCGAGAACCCGCAGCTCCAGGTGCTGCTCGTCGAGGCCGGCGAGCGCACGCGCTACCCGTGGATCGACATCCCCATCGGCTACTTCAAGACCGTGGGCAACCCGCGCTTCGACTGGGGCTTCGAGACCGAGCCCGACCCGGGCATGGCCGACCGCCGCCTGCCCTGGCCGCGCGGCAAGGGGCTGGGGGGCTCCAGCCTCATCAACGGCATGCTGTACCTGCGCGGCCACCAGCGCGACTACGACCAATGGGCGGCGCTCGGCAACCCCGGCTGGTCCTGGCGCGAGGTGCTGCCGTACTTCCGCCGTTCGATGCACGGCGAGGTCTCGCGCGGCGAGGCCGACGGCCAGGGCGGCCCGCTGTGGATCTCGGACGTGCCGCCGGACCCCTTGTCGGACGCCTTCATCGAGGCGGCGGGCCGCTGCGGCATTCCGCCCACGCGCGATTTCAACGGCGGCGACAACACCGGCGCCGGCTACTTCCGCATGAACACCCGCAACGGCGTGCGCATGAGCACCGGCCGCGCCTACCTGCGCCCGGCCGAATCGCGCGCCAACCTGCGCGTGCTGAGCGGCGCGCAGGCGCTGGGGCTGCTGCGCGAGGGCCGCCGCGTCACCGGCGTGCGGGTGCTGTACCAGGGGCAGGCGCGCGAGTTGCGCGCCCGCCACGAGGTCGCGCTCTGCGCCGGTGCGTTGCAGTCGCCCCAGCTGCTGCAACTCTCGGGCTTCGGCCCGGCCGAGCTGCTGGAGCGGCACGGCATCGAGGTGGCGCTGGACCTGCCCGGCGTCGGGCGGAACCTGCAGGACCACCTCCAGGTGCGGCCCGCCTACCGCTGCCAGGGCGTGGTCACGCTCAACGACATCGCCCGCAGCACCTGGCGCAGCGCGGCGGAGTTCCTGCGCTACCAGTTCACGCGCCAGGGCTCGCTGCGCAACGGCGTGTACCGCGCCGGCGCCTTCTTCGAGCTGCCGCCCGGCGGCCACCAGGGCTGGCCCAACGTGCAGATCCACTTCGGCCTGGTCAGCTTCGACCGCCCGCACCAGCCGCCGCATCCGTTCCCCGGCGTCACGCTGTCGGCCTGCGACCTGCGCCCGGAAAGCCGCGGCCGCATCGAGATCGCCGACGGCGACCCGCTGAAGGCGCCGCGCATCTTCAGCGGCTACCTGCAGACCGAGCGCGACCGCGCCACCGCCGTGGCCATGGTGCGCAAGATGCAGGACATCGCCGCCAGCCCGCCGCTGGCGAAGTACGTGGTCGGCGAGCACGAGCCCGGCCCGGCCGCGCGGAGCGACGCCGAAGTGCTGGACTGGGTGCGCCGCCGCGCCGCCAGCATCTTCCACCCGGTGGGCACCTGCGCCATGGGGCCGCGGGACGACCCGATGGCGGTGGTGGATGCGCGCCTGCGCGTGCACGGCGTGGACGGCCTGCGCGTGGTGGACGGCTCGGTCATGCCGCGCATCGTCTCGGGCAACACCAACGCGCCCATCATCATGATCGGCGAACGCGCCGCCGACTTCATCGCCCAGGACCTGGGCCTGGCGGGCAGCGAAGCCCAGGCGGTGGCGTCATGAGACACCCTGTGTCAACCCCCCCGCAGTCCGAAGGACGGAGGGTAGTCCAGTGAGCGGTGCCATCGAAACCAACCTGCAGTCCATCGCCGGCGCCTGGGTCGCGGGCGATGGCGCCACGCGCGTGACGGTGCTCAACCCCGCCACGGCGCAGCCCCTGGCCGGGTTCCAGGCCATTTCGGGCGCGCAGTTGCAGCAGGCGCTGGCGGCCACCGAGCGCGGTTTCGCCGACTGGCGCGCGCGCACCGCGCTGGAGCGCTGCGCCATCCTGCGCCGCGGCGCCGAGCTGTTGCGCGCGCGCGGCGGCGGCGTGGCGCGCCTGCTGACGCGCGAGCAGGGCAAGACCCTGGTGGAAGCGGGCCGCGAGATCGAGAACGCGGCGCAGATGATCGAGTGGCATGCCGAGGAAGGCCGCCGCCTGTACGGGCAGACCATCCCGACGCGCTACCCCGGCGCGCGCTTCCACACCCAGCGCGAACCCATCGGCCCGGTGGCGGCGCTCACGCCGTGGAACTTCCCGGTCATGCTGTCGGCCATCAAGGCGTCGGCGGCGCTGGCGGCCGGCTGCAGCGTGGTGCTCAAGCCGGCCGAGGAGACGCCGCTGGCCGTGGCGGAACTGGTGCGCTGCCTGCACGAGGCCGGCGTGCCCGGCGAAGCGCTGCAGATGGTGCTGGGCGTGCCGGCCGAGATCTCGGCGGCGCTCATCGACGCGCCGCAGATCCACAAGCTCAGCTTCACCGGCTCGACGCCCGTGGGCCGCCTGCTGGCGGCGCGGGCGGGCGACCGGCTGAAGCCCATCACGCTGGAGCTGGGCGGCCACGCGCCCGTGGTGGTGTGCGAGGACGCCGACCTGCCGGCCACCGTGGCCGCGCTGGCCCAGATCAAGCTGCGCAACGCGGGCCAGATCTGCGCCAACCCGTCGCGCTTCTTCGTGCACCGGCGCCATTACGGCGCCTTCGTGGACGCCTTCCGCCAGGTGGCCGAGAGCACCGTGGTCGGCCCCGGTGAAGACCCGGCCACCACGATGGGCCCGGTGATCAGCGCGCGGCGCCAGCGCGCGGTGCAGGCGCTGGTGCAGGACGCGACGCGCCGCGGCGCGCGCCTGGTGTGCGGCGGCCGGGCCTGCGACTCGGCCGGCGGCGAGGCCGGCTTCTTCCACCTGCCCACCGTGCTGGCCGATGTGCCGCTGGACGCGCGCGTGATGCAGGAGGAGCCGTTCGGCCCCCTGGTGCCGGTGGTGCCGTTCGACGACCTGGACGAGGTCCTGGCCCTGGCCAACAGCCTGCCCGTGGGGCTGGCGGCCTTCGGCTTCACGCAGAGCCTGGCCAGCGCGCGGCGGCTCGGCGAGGGCCTGCGCGCCGGCGCCGTGGGCATCAACGCCGTGCAGCTCATGCAGCCCGAAACGCCTTTCGGCGGCGTCATGGACAGCGGCCACGGGCGCGAGAACGGCAGCGCGGGCATCGAGGCCTACACCAGCCTGCGCGCCGTCGTCATGGGCTGAGAAGGCAGTTAGCGGAAAACGCTTCTCTTTTGATAGCTTCTAGCGCTTGTCCAGTAAGCGCTGGAGGCCGATTTGGCTTGAAAATTATTCCAGCGGCTCGCGCACCGGCCGCACCGCCATCCACGCCGCCGGGATGAGCAGCGGCGCCGCCTGCACCAGCGCCGTGGCCAGGCTGCCGCCGGCGCTGCGCCAGGCCCAGCCCAGCGCCACCAGCAGCAGCGCGCCGTGCAGCGCCATCGCCCAGCGGCTGCGGCGCATCAGCAGCCCGCCGACCGCCGCCACGCCCAGGGCGCAGAACAGGTAGTAGGGGCCGCCGCGGTGCGCCAGCATCACCAGTCCGCCGAGCAGGATCAACGCGCCCCAGGCGATCAGCACCATGCCGACCAGGCGCGGCGGGCCGTCCTGGCGCGCGCGCTGACTGTCCTGGCGGGCAATCAGTTCGAGCTGGTCGGCCAGCCGGTGGCTGGGCGCGGCGGCCGGTGCGGGCGCGGCCGCCGTGGCGGGGGGCGGCGCGGGCTGGGGCGCGGCCGGCGCCGGGGTGTCGGTACGCGGCGCCGCCGCGCGCATGCGGCCTTCCAGTTCGGCGCGGGCGCGCCGGCTGCCTTGCGCGGCCAGCTTCTGCAACTGCGCCAGGCTCAGGCTGCGCACGTCCATGTGCGGGCGGGCAGGGCTGGCGGAAAGCGGGGAGTCCTTGGACATGGGGGCGTGCGCGGCATGCGGCGCGCCATGATCGCACAGCCGTCCCCTGCGGATAATGCCCGCGCATGGACAAACTCAAGGCACTCGAGACTTTCGCCTCGGTGGCCACGCGCGGCTCCTTGAGCGCCGCCGCGCGCGCCGAGGGCGTGGCCCCGGCCGTGATCGGGCGCCGGCTCGACGCGCTGGAGGAGCACCTGGGCGTGAAGCTGCTGGTGCGCACCACGCGCCGCATCGCCCTCACGCACGAGGGCGCCGCCTTCCTGGACGACTGCCAGCGCATCCTGACCGAGGTGGCGGGCGCCGAGGCCAGCGTCTCGGCCGGCGGCGTGCAGGCCAGCGGGCACCTGCGCGTCACCGCGCCGGCCGGCTTCGGGCGCCGGCACGTGGCGCCGCTGGTGCCCGGGTTCCACGCCGCGCACCCGCGCCTGCGCATCTCGCTCAACCTGTCCGACCGCGTGGTCGACCTGGCCGGCGAGGGCTACGACTGCGCGGTGCGCGTGGGCGACCTGCCGGATTCGTCGCTCGTCAGCATCCGCCTGGCCGACAACCGGCGCCTGGCCGTGGCCGCGCCCGCCTACCTGGCGCGGCGCGGCGCGCCGCGCCACCCGCGCGAGCTGCTGCAGCACGACTGCCTGGTGCTGTCCAGCGACGCCTCGCAGACGCGCGGCTGGGCGTTCCGCGTTCCGCGGAACGCCCAAGGGCAGGAAGATGAACGCGCGCTTGCGGGTGCGGGCGCCTCCATCGAGCGCAACGAGGAGGTGATCCACCTGCGCCCCGGCGGCCCGCTCGACTGCTCCGACGGCCAGGTGCTGCACGACTGGTGCCTGGCCGGCCACGGCATCGCCTGGCGCAGCACCTGGGAGGTGGAGTCCGAGATCGCCGCCGGCCTGCTGGTGCCGGTGCTGGAAGCCTTCGCCGCGCCGCCCAACGGCATCTACGCCATCCTGCCGCACGCCAGCCGGCATGCGCCGCTGCGCGTGCGGCTGTGGGTGGACCACCTCCGGGAGCGCTTCGGCGATCCCGCCTTCTGGCGCAGGTAATACCATCGCGCCATGACCGAAGCCCTGCTCGCCTACGCGCACATCCTTGCCATCCTGATGGCCGTCACGTTCCTCGCGAGCGAGGCCGCGCTGTGCCGCCCCGAATGGATGAACGCCGCCGTGGTCGAGCGGCTGGCGCGCGTCGACCTGATCTACGCCGTCTCGGCGCTGGTGCTGCTGGCCACGGGCCTGGCGCGCACCTGGTGGGGCCTGAAGGGCGCGGGCTGGTACTGGTCGCAGCCGCTGCTGCACGCCAAGGTCACGCTGTTCGTGGTGACCGGGCTCGTCTCCATCGCGCCCACGCTGCGCTTTCTGCGCTGGCGCCGCGCGCTGCGCGCCACGGGCGCCTTGCCCGCCGCGGCCGAGGTGCGCGCCACGCGCCGGCTGGTGATGATCGAGGCGCACCTGCTGGCGCTGATCCCGCTGCTGGCGGTGCTGCTGGCGCGCGGTTGGGGGGCGCGCTAGAAGAGAGCGTGGCCTGTGGCGATGGAAAATGGCCCGCAAGCTCCCCGCTGCGCGTGGTCCGCTGCCCCCCGAGAGGGGCTTTTTCATCTTGGGGCGGCCCGGCGATGAAAAAGGCACCCGCAGGTGCCTTTTATGCATCGAATTGGGCTCCAGCGCTTGCGGAGCAAGCGCTGGCAGCTATCGAAATCAAAGCGCCGGGATGCGCAGCTTCTGGCCCGGGTAGATCTTGTCCGGGTGCGTCAGCATGGGCTTGTTGGCCTCGAAGATCACCGGGTACTTGTTGGCGTCGCCGTAGTACTTCTTGGCGATGGCCGAGAGCGTGTCGCCGCGCACCACGTCGTGGTACTGCGAGGCGGTGCCGGCCGGGTATTCGAGATTGTTGGCCACGCTGCGCACGCTGGCCACGTTGCCGGCGGCCAGGCCAGCTTTCTCGGCCGCTTCCTCGCTGGGGGCGCTGCCGGCCAGCGTCACCATGCCGACGGCGCCGTCGAACGCCACGCTCAGGCCCGACAGGCCCAGGTTCTGCTGCTCGATGTAGGTCTTGATGGCGTCGCCGGCCTTCTGGTTCAGCTCGGCCACGTTGGGCGCGCCGGACGCGGCGGCCTGCTCGACCTCCTTGCCGCCGAACAGCTTCTCGCCGGCTTCCTTGATGAAACTGAACAATCCCATGCGCTTTCTCCTAGGTTGGTGGATCGGGAAGCCGACACTGTACCCGCCCGAGCCGCCGTTCCGGGCCGGGTTGCCCCGCAGTGCCTGTAGGACAAAACCACTTATATTGCGGCCCCATGAGCTTTTTGGCACTGGATGTCGGCAATACGCGACTGAAATGGACGCTGTACGACCGCCCCGAACCGGGCGCCCTCGTGCTGGCGCATGGGGTCGAGTTCCTGGAGCAGATCGACCGCCTGTCGGAATCGACCTGGGTGGAACTGCCCGAGCCCACGCGCATGCTGGGCTGCATTGTCGCCGGCCAGGCCGTCAAGTACCGCGTGCAGGAGCAGATGGAGCTGTGGGCGGTGGAGCCGCGCTGGGTGGTGGCCTCGGAAGCCGAGGCCGGCCTGGTCAACGGCTACGACTACCCGGCCCGGCTGGGCGCCGACCGCTGGGTGGCGATGATCGGCGCGCGCCAGCACATGCTGCGGCACGGCCCGGCGCGGCCGGTGATCCTGGTGATGGTGGGCACGGCCGTCACCGTGGAGGCGATCGACGAGCAGGGGCGCTTCCTGGGCGGGCTGATCCTGCCCGGCCACGGCATCATGCTGCGCGCGCTCGAATCCGGCACCGCCGGCCTGCACGTGCCCACCGGCGAGGTGACGAACTTTCCCACCAACACCAGCGACGGCCTGACCAGCGGCGGCAGCTTCGCCATCGCCGGCGCGTGCGAGCGCATGTTCCAGCACCTGAAGGCGCGCTGCGGCGCCGAGCCGCTGTGCCTGATGACCGGCGGCGCCGGCTGGAAGATGCTGCCTTCGATGGGGCGGTCCTACGAGCTGGTGGAAAGCCTCATCTTCGACGGCCTGCTGGCGATCGCCGCCGAGCGCGAGGCGCTGCACTCAGGGTTCTGAGCCGGGCGGGCGCCGCTCAGGCCGCCAGCCCCTCGACGGCCTGGAACAGCGCCTGGCGCGCCTGGCTGACGATCTGGCCCTTCCAGGCGTCGGTGTCGGTGTAGAAGGCCCGCAGCATGCGTGCGTGGATCGCGTTCGCCAGCTCGGGCGGGGCTTCCGGGTGCAGCGCCAGCCAGTGGTCGCCGCGCAGCGCCTCCAGCACTTCGGTGATCGGCTCGGTGCCGTATTCCATGGCGATGCCGGTGTAGCGGGCCTGCGGCGCGGCGTCGTGGATCGACTCCCACATCAGCCCCGTCAGCAGCGCGCTGGTGGAGCTGCCGTCGTAGATGGAGGTCACCTGCTCGCCCCACCAGCGGCGCGCGCGCGCCTCGGTGGCGCGGTCGTCGCGGCCGGCGTAGATGCGCTCGCCCACGCCGCCCGGCCCCAGGCCCGTGTGCAGGTCGATCCACGCCACCTCGCGGCAGGCGCCGGCGTGGCGCGCCAGCACTTCGCGCAGCGTGCGGTTGCTCCAGGTGGGCGCCGTGCCGCCGAAGAACAGCCCGCCGGGATACTCGTGCTGGCCGCCGGAGATGGCGGCCTGCCACACGGCCAGTCCCTCGCGGGCGATGAAATCCTGCGCCGCCGCGCGGTTGGCCTCGTTCGGCGGCCAGGTTTCGGGCAGCAGCAGCGGGTGCACGCGGCGGTAGCCCTCGTTGACCGGCAGCGGGCGGCTGAAGTCGTGGAAGTTGCGGTTCAGGTCCACGTTCTCGTTCGTCACGCGGCGGATGTGCGAGAAGCCCCAGGGGTTGAGCGCGTGGATGTAGAGCACGTCCACCCCGGCATCGCGCGCCTTGGCGCGCCACTCGGCGTCGTGCAGGGCGAACACCTGCACGCCGCTGCCGCAGAAGCCTTCGACGCCGTGGCAGGCGCTGCTGACGATAAGCAGGCGCTCGCCGGGGCTGCCGGTGGCGGCGGCGTCCAGCGCCACGTCCATCGCCAGCACCTCGCCCTCGCGGCCGGGCAGCGGGTGGTTGTGCGACTCGATGCGCGTGCCCGCCGCGGCGGCGGCTTCCAGGAACTTGACGCGCGCCTTGGCGTAGCTGGGAGAAAAGGCGGACGGGATCGGGATCATGGCTTGACGTGGCCGAGCCACTCCTCCGCCAGCCGCACCCAGTAGGTGGCGCCCAGCGGGATCAGCTCGTCGTTGAAGTCGTAGTGCGGGTTGTGCAGCGTGCAGGGGCCGGCGTCGTGGCCGCCGCCCTCGTAGCGGCCGCGGTGGGCGCCGTCGCCGTTGGCGATGAAGCAGTAGGCGCCGGGCTTGGCTTGCAGCATGAAGGCGAAGTCCTCCGCGCCCATGGTGGGCTCCTGCGCCAGGGCGTTGTCGTTGCCGACGATCCCGGCCATGACGCGGCGGCAGAAATCGGCTTCGTAGGGCGTGTTGATGGTGGGCGGGTAGTTGCGGTTGAAGTGGAACGCGCAGGTGGCGCCGAAGGCGGCGCTCACGCCCTCGGCGATCTCCTGCATGCGGCGCTCGATCAGGTCCAGCGTCTCGAAGGTGAAGGTGCGCACCGTGCCCTGGATCTCGCAGGCGTCGGGGATGACGTTGTTGGCCTCGCCGGCGTGGATCATGGTGACGGAGATGACGCCGGCCTCGATCGGCTTCTTGTTGCGCGTCAGGATGGTCTGGAAGCCCTGCACGATCTGGCAGGCCACGGGCACCGGGTCGGTGCCCGTGTGCGGCAGCGCGGCGTGGCCGCCCTTGCCGGTGATGGTGATGCGGAAGTCGTTGCTGGAGGCCATCACCGGCCCCGGGCTGACCGCGAACTTGCCCGCCGCCATGCCGGGCCAGTTGTGCATGCCGAACACGGCCTCCATGGGGAACTGCTCGAACAGGCCGTCCTTGATCATCTCGCGCGCGCCGCCGCCGCCTTCCTCGGCCGGCTGGAAGATGAGGTACACGGTGCCGTCGAAGCTGCGGTGCCGCGCCAGGTGCTGGGCGGCGGCCAGCAGCATGGCGGTGTGGCCGTCGTGGCCGCAGGCGTGCATCTTGCCAGCGTGCCGGCTGGCGTGGGCGAAGGTGTTGAACTCGGTCATGGGCAGGGCGTCCATGTCGGCGCGCAGGCCGATGGCCCTGCCGCTCCGGCCGCCGTCGCGCCCGTGCACGATGCCCACCACGCCGGTGGTGCCCAGGCCGCGGTGGATGGGAATGCCCCACTCGGCCAGCTTGGCCGCCACCAGGTCGGCGGTGCGCACCTCCTCGAAGCACAGCTCGGGATGCGCATGGATGTCGCGCCGCAGTTGGGTGATGGCCGCGGCCTGCGCCAGGATGGGTTCGATCAGGTTCATGGCGCCAGTCTAGCGCCGCATGCGGGACAATGCGGCGCACCGCCCGCAGGACCTGTTCAGTCCCGACTGCTCATGACATCCCCGTTTGAAATCGTCGGCGCCTGCCCGCACGACTGCCCCGACACCTGCAGCCTGGTCACCACGGTGGAAGGCGGCCGCGCCGTGCGCGTGCGCGGCAACCCGGCGCACCCGCCCACCGCCGGCGTGCTGTGCACCAAGGTCTCGCGCTACCACGAGCGCACGCATCACCCCGAGCGCCTGCTGACGCCGCTGCGGCGCGTCGGCGCCAAGGGCGAGGGCCGGTTCGCGCCCATCGGCTGGGACGAGGCGCTGGACGAGGTGGCCGCGCGCCTGGCCGCCATCGCCGCGCGCGACCCGCAGGGCGTGCTGCCCTACAGCTACGCCGGCACCATGGGGCTGGTGCAGGGCGAGTCGATGGACCGGCGCTTCTTCCACCGCCTGGGCGCCAGCCTGCTGGAGCGCACCATCTGCGCCACCGCCGGCGGCGAGGCGCTGGCGCACACGCTGGGCGGCAAGGTCGGCATGCGCACCGAGTTCTTCGCCGAAAGCCAGCTGATCCTGATCTGGGGCAGCAACTCCATCGCCAGCAACCTGCATTTCTGGCGTCTGGCGCAGCAGGCGCGGCGGGGCGGCGCGCGCCTGGTGTGCATCGACCCCCGCCGCACCGAGACGGCCGACAAGTGCGACGAGCACGTGGCGCTGCGCCCCGGCACCGACGCCGCGCTGGCCCTGGCGATCATGCACGAGCTGATCCGCCACGACTGGCTCGACCACGACTACATCGCGCGCCACACCCTCGGCTGGCCGGCGCTGCGCGAGCGCGCGCTGCTCTGGAATCCGGAGCGCGCCGCGCAAGTCTGCGGCGTGCCGGCGGCGCAGATCGTCGAGCTGGCGCGTGCCTACGGCACAACGCGGCCGGCCGCGATCCGCCTCAACTACGGCGTGCAGCGCTGCGCCGGCGGCGGCAACGCCGTGCGCGCCATCGCCTGCCTGCCGGCGCTCACGGGCGCCTGGCGGCACCGCGCCGGCGGCGTGCTGCTGTCCAGTTCGGGCCACTTCCCCGTGGACCGCGCGGCCTTGCAGCGGCCCGGCCTGCTGGGCGCACGGCGCCCGCGCGCCGTCAACATGGTGACCATCGGCGACGACCTGCTGCGCCCGGCCTCGGACGGTTTCGGCCCGCGCATCGACGCGCTGGTGGTCTACAACAGCAACCCGGTGGCGGTGGCGCCCGAGTCGCCCCAGGTGGTGCGCGGCTTCGCGCGCGAAGACCTGTTCACCGTGGTGCTGGAGCAGTTCCACACCGACACGGTTGACTACGCCGACATCGTGCTGCCCGCCACCACGCAGCTGGAGCACTGGGACATCCACGCCGCCTACGGCCACACCGACGTGCTGCTGAACCGCCCGGCCATCGCGCCCGTGGGCCAGGCGCGCAGCAACGCGCGCATCTTCCGCGAGCTGGCCGCGCGCATGGGCTTCACGGAATCCTGTTTCGGCGACGACGACGAGCAGCTCTGCCGCCAAGCCTATGGCGCCGCCGTGGACTGGGAGGAGCTGCTGGCGAACGGCTTCGCCCATCTGCCGTTGCCCGAGGCGCCGTTTGCAGAAGGCGATTTCCCCACGCCCAGCGGGCGCTGCGAGTTCTTCAGCGCGCGCCTGGCCGCGCAGGGCCTGGACGGCCTGCCGGACCACGTGCCCAACCACGAGCCGCCCACGCCCGGCCGCTACCCGCTGGCCATGATCTCGCCGCCGGCGCGCAACTTCCTCAACAGCAGCTTCGTCAACGTGCGGAGCCTGCGCAGCATCGAGGGCCAGCCGCTGCTGGAGATCCACCCGCGCGACGCCGCCGCGCGCGGCATCGCCAGCGGCCAGCTGGTGCGCGTGTTCAACCAGCGCGGCGCCTACCACTGCGCCGCCGAGGTGAGCGAGCGCGCCCGCCCCGGCGTCGTCAACGGCCTGGGCATCTGGTGGCGCAAGCTGGGGCCGCGCGGCACCAACGTCAACGAGCTCACCAGCCAGAAGCTGACCGATCTGGGCCGCGGGCCGGTGTTCTACGACTGCGCGGTGGAGGTCGAGCGCGCATGAGACACCCTGTGTCAACCCCCCGCAGTTTTGAGAAGCGTTTGGAGGGCTGCATGGCGAGCCGGATCGTAGGGCGTTCGCTCGGTCCAGGCGCGCCAGATGACACGCACCCAGGCGCGGCGCGGAGGGTTGTTCAGTGAACCATTGGGCGGTCGCGTGCGCCGTGCTGGCCGCGGCAACCCTGTCCGGCTGCACCTCCGCCGCGTACTACGGGCAGTCGGTGCAGGGCCATCTGGCGCTGATGAACGCCGCGCGCCCGGTGGACGAGTTGCTGGCCGACCCCGCCACGCCCGCCGACCTGAAGGCGCGCCTGGCGCTGGCGCGCCGCATCCGCGCCTTCGCGGTCAGCGACCTGGCGCTGCCCGACAACGCCAGCTACCACCGCTATGCCGACCTGAAGCGCCGCGCGGCGGTGTGGAACGTGGCGGCGGCGCCGCCTTATTCGCTGACGCTCAGGCGCTGGTGTTTTCCCTTCGTCGGCTGCGTGGGTTACCGCGGCTATTACGACGAGGCCGACGCGCGCGCCCTGGCCGCAGAGTTGCAGGCGCGGGAGGGGCTGGAGGTGCGGGTCTACGGCGTGCCCGCCTATTCCACCCTGGGCTGGCTGAACTGGGCCGGCGGCGATCCGCTGCTGTCCACCTTCATCCGCTACCCCGAGGGCGAGCTGGCGCGCATGGTCTTCCACGAGCTGGCGCACCAGGTGGTGTACGTCGGCGACGACACCCTGTTCAACGAGTCCTACGCCACCGCCGTCGAGCGCCTGGGCGTGCAGCGCTGGCTGGCCGCGCAGGCCGGGGAGGCGGCGCGGCGCGAGTACGCCGCCTTCGACGCGCACCGCCGCGAGTTCCGCGAGCTGGCGCGCGAGACGCGCGGCGAGCTGGCCGCTGTTTATGAGCAAAAAACGGCTCCAGCGCCCGCCAGTCAAGCGCTGGAAGCTATGAAATCAGAAGCAATGGCGCGCTTTCGGCAGCGCTATGCGGCGCTGAAGGCGCAGTGGGCCGCGGCCGGCGCGCCGTTCGACGGCTACGACCGCTGGGTGGCCGAGGCCAACAACGCCTTCTTCGGCGTGCAGGCGGCGTACGACGACCTGGTGCCGGCCTTCGAGGCGCTGTTCGCGCGCGAGGGCGGCGACTGGCCGCGCTTCCACGCCGCCGTGCGCGCGCTGGCGCGGCTGCCCCGGGCGGAGCGCTTGGCGCAGCTTCGGGCGCTGCCCGGTTGACTACCGATTTGATAGCTAGCAGCGATTGACTGGCGGTCGCTAGAGGCCGATTTGATCCGAAATAAGCGGAGGAGCGTGGGGGCCACCCGGCCGCCGCCGGGCCGCTCCCAAGGCGGCCGGAGCCCCCTCGGGGGGCAGCGGACCACGCGCAGGGGGGGAGCGTGGGGGCCACCCGGCGGCCGCCGGGCCGCTCCCAAGGCGGCCGGAGCCCCCTCGGGGGGCAGCGGACCACGCGCAGCGGGGGAGCGTGGGGGCCTTTTAAAGCGACAGGCTGGTGCGCGCCAACTCCACCCACAGCCGTTCGGCGGCGTCGCGCGCCTGCACCTGGGCGGCCTGCTCCTGCAGGCGCGTGGCTTCCTCCAGACGCGCCTCGCCTTCGAGCATGACCAGCGCGCCGGCCAGGTCGAGCAGCACGGCGGCCGAATCGGGCGCCAGGCGCTGGGCCTCGCGCAGGTGCTTCATGGCGGTGTCGGCGCGGGCGCCGTAGGTCATCGTGGCCACCAGCGGGCCGACCTTGTCGATCGCCTCGGCCTGGAAGGTGCCCAGCGTGGCGTGCGCGAAGGCGTGGTGGGGCGCCAGCGCCAGCGCGGTCTCCAGCGCGGCGCGCACCTGGGCGCCCAGGCCCTGCGCCAGCGCGCGGGCGACGTGGATGCCCTGCGCGTAGCGCGCCAGCGCGTAGCCCAGCCAGTACCAGGCGCTGGCGTCGCCGGGCCGCAGCAGGGCGTGCAGGCTGGCCCGCGCGTGGATGCGCCGGTACAGGTCCATGCGCGCCGTCTCGTGCGGCTCGATCAGCTCGGCGTAGGCGGCGGTGGCGCGGTTGGCCGCGCCCATGCCGGCCCAGCTGGCTTCGACGCCGGCGGTCTCGGCGGCCTCGAACTGGCCGCTGTGGAACAGCGTCCAGGCGTGCAGCGCGGCGTCGCTCCTGGGCAGGGGCTCGGCGTCGAGCGCGTGCAGCCGCGCCCATTGCGCGCGCACCTGGGCGTCGTCCAGCGGGTAGTCGGCGGCGTGGGGGCAGGGCAGCCAGGCTTTCATGGGGTGGCGGGGACGGAGGAGGAGGGGAGGAGGGGGTGGCTGTAGGCGTCGATCAGCGCCAGCAGGTGGGCGCGCGGCGCTTCGTCGAGGTGCGGCGCCAGCAGGCCGAGCACGTGGTAGGCGCCGCGCAGCAGCGCGTCCTGCGCATTCTCGGGCTCCATGGCGCTGCGCGGCTGCAGCACGTATTCGTAGCTCAGCCAGTAGGTCAGCATCACCACCATGCTGGCGGCCACGGCGTCGCGCGCGCGCTCGGCGGCGGCGTCGGCCGGCTGGCCGGCGCACAGGCGGTCGATCAGGTGGCGCAGCGCGGCGCGCTTGCGCATCAGGATGGCCGGAAAGTGCGTCTCCAGCCGCCGGTTGCGCGACAGCAGGTGGTTGAGGTCGCGGTAGAGGAAGCGGAACGCCCAGATCAGCTCGAACAGCGAGTGCAGGAAGAACCAGGCGTCCTCGACGTCGCCCACGTCCTCGCTGGCGGCCAGCAGGGTGTAGAGGCCGCCCTCGTACTGGTCGAACAGGGTGTTGACCAGCTCGTCCTTGGACGGAAAGTGGTAGTACAGGTTGCCGGGGCTGATGTTCAGCTCGGCCGAGATCAGGGTGGTGGACACGTTGGGCTCGCCGAAGCGGTTGAACAGCGCCAGCGTGGTGCCCAGAATGCGCTCGGCGGTGCGGCGGGGCGCTTTCTTGGCCATGGTCTCCTCGTGTCGTCGGTGGGGCGGCTAGCGCAGGGGCGCCGCGGACTGCGGCACCCGCTGGGTGTAGGCGTCCTGCATCGTGTGCTCCACTGTATCGCCATTGGGCTCGGTGACGCGCACCCGCACCGGCAGGTAGTTGACGGTGCGGCCGAGCCAGACCTCGACGCGGGCGTCCTGCGCGTTCTCGGGCTCGTGCAGCAGGCGCAGCGTCGGCAGTTCGCGGTCCCCGAGGGCGGCGACCGGCTCCTCGGCCTGCACCTCGAAGCGCCAGGTGCCCGCGCCGTGCGCGTGCGCGGCCGGCAGCTCGATGCGGGTGCCCACCGGGTAGCGCCGGGCGTCGCCGGCCAGCAGGGCGCCGAGCTGGAGCAGCACGCTCAGCCGGTCCTGCATGCCGGGGCGCAGCGGTTCGTCGGCGCCGGTGGCGCTGAAATGCACCTGCCGCGCCCGGTAGTCGAAGCGCATGGTCTGCGCCTGCGCCGTGCGCAGCGCCGCTTCCACCGGCACCAGGCCCTGTGGCGCCAGCAGGCCGGTGGCCACCCGCGTGTGCGCGCCGAAGCGGGGGCTGTACAGCACCCACTTGGCTTCGTACAGGCGGCCGTCCTGGCGCCAGTCGAGCGTGGTGCGCATCGTCACCGCCTGCCCGCCGTAGCTGGCGTTGGTGAGGTAGGTGACCTCGGCGGCGGGGGCGACCTGCGTCAGCGCGTCGCCCGCGGCGGCGGCGGCGTCCAGGGCCAGGCCGGCTTCGTCCGTGGGCAGCGGGGGCGTGATCGGCTCGGGCGCGCTCCTGCCGCCAAAACTGCCCAGGGGCGGTGGTCCCAGCAGGCTGGGTTCGGGCTCCAGGCCGCCGGCCGCCTGCGAGCGGAAGCTGGCCGGCTCGGCCGGCCGGGGCGCCTCGGCCGGCTGGGGCCGGGGCCTGGCGGTCTGGCGCGGCACGGGCGCGGGCCGCTCGGCCGGCGTGGGCGGCGGCGTGGTCTGCGGCGGCGCCACGGGCTCGGGCGGCGTGGGCTTGGGCGGGGCGGCCTCGGGCTGCGGGGCGGGCGGCGCCACCACGCGCGTCACGAAGGCGGTGCCCTGCATGCCGGCGCGCACGCCCTGGCCGAGGTGCGGCAGCCCGATCAGCAGCAGGGCGTGCACCGCCACCGCCAGCGCGGTGGCCGCGAGCAGCTGCCGGCGCGGCGGCGCGGCGGGAACAACGGGGGGGAGCGCGGGGGTCAAGTCGGGAAACGGTCGTGGGCGTGCGGGATGGGGCGGGGCGGGAGCGCCCGGGCTCAGCGCTTGTCGCCGGCGGCCGCGCGCCGGGCGGCCGGCCTGGCCGCCTGGGGCGGCTGCTGGCCGAGCGCGCGCTCCAGGGCGTCCACCCGCGCCGTCAGCGCCGCCAGCTCCTGGGCGGTGGGCATGCCCAGCCCGGCCAGGGCCTGGGCCACCCGGTCCTCGAAGATGCCGCCCAGGCGGTTCCAGGGCGACGCGGCGCCGGCCGCGGCGGCCTGGCTGGCCATGGCCTCCATGCGCTCCTTGGCCAGGGCCTGGGACTTGTTCTGCATCTCCATCCCCTGCTTGACCAGCGCCTCGAAGGCCTTGCTGCCTTCGGCCTGCGCGCTGGCGAGCGCGCCCAGCCCGGCCAGCCACACGTTGTGGGTGGACAGGGGCGTGAGGTGCGCGGCCCAGGGCGAGGCGGGCGCGGGCGTGTCGGTCGCCGGGGGCTTGCGGGGCTTGGTGGCCATGCTGGGGTCTCCTGGTGCAGCGGGGGCTTCGTGGGTGGGCAGACCGAGACTGTACGCTGTCCCGGGCGCCCGCAACGCGCGTGAAATAATCCACGGATTGGCGTCCGCCGCCCCAGGGCGGCGCGCCGCGTCAAGGCACAAGCATGATTCTCGTCACCGGCGGCGCCGGCTTCATCGGCAGCAATTTCGTCCTGGACTGGCTCGCGGGCAGCGATGAGCCGGTGCTCAACCTCGACAAGCTCACCTACGCCGGCAACCTGGCCAGCCTGGCGGCGCTGCGCGGCGACGCCCGGCACGTGTTCGTGCAGGGCGACATCGGCGACGCGCCGCTCATCGCCCGCCTGCTGGCCGAGCACCGCCCGCGCGCCATCGTGAACTTCGCGGCCGAGAGCCACGTGGACCGCTCGATCCACGGCGCGGGCGAGTTCATCCAGACCAACGTGGTCGGCACCTTCAAGCTTCTGGAGGCCGCAACGAGCTGCTGGCAAGCGCTGGCAGCGCCTGAAAAAGGAGCCTTCCGGTTCCTGCACGTGTCCACCGACGAGGTCTACGGCAGCCTGGCGCCCGGCGCGCCCGCCTTCACCGAGGACCACGTCTACGCGCCCAACAGCCCCTACAGCGCCAGCAAGGCCGCCAGCGACCACCTGGTGCGCGCCTGGCACCACACGCACGGGCTGCCGGTGCTGACGACCAACTGCTCCAACAACTACGGCCCCTATCACTTCCCCGAGAAGCTGATCCCGCTGATGATCGTGAGCGCCCTGGCCGGCAAACCGCTGCCGGTCTATGGCGACGGCCGGCAGGTGCGCGACTGGCTCTACGTCAAGGACCATTGCAGCGCCATCCGCCGCGTGCTGGAGGCCGGCCGGCCGGGCGAGACCTACAACGTCGGCGGCTGGAACGAGAAGCCCAACATCGAGATCGTGCACACGCTCTGCGCCCTGCTCGACGAACTCTCGCCGCGCGCCGGCGGCGGCAGCTACGCCGCCCAGATCACCCACGTGGCCGACCGGCCCGGCCACGACCGCCGCTACGCCATCGACGCGCGCAAGATCGAGCGCGAGCTGGGCTGGCGCCCGGCCGAGACCTTCGAGTCCGGCATCCGCAAGACCGTGCGGTGGTACCTGGACCACCCCGACTGGGTGCGGGGCGTGCAGAGCGGCGCCTACCGCGACTGGGTGGCCGCGCAGTACGGCGCGTGACATGAACCCACCCCCGTTGCTCCGCTCGCTGCGCGATGTTCCGGCATCCCCCCTCCAGGGGGCGCACCCGCTGGCCGGGGGAGCCCCGGCCACGGGTGCGCGGGCATGGCCTGCTTCGCGGCCTTCGGGCGCTTTGGGTTTCGTGCGCTGCGGGGGGCGCCGGCGCCATGGAAAGCTGAGATGACCATCCTGCTGCTGGGCCAGAACGGCCAGGTCGGCTGGGAGCTGCGGCGCAGCCTGGCGCCGCTGGGCGAGCTGGTGGCGCTCGGCCGCCACGGCGCCGCCGGCCTGTGCGGCGACCTGAGCGACCTGGACGGCTTGGCCGCCACCGTGCGCGCCGTGCGGCCGGCGGTCATCGTCAACGCCGCCGCCCACACCGCCGTCGACCGGGCCGAGAGCGAGCCCGAGCTGGCCCGGCGCCTCAACGCCGAGGCCCCCGCCGTGCTGGCGCGCGAGGCCGCCGCCTGCGGCGCGCTGCTGGTGCACTACGGCACCGACTACGTGTTCGACGGCAGCGGCGATACGCCCTGGACGGAGGACGCGCCCACCAGCCCCCTGAGCGTCTACGGCCGCACCAAGCTGGCCGGCGAGCAGGCCATCCGCGCGGCCGGCGGCGCGCACCTGATCCTGCGCACCAGCTGGGTCTACGCCGCGCGCGGCGGCAACTTCGCCAAGACCATGCTGCGCCTGGCCGCCGAGCGCGAGCGCCTGACCGTGATCGACGACCAGTGGGGCGCCCCCACCGGCGCCGAGCTGATCGCCGACGTCACCGCGCACGCCGTGCGGCAGTTGCGCGCGCGGCCGCAGGACGCCGGCACCTACCACCTGGCGGCAGCCGGCGCCACCACCTGGTTCGAGTATGCGAAATACGTGCTGACGCAAGCGCAGAAAGCGCCGGCAGCTATGAAATTAGTAGTCAACGAGGTGGCGCCCATCCCCACCAGCGCCTACCCCGCGCCGGCGCGCCGGCCGCACAATTCGCGCCTGGACACGCGCCGGCTGCAAGCCACCTTCGGCCTGCGCCTGCCGCCCTGGCAGGACGGCGTGCGCCGCATGCTGGCCGAAATCCTTTGAACGACTTCCCAAGAATGACCACACGCAAGGGCATCATCCTCGCCGGCGGCTCCGGCACCCGGCTGCACCCGGCCACCCTGGCGCTCAGCAAGCAACTGCTGCCGGTGTACGACAAGCCGATGATCTACTACCCGCTGTCCACGCTGATGCTGGCCGGCCTGCGCGACATCCTGGTCATCAGCACGCCGCAGGACACGCCGCGCTTTGCGCAGCTGCTGGGCGACGGCAGCCAGTGGGGCATCAGCCTGAGCTACGCCGTGCAGCCCAGCCCCGACGGGCTGGCGCAGGCTTTCATCATCGGCGAGCGCTTCGTCGGCGACGCGCCCAGCGCCCTGGTGCTGGGCGACAACATCTTCTACGGCCACGACTTCGAGCCCCTGCTGGCCCGCGCCGACGCTCAGCTCCAGGGCGCCACCGTCTTCGCCTACCACGTGCACGACCCCGAGCGCTACGGCGTGGTCGAGTTCGACGCCGCCGGCCGCGCCGTCAGCATCGAGGAAAAGCCCGCCCGGCCCAAGAGCAGCTACGCCGTCACCGGCCTGTACTTCTACGACCGCCAGGTGGTGGAGATCGCCAAGTCGGTCAAGCCCAGCGCGCGCGGCGAGCTGGAGATCACCGCCGTCAACGACGCCTACCTGCGGCAGGGCCGGCTCGGCGTGCAGATCATGGGGCGCGGCTACGCCTGGCTGGACACCGGCACGCACGACAGCCTGCTCGACGCCGGCCAGTTCATCGCCACGCTGGAGCGCCGCCAGGGCCTGAAGATCGCCTGCCCCGAGGAGATCGCCTGGCGCCGGGGCTTCATCAGCGGCGCGCAGCTGGAGGCGCTGGCCCAGCCGCTGGCCAAGAGCGGCTACGGCGCCTACCTGCTGCGCATGCTCAAGGAAGCCCGGGGCTGACGCGGGAGGCGGCGCGCATGAAATACTCCCCATATATGGTAGCCGACAGCGCCCGTCAATCGGGCGCTGAAGGTATGTTACTGCCCAGGAGTATGTGAGGGCGCCGCCATGTCCGTGCCATTCTTCTCCCCCCAGGGCGCCGCGTTCGGCGTCGATCTGGCCGCCTGCGTGCGGCGCGTGCTGGACAGCGGCTGGTACGTGCTCGGCCCCCACGTGCGCGAGTTCGAGCAGGCGTTCGCCCGCTACGTCGGCGTCGGCCAGGCCGTCGGCGTGGCCAACGGCACCGACGCGCTGGTGCTGGCGCTGCGCGCGCTCGGCGTCGGCCCCGGCGCGCGCGTCGCCGCCGCGGCCAACGCCGGCTACTACGCCAGCACGGCCATCGCGCAGCTGGGCGCCGAGCCGCTGTACGTGGAGATCGACGAGGACGACCTGAGCCTCTCGCCCGCCGCCCTGGAGCAGGCGCTGCGCGCCGGCCCCGTCGCCGCCGTGGTGCTGACCCACCTGTACGGCCGCATGGGCGACGTGCCGCGCATCGCCGCCGCCTGCCGCGCCGCCGGCGTGCCGCTCGTCGAGGACTGCGCCCAGGCCCACGGCGCGCGGCGCGGCGGCCGGCGCGCCGGCGCCTGGGGCGCGCTGGCGTGCTTCAGCTTCTACCCCACCAAGAACCTCGGCGCGCTGGGCGACGGCGGCCTGGTCGCCACCGACGACCCGGCCCTGGCCGAGCGCGTGCGCGCCCTGCGCCAGTACGGCTGGGCGGCCAAGTACGAAGTCGTCCTGCCCGGCGGCGGCAACAGCCGGCTGGACGAGTTGCAGGCCGCCGTGCTGCTGGCCAAGCTGCCGCGCCTGGACGAGGCCAACGCCGAGCGCCGCGCCATCGCCGCGCGCTACGGCGCCGCCTTCGCCGGCCTGCCGCTGCGCCTGCCGCCGCCGGCGGGCGAGCACGACGTGGCGCACCTCTACGTCGTGCGCACGCCGCGCCGCGACGCGCTGCGGGCGCACCTGGCCGCGCGCGGCATCGCCTGCGACGCGCACTACCCCGTGCCCGACCACCGCCAGCCCGCGCGCGCCGGGCGGCCGGCGCCCGCGCTGCCCGTCACCGAGGCGGCCTGCGCCCAGGTGCTGTCGCTGCCCTGCTACCCCGGGCTGACGCCTGAGCAGGCCGGGCAGGTCATCGAGGCCGTGCGCGCGTTCTTCGAGGAGGCGGCGCGATGCTGAGCCTGGTCATCCCCGTCTACCGCAACGAAGGCTCCATCCCCGAGCTGCTGGCCGCCCTGCAGGGGCTGCGCCAGTCGCTGGCCGGCGCGCTGGAGGTGGTGTTCGTCGTCGACGGCAGCCCCGACCGCTGCCACGACCTGTTGCAGGCGCAACTGCCCGCCACCGGGCTGGACGCCACCCTGGTGCTGCTCACGCGCAACTTCGGCGCCTTCGCCGCCGTGCGCATGGGCCTGGAGCACGCGCGCGGCGACTTCTTCGCCGTCATGGCGGCCGACCTGCAGGAGCCGCCCGAGCTGGTGCTGCAAATGCAGGCCGTGCTGGCGCGCGGCGAGGCCGACGTCGTGGTGGCCGAGCGCGCGCTGCGCCACGACCCGCCGTGGCAGCGCTGGCAGGCCCAGCTCTTCTGGGCCCTGTACCGCCGCTACGTGGTGCCCGAGATGCCGCCCGGCGGCGTGGACATCTTCGCCTGCAACCGGCCGTTCCGCGACGCCCTGCTGGGGCTGGCCGAAAGCCGCAGCTCGCTCATCGCGCAGATCTTCTGGCTGGGCTTCCGGCGCGCCAGCGTGCCCTACGTGCGCCAGCCGCGCCGCCACGGCACGTCGGCCTGGACCTGGCGCAAGAAGGTCGCCTACCTGGCCGACAGCGTGTTCGCCTTCACCGACCTGCCGGTGCGCCTGCTCACGCGCGCCGGCATGCTGGGCATGGCCGTCGCCGTGGCGCTGGCGCTGGCGGTGCTGGCGGCCAAGCTGCTGGGCCGGATCGGCGTGCCCGGCTACGCCATGACGCTGATCGCCATCCTGTTCTTCGGCGCCCTCAACCTGCTCAGCCTGGGCATCGTCGGCACCTACGCCTGGCGCGCCTACGAGAACACCAAGCAGCGCCCGCAGGCCGTGGCGCTGCGCGTGCAGCGCTTCGAGTCTCGATAATCCGGCCTGCCATGACCGCCGCCATCCACCCCAGCGCCCAGCTCGCCGCCGCCCGCGTCGGCGCCGGCGTGCGCGTCGGCCCGCTGGCCGCGGTCGGCGCCGGCGCCGTGCTGGAGGACGGCTGCACGCTGGGCGCCTCGGCCTGCGTGGGCGAAGGGGCGGTCATCGGCACGGGCGCCGCGGTGGGCGAGGGCGCGGTCGTCGCCGCCCGCGTGCGCGTGGGCGAGGGCGCGCGCATCGAGGCCGGCGCCGTGGTCATGCGGCAGGTGCCGGCCCGTGCCGTGGTGCGGGGCCCCGAGGCCACCGTCGTCGGCTACGCCGACGCGTCGGCGCACCTGCCCGCGCGCGTCGCGCCGGCCGCGCCGGGCGTGCTCGAAAGCGCGGTCAGGGGCGTGCGCCTGCACGTGCTGCGCGAGGTGCGCGACATGCGCGGCGACCTGTGCGCCGCCGAGGTCGGCGCCGGCCTGCCGTTCCTGGTGCGGCGCAGCTTCCTGGTCTACAACGTGCCCAATGCCGAGTTGCGCGGCGAGCACGCGCACCGCCGCTGCGCGCAGTTCCTGATGGCGGTCAAGGGCTCGGTGCGCGTGGTGGCGGACGACGGCGCCCAGCGCGAGGAATTCAGCCTCGACCGCCCCAACCTCGGCCTGCACCTGCCGCCCATGACCTGGGGCATCCAGTACCGCTACTCCGAGGGCGCGGTGCTGCTGGTGCTGGCCTCCGACCCCTACGACCCGGCCGACTACATCCGCGACTACGCCGAGTTCGTCGCCCTGGTGCGCCGGGGGCCGGCCGCGTGATCGCGCGCGAGGCGCTGCGCTACGTGCTGGCGGGCGGGGCCAACACGCTGGCGACCTACGCGCTGTACCTCGTGCTGCTGCGCGCGATGCACTACCGCTGGGCCTACCTGCTGGCCTTCGCGGCCGGCATCGGCCTGTCGTTCCTGCTGCTGCGCCACCTGGTGTTCGCGCGGCCCGGCAAGCGCTTCTCGCTGGCCTACGTCGCCGCCAGCCACGGCGTGCAGCTGGCGCTGGGCCTGGCCGTCGTGGAAGCCTGGGTCGCCTGGCTGCGCGGCCCGGCGTGGCTCGCGCCGCTGGCCGCGGCGGCGGTGTGCGTGCCGGTCATGTTCGCGCTGCAGCGCTGGATCTTCACGCCCCATGCCGCGCGCTGAGCCGTCCCGCCCGCTGTCCTGGGCGCTGCGCGCCTGCGCCGCCCTGCCGCCGCTCATGCTGGCGGCCAACCTGCTGGCGTGGCTGCGCTGGGGCACCGACCTGCCGTATTTCGACGACTGGCGCGCCTACGACCTGGGCAACGCCCGGTCGCTGGCGCCCGCGCGGCTGTTCGAGGCGGTCAACAACACCATCTCGCCGGTCGGCATGGCGCTGGAGGCACTGGCGCAGCGCTGGCTGGGCGGCAACCCGCTGCCCTACCAGACGCTGTCGATGCTGGGCGTGCTCGGCGGCCTGCTCTGGATGCAGTGGCGCCTGCTGGGCTGGGTGGCCGGCGACCCGCGGCTGCGGGCGCTGCTGTTCGCGCTTTGCTTCTTCATGCTCCAGGCCGGCTCCTACTGGGGCGAGCAGAACCTGGCCTACCACCAGGCCCTGCCGCTGCTGGCCTTGCTGGGCGCGGCGTGCCTGCTGGCGCGGGCCGGCTGGCCCGGCGGCGGCTGGCGGCTGGCGGTGTTCGCGCTCGGGCTGGCCGCCGGGCTGTCCTACGTGTCCGGCGCGATCGGCGCGCTGGTCATGGGCGCCGGCTGGCTGCTGCTGGGCCGGCTGCTGCCGCCCCGCGCGCTGGCGGCGCGCCTGCGCGCGGGCGGTGCGGCGGTGCTGCTGGCCGGCGCCGCCACCAGCGCGCTGCAGATCTACCTGACGCGCGGCGTGGCGCAGGACCGCCGGCACCAGTACATGGAGCTGACCTGGCCCCACTCGGCCGACTTCTGGGCCTACCTGGCGGGCAAGCTGGGCCGCAGCACGGGGCAGGGCTTCGCCTCCACCGCGGCCGAGGCCGCCTGGGTGGCGCTGCTGGCGCTGGCGCTGCTGGCGGCGGCCGGTTTCGCGCTGCGCGGCGTGCTGGCGCCCGGCCGGCCCGGCAGCGCGCGCCAGCGGCGCTTCGCGGCGGTGTTCCTGCCGCTCGGCTGCGTGGTGGCGGCCTACCTGATGATCGTCGGCCTCGGGCGGGCCGGTTTGCGCGACGCGTCCGTGGACGGCGTGGAAGCGGTGTTCCGCTTCGGCTACCTGCGCTTTCACTTCTTCTGGGTCACGCTGCTGCTGCCCTGGCTGGCGGCGGCGCTGGCGCTGCGCCTGCGGCGCCGCGAACAGGCGGCGGGCGTGCTGGCGGGCGTGCTGGCGCTGGCCTGCGCGCTGGCCGGCGCGCGCGGCGTGTTCGACGTGGCGCCGTATTACCGATCGGCGTCCGAATACCGCGAGACCGAAATACGCTGCCTGGCCCGCCAGCTGGGCTCGGGCCAGCCCATCGAATGCCCCGGCTTCGCGCTGATGGGGCTGCCCGACCTGACGCGCGCCTACGTCCATGCGCGCGACATCCATGCCTCTTTCGTGCGCTACCTGCCCATCGTCGAACGCCAGGGCTTCGGGCAGGAGCTGCTGCGCTGGAGCGGCCCGGAGGCCGACCGGCAGGGCCAGTGGTCGCACGTCGAGCCGGCGCCGGACGGCTGGCGCCAGAGCACCGGCGATGCCGCGCTCGTGCTGCCGCTGCCCGAGGCGCAGGCCGGCCAGTGCCGCGTGCTCGGCGTGCAGCTCGGCCTGGAGGCCGGGCAGGGCGGCGTCGCGCAGGTCTTCTACCGGCTGCGCGGCCAGGCCGACTACACCGAGCCGCGCTCGCGGCGCAAGCCCTTCCAGCCCGACGCGCAAGGCCGCGCGTGGCTGGAGTTCAGCATCGACAGCCCCGCCGGCTTCGCGCCCGAGCTGCGCGTCGATCCGGTCGATGCGCCGGTGCGCTTCAGGCTGGCCGAGCTGCGCGTGACCTGCCGCCTGCGCGCCGAGCCCTGATGGCCGCCCCGCCCATTCTTCGCAAGGCGGCCCGCGTCGAGGGCCATCGCCTGCTGCTGCGGGACGCCGGCGAGGCCGACGCCGCCTTCATCCACGGCCTGCGCACCGACCCCGTGCGCGCGCGCCACCTGTCCGCCGTGCCGCCCGGCGTCGAGGCCCAGCGCGCCTGGCTGCGCGGCTACGCCGGGGACGCCGCCCAGGCCTATTTCATCGTCGCCGACGCCGCCGGCGGCGAGCCGCTCGGCACCGTGCGCCTGTACGGGGCGCGCGGAGACGCGTTCAGCTGGGGCTCGTGGCTGCTGAAGGCCGGCCTGCCGCCGCATTGCGCCATCGAGTCGGCCCTGATGGTCTACCACTACGGGCGCTGGCTCGGCTTCCAGTCCGCGTACTTCGAGGTCCGGCAGGAAAATGCCAGCGTCTGGCGCTTCCACGAGAACTTCGGCGCCCGCCGCACCGGCGAGCGCGACGGCCATTTCCAGTACACGCTGGCGCCCCAGGCGCTGGCCGCCGCGCTGCACCGCTACCGGCGCTACCTGCCGGACGGCATCCGCGTGGCGCCCTGACCCCGAAAGTCCCTCATGCAAGCCTTTCCCACCGCCATCGACGGCGTCTTCGTCCTCGAACCCCGGCTGTTCGGCGACGCGCGCGGCTTCTTCGCCGAAAGCTACAACCGCCGCACGTTCGAGCAGCTGACCGGCGCGCGCGCCGATTTCGTGCAGGACAACCACAGCCGCTCCGCCAGGGGCGTGCTGCGCGGCCTGCACTACCAGATCCGCCAGCCCCAGGGCAAGCTGGTGCGCGTGGCGCGCGGCGCCGTGTTCGACGTCGCGGTGGACATCCGCAGGAGCTCGCCCACCTTCGGCCAATGGGTGGGCGCGGAGCTGACCGAGGACAACCACCGCCAGCTCTGGGTGCCGGCCGGTCTGGCGCACGGCTTCGTGGTGCTCAGCGATTCGGCCGACTTCCTGTACAAGACCACCGACTACTATGCGCCCGAGCATGAGCGCTGCATCGCCTGGGACGACCCCGCCATCGGCATCCGCTGGCCGCTGGCCGCGCACGGCATCGAGGCGCCGCTGCTGTCGGCCAAGGACCGCGCCGGCCTGCCGCTGGCGCAGGCCGAGATATTCGACTAGCCTTGGACATCACCGCCTCCATCGTCAGCCATGGCCACGGCCCGCAGGCCGAGGCGCTGCTGGCCGAGCTGGCGGGCCTGGGCGAGCCGCGCCTGCGGCGCGTCATCCTCACCGTGAACCTGCCCGAACCCGCCCTGACGGCCGGGCTGCGCGGGCGCGGCTGGCCGTTCCGGCTCGACGTGGTGGAGAACCCCGCGCCCGCCGGCTTCGGCGCCAACCACAACCGCGCCTTCGCGCTCGACGGGCAGGACGGCGGCAGCCCGCTGTTCGCCGTGCTCAACCCCGACCTGCGGCTGCGCGCCAGCCCCTTCGGCGCCATGGCGGCCGTGTTCGAGCGCGACGCGCAGGCGGGCGCCGTCTATCCCATCCAGCTCGACCCCGCCGGCCGGCGGCAGGACAGCGAGCGCCTGCTGCCCACGCCCGCGCGGCTGCTGGCGCGCCACCTGCTGCGCCGCACGGCGGAAGTGGGGGAGGGCGAGGCGCCCGACTGGGTCAACGCGGCTTTCCTGCTGCTGCGCCGCACCGCCTATGCCGGCGTCCACGGCTTCGACGAGGGCTTCCACATGTACTGTGAAGACGTCGATCTGTGTCTGCGGCTGCGGCTGGCCGGCTGGGCGCTGCGCCCCGCCGCCGGCGTTGCCGTCGAGCACATCGCCCAGCGCGCCAGCAGGCGGCGGCCGCGGCACTTGCTGTGGCATCTCCGCAGCCTGTGGCGGCTGTGGCGCTCGCCCGCCTGGCGGGCCTGGCGCGCTGCCCGCCAGAACTAGAATCCCCCGCTGCAAGCACCGCCCATGCCCGACCTTTCTCCTGCCTCTCCCGTCGAATCGCCCGATCGCGCCAGCGTGCCCGCCGCCGACTGGCCCGCCTACGGCGACCTGCTGGTGCGCGCCGGCAAGCTGACCCCGCGCGATCTGGAGCGCGCCCTGGCCGCGCAGCGCGAGATGGGCGGCGCGCTCGACGGCGTGCTCGTCAGCCTGGGCCTGGTGTCCGAGGTGGACGCCGCGCGCGCGCTGGCCGAGCACCTGCAACTGCCCTTCCTGCCCGCCGAAGCCTTTCCCGACGCGCCGCCCGAACTCGGCGGCCTGCTGCCCGAATTCCTCAAGACCCACCGCGTGCTGCCGCTGCGCGCCGACGACGGCATCCTCGACGTCGCCATGCGCGCGCCGCAGGACGCCTTCGTCGTCAAGGCGCTGCGCCTCACCACCGGGCTGCGCGTGCGGCCGGCCGTGGGCCTGGCCTCCGACATCGACAAGGCGCTGCGCCGCCTGCTGGACGAGGCCGAGGCCGTCGCGGGCGACGGCGAGGGCCTGCCCGACACCGAGGGCGACGCCGGCGACTTCGTCGAGCACCTGCGCGACCTGGCCAGCGAGGCCCCGGTCATCCGGCTGGTCAACGCCATCATCGGCCGCGTGATCGAGCTGCGCGCCTCCGACATCCACCTGGAGCCGTTCGACGACGGCCTGCACGTGCGCTACCGCGTCGACGGCGTGCTGCACCCCGGCGAGGTCGTGCCCGCCGCCCAGGGCGCCGCCGTCAGCTCGCGCGTCAAGCTGCTGGCGCACCTGGACATCGCCGAGCGCCGCCTGCCGCAGGACGGCCGCATCAAGACCCGCGTCAAGGGCCGCGAGCTGGACCTGCGCGTCTCCACCGTGCCCACCGTGCACGGCGAGAGCGTGGTCATGCGCGTGCTCGACCGCGCCAGCGTGCGCTTCAGCCTGGAGGACATGGGCTTCGAGAAGGACACGCTCGCGCGCTTCAACCAGCTCGTGCACCGCCCGCACGGCATCCTGCTGGTCACCGGGCCCACCGGCTCGGGCAAGACCACCACGCTGTACGCCGCGCTCGCCAAGCTCGACTCCACCACGCAGAAGATCATCACGGTGGAGGACCCGGTCGAATACCAGCTCGAAGGCATCAACCAGATCCAGGTTCACACCCAGATCAACCTCACTTTCGCCAACGCGCTGCGCTCCATCCTGCGCCAGGACCCGGACATCATCATGATCGGCGAGATGCGCGACGGCGAGACGGCGCAGATCGCCGTGCAGTCCTCGCTCACCGGCCACCTGGTGCTCTCCACCCTGCACACCAACACCGCCGCCAGCGCCGTGGTGCGCATGCAGGACATGGGCGTGGAGCGCTACCTCATCACCTCCACCGTCAACGGCGTGCTGGCCCAGCGCCTGGTGCGGCGCCTGTGCCCGCACTGCAAGGCGCCCGTGCGGCCCGCGCCCGAGCTGCTGCAAAGCTCGGGCCTCGGCCGCTTCGTCGCCGCCGGCGCGCCCATCTACGAAGCCAGGGGCTGCGAGCACTGCCGCGGCACCGGCTACCAGGGCCGCACCGGCATCCACGAGCTGCTGGTGGTGGACGAGGCCATGCGCAGCGCCATCCTGCAAGGCCTGGACGCCAGCGCGCTGCAGGCCATCGCCACCCGGGCCGGCATGTACACGCTGTACGACGACGGCCTGCGCAAGGTGGCGGCCGGCGTGACCAGCCTGGACGAAGTGCTGCGCGTCACCCAGGACCAGAGCGATGCCTGAGTTCGCCTGGCGCGCCGCCCAGGCCGATGGCCGGCTGGTCGAAGGCCGCAGCGAGGCGGCCGCGGCCGACGCCGTGCTGCGCCAGCTGCGCGAGCGCGGGCTGACGCCGATCAAGGTCGAGGATGCCGCCAGCGCCCCCGCCGGCGCGCTGGCCGCGGGCCGCGCCGGCCGGCGCCCGCCCCGGGGGCCGGTCAACCGCGCCGACGTGCTGGCGCTCACCTCCGAGCTGTCCGTCATGCTGCGCGCCGGCCTGGCGCTCGACAACGCCCTGCGCGTGCTGATCGAGATGAGCGCCAAGCCCAGCGTCAGGGCGCTGCTCGAAGGCGTGCTGGAGGACGTCAAGGGCGGCGCCCCCTTCAGCCGCGCGCTGGCCAAGCACGGCAGCCTGTTCGGCGACTTCTACGTCAACATGGTGCGCTCCGGCGAGGCCAGCGGCCAGATGTCGCAGGTGCTGGAGCGCCTGGTCGCGCACATGGAGCGCCTGCGCGCGCTGCGCGAGAGCGTCATCTCCGCCACGCTCTACCCGGCCATCCTGCTGGGCGTGGCGGTGCTGTCGCTGGTCGGCATGCTGGGCTTCGTCGTGCCGCAGTTCGAGAAGCTGTTCGCCGACATGGGCGACGCGCTGCCGCTGCCCACGCGCGTCATCATGGCGCTGGGGCGCGGCTTCAAGAGCCACGGGCTGGCGATCGCCATCGCCGCGCTGCTGCTGGGCTGGCTGGGCTGGCGCTGGCTGCGCTCGCCCGCCGGCCGCGCCTGGTGGCAGAACCGCGCCCTGCGCCTGCCGATCATCGGGCCGCTGCTCTACAAATACGAGCTGACGCTGTTCGCCCGCTCGCTCGGCACCCTGCTGGGCAACGGCGTGCCGCTGCTCACCGGCCTGCACATCGCCACCGAGACCGTGGGCAACGCCAACCTGCGCGCCGCCCTGGCCCGGATGGCGCCCCTCGTCAAGGAGGGCGCGCGCATGGTCGCCGCCATGAACGCCACCCAGGTGTTTGAACCTTTGGCCGTCAACCTGGTCCGAGTGGGCGAGGAAACCGGCCGCATCGGCCCCATGATGACCGAGCTGGCCGAGGTGCTCGACCGCGAGGTCGAAACCGGCATCAAGCGCGCGCTGACGCTGCTGGAGCCGGTGCTGATCCTGGTGCTGGGCGTGCTGATCGCGGCCATCATCGTCTCCATCCTGCTGGGCATCCTGTCGATCAACGACCTGGCCGGCTGATGGTCTGGTTTTGAAAGGAAACGCTGTCATGAATCGCCGCATCGCCCGCCGCGCCGGCCTGGGCTTCACCCTGATCGAAATCCTGGTGGTCATCGCCATCATCGCGCTGCTGGCCGGCCTGGTCGGCCCCGCCGTGATGGACCGGCTGGGCGGCGCCAAGTCCAAGACCGCCGGCATCCAGATCGCCGACCTCGACAAGTCGCTGGAGCTGTTCAAGCTCGACGTCGGCCGCTACCCCACCAACGCCGAGGGCCTGCAGGCGCTGGTCGCCAAGCCCGGCTCCGCCGCCGGCTGGAACGGCCCCTACCTGAAGGGCGGCGCCCTGCCCGCCGACCCCTGGGGCAACGCCTACCGCTACGCCAACCCCGGCCCGAACGGCGGCATCGAGATCCTCTCGCTCGGCGCCGACAACGCCCCCGGCGGCGAGGGCGAGAACGCCGACGTGCGCAACACGCATTGATGGCCCGCGCCTTTCCCCGGTGTGGGGAAGGAAGATACTCCCCCATCATCATGGCCGCCAGCGCTTGCCGAATGGGCGCCAGACACCTGTTACTCCCTGGTAGTATGCCAAAAGGCGTCCGCCCCGCGCGCGGCTTCACGCTGGTGGAGCTGCTGGTGGTGTTCGCCCTCATCGCGCTGATGGCCGCGCTGGTGCCCATCGCCTTCGGCCGCCTGCACGAATCGGCGCAGTACCGCGACACCGTGCGCGCCGTGCTGGCCGACCTGCGCGCCGCCCGGCAGATCGCGCTGACGCAGGGCGTCGAGGCGCGCTTCGCCGTCAACCTGCCCGCGCGCAGCTTCGGCGTCGTCGGCGGCGCCACGCACGAGGTGCCCGAACCGCTGGCGCTGCACGCCGTCATGGCCGCCGAGGAGCAGGGCGCCGACGGCAGCCTGGCCATCCGCTTCCTGCCGCGCGGCGGCGCCTCCGGCGGCAGCGTGGACATCCTGCGCCCCTCCGGCGGCGGCGTGCGCCTGCGCGTGGACTGGTTCAGCGGCCGCGTCGAGCAGGAGGCGATTTCCCCATGAAGAATGCGGCCCCCACGCTGCCCCGCCGCGCGTGGTTCGCTGCCCCCCCGGGGAGCGCTCGCCGCCTTCGGGCGGCCGGGCGGCGGCCCGGCCGTGGCCTGCCGATGAAAAGGGCGCGCGGCTTCTCCCTGCTGGAGATCCTGGTCGCCTTCGCCATCGCCGCCATCGCGCTCGGCCTGCTCTACCAGGTCACCGGCAACAACACCCGCCAGGCCGGCGGCCTGGGCCAGCACGAGCGCGCCATGCTGCTGGCCGAGTCGCTGCTGGCCGCCCACCAGGCCGTGCCCGCGCAGGGCCTGAACGAGTCGGCGCAGGCGGCCGGCTTCAGCTGGCAGGTGGCCAGCCGCCCCTACCCCACGCCCGCCAACAGCGCGCCGCAGGCCGCGCGCCTGCACGAAGTGCTGGTCAGCGTGCACTGGCTGGACGGCGCCGCCGAGCGCTCGTTCGACCTCGCCACCCTGCGGCCCGAGCGCCCGGCCCCGCCCGGAGGGGTCGTCCAGTGAACCCCGCTGCGCGCCGCCGCGGCTTCACCCTGGTCGAGGTGCTGATCGCGCTCGTCCTGCTGTCGCTGCTCATGCTGGTGCTCACCGGCGCCCTGCGCGGCCTGGGCGAGGTCGAGGCGCGCGTCGACCAGCGCATCGCCGCCGCCGACGACCACCGCGCCGCCGTGCAGCTGCTGGGCGACGTGCTCGGCCGCGTGTCGGCGCGGCGCTTCCCCCGGCTGCAGGCCGGCGGGCCGTCGGAGGCGCCGTTCTTCCAGGCCGCGCCCGACGCGCTGGCCTGGGTCGGCGTCATGCCCGCGCGCTTCGGCCTCGGCGGGCGGCACTACCTGCGGCTGGCGGTCGAGCAGGGGCCGGACGGCGCGCAGCTCGTGCTGCGCTACGCCCCCTGGACCGGCGCGGCCGCCTTCGACGCCTGGGACCAGGCCGAGGGCCGCGTCCTCGCCGCGCCGGTACAAGGGCTGTCGCTGCGCTACCTTGACCCGATCAGCGCGCAGTGGAGCCCCGTCTGGCCGCCGCCGGGCGTGGCGCTCAACGCCCTGCCGCCGACCCTGCTGCCCGAGGCGGTCGAGATCCAGATCGAGGGCCCCGAGCCCGCCTGGCCGCCGCTGATCGCCGCCGTCACCCCCACGCGCGACAGCGATCCGGCGGCCGTGACCGGCTCCTTCGGCGGCGGGAGGCTTTGACGGCATGCGGCGCGCCCTGAACAGCACGCAAGGCATGGCCCTGATCGCCGTGCTGTGGATCGTGGCCGCGCTCAGCGTCATGGTCACCGGGCTCACCCACACCGTGCGCCAGCAGATCCAGGCCGCCGGCATCCAGCGCGACCAGGTCAGCGGCCAGGCGCTCGGCGAGGCCGCCATCGCCCTCGCGCTGCAACAGCTCCAGGCCGGCGCCCAGCGTCCCACGGGCATCGTCGCCGACACCGTGTCCTACGCCGGCGCCGCCATCGAGGTCGAGGCCGCCCCCCTCGACGGCCTGATTCCCCTGGGCGGCGCCAGCGCCGAGCTGCTGGCCGCGCTGCTGCGCGTGGCCGGCGGCCTGGACGACGCCCAGGCCCGGGCGCTGGCCCAGACCCTGGTCGAGTGGCGCGACGGACGGCCTGGGCTCGACCTGAGCCAGGCCGCCACCGTCCGCGCCATGCAGCGCCGCTTCGAGGCGCCCGAAGACCTGCTGCTCGTCCCCGGCGTCGACTACGCGCTGTACGCCCGCATCGCCCCCCTGGTCAGCGCCGACCTGGGCAGCGCCAGCCGCGTCAACCCCGAGGCCGCCCCGCCCGAGGTGCTGGCCGTGCTGGCCCAGGGCGATGCCGCGCGCGTGGCGCAATACGTCAGCCAGCGCGCCGGCAGCCAGCTCGGCGCCGACGCCAGCGGCTTCAACCCCGCCTTCGTCGGCCGTGGCGCCAGCGACGTTTACCGGCTGCGCGCCAGGGTGCCGCTGGAAGCAGGCAAAATGCTGCTCCTGACCCGCGACGTGGCCCTGGATGCCAGCGCCTCGCGCAGCGCGCCCTGGCGCGTGCTGCGCACCGAGCGCCAGATCGTCGTCCTGCCCGGCTGACGCATGCCGCCCGCCTGATCACATGAACCTCACCCGCACCGACAACGCCCGCTTCCTCGGCATGGACCTCGGCCAGTGGCCGGGCCAATGGCAGGCGGCCGGGCAGGCCCTGCTCCAACTGCCCGGCCTCCGCTGGCTGGCGCCCGGCGTCGCGGTCGCGCTGCGCCAGGCCGACGGGCGCACCACCGGCTGGACCGTGCGGCAGGGCGAGGCCGCGCCGGCGCCCGCCGCGCCCGCCGCCGACGCCGCGCAGGCGCTCCAGATCCCGCTCGACCGCGTGCTCGAACGCCGCCTCGTGCTGCCGCCGCTGGCCCCCGCCGACGTGGCGCAGGCGGTCCAGCTCGAAGTGGCCTCCGCCAGCCCCTTCGCGCCCGACCAGACCATCGCCGGCCACGTCGCCACGCACGCCAGCGACGGCCTCACCCAGGTGCACGTCGCCATCACCTCGCGCCGCCAGGTGGACGACGCCTTGCAGGCCGCCGGCGCCGACCCGGCCCGCCCGCCCGAGGTCTGGGTCGTGCCCGCCGCCGCGGGCGAAGGCGCCATGCGCCCCATCGTCCTGCGCGGCTTCGGCGAGGGCCTGCGCGAAGGCATCGCGCGCCGCGGCCTGGCCCGGCGCCTGGCCCTGCTGCTGCTGGGGCTGGCCCTGCTGGCCGCGCTGCTGGCCACGCCCACCGCCCTGGTCCGCATGCGCGCGCAGCAGGCGCAGCAGGCATTCGACGCCCTGCAGAAGCAGGCCGCGCCCCAGATCGCCCAGCGCGAGGCCCTGATGAAGCGCGTCGAACGCCTGCAAGCCGTCGGCGCCCTGCTCGAACGCGAACTGGCCATGCCGCCGGTGCTCGACATGCTCACCCGCGCCGTCCCCGACGGCGCCTGGCTCACCGCCATCCGCGTCGAAGGCACCAAGCTGGTGCTCAACGGCCAGGCCGACGACGCCGCCGCCCTGGTCCAGCGCCTGTCCGCCCAGCCCGGCGTGTACGACGTGCGCCTGGCCTCGCCCGCCACCCGCGGCGCCGGCGCCGCCAAGGAAACTTTCATCATCGAGCTGAATCTGGATGCTCGCCGATATGGCCCGGTTCGCGGTGCCGAGGCTGCCTCATGACCCCCAACCTCCGCGCCCAACGCCCCGAAACGCTCTGGCTGCTGGCCGGCGGCGCGCTGCTGCTGCTGGCCCTGGCCTGGGCCTCGTGGACCGTGGTGTCCAAGTACCTCCAGGCCAGCGCCCGGCTGGCCGAGCTCGAACCGCGCCACGCCCGCCTGGCCGGCCTGCTGCAAGGCAGCGAGCGCTTCGTCCAGGCCGAAGGCGCCGTCCAGGCCAACCTCGCGCAGTTCGTCTATCCCGCCGAGGGCGACCCCAGCCAGACCGGCAACGCCGCCCTGCAGCGCGTGCGCGAACTGGCCGCCGCGCGCGGCCTGCGCGTATCCAGCAGCCAGGCCGCCGCCCCGCGCGAGGACCAGGGCTTCGACCGCATCGGCCTCAACCTGCGCGTCGAGGGCGAATGGCCGCAGCTGGTCGAGCTGCTGCGCGAGCTGCCCCAGCAGCGCCCCATCATCCACTACGCCGCCATGCAGATCGGTGTCCAGCAGAGCGGCCGGCAGCAGCCAGGCGCGCCGCAGCCCGTGTTCGGCCAGTTCGACCTCTACGTGCTGAAGGAGCGCAAGCCATGACCCGGCAAGTGTCGCCGCTGGCCCTGGGCCTGCTCGCCCTCATGGCGCTGGCCCTGGCCGTGCCCTGGCTCGCCCCCGGCGCCCCCGCGCGCTGGCGCCAGTGGCAGCCGCCCGCGCCCCAGGCCCCCAACCTCGACGACGTGAAAGCCGCCGCCCTGCAATTCAATGCCGCCGCCGGCGCGGCCTACCCGGTCGTGCTGGCGCGTCCGCTGATGGACCCCTCGCGCCGCCCCCAGGCGCCCGCCGGCGCCGCTTCCGCGCCCGCCGCGCCGCCGCCCACCGCCATCGAGCAGGTCACCCTGCAGGGCATCGTCGCCGGCCCCACGCTGACCGGCGTGTTCCTCGAAGAAGCCGGCCGCTCCCGCTTCGTCCTCCGGGGCGAGAAGGTGGGCGACTGGACGCTCGACGCCATCGAGGGCCGCGACATCGTCTTCAGGCGCGGCGGCGAGCAGCGCCGCATCGAGCTGCTGCCCGCCAAGGCGGACCAGGACCAGGCCAAGGAAAAAGACAAGGCCAGGGAGCCCGCCAGCGGCCGGCGCGCGCCAGGCGGCGCCCCCGGCGCGCCGCCGGCCCGGCCCCCGGCCCGCGAGCCCGCGCCCCAGCCCCCGGCCACCTCCGCCCCAGCGCCCGCGCCGGCCCCCGCCCCCACGCCCGCCCGCGAGGGGCAGTCCATGGACGGATCGTTCGGCGGCGGGCCGCCGCAGCCGCCCGCCGGCCGAACCAGCCGCTGACGCCCTCCGCGCCCACCGCTTCAACCCCACCACCACCCTCCATGCCCATGTCTCGTACCTCATTGCCCCTCCTGGTGCTGGTCGTCGGCCAGCTCGCCGCCTGCACCCAGACCCTGCCCAAGCCCCCCAGGCCGCCCGCGCCGGCGCCCGCGACGGCCCCCGTGCCCGACGACGGCACCCAGGGCTCGTTCGGCGGCGGGGGCGCGGCCGCGCAGCCGGCCAAGACCCCGTCCCGCTGACCCCCCCGAACTCCACGCTTGCCCATGTCCATGCCCCGCACCTCCCCATCGCTTCTCGCCCTGGCGCTCGCCGCGCAGCTGGCGGCCTGCGCGCACCAGAGCGTCGAGCCGGCGGCGGTGCCCGCCGAGGTGCCCCCGGCCCTCGCGCCCGCGCCGCTCGCGCCAGCGGCCGCCGCCTCCGTCCCGCCGGCCGCCGCCGCGCTCCCGGCGGCCTCCGCCCCGCCGGCGGCCGACCTCGCCACCGAGCCCATCATCATCCGGGGCACCGACCGCGTCGTCGCCGAGCAGCGCCTGCCGGCCAACGCCCCGGCACGCGGCGCCACCGCCAGCCTCAAGTTCGAGAGCGCCCCCGCCAGCGAGGTCGTGCACGTCATGCTGCGCGACCTGCTCAAGGTGGACTACGTCGTCCACCCGCCCCTCAACGGCAACATCACCCTCACCACCCGCCAGGCCGTCAGCGCCGACCGCGCCCTGCTGCTGCTCGAAGCCGCCCTGCAGGCCAACGGCATCGTCATGGCGCGCGACAGCCGCGGCACCTACCACGTCGGCACGCCCGAGGCGCTGCGCGGCATCGTCAGCGCGCCCGCCGTGGCCGGCGCCGGCAAGCCGCTGCCGCCCGGCTACGGCGCCATCATCGTCCCGCTGCAATACCTCGGTGCCGGCGAGATGGCCAACATCCTGCGCCCGCTGATCTCCGCCGACGCCATCCTGCGCGTCGACACCCTGCGCAACATCCTCGTCATGCGCGGCACCCGCGCCGAGGCCGAAGGCTGGCTCGACCTCGTCGCCACCTTCGACGTCAACCTGCTGCGCGGCATGTCCGTCGGCGTGTTCCCGCTCAAGCACACCTCCGCCGCCGACGTCGATGCCGCCCTGCGCCTGCTCTCCGGCGCCACCGGCACCGCCGGCGGCACGGGCGCCAGCGCCAGCGCCGCCGGCGGGGCCGCCGTCGCGCAGGCGCCAGGCCGCGGCACGCCCCAGGCCGCGGCCGTGTCCCGGCCCGGCCAGCCCGCCGCCGGCGCGCAGGCCGCCCAGGCCAGCGCCGTCGCCGCGCTGGGCGAGAACAACCCCCTGTTCGGCGCCCTGCGCGTCATGGCCATCGAGCGCATCAACGCCGTGCTCGTCGTCACCCCCCGCGCCGCCTACCTGGACGAGGTGCGCTACTGGATCGACCAGTTCGACCGCCCCAACCTCAACAGCGCCGAGCCGCAGCTGTTCGTCTACAAGGTGCAGAACGGCTCCTCCGACCACCTGGCCGAACTGCTCAACGGCATCTACGGCGGCACCACCGCCCAGCAGTCCGGCGCCACCGGCGCCACCGGCGTCGCGCCCGGCCTGACCAGCGTCGCCGGCGCCAACGCCAACGTCAACAGCAGCTTCGCCAGCCAGTTCGGCACCAACCGCAGCCAGAGCAGCAGCCTGCTCGGCGGCACCAGCTCCGGCTTCGGCACCAGCTCCGGCTTCGGGCGCAGCGCCACCAGCCAGCAGCAGGGCACCCAGCAGGGCGCCCAGCAGGGGGCCAACGTCGTCACCACCATGCTGGGCCAGAGCGTGCGCGTCATGGCCGACCGCATCAACAACACCCTGCTCATCTACGCCACCCCGGCCGAATACGCGCGCATCGAGGCCACCCTCAAGCGCCTGGACGTCCAGCGCGCGCAAATCCTCATCGAGGCCTCCATCGTCGAGGTCACCCTGGGCGACGGGCTCGAATACGGCCTGCAATGGGCCTTCAACGGCGGCGTCGGCGGCGGCCGCAGCGGCATCGGGCAGCTCGGCCTGCCCAGCGACGCCAGCACGCCCGGGGACAGCACCTCCTTCACCTACACCCTGCGCAACGCCGCCGGCAGCGTTTCCGCCGTGCTCAGCGCGCTGGCCAGCAAGTCGCTCATCAAGGTCATGTCCAGCCCCTCGCTGATGGTGCTCGACAACCACACCGCCGCCATCCAGGTCGGCACCCAGGAGCCCGTCAACACCGGCACCACCATCAGCGGCACCACCAACCTCACCACCACCAACATCCAGTACAAGGACACCGGCGTCATGCTCGGCGTCACGCCCTCGGTCAGCGCCGGCGACCTCGTCACGCTCGACATCGACCAGATCGTCACCGACCTCGGCAACGACTCCACCTCCAAGGCCACCGCCGGCTACCCCACCTTCCTGCAGCGCCAGATCAACTCCAAGGTGGCCGTGCGCTCGGGCGAGACCCTGGTGCTCGGCGGCCTGATCAAGGACCGGAACGAGCGCTCCAAGACCGGCCTTCCCCTGCTGTCGGCCATTCCCGTCGTCGGCGCGCTGTTCGGCACGCACGCGAGCGCCGCCGCGCGCACCGAGCTGCTCGTCATCCTCACCCCGCGCGTGCTGCGCTCCGACGAGGACGCCCGCGCCGTCAGCCGCGAGCTGCGCGACCGCATGCAGGGCCTGCTCGGCAGCGAGCCCCTGACGCCCGCCGCGCCGCGCTGAACCCCCTCTTCAACGCTTTGTCCCTACGGAGTAATCCTTAATGCCTACTCAATCAACCCCCCGCCGTGCCCTGCTGGCTTCGGCCGCGCTGGGTGCCGCGCTCTGGCTGGCCGGCTGCGCCGGCCTCGCGCCGCAGACGCCCGAGGCCATCGTCGAGCAGCGCGCCGACGCGCGCTGGGCCTACCTGATCGACGGCGACTTCGAGAAAGCCTGGGAATTCACCCAACCCGGTTTTCGCGCCGTTGTCAAGCGTGAACGTTACCATCGCCGCTTCGGCGCCGGCGCGACGTGGACCGGGATGCAGGTGCACGAGGTCAAGTGCGAGGCCGAGCGCTGCAACGTCCGCCTGCGCGTCAGCGCCAAGGTCCAGACGCCGCCGTTCCGCAACCAGGAAGTTGTTACTTACATCGAGGAAGTCTGGGTGCGCGAAGACGGGCAATGGTGGTTCTACCAGGCGTTCTGAGCCCAGGGCGCCCGGCGCGCGCGGGGGCACTGTCTGCAATACGCAACGACTCGCGCGCTTTGCCGCCATCTCACGGCCGACTTATTGAAATGCCCGTCGGCAGCGTGTTAGCATCTCCCGGCATTTCCAAGATTCGCTTGGGTCTTGCAACCACTTTTTTCCTAATGGAGTCATAGCTATGAAAAAGAGCATCCTGTCGCTGAGCGCCGCGGTTGCCCTGGGCGGCTTGGGTTTTGCCGGCTCGGCGAATGCGTGGGTCGCTTCCAGTGACGACGGCGCCGCCACCGGCCTGTTCCTGCATGCCGCGGGCGTCGGCCACCAGCTGTTCACGCCGTACTACACGGCCAACGCGGGCATGGCCACGCTGGTCAACATCGTCAACACCGACAGCACCAACGGCAAGGCCGTCAAGGTGCGCTTCCGCAGCGCCACCAACTCGGACGACGTGCTTGACTTCACGCTGTTCCTGTCGCCCGCCGACGTGTGGACCGGCGCGGTGCTGCAAGGCACCGACGGCCGCGCCTCGCTGATCACCAACGACAAGTCCTGCACCATCCCGGTGGCCAGCCAGTGGCCCACCGGCGGCGTGCCGTTCATCACCACCCGTCTGCCCAGCTATGCCACCGACGACGTGAAGGCCGCGCTGACCCGCGAAGGCTACATCGAAGTGCTGAACATGGCCGACATCGACCCTGACAGCGACCTGTTCACCGCCACCAAGCACGTGAACGGCGTGGCGCCCTGCCTGGCCGATACGCCCCTGACCGGCTCCACCAGCTACAGCGCCCTGCGCAACAACCTGCTGAACACCACCTCCGGCGACGCTGGCGTGTCTGGCGCCAACGCCGATGGCCTGGTCAACCCCACCGGCGGCCTGATGGGCACCTGGGCGGTGCTCGACCTGGCCAACATGGGCACCTACAGCGGCACGCAGACCGCCGTGATCGCCACCGCGGACACCTCCGTGGGCGCGAGCGGCACCGTCACCACGGCGGCGGCCAACCTGCAGTTCTTCCCGCAGCATGGCCTCAGCGGCCCGACCACGCTTGAAGCCGCGGACTGGACGGCTGACCCGCTGCTGACGGGCGGCGTCATCACGCCGCTGTGGTTCGACTTCCCCGACATGTCGACCCCCGCGATCGCTGGCGAGATCCCGAACCAGCAGGCGTACAACCTGTCGAACGCGCTGGCCAAGACCAACGTCATCAACGAGTACATCGCCACCGCCGCCGACGCGAGCGTGCCCTTCCTGACCGACTGGGTGGTGTCGCAGCCGACCCGCCGCTACCACGCCGCCGTGAGCTACGGCACCGTGTCCAGCGCCGCGGCTATTGTGCTCAACACCGGCTCCTATGCCAACCCGTACTCGAGCCTGCTGGCCCTTCAGCAAACCGATTACGGCCCGCAAGCCTGCCTGCAGATGACCTTCCAGTCCACCGACCGCGAAGAGTATGCCGTGGCCACCAGCGTGGACGGCGGCTTCTCTCCCGGCACGCCGGCTTCGGTGCTGCGCTATTGCGGCGAGGTGTTCGTGGCCAAGTTCGGCAGCACGTCCTCCCTGCAGGCCGTCATCACCGCTGGCCAGCTCACGCCGGCCGCCGATGCGGGCTGGGGCACCCTGGGTGCGGCGAGCGCGCTGCCGATCGTGGGCTATGCCGCCACGCTGTTCTCGAACACGTCGACGGGCAACAAGTACGGCATGACCTTCCAGCACCGCTGGCTGAGCGGCGGCCTGACCACGCCGTAATTGGGCTTGCGGCGATAAGCCGGCGCGATGCGCGAGCCTCCGGGCTCGTGCGGCGCACCGGCCGTCACCGGAAAGGACGGGTTTCGACCCGTCCTTTTTTTTGGCCTCCGTGGCCGCGCGTGCCCGCGCCTTCCGGCGCGGGCCGAGCCTGCAACGCTTTGAATCAGCGCCGGCGCGGCCGCGCGGCACGGTTATGATGGGCCCCTTTTTTGCAGGGGCAGGCGCGCGCCGCGGCCGGGCCCGAAAGATCCATGCTGATGAAATCGACTGACTTCAAGGGCGGCCGCCTGCCGGCGGCCGTGGTGCTGGTGCTGGCGGCCTTGTGCGCCGGCGGCGCGGCCCGCGCGGCCGGCGCCGGCGACGCGGTGATGGTGACCGGCCCGGCCGGCCCCATGACCCGCGCCGAGGTGGAGGCCATGGTGCGCGACCTGGTGCCGGCGGCCGAGCAGCCGCGCTTCTGGGCCGACCAGGATGCCATTGCCGGTTTCGCCCGCAGCCTGTACGCGCAGCGCCTGCTGGCGGCCGACGCGCAGAAGGCCGGGCTGGACGCCACGCCCGAGGGCCAGGCCTACCTGCGGCAGCTGCGCGAGCGCGCCCTGTCCGAGCTGCTGCTGCGCGAGCGCGAGCGCGCCGCCGTGCCCGGCGACCAGGTGCTGGAGTCCTATGCGCGCTCCGACTACAAGGCCAAGCCCGAGCGCTTCCGCCAGCCGGAGCAGGTGCGGGTGCGCCACATCCTGCTGGCGGTGGCCCCGGACGGCGGCAACGACGCCGCCGTGAAGGCGCGCGCCGAGAAGCTGCTGGCCGAGCTGCGCGGCGGCGCCGACTTCGCGGCGCTGGCGCGGCAGTTGTCGGCCGACAAGGGCAGCGCCGCGCGCGGCGGCGACCTGGGCCAGTTCGGGCGCGGCAAGATGGTGCCGGAGTTCGACCAGGCGGCCTTCGCCCTGCGCAAGCCGGGCGAGCTGGCGGGCCCGGTGAAGACGAAGTTCGGCTACCACGTGATCGAGCTGCTGGAGTACACGCCGGCCGCGCTGCGCCCCTTCGAGCAGGTGCTGCCCGAGCTGCGCGAGGAGGTGCGCGCCAAGGTCATGAGCGCGGAGCGCAAGGCGCTGTGGAGCGCCGCGCAGGAGCGGGTGCAGGTGGACGAGGCGGTGGTCAAGGCCATCAGCGCCGAGCAGCCGCCGATTCCGCTGCCGAAGAAGCCATGAGCCTGCCGGCGCGGCGGTGGCCGCACGGTGCGCGGCAGGGCGGCGAATACTCCCCTATATGCCTGGCCGCCAGCGCTTGCTGGATGGGCGTAAGGTACCCCATACTCCCGTGTTTCGCGGGTGATGGGCGCGCGCGCGCCGGGCGCGGCGCCCGGGCTTGACCCATGCCGTCCGCGTTGCGCGCCGAGTGCGGCCAGCTCTGGCGCCTGCGCGGCCTGCTGGGGGTGCTGGCGCGGCGCGAGCTGGCGGGGCGCTTCGCCGGCTCGGCCGGGGGGCTGTTGTGGGCGTGGCTGCCGCCGCTGCTGACGGTGGCGTCGTATTACCTGGTGTTCGACGTGGTGTTCGGCATGCGCCTGGGCGGCGCGGCGCCGGCGGCGCGCGTGGGCACCTACCTGATCGTGGGCATGCTGGCCTGGATGGCGTTCGCGGATGCGGCGCAGCGCGGCATGGGCAGCCTGCTGGAGGCGGGCGGCATGCTGCAGAAGAACCCGCTGCCGCCGGGGCTGTTCCCGGCGCGGACGGTGCTGGCCAGCGGCGCGGTGTTCGCGCCGCTGATGCTGGCCCTGGTGCCGCTGTACGCGGGCGCGCACCAGTTCCGGCCGGGGGTGTGGGCGGTGCTGCCGCTGCTGGCGTTGCAGGGGGTGCTGTCGTTCCTGGCGGCCTACCTGCTGGCGATTCTGGCGGCGGCGCTGCGCGACGTGGTGCAGGTGGCGGGGGTGCTGCTGTCGCTGGGGGTGTTCCTGTCGCCGGTGCTGTTCCCGGTGAGCCTGTTCCCGGAGCGCTGGCGCTGGCTGCTGTGGCTGAACCCGATGACGGGGCCGGTGCTGGGCTACCAGGCGGCGCTGCTGGAGGGCGCGTGGCCGCCGGCTGGCGTCTGGCTGTCGATCGCCGCCTGGCTGGCGCTGCTGGCGGCGCTGCTGTCGCTGGCGCTGGCGCGCAGCCGCGACCAACTGGTGGATTGGCTGTGAGCGGCCCCGTGGTGCACAGCGCCGAGGTGCCGCTGCGGCTGGAGGGGGTGGGCAAGGAGTACCGCCTGTACGACTCGCCGCGCGCGCGCCTGAAGGCGCTGCTGACGGGGCGCGCGCTGCACCGCAGCCATTGGGCGCTGCGGGACGTGTCGCTGGCGCTGCGGCGCGGGCAGTGCCTGGGCGTGGTGGGCAGCAACGGCGCGGGCAAGAGCACGCTGCTGAAGCTGATCACGGGCACGCTGGCGCCGAGCACGGGCCGGCTGGCGCGCCACGGGCGGGTGACGGCGATCCTGGAGCTGGGGGCGGGCTTCCACCCGGACTTCACGGGGCGGCAGAACCTGTATTTCGGCGGCAGCCTGATCGGCATCGGGCACGAGGAGATGGCGCGGCTGGAGCCGCAGGTGCTGGCGTTCGCGGAGATCGGCGAGGCGATCGACCGGCCGGTGAAGACCTATTCGTCGGGCATGGTGGTGCGGCTGGCGTTCGCGCTGGTGACGGCGGTGGAGCCGGACCTGCTGATCATCGACGAGGCGCTGGCGGTGGGCGACCAGCATTTCCAGAAGAAGTGCGTGGAGCGCATCCAGGCGTTCCGCGACAACGGCTGCACCATCCTGTTCTGTTCGCACAGCCCCTACCACGTGCGGCAGCTGTGCGACGCGGCGCTGTGGCTGGACCAGGGGCGGGTGATGGCGCTGGGCGATACGGAGCCGGTGCTGCTGGCCTACGAAACCCATTCGCGCCTGTTGTCGGCCGGGGCGCCGGCGGCGGATGCGCCGCCGGCGCTGGTGGCGGCCGCGCCGCCGCGGGCGGCGGACGAGGCGGCCATCGTGTCGGCGACGCTGGCGGGGCTGGACGCGCCGGCGGCGGGGGTGCCGCTGCTGCCCGGCCCCGACCTGGAGGTGACGATCACCGTGCGCGGGCGCGGGGACGAGCAGCCGCACGTGGGCTTCATGATCGAGCAGACGCGGGGCGTGGGCATCACCTCGATGGTGACGCACGAGGAGGGCGCGGCGCCGCGCCGGCTGGCGGACGGCAGCTGGCGCAGCGTGCTGACGCTGCCTGATCTGCCGCTGCACAGCGGCGAGTACGTGGTCAGCGTGTACCTGTTCGACCACTCGGGGCTGGTGGTGTATGACCAGTGGCACCAGTTCCTGAGCTTCCGGTTCGTGGCGCCGGTGCGCACGCCCGGCCTGGTGCGGCTGCCGCACCGCTGGTCCTGAGGCGGGCGATGGCGGGCAACCGTGCCGCCGCCGTGCTGGCGCGCCTGCGGACCGAGGCGCGCGACGCGCTGGAGCTGGTGCTGCTGCCGGGGCTGGCGGCGGTGCTGCCGTGGCGCTGGAGCTTTGCCCTTTTCAGGCGGCTGGCGGGCTGGCCGTGGCTGTACCGCGCCCAGTGCGCGCGCGCGCTGGCGCTGGCCCGGGAGGCCGGCATGGCGCCGGACGCGGCGCGCTGGCTGCGCGAGTACCGGCTGGTGATCCTGACCGACCATGCGGACCACTACCTGGCGCGCACCCGCTCCGACGCCTGGCTGCGCCGCCACGTGCGGGCCACGGGCGACTGGGGCGTGGCGCCGGGGCAGGCGGCGCTGCTGGTGACTTTCCACTGGGGCTGCGGCATGTGGGCGCAGCGCCACGCGCACGCCCAGGGGCTGCTGCCGCACACGCTGGTGGCTTCGCCGGAGGGGCTGCGCGGGCGCACGGTGCTGCGCCGGTACATCCGCCAGCGGCTGCGCACGCTGGAGCAGGCGCAGGGGCGGCCGGTGATCCACGTGCCGGGGCCGATGCGCCCGCTGCGGCGCGCCTGGGGGGCCGGGGAGCAGGTGGTGGTGGTGATCGACGTGCCGGCCGACCAGGTGCCGGGCACGGTGCCGCTGCCGGTGCTGGGCCGTTCGGTGCGGGTGCCGGCGGCGCTGGCGCGGCTGGCGGTGGAGCAGCGGGTGCCGGTGACGGTCTATACGCTGGAGCTGGACCTGGCGAGCGGCCGGCGGCACCTGCGCCTGCACCCGCTGGGCGTGTGGGACGATGCCGAGCGGCTGCTGGGGCGGGTGTTCGAGCGGTTCGAGGCGGTGGTGCGCGAGCGGCCGGCCTCGTGGCACCTGTGGACGGAGGCCGAGCGCTTTTTCGCGCCGGCGCCGATGGAAGGAGAGGCTGAATGAGTGGGCCGCATTGGATGCTGAGGCTGCGGGAGCGGCTGTGGGGGCGGGCGCCCTGGGACGCGGGGCGCATCGGCGACGAATGGTTCCGCGCGCACTTCTTCCATGCCGCCGACCTGGTGGCGCAGTGGCTGGGCGGGGCGCTGCGGCTGCCCACGGCGCGGCTGCTGAACTTCGGCTGCGGCGACGGCATCACCGACCTGGCGCTGGTGCTGCGCCACGGCGCCACGGCGATCCACGGGGTGGACATCCGCCGCGAGTACGCCAAGCTGCCGCGCATCGCGCGCGAGCAGCTGGGCCTGGCGCGCCTGCCGGCGGCGCTGACGTTCGAGACGATCGCGCCGGGGGCGCCGCTGGCGGGCCGGCACGCGGGGGTGGACGGCATCGTGAGCTGGTCGACCTTCGAGCACGTGGCGCGCGCGCAGCTGCCGCCGATCCTGCGCGACCTGCACGCCTGCCTGCGGCCGGGCGGGGTGTTTTTTCTGCAGATCGAGCCGCTGTTCCATTCGCCCTGGGGCTCGCACCTGCGGCGCTACGACGACGTGCCCTGGCACCATCTGCTCGCCAGCGAGGACGAGCTGTGGCAGGCCATGGAAGCCTACCAGGGCGAGTTGCAGCCGGACGAGGTCGATTTCGGCTTTGCCGATTTCGGCCCGGAGGGCTACAAGCGCTGGGTGTTCAGCGAGTACCAGGCGCTCAACCGGCTGACCGCCGACGAGCTGGTGGAGCTGGCGGTGCGGGCGGGCTTCACGGTGCGCCGGCAGGAGCGCCGGCAGGTGGACCTGCCGATCCCCGAGGCCCTGCTGGGCCGCTACCCCGAGGCGCTGCTGCGCAACAACGAGATCCTGCTGCTGCTGGGCAAGGATTGAGGGCAAAAAGTGGCTCCGGCGCTTATGCGGCAAGCGCCGGCAGCTATGATTTTTGATGCGCCGCGCTACCGGCGCAGCCAGCTCTTGACGCGCGTCTGCCAGCGCTGCGGGATGGCGCGGACCAGCGGCGCGAGGACGGGCAGGGCGCGCAGCCGGGCCAGGATGCCCAGGGCGCGGCCTCTGGCGCCGGCGGCGATGCCGTCGTCGGGCTCGGGCAGGTAGGGCAGCCAGGCGTCGGCCGGCAGGTCGGCCACATCTGGCGCGGGCAGGCCGTCCAGGTAGGCGCTGGCGTACCAGCCGGGGGGCTGGGGGTCGAAGCCGCGCGTGGGCGCGAGCCGGGCGTCGTCTTCGAGCGCGGGCAGCGGGGCGGGGCCCTGGCCGGTGGCGAAGTGGCGCTGGCGCAGGTCGGCGAAGAAGCCGAGCCACTGCGGGGCGCTCTGCTGCCAGGGGCGCACCCAGCTCCAGGCGCGGCCGGCCAGGCGCTCGGCGAAGGCGCCCAGGTCGGGCGCGACCACGGGCCAGCCGCCCTGCAGGCAGGCCGACAGGGTGTAGCTGTAGGTCTCGGGCCACTGGGCGGGGAACCAGACCAGGTCGGGCTGGAGCCAGCGCAGCAGCTCGGGCAGGTCTTTCTCGTCGTAGCGGCCGTACACGGTGAGGTGGGCGTGCGGCTGCGCGCGCAGGGTGCGGTAGGCGTAGCCGATCAGGTGGAACTCGACCGGCGCGCCCTGCCTGCGGGCGGCGATGGCCGCTTCTTCCAGCACGTCGGCGCCCTTGATGGCGCTGAGCGCGCCGACCACCGCCACGCGCAGGGGCCGGCCTTCGGCCAGCGGCGGCGGCGCGGGCTGGGGCAGCGGGGCGGTGGGGTCGATGTCGGTGTGCGGCACCAGGCGCAGGGGGGCGCCGGGCACCAGGGCGAGCAGGCGCGTGAGCATGTCGCGCGAGGGCGCGATGACGAAGCGCGCGCCGTTCAGGAATTCGGCGCTCTGCTGGCGCCAGGGCCCGAGGGCGGCCTCGTCCGCATCCGGCGGGGGCGTGGCGCCGGTCGCCGCCGGGTCGCGCGCAGGGCTGTAGCGGCCGCTGGCGTCGGTGAGGGTGATGCCGGGGTCGGCGAAATGGAAGTCGTGCGCGGTGAAGTCGTGGCTGACGCCCAGGCGGGCGGGCAGGCGCTGGACGAATTCGCCGTGGCCCAGCAGGTGGTGCACGTGCACGTGGCGCACGCCCAGGCGGCGCAGCAGGGCGAGCAGCTCCTCGCCCTGGTCGGGCAGGGCGAACACCAGCTCGAAGCCTTCGTTCTCGCCGGGCAGGCGCAGGCCGAGGCGCTGGCCGGGCAGGGGGCGCAGCAGCAGGAACTGCGCGCGTTCGCGCAGCAGGCCGGCCAGCTCGACGACGTGGCGCTCGGTGCCGCCGTTGCGGTCGTGCAGCACGGCCAGGATGACCGGCCGCCCGCCATCGAGCACGCGCGCCAGGTCGACCGCCGTGCGCGCGGGCCGCGCCGGGTCTTCGCCGACGAAGCGCAGCACGTCGGCTTCGTAGCGCGGGTGCAGGCGGCGCAGCGTCTGCATGGCGGCGCGCTCGCGCGGGCTCTTGCTGGCGCCGAAGCTGACGCCGCCGAAGTGGCGCACGAAGGTGTCCAGCGCGTGCAGGTTGCGCCAGCCGGCCTTGGCGGCGCGGATGCAGAAGTCGTTCTCTTCGCCGTAGCCCTTGCCGAAGTGTTCGACGTCGAACAGGCCCAGCTCGCGCAGCGCGTCGCGCCGGATGTACATGCAGAAGCCGACGCCGGTGGGCACGTCCACCGCCTGGCCGGCGTTGACGCGGGCGAACAGGGCGTCGAGACGGGCGGTGTCCCAGCCGTCGGGCAGGGCGTTGTCGGCGCAGAAGCGCGGGTAGCTGCAGATGGTGGCGTTGTTGGAGAAGGGGGTGACGGAGGCGACCTTCCGGTCGCCGTAGGCCGCCGCGCGGAGGCGGTCGAGCCAGTCGCCGGCGACTTCGGTGTCGCTGTTGAGCAGCAGCACGTCGTGCTCGCCCGACAGCGCCATGCCGCGGTTGACGGTGCCGACGAAGCCGAGGTTCTGCTCGTTTTCGAGCAGGGTGACGCGCGGATCGCGCGGGGCGAAGGCGCGCAGCCAGCCGGTGACTTCGGGCTCGGGGCTGGCGTCGTTGATGACGATCAGGCGCCAGGGCGTGGCGCACGTGGAGGCCAGCACGGATTCGAGGCAGCGGCGGGTGTCTTCCAGCCCTTTGTAGACCGGCACGATGACGTCCACCGGGTGCGGCTCGGGCGCCAGCGGCTGGGCCTGGGGCCGCTCGGCGGGCGCGGGCGGGCGGGCGGAGCCGATGCCCAGCAGCCGGTCGAGCCGCATCTTGGCGTTGACGATGGGGCGGGTGGCGCGGAATACGGTGGAGTTTTCGATGTCGTGCACCAGCTTGACGGCTTCGTCGCGCTCGCGGGCGAGCACGTGGGTGTGTTGCAGCAGGGCCTGCTTCTGGCCGCGCAGGTGGCTGGTTTGTTGTTCGAGGCGCTGGCGGGCGGCGCGCTCGGTGTCGGCCTGGGCGGTGCGTTCGGCCAGTTGGCGCCGCGCCTCGGCGGCTTCGGTCTGGGCGGTGGCGATGTGCTGCTCGGCGGTGCCGGCCAGGGCCAGGTAGTCGGCGGACATGGGCCAGCCGAGCTCGGCTTCGAGCACCCCGCCCGCAGCCTGCGCCAGCGCGTCGGCGGGGATGGGCAGCTCGATCCACGGGTCGGTGCCGTGCAGCAGCAGCACGAAGGCGTCGGTGGGCAGCGCCGGCGGCTGGACCACGACGCCGCCCAGGCGCGCGCCGGCAAGGCCGCGCACGTCGGCGGGCGTCCACTGCCACAGCAGGCGGCCGTCGGCGGCGCGCAGCGCCAGGCCGTGCAGGTGCAGGTAGCCGGGGCGGTCGGCCGGGTCGAGCTTGAGGCCGGTGACGGGCGCGCCGGCGGGCAGGGCGAAGCGCAGGGTTTGCCGCGCGTCGCCGATGATGCCGGTGCAGGAAAGCTTGCGCTGCTCGTCGAAGGCGCCGCCCTGGCCCAGGTAGAGCTGGCTGGTGAACAGCGCCTGCGCGGGCAGCGGGGCGTCTTCCGGCGGCAGGGCCATGGGCTGCTCGCCCGGGCGCTGGGGGCGGCCGATGACGATGAACTGGTAGGTCAGCGCGTCGGGCAGGGCCAGCAGGTGGCGCGCCACCGGCGGCGGCAGGGCGTCGAAGGCGACGTTGAATTCGGAGTCGGGCAGCTGGCGCCGCACCGTGTCCACCTGCTCGGCGACCCAGCCGTTGTCGCGCAGAAAGCGCATCAGCGTGCGGCGGGTGAAGAAGCGCAGGTGGGTCTCGTCCAGCAGGCCCTCGGGGCGGTAGCGGAATTCGCCCGCCATCAGCTCGGCCACCAGGCCGGCGTAGCCGGCGTTGGGGATGGAGAGCAGCACGCGCCCGCCCTCGGCCAGCAGCGCCTGGCATTCGGCCAGCACGCGGTCGCTCTGGCGGATGTGCTCCAGCACGTCGGCGCAGACGATGCGGTCGTAGCCGCCGGGCGCGAACATCTCGGTCAGGCGGCAGGCGTCGAGGTCGGCGACTTCGACGCGGCGGTAGTGCGCGGCGGCCAGCAGGGCCTCGTCGCGGCTGATGGTCAGCCCGTCGATGGGGCCGGCGGCGGCGCCGTCGCGGCCGGCCAGGAAGCGGCCCACGGCGCCGCTGCCGCAGCCCAGGTCGAGCACGCGCGCGCCGGCCGGGATGTGGTCCGCCAGGAGGGAGAGCGAGGTGCGCTCGTCGGCCCGGATCTCGCGGGCGTAAATGTGCAGGGCGGGGGGAGAGGACGACATGAAACCGTGGGTTGCGCTGGCGCGCGCGGCATGCAGGCGCCCCAGGGGAAAGAGGCCCTCGGATGCTACCATGCGGGCTGTTCCCAGCGTGCGGCGCCACATGGGTGTCGGGGCCTCGCGGCGCATGGGGGCGAGGCGCATGCACCCACCGTCGCCGCACGCCGTTCGTGATCGTCTTGACCGCCTTTTTTGAATGATCTCGCTGGCGCTGCTCGCCTTCATGGTGTCCCTGGTGGCCACCCTGTGGATGCGCCGGCTGTTCCACCGGCATGCCGGCGCCTATGCGGAGGACGCGCCGCAGCGCTTCCACGTCGGCGACACGCCGCGCATGGGGGGCGCCGGGCTGCTGGCGGGCTGGGCGCTGGCGCTGGCGGTGCTGCCGCTGCTGCAATGGGCGCACCTGGCGGGCAACATCGACCGCATGCGGCTGAACTTGCCGCTGTGGCTGCTGATGCTGCTGCCGGCCTTTGCCGGCGGGGTGCTGGAGGACATGACGCAGCGCCTGACGGTGCGCTGGCGCCTGCTGCTGACGCTGACTTCGGGCCTGCTGGCCTGGTGGCTGCTGGACGTCTCCGTGCCGCAGCTGGGCTTCGGCTGGCTGGACGCGCACTGGCGCGCCGTGCCCTGGCTGGGCGTGGCGCTGGCGGTGCTGGCGGTGACGGGGCTGCCGCACGCCTTCAACATCATCGACGGCTACAACGGCCTGGCCGGCATGGTGGCCCTGGTGGTGTGCCTGGCGCTGGCCCATGTGGCCCTGCAGGTGGGCGACCGCGAGCTGGCGGCCATGGCGGTGGCGCTGGCGGCGGCGACGGCGGGCTTCCTGGTGTGGAACTACCCGCGCGGGCTGATCTTCGCCGGCGACGCCGGGGCCTACCTGTGGGGGCTGCTGATCGCCACCATCAGCCTGCTGCTGGTGCAGCGCCATCCGGTGGTGTCGCCCTGGTTCCCGGTGCTGCTGCTGATCTACCCGGTGTGGGAGACGGTGTTTTCCATCTACCGCAAGCTGTGGCGCGGCGTCTCGCCCGGCATGGCCGACGCGCTGCACCTGCACCAGCTGGTGTACCGGCGCCTGGTGCGCAGCGTGCTGCACGAGGACGAGGCGCGCAACATGCTGATGCGCAACAACCGCACCGCGCCCTACCTGTGGGGCTTCATCGCGCTCACCGTGGTGCCGGCGGTGCTGTTCTGGCGCTACACCGGCGTGCTGATGGCGTTCTGCCTGCTGTTCGCCGTCAGCTATGTGGTGGCTTACGTGAGCCTGGTGCGCTTCAAGGTGCCGCGGGTGTTTCAGCGTTCGAGGTTTTGACCACCCCCAGGCTCCACTCGCTGCGCGATGTTGCGCCACCCCCCTTGGAGGGGGCGCACCCACTGGCCGGGGGAACCCCGGCCACGGGTGCACGGGCATGGCAGGCGAAGCGGCCGCTTGTCTCTTTGGGGTAGGGATGCCGCCGGCGATTGAGGCGCGGGATTTTCCGTGACTATGATGCGCCATCCTTGAATTCCGAACCCGCCATGACGACCGCTACCGCTACCGATACCGCTTCCTCCCTGGGCCCGCGCGACAAGGCGGCGATCCTGGCGCAGGCGCTGCCCTACATCCGCCGGTTCCACGGCAGGACCATGGTCATCAAGTACGGCGGCAACGCCATGACCGACCCGGCTTTGCAGGCCGCCTTCGCCGAGGACGTGGTGCTGCTCAAGCTGGTGGGCATCAACCCGGTGGTGGTGCACGGCGGCGGGCCGCAGATCGAGACGGCGCTGGGGCGCCTGGGCAAGAAGGGCGAGTTCATCCAGGGCATGCGGGTGACCGACGCCGAGACCATGGAGGTGGTCGAGTGGGTGCTGGCCGGCGAGGTGCAGCAGGACATCGTGGGCCTGATCAACCAGGCCGGCGGCAAGGCGGTGGGCCTGACCGGGCGCGACGGCGGCCTGATCCGCGCGCGCAAGCTCCGGCTGCTGGACCAGAAAGACCCGAGCATCGAGCACGACGTCGGCCAGGTGGGCGACATCGACCAGATCGACCCGGCGGTGGTCAAGGCGCTGCAGGACGACCAGTTCATCCCGGTGGTCAGCCCGATCGGCTTCGGCGAGCACAACGAGAGCTACAACATCAACGCCGACGTGGTGGCCGCCAAGCTGGCCACCGTCTTGCAGGCCGAGAAGCTGCTGATGCTGACCAACATCCCCGGCGTGCTCGACCAGGCCGGCCAGCTGCTGCCCGAACTCACGCCGCGCCGCATCGACGAGCTGGTGGCCGACGGCACCATCTCCGGCGGCATGATCCCCAAGATCAGCGGCGCGCTGGACGCGGCCAAGAGCGGCGTCAACGCGGTGCACATCATCGACGGCCGCGTGCCTCACGCGATGCTGCTGGAGGTGCTGACGGACCAGGCCTTCGGCACCATGATCCGCTCCCACTGACGCTGGTCTTCGGGCTTCGCGGGCGCCTGCTCGCTTGCAAGTGCCACCGGCTGTGCGAGAATCATTTGGAAACAATTGAAACTCGCCATGCCGACCGCCCACCACGTCATCGCTCCCGACCCCGACGAGGCCGCGCCCAGCGCGGCGACGGCGCGCAAACGGCCCAAGCCGGGCGAGCGGCGCGTACAGATCCTGCAAACCCTGGCGCAAATGCTGGAGCAGCCGGGCGCCGAGCGCATCACCACGGCGGCGCTGGCCGCCCGGCTGGACGTGAGCGAGGCGGCGCTGTACCGCCACTTCGCCAGCAAGGCGCAGATGTTCGAGGGGCTGATCGACTTCATCGAAGGCAGCGTGTTCGGGCTGATCAATCAAATTGGCGAACGCGAGCCGGCGGGCCCGGCGCGCGCGGGCCGCATCGTGGCCATGGTGCTGCATTTCGGCGAGAAGAACCCCGGCATGACGCGCGTGATGGTGGGCGACGCGCTGGTGTTCGAGCACGAGCGCCTGCAGCAGCGCATGAACCAGCTCTTCGACAAGCTCGAGGCGGCGCTGCGCCAGAGCCTGCGCGACGACGCGCCGGCGGCCGGCGACGGCAGCCTGACGCCCGACGCCGACGCGCAGGTGGTCGCCTCGGCGCTGACGGCCTTCGTGGTGGGGCGGCTACAGCGCTTCGCCCGCTCGGGCTTCCGCCGCGCGCCGTCCGAGCTGCTGGATGCCTGCCTGGCACGAATGCTCTGATACTAATAGCTGCTGGCGCTTGTCCAGCAAGCGCTGGAGGCTTATTTCCCCATTATTTCTGTTCGTGGCCAAGGGTTAACCCCTGGCCGTGAGCGGTGGCATGCGCTTGGCAGGTCTCGGGCTTCCTCGCAGAATAGGACGATCGTTCTTTTCGCTGCGGCGCCACGGCGTCCGTTGTGCCGAGCTTCATGTCCCTGCCCACCGCCGACCGGCCGCCGCGCGCTCTTGCCAAGGGCCGGCAGACCAAGGCCGCCATCATCGATGCCGCGCTGCGCCTGGCCACGCAGGTCGGGCTGGAGGGCCTGTCGATCGGTGCGCTGGCCGAGGCGATGGGCATGAGCAAGTCCGGCGTGTTCGCGCATTTCGGTTCGCGCGACGAGTTGCAGATCTCCGTCGTGCGCGAGTACTCCGCCCGCTTCGAGGAGCAGGTGTTCGCGCCCGCCATGCTGGCGCCGCGCGGCCTGCCGCGCGTGCGCGCGCTGTTCGACCACTGGATGCGCTACACCAGCGCCGAGCTGGACGGCGGCGGCTGCCTGTTCATCAGCGGCGCGGTGGAGTTCGACGACCGCCCCGGCCCGGTGCGCGACGCGCTGGCGCAGACCGTGGGCCTGTGGACGGGCACGCTGGCGCGCGCCGTGGCCCAGGCCAAGGCCGAGGGCCACCTGACCCCCCTGGCCGACGAAGCCCAGGTGGTTTTCGAGACCCATGCCCTGATTCTGGCGCTGCACTACGAGGCGCGTTTCCTGCGCCTGCCCGGCGCCGCCTTGCGCGCCGTGCGCGGCTTCGATAATGTGCTGGCGCGCCACGCGGCGCGCGGCTGACTTTTCCACCCCCCCATTCCATTTCCAGGAGACAAGCGCCATGCCCAGCTACACCCCGCCCCTGCGCGACATGCAGTTCCTGATGCACGAGGTCAACCAGGCCGTCGACCAGCTGCGGGTCATGCCGCGCTTCGCCGACCTGGACGCCGACACCTGCAACGCCGTCATGGAGGAGGCCGGCAAGTTCACCTCCACCGTCACCGCGCCGATCAACCTGAGCGGCGACGCCGAGGGCTGCACGCTGGACAAGGCGAACCACACGGTCACCACGCCCAAGGGCTTCAAGGAAGCCTACGCGCAGTTCTGCGAAGGCGGCTGGCCCGCGCTCACCTGCGACCCCGACTACGGCGGCCAGGGCCTGCCGTCCACCCTCAGCACCTGCGTGGGCGAGATGCTCAACGCCGCCAACCAGGCCTGGACCATGTACTACGGCCTCTCGCACGGCGCCTACGAGGCCATCCACGCCCACGGCAGCGACGCGCAGAAGCAGACCTTCCTGCCCAAGCTCACCAGCGGCGAGTGGACCGGCACCATGTGCCTGACCGAGCCGCACTGCGGCACCGACCTGGGCCTGCTGCGCACCCGGGCAGAGCCGCAGCCCGACGGCAGCTACAAGCTCACCGGCAGCAAGATCTTCATCAGCGCCGGCGAGCACGACTTCGCCCCCAACATCGTGCATCTGGTGCTGGCCCGCCTGCCCGACGCGCCCAAGGGCAGCAAGGGCATCAGCCTGTTCGTGGTGCCCAAGTTCCTCGTCAACGCCGACGGCAGCCTGGGCGCGCGCAACCCGATCTTCTGCACCGGCATCGAGCACAAGATGGGCATCCACGGCAACGCCACCTGCCAGATGAGCCTGGACGGCGCCGCCGGCACCCTGGTCGGCCAGCCCAACAAGGGCCTGATGGCCATGTTCGTCATGATGAACGCCGCCCGCCTGGGCGTGGGCAACCAGGGCCTGGGCCAGACCGAGGTGGCCTACCAGAACGCGCTGGCCTACGCCAAGGAGCGCCTGCAGATGCGCAGCCTCTCCGGCCCCAAGGCGCCCGACCAGCCGGCCGACCCCATCATCGTGCACCCCGACGTGCGCAAGATGCTGCTCACCGCCAAGGCCTACGCCGAGGGCGGCCGCGCGCTGGCGATGCAATGCGCGCTGCTGATCGACAAGGCGCGCCACCACACCGACGAGCAGGTGCGCAAGGACAGCGAGGAGATGGTGGCCCTGCTCACCCCCATCGTCAAAGCCTTCCTCACCGACAACGGCGTCACCGCCGCCAACGCCTGCATGCAGGTCTACGGCGGCCACGGCTTCATCCACGAGACCGGGGCCGAGCAGTTCGCGCGCGACGCGCGCATCAACCCCATCTACGAAGGCACCAACACCGTGCAGGCGCTCGACCTGCTGGGCCGCAAGGTGCTGGGCAACCAGGGCGCCACGCTGCGCAAGCTGGGCCAGCAGATCGCCGAGCTGCTGAAGGCCGAAGGCGCCGACCCCCGGATGGCCGAGTTCACCGCCCCCGTGGCCGCGCTGGCTGGCGAATTCAGCAAGTTCAGCATGGAGATCGGCGTCAAGGGCATGAGCAACGCCGACGAGATCGGCGCCGCCGCCAGCGATTTCCTGCGCGTGGCCGGCCACCTGGTGTTCGGCTGGCAGTTCGTGCGCATGGCCAGCGTGGCGCTGAAGAAGCAGGCCGAGGGCAGCACCGACCCGTTCTACGCCGGCAAGCTGCAAACCGCGCGCTTCTACTTCGCGCGCCTGTTCCCCGAGACCGCCAGCCTGATGCAGACCGCGCGCTCCGGCGCCGCCAACCTGCTGGACACCGAGCAGGCGCTGGCTTGAGTATTTTCAAGCAAAATCGGCCTCCAGCGCCCGCCAGACGGGCGCTGGCAGCTACTATTTTGGTAGCTTCCGGCGCGGCTGTGCAGGCGCAGACGAGCCCCGTCGGCACCTGGCGCAGCATCGACGAAGACACCCGGCAGCCCAAGGCCCAGATCGTCATCGGCGAGCAGGGCGGCGTGCTCGCCGGCCGCATCGAGCGGCTGCTGCGCCCCGGCGCCGACCCCAAGGCGGTGTGCGAGCGCTGCACCGACGACCGCAAGGACCAGCCCATGGTCGGCCTGGAGATCATCCGCGGCGCCAAGAAGGTCGAGGGCAGGGACGTGTGGGAAGGCGGCCGCATCCTCGACCCCGAGAAGGGCAGCACCTACGCGCTGCGCCTGACGCCCATCGAGGGCGGGCAGAAGCTGGAGGTGCGCGGCGCCATCGGCCCCTTCGGGCGCACGCAGACCTGGGTGCGTGTGAAGTAAATCGGGCTCCAGCGCCCGCCAGTCAAGCGCTGGCAGCTATTGAAACAGGAGTATCGGTGACGCATCCGTTCGACCAGGCCGTGGCGCTGCTTCCGCAGGCCGACGGCCGCTTCCGCGGCCGGACCAGCCCCGCCTACGCCAACATGGTCGGCCCCTTTGGCGGCATCACCGCCGCGCAGGCGATGCAGGCCGTCATGCTGCACCCCGACCGGCTGGGCGAGCCGGTGGCCTTCACCGGCAACTTCGCCGCCGCCGTGGCGGATGGCGAATTCACCATCGAGGCCCGGCCCGCGCGCACCAACCGCTCCACCCAGCACTGGACGCTGGCCATGCGCCAGCAGGACGCCGACGGCCAGGAGGCGGTGGTCTTCACCGCCACCGCCGTCACCGCCGTGCGGCGCGAAACCTGGGGCGCCACCGACGCCGTTAAGCCAACGGCGCCCGCGCCCGACAGCGTGCCGCCGCTGCCGCGCGTGCCGCGTCCGGCCTGGATCGACCGCTACGACATGCGCTGGTTCGAGGGCGGCATGCCGCGCGAATGGAACGGCGCCGAGGCGGCCGACAGCATCACGCGCCTGTGGGTGCGCGACGCGCCGCCGCGCCCGCTCGACTTCGCCGGCCTGACCGCGCTGTGCGACGTGTTCTACCCCCGCGTGTGGCGCCGCCGCGCGCGGATGACGCCCATCGGCACCGTCTCGTTCAGCGTCTACTGCCATGCCGGCGCCGCCGAGCTGGCCGCCAGCGGCGAGGGCTGGCTGCTGGCCGAGGCGCGCGGGCAGCGCTTCTGGAGCGGCTACTTCGACCAGAGCGGCGCGCTGTGGAGCGCCGACGGCCGCCTGCTGGCCACCACGCACCAGGTCGTCTACTACAAGGAATAATGGTCAAAACGGGCTCCAGCCCTTTGCAGATAAGCGCGATCAGCTTTCAAAAAAGTAGCAACCCTCTTCTCAAAACCCTCTTCTCAATCATCTTCTCAACCCCACCCGTCAACACCATGTCCGACATCCTCGTCCACCAGGAGCAGGGCGTTCTCACGCTCACCTTCAACCGCCTGGAGCGCAAGAACTCCATCACCGTCGCCATGTACGACGCGCTGGCCACCGCCATCGAGCAGGCCGCCGGCGACCCGGCCACGCGCGTGGTGCTGCTCCAGGGCCACGAGACCATCTTCTCGGCCGGCAACGACATCGGCGACTTCCAGAACGCGCCCAAGGAACCCGCCGGCAAGCCCGAGGACCGCCCCGTGTGGCGCTTCCTGCGCGCCATCGCCACCTTCCCCAAGCCGCTGCTGGCGGCGGTGTGCGGGCCGGCGGTGGGCGTGGGCACCACCCTGCTGCTGCACTGCGACCTGGTCTACGCCGGCGACAACGCCGCCTTCTCGGTGCCCTTCGTCAACCTGGGGCTGGTGCCCGAGGCCGCCTCCAGCCTGCTCATGCCGCGGATGTTCGGCGCGCACCGCGCCGCCGAGGCGCTGCTGATGGGCGAGCCCTTCATGGCCGAGGCCGCGCTGGAGGTGGGCCTGGCCAACCGCGTGCTGCCGCCCACCGAGTGCAACGCCTTCGCGCGCCAGCAGGCGCTGAAGCTGGCGGCCAAGCCGCTGTCGGCGCTGGTCGAGACCAAGCGCCTGCTCAAGGGCGCGCAGCAGGCGGAGGTGTTGCAGCGCATGGACGAGGAGGGCGCCCTGTTCGGCCGCATGCTGCACGAGCCGGCCGCGCGCGAAGCCTTCGCCGCCTTCGCCCAGAAGCGCAAGCCCGACTTCAGCAAATGCTGAAGCCTTTTTGGCCTCCAGCGCCCGCCAGGCAAGTGCTGGCAGCTATGGATTGGTGAGCAATCCGCGCGGCGGCGCCGTCGGCCCGCGTCCCACGGCACGCCGGCGCCAGCCGGTGCCATGGGGCGCCGGATGGCATCAGTCCTCGGCGGGCAGGGGCGGAATCGGGCGCGGCCGGCCCTGCTCGTCGATGGCGACGTAGGTCAGCGTGGCCTCGGTCACCTTGATGTAGCGGCCCTGCTTGCGGATGCGCTCGGCGTAGACGCCGACGTTCACCGTCATCGAGGTGCGGCCGATGCGCTCGATCTTGGCGTAGAGCGACAGGATGTCGCCGATGCGCACCGGCTGCTTGAAGATGAACTGGTTCACCGCCACCGTGGCCATGCGCCCCTGCGCGTAGCGCGCCGGCAGCACCGAGCCGGCCAGGTCCACCTGCGCCATCACCCAGCCGCCGAAGATGTCGCCGTTGGCGTTGACGTCGGCCGGCATGGGGATCACCTTCATCACCAGCGTGTGGTCCGCCGGCAGTTCGGCCTCGGGGGCCTGCACGGCGTTCAGGTTGGGGCCGCGCAGGGCGGCGCGCGGGCGGTCGGCGGTGGACATGGGCACAATCCTCGTGAGCGGTTTCCCGGAAGATTGTCCACGATGCGCGACCGAGCAGAGCGATCCAATGCACCCCCTGAAACCGGCGCGCCGGCGCGTTCGCGCTCGGACTGGCGCACGCTGGGGCGCCTGCTGCCCTACCTGTGGCAGTACAAGGGGCGCGTGGCGGCGGCGCTGCTGTGCGTCGTCGTCGCCAAGCTGGCGAACGTCGGCGTGCCGGTGCTGCTGAAGCACCTGGTCGACGCCATGACGATCCCGCCGGGCGACCCCGCCGCGCTGCTGGTGGTGCCGGCCGGGCTGCTGCTGGCCTACGGCGCGCTGCGCCTGATGACCTCGGTGTTCACCGAGCTGCGCGAGTTGGTGTTCTCCAAGGCCACCCAGGGCGCCACGCGGCAGGTGGCACTGCAAACCTTCGAGCACCTGCACGCCCTCGGCCTGCGCTTTCACCTGGAGCGGCAGACCGGCGGCATGACGCGCGACATCGAGCGCGGCGTGCGCGCCATCGAGTCGCTGGTGACCTACTCGCTCTACAGCATCGTGCCCACGCTGGTGGAGGTGGGGCTGGTGCTGGGCATCCTGGGCGCGAAGTTCGACGCCGGCTTCGTCTGGATCACGCTGGCCGCGCTGGCGGCCTACGCCGCCTTCACGGTGAAGATGACCGAGTGGCGCACGCGCTTTCGCGTCGAGGCCAACGCGGCCGACTCGCAGGCGCATGCGCGCGCGGTCGACTCGCTGCTGAACTACGAGACCGTGAAGTACTTCAACAACGAGGCCTTCGAGGCGCGCCGCTACGACGAGAGCCTGCGGCACTACCGCCGCTCGCGCCTGAAGGCGCAGACCTCGCTGTCGCTGCTCAACACCGGGCAGCAGCTCATCATCGCCACCGGGCTGGTCGCCATGCTGTGGCGCGCCACGCAGGGCGTGGCGGACGGGCGGCTCACGCTGGGCGACCTGGTGATGGTCAACGCCTTCATGATCCAGCTGTACATCCCGCTCAACTTCCTGGGCATGATCTACCGCGAGATCAAGCAGAACCTGACCGACCTGGAGCGCATGTTCGCCCTGACGGACCGCCCGCAGGAGGTGGCCGACGCGCCCGGCGCGCCCGAGCTGCGCACCCATGGCCCGGTGGGCGTGCGCTTCGAGGACGTGCGCTTCGCCTACGAGCCGGCGCGGCCCATCCTGCACGGCGTCAGCTTCGAGATTCCGGCCGGTAAGACGGTGGCGGTGGTCGGCCCCTCGGGCGCGGGCAAGTCCACGCTGGCGCGGCTGCTCTACCGCTTCTACGACCCGGGAATATCGCCCCCACGCTCCCCCGCTGCGCGAGGTGCGCTGCCCCCCGAGGGGGCGGCCGACGGCTTGGGGCGGCCCGGCGCCGACGACGGCCGCATCCTGATCGCCGGCCAGGACATCCGCACGGTGACGCAGGCCAGCGTGCGGCGCGCCATCGGCATCGTGCCGCAGGACACGGTGCTGTTCAACGACACCGTGGCCTACAACATCCGCTACGGCCGGCCGGACGCCAGCGACGCCGAGGTGCAGGCCGCCGCGCGCGGCGCGCACATCCACGACTTCATCATGAGCACGCCGGGCGGCTACCAGACCCTGGTGGGCGAGCGCGGGCTGAAGCTGTCCGGCGGCGAGAAGCAGCGCGTGGCGATCGCCCGCACGCTGCTGAAGAACCCGCCGGTGCTGATCTTCGACGAGGCCACCAGCGCGCTCGACTCGGGCAACGAGCGCGCCATCCAGGCCGAGCTGCGCAGCGCCGCCAAAGGCAAGACCGTGCTGGTCATCGCGCACCGGCTGTCCACCGTGGTGGACGCGCACGAGATCCTGGTGCTGGAGGGCGGGCGCATCGCCGAACGTGGCACGCACCTTGCATTGCTTGCCGCCAACGGGCGTTATGCCCGGATGTGGGCGCTGCAGCAGGCTGCCGGGCCGGATGCCGCCGCGGCGTGAGCGCTGCGGCGCCGGTATGCAGGCATGCACTTTGTCTAGGGTTAACCAGTACACCCGGGTTCGTAGAATGCCGTTGCAGGGGCGGGGTTCTTCCGCCCTCAACTTCTTTTTCTGAAAGGGAAAAATCGCATGAAGAAGCACATCATTGCCGTTTCGGTGCTGGCGCTGACTGCTGGCGTGGCCATGGCGCAGGGCGTGGACACGCTGGCCAAGATCAAGGAGCGCGGCGCCGTGAACCTGGGCGTGCGCGATTCTTCAGGCCTGGCCTTCACGCTGGGCGACGGCAAGTACGTGGGCTTCCACACCGAGATGGCCGAGCGCATCATCGACGACCTCGGCAAGGCCGCGGGCAAGCCGCTGAAGGTCAACTACCAGGTCATCACCTCGCAGAACCGCATCCCGCTGGTGCAGAACGGCACCATCGACTTCGAGTGCGGCTCCACCACCAACAACCTGGCGCGCCAGAAGGACGTGGACTTCGCCTACACCACCTATGTGGAAGAAATCCGCATCCTGGTCAAGAACAATTCGGGCATCAACGGCATCCCCGACCTCAAGGGCAAGACCGTGGCCACCACCACCGGCACCACCTCGGTGCAGACGCTGCGCAAGAACAAGCGCGCCGAGGGCATCGACTTCAAGGAAGTCATGGGCAAGGACCACGCCGACAGCTTCCTGCTGCTGGAAGCCGGCCGTGCCGACGCCTTCGTGATGGACGGCTCCATCCTGGCCGCCAACGCCGCCAAGTCCAAGAACGCCAAGGACTACAAGATGGTCGGCGAGCCGCTGTCGGTGGAGCCCATCGCCTGCATGCTGCCCAAGGGCGATGCCAAGCTGAAGAAGGCCATCGACGACAGCATCGTGCGCCAGATCAAGGACGGCTCGCTGGCCAAGCTCTACGACAAGTGGTTCATGCAGCCCATCCCGCCCAACAACGTGAACCTGAACATGCCCATGTCCGAGGGCACCAAGGCCGCTTGGGCCAACCCCAACGACAAGCCGATGGAAGACTACGCCGCCAAGTGATGCATCGGGGCAGGTGATCGCTGAACACCTGCTCACGGCTCCAACGCCCGCCTGGCCTCTATCCGGCGGGCGTTTTTGGTTGAACTGCAAGAGGACTCCCGGAGGAGCGAAAGGCATGCGATGCTGAACATGGACTTGACGGTGTTCTGCAAGGACACCCTCAGCGGCGACGTGGTGGCGGGCTGCCTGGGCAAGGGCCGCGACATCACCTACCTGGACTGGATCTTCAGCGCCTGGGGCTGGACGGTCGGGGTGTCGCTGACAGCGCTGGCGATCGCGCTGATCGTCGGCTCCGTCGTCGGCGTGATGCGCACCCTGCCCGACAACCCCTGGCTGGTGCGCATCGGCAACGCCTGGGTGGAGCTGTTCCGCAACATCCCGCTGCTGGTGCAGATCTTCCTCTGGTACCACGTGGTGCCGGCGCTGATCCCGCCGATGCGCGACATGCCGCCGTTCGCGCTGGTGGTGATCGCGCTGGGCCTGTTCACCTCGGCGCGCATCGCCGAGCAGGTGCGCGCCGGCGTGCAGGCGCTGCCCAAGGGCCAGCGCTACGCCGGCATGGCGGTGGGCTTCACCACGGCGCAGTACTACCGCTACGTGATCCTGCCGATGGCCTACCGCATCATCATCCCGCCGCTCACCAGCGAGTCGATGAACATCTTCAAGAACTCGTCGGTGGCGTTCGCGGTGTCGATCCCCGAGCTGACGCAGTACGCCCTGCAGGTGGGCGAGGAAACCTCGCGCCCGATCGAGATCTACCTGGCGGTCACGGTGCTCTACGTCATTTCGGCGCTGGTCATCAACCGCATCATGGCCTTCATCGAGAAGCGCTCGCGCGTTCCGGGCTTCGTCTCCTCCGGCACCGGGGCGGGAGGGCATTGACATGAACCTCGACTTTTCCCTCGTCAACTGGTCGCTGATCCAGGGCTTCATCCTCAAGGGCCTGTGGTTCAGCATCACGCTCACCGTGGTCGCCACGCTGGGCGGCATCTTCTTCGGCACGCTGCTGGCGCTGATGCGCCTGTCGGGCAAGAAGTGGCTGGACGTGCCGGCGGCTATCTACGTCAACGGCATGCGCAGCGTTCCGCTGGTGATGGTGATCCTGTGGTTCTTCCTGCTGGTGCCCTTCCTCATCGGGCGGCCCATCGGGGCGGAGTACTCGGCCTTCATCACCTTCATCGCGTTCGAGGCCGCGTACTTCAGCGAGATCATGCGCGCCGGCATCCAGTCGATCCCGCGCGGCCAGGTGTTCGCCGGCCAGGCCGTGGGCATGACCTACGGGCAGAACATGAAGCTGGTGATCCTGCCGCAGGCCTTCCGCAACATGCTGCCGGTGCTGCTGACGCAGACCATCATCCTGTTCCAGGACACCTCGCTGGTGTACGCCATCGGCGCTTACGACCTGCTCAAGGGCTTCGAGACCGCCGGCAAGAACTACGGCCGCCCGATCGAGATGTACCTGATGGCCGCCCTGCTGTACTTCGTGATCTGCTTCGCGCTGTCGTATTTCGTCAAGCGCCTGCACAAGAAAATTGCCATCATCCGATGAACAGGCCCACCCCGTGTCTCCACGCGCTGCGCGCTGTTGCGCCTCCCCCTCAAGGGGCACGCCCGCTGGCCGGGGAGACCCCGGCCAGGAGCGCACTGGCGTGGCCTGCTCCGCGGCCAGCCGACCCGTGTCCGGTGCTGCGCGACCGCACCATGAACAACCCGTTTTGACAGTCAGGAGTCCTTCATGTCCGACAAAATGATCGAAATCAAGAACGTCTCCAAGTGGTACGGCCCGGTGCAGGTGCTGAACGATTGCAGCGTGAGCATCGACAAGGGCGACGTGGTGGTGGTGTGCGGCCCCTCGGGCTCGGGCAAGTCCACGCTGATCAAGACGGTGAACGCGCTGGAGCCGATCCAGAAGGGCGACATCGTGGTCAACGGCATCAAGGTCAACGACCCGCGCACCGACCTGCCCAAGCTGCGCAGCAAGGTGGGCATGGTGTTCCAGCACTTCGAGCTGTTCCCGCACCTGTCCGTCACCGAGAACCTGACCATCGCCCAGGTCAAGGTGCTGGGCCGCAGCCTGGACGAAGCCAAGACGCGCGGCCTGAAGATGCTCGACCGCGTGGGCCTGATGGCGCACAAGGACAAGTTCCCCGGCCAGCTCTCGGGCGGCCAGCAGCAGCGCGTGGCGATCGCCCGCGCGCTGTCGATGGACCCGATCGTGATGCTGTTCGACGAGCCCACCTCCGCGCTCGACCCCGAGATGGTGGGCGAGGTGCTGGACGTGATGGTGAGCCTGGCCAAGGAAGGCATGACCATGATGGTGGTCACGCACGAGATGGGTTTTGCCCGCAAGGTGGCCAACCGCGTGATCTTCATCGACGTCGGCGGCCGCATCCTGGAGGACTGCACCAAGGAGGAGTTCTTCGGCCACCCCGAGAACCGCCAGCCGCGCACCAAGGATTTCCTCAACAAGATCCTGCAACACTAGGAGTCTGCGCGGCAGAACCTGCGCCGGCTGCAACGCGCGAGAAAACGGTCCATCGCGGCGCTACCGCCTGCGCCCAGGGGGCCTACCCTGGGCTTGTCGGTATCACCACGCTGTCCTCGTTTTTCGCGCGTTTCGCTTCGGCGGCTTCTGCCGCGCAGACTCCTAGCCGGATAAACCGCGCTGGCTGGATACTTCCCTGCGGTACTGCCCGCCAGCGCTTGCCAACCGGGCGCTGGATGCCTATTACTCCTGGGAAGGATAAAAACGCCCCGCTTTTCGGCGGGGCGTTTCCACGTGTGGAGCGCCGCGTGGCGGCTCGGCTTGCTCGACCAGCGCGCTGCTCGGCCAGGCCGGATTCGCTCACGCGTTCTGACGCGGCGGCGGTTTCAGGGCGGCCTGAACAGCGGGTCGCGCCGCCCCGCTTCGTCGGACAGCAGCCCGTCGATCAGTTGCTGGCGCGAGCCGATCCGCAGGCGGTTCATCAGTTCGCGGTTGTAGGTCTTGAGCGTCAGCACCGTGATGCCCAGCGCCTGCGCCAGCTCGGCCAGGCTGGTGCTGCGCGTGCTGGCCACCACCAGGCGCTTTTCGCGCGGGCTCAGCGGCCAGCCGGCCAACCGCCGCGCCACCGTGATGTCGATCGCCTCCAGGTAGCGGATGCCCGCCACCACCAGCGCCTCGGCCGGGGCGCCGTGGCCGGGCATTTTCTCCAGCACGAACTCGAACCGGCCCCAGGGCTGGTGCAGGCACACGCGGCGCTTGAGCTCCGGCACGGGCTGCTCGAACATGGCGCTTGCGGCCTCTCGCACCTGCGCCGGCAGCGCCTGCCAGTCCATGCGCGCCCAATCCAGCGTGTGCATGTTGGCGCCACCTTGCAGGTAGAGCAGCCGCGCCGCTTCCTGGCTGCGGGCCGCCAGCGCGCCATCGGGGCGGATCAGCAGGCTGGCCTCGCCGGCCAGCGCCGTCTCGACCGGTGCCGGTGCCTGCCAGGCGTGGTGACGCCGGTCCAGCCCGGCCAGCGCCTGCGCGCCGCGCCACAGGCGCGCCTGCTCGGCGTCGGTGAAGGGGCCGGCCTCCGGCTCGCGGTACACGCTCAGGAACCCATAGCCCTCGCCCTGCGCGATGCGCACCGGCGCCAGCGTGGCCCAGCGTTGGCCCTGTGAGGCGAACACCTCGTCGAAGAACGCCGTGCGCGCGAATTCGGGCGCGGCGATGAACTGGCGGAACGACTCGCCCCGGCTGTCCCACTGGGCCGGGATCGGGCACTGCGCGAAGAAGTCGCTGGCGTGGCTGATCCACCACTGGTAGGCGCGCAGGCTCATGTGCTCCGTCATGAACGCGGTGGGGTTCATGTCGGCGTCCGTCCAGCCGAAGCTGCCCACGGCGCAATGAACGCGGGCGCGCACGATCGCCAGGATGCTCGGCATCAGCGCCAGGCTGGGGTAGGGCAGCCCGGCCAGCAGGCTCAGGTGCGCCAGCCAGTCGCGCTCGGACGCGAAGTCTGGGTCGATCTCAACGCCTGGCAGGCCGTTCAGTCGGTAGCGCACGGTGGCTTTCTCGTTGCACGGGCGCACAGCATGCCACGGCCGGCCACCCGGCAACCCTCCACCACGGTGGAGTTACGCCGCATGGAGGCGGTCTCTACATTGCCTGCGTTCCATACGAAGCAGAGGATGAGATGAGGGATCACCGTGATTGCACCCCGGGCGCGCGGCGCGCCTGGATTCCCCTGGCCGCGCTGGCGCTGGCGGCGGCCGGGCTGCCCGGCGGCGCCGGCGCGCAGACCCGGCCGCTCAACGACACCGGCCAGACCCAGTGCTTCGACGCCAGCAACGCCTCCGTGGCCTGCAACGCCGCCATCTCCGGTCTGCCTGGGCAGGACGGACGCTATGGCCGCGACGCCGCCGCTGCGGCCGGGGTGCTGGTCAAGCAGGGCGCAGGCAGCGCCGGCTTCGACTTCACCCGCTTGTGCATGAACGGCCAGGCTGCGGGCGCCGGCACCTGCCCTGCCAACCCCAGCTACAACACGGGCGCCAACCCTACCGCCACCGAATGGGCCTGCACGCGCGACAACGTCACCGGCCTGGTCTGGTCCTTGCAGACGCGGCTGGAGTTCTGGGACACGGCCATCACGCCCGCCTTTGCCGCCACCGGCCACAACGCCATCAGCCGCTGCGGCAGCGCCACCGGCTGGCGCCTGCCCACCAACGCCGAGTTGCTGACGCTGGCGACCTACGGCGGCAGCAACCCGGCCATCGACTCAAGCCATTTCCCCGATACGGCAGACTTTCCCTACTGGACATCCACCCCAGGCACCGCCTCGAACACCGCCTGGGCCGTGGATTTCGCCACCGGCGGCAACAACCTCTACAACACGCTCGGCGCCACCTACGTGCGCCTGGTGCTGCCCAGCGGACTGTGAACGCCATGACCGCCGCCACCTTCCTCCGCGCCGCCGCTTTGGCGCTGCTGGCGCCCGCCGCCTGGGCCGCGCCCTTCACCCCCCATGCCGACGGCACCGTGACCGACGCCGCCACCGGCCTGGTGTGGGACGACTGCTACCTGGGCCAGGGCGTCAGCGACCTGCGTTGCCCGGCCACCACCAGCACGGCGCAACTGACCTGGCCCGAGGCGCTCACGGCCGCGCAGACCATGAACGCCCTGGCCTACAAAGGCCATGCCGACTGGCGCGTGCCCAACATCAAGGAGCTGCTGTCGCTGCGCGACCTGGGCCGCACCCTCAGCCCGTCCATCGACCCCGCCGCGTTTCCCGACACGCTGCCCGGGCAATACTGGACCTCGACCACGCTGGCATCGTTCCCATCCGCGGCGTGGACGGTGCATTTCTCGTTCGGCGACTCGGTGTTCGCGCCCAAGACCGACCCGCTGTACGTGCGCCTGGTGCGCGGCGGCCCGTCGCCCAACGCCTTCGATGCCCTGGACACCACCCCGCCGGTGACCACCGCCGGCCCCACCGTCACGCCCGGCACCGGCGGCGCCAATGCCAGCGTCAGCGTGACGGTGAACGAAGACGCCACCGGCTACTGGCTCGTGTTGCCCGCCGGCCAGCCCGCGCCCACACCCGCCGTGCTGGCTGGCGGCGGACCGATCGGCACCGCTGGCGCGCCGATTGTTCTGGGGGCCGGCGCGCCGGCGAGCTTTTCCGTCAGCGGTCTGACGGCGGGCGCGGTCTACGTGCTGTATTTCGTTGCCCGCGACGGCAGCGGCAACCTGCAAGCGAACGTGACGGCCACGGTGTTCACCGCCGCCGCGGCGGCAGCGCCCACGGCCGTGCCCGCGACCTCGGCCTGGGGGCTGGCGCTGCTGGCGGCGCTGCTGGCAGGGCTGGGGTGGCGCCGCTGGTTGAGGGTTTGAACGCAGGGCGGCCCCAAGCGTGTTCGGAAGCGCCGAGGGCAGCCCGATGCGCGCCGCTTCCCTCGCCGACGCCGTGCCGCTGGTGCAGATCATCGAGGCGCGCTTCGAGCCGATGACCCCGGCGCTGCTGGACGCCGTGCTGGCCATCGAGCAGGCCGCCTACAGCCACCCCTGGACGCGCGGCAACTTCGAAGGCACGCTGGCCGCCGGCCACCAGGCGCAGTGCCTGCTGGCGGGCGGCGAGCTGCTGGGCTACTTCGTCGCCATGCCGGGCTTCCAGGAGGTGCACCTGTTGAACATCACCGTGGCGCCCGCGTTCCAGCGCCAGGGCTGGGCGCTGGTGATGCTGGACGCGCTGGCGCTGTGGTCGCGCGGGCAGGGGGCCGAATGGCTGTGGCTGGAGGTGCGCATCGGCAACGCGCGGGCGCAGAAGATCTACCTGGAACGGGGCTTCGCCCGCGTCGGCGTGCGCAAGGGCTACTACCCGCTGGGCCAGGGCGAGCGCGAAGACGCCGTGGTGATGAGCCTGCGGCTGGCGCAGGGGTGAACGCCTCGTCCACCCTGGTGCCGGCCGCGCCGGGCCGCGCGCACCGGCCAGTGGCCCGATGCGCAGGCTGCCCCGCCCGGGGTGCATACTCCTGACATATCCGGTCGCTGGCGCTTGCCAGCCGGGCGATGTAGACAGATACCCCTGCTTTCAATAAAAAACGCCCTGCCTTCCGGCAGGGCGTTTTCACGCGCGGGGAGCCGCTTTATTCTTTATTTCTTGCGCGCCGCGATGGCCTTCTCGGCCTTGTCCACCAGCGCGTTGCCTATCTGCGGCTTCCACTTGGCGACGATCGGCTGCGTCACCTTGACGAACGCGTCGCGCTCGGCCGGCGTCAGCTGCACGATGTTCACGCCCAGCGCGGCGATGTCTTTCAGCAGCGGCTGGCCGGGCTCGACCATGCCCTTGCGCGCGATGGCGATCTCTTCCTTGCCGGCTTCGATGGCGGCCTGGCGCACGGCCTCGCGGTCGGCCGGGGTCCACGAGTTCCACACCTCCTTGTTGACCACGAACACCAGCGGGTCGGCCACGTAGCCCCACATGGTCAGGTTCTTCTGGCCCACGGTGTGCAGCTTGGCGGCGGTGAAGATGCTCATCGGGTTCTCCTGCCCGTCCACCGCGCCGCTGGCCAGCGCGGGCTGCGCGTCGGCCCAGCTCATCTGCGTGGGGTTGGCGCCCAGGGCGGTGAAGGTCTCGACGAACAGCGGCGAGCCGACCACGCGGATCTTCAGCCCCTTCATGTCGGCCGGCGTGCGGATCGGGTGCTTGGAGTTGGTGATCTCGCGGTAGCCGTTCTCGCCCCAGGCCAGGGGCACCACGCCGGCGGTCTCCAGGATCTTGAAGATGTCCTTGCCCACCTCGCCCTGCGTCAGCGCGTCGATGGCGGCGTAGTCGGGCATCAGGAAGGGCAGCGAGAACAGGTTGAGCTGCTTGACCTGCGGCGACCAGTTGATGGTGGAGCCGATGGCCATGTCGATCACGCCCTGGCGCAGCGCGCTGAACTCGCGCGTCTGGTCGCCCTGGATCAGCGACACGCCGGGGTACAGCTTGATGTTGATGCGGCCGTTGGTCTTCTCCTTGACCTTGTTGGCCCAGATCTCGCCGCCCTTGCCCCAGGGGAAGGCGGTGCCGACGACCAGCGACATGCGGTATTCGGACTTGTAGTTCTGCGCGTGCGCGGGCAGGGTGGCGCCCAGCGTCAGCGCGGCGGCGGCCGTGGCGGCCAGGGTCAACAGGGTGCGGCGGAATCTCATGTCTTTTCTCTCCTCGGGTTGCTACACAAAAAATAGCTGCCGGCGCTCGTCTGGCAAGCGCTGGCGGCCGGAAACATCAATAACCCAGCACGCGCGGCAGCCACAGCGCCAGCTGCGGCCAGATGATGACGGCCACCATCACCAGGCCCATCGCCAGCAGCATCGGGCCGACCCAGCGCACCGTCTGCTCCATGCGCACGCCGGCGATGCGGCACGACACCATCAGGTTCACCGCCAGCGGCGGCGTGAACTGGCCCAGCGCCACCTTCAGCGTCAGCAGCACGCCGAACCACACCGGGTCCCAGTTGTAGTGCTGCACGATCGGCCACAGCAGCGGCACGAAGATGAGGAAGATCGACACCCCGTCGAGGAACATGCCGATGGTGATCAGCATCAGGATCAGCAGCGTCAGCACGCCGTACTCGCCCAGGCCGGAGTTGACGATGGCGTTGGTCACCGGGTCGATCACGCCCAGCGTGGACAGCGAGTAGGCGAAGATGCCCGCCAGCGACACCACCAGCAGGATCACGGCCGACAGCTCGCCCGACTCCTTGAGGATGGGGAACAGGTCCTTGAACGTCATCGTGCGGTGCACCACCATGCCGACGAACAGGCCGTAGAACACCGCCACCACGGCCGCCTCGGTCGGCGTGAACCAGCCCATGCGCATGCCGCCCAGGATCAGCACCGGCGCCGCCAGGCCCCAGATGGCTTCAAGGAAGCTCTTGCCCAGCGGCGGGCGCGGCAGGCTCGCCTCCAGCTGGCCCATCCTGTGTTTGCGCGCCAGCCACACCGCCGGCACGATCAGCGCGATGCCGGCCAGGATGCCGGGGATCATGCCGGCCGCGAACAGCGCCGGCACCGACGCGCCCGGCACCAGCACCGAATACACGATGAACGCCACCGAGGGCGGAATCAGGATGTCGGTGGCCGCCGCCGCGCCCACCACGCTGGCCGAGTAGCTGGCCGGGTAGCCGGCGCGCGACATGGCGGCGATCATCACCGCGCCCACGGCGGCCGCGTTGGCCGGGCCGGAGCCCGAGATGCCGCCCAGGAACATCGCCACCACGATGGCGACCAGCGGCAGCATGCCCGGCCCGCGCCCGACCAGCGCGATGGCGAAGTTGACCAGCCGCAGGGCGACGCCCGAGCGGTCGAAGATCGAGCCCACCAGCACGAACATGGGGATGGCCAGCAGCGGGTACTTGCCCAGCCCGGCGTAGAAGTTCTGCGGCACCGCCAGCAGGCCGAACCAGGGCGCCTCGGCGTTGGCCAGGCCAATGGCCGCCGCGCCCGCCAGCCCCAGCGAGGCGCCGATGGGCACGCCCATCAGCATGGTGACGATGAACAGGGCGAACAGCAGGGTGGCGATCATGAAACTTGGCCCCCACGCTTCGCTGCTTCGCATGCTGCGCTGCCCCCCGAGGGGGCCTTCGCCGCCTTCGGGCGGCCGGGCGGCGGCTCACAATGCCCCCACGCTTCGCTGCTTCGCATGCTGCGCTGCCCCCCCGAGGGGGCCTTCGCGCCTTCGGGCGGCCGAGCGGCGCTCATGGGCGCCGCCGCGTCGGCAGTGATGGATTCATGGTCAAAAAGGCCGTCAGACCGCGCCAAACAAGCGCTGACAGCTACTAAAAGAGGAGTATTCACCTGCGTCACGGCGCATGCTCCTCGGCCCGCACCTCGGGCGAGGTCGGCAGGCCGGGGTTGTCGGCCGCCGCGCGGCCGCCGCGCCGCAGCAGGCCGATGGCGCGCAGCGTGATGGCGGCCGAGATGATCGGCAGCCACATCGTGTACCACCACTGCGGCACGCCGATGCCGGGCGAGGTCTCGCCGTAGCGCACGTCGTCGTACAGCACGCGGGCCGACAGCACGGTCATCAGCGCGAACAGCAGCGCCACCATGGCGGCGCCGAACCTGGCCAGCGCGCGCTGCCGGGCTTCGGGCCCCGAGTCGGCGAAGTACTCGATGCGGATGTGCCGGTTGCGCGCCACCGCCGCCGAGCCCGCCACCATCGCCAGCACGATCATGAGAAAGATCGAGACCTCCTCCGTCCAGGCGAACGAGGCGTCGGTGAAGTAGCGCACCAGCACGTTGGCGAAGGTGATCAGCGCCAGCAGCGCCATGATGAGCACCGTCAGCCAGTCCTCGATGGCCAGCGGCACGCGCGGCGCGGCGCCCTCTTCGGCGGCGGGCGCGGTGGGTTCGGGGGAGCGGGGTGGGGAGGAGGACATCGGGGGGTGGAAACTGCCGGCGCGGAATGCAAAGCGCGGCCCGAGCGGCCGCGAGGCGTTATCTTAATTGCCGGCGGCGCCCCAAAGCGCACTCATACGGGGTGTCGAACTCAGCGCAAACCCTGAAGCCGGCCCCGGGCGCAATGCGAGAATTTGCCGCATGACCACGCCCCCCACCCTCACCCTGACCCGCCCCGACGACTGGCACCTGCACGTGCGCGACGGCGCCGCGCTGGCGGCCGTGGTGCCGCACACGGCGGCGCAGTTCGGGCGCGCCATCATCATGCCCAACCTCAGGCCGCCGGTGACCACCGCCGCGCAGGCGCTGGCCTACCAGGCGCGCATCCAGGCCGCCGTGCCGGCCGGCACGGCCTTCGAGCCGCTGATGACGCTGTACCTCACCGACAACACGCCGGAGGGCGAGATCGCCCGCGCGGCCGAGGCCGGCGTGGTCGCCCTCAAGCTCTACCCCGCCGGCGCCACCACCAACAGCGACGCCGGCGTGACCGACGTGCGCAAGACCTATAAAACGCTGGAAGCGATGCAGCGCGCCGGCCTGAAGCTGCTGGTGCACGGCGAGGTGACCGATGCCGACATCGACCTGTTCGACCGCGAGGCCGTGTTCATCGACCGCGTGATGATCCCGCTGCGGCGCGACTTCCCCGAGCTGAAGATCGTCTTCGAGCACATCACCACGAAGGAAGCCGCGCAGTACGTGGCCGATGCCGACGCGCACACCGCCGCCACCCTCACCGCGCACCACCTGCTCTACAACCGCAACGCCATCTTCCAGGGCGGCATCCGCCCGCACTACTACTGCCTGCCGGTGCTCAAGCGCGAAGTGCACCGCCAGGCGCTGGTGCAGGCGGCCACCAGCGGCAGCACGCGCTTCTTCCTGGGCACCGACAGCGCGCCGCACCCGGCCCAACTGAAGGAGCACGCCAGCGGCTGCGCCGGCTGCTACACCGCCCACGCCGCGCTGGAGCTGTACGCCGCCGCCTTCGAGGCCGCCGGCGCGCTGGACCGGCTGGAAGGCTTCGCCAGCTTCCACGGCCCCGACTTCTACGGCCTGCCGCGCAACACCGGCACGGTGACCCTGGTACGCGAAAGCTGGACGCCGCCGGAGAGCTACCCCTTCGGCGAAGCGCAGGTCAAGCCGCTGGCGGGCGGCGAGCCGCTGGCGTGGCGGCTGGGTTCTTTCTGAACGAGGGCGTGCGGTGGATGAACTCGATCAAAACAACAGTCGGTCGGCCATCAACCGGGCAAAGTATTTTCTGAGTTTGGCGCGAGGGGTGCCTGCGACCGACCGTGAGCGGTATGAGGCGTATATCGAAGCATCCGTCGTGTTCGCCAGATCCGCGCTGCACAGGCTGCACACACATTTCCGCGCGCATCCTCGGTTCAAGGTACTTTGGGACTCGCTGCTGAACGATGAAGCGGTCAATTTCTTCCGGCTCCATCGGGACAGGATTCTCAAGGAGGCGCCCCCCGGCCTGGGCCAGAGGATCATGCCGGGTGACGGGGCGACGTGCGCCGACGATCTGTACTTCTTCGAGGCCGAGGTGCCAGCCACGCAAACCCTTGCCAGGCATCTGGACCGTCTGGACGCCATTCATCAGCGGTGCCTCAGTCTGGAGAAATTCGGATTCGACATCGACGACGACATACCTTTCGATGCGTCAGTGACTGACGGCGAGAAGCGTGCCGCGCGGGCGATGGAGACATACAGCGATTTGCGTCGGCAGAAGTTCGAGGATGGCAAGCAGTGCTTTTACTGCGCGGGGACTGGCGAGACCGGAACGGGCGTGACTTGCACGCACTGCCGGGGACTGGGCTACCTCGGATGAAGAGGCGCCCGTCTGGGCGCTGGTGTCTGGCGTGAAGGTTCTGGCCAACAGGAGTGAGGAAATGATTCATTGGCATCAAGGAAAGCACCAGGATGGACGCTGATTCCCGCCCCCTGCGCATCGCCCTGCTCATCGACGCCGACAACGCGCCGGCCGACCTGATCGACGAGATCCTGACCGAGCTGTCCACCCTGGGCGTCATCAACGTCCGCCGCGCCTACGGCAACTGGACCAAGCACGGGCTGAACGGCTGGCAGGAGCGCCTGCTGGAGTTCGCCATCCGCCCCATGCAGCAGTTCGACTACTCCAAGCGCAAGAACGCCAGCGACATGGCGATGACGGTGGACGCGATGGAGCTGCTCTACACCGAGCGGCCCGACGCCTTCGGCATCGTCTCGTCCGACGCCGACTTCACGCCGCTGGTGATGCACCTGCGCGCCAAGGGCGCGGCGGTCTATGGCTTCGGCATGGCGCAGACGCCCAGGCCCTTCGTCAACGCCTGCTCGCGCTTCCTGTACCTGGAGGCGCTGGCCGAGGCGCGCGCCGACGCCCAGCCCGATGCGCAGGCGGACACGGCCGGCGTGCCGATCGCCGCTGTGGCCGCGCTGATGGACGAGCCCGCCGCCCCCCGGCCCGAGAGCCCCGCCGCGCCCGCGCCGGCCCCCGCGCCCCGGCGCATCCGCGTGCCCACCGCGCAGCTGCGCCAGGACACGGCGCTGATGAACCTGCTGCGCGACGCCGCCATCGCCATGCAGGACGAATCCGGCTGGGCCAAGGTGGGCGCCGTCGGCACGCAGATCGGCAACAAGGTCTCGTTCGACCCGCGCAACTACGGCTACGCCACCCTGAGCAAGCTGCTGGCCGCGACCGGCGCGTTCGAGTTCCGCGACGAGGGCACCTCGCGCGTGAGCGTGCGCGACAAGCGCCCGGCCGCCGCCAAGCCGCGCTGAAGAGGTTCATGCCGAGCCCCGCGCCGGCCATCGACTGGCACGCGCCCTGGTGGGCCCCGGTGCGCGCGCGGGGCCAGGCGGCGCTGGCACGCTGGCAGGCCGGCGCCGACGTGGCTGAGGCGCTGAACGCCGCGCCCGGCTGCCCGGTGCGCTTCGTGCCCCAGGCCGCGCTGCCGGAGGGCGAGGCTTACGAGCGGTTCATCTACCAGCAGCGCGCCGTGCCCACGCGCGACAACCTGCACGACTTCTTCAACGGCCTGGTCTGGCACGCCTTCCCGCGCACCAAGCAGCGCCTGAACGCGGTGCAGCACGCCGAGATCGCGCAGGGCGGCGTGGGCGCGCGGCGCGGGCCGGTGCGCGACGCCGCCACCGTGTTCGACGAGAACGCCGCCCTGCTGCACGCGCCCGACGCGCTGTGGCAGGCGCTGGCCGCGCGCCGCTGGGCCGACCTTTTCGGGCCGCTGCGCCCGCTGTGGGGGCGAGGCCAGCCTGCTGGTGTTCGGCCACGCCGCGCTGGAGAAGCTGGTGGCGCCCTACAAGTCGATCACGGTGCACGTGTGGCGCGTGGCGCCGCCGTTCGACGCGGCGGGCGAGCTGGCGGCGCTGGACGCCTGGCTGGCGCGGGACCTGACGGCCGGGAAGCTGGCGGCCAAGCCCTTCGCCCCGCTGCCGGTGCTGGGCGTGCCCGGCTGGTGGCCGGGCAACGAGGCGCCCGGCTTCTACGACGACCCGGGCGTGTTCCGGCCCAGGCCGACAGGTTGAGAATAAAAATAGCCTCCAGCGCCCGTCCAGCAAGCGCTGGCAGCTATCGATAGCAGAGCAATCGAGCCTACAGCGATTCCGCCACCTGGCGCAGGAAGCGCTCGCACTGCGCCAGCTGATCGGGCTCGACGAACTCGTCCACCTTGTGCGCCTGCTCGATCGAGCCCGGCCCGCACACCACGGTGGGGATGCCGGCGCGCTGGAACAGCCCGGCCTCGGTGCCGTAGGCCACCTTGCGCACGCTGGCGTCCTGCGTCAGCGCGCGCACCAGCTGCGTGATGGCGGCCTGCTCGCTGGCGTCCAGCCCGGGCGCGGCGGCCAGGTTCTCGAACTCGACGCGCGCCTCGGCGTATTCACTGCGCATGCGCGGCAGCAGCTCGCCCTGCACGTAGGCCTCGATGCGCGCCTGCACCTCGGCCGGCGGCACCACGGGCAGGTTGCGGAACTCGTAGGTGAACTCGCACAGTTGCGCGATGGTGTTCATGGCGATGCCGCCGCTGACCATGTTGGTGGTGATGGTGCTGTAGGGCACGTCGTAGCAGTCGTCGAACGGCCCCTCGGCGCGCCAGGCCTCGGCCACGTCGCGGATGGCGCAGATCAGCCGCGCCGCGTGCTCGATGGCGTTGCAGCCGCGCGGCGTCAGCGACGAGTGCGCGGCCTTGCCGTGCACGCGGCAGCGCCAGGCGTTCAGGCCCTTGTGTGCCACCACCGGCTTCATCGACGTGGGCTCGCCGACGATGCAGCCGTCCACCCGCACGCCGCGCGCCTGCAAATCGGCCAGCATCACGGGCGCGCCGATGCAGGCGATCTCCTCGTCGTAGGAGAAGGCCAGGTGCAGCGGCCTGGCGCGCGGCGTGGCCAGGAACTCGGGCACCATGCCCACCGCGCAGGCGATGAAGCCCTTCATGTCGCAGCTGCCGCGCGCGTAGAGCTTGCCGCCGCGTTCGGTCAGTTTGAAGGGGTCGCTGGTCCAGTCCTGCCCGTCCACCGGCACGGTGTCGGTGTGGCCCGACAGGGCGATGCCGCCCTGCGTGCCGCCGTCCCGCGCCGGCAGGGTGCAGAACAGGTTGGCCTTGGTGCCTTCGGCGTTGTGCGTCAGCCGGGGATCGAGCCCCTGGCGGCGCAGGTCGTCGCGCACCGTCTCGATCAGGCCCAGGTTGGCGTTGCGGCTGGTGGTGTCGATGGCGGCCAGCGCCGTGAGCCAGTCGAGGGTGTTCATGGGTCGTGCCTGCGGGGGGAAAGAAGCCGGCAGTTTAGGCGCTGGCCGGAACCCGCGCGCTTGAATCTGCTCCAATGGGCCGTATCTGAAATATCCACGATCTGCCAGAGGGAATCCATGAAACGTATCGCCTTGTTCGTGCTCACCAACATCGCCGTGATGGTGGTGGTGGGCATCGTCACCAGCCTGCTGGGCGTGGGCCGCTACACCGGCGCCAACACCGGCGATCTGATGATCTTCTCGCTGGTGGTGGGCTTCTCCGGCGCCATCGTCTCGCTGCTGATGAGCAAGACCATGGCCAAGATGAGCATGGGCGTGAAGATCATCGAGCAGCCGGCCAATGCCGACGAGGCCTGGATCGTGGAGACGGTGCGCAGGTTCGCCGACAAGGCCGGCATCGGCATGCCCGAGGTCGGCATCTACGAGGGCGAGCCCAACGCCTTCGCCACCGGCGCGTTCAAGAACTCGGCCCTGGTGGCCGTCTCCACGGGCCTCTTGCGCGGCATGACGCGCGAGGAGGTCGAGGCCGTCATCGGCCACGAGGTGGCGCACGTGGCCAACGGCGACATGGTGACGATGGCGCTGATCCAGGGCGTGATGAACACCTTCGTGGTGTTCGCCAGCCGCGTCATCGGCTCGCTGGTGGACGGCTTCCTGCGGCGCGGCAGCGACAGCTCGGGCCCCGGCATCGGCTATTACGTGACGACCGTCGTGCTCGATATCCTGTTCGGTTTCCTGGCCGGCATCGTGGTGGCCTGGTTCTCGCGCCAGCGCGAGTTCCGCGCCGATCGCGGCGCCGCCCAGCTGATGGGCCGGCCGCAGCCGATGATCAACGCCCTGGCGCGCCTGGGCGGCATGCACGCCGACGGCCACGAGATGCCCAAGAACATGGCCGCCATGGGCATCGCCGGCAGCATCGGCAAGCTGTTCTCCACCCACCCGCCGATGGAGGAGCGCATCGCCGCGCTCAAAGCCTACCAGGGTTGAGTTTTAAGTAAAAAGTGCCTCCAGCGCTTGTGCAGCAAGCGCTGGCAGCTATCAAAACCGCAGCGTCCGCGAGGGCCTGCGGTTTTTTCATGGCGGCCCCGGGGCGTTCGCTAAACTGCGCGCAAACCGACCCGGAGTCCCCATGGAACTGCTTTCGATCGCCGGCGGCGAACTGCACCTCCACCGCGATGGCGGCGATCGCCCCGTCGCCATCGAATCCCGCTTCGCGCGCGACCTGCTGGCGCGCGACGCCGCCAGCCGCCGCAACACCTCCTGGAAGTACGCCGAGCGCGAGGAGTCCGGGCGCGGCATGCTGTCGGGCGCGCAGCTGTGGGGCCGGAGCGGCGCGCCGGGCGCGGCGGTGGCGCCGCCGCGCTTCCTGCACGCCTGCGCGGGCGGCCAGCCGGGGGTCATCTACTACCTGTTGCAGGTGGCCGGCAGCATCGGCCTGTTCCGCTACCACGTGGACGAGCAGCGCGAGGTGCGGCTGTTCCACCGCAGCGCCACGTCCGTGCTGGGCATGACCTACGACGGCGACGCGCGCCGCCTGATCCTGGCCAACGCCCACCCCGACTGCACCGCGCACCTGGACGTGTACGACGAGGACGGCAACCACCAGGGCACCGTCACCGGCGGCGACTGCATCGACGCCGCGCCCTCGCGCATCTGGGGCCTGCCCAACGCGCTGGTGTACCAGTCCAGCGGCGTGGCGCGGCACCCGCAGCACGGCTACGTGGTGGCGCTGGGGCACGCGGTGATCAACCGGCTGAACTTCGTCACCGGCGAGATCGACACCGTGCTGGACGACCCGGCCTACGACCACGTGGCGCCGCGCGCCGGCCGCGACGGCGCGCTGTACGCCATCCGCCGCCCGGTGGAGAAGCCCGCGCACGAGCAGGCCGGCATGGCGCTGAAGGACACGGTGATGATGCCGCTGCGCCTGGGCAAGGCGGTGTTCGGCTACCTCAACTTCTTCTCGCAGATCTACGGCAAGGAGCCGCTGAAGTCGGCCGGCGGCCCGCGCGCGCCCGAGCTGGACCAGGACCTGGGCCAGCTCTGGCTGCACGGCCGCATGATCGACCTGCGCAAGGTCAAGACCGACGCGCAGCACGCCGGCAGCCTGGTGCCCGGCTCGTGGGAGCTGATCCGCATCGGGCCGAACAGCCGCACGCCGCAGGTGCTGGCGACCCACGTGGCGGGGTTCGACCTGCGCGCGGACGACGTGCCCGTCATCACCAACGGCTACGAGGTCACGGCGCTGGAGGGTGAGCGGCGCGTCAGGCTGGCGCGGCGCGACTTGGTGGAAGCGGTATCTGTGGTCTGATGCCAAGGTGCGTTCAAGAATCTAGGAGTCTGCGCGGCAGAACCTGCGCCGGCTGCAACGCGCGAGAAAACGGTCCATCGCGGCGCTACCGCCTGCGCCCAGGGGGCCTACCCTGGGCTTGTCGGTATCACCACGCTGTCCTCGTTTTTCGCGCGTTTCGCTTCGGCGGCTTCTGCCGCGCAGACTCCTAGGTCCGTTCACGCTGAGCTTGTCGAAGCGCCGCGTCAGGCTTCGACAGGCTCAGCCCGAACGGCTTGTCGATGAACGCGAATCCGTAAGAATCAGGCCGCGCTGGCCTGGCCCAGCAGCGCCTGCGCCACCGCCTCGCCCACGCGGATGCCGTCGATCCCCGCCGACAGGATGCCGCCCGCGTAGCCCGCGCCCTCGCCGGCCGGGTACAGGCCGCGCACGTTCAGGCTCTGCAAGTCGCCGCCGCGCGGGATGCTGACGGGCGAGGAGGTGCGCGTCTCCACGCCGGTCATCACCGCGTCGGGCAGGTCGTAGCCCTTGAGCTTGCGGCCGAAGGCGGGCAGGGCCTCGTGCATGGCCTCGGTGGCCCAGGCGGGCAGGGCGGCGTGCAGGTCGGCGGGCGTCACGCCGGGCTTGTATGAAGGGATCACCTCGCCCATCGCCGTGGAGGGGCGGCGCGCCAGGAAGTCGCCCACGCGCTGCGCCGGCGCGCGGTAGCCGCCGCCGCCCAGCGTGTAGGCGCCGGCCTCCAGCTGCCGTTGCAGCACGATGCCGCCCAGCGGATGCGCGCTGCCTTCGGGCAGCGCATCGGCGCCGTGCGTGGCGCCCAGTTCAGCCTCGAACAGCGCCGGGTCGCGCGGGAAGTCGGCCGGCGCGATGCCCACCACCAGGCCGGCGTTGGCGTTGCGCTCGGCGCGGCTGTACTGGCTCATGCCGTTGGTGACCACGCGGCCCGGCTCGCTGGTGGCGGCCACCACGGTGCCGCCGGGGCACATGCAGAAGCTGTAGACGGTGCGGCCGCTGCCCGCGTGGTGCACCAGCCGGTACTCGGCCGCGCCCAGCAGCGGGTGGCCGGCGTGGCGGCCCCAGCGCGCGCGGTCGATCACGCTCTGCGGGTGCTCGATGCGCACGCCGATCGAGAACGCCTTGGCCTGCATCGCCACGCCGCGCGCGTGCAGCATGGCGAAGGTCTCGCGCGCGCTGTGGCCCAGGGCCAGCACCACGTGGCGCGCGGGCAGCTGGTAGCGCTCGCCGTTCTGAAGGTTTTCGACCTCCAGCGCTTGCAGGGCGTGCGCTGGCAGCTCTTGATTCAATAGCACATCGGTCACGCGGTGCCCGAAGCGGATCTCGCCGCCCAGCGCGGTGATGCGCGCGCGCAGGCTCTCCACCACCTTCACCAGCTTGAAGGTGCCCACGTGCGGGTGCGCCACCCACAGGATCTCCTCCGGCGCGCCGGCGGCGACGAACTCTTCCATCACCTTGCGGCCCAGGTGGCGCGCATCGCGCACCTGGCTGTAGAGCTTGCCGTCGGAGAACAGGCCGGCGCCGCCCTCGCCGAACTGCACGTTGCTGTCGGCGTCGAGCCGGCCGCGCCGCCACAGGCCCCAGGTGTCCTGTGTGCGCTCGCGCACCGGCTTGCCGCGCTCCAGCACGATGGGCTTCAGGCCCAGCTGCGCCAGCACCAGCGCGGCCAGGATGCCGCACGGCCCGAAGCCGACCACCACCGGGCGCTCGCCCTGCCAGTCGGCGTGCGGCGCCACGGGCGGGCGCCAGGCCATGTCGGGCGTGGGCTGCACGTGCGGGTCGCCGGCCAGCCGCGCCAGCGTGGGCGCGGCCTGCGCCGCGTCGGCCAGTTCGGCGTCGACGATGTAGACCGCCAGCAGCTCGGCCTTGCGCGCGTCGAAGCTGCGCTTGAAGACGCTGAGGCGCGCGATGGCGGCCTCGGGCAGCTGGAGCTTGCGTGCCGCCAGTGGCAGCAGGTGCGGCTCGGGCGCGTCGGCCTGCGCCAGCGGCAGGCGGAGTTCGGCGATGCGGATCATGGGCTGGACCGTTTCTGATCGAACAGCGCCAGCAGCGCGGCCTCGTAGCCGGCGCGGAAGTGTTCGGGCGAGAACACGCCGCTGCTTTGCACGCGCCCGGCCAGCCGCTCGCGCAGCGCGCGCAGGCGCTCGGGCTGGGTCGCCAGCGCGATGGCGCGGTCGGTGTAGGCGGCGAGGTCGGGCGCGACCAGCTCGGGCAGGCCGAGCGCCGTCAGCAGGCTGGCGCCCACCCGGCCGGCGAAGCTGTCGCCGTGGCAGGTGAGCACCGGCACGCCCTGGCGCAGCGCGTCGCTGGCGGTGGTGTGGGCGCCGTAGGGCAGGGTGTCGAGGAACAGGTCGGCCAGCGGCTGGCGCGCCAGGTGGGCGCCGTGCGCGGCGCGCGGGGCGAACACCAGCCGCGCCGGATCGACGCCGCGCGCGGCGGCCTCGCGCCGCAGGTTGCCGGCGGCGGCTTCGTGGTCTTCCAGCAGCCACAGCACGCTGGCGGGCACGGCGCGCAGCGCCTGCATCCAGGCGTCGAACACCGGCGGCGTGATCTTCCAGGCGTTGTTGAAGCAGCAGAACACGAAGCCGGCCTCGGGCAGCCCGGCCTCGGCGCGCGTGGGCGGCGGTGCGTCCGGCGGCCGCGGCGCGTTGTTGGCCTGGTAGGTGCCGGGCAGGCGCACCACCTGCTCGGTGTAGTGCGCTTCGTCGCCGGGCGGCGCCAGCACGGCGTCGGCCAGCACGGCGTCGATGTACGGCGCGCCCAGCGTGCCCGGATAGCCGAGGTAGCTGACCTGCACCGGCGCCGGGCGCCAGGCCAGGATGTCGGGCCGGCTGTCGCGCGTGTAGCCCTTCAGGTCGATGGCGATGTCGATGCCGGCGCGCGCCATGTGGGCGGCCACGGCCGGGTCGCTCATCGCCCGGGCGTCGATGAAGTGGTCGAAGGCCTGGCGCAGGCGCTGCTGCATGGCGTCGTCGGTGCGGGGGCCGAAGGCATACGCCCAGACCTCGAAGCGGGCGCGGTCGTGGGCCTCGAACAGGTCGGCCATCAGGTGCGCGGTGGCGTGGTCGTGCAGGTCGGCCGACAGGTAGGCCAGGCGCAGGCGGCCGTCCGGCAGGGGCGCGGCGCGCGGCAAAGCCAGCGGCGGGCGGGGCGGGTGCTGGTCCTGCGCGAACAGCTCGGCGCCGCGCTTGAGCAGCGCCGGCCGCTGCGTGATGCCGAGCAGGTGGAACGGCGTGGCGGCAAGGCGGCCGGCGGCCACGCTGTCCTCGATGGCGGCCACGTCGCGGTCGTGCCCGGCCCAGTCGCACAGGTGCAGGCGGCTGTGCAGCAGCGCGCCGGCGGCGTAGGGGGCGGCGGGGTCGGCGGCCAGCGCCGCGCGGTAGCGCGCCACGGCCTCGGCATGGCGGCCCAGGCGCGCCAGCAGGCCGGCGGCGTTGGCCAGCAGGGCGGCGCTGGCGGGCTGCGCGGCGGTGATGGCGTCGTCGTAGGCCTGCACGGCCTCTTCCAGGCGGTGCAGCGCTTCGAGCGCGCTGGCGCGGTGGGCCAGCGCGTCGGGCTGGCCGGGCGCGGCGCGCAGCGCCTGGTCGTGGCAGGCCAGGGCCTCGGCGGGGCGCTGCAAGTCCTCCAGCGCCTCGCCCCGGGCGGTCAGCGCGTCGGCGGCGCCGGGCCGCAGCGCCAGGGCGCGGTCTGCGGCCGCCAGCGCTTCGGCCGGCCGGCCGGCGTCCAGCAGCAGCCGGCCCAGGTTGAGCTGCGCCTCGGCGTAGTCGGGCCGCGCGGCGAGGGCGGCCTGGGCGCTGGCCAGGGCCTCTTGCAGCCGGCCCAGCTCGCGCAGCGCCAGCGCGCGGTTGTTCAGCGCCTGCGGGTGCGCGGGCTGCACGGCCAGCGCGCGGGCGTAGCTGGCCAGCGCCGCCTCGGGCTGGCGCAGGTCGCGCAGCGCGTTGCCCTGGTTGACCAGGGCCTCGGTGTAGTCCGGCTGCGCGGCGAGCGCGCGTTCGTAGTGCGCCAGCGCGTCTTGCGGGCGGCCCAGCTCGCGCAGGGCGATGCCCATGTTGTTCAGCAGCGGCGCGGGCGCCGGCCGGGTCTGCGCGGCCTGCTCGAACAAGCGCAGCGCGCCGGCGGCGTCCTTGCGTTGCAGGTGCGCCAGGCCCAGCAGGTGCAGGGCGTCGAAGCGCGCCGCCGGCTGCTGCGCCAGCGCGCGCAGCAGCGTCTCGGCGCGGCCGCTCTGGCCCTGGCGCAGCAGGGCGACGGCCTGTTGCAGCTGGGCCGCCGGCGAGGCGGCGGCGCGGGGGGCGGGGAACAGGCCGCTGGCGGCGGAGGGCGGCCGGGCGCCGCCGCGCGGGTTCTTGGGCATCGGGAGGGGCAGGCTGAGGGGAGCGGCGATTGTCCCTCAGCCGGCGCCGCCGCTCAGCGCCCTTCCAGCGCCGCGCGCAGCGGCCGCAGCCGCTCGTCGCCGACGGCCGCGCGCAGCTTGGGCAGCAGCTCGACCAGGCCCTCGTAGCCCCGGGCCGATTCGACCGCCAGGTTCAGCTTGAAGCCCTTGAGCCCGAGGCCGGCGGTGAGCTGCGTGGCCAGCGGGTAGGCGGCGCGGTAGCGGCGAATGCGCTCCTCTTCGTCCAGCGGGCGCTGCGGCGCGGCCGGCGCGTCCGGCGGCGCCCGAGGGCTGGCGGCTGGGGCGCTGGCGGGCGCGCCGGCCGCCGGTGCCAGCAGGCCCCGCGCCACCAGCGCGTCGATGTCGGCCGGCGTGACGCCCAGCGCCGCCGTGGCGGCCAGCACGTCGCGCGCGTCGCGCTGGCCGTCGAACAGGATCAGGGCCGAACGCTGGCCGCGCGTGATCTCCACCGCATGCCGGTCCTTCATCGCCTGCGCGCCCAATGCCGACTTGGTATAGATCATGGCTGTAGCACCAAAGAAAAAAAGCCCCCACGCTTCCCCGCTGCGCGAGGTCCGCTGCCCCCCAAGGGGGCTTTTTTGCCTTGGGGCGGCCCGGCGGCAAAAAATCAGGTGCCCAGTCTGGGATTGGTCCGATGCCAATGGCAATGAGAAAACCCCCGGAACACGGGGGTCGATTGCCAAAAAATACCGGTTTTGAAACCGGCTGTAACGGCTGGCGCCCGGCGCATACACACCGGAGCACGCCTTCTCAGGCGGGCAGGAAGCCTTCCACCGACAGGTAGCGCTCGCCGGTGTCGTAGTTGAAGCCCAGCACGCGGCTGCCGGCCGGCAGCTCGGGCAGCTTCTGCGCGATGGCGGCCAGCGTGGCGCCGCTGCTGATGCCGACCAGCAGGCCCTCCTCGCGGGCGCTGCGGCGGCCGTACTCGCGCGCCGCCTCGGCCTCGACCTGGATCACGCCGTCGAGCAGGCCGGTGTCCAGGTTCTTCGGGATGAAGCCGGCGCCGATGCCCTGGATCGGGTGCGGCGCGGGCGGCCCGCCGCTGATGACGGGCGACTGCGTGGGCTCGACGGCGAATACTTTCAGCTGGGGCCACTTCGCCTTCAGCACGCGCGCGCAGCCCGTCAGGTGGCCGCCGGTGCCCACGCCGGTGATGAGCACGTCCAGCCCGTCGGGGAAGTCGGCCGCGATCTCGGCGGCCGTGGTCTCGACGTGCACCGCCACGTTGGCCGGGTTGTCGAACTGCTGCGGGATCCAGGCGCCGGGGGTCTGCGCGGCCAGCTCCTCGGCGCGGGCGATGGCGCCCTTCATGCCCTTCTCGCGCGGGGTCAGGTCGAACGTGGCGCCGTAGGCCAGCATCAGGCGGCGGCGCTCCACGCTCATGCTGTCGGGCATCACCAGCACCAGCTTGTAGCCCTTGACGGCCGCCACCATCGCCAGGCCGACGCCGGTGTTGCCGCTGGTGGGCTCGATGATGGTGCCGCCGGCCTTGAGCCTGCCGGCGCGCTCGGCGTCCTCGACCATCGCCAGCGCGATGCGGTCCTTGATCGAGCCGCCGGGGTTGGCGCGCTCGCTCTTGATCCACACCTGGGCGTCGGGGCCGAACAGGCGGCGGATGCGCACTTCGGGCGTGCGGCCGATGGTTTGCAGGATGTTGTCTACTTTCATGAGGGCCTCCAGCAAGTGCGGGGAAAAGGGGAGCGGCCATTGTGGCGCAGGCGTTCCTACCTGCGGCGATATCGATATGCCGCGGCCGGCGGCCGGCGGCCGGCGGGCGCCGGGCCCCGGGCCCGGGGGTTTGCGCCGATAATCCGCCGCGTGAAGCCCGCCAGACCGCCGCTGGTGCGAGGCCCGAAAGGGCGCACTGGAGGAACGTCCGGACTGCACAGGGCAGCGCAGGAGCTAACGGCTCTCCACCGCGAGGTGAGGATCAGAGCAACAGAGACGAGTCACCCCGGGTGCCGCACCGGAGGCGTCAGCCGAAGGTGCGAGCCACCGGGGTGGGTGAAACGGGCAATCTCTGCGCGCAGCAACACCAAGTAGGCCAGCTTCGAGGCGGCCCGCTGAGCTGGCGGGTAGGTGGCACCGAGCCGGGTGGGCGACCCCCGGCCCAGATTGATGGCGGTCACGCGGCGGGCAACCGCCGCGCACAGAATCCGGCGTATCGGCGGGCTTCACACTTTTCTGGGGGTTTCAAGCCAAATCGGCCTCCAGCGCCCGTCCATAAAGCGCGGGCAGCTATTTTTTTGGTAGCAATCAGCAGCCCGTCGGGGCGCCCGTTTTCAGGCGCTCGGCGCGGCCGCGGGTGTCGGGGTGGGTGCTGAACCAGTCGGTGCCGGGGCGCGGGCGCGCGGGCTCGTCGGCGCGGTCCTCGATACCGGTGCTGCGGCGCGCCTTTTTCCCCATGTCGTAGTCGAGGCCCATCAGCAGGTCGGCCATCGGCGCGGCGGGCAAATCGGCCTGGCGCAGCAGGGCGAGGGCGTAGCAGTCGGCCTCGGCCTCGTGGCGGCGGCTGTAGTGCAGGCCGGTCAGCAGCGCCGCGCCGCTGGACACCAGCACCGACACGTCGCCCAGCGCCAGCCCCAGCCCGACTTGCAGCACGCCCTGCTCGACCACCATGCGCGTGCCGTGGCGCAAGTGCACGTGGCCGATCTCGTGCGCCAGCACGCCCAGCAGGGCCGGGTCGCCGGTGCCGGGCAGCAGGCGCGCCTGCTCGACCATGGCGTCGGTCATGACGAGGGCGCCGCCCGGCAGCGCGAAGGCGTTGGGCCCCATGCCGGAGCGGAAGGCCAGCGTCAGGCGCGGCTGATAACCCGGGTAGCGGCGCAGCGCGGGGGCGCCGTTGACCTGCGCGGCCAGCTTGTCGAACCCGGCGCGCAGCGCGGCCTGCCGCTCGGGCGGCAGCCTGGAGGGCTGGAAGGTGCCGTCGTCCAGCTGGGCCAGCGCGCGCTCGGCCAACTGCTGCTCCCACGCCAGCGGCACGTGGCGCGTGATCTGCGCCGCCGCCCAGGGCGTGCCCCAGCGGTAGAAGGCCCACACGCCGGCACCCGCCACCAGCAGCACCGCCAGCAGCACGCTCCAGCGCGTCTGCATGCGCTCGGCCAGCGTGGCGCGCCCGCCGGCTGCCGCCAGCGCGGCCTGCCAGGCGCCGGCGTCATCGATTTGCAGGCTGCCGTGCGCGCCCAGGTCCACCACCACGCGCGGCGGCGGCCGGCGGGCCGACCAGCGCTCGGGCCAGCCGACCTGGCGGTGCGTCAGCTCAAGCGACTCGCGCTCGCCGTCCAGCGCCTGGAGTTGCAGGCGCGGGCCGCCCTGGCTCGGCAGCAGGCGCAGGCGCGCGGGGCGCGCGCGCGCCGTGCGGCCGTCGAACCACTGGGCGTGCAGCGTGTTCATCCGATGAGATCGAGTCCCAGCGCATCGGCGGCGGCGTCGCCGAACGCGCCCTGCTGCCGTGCCAGCTCGCCCACCAGCTGCTCGGGGCTGCCCTTGACGTGGAGGGTGACCGAGCCGGCCTTGGCCGCGTATTCGCTGGCGATGGCGAAGGGGCGGTAGAAGCCCAGCGTGAGGAGCGACAGCAGCACGTTCTTCACCCGCAGCGCCACGTAGGCGCCGGTGCGCAGGCTGGTGCGGGTGCGTGCGATGTGGCCGAAGCCGACGTTGTTCCAAACCAGCTGGAACACGCGCGCCTCGCGGTAGGCGCGCGCCGGCAGGCTGGCCAGCATCAGCATCAGCACGGCGGCCGCGAAGAACAGCACGCCCAGCAGGATCATGCCCGGCACGCTGGTGCCGCGCATGAGGTCGCGGGCCAGGTAGACGATGCCGCCGGTGACCACCGAGCCGGCCACCGCCACGCCCAGCAGCGTCAGCACGAAGATGCCCGCCGCCGCCAGCCAGACCTTGACGAAATCGCCGTACGCCGGCTTCCAGCGCCCCGCCTGCCCGCCGATGCGGGCGCGCGCCACCAGCAGGCGCTTGTAGTTGAATTCGAGCCGGATCACGCACAGCAGCGTCAGCACCAGGGCCAGCGCGGTGCGCGCCTGGGCCGGCAGCAGCGCGTCGGTGGCGATGGCGGCGCCGGTCCACACGGCGGCGATGGCGAACACCGGCCAGGACGCCAGGTACACCTCCTTCCAGCTCGCCGTGAAGGCCAGCCGGATGCCGCGCCAGCGTGTGGCCCCCAGGCGGAAGCGCATGGCGCTGCCCCACAGGAAGGGCGTAAGCAGGGCGAAGCCGAAGATCAGCAGCGCGGCGGCCAGATCCTGCCCCGTCTGCACCGCCAGCTCGTAGGCCGCGTACAGCGCCACGAAGATCAGGAAGCCGAACACCATGCGCCGCTGCTCGGCCACGAACTCCAGCGGGCTGCCGACCACCTGCGTGTGGCCGTAGAAATACTGCGCCGTGCGCCGCCGCGCCCACGGCGTGTAGAGGCTGAGCGTGACGATGGTCAGCAGCAGGTTGACGATCCAGACGCGGAAATACTCGCCGCCCGAGCCGGTGAACTCGATGGGGTGCGGCGTCACCGCGGGGCTGGGCTGGTGCTCCATGGTCCCTCTCTATTTATGAGTCAAATCGGCCTCCAGAGCGCTCTGGTCATGCGCTGGCAGCTATGTTTTCAGGAGTTTGGTGCTTGCAGCCGCCGCACGTGCGCCAGCATCGAGCGCTTGGCGATCGGCCACACGGCGGGCGGCGTGTCGTCGTAGGCCAGCGCCACCCAGTCGTCCAGGCTGCCGCCGGGCGCGGCCTGCATGGCGGCCCGCACCTTGGCCTCGCGCGCCAGCCGGTGCGCCTTCAGGTGCGCGATGACGGCGCGCGCGCTGCCCAGCACGTGGCCGTGCGCGGGCAGGATGAAGCGCGCGCAGGCGGCGGCGCAGGCGGCGTCGAGCTTGTCGAGCGAATCCAGGTAGGCCGTCATGTCGCCGTCGGGCGGGTCCACCACGGTGGTGCTGCCGTTCAGGATGTGGTCGCCGCTGAACAGCAGGCCGTCTTCCTCCAGCAGCAGGCACAGGTGGTTGGCCGCGTGGCCGGGCGTGTGGATGACGCGCAGGGTGTGGGTGATTTCACCCTCCGGCGCTTGTCCAGCAAGCGCCAGCAGCTCCTGATCCTGTAGCGCACGGTCAGGGATGAAGTGGCTCGCCGGCCGCGCCGTCGGCTGCGAGGGCAGGCCCAGGATCGGCGGCCTGCCGCCGCACAGCGCCTGCAGCGGCTTGGCGCCGGGCGAATGGTCGGCGTGCGAATGCGTGCACACGATGAGGCGGATGTCGCCACCCGCCGCGCGCCACAGGCGCTCGACGTGGCCGGCGTCGTTCGGGCCGGGGTCGATGGCGATGTAGCCGGTGCGCGCGTCGCCCACCAGGTAGCTGTTGGTGCCGGGGCCGGTCATGAAGCCCTTGTTGGGCGCGGTCAGGCGCATCACGTTCTTCAGCAGCGGCACGGGGCGCTCGTGTTGCCAGTCCAGCGCGTGCACGATCTGCCCGTCGGGGCTGGTCAGCTCCAGCTCGCCGTAGGGCGGCTCGTGCTCCATGTAGCGCGCCACCTCGCCGGCCAGCAGGCCGGCGCGCGGGCAGCTCGTCCACAGCGGGCGCTCGCCGGCGCAGGCGGTGAGCACCGCGTCCACGCTGGCGTAGGGCTGGAGGCGCTCCAGCGTGCGGATGGTCGGGTAGATGATGAAGAACTGCCCCGCCGCGTGCCGCGCCAGCGCGTCGGCCGGGCGCACCCACACGGGCTCGAACTGCTCGGCCTCGTCGGCCACCGGCGTCTGCCCTTCGGGCATGCGCGCGGCCAGGAAGGGCACGTCGAAGCGGCGCGGCAGGTCGCGGTCGGTGGTCCAGTGCGCCAGCACGTACACCTCGTCGGCGGCCAGCGTCAGGCCGCGTGCCGCGCACTGGGGCACGAAGGGGCCGTGGCGGTCCAGCGCGGCGACGTCGCCGGCCGTGGCGGGCGAGCCGTCGGCGCGGCGCGCCAGCAGCACGCCCAGCTCCTCGAAGCTCTCGCGGATGGCGGCGATGGCCTGCGTCAGGCGCTGCTCGCCCTGGCCCGCGCGCCGCGCCGCCCGCGCGTGCGCCGCCGCATCGGCCGCGTCGATGCCGCCGCCGGGGAACACGTAGGCGCCGGGCGCGAAGCTGGCGGTGAGCGAGCGGCGCGTCATCAGCACCTCGACGCCGCCCTCGGCCGCATCGCGCAGCAGCAGCACGGTGGCGGCGGGCAGGGGAGGCGCGGGGTCGCGCTGCGGGTGCAGGAGCTGGCTGGGGCGGGGCATGGGGCGCATTATGGGCACCTGGTGGAACGAGCAAGCCCCCCACGCTCCTCCGCCGCGTGGTCCGCTGCCCCCTGAGGGGGCTGTTTTGCCTTGGGGCGGCCCGGCGGCGAAAAGGCGCCCCCACGCTTCCCCGCTGCGCGTGGTCCGCTGCCCCCTGAGGGGGCTGTTTTGCCTTGGGGCGGCCCGGCGGCAAAAAAAAGGGCTGCGCCATGCGCAGCCCTTTCGGCCCTTGGGGCGCCGGTGTCAGTCCGCGCGGCGCATGCGGCGGGTGCCGGCCAGGCCCAGCACGGCCAGCAGGCTGGCCATCAGGGCCAGGGCCCATTCCGCCATGGTGGGAATGGGCGCCACGACGGCGGCGCTCACGGTCACGGTCGCGGTGGCGGTGCTGGTGCCGCCGGTGCCGGTCAGGTCCGACGTGCCGGTCTCGGTGGGCGTGCCGCTCACCGCGCAGGTCACGGTCTGGCCTTCGGGAATGGTGCCTGGCGAGGTCCACGCGGCGTCGTCGGGGCTGATGGTGCAGGCGCCCACGGTCACGCCGGTCGGCAGGCCGGTCACCGTGCAGGCGGCGGCGTCCGCGTCGGCCGTGCCGTCGTTGGTGCAGGTGAAGGTGCCGCTGTAGGGCCGGTTCACGGTGCCCGTGGTCGGCAGGCCGCCGAGGTCGATCACCACGTTGGGCACGCCCGTGACCACGATGCTGCCGCTGCCGGTGTTGTTGGTGGTGTCCGCGTCGGAGCTGCTGGAGCCGGCGGTGATGTCGACGGACGAGGTTCCCTTGTCCCCGGTGGCGGGCGTGCCGGTCACCGTGCAGGTGATCGCGCTGCCCGCCGCCAGCGAGGCGACCGGCGTGGTCGGATCGCAGGTGACGCTGGCCCAGGCGGGCACGCCGGTGGCCGTGCAGGTGGCGTCCGTCGCCGCGGCGGTGCCGACGTTGGTGCACACGAAGCTGCCCGAGTAGGGCGTGCCCACGGTGGCGGCCGGCAGGTCCACGCTGGTCACGGCCATGTCCGGCACGCCCGCGATGACGATGTTGCCCGAACCGGTGTTGTTGTCGGTGTTCGACTCGGGGGTGCTGGTGCCGGCGGTGACGGTGACGGCGGTCGTGCCGTTGCTGCCGGTGGGGGGGGTGCCGCTCACCGTGCAGGTGATCGCGCTGCCCGCCGCCAGCGAGGCGACCGGCGTGGTCGGATCGCAGGTGACGCTGGCCCAGGCCGGCAGATTGGTGGCCGCGCAGGTGGCGTTGGCCGCCGCCGCGTCGCCCTGGTTGGTGCACACGAAGCTGCCGGAATAGGGCGTGCCCTCGGTGCCGGCCGGCAGGTCCACGCTGGTCACCTGCATGTCGGGCGCGGTGACGGTGAGATCCAGCGTGGCCGTGTTGTTCGACGGATCGGAGTCGTCCGTGGTGACGGTGGTGCCGCCCGCGGTGGTGGTGCTGGAGCCGCTGGTGCTGCCCGAGACCGTCGTCGTGCCCGTGGCCGTGGGCGTGCCGGTCACGGCGCAGGTGACGGTGCTGCCCACGGGGACGGCGTCGCCCGCGACCCAGGCGCCGCCGCCGCTGATGGTGCAGGCGCCCACCGACAGGCCGGCCGGCAGGTTGCTCACCGTGCACGTGGTGCCGACGGTGGCGGCGGCCGCGCCGTTGTTGGTGCAGGAGAAGCTGCCGCTGTAGGACACGCCCAGCGCCGGGGTGGTCAGCCCGGTCAGGTCGATGGCCAGGTCAGGGGCCTGCACCGCGAGCAGGTCGCTGTTGTAGGCCACGAAGGCCAGGTCGGACTGGCCGCTGAGCACCTGCCTGAAGGCCACGACGCTGCCGACCTGGGCCGCCGTCAGGAAGTCGCCCAGCGTGTAGGACTGCAAGCGAAGGTTGCGATTTCCGGTGGCCTGAGTGCTGGTGCCGCCAGTGGCCGTGCGGAACTGCCAGGTAATTTCCCCGACCCGCGCGACGGAGCCGTAGCTCACGGAGATCGCGTTGCCCACCTGGGTGCCACTGCTGTCCACGAAGTAGTAGGTGTCCGTGGTGCCTGGATCACCCACCTGCGTGGTCACGATGGCCGGCAGGGTGAGGCTGGCCGTGCTGGGGATGGCGATCGGGAAATCGATGTTCTGCGCGGGAGAGTTGAACACCGCCGTCGCCAGCTCCAGCCCCTGGGTGCCGTCGGAGAGGAACCAGTTCAGAGCCGGGTAGGAGGCCGGAACGGTCATGGCGCTGCCCCAGGCGGTCAGGGTGCTGGTGCCGGCCGTGAAGGGCGGCACCACGAAGGCCTGGAAATTGGCGGCTGTGTAGGTGCCGGTCACCAGGCCGTCGTTGACGCCGGTGGAGTACGTCGTGCCGCCGACCGTGAAGGCCAGCAGTTCCGTGCTCACCGTGGCGGCGGCGGCCTCCGCTCCCACGGCCGTGTTCCAGAGCGTGCCGCCCTGGCTGCCCTGGATGCCGGTGATCGGCGCGGCCATGGCCGTGGTGGCGGCCAGCGACAGCAGGGCCGCCACCAGGCGGGCCCGGCGCGCGGCCATGAGTGATGAGATGTTTTTCAAGGCGATTCCCTCCTGGAAGCGGTGACAGTAGACAACCTTCCCATTGTCCATGGTCTCTGGGGCCGAGGCCATTGGGGATGGCACTGGTGTTGCTATTTGGAGTCTGCTATCTGGTGCTATTTGGGGTCTGCTATTTGGGGTCAGATCATGATTTCCCCGATGATAATTTCCCCATGGCCCGCCTCCCCCGCCTCACCCTTCCCGGCTACCCGCACCACGTCATCCAGCGCGGCAACAACCGCCAGCCGATCGCGCTGGACGACGACGACCGCGCGCACCTGCTGGAGGGTATCCGCGCGCAGGCGGCGGCCGCGCAGGTGGCGGTGCACGCCTACGTGCTGATGACCAATCACGTGCACCTGCTGCTCACGCCCCAGACCGGGGAGGGCATCCCCAAAATGATGCAGGCGCTGGGGCGCGGCTACGTGCGGCGCTTCAATCGCCGGCACGGGCGCAGCGGCACGCTGTTCGAGGGGCGCTACCGCGGCACGCTGATCGAGGCCGAGCGCCACCTGCTGGCCTGCATGGCCTACATCGACCTCAACCCCGTGCGCGCCGGCATGGTGGCGCGGCCCGAGGGCTACCCGTGGTCGAGCTACGCGCACCACGCGGGCCACCGGCACGACGCCTGGCTGACGCCGCACCCGCTCTACTGGGCGCTGGGCAACACGCCGTTCGCACGCCAGGCGGCCTATGCCGATCTGGTGCGCGCGGGCCTGGGGGAGGCGCAGCGGGCCGAGATCGGCCGCGCGGCGCACAGCGGTTGGGCGCTGGGCAGCGGCGACTTCGTGGCGGGATTGCAAAAAAGAACCGAGCGCCGCGTCGCCCGCGCCGCTGCCGGACGACCTCGCAAGCCCGGCGATCAAGAATAAAAACAGCCGCTGGCGATTGCTTGTCAAGCGCTGGAAGCTATGAAATTGATATGTCCCTAATTAATGAAAAACTATAGCTATCAAGAATAAATCGTGATCTGACCCCGATTAAAAAGCTTGGCACGTCTATTGCGCTGCACTATGCTTGCCGTCCCCGATGAATTGGACGATGGAGCGCGTCATGACCACGCCTGCCGAACAACAGCACCTCACGCATACCGGCCTGTACGACCCGGCCCACGAGCACGACGCCTGCGGCGTGGGCTTCGTGGCCCACATCAAGGGCGAGAAGAGCCACGCCATCATCACCAACGCGCTGAAGATCCTGGAGAACCTGGACCACCGCGGCGCCGTCGGCGCCGACCCGCTGATGGGTGACGGCGCCGGCATCCTGATCCAGATGCCCGACGCGCTCTACCGCGCCGAGATGGCCGCGCAAGGGGTGGAGCTGCCCCCGCCGGGCGAATACGGCGTCGGCATGATCTTCCTGCCCAAGGAGCACGCCTCGCGCATGGCCTGCGAGGAAGAGCTGGAGCGCGCCGTCAAGGCCGAGGGCCAGGTGCTGCTGGGCTGGCGCGACGTGCCGGTGGACCGCGACATGCCCATGTCGCCCGCCGTGCGCGCCACCGAGCCGGTGATCCGCCAGGTGTTCATCGGCCGTGGCGCCGACGTGATCGTGCAGGACGCGCTGGAGCGCAAGCTCTACGTCATCCGCAAGACCGCCAGCGCCAACATCCAGGCGCTCAGGCTGAAGTACGGCAAAGAGTATTACGTGCCCAGCATGAGCACGCGCACGGTGATCTACAAGGGCCTGCTGCTGGCCGACCAGGTGGGCACCTACTACCTCGACCTGAGGGACGAGCGCTGCGTTTCCGCGCTGGGCCTGGTGCACCAGCGCTTCTCCACCAACACCTTCCCCGAGTGGCCGCTGGCGCACCCCTACCGCTACGTGGCGCACAACGGCGAGATCAACACCGTCAAGGGCAACTACAACTGGATGCGCGCGCGCGAGGGCGTGATGAGCTCGCCGGTGCTGGGCGCCGACCTGAAGAAGCTCTACCCCATCAGTTTCCCGGGCCAGTCCGACACCGCCACTTTCGACAACTGCATCGAGCTGCTGACCATGGCCGGCTACCCGCTGGCGCAGGCGGCCATGATGATGATCCCCGAGCCCTGGGAGCAGCACACCACCATGGACGAGCGCCGCAAGGCGTTCTACGAATACCACGCCTCGATGCTGGAACCCTGGGACGGCCCGGCCTCGATCGTCTTCACCGACGGCCGCCAGATCGGCGCCACGCTGGACCGCAACGGCCTGCGCCCGGCGCGCTACTGCGTGACGGAGAGCGGCTTCGTCATCATGGGCTCCGAATCCGGCGTGCTGCCGGTGCCCGAGCACAAGATCGTCAAGAAGTGGCGCCTGCAACCGGGCAAGATGTTCCTGATCGACCTGGAGCAGGGCCGCATGATCGACGACGAGGAGGTCAAGGCCAGCCTCGCCAACGCCAAGCCCTACAAGCGCTGGATCGAGGACCTGCGCATCCGCCTGGACGACGTGGAGCAGCCCGTGGCCGGCGCCGACGCGCGCGAGCTGCCCATCGGCGACACCGAGCCGCAGTCGGCCGGCGTCGAATCCACCCCGCCCGCCATGCTGGACCTGCAGCAGGCCTTCGGCTACACGCAGGAGGACATCAAGTTCCTGATGAGCCCGATGGCCGCCAACGGCGAGGAGGGCATCGGCTCGATGGGCAACGACAGCCCGCTGGCCGTGCTCTCCAGCAAGGACAAGCCGCTGTACAGCTACTTCAAGCAGCTGTTCGCCCAGGTCACCAACCCGCCGATCGACCCGATCCGCGAGGCCATCGTGATGAGCCTGGTCAGCTTCATCGGCCCCAAGCCCAACCTGCTGGACATCAACCAGGTCAACCCGCCGATGCGGCTGGAGGTGAGCCAGCCGATCCTCGACGCGGCCGACATGGTCAAGCTGCGCGAGATCAGGCGCCACACGCAGGGCAAGTTCAGCTCGGCCGTGCTCGACGTCACCTACCCCGCCGGCTGGGGCCCCGACGGCGTGGAGGCGCGCCTGGCCTCGCTCAGCGCGCAGGCGGTGGACGCCATCCGCGGCGGGCACAACATCCTCATCATCAGCGACAAGGGCATGTCGCGCGAGCGCGTGGCGATTCCCGCGCTGCTGGCCCTGTCCAGCATCCACCAGCACCTGATCCGCGAGGGCCTGCGCACCAGCGCCGGCCTGGTGGTGGAGACCGGCAGCGCGCGCGAGGTGCACCACTTCGCCGTGCTGGCCGGCTACGGCGCCGAGGCCGTGCACCCCTGGCTGGCGATGGAGACGCTGGCCGCGATGCACAAGGACCTGCCGGGCGAGCTGAGCGGCGAGAAGGCGATCTACAACTACGTCAAGGCCATCGGCAAGGGCCTGTCCAAGATCATGTCCAAGATGGGCGTGAGCACCTACATGAGCTACTGCGGCGCGCAGCTGTTCGAGGCCATCGGCATCAACTCGGACACCATCGCCAAGTACTTCACCGGCACCCCCAGCCGGGTCGAGGGCATCGGCGTGTTCCAGATCGCCGAGGAAGCCTTCCGCCGCCACCGCGCCGCCTTCGGCGACGACCCGGTGCTGGACGGCATGCTCGACGCCGGCGGCGAATACGCCTGGCGCACGCGCGGCGAGGAGCACATGTGGAGCCCCGACGCCATCGCCAAGCTCCAGCACAGCACGCGCGCCAACAACTTCAACACCTACAAGGAATACGCGCAGCTCATCAACGACCAGAGCCAGCGCCACATGACGCTGCGCGGGCTGTTCGAGTTCAAGGTCGATCCCGCCAAGGCCATTCCGCTGGACGAGGTGGAGCCGGCGTCGGAAATCGTCAAGCGCTTCGCCACGGGCGCCATGTCGCTCGGCTCGATCAGCACCGAGGCGCATTCCACGCTGGCCATCGCCATGAACCGCATCGGCGGCAAGAGCAACACCGGCGAGGGCGGCGAGGATCCGGCGCGCTACCGCAACGAGCTGAAGGGCATTCCCATCCAGCAGGGCGACACGCTGCAAGGCATCATCGGCGCCGAGAACGTCGAGGTGCAGATGCCGCTGCAGGCCGGCGACTCGCTGCGCTCGCGCATCAAGCAGGTGGCCTCGGGCCGCTTCGGCGTGACGGCGGAATACCTCGCCTCGTCCGACCAGATCCAGATCAAGATGGCGCAGGGCGCCAAGCCCGGCGAGGGCGGCCAGCTGCCCGGCGGCAAGGTCAGCGACTACATCGGCAAGCAGCGCTACTCGGTGCCCGGCGTGGGCCTGATCAGCCCGCCGCCGCACCACGACATCTACTCCATCGAAGACCTGGCGCAGCTCATCCACGACCTGAAGAACGTGGCGCCGCACGCCGACATCTCGGTCAAGCTGGTGTCGGAGATCGGCGTCGGCACCATCGCCGCCGGCGTCGCCAAGTGCAAGAGCGACCACGTGGTGATCGCCGGGCACGACGGCGGCACCGGCGCCTCGCCCTGGTCGTCGATCAAGCACGCCGGCTCGCCGTGGGAGATCGGCCTGGCCGAGACGCAGCAGACCCTGGTGCTCAACCGCCTGCGCGGCCGCATCCGCGTGCAGGCCGACGGCCAGATGAAGACCGGCCGCGACGTCGCCATCGGCGCGCTGCTGGGCGCCGACGAGTTCGGCTTCGCCACCGCGCCGCTGGTGGTGGAGGGCTGCATCATGATGCGCAAGTGCCACCTCAACACCTGCCCGGTGGGCGTGGCCACGCAGGACCCGGTGCTGCGCCGCAAGTTCAGCGGCAAGCCGGAGCACGTCGTCAACTACTTCTTCTTCGTCGCCGAGGAAGTGCGCCAGATCATGGCGCAGCTGGGCATCCGCCAGTTCGACGACCTGATCGGCCGCAGCGACCTGCTCGACATGAAGAAGGGCATCGCGCACTGGAAGGCCAGGGGCCTGGACTTCAGCCGCCTGCTGGCGCGGCCCCAGGTGCCGGCCGACGTGCCGCGCCGCCACGTCGATGTGCAGAACCACGGGCTGGACAAGTCGCTCGACAACCGCCTGATCGAGAAGTCGCGCCCCGCCATCGAGCGCGGCGAGGCGGTGAAGATCATGGACACGGCGCGCAACGTCAACCGCTCGGTCGGCGCCATGCTGTCGGGCGCGGTGACCAAGGCGCACCCCGAGGGGTTGCCCGACGACACCATCCGCATCCAGCTCGAAGGCACGGGTGGGCAGAGCTTCGGCGCCTTCCTGTGCAAGGGCGTCACGCTCTACCTGATCGGCGAGGCCAATGACTACACCGGCAAGGGCCTCTCGGGCGGGCGCATCGCCATCCGCCCCAGCCTGGACTTCCGCGGCCAGGCGCACGAGAACATCATCGTCGGCAATACCGTGATGTACGGCGCCACCACGGGCGAGGCCTTCTTCGCCGGCGTGGCGGGCGAGCGCTTCGCCGTGCGCCTGTCGGGCGCCACCGCGGTGGTGGAAGGCACGGGCGACCACGGCTGCGAATACATGACCGGCGGCACCGTCGCCGTGCTGGGCAGGACCGGCCGCAACTTCGCCGCCGGCATGTCCGGCGGCGTGGCCTACGTCTACGACGAGGACGGCCAGTTCGCCAAGCGCTGCAACCTGTCCATGGTGACGCTGGAGAAGGTGCTGCCCGCCGCCGAGCAGAAGGCCGCCGGCGACGCCGGCACCTGGCACCGCGGCCAGACCGACGAGGAGCAGCTCAAGGCCCTGCTGGACGACCACCTGCGCTGGACCGGCAGCCGCCGCGCCCGCGAGCTGCTCGACGACTGGGCCGCCACGCGCCAGAAGTTCGTCAAGGTCTTCCCCACCGAGTACAAGCGCGCGCTGGGCGAGATGTATGCAAGGAAACGGGCCGCAGCGCCCGCCAGTCAAGCGCCGGCCGCTAGCAAAAAAGAAGCGGCTTCGGCCAAGTGAGAGGGCAGCGAGATCATGGGTAAAGTCACCGGCTTCATGGAATTCGAGCGCATCGAGGAGGGCTACGCGCCCGTGCCCGAGCGCCTGAAGCACTACAAGGAATTCGTCATCGGCCTGGACGATGCGCAGGCGCGCCAGCAGGGCGCGCGCTGCATGGACTGCGGCACGCCGTTCTGCAACAACGGCTGCCCGGTCAACAACATCATCCCGGACTTCAACGACCTGGTGTACCGGGGCGACTGGAAGAACGCCTTCGCGGTGCTCGACTCCACCAACAACTTCCCCGAGTTCACCGGCCGCATCTGCCCCGCGCCGTGCGAGGCCGCCTGCGTGCTGAACATCAACGACGACCCGATCGGCATCAAGAGCATCGAGCACGCCATCATCGACCGCGCCTGGGACGAGGGCTGGGTGAAGCCGCGCCTGGCGCCGCACAAGACCGGCAAGCGCGTGGCCGTGGTCGGCGCCGGCCCCGCCGGCCTGGCGGCGGCGCAGCAGCTGGCGCGCGCCGGCCACGACGTGACGCTGTTCGAGAAGAACGACCGCGTCGGCGGCCTGCTGCGCTATGGCATTCCCGACTTCAAGCTCGACAAGTCGCACATCGACCGCCGCGTGGCGCAGATGGAGGCCGAGGGCGTCACCATCCGCACCAGCGTGCTGGTCGGCGCCATGCCCGCCGATGGCCCCGGCGCCAAGGCCACCAACCTGGCGACCGAGACGGTGGCCGCCGAGCAGCTGATGAAGGACTACGACGCCGTGCTGCTCACCGGCGGCGCCGAGCAGTCGCGCGATTTGCCCGTGCCCGGCCGCGACCTCGCGGGCATCCACTTCGCCATGGAGCTGCTGCCGCAGCAGAACCGCGCCAACGCGGGCGACAAGGTCAAGGGGGCCATCACGGCCAAGGACAAGCACGTCATCGTCATCGGCGGCGGCGACACCGGCAGCGACTGCGTGGGCACCAGCAACCGCCACGGCGCCAAAAGCGTGACGCAGTTCGAGGTCATGCCCATGCCGCCCGAGCAGGAGGACAAGCCGCTGGTGTGGCCCTACTGGCCCATCAAGCTGCGCACCAGCTCCAGCCACGAGGAGGGCGCGCAGCGCGAGTTCGCCATCTCCACCAAGCAGTTCGTGGGCGAGCGCGGCAAGGTCAAGGCGCTGACCACCGTGCAGGTCGAGTTCAAGGACGGCAAGCTGACCGAGGTGCCCGGCACCGAGAAGGACTGGCCGGCCGACCTGGTGCTGCTGGCGATGGGCTTCACCAACCCGCTGGCCAGCGTGCTGGACGCCTTCGGCCTCGACAAGGACGCGCGCGGCAACGCCAAGGCCACGACCGACTTCAGCGGCGGCTACGCCACCAGCGTGCCCAAGGTGTTCGCCGCCGGCGACATGCGGCGCGGGCAGAGCCTGGTGGTGTGGGCGATCCGCGAGGGCCGGCAGGCGGCGCGGGCGGTGGACGAGTTCCTGATGGGCATGAGCGATTTGCCGCGCTGAAGTTTATGAATGAAATCGGCCTCCAGCGCCCGTCTGGCAAGCGCCGGCAGCTATAAAAATCGTAGTTTCATGAATGGAAACAAGGCGCGATAGGGCGTGACCAACGGATTCGGGTCAACCCGGTATCATTGGAACAAGCCGGTGCACGCGCCGGCTTTTCTATTTCTTTCATGGCCGCTACCGCTTCGTCCCCTGACGCCCTGGTCGAGCTGCGCGACGTCACCTTCGGGTACGGCGAGCGGCCGGTGCTGCGCGAGCTGTCGCTCACCGTGCCGCGCGGCCAGGTGACGGCGCTGATGGGCGCCTCGGGCGGCGGCAAGACCACCGTGCTGCGCCTCATCGGCGGCCAGCAGCGCGCGCAGAAAGGCCAGGTGCTGGTGAGTGGCCAGGACGTGGGCGCGATGGACGAGGCGCAGCTCTACGCCGCGCGGCGCCGCATGGGCATGCTGTTCCAGTTCGGCGCGCTGTTCACCGACCTCAGCGTGTTCGAGAACGTCGCCTTCCCGCTGCGCGAGCACACCCGCCTGCCCGAGGCGCTGATCCGCGACATCGCGCTGATGAAGCTGGGCGCCGTCGGCCTGCGCGGCGCGCGCGAGCTGATGCCGGCGCAGGTGTCGGGCGGCATGGCGCGGCGCGTGGCGCTGGCGCGCGCCATCGCGCTCGACCCCGAGCTGATCATGTATGACGAACCCTTCGCCGGGCTGGACCCGATCTCGCTGGGCACTGCCGCGCGACTGATCCGCAAGCTGAACGACGCGCTGGGCATCACCAGCATCGTGGTGTCGCACGACGTGGTGGAGACGTTCCACATCGCTGACCAGGTCGTCATCCTGGCCGACGGCAAAGTGGCCGCGCAGGGCACGCCCGACGAGGTGCGCGCCAGCACCGACCCGCTGGTGCGCCAGTTCGTCGGCGCCGACGCCGACGGCCCGGTGCAGTTCCACTACCCCGGGCCGAGTGTGGAGCAAGACTTCGGCGTGGAGTCGGCGCGATGAGCTGGTGGCGGCCGTCCGACGTCGGCTTCGCCGTGCGTTCGCAACTGGCGGACGTGGGCTACGCCGCGCGCTTCTTCTGGCGGCTGGTGCGGCTGGCGGGGCCGACGTTCCGGCGCTTCGGGCTGGTGCGCGAGCAGATCCACTTCCTGGGCGACTACTCGCTGGCCATCATCGGCGTGTCGGGCCTGTTCGTCGGCTTCGTGCTGGCCTTGCAGGGCTACAACATCCTCCAGCGCTACGGCTCGGCCGAGGCGGTGGGCATGATGGTGGCGCTGTCGCTGCTGCGCGAGCTGGGCCCGGTGGTCACGGCGCTGCTGTTCGCCGGCCGCGCCGGCACCTCGCTCACGGCCGAGATCGGGCTGATGAAGGCGGGCGAGCAGTTCAGCGCCATGGAGATGATGGCGGTGGACCCGGTGCGGCGCATCGTCGCGCCGCGCTTCTGGGCCGGCGTGGTCGCCATGCCGCTGCTGACGGCGGTGTTCAACGCCGTCGGCGTGGTGGGCGGCTGGGTCGTCAGCGTGCCGATGATCGGCGTCGATCCGGGCGCCTTCTGGAGCCAGATGCAGGGCGGCGTGGACTGGTGGGCCGACCTGGGCAACGGCGTGATCAAGAGCGTGGTGTTCGGCGTGACGGTGACCTTCGTCGCGCTGCTGCAGGGTTACGTGGCCAAGCCGACGGCCGACGGGGTGGCACGCGCCACCACGCGCACCGTGGTGATGGCGTCGCTCATGGTGCTGGGGCTGGACTTCGTGCTCACCGCCATGATGTTCAGCAGGTAATTTAGGCAAGGAACGAGGGCGAGAAAATCATGGGACGCTCCAAGAACGACATCTGGGTAGGCCTGTTCGTGATGCTGGGCCTGGCGGCGCTGCTGTTTCTGGCGCTGCGGTCGGCCAACCTGCTGACCACCAGCTTCCAGCCGACCTACCGCATCACGGCGAACTTCGACAACATCGGCGGCCTCAAGCCCAAGGCGGCGGTCAAGAGCGCCGGCGTGGTGGTGGGCCGGGTGGCCGGCATCGGCTTCGACGACGAGCGCTTCCAGGCCCGCATCGCGCTCGACATGGACGCGCGTTTTCACTTCCCCAAGGACAGCTCGCTCAAGATCCTGACCAGCGGTCTGCTGGGCGAGCAGTACATCGGCGTCGAGCCCGGCGCCGACGACCAGAACCTGGCCGGCGGCGATAATGTGACGCAGACGCAGTCGGCCGTGGTGCTGGAGAATCTGATCAGCCAGTTCCTCTACAACAGCGCCGCCAACAACGCCTCCCCCAGCGCCGGCAAGCCGGCGCAGAAATAGGGCAGGGCGCGCGGCGTTTCCCCACCCACGAAAAGCACGATCGGCAGCAGATCAACGACAACATGAGCATTCGAGCAGTTACCGCAATGAGGCGCGCCGCCCTGGCCGCCATGCTGTGCGGCGCGGCGCTGCTGGCGGGCTGCGCCACCGTCGCCAACCCCGATCCGCGCGATCCGTGGGAGGGCTACAACCGGAGCATGACCAAGTTCAACGACGCCGTGGACGACGCCGTCATCAAGCCCGTGGCCACCGTCTACAAGGAAGTGCTGCCGCAGCCGGTGCGCACCGGCGTGGGCAACTTCCTCGGCAACCTGGGCGACGCCTGGTCGTTCGTCAACAGCGTGCTGCAGGCCAAGCCGGAAGCGGCGCTGAGCTCGTTCTGGCGCGTGGTCGTCAACACCACCCTCGGCCTGGGCGGCGTGCTCGACCCGGCCGCCGAGATGCGCCTGGAGCGCCACCGCGAGGACTTCGGCCAGACGCTGGGCTACTGGGGCGTGCCGCCGGGGCCGTACTTCGTGCTGCCGTTCCTGGGCTCGTCCACGCTGCGCGACACCGCGGCGCTGCCGGTGGACTGGTACGGCCACCCCATCGGGCACGTCAACGACGTGTCGCTGCGCAACTCGCTGCGCGCCTTGCAGATCATCCACCTGCGCTCGCAGCTGCTGGAGGCGGGCGAACTCTTCGAGGCCGCCGCGCTCGACCCCTACACCTTCCGGCGCGACGCCTATTTCCAGAAGCGGCGCAACGACATCTACGACGGCAATCCGCCCCAGGACGAAGAGCGCTACGACCTGGAAGAGGGCGAGGCGCCCGCCAAGCCCTGACGCGCCGCCGCACAACCTGTAACAGCCGGCGGGAACCCCCGCGCGCCACGGATATTCCAAGATCACCGGGGCGCGCGGTTGCGCCCGGTGGAGAATGAACCTCATGCAAGCAGACCGACGCCGAGCCGTACTCAGCCCTCTCGTCATCGCCCTGGCGCTGGCCGCCCCCTGGGCGCGCGCCGCCGACGAGGCGCCGGACGCCATGATCGACCGCCTGTCCGGCGAGGTGCTGCAGATCATCCGCGCCGACAAGGCGGTGCAGAGCGGCGACGTGGACCGCGTGATGGCCATCGTCGACCAGAAGATCATGCCCAACGTGAACTTCACGCGCATGACGGCCTCGGCCACCGGCCCGGGCTGGCGCAAGGCCACGCCGGAGCAGCGCCAGCGCCTGCAGGCCGAGTTCAAGACGCTGCTGGTGCGCACCTATGCCGGCGCGCTCAAGCAGGTCAGCGACCAGACGGTGGAAGTGCAGCCGCTGCGCGGCGGCGCCGCCGACAAGGAAGTCGTCGTCAGGACCCTGGTGCGCAGCAAGGGCGAGCCGGTGCAGCTCGACTACCGCATGGAAAAAACCCCGGGCCAGGGCAGCGGCTGGAAGATCTACGACCTGAACGTGCTGGGCGTCTGGCTGGTCGACAACTACCGTCCGCAGTTCGCGCAGCAGATCAATGCCGGCGGCATCGATGCCCTGATCGGTTCGCTGGCCGAGCGCAACAAGGCCAACGTCGCGAACAACGGCAAGAGCTGACGTGCTGGTATTGCCCGCCGAGCTGACGCACGCGCAGGCCGAGGCCTGCCTGAGGATGCTGCTGCAGGCCGCGCGCGCCGAGGCGCAGCCGCGGATCCTGGTGGATGCCTCGGCGCTGTTGCGCTTCGACTCGTCGGCGCTGGCCGTGCTGCTGGAATGCCGGCGCGAGTGCCTGGGCGACGGCAAGGGTTTCGCCGTGCGCGGGCTGCCGCCGCGCTTGCGCGAACTGGCCGGGCTGTACGGGGTGCTCGGCCTGCTGCCCGATCCCGCCGCGTCGCAGGAAACGGTGCTGGCGGCCGCCTGAGCGCAGCGTTCGATCCACGGCAAAAAAGTAGAATGGCGGGCTTCATGCCCGCAATCTCGTTCCAGTCGGTGTCCAAGGTCTACCCGGCCTCCCAGCGGCCCGGCGCCACCCCCCTGAAAGCCCTCGACAACGTCGGTTTCGACATCGAAGCCGGCGAGTTCTTCGGCCTGCTCGGCCCCAACGGCGCTGGCAAGACCACGCTGATCTCCATCCTGGCCGGCCTGGCGCGGCCCACGGCGGGCCGCGTCAAGGTGCACGGCTTCGACGTGCAGGCCGACTACGCGCAGGCGCGCCGGCACCTCGGCATCGTGCCGCAGGAGCTGGTGTTCGACCCCTTCTTCACCGTGCGCGAGGCGCTGGTGTTCCAGTCCGGCTATTTCGGCCTGCGCCGCAACGACGCCTGGATCGACGAGCTGCTGCACGGCCTGGGCCTGGCCGACAAGGCCGGCGCCAACATGCGCCAGCTCTCCGGCGGCATGAAGCGCCGCGTGCTGGTGGCGCAGGCGCTGGTGCACAAGCCGCCCGTCATCGTGCTCGACGAGCCCACCGCCGGCGTGGACGTGGAACTGCGGCAGACGCTGTGGCAGTTCGTCGCCGACCTCAACCGCCAGGGCCACACCGTGCTGCTGACCACGCACTACCTGGAGGAGGCCGAGGCGCTGTGCTCCCGCCTGGCCATGCTCAAGCTGGGCCGCGTGATCGCGCTGGAGAAGACCAGCACGCTGCTGGCCAATGCCACCGCCAGCGTGCTGCACTTCAAGACCGACCAGCGCCTGCCGCCGGCGCTGGCGGCGCAGGCGCGCGTCACCGGCCGCATCGTCGAGCTGCCGGCCCACGGCCCCGAGGAGATCGAGCGCCACCTGGCCGCGCTGCGCCAGGCCGGCGTGCGCGCCGAGGACGTGGAGATCCGCAAGGCCGACCTGGAAGACGTGTTCGTGCAGCTCATGAGCGGGCCGGCGGCCGCGCCGATGCTGGAGCGCGCGGCATGAGTGTCTCGATGAACGACGCCCTGGCCACGCCTGCGCAGCCCCTGCAAGCCCTGCCCGCGCCCGACGACGGCTGGAAGATGCTGCTGCGCAAGGAGGTGCTGCGCTTCTGGCGCGTGGCCTTCCAGACCATCGCCGCGCCGGTGCTGACGGCGGTGCTGTACCTGATGATCTTCGGCCACGTGCTGGAGGGCCGCGTGCAGGTCTACCCCGGCGTCAGCTACGTCGCCTTCCTGGCGCCCGGGCTGGTGATGATGAGCGTGCTGCAGAACGCCTTCGCCAACAGCGCCTCCAGCCTGGTGCAGAGCAAGATCATGGGCAACCTGGTGTTCCAGCTGCTGACGCCGCTGTCGGCCTGGAGCTGGTTCGTCGCCTACGTCGGCGCGGCCGTGGCGCGCGGCCTGCTGGTGGGCCTGGGCGTGTACCTGGTGACGCTGCTGTACGCGCCGCCGCGCGCCGCCGCGCCGCTGTGGGTACTGGCCTTCGCGCTGCTGGGCGCCGGCATGATGGCCGTGCTCGGCGTGCTGGCCGGGCTGTGGGCCGACAAGTTCGACCAGATGGCCATGTTCCAGAACTTCATCGTCATGCCCATGACCTTCCTGGCCGGCGTGTTCTATTCCATCCACACGCTGCCCGGCGTGTGGCAGGGCTTGAGCCACCTCAACCCGTTCTTCTACATGATCGACGGCTTTCGCCACGGCTTCTTCGGCGTCAGCGACGTCTCGCCCTGGCTCAGCCTGGCGGTGGCCGGCGGCAGCTTCGCGCTGCTGTCGGCGCTGACGCTGCACCTGCTGAAGACCGGCTACAAGCTGCGCAACTGACATGACCGCCGACCAACTCAAAGCCCTCATCGCCGCCGGCCTGCCCTGCGAGCACCTGCGCCTGGAGGGCGACGGCCGCCACTGGTTCGCCACCATCGTGTCTCCGGCGTTCGAGGGCCTGCGCCCCATCGCGCGCCACCAGCGCGTGTACGCCACGCTGGGCGAGCGCATGAAGACCGACGAGGTGCACGCGCTGTCGATGAAGACGCTGACGCCGGCCGAATGGGCGGCGCAGGGCGGTGTGTGACTACATTTTTCATAGCTGCCAGCGCTTGCCCAGCAAGCGCTGGAGCCCGATTTGATTCATAAGATGATCGAATGGACAAACTGCTGATCCGCGGTGGCCGCCCACTGCGTGGCGAGGTGGCGATCTCCGGCGCCAAGAACGCGGCCCTGCCCGAGATGTGCGCCGCGCTGCTGACCGACGAGCCCGTGCGCCTGCTCAACGTGCCGCGCCTGCAGGACGTGCGCACCATGCGCAAGCTGCTGGACAACATGGGCGTGGCGACCGAGACGCACGGCGAGCGCGGCGGCATGAGCTTCCACGCCGCCGACCCGATCACGCCCGAGGCGCCCTACGAGCTGGTCAAGACCATGCGCGCCTCGGTGCTGGCGCTGGGGCCGCTGCTGGCGCGCTTCGGCCGCGCGCGCGTGTCGCTGCCGGGCGGCTGCGCCATCGGCTCGCGGCCGGTGGACCAGCACATCAAGGGGCTGCAAGCCATGGGCGCCGACATCGTGGTCGAGCATGGCTACATCGTCGCCCGCCTGCCCGAGGGGCGCACGCGCTTGCAAGGCGCGCGCATCGCCACCGACATGGTGACGGTGACCGGCACCGAGAACCTCCTCATGGCCGCCTGCCTGGCCGAGGGCGAGACGGTGCTGGAGAACGCCGCCCAGGAGCCCGAGGTGACCGACCTGGCCGAGATGCTCATCAAGATGGGCGCGCGCATCGAGGGCCACGGCGCCAGCCGCATCCGCATCCAGGGCGTGGAGCGCCTGCGCGGCTGCGAGCACGCCGTGGTGGCCGACCGCATCGAGGCCGGCACCTTCCTGTGCGCCGTGGCCGCCGCCGGCGGCGACGCGGTGCTGCGCCACGCGCGCGCCGACCACCTGGACGCCGTGATCGAGAAACTGCGCGACGCCGGCGCCACCGTGGAGCCGCTGGAGGGTGGCATCCGCGTCTTCAGCCTGGGCGGCCGGGCGCTGAAGGGCCAGAGCTTCCGCACCACCGAATACCCGGGCTTCCCGACCGACATGCAGGCGCAGTTCATGGCGCTCAACTGCGTGGCGGCGGGCGCCAGCGTGGTCACCGAGACCATCTTCGAGAACCGCTACATGCACGTCAACGAGCTGGTGCGCCTGGGCGCGCGCATCCACGTGGACGGTCGCACGGCGATGATCGACGGTGTGCAGCAACTGTCCGGCGCCACCGTCATGGCCACCGACCTGCGTGCCTCCGCCAGCCTGGTCATCGCCGGCCTGGTGGCCGACGGCGAGACGCTGGTGGACCGCATCTACCACCTCGACCGCGGCTACGACCAGATGGAGGAGAAGCTGCGCGGCATCGGGGCCGACATCGAAAGAGTCTCGGCATGATTACCCTGGCGCTTTCCAAGGGCCGCATCTTCGACGAGACCCTGCCGCTGCTGGCCGCCGCCGGCATCGAGGTGCTGGAAGACCCGGAGAAGTCGCGCAAGCTCATCCTGCCCACCAGCCAGCCCGAGGTGCGCGTGGTGCTGGTGCGCGCCACCGACGTACCCACCTACGTCGAATACGGCGGCGCCGACCTGGGCGTGACCGGCAAGGACGTGCTGATCGAACATGGCGCGAACCAGGATGGTTCCCCAAGGGGAACGGGCCTGTACCAGCCGCTGGACCTGCAGATCGCCAAATGCCACATGGCCGTGGCCGCGCCCGCCGGCTTCGACTACGCGCGCGCCGTGCGCCAGGGCAGCCGCATCACCGTGGCCACCAAGTACACCGCCATCGCGCGCGAGTTCTTCGCCGACAAGGGCGTGCACGTGGACCTGATCAAGCTCTACGGCAGCATGGAGCTGGCGCCCCTCACCGGCATGGCGGATGCCATCGTGGACCTGGTCAGCACCGGCAAGACGCTCAAGGCCAACAACCTCGTCGAGGTCGAGCACATCATGGGCATCAGCGCGCAGTTGGTGGTCAACCAGGCCGCGCTCAAGCTCAAGACCGCGCCGATCCGCCGCATCATCGATGCCTTCGCGGCGGCCGCACCGCAGGCCGAGAAACTATGAAACCGATAGCTGCTCCCGCACGCCTGTCAACGGCCGAGGCGGATTTCGAGCCCAGTTTCCAGCAGCGCCTGCACTGGAGCGCCGAGCAGGACGAGGCCATCGAGCAGCGCGTGAAGAGCATCCTGGCCGACGTGCGCGCGCGCGGCGACGCGGCGGTGCTGGAATACACCGCGCGCTTCGACGGCCTGCAAGCCGCCGGCATGGCCGAGTTGGAACTGACCGCCGCTGATTTCCAGGCCGCCTTCGACAGCCTGCCGTCCGCCCAGCAGCACGCGCTGACCGAGGCCGCCGCGCGCGTGCGCCGCTACCACGCCTGGCAGAAGCAGCAGGGCGGCGAGACGGCCACTTACCGCGACGAGGACGGCACCCTGCTGGGCCAGAAGGTCACGCCGCTGGACCGCGTGGGCATCTACGTGCCCGGTGGCAAGGCGGCCTACCCCAGCAGCCTGATCATGAACGCCGTGCCCGCGCACGTGGCCGGCGTGGGCGAGATCATCATGGTGGTGCCCACCCCGGCGCGCGGCAGCGTGGCCACGGGCGGCAGTGAGGGCGCGGCCACCGCGGGGCAGGGCGAGCGCAGCCCGCTGGTGTTGGCCGCCGCGCACGTGGCCGGCGTCACGCGCGCCTTCACCATCGGCGGCGCGCAGGCCGTGGCGGCGCTGGCCTACGGCACCGCGACCATCCCGCGCGTGGACAAGATCACCGGCCCCGGCAACGCCTACGTGGCCAGTGCCAAGAAGCACGTGTTCGGCCAGGTCGGCATCGACATGATCGCCGGCCCGAGCGAGATCCTGGTGCTGGCCGACGGCAGCACGCCGCCCGACTGGGTGGCGATGGACCTGTTCAGCCAGGCCGAGCACGACGAGCTGGCGCAGTCCATCCTGCTGTGCCCCGACGCCGCCTACATCGACGCCGTGCAGCGCGCCATCGACCGCCTGCTGCCCGACATGCCGCGCGCCGAGATCATCGCCAAGAGCCTCACCGGCCGGGGCGCGCTGATCCACACGCGCAGCATGGAGGAGGCCTGCGCCATCGCCAACCGCATCGCGCCCGAGCACCTGGAAGTCAGCAGCCGCGAGCCGCACAAGTGGGAGCCGCTGCTGAAGCACGCCGGCGCCATCTTCCTGGGCGCCTACACCAGCGAGAGCCTGGGCGACTACTGCGCCGGCCCCAACCACGTGCTGCCCACCAGCGGCACGGCGCGCTTCTCGTCGCCGCTGTCGGTGTACGACTTCCAGAAGCGCAGCAGCCTGATCGAGGTGAGCGCGCAGGGCGCGCAGGCGCTGGGCCGCATCGCCAGCGTGCTGGCGCACGGCGAGGGCTTGCAGGCGCACGCGCGGGCGGCGGAGCTGCGGCTGAAGCCCTCGCCCTGATTTTTACCGCCGGGCCGCCCCAAGGCGGAACGCCCTCCTCTGGGGAGCATGGGGGTTTTCCATGAAGGCGGCGCCGCGCGCCGATCCGGGCCGGACTTCATCTACATTCTGGCGAGTACCGTTCCGCAGTACCCATCCATAGCAAGAGGAGACAAATCCATGGCCACCAGGATCGTGCCCGGCGCAAGCTCGGGCCCCGTCAACAAGATCGTGACCGCGCGCGATGCGGTGCGCCTGATCCGCAGCGGCGACACGGTCGCCATCGGCGGCTTCGGCGGCGTCGGCTTCGCCGAAGAGATCATCCACACCATTGCCGAAGCCCATGCCGCCAGCGAGCAGGATGCCGCCACCTTCGGGCGGCCGAGCGACCTGACGCTGCTCTTCGGCGTCGGGCAGGGCCGGGCCGTCGAGGGCCGGGGCGTCAACCGGCTGGCCCAGCCGGGGCTGGTCAAGCGCGTCATCGGCGCGCACTTCAACTTCATTCCCACGATCCAGCAGCTGGTCATCGGCAACCAGGTCGAGGCCTACAACCTGCCGCTGGGCACCATCTGCCACCTGTACCGCGACATCGCCGCCGGCAAGCCGGGCCATGTGTCGCGCATCGGCCTGGGCACCTTCGTCGATCCGCGCCTGGGCGGCGGCAAGCTGAACGCCAGGACCACGGAGGATTCTGGTGCGGCTGATGGAGATCGACGGCGAGGAATACCTGTTCTACAAGACGATCCCCATCAACGTCGGCATCATCCGCGGCACCACGGCCGACCCCAACGGCAACATCACGATGGAGCGCGAGGCGCTGACCAACGAGACCCTGTCGCTGGCGATGGCGGCGCACAACTCCGGCGGCCTGGTGATCGCGCAGGTCGAGCGCATCGCCGAGGCCAACACGCTGAACCCGCGCCAGGTCAAGATCCCGGGCGTGCTGGTGGACTGCATCGTGGTGGCCACGGACGAGAAGAGCCAGTGGCAGACCAACGCCACGCCCTACAACCCGGCCTATTCGGGCGAGATGCGGGTGCCCATGACCTCGCTGGCGCCGCTGGAGATGAGCGAGCGCAAGATCATCGCCCGCCGCGCGGCGATGGAGCTGCGGCCCAACAGCGTGGTGAACCTGGGCGTGGGCATGCCCGAGGGCGTGGCGGCGGTGGTCGCAGAGGAGAAGGCGTCCGACCTGATGACGCTCACCGCCGAGCCGGGCGTGATCGGCGGCGTGCCGGCCGGCGGGCGCGACTTCGGCGCCGCCACCAACGCGCAGGCCGTCATCGACATGCCCTACCAGTTCGACTTCTACGACGGCGGCGGGCTGGACGTGGCCTTCCTCGGGCTGGCGCAGGCCGACCGCGAGGGCAACATCAACGTGTCGAAGTTCGGCGCCCGGCTGGCGGGCGCCGGCGGCTTCATCGACATCAGCAGCAACGCCAAGAAGGTGGTGTTCTGCGGCACCCACACGGCCGGCGACCTGGAGGTCGCCATCGTGGAGGGCAAGCTGCTGATCGAGCGCGACGGCAAGCACAAGAAGTTCATCGAGCAGGTGGAGCACCGCACCTTCTCCGGCCCGGTCGCCGCGCGGAACGGCAAGGAGGTGCTCTACATCACCGAGCGCGCGGTGTTCCGCCTCACGCGCGAAGGGCTGGAGCTGATCGAGGTCGCCCCGGGCGTGGACGTGCAGCGCGACGTCATCGACAGGATGGCCTTCGCGCCCATCGTGCGCGAGCCGCGCCTGATGGACGCGCGCATCTTCCGCCCCGAGCCGATGGGCCTGCGCGACGATCTGCTGCGGCTGCCCTTCGACGCGCGCTTCGCCTACGACGAGGAGCGCAACACGCTGTTCATGAACTTCTCCGACGAGCACGTCAAGTCGCAGGAGCTCATCGACCGCTACTGCGACAAGATCCGCGCCATGGTCGAGCCGCTGGGCCACAAGGTGTACGCCGTGGTCAACTACGACGGCTGGGAGGTGGACCGCGAGCTGGAGGACCGCTACCTGGAGGCGGTCAAGGCCATGGGCGAGAAGTATTTCCTGGGCGTCACGCGCTTCTCCAGCAGCGCTTTCATGCGCGCCAAGCTGGGCGAGCGGCTGGATTCGCGCGGCGTCGCGCCGCACATCTTCGAGTCCGAGGGCGAGGCCACGGACGCGGTGCGCGAGACGCTGGGGGGCGAGGGCTGAGCGGCCAGGGTTTTTGAATGAAATCGGCCTCCAGCGCCCGCCCATCAAGCGCTGGCAGCTCTTGAATCAGGAGCGATGGGGCTCAGGGCACCAGCACCGCCCGCCCGTGGATGCGGCCCTCGCGCAGGCGCTGGTAGACGCCCACCGCCTCGTCCAGCGGGAACGACTCCACGTCGGCATGGATGCGCCCGGCCTCGGCCAGGGCGATGACCTCCATCAGCTCGGTGCGCGAGCCCCAGTAGGGCACGCTCACCTGGCAGCCGTAGGGCGGCTGGTTGGCCGCGTAGTGCAGCACGCCGCCGCCCAGCCCGACGACGGCGATGCGGCTGCCGCGGCCCACCACCTGCGCGCACAGGTCCACCGTGGGCTGCGCGCCCACGAAGTCCAGCGCCACGTCGGCGCCGCGCGCGCCGACCAGGGCGCGGATTTCCTCGGCCGCGCGTTTGCCGTCGCGGCTGTTGACGGTGTGGTCGGCGCCCAGTTGGCGCGCGTGCGCCAGCTTGGCGTCGTCGATGTCGCAGGCGATCAGGCGCGCCGGCGTCAGCGCCTTCAGCAGCTGCACCGCCATGTGGCCCAGCCCGCCGATGCCGATGACCACCACGTCCGCCCCCGGCACCAGCCAGGGCAGCGCGGCCTTGATGGCGTGGTAGGGCGTCAGCGCGGCGTCGGACAGCGGCGCGGCCTGCACCGGGTCGAGCTTGCCCAGCGGCACCAGCAGGCGCGGGGAGGGCACGATCATGTATTCGGCCATGCCGCCGTCGGCGCCCAGGCCGCCGCCCATGGCGGGCAGGCTGGCGTGCGCCTCGCAGTAGTTCTCGGCCGAGGTCTGGCAGTGGTGGCAGCGCCCGCAGCCCCAGGGGCCATAGACGGCCACGGCGTCGCCTTCCTTCCAGCCCGCCACGCCTTCGCCCAGCGCGGCGATGTGGCCGGCGTTCTCGTGCCCCAGCGTGAAGCTGCCGGGGAACAGCGCGTGGTCGATCACGTGCAGGTCCGAGTGGCAGACCCCGGCGCCCGCCACCCGCAGCAGCACCTGGCCGGGGCCGGGCGTGGGCGTGGGCAGATCGACGACTTCGGGCGAGCGCCCGGTCTGGACGTAGCGAACGGCTTTCATGCGGAGTCTCCTTCGTTGGGATGGCGTGAAAGCCGAGCCTATACCTTGCCGACGCCGCGTAAATGAATTCAGATCAAATCCTGGGGCCAATCCGGGTGCGGGCGGTAACATCCCTGCCAGGCCGCGCCGGCCTTCCCACCGCCACCGCATGAAACCCGAAGTACCCCTGCCCTCGCCCCTCGCCCGCATCCGCCAGGACGTGCAGAGCATGCACGCCTACGCCGTGCAGGACGCCGCCGGCCTGCTGAAGCTCGACGCCATGGAGAACCCGCACCGCCTGCCGCCCGCGCTGCGCGCCGAGCTGGGCCGGCGCCTGGGCGAGGTGGCCATCAACCGCTACCCCGGCACCCGCGTGGACGATCTGCGCGCCGCCCTGCATGCCCACGCCGCGCCGCCCGAGGGCTGGTCGCTGATGCTGGGCAACGGCTCGGACGAACTCATCAGCCTGCTGGCGATGGCCTGCGACATGCCGGGCGCCAGCATCGTGGCGCCGCTGCCCGGCTTCGTGATGTACGGCATGAGCGCGCAGCTCCAGGGCCTGGCCTTCCACGGCGTGCCGCTCACCGCCGATTTCGAACTGGACGAAGCCGCCATGCTGGCCGCCATCGCGCGCCACCGCCCCGCCATCGTCTACCTGGCCTACCCCAACAACCCCACCGGCACGCTGTGGGACGCCGGCGTCATCGAGCGCCTGATCGACGCCCAGGGCGCGCAGGGCGGCCTGGTGGTGATGGACGAGGCCTACCAGCCCTTCGCCGCCCGCAGCTGGATCGACAGCGTGCGCGCCGCGCCCGCGCGGCACCGCCACGTGCTCGTCATGCGCACCCTCAGCAAGTTCGGCCTGGCGGGCGTGCGCATCGGCTACCTGCTGGGCGAGGCGGGCCTGGTCGCCGAGGTGGACAAGCTGCGCCCGCCCTACAACATCAGCGTGCTGAACGCCGAGTGCGCGCTGTTCGCGCTGGAACACGCCGAGGTGTTCGCCGAGCAGGCGGCCGACATCAAGGCCCAGCGCGCGCGGCTGCTGGCCGCGCTGCCCGCGCTGCCCGGCGTCACCGTGTTCCCGAGCGAGGCCAACATGATCCTGGCGCGCGTGCCCGACGCGCAGCGCGCCTTCGAGGGCCTGAAGGCGCGCGGCGTGCTGATCAAGAACGTTTCTAAAATGCACCCGCTGCTGGCCGACTGCGTGCGCCTGACCGTGGGCACCGCCGACGAGAACACCCAGATGCTGGCCGCCCTGCAAGCCTCGCTATGACCACCACCCCACGCACCGCCGAAGTCGCCCGCGACACGGCCGAAACCAAGATCGCCGTCAGGCTCAACCTCGACGGCACCGGGCAGTCCAAGCTCGCCACCGGCATCGGCTTCTTCGACCACATGCTCGACCAGATCGCCCGCCACGGCATGATCGACCTCGACGTGCAGTGCCAGGGCGACCTGCACATCGACGGCCACCACACGGTCGAGGATGTAGGCATCGCCATTGGCCAGGCCGTCAAGCAGGCCGTGGGCGACAAGCGCGGCATCACCCGCTACGGCCACGCCTACGTGCCGCTGGACGAGGCGCTCTCGCGCGTGGTCATCGACTTCTCCGGCCGGCCCGGCCTGGTCACGGACGTGCAATTCACCAGCGGCATGATCGGCGCGTTCGACACGCAGCTGCTGCACGAGTTCTTCCAGGGCTTCGTCAACCACGCCTTCGTCACCCTGCACATCGACAACCTGAAGGGCGTCAACGCGCACCACCAGGCCGAGACCATCTTCAAGGCGTTCGGCCGCGCCCTGCGCATGGCGCTCACGCCCGACTCGCGCGCCGCCGGGCAGATTCCGTCCACCAAGGGTATGCTTTAAGCAAAATCGGCCTCCAGAGCTTGCCAGTCAAGCGCCAGCAGCTATGAATTCAGGAGTAAACCAGACCGTCGCCGTGGTCGATTACGGCATGGGCAACCTGCGCTCGGTGGCGCAGGCGGTGATCCACGCCACCACCGACACGCACGTCAACGCCGTCATCACCGCCGACCCGCAGGTGGTGCGCCGCGCCCACCGCGTGGTGCTGCCGGGGCAGGGCGCCATGGCCGACTGCATGCGCGAGCTGCGCGAGTCGGGCCTGCTCGAATCGGTGCTGGAGGCGGCCGCCGCCAAGCCGCTGTTCGGCGTCTGCGTCGGCATGCAGATGCTGCTGGACCACAGCGCCGAGGGCCGCACCGCCGCCGGCACGCCGGGCCTGGGCCTGATCGCGGGCGAGGTCGTCAAGTTCGACCTGGCCGGGCGGACCGCCCCCGACGGCAGCCTCTACAAAGTGCCGCAGATGGGCTGGAACCGCGTGCACCAGGCGCGCCCGCACCCGGTGTGGGGCGGCGTGCCCGACGGCAGCTGGTTCTACTTCGTGCACAGCTTCTACGCCCGCCCGCGCGAGGCGGCGCACAGCGTGGGCGAGACCGACTACGGCGCGCGCTTTACCTCCGCCGTGGCCCGCGATAACATTTTTGCCACCCAGTTCCACCCCGAGAAAAGCGCTGATCAGGGCCTGATGCTCTACCGCAACTTCCTCCACTGGAACCCCTGAGATACTCTGATTTTGATAGCTGGCGGCGCTTGACTGGTGCGCGCTGGCGGTCTTTTTAACCCTTAACTCCGATCATGCTGCTCATCCCCGCCATCGACCTCAAGGACGGCCACTGCGTGCGCTTGAAACAGGGCGACATGGACCAGGCCACCACCTTCAGCGAGGCGCCGGCCGAGATGGCCGCGCACTGGCTGGCGCAGGGCGCGCGCCGCCTGCACCTGGTGGACCTGAACGGCGCCTTCGCCGGCAAGCCGCAGAACCTGGCCGCCATCAAGGCCATCCTGAAGGCGGTGGGCGACGACATCCCGGTGCAGCTGGGCGGCGGCATCCGCGACCTGGACACCATCGAGCAGTACATCGACGCCGGCCTGCGCTACGTCATCATCGGCACCGCGGCGGTGAAGAACCCCGGCTTCCTGAAAGACGCCTGCACCGCCTTCGGCGGCCACGTCATCGTCGGCCTGGACGCCAAGGACGGCAAGGTCGCCACCGACGGCTGGAGCAAGCTCACCGGCCACGAGGTGATCGACCTGGCGAAGAAGTTCGAGGACTGGGGCGTCGAAAGCATCATCTACACCGACATCGGCCGCGACGGCATGCTCTCCGGCATCAACGTCGAGGCCACGGTGAAGCTGGCGCAGGCGCTGTCGATCCCGGTGATCGCTTCGGGCGGGCTGTCCAGCATGGCCGACATCGAGGCGCTGTGCGCGGTGGAGGAGGAGGGCGTCGAGGGCGTCATCGCCGGCCGCGCCATCTACTCGGGCGACCTGGACTTCGCCGCCGCGCAGGCGCGTGCGGACGAGCTGGGCGGCGCGGCGTAAATCCGGCGCGGCCCGCGCGCCACCGCGTCAGCGGATCGGCACCACTTCGACCTGCACCGCCGCCGCCACGTCGGCCCAGGCGCGGTCGGCCGTCACGGCCCTGGCCTGCAAGCCCTTGGCCAGCGCCAGGCAGGCGCGGTCGCCCAGCGACAGGCCGGCCTCGCGCGTGAGCGGGCGCAGCGCGGCGCTGATGACGGCTTGCCCGGCATCGAAATCCACCGGCGCGACATTGCTCTGCCGCAGCACCTCGCCCAGCCGCGCGGGCGCCAGGCCGTAGTCCATCAGCTTGCTGGCCACCTCGGCCAGGTTGACGGTGCTGATCACGCACTCGCCTTCCTCCAGCAGGGCCTCCACCACTTCGCTGCCGGGTTCGGCCTGCATCAGGGCGAGCAGGGCGGAGGCATCCAGCACGTGCGGCATGGCAGGTGCTTCAGTGGCCGTCGCGCGCGTTGTCGGCGCGGCGCTCGCCGATCAGCTCGCCCGCCAGGCTGTGCCCGGGCGCCACGTTCAGCTCCTGCATCAGGCGGCTGAAATAGGCGCGGCGCTGCACGGCGCGCTGGCTGGCCGAGGTCAGCACCAGGCTGCCATCGCGCACTTCGGCGTGCACGCGCGTGCCGGGCTTCAGGCCCAGCTGCTCGCGCAGCGCGGCGGGTATCAGCACGCGGCCGTTGTCGGAGATGGTGAGGTCTGTCATGACAATGAAGAATCCTTGATTGCCTGAAGTTTGTCAATTTATAGAAAATTGTCAAATCAGATGGGAGTGACAATTTTGTCTCGACCCAGGCGCTTGGCGCGCAAGACCGATAATCGCGCCATGCTCGCCAAACGCATCATCCCCTGCCTCGACGTCACCGGCGGCCGCGTCGTCAAGGGCGTCAACTTCGTCGAGCTGCGCGACGCTGGCGACCCGGTGGAGATCGCCGCGCGCTACAACGAGCAGGGCGCGGACGAGCTCACCTTCCTTGACATCACCGCCACCAGCGATGGGCGCGATTTGATCCTGCACATCATCGAGGCGGTGGCCTCGCAGGTGTTCATCCCGCTCACCGTCGGCGGCGGCGTGCGCACCGTCGATGACGTGCGGCGGCTGCTGAACGCCGGGGCCGACAAGACCAGCTTCAACTCCGCCGCCATCGCCAACCCGCAGGTGATCCGCGATGCGTCCAGCAAATACGGCGCGCAGTGCATCGTGGTGGCCATCGACGCCAAACGCCGCGTGGGCGACGAGGTGGCCGCGCGCGGCGAAGGCTGGGACGTGTACAGCCACGGCGGCCGCAAGAACACCGGGCTGGACGCCGTGGCCTGGGCGCGCCAGATGGCCGAGCACGGCGCGGGCGAGATCCTGCTGACCAGCATGGACCGCGACGGCACCAAGAGCGGCTTCGACCTGGCGCTGACCCGCGCCGTGGCCGAGGCGGTGCCGGTGCCCGTCATCGCCTCCGGCGGCGTGGGCAACCTCGACCACCTGGCCGACGGCGTGCAGACCGGCCTGGCCGACGCCGTGCTGGCCGCCAGCATCTTCCACTACGGCGAATACACCGTGGCGCAGGCCAAGCAGCGCATGGCCGAGCGCGGCATCGAGGTGCGGCGCTGACGCGCCCGGGTCAACCCGTTCCGGTGAGATAGGGTCCAGAGTCGGCCACGCCCTGCCGGCCCCGGGGCGTTCTTCAAGCCAGGATGGCGGCGCTCATTCCTTGCGCGCGCGGGGGGCGGGTTTCTTCGCGGCGGGTTTGGGGGCCGTCTTCCGGGCGGCCGGCTTCGCGGCCGCGGCCTCGCGCGGCGCGACGGCGCGCGCTGGCTTCTTCGCCACGGCTTTCCGGGGGGCGTGCTCTTGCAGTGCCTCGTCCAGCTCGCTGGCGATGCGCCGCTCCAGCATCGAGCGCAGGGTGATCAGCGGAAAGCGCAAGTCCAGCTGCACCTGCAGGAAGCGGGCGTTGACCACCACCCAGCCCGCCACGCCGGGGCCGCTGACGGCTACCTGATCGTCCTTCGCGCCTTCCTCGTAGCGGCACCGCAGGCTGAAGTCGCTCTCCAGCTTGCTTGTCCAGCGGCGGGCGATCTGCCGGGCCAGCGGCAGTCCCAGGGCGTGTCGGCGTTCGATGTGGATGTCGGGCATCGTGGTCTCGCTCCTGGTGATGGCCGCGCTGGATGTGGCGCGGCAGGCGGCCATTGTGGCGCCATCGGCACCCCGTCGAGCGCCCTGCCCAAAAAATTCATGGCGAAAACTGCCGCCAGCGCCCGCCTGACAAGCGCCAGAAGCTATTGAAAGAGTAGCGCATGTCCAGAGGATGCGAATCGCCGACAATGCCGCCATGAACTGGCTGGACCAAGTCGCATGGGACGCGCAGGGCCTGGTGCCCGTGATCGCGCAAGAGCAGGGCACGGGCGACATTCTCATGTTCGCCTGGATGAACCGCGAGGCCCTCGCCAAGACGGCCGAACTGGGCCGGGCGGTGTACTGGAGCCGCTCGCGCGGCAAGCTGTGGGCCAAGGGCGAGGAGTCGGGCCACGTGCAGCAGGTGCACGAGATCCGCATCGACTGCGACAACGACGTGGTGCTGCTCAAGGTCACCCAGCTCGGGCACGAGCCCGGCATCGCCTGCCACACCGGGCGCCACAGCTGCTTCTACAGCGTGCTGAAGGACGGCCGCTGGCAGCCCGTCGATCCGGTCTTGAAAGACCCGGCGAGCATCTATAAATGAGCGCCATGTCCACGCAAGACACCCTGGCGCACCTCACCGCCGTCATCGAAAGCCGCAAGCCCGCCGTCGGCGGCGACCCCGACAAGAGTTACGTCGCCCGCCTGCTGCACAAGGGCCCGGACGCCTTCCTCAAGAAGATCGGCGAGGAGGCCACCGAGGTGGTGATGGCCGCCAAGGACGCCGAGCACGGCGGCCCGCGCGAGAAGATCGTCGCCGAGATGGCCGACCTGTGGTTCCACGGCATGGTGGCGCTGGCGCACTACGGCTTTACCGCCGCCGACGTGGTGGCGGAACTGGCGCGCCGCGAGGGACTCTCAGGCATCGAGGAAAAGGCGCTGCGCAAGGTGCGCGAGCGCGAGGCATCGGAAGCCAAGCCCAAAGGAACAGACGCATGAACGACAGGACCATCATCGACGCGGAGCCCGTGCAGCGCCGGGCCGACGACTCGCTCAAGACCTGGGGCTGGGTGAGCTACATCCTGCACCTGATCGTGGCCGTGGCCGCCGTGGTGCCGGGCGCGCAGGTGAGCGTCGCGCTGCTCATCATCGCGCTGGTGATGGACATCGTGAAGAAGGACGATGCCGCCGGCACCTGGCAGGAAAGCCATTTCAAGTGGCGCATCAGCACCGTGCTGTGGGCCGGCGTGCTGTACGTGGTCACCTTCCCGCTGTTCCTGCTGCTCTACCTGCCGGGCGCCATCGCCTGGGCGGTCATCTCCATCTGGTTCCTCTACCGCATCGTCAAGGGCATGGTGCGCATGAACGCCGGCCGGCCCGTCGATGCCTGAGGCGGGCGCCCGGCGCGTCAACCTGGCCCTGCAGGGCGGCGGCTCGCACGGCGCCTTCACGGCCGGCGTGCTCGACGCGCTGCTGGAGGACGGGCGCCTGGCCTTCGAGGGCGCCAGCGGCACCAGCGCCGGTGCCATGAACGCCGCCGTGCTGGCGCACGCGCTGGCCAAGGCGCACGAGCAGGGGCGGGACGACGCGGCCGCGCGCGCCGCCGCCCGCGCCGCGCTGCGGCGTTTCTGGGACGGCGTGGGCCTGCTGGGCAATTTCGCCGCCGGCGTGCCGCTGCCGGCCGCGCAGGCGTTCGCCGCGATGTTCACGCAATGGCTGTCGCCCGCGCAGGCCAACCCGCTGGGGCTGAACCCGCTGCGCCAGCTGTTGCAGCGCGAGGTGGACTTCGCCCGTCTGGCCCGCCAGCGCCTGCTCAAGGTCTTCGTTACCGCCACCAACGTGCGCACCGGGCGCGGCGAGGTGTTCAGCGGCGAGCGCCTGTCGGCCGACGCCGTCATGGCCTCGGCCTGCCTGCCGACGCTGTTCCGCGCCGTCGAGATCGAGGGCGAGCACTACTGGGACGGCGGCTATTCCGGCAACCCCGCCATCTACCCGCTGATCTACGAGACGAAGAGCGCCGACGTGCTGCTGGTGCAGATCAACCCGGTCGAGGCGCCTTTCAACCCCGGCGCCAGCGCGCCCGAGATCATGGAGCGCGTGAACGAGATCACCTTCAACGCGCCGCTGCTGGCCGAGATGCGCGCCATCGAGTTCGTCAGCCGCCTGCTGGCCGAAGGCCGGCTGGACCCAGGGCGCTACAAGAACATCCTGCTGCACCGGGTGGATGGCGGCGCCGCCATGGCCGAGTTCGGCGCCGCCAGCAAGTCGCGCGCCGACGGCGCCTTCATCGCCCGCCTGTACGATCTGGGGCGCTCCGCCGGCCACGCCTGGCTGCAAGCCCATGCAGGCGACGTGGGCGTGCGCTCCAGCCTGGAGAAGGTGGCGCGCCACAAGACCAACCCACTGCCCCAGTCCCAGCCATGACCGCACCCGCACACGACCCCGACTGCGTCTTCTGCAAGATCGCCGCCGGCCAGATCCCCTCGAAGAAGGTCTATGAGGACGAGGAAATCCTCGCCTTCCACGACATCGCCCCCTGGGCGCCGGTGCACTTCCTGCTGATCCCCAAGGCGCACATTCCCTCTTTCGCGCAGATCGGCCCCGAGCACGCGGCGCTGATGGGCCGCATCATGACCCTGGCCCCCAGGCTGGCGCTGGAGCAGGGCTGCCGGCCGTACCCGGAAGGGGGCTTCCGCGTCGTCGTCAACACCGGCGCCGATGGCGGGCAGGAGGTGCACCACCTGCACGTGCACGTCATGGGCGGGCCGCGCCCGTGGGCGCGCGGATGAGGTCAGCCGCCTAGAATCGACCGGCCACGCCGCTTTCGTGCGGCGCAAGGAGTGCGCATCATGGATTCGTTTTCCCTCTGGCACTGGCTGATCGCCCTGGCGCTCGTGGCCCTCATCTTCAGCACCAAGTACTTGAAATGAAGTCGGCCGTCTAAAATCGATCAATCGCGCCGCTGCTTTCGTGCGGCGCAAGGAGTGAGCATCATGGGTTCTTTTTCCATTTGGCACTGGGCGATCGTGCTGATCATCGTGGTTCTGGTGTTCGGCACCAAGAAGCTGAAGAACCTGGGTTCCGACCTGGGCGGCGCGGTCAAAGGTTTCAAGGACGGCATGAAGGACGGCACGGCCGATGCCGACAAGTCGGCCGAGCAGGTTACCAACGCCAGCGCCGCCAAGGACACCATCGACGTGCAGGCCAAGGAAAAGAGCTGATGGCTCTTTTCCGGTTGAGCGTTCAGCGTCGTGCGTTGAGCGTGCTTCCGGGTGGTTTCCCCCCTGAACGCTCAACGCCGAACGCTCAACCTCTCTCATGCTAGACCTCGGCATTTCCAAGATGGCGCTGATCGGCGCCGTGGCGCTGATCGTCATCGGCCCCGAGAAGCTGCCGCGCGTGGCCCGCACCGTCGGCACGCTGCTGGGCAAGGCGCAGCGCTACGTGGCCGACGTCAAGGCCGAGGTCAACCGGGCCATGGACCTGGACGAGCTGAAGAAGATGAAGGCGTCGGTCGAGGAGGCCGGCCGCGAGGTCGAGCAGAGCATCCACGCCACCAAGGCCGACTTCGAGAAGGAGTGGAGCGACGCCACCGCCGGGCTGGAAGGAACCTCTTCCGACGCCGCCGCCGAAACCCCGGCCTGGACGCCGCCGCCGCCCGAATACCGCCGCCCCGGCAAGAACTGGCGCCTGAAGCGCGGCGCCACCCCGCAGTGGTACAAGGCGCGCCACGGCGTGCGCCGCCAGGTGCAGTCGGGGGCGGCGCGCGTGGCCCGCTTCCGGCCGAAACGGCCCGGCGCCTGAGCGCGGCTGCGGCGCTGCCGCGGCACCGGCGCGGCTGGGCGACAATCCCCTTCCCATGAGCGACCCCAAGCAAGACCCCGAGGACGAACTGGCCGGCACCGAGCAGCCCTTCGTCGCGCACCTGATGGAACTGCGCGACCGGCTGATCAAGGCGATGGTGGCCATCGGCCTGGTGGCCGGCGTGCTGGCTGTGTACCCGGGGCCAGGCCAGCTCTATGATTTCCTGGCCGCGCCGCTGGTGGCGCACCTGCCGGAGGGGGCGACGCTGATCGCCACTGACGTGATCACGCCCTTCATGGTGCCGCTGAAGATCCTGTTGATGGCGGCCTTCCTGATCGCGCTGCCGGTGGTGCTCTATCAGGTGTGGGCCTTCGTCGCGCCAGGGCTGTATTCGCACGAGAAGAAGATGGTGCTGCCGCTGGTGGTGTCCAGCACCATCCTGTTTTTCGCCGGGGTGGCGTTCTGCTACTACTTCGTGTTCGGCAAGGTGTTCGCCTTCATCCAGCAGTTCGCGCCCAAGTCGATCACCGCAGCGCCTGACATCGCGGCCTACCTCAGCTTCGTGATGACCATGTTCCTGGCCTTCGGGCTGGCGTTCGAAGTGCCGATCGCGGTCGTCGTGCTGGCGCGCCTGGGCGTGGTCACGGTGGAGCAGCTCAAGAGCTTCCGCGGCTACTTCATCGTGCTGGCTTTCGTCGTCGCCGCCGTGGTCACGCCGCCCGACGTGGTGTCGCAGCTGGCGCTGGCCATCCCGATGTGCCTGCTGTACGAGGTGGGGATCCGCGCCGCCGCGCTGTTCATCCGGCACACCAAGGCGCCGGAGGACGAGGACGAAGCCGAGGCGGCCAAGCCCTGAGCCGCCTCGATGATTTCAAGCCAAATCGGCCTCCAGCGCCCGCCAGCCGTGCGCTGGCAGCTATCAATTAAATAGTATTCAGCGCTGCTGCTGCGCGCGTGGGCGCGGCCGTTGCGCGGGCGTGACGCTGGTCTGCACCGGCTCGCCGCGGCGGTCCAGCGCGAAGGGCGCGGCCTCGCCCGGCGCCAGGGCGGCGATGCGCGTGAGCAGCTCCGACACCGTGCGCACCGGCTGCCCGCCGACCTGCGTGATCACGTCCCCGGGCCGGATGCCGGCGCTGGCGGCCGGGCCGCCGTTGAACACGCCGGTGACGATCGCGCCCTCGGCCGCCTTGATGCCGAAGGTCTGCACCAGCTCGGGCGTCAGCTCGCCCGCCTCCACGCCGATCCAGCCGCGCACCACCTGGCCGTTCTTCACGATGCTCTCCATCACCTGCTTGGCGGTGGAGACGGGAATGGCGAAGCCGATGCCCATGCTGCCGCCCGAGCGCGAGTAGATGGCGGTGTTGATGCCCATCAGGTTGCCGTTGATGTCGGTCAGCGCGCCGCCCGAGTTGCCGGGGTTGATGGCGGCGTCGGTCTGGATGAAGTTCTCGAACGTGTTGATGCCCAGCTGGTTGCGCCCCAGCGCGCTGACGATGCCGCTGGTCACCGTCTGCCCGACGCCGAACGGGTTGCCGATGGCCAGCACCTGGTCGCCCACCAGCAGCGCGTCGGAGTTGCCCAGCGTCATCACGGGCAAATTGCCCAGGTCGATCTTCAGCACCGCCAGGTCGCTCTCGGGGTCGGTGCCGATCACCTTGGCCGTGGCGCGGCGCGCGTCCTGCAGCACCACCTCGATGGCGTCGGCGCTCTCCACCACGTGGTTGTTGGTCAGCACGTAGCCCTCGGGGCTCATGATCACGCCCGAGCCCAGGCCGGACTGCTGCTGCTGCCCGGCCTGGTCGCCGAAGAAGAAGCGGAACCACGGGTCGTTGCGCTGCGGGCCGCGCACGGCGGTGCTGGTGTTGATGCTCACCACCGCCGGCGCCGCCTTGCGCACCGCGCCGTTCAGGCTGCCCGGCGCCGGCGTGCCCGGCGGCGCGCTGGGCGCCTCGATGATCGAGATGCTGCCGGTGCTGCCCGGCTGCACGCGGCCGCGGTCCAGCCACTCGGGCTTGAGCGTCAGCGCGACGAAGTACGCCGCCACCAGCACGGTGACAGTCTGGGCGAACAGGAGCCAGAGGCGTTTCATGGGATGGGGCGGATCCTTGCGCGGCGCGCGGGGTTGCGGTGCGAAATTGTAGGAGCCGCCCGCCGCGCCGGCTGTAGGAGCGGGGCGCTTGGCCGACAATCGGCGCATGCCCACGCCGAACCCACCCGCCGCCGGCCGCGCCGAACTGCTGGCCGCCTTCGACGCCGAGCTGCAACCCGAGCGCTTCAAGGACTACGGCCCCAACGGCCTGCAGGTGGAGGGCAAGCCGCGCATCGGCAAGATCGTCAGCGGCGTCACCGCCAGCCGGGCGCTGATCGATGCCGCCATCGCCGCCGGCGCCGACGCCATCTTCGTGCACCACGGCCTGTTCTGGCGCGGGCAGGACGGGCGCGTGGTGGGCTGGATGAAGGAGCGCCTGAAACGCCTGCTGGCGCACGACATCAACCTGTTCGCCTACCACCTGCCGCTGGATGCGCACCCCACGCTCGGCAACAACGCGCAGCTCGGCCTGCGGCTGGGGCTGGCGGCCGAAGAGCGCTTCGGCGAGCAGGACCTGGGCTTCATCGGCCGGCGCGCCGATGGTGCGTCGTTCGCCGACGCGGCGGAACTGGCGCGCCATCTGGAATATGTGCTGAATCGGCCCGTAACGCAGGTGGGACAATCGCCGACAGCTATTGAAAAGATAGCTTGGTGCACGGGCGGCGCGCAGGGCTACTTCGAGGCCGCGATCGCCGCCGGGGCGCAGGCTTTCATCACCGGCGAGATCTCCGAGCCGCAGGCGCACCTGGCGCGCGAGTGCGGCGTGGCCTTCTTCGCCTGCGGCCACCACGCCACCGAGCGCTACGGCGCGCCGGCCATGGCGGCGCACGTGGCGGCGCAACTGGGCATCGCGCACCAGTTCATCGAGATCGACAACCCGGCATGAGTGTTATGCCCACACGTTGCACAAGCCCCTCTCCCCTGGCGGGAGAGGGGTGGGGGAGAGGGGGGAGGTCCAGGCGCCACGCTGGCCTCACGTGCACACATGTGCCGCTACCCCCTCTCCCCAGCCCTCTCCCACGAGGGGAGAGGGAGTGGCCTGGTCCTTCATGCGCTGTGGTCGGCGCGCAGCGCTTTGAGGACTGAGATGGATCTGCCCATCGCCATCACCCTGGGCGACCCGGCCGGCATCGGGCCGGAGATCATCGCCAAGGCGTTCCGCGACGCGCCCGAGGCCGTGCGCGGCTGCTTCGTGGCCGGCGACGTGGCCACGCTGCGGCGCGCCGCCGCCATCGTGCGGGGCGCGGGCGGCGTCGACCTGCCGGTGGCCGAGATCGCCGCGCCGGCCGAGGCACTCGATGCGCCGCCGCGCTGCGTCCCGTTGCTTCAGGTGGTGCCGCCGGCCGCGCCGGTGCCGCCGGGCCGCGTCAGCGCCGAGGCGGGCCGCATCGCCGGCGACTGCGTGGCCTGGGCCGCCCGCGCCGCGCTGCGGGGCGAGATCGGCGCCATGGTCACCGCGCCGCTGCACAAGGAGGCGCTGGCCGCGGCGGGCGCGCCCTATGCCGGCTTTCCCGGCCACACCGAACTGCTGCAGGCCGAGGCCGCGGCCCACCTGGGCAAGCCGTTGGCCGAATTGCCCGTGCGCATGATGCTGGCCAACGACGAGCTGCGCACCGTGCTGGTCAGCATCCACCTGCCGCTGCGCGAGGCGATCGACAAGGTAACCGCAGGCAACATTCTGGAAACGCTGCGAATCACGCACCGATCCGTTGGCGCCGCGCTACAGCGGCCGCCGCGCATCGCCGTCGCCGGGCTGAACCCGCACGCGGGCGAGGGCGGCCTGTTCGGCCGCGAGGAGCTGGAGGCCATCGCCCCGGCGGTGGCGCGCGCGCGAGGCGAGGGCATCGACGCGCACGGCCCTTTCGCGCCCGACACGGTGTTCATGCGCGCGCGCGCCGGCGAGTTCGACGTGGTGGTGGCCATGTACCACGACCAGGGCCTGATCCCGGTGAAATACCTCGGCGTGGAGCAGGGCGTGAACGTCACGCTGGGCCTGCCCTTCGTGCGCACCAGCCCCGACCACGGCACCGCGTTCGACATCGCCGGCACCGGCCGCGCGCAGGCCGGCAGCTTGCTGGCGGCAATCCGCATGGCGCGCCGGCTGATGGCCTGATTCATCCATAAAAAACGCCCGCAGTGCAATGCTGGCGGGCGCTGGAAGCTATCTTTATGATAGCTATGGTGGTCAGCGCTTGAGGCTGTCGCGGATCTCGCGCAGCAGCTGGATGTCCTCCGGCGGCGCCTCGGGGGCGGGCGCGGGCTCTTCCTTCTTCAGGCGGTTGATCTGCTTGACCATCATGAAGATGATGAACGCCAGCAGGATGAAGTTGACCAGGATGGTGATGAAGTTGCCGTAGGCGAACACCGCGCCCGCTTTCTTGGCTTCTTCCAGGCTCAGGCCGGCGGCCTGCCCGGCCAGCGGCAGGTAGTAGCTGGAGAAGTCCAGCCCGCCGAAGATCTTGCCGACGATCGGCATGATCAGGTCGCCGACGATCGAGTCAACGATCTTGCCGAACGCGCCGCCGATGATCACGCCGACCGCCAGGTCCATCGCGTTGCCCTTGACCGCGAACTCGCGGAACTCTTGCATCATTCCCATGTGATTTCCTCTGCTCCGAGGTGTTGAAGACGGCGTCAGTATTCCCGTTGCTTGACCGATGTCAATCCCACGGCCGCGGCCCCTCCGGGCGCGTGGTTGCGCTCCGCTACAATTCTTCGTTGACCCGCGTGAACAAGAGAAAAATCTCAGAGGATCGCCATGAGTGACGCCCCACCCAGTACCTTCACCCCCGCGCCGCTGGACAGCAGCAAGCGCACATGGCTCCTCGCTTCAGGTTGCGCCGGCGCCGCCGGCGCCGTCGCCCTGGCCACGCCTTTCGTCAGCAGCTTCGCCCCCTCCGAGCGCGCCAAGGCCGCCGGCGCGGCCGTCGAGGTGGACATCGCCGCCCTGAAGCCGGGCGAGAAGCTCACCGTCGAATGGCGCGGCAAGCCAGTGTGGATCGTGCGCCGCACGCCCGAGCAGCTGGCCTCGCTCAAGCAGGCCGATGCCGAGGTGGCCGACCCGCTGTCCAAGCGCAACGCCTTCCCCACGCCCGAATACGCCCGCAACGAAACCCGCTCGCGCCAGGACCACAAGGAGGTTCTGGTGGTGATCGGCATTTGCACCCACCTGGGCTGCTCGCCGGTGGACAAGCTCCAGACCGGCCCCCAGCCGTCGCTGCCCGACAATTGGCAGGGTGGCTTCTTCTGCCCCTGCCACGGCTCCACCTTCGACCTGGCGGGCCGCGTGTTCAAGAACAAGCCGGCGCCGGACAACCTGGAGGTGCCGCCTTATGTGTTCCTGTCCGAGAACAAGCTGTTGATCGGCGAAGACAAGCAGGCATAAGAGGCGGACATGGCTGAATTCAAGGAAATCTCCCCCAACGCCGCGCTGGGCGCCAAGCTCGGCAACTGGTTCGGCAACCGCTTCCCGACGGCCGGTGCGGAATACCGCAAGCACATGTCGGAGTACTTCGCGCCGAAGAACTTCAACTTCTGGTACTTCTTCGGCTCGCTGGCGCTGCTGGTGCTGGTGATCCAGATCGTGACCGGCATCTTCCTCGTCATGCACTACAAGCCCGACGCGGCCAAGGCCTTCGAGTCGGTCGAGTACATCATGCGCGACGTGCCGGGCGGCTGGTTCATCCGCTACATGCACTCCACCGGCGCCTCGGCCTTCTTCGTGGTGGTGTACCTGCACATGTTCCGCGGGCTGCTCTACGGCAGCTACCGCAAGCCGCGTGAGCTGGTGTGGGTCTTCGGCTGCGCCATCTTCCTCTGCCTGATGGCCGAAGCCTTCATGGGCTACCTGCTGCCCTGGGGCCAGATGTCGTACTGGGGCGCGCAGGTGATCGTGAACCTGTTCTCCGCCATCCCCTTCATCGGCCCCGACCTGGCGCTGCTGATCCGCGGCGACTACGTGGTGGGCGACGCCACGCTGAACCGCTTCTTCGCGTTCCACGTCATCGCCGTGCCGCTGGTGCTGATCGGCCTGGTGGTGGCGCACCTGCTGGCGCTGCACGACGTGGGCTCCAACAACCCCGACGGCATCGAGATCAAGAAGGGCCCCAAGGGCAACCGCTGGTCGCCCGACGCGCCGGCCGACGGCATTCCGTTCCACCCCTACTACTCGGTGCACGACCTCATGGGCGTGGGCGTGTTCCTGATGGTGTTCTTCGCCATCGTGTTCTTCGCGCCCGAGGTCGGCGGCTACTTCCTCGAATACAACAACTTCATCCCGGCCGACCCGCTGGTGACGCCGGCGCACATCGCCCCGGTGTGGTACTTCACGCCCTTCTATTCCATGCTGCGGGCCACCACCGACACCATGGTCAACGTGCTGTGCGTGATCATCGCGCTGGCGGCGGTGCTGGCCTTCCTCAAGGTCAAGGCAGCCACGGTCATCCGCGGCGCGCTGCTGGTGGTGGCTTTGGTGGCGATCGCCCTGCTCAAGACCTTCGACGCCAAGTTCTGGGGCGTGGTGGTGATGGGCGGCGCGGTGATCCTGCTGTTCTTCCTGCCCTGGCTGGACCGCAGCCCGGCGCGCTCGATCCGCTACCGCCCCGACTGGCACAAGTGGCTGTACGTGGTGTTCGTGATCTGGTTCATCATCCTCATGGTGCTGGGCATCATGGTGCCGGGCCCGATCTTCGGCCACCCGTCGCTGAGCTGGCTGACCAATGAACTGGTCGCCATGGTCGGCACGCTGTTCTATTTCGGCTTCTTCCTGCTGATGCCCTGGTGGAGCCAGTTGGGTACGCCCAAGCCCGTGCCCGACCGCGTCACCTTCACGCCGCACTGAAGAAAAAGCTGGAGAGAACACGATGAAAGCCTGGAAGAAACTGGTCTTCAGCCTGGTGCTGGCCGTGGGCCTCGGCGGCGGTGCCCATGCCGCCGGCGGCGGCATCGCCTGGGACAAGGCGCCTGCCAACACCACCGACCTGGCCTCGCTGCAAAACGGCGCCAAGATCTTCGTCAACTACTGCCTCAGCTGCCACTCGGCCGCGTTCATGCGCTTCAACCGGCTGCAGGACATCGGCCTGACCGAGCAGCAGATCAAGGACAACCTGCTGTTCACCACCGAGAAGGTGGGCGACACCATGCGCGCGTCCATCGACCCGCTGCAGGCCAAGGCCTGGTTCGGCGCCAACCCGCCCGACCTGACGCTGATCGCGCGTTCGCGCGCCGGCGCCGGCGGCACCGGCGCCGACTACGTCTACACGCTGATGCGTGCCTACTACCGCGACGGCACCAAGCCGACGGGCTGGAACAACCTCGCGTTCCCCAGCATCGGCATGCCTAATCCGCTGTGGCAGTTGCAGGGCGAGCGCAAGCCGCTGTTCGAGACCCGCGAGGATCACGGTCACGAGGTCCACGCCTTCACCGGCCGCTGGGAGCAGGTCAGCCCCGGCACCATGACGCCGCTGCAGTTCGACCAGGCCGTGGGCGACCTGGTCAACTATCTGCAGTGGATGGGCGAGCCGGCGCAGAACAAGCGCGTCAAGATCGGCGTCTGGGTGCTGCTGTTCCTGCTGCTCTTCACCCTCCTCGCCTGGCGCCTGAACGCGGCGTACTGGAAGGACGTCAAGTAGGCGCTCAGTTGCTCAATCTGCACCAGGTTGGTGCGGATTTGCTATTTGCCGAGTGGGTTTGCGACAATGCGGCCCACTCTTTTCGTTTCTGATCCCGTCCTTTAGGAAATCCCCAACATGATGGTTCTGTACTCGGGTACGACCTGCCCTTTCTCTCACCGCTGCCGCTTCGTCCTGTTCGAGAAAGGGATGGATTTCGAGATCCGCGACGTCGATCTCTACAACAAGCCCGAGGACATCAGCGTGATGAACCCGTATGGCCAGGTGCCGATCCTGGTCGAGCGCGACCTCATCCTGTACGAGTCGAACATCATCAACGAGTACATCGACGAGCGTTTCCCGCACCCGCAGCTCATGCCTGGCGACCCGGTGGACCGTGCGCGCGTGCGCCTGTTCCTGCTCAACTTCGAGAAGGAACTGTTCGTGCACGTCAGCACGTTGGAAAGCCGCGCCGGCAAGAGCAACGAGAAGGCGCTGGAGAAGGCGCGCGGCAACATCCGCGACCGCCTGACCCAGATGGCTCCCGTGTTCCTCAAGAACAAGTACATCCTGGGCGAGAGCTTCTCCATGCTCGACGTGGCGCTGGCGCCGCTGCTGTGGCGGCTGGACTACTACGGGATCGACCTGTCGAAGAACGCCGCGCCGCTGCTCAAGTACGCCGAGCGCATCTTTTCCCGCCCGGCCTACATCGAGGCGCTGACGCCCTCCGAGAAGGTGATGCGCAAGTAAGGCGGCCGCCACGATGATGAACGCGCTCGAATCCACGTCCACGCGCCCGTACCTGATACGCGCGCTGTACGAGTGGTGCACCGACAACGGGCTGACGCCCTACATCGCGGTGCTGGCCGATGACACCGTTCAGGTGCCGCGCGAATACGTGCAGAACGGCGAGATCGTGCTGAACGTCAGTTTCGACGCCACCAGCGCGCTCAAACTCGGCAACGAGTTCGTCGAGTTCAAAGCCCGCTTCGGCGGCGTGGCGCGCGAGATCATCGTGCCCATCGACCGGGTCATCGCCATCTACGCGCGCGAAAGCGGGCAGGGCATGGCCTTCCCGGTCCCCGTGCCTGCCGCCTCGGATGGCGGTGCCGAGGGCGCCGGGGACGAGGCGCCCGCCGAGGGGGCCGAGCCGGCGGCGGCCGGGCGCGGCCCGATCCAGCTGGTGCCGCAGGCCGGCGCCGGCGACGAGGATGCGCCGACCGATCCGCAGCCGCCCAAGCGCAAGCGGCCCGCGCTCAAGGTAGTCAAGTAAGATCGCGACCCCGAGCCGCCTTAGCTCAGTTGGTAGAGCACCCGCCTTGTAAGCGGTAGGTCGTCAGTTCGAATCCGACAGGCGGCACCATTCCCCGGGTTTTCAGCCCGCGCGCATCACCTTGATGCGAATCGCGCCGACCGGGCGGCCGGCGGCCCGTAGGCATTCCAGCAGTGCAGGCGCCAACTGGCGCAGTTTGGCCGCCGCGGCGTTGTGAGGCACCAGCAGGTACCAGCTTTCTTCTTCGATCGGCCCTGGGCGCACGAGTTCGCGCAGCCCTGGGGGCAGCAGCGGCTGCACGGCCCGCAGCCGCGCCGCCGATTCGGCGGCCATCTGACTCAGGCGCGCGAGCGTGGGCGCCTGCTCCACGGCGCTTTGTAGACTGACGGCGGGGCGCTTCGACGAATTCACGAACCTGCCCGGTGAGGGTGCGATGCCATGCCTGCATTATCCCGGCCGTGGAACGCGGCGCGCTAAAATACGCAGTTGCGTCGCAGAGCGCCGGCGGGCTGCCGGGTGCGACTTGTTTCCCGTGGTGCAGCGCCCATCTTTGCACCACATCGACCGTTTACAGGACTGCCGGCCATCGATCAGCACGCCAGAGGGCGCGGCGGTGGCGGCAGCTAGGCATGGCAACCAATTTCCTCACCAAGTTTTTCGGCAGCCGCAACGACCGCCTGCTCAAGCAGTACCGCAAGACCGCGGCGCGCATCAACGCGCTCGAACCCGAATTCGAGAAACTGAGCGACGACGAACTGCGCGCCAAGACGCAGGAATTCCGTGACCGCGTGGCCAAGGGCGAGACGCTGGACCAGCTCCTGCCCGAGGCCTTCGCCGTGGTGCGAGAGGGCTCCAAGCGCGTGATGAAGATGCGCCACTTCGACGTGCAGCTCCTCGGCGGCATGGCGTTGCACGAGGGCAAGATCGCCGAGATGCGCACCGGCGAGGGCAAGACGCTGACCGCCACGCTGCCGGTCTACCTGAACGCGCTCTCCGGCCAGGGCGTGCACGTGGTGACGGTGAACGACTACCTCGCCAACCGCGACGCGCAGTGGATGGGGCGCCTGTACAACTTCCTGGGCCTGTCGGTCGGCGTGAACCTGCCGCAGATGGCGCGCGAGCAGAAGCAGGCCGCCTACGGCGCCGACATCACCTACGGCACCAACAACGAATACGGCTTCGACTACCTGCGCGACAACATGGTCTACGAGCCGGTCGACCGCGTGCAGCGCAAGCTGAACTACGCCATCGTCGACGAGGTGGACTCGATCCTGATCGACGAGGCCCGCACGCCGCTCATCATCAGCGGCCAGGCCGAGGACCAGACGGCGCTGTACCTGGCCATCAACAAGGTGGTGCCCCTGCTCACCCGGCAGGAGGGCGAGGCCGACCCGCGCACCGGGCTGGGGGTGATCAAAGCGGGCGACTTCACGGCGGACGAGAAGTCGCACCAGGTGGTGCTGACCGAGCAGGGCCACGAGAACGCCGAGCGCATCCTGGCCGAGGCCGGCCTGATTCCGGCCGGCGCCAGCCTGTACGACCCGGCCAACATCGCGCTGATGCACCACCTGAACGCGGCGCTGCGCGCGCACCACATGTACCACCGCGACCAGCATTACGTGGTGCAGCAGGGCGAGCGTGGCGCGGAGATCGTCATCGTCGACGAGTTCACCGGCCGCCTGATGACCGGCCGCCGCTGGAGCGACGGCCTGCACCAGGCGGTGGAGGCCAAGGAAGGCGTGACGATCCAGGCCGAGAACCAGACGCTGGCCTCCATCACCTTCCAGAACTACTTCCGCCTGTACGGCAAGCTGGCCGGCATGACGGGCACGGCCGACACCGAGGCCTACGAGTTCCAGGAGATCTACGGCCTGGAGACGGTGGTGATCCCGCCCAACAGGCCCAGCAAGCGCGACGACCAGCTCGACCGCGTCTACAAGACCACCAAGGAGAAGTACGACGCCGCCATCGCCGACATCCGCGAATGCTTCGAGCGCGGCCAGCCGGTGCTGGTGGGCACCACCTCGATCGAGAACTCCGAGCTGATCTCGCAGCTGCTGCAAAAAGAGAAGCTGCCGCACCAGGTGCTGAACGCCAAGCAGCACGCCAAGGAGGCCGACATCGTGGCCCAGGCCGGGCGGGCGAAGATGATCACCATCGCCACCAACATGGCCGGCCGCGGGACCGACATCGTGCTGGGCGGCAACGTCGAGAAGGCGGTGGAGGCGGTGGAGGCCGACCCGGCGCTGGACGAAGCCGCCAAGCAGGCGCGCGCGCGGGAGCTGCGCGCGCAGTGGCAGAAGGATCACGAGCAGATCAAGTCGCTCGGCGGCCTGCGCATCATCGCCACCGAGCGGCACGAGAGCCGCCGCATCGACAACCAGCTGCGCGGCCGCTCCGGCCGCCAGGGCGACCCGGGTTCCTCGCGCTTCTACCTGAGCCTGGACGATCCGCTGATGCGCATCTTCGCCGGCGACCGCGTGCGCGCCATCATGGACCGCCTGAAGATGCCCGAGGGCGAGGCGATCGAGGCCGGCATCGTCACCCGCAGCATCGAGAGCGCGCAGCGCAAGGTCGAGGCGCGCAACTTCGACATCCGCAAGCAGCTGCTCGAATACGACGACGTGTCGAACGACCAGCGCAAGGTGATCTACCAGCAGCGCAACGACATCCTGGACGCGCAGGACCTGACGGCCCAGATCACCGCCCTGCGCGAGGGCTGCTTCAACGACCTGGTGCGCCAGTACGTGCCGGCCGAATCGGTGGAGGAGCAATGGGACATCCCCGGCCTGGAGAAGGTGCTGGCCGAGGAGTGGCAGATCGACCTGCCGCTCAAGCAGGAGGTGGAAGGCTCCAGCGCCATCACCGACGAGGATGTGGCCGAGAAAGTCGTGGCCGCCGCCAACCAGGCCTACGCCGCCAAGCTGGAGCTGGTGGGCCCGGAGAACTTCCGCCAGTTCGAGCGCGCCGTGCTGCTGCAGGCCATCGACCTGCACTGGCGCGAGCACCTGTCGGCGCTGGACTACCTGCGCCAGGGCATCCACCTGCGCGGCTACGCGCAGAAGCAGCCCAAGCAGGAGTACAAGCGCGAAGCCTTCGAGCTGTTCGGCCAGTTGCTCGACATCGTGAAGAACGAGGTCACCCGCACGCTGATGACGGTGCGCATCCAGTCGGGCGACCAGGTGGAGCAGGCCGCCGAGCAGATGGAGCAGCGCGGCGAGCACGTGACCAACGTGACCTACACCGCGCCCAACGAAAGTGGCGAGGCCGAGGTGACGCCCGAGGCCGGCCTGCGCGGCGCCGCCGCCGCTGGCGCGCTGGGCGGCGCGGCGGCGGTGCCGCGCGTCGGCCGCAACGACCCCTGCCCCTGCGGTAGCGGCAAGAAGTACAAGCAATGCCACGGGGCGCTGAGCTGACCCGCTGCGCACGCCAGGCAACGGGCTGCGGCCCGTTTTGCTTTTTCCCGATCCCACAGGAGCCTCCACCATGCCCGTGAACCTCTCCGCCCCCGAGGCTTCCCAGCTGTTCCCCGTCGCCGGCGTGCGCATCGGCGTGGCCGAGGCGGGCGTGCGCAAAGCCGGCCGCAAGGACGTGACGGTGTTCCTGCTGGATGAAGGCGCCAGCGTGGCGGGCGTGTTCACGCAGAACCGCTTCTGCGCCGCGCCGGTGCAGGTCTGCCGCGAGCGCTTGCAGGCAGGGCAGCCGATCCGCGCGCTCGTCGTCAACACCGGCAACGCCAATGCCGGCACGGGCGAGGACGGCCTGAAGCGCGCGCGCCAGACCTGCGACGCGCTGGCCGCGCTGCTGAAGATCCGGCCCGAGCAGGTGCTGCCGTTCTCCACCGGCGTCATCATGGAGCCGCTGCCGGTGGAGCGCATCGCCGCCGGCCTGCCCGCCGCCATCGCCGACGCGCAAGCCGGCCACTGGGCGCGCGCCGCCGAGGGCATCATGACCACCGACACCGTGCCCAAGGCGTTCAGCGCCAGGGCGGTGGTCGGCGGTGCCGAGGTCACCGTCACCGGCATCAGCAAGGGTGCCGGCATGATCCGCCCCAACATGGCGACCATGCTGGGCTTCATGGCCACCGATGCGCGCGTCGATCCGGCCGTGATGCGGCAGCTCGCACTGGAGCTGGCCGAAGGCTCGTTCAACCGCGTCACCGTCGATGGCGACACCTCCACCAACGACTCGTTCGTCGTCATCGCCACGAACAAAGCGGCCCATGCGCCCGTCACCGCGCTGGACTCGGCCGACGGCCAGGCGCTGAAGGCGGCCATGCTGGACGTGGCGCGGCAGCTCGCCCAGGCCATCGTGCGCGACGGCGAGGGCGCCACCAAGTTCATTACCCTCCAGATCGAGGGTGGCCGCACGGCGGAAGAATGCCGGCGCGTGGCCTACGCCATCGCGCACTCGCCGCTGGTCAAGACCGCGTTCTTCGCCAGCGACCCCAACCTGGGCCGCATCCTGGCGGCGGTGGGCTACGCCGGCATCGACGACCTCGACCAGACCAAGATCGACCTGCACCTGGACGACGTGCACGTGGCCGTGCAGGGCGGCCGCAACCCCGCGTACCGCGAGGAAGACGGCCAGCGCGTGATGAAGCAGGCCGAGATCACCGTGCGCGTCAACCTGGGCCGCGGCACGGCGGCCGACACCGTGTGGACCTGCGACCTGAGCCACGACTACGTCAGCATCAACGCCGATTACCGGTCCTGATAGCTCTTGATTCAATAGCTGCTGGCGCTTGCTGGACGGGCGCTGGAGGCCGAAATGAACGAAAAATTCGAACACCTCATCGAGCGCGCCGAGCAGCTCATCGCCCGCATCGAATCCGTGCTGCCGCAGCCGCTGGGCGCGCCCGACTGGTCGCAGGCCGTGGCCTGGCGCTACCGCAAGCGCGCCTCCGGCCATGGCGTGCTGGAGCCGGTGCGCCACGTGGGCGCGATGCAGCTCGCCGACCTGAAGGAGATCGACGCGCAGAAGGACAAGATCGAGCGCAACACGCGCCAGTTCGTCGAAGGCCGGCCGGCCAACAACGTGCTGCTGACCGGCGCGCGCGGCACCGGCAAGTCTTCACTCATCAAGGCCTGCCTGAACGCCTATGCGCCGCAGGGCCTGCGCCTGATCGAGGTGGACAAGGCCGACCTGACCGACCTGCCCGACATCGTGGACGTGGTGGCCAGCCGGCCGGAGAAGTTCATCGTCTACTGCGACGATCTCAGCTTCGAGGAGGGCGAGCCGGGCTACAAGGCGCTCAAGAGCATCCTCGACGGCAGCGTGGCCGCCAGCACGCCCAACGTGCTGGTCTACGCCACCAGCAACCGGCGCCACCTGCTGCCCGAGTACATGAAGGAGAACCTCACCTACACCCACACCGCCGACGGCGAGGTGCACCCCGGCGAGGTGGTGGAGGAGAAGATCTCCCTGTCCGAGCGCTTCGGCCTGTGGGTCAGCTTTTACCCCTTCAGCCAGGACGAGTACCTGGCCATCGTCGCGCAGTGGCTGGGCGCGCTGGGCGCCAACGCGGCGCAGATCGAGGCCGCGCGGCCGGCGGCGCTGGTGTGGGCGCTGGAGCGCGGCTCGCGCTCGGGCCGCGTGGCCTACCAGTTCGCGCGCGACTTCATGGGCCGCGCGGCGGGCGAAGTGTGAGCGTTCTCCAGGCCGACCCGCACCTGCGGCGCGAGGGCGGCGCCGAGCGCCCCGCGGTGGATGTGGCCGTCGGCGTGCTGCTGCGGCCGGGCGGCGGCTTTCTGCTGACCTCGCGGCCCGAGGGCAAGGTCTATGCCGGCTACTGGGAGTTCCCGGGCGGCAAGCTGGAAGCGGGCGAGAGCGTGGAGCACGCGCTGGCGCGCGAGCTGCACGAGGAGCTGGGCATCGGCGTGGACCCGGGCGCCGTGCGGCGCTGGCGCGAACAACTGGTGGACTATCCGCACGCGCTGGTGCGGCTGCACTTCTGCAAGCTGCATGCGTGGCGCGGCGAGTTGCAGATGCGCGAAGGCCAGCGCTTCTGCTGGCAGCACCTGCCCGTGCAGGTCGGCCCCGTGCTGCCGGGCGCGCTGCCGGTGCTGGAGTGGCTGGCGGAAGAAGCGCGCTGAAGCTATTAAATTAATAGCTGATGGCGCTTGACTGGCGGGCGCTGGAGGGCGATTTGGCTTGAAAGTCTACTGAAGCCGCGCATCCGGCGGCAGGCCGTCGATGCCCTGGTCGGGCTCGGCCTCCATGCGGAAGCTCTCGCTGGCCCAGGCGCCCAGGTCGTGCAGTTTGCAGCGCTCGCTGCAGAAGGGGCGGAAGCGGTTGTCCGGCGCGTACAGGCTGGGGCCGCCGCAGGCCGGGCAGCGCACGGTGCGCGGCGGGCGGGCGGGTGGTGTGCTGCCGCCGCCGTTCATGCCGTGCACAGGGCCAGCTCCATCGGCGCGTCCTCGCGCGCCGCGTGCAGCTTGCCGTCGGCCTCGTGCCGCATCAGGCGCACCGAGGCCATCAGGCGGTTGCCGCTGATCTCGGGTACCAGGTTCAGCGATTCGTCGATGCGCAGGCGCAGCAACTGGAAGCTGCGACCCTGCGGCAGCGTCTGCTGGAAGTGGCCGCCGACCGCCATCACCTTCTGCGGGTGCCCGGCTTCGCGCAGGATTTGCAGCAGCAGCGCGATGGCGCGCGCCATCGGCCCCAGAGCGCTGGCCCAGTGTTCCAGGTCGGCGCGGCGCGCGCCCGCCTGGCGGTGCTGCCAGGCGTGGTAGGCCGGCAGGTCGAACGAGCAGGTGCCCGCCGGGATGACGACGCGGCTGCGCACGGCCATCAGCCATTCGTTGTCGAGCAGCTCGTGCCCCGGCTTGCCGAGCTGCTGGCTGAGCTGGCCGAAGGCGTCTTCCAACTGGCCCAGCACGGCGTCGAGCGATGCCTCGGAGATGGCCGGGTTGCCGCGAAAGGCGGCCATGTGGGTCTTCTGCTTGTCCAGGTCCTTCAGCACGTCGGACTTCAGGTCGGCGCGGCTGGTGACGTCCATCACTTCGAAGATGGTGACCAGGGCGAAATGGTGGTCCAGCGGGGCCTCGCGCGGCATCAGCAGGGCCAGCCGGCCGAACAGGTGCTCCAGCCGCAGGTAGGTACGGATGCGCTCGTTGAAGGGGTATTCGTACAGGATCACGCGGCGGGCCTCGGAGTCGGGCGCATCATAGCCCGAAGCGCGTGGCCAGCTCCCGTACCTGTTGTTGCAAGGCGTGCAGCGTGACGCCGTTGCCGTTGGCGACGACGATGTCGGCCGCCGACAGCCGCTCGGCGCGCGCGGCCTGGGCCCGCAGCACGCGCTCGACCTCCTCGCGCGGCAGGCCGTTGCGCGCCTGCACGCGCGCGATCTGGGTGTCTGGATCGCAATCGACCACCAGCACGCGGTCCACGCGGCTGCGCCAGCGCGCGCCGGATTCGACCAGCAGCGGCACGTCGAACACGATCATGGGCCGGCCCTCGACCACGGCCTGGCGGGTCTGCCGGTCGGTCTCCTGGGCGACCAGCGGGTGGACGATGGCCTCCAGCCGCGCGCGATGGCCGGCATCCTGGAACACCAGGGCGCGCATGGCGGCGCGGTCGAGCGCGCCGTCGCGGCCGATCAATTGCGGGCCGAAGGCGGCCGCGATCGCGGGCAGGGCGCTGCCGCCGGCGGCGGTGGTGGCGCGCGAAATGGCGTCGGCGTCGATCACGGCCGCGCCGCGCTCGGCGAATATCGCGCTCACGGTGCTCTTGCCGCTGCCGATGCCGCCCGTCAGCCCCAGCAGGAAGGGCGGCGCTTGCATGGGCGGGCTTACAAGCCGATGGCGCGCAGGATCGACTGCGGGCCGAAGATCATCGCGGTGATTCCTGCCATCGCCAGAAACGGCCCGAAAGGCACGACGCCACCCTCGCGCAGCGAGCTCATGAGCTTCAGCGCGATGCCGACGATGGCGCCGATGACCGAGGCCATCAGGATGATCGGCACCAGCGCCTGCCAGCCGAACCAGGCGCCCAGCGCGGCGAACAGCTTGAAGTCGCCGTAGCCCATGCCTTCCTTGCCCGTGGCCAGCTTGAAGGCCCAGTACACCAGCCACAGCGACAGGTAGCCGCCGATGGCGCCCCACACCGCGTCAGGCAGCGCCACCCCCGTCCAGCCGAGCATGGCCGCGATCAGGCCGGCCCAGAGCAGCGGCAGCGTCAGATCGTCGGGCAGCAGCGTGGTGTCCCAGTCGATCAGTGTGAGCGCCACCAGCACGGCGGCAAACAGGCACCAGGCCCCGGCAGTCCAGGTCCAGCCCCAGCGCCAGGCGCACCAGGCGAACAGCAGGCCGGTGGCCAGCTCGACCACTGGGTAGCGCGGGCTGATTGGCGTCTTGCACGACGAGCAGCGCCCGCGCAGGAACAGGTAGCTGGCAATGGGGACGTTCTCGTACCAGCGGATGGCATGGCCGCATTGCTGGCAGCGCGAGCGGGGCACGAGCAGATTGAATTTCTCCTCGGTCGCACCGGCGGGCGCGGGCTGCCCGCTCACCTCGGCGCAGTCGGCCGCCCACTGGCGCTCCATCATCTTTGGCAGGCGGTAGATGACGACGTTCAGAAAGCTGCCGATGAGCAGACCGAACAGGCCGCCCAGCGCGGCCTGCATCCAGGCGACTTCGGGCATCAGACGACCTGGCCCAGCTTGAAGATCGGCAGGTACATCGACACCACGATGCCGCCGATGATTGTGCCCAGTATGACGATGATGATGGGCTCCATCAGGCTCGACAGGCCGGCGACCATCTCGTCGACCTCGGCCTCGTAGAAGTCGGCCGCCTTGCCCAGCATGTGGTCGAGCGCGCCGGATTCCTCGCCGATGGCCGTCATCTGGAGCACCATGCTCGGGAAGATGTTGGCGTTGGTCATGGCCGCCGTCAGGCTGGTGCCGGTGGACACCTCCTGCTGGATTTTGTCCGTCGCCTTCTGGTAGACGGAGTTGCCGGCCGCGCCACCGACCGAGTCCAGCGACTCGACCAGGGGCACGCCTGCCGCGAACATGGTGGACAGGGTGCGCGTCCAGCGCGCAATGACCGACTTTTCGATCAGGTCGCCGAAGATCGGAATCTTCAGCAGTAGCCGGTCCATGAACATCTGCATCTTCTCGTTGCGCTTCCAGGCTTGCAGGAAGAAGTAGGTGCCGAAGATCAGCACGCCGAAGATCAGCCACCACCACTGCACGAAGAATTCGCTCATGGCGATCACGAACAGCGTGGGCGCCGGCAGGTCGGCGCCGAACGAGGTGAACACCTCCTTGAACGCCGGGATCACGAAGATCATGATCACCGCCACCACGACGAAGGCCACGATGATCACCGCCACCGGGTACATCAGCGCGGACTTGATCTTGGACTTGATCGCCTCCGTCTTCTCCATGTAGGTGGCCAGGCGGTCGAGCAGGCTTTCCAGGATACCCGCCGCCTCGCCGGCCTCAACCAGATTGCAGTACAGGCTGTTGAAGTAGATCGGGTACTTGCGGAACGCGGCGGCCAGCGAGGTGCCGGTCTCGATGTCGGCGCGGATGTCGTTCAGCAGCTTGGTGACGCTGGCATTCGGGTTGCCGCGGCCGACGATGTCGAACGACTGCAATAGCGGCACTCCAGCCTTCATCATCGTCGCCAGCTGGCGGGTGAAGATGGCGATGTCCTTGGGCTTGATCCGCTTGCCGGAGCGCATGCGCCGCTTCTTGATCTTCGTGACGAAGATGCCCTGCCGCCGCAGGGTGGCCTGGACTTGGTTCACGCCGGAAGCCCGCGTGTCGCCGCGGACGATCTTGCCGTTGCGGTCCTTGCCTTCCCACTCGAAGACATACTCTTTAACGCCCTTGGCGCTTGCCACCTGGGTTGCCATAGCTGGTTCTCTTTAAGTGTGCTGAGCGGACTACTGGTTGGTGACCGCGAGGACTTCCTCGAGCGAGGTGACGCCCAGCCTGACCTTGTGCAGGCCGGATTCGCGCAGGGAGCGCACGCCGTCGCGGCGGGCCTGCGCGGCGATGTCGAGCGCGCTGCCGTCGGCCAGGATGATGCGCTGGAGTTCTTCCGTGATCGGCATGACCTCGTAGATGCCGACCCGACCCTTGTAGCCGTTGTTGCAGGCATTGCAGCCGACCGGTTTGTAGGGCGTCCAGCTGCCGTCCAGATCGCTCTCGTCGAAGCCGGCTTCGGCCAGGGTCTCGCGCGGAATGTCGATCGGCGTCTTGCACTGCGGGCACAAGCGCCGCCCCAGCCGTTGCGCCGTGATCAGGATGACGCTGGAGGCGATGTTGAAGGGCGCGATGCCCATGTTGCGCATGCGCGTCAACGTGGTCGGAGCGTCGTTGGTGTGCAGCGTGGACAGCACCAGGTGGCCGGTCTGCGCGGCCTTGATGGCGATGTCGGCGGTTTCAAGGTCGCGGATCTCGCCCACCATGATGATGTCCGGATCCTGGCGCAGGAAGGCGCGCAGCGCCACGGCGAAGGTCAGGCCGGCGCGCTCGTTGACGTTGACCTGGTTGACGCCCGGCAGGTTGATTTCGGACGGGTCTTCCGCCGTGGCGATGTTGACCCCCGGCTTGTTCAGCAGGTTCAGGCAGGTGTAGAGCGACACCGTCTTGCCCGAGCCGGTCGGCCCGGTGACCAGGATCATCCCGTAGGGCCGCTGGATGGCGTCCAGCAGGCGCTCTTTCTCGATCGGCTCGTAGCCCAGCGCGTCGATGCCCAGCTTGGCGCTGCTCGGGTCGAGGATACGGATCACGATCTTCTCGCCGAACAGCGTGGGCAGCGTGCTGACGCGGAAGTCGATCACCCGGTCGGGCCCGAGCTTGAGCTTCATCCGCCCGTCTTGCGGCACGCGCTTCTCGGCGATGTCCAGGCGCGACAGCACCTTGATGCGCGAGGCGAGTTTTTCCTTGATGGCGGGCGGCGGAGAGACGATTTCCCGCAACTCGCCGTCGATCCGGAAGCGCACCCTGTAGGTGTGCTCGTACGGCTCGAAGTGCAGGTCGGAGGCGCGCATGTTGAACGCGTCGACCAGCATCTTGTGCAGGAAGCGGACGACCGGCGCGTCCTCGACGTCGGACTGCGCGGTGTCCTGCTCCTCCTGCGCCGCGGCACCAAGAGATGCCTCGTCGAACTCGAAGTCGCCGCCGACGATGTTCTCCATCGCCTCCGAGGCGGATTTCAGTGTCGTTTCCAGGAAGCGCGAGAGCTTGTCGGATTCGGCGATGACCCATTCCACGCCCATCTGGGTGGCGAACTTGACCTTTTCCGCCGCCTCGTGGTCCGACGGGTCCGCCGTGACCACCAGCAGCCTGCCATTGCGCTTGCTGAGGGCGAGCAACCGGTACTTCAGCGCCAACTTGGCGTCGATCAGGTCCCGTGGCAGGCGCTGCGGGTCCAGCGCGTCGACATCCACCAGCGGGGCGGCAAATGCCTGCGACATGGTGTAGGCCAGGTCGGCGGCCGACACGACGCCGGATTCAGTCAGTTCCGTGACGAAATTGCGCTGGCTGGCTTGCGCCTTGCGGTAGATGTCCTCGGCGGCTTTCTGCGTCAGCTTGCCGGCCATGACCAAGGCGCGACCGACGCCGGGCAGGACGGCGGCGGACATGGTGTCCTTGGACGGAGAGTCGGAAACGGCCATGGATTGCGCGATCGGTACGACAGGCAGAAATGCCTTTTCGATCATCGCTGATCAGTGAACAGATGTAAACGCCGGCTGCCGCCAGTGTGTGCATCAATCGACACATTCGGTGAGTGCCGTCACGACCTGTGGCAGGCGGCGGGCTCTGCGCGAAAAGGTTGGTCGGGGTGAGAGGATTCGAACCTCCGGCCTCTACGTCCCGAACGTAGCGCTCTACCAGGCTAAGCTACACCCCGATGGTGCCCGTGCAACCAGGGGGTGGTTCACGAACGCCGCTGCAGCAGCTGAGCCGCCAATTCTAGCAAACTGTCGGTGTACTCGTTCTTCGGCAGCAGGCGCGCGGCATCTATGGCGCGCTGGGCCTGGGCGGCGGCGGCGGCGCGCGTGCCCTCCAGAGCGCCGCTGCGCCGCACAATCTCGACAATGGCTGGCAATTCCTCGGTGCTGCCGGTTTCGATTGCGCGCCGCACGGTGGCCGCGTCGCCCGGCATCGCGGTCTGCATGGCCAGGATCAGCGGCAGCGTGGCTTTGCCTTCGCGCAAATCGTCGCCGAGGTTCTTGCCCATTTCGGCTGCGTCGCCGTCGTAGTCGAGCACGTCGTCGATGACCTGGAAGGCCGTGCCCAGGGACTGACCGTATTCGGCGCAGGCCTGCTCGATGGCGGGCGAGGCGTTCGCCAGGACCGCGCCCAGGCGGCTGCTGGCCTCGAACAGCTTGGCGGTCTTGGAGCGGATCACGCGCAGGTACGCGGCCTCGTCGAGCGAGGCGTCATGCATGTTCATGAGCTGCAGCACCTCGCCCTCGGCGATGACGTTGGTGGCGTCGGCCAGGATCTGCATCACGCGCATGCTGCCGGTCTCGACCATCATCTGGAAGGCGCGCGAGTACAGAAAGTCGCCGACCAGCACGCTGGCCGGGTTGCCGAACACTTCGTTGGCGGTCGAGCGGCCGCGGCGCAGGGTGGATTCGTCCACCACATCATCGTGCAGCAGCGTCGCCGTGTGGATGAACTCCACCACCGCCGCCAGATTGAAGCGGTGCGGGTTTTGGCAGCCCAGCGCGCCGCAGGTCAGCAGCAGCAGCACCGGCCGCAGCCGCTTGCCCCCTGCCGAAATGATGTAGCGCGCCACCTCGCCCACCAGGGGCACGCCGGATTCGAGCCGGTGCGCGATGGTGGCGTCCACTTCCCGCATGTCGGCGGAGGCAAGCCCGAGGGCGCGGCTGGTAGAGGCGGAGGGTGAGGACAAGGGCAGTATCCCGGCGATGGATCGGGTTGCCGCACCCCGGGCACGGCGCGGGGCATTATAGGTTTGCGCCTGCGGGACATCCCGCCCCGTGGGGGCTGATTTGCCAGCAGGCGCGCCGGCCGCTATAATGCGCAGTTCCCTGGAAATCCGTCCAGGGAAGCTTTTCATTGGAAAAGGGGTTTCACATGTACGCGGTCATAAAAACCGGTGGCAAGCAGTATCGCGTTGCCGCTGGCGAGAAGATCAAAGTAGAACAGATTGCTGCGGACGTGGGCCAGGAAATCACCATCGACCAGGTTCTGGCTGTCGGCAACGGCGGCGACCTGCAGATCGGTGCGCCCCTGGTCTCCGGCGCCACCGTGGTGGCCAAGGTCGTCAGCCACGGCAAGCACGACAAGGTGCGCATCTTCAAGATGCGCCGCCGCAAGCACTACCAGAAGCGCCAGGGCCACCGCCAGGGCTATACCGAACTAGAGATCGGCGCCATCAACGGCGGCGGCAGGTAAGGAGTAACACAGCATGGCACAGAAAAAAGGCGGCGGTTCCACCCGCAACGGCCGCGATTCCAAGCCCAAGATGCTGGGCGTGAAGGTGTTCGGCGGCCAGACCGTGAGCGCCGGCTCCATCATCGTGCGCCAGCGCGGCACGCGCTTCCACGCCGGCGCCAACGTGGGCGTGGGCAAGGACCATACGCTGTTCGCCCTGGTCGACGGCCAGGTCTCCTTCACCACCAAGGGTGCGCTGAACAAGCACACCGTGCAGGTGAGCCCGGCCGCGGCCTGACCCGGCAGGCGAGTCCGCTGAAGCCCCGCCTGCGCGGGGCTTCATTGTTTCCGGCCCTACACTTTCATCATCATGAAGTTCGTCGACGAAGCCTTCATCGACGTCGCGGCCGGCGACGGCGGCAACGGCTGCGTGTCGTTCCGGCACGAGAAGTACAAAGAATTCGGCGGTCCCAACGGTGGCGACGGCGGCCGGGGCGGGCACGTGTATGCCCTGGCCGACGCCAACCTGAACACGCTGGTCGATTTCCGCTATTCGCGCCGGCACGAGGCCCGGCGCGGCGAGCACGGCATGGGCTCCGACATGTTCGGCGCGGCGGGCGACGACGTCACGCTCAAGATGCCGGTCGGCACCCTCATCAGCGACGCCGAGACGGGCGAGGTGCTGTACGAGCTGCTGACGCCGGGCGAGAGGATCATGATCGCCAAGGGCGGCGACGGCGGCTTCGGCAACATGCGCTTCAAGAGCGCCATCAACCGCGCGCCGCGCCAGAAGACGCCCGGTTGGCCGGGCGAGAAGAAGAGCCTCAAGCTTGAGCTGAAGGTGTTGGCCGACGTGGGCCTGCTGGGCATGCCCAATGCCGGCAAATCGACCTTCATCGCCGCCGTCAGCAATGCGCGGCCGAAGATCGCCGACTACCCCTTCACCACGCTGCACCCCAACCTGGGCGTGGTGCGCGTGGGGCCGGAGCAGAGCTTCGTGGTGGCCGACATCCCGGGCCTCATCGAGGGCGCCAGCGAAGGCGCCGGCCTGGGCCACCAGTTCCTGCGCCACTTGCAGCGCACGCGGCTGCTGCTGCACATCGTCGATATCGCGCCGTTCGACGAGGGCGTCGATCCGGTCGCGCAGGCCAAGGCGATCGTGGCTGAGTTGAAGAAATACGACCAGACGCTGTACGACAAGCCGCGCTGGCTGGTGCTGAACAAAGTGGACATGGTGCCCGAGGACGAGCGCGCGGCCCGCGTGAAGGACTTCGTCAAGCGCTTGCGCTGGAAGGGGCCGGTGTTCGAGATATCGGCGCTTACCCGTGAGGGCTGCGAGCCGCTGGTGCAGTCGATCTTCCAGCACGTGCACGCCGAGCAGGTGGCCGCCGCGCCGGAGGAGGCGCCCGATCCGCGGTTCGCCGAGCGTTAGCCATTTGCTTCATATTTAATAGCTGCTGGCGCTTGTCCATCAAGCGTTGGAGGCCAAAAAGACATGGAAAACAACACCTCTGACGTGCTGCGCCAAGCGCGCCGCATCGTCGTCAAGGTCGGCTCCAGCCTGGTCACCAACGAGGGGCGGGGGCTCGACGAAGCGGCCATCGGGGAGTGGTGCCGCCAGCTCGCGGCGCTGGCGGGCGAGGGGCGCGAGATGGTCATGGTCTCCAGCGGCGCCATCGCGGAGGGCATGAAGCGCCTGGGCTGGGCCGCGCGCCCGCGCGAGGTGAACGAACTGCAGGCGGCGGCCGCCGTCGGCCAGATGGGCCTGGCGCAGATGTACGAGACCAAGCTTCGCGAGCACGGCCTGCGCAGCGCTCAGGTGCTGCTGACGCACGCCGACCTGGCCGACCGCGAGCGCTACCTCAACGCCCGCTCCACGCTGCTGACGCTGCTGCAATACCAGGTGCTGCCGGTCATCAACGAGAACGACACCGTGGTCACCGACGAAATCAAGGTGGGCGACAACGACACGCTGGGCGCGCTGGTGGCCAACCTGATCGAGGCCGACCTGCTGGTCATCCTGACCGACCAGAAGGGTCTCTACACCGCCGACCCGCGCAGCGCCCCGGGCGCCGAGTTCGTGCACGAAGCGCGCGCGGGCGATCTGGCGCTGGAGCGCATGGCCGGCGGCGCCGGCTCCAGCATCGGCAAGGGCGGCATGCTGACCAAGATCCTGGCGGCCAAGCGCGCGGCCGGCTCGGGCGCGTCCACCGTCATCGCCTGGGGGCGCGAGCCGGATGCGCTGCTGCGCCTGGCGGGCGGCGAGCGCATCGGCACGCTGCTGGTGGCGCCGACGCAGAAGACGCAGGCGCGCAAGCAATGGATGATGGACCATCTGCAGTTGCGCGGCGCCCTGGTGGTGGACGACGGCGCCGCCGCCAAGCTGCGGCGCGAGGGCAAGAGCCTGCTGCCGATCGGCATGACGCAGGTCGAGGGCGTTTTTTCTCGCGGCGACGTGATCGCCATCCGCGACGGCGCGGGCGCCGAATTGGGGCGGGGCCTGGTCAACTACTCCAGCGCCGAGGCGCGCCTGCTGTGCCGCAGGCCCTCGGGCGAGATCGAGACGCTGCTCGGCTACAGCGCCGAGCCGGAGATGGTGCACCGCGACAACCTGGTGCTGGCGCGCTGAGCGCCCGTGCTCGGCCTCAGTAGTAGAGCGACCGGTTGCCGGAGCGCAGTTCGCGCACCATGTCGTCCACCGTCTGGCGCACACCGGTGCCGATGCAGATGCCGTCGCGCGCCAGGCGGTAGGGGTGCGACACCACCACGCCACTCTGCCCGCGCATGGGCTTCCAGTCGTCCTCGCCGCTGGGCGACCAGGGGTTGCCCTCGGTCTGGCGGGCGTAGACCTTGTACTCGCCCGTCGCACAGCGAATGCCCTCGTACGACGCGTTGACGGCCGACGGCCCCCGCGCCACCACCACGTAGCGCACGATGCCGGTCGCGTGGTTGATGGCGATGGTCTTGGGGTCCACGCCCATCTTCACGCTGGCGCTGCGCGGCATCTCGATCTCGATCAGCCCGCGTGAGCTGTATTCGGGCGGCGGCGGAGCCGTGTCTTCCTTCCAGTCGGCGCGGTCGAGGTCGGCGTATTGCGCCAGAGCGGGGATGGAGACAGCCAAGCATGCGCCCATCGCCAGGCGCAGCCAGCGAAGCGGCCGCATCATGATTCCTCGCGCGGCGCGTACGGTGTGCGCGGCCCGGCCTCCAGCGTGGCGCCGGGCGGCAGGTCGAACGGGCCCGGGCGGCGGGGTTCGCGCCGGTCCTGCGTGTGGATGGCGGGCAGCTCGCCCTGCTCGCGCGGACGCATGCCGCCGCGCAGGTAGCGGTTGCGATGGTCGGGCCGTGGCAGGAAGCGCGCCAGTTCCGTCAGTGCCATCTCATAGACGCCGCGCTTGAACTCCACCACCACGTCCAGCGGCACCCAGTAGTCGTTCCAGCGCCAGGCGTCGAACTCGGGGTGGCTGGTGGCGCGCAGGTTCAGGTTCCAGTCCTGCGCCATCAGTTGCAGCAGATACCAGATCTGCTTCTGGCCCTTGTAGTGGCCGCGCGCGTCGCGGCGGATGAACCGGTCTGGCACCTCGTAGCGCAACCAGTCGCGGGTTCGGGCCACGATGCGCACATGCTCCGGCTGAAGGCCGACTTCCTCGTGCAGTTCGCGGTACATGGCCTGCTCGGGGGATTCGCCCCGGTCAATGCCACCCTGCGGAAACTGCCAGGAATGGGTGCGTATGCGCTTGCCCCAAAATACCTGATTTCTCTGGTTGAGCAGGATGATGCCGACGTTCGGGCGGAAGCCTTCCCGGTCGAGCATAATCAAACCCCAAATTTTGAAAAAGTTGTGTTCATTATGCACGGCGCCCGGCGCGCGGCAAGTGGGCACGGACCCCGTGCACGGCAAGGACTTGCCGAAGCCCATCCATGAAAGCCTCCCAGTTCCTGATTTCCACCCTCAAGGAAGCCCCGGCCGACGCCGAGGTCGTCAGCCACCAGCTCATGGTGCGCGCCGGCATGGTCAAGCGCCTGTCGGCCGGCATCTACACCTACATGCCGATGGGGCTGCGCGTGATCCGCAAGGTCGAGGCCATCGTGCGCGAGGAGATGAATCGCGCCGGCGCGGTGGAATGCACGATGCCGGTGGTGCAGCCGGCCGAGCTGTGGAGCGAGAGCGGCCGCTTCGACAAGATGGGGCCGGAGCTGCTGCGCCTGAAGGACCGCCACGAGCGCGACTTCGTCGTGCAGCCGACCAGCGAGGAAGTGGTGACCGACATCGCGCGGCAGGAGTTCAAAAGCTACAAGCAGCTGCCCAGGAACCTCTACCAGATCCAGACCAAGTTCCGCGACGAACGCCGCCCGCGCTTCGGCCTGATGCGTGGGCGCGAGTTCATCATGAAGGACGCCTACAGCTTCGACCGCGACGAGGCGGGCGCCAAGCGCAGCTACCAGGTCATGGCGCAGGCCTACCGCGCCATCTTCGACCGCTTCGGCCTGACGTACCGCGCCGTGGCGGCGGATTCGGGCGCGATCGGGGGTGACCTGAGCGAGGAGTTCCAGGTCATCGCCGCGACCGGCGAGGACGCCATCGTCTACTCCACCGGCAGCGACTACGCGGCGAACATGGAGAAGGCCGAGGCGCTGGCGCCGCAGGGCCCGCGCCCGGCCGCCGCGCAGGCCATGGCGAAGACGCCGACGCCCGGCAAGAGCACCTGCGCCGACGTGGCGGGGCTGCTCGGCATTCCGCTCGTCGCCACCGTCAAGTCGCTGGTGCTGGCCACCGACGAGCTGAACGAGCGCGGCGAAGTTGCCAGGACGCAGATCTGGCTGCTGCTGCTGCGCGGCGACCACGACATGAACGAGATCAAGGCCGGCAAGGTGCCAGGGCTGGGCCAGGGCTTCCGCTTCGCCACCGTGCCCGAGATCGTGGAGCACTTTGGCACCCCCCCCGGCTACCTGGGGCCCATCGGTCTGAAGAAGCCGGTGAAGATCGTCGCCGACCGCGAGGTGGCCGCCATGGCCGACTGGGTGTGCGGCGCCAACGAGGCCGACTTCCATTTCACCGGCGTCAACTGGGGGCGCGACCTGCCCGAGCCCGACCTGGTGGCCGACCTGCGCAACGTCGTCGCCGGCGACTTGGCGCCCGACGGCAGCGGCGCGCTGGCGATCGAGCGCGGCATCGAGATCGGCCACGTGTTCTACCTGGGCACCAAGTACAGCAAGGCGATGAACGCCAACTTCCTCGACGAGGACGGCAAGCCCAAGCCCTTCGAGATGGGCTGCTACGGCATCGGCATCACGCGCCTGCCGGCGGCGGCCATCGAGCAGAACCACGATGCGCGCGGCATCATCTGGCCCGACGCCATCGCGCCTTTCACGTTGGTGATCTGTCCGGTGGGCATGGACCGCAGCGAGGCCGTCAAGGCGGCCGCCGAGGGTCTGTACGCCGAGCTGCTGGCCGCCGGCGTGGACGTGATCCTGGACGACCGCGGCGAGCGTCCCGGCGCCATGTTCGCCGACTGGGAGCTGATCGGCGTGCCGCACCGCGTGACCATCGGCGACAAGAGCCTGAAGGACGGCTTGGTGGAATACCAGCACCGCCGCAGTACCGGCGACGGGGCGGCCACCAAGGTGCCGGCAGGCGAGATCGCGGCCTTCGTGAAAGGCTGCCTGGCGGCATGAGAGAGATGGTGCGGGCCGGTCGCGGCATCGCGTTGGACAGGAGAAAAAGCCTCCAACGCTTGTCCCTGCTGCCAGCGGCGCTATTGTTACCGCAGCATTCGCGGGCCGGAGGCCAACTGGAGGAGCCGCTGATCGACTCGGTGCGCACGGCCCTCAGCTCGGCCATCGCCAACAGCGCGCCGCCGGTGCCGACCTTCGCCAGCACCGAGACGCGGCTGGTCTATCTGCGCTGGCTCTCCGCCATGAGCGACCGGTTGTACCCGCGCAAGAAGGACTTCACCGAGCGCATCGACTTCCTGCAAACCGTCTGGTACGAAACCCGGCGCGCCGGGCTCGACACCTCGCTGGTGCTGGGGCTGATCCAGGTGGAGAGCGCGTTCCGCAAGTTCGCTGTTTCCAGCGTGGGCGCGCGCGGCTACATGCAGGTGATGCCGTTCTGGACCCGCGTGATCGGCGACGGCGACGCGGGCAAGCTGTTCCACATGCAGACCAACCTGCGCTTCGGCTGCGTGATCCTGCGCCACTACCTCGACCGCGAGCGGGGCGATGTGTACATGGCGCTGGGCCGCTACAACGGCTCGCGCGGCAAGCCGCAGTATCCCAACGCCGTGTTCTCGGCTCAGAGAAAATGGTTGAATACGGCCTGAACGCCCGCCAGACAAGCGCTGGCAGCTATTGATTCTGTAGTTCCGGCGGTGCGTGCGCGCCCGCCCGCGTGACCAGCACCTGGTCGATGCGGTAGTTGTCCACGTCCATCACCTCGAAGCGGTGGCCGCTCCAGACGATGCTGTCGGTGCGCCGGGGCACGCGGCGCAGCATCACCATCAGGAAGCCTGCCAGGGTGTCGTAGGCCTCGGCGCTGGGCAGCTCGTCGAGTTGGAGCGCGCGCTGCACGTCCTGCATCGGCGTGTGGCCGTCGATCAGCCACGAGCCGTCGTCGCGGCGCACGATCAGCTCCTCGTCCTCGGGCGTGACCAGCTCGCCCATCACCGTGCTCATGACATCGTTGAGCGTGACCACGCCGACCACCGTGCTGTACTCGTTGACGATCAGCGCGAAGTCCTCGTGTTGCCGGCGGAACTGCTGCAATACCTCGGACAGGCTCAAGGCGTCGGGCACCACCACCACCTTGTGCAGCAGACCCTCGTCGGTCAGGCGGATCGGCCGGCCGCTCAGCACGCGCTGGAACAGGTCTTTGGCGTCCACGTAGCCCAGCACCTTGTCCAACTCGCCGTCGCACACCGGGTAGGTGGAGAAGGGCTCGGCCGCGATCTGCGCGCGCACATCGGCGTCGCTGTCGTCCAGGCGCAGCCAGGCGATGCGGTCGCGCGGTGTCATGGCGCTGGTGACGGCGCGCGTGTCCAGCTCGAACACGTTCTCGATCACCTGCTGTTCCGGCCGGTCGATCACGCCCGCCTGCGTGCCGGCCTCGGCCAGCGCCAGGATGTCGTCGGGCGTGATGCGGTCGTCGCGCTGGCTGGGCAGGCCCAGCGCGCGCATCACCAGGTTGGTGCACTGGTTGTAGAGCCAGACGATGGGCTTGAAGGCCAGCAGCACCTTCTGCATCGGCCCCACCACGCGCAGCGCCACGCGCTCCGGCTCGGCCATGCCCAGGCGCTTGGGCACCAGGTCGGCAAACACCACGAACAGCGAGGTGACCAGCGCCACCGAGCCGGCCAACGCCAGCGGCGCGGCGCTGGCCGGCGGCAGCCAGCGCAGCAGCAGCGCCTCCAGGTAGGGGCTGAACAGGCCCTCGCCCACGATGCCGCCCAGGATGGCGATCGCGTTGACGCCGATCTGCACGGTGGTGAAGTAGTAGCCTGGCTGCTCCTGCACGTGCAGTACCTGCGAGGCGCGCGCGTCGCCCTCGTCCGCCAATTGGCGCAGGCGCAGGCGGCGCGAAGCGGCCAGCGAAATTTCCGCCAGCGAGAAGAAGGCGCTGGCGAGCACGAGCAGAAAGATGAAAAGCAGGCTTTGGCTGAAGCTCATGGGGGGCAAGTTTTCGAGCCAGTTTAAGCGCCTGGCCGCGCGGCGAGGCCTGTAGGATGGGGCTGACACCGGGCGTGCCGGGGGCGCTCCTATAATTTTCGATCAGGGTGGGCGCCGTTTTTGTGCGTGCATGCACCAACTTCCACCGCGATTGACAACAGAAGGGGATTCTCATGTTCGAGGTATTGATCCGTGAAGCCGCCGCCCGCTTCGGCCTGGGCGACAAGGCGCTGCCGCTGGTGCAGATGCTGCTGGCCTACATGACCAACAAGGAGACGGGCGGCCTGGCCGGCTTCCTGGAGAAGTTCAAGGCCGCGGGCCTGGGGCCTGTCATCCAGTCCTGGCTGGGCGGCGGGCCGGCGGCGCAGCCGGTCAGCAACAGCCAGTTGGAAACCGTGCTCGGCTCCAGCGGCGGTTTGCTGTCGCTGGTGACCTCGCGGCTCTCGCTGCCGCGCGACAACGTCACGGGCGCGCTGGGCTACCTGTTGCCCGCCGTCGTCGGCAAGCTCACGCCCGGCGGCAGCATCCCGTCCAGCCTGCCGCCGGAAATCACCAGCCTGGCCGCCGCCGGCCAGGGCCTGCTGGCCGCGCCGGCGGCCGGCTCCGTGGAAGGGGCCGCCGCGGGCGGCATCGGCAAGTGGCTGCCGTGGATCATCGTCGCGGTGGCGGCGCTGGTGGGCTTGAGCTACTGCGGCAAGAACCGCACGGCGGGCACCACAGACACCACGCCCCCGGCCGCATCGGCCCCGGCGGCCAGCGAGCCCGCGCCGTCGGCCGGCTTCGGTCCGGCGGCGCCTGCCGCGTCCGAGCCCGCGGCTTCCGCCAGCGAGGTTCTCGGCAGCGAGGCGCCTGCCGCCGGCACCGCAGCCGGCGAGCCCATCGGCCCTGCGGTGGTCGGCCTGGTGGCCGACGGCGTGCCGGCGCTCAAGGTCTACTTCGACACCGGCAAGACCGACGTGCCCGCCGAGTTCGCCGCCAAGTCCGCCGAACTGGTGGTCTACCTGAAGGCCAATACCGACGCCAAGGCCGCGATCTCCGGCTTCAACGATCCGACCGGCGATGCCGCCGCCAATGCCGAGCTGTCCAAGAAGCGTGCCCAGGCGGTGCAGGCTGCCCTGGTGGCGGAGGGCATCAGCGAGGACCGCACCGTGCTGGAAAAGCCGGCCGAGGCCAGCGGCACCGCGGCGACCAATGCCGCCTCGCGGCGTGTCGAGGTGGTGGTGCGCAAGTAAAGCGCCGCCGCCCGCCCCAACAAAAACGGACGCCTCGGCGTCCGTTTTTGTTGGGGCGGTGCTGGTTTCAGGCGGCGGCGGAGATGAGTTGCTGCAACTCGCCCGACTCATACATCTCCATCATGATGTCCGATCCGCCGATGAACTCGCCCTTGACGTACAGCTGCGGAATCGTCGGCCAGTTGCTGTATTCCTTGATGCCCTGGCGGATCGCCTCGTCTTCCAGTACGTTGACCGTGGCGAGCGCGCGCGGCTCGACGCCGCAGGCCTTGAGGATCTGCACCGCGCGGCCGGAAAAGCCGCACATCGGAAAGCTGGCGCTGCCCTTCATGAACAGCACGACGTCGTGGCCCTTCACGAGCTCGTCGATGCGCTGCCGGGTGTTCTGATCCATGGCGAAAGTCCTTTGCTTGCAATGGCGCGGATTATTCCATCATCGCCACCAAGGCGCCTCGACGGCCAGCAGAAAAAGCCCTCACGCCCCTTGCTTCGCGTAGTGCGCTGCCCCAGGGGGCGCGTTTTGCCTTGGGGCGGCCCATCAAAAAACCGCCCGCAGGCGGTTTTTTGATGGGGGCGCGGAGCTTTCAGCCGATCAGAAACTTGGTGCGGTCTTTGCCGTCGATCCACTTGGGCGCCTTGCCGCGGCCCGTCCAGGTCTGGCCGGTGGCCGGGTCGCGGTATTTGGGCGGCACTTTGGCGCCCGATTGGATGCGCGCCTTGCGGCCGGCGGGAAACACATCCTGCGCCGTCAACTGATATTCGGCGACCATTGCGCGGACCTTGGCCACAGCGTCGGCGATCTCGCGCTTGCGCGCTTCCTCGATTTGTTGGGTCAGCGCGTCGCGCTGTTTCAGCAGTTCCTGAAGACTGGACATGTTCAATGCACTCCGATTATTGAAAACGGCGCGATATTACCACCATCGCTGTTAAGTGCAATACCCGATGCTCGATTATTCGTCCTGAATGGCCGTGCCGGCCGGCGCCTTGCGCGCCCGCACGCGGTCGATGCGGCGGCCCTCCATTTCGAGCACGCCGAATATCCAGCCCGATGCCTCGATTTCGTCGCCGACCGCGGGCAGGTGGCCGGCCACCGCCAGCAGCAGGCCGGCGAGGGTGTTGTAGCGGCCTTTGTCCTCCAGCGGCAGCTGGTCGATGTCCAGGCGCGCCTTCAGTTCGCTGACCGGCATCAGGCCGTCGAGCGTCCAGGTGCCGTCCTCCAGCGGGGTGGCCCAGGCGTCGGCGTGGGCACCGGGCTTCAGTTCGCCGGTGATCGCCTCCAGTAAATCGCGCGGCGTCATCAGACCCTGCACCACGCCATATTCATCGACGATGAACATCAGGCGCGCGGATTTGTCGCGCAATTGCTCCAGCATTTCGAGTCCGCTCAGAGTTTCGGGCACGAATGCCGCCGGCGCGACATGGGCCTCCAGCCGCTCCTCGGGCTGGTCCTGGAGTTTGAGCAGCCGCGCCACGGAAATAATACCGATGACCTCATCCAGATTTTCGCGGCATACCGGATACCATGAATGCGCGTGCAACTCGCCGCGCCCGGCAACGAATTGCAGGGCCTCGGCCACCGGTTGGCCGGCCTCCAGCCATTCGATATCGCCGCGCGGCACCATCAGCGAGGTCAGCGGTCGGTCGTCCAGATGGAATACGTTGCGCACCATCTGGTGCTCGTGTTCCTCGATCAGGCCGGCGTCCACGCCTTCTTCCAGGCTGGCGGAGATTTCCTCCTCGGTCACGGCGCGGCCGTGCGACTCGTCGATGCGCAGCAGTTTCAGCGTCGCCTGCGTGCACAGCGACAGCAGCACGACGAAAGGCTTGGCGATGGTGGCCAGCCAGGCCATGGGCGGCGCCATCCAGCGCGCCACCGTCTCGGGGAACATTTGGCCGATGCGTTTGGGCACCAGTTCGCCGAAAACAATCGTGGTGAAGGTGATGATGACCACCACGATGGCCGTCGCGCTCACCGAGGCGGCGCCTTCGCTCAGCCCGTGCGTGCCCAGCCACGCGGCCACCGGCCCGCTGAACGCCGCCTCGCCGACGATGCCGTTGAGCATGCCGATCGAGGTGATGCCCACCTGCACGGTGGAGAGGAACTGCGTCGGCTGCTCCATCAGCTTGAGCGCCGCGCCGGCGCCGGCGTCGCCGCTTTCCTCCATCGCCGCCAGCCGCGCCTTGCGGGACGAGGCCAGCGCCAGTTCGGACATCGCGAACAGGCCGTTGAGCAGGGTAAGGAAGACGATCAGGATCAGGTCCATGCAGCCTGGGGCGCGCCCGGTGGAGAATTCGACACCATGGCACTCTACTTGATCGGCGACGTGCAGGGCTGTGACGCAGCCCTGGGCCGGCTGCTGGACGAGATCGCGTTCTCGCCCAGCCGCGACCGCCTGGTGCTGCTGGGCGACCTGGTCAACCGCGGCCCGCAGTCGCTGGCCGTGCTGCGGCGCCTGCTGGCGCTGGGCGACGCGGCCGCCTGCCTGCTGGGCAACCACGATCTGCACCTGCTGGCGGTGTCGCAGGGCGTGCGCCCGCTGCACCGGGGCGATACCGTGGGCGATATCCTCGATGCGCCGGACCGCGCCGCGCTGCTCGACTGGCTGCGCCACCGGCCGCTGGCACTGCACGAGCGCGGCGTGCTGATGGTGCACGCCGGCGTGCTGCCGCAGTGGACGGCGGCGCAGACGCTGCGACTGGCGGCCGAGGTCGAGGCCGTGCTGCGCGGCGCCGGCTGGGCCGCCTTCATGCAGCGGATGTACGGCAACCAGCCCGACGCGTGGCACGACGGGCTGGCGGGCGCCGAGCGCCTGCGCGTCATCGTCAACGCGCTGACGCGGCTGCGCTTTTGCAGCGCGGAGGGTCGCATGGAGTTCGCCACCAAGGACCGCGCCGCCGACGGCGCGCCGCCCGGCTACCTGCCCTGGTTCGACGTGCCCGGGCGCCGCACGGCCGGCGACGTGGTGGCGTTCGGCCACTGGTCCACGCTGGGCCGGCTGGCGCGGCCCGACCTGATCGCGCTCGACACCGGCTGCGTGTGGGGCGGCTGCCTGACGGCCGCACGCCTGGGCGCGAATCCGCGCGAGCGCGAATTCATTGAGGTGCGCTGCGAGGAGGCGCAGCGGCCCGGAGCCGGCGGATGAGCGCGCCCTTGCCGCGCGCCCGCGACGCCGCCGGCATGAAGCGGCTGGCGCTGGGCCTGCTGCTGGGGGCGGCGGCCCTCTACGCCGCCGCCACCGCGCTGGAAGCCCGCCACGCCGCCTGGGGTTACGTGGCGGCTTTCGCCGAAGCGGCGATGGTGGGCGCCGTCGCCGACTGGTTCGCCGTGGTCGCGCTGTTCCGCCACCCGCTGGGCCTGCCGATCCCGCACACGGCGATCATCCCGGCCAACAAGGACCGCATCGGCCGCAACCTGGCGGATTTCATCGCCACGCACTTTCTCGCCACCGGGCAGGTGCTGGCCAAGCTGCGCGAGTTCGACGCCGCCGGCCGCCTGGCGGCCTGGCTGGCGCGGCCGGCGAACGCCGCGCGCGTGGGCGAGCGGCTGACGGACGCCGGCCGCTGGGCCGTGGGCGCGCTGGACGACGAGCGCGTGCGCCAGTTCGTCGCCGGGCTGGCGCGGCGCGGCCTGCGGCAGGTGGAGGTCGCGCGGCTGTCGGGCCAAGTGCTGGAGGCGATGACGCACGAGCGCCGCCACCAGGAGCTGCTGGACGGCGTGCTGGTGCAACTCGCCCGGCTGCTGGGCGAGGACAGCGTGCAGGACACCATCACCGAGACGATCGCGCGCGAGGTCAAGGCGCTGAAGTACGTGGGCCTGGACCAGGTGGCCGCGCGCCTGGCCACGCGCAAGGTGGTGGCGGTGGTGGCGCGCACCATCATCGACATGGCCGACGACCCGCGGCACAGCCTGCGCCTGCGCTTCGACGACATGGTGGGCGGCTTCGTCGAGCGCCTTCAGCACGACGAGGCGCTGCGCCAGCGCGGCGAACGGCTGCGCGATGAACTGCTGGACCACCCGGCGCTGGCGCGCTACGTGAACGCGCTGTGGGCCGAGCTGCTGGACTGGCTGCGCGCCGACATGGCCAGCGAAGACTCGTCGGTGCGCCTGCGCGCCGCCCAGGCCGCGCAGGCGCTGGGCGAGCGGCTGGCGGGCGACGTGGAGATCCGCAATTGGCTCAACGGCGAGCTGGCGCGCGCCGCGCCGCCGCTGATCGAGCGCTACCGCGAGGACATCCGCAACTACATCGTGGCGCGCGTGGCGGCGTGGGACGCGCGCGAGATGACGGAGGAGCTGGAGCGGCACATCGGGCGCGACCTGCAATTCATCCGCATCAACGGCACGCTGGTGGGCGGGCTGGTGGGGCTGGCGATCCACACCGTGACGGCGTGGTGGCGCTGAAGCTATTGCTTCTCTATTGATAGCTATCTGCGCTTGCCTGGCGGGCGCTGGAGGCCAATTCGACGCTTAATCCGGTGCCTTGAACAGCGCCGCCACCTTGCGCTTGGGCTTGATGTTGGCCGACAGACCGCTGCGCGCGGGGCGCGCCTTCTGCTCCCAGGCCGGGGCTTCGGCGGGCGGCTCGGCGGGGGCTTCGTAGGGGCGATCGAAGAACGGGTCGGTGGGCGCGGGTGCGCTGCGGCGCTCGGGGTGACGGCGCTCGCCGCGCTCGCGGCGGGCGGTGTCGCGGGCGTCGCCGGTCTCCTCGCCCTGCCAGTGGCGGCGGCCGTCGTTCTGGCGGCCGCGCGGGCGCTCTTCCTCGAACTCCAGGTGCTCCAGCTCGATCTTAGTCTTGAGCAGCCTCTCCAGCTCGGCCATCTGCCGCTGGTCGCCCTTGGTGACCAGCGTCACCGCCACGCCCGACGCGCCGGCGCGGCCGGTGCGGCCGATGCGGTGCACGTAGTCCTCGGGGTTGAAGGGCACGTCGTAGTTGAAGACCGCCGGCACGTCCTTGATGTCCAGCCCGCGCGCGGCCACGTCGGTGGCCACCAGCAGGTCCACCTCGCCGCGCTTGAAGGCGTCGAGCGACTTCAGGCGCTCGTCCTGGCTCTTGTCGCCGTGCAGCGCGGTGGTCTTCAGGCCGTCGCGCTCCAGCGCGCGCGCCAGCCGCGCCGTGCCGAGCTTGCTGTTGCAGAACACGAAGGCCTGGCGCAGCTGCTTGTCCTTCAGCACCTGGCGGATGGCGCGGCGCTTGTCGTCGTCGCCCAGCAGGTAGAAGTGCTGCTCCACCGTGGAGGCGGTGGCGTTCGGGCGCGCCACCTCGATCAGCACCGGGTTTTGCAGGTAGCTCTCGGCCAGGCGCTTGATCTCGGGCGAGAAGGTGGCCGAGAAGAGCAGGGTGGTGCGCCCGCTCCTGGGCAGGTAGCTCAGGATGCGCTGCAAGTCGGGCAGAAAGCCGATGTCCAGCATGCGGTCGGCCTCGTCGAGCACCACGTATTCGACCTGGTTCAGCACCGCGGTCTTGGCCTCGATGTGGTCCAGCAGGCGGCCGGGCGTGGCCACCAGCACCTCGACGCCCTGGCGCAGCTCGGCGGTCTGGGGCTTCATGTCCATGCCGCCGAACACCACCGCGCTGCGCAGGTGGGTGTACTTGGCGTACTGCTTGACCTGGTCGGCCACCTGCACCGCCAGCTCGCGCGTGGGCAGCAGCACCAGCGCGCGCACCGGGTGGCGCGCGGGCGAGAGCGAGGGCGTCTCGTGCTTGAGCAGGCGCTGCAACAAGGGCAGCGAGAAGGCGGCGGTCTTGCCGGTGCCGGTCTGGGCAGCGCCCATCACGTCCTGGCCGGCCAGCACCACGGGGATGGCCTGGGCCTGGATCGGCGTCATGGTTTCGTAGCCCATGTCGGCCACGGCGCGCTTGAGGGGCTCGGCCAGCGCGAGGTCGGAATAGAGGGTGCTCATGTCAACTGCGTATTGTCGCACCGCAGCATGACACGTGCCGCGCCGGCCGGTTACTATGAAATAAATAGCTGCCGGCGCTTGCTGGACGGGCGCTGGAGCCCGATTTGGCCACTAAAGCGCCTGCGCGTTGAAGGTGTCGCAGCTCTGCACGCTGCCGGTCTTGAAGCCCTGCGAGAACCAGCGCATGCGCTGCGCGCTGGAGCCGTGGGTGAAGCTGTCGGGCACGGCGTAGCCCTGGCTGCGCTTTTGCAGCGCGTCGTCGCCGATCTTCGAGGCCGCGTTCATGGCCGACTCGATGTCGCCCTGCTCCAGCCAGTTCCTGGCCTGCTGCGACTTGTTGGCCCAGATGCCGGCGAAGCAGTCGGCCTGCAATTCGAGCCGCACCGACAGCGCGTTCTGCTGCGCCTGGCTGACGCGCCCGCGCATCGAATCGACCTTGTCGGTCAGGCCCATCAGGTTCTGTACGTGGTGGCCCACCTCGTGCGCCACCACGTAGGCGCGCGCGAAATCGCCCGGCGCGCCGAGCTGGCCGCTGAGGGTGTCGAAGAAGTCCATGTCCAGGTACACCTTCTGGTCGCCCGGGCAGTAGAACGGCCCCATCGCCGACTGCCCGGTGCCGCAGGCCGTGGGCGTGGCGCCCCGGAACAGCACCAGGCGCGGCGGCGTGTAGCGCGCGTTGGCCTGGGCGAAGACCTGGCTCCAGGCGTCCTCGGTCGAGGCCAGCACGGTGGAGACGAAGGCCGCGCCCTTGTCCTCGGCCGGCGGCGCCTTGGCCGGGCCCTGCTGCTGCACCACCGCCGGGCCGCCGCCGCTCATCATGCCGATGATGGTCAGCGGGTTGATGCCGAACACGCCCCAGCCGATCAGCGCCAGCACGATGGTGCCGATGCCGATGCCGCGCCCCCCGATGCCGAAGCCGCCACCACCACCGCCGCCACCGCGGCGATCCTCCACGTTGTCCGACTGCCGCTCGCCTTCCCATCTCATGGCCGATCTCCTGTCCGCGCGCCTGCGCTAAATTACCGGCAATGGTAGCCGCCCCACGCCCTGCTCGCCCAGCCGCGGTGCTGGTCACCGGCTTCGACGCCTTCGGCGGCGATGCGCTGAACCCCAGCTGGGAAATCGCCCGCGCGCTGCACCGCCGCCAGGTCGCCGGCCACCGCGTGCTGGCGGCGCAGCTGCCCACCGTGTTCGGCGCCGCGCTGGCGCGGCTGGACGAACTGCTGGCCGCGCACCGCCCGGCGCTGGTCATCTGCCTGGGCCTGGCGGCGGGGCGCGCGGCGCTGTCGCTGGAGCGCGTGGCCATCAACGTGGACGACGCCCGCATCCCCGACAACGCCGGCGCCCAGCCCATCGACGTGCCGGTGGTGGCGGGCGCGCCTGCGGCTTACTTCAGCACCCTGCCCATCAAGGCCATGCGCCAGGCCATGCTGGCGGCGGGCGTGCCGGCCGAGGTGTCGCAGACCGCCGGCACCTTCGTCTGCAACCACGTGTTCTACGGGCTGATGCACCGCCTGGCCACGGTGCGCCGGCTGGCGGGCGCGCGCGGCGGCTTCGTCCACGTGCCGCTGCTGCCCGCGCAGGGCGCGCCCGGCCTGCCGCTGGCATTGATGGTGGAGGGCCTGCGCGTGGGCATCCGCACCGCGCTGACGACGGCCGAGGACGTGCGCGCTGGCGCTGGCGCGGTGCACTGACATGGACGAGATGCTGCTGGACGCCGCCCGCACCGCCCAGGCGCTGCCCTGGGCGCCGCTGGTGGACGAGATCGAGGCGCTGCTGGCCGACTCCAGCGTCGCCGTGCCGCCGCGCACCGTGATGCTTACCGCCCACGGCGCCTGCCTGTTCGCCATGCCGGCCTGCGACGCGCGCACGGCCATGACCAAGCTCATCACCTTCACGCCCGGCAACGCCGGCAGCGCCCGGCCCGCGATCCAGGGCGACGTGACGGTGTTCGACGTCGCCACCGGCGAGCGGCGGCTGATCCTCGACGGCCCCATCGTCACCGGCCGCCGCACCGCCGCCGTGTCGGCGCTGGCCGCGCGCTGGCTGGCGCCGAACCTGGCGGGGCCGATGCTGATCGTCGGCGCTGGCGTGCAGGGCCGCGCGCATGTCGAGGCGTTCGCCGCCGTGCTGGGTGTGCGGCGCTTCCTGATCGCCTCGCGCAGCACCCGCAGCGCCGAGGCCCTGGCCGACCATGCGCGGTCGCTGGGCGCGCAGGCCGAGTTGGTGCCCGACGCCGACGCCGCGCTGGCCGGCTGCCCGCTGGCCGTCACCTGCACGCCCGCCAGCGGCGTGGTGCTGCGGGCGCCGCCGCGCGCCGACGGCTTCATCGCCGCCGTCGGCGCCTTCACGCCGCAGATGGTGGAACTGGACGCCGCGCTGTGCCGCCACGTCGCCGCGCAGGGCCGCATCGTGGTCGATGCGCGCGCGGCCGACCACGAGGCGGGCGACCTGCTTCAGGCCGGGCTGGACGTGGCCGCCCTGCCCACGCTGGCCGACGTGGTGGCGGCGGGCGATGCGCCCCGGCGCGGGCCGGTGCTGTTCAAGAGCTGCGGCTGGGCCGGCTGGGACCTGGCGGCGGCGCGCTTAGCCACGCGAGCAGGCTAGGAGTCTGCGCGGCAGAAGCCGCCGAAGCGAAACGCGCGAAAAACGAGGACAGCGTGGTGATACCGACAAGCCCAGGGTAGGCCCCCTGGGCGCAGGCGGTAGCGCCGCGATGGACCGTTTTCTCGCGCGTTGCAGCCGGCGCAGGTTCTGCCGCGCAGACTCCTAGAGCGTTTTCGGCTCGAATATGAACACCCGTCATCCCCGCGCAGGCGGGGATTCAGGGGCCTTGCGCGGGGCGCTGCTGGATCCCCGCCTGCGCGGGGATGACGCGCCTTCACTGTCAGCATCTGAGCAGAAAGCGCCCTAGAAACCGTTCAGGCGTCTGCGGCCTTTGCAGGAGTAGCCGCGCCAAGCAGATCGCGCACCTGCTGCAAGGAAACCAGTTGGAGTTGCCCGTCCCGCCGCAGCGCCGCGAATTCGACCGACGTGATGCCCGAGTCCGCGACAGCCTCGTACCCGATGTCTTTCTCCATCAGCAGCTTCAGATGGCGGAAGAAGTCGTCGATCTGTGTCTGTTCCAGCTTGCGCCGCCGGGGTTCGTTCACCGTCGGCCGGCCGTTGGCCGACAGCCAGCGGTTCCACGACGCGTAGTAGTCGCCTACCGTGAACAGCGTGGTGGGAAAGTCGATCCACACTTCCTCGCCGCCGATGCCGGCCGCCCCCACCACGACCACGCGGCGCGTCAGAGGCTTGCGGCCGCTGTGGCCCGTCACTATTTCCTCGGTGCGCGGCTGGATCAGATCGGCCAGTTTCGGCCAGTCCTCCGTTTCGAAGGTCCGAAGGTCGGCGACGCTGTCCGGCTTGAAGACGTACAGCTTGCGCCCCTTTTCCCTGGCCAGCAGCAGCGCGCCGACCAGGAAGTTCTTGAAGTAGCCATAGGCCAGCGCGCGGCCGATGGTGTAGTGCTCATCGCCGTCGAGCAGGCCCGCCATCTGCCTGCGTTTGATCGACACCCCGACCAGCAGCGCGATCAGCAACGTGAGCAGCATGCGGAACGAGTCGCTCACCAGCATGTTCTCGACGCTCGACCAGTTGACGCTGGCGATGGCACGGCCCAGCGCCCCAGGGGCCGAGTAGGCCACCACCGCGCCAAGCATGCAGCAGGCCGCCAGCAACACCGTCAGCAGCTTGGTGATCCAGTGGTAGTCGTCCAGCAGCAGCTTGAACGCTTGCCAGGAAGCCCGCAGGTAACTCGGCCGCTCGTGTTCTTCTTGTGCGTCTGCCACGGGTTCCCTCCTTCACGCCCTGCCGACGCCCTCAGGTCTTGGGCAGCGTCACGCCCACCTGCCCCTGGTACTTGCCGCCGCGGTCCTTGTAGCTGGTCTCGCAGACCTCGTCGCTCTCGAAGAACAGCACCTGGGCGCAGCCCTCGCCGGCGTAGATCTTGGCCGGCAGCGGGGTGGTGTTGCTGAATTCCAGCGTCACGTAGCCCTCCCACTCGGGCTCGAAGGGGGTGACGTTGACGATGATGCCGCAGCGCGCGTAGGTGCTCTTGCCCAGGCAGATGGTCAGCACGTTGCGCGGGATGCGGAAGTACTCCACCGTGCGCGCCAGCGCGAAGCTGTTGGGCGGGATGATGCAGACCTCGCCGTGGAAATCGACGAAGCTCTTCTCGTCGAAGTTCTTCGGGTCCACCACGGTGCTGTGGATGTTGGTGAAGATCTTGAATTCCGGCGCGCAGCGGATGTCGTAGCCGTAGCTGCTGGTGCCGTAGCTGACGATGCGGCGGCCTTCGCTCTCGCGCACCTGGCCGGGCTCGAAGGGCTCGATCATGCCGTGCTGCTCGGCCATGCGGCGGATCCAGCGGTCGCTCTTGATGCTCATGCTTGGTATGCTCTTATATTGATAGCTTGCGGCGCTTGTCTGGCAAGCGCGAGAGCCCTATTTTGCTTGAGAATCCGCGGCGCGCTCGAACACCTCGTCCAGCCGCTCGCGCCAGGCGCGGCGGGCGCCGGCGTCGGCGAAGCTGGCCTCGAACCCGTTGGCGGCCAACTGCCAGGCGTGCGCGGCCGTCATGCCGGTGGCGGCGAACACGGCGCGGAAATTCTCATTGACGTAGCCGCCGAAGTAAGCCGGGTCGTCGGAGTTGACGGTGGCGCACAGGCCGGCGTCCAGCAGCGCCTTCAGGTTGTGCTGGGCGAGGTCGGGGAACACGCACAGCTTCTGGTTGGACAGCGGGCAGACGGTCAGCGGCACGCGCTCGGCGGCCAGGCGCCGCATCAGCGCCGCGTCGTGCACGGCCTGCACGCCGTGGTCGATGCGCTCGGCCTTCAGCACGTCCAGCGCCTGCCAGATGTAGGCCGGCGGGCCTTCCTCGCCGGCGTGGGCGACGATGTGAAAGCCCAGCTCGCGGCAGCGCGCGAACACGCGGGCGAACTTCTCGGGCGGGTGGCCGACCTCGCTGGAATCGAGGCCGACGCCGATGAAGTGCTCGCGCAGCGGCAGCGCGTCTTCCAGCGCCTCGAAGGCTTCCTGCTCGCTCAGGTGGCGCAGGAAGCACAGGATCAGCGCCGCGCTGATGCCGTGCCGTGCCTGCGCGTCGGCGCAGGCGCGCGCCAGGCCGCGGATGACGGTGGCGGTCGGCACGCCGCGCGCGGTGTGCGTCTGCGGGTCGAAGAAGATCTCGGCGCGCACCACGTTGTCGGCGGCGGCCCGGGCGAGATACGCCTGCGCCATGTCGTAGAAGTCCTGCTCCTTCAGCAGCACGCTGGCGCCGGCGTAGTAGATGTCCAGGAAGCTTTGCAGGTCGGTGAAGGCGTAGGCGCGGCGCAGCGCCTCGACGTCGGGGTAGGGCAGGGCGACGCCGTTGCGCGCGGCCAGCGCGAAGATCATCTCGGGCTCCAGCGAGCCTTCGACGTGCATGTGCAGCTCGGCCTTGGGCATGGCGGCCAGCAGGGCGGGCAGCTTCTCGGGGGGGATCGCGGGGATGTTCATGCGGCTATTGTGCTGCGGTCGTGGCGGGAGGATCCCGAACACTCACGTTGCGTGCCGGCTGCCGCCCATCCGGCTTAAAAAAGCGCGGCCCCGCAGGGCCGCGCCGTTGGAAGCCGCGTCTTCGCTCAGTGGCGGGTCACGCCGCACAGCAGGCGCAGCAGCGCGGAGCGGCCGCTGCCCTCGTTCGGGAACACGGCCACGCCATCCACCGCGCCGATGGCGCCCAGGCTGCGCGTGAGCTGGTTGTAGGGCAGCAGGCCGGGGTTGTTGGTGCGCCAGGCCAGCGTGCCGCCGCTGCGTGTGTCCACCGAACCGTCGCGGTGGTGGATGGCGACGGTGTGGGCGTCGGGCTGGTGGACGTGGCCGCGCACCGGGGCGGGCTTGGTGAAGGGCGGCGGCTGCGTGTGGCAGCGGCCCGGCGCCCAGCCGGTGTCGCCCAGGCCCATGCGGTCGAGGCAGCCGCCGAACAGGCCGGACATCAGGTACAGGCTCAGCGCCTGGCTGAACTGCTGCGTGAACTCGTAGGGCTTGACCGCGCCCGGCTTGGTGACGTCGAAGTCCTTCTGCGTCGCCAGCTTGCCGGTCTCGGGGTTGATCCAGCCCTCGCCGCAGGCATTCTCTTTCACGACGAAGCCGTCGGTGACGGCCCAGTCCAGCGCCTGGCCGCCGCGGTCGGCGTACTCGATCTTCAGGTCGCCCAGTTCGTTCTGGCTCAGGCCGGTGATCTTCATGGCGTTGTCGCCGCGCGTGACGGTGACTTCGCTGGCCAGGAACATGCTGGGGTTCTTGGCGTAGGGCTCGGTGTCGATGGTGATCTTGGTGCCATCTTCCAGCTGGAAGGTGGTCTTGCCCCAGAAGTCGGCGTCGGTCTTGCCGTCCTTGTTCCAGTCGATGTGCGGGTCGCCCCAGATGTTGGTGACCTCGCCGTTGTTCTTGTTGACGATCTGGATCTGCGAGTTCTTCTCGTCGAGCTTCAGCGTGTAGTTGCCCAGGTCGATGTCGGCGGTGCCGTTGCCGGGGTTCTTCACCGTCCACTTGGCGTCGGGCTTGGGGCAGAAGCAGCCCTGCTTGTCCATCTTGCCCAGCTGGAACTGGTTGGTGTGCGGCAGCACGCAGCGGCCGCGGGCCTGGCTGCGGGCGCCGTCGATGGGCGTGAAGCCGACGGCGGCGAAGGCGAAGAATCCGGTCTGGGGTGTCTGCATGTGTCCTCTCCGTTGAGTCTGGGGCCACCCGGCGGGTGGCGTGCAACGGATTGAACCGCGACCGGGCGGCCTCGACAAGCTGCGGCCGATCCCATTGGTAACGTTACTAGCTGGGGTCGTTGGCAGGGGTCAGCGCAGCACGCCGAAGCCGATGCCGGCGTCGCGCAGGTGGCGGCGGTAGGCGGTGGAGATGCGGTCGGCGGCCGAGTGCAGGTCGGCGGCCGGGTCGAGCGGCAGGCGCTTGGGGCGCTGCGATTCCAGCACCGGCCGGTCCTGCCCGAAGATGGTGTCCTGGAAGTCGATCAGCCGCGCGTCGGGCGAGGCGAAGTCGTTCATGGCCATGCGCGTCCAGGCCACGCTGGTTTCCTCCGTCACCGGGCAGACGAACATGGCGATGGATTCCCACAGGCCCTCGATGGCGGTGCTGCCGGCCTCGGGCTGCTTGGTCAGCACGGCCATGTAGGGCGCGGTGACCTCGTAGGTGTATTCGACCTCGGCGCCGCTCGCGGCGTGGATCGACGAGCGCGGCTGCCACGCCAGGCAGCCGGTGGCGCGCACGCCGTGCGGCGTGGGCGCCACCTCGTAGGGCGGGATGGCGGTGTGGTCGCGGCTGCCCAGCCAGCCCTCGTGCACGTAGCCGAAGTGCGCCATGTCGAGGAAGTTCTCGATGATGCGCGGCGCGCTGGCCTGCACGAAGTAGGGGCCGCTGGTGGTCTTGCGCAGGCGCGGCTCGGCCTCGGCGGCGAACAGGGGGAAGTCGTGGATGGGCCGTGCCTCGCCCTCGGGCGGCGCCAGGCGCACCCACAGCATGCCGTAGGCTTCGCGCGCCTCGAAGGTGCGCGCGCAGTGGCGCGGGCCGGGCTTGAAGTCGGGCATGGCGGGGATGGCGGTGCACTGGCCGCCGGGCGCGAAGCGCCAGCCGTGGTAGGGGCACTCCAGCTCGCCGCCGGCCACGCGGCCGAGCGAGAAGCGGGCGCCGCGGTGGGGGCACCGGTCGTCCCAGGCGTGGGCGGCGCCCTGGGCGTCGCGCCACAGCGCCAGTTCTTCGCCCAGCAGGTTGGCGGCCATCGGCTGGCTGCCCACGGCATGGGCCAGGGCCACCGGGTGCCACAGGGTTCTCTCCAGCATGCCCATCGTGGTTGTTTATATGAATAAAAGCCCGCCAGCGCTTGACTGGCGGGCGCTGGCAGCTATTTATTTGGAAGCGGGGATCTGGCCTTCGACGCCCTTGACGAAGAAGTCGATCTTGCCCATCCAGTCGTCGTCGGCGCGCGTGCCGGCGGCCAGGCGCTCCTTGCCGGCGTTGTCCACCACCGGGCCGGTGAAGACGTCGAAGCTGCCGTCCTTCATCTTGCCCTTGATCTCGCTCACCTTGGCCTGGATGTCGGCGGGAATCTTGTCGGACAGCTTGATCAGGTCGTTCTGCCCCTCGGGCACGCCCCAGCGCGTGACCTGGCCGCCCTTCCAGCTGCCGTCGAGCGCGGCCTGGATGGTCTTCTTGTAGTAGTGGCTCCAGTCGGCGATGGCCGAGCCCAGGTGCGCGCTGCCGCCGAAGGCGCTCATGTCGCTGTCCCAGCCGAAGGCGAACTTGCCGGCCTTCTCGGCGGCCTGTAGCACGGCGGTGGAGTCGGTGTTCTGCAGCAGCACGTCGGCGCCGCCGTTCATCAGCGCCTGCGCGGCCTCGGTCTCCTTGGGCGGGTCGTACCAGGTGTTGACCCAGACCACGCGCACCTTGATCTTCGGGTTGACGGTCTGCGCGCCCAGCGTGAAGGCATCGATGTTGCGCAGCACCTCGGGGATGGGGAAGGAGCCGACGAAGCCCAGCGCGCCGGTCTTGCTCATGCTGGCGGCGACGATGCCGGCCAGATAGGTGTCCTGGTAGAAGCGCGAGTCGTACACGTTCATGTTGGCCGCGGTCTTGTAGCCGGTGGCGTGCTCGAACTTCACGTCGGGATGGTCCTGCGCCACCTTGAGCATCGGCTCCATGAAGCCGAAGCTGGTGCCGAAGATGAGCTTGTTGCCCTGGGCGACCAGGTCGCGCAGCACGCGCTCGGTGTCGGCGCCCTCGGGCACGCTCTCGACGAAGGTGGTCTGCACCTTGGCGCCGAATTCGGCCTCCACGGCCTTGCGGCCCAGGTCGTGCGCGTAGCTCCAGCCGGCGCTGCCGACGGGGCCGACGTAGATCCAGGCGGCCTTCAGCGGCTCGGCCGGCGCGGCGGCGGCGGGCGCGGGGGCCGGCGCGGGCGTGGGCGCGGCGGCGGGGGCCTCGTCCTTCTTGCCGCAGCCGGCCAGGGCGGCGGCGGCCAGCGCGCCGGCGGCGGCCAGGCGGAGCAGGGCGCGTTTGTTCGTATCGGTGGTCATCGTGGGTTCCCTAGGTTAAGAGGCGACGCGGTGCGCATGCAACAAACGTGCCTTTGCGCCCCGAATAATCCAGCGGCGGCGCCGGGCCGCCGCGGTGGGCTTACTTCTGCTCGCCGCCCGGCACCTTGCCTTCCACGCCCTTGACGTAGTAGGTGATGGCGCCCAGGAACTTGTCGTCGGCCACGGCATCGGCGGGCAGCACTTCCTTGCCCGTGTTGTCGCTGATCGGACCTTTCCAGATGTGGTAGGTGCCCGCCTTCAGGCCGGCCTTCACTTCGTCGAGCTTCTTCCTGGCGTCTTCCGGCACGTCGGCGGCCAGCGAGACGAGGTCGATCGCGCCTTCCTTCACGCCCCACCAGCTCTGGCCGGTGGTCCACTTGCCGTCCAGCACCTCGCCCACGGTCTTGATGTAGTAGGGCGCCCAGTCGATGATGGCCGAGCCCAGGTGCGCCTTGGGGCCGTAGGCGGTCATGTCGCTGTCCCAGCCGAAGGCGCGCTTGCCCATGGATTCGGCCGTCTTCAGCACGGCGGGCGAATCGGTGTTCTGGAACAGCACGTCGGCGCCGCCGTTGATCAGCGCGGTGGCGGCCTCGGTCTCCTTGGGCGGGTTGTGCCAGTCGTTGACCCAGACCACCTTGGTCTTGACCTTGGGGTTGAAGAACTGCGCGCCCAGCGTGAAGCTGTTGATGTTGCGCACCACTTCTGGGATCGGCACCGAGCCGACCACGCCCAGCGTGCCGGTCTTGGTCATGGCGCCGGCGATCACGCCAGCCATGTAGGCGCCTTCGTAGGTGCGGCTGTCGTAGGTGCGCAGGTTCTCGCTGGTCTTGTAGCCGGTGGCGTGCTCGAACTTCACGTCCTTCAGGTCGGCGGCGGCCTTCAGCATCGGCTCCATGAAGCCGAAGCTGGTGCCGAAGATCAGCTTGTTGCCCTGGCTCGCCAGGTCGCGCGCCACGCGCTCGGCGTCGGCGCCCTCGGGCACGCTCTCGACGAAGCTGGTGACCACGCGATCGCCGAACTCCTTCTCGACCGCCTTGCGCGCGTTGTCGTGCGCGAAGCTCCAGCCGCCGTCGCCCACCGGGCCGACGTAGAAGAAGGCCACCTTCAGCGGATCGGGCTTGGCCGGCGCGGGCGCCGCGGCTTCGGGCGCGGCGGCCACGGGCGCAGGCTCGTCCTTCTTGCCGCAGGCCACCAGCGCGCTGGCGGCCGCGGCCAGCGCGGCCAGTTTCAACATCGAACGCTTGGGGTGGTCGGTCATGCGGTGGCTCCTTGAGTAGGGAAAAGAGCCATTATCGCGCCCGCCGGCTGGACGGAATCCGCGCCGGAATTTCAAGAAAAAAACGGCTTCAGCGCAGGCGGGGCAAGCGCCGGCAGCTCACTTAACCATAGCGGCCGGTCAGGAGCCCGGATGGAAGGGTTTGCCCAGGGACGCCGGCATGTTGACCCGTATCCACGTCGGGTTGCGCGAGATCAGCGCCAGCACCACGACGGTGGCCAGGTACGGCAGCATGCTGAGGAACTGGCTGGGCAATTGCACGCCCTGGCCCTGCAAGTGGAACTGCAGCATGGTCACGCCGCCGAACAGGTAGGCCCCCAGCAGCACGCGCGCCGGCCGCCAGGTGGCGAAGGTGGTCAGCGCCAGGGCGATCCAGCCCTTGCCGGCCACCATGCCCTCGACCCACAGCGGCGTGTAGATGACCGACAGGTAGGCGCCCGCCAGCCCGCACAGCGCGCCGCCCACCACCACCGCCAGCAGCCGGATGCGCCGCACCGGGTAGCCCAGCGCGTGCGCCGACTGCGGCGACTCGCCCACCGCCCGCAGCACCAGCCCGGCGCGCGTGCGGTACAGGAACCATGCCAGCCCCAGCGTCAGCAGCATGCCGGCGTACACCAGCGGGTGCTGGCGCAGCAGCGCCGGGCCGATGAAGGGCACGTCGCCCAGCCCCAGCCAGTCGAAGCGCGGGCGCTCCGGCAGCCGGGCCTGCACGTAGCCGATGCCGGCGAAGGCCGAGAAGCCGACGCCGAAAAGCGACAACGCCAGCCCGGTCGCGTACTGGTTGGTGCCCAGCCAGATCACCAGCCAGCCGAACACCGCCGACAGCAGCGCGCCTGCCGCCATGCCGGCGGCGAAGCCCACCCAGTCGCTGCCGGTGTGCACCACGGCGGCGAAGCCGGCGATGGCGGCGCACAGCATCAGGCCCTCGGCGCCGAGGTTGACGATGCCGGCCTTCTCGTTGATCAGCAGGCCCAGGGCGGCGATGGCCAGGACGGTGCCGGCGTTCAGCGTCGCGGCCAGGAGCAGGGCATACGCGTCCATGTCAGTTACCCGGAGTGCTGTGCGGCAGCAGCGGCGCATCAGACGTAAAGAGACGAATGGCCGCGGAGCAGGCCGAGCCAGCAACCGCCGCGGACGGGCTTGTACCGACCGCTGGCGGTGCCCCCTTGAGGGGGGAGGCGCAACAGCGCGCAGCGCGTGGAGACTGGGGGTGGGTCATTTCAGCTGGCCCTCCCCACACGCACCCGATAGTTCACCAACGTATCGCAAGCCAGCAGCGCGAACAGCAGCAGCCCCTGGAACACCCCGGTCAGCGACTTCGGCAGCCCCAGCCGCGACTGCGCCAGCTCGCCGCCGATGTAGAACATGCTCATCAGAATGGCCGACAGCACCATGCCCAGCGGGTGCAGCCGCCCGACGAAGGCGACGATGATGGCCGCGAAGCCGTAGCCCGCCGGCACGAAGGGCGTGAGCTGGCCGATCGGCCCGGCCACCTCCAGCGCGCCGGCCAGGCCCGCCGTGCCGCCGGAGACGAGCAGCGCCGTCCACAGCGCGGCGCGCGACGAGAAGCCCGCGTAGCGCGCCGCCGCCGGCGCCAGCCCGCCCACCTGCTGGGCGAAGCCGCCGCGCGTGCGGAACAGGTACACCCACAGCAGCGCGCTGCCCGCCAGCGCGATCAGCAGGCCCACGCTGGCGCGCGAGCCGGCCATCAGCCGCGGGATCTGCGTGGCCGCATCGAAGGTGCGCGTCTGCGGAAAGTTGTAGCCCGCCGGGTCTTTCCACGGCCCGTAGACCAGGTAGCCCAGCACCTGCACCGCCACGTACACCAGCATCAGGCTGACCAGGATCTCGCCGGCGTTGAAGCGGTCGCGCAGCAGCGCCACGATGCCGGCCCACAGCATGCCGCCCAGCACGCCGGCCAGCAGCACGGCGAGCACGATCCAGCGGCCGGTGTCCTTGCCCGCCAGCAGCGCCACGCCGCCGGCGGCGATGGCGCCGATGACGAACTGCCCCTCGGCGCCGATGTTCCACACGTTGGAGCGGAAGCACACCGCCAGCCCCAGCGCGATCAGCAGCAGCGGCGTGGCCTTGACGGCCAGCTCGCCCAGCGCGTAGGGCGACTTGACGGGCTCCCAGAAGAACACCTGCAGGCCGCGCACCGGGTCTTTGCCCAGCGCGGCGAACAGCAGCACGCCGATCAGCACCGTGATGGCCAGCGCCAGCAGCGGCGAGGCCCAGGCCCACACGCGCGAAGGCGCCGGGCGCGGCTCAAGGCGCAGCATGGGCGGCCTCCCTGTCGTGCGGTTCCATCCGGTTCAGGTGCCGCTGCACGTCGCCGTGCCAGAGGCCGCTCATCCACTCGCCGATCTGCTCCACGGTGGCGCCCTGCCGCGCCACCGCGGGCGAGAGCTGGCCCTTGGCGATGACGTGCAGGGCATCGCAGATCTCGAACAGCTCGTCCAGCTCCTCGCTCACCACCAGCACGGCGCAGCCGGCGTCGCGCAGCGCCAGGATCTCGGCGCGGATCTGCGCCGCCGCGCCCACGTCCACGCCCCAGGTCGGCTGCGAGACGATCAGCAGTTTCGGCCGGGCGTCGATCTCGCGTCCCATGATGTACTTCTGCAGGTTGCCGCCCGAGAGCGAGCGCGCCGGCGCACCCGGCCCCGCCGCCTTGACGCGGAAGCGCCCGATGATGTCCGCCGCCTGCGCCTTCAGCGCGCCGGTGCGCAGCCAGCCCAGGCGCCCGACGGCCTCGCGCCGCGTCAGCAGCAGGTTGTGCGCCAGGCTCATCTCGGGCACGGCGCCGCGGCCCAGCCGCTCCTCCGGCACGAAGTGCAGGCCGAGCGCGCGGCGGCGCTGCGGGGGCAGGTGGCCGGCGGGCTGGCCCGCTATCGATATCGAAGCTGCCGGCGCGCGCCGGTCCTCGCCCGAGAGCGCAAAAAGCAGTTCGCGCTGGCCGTTGCCCGAAACCCCCGCGATGCCCACCACCTCGCCCGCGCGCACCTCAAGCGCCACGTCGTGCAGGTCCACGCCGAAGGGCGACTCGCGCTTCAGGGCGAGCTGGCTGACTTGCAGCACCGGCGCGCCGGGCGCGCGCTCGTGGTGCTCCAGCGCCGGCGGCTCGGCGCCGATCATCAGGCGCGAGAGCGAGGCGTTGCTTTCGGCGCGCGGGTCGCACACGCCCGTGACCTTGCCGCCGCGCATCACCGTGCAGGCGCTGCACAGCGCGCGGATCTCGTGCAGCTTGTGGCTGATGTAGAGGATGCTGCACCCCTCGGCGGCGAGCTGGCGCAGGGTGACGAACAGCTTGTCCACCGCCTGCGGCGTCAGCACCGAGGTCGGCTCGTCCAGGATCAGCAGGCGCGGGTTGGCCAGCAGCGCGCGGATGATCTCCACCCGCTGCATCTCGCCCACGCCCAGCGTGTGCACCGGCCGCGCGGGGTCGATGTCCAGGCCGTAGGCGGCGGCGGTCTCGGTGATGCGGCGCGCGACCTCGGCCAGCGGCAGCGCGCGCGCCAGCCCCAGCCACACGTTCTCGGCCACGCTGAGCGTCTCGAACAGGCTGAAGTGCTGGAACACCATGGCGATGCCGAGCTGGCGCGCCTCCTGCGGGCTGCGCACGTGCACGGGCTGGCCGTCGAAGCGCAGCTCGCCGGCGTCGGGCTTGACGGCGCCGTAGATGATCTTCATCAGCGTGCTCTTGCCGGCACCGTTCTCGCCCAGCACGGCGTGGATCTCGCCCGGCTGCACCGTCAGCGCCACGCCGTCGTTGGCCACCACGCCGGGGTAGCGCTTGGTGATGCCCGCCAGTTGCAGGCGCGGTGGGGTCGTCATGGTGGTTGGAGGAATCGTTGTCGTCGTTGTGCGGCGCCCGGTGCCCGGCACGCCCCGCTTCATGCTTGCAAGAATTGCACCACATCGAGCGCGGTGGACACCCCCGAGCCTTCCCCAGCCCCGACGCGGCAATGGCGTGCCCGGCTGCTTGTAAGCATGTGTTGCGTGATCGTGCCGATCCGGGCATGATCGGAGCTTTTGGATTGCGCGCTAAGTGGGCGCACGCTCAGGGGGATTTCGACATGGAGTGGCCGGTCGTCATCGGGTTGTTGCTTGCGCTGGCGGGGCTGGCGGGCTGGTGGTGGGCGCGGCGGCGCCAGGCGGCGGCGTCGGGGACGTCGCGCAACGACCGCTATGCCGCCGAGGAGGTGATTTCGCGGGCGCAGATCAAGCTGCACCACTACCTGCAGGAGGCCTTCCCGGGGCAGGTGGTGCTGTTCGCGCAGCCGCTGTCGCGCCTGGTGTCGGTGCGCTTTGCCGAAAGCCGGCAGCGCGCGCAGGAGCGCCTGGCGGACCAACTGGTCGATTTCGTCGTCTGCAATGCCGACGGCAAGCCGCGGTTCGCCTTTCAGGTGGATGCCTTCCGCGCCGACGAGGCCGAGGCCGCGCGCCGCCAGGCAGCGGTCAAGCACCGCGTGCTGGCCACTGCCGGCATCCGCCTGCTGAGGCTGAAGAAATCGGTGCGCCAACTGCCGCCCCCGGAGGAGTTCCGCCAGCGGCTGGAGGGCGCCGATCTGGGGGGCGCTCAGGACGATACCGCTTTCGGCGGCGGCCGCATCGACGAGGTGCCCGTGCTGACCAACGAGGTCCGGCCCGGACGCGGTGGCCGGCTGGAAACGGAGAGCATGAGCCTGACCGACCTGATGGGCTTTCCGCAAACCCAGCGCTGAGGCGGCCGGAAGAAGGTTTGGTGGTGATAGGTGGAATCGAACCACCGACCTTGGGGTTATGAATCCCACGCTCTAACCAACTGAGCTATACCACCAGCAAACGCGCATTATAAGGCGTTTGGTGACGGCCGCGCGCTTGGCAGGCGGGCCCGCACCGCCTCACTGGTGCTTGAAGGCCGGCGGGCGCTTGTTGACGAAGGCGGCCATGCCTTCCTTCTGGTCGCTGGTGGCGAACAGGCCGTGGAACAGGCGGCGCTCGAACATCACGCCGTCGGCCAGCGTGCCCTCGAAGGCGCGGTTGACGCATTCCTTGGCGGCCATCACGGCCAACTGGCCGAAGCCGCAGATGGTGATGGCGGCGGCCAGGGTTTCCTCCATCAGCTTGTCCAGCGGCACCACGCGGCTCGCCAGGCCGGCGCGTTCGGCTTCCTCGGCGTTCATCATGCGGGCGGTGAGCACCATGTCCATCGCCTTCGACTTGCCCACCGCGCGCGGCAGGCGCTGCGTGCCGCCGGCGCCGGGGATCACGCCCAGCTTGATCTCGGGCTGGCCGAACCTGGCGTTGTCGGCGGCGATGATGAAGTCGCACATCATCGCCAGCTCGCAGCCGCCGCCCAGGGCGAAGCCGCTGACGGCGGCGATCACCGGCTTGCGGATGCTGCGGATGGTTTCCCAGTCGCGCGTGATGTAGTCGTCGCGGTAGACGTCGGCGAAGCTGTAGGTGGCCATGGCGCCGATGTCGGCGCCGGCGGCGAAGGCCTTCTCGCTGCCGGTGATGACCATGCAGCCGATGGCCGGGTCGGCGTCGAAGTCCTTCAGCGCCTGGCCCAGCTCGCGCATCAGCTCGCCGTTCAGCGCGTTCAGCTGCTTGGGCCGGTTCAGGGTGACGATGCCGACCTGGCCGGCCTCGGTGCGCGTGGTGATGAATTCGTAGGCCACGTGATCTCCTTCTGGTCGTGATGAGTGCCGTGCCGCACTATACCCAGCGTGTGCCGAGCAGCGCCGGCGGACGAAGTTAGCCGACCGATGGGTCGGTCAATGGTAAATTGGCGGCCAAGGAGACAAGCCCGATGACCGCTGCCGAAGAGCCGGCCGTCCTGTATGCGCAGGACGGCCCCGTCGCCACCCTCACCCTCAACCGCCCGCAGGCGCTCAACAGCTTCACCCGCCGGATGCACCACGCGCTGTGGGCCGCGCTGGACCGGGTGGAGGCCGACAAGTCCGTCCGCGCGCTGGTGCTCACCGGCGCCGGCCGCGGGTTCTGCGCCGGGGCGGATTTGTCGGAGTTCGACTTCCGCGAGGGGCCGGACATCATGCACCGCGCCGACCCGGGGCCGGTGATCGAGCAGGCCTTCAACCCCACCACGCGCCGCCTGACCGCGGTGCGCGTGCCCACCATTTGCGCCGTCAACGGCGTGGCGGCGGGCGCCGGCGCGTCGGTGGTGATGGCGTGCGACATCGCCATCGCGGCGCCGGGCGCCAGCTTCATCCAGGCCTTCAGCAAGATCGGGCTGGTGCCCGATTCCGGCGGCACCTGGCTGCTGCCGCAGCGCGTGGGCCTGGCGCGCGCGATGGCGCTGTGCCTGACGGGCGACAAGCTCTCGGCCGCCGACGCCAAGGCCATGGGCATGATCTGGGACGTGCAGGACGACGCCCTGGCCGCCGCCCAGGCCATGGCCGCGCGCCTGGCCGCCATGCCGACCAAGGCGCTGGTCGCCACGCGCCACCTGCTGCGCGGCGCGCACACGCACAGCCTGGACGAGCAGCTCGACCTGGAGCGCGACGTGCAGTCGCGCCTGGGCTTCACGCACGACTACATCGAGGGCGTGACCGCCTTCCTGCAGAAGCGCGCGCCGCAGTTCAAGGGGGAATGAAATGAACGCACCCCTGAGCGATGCCGAGGCGCGCGACCTCGCGCGCCGCGTCGGCGAGTCGATGTACGCGGCCGACGCCGCCTCCAGGGACACGCTGGGCCTGGAGCTGGTGCGCTGCGAGCCCGGCCGCGCCACCATGCGCATGGCGGTGCGCCCGCTGCACCTGAACGGCCACAGGATCTGCCACGGCGGCTTCATCTTCACCCTGTCCGACTCCACCTTCGCCTTCGCCTGCAACAGCCGCAACCACGCCACCGTGGCCAGCGGCTGCTCGATCGAGTTCCTGCGTCCCGCGCACGAGGGCGACGTGCTCACCGCCGAAGGCGTGGAGCAGTCGCTGTCGGGCCGCCACGGCGTCTATGACATCCGCGTCAGCAACCAGAAGGGCCAGACGGTGGCGCTGTTCCGCGGCAAGAGCACGCAGATCAGCGGCACGGTGATCCCGGCCGAATAGACCACGAATAGACCACGAGGAGACACATATGAGCACCACCGACCTGCCGCTGGACCCCATCGAGAAGGCCAGCATCGACGAGCTGCGCGCCCTGCAATTGCAGCGGCTGCAAAAGACGCTGGCCCATGCCTACGCGAACTCGCCCGTCTACAAGGCCAAGTTCGACGCCGCCGGCGTGCACCCGGGCGACTGCAAGTCACTCGCCGACCTGGCGAAGTTCCCCTTCACCACCAAGAGCGACCTGCGCGACAACTACCCCTTCGGCATGTTCGCCGTGCCGCGCGCGCAGGTGGCGCGCGTGCACGCCAGCAGCGGCACCACCGGCAAGCCGACCGTGGTGGGTTACACGCTGAACGACATCGACACCTGGGCCGGCGTGGTGGCGCGCTCCATCCGCGCGGCCGGCGCGCGCCGGGGCGACATGGTGCACATCAGCTACGGCTACGGCCTGTTCACCGGCGGCCTGGGCGCGCACTACGGCGCCGAGAAGCTGGGTCTGACGGTGGTGCCCTTCGGCGGCGGGCAGACCGAGAAGCAGATTCAGCTCTTCCAGGACTTCCGGCCCGACATCATCATGGTCACGCCCAGCTACATGCTGGCGGTGTGCGACGAGCTGGAGCGCCAGAAGATCGACCCGCGCTCGCTCAGCCTGCGCATCGGCATCTTCGGCGCCGAGCCCTGGACCAACGAGATGCGCCAGGCCATCGAGGCGCGCATGGACATCGACGCGGTGGACATCTACGGCCTGTCGGAGGTGATGGGCCCGGGCGTGGCCAGCGAGTGCGTCGAGACCAAGGACGGCCCCACCATCTGGGAAGACCACTTCTACCCCGAGATCATCGACCCCGACACCGGCGCCGTGCTGCCCGACGGCGCGCAGGGCGAGCTGGTCTTCACCAGCCTGACCAAGGAGGCGCTGCCCATCATCCGCTACCGCACGCGCGACTTGACGCGCCTGCTGCCCGGCACCGCGCGCACCATGCGCCGCATCGAGAAGATCACCGGCCGCAGCGACGACATGATGATCATCCGCGGCGTGAACGTGTTCCCCACGCAGATCGAGGAGCTGATCTTGAAGAGCGCCGAGCTGTCGCCGCACTACCTGTGCGTGCTCACGCGCGAAGGCCCGCTGGACAACCTCAAGGTGCAGGTGGAGACCGCGCCCGGCGTCGATCCGCAGGGCAGCGCCGCGCGCGCGGCGGCCAGGCAGTTGCAGCACGAGATCAAGGTCCACGTCGGCAGCAGCGTGGAGATCGAGCTGAAGGGCGAGGGCGGCATCGAGCGCAGCGTGGGCAAGGCGCGGCGGGTGATGGATCTCAGACCGAAATAAGCTACCCCCAGACTTCACTCGCTTCGCGATGTTGCGCCTCCCCCCTGGAAGGGGGCGCACCCACTGGCCGGGGAAACCCCGGCCACGGGTGCACGGGCATGGCCTGCTCCGCGGCCATTCGTTTCGGCGGTGAAGCTGCTCAGCGCTGCTCGATGGTCTCCACCAGCAGGTCCAGGTAGGTGTCCTCGCTCTGCGTGATGCGGATGCGCACCGGCAGGTATTGCAGCGCGGGGGCGAACCACATCTCGGCCGTCAGCGGGCCGCGCGGCTTGTCCAGTCGGCGCGGCTTCAGGTGCCAGGCGGCGACGGGGCCCAGGCGCGGCAGGTGCAGGGTTTCCTCGCCCACCACGTCGTAGGTCCACTCGTCCACGCCGCCCGGCCGCGCCAGCGCGAAGCGGATCTGCACGCCGGGCGCCGGCTGTATCTGCCCGGTGGCGAAGCGGTGGCCCAGTGCGACGAACTGGCTGGCCGTGTCCTGCACGTCGGGCGGGCGCGCCACGCGCTCGCCGTTGTTCAGCCGCAGTTCGCCCGCGTCCAGCCGCACGCCGCGCCGGCGCTGGCGCACGGTCTCCTCGTACACCTCGGGGTGCAGGCCGGCGGCGGTGATCTCGCCCTGGCTGCTGAAGGCCAGCGAGGCCAGCAGCCCGGCGCTCATCTCCACCACCGCCTGGTAGCGCGTGCCGGCGCGCTGCCACAGCACACGGGCGCTGCCGTGCAATTCGCCCCGGTAGTTGCCGCCCAGCTTGTAGGTCAGGCGCGTGTCGCTCGGCCAGGTGGCCAGGAAGGCGGGCTCGGGGGCGCTGGCGGCGGGTTGCGGCTCGGATGCGGGCTCGGGCGCGGGCGGGGCGGGTTCTGGCGCTGGCTTGGCCTGGGCCAAGGCTTCGGGTTCCGGCGCGGCTGGCGTGTCGGGCGGCGCTTCCGCGAGCGCCGCACTGGCGGGGGCATCCGGCGCGGCAACCGCTTCAGCAGCGGGCGCTTCTTTCACTCTCTTTTTAGGAGCTGCTCGCGCCCGCCGGATAAGCGCTGAGGGCCGATTAGGCTTGGATACCGAGGGCTCGGCGGGCGGCGGTGCCGCCACGGGGGCGGGCGTTTCGGGCGCGATGGCGCGGGTGTAGAAGGGCGGCGCCATCGCTTGCAGCAGGCTGGGCGCTTGCAGCATGCGTTGCAGCAGCGCCAGGGCCAGCGCGTGCAGCAGCAGGGCGAGCAGCAGCGACGCCAGCAGCGGGCCGCGCGCCGAGAAGCCGCGTGAGGTCAGCGGCCCGGCCACGCGCGCTCGCCTGCGCCCTCGCGCGGGCGCAGGCGCCAGGTGGTGGCTGCGCGCGGCAGCGCCAGCGGCAGCCGCAGCAGGCGCTGGTCGCGCGCGACGAGGGCGGTGACCTGGCGCGCCGCGCCGGCGTACAGGGGCAGCTCGTCCAGGCGCGCCAGGCGCCAGCCTTCGGGCGCGGCGCCTTTGCGCGGCGGCAGTTCCACGCCCAGCCATTCGTCGCCGGCGGCCATGCCGGCCCGGGCGGCGGGGCCGCCGGCCAGCACCACCTTCAGCGTGATGCCGCCGGCGCCTTCGGCCACGCGCAGGCCGAGCGCCTGCGCCCATTGCGAGGGCTCTTCGCGCACTTCGACGCCGTGCGCGTGCAGCAGGTCCTTCAGCGGCAGCTCGCCGGTGCCGTGCACCCAGGCGGCGATCTCGCGCTCGAAGCCGCGGCCGCCCAGCTCGGCCAGCACGGCGGCGAAGTCGTCCTCGCGCATCGGGCCGCCGGCGCAGCGCCGCCACAGCGCGCGCATGGCGTCGTCGAGCGTGGCGCGGCCTTCCTGGCGCAGGGTGAGGTCGAAGCACAGCGCCACCAGCGCGCCCTTGGTGTAGTAGCTGATGGTGCTGTTGGGCGTGTTCTCGTCGGGGCGGTAGTAGCGCACCCAGGCGTCGAAGCTGGCCTGCGCCACCGACTGCGCGTGGCGCCCGGGCGCCTGCAGCACCTGGTTGGCGGTCTTGGTGAGCAGCTTGAGGTAGGCGGCGTCGTCGATCAGGCCGGCGCGGCGCAGCAGCAGGTCGTCGTAGTAGCTGGTGAAGCCTTCGAAGAACCACAGCAGGCGGGTGTAGTTCTCGCGCGCGTAGTCGACGCGCGCGAACTCGGCCGGGCGCAGGCGCTTGACGTTCCAGGTGTGGAAGTACTCGTGGCTGACGAGGCCCAGCAGGGTGACGTAGCCGTCGCCCACGGCGGCGGCGCCGGCGGGCGCGCCGTGGCGCGGCAGGTCGGCGCGGTTGCAGATGAGGGCGGTGCTGGCGCGGTGCTCCAGGCCGCCGTAGCCGTCGTGCACGGCGTTCAGCATGAAGACGTAGTGCGGCATCGGCGGCGGCTTGGCGCCGTGCCAGAAGCGGATGGCGGTCTCGCAGATCTTCTGCGCGTCGCGCAGCAGGCGCTCGCCGTCGAACGAGGCCGGCGCGCCGGCGACGACGAAGCGGTGCGGCACGCCGGCGGCGGTGAACCGGCCGGACCAGAACGCGCCCATTTCCACGGGGTGGTCCACCAGTTCGTCGTAGTCGGCCGCCTGGTAGCGGCCGAAGCCGCGCCGGTCCACCCGCGCGGGCGTCATGGCGGTGGCCAGCTGCCAATCGCGTTGGTGGTGGCGCTGCGCGGCGGGGGGCGGCACGGTGAGCGCGTGCGCGCCGTCTTCCTGGCCGTGCACGCGCAGCAGCAGGCTGGTGCCGTTGAAGAAGCCGCGCTGCGCATCCAGCCACGCGGTGCGCACCGAGTCGTCGAAGGCGTGCACGGCGTAGCGCAGCACCAGCGGGCGGCGCGGGTCGCAGGCGATGTCCCAGGTGGCTTTGTCGATCTGTTCCACGGCGCGCGGCGCGCGGCCCTGGCTGGCGCGCAGGCCGCTGAGGTGGCGCGCGAACTCGCGGATCAGGTAGCTGCCGGGGATCCAGGCCGGCAGCGACACGCGCTGCGTTGCGGCGGGGCGGGCGATGGCGAGTTCGACCTCGAAGCGGTGCGCGGCGGCGTCGGCCACGCGCACCGTGTAGTGCACGGGGGCGGGGGGCGGGGGGGAGGCGGCGGCCCGCGTCATGTCAGTGCGCGGTGCGCGGGTGATTTGGCATACTCAGTGGGAGTAATGGTGTGCCAGCGCCCGGCTGGAAAGCGCTGGTGGCCGATGGGGTGTAGGAGTATGTGGAAAGCCCGTCGTTTCGGTTTTCCATGCCAGCGCACCCGTGGCCGGGGTTCCCCCGGCCAGTGGGCGCGCCCGCTGGAGGGGGGATGCCGCAACATCGCGCGGCGAGTGGGGCAGCGGGGGCGGGTTCATTTCAACTGCTGCTCGATCTGCTGCGCGTTGATCGCGCCCGGGATGCGCGTGCCGTCGGCGAAGATCAGCGTCGGCGTGCCGGTGATGCGGTGCTTCTTGGCGAACTCCAGGTTGGCGTTCAGCGCCTCGGTGTTGCAGATGGCGTTGCCCTTGGGGGCGATGTCGCGCACCATCCAGTCGGTCCAGGTCTTGGCCTTGTCGGCGCTGCACCAGAATCTGGCGCGACTTGGTGGCCGAGTCGTCGCCCAGGATCGGGATCAGGAAGAAGTGCACGGTGACGTTGTCCACCTTCTGCAGGTCTTTCTCGAAGCGCTTGCAGTAGCCGCAGTTGGGATCCTCGAACACCGCCAGCCTGCGCTTGCCGTTGCCGCGCACCACGGTGAAGGCGTTCTTCAGCTCCAGGCTGCCGAAGTCGACGGCGGAGAGCTTGTTGACGCGCTCCTCGGTCAGGTTCTTCTTGGCGCGCAGGTCCATCAGGCTGCCGTGGATGAAGAAGTTGCCCTCGGCGTCGGTGTAGAAGATGTCGGTGCCCACGCGCACCTCGTACAGGCCGGGCATGGGCGTCTTGCTGATCTCGTCGATCTGGGTCAGGCCGGGCACTTGCGCGAGCAGGTTCTTGCGGATGGCGGCTTCCTGCGCGCCGGCGAGCAGGGGCAGCGCCAGCGCGGCGGCCAGCGCGGCGTGCAGGAGGTGGGCGGGGCGGAGTTTCATGAAGGGTGCCGGGGTAGGGTGATGGATCAGGGTGGAGCCTGAAGAGGCTCAGGCGGTTCCCATCGCCAGCCGGGCGATGCGGGATTTCAGCGGGCCGCTGGCGTCGAACGCGGCCATGCCCCAGTTGCGCAGCGCGGCGGCGGCGGGCCCAGGGCGGCCGAAGAGCTGCTGCAGGCCGTCGGTGGCCAGGCGCATGCGCAGCCAGTCGCCCTGGCGCGCGCGCTCGTAGCGGCGCAGCAGCTTCGGGTCGGCGGGCGAGCGCCAGGGCTCGCGCGCGGCCAGCACGCGCGCCAGCCCGGCGGCGTCGCCCAGGCCCAGGTTCAGGCCCTGGCCGGCCAGCGGGTGCATGGCGTGCGCGGCGTCGCCGGCCAGCGCGAAGCTGGCCTGCGGCCGGCCGGGCATGCGGCCCACCCAGCGCCGCGCGCCGGCGCGCACCAGCGGCCAGCAGGCGCGCGGGGCGATCAGGTGCAGCGCGCCCAGCACGCCGCCGCTCAGCTCGAACAGGCGCTCGGCGAAGGCGCCGTCATCCAGCGCCATCAGCTCGGGCGCGCGGTCCTGGCCGGCCGACCACACCACGGCCGCCTGGCGGCCCGCCGGGCCGCCCAGCGGCAGGAAGGCCAGCACGTCGCCCTCGGGCGTGAACCACTGGCGCGCGGTCTGGTCGTGCGGGTATTCGCAGGCCAGCCGGGTGGCGATGGCCTGCTGCGGGTAGCGGGTGACGTCGAACTCCACGCCCAGCTCGGCGCGCGTTCTGCTCACGCGGCCCTCGCACACCACGGTGAGCGGCGCGGGCACGGGATGCGGCAGCACCTCGATGCCGGCCTGGAAGCCCACCGCGTCGGCCAACTGGCGCTCCAGCGCCGGCACGTCCACGATCCAGTTCAGCGCCGGCACGCCCTGCGCGGCGGCGTCGAAGCGCACCGCGCCGTCGCCGTCGCCATGCACCTGCATCGCCAGCACCGGAGTGGCGGCCGGCTCGCCGGGCCAGCAGCGCACGCCTTCCAGCACCTGGCGCGCGGCGGGGCTGAGGGCGTAGGCGCGCACGTCGGAAGCGGCGGGGTCCGGCGACGGCGCGGCTACCAGCGCCACGCGCAGGCGCTCGCGCGCCAGCAGCAGGGCCAGCGTGCGGCCGACGATGCCGGCGCCGCGGATGCAGATGTCGGGGGAAGCGCCCATGCGAGGCATTGTAAAAGCCGACAATACGAGGCTTTGCCGCGATCCGCCCCCTTCATGTCCACGCCTGAATCCGATATCCACGCGACCATCGCGCGCCTGTTCGTCCACCCCGTCAAGTCCTGCGCCGGCGTCGAGCTGACCGAAGGCCGGTTGGTCGAAACCGGCCTGGACCTCGACCGCGCCTGGATGGTGGTGGACGCCGAGGGCCGCTTCGTCAGCCAGCGCGAGCTGCCGCGCATGGTGCTGGTGCAGCCGCGCATCAAGGCGCTGGAGGTGGTGCTGCGCGCGCCCGGCATGCTGGCGCTGCACATGGGGCTGAACGAGGTCGAGAAGCCCGCCCGCGCCACCGTGTGGCGCGACACCGTGGACTGCTGGGACATGGGCGACGTGGCCGGCCAATGGTTCAGCGACTTCCTGGGCCAGCCGGGGCTGCGGCTGGTGCGCTTCGACCCCGAGGTGCGGCGCCTGGCCTCGCGCACCTGGACGGGCGAGCTGGAGGCGCCCGTCGAGTTCGCCGACGGCTTTCCGCTGCTGGTGGCCAGCACCGCCTCGCTGCGCGAGCTGAACGAGAAGCTGCAAGCCGCCGGCCACGCGCCCGTGGGCATGGAGCGCTTCCGGCCCAACCTGGTGCTGGACGGCCTTGAGGCGCAGGACGAAGACCGCCTGGCCGAACTGCGCATCGCCAGCCGCGACGGCGAGGTGGTGCTGCGCCCCGTCAAGCCCTGCCCGCGCTGCCCCATCCCCAACGTGGACCCGGCCACCGGCACCACCAGCCCCGAGGTAATGGACATGCTCGGCACCTACCGCGCCAACCCGGTGGTGGACGGCGCCATCGCCTTCGGCATGAACTGCGTCATCGTGCGCGGCGCGGGCCACCGGCTGCGCGTGGGCGATGCGGTGGCGGGCGACTGGAAGTTCGATTGATATGGATTTGATAGCTGCTGGCGCTTGATGGACGGGCGCTGGAGGCCGATCTGGTATTGGAGAAAGCCCTGTGAGCGACCAACCCGGCAAGATCAAGCTCTTCGAGTCCCAGCAGGTGCGCGCCGAATGGGATGCGGAGAACGAAAAGTGGTGGTTTTCCATCCTGGATATCGTTGCCATCCTCACTGACCAGCCGGACTACAAGAAGGTCAGGAACTACTGGAAGTGGCTGAAAAGCAAGCTGATCGCCGAAGGCAGCCAGTTGGTTAGTGCCACTAACCAACTCAAGTTGAGAGCCGCCGACGGCAAGCGTTACAAGACCGACGTGGCCGACACCGAGCAAATCCTGCGTCTGGTCCAGTCCATCCCCAGCAAGCGCGCCGAACCTTTCAAGCTGTGGCTGGCGCAGGTGGGCAGCGAGCGGCTGGACGAAACGGTGGACCCGGAGCTGTCCATCGACCGTGCCATCCAGAACTACCGCCGCCTGGGCTACAGCGAGAGCTGGATCAACCAGCGCATCAAGTCCATCGAGGTGCGCAAGGCGCTGACCGACGAATGGGACAAGGCCGGCGTGCAGCGCGGGCAGGAGTACGCTGCGCTCACCGACCTGATGAGCAAGACCTGGGCCGGCATGAGCACGCGCGAATACCGGCAGCACAAGGGCCTGAAGAAAGAAAACCTGCGCGACAACATGACCAACACCGAACTGGTGCTGAACATGCTGGCCGAAGTCGCCGCCACCGACATTTCGCTGGTGCGCAACCCGCAGGGCTTCGACGAGAGCGCACAGGTCGCGACCGAAGGCGCGAAAACCGCCAAGGCGGCGCGGCTGCAACTGGAGAAAAGCACCGGCAAGCCCGTGGTGAGCGCCTTGAATGCGAAGAAGCTAGGAGCGCGGCAACTGGCAGGAAAGAAAGCCAAATGAGCTATTTCTGGAAGTGGCGATTCATTGAAACATGCGTTTCGGGGAGGGACGGATGTCCACACTGAAAAACTTGATTGAGCAGACGCGGGCGCGTGATCCGCAATTGGCAGCAGACTTGCAACGGGAGTTCGACGCTCTGGCTGTGCGTTTGCCGTTTGGTTTGAATTTCGAGCGGCACAGGCCCGAAGTGGTGGAGTTGCCCAATCGAGCGCTGCGCAAGGGAGACAAGGTGCGGGTGCTGCCGCCGCGCGGCAGCAACGAAAGGCGCGACCTGAGTCTGTGGCGGGTGCAGAAGCTGGACAAGGCCAGTGGCACGGCAACGCTCTTGCCGCTTGACGCCTCACAAGCCGCGGCGATATTTCTTCGCAACCAAGAATTATAACATGCGATGACCTGATTGTCGTTGCTGAATTTCGAGACACGATTTATCCAGGTTTTGTTTCTACCGGCTGCGTGAAACGTGGCGGCGCAAAGCCCAGCCACACCGTCATCAATGGCGAGAATTACCACGTCCTGAAAGCCTTGACGTGGACGCATCGCGGCAAGGTCGATGCGATTTACATCGACCCGCCCTACAACACCGGGGCGAAAGACTGGAAGTACAACAACGATTACGTCGAGGCCGATGACTTGTATCGGCACAGCAAGTGGCTGGCCTTCATGGAGCGGCGCTTGCTGCTGGCGCGGGAGTTGTTGAACCCGGCGGATTCGGTGCTGATCGTCACCATTGACGAGAAGGAATACCTGCGGCTGGGGTTGTTGCTGGAACAGGCATTTCCAGAGGCAGCCATACAAATGATTTCCTCGGTCATCAACCCGAAGGGGACAGGTAGGTCGGGTGATTTTGCAAGAACGAACGAATTTCTGTTTTTTGCCCGTTTGGGGACAGCAAAGGTAAGCGGAAGACTGGACGAAGATGCGGTGGGGACCGAAGTTAGTTGGGAAACCATGCGGCGTCGGAACCTCGCTTCGGTGCGTGGAAGAAGAGGACGAGGTGCATGCGGTCCAAATCAGTTCTACCCGATATTTGTTGATGAAAAAACAGGCGCAATTGTTGGGCGTGGAGCGCCGGTATCTGTAGACATTCCGCGCGAATCAATCAAGCCACCTAAGGGGGCTGTTGCTGTTTTCCCGGTACGTTCCGACGGAACGGAAATGAACTGGGAGTACACCGATACTGCATTTGATAATTGGTGGCCACAGGGGCTTATCCGTGCCAACGGGAAGAAGGATGAACCTCAGCCATACATCATTCAACATTTGCCGAACAAGGTGAGAAGCGAAATAGCTGGCGGAGTCGCAGTTATCGAAGGGAGGCGAGCTGATGGATCGGTCATTGCAAATTATGTCGATGCAACTTCGAAGCATGTAACGACTCAATGGGATTTCACTTCTCATAGTGCGGAGCATGGTGGAACAGGAGTTCTCAAGCATGTTATTCCGGACAGGAAGTTTCCATTTCCAAAGTCGCTGTACGCCGTCGAAGACGCACTACGCTTCTTCGTGGCGAACAAGCCCAATGCCATCGTGCTGGACTTCTTCGCCGGCTCCGGCACCACCGCGCACGCGGTCATGCGCCTGAACAAGCAGGACGGTGGCAATCGCCAGTGCATCTCCGTCACGAATAACGAAGTCGGCGCGGACGAGCAGAAGAAACTGCGTGACCAGGGCTGGCGCCCCGGCGATCCCGAGTGGGAGCAATGGGGCATCTGCGACTACATCACCAAGCCGCGCGTGCAGGCATCTATCACCGGCAAGACGCCCGAGGGCGAACCGATACGCGGCGATTACAAGTTCACCGATCAATTCCCAATGGCCGATGGCTTCGCCGAGAACGCCGAGTTCTTCACCCTGACCTACGAAAGCCCGATCGCCGTGCGCCACAACGCCGCGTTTGCGCGCATTGCGCCGCTGCTGTGGCTGCGTGCTGGCAGCTTTGGTGCCCGCATCGACACCCTGCCGGAAGGCGGCTTCGCCGTGGTCGAATCCTATGGCCTGCTGGACGACGTGGATTGCGCCACGCCTTTCATCAAGTCGGTGCTGCAACAACCCGGCTTGCGCGTGGCCTACATCGTCACCGACGACGACCGCCGCTTTCAGTCCATCGCCCAGCGCCTGCCGCAGGGGGTGGAGGCGGTGCGGCTGTATGAGTCGTACCTGACCAACTTTGCCTTTGCCAGCGGGGAGTGAGCGATGAAATTCACCTTGAAGGACTATCAGACCGAGGCCGTGGGCGAAGTGCTGCAACGCTTGCAGGAGGCGCGTGAGGATTGGCAGGGCAAGCGCAAACGCAAATCCGCCTTCTCGCTCACGGCACCCACCGGCGCGGGCAAGACGGTGATGGCCGCAGCAGTGTTCGAGGCGCTGCTGCATGGCGATGACAACCTGGACTTTGATGCCGACCGGGGCGCGGTGATTCTGTGGTTCAGCGACAACCCTTCGCTCAACGAGCAGACGCGGTTCCGGCTGATGGATTCGTCGGATCGGTTGAACAGCACGGAAATGGAGGTGGTGGAGTACCCGTTCAACCGGGCGAGGTTTCAGGCCGGGAAGATTTACTTCCTCAACACCCAGAAACTCGGCAAAGGCAGCCTGCTGGTGCGCGGCTTCGAGGAGGAGGGCGGCTTTCCGGAAATGCGGCCCGATGCGCAGGCGCATACCTTGTGGGACACGCTCAAGAACACCATCGAGGACGAATCGCTCACGCTGTACCTGGTGCTGGACGAGGCGCATCGCGGCATGCGCGAGGAGGCTGGGCGCAAGACGCTGGTGCAGCGCCTCATCAACGGCGACAAGGGCGTGCCGGGCATTCCGGTGGTGTGGGGCATTTCGGCCACGGTGGAGCGGTTCAATACCGCGATGGAGACTGCGCAGGGCCACATTCGCCTGCCGGATGTGAGGGTGGACAGCTCGCGTGTGCTGGATTCGGGCTTGTTGAAAGACACCGTGGCGTTGGCGATTCCTGACGATGAAACCGGCGGTTTCGACACGGTACTGGTGGGCCGTGCGGCCGACAAGCTGCGCGAATCCGCGCAGGCATGGGCCGACTATGCGGCGCAGCAGGCCAACGGCGAAAGCGTTGCGCCGCTGATGGTGTTGCAGGTGGAAGACAAGCCCAACCCGGCGGACATTGCCAAGCGGCTGGATGCGATCTTCGAGCGGTGGGACGATCTGCCGCCCGATGCCGTGGCGCATGTGTTTGGCGAGCACAAGGAGGAGCAATTCGGCCAATACAAGGTGCCATACATCGCGCCCGAGCGCGTGCAGGGCGCAAGCTGGGTGCGCGTGCTGCTGGCCAAGAACGCCATCAGCACGGGCTGGGACTGCCCGCGTGCGGAGGTGATGGTGTCGCTTCGCGCCGCGCAAGACAAAACGCATATCGCGCAGTTGCTGGGCCGCATGGTGCGTACGCCGCTGGCGCGGCGCATTCCGGGCAATGACCGGCTCAACACCGTGGATTGCCTGTTGCCGAAGTTTGACAAGGCCACGGTGCATGAGGTGGTGCATGCACTGCAAACCGGCAGCGAGTTGCAGCCAGGTTTTGGTCGGGTGCTGGTGAACCCGGCGGAGATGAAGCCCAACCCGAGCGTGCCCGACGCGGTGTGGCACAAGCTGGAGTCCCTGCCTTCGCAAATGCGACCGCAGCGCGGCGCGAAGCCGCCAGTGCGCCTGACAGCGCTGGCGCACGAGTTGGCATCCGATGGTTTGTTGAAGGACGCAGGCAAGCAGGCGCATGCCCACTTGCACGCATGGCTGGACGACTTCATTCAAACGCATGCGGATGAGTTCGCCAAGAAGCGCGCAACGGTCGCCGCCGTGGAGGGCAAAACCATCATCGCCAACCTGCAAGACGCAGGCGCGAAGGAGGGAACTTTTGTAGAGAAAGCCGACGCAGCGGTATGGGACGCGGCCTACCGGCTTGCAGCCCGCACCTTCAGCCCGGACATTGCCCGCACCTACACGCAGGCGCGGGCACAGCGCCATGCGTGCAACGCTGGCGAAGACTACGTGGATGCGCTGCTTCAGGCGCGTGAGGACGTTGCCGCGCTGGGCCTGATGGCCGATCTGAAGGCGCCGTTCGACGCCGAAGCGACAAACCTCTCGGATGTGTGGCTGCGGGAATTTCACGACGCCATCAAACAGCTTGCCGACGATCGGCAGGACGCCTACCGGCAAATCACCGCATTGAGCCTCAAGGCGCAGGACGTGGACCTGTCCCGGCCCGTTTCGCGCCTGGAAATGACCGCCGCCAGCGAGGGCGGGAAGGTGACGGCGTTTGCCGTCTTCCCGCACCATCTGCTGTGTGACGGCAAGGGCTTGTATCCCGCCGAATTGAACGGCTGGGAAACCCGTGTGCTGGATTCGGAGATGAGCCGCGAGGGCTTCCTGTGCTGGTATCGCAACCCCAATCAGCCCTCGCAGGACTCACTGGGCATCGCCTATATGGAGGAGGGCGAGGTGAAGATCGTGCGTCCGGATTTTCTGTTCTTCGTGGAAGAAGCGGACGGCTCGATCACGGTGGATATCGTCGATCCGCACGATCCTGGGCGGGCCGATGCGCTGCCGAAGTTGCGAGGGCTTTGCCGCTATGTAGAAGCGCATGGCGGGATATTCCGGCGCGTCGAATCCGTGGCCGAGGTCAAGGGCAAACTGCGTGCGCTCGACTTGAGCCGTGCCGAAGTGCGTAACGCTATTGCGGAAGCTGAAGGCGCAAGCAGCTTGTACGCAGGCGTTCTGGCGGTCGACTACCGATAAGGACTGGCTAAGCATCACCGGCCTCAGTGTGCAAGGGCTGGCTTATAGATATGAATTCGATAGCTGCCAGCGTTTGCCAGATAAGCGCTGGAGGCCAATTCGACCGTGAATCTCCGGCCAGGCGCCGCGCACGCGGCCGGTAGAATCAGCGATTCCCCGCCAACCCCCTGAAAGCCCCGACATGAGCCTGCAATGCGGCATCGTGGGCCTGCCCAACGTGGGCAAGTCCACCCTGTTCAACGCCCTGACCAAGGCCGGCATCGCCGCCGAGAACTACCCCTTCTGCACCATCGAGCCCAACACCGGCGTGGTCGAGGTGCCCGACCCGCGCCTGGCGGCGCTGGCCGACATCGTCAAGCCCGAGCGCGTGCTGCCGGCCATCGTCGAGTTCGTCGACATCGCCGGCCTGGTGGCCGGCGCCAGCCAGGGCGAGGGCCTGGGCAACCAGTTCCTGGCGCACATCCGCGAGACCGACGCCATCGTCAATGTGGTGCGCTGCTTCGAGGACGCCAACGTCATCCACGTCGCCGGCAAGGTGGACCCGATCGCCGACATCGAGGTGATCCAGACCGAGCTGTGCCTGGCCGACCTGGGCACGGTGGACAAAGCCTTGCAGCGCTACACCAAGGCCAGCAAGAGCGGCAACGACAAGGAGGCCGCCGCCATGGTCAAGCTGCTGGGCCCGGTGCAGGCGGCGCTGAACGAAGGCAAGCCGGTGCGCACGCTGGAGCTGAGCAAGGAAGAACAGGCGCTGTTCAAGCCCCTGTGCCTGATCACCGCCAAGCCGGCGATGTTCGTCGGCAACGTCAGCGAGGACGGCTTCGAGAACAACCCGCTGCTGGACCGCCTGAAGGACTACGCCGCCAGCCAGAACGCCCCCGTGGTGGCCATCTGCGCCAAGATGGAAGCCGACATGGCCGAGATGGGCGACGAGGACAAGGCCATCTTCCTGGCCGAGATGGGCCAGACCGAGCCGGGCCTGAACCGCCTGATCCGCGCCGCCTTCAAGCTGCTGGGCCTGCAAACCTACTTCACCGCCGGCGTGAAGGAAGTGCGCGCCTGGACCATCCACATCGGCGACACCGCCCCGCAGGCGGCCGGCGTGATCCACGGCGACTTCGAGCGCGGCTTCATCCGCGCCCAGACCATCGCCTTCGACGACTACATCCAGTACAAGGGCGAGCAGGGCGCCAAGGACGCGGGGAAGATGCGCAGCGAGGGCAAGGAGTACGTCGTCAGGGATGGGGACGTGATGAACTTCTTGTTCAACGTCTGACCGCAAAACGCCGCGAACGATCTAGCCCTCTTCCGGCAGCGCCCACACCCTCCCCGCGCCCACCGCGTAGCAGCGCGTGCCGGGCGCCGCCGCCACGCGCTGGCCACCGGTGAAGGCGCCGAAGGCGGGCAGCACCAGGCGGCCGGGCTGGTGCACGAAGCAAGGCAGGCGCAAGCCGTCGCGGCCGCGCGCGTGCAGGTGCACCACCGGATGCCAGTGCCCGGCCAGCGCGGTGGCGCCGGGGGCGGCGCGCGGGGCGGCTTCGGGGTGGTGGCAGGCGGCCAGGGGGCCCAGGGCCAGCGGTTCGTCGGCCAGGTCGATGGCCAGCGCGGCGGGCGGATCGCCGGCGCGGCGGTCGTGGTTGCCGCGCACCAGGGTCATCGCCACGCCGGCGTGGCAGATGCGCCAGTCGCGCAGCGCGGCCAGCACGGCGGGGTGGTGGCTTTCGGGGCCGTGCAGGAAGTCGCCCAGGAACACCAGGCGCGCGGCGGCGTGCGCGCCGAGCAGGGCGGAGAGCGCGTCCAGCGTCTCGCCCGTGGTGCCCTCGGGCACCGGCAGGCCGTGGGCGCGGAAGGACGCGGCCTTGCCCAGGTGCACGTCGGCCACGAACAGCGTGCGCGCCTCGGGCCACCAGACGGCTTTCTCGGGCAGCAGCTCGACGCGGGCCGCGCCCAGGTCCAGCGGGTAGGTCACGCGCGTGGGGCCGGTGCTCATGGGCGCGCCTTTCGCAGCCGACGGGCGCGGCGCGCTTTGCCGGCAGCGGCATCGCCCGCCGGCGCCTCGCCGTCCGACAGGCGCAGCGCCTCCTGCACCGACTGCGCACCCTCGTCCCCGGCAGCCGCGCCGCCGGCCGCGCGCTCCAGCTCGGCCACCATGCGCGCGATGCGCTCGGCCAGCGGCTCGTTCGACAGGCGTTCGCGCAAGCGCTCCACCATCAGCGGAAAGGCGAAGGGCGTGGCGCGCGCCAGCGCGTGCACCGACAGCGCCTGCCCCCGCATGCGTTGCAGCGTGGCGGCCAGGCGGTCGATGTCCAGCTCCTGGTCCAGCAGCTCCTGCCGCGCCTGCGCCAGCAGCTGGTTGCCGGGGTCGTGCTTCTGGAACACCTCGTAGTACAGCGTGGCGCTGGCCTGCAACTGGCGGGCCGAGCGGCGCTCGCCCGGGTGGCTCTGGAAGATCAGCCCGGCGATGCGCGCGATCTCGCGGAAGCGCCGGCGCGCCAGCTCGCCGGCGTTCAGGCTGTCCAGCACCTCGGCCAGCAGGCGCGGGCGGCGGCCGGCGGCCGCGTCGGCGGGCGCCTCGGTCGGCAGGGCGATGAGCGCGGGCAGCAGCGCCGCCCAGTCGATGGGGCGGGCCGACAGCAGTTCCAGCCCGTAGTCGTTCACCGCCATCGAGAAGGTGCCCTGCGCCTGCCGCGCCGCGCGCCAGGCCAAGAGACCGGCCAGGCCGATGTGCACCTGCCGCCCGGCGAAGGGGTAGAGGAACAGGTGCCAGCCCTCGCGGCTCTTCAGCGTCTCGGCCAGCAGGGTGCCGGGCGTGGGCAGGGCCGACCAGCGCTGTTGCAGCGCCAGCAGCGGCGCGGCATGGCGCATCTCGGGGCTGCCCAGCTCGCCGCGCGCGGCGGCGGCCAGCTCGCGCACCAGCGCCTCGGCCAGGGTGGACGACAGCGGCATGCGCCCGCCGCCCCAGCGCGGCAGCGCGGCGCGGCGCGCGGGCGCCAGGCGCACCTGGGCCGTCATCTCGTGCACGCGCACCAGCGCCAGCAGGCGGCCGGCGAACAGGAAGGCGTCGCCCGGCTTCAGGCGCGCGATGAAGCTCTCTTCCACCGTGCCCAGCCGCCCGCCGCCGACGAACTGCACCGTCACCGCCGCGTCGCTGACGATGGTGCCGATGTTGCTGCGGTGCCGGCGCGCCAGCCGGGCGTCGGGCACGCGCCACACGCCTTCGTCGTCGCCCTCACCGTCGGGTACCACGCGGTGGAAGTCGGGGTAGGCGGCCAGCGAGGGGCCGCCGCGCCGCACGAAGTCCAGGCACCACTGCCACGCCTCGGGCGACAGGCCCGCGTAGGCGGCGGTGCGGCGCACCTCGGCGTACAGCGCCTCGGGCCTGAAGCCGCTGCCCAGCGCCACCGTCACCAGGTGCTGCACCAGCACGTCGAGCGGCGCGCGGGGCGTGTGGCGCTGCTCCACCTGGCCGGCGCGCACGGCGGCGCGGGCGGCGGCGGCTTCCACCAGCTCCAGGCTGTGCGTGGGCACCAGGGTGATGCGCGCCGGCCGCCCCGGCGCGTGGCCCGAGCGCCCGGCGCGCTGCAACAGCCGCGCCACGCCCTTGCACGAGCCGATCTGCAACACGCGCTCCACGGGCAGGAAGTCCACGCCCAGATCCAGGCTGCTGGTGGCCACCACCGCCTTCAGCCGGCCGTGCTTGAGGCCGTGCTCCACCCAGTCGCGCACGCCCTTGTCCAGCGAGCCGTGGTGCAGCGCAATGGCGCCGGCCAGGTGCGGGCGCGCGGCGATCAGCGCCTGGTACCAGCGCTCGGCCTGCGAGCGCGTGTTGGTGAACACCAGGGTGGAGCCGCTGCCCTCGATGGCCTCGGCCACGCGCGGCAGCATCTGCAAGCCCATGTGGCCGGCCCAGGCGAAGCGCTCCACGCGCTCGGGCAGCAGGGTGTCGATCAGCACCTGCTTGGCGACTTCGCCCTGCGCCAGCGCGGGTGCGGGCGGCGGCGCAGCGGCGTCGGGCGCGGGCAGCAGGGTGCGCAGCGCCTCGTCCAGGTTGCCCAGCGTGGCCGACATGCCCCACACCATCAGCTCCGGGCGCCAGCCGGACAGGCGAGCCAGCGCCAGCTGCACCTGCACGCCGCGCTTGTTGCCCATCAGCTCGTGCCACTCGTCCACCACCACCAGGCGCACGCTGCCCAGCAGCTCGCGCGCGTCGGCGCGCGCGATCAGCAGCGACAGGCTTTCGGGCGTGGTCACCAGCAGCGTCGGCAGGCGGCGGGCCTGCGCGGCGCGCTCGCCGCTGGGGGTGTCGCCGGTGCGCAGGCCGCTGCTCCACTGCGGCGCCAGATCGGGCAGCGGCGCTTGCAGGGCGCGCAGCGTATCGGCCGCCAGCGCGCGCATGGGGGTGAGCCACAGGATGGTGAGCGGGGGCGCCTTTGCTTCTTTTTTTATAGCTGTTTGCGCAATATCCACAGGCGCTGGAGCCGAAAAACGCTCCAGAATGCCGAGCCAAACGGCCAGCGTCTTGCCGGCGCCGGTGGTGGCGTGCAGCAGGCCCGAGCGGCCTTCGGCAATGGCGCGCCACACCTGCCGCTGGAAAGCGAACGGCCGCCAGCCGCGCGCGGCGAGCCAGGCGGTGGCGAGGGCGAAGGTGCGGGCAGGCATGGGCCTTCGATTTCACCCCGATTCCTGTTCTCGCGCTGCCGGACAGCGCCCCGCCGCCTTGTCCGGGGGAGCCCGTGCGGCGCGCGCCGCCTACGGGCCCGTCCGCCCCTTGCGGGCTTGCGTCGGCGGCAGCAGCGCCGCGCCGCCGTGCGCCTTCAGCGCGGCACCCAGCGCCTGTTCATGTCGGGCAGCGCGCCTTCCTACGCAGGCGCGCCCTTGCTCGGTCAGCACCGTGTAGACGCCGCGCTTGTCGTCCGGGAACAGGTCGCGCACGGTCAGGCCGGCGCGCTCCTGGCGCTCGACCATGCGCGACACCGAGCTCTGGTTCAGGCCCAACAGCGCGGCCAGCTCCTGCATGCGCAGCTCGCCGTCCTGCGACCGCGTTTGCGAGCTCGGAGGTCGAATGTCCGGCTCAACCGGAAAACACGTTCAACAACGCGGCCATCGAGCCTGCGAGCTGCGTGTTGACCGCTGCCAGCGCGGCAACGACCACGAAGCTCACGAGCAAAACCGTCGTCTGAATCCAGCGACGATGGCCGGCGGCGTCCGCGGGCGACAACTGGACGGCCATCTCGATCTTGCCGGGCGAGCCCATCAGCAGGAAGGCGGCGCAGACGTTGTGCACCGCGATGAACCCCAGCACGTCCACCCCGAGCGATCGGGCGATCGCTGCCTGCGTGGTGGCGAACATCGCGTTGGCCCCGCTGTTGGACCCCGTGACGAAGCCACCCATCGCACCGACAAAGGGGGCGGCCACCAGATAGAGCGATCCGGTTTGTGCCAGCGTCTGCGCCAGGAATGCGGCCATGCCTGAGACGGCCATCAGGATGCCCAGGACGATGAACAATCCCGTCACCGAAGCCACCTTCGTCCAGGATGACCATGCGCGCTGGCTGACTTCTCGTGCTGGCAGGCCGCGAGCGAACCAGACCGCGGCGACGAACAGCCACAGCGCGGGCGAGGCCACGTAACGCCAGTTCTCGGACAACCCAGCTATCCGCACGATGGCGCCAGCGACCAGCACCCCGCCCAGCAGGACGGCATAGCTCCAGAGAGAGCGACGACCAGGTCCGCTCAGCACGGTGGCCGCACCGCGTCTGCTTCCACGCACCAGATGCAGCGCGATCACGGCCAGCGCGCCCAGCGCCCCGGCAGGTGCAGTGCCGAACAGGATGTTGGCAGCCAGCACCGCAACCGTCAGGACGATGCCGGAAAGCGTGCCTTGCACGATGGCCGCAGCACGCCCCTCGCGCGAGCTGGCGAGCCAGGCCGCGGCAACGCCCGTCACGACGAACGGCACGATGCTAAGGACCGCGGACGCCACGCCCAGGTCATGGAACGGCACGCCGGACATGGTGGCCGCGATCAGCGTGCCCGGCCCCATCGATCCCCACGGCACGGCGCACAGCCCCAGCAGGCCGATGACCGCCACCTTGCGGGCCGGCAGGCCGAAGTGCGCCAGCAGCGGAATGCCGATGGTGACGCCGATGCCGAACCCGGTCAGCGATTCGGCAAAGGGCGTGATGCCATGCACGACCAGCAGCACCGCGCCCACGCCCTGGCCGGCCCGCCCGCGCACCCAGTCGGCCAGCACGGCCTGGCCCCCGGCCTGACGCAGGACTTCGGACAGCAGCAGCCCGCCGCCGACGATCAACAGCACTTCGACCAGGATGGGCACCCAGCGCACCACGGCCGGCGCGACGCTTTCCATGGGAACCGGGAACGCCAGCAGGATGGCCAGCGCGGCGGACGCCACGCCGAGGAATGCGGCATACAGGGATCGAACCCCAAAGACGAGGGCCAGAATGGTGGACAAGACAGGTAAGGCGGCTAGTAAGGTAGACATGGCGAGACTCGGATTGCAGATAAGCAATATTATTTGCTGATCTGCAAATAGTCAACCGAGCGGCATGTCTGCGATGCCGCCGGCGAATAGCGAATGCGAAAACCCTTTTGCTAATATGCAAAAATTCGTCGATGGGGGTCCGGTTTGGAAAATGCATTGCAAGAGCAGGACGTCCGTTTCGGCGATGCGGTGCGCACGCGCCGCACGCGCCTGGGCGTCACCCTTGACCAGTTGGCCGAGACAAGCGGCGTGTCGGCCGCAGCCCTCTCGCGCGTCGAGCGCGGCCTGCTGAGTCCCAGCCTGCGCAACGCCGTTGCCATCGCCCGGGGACTGGGCTGCGAACTCGGAGAGTTGGTGGAGCGCGAAGGCGCGCAAGTGACCCGCGCAGGCGAGAACCTGCGGTTCTTCGATGAAACCACCGGCATCGAACGGCTGGCGCTGGCCCGCCCGAGCCCCGATGTCGAACTGCTCGCCTACACCGTCCCGGCAGGCGCGACATCAAGCCGATTCGCGGCGCACGAACCTGGAGCCCGCGAGATATTCCATGTCCTTTCCGGGCGCCTGGAGATCCATACGTCGCGGGAAACCATCACGCTCAATGCGGGTGACACCGCCACCTTGCGCGTGGATTCGGAGCACTGGTTCAAGGGCATTGCGAAGGGGCCGACGCGCATCATCCTCACGGTGCTCGGCCCTTGACCTCGTTCATTGGTTCTTTCTGGCGCGCCTGAAGCCCCGGTCTCTCGCCATGAACGCCTCCGGCATAGGCCGGATCAAATCGAACCCGTGCGCCGCCGAACATGCGATGGCTTCCTTCACGCGGAAGCGCGGCGCCTGCGCGCTTTCAGCCTGGTGCTGTCGGCCAGCTTCAGCCAGACCACGCCACGCCGGCGAGGCTGACCGCCAGCCAGAACGCCTGTACCGCAGTGAGCGGCTGCTTGAGCAGCACGCTGCCGAGCACCGCCGCGCCCACCGAGCCGATCTGCATGCATATTGATGCCGATGGAGGTCTGCCTGTGGCAGCACTCTCGCTGGTCGGCGCAGTGTCCGCGCAGCCGGCCGGCTCATGAAGCGGAACTAGGTTGGCGTCATCCGGCGCGGCCAGCCCTTGGAGCGGGCGCGCGGCCGTCGCCTCACGGTGCGGGCAGCAGCGCCTGCAACGCGGCCAGCGTGTCGGCCTCTTCCACGGGCTTGTCTTGCCGCCAGCGCAGCATGCGCGGGAAGCGCACGGCGATGCCGCTCTTGTGGCGGCCGGAGCGGGCGATGCCCTCGAAGCCCAGCTCGAACACCAGCGTGGGCCGCACGCTGCGCACGGGGCCGAAGCTCTCCTGCGTGGTGCGGCGCACGATGGCGTCCACGCGCGCGATCTCGGCGTCGGTCAGGCCCGAGTACGCCTTGGCGAAGGGCACCAGGGTGCGGCCGGCGTCCTCGGGCGGGCCGCTCCAGACGGCGAAGGTGTAGTCGGTGTACAGGCTGGCGCGCCGGCCGTGGCCGCACTGGGCGTAGAGCAGCACGGCGTCCACGCGCATGGGGTCGATCTTCCACTTCCACCACAGGCCGGCGTCTTTGGTGCGGCCGGTGCCGTAGCGCGCGTCCAGGCGCTTGAGCATGAAGCCTTCGGTGCCCAGGCGGCGCGCGGCCTCGCGCTGGCGCGCGAGATCCGCCCAGGTGGCGCCGTGCACGCGCGGGCTGAGGTGCAGCGCGGGCGCGGGGTGGGCGGCGAGCAGCGCCTCCAGCCGCGCGCGGCGTTCGTGCTGGGGCAGCGCGCGCAGGTCGGCGCCGGCGGCTTCCAGCAGGTCGTAGGCCAGCAGGGCGGCGGGCTGATCGCGCAGCACCTTGGGCGTGAGCGTCTTGCGGCCGATGCGCTTTTGCAGCGCGGCGAAGGGGCGCACGCTGCCGGCCAGCACGCTGGCGGCGTCGGCTGCATTTTTTGAATCAAATCGGCCTCCAGAGCTTGTCTGGCAAGCGCTGGCAGCTACTGATTCAGGAGCATTCCAGACCACGATCTCGCCGTCGATCACGGTGCCGTGGGGCAGCGCGCTCGCCGCCTGCGCGAGTTCGGGGAAGCGCTCGGTGATCAGCTCCTCGCCGCGCGACCACAGCCACGCCTGGCCGTCGCGCCAGACGAGTTGCGCGCGGATGCCGTCCCACTTCCACTCCACCAGCCAGTCGGCGGGCGGGCCGAGCTGGGCGTCGAAGCGCTCGGGCGGCTCGTTCAGCGGATGCGCCAGGAAGAAGGGGTAGGGCTGGCCGCCGCGCGCATCGCCGGCAGCGGGCGCACCGGGCGGGGCGATGAGGGCGGCGAGGTCGGCCGCGCCGGGCTGCGCGCCCACCCCCGTGTAGCCCATCAGGCGCTGGGCGACGAGCTTGGCGTCCAGCCCGCCCACGGCGGCCAGCGCCTGCGTGACCTGCAAGCGCGACACGCCCACGCGCAGCGCGCCGGTGATGAGTTTGAGGTAGGGCAAACGCTCGCTCGGCGCCAACCGCCGCCACTGCGCCAGCAGCCGCGCGCGCTGCGCCTCGGGCGGCAGGCCGCGCAGGGGCAGCAGCTCGTGCGTCATCCACTCGGCCAGGCCGCGCGCGTCGTGCGCGGTGGGCTCGGGCAGCAGCAGGCTGATGGTCTCGGCCAGGTCGCCCACGGCCTCGTAGCACTCGTCGAACAGCCATTCGGGGATGCCCGCCGCCTCGCGCGCCAGTTCGCGCAGCACGCGCGTGGGCACCAGCTGGCGCGGCTTGCCGCCAGCGAGGAAATAGACGGCCCAGGCCGCGTCTGCCGGCGGCGCCTCGCGCAGGTAGGCTTGCAGCGCGGCCTGCTTGGCGCCGCTGGCGGTGCTGGCGTCGAGCGCGTGGTAGAGCCGGGCGAAGCGGTTCACGCGGGCGGCTCCTCGGGCGTGGGCGCATCGTCATCTTCGTGGCCGTACTCGGTGCTGAAGGCTTCGGCGCGCAGGCCCTGCTCGGTGAGCCAGCGCACCATCACCGGCACCTGGCCGTGGGTGACGATGACGCGTGCGGCCCCGGTGGCGGCGATGGCGCGTTGCAGGCCGGGCCAGTCGGCGTGGTCGCTGAGGGCGAAGCCCCGGTCCACCCCGCGCCGGCGGCGCGTGCCGCGCAGCCGCATCCAGCCGGAGGCGAAGGCGTCGGAGTGCTCGCCGAAGCGGCGCAGCCAGGGCGTGCCGGCGGCCGAGGGCGGGGCGACGACCAGCGCGCGCGACAGCGCGGCCTGGTCGATGCCGGCGTCCGTCACGCGGTGGGTGGGCGGCAGCGCCACGCCGCTGGCGCGGTAGGCGTCGTTCAGCATTTCCACCGCACCGTGGCAGACGAGGGGGCCGATGCTGGTGTCCACTCCCGCCAGCACGCGCTGCGCCTTGCCGAAGGCGTAGGCGTACAGCACGCTCGGGCGGTCGGCGGCGGCGTTGGCGCGCCACCAGGCGTCGATGTCGGCGAACAGGCGCGCGGGCGCCGGCCAGCGGTAGATGGGCAGGCCGAAGGTGGATTCGGTGATGAACACGTCGCAGCGCACCGGCTCGAAGGGCGCGCAGGTGGGGTCGGGGTCGAGCTTGTAGTCGCCCGAGGCGACCCACACGCGGCCGCCGTATTCCAGCCGCACCTGGGCCGAGCCCAGCACGTGGCCGGCCGGGTGCAGCGACACGCGCACGCCGCCCACGTCCACCGCCTCGCCGTAGGCCAGCGTTTGCAGCGAGATGCCGGCGCCCAGGCGCGCGCGCAGGATGCGCTCGCCATCGCGCTGCGCCAGCAGGTGCGCATGGCCGCGCCGCGCGTGGTCGGCGTGCGCGTGCGTGATGACGGCGCGCTCGACCGGGCGCCAAGGGTCGATGTGGAAGTCGCCCGCCGGGCAGTACAGGCCGCGCGGCGTGGCGACCACCAGGTCGTCGGGCGGGGCGGCGGGCGGCATGGGGCATTGTGGGCGCTTACCGCCGGGGCGTCTGTCGGACGGGGCGCCGGGGGCGTTCGCGCGCGACCGGCGGCGATGGGCAGGGGCTTTGAGCGAAAAACAACTCTGACGCCCGCCAGTCAAGCGCTGGCAGCTATCAAAAGAGGAGTTGCTGGCTTCTCCGGGCGCCACGTGGGCGGCTACCTAGTAACTCTACTAGTCGTAGCCTTACCAGTTGGCGGCGGCACGTGGTCTTCCTAGACTGCTTGGAGTCTCATCTGGAAAGCCCCGCATGCACCTGCCCGCTGAAGTCAACCACGGCTCCCGTCCCGCCCGCGCGCCCGTTCCGCCGCCGCCACCGCCGCCGCGCGAGCAGGTCGATCCCGCCGTGCGCGCCCCCGCGCTGCACCAGGGCAAGCCCGACGCGCCGCCGCCGCAGACCTACGTGCAGCACGAGGTGGAGCGCGGCGAAACCCTGACCGAGGTCTCGCGCCGCTACCAGACCACGGTGCCGATGCTGGAGGCGGCCAACCCGCAGATCGCCGACCCGGACGTCATCGACGTCGGGCAGAAGATCAACGTGCCCATCGGCCCCGGCTACGGCGCCGAGCCCACGCGCGAGGTGGTCGAACCCGGCCAGACGCTGACCGAGATGGCCAGGAGCCACCCGGGCGTGTCAGTCGGCGACATCGCCGGCGCCAACCGGCACGAGATTCCCAACGCCAACCTGATCCATCCCGGCCAGGAAGTGTGGGTGCCGGCCCAGAAGGCGCTGACGCCGCTGGAGCAGAAGACCCAGGCCACCGACGAGGCCATGACGACGGCGCGCAAGGCCGAGCAGGCCTACGACGAACTGCCCTCGGACGCCAACCCCGCCACGCGCCTGCGCCTGCATGAAAATCGGGAAAATGCCCGCGCCGACCTGGAGGCCGCCGCCAGTGCCGAACTGGACGCGCGCGCCCGCGCCGGCCTGCCGCCCGGGCAGCAGCCGGCCGAGTCCGACTACCAGCGCGCCGGCCAGGAGATTCAGGCGCGCTACAAGTCCGACGACGGCGAAACCAAGCAGCTCAAGCAGGCGCTGGATGCGCTGGCCGGCGATCGCAGGCAGGCCGCCGTCGACAAGGAGGCGGCGGACATCGTCGCCCAGGCCAGGAAGGAGTCCGATCCGGGCAAGGCCGTGCAGGCGCTGGACGAGGGGCTGAAGAACGCCTCGCCCGAGGTGAAGGCCGCCGCGCTGGCCAGCGCCGACGGCCGCGCGCTGATCCAGGCCGCCGCCGACTGGGCCACCGAGCCGATGGGCGACAAGGGCATCGCCGGCGACACGCCCATGTGGAACGGCCTCGACGGCCCGCTGGAGGGCGAGCAGGCCATGGAGCGGCTCGACCAGGTGACCAAGGGCCTCAGTCCCGGGATGGCGGCGGCGGTGGTCGACAAGTCGCTGCCGGCGTTCGAGACCTACGCCAAGGCGTGCGAGGAGCACTTCGGCCACAGCGGGGTCGTTGGCGCGCGGGAGATGACCTCCGCCCTGAACGTGCTGGAGCGCAGCCTCGACACGCCGCAGGGCCAGGCCAACATGGACCGCATGCTCAAGGCGGGCATCTGGAACGCGCAGGCCATGGTGGACCACATCGGCAACGGCGGCCGCCCGGACTACGCCCTGGCCTACGGCCGGCAGGCGCCCGACTCGGTGCCCTATGGCGACCCGGCCGATACGGCGCAGCGCGTCATCGACGCCGGCATGGAGCGCTTCCGCGGCAAGGTCGAGGAAGACGCGCGCGCCTACGCCGGGCACATGGAGGAGATCGGCTGGCTGATCCAGAACCAGGGCGGCGCGATGACGCCGCAGCAGCTCGAGAAGGCCATCGCCGACTACACCAAGAAACAAGGCCCCGAATGGGAGGCCAAGGGCAAGGATCTGCAGAAGCAGCTGGCGCAGGACGGCGAGAAACTGCTGGCCCAGATGGCCGCGCTGGGCCAGGGCGCCAACAACCCGGCCACGCAGGACGCCAGCATCGAGGCCCTCAAGAAGACGCTGCAAGACCCGGTGGCGCAGAGCGCCATCCACGCGGCGTTCCAGGCCAACCCGGACATCACCCAGGGCCCGCTGGGCCAGAAGCTGCTCGACTTCCTCATCAACCCCAATCTCAGCGGGCCGGCCAAGCTGGCCAACCGCAGCGTCTGGCTGGGGCAGGACTTCGCCACCGCCTACGTCAAGTCGAGCGTGCTCGCGCTGGCGGGGTCGGGAACCGTGGACCCCAACAAGCCCGAGACCATCCAGCGGGCCAAGGACGAACTGGCGAAGATGCGCGATTCGCGCTTCGCCAAGCTGATCGGCGTTTCGCCCGAGCAGATGAACAAGGCGATCGACGCCGTCGAGGACGCCGCCCTGCGGCCTGGCGACACCGGAAGCGTGGCCAAGCGCCTGAAGGATCTGGACGAGACCCTGGACGGGATCAAGGGGCTGGAGAAGACCACGCTGCCGGGCCAACTGGTGCGCGCGGCCGGCATCGGCCTGGCCGGCGCCGGCCTCCTGGCGTCCACCGGCAAGGCGATCGACGATCCATCGTGGGCCAACATCTTCCGGGTGGTTTCCGATTCGGCGGGCCTGGCCTGGCGCGGCGCCGACATCGCCGTCGGCCGGGGCGCCCTGAACGCCGACTCAGCGCTGGGCAAGCTGGGCGGCAGCGTTTTCATGAAGTTCACGAGCGGCCTGGGCGCCTTCGTGGACGCCTTCGCGGCGGCCGATGCCCTGGCCAAGGGCGACCCGGAGTCGGCCGCCTTCTTCACGGCGCAGGGCGCCGGCATGCTGATGGCCACCTTCGCGGCGGGCGGCCCGGTGGGCTGGATCGGCCTGGGCCTCATGGTCGGCGGCGCGCTGGGCCAATGGGCCTGGAACGAGCACAAGGCCCACAGCACGCACGAGCCGCGCTGGGACGATGGGCGGTCGATGGAGTTCCTGCAGCACGCGGGTATCAAGGAGGAGGCCGCGCGCACCCTGTGCGACCAGAGCGGCGCCGGGCACAGCGTGGTGCCCCTGCTGGCGAAGTACGCGCAGACCCAGGGGCTCGACCTGAACCAGGCCGGCGACCAGCAGAAGTTCGCTGACTGGATCAACGGCATGGAGACGGGCGAGCTGGAAGAGCTGAAGGGCCGCCTGCACGGCACCGCCAACCGGTTGGAAGGCGACGCCGACAAGTTCGGCGCGACGGCGGCCGACGACGGCAGCTACAAGTCCTCCGTCACCAATTACTACCCCTATCCCTACAGCGCGCCGACAGGCAACGTGACCTCGCATCCATCGCCGATGTCGGCCGTGCAACTCGAAAAGGTGCTGGAGGAGCTGGGCGTGAAGCCCCTGTGACGCGGGCGCCGGCCACGCGGTGACATACTGCCAGCCATGAAACTCTGGCCCCTCTGGCTCGGCGTCGCCTTCGCGGCGCTGTATGCGCTGCTGTACTACGGCGGCTGGGTCAACGCGGCGGCGGCGCTGGTGATCGCGCTGTTCCTGGCGCCGATCGTGTACGTGCTGGTGGTGATCCTGTTCTTCGACGACACGCGCAAGCCGCCGCCGGATCGCTGAACTTCAACGTCAAAAACGGCTCCGGCGCTTGCTGAGCAAGCGCCGGAAGCTATGTATTTAGGAGCATTGTGCTCCGCTCGCATGGCGGGGAAACTGCCTCCCGGCCGTTGCCCAGCCGAAGGGCCGGCCGCGCCACCGTGGCGCGGGTCGCTTATTTCTTCGGCGTCAGCAGCTTCTGCAGGTTGGCCATGTTCTCGTTCAGGCGGTCCTGCACCGCCTGCCACGAGTCGGAGAGCGTGCGCGCATCCATCTGCGCGAGCTCGCGGAAGTTGTCCATGGCCTGCTGCACGCCGCGTTGCGCTGCATCGGATTGCCTGGCGAGCGCGTCCTTGCCGGTTGCGTCGGCCATCAGGCCTTGCAACTGGGTGAAGGTTTCACGCAGCATCTCGGCGCGGCGCTGGGCTGCGGCCTGTACGCCTTCGTAGGCGCGCCGGTTGGCCTCGGCCAGCGCCTCGAGGTCTTTGCGCTGCCATTCGACGAAGGCACTGACATCGACGCCGGGGAGCTTGAATTGCTCGGCGAGCTTGGTCAGGTCGCTCAGCGACGGGACACCGGGGATGCCGGCGGCGGTGGGTTTCTTGGAGGTTGCCATGGGTTTCCTGAGTAAGTGAATTGCGAGGAAGGCGCGGAGCGGCGGGCCTCAAGCCGTGGCCAACTGGGGCACTGCGACCGTCTTGGGCCGCACGGCCATCATAAGGATGATGCCAGCCACCAGCCACAGGCCAGCGACCAGGTACAGCGAGGCGATGGGGGTGCCGGTGGCCTTGTTGATCATGGCCACCACCGACGGCATGACCGACGGGCCGAGGTTGCCCAGGCTGCTGACCAGCGCGATGCCGCCGGCGGCGAGGGCCTTGGGAAGGATCTCGCTGGTGGCCGTGAAGAACAGCGGCGTGGACGCGGACTGGCCGGTGCTCAGGATGACCAGGCCCACGATCGACAGCGGGATGTTGCCCTGCGCGAAGACGAGGATGATCGCGCCGATGAAGCCCAGCGCGCAGCAGAAGAAGAAGTGCTTGCGCCGCTCGTTGTGCTTGTCGGAACTGCGCCCGATCAGCACCATGGCAACCATGGCCACCGCGGGGGATATCGACGAGAGCAGGCCGACGGTGAACACGTCCGCCACGCCCCAGCTCTTGATGAGCGTGGGCGTCCAGAACACCATCACGTAGGTGGCGCCCAGGTACAGGAAATACACCAGCGACATCGTCCACACCTGCGGCAGGGCCAGCAGTTCGCGGAACGAGCCATGCGAGTTGTGGCCGGCACCGACGGTGGCCGCATCGTCGTCGAGCAGCTTGCGCAGGCGGGCTTTTTCATCGGTGGTGAGCCATTTGGCGTCCTCGGGCTTGTCCTCCAGGTAGAAGAAGGCGAAGACGCCCAGGATGGCGGCGGGCAGGCCCTGGGTGACGAACAGCCACTGCCAGCCACGGTGGTCCAGCAGGCCGTCCATGTACTTCATGGTGGCGCCCGAGATCGGGCCGGCGATCAGGTAGGCGATGGTGGCGCCGGTCATGAAGAGGGCGATCACCTTGCCGCGCCGGGGGCCCGGGTACCAGTAGGTGAGGTACAGGATGATGCCGGGGAAGAAGCCCGCCTCGAACGCGCCCAGCAGGAAGCGGGCGATGTAGAACATGGTCGGCGTCGTGACGTAGATCATGGCGGAGGCGACGATGCCCCAGCAGAACATGATGCGCAGCAGCGTCTTGCGCGCGCCGATCTTCTCCAGGATCAGGTTGCTGGGCACTTCGCACAGGAAGTAGCCGAGGAAGAACACGCCCGCGCCGAAGGCGTAGGCCGCGTCGCTGAAGTTCAGCGATTCGCGCATCTGCAACTGCGCGAAGCCGATGTTCACGCGGTCGAGGAAGGCGATCATGTAGCACACGATCAGCAGCGGCAGCAGCCGCCAGCCGATCTTGGAGAACATCGCCTCGTCCTGCGGTGAGTACTGGACGGCTGGGCCGGTCTGGGGAAGGGGATGCGCCATGGTTTGTCTCTGTTGGTCTGGGAAAGTTTGAGCTGGAGATGGGGTGCTTTATCCAGCCCGCTTGGCAGCGGCCCGCTGCCTCCGGGCCACGGGCGTGCCTGTCTTGGCCGCTGCCTTTCTGGCAGGGGCGGCGGCGCGGGCCTTGCGGGCGGGCTTGGCGGTGGTCTCGACGGCCTTGACGGGCACTTCCTTGAGCGGCGACGCGCCCGGCACAGCGGTTTCGACGCGCGGCAGGCGCTCGATGTCCTTGAGCGCAGCCTTCATGTGCTCGATCAGCTCGTACGATTCGTCCTGCGACAGGATGCGGCGGCAGGCCGTGAGGCCGAAATCGAGCGAACCGGCGTAGCTCTGCACCGTGATGTTCAGGGCGCTGCCGTGGTAGGGGATCGACACCGGGTAGAAGCTCAACATGCGTGCGCCGGCGACGTACAGCGGCACCTGGGGGCCCGGCACGTTGGAGATCAGCACGTTGGCCATCGGCGGCAGGCGCCGCGCCAGGTTGGAGCGGCCATACAGCGAGGCGAGGCTGGTCATGAGCCAGGGCGAGCCCGTCATGGGCATGTCCACGCCCAGCACCGGCTTGAGTTCGCGCACCACCGCCTTGCCCGCCTCGGACGAGGCGTGGATGGCTTTGAAGCGCTCCACCGGGTCGGCGATGTCGGTGGCCAGGTCCACGCGCACCATGGACACCTGGTTGTTCATGGCGCTGTCGCCTTCGGAGCGCAGGCTGACCGGCACGGCGGCGATCAGGGCCTCCTTGGGCAGCAGGTCGCGCTGTTGCAGGAAGCGGGCCAGCCCGCCGCTGGCCATGGCCATCACGATCGTGTTCACGGTGCCGCCGACCCGCTTGCCGAGATCCTTCAGGTCGTTGAAGGGCAGCGACATGCTGGTGAAGGAGCGCTGGTTGGTGATCGAATCATTGAAGATCGTTTTGGGTGCCACGCCCAGGTTCAGCGGCCGCTCGCCCTTGGCCGTCCGCTGGCTCGCCAGCACGTTGCCGGCCGTAGTGAGCGCCTTGGCCGCCGTTGGCAGCATTTCGGCCAGCTTGCGGTACTGCTGGGCCGTGTTGGACACGGCCGCCTGCAGCAGCTCGGCCACGCCGAGTTGGTAGCCGCCGGGGCTGCCGGTCTTGCGCCGGGGCGGTGGTACCTCGCGGGGCTTGGGCGTGATGTCGTACATCACCTTGGTCATCTCGGTGCCTGCCTTGCCGTCGATGCCGCTGTGGTGCATCTTGGAATAGAAGGCGACGCGGCCGTTCTCCAGCCCCTCGATGATGTACATCTCCCACAGCGGGCGGCTGCGGTCCAGCAGGCTGGAGTGCAGCCGCGCGACGAGCTGGTCGAGCTGCTCCCTGGAGCCCGGCCGGCGCAGCGTGAGGCTGCGGATGTGGTAGTCCAGGTCGATGTCGTCGTCCTCGATCCATACGGGCTCGGCCAGCTCGAAGGGCATCGGTGCCAGCTTGCGCGTCAGCACCGAGGCTAGGTGCAGGCGCTTGCCCACCATCGCCTTCACGTCTTCGTAGAAGTCCCCTTTGTAGCCCTCCGGAAGCTCGAGGATGCACAGGCTGGCCACGTGCATGGGGGTTTCGGGGGTTTCGAAATGCAGAAACGAGGCGTCTAGGCTGCTCAGGTGGTCCATGTCTATACCTTGTGGAGAAAAGAGTGCGGGCGCCGGGCGCCGATGAGGTGGGAGGGCGCGTCAGTTGGGTTGGGCCAGCCGATCGAGCGCCAGCGCCGCCAGCGCCTTGGCGCCGACCGGCATGGCATCCTCGTCGAAGTCGAACTGCGGCGAGTGGTTGGGCGCGGGCGCGCGCCCCTTGGGCGGTGCGCCCAGGATGAAGAAGAAGCCGGGCACCTTGAGCTGGAAGTCCGAGAAGTCCTCCGAGCCGCTGACCAGCGGAATCTGGATGGCCTTGCCGCCCGTGGACGCCTGCAGCACCGGCACCGCCTGTTTGGACAGCTCGGCCGGGTTCACCGTGGGCGGGTAGGAAACCGCCGTGAATTTCACCTCGGCCTTGGCGCCGCTGGCGTCGGCGATGGTGGTGGCGGTGTGGGTGATGCGCTTCTTCGCGTCCTCGCGCAGCTTGGTGTCGAAGGTGCGCAGCGTGCCCAGCATGTCCACGGTGTCCGGGATGATGTTCTCGCGGTTGCCGCCGTTGATGGCGCCGATGCTGACCACCGTGGGCACGGCCGTGATGTCGAGCTGGCGGCTGACGATGGTGTTCAGCCCATTGACGATCTGCGCCGAGGCGGTGATGGGGTCCACGCCGTCCCAGGGGCGCGAGCCGTGCGTCTGGCGGCCGGTCACCTTGATGCTGAAGCCGTCGGCGCCGGCCATCATGGGGCCGACGCGGTAGCCGACGCTGCCGGCGGCCGGGCCGGGCGCCAGGTGCAGCCCGTAGATCGCATCGACCTTGGGGTTGTCCAGCACGCCTTCGGCGATCATGGCCTTGGCACCGAAGGGTTCTTCCTCGTGCCTGGGGTGTTCGGAGCGGCCCTCCTCGGCGGGCTGGAAGATGAACTTCACGGTGCCCGGGATCTGCGCGCGCATGCCGGCCAGCATCTCGGCCACGCCCATGAGGATGGCGACGTGGCCGTCGTGGCCGCAGGCGTGCATCACCGGCGTGTCCTTGCCGAAGTTGCGTCCGATGGCGGTGGAGGCGAAGGGCAGGCCGGTGTTCTCCTTGACCGGCAGCGCGTCCATGTCGGCGCGCAGGGCCACCACCCTGTCACCGGGCAGGCCACCCTTGAGCAGGCCCACCACGCCGGTGCCGCCGACGCCGGTCTTCACCTCCATGCCGAGCTTGCGCAGGTGCTCGGCCACCAGCTTGGCGGTGCGCACCTCCTGGCCCGAGAGCTCGGGATGCTGGTGGATGTCGCGCCGCCAGGCGACCATCTTCGCCTGCGCCGCGCTGGCACGTTGCTCCAGGTCTTGCAGCTGGGTCGCGTTGATCGTCTGCGCGGAGGCGTTGCCGCACAGCAGGGCGATGACAGCCGAGGCGGCCGTCAGGCCAGGCAGGCGCGCGACGCCCCGGGTGATGTGCTTCATGAGGGTGCTCCGGACTGGGGGTCTCGACGATCAGGCTGCCGCGCGCTTGCGCGCCTCTTCGTCGACCAAATCCTTCTTGGACAGCTTGCCGACCGCGGTCTTCGGCAGCTCCGCGCGGATATCCAGCGCATGCACCATCTCGTGCTTGCCCAGCTTGTCCTTCAGGAAAGCCTGCAACTCTTTCAGGTCGAAGGGCTTGGCGCCCGGCTTGAGCGTGAGGAATGCCTTGGGCGACTGGCCGCGGTATTCGTCGGGGATGCCGATCACGCACACCTCGGCGACCGAGGGGTGCTGGTAGATGGCTTCTTCCAGCACGCGCGGGTACACGTTGTAGCCGCTGCACAGCAGCATGTCCTTGGTGCGGTCGACGATGAAGACGTAGCCTGCCTCGTCCATGTAGGCCACGTCGCCGGTACGGAAGAAGCCGTCGAAGGTGGTGTCCTTGGCCGTGGCCTCGGGGTTCTTCCAGTAGCCCTTCATGACGTTGGGGCCGCTGATGCACATCTCGCCCTTCTCGCCCAGGGACACGTACTTCGTCGGGTCTTCGAGCGAAAGCAGCTTGATGGTGATGTTGGGCAGCGGGATGCCGCAGGAGCCGGGCTTGCTCTTGCCCATCGGTGAGAAGGTGCCGGTGGGCGAGGTCTCGGTCATGCCCCAGCCCTCGGAGATCTCGGCGCCGGTGATGGCCGTGTAGCGCTGCGCAACCTCGACTGGCAGCGGGGCGCCGCCGGAGCCGCAGAACTTGAGCGAGCGCAGGTCGTACTTGGGCGTGTCGGGGTGCGAGATCAGCGCCGTGAACATCGTGGGCACGCCGCAGAAAACGGTGATCTTCTTGTTGGCGATGTCCTCGAGCGCCGCCTTCGGGTCGAAGCGCATGTGCTGCACGATCTCGGCGCCCAGCGTGATGCCGAACAGCATGTTGACGGTGAGCGAGAAGATGTGGAAGGGCGGCAGCACGCCCAGCGTCCGCTCCTGGCCCGGCTCCATCAGCGGCGGGTCGTAGTGGGTGGATTCGTTGTATTGCGCGGTGGCGGCACTCAGGTTGGCGTGCGTGAGCATCGCGCCCTTGGGCAGGCCGGTGGTGCCGCCAGTGTACTGCAGCACGGCGACGGTGTCGGCCGGGTCGGCCATCGGATGGCGGGTGTAGGCGCCGTCGTTGTCGAGCAGGCTGGCGAAGCTGACGTGCCGGTCGTCCTGCGGGACGTCGACGGTTTCCTTGCCGGCCTTCATCTTGCCGGCCACCGCATCGGGCGCGCCGGTCATCTCGGCGACATTGCCGACGATGAGCTTCTTCAGTCGCGTATGGCCCAGCATGCCGGCCATCTGCGGGTACAGACCCGCCAGGTCGAGCGTGAACAGGAAGTCGGTCTGGCTGTCCTCGATCTTGTGCTCGAGCACCTTGGCGGCGTCTAGCGGCGAATAGTTGACCACCGTGCCGCCGGCCTTGAGGATGCCGAAGAAGGCGATGATGGTGTGTGGCGAGTTGGGCAGGAAGATGCCCACGTGCACGCCGGGCTTCACCCCGAGCGCTTGCAGGCCCTTGGCTGCGCGGTCGGTGAGTGCGCCAAGTTCCTTGTAGGTGAAGCGCTTGCCCATGAAATCGATGGCGGGGCGGTCGGGAAAGCGCGCCACCGTGTCTTCAAGGATCTGCTGCACGGGCGTGGGCTTGATTTCGAGATCCCAACGCATGCCTGCGGGGTAGGACGCCAACCAGGGTTTGTCGCTCATCGTTTGTCTCCAGTAAAGATTCTCTGCACGCTCTTTTGGGGAGCTTGGCTTGTGCCGAATGAAATGATTCAGGTGGCTGGCAGACGGCGCGCAGCGGCAGCGGGACGTGCCGTGGCAACCGGGCCCGGCTGCTGAAGTGGTGCGCCGGGATTCATAGACCTGGGGTCCATGTTGTCTCCTTCGTTCTTGTCGCCGCCGGGTGCTGGTCGTTCCAACCCGGCCCAGGGCATTGTGTGACTATCTATCTGCTGCGCCCGCCGTCCCTGCATGGCGGCAGGCACGATTGGGGCTCGCCATCTTTCCGTGACCTTGATCAAGTGGAAAGGTGCGAACTGCCCGCATTGCGGTGATTTTCGGTCATATGCGGGTTGCGGCTGGGTTGTTTAATTCGCGCGTCATCTTGATGCTGGAAGAAAGCGCCTCGTGCTTCATGGGCGGCGATATTCCTGTGGGCTCTTGCCCGTCCAGCGGACGAAGGCATGCCGGAAGTTGGCGGCGTCGCTGTAGCCGAGGCGGCTGGCGATTTCCTCGGTGGTCATGCTGGTTTTCTGAAGGTACTCGACGGCCAGCACGCACCGCACTTCCGCCAGGACCTGCCGGTACGAAGTGCCCTGCGCTTCGAGCCGCCGGCGCAGCGTGCGCGGCTCCAGGGCCAACTGCTCGGCCATGGCGTCGATGTTGGGAAACCGCCAGGGCATCTGCTCCAGCAAGGCGTGGCGCACGCGGGCGGCGGTGCCGCCCGACTGGTCCAGGCGCAGCAGGATTTGCTGGCACATCTCCCGGGCCATGGCGTGCGTGATCGGATCCTGGGTGCTGGGTGGCTGGTTCATCCACGCGGCATCGAACTCGATCTTGTTGCCCGGCTGGTCGAACAGCGTCTGGCAGCCGAAGAAGCCGGTGTAGGCGTCGGCATGGGCGGGTGCGGGGCAGGCCATCCGAACGGTCGAGAAACGGAAAGCGTCACCCAGGATGTCGCGGCCGAGCGTCAGGTGCGCGGCGCAGGTGAATTCGAGCGCAAAGCGGTACAGCGGGTCGCGCCTGTCGGGCGTCAGCAGCACGCGGAAGCCGCAGCTCGGCGGATCGCTCGAGGGGTCGTGGGTCATCTGCGCCAGGGGGCCGATCACGCCGCGGTAGTTGACCGCGAAGTCCAGCATGTCGGCGCAGGTGCGGCTGCTGAGCAGCGCGTAGCCCCAGATGCCGTACGCGGTGACGTGCATGCGCGCGCCTGCCTTGAGCGCCACCAGGGGGTCGCGCGCCAGCGCCAGCGCGTTGCGGAATACCGCGATGGACTGCGCGTAGGAGACGCGCGTGGCCAGATTGGCCAGGGCCGCCTCGTCGAGGCCGCTGCCCGCCAGGGCCTGCCCCGGCGGGATGCCGTCCTCGGCCAGCGTGGCGAGCACCACCTTCACGCGCTGCGGCGTGTAAACGCGCGCTTCGAAATCCGGTGCAAGATGTTGAACGATCGTTCGGTCCTCCTGGCGTTGCCGGGCCGCTGCGCCCGGCGCGTGCTTACTCCGTCCAGACGGCGTGTTCGGCGATGGCATCGACGATTGCCGGCCACACCGCCCTTGGCAGCGCATGGCCCATGCGTGGGATCGTCAGCGTCCGGGCGCCAGGCACGTGGCGCGCCACGTCGCGCCCGCATTCGACGGGCACCAGCGGGTCGTCCTCGCCGTGGATCACGAGCGTCGGCGCGCGCACCGCGCCCAGGCGTTCGCGCCGGCTGCCCGAGGCCAGGATGCCCGCCAGCTGACGTACGTAGCCTGCGGGGTTGAGGCCGCGCTCGAACGCGCGCCCGGCCCGCTCCAAATCCCGCGCTTCCTCCTCGGGGTAGCTGCCCGGCCGCAGTATCTTGGCGACCTTCTGCGCGCGCGCCAGATAGCCGGCCCGGTCCGGCGGGGTGGGCGTCATCAGGACCTGCATGGCCTCCGGCTGCGGCGGCGGCAGGTCGGCCGCGCCGCTGGTCGACATGATCGACACCAGCGTGCGCACCCGCCTCGGGTAGCGCATGGCGACTTCCTGCGCGATCGCGCCGCCCATCGACGCGCCCACGATGTGCGCGTCCTGGATGCCCAGCGCGTCGAGCAGGCCCACGGTGTCCAGCGCCATGTCGGCCAGCGTGTAGGGCACGCTGGCGGGATCGATGGGCTGGCCGCCGAGTGCCTGCGTCAGCAGTTTGCCGATGTCGGGTACGGCGGCGGTGCTCAGGTGCGTGGATTGCCCGATGTCGCGGTTGTCGAAGCGGATCACGTGGTAGCCGCGATCGGCCAGCTGGCCGCAGAAGGCCTCGTCCCAGGCGATCATCTGCGTGCCCAGGCCCATGATCAGCAGCAAGGGCTGGCCCCGGGGGGCGCCGAAGCGGTCGTAGGCCAGTTGCAGGCCGTTGGATGAGGCCAGGAGCGGTGTCGGAGCGGTTGACATGGGAAATGCTGAACGAAAAACGAGGACGAAGCACGCACGCTGCGCGCGTATCCTCAAGTGTGCAGGCGTACAGGGCGAGCGCCGCGTCTCGCACGAGACTGAAACGGCCCGACTCCGGGTCAACCCCGAGACCGGGCGGCGTTCCCGCCGGCGTGCCGAGCGCGCTCAGCGTTCCCCGGGCTTCGGGTAAGCCAGCGGGCCGAACAGCCTGCGGTCGAAGGGTTTCCACTCGCCTTCGGGCTGCGACAGGCGATCGGCCACGGCATACAGCACGGCGGGATGCACGCCCAGGCCGAGGTGGCTGGCCCGCACTTCGATGTTCTCCGACCGCGGGCCGGTCCTGGTCAGGCTGCTCCGCCAGGCCACCACGCCGTCGCTGCGGCTGTAGATGGAGGTGGTCGGCACCTGCGGCACGTCCGTGGCATGGCTCATGCGCTGGGGGTCATCTGAAGCCTGGCCGCTGACCAGCTCGTACACCTGCCAGGCGTTGGTGCAGTAGATATGGCCGCGCAGCGGGCTGCCCAGGGTGATCACGCTGCGCACCAACTGGGGGTAGTGCTTGGTCAGGAGGCGCGCATAGACGCCGCCCAGGCTCCAGCCCACGAGGCTGACCTTGCGGCCGCCGTGGCGCTCGCTCAACTCGTGCAGGCGGCGCACCATGCCGCTTTCGATGCCGGCGCGCGGGCCCAGGTTGCGGCCCAGGTTCCAGCCGTGGGGCTCGTAGCCCTGCTTCTTCAGGTAGTTGCGCAGCGGGCGGGTGGAGGTATCGCTGGCCAGCAGGCCGGGCAGCACCAGCACCGGGTGGCCGTCGCCGCGCGGCGCGCGCGTCAGCCACGGCCACATGGCGAGGGTGGCGCCGGCTTCCCAGAAGGCGCGGCCCTCGCCCAGCATCAGCAGCCGCGACGGCGGGGCGGGGCGACGGGTGGCGAGGCGGCCGCGTTCCATGGTGAGCATGTCTCGTGTTCCTGGTAGATCGATGGGGCAGGGGGTTCAATGGCGGTACTTGGCCCGCAGGTAGTCAAGATACACGCGCGATTCGCGCGAGACATAGGGGGAAACCAGCGTGAGCGTGTAGTACGCCGCCAACCCCGGATCGGCTTGGGCGCGCGAGCTGGGGCCGGGCACCATCTGCTCGAAGCCCAGCCAGCAGGTGGTGGTGAAGACGATCTGCAGCGCCAGCGTGCGCGCCTGCTCCGCGCTGGCCTCGATCACGCCCTGCGCCGCCAGCGATTCGCACAGCGCCTGGGCGGCCAGCAGGCTGCTGCCGTTCAGTTCGCGGATGCGCCGGCCGAGGGCCGGGTACTCCAGCGCCAGATGCCCCATGTCGCGGAACACGAAGCGCCAGGCATCGATGGCCTCGAAGCGCAGGTGCAGCGCCAGCCACAGGTCGTCGATGGCGCGGATGCCGGCGGCCGAGGCGTCCAGCGTGTTCATGCGGTCCTCGAAGCGGCGCAGCAGCCAGTCGACGATCTTTTCCTTGGTGTTGAAGTGGTAGTGCAGGTTGCCCGCGCTGATGCCGGCCTCGGCGGCGATGCGGTGCGTGGAGACCGCTGCGAGGCCGTGCTCGTTGAACAAGCGCAGACTGGCTTGCAGAATGCGCTCGCGGGTGGGGTTGCCGGCCACGCCAAGCCCTGGGTCTTCAGCCGCCGGCGCTCTTGGGTGCGCGCCGCGCCGCAGCGGGCTTCGCGGCCTTGACGGCGCCGGCGTTGATGGCTTGTGCGACGGCTTCCAGGCGCGCCATCTGGGCCAGCACCTGATCGAGCTGGGCGTGCAGCGCCAGCAGCTCGTCGCGCGTGGGCATGCCCAGGCGCTCCAGCGCGGCGCGCACGCGCTCGTCGAAGACGTCCTCGAACTTGCGCAGCCCGAAGGCGTCCAGCCCCGGAAAGCCGGCGCGCGGGGCTTCGGCTTTCTCGTCGGCGCGCCGCGCCGGGGCGAAGCCCAGCAGCGTTTCGACCACGCTGGCGTGGCGCCGCTCCACGTCCTGCCGGGCCTCGCTGATGGCCTTCAGGCCGGCCTGCCACAGGTTGGCGGCCGGCACGGGCGCGTCCTTCGGCTGGCGCGCGGCGGCGCGGCGGCTCTTGGCCGGGGATTTACTGCTGTCGCGTGCGGCGGTTTTGCTGGCGGCCATCGCGGTCTCCCGGTTCATTCAAAAAAAGCGGCGCCACGAGGGGCGCCGCCGTGGTGTTGCGTGGCAACCCTATCAGGCTTTCCGGCCCGCGGCGCGCGCACGCGGCGACTTCACATGCACCGTGGTGGCCGCACCGCTGGATTCTGCCGCGCCGGCCACGCGGGCTTCGAGCTTCTCGGCGCCGCTGGCGATGGCGTCGGCGATGCGCAGGGAGATCTGGGCCATCGGCAGTTGCGCGTTGTTCCATGCCTTGACCAGGGGGGCGGCGCGCTCGTTTTGCACGCGCTCGGCGGCGGCGGCCAGGGCGTCGATGTTCTTGGTGGCGCGATCGGCGACCAGGTCCATCAGCTTGACGGTCTGCTCGGCGTTCTTTTTCACGGCGTTCACGACGAAGCCGTTGAAGGCCCGGTTGGCATCGCTCAGCTGCTGGCCCAGCTTCTCGCCGATGAAGGCGGGGGCGGCCGGCGCGCGGGCGGCGGCGCCGTTCACCAGGCGCAGCGTGCCGGTGCTCCAGGCACCGACCAGGTGCTTGCCGGCGGTGTTGTACCTGGCGACGACGTCGAGGGCGATACCTTGCAGGGTGGGGGTGGTTGCGGTGGTCATGGTTTGTTCCTTATGCAAGTTGGGCGATGACGCTATTCTGCGGGCGCCTTCATGGGGCGATAAAGCCAGAAAGTGCGGTTAATTAGGGCGCTTGCCCTAGGCGTGCGGAGCATGCCTTGATTTGGAGCCGAATCGGCCTCCAGCACTCGCGGGCAGTGCGCCGACAGCTATTTATTAGATAGCATCGGGTGCCTGTGCCGGCCACAGCCACAGCAGGGCCGCCGTCATCGCCAGGTAGCGCAGGAACTTGCCCAGCGCCATCCAGCCGGCGCAGGGCAGGGCGGGCAGGCGCAGCCAGCCGGCCACGGTGCACAGCGGGTCGCCGATGACGGGCAGGAAGGACAGCACGCAGGCCTTCGGCCCCAGGCGCTCCAGCCAGCGCAGCGCGCGCCCGTGCGCGGGCGCGCGGCGCCAGCGGGCCACCGTGCCGTGCGCCGCGCGGCCCAGCCACCAGCTGCTGACGCCGCCCAGCGTGTTGCCGGCCGTAGCCACCAGGATCGCCGGCCAGAACAGGTGCGGGTTCAGCTTGACCAGGCCGAACACGGCGGGTTCGGACCCCAGCGGCAGCAGCGTGGCCGACGCGAAGGCCAGCACGAACACGGTGGACAGCCCGTATTGCGGCAGTGCCAGCGCGTGCAGCAGGGATTGCAGCCAAGCCTCCATCAGGGCGACGAGTGTAGGGGCCGCCGCCGGCGCGCGCCATTTCAATTGCTGAAATTTTGGGCAGGTAGAATCCGCCCCCTGCGCCCGCGCCGGGCCACGCTCACCCCCCATGCAGATCGGCCCGCACCCCTTGCCCAACGCGCTGTTCGTCGCCCCCATGGCGGGCGTGACGGACCGGCCGTTCCGCCAGCTCTGCCGCGCCTTCGGCGCCGGCTACGCGGTGAGCGAGATGGTGACCTCGCGCAAGGAGCTCTGGCACACGCTCAAGACCTCGCGCCGCGCCGACCACGCGGGCGAGCCCGGCCCCATCGCCGTGCAGATCGCCGGCACCGAGCCGGCCATGATGGCCGAGGCCGCCCGCTACAACATCGACCGCGGCGCGCAGATCATCGACATCAACATGGGCTGCCCGGCCAAGAAGGTGTGCGACAAGTGGGCCGGCAGCGCGCTGATGCAGGACGAGCCGCTGGCGCTGGCCATCGTCGAGGCCGTGGTGGCCGCCTGCGCGCCGCATGGCGTGCCGGTGACGCTGAAGATGCGCACCGGCTGGTGCGCGCGCCACAAGAATGCGCTGGCCATCGCCCGCGCGGCGGAGAGCGCCGGCGTGCAGATGGTCGCCGTGCACGGCCGCACGCGCGAGCAGGGCTACAAGGGCGAGGCCGAGTACGGCACCATCGCCGCCGTCAAGGCCGCGCTGCGCATCCCGGTGGTCGCCAACGGCGACATCGATTCGCCCGCCAAGGCGCGCGCGGTGCTGGCCGCCACCGGCGCCGACGCGCTGATGATCGGCCGCGCCGCGCAGGGCCGGCCGTGGATCTTCCGCGAGATCGCCCACTTCCTCGCCACTGGCGAGCAGCTGGCGCCGCCGCTGGTGCTGGAGGTGCGCCGCGCGCTGCTGGCGCACCTGCATGACCACTACGGCCTGTACGGCGAACACACCGGCGTGCGCTCGGCGCGCAAGCACATCGGCTGGGTCGTGCGCGGCCTGCCGGGCGGCGAGGCGTTTCGCGCGCGCATGAACCTGATCGACGACGCGGCCGTGCAATGGCAGGTGGTGGCGGATTATTTTGAAGAACTGGCCGAGGCGCACGAGCGCCTGCCGCTGGCGGCCGCCGGCGCGCGGCCCGCGGGCGTGGTGGAGGCCCGCTGAGCATGAGCAAGAAGCACATCGAGGAATGCGTGCGCGAGAGCCTGGAAGCCTACTTCCGCGACTTGCGCGGCACCGAGCCCGACGGCCTGTACGACATGCTGCTGCGCGCGGTGGAGAAGCCGCTGCTGGACGTGGTGATGCAGCACGCCGGCCACAACCAGTCGCGCGCCGCCGAGTGGCTGGGCATGAACCGCAACACCCTGCGCAAGAAGCTGGCCCAGCACAAGCTCATCTGACGTTTGCTATTTGATTGATAGCTGCCGGCGCTTGCCAGACAAGCGCTGGAGCCCGATTTTATTCATAAACCCTGCCGCCCGCCATGAACGCCCTGATCTCCGTTTCCGACAAGACCGGCATCGTCGAATTCGCCCGCGCGCTGCATGCGCTGGGCGTCAAGCTGCTGTCCACCGGCGGCACCGCCAAGCTGCTGGCCGAGCAGGGCCTGCCCGTCACCGAGGTGGCCGAGGTCACGCAGTTCCCCGAGATGCTGGACGGCCGCGTGAAGACGCTGCACCCCAATGTGCACGGCGGCCTGCTGGCGCGGCGCGACCTGCCCGAGCACATGGCGGCGCTGGCGGCGCACGGCATCGGCACCATCGACCTGCTGGTGGTCAACCTCTACCCGTTCGAGGCCACCGTCGCCAGGCCCGGCTGCACGCTGGCCGACGCGATCGAGAACATCGACATCGGCGGCCCCGCCATGGTGCGCAGCGCCGCCAAGAACTGGAACCATGTCGCCGTGCTGACCGACGCCGCGCAGTACGCGCCGGTGCTGGCCGAGCTGCGGGCGGGCAAGCTGTCCGACAAGACCCGCTTCGCCCTGGCGGTGGCGGCGTTCAACCGCATCAGCGACTACGACGGCGCCATCAGCGACTACCTGTCTGCTATCGATTTCGATGCTGCCGGCGCTGGCGGGGCGCCCGCCAGAAGCCTTTTTCCTTCGCAAAGCAACGGCCGCTTCGTGAAGCTGCAAGACCTGCGCTACGGCGAGAACGCGCACCAGCAGGCGGCGCTGTACCGCGACCTGCACCCCGCGCCGGGCACCATCGTCACCGGCGTGCAGCTCCAGGGCAAGGAACTCAGCTACAACAACATCGCCGACGCCGATGCGGCCTGGGAATGCGTCAAGCAGTTCGAGGCACCGGCCTGCGTCATCGTCAAGCATGCCAACCCCTGCGGCGTGGCGCTGGGCGCCGACGCGGCCGAGGCCTACGGCAAGGCTTTCAAGACCGACCCGACCAGCGCCTTCGGCGGCATCATCGCCTTCAACGTGCCGGTGGACGGCGCGGCGGCCGAGCAGGTGGCCAAACAGTTCGTCGAGGTGCTGATGGCACCCGACTTCACGCCCGAGGCGCTGGCCGTGTTCAAGGCCAAGCAGAACGTGCGCGTGCTGCGCATCGACCTGTCGGCCGTGCGCCGCGACGGCGACACCGACTGGGCGCGTGGGCTCAATGCAATGGACGCCAAGCGCATCGGCTCCGGCCTGCTGATGCAGACCGCCGACAACCACGTGCTGCGCGCCGCCGACCTGAAGGTGGTCACCAAATTGCAGCCCACGCCGCAGCAGATCGACGACCTGATGTTCGCCTGGGCCGTGGCCAAGTTCGTCAAGAGCAACGCCATCGTGTTCTGCCGGGGCGGCATGACCATGGGCGTGGGCGCCGGCCAGATGAGCCGGCTGGACTCGGCGCGCATCGCCAGCATCAAGGCCGAGCACGCCGGCCTGTCGCTGCAAGGCTCGGCGGTGGCGAGCGACGCCTTCTTCCCCTTCCGCGACGGGCTGGACGTGGTGATCGACCACGGCGCCGCCTGCGTCATCCAGCCCGGCGGCTCCATGCGCGACCAGGAGGTGATCGACGCCGCCGACGAGCGCGGCGTGGCGATGGTGTTCACCGGGGTGCGCCATTTCCGGCATTGATGCCCACCCCCGTGGCTCCACTCGCTGCGCGATGTTGCGCGCTCCCCCCTCCAGGGGGCGGCGCCGCTGGCCGGTGCAAGCCCGGCCAGGGCGCCTGCTGGCGCGGCCTGCTCCGCGGCCTTTCGCGTCTTTCGGCTTTTCGCCGCTTTCGGCAACGGACACCGCCAGCTGAAGGGGCGTTGCCTTGGTGACCTGGCGCCACTGGCTGCTGGCGCTGGCCGTGATGGCGGTGTGGGGCAGCAACTTCGTGGTCATCAAGTGGGGGCTGGCCGAGCTGCCGCCGTTTCTGCTGGCCACGCTGCGCTTCGCGCTGGCGGCGGTGCCGCTGGTGTTCGTGTTGCCGCGCCCGCCGGTCAGTTGGGGCAACCTGGCGGCTTATGGGCTGCTGATCGGGGTGGGGCAGTTCGGGCTGCTGTTTCTGGCCATGCGTGGCCTCATCTCGCCCGGGCTGGCCTCGCTGGTGGTGCAGCTGCAGGCGTTCTTCACCATGGGGCTGGCGCTGCTGCTGGCGGGCGAGCAGCCGCGCCGCTACCAGCTGGTGGCGGTGGGCATCGCGCTGGCGGGCATGGGCGTGATCGCCTTCCACGCCGGCGGCGACACCACCGTGGCCGGCCTGCTGCTGGTGGCGCTGGCCGGCTTCTGCTGGGCGGCGGGCAACATGGTCAGCCGGGCGGCGGCGCGCGGCGGCGCGCCGGTGAACATGGTGGCCTATGTGGTCTGGTCCAGCCTGTTCGCGGTGCCGCCGCTGCTGGTGCTGTCGCTCGGGCTGGAGGGCTGGCCGCGCATCGTGCACGGCCTGGCGCATGCCAGTGGGGGCGCCTGGGCCTCGGTGGCGTGGCAGGCCTGGGGCAATTCGGTGCTGGGCTACGGCGCCTGGGCCTGGCTGCTGGGGCGCTATCCGGCGGCCAGCATCGCGCCGATGTCGCTGCTGGTGCCGGTGTTCGGCATGGGCGCCTCCGCCTGGCTGCTGGCCGAGCCGCTGCCGCCCTGGAAGCTGGCCGCGGCGGCGCTGGTGCTGCTGGGGTTGGCGCTGAACGCGGGCTGGCCCGCGCTGCGCGCACGGCTGCGCGGCGCGGCCTGGTGAGCGCCCATCGTCAGCTGCAGCGCGCGGGGTAGAGCGAGCAGTTCACGCCGCGGCTGTCGAAGCGGTCGCCGCTCGACTTCCAGTCGTCGTCGCTTTTCTGCGCGGAATCCTTGGGCACCAGGTGCGAAAGGTCGATGGGCTTGCTGGATTCGGATGCCGGCGCGGCCGCCCTGGCGGCGCGCTGCGAGGTGCTGGCCTTCTCGGGCTGCGGCGCCTGGGCCTGCTGGGCGTGGGCGGCGGCACCGACGAGCAGCGCCAGGAGGATCAGGGACTTTTTCATTGGTTAGCTTTCCTTCGCGGGCGAGGATAGCAACTCCGCGCGGCGCTGGATACATCCTGTAGCCGCTCGGCTGCGCACTATTTCGCGCTGGGCCGGCCCGCCGCAGGATTTAGAGTCAAAAAGGCCGTTTTCGCAGGCGGGACAAGCGCCAGCAGCTATTTTTAAGATAGCAAGCGGAAAGCCTCGGCGGCGGCGGCCACGGTGGCGTCGATGTCGTCCTCGCTGTGCGCCGCGCTGACGAAGCCGGCCTCGTACAGCGCCGGGGCGATGTAGACGCCGCGCGCCAGCAGGCCGTGGAACAGGGTGTTGAAGCGTGCGCCGTCGCTCTGCATCACCTGCGGGTAGTTCTGCGGCAGCTCGGGCAGCAGGAAGAAGCCGAACATGCCGCCTTCGCAGTCGGCCGAGAAGGGCACGCCGGCGGCGCGCGCGGCGGCGGAGAGGCCGTCCACCAGCCGGCGGGTCTTGGCCGACAGCGCTTCGAAGAAGCCGGGCTGGCGCAGCGCGCGCAGCGTGGCCAGGCCGCAGGCGGTGGCCACGGGGTTGCCGCTCAGCGTGCCGGCCTGATAGACCGGGCCCAGCGGCGCCAGCTGCTCCATTACCGCGCGCTTGCCGCCGAAGGCCGCCAGCGGCATGCCGCCGCCGATGACCTTGCCCATCACCGTCAGGTCGGGCTCGAAGCCGGGGATGGCGCGGGCGTGCAGGCTCTGCGCGCTGCCCAGCGCCACGCGGCAGCCGGTCATGACCTCGTCGTAGATCAGCAGCGCGCCGTGCCGGCTGCACAGTTCGCGGCAGCGGCGCACGAACGCGGTGCTGGCGCGCACGAAGTTCATGTTGCCGGCGATCGGCTCGATGATCAGGCCCGCGATGTCGGGCCCGTGCAGGGCGAAGGCTTCTTCGAGCTGCGCGACGTGGTTGTATTCGAGCACCAGGGTGTGCTGCACCACCTCGGGCGGCACGCCGGCGCTGGTGGGGTTGCCGAAGGTCGCCAGGCCGGAGCCGGCCTTGACCAGCAGCGCGTCGGCGTGGCCGTGGTAGCAGCCCTCGAACTTGACGATCTTGCTGCGCCCGGTGGCGCCCCGCGCCAGGCGGATGGCGCTCATGCCCGCCTCGGTGCCGGAGGAGACCAGGCGCAGCATCTCCATGCTGGGCACCAGGGCGAGGATTTCCTCCGCCAGCTCGATCTCGCGCTCGGTCGGCGCGCCGTAGGACAGGCCCTCGGCGGCGGCTTTGGTCACCGCCTCCAGCACGGCCGGGTGGCCGTGGCCCAGGATCATCGGGCCCCAGGAGCCGATGTAGTCGATGTAGCGCTGGCCCTCGGCGTCCCACATGTAGGCGCCCTGCGCGCGGGCGATGAAGCGTGGCGTGCCGCCGACGGCGCGGAAGGCCCGCACGGGCGAGTTGACGCCGCCGGGAATGACCTGGCGGGCGCGCGCCATCAGCGCGTCGTTGCGATCAGTGCTTGGTTTCATTGAAGGGGGCGGGGATGTCGAGGGGGCTGGAGCCATCGGTGTCGGAACCTGGGCCGTCGTCAGTCGCGGCCCAGAACAGGCGGTCGGCCACGGCGCGGCCCATGCCGGGGCGGAAGCCGTGGTCCAGCGTCTGGTCGAGATATTGCAGCGCCTCGGCGGTGGCCTCGGTCAGCTCGGAGCCGGTGGCCAGCAGGGCCGCCAGCGCCGCCGACAGGATGTCGCCGGCGCCGACGAAGGCGGCGTCGATGCGCTCGAAGCTCTGGCTGGCCAGCTCGGCCTGCGGCGAGGCCAGCACGTTGCCGACCTGGTCGCCGGCCTGCGGCATGCCGGTCACCAGCACGTAGGGCACGCCCAGCTCGGCCGCGGCGCGCGCCAGGTCGGTGGCGCGCGCGTGCCGCTTGGTGGCCGACTCGGGCAGCAGCCAGTGGCGCAGCGTGGTGTTGTTGCCCACCAGCACCGCCGTCTGGGGCAGCAGCAGCTCGCGGAAGGCGTCCAGGTAGGCGTCGATCTCGTGGTCGGTCCACCAGGACAGGTCGGGCATGTAGGCGATCAGCGGCACCGTGGGGTAGTCGGACGCGAACGCGGCCACGGCGGCCAGCGATTCGGCGCTGCCCACGAAGCCGACCTTGATGGTGTGCACGGGCACGTCCTCGGCCACCAGGCGCGCCTGCTCGGCCACGGCGCCGTCGTCCAGGGCCGCGTGGCCCACGGTCTCGCGGCTGTCGCGCAGGTAAGTGCCGGTCACCACCGGCAGCGCATGGGCGCCGATGGAGGCGATCACCAGCGCGTCGCTGCCCAGGCCGCCGGCGCCGACCGGGTCGTTGGCGTTGAAGCTGAGCACGCACGGCAGCGTGTCGTCATCCACCATCGACTCGGAAGTGTCGCTATCGCGCGACGACTGGTCTGCGTCGGGGTGGGTCATCGGGCTGAAATAACACGGAAGGATGCGACAAAGTGCCGGGTCATCGAATCACCCGCCGATACAATCAATTGCACTTGAGGGGTGTGCAACTTAAGCTGTAAAAAACGTGAAAACATGGATGTGTCTGATTTGCGGCTGGCTCTATGACGAAGCCGAGGGGGCACCCGAGCATGGTATCGCGCCGGGAACGTCCTGGGAGCAGGTGCCCATGAACTGGACCTGCCCCGAGTGCGGGGCGAGGAAGGAAGATTTCGAGATGGTGCAGATCTGACCCACGGGATCGATCTGACCTTCATGCGTATCAACGGGAAGGCGCGCTTGCGCGTCCTGAGTCGAGAGGATTTCGATGGGATCGAAAAAGGTGCTGGTGATCGACGACAGCAACACCATTCGGCGCAGCGCCGAGATTTTCCTCAAGCAGGGTGGCCACGAGGTCATGCTGGCGGAGGACGGGTTCGATGCGCTCGCGAAGGTCAACGACGCGGCGCCCGACCTGATCTTCTGCGACATCCTGATGCCGCGCCTGGACGGCTACCAGACCTGCGCGATCATCAAGCGCAACGAGAAGTTCGCGGGCACGCCGGTGGTGATGCTGTCGTCCAAGGACGGCGTGTTCGACAAGGCGCGTGGCCGCATGGTGGGCTCCCAGGATTACCTGACCAAGCCGTTCACCAAGGATCAACTGCTGCAGGCCGTGCAGCAATTCAGTGTCGCTTAAACAAGGAGCCGAGCCATGCCGATCCGCAACGTGCTGATCGTTGATGATTCCAAGACGGAATTGATGTACCTGAGCGAGATGCTCAAGAAGGCGGGCTTCGCCGTGAGCACCGCCGAGAACGCCGAGGATGCGCAGCGGCGCCTGGAGCAGGCCAAGCCCGACCTCATCCTCATGGACGTGGTGATGCCCGGCCAGAACGGTTTCCAGCTGACGCGCGCGCTGTCGCGCGACCCGCGCTACGCGGAGGTGCCGATCATCATGTGCACCAGCAAGAACCAGGAAACGGACCGCGTCTGGGGCATGCGCCAAGGGGCGCGCGACTACGTCACCAAGCCGGTCGATCAGACCGAACTGATGAGCAAGATCAAGGCGCTCGGCTGATCCGGCATGTCCAGTAAGAAAAAAGCTCTCCGCGAGTTCCAGAACCGGCTGGCGCAGCGCCTGCAGTCGGCGCGTACGACCGGCACGGCGGCGTCGTGGCTGGCGGTCGAGGCGGGGGCGTCGCACCTGCTGTTTCCGCTCGGTCACGCGGGCGAGATCTTCTCCTGGACCGACGTCCAGAGGGTGCCGTACGCGCGGCCCTGGTTCCTGGGTGTCGCCAATTTGCGCGGCGGCCTCCATGGCGTGATCGACCTGGGGTCGTTTCTCCAGGGGGGGGGCAGCCGCCCGCGCGGCGAAAATGAACTGGCGCAATGCCGCATGGTGGCGCTCAACCCGCTGCTGGACATCAACTGTGCTCTGCTGGTCGATCGGCTGCTGGGGCTGCGCACGACGGAGGCTTTCGCAACCTCTTCGTCCGCGGGCAATGGCGCGCCTGGCTACTTTGGCCACGTTTACACCGACCTCGAAGGTCGTCAATGGCAGGAACTCAACCTGCAGGTTCTTTCGCAGCACCAGGCGTTCCTGGGCATCGGTGCGTAACTCTCGTCACTCAAGGTCATACCATGGCACTAGCTGATCAACTCTCCGGCCTGTTCAAGAAAAAGCCGCAAGACCCGGGCACCGAGGGTGGCGAGACCGTCACGCAGGAGTCCAGCCAGATGGGCGGCGGCTTCGACACTCGCGCCATGGGGGACAGCACGTTGATAGCGTCCGTGCTCGACGATGGCAAGGAAGATGTGCTGCTGGTGAGCAACAACGACGCGTTCGCGGTGCCGCTGCTCGGCACGCGCGGCGCGGCGCAGCACCAGCGGATCCTGTCGATTCTTTTGGCGGCGGCGCTGGTGGTGCTGGCTGCGATGGTGTATTGGACGGTGTCGCAGGCGGACCGGACGGCCTTGCAGGTGGGGGCCACGGGGCAGTCGCTGATGCAGTCGCAGCGCCTGGCCAAGTCGGTGTCGCAGGCGCTGATCGGCAGTCCGGAGGCGTTCGCGGAAGTCAAGGAAAGCGTGCAGTCCCTGGCGCGAGACGTTCGCAGTCTGCAAAACGGCGGCGGCAGTGCGCCGGAGCTGGGCGGCGCGTATGCGGCCGAGATCGGCAAGATCGTGCCGATGGTCGATCGCGCCGAGAAGAACGCCGCCATGGTGCTGGAGCAGCAGCAGACGCTGACCCAGGTCGGGAGCGGCCTGCGCACGGTCAGCCGGCAATCCTCCGACTTGCTGGAAGTGGCGGAAACGGTGTCCTCGCTCAAGCTGCAACAAGGCGCGCCGTCCGCCGAGATCGCCGCCACGGGCCAGCTGGTGATGTTGACGCAGCGCATCGGCAAGTCGGCCAACGAGTTCCTGACCATGGAGGGTGTGAGCCCCGAGGCCGTGTTCCTGCTGGGCAAGGATCTGAACTCGTTCAAGGAGATCGCGGAGGGCCTGCTCAAAGGTAGCCAGGATCTGCGGCTTTCCCCCGTGCGCGATGACCAGACGCGCGAGCGCTTGACCGCGCTGCTCAAGATGTACGAGGAGACGCGCGCGCAGGCCGGCGGCATCCTGGGCAACCTCCAGGGGCTGGTTTCCGCCCGCGAGGCGCAGGCCGCCATCGTGGCCGACAGCGAGCCGTTGCGCAAGGATCTGGAAGCGTTGCAGAGCCGCCTGGCCAACGAGACCGGGCTCGGTTTTGGCAATCTGCTGCTGCTGCTGATTCCCGCGGCCATCGCGCTGCTGTCCGCCGTGGGGCTGGCCTACGTGCAACTGCGCGACAGCCGCCAGCGCCAGACCGTCGCCGAGCAGCAGCGCCACACGGCCGAGCAGCAGCAGCACGAAGCCAAGCGCGTGAACGACGCCAACCAGGCCGCCATTCTGAGGCTGATGAACGAGTTGCAGACGGTGGCCGAGGGCGACCTGACGCAGGAGGCCACCGTGACCGAGGACATCACCGGCGCCATCGCCGACTCGGTGAACTACACGGTGGAGGAACTGCGCTCCCTGGTGGGCAACGTGCAGAGCACGGCCACGCGCGTGGCGCAGACCACGTCGAAGGTGGAGACCACTTCGACCGAACTGCTGGCCACCTCCACCGAACAGCTGCGCGAGATTCGCGAAACCGGCCAGTCGGTGCTGGACATGGCGGCCCGCATCAACGACGTGTCGGCGCAGGCGCAGGAATCCGCCACGGTGGCGCGCCAGTCGTTGCAGGCCGCCGAGTCGGGGTTGACGGCGGTGCAGAACGCCATCGGCGGCATGAACTCGATCCGCGACCAGATTCAGGAAACCTCCAAGCGGATCAAGCGCCTGGGCGAGTCCTCGCAGGAGATCGGCGAGATCACCGAGCTGATCGCGGACATCACGGAACAGACCAACGTGCTGGCGCTGAACGCAGCCATCCAGGCCGCCTCCGCCGGCGAGGCCGGGCGCGGCTTCTCGGTGGTGGCGGAAGAAGTGCAGCGTCTGGCCGAGCGCTCCGGCGACGCCACGCGCCAGATCGCCGCGCTGGTGAAGGCCATTCAAACCGACACGCAGGATGCGGTGGCCGCCATGGAGCGCTCGACCCAGGGCGTGGTCGAGGGCGCGCGCCTGTCCGACAACGCCGGTACCGCGCTGACCGAGATCGACAGCGTGTCGCGCCGGCTGGCCGAACTGATCGAGCAGATTTCCGCCTCGGCTTCCAAGGAAGCGGCGCAGGCCAACCAGGTGGCCGGCAACATCCAGCACATCTTCGCCGTGACGGAGCAGACCGGCGAGAGCACCCGTACCACGGCGACCCAGGTGCGCGAACTCGCGCGCATGGCGGATGAATTGCGCCAGTCGGTGGCCCGATTCAAGATTGCGTGACGCGGGTCGCGACAGACCGTGCGCAACGGCGCTGCGACCGGGCATGAGGGGTGCCCGATGAACGAATACAGTTTCTGGAGCACTTGAAGCCATGGTCACGAGCCATCAAGCCGATGCCCGCGCGGACGCCGCGGCGAATGCCGGAGACCTCGGGCCGCTGGCTTGGGTTCTGGATGAAACCCGCAAATCCATCGAGTCGGCGAGCAAGTCGCTGAAGCGTTTTGCGCACGAGTCGGAAGCCGCGCGCGGCGTGGACGTTGCTTCCGTTGACGCCAGCCAGCTCCGGCTGGCCCGGCAGCAGCTACACCAGGCCGTCGGCGCGCTGGAGATGGTGGGCCATCCGGTCGCCGCCCAGGTGGTGCGAGGCATGGAGGCCGCCGTGCAGCAGCTGGTGCTGCACCCGGAGAAGTGCAGCGAGTCCGCCGTCGCCACGCTGGAGCGTGCCGGGTTTGCGCTGGTGGATTACCTGGAAAGCCAGTTGAACGGGCGCGGGCGCTCCGCTCTCGGGCTGTTCCCGCAGTTCAGGCAGGTGCAGGAGATGGCCGGCGCGGACCGCGTTCACCCCGCGGACCTGTGGGACGGCGTCTGGCGCTGGAGCGATCCCGCCACGCCGCCTTCGTCGCATCCGCTGGCCTACGGGGCTGACGTGCGCGCGCGGATGGACCAGCGGGTGCTCAAGATCATGCGGCACGCCGACAGCAACGCTGCGGCCGAGCTGACGGTCATCAGCCAGGGGCTGGCGGCGGCCGAGACGGCCCGTCAGCCGGCCATCTTCTGGAAGCTGTGCGCCGGCTTCTTCCAGGCCCTGGCGCAAAAACTGGTGCCGACGGACATCTACGCCAAGCGGGCATCTTCGCGCGTGCTGTTGCAGTACGCGGCCCTGGCGCGCGGCGAGAAGGCCGTTTCCGAGCGATTGGCGCTGGACTTGCTGTTCTTCTGCGCGCAGGCGCGTGCGTTCGCCGACAGCGCCGCGCCCGTGCTGGCGGCCGTTCGCCGCGCCTGGGGACTGAGCCGCCACGTCCCGTCGGATTACGAGCAGCCGGCCTTCGGCCTCTACGATCCGGCCGTGCTGGCGCAGGCGCGCCGCCGCGTCGAGGCGGTGAAGGAGAACTGGTCCGCGCTGGCGGGCGGCGATCTGGCGCGCCTGAAAGCCTGCGTCAGCCAGTTCGGCCTGGTGACCGAGTCGCTGGACAAGCTGCATGAAAAGGGCAAGCCCTTGTCCGATGCGCTGGGCCGCGTGGCCGCCCAGGTGGGGCAGTCCGGCCGGGCGCCGAGTCCGGAGCTGGCCATGGAGACGGCCACCGCCGTGCTGTTCCTGGAGGCGTCGTTCGCCGACTTCCAGCCGGGCGACGCGCAGTTCACGTCCCGCATGCAGCAACTGGCCGATCGGCTGGACAGCGTGCGCGGCGGCGCCTCGGCGCCCGCGCTGGAACCCTGGATGGAGGAGCTGTACCGCAGCGTCAGCGACCGCCAGACCATGGGCACGGTGGTGGGCGAGCTGCGCACCACGCTGGGCGAGGTCGAGCAGCATCTCGACCAGTTCTTCCGCAACCCGGCCGACAAGTCCGCACTGACGCCGGTTCCGGCCCGGATGTCCCAGATGCGGGGCGTGCTCTCCGTGCTCGGCCTCGACCAGGCCGCGCTGGCGGTGGGCCGCATGAGCGAGGCGCTCGACGATCTGCTGGCTTCCGAGGCATCTCCCGAGGACATCCAGGCTTCGGGCACCTTCGACCGCATCGGCAACAGCCTGGGCGCGCTGGGCTTCCAGATCGACATGATGAGCTACCAGCCGATGCTGGCGCGCAAGCTGTTCGTCTACGACACCGACTCGGGCGAACTGCGCCACGTGGCCGGCCGGGTGGAGCCCGGCGAGGCCGAGGAGAAGGCGGCAGCGGGCGCCCAGGGCGGTATCGACATGGAGTTCGATCTCGACCTGGGCGAGCCGCAGGCACCGGCGCAGACGGCGGACTTGCTGGATGGCGACCTGTCGGCCGAGACGCTGCCCGGGCAGTTGGAGCAGATCGCGGCGCTGGCGGCGATCGACGAGCGGCCGGCGCTGGCCGAAGCCGCCAATCGCGCGGCCGAAGCCGCCCGCGATCAGGACGCGGAGCGCTTGAGCGGCGCGCTCGAAGAGCTGCATGCCGCCGCGCAGCCCGTGGTGGCCACGCCGGAGCCTGTGCCCGCCGATGACGGCCAGGCGCTGGACGGCGAAGACGACCTGTTGGATATCTTCCTCGAAGAGGCGCGGGAAGTCGTGCAGACGGGCCGCCAGGCCCTGCAGGCGCTCCGGCAGGAGCCCGGCGACCTCGAGCAGCAGACCACGCTGCGCCGTGCCTTCCACACCCTCAAGGGCAGCTCGCGCATGGTCGGGTTGACCGAATTCGGCGAAGCCGCCTGGTCGATGGAGCAACTGCTCAATGCCTGGCTGGCCGAGCAGAGGCCGATGAGCGACGACGCGCGCGGCCTGGCCGAGGAGGCGATGGACGGCTTCGAGCGCTGGATCGAGGACGTCGCGGGCCAGCGTGCCGGCCATTGGCGCGCGGCACCGTTCCGCGAAGCGGCCGATGCGCTGCGCATGCAGGGGCAGCGGTGGCCTCTCGCCAGCGTGCTGGCAGGCGAAGCACCCACTGCCGGGGCTGCGCCGCAGGACGACTCGGCGGAGGCTGACGTGCCGCTGGCGGAGGCCGTAACCCTGGGTGAGGCATCTGAAGCACCCCGCGCCGGCGCCGCGGAATCGACGCCGCCGCCGGCCCTGATGAACATCGAGCTGCCCGACCTGGAATTGCCGGCGGCCGATCCCGCACCTGAGGTGCTGGAGCTCGACCTCAGCCAGTTCGAGGACGCGGCGCCTGAGCACGCCGCCGCGTCGGGAGCGAATGCCGCGGACGCTGAAGCCCCGGGGTCCGCATCCGCGATCGAGTTGCTGGAGCTTGATCTGAACGGCCGGGGTTTCGACGATGCGCCTGAGCAGTCGGGCGCCGCCGTGGAAGTTGCCGATGCCGGAGAGCTCAGCGGCGAACTGCTGGCCGAGTTCCAGGCGTCCGGGCAGCCGCATCTTCACGAGGCGCCCGAGGCCGAGCTGCACCACGAAGCGTTGCCGAACGACGCGGGGGGCGAGTCCGGCGGCGAGGTGTTGGCGCTCGATCTGGACGAGTTCGACTTCGCCACCAGCGAGGCCGACGGCGTCCCCGGTGCCGAGAGGCCCGTCGCGGACGACGAGCACTACAAGCAGATCGGCGATCTGCGCATCAGCACGCCGCTCTACAACGTCTACCTCAACGAGGCGGACGAATGGTCGCGCCAGTTGATGACCGAGCTGTCCGAGTGGGCGCTCGAACTCGATCGCCCTGTGCCCGAACTCGCCATCGCCCGCGCGCATTCGCTGGCCGGTAGCTCGGCGACGGTGGGCTTCGCGGCTTTGTCCGAGACGGCTCGCGCGGTGGAGCACGCCCTGCAGCGGCTGGCCGGCCAATCCGGCGGAGCCTCGGCGCAGGTGCAATTGCTGGGCGATGCCGCGGAGGACATCCGGCGCGTGCTGCACCAGTTCGCGGCGGGCATGCTGAAGCAGCCGGACGCCTCGATTCTGGCGGCCGTGCAGGCCATCGAGCCGATTGAAACGCAGCCCGCGGAAGACAAGCCGGTGGTGGCGGCAGCCGCGTCCGCGCCGGCCGTGCCCGTGTCGGATGCCGCCGCCTCGGCCACGCTGGAGCACCGCGGCGTCGGCGAGGACATCGACGTGGTCGATGCCGTCGATCCGGACCTGTTCCCGATCTTCGAAGAAGAAGCGCAGGAACTGCTGCCGCAGCTCAGTGCCGCGATGCGGCAGTGGGCGGGCCGTCCGGACGACCGGGGCGCGCGCGGCGAGGTGTTGCGTGCGCTGCACACGCTCAAGGGCAGTGCGCGCCTGGCCGGCGCCTTGCGCCTGGGCGAGATGGCGCACCGGACCGAATCGGCCATCGAGCTGATCGGCACCGAGCAGGTGGGCGCCGCGGACGTCGAGCCTCTTCTGGACTACCTCGACGAACTGCTGGGCACCTTCCGCAAGCTGCAGGACGGCGGCGTCGGCCTGGCCAGCGTCGGCGCGGAGCAGGCGCCCGAGCCCTTGCCGTCCGTGTCCGAGGCGCCGCCCCTGGCGGCGCAGTTGTCCGACCCGGTCGCCAGCGCCGAGCCGGCTGCCGCGCAGGCGCTTCTGGCGCGGGGCGATGTGGCCCAGCCGGCGGCCCTGTCCCTGGTGACGGCGAGAGCCGCGGCCAGCCAGGCGGTGCGCGTGCGCTCGCAGCTGCTCGACCGGCTGGTGAACCAGGCCGGCGAGGTGATCACCTCGCGCGCGCGTCTGGAGGTCGAGATCCGTCACCTGCGCTCGTCGCTCAGCGACCTCACGGGCAACCTGGAACGCTTGCGGCAGCAACTGCGCGACGTGGAGCTGCAGGCGGAGACGCAGATGCAGTCGCGCCTGGCCCAATCGAAGGACTCGCAGCAGAACTTCGACCCGCTGGAGTTCGACCGCTTCACGCGCATGCAGGAGCTGACGCGCATGATGGCCGAGTCGGTGAACGACGTGGCCACCGTCCAGCGCAACCTGCAGCGCGCCCTGGACGCCAGCGAAGACGGCCTCGCGGCCCAGGCCCGGCAGTCGCGCGAACTCCAGCGCGACCTGCTGCGCACGCGCATGGTGGAGTTCGAGAGCATCTCCGAGCGGCTCTACCGCGTGGTCCGTCAGGCATCCAAGGAGACCAACAAGCAGGTGCGCCTGGACATCGTCGGCGGCTCCATCGAAATGGACCGCGGCATCCTGGAGCGGATGACGCCGGCGTTCGAGCACTTGCTGCGCAATTGCGTGGTGCACGGCATCGAGGGCCAGGCGGCGCGGACCATGCGCGGCAAGGACCTGGCCGGCCAGATCGCCATCGAGGTGCATCAGGCCGGCAACGACGTCTCGATCGAGTTCCGCGACGACGGCGCGGGCCTGAACCTGGCCCGCATCCGCGAGCGCGCGCTGCAGCTCGGGCTGATCACGCCCGAGCAGGCGCTGACCGACGCGGAAGTGCGCAACCTGGTGTTCATGCCCGGCTTCTCCACCGCCACCGAGGTGACCGAACTGGCCGGACGCGGCGTCGGCATGGACGTGGTGCGCACCGAGGTGCAGTCCATCGGCGGCCGCATCGAGACCGATTCGGCCGAGGGCAAGGGCTCGTCCTTCCGCCTGGTGCTGCCGCTGACCACCGCGGTGACCCACGTGGTCATGGTGCGCGCCGGCGGCCTGGCGGTCGGCGTGCCCTCCAGCCTGGTCGAGATCGTGCAGCGCGTGCCCGAGGCCGAACTGAAGGCCGCATACGAAAGCGGCATTCACCGCTTCGGCGACGAGGACGTGCCGTTCCACTGGACCGGCGCCCTGCTCCAGAGCTCCGCGCGCAGCACCGAGCCGCCCGCCCGCACCACGCCGGTGGTGATCTTCCGCTCCGCCAGCCAGCGCATCGCCGTCCACGTGGACGAGGTGCTCGGCAACCAGGAAGTGGTGGTGAAGGCGCTCGGGCCGCAACTGGCGCGCCTGCCCGGCCTGGTGGCGATGACGGCGCTGGCTTCCGGCGCCGTGGCCCTGATCTACAACCCGGTGGCCCTGGCCTCGGTGTATGGCGCGCAGGCCCGTGCGCTGGCCGTGCAGGCGGCCGCCGCGCCGCGGGCGCCGGACGTGCCCGTCGCCGACACGGTCGCGCCACGTTCCGATATCCCGCTGGTGCTGGTGGTGGACGACTCGATCACCGTGCGCCGCGTCACCCAGCGCCTGCTGCAGCGCGAGGGCTACCGCGTGGCGCTGGCGGCCGACGGGCTGCAAGGGCTGGAGCGGCTGCAGGCCGAGCGCCCGGCGGTGGTGCTGTCGGACATCGAGATGCCGCGCATGGACGGCTTCGACTTCGTGCGCAACATCCGCGCCGACGCGCGGCTGCACGACCTGCCGGTGATCATGATCACCTCGCGCATCGCCACCAAGCACCGTGACCACGCACGCGAGCTGGGGGTGGACCACTACCTCGGCAAGCCGTACTCGGAAGACGAGCTGCTCGGCCTGATCAAGAACTACGTGCGCGCTTCGGCCGCCAGCGCGGCGGGTTGACGGCGCCGCGCGCGGTGAGTGGCCCGAGGCGACGCCGGGCCAACCCTCGCGCGCGTCGCATCCCTGGGCTCGGGCGGCCTGCCGCGTTGAAAATCCTCGCGATACCGCCCGGTATCGCTGCGGTTTTCGCCTTGCAGTCCATCCCGATCCAGGGCGCGTCGCATCGCGGAGGCTTGCCTGGCGTCGCCTAAAATCCGGGCCATGGCCGACGCAGCGCAGTCCATCAACCTGACGAACCACTTCCTCATCGCCATGCCGGGCATGGAGGACGACACGTTCGCCCGCAGCGTGGTCTACGTGTGCGAGCACAGCGAGCGCGGCGCGCTCGGCCTCATCATCAACAAGCCGGGCGACATCAGCCTGGCCGACCTGTTCCAGCGGGTCGATCTGCCGCTGCAGCGCAAGGACCTCGGCGTGCAGCCGGTGTTCCGCGGAGGGCCGTTGCAAGCCGAGCGCGGCTTCGTGCTGCACGACCCCGTGACGGCCGAGGGCTTGCAGTCCGACCAGTCGATCTACGCCTCCACCCTGGCCGTGCCCGGCGGGCTGGAGATGACCACCTCCAAGGACGTGCTGGAGGCGCTGTCCTCCGGCGGCGGCCCGCGCCGCGTGCTGATCACGCTGGGCTATTCGTCCTGGGCCGAGGGCCAGCTCGAATCCGAGATCGCGCGCAACAGCTGGCTCACCGTGGATGCCGACGCCGACGTGGTCTTCGACGCCCCCGTGGCCGACCGCTACGCCCGCGCGCTGCGCCTGCTGGGCCTCGAAGCCTGGATGCTCGCGCCCGACGCGGGGCATGCATGAGCGTCGCTGCACCTGTGCACGACGTTCCGGCGCGCTTCGGCAGCTTCCTGGCCTTCGACTTCGGACTCAAGCGCACCGGCGTGGCCGTGGGCAACCGGCTCACGCGCAGCGCCACGCCGCAGGGCACCATCCGCGCCGAGGGCGACGCGCGCTGGGCGCCGCTGGCCGCGCGCATCGCCGAATGGCAGCCCGACGCGCTGGTGGTGGGCGTGCCCTTCCACCCCGACGGCGCCGCGCACGAGAACACCCGCCGCGCGCAGCGCTTCGCGCGCCAGCTGCGCGCGCGCTTCGGCCTGCCGGTGTACGAAGTGGACGAGCGCTACAGCACCACCGAGGCGCACGCCGCCGGCGCGCGCGACGCGGACGCGGCGGCGGCCGCCATCATCCTGGAGCAGTTCCTGAGGAGTCTTCCATGAGTTCACTGGCGCTCGACGCCGAGGCCCTGTACGCCGAGCTGCTGCGCGGCGTGCGCCCGCTGCTGGCGGCCGGCACGCGCCTGGTCGGCATCGTCTCCGGCGGCCAGTGGCTGGCCGAGCGCGTGCAGGCCGACCTGGGCCTGCCGGGCCAGTCGGGGGCCATCTCGTCGGCCATGCACCGCGACGACTATGCCAAGCGCGGCCTCTCGGCCAGCGGCCAGACCACGCTGCCGTTCGACGTCGAGGGCGCCGACATCCTGCTGCTCGACGACGTGCTCTACACCGGCCGCACCGTGCGCGCCGTGGTCAACGAGCTGTTCGACTACGGCCGCCCGGCGCGCGTGCGGCTGGCCGTGCTGGTGGACCGCGGCGGCCGCCAATTGCCGGTGGCGGCTGAATATGCGGCCGCCCGCGTGGCGCTGCCGGCCGCGCAGTCGCTGCGGCTGGCGCGCGGCGAGGGCGGCGCTTTCAGCTTCAGCATCAACCCAGACACCAACCAAGAGGGGTAAGGCACGTGCTGGCCCGACGCAACCCGCAACTTAACCAGCATGGCGAGCTGGTCCACCTGCTCTCCACCGAGGGGCTGCCGCGCGACATGCTCACGCACATCCTCGACACCGCCGCGCAGTTCGTCAGCGTGAGCGACCGCGAGGTCAAGAAGGTGCCGCTGCTGCGCGGCAAGAGCGTGTTCAACCTGTTCTTCGAGAACTCCACGCGCACGCGCACCACCTTCGACATCGCCGCCACGCGCCTGTCGGCCGACGTGTACACGCTGGACATCGCGCGCTCGTCCACCGCCAAGGGCGAATCGCTGCTGGACACCGTGGCCAACCTGAGCGCCATGGCGGCCGACATCTTCGTCGTGCGCCACGGCGAGAGCGGCGCGCCCTACCTGCTGGCGCAGCACGTGGCGCCGCACGTGCACGTGGTCAACGCCGGCGACGGCCGGCACGCGCACCCCACGCAGGGGCTGCTCGACATGTACACCATCCGCCACTACAAGAAGGACTTCTCCAACCTGGTGGTGGCCATCGTGGGCGACGTGCTGCACTCGCGCGTGGCGCGCTCCGACATCCACGCCCTCACCACGCTCGGCGCGGCCGAGGTGCGCGTGGTCGGCCCCAGAACCCTGGTGCCGGGCGACCTGGCGCCGATGGGTGTGCGCGTGTGCCACACGCTGGAGGAGGGCATCAGGGATGCCGACGTGGTCATCATGCTGCGCCTTCAGAACGAGCGCATGAGCGGCGCGCTGCTGCCCTCCAGCCAGGAGTTCTTCCAGAGCTTCGGCCTCACGCCCGAGAAGCTGCGCTGGGCCAGGCCCGACGCCATCGTCATGCACCCCGGCCCCATCAACCGCGGCGTGGAGATCGACTCGCAGGTGGTCGACGGCGGGCAGAGCGTGATCCTGCCGCAGGTCACCTTCGGCATCGCCGTGCGCATGGCAGTCCTGAGCATCGTCGCCAGCCATGAAGCATGAGCTACTCACTACTGAATCAATAGCTGCCAGCGCTTGCTGGACGGGCGCTAGAGCCATATTTTATTCATAAACCATGAAGACCCTGATCGAGCAAGGCCGCGTGATCGACCCCGCCAGCGGGCGCGACGAACTGGCCGACGTGGCCGTGGCGGCCGGCCGCATCGTCGGCATCGGGCGGCTGCCGGCCGGCTTCGCGCCCAGCCGCCGCATCGACGCGCGCGGCTGCTGGGTGCTGCCCGGCCTGGTGGACCTGGCCGCGCGCCTGCGCGAGCCCGGCCACGAGCACGCCCGCATGCTGGAGAGCGAGATGGCCGCCGCCGTGGCCGGCGGCGTCACCGCCCTGGTCTGCCCGCCCGACACCGACCCGGTGCTCGACGAGCCCGGCCTGGTCGAGATGCTCAAGACCCGCGCCGAGCGCCTGCACCAGGCGCGCGTGTTCCCGCAGGGCGCGCTCACCCGCGGCCTCAAGGGCGAGGTGCTGACCGAGATGGGCCAGCTCACCGCCGCCGGCTGCGTGGCCTTCGGCCAGGCCGAGGTGCCGCTGGTCAACACCCAGGTCTTGCAGCGCGCATTGCAGTACGCCAGCACCTTCGGCCACGCCGTATGGCTGCGCCCGCAAGACCCGTGGCTGGGCGGCGGCGTGGCCGCCAGCGGCCCGCTGGCGATGCGCATGGGCCTGTCGGGCGTGCCGGCCACGGCCGAGACGATCGCGCTGCACACGCTGTTCGAGCTGCTGCGCGCCATGGGCGGCGGCGAGAAGGCAGCAGGAGGCCCGCGCGTGCACCTGTGCCGCCTGTCCAGCGCGGCCGGCGTCGATTTGCTGCGCCAGGCCAAGGCGCAGGGCCTGAACGTCACCGCCGACGTCAGCATCAACTCCCTGCACCTGATCGACCACGACATCGGCTACTACGACAGCAGCGCGCGCCTGCAACCGCCGCTGCGCCAGCAGCGCGACCGCGACGCGCTGCAAGCCGCGTTGGCCGACGGCACCATCGACGCCCTGGTGTCCGACCACGCGCCGGTCGAGCCCGACGCCAAGCAACTGCCCTTCGCCGAGGCCGAGCCCGGCGCCACCGGGCTGGAGCTGCTGCTGCCGCTGGCGCTGAAGTGGGGGCAGGGCGCGGGCGGCCCGGGCGTGGCGCGCGCGCTGCAAGCCGTCACCGAATCGCCGGCACGCGTGCTGGGCGGCGCGCTCGGCACCTTGCAGGCCAGCTGCGGCCGGCTGGCCGAGGGCGGCGCGGCCGACCTGTGCGTGTTCGACCCCGCCGCGCACTGGCAGGTCACGCCCCAGGCGCTGCGCAGCCAGGGCAAGCACACGCCCTTCGCCGGGCTGGAGCTGGCGGGCCGCGTGCGCTGCACGCTGGTGGGCGGGCACCTCGCGCACGGCGCGTGAAGGCGCCATGAAGGCGCTGACCGCGCTCTGGCTGGTGCTGCGCGGCATCGCGCACCTGGCGGCGGGCTGGTGGACCATCCGCACGCGCTTCCCGCGCATGACGCAGGCCGAGCGCGAGGCCCGCGTGCAGCGGTGGGCGCGCGATTTCCTGACGCTGTGGCGCATCGACCTCGAAGTGCGCGGCCAGCCGCCCGCGCACGGCCCGCTGCTGCTGGTCGCCAACCACATCTCCTGGCTCGACATCCTGGTGCTGCACGCGGCGGGCTTCTGCCGCTTCGTCGCCAAGTCCGACGTGCGGCGCTGGCCGGTGATCGGCATGCTCGCCACCGGCGCCGGCACGCTGTACATCCAGCGCGAATCGCGCCGCGACGCGCTGCGCGTGGTGCACCACATGCGCGACGCGCTGCTGCGCGGCGAGGTGGTGGCCGTGTTCCCCGAGGGCACCACCAGCGACGGCACCGTGCTGCTGCCGTTCCACGCCAACCTGATCCAGGCGGCGGTCTCGGCCCACGCGCCAGCGCTGCCGGTGGCGCTGCAATTCATCGACGGCCGCACCGGCCGGCCCAGCCTGGCGCCCATCTACATCGGCGACCAGACGCTGGTCGGCTCCATCTGGCGCACGCTCACCACCCCCGGCACCCGCGCCGTGGTCAGCTACGGCCAGCCGCAGCCGCCCGAAGGGCGCGAGCGGCGCGCCTGGGCGGCCGAGCTGCGCGCCGCCGTGGCGGCGCTGCGCGGCCCATGATTGCTATTGAATAAATAGCTTTCGGCGCTTTACTGGCGGGCGCTACAGGCCGATTTGGCCTGTAGTCAAAACCCATCCACAGCCGCATGCCCCACCAGCCGCCCATCGGCATCCAGCAGCGCCACCCAGTCCTTGGTGCTGCTGCTGGTCAGCGGCAGGTAGAACAGCCTGTCCGGGGCGGTGCCGGCGGCTGCTCCGCGCAGCGCCTCGGCATCCCGTGGGCGGCGGGCCATCAGCTCGGGCAGCGGCTTGGCGCGCGCCTTCAGGTCGGCGCGGGCATCGTCCCACGGCAGCCACCAGCCCGGCTGCGCGGCGGGCGACCAGCCGGCCAGGCCGCGCTGCACGCTGTCCATCAACTCGGCGCCGTCGGCGGCGCGGCGCGTGCCCACCTGTAGCACGCCCCACCACGGCAGGCGGCGCAGGCCCGGCGGGGCGTTGGGCAGGTCGGCCACGTCCACCTCGTTGGCCGTCGCCACCACCAGCCGGTCCACCTCGAAGGCCAGCACCGCCGGGCGCGCCACCCACACGCTGTGCAGCCCGTAGGCCAGCGCCAGCGCCTGGATCAGCCCGATCAACCCAAGATCCAGCCAACGCTCGCGCCGCGACTTGCGCGGGCTGGCGACGACCAGCGTCAGCAGCGGGCCGCACACCACGTCCACCGCCAGCACCAGCAGAAAGATCGGCCCCACGCCCAGCATGGCGCGGTAGGGCGGCGGGTACAGCAGGCCGAAGACGAGGGCGGCGGTCAGCAGTACGACCACCAGGCAGATGCCCAGGTGGCGCAGGGCGTAGCGGGTGGCGAAGGGGAGGCGAGAGAAGGAAGATTTCATCCAAGGTGATTATTCATGGAAAACATTTGGAGTATATTGAAGTGGCAATGGTTGCCGCACACACAGCCCACGTAGACCACACTAATTTCTTCGTTTCACCTACCAGTTTCTCATTGGTTTTTCGATGAGACTCTGCTATTTTTACGGACATGACGGCCTCAATGAAAGGAAACTCACTTTCATTATTGGTTGGATTATTATTGAGGCGGTTCAAAAGATCCGCTTCCGATGCGTTCAAGTATTCACATGCACAAGGCTTGCTCTTTCTGGTAGAAAAATCATTCATTATTTTATAACCAAGCGATTTAATACAAAAAGGGCCACAGATGTGGCCCTTTTGCTTGTGCTAGGCAGAATTAGGCACGGCACTCTGCGGGACGATATTTCGCCTCCACGGTACCAGTCGTGCAAACCCACGAAATACGTCCCTCAGGCACGGTAGACGTAGTGGCCGTACCCCCGGCGAAAGCGCCATTGTTGTCGCTCGGAACGAAGATCACCGTACCGTCGCCTGCACGAGCAGTGGTCGTCGCTGTGATTGCTCCGGTAGCCTCATCGATGGCAATGGACGCCAGATTGGGCGTTGCGCTCGGTGCAACCCAGCCGCTCGCATAGTTTTTGCCGTTGGCAGCATTTTCAGCAACAGCAGTTTTCGCGGCTGACGCACCGACCAGCGCTTCCGACACGCGGGCGCGCACGGTGTAATCCTGATAAGCCGGCAGCGCCACGGCCGCCAGAATACCGATGATCGCCACCACGATCATCAGTTCGATCAGGGTGAAACCTTTTTGCAGCTTTTTCATGTCAATGTCCTTCAGAGTAAAAAGAGGTTGAACCTTTGGAGACTCACGTTCTGTGCGTCGCCGCACGCCCTTTCTGTCTGCACCGGGTGTGCCAGTGGGCGGGTCACCGTCTTTTCGTGACATATCTGGCAGGCCGGCCCTGCAAGCCGGCGTTTTGTCGCGTGCCACGGGCGACAGGGCGCCGCCGCTGTCGCCTTCTGGGCGCGACAGAGGAGCGGGGTGTGGAGGCGTCGCGCTGGGCGCGCGACAGGGGCGTTCAGCCCAGGCGCTTTTGCAGGCGCGCCATCAGGTCCATGCGCTGATGCAGGATGGCGAGGATCAGTGTCGGGCGGCCGGGGCGATGCACGCCGAAGACGTCATGCCGCGCCGGTTTCGCGGATCACTTCTTCGGCGATTTCAACGGCGCTCAAGGCCGAGACCTCATTCCGCTCGCCGTCGGCCAAGCGTGTGAGCAGCAGCGCTTTGAGCTCCTGCGGGGCCTGCGCCTCGTTGCAGGGGCGCGGCCTTGTCAGCCGGTTGCTGGATGGCCTGGACGTTGCCTCGTTGCGGTCCATGTTATTCGATGTACAATAATAAGATGCTGACCGTGATCGAAACTGAAGAATTTATCGCATGGGCAGCCAGAGTGTGGTCTGACGAAGAGCGCGAAGAGTTCATCGGCTGGATCGCCCAGAACCCGGATGCGGGCGATGTGATGCCGGGGGCAACGCCTTTGCGCAAAGTGCGCTGGTCGCGTGCAGGCATGGGCAAACGTGGCGGCGCGCGGGTGATCTATTTCAACTATGCCGATGACGGAGTGGTGGTCTTGCTCTTGGTGTATGCCAAGGCCAAGTTCGACAACATCAGTTCCCATGTACTCAAGGCCATCAAGGAGAAGTTCGATGCCAAGTACCAAAACCCAAGACCCTGAAATGAGCGAGTTCGAGGCCGCATTGCTGCGCAGCGTCGATCAGGCCCTGCGCGGCGAAGGCCGCGTGCACACGCCCGAGCAGATCATGGCTCGGCGCGCTGGCGGCCGTCCGCGCCAGGAGGTGCACAAGCAGCCGGTGACGCTGCGGCTCGACCCGGACGTGCTGGCGCGCTGGCGTGCCTCGGGCAAGGGCTGGCAGACGCGCGCGGCGCAGGCGCTAGCGGCGATGGCGCCTTGAGGTGGGGGGCGACGGTGACCGCGGTCAGCCGGGACTGGTGATTTTTCTCCGCCATTCATGCGGAGATTGGGCGCTCGATTCACCGCAGCGGCAAGCCAGCGGCGGTGCGTCTTTCAGGCGGCTGGCTCACGCCGGGTCGTGCGTGCGCAGCCAGTCCTTCAGCGCTTCGTCGATGCGCGTCTGCCAGCCGGGGCCGGTGGCGCGGAAGGCGGCGGAAACTTCGGGCGACAGGCGGATGGTGGTGGCCACCTTGGTGGGCGCTTTTTGCGGCCCGCGCTCGCCCCGGCGGCGGCGGATGGCCAGCAGGCCTTGATAGACCTCGGGCGGCAGCGCCTCGCTGGCCGGGCGGGCGCGGGCGAACCAGGCGTCGTCCAGCTCGGGCGCGTCGGGGTCGGCGGCGATGCCGGCGTTGATGCGGGCGTCTTCTTCGGGGGTGGGCAGTTCGACCAGGCGGCCGGAGCGGGTTTTAAGCGTTGCGGACATAGGTGCGTACCTCGCGTTCGTTGGCCTTGCGCAGGCTGATGAGGCGCAAAGCGTTTCCGCGCAGAGTGAAGGTGAGTACCTACAAACGCGCGCCGACCAGACCGGTGGCCCGCCAGCGCGTTTCGCCGTAGCTTCTACGGGCATCGACTTCGAGCTGCGCGGTTTCCCACTCGAAGTCGTCCGCCGCGCTGAACCAGACGCCGTGCTTGGCCACGTTGGCAGCCAGTTTGGCGGGGTCGAATTCGTAGCGCATACTTTGATTGTAATAACGATCAAATAAAACGCAAGGCGCGCGGCAAGCAGGTCACTAGAATTTGCCGCATGCAGCCCGCCGAACCGCTTTATCCCATCAGCCTGAACACGGCCGCCGTGCTGACGGGGCGCAGCATGCGCACCTGGCAGCGCCGCATCGAGGAAGGGCTGGTGCCGCGCCTGGGCGATGGGCGCGGGGCGCTGGTGCCGTTCGCGGCGGTGCGGCCGGCGCTGGCGGTGGATTTGTCGGACGAGGACGTTCAGATGCTGGTGCGCGCCGACCAGGGCGAGGCGGCGGCGCAGGCCGACGTGGGCGCGCTGTTCGCGCTGGCGGCGCTGAAGGAAAAAGAAGCGCCCGCGGGCCGCAAGGCCGCTTCTGCCCTGCAATCTCGGGGGGGGGGGGGGGGGGCAGCATCATACCGGCGCTGCACTTCCTCACGCAAGCGGCGGAGCGCGGCGAGGCGGATGCGATGCACTGGCTGGGCCTGCTGCACGCCGCCGGCCTGTGCGAGGGTGACGGCCGCGCGCTGGCGCTGATGTGGATCGCCAAGGCCGCCGCGCACGGGCACGTGATCGCGCGGGCGCAACTGGCGGGGTTGATGCCGGGGAAAGCCGAGGCGAAATGAACAAAGTCCACGCCCGCTCCAAGCCCGTGGCGAAGGAGTCGGTTCAGCCGCGAAAGTACAAGGTGCCGAACGCGGAAACTCGGGCGGCGATGGCGGAGGCCGACGCGATGATCCTGGCGCGCGCGGCGCGCTTGGCCGGCCCCGGCCCTGCCTCCAGCGGAGGCGGGAACGAAGAATCCTTTCGGCCTTGTCGCTTCTGAAAATATAGCTTCCAGCGCTTGACTGGCGGGCGCTACAGGCCGATTTGGCTTGTAAAAGCCCGGCCTCAGTCGCGCGTCACCCGCAGCACTTCTTCGCGGCTGGTGATGCCCTCGGCGATCAGCCGCTCGCCGTCGTCGCGCATCAGCTGCATGCCCTTGGCCAGCGCGGAGGCGCGGATGCTGGCCTCGGCGGCCTGGCCGTGGATCTGCGCGCGGATCTCGTCGTCGACCATCAGCAGCTCGAACACGCCGGTGCGGCCGGCGTAGCCGGTGTGGCCGCAGGCCTCGCAGCCCTTGCCGTGGCAGGGCAGGCAGTATTTGCGCACCAGCCGCTGCGCCAGCACGCCCAGCAGCGAACTGGACAGCAGGAACGGCTCCACCCCCATGTCGGTCAGGCGCGTGACGGCGCTGGCGGCGTCGTTGGTGTGCAGCGTGGCCAGCACCAGGTGGCCGGTGAGGCTGGCCTGGATGGCGATCTGCGCGGTCTCGATGTCGCGGATCTCGCCGATCATCACGATGTCCGGGTCCTGCCGCAGGATGGCGCGCAGCGCGCGGGCGAAGGTCAGCTCGATGCGCGGGTTGACCTGCGTCTGGCCGACGCCGGGCAGCTCGTACTCGATCGGGTCTTCCACCGTCATGATGTTGTTGCGGTGTGCGTCCAGCCGCGCCAGGCTGGCGTACAGCGTGGTGGTCTTGCCCGAGCCGGTGGGGCCGGTGACCAGGATGATGCCGTGCGGCTGGGCGATCAGGTGTTCGAACCTGCGCAGCACGCCGCCCTGCATGCCGACGGCTTCCAGGCTCAGCTTGCTCTCGGACTTGTCGAGCAGGCGCAGCACCGCGCGTTCGCCGTGCGCGCTGGGGATGGTGGAGACGCGCACGTCGATGGCGCGCGTGCCCAGGCGCAGGCTGATGCGGCCGTCCTGCGGCAGGCGCTTCTCGGCGATGTCGAGGTCGGCCATGATCTTCAGGCGGCTGATCAGCGCCGCGTGCAGCGCGCGGTTGGGCTGCACCACCTCGCGCAGCGCGCCGTCCACGCGGAAGCGCACGCTGCTGTGGCGCTCGTACGGCTCGATGTGGATGTCGCTGGCGCCGTCGCGCGCGGCCTGCGTCAGCAGGGCGTTCAGCATGCGGATGATGGGCGCGTCGTCGGCCGATTCCAGTAGGTCTTCCACCGCCGGCAGCTCCTGCATGATGCGCGAGAGGTCGGCGTCGCTCTCCACCTCGCTCACCACGGCGGCGGCGCTGGATTCGTTCTGCGAATAGGCGGTGCTGATGCGCTGCGCCAGCGCGTGGGCGTCGGCCTGCTGCAAGGCCAGCGGCGCCGGGCCGGCGCCGTGGCGGCGCATCACCTCGCTCAGGTGGCCGGGGTTGGGGCTGCCGCCGTGCCACAGCGTCAGGCCGTGGCCGTCGTCCTCCAGCAGCAGGCCGGCGGCGCGCGCGAAGGCGTAGGGCAGCGGGTAGCGCATGGCCCTAGTTGCCGTTGTAGTTGCTTTCGCCGGCCGCGGGGGTGATCAGGGGCGGCGGCGGCGCCGGGCGCGTCCAGGCCTCGGGCCGCACCGGCGCCACGGCGGGCAGCACGGGCGACTGGTTGATTTGCAGCACCGAGCTTTCCTTCGGCTGGCTGGCGCGCTGGCTGGCGCGCATCAGGTCGTAGCGGTCGAGCGAGTAGCTCTCGGTGGCGGCGGCGTCGCGCACGACCACCGGGCGCAGGAAGACCATCAGGTTGGTCTTGACGTAGCTTCGGCTGCGGCTCTTGAACAGGTTGCCCACCACCGGCACGTCGCCCAGCACGGGCACCTTGTCCTCGGTGCTGGAGTACTGGTCCTCCAGCAGGCCGCCCAGCACCACGATGGCGCCGTCGTCCACCAGCACGCTGGATTCGATGGCGCGCTTGTTGGTGATCGGGCCGCTGGCGTTGGTGGCCGTGCCGGTCACCACGCTCGACACCTCCTGGTAGATCACCATCTTCACGGTGCCGTCCTCGCTGATCTGCGGGCGCACGCGCAGCGTCAGGCCGACGTCCTTGCGCTCGTAGGTCTGGAACGGGTTGACCGAGGTGCTGCTGGAGCCCGTGCTGGTGTAGCTGCCGGTGACGAAGGGCACGTTCTGGCCGACGATGATCTTGGCCTCCTCGTTGTCCAGCGTCAGCAGCGTGGGGGTGGAGAGCACGTTGCCGGCGCCGGTGCTCTGGATGAAGTTGGCCAGGATGCCCAGCGTGCGCGTGCCCAGCGCCAGGTTGAAGCCGGTGCTGGGGACGGCGCCCGCCAGGTCGGCGACGTCGCCGCTGCTCCTGTAGCCCAGCACCGCCGCCGCGATGTCGAAGATGTTGGTGGTGGCGGTGCTGCTGGTGGCGCGCGTGGTGGAGTAGTTGGTGCCTATCAGGCCGATGGTGCTGCTGCCGTTGCCCATCAGGCCCTGCCACTGCACGCCCAGGTCGGCCGCCTTGTCGGCCCGCACCTCGGCGATCAGGCTCTCGACGAACACCTGCGCGCGCCGCTGGTCGAGCTTGTCGATGACGGCGCGCAGCTCGCGGTACACCGGCTCGGGCGCGCTGATGATGAGCGAGTTGGTGGCCGGGTCGGCCTGGATCTGCCCGCCGGTGGACGGCTGGTTGTTGCTGGCGGCGTTGATGGTGGGGCCGCTGGCCAGGCTGCTGGAACTGCTGGAGCTGCCGCTGGATGCGCTGCTGGCCGTGCCGCTGCCCGCCGTCAGGCCGCCGCTGGTGGCGGCGGCCGAGCCGCCCAGCGCGGATGCGCCGCCGCCCGCGCTGGCGGCCTGCCCCGGCAGCGCCGCCAGCGCGGCGCGCAGGGTGACGGCCAGCTTGGCGGCGTCGGCGTTCTTCAGGTACACCACGTGGATGTTGCCGCCGCCGCCCTCGGACTGGCCGGAGGGCGGCAGGTCGAGCTGCTGGATCAGCGCCTTGGCCAGCGCCAGCCGCGCCGGGTTGGCGGCGCGCAGGATGATGGCGTTGCTGCGCGGCTCCGGCACCAGCGTGGTGCGGTAGCCGTCGCCGCTGCTCACCGCCACCGCGGTGGCCGCCGCCGCCGTGGCGGGCTGGCCTGGCGCGGCCTGCGGCGACGCGGCCGTGGCGCTGCTGCCGCCCGATTCGAGCAGCCGCGCCACCAGCGGCGCCAGGTCGGAGGCCACGGCGTGGCGCAGGCGCACCACCTCCACGCCGGTGGCGTTGGACACGTCCAGCGCCGCGATGATGCGGCCCAGGCGCTGCAGGTTGTCGGCGTAGTCGGTGATGACCAGCGAATTGGTGCCCGGGTTGACGTTGATCGTGTTGTTGGGGCTGATCAGCGGGCGCAGCACCGGCACCAGGCTGCTGGCGTTCTCGTGCGTCAGGCGGAAGATCTGCGTCGCGATCTGGCCGCTGGCGCCGGACGGGCGGCCGGCGGAGACGGCGCCGCTTTGCAGCTTGGCCTCGGCCTCGGGCAGCACGATGTGCAGGCCGTGCGATTCGACCAGCGCGAAGCCCTGCGTGCGCAGCTGCGCCGCGAACAGGCGCAGCGCCTCGGCCGGGGTGACCGGCGTGGTGCTGGTCAGCGTCATCGTGCCCTTGACGCGCGGGTCCACCACCACGTTGCGGCCGGTGAGGGTGGCCATGGTGCGCGCCACGGCGTCGATCTCGGCGTTGGCGAAGTCCAGCGTGACGTTGCCGGCGCCGTGGGCGGCGCCGGCCAGCGCCAGCAGCGCGGCGGCGAGCAGCGGGCGGAAGGATGAAGGTGTGCGGGGCATGGCGAGGGGCACTGTAGCAAATGGGCGGCTGGATCAGCCCAGGGAGATGACGGCCCGGTCGCCCTGGCGCCGGCCGATGAGGTTGAGCAGGTTGGCCAGCTGGGCGTCCAGGCCGGGGGCCGCGCGCGCCTCGCCGGTGAAGCGCAGCCGCGCGCCCACCCACTGGCCGTGCCCGGACAGCCGCAGGCCGCCCTCCAGCGTGGACAGCTCCAGCGCCACGGCGTCGCCGCCCCGCAGCGCCAGCCGGTACGAGCCGAGCGGCCGCAGGGTGGACAGGCGCGATGAGAGCTGGCGCGCCGTGATCTCGGCCTGCCCGGCCACGTGCGTGCGGCCGGACAGCCAGTCGATGCGCAGCCCCTGGGTGGCCAGCGCCAGCTCGCCCTGCGGCTGCACGGTGTTCCAGGGCGTGCCCAGGCCGGCCAGCAGCGCGGCGGGCCAGGCCGATTCGCCGTCGGCCAGCGCCACGCGGGCGCCGCCCCAGCGCGGGCTGGCGCGCAGCGCCAGCGGCTGGGCGCGGGTGCAGCAGTCGGCGCTGACCTGGGCGTCCACGCCGGTGAGCGCGGGCCGCAGCCGCCAGTGCACGCGGCCGGGCAGGGCGGCGCCGTCCTGGCTGCCGGCGCCGCCGGCCAGCACCAGCCGGGCCGAGCCCGACCAGACGCTGCCCTGCGGCTCGGCCAGCAGCACCGCGCCGCCGCTGGCGCCGGCCAGCGCGGCGGCCAGCCAGCGCGCCGGCGCGCAGACCAGCAGCACCAGCGCCAGCCCGGCGAGCGCGCCGGCCCAGGCCCAGCGCCAGGGCGCGGCGGGCGTGGGGCGCGGGTGTTTTTTCATACTATAGGGGAGTAATATGGTTCTGGCGCCCGTACAGCAAGCGCTGGCGGATGCCATGGGTGGGAGTATTCGTCAGGAATCCGGCAGGCCGAGCGACAGCGTGCCGCTCCAGGTGGCGCCGGCGCCGGGGGCGCTGCCGCCGCCGCGCGTCAGGCGCGCCTCGACCGGCGCCGCGCGGGCGTTGACGCGCGCGTCGGCCAGCCAGTCGGCCAGGGCGGCGGCGGGCGCGTCCTTCAGCGTCACGGTGGCGCGGTCGCCCACCACGCCGAGGCTGGCGCTGGCGCCCAGGCGCTGGCGGGCGGCGGCCTGGAGCGCGCGCACCGCCTCGTCGCGCGTCATGCGCGGCAGCGCCTTCAGCGCGTCGGCCTCCAGCCGCAGCTGCTGCATGCGCTGCGCCTGCGCCTGCAAGGCCGCGCGCTGGCCGCCCGCCTCGCGCAGCGTGCGCAGCGCCGGCGCCAGGCCCAGCCACCACAGCAGCGCCAGCAGCACCACGGCGGCGGCCGCCAGCACCAGCCGGCGCTCGCGCGCGTGCATGCGCTGCCAGGCCGCGCTCGCCGTGCCCCCACGCTCCCCCGCCTTGCGTGGTCCGCTGCCCCCCGAGGGGGCCCTCGCGCCTTCGGGCGGCCGTGCGGCGCTCGGGGCCGGCGCAGCACTCATGGCGTGTCCTCCTGGCGCAGCAGCAGGCCGTCGGCGTCGGCCTGCAACTGGTAGCCCAGCGGACGCAGCCGCTGGCTGGCCTCGGCCAGCGGGCCGGACGCCATCTGCGCGCCCTTCAGGCGCAGCGCGCCGGCCGAGAATTCGATCGCCGACGGCGCGGCGGCGGCGGCGGGGGCGGCCTGCCCCAGGGCGCTCAGCATCGGCTCCAGGTCGCGCGCGGAGGCGGCGCCGGTGGCGCGGCGCAGCGCGGCGACCTCGCGCGCCATCTGCACCGGTGCGTCGACCACCACCTTGACTTGAGGAAAGGTCTGCGTCAGCGCGTCGTTGACCTGCGCGCGGCGCGCGGCCAGCTCCTGCCGCGTCTGCCAGGCCCAGGCGTTCAGGCCCGCCAGGTTGGCCAGCAGCAGCAGGGCCGTGCCCCAGCGCGCCGGCCGCCACGCCGGCGCGTGCACGAAGTCGCGCCACAGCGCGCCCAGGCGCTTGGCCGCGCGCGCGCGGCCGTCGCGCGCCAGGTCGAACTGCGCCAGCTCCCAGGGCGAGCGGCTGGCTTCCAGCAGCCGCCAGGCCGGCGGGTGGATGGCGGCGGGGCGGGCGAGCGCCCGCTCGGCCAGCTCGGCGACGGCGGGCTCGGCCAGCAGCTCGGCGTCGGCGCTGCCTTTCAGCAGGGCCAGCGTGTCGGGTGTGAAAGGCAGCGCCTGGGCGCCGGGCACGCCGTCGCCGCTGAACAGCAGCCAGGGGCGCTCGGGCTCGCCGGTGACGAACAGGCGCGCCGCGCCCGTGCGGGGGTGCAGCTCGGGCACGATGCGGCTCACCGGGCGCCCGGCGGCGTCGAGCGCGCCCAGGTGCTCGGCCAGCCAGGCCTTGCCGCACACGGCCACCCAGGCCGGGCCGCCCGCGGCGGCGCCGGGTTCGAGGGCGAAGTGCAGCTCGGCCGGGTCGTCCAGCAGCTGCTCTTCCAGCAGGCCGGCCAGGGTGGCGCGCAGGCGCGGCGAGCCGGGGCCGACGCCGCGCGGCAAGGTCACCCGCTGCCACGACAGCTGCGTGGCCGCCGCCACGGCCACCACCTCCACGCCGCGCCCGGCCGGCGGCAGCAGCGCCGCGCCGGCGCTGCCGTGCGCGGCCAGGGTCTGGCCGTCGGTGGAGGTGGCGTAGGCGTAGCTGCCCGGCGGGCCGGGCGGCAGGGTGACAAGCAGCAGGCTCATGGGCGGCGGATGAGGCGGTGGATTGTAGGCGGCGGGCGGTCAGCGCCCGGCCGCCGGCACGGTAATCGCCGCGCGCTCGCGCCACAGGGTGTACACCCCGCGCGTGCTGCCGCTGCTCTGGCGCCGCACCACGGCGACTTCTTCCAGCGCCACGTCGTCCAGGCGCAGGCGGCCGCGGATCTCGAAGTAGTTGGAGCGCACGCTGGCCCAGCCCAGATCGGACGCCTCGTCCAGGTTCAGCAGCGCGCGCACGCCGGTGGTGTTCTTCAGCGGCGCGCTGTCGCGCTCGGCCACCAGCCGCTGGGCGCCGGCCAGGTCGCTGCCCGGGATGGCGGCGTGGATCACCAGCGCGCTGGCGGTGTTCAGGTTGACCGGCACGATGGCGGCGGACACCGGCAGCACGGTGACGTAGGGGCGCAGCAGCGCCAGCGTCTCGTCCGAGACGCCCAGCCAGGCGAGTTGGTCGTAACGGCGCGGCAGCAGCGGGGCGTCGCCGTCGCCCGGGGTGCCGGCCTTCATGGCGTCGTGGGCGCGCGCCAGGTTGTCGAACAGCGTGGCCAGCTCGCCGCCGCGCAGGCCGAGTTCCCTGAACAGCGTGCTGAAGCGCGCCAGCGCCTGCGTGCGCGCGAGCGGCTCGCCCACCACCAGGTTCATCACGTTCAGGCGCGACTGCAGGTCGGTGATCTGCCCGGAGAGGAAGGCATCGCGGTCGGTGTCGGAGCCGGATTCGCCAGCGGCCAGGAAGGTGGACAGGCGCGCCTCGGCCAGCGGCACGGCCCAGGGCTCGGCCAGGTGGTCGATGTTCTGGCCCGTGCGCTGGTCCTCGCGCAGGTCGCCGGCCAGGATCAGCCGGCCCCAGTCCAGCGCGCCGGTGAGGATCCACGCCGACTGCACGCGCGCGCGCTCGGCGCCCTCGACCTCCACTCCGCGCCACTGCCGCCACAGCGCCGCGGCGGCCAGCGTGGCGACCAGGGCGACGGTGATCATGGCGGCGAGCAGCGCCGCCCCCGCTTGACGGCATGCGGGCGACACCGGCCGCCGCCGGGCCGCTCCCAAGGCGGCCGGGGCCCCCTCGGGGGGCAGCGGACCACGCGCAGCGGGGGAGCGTGGGGGCCTCATCACTGCGCCCCTCCGAAATCGGGGCGAACCCAGTCGATCTGCATCGGGCCCGCGAGGCCCTGGCCCGGCGCCAGGTCGATGGCGAGGCGCACGCCGTCGGGCAGGGCGTTGGTGTCGCCCAGGCCGTCGGTGCCGTCGGACAGCGGGTTGGTCCAGGCGTTCTGGCGGAAGTACTGCAACTGCCAGCCCGTCAGCGCGGCGACGGCGACCGCCTGCGCGCCGTCCGCCAGGCCGCCCTGCGGCGCCGTGGACTGGCTCCAGCGCGCGGCCTCGTCCCAGGCGGCGATCCAGGCCGCCTGCGAGCGCAGCGGCGCCGACTGCCAGCGCAGCCACTGGCCGCCTTCGGCGCGGCGCGTCCAGGCCACCACGCGCAGGCCGGCGCCGGGGGTGTCGGTGAGCATGCGGGTGACGCGCAGCACGCGGCCGTCCCAGGCCAGGCTGCGGCGGCCGGCGGCGCCGGCGGGCATGGCGCCGGTGTCGGTGGGCCAGCTCATCATGGCGTCCAGGTCGGCGCGCCACTGCGCCAGGCCGGCCTGCAGCGTCAGCACGTCGTCGGTGTAGCGGTGCGTGGCGGCCTGCGCGCGCGCCATGCCGTCGATGCCGCGCCAGGTGAGCGCGGCCATCACCGCCATGATGGCCAGCGCCACCAGCACCTCGACCAGGGTGAAGCCGTGCCGGGTTTTCAAGCCAAATCGGCCTCCAGCGCTTTCTGGACGGGCGCGGGCAGCTATTGAATCCATAGTACCCGTCAATTCCTGCCCAGGATGGCGACCACGCGCACGATGAAGCGGCCGTTCTCGCTGACGGCGGTATCGACGCGGCGGAAGTTGGCGTTGGGCGTGGGGCGCACGGCGTGCGTCACCTGCAGGGTGCGGCCGGCCTGCACGCAGTCGCTGGCGAAGTCGCCCACGGCGGGCAGCTGGCGCGCCAGGCGCAGCTCGATCAGCTTGTTCTCGGCGCAGATCTGGGCCAGCAGCACGGCGGCCTGGCGGTCGGCGTTGTCGGTCAGCGCGGCGGTGGCCTTCAGGCCGGCCACCAGGGCGATCGCGGTGATGGCCAGCGCGACCATCACCTCGACCAAAGTGAAGCCGCTGCCCGCCGCCGGGCCGCCCCAAGGCGGGCGGGGCCCCCTCGGGGGGCAGCGGACCGCGCGCAGCGGGGGAGCGTGGGGGCGTGTTCCGCCCGCCGCCGGGCCGCCCCAAGGCGGGCGGGGCCCCCTCGGGGGGCAGCGGACCGCGCGCAGCGGGGGAGCGTGGGGGCGTGTTCCGCCCGCCGCCGGGCCGCCCCAAGGCGGGCGGGGCCCCCTCGGGGGGCAGCGGACCGCGCGCAGCGGGGGAGCGTGGGGGCCTGATGTCATTCGATCTGCTCCGCGCCGAACGGCCGCAGCCCGTCGGTGCCCACGCGCCACAGCGGCCGGCTGGCGCCGGCGCGGTGCAGCAGCACGGCCTGCGCGCCGATCACCGGGTCCGGTCCCAGCAGCAGCGGCGCGTTGCCGACGGCGGCGGTCTGCGCGTCCAGCCAGCGCGTGGGCAGGGGCGCGGCGGTGGGCGGCAGGCCGTCGAAGGCGAAGCCGCCCGCCGCGGGCCGCCAGCGCACCGGCACGCCGGCCACGCGCGACTGCGCGCGCGCCGACTCCAGCAGCGCGGCCAGCCGCTCGGCCTCGCGCGCCAGCGCCGCGTCGTCCGAGTCGCGCAGCGCCAGCGCCGCCAGCGCCGTGCCGAGCGCCACGATGGCGACCACCACCATCAGCTCGATCAGGGTGAACCCGCCCGCCGCCGGGCCGCCCCAAGGCGGGCGGAGCCCCCTTGGGGGGCAGCGGACCGCGCGCAGCGGGGGAGCGTGGGGGCATGTTTTCAAACGAAACACAGCGCTCGCGCCCGTCCATTCAGCGCCGGCAGCTATCAAAAATAGAGAGCCCCCGGGGCTATTGCCAGCTGCCGATGTCGGCGTTCTTGCCCTCGCCGCCGCTCTGGCCGTCGGCGCCGAAGCTCATCACGTCCACCTCGCCCCGGACGCCGGGGTTGAGGTATTGGTACGGGTTGCCCCAGGGATCGCTGGGCAGCTTTTCCAGGTAGGGCTTCCAGTTCATCGGCGCCGGCGCGGCCGTGGGGCGGGCGATGAGCGCCTGCAGGCCCTGCTCGGCGGTGGGAAAGCGCTGGTTGTCGAGCTTGTAGAGCTTGAGCGCCTGCATGAGGTTGTGCACGTCGGTGCGGGCGGCGGTGGCGCGGGCGTCGTCGGTGCGGTCCAGCACGTTGGGCACGATCAGCGCGGCCAGCACGCCGATGATGACCAGCACCACCATCAGCTCGATCAGGGTGAAGCCGGCGGCCCGGCGCGGGCGGGCCAGGGGAGAAGACGAAGCGGTCATGGGTACGGCTGGGAGCGGAGTCCGTTCAATGATAATCGTCCGCCATGACCTCGTCTCGCTTGTCTCCCCGTCTGGCCGTGGGCCTGGCCACCGCCCTGGTCTGGGCGCTGGCGGCGGGCAGCGCGCTGTTCTGGGCGCTGCGGACGGGCGGCGGCGGGCTGGCGGGCGCGCCCGTGGCGGACGGCCCGCCGCCGGGCGCGGCGGCGGTGGACGCGCGCGCGGTGGCGCGCATGCTGGGCGCGGCGTCCGGCGCGCCCGCGGCCGCGCCGGACGTGGCCAGCCGCCTGGCGCTGCGCGGCATCGTCACCCACGGCAGCCGCGGCGCGGCGCTGATCGCGGTGGACGGCAAGCCGCCCAGGCCGGTGCGCGTGGGCGCTCCGCTGGAGGGCGCCGAGGGCTGGACGCTGCGCGCGGTGGAGCCGGGCGCCGTGGTGCTGGCCGCCGAGGGGCGCGAGGCGCGGCTGGAGATGCCGCCGCTGTCGGCGCGCTCGTCCGCCAGCGCCGCGCCCGCCAGCGCCGCGTCCGCCGCGCTCGCACCGCGCCCGCCGGCCCCGCCGAATGTGCGATGAAATCGGCCGCCGGCGCTTTCAGGGCAAGCGCCGGCAGCTACTGATTGAATAGCGTCAGCCCTGCAGGAACAGCTTGTAGGCCGGGTTGCCGGTTTCCTCGACCCACGGGTAGTTCAGCTCCTGCAGAAAGCGCTGGAACGCCGCGTCGTCGGCCGCCGGCACTTGCAGGCCGACCAGGATGTGGCCGTGGTCGGCGCCCTGGTGGCGGTAGTGGAACAGGCTGATGTTCCAGCTGGGCTGCATCAGGCTGAGGAACTTCATCAGCGCGCCCGGCCGCTCGGGGAAGACGAAGCGCAGCAGCCGCTCGTCGCGCGCCAGCGCCGAGCGCCCGCCCACCATGTAGCGCACGTGCTCCTTGGCCAGCTCGTCGTGCGTGAGGTCGAGCGCGCCGAAGCCCGCGCGCTCGAAGGCGGCGGCGATGCGCGGCGACTCGCCCTTGGCCGCCGTGGTCAGGCCCACGAACACGTGCGCCCGGCCGCTGTCGGCGGCGTCGCTGATGCGGTAGTTGAACTCCGTCACGTTGCGCGGCCCGCCCGGCAGGCTGCCGATGGTCTGCAGAAAGCGCCGGAAGCTGCCGCGCTCCTCCGGCAGGGTGACGGCCAGCAGCGCCTCGCGCTCCTCGCCCACCTCGGCGCGCTCGGCGACGAAGCGCAGGCGGTCGAAGTTCATGTTGGCGCCGCACAGCACGGCCACGTAGGTCTCGCCCTTGGTCCGGCGCGCCGCCACGTACTGCTTGATGGCCGCCACCGCCATCGCGCCCGAGGGCTCGACGATGCTGCGCGTGTCCACGAACACGTCCTTGATGGCGGCGCACACGGTGTCGGTGTCCACGGTGATGAACTCGTCCACCACCTGGCGCGCCATGCGGAAGGTCTCCTCGCCCACCAGCTTCACCGCCGTGCCGTCGGCGAACAGGCCCACGTCGGGCAGCTGCACGCGCTCGCCCGAGGCCACCGAGCGCGCCATGGCGTCGGAGTCGGTCATCTGCACGCCGATCACCTTCACCTCCGGCCGCACCGCCTTGATGTACGCGCCCACGCCGCTCACCAGCCCGCCGCCGCCGATGGCCACGAACACCGCGTGCAGCGGCCCCTGGTGCTGGCGCAGGATCTCCATGCCGATGGTGCCCTGGCCGGCGATGACCAGCGGGTCGTCGAACGGGTGGATGAAGGTCAGGCCCTGCTCGGCCTGCAACTGCACCGCGTGCCCGTAGGCGTCGGAATAGCTGTCGCCGGCCAGCACCACCTCGCCGCCCAGCGCCTTGACGGCGTCCACCTTGAGCTGCGGCGTGGTGGTCGGCATCACCACCACCGCGCGCGTGCCCAGGCGGTGCGCGCCCAGCGCCACGCCCTGCGCGTGGTTGCCGGCGCTGGCGCAGATCACGCCCTGCCGCAGCTGCTCGGGCGTGAGGTGCGCCATCTTGTTGTAGGCCCCGCGCAGCTTGAAGCTGAACACCGGCTGCTGGTCCTCGCGCTTGAGCAGCACCTTGTTGTGCAGGCGGCGGCTCAGGGCGCGCGCCGGGTCCAGGTCGGACTCGATCGCCACGTCGTAGACCCGCGCGGTCAGCACCTGCTTGAGGTAATCGGTGGCGTCGAGGGGGGCGGAGCGGGGCGTTGACATGGCCCGAATCATACGGGCCGCCCCGCACAGGCACGCGCCATGTGCGCCCGCAGCAAAAAAAGCCCCACGCGCCCCGCCGCGCGGGGTCGCTGCCCCCAGGGGGCCGCTTTTGCCCTGGGGCGGCCCGGGGGCAAAAAAAAGCCCCGGACCTCGCGGTTCGGGGCTTGAATCCACCTGTAGAAGGGGTGGAGGAGACAACCTTTGCAAATGAGGAAACCTCACAAGCACGGGTGCAGTGTATACCGAAAAGCACGGCCGTTCGACTGATTTGCTGCAATGCAACACTCCAAGCAGGGCTTAAACGCGACTTTTGTCCTACTTCGCGGGGGGTGTGGGGCCGATCCGCTACGCTCGGGGCTGTTTTTTACTCTCCTGGAGGGCGCGGGTCATGGAATGCACGGTGAGTTGGACGGGCGCGGCGGGCACGCGCTCGGGCATGGGCTTCGTGGCCGAGACGGGATCGGGCCACGTCATCGCCATGGACGGCGCGCCCGACGAGGCCAAGCCCGCCAACGGCGGCCAGAATCTGGCGCCCCGGCCCATGGAGACGGTGCTGGCCGGCGCCGGCGGCTGCACCGCCTACGACGTGGTGCTGATCCTGCGGCGCGGCCGCCACGACGTGCGCGGCTGCTCGGTCAAACTGACCAGCGAGCGCGCGGCCGAGGACCCCAAGGTGTTCACCCGCATCCACATGCACTTCACCGTCAGCGGCCAGGGGCTGCCCGCCAGCGCGGTGGAGCGCGCCATCCAGCTCAGCCACGACAAGTACTGCTCGGCCACCATCATGCTGGGCAAGACGGCCGAGATCACCACCTCGTTCGATCTCGTCGAGGCCTAGGATTACTATCGAAAGCGTAGCTGCCAGCGCTTTCTGGACAAGCGCTGGAGGCTGATTTGATGCCTAAATGCGGTGCGCCACGGTGGTCATCACCCGGGCCGCCAGCCGCATCAGCCCGCGCACCGGCGCCGGCAGCGGCGCGCCGCCGGCGTGCAGCGCGTGGTCGGCGTGGCGCGCCTCGTCTTCCTGCATCCGCGCCACGATGGCGCGCGAGGCCGTATCGGCCGCCGGCAGGCGGTCCAGGTGGCCGGCCAGGTGCGCCTCGACCTGGCGCTCGGTCTCCACCACGAAGCCCAGGCTCAGCCGGTCGCCGCCCATCGCCCCCGCCAGCAGCCCGATGCCGAACGCGCCCGCGTACCAGAGCGGGTTGAGCAGGGAGACGCGGTCGCCCAGCTCGTCCAGCCGCCGGCGCGTCCAGGCCAGGTGGTCCGTTTCCTCGCGCGCGGCGGCTTCGAGGTGCCGGCGCAGCGCCGCGTCGCGCGTGCCCAGCGCCTGCGCCGTGTACAGCGCCTGGGCGCAGACCTCGCCCACGTGGTTGACCCGCATCAGCGCGCCCGACAGGCGCCGCTCGTTCTCGGTCAGCGCGGCGCCGGGTGAATTCGGCTCCTGGGCCGGATAGGCACGCGCGGCCTGCGGCGGCGCGAACAGGGTGCGCAGCGTGGCGTCGGCCGCGCCGAGCCAGCGGTCGGTCGTTGTCATGCGGCCGATCGTATCCTTTTCGGGTCGGGGCCCCGGCGCCGTCGATGGTCCATGGGCGCAAAATCGATGTGGCGCCGAACCAACGATCCCCCGCGGGCTGTCGTTGATACGCAACGAAACGGCCCGGGCCGCGCCAATTCGGACCTGTAGTCTTTGCAAGTTCCCATGAGCTCTGGTGCAATACCAACAACTTCCCGGTAGGGGAGGTTGGCCCGGGGAACCGGCGGGAATCGCAGACGGAACCCTTCGCACCGGCGCCCTATGTTTAACCTTGGAGAACTTGCAATGAAAAAATCCCTGATCGCCCTGGCCGTGCTGGGCCTGTCCGGCGCCGCGATGGCTCAATCTTCCGTGACCCTGTACGGCGTGGCTGACGCCGGCATCGGCAAAATCGAATCCGGCAACGACAAGATCGAATTCCTGAGCGGCAGCCTCATGAACAACGGCGGCAGCCGTCTGGGCGTGCGCGGCGTGGAAGACCTGGGCGGTGGCCTGAAGGTCGGCTTCAACTTCGAGACCGGCCTGGATCTGGGCGATGGCGCTACTCAAGGGACTTCCAGTGGCACCTTCTGGGGCCGTGCCGCCAACGTGTGGGTGGGTGGCGGCTGGGGTACCGTCAAGCTGGGCCGCACGCTGAACCCGTCGTTCTTCGGCACCGCCGCCTGGGAACTGACCGGCACCGCCAACTACTCCGTGGTGGGCAACACCTACAGCTTCGGTGGCAGCGGCTCGCGTAACAGCAGCCAGATCAGCTACAAGACGCCCGACATGGGCGGCTTCAGCGCCGAGCTGGGCTACATCCTGAAGCCCGACAACGGCGGCAACGCCAAGTGGGACGTGAACGCCATCTACGCCAATGGCCCCATCGCCATCGGCCTGAACGCCGCCAAGGTCAATGGTGCCAAGACCACGTACGGCCTGGGTGGCAAGTACAGCTTCGGCAACTTCGCGCTGGCTGCCTCCTACTCCAAGGCCAACGTGTCCGCCGGTGTCCGCCGCGGCTTCTCGCTGGGCGGCCAAGCCAACTTCGGCGCCTTCGCCCTGACGCTGGACGTGACCCGCGACACCAAGAACGACGCTGGCAAGAAGTTCACCAACGGCGTGGTCGAGCTGAAGTACGCGCTGTCCAAGCGCACCTTCGTGTACGGCGCCTTCCTGCGCCTGGACGACACCAACAACTACGGCCTGGGCATTCGCCACAACTTCTGATGACCGCGCTGCCCGAGCGATCGGGCAGCCCTGGTTCAAGAAATCAAAAAAAGCCGCCTTCGGGCGGCTTTTTCTTTGGTGGCTGGCGTGGCGCGCCCGCACTTTCCGGGGCCTCGTCATCCCCGCCTGCGCGGGGATGACAGTGGCGGGGAGGAGGCCGTAGCCAGGATGCCGCCCGGCACGGAGCTTGCTGGCTTTCCCTGTCTATGCCACGCATGCGCTCTGATAGCATGCAACGCTTGCCTTCGTTCATTGACGCATGGGTGCATTCATTCTCCGCCGGTTGGTGCAGGCCGTCATCGTGATGGTGTCGGTGGCCTTCATCGCCTTTCTGCTGTTCCAGTACGTGGGTGATCCGGTGGTGTTCCTGCTGGGGCAGGACGCGACGCCGGAGCAGATTCGCCAGTTGCGCGCCGACCTGGGGCTGGACCAGCCCTTCTTCGTGCAGTTCTGGCATTTCCTCGTCAATGCGGTGCAGGGCGAGTTCGGCCTCAGCCTGCGGCAGGGCGCCAAGGTGTCGCGCCTGCTGGGCGAACGCTTCCCGGCGACGTTCGAACTGGCCATGGTGGCGGCCTTGCTGGCGCTGCTGGTCGGGGTGCCGATGGGGGTCTACGCGGCGCTCAAGCGCGGCACCTTCCTGAGCCAGACGTTCATGACGCTGTCGCTGCTCGGCGTCTCGCTGCCGACCTTCCTGATCGGCATCCTGCTGATCCTGGTGTTCTCGGTCTGGCTCGGCTGGCTGCCCAGCTTCGGGCGCGGCGAGACGGTGCAGTTCGGCTGGTGGAACTCGGGCCTGTTCACGTGGGACGGCTGGCTGCACGTCATCCTGCCGGCCATCACGCTGGCGGTGTTCCAGCTCACGCTGATCATGCGCCTGGTGCGCGCCGAGATGCTGGAGGTGCTGCGCACCGACTACATCAAGTTCGCGCGCGCCCGCGGGCTGACCGACCGGGCCATTTATTTCGGCCACGCGCTCAAGAACACGCTGGTGCCGGTGATGACGATCACCGGCCTGCAACTGGGCGGGCTGATCGCCTTCGCCATCATCACCGAGACGGTGTTCCAGTGGCCCGGCATGGGCCTGCTGTTCATCCAGGCCGTGACCTTCGCCGACGTGCCGGTGATGGCGGCCTACCTGTGCCTGATCGCGCTGATCTTCGTCGTCATCAACCTGATCGTGGACATGCTGTACGTCGTGGTCGACCCGCGCCTGCGGGTGGGCAAGGCGGGCGGCCATTGAGGCAGCACCCTTTCTTTTTTCGTTGTATCCCAGGAGACCCAGCCCATGAAGCACCCCAAGACCACTCTGTCCGCTCTGACCGCCGCCGCGCTGCTGGCGCTGGGCGCCGCCGCCTCGGCCCAGACCGCGCGCATCGCCAACCAGGGCGATGCGCTGTCGCTGGACCCGCATTCGCTCAACGAGTCCCTTCAGCTCACCATCACCGGCAACGCCTACGAGCCCCTGGTGGACCTGGACCCCAAGCTGAACGTCGTGCCGGGGCTGGCCACCTCCTGGAAGCAGACCTCGGACACCGTCTGGCGCTTCGAGCTGCGCAAGGGTGTCAAATTCCATGACGGCACGCCCTTCACGGCCGACGACGTGGTGTTCACCATGGGCCGCGTGGCGGGCGAGGGCTCGGACATGAAGGCGTACGTCAACGACTTCAAGGAAGTGCGCAAGATCGACAGCCACACCATCGAGATCGAGACCAAGACGCCGCTGGCGATCCTGCCGCAGATCCTCACGCAGGTGATGGTCATGAGCAAGAAGTGGTGCGAGGAGAACAAGGCCGAGCGCCCGGTGGACCGCCGCAAGGGCGTGGAGAACACCGCCTCGTTCAAGACCAACGGCACCGGCCCCTTCCACGTGCGCGAGCGCCAGCCCAATGTGCGCACGGTGTTCGTGCGCAACCCCAACTACTGGGGCAAGGTGCCGGGCAACGTGCAGGAAGTGGTCTTCACGCCCATCGCCGCCCCGGCCACGCGCGTGGCGGCGCTGTTGTCGGGCCAGGTGGACGTGATGGAGCCGGTGCCGGTGCAGGACATCGACCGCGTGAACAAGAACGCCGGCACGCGCGTGCTCACCGGCCCCGAGTTGCGCACCATCTTCCTGGGCATGGACCAGAAGCGCGACGAGCTGCTGTTCTCCAGCGTCAAGGGCAAGAACCCGTTCAAGGACGTGCGCGTGCGCAAGGCGTTCTACCAGGCGATCGACATCGCCGGCATCCACAAGACCGTGATGCGCGGCGCCTCGCGCCCCACGGCGCTGATGATCGGCCCCGGCAACAACGGCTGGACCGACGCGCAGGACAAGCGCTTGCCCTACGACACCGAGGCGGCCAAGAAGCTGCTGGCCGATGCCGGCTACCCCAACGGCTTCGAAGTCACCATGAACTGCCCGAACGACCGCTACGTCAACGACGCGCAGATCTGCCAGGCCGTGGCCGCCAACCTGGCGCGCATCGGCGTCAAGATCAATTTGCAGGCCGAGACCAAGGGCACCTACTTCCCCAAGATCCTGCGCCGCGACACCAGCTTCTACATGCTGGGCTGGACGCCGTCCACCTACGACGCGCACAACGCGCTGAACGCGCTCATGCGCTGCCCTGACGACAAGACCGGCGCCGGCCAGTTCAACCTGGGCAGCTACTGCAACCCCAAGCTGGACGAGCTGACGGTGAAGATCGGCTCCGAGACCGACAAGGCCAAGCGAGATGCGATGATCAAGGAAGCGTTCCAGATCCACATCGACGACGTGGGCCACCTGCCGCTGCACCAGCAGACGCTGGCCTGGGGCGTCAGCAAGAAGGTCGAGATCTCGCCGCGGGCCGACAACTACATGCCCTTCAAGTGGATCTCGATCAAATGATCCACGCCGGCGCTCTGAGCATGTTTTTGGCCTCCAGCGCTTGCCCAGCAAGCGCCAGCAGCTATTGATTCATGAGCACCCTGCTTCACCGCTGGTGGGACAGCGACGTCGGCTACAGCTTCCGCAACTCGCCCATGGCGATCGTGGCGGCGGTGATCGCCCTCATCTGCGTGTTCTGCGCCACGTTCGCGGGCTGGGTGGCGCCGCACAACCCGCTGGACCTGACCACGCTGGAGCTGAGCGACGCGCGCCTGCCCCCGGTCTGGCAGGCCGGCGGCAGCGCCAAGTACCTGCTGGGCACCGACGACCAGGGGCGCGACATCCTGTCGGCGCTGATGTATGGCTCGCGCATCTCGCTGGTGGTGGGCGTGGTGTCGGTGCTGCTCTCGGTCGTGGTTGGCGTGCTGCTGGGGCTGGTGGCGGGCTTCAAGGGCGGCTGGATCGATGCGGCCCTGATGCGCCTGTGCGACGTGATGCTGTCGTTCCCCGCCATCCTGGTGGCGCTGCTGATCGCCGGCGTCGGCCGCGCGATGTTCCCCGACGCCAACGAGTCGCTGGCCTTCGGCGTGCTGATCGTCGCCATCTCGGTCACCGGCTGGGTGCAGTACGCGCGCACCGTGCGCGGCAGCACCATGGTCGAACGCGGCAAGGAATACGTGCAGGCCGCGCGCGTCACCGGCGTGCCGCCCTGGCGCATCATGCTGCGCCACGTGCTGCCCAACGTGATGGGGCCGGTGATGGTGCTGGCCACCATCCACGTCGCCACCGCCATCATCACCGAGGCCACGCTGTCCTTCCTGGGCGTGGGCGTGCCGCCCACCTCGCCCTCGCTGGGCACGCTGATCCGCGTCGGCAACGACTACCTGTTCTCGGGCGAGTGGTGGATCACCATCTTCCCCGGCCTCATGCTGGTGCTGATCGCGCTGTCGGTGAACCTGCTGGGCGACTGGCTGCGCGATGCGCTGAACCCGAGGCTGAGATGAGTGCCGAACAGGGCTCCAGCGCTTGACTGGCAAGCGCTGGCAGCTATCAAAAAAAGAGTAAACGACCCACGATGTCCCTGCTGCAAGTCAAGAACCTGGTGGTGGAGTTCCCCGGCCGACGCGGCACGCTGCGGGCGCTGGACGACATCTCCTTCGACATCGCGCCGGGCGAGATCCTGGGCGTGGTGGGCGAGTCGGGCGCGGGCAAGTCGCTCACCGGCGCGGCCATCATCGGCCTGCTGGAGCCGCCGGGCCGCGTGGCCGGCGGCGAGATCGTGCTGGAGGGCCAGCGCATCGACCACCTGCCGCACGAGCAGATGCGCCACATCCGGGGGCGCAAGATCGGCGCCATCTTCCAGGACCCGCTGACTTCGCTCAACCCGCTCTACACCGTGGGCCGGCAGCTCATGGAAACCATCCAGACGCACCTGCCGGTGAGCGCCGCCGAAGCGCGCCAGCGCGCCATCAACCTGCTGAAGGACACCGGCATCCCCGCCGCCGAGCAGCGCATCGACCACTACCCGCACCAGTTCTCAGGCGGCATGCGCCAGCGCGTGGTGATCGCCCTGGCGCTGGCGGCCGAGCCCAAGCTGATCGTGGCCGACGAGCCGACCACCGCGCTCGACGTCTCCATCCAGGCGCAGATCATCCAGCTGCTCAAGCGCGTGTGCCGCGAGCGCGGCGCGGCGGTGATGCTGATCACCCACGACATGGGCGTGATCGCCGAGACCTGCGACCGCGTGGCCGTGATGTACGCCGGCCGCGTGGCCGAGATCGGCCCGGTGCACGAGGTCATCAACCACCCCGCGCACCCCTACACCGCGGGGCTGATGGCGGCCATTCCAGACATGGCGTCCGACCGCGACGAGCTGTACCAGATCGACGGCGCCATGCCGCGCCTGAATGCCATCCCGCCCGGCTGCGCCTTCAACCCGCGCTGCCCGCACGGCTTTCAGGCGCGCTGCCGCACCGAGCGGCCCGAGCTGATGCCGGCCGGCGCCACCCGCGCCGCCTGCTGGCTGCATGCGCCCGATGGTCTGGTGAAGCCGATCGTGCGGGAGAGCGTGGCATGAGCGCCGCCCGGCCGCTCCGAAGGCGCTCGCACCCGCAGTCCGAAGGACGGAGGGTAGTCCAGTGAGCCGCCGGGCCGTTCCCAAGGCGAATACCGCAGCCCGCAGGGCGGAGGTTGCCCAATGAACGCCGAGAGCACTACGCCTCTGGTCCGCGCCGACGGCCTGGCCCGCAGCTTCGACGTCTCGCCGCCGCTGCTCAACCGCCTGCTGGAGCGCAAGCCGCGCCAGCTGCTGCGCGCTGTCGATGACGCCACCTTCAGCATCGACAAGGGCCAGACGCTGGCGCTGGTGGGCGAGTCGGGCTGCGGCAAGAGCACCGTCGCGCGCCTGCTGGTGGGCCTGTACGAGCCCACGCGCGGCAGCTTCCACTTCGACGGGCAGGACGCGCACGCTGCCTTCCATGCCGGCGGTGCACGCGCGCGCAAGCTGCGCGAGCGCATCCAGATGATCTTCCAGGACCCCTACGCCAGCCTCAACCCGCGCTGGAAGGTGGCCGCCATCATCGCCGAGCCGATGCGCGAGCACGGCACCGTCACCGGCAAGGCGGCGCTGGAACAGCGCGTGGGCGAGCTGCTGCAATCGGTGGGCCTGGCGCCGGCGGACATGGCGAAGTATCCGCACCAGTTCTCGGGCGGACAGCGCCAGCGCATCTCCATCGCGCGGGCGCTGGCCACGCAGCCGGAGTTCCTGGTGTGCGACGAGCCCACCAGCGCGCTCGACGTATCGGTGCAGGCGCAGGTGCTCAACATCATGAAGAACCTGCAACGCCAGCAGGGGCTGACCTACCTGTTCATCAGCCACAACCTGGCCGTGGTGCGCCACGTCAGCGACCAGGTGGGCGTGATGTACCTGGGCCGCATCGTCGAGCTGGCGCCCAAGCACAGCCTGTTCAGCGCGCCGCGCCACCCCTACACGCGCATGCTGCTGGACGCCATCCCCAAGATGCACGACACCGGCCGCGCCCGCACGCCCGTGCAGGGCGAGGTGCCCAACCCGCTCAACCCGCCCAGCGGCTGCACCTTCCACCCGCGCTGCCCGCACGCCAACGACCGCTGCAAGACCGAGCGGCCGGCCATGCTGCGCCTGGGCGACGTGCAGGTGGCCTGCCACGCGGTGGAGGAAGGGCGCATCTGAGGCTTCCGCGCTGAGTGACCCATCGTTACAATCCACGATGGTGCGCGATGCGCCGCATCACATCGGCCATCCACGCAGGAGAGAAAGCATGAAGACGAGGACATTGGGACTGTTCATGGCCGGCGCGTTGCTGGCGGGCGCGGCGCAAGCGGCGCCGTTTCAGAACGGCAGTTTCGAGGACGGCACCGACCCCGGCTCGTTCATCAACGTGCCCAACAGCACTACGGCCATCACTGGCTGGACGGTGAGCAGCATCGATTACATTGGCACCTATTGGAACGCTCAAGACGGCGTCCGGTCGGTCGATCTGAACGGCACCGCCCCAGGCAGCGTTTCGCAAACCTTCGACACCGTGGCGGGCCGCACGTACCGCGTCAGCTTCTACCTGGCCAGCAACACGGATCAGAGCGGCGCAAAAACAGTCGATGTCCTGGCGACCCCTGGCGGCACTACCGGCAGCTTCACTTTTCCCAACACCTCGCCCTCCACACCCAGCAGCATGGGTTGGACGCAGTACAGCTACACCTTCACGGCGACCAGTGCGAGCACCACGCTCAGCTTCGCCAGCACGGTCACCGGTACCCCGGCCAATGGCGCCGCTCTGGACAACGTGAGCGTGACCGACGTCACGCCAGCACCCGTGCCCACGCTGTCGCAATGGATGCTGTTCGGCCTGGCCGGCTTGCTCGGCGTGGCGGCGCTGCGCAGGCGCGGCCTGTCGCGCTGAAGCCGCTGGCGGCACGCGCGCCGTCCTTGTAGTTGCTGGCCGATCTTTCGGGGCTGCCCGAAGATCGGCTTCTTGCTTCTTGCTTTTTGCGGCCCGCCCACAGCGGGATAATCGGCCCCCATGAACCAGCTCGACGCCCTCAAGCAATTCACCACCGTGGTCGCCGACACCGGCGACTTCCGCCAGCTGGCGCAGTTCCAGCCGCGCGACGCCACCACCAACCCTTCGCTGATCCTCAAGGCGGTGCAGAAGTCGGAATACGCGCCGCTGCTGGCCGACACCGTGGCGCAGCACCGCGGCAAGCCGCTGGACGAAGTGGTGGACCGTCTGCTGGTGCGCTTCGGCACCGAGATCCTCTCCATCATCCCCGGCCGCGTGTCCACCGAGGTGGACGCGCGCCTGTCCTTCGACGAGGACGCCACCTTCACCCGCGCCGAGCGCATCATCGAGCTGTACCAGGCGGTGGGCGTGCCCACTGAGCGCGTGCTGATCAAGATCGCCAGCACCTGGGAGGGCATCCGCGCCGCCGAGCGGCTGGAAAAGCGCGGCATCCACTGCAACCTGACGCTGCTGTTCAGCTTCTGCCAGGCCGTGGCTTGCGGGCAGGCCAAGGTGCAGCTCATTTCGCCCTTCGTCGGCCGCATCTACGACTGGTACAAGAAGCAGGCGGGCAGCACGTGGGACGAGGCGGCAATGGCCGGCGCGGGCGACCCGGGTGTACGTTCAGTGCAGCGCATCTACGAGCACTACAAGCACTTCGGCATCGCCACCGAGGTGATGGGCGCGAGCTTCCGCAACGTGGGGCAGATCACGGCGCTGGCCGGCTGCGACCTGCTCACCATCAGCCCCGAGCTGCTGGCGCAGCTGGCCGCCACCGACGCGCCGCTCACGCGCGCGCTCGACCCGCAGGCCGCCCAGGGCAAGGATCTGCCGCCGACCCACTACGACGAGGCCGCCTTCCGTCTGGCGCTGAACCAGGACGCCATGGCCACCGAGAAGCTGGCCGAGGGCATCCGCGCCTTCATCGCCGACGCCGAGAAACTCGAAGCCTTGATGAAGTCCGCCTGACGCATGGATTGGCAACGACGCCCGCGCTGCGACGAGACAGCGGCCTGGCCGCTGCTGAAGGCGCATGCCGGGCAGGCTTTCCGAGGCCCGGGCGCGTTCGACCTGCGGCGCGCCTTCGATGAAGACCCCACGCGCTTCGAGCGCTTCAGCCTCGATGCGCCGCCGCTGCGTGCCGACCTCTCGAAGAACCTGATCGACGCCGAGGCGCAGCGCCTGCTGACCCAACTGGCCCACGAGTGCGGCGTGGAGGCGCACCGCGACGCCATGCTGCGCGGCGAGCGCATCAACGCCAGCGAGCGGCGCGCCGCCACCCACGTGCACTGGCGTTGGGCATCGAATCGGCCCCCAGCGCTTGATGGACAAGCGCCAGCAGCTATCAAAATCATAGATGGCGTGGTGCCCGAGGCGGCCGCCAGCCAGGCCGGGATGCTGGCCTTTGCCGAAGCCGTGCGGGCCGACGGCGCGATCACCGACGTCGTCAACATCGGCATCGGCGGCTCCGACCTGGGGCCGCGCATGGTGGTGCAGGCGCTGCGCGCCGGCGGCCTGGCGACCGGGCCGCGCGTGCACTTCGTCTCCAACATGGACGGCCACGCGCTCGCCGAGCTGCTGCCGCACCTGCGAGCCGGGCACACGCTGTTCATCGTCGCCTCCAAGACCTTCGGCACCGCCGAGACCCTGCGCAACGCCCGGTCGGCGCGCGACTGGTTCACCGCCCAGGGCGGCACCGACGTGGCGCGCTACTTCGTCGCGCTCAGCGCCAACGAAGCGGCGGCGCGCGACTTCGGCGCCGGCCGCTGCTTCGCCTTCGACGAAGGGGTGGGCGGACGTTTCTCGCTGTGGTCGCCCATCGGCCTGTCGATCGCCATCGCCGGCGGGCGCGCGGGCTTCGAGGCGCTGCTGGCCGGCGCGCGCGCGATGGACGGGCACTTCGCCAGCGCGCCGCTGGCGCGCAACCTGCCGGTGCAACTCGCGCTGCTCGACCTGTGGTGCCGCAACGTGCTGGCCTTCGGCAGCCGCTGCGTCACGCCCTACCACCACGGCCTGCGCAGCCTGCCCGCCTACCTGCAGCAGCTGGAGATGGAAAGCAACGGCAAGCGCGTGGACCTGCGCGGCCACCCGCTGGCCGCCGCCAGCGCGCCCGTCACCTGGGGCCAGGCCGGCAGCAATGGCCAGCATGCCTTCTTCCAGATGCTGCACCAGGGCAGCGACGTGGTGCCGGTCGAGTTCGTGCTGGTGCGCGAGGCCGCGCACCGCCTGCCCGGCCACCACGCCAAGCTGCTGGCCAACGCGCTGGCACAGGCGCGCGCGCTGATGCTGGGCCAGCCCGGGGATGCGCCCGAGCGCCACTTTCCGGGCAACCGCCCGTCCACCGTGCTGCTGCTGCCCGATTTGTCGCCGTACAGCCTGGGCGCGCTGCTGGCGCTGTACGAGCACCGCACGTTCGCGCTGGGCGCGCTGTGGGGCATCGACAGCTTCGACCAGTGGGGCGTGGAGCTGGGCAAGCGCCTGGCGGGCGAGATCGAGCCGGCGCTGGGCGGTGGCGAGTCCGGCGCGCTGGACGCATCGACCGCCGGGCTGCTGGGGTGGCTGCGCGGCTAGCTTGCTCCTGAAAGAAGAGCTTCCGGCGCTTGATGGGCGGTCGTTACAGCCCAATTTTGCTTGAGTCCATGAAAAAAGAGCCGCTGTCGCCAGCGGCTCTTCTTCATGCAGGCTTCAGGCAGCCCGGGCGGGATTTACATCATCCCGTCCATGCCGCCCATGCCCCCCATGCCGCCGGGCATGCCGCCGGCCGGGGCCTCGTCCTTCGGTGCCTCGGCGACCATGGCCTCGGTCGTCAGCATCAGGCCGGCCACGGAGGCGGCGTTCTGCAGCGCGGTGCGGGTGACCTTGGTGGGGTCCAGGATGCCCATCTCGATCATGTCGCCGTACTCGCCGTTGGCGGCGTTGTAGCCGAAGTTGCCCTTGCCTTCCAGCACCTTGTTCACCACCACGCTGGCTTCGTCGCCGGCGTTGTAGACGATCTCGCGCAGGGGCGCTTCGATGGCCTTGAGCACCAGCTTGATGCCGGCGTCCTGGTCGGCGTTGGCGCCCTTGATGGCACCGGCGGCCTGCTTGGCGCGCAGCAGCGCCACGCCGCCGCCGGCCACGATGCCTTCTTCAACGGCGGCGCGGGTGGCGTGCAGGGCGTCTTCCACGCGGGCCTTCTTCTCCTTCATCTCGACCTCGGTGGCGGCGCCGACCTTGATGACGGCCACGCCGCCGGCCAGCTTGGCCACGCGCTCTTGCAGCTTCTCGCGGTCGTAGTCGCTGGTGGCTTCCTCGATCTGCACGCGGATCTGCTTGACGCGCGCCTCGATGTCCTCGGCCTTGCCGGCGCCGTCGATGATGGTGGTGTTTTCCTTGCCCACTTCGATGGTCTTGGCCTGGCCCAGGTCGGCCAGCGTCACCTTCTCCAGGCTCAGGCCGACTTCCTCGGCGATCACCTTGCCGCCGGTCAGGATGGCGATGTCTTCCAGCATGGCCTTGCGGCGGTCGCCGAAGCCCGGCGCCTTGACGGCCACCACTTTCAGGATGCCGCGGATGGTGTTGACCACCAGGGTCGCCAGGGCTTCGCCCTCGACCTCTTCGGCGATGATCAGCAGCGGGCGGCCGGCCTTGGCCACGGCTTCCAGCGTGGGCAGCAGCTCGCGGATGTTGCTGATCTTCTTGTCGAACAGCAGCACGTAGGGGTTGTCCAGGATCGCGGCCTGCTTCTCGGGGTTGTTGATGAAGTAGGGCGACAGGTAGCCGCGGTCGAACTGCATGCCTTCGACCACGTCCAGCTCGTTGTCCAGGCTCTTGCCGTCCTCGACGGTGATCACGCCTTCCTTGCCCACCTTGTCCATCGCGTCGGCGATGATCTTGCCGATCGACTCGTCAGAGTTGGCGGAGATGGAGCCGACCTGGGCGATCTCCTTGCTGGTGGTGGTGGCCTTGCTGGCCTTCTTCAACTGATCGACCAGCTGGGTGACGGCCTTGTCGATGCCGCGCTTGAGGTCCATCGGGTTCATGCCGGCGGCCACGTACTTCATGCCTTCGCGCACGATGGCCTGGGCCAGCACGGTGGCGGTGGTGGTGCCGTCGCCGGCGTTGTCGCTGGTCTTGGACGCGACTTCCTTGACCATCTGCGCGCCCATGTTCTGGAGCTTGTCCTTCAGCTCGATCTCCTTGGCGACCGAGACACCGTCCTTGGTGACGGTGGGGGCGCCGAACGAGCGCTCCAGCACCACGTTGCGGCCCTTGGGGCCCAGGGTGGTCTTGACCGCGTTGGCCAGGATGTTCACGCCTTCGACCATGCGGGCACGGGCGTCAGAACCGAAAACTACGTCTTTTGCTGCCATTTGAGTTGGCTCCTGAAAATATGAATGAAAAAGGGCTCCAGCGCAGGTGTGTCAAGCGCGGGCAGCTATCAAATCAAGAGTAAGTGGGGGATTACTTGGATTCGACGACGGCGAACAGGTCGTCTTCTTTCATCACCAGCAGCTCGTCGCCGTCGACCTTGACGGTCTGGCCGCTGTACTTGCCGAACAGCACGCGGTCGCCGACCTTCACGCTCATGGCCGACAGCTCGCCCTTGTCGTTCTTCTTGCCCGGGCCCACGGCCAGCACTTCGCCCTGGTCGGGCTTCTCGGCGGCGTTGTCGGGGATGACGATGCCGGAGGCGGTCTTGGTCTCGTTCTCCAGACGCTTGACGATCACGCGATCGGCGAGGGGGCGCAGTTTCATGGATGCTCCTAGGGTGTTGATATGAAACGGGTTTTTTTCAAGGCTGGCCGCGCCGTGGGGCACGGCCAGCCGCTCAAAAAGACCTGGAGCGGAGCGCTTGTTAGCACTCAACTCCAGCGAGTGCTAATCATAAGGCTAAAAACGCCGGATTCAAGGGGCGAACCGGCCGGGCCGCTCGCGCATTGCATGGCTGCTATATATTGACTCACGTCACCAACCATCCAAGAGGACCGCATGTCGATCAAATCCATCCTGAAATCCACCGTGGCGGCCCTGGCGATCACGACCGGCGGGTCGCTTTTCGCGCAGGGCACGCCCATCGACGCGGCGGCGTTCGACGCGCTGGTGGCGCAGGGCCCCGTGGCCGATGCACAGGCCATCGCGTCGAGCACCTGGGCCAGCAAGATCAAGCAGGCCGGCACGCTGCGCCTGGGCGGCACGCAGACCTCGAACCTCTTCTCGCTGCTCAACGAGAAAGACGGCAAGGCCCGCGGCTTCGACGCCGGCCTGGCCCAGCTCATCACCCGCTACATCCTGGGCGATGCGGCCAAGGCCCAGTTCACGCAGGTGAGTTCGTCCACGCGCGAGCAGGTGCTCATCAACGGCCAGGTGGACATGGTGCTGGCCACCTACTCCATCACCCCCGCCCGCGCCGAGAAGATCTCGTTCGCCGGCCCCTACTACACCTCGCAGGCCGGGGTGCTGGTCAAGGCGAACAACAAGACGATCCAGTCGCACAACGACCTGGCCGGCAAGAAGGTCGCCACGCAGGCGGGCTCCACGGGGCCCGCGATCCTGGCGCAGCACGCGCCCAAGGCCGTCGTGCAGGAGTTCCAGACGCACCAGGAAGCGCTCGACGCGCTGCGCCAGGGACGCGTGGACGCCTACGTGACCGACTACACGCTGCTGCTCAACGCCCTCAGCCTCGGCACCGGCGACGCGAAACTGGCGGGCGCGCCCTTTGGCGCGCAGGACCCCTACGGCATCGGGCTGCCCAAGGACTCGGACGGCGTGGCCTTCGTCAATGCCTTCCTCAAGAAGGTCCAAGCCGACGGCACCTGGGCCAAGCTCTGGACCATCTCCATCGGGCAGCGCACCGGCAGCAAGGACGTTCCGACGCCGCCCGCCATCCCCTGACCGATGGGTGAGGTTGCCAGGCTTCTAGGCGAGTACGGGCCTGCCTTCGGGCAGGCCCTCTTTCTGACGTGGAAGCTCACCGTGGTGTCCTTCGTGCCCGGCTTTCTGCTGGGCGTGGTGGTGACGGTGCTTCGGCTCCTGCCGCTGCCGCCGCTGCGCTTCGTGCTGACCCTCTACGTCGAGATCTTCCGCAACATTCCCGGCGTGGCGCTGCTGATCTTCATCGTGTTCGCGCTGCCCGATCTCAACGTCGTGATCGACTACGAGCCCAGCGTGATCCTGACGCTGGCGCTGATCTGCTCCGCGTTCACGGCGGACTACCTGCGCGCGGGCATCAACACCATCCCCGGCGGCCAGATCGAGGCCGCGCTCAGCTTGGGGCTGCGGCCGATGCGCATCGTCTCCGCGCTGGTGCTGCCGCAGGCGCTGCGCGCGGTGGTGCAGCCGATGACCTCGCTGCTCATCGCGCTGATGCTGTCCACTTCGCTGGCCTCGCAGGTGCCGTTTCCGGGGCGGGAGCTCACCGCGCTCGTGTCCAAGATCGCCAACGATTCCGCCGCCGGCATCCCCGCGTTCGCCGTGGCCGCGGCGATGTACGTGGCGACAGGGCTGCTCATCGCCTGGGCGGGCGCCACTTTGGAAAAGAAGGTGCGGATACTGCGATGAGCCGCCCGCTGGAAGACGTTCTGTTTGCTGCCCCGAGCCCCCGGGCCCGGACCGTCACGCGGGTGGCCAGCGTGACCGCGGCGGCTGCGCTGCTCGTGCTGGCCGCGGGCATCGTGGCCCGGTTCCACGACGCCGGGCAGCTCGACCGCCGGTTCTGGGAATTCTTCGCCTGGCCGACGACCTGGTCCTTCCTGGCCAAGGGCCTGCTCGGCACGCTGGCATCGGGGGCGATGGCCGCCGTCATCGCGCTGACCCTCGGGCTCGTGCTGCTGGTGGGGCGCCTGGCGCGGGCGCGGCTGGTGCGCTGGCCGAGCATCGCGTTGATCGAGTTCCTGCGCGGCACGCCGACGCTGCTGCTGATCTATGTGTGTTTCCTGGTGCTTCCGTCGGCCGGGATCAAGCTGAGCACCTACTGGATGCTGACGCTGCCCGTTGGCCTCAGCACCGCCGCGGTGGTGGCCGAGGTCTACCGCGCGGGCGTGCTCGCCGTTCCTCGCGGGCAGGCCGCTGCTGCACGCAGCCTGGGGTTGACCGAGGCCCAGGTCTTCTTCCTCGTCGTCTTCCCTCAGGCCCTGCGCTACATCGTTCCGGCGCTGGTCGCGCAACTGGTCATCGTGGTCAAGGACACCACCTTCGGCTACGTCGTCACCTACGGTGAACTCATGCAGAACGCCAAGGTGCTCATCGCCAACTACCACGCGCTGGTGCCCGTGTACCTCGTCGTGGCGGTGCTCTACTGCCTGGTGAACTACGCGATATCGAGGGCGAGCAAGCGGCTCGGCGGGCCGATGCATTGACCCTCGCCAATTCGTGAAGAAGACCTTTGCGCCGTCGAACTCAGCCCGCGAACGCAGGTGAGCGGCAGGAAAAACTACCGTGGCGTTTCGCAGCCGGCTTCGCCGTCCAGCGTGGTGCCGAAGTCCGGCAGCGCCGCGCCGTGCACCAGCGCCTTCACGTGGCTCAGCGCCTGCGGGTCGGTCGCCAGCAGCCGGCGCGCGTAGGCGCGCGCACGCTCGGGCAGTTCGGGGCGGGGCGCTACGTCCCACACCAGGCCCCATTCGCAGGCGCGCCGGGCGTCGAACTCGTCGCCCAGCCACAGCAGGGCCTTGGCGCGGCCGAGGCCGACGAGCCGCGGCAGCAGCGCGTGCACCCCGCCGGTGCCAGGCAGGCCGAGCTGCGCCTCCGGCAGCTTGAAGCGCGCGTCGTCGCTGGCGATGACCAGGTCGCAGTTCAGCGCCAGCTCCAGCCCGGCGCCGACAGCCCAGCCCTGCACCGCCGCGACGGAGGGCTTGCCGCCGTTCACCAGCGCATCGGCCAACTGCTGCAAGCTGGCGACGAAAGCGGCCGAGCCGGGCGCGTCGCGGTCCTTGCCGGCGCAGAACGCGCGGCCCTCGCCCTCGATCAGCAGCGCCCCCACGGCCGGGTCGGCCTGCGCCTGCCGCACGGCGCCCAGCAGCGCCTGCGCCATGCCGGGCGTCAGCGCGTTGAGGCGTTCGGGCCGGTGGAGGGTGATCTCGAACAGGCCGTCGTGCTGGTGGCAGATGATGTCGGGGGTGTTCATTGGATGACCTTCGTGCTTCGCACTGCGGTGCGAGCCCCCTTCGGAGCGGCCGGGCGGGGGCTCATGCGGATTCGGTCGTCGCGGCTTCGGCCGGCGCCTGCGCGTAGGGACCGCGGGGTGGATAGGGTACCGAGAACGCCGACAGCACGTTCGCCAGCAGCCGGCCCATGCGCCCATCGACCCCCAGCACCCAGCTGGCGCCCACCGCGCCGGCGTTGAACACCCGCCCGCCTTCAGGCCGCTGCCACACGATCATCTCGCACGATAGGCCGTCCAGCGATACCGTCGGCGCCTCGAAGTAGTCCAGGTAGGCGTCCAGCCGGCCGGGGGTGGGTCGGATGCCCTCGGCGATCACCTCGATGCCGGGCTGGATGAGCGGGCGGTCGGCGTCCTCGGGCACGCGCCGGGTCATGCGCATCAGGGTGGCGGTCGTCAGGTCCCACTCGTGGCCGATGGCGCGTGGCAGGCTGCCGCCGGGCCCGTGGCCGAAGGTGTCGCCGGCGCGCAGGCCGGTGGCGAAGGGGGCGGTGAAGAGCGGGTGCGCGGCGTCGCGCACGCGGTAGACGCCGAAGTCGCGCGGCTCGGCGAAGCCCCAGCCCGCCGTCTCCAGCCCGATCAGCCGGGCGCAGGACTGGCCGGCAAAGCGCCACAGGCCGCCGCGCCGGCCGTCCTGGCTGTGGTACTGCTCGCCGTGCGGGCCGGCCGGGGCCACCACGTCGTCGCCGCCTGCCGGCAGGCCGTCGTGCGGCGTGCGGGTCTTGCGCTGTTCCATCACCGTGCAGCCCTCGTCGAAGCTGACGCGCCAGTACATCGAGTTGCCCGACAGCACCACGGCGCAGCCGCCCTGTCGCAGGTAGTGGTCGAGCCCGTCGCAGGCGGGTTGCGACCAGTACTCGCTGTGGCCGTTGACGATGACGGCGTGGTAGCCCTTCAGCAGGTCCGGGTTCCGGTGCAGGTCGAGGTCGCTCGCCAGGTCGTAGTCGTAGCCGTGCGCGTCCAGCCACACGTGCAGTTGCCGTTCCAGCCGGGTCCATTGCGCGAAGCCGCTGCCCTCCGGGTCGTACAGCTCGTAGGGCGCCGCGTTCGGGCGCGGCATGCGCAGCCCGGCGTGGTAGGTCGGCTGGCCGGCGCGGTGGTAGCCGTAGGTGCACTGCCGGGGCGCCAGCGGGTGGCTGTTGGGCAGGCCGGTGCTGCGGCGCGGCCACACGGCCGGCTGCGGATGAGTGGCGGCGAAGGGCGAGGCGGCATAGGCCAGCCAGGTGTTGGTGGCGCACAGCACCAGCAGCTTCGGCGCCGCGCGGTGCCTGGCGCGCCGGACGACGAAGGTCACGTCGTAGCGCGCGGGCTGGCCTTGCCACTGGAACTCGAAGCGGCCCACGTACAGGCCGCTGCGGGCATCGGCGGGCAGGGCGAACGCGTGAGTCGGGCGCCAGCCGCAATCGACCAGGTCGTCGCTGGCCAGGCGCAGCCCGGCGCGGCGCGGATCGAGGCGGGCGTCGGCGGGCGTGGTGTCGTCGCGGTAGCGCGGTACCTCGGCGGGGTCGAACGCGGGGCCGTTGATGAGGCGGGTGCCGTGGTTGATCAAGCGGCCGTGGCGGCCGTGCGGTCCCAGGTCGCGCACGCGGTCGCCATGCATCTCGTCCAGCGGCCAGCAGGCGAGGAGGTCGGGGTGATCTGGGGCGGAGAGGCCGCGGCCCTGGAAGCGCTGCGCGATGGCCGCCGCGTCGAGGCCGACGCGGTACAGGGCCGGCATCGCCAGGTCGCCCTCGAAGAAGAGGTCGGTGCGGCCGTGTACGCCGCAGGCACCCAGCCGGATCGGGCCATCGGCCAGATCGAAGCTCGGCGCCGCCTCGGCATCGGCGACACGCGCGCCGTTCACCCACAGCGCGATGTGGCCGTGCTCGAGCGTGGCCGCGACGTGCAGCCATTGCCGCAGCGGCAGGGCCTGGGGTGAGCGCAGAAGCGTGCGGCGCCCGGCTTCTTCGGCCAGGGGGGCGGCGCCGCAGCCCAGCGCCAGGTGTCCGGCCGGATCGACGAACAGGCCGAAGCCCGCGTCGGCGCCCGCGTGCTGTTCCATCTGGGAGAACACGCACTGCCAGCCGGCGAGTCCCCAGATTTGCATCCAGCACTCGAAGCCCAGGCTGGCGACTGCTTGCGCCGGCAGACCGTGCGGCACGTGGACGCAGGAACCGGGATGGATCGGCTGCGCCTGGGGCGCGGGGCAGGCTTGTGTCGCCAGCACCTCGTCCGTCGAAGGGCCGTTCAGGTCGGGGCCGAGGCGGCAGAGCGAGACGGTGTAGGGCACGTCGGCGCTGACGTGCAAAGCGATGCGGTCGCCCGCTTCCACGCTGATCTGGTCGGCGTAGGCGTGGAGGCCGGGGAGTTCCAGTGCACGGTGCGGCGGCGGCATGCTCAGTCGATCGTGAAGCCGGAGGCCTTGACCACTGGTCCCCAGGTGGCGAGATCGCTGCCCACCAGCGCGCCCAGTTCGGCGGGCGTGCTCGGGTGGGATTCCATGCCCAGCTTGAGCAGCCGCTCCTTGATGCTCGGCTGCATCAGCACCTTGCTCAGCGCCGCGTTGATCTGCTGGAGGGTGGCCTCGGGCGTGGCCTTGGGTGCGAACAGCGCCGTCCATTCGAGCGAGTCGAAGCCGCTGACGCCGAGCTCCTTCAGCGTCGGCACCGAGGGCAGCAGCTGCGCGCGCTGCGATCCGTTCACCGCCAGCACGCGCAGCTTGCCGGACTGGGCGTGCGGCGCGACGTCGAGGATCGGCAGGATGCCGGCGTTGATCTGGCTGCCGAGCAGGTCCTGCACCAGCGGCGCGGCGCCCTTGTAGGGTACGGCTTGCAGGGTCGCTTTGGCGTCGCTGCCCAGCTTGTAGCCGATGAAGTGGGAGACGCTGCCCGCTGCCGGCACGCCGTAGCTGGCGAACTTGGCGTCGCCGCGCGCCAGGTCCGTCCATTGGCGGATGTCCTTGGCCGGCACCGAGGCGGGCAGCGCGATGGCTTCGTAGAAGCTGGTCATGCGGCCCACGGGCTTGAAGTCCGCCACCGGGTCGTACTTCACGGCCCTGGATGTGAGCGGCAGCATCACCATCATGTGCGAGTTGGCCACCAGGAGGGCCGTGCCGTCGGCCGGGGCGGCGCGGACGTAGTCGGCGGCGATCTGGCCGCCGGCGCCGGCCCGGTTCTCCACCAGCACGGTTGCCTTGAGTTCGTCGCGGAGTCCTTCGGCCAACATGCGGGCCGCCGCGTCGGCCGACCCGCCTGCCGGGTAGCCGACGATCAGCCGCACTGGCGGCTTGGCCTCCTGGGCCGGCGCGGACGCACCGAAGGCCATGAGAGAGAGCGAGACGGCGAGAAGCTGGCGAGGGGTGTGCATGGGAATTCTCCGTGGGTGGTAATCCGCATGTTCATGCCGCCCCGCATCCTTGGGTAGCATGCTTGCCTCGATAGCTTTCATGCGTCGTGCGTATGACCAAACGGCTGGACCGGCTGCATCTCATCCTGACTTTTCTCGCCGTGGCGCAGCAGGGCAACCTCACTTCGGCCGCCAAGGTGCTGGGCACGACGCAGCCCACCGTGAGCCGCCGCCTGCGCGACCTGGAGGCCATGCTGGGCACGCGGCTGGCGGCGCGCACCACCCACCGCTTCCACCTCACGCCGGAAGGCGCCGAGTTGCAACGCAAGGCCATGGCCTGGGCCGACGTGTGGTCGGAGTGGGAGCAGGACCTGAAGGCCACCACCTCGGTGCCCAAGGGCCTGCTCACCATCGTCGGCCCACACGGCTACGGCAACAACTTTCTGCTGGACGCGATCGCCCAGTACCGACAGGCATTTCCGCAGGTGCAGGTGCGGTTGCGGCTGACCGATGGCCCGGTGGACCTGATCCGTGACGGCGCGGACCTGTGGGTGTGCGCGGGCGGTTGCAGCGACCAGACGCTGCACGTGCGCCGGCTCGGCCTGATGCACCGGATATTGATCGCGTCCAGGGACTACCCGGGGCGGGCGGTGCGGCAGCCGGAGGGGTTGGAGAAGCACCCGCTCATCGGCCTGATCCCGCACGTCCACGGCCGCCTGGTGCTGTGCTCGACCCGCACCGGCGAACGGCGCGAGGTGCAGATGCAGTCCGATTTCGCGACCGATGGCCTGCTGGCGAGCTACCGCGCCGTGCAACTGGGGCTGGGCGTGGGGGCGGCCGCGCCCTGGCTCTGCGGCCCCGACCTGGCAGCGGGGCGGGTGCGGCGCATCCTGCCGGGGTGGGAGCTGGAGCCGGTGCCGATCGAGGCGGTGACCGTGGCGGGGCGGTTCCGGCCGGCGCGCATCGATGCCTTCATCGACATCCTGGCGCGGCTGCTCGCGAGCACGAAGGGCTTCGAACTGCTCCTTCGCGGTACGGCGCAGGCCGGCTGAATTTACTTTGCAGGCAGGATCGCCACCGCCGCCTCGGCGGTCAGAAGCCGGAAGGTGAAGGTTTCCTCCAGGTACAGCTTCACGGCCGATTCGGTGTGGCTCAGGTAGCCGATGGACAGGTCGCGCCCCAGGTGCAGCTCGAAGTCGCCGCCGCGCGTGGACAACACATAGGCGCCTTCGATGGCCGGCGCCCAGAGGATGTTCTCGCTGCCCACCAGGCGCTGGATGTGGTTCAGCACCGGGTAGCCCTTGTCGTTGGCCTCTTGCAGCAGGGTGTAGGCCTCGGCGCCCAGCACGGCGGCGTAGGGACCGTCCACGCCCACCAGCTTGAGTTGCTTGAGCGCGGCGGCGACCACGTCCGGATACTCGATGGCCTGCTGGGGCAGCGTGAGGACGGGGTTGGACGTGCCCTCGCGCACGCCCTCGATGCCGGCGGCGGCGTAGCCCAGGAAGATGGCGCGGTCCTCGGCGTAGGCCAGTTGCTCGGCGGCGTCCTTGGCGGGCTGCCAGTCGGAGTCGTCGGCGCCGCGCTCGACGTCGTCGATGGCTTCGCGCGACAGCTCGAAGGGCACGCGCAGTTCCACCATCGGCATGACCACGCGCTGGCGGGCGATCACACCTTCCTGCGGCGCTTGCAGCGTTTTCAGGTGGCCGGTGCCGACGACCGAGCACTTGGCGCCGGCGTCGGCGACTTCCACGTCCACGGCGCGGCGGCCGGCCAGGTTGCGGCGGAAGGTGCGGGCCACTTCCTCTTCGATCTGCGCCCAGGCGGCGTCGGAAACGGGGGCGAGTTCACGGTGCAGGTTGTTCATGCGTTACTCCTTGAGGGTGGGCGATGCGGACTGCGGCTGCCCCTTGAGCGAGCCGATGCGCAGCGTGCCGGCCGCCGGCTCGGCGGGCTGAGGAGCCGCGCCGGATTCGTCGGCTGCCGCCGCCAGCGGGTTGCCGTCCGCCAGCGCCTCCAGCATCGGCTGCGAGGGCACGAAGAACAGCGTGCCGGTGACGGCGGTGCTGAAGTCCAGCAGGCGGTCGTGGTTGCCGGGCGGGCGGCCGATGAACATGTTGGTCAGCATCAGCTCGGTCACGGCGGGGTCGCGCGCGTAGCCGATGAAGTAGGTGCCGTATTCGCCGCGCGAAGGCATGGCGAAGGGCAGGTTGGCGCGCACGATGGCCAGCTCATTGCCGTCCTCGTCCTCCACCACGTTCAGCGCCACGTGCGAGTTGGCGGGCTTCACGTCGTCGGCCAGCTCGATGTCGTCGGCCTTGGTGCGGCCGATCACGCGCTCCTGCTCCTCGGTGGACAGCGCCTGCCACGCGGCCATGTCGTGCAGGTACTTCTGCACGATGACGTAGCTGCCGCCGGCGAAGCCCGGGTCCTCGTCGCCGATCAGCGTGGCCTCCAGCGCCTCGCGGCCCTCGGGGTTCTCGGTGCCGTCGACGAAGCCGATCATGGCGCGGGCGTCGAAGTAGCGGAAGCCGTGCACCTCGTCCACCGGGCGCACGGCACCATGAAGCGCGCGCATGGCCTGCATGGCCAGCTCGAAGCACATGTCCACCGTCTGCGCGCGGATGTGCAGCAGCAGATCGCCCGGGGTGGCGGGCGCGTGGTGTTTGTTGCCACGCAGCTCGCGGAACTCGTGCAGGGCGGCGGGGCGGGGCGCGCCGAACAGCCGGTCCCAGGCGGCGGCGCCGATGCCCACCACCATGTTCAGGCGGTGCTCGGGCAGCCGCCGGCCGACGCTGCGCGTCAGCCCGGCGGCGTTGCCGAAGAAGGCGCGCACCTTCTCCTCGGCGGCGGGGCCCGGCTCGATGCCGAGCACGATGAAGTGCGCCGCCATGCCCTGCTGCTCGACCACCGGCTGCGGCTCGGGTTGCTCGGCGGCGGCCGGATCGGCGGTCAGCGAGGGGATCGGGGCGTCGGCCATGGTGGTTGTCGGGAGGGCATCGTGCGGGGATCGGGCGCCGCCGTGGTGGGGCGACTTGTTCGCACAAGTCTAGCAAGCTGGACGTGCGCCGATGGTGTAATCGGCGGCGACCCATGACCTGGAACGCCACGCTCGACATCCGCTACGCACCGGCCGAAGGCCGCACCGTGGCGCGCCACCGGCACGAGGGGCCGCTGCGCGTGCTCAAGAGCCTGTACCCCGAGTCGCCCCGGGTCTGCCACAACGTGCTGGTGCATCCGCCCGGCGGCATCGCGGGCGGCGACCGGCTGGATGTGACCGTCCACGTGGACGGCGGGGCGCATGGCCTGATCAGCACGCCAGGCGCCACGCGCTTCTACCGCAGCGATGGGCTGCCTGCCGTGCAGGACGTGCGGCTGCACCTGGCCGAAGGCGCGCGGCTGGAGTGGCTGCCGCTGGAGACTCTTGTGTACCCCGGCGCGCGGGCCGAGAACCGACTGGCGCTGGCGCTGGCGCCCGGCGCCGCGCTGATGGGCTGGGACGTGGTGGGCCTGGGCCTGCCGCACGCGGGCCAGCCGTTCGAGCGTGGCTGGCTGGCGCAGCGCATCGAGTGGCCCGGCGTGTGGCTGGAGCAGGCGCGCATCGACGCCGCCGACGCCCGCCTGCTGGGCAGCCCGCTCGGCCTGGCCGGCCAGCGCTGCGTGGCGACGCTGTTCTACGCCAGCGGCAGTCCGCTGGCGCGCGCCGGGCGCGAGCAGGCGCTGGAGCTGACCCGCGAGGTGCTGGATGCGCACCCGCTGGCCGCGCAGTGCGGCGCCACCGTGCTGGACGATCGGCTGCTGGTGGTGCGCGCGCTGGCGCCGGTGACGGAGCCGGCCGTGGGCTTGCTGCGCCAGGTGTGGGCGGTGTGGCGCGGGCACTTCTGGAGCATGCCTGCCGTGCCGCCGCGCATTTGGGCAATGTGACCACCCCCGTTGCTCCACTCGCTGCGCGATGTTGCGGCATCCCCCCTCGAGGGGGCGCACCCACTGGCCGGGGGAACCCCGGCCACGGGTGCACTGGCATGGCCTGCTCCGCGGCCTCCCGGTCCGAGGCGGTTTTCGTCGTCAGATCGCCACGAGCTGCCTAATGCCCTTGGCCGCCATCTCGCTGCCGGGGCCGCGCGCGATGACCTCGCCGCGCTCCATCACCAGGTAGTCGTCGGCCAGTTCCTCGGCGAAGTCGTAGTACTGCTCGCACAGCAGGATCGCCATGTCGCCGCGGTCGGCCAGCATGCGGATCACGCGGCCGATGTCCTTGATGATGCTGGGCTGGATGCCCTCGGTCGGCTCGTCCAGGATCAGCAGCTTCGGCCCGGGCGCCAGCGCGCGGGCGATGGCCAGCTGCTGCTGCTGGCCGCCCGACAGGTCGCCGCCGCGCCGGTGCAGCATCTGCCTGAGCACCGGGAACAGCTCGTACAGCTCGGGCGGAATCGGCGTGCCGGCGGGGCGGTAGGCCAGGCCCATGCGCAGGTTCTCTTCCACCGACAGGCGGCCGAAGATCTCGCGCCCCTGCGGCACGTAGCCCATGCCGGCGCGCGCGCGCTCGTAGGGCGTGCGGCCGTGCATCGGCTGGCCGTTGAATTCGATCTGGCCGGTCTTGATGGGCACGAGGCCCATCAGGCTTTTCAGCAGCGTGGTCTTGCCCACGCCATTGCGGCCCAGCAGCACGGTGACCTTGCCGGTGCGCGCCTGCAAGCCCACGTCGCGCAGGATGTGCGAGCCGCCATAGAACTGGTTGATGCCCTGGACGTTCAGCATGGTTTTATAAGGAAAATCGGCCTCCAGCGCTTGCTGGACGTGCGCTGGCAGCTATTAAAAACATAGTTTTCACCGCCCCAGGTACGACTCGATCACGCGCTCGTCGGCCTGCACCGCGTCCAGCGTGCCCTGCGCCAGCACGCTGCCCTCGGCCAGCACGGTGACGGTGCCCGCCTCGCCGGCGATGGCGCGGATGAAGTGCATGTCGTGCTCCACCACCATCAGGCTGTGGCGCCCCTTCAGGCTGAGGAACAGCTCGGCGGTGCGCGCGGTTTCCTCGTCGGTCATGCCGGCCACGGGCTCGTCGAGCAGCAGCAGCTTGGGGTCCTGCATCAGCAGCATGCCGATCTCCAGCCACTGCTTCTGCCCGTGGCTCAGCAGGCCGGCCGGGCGCGCCACGTGCGCGGCGAGGTGGATGGTGCGCAGCACCTCGGCCAGCCGATCGGTCTGCGCCGAGTCGAGGCGGAACACCATCGACGGGCGCACGCGCTTGTCGGTCTTCAGCGCCAGCTCCAGGTTCTCGAACACGCTGAGCTGCTCGAACACCGTGGGCTTCTGGAACTTGCGGCCGATGCCGAGCTGCGCGATCTCGGGCTCGTTGTGGCGCAGCAGGTCGATGGTGCTGCCGAAGAACACCGTGCCCTGGTCGGGCCGCGTCTTGCCGGTGATGATGTCCATCATCGTCGTCTTGCCGGCGCCGTTGGGGCCGATGACGCAGCGCAGCTCGCCGGGGGCGATGTCTAGGTTGAGGCCGTTGATGGCCTTGAAGCCGTCGAAGCTGACGTGCACGTCCTCCAGGTACAGGATGCGGCCGTGCGTCACGTCCACCTCGCCGGCCAGCAGCGGCCGCGCGTAGCCGGCGCTGCGGCCGCCCGATTCGGTCTTGCCCGTCACGGCGCGGGCGGTGTGCGTGGCCAGGCGCTCGGCGCCGGCTTCCATCAGGTCGGGCGTCATGCCTTCGCCCTCCGCGCCAGCTTGCGCACCAGGCCCACCACGCCCTCGGGCAGGAACAGCGTGACGGCGATGAACAGCCCGCCCAGGAAGTACAGCCAGAACTCGGGCGCGGCCACCGTCAGCCAGCTCTTGGCGCCGTTGACCAGGAAGGCACCGACGATGGGCCCCACCAGCGTGGCGCGGCCGCCCACCGCCGTCCAGATGGCGATCTCGATCGAAGCCGCCGGACTCATCTCGCCCGGGTTGATGATGCCCACCTGCGGCACGTACAGCGCGCCGGCCACGCCGCACATCATGGCGCTGATGACCCAGATCGACAGCTTGTAGGGCAGCGGCGCGTAGCCCGAGAACATGACGCGGGTCTCGGCGTCGCGGATGGCTTGCAGCACGCGGCCGTATTTGCTGCGCACCAGCCAGCGCGCCAGCAGGAAGAAGCCCAGCAGCGCCACGCCCGTCAGCACGAACAGCAGCATGCGCATGTGCTGCGTGGCGATGGGCGCGCCCAGGATGCGCTTGAAGTCAGTGAAGCCGTTGTTGCCGCCGAAGCCCGTCTCGTTGCGGAAGAACAGCAGCATGGCCGCCACCGTCAGCGCCTGCGTGATGATGGAGAAATACACGCCCTTGATGCGCGAGCGGAAGGCGAACCAGCCGAACACCAGCGCCACCAGCCCCGGCACCGCCACCACCAGCACCAGCGTGGCGATGAAGCTGTCGGACAGCCACCAGTGCCAGGGCAGCTCCTTCCAGTCCAGGAACACCATGAAGTCCGGCAGGTCGCTCTTGTAGCTGCCGTCGCGGCCGATCTGGCGCATGAGGTACATGCCCATCATGTAGCCGCCCAGCGCGAAGAACAGGCCGTGGCCCAGCGACAGGATGCCGGTGTAGCCCCAGATCAAATCCATCGCCAGCGCGCAGATGGCGTAGCACATGATCTTGCCCAGCAGGCCGACCATGTAGTCCGACAGGTGCAGCGGGCTGCCTGCCGGCACCGCCAGGTTGAGCACCGGTGCCAGCGCGCACACCACGATCAGCGCCAGCAGGAAGGCGGCCCAGCCGCCACGCGAGAGCAGCGGGGCGCGGGCAGGCAGGGCGATGGAAGTCGTCATGCCTCGCGTCCTTTCAGGGCGAAGATGCCCTGCGGGCGTTTCTGGATGAAGACGATGATGAACACCAGCACGGCGATCTTGGCCAGCACGGCGCCCGTCCAGCCCTCCAGCAGCTTGTTGGCCATGCCCAGGCCGAGCGCGGCGTACACCGTGCCCGCGAGCTGGCCCACACCGCCCAGCACCACCACCATGAACGAATCGACGATGTAGCTCTGCCCCAGATCCGGCCCCACGTTGCCCACCTGGCTGAGCGCGCAGCCCGCGAGGCCCGCGATGCCGGAGCCCAGGGCGAACGCATAGGTGTCGGTGCGCGCCGTGTTCACGCCCATGCAGGCGGCGATGGGGCGGTTCTGCGTGACGCCGCGAACGAACAGCCCGAGCCGCGTGCGCCCGATCATCCAGGCCACGCCGGCCAGCACGGCCAGCGCGAAGGCGATGATGACGATGCGGTTCCACGGCAGCGTCAGGTTGGGCAGCACCTGCCAGCCGCCGCTCATCCACGACGGGTTCTCCACGCCCACGTTCTGCGCGCCGAACAGCGAGCGCACCGCCTGCATCAGCACCAGGCTGATGCCCCAGGTGGCCAGCAGCGTCTCCAGCGGGCGGCCGTAGAGGAAGCGGATCACGCTACGCTCCAGCACCGCGCCGACCCCCGCCGAGGCGAGGAAGGCCACCGGCACCGCCGCCGCCAGGTACCAGTCGAACCCGCCCGGCAGGTACTGGCGGAACAGGCCCTGCACCACGTAGGTGGCGTAGGCGCCGATCATGATGAGTTCGCCGTGCGCCATGTTGATGACGCCCATCAGCCCGTAGGTGATGGCCAGGCCCAATGCGGCCAGCAGCAGGATCGAGCCCAGGCTGACGCCGGTGAACAGCGTGCCCAGGTGTTCGCCCCAGACCAGCGCCTCGTCGATGCCGGCGATGCTGGCGCGGATGGCGGCCTGCACGGGCGGATCGTTCTCGTCGGCCAGGCGCTGGTTGAGCAGCAGTTTGGTGTCGGGGTGCTTGCTGTCGCCCAGCGCCTTGGCGGCGGCCAGGCGCTGCGCGGCGTCGTCGCTGCCGAGCAACGAGGCGGCGCGCGCCAGTTCGAGCCGGGCCTTGACGGCGGTGTCGGCCTCGGCCGCCAGCGCCTTCTCGATCAGCGGCAGGCGGCTGGCGTCCGGATCCTTGAACAGCGTGCCGGCCGCTGCCAGGCGAACCGCCGCGTCGGGGCTGGCCAGGCGCAGCGCGGCCTGGGCGGCGTCGATGGCGCTGCGCATGTAGTTGTTGTTGACCACGTCCTCGGCATCGTCGGGCACCTTCAGCTCGGCGCCGGTCACCGGGTCATGGCCCTTGTCGCCGTCCATGACGAAGACCTGCGTGTCGGTGGTTTTCACCGCTTCATCAGCCAGGGCCTGGAGGAAGGCGGCGGTTTTCTCGTCGGCAGTGGCCACCGCCTGGTTCATGGCGGCGATGCGCTCCTCGGCATCGCCCACGGCCATCGCCCGGGCCTCGTCGGCGGTCAGGGCGCGGGCCTGCGCGGCGAAGAGCAGCAGCAGGGCGGCCAGCAGGTGCAAGAAAGGGCGCGGGGGAGTGGTCACGAGGTTCTGGAATGCAGGGGGACGAAGCCGTCTCGATCAGATGGCCGCGGAGCGGGCCATGCCAAGGCACCCGTGGCCGGGGTTCCCCCGGCCAGTGGGTGCGCCCCCTTGAGGGGGGAGGGCATCGGCCACACGCAGTGAAGCCGATGCCAACGGGGGTGGTCAAACTTTTGACTTGCCGTCCGGCTCGTCCTTCTTCTTGTCGTTGCCCTCGATGAACGGGCTCCAAGGCTTGGCGCGCACGGGTTCCTTGGTCTTCCACACCACCTTGAACTGGCCGTCGGCCTGGATCTCGCCGATGAACACGCTCTTGTGCAGGTGGTGGTTCTTCTCGTCCATCTTGCTGGTGATGCCGCTGGGCGCCTTGAAGGTCTGGCCGGCCATGGCGGCGATGACCTTGTCGGGGTCGGTGCTCTTGGCCTTCTCGACCGCCTGCTTCCACATGTTGATGCCGATGTAGGTGGCTTCCATCGGGTCGTTGGTGAGCGGCTTGTCCTTGTGGCCGGCGATGTTCTTGGCCTTGGCGTAGTCGCTCCACTTCTTGATGAACTCGGTGTTGGCCGGGCTCTTGATGCTCATGAAGTAGTTCCACGCCGCCAGATGGCCCACCAGCGGCTTGGTGTCCACGCCGCGCAGCTCTTCCTCGCCGACGGAGAAGGCCACCACCGGCACGTCCTTGGCCTTCAGGCCGGCGTTGCCCAGCTCCTTGTAGAAGGGCACGTTGGAGTCGCCGTTGATGGTGGACACCACCGCCGTCTTGCCGCCCTGGCTGAACTTCTTGATGTCGGCCACGATGGTCTGGTAGTCGCTGTGGCCGAAGGGGGTGTACTTCTCGTCGATATCGGCGTCCTTCACGCCCTTGCTCTTGAGGTAGGCGCGCAGGATCTTGTTGGTGGTGCGCGGGTACACGTAGTCGGTGCCCAGCAGCACCCAGCGCTTGGCGGCGCCGCCAGCCTTGCTCATCAGGTAATCGACGGCCGGAATGGCCTGCTGGTTGGGCGCGGCACCGGTGTAGAACACGTTCTTGCTCAGCTCCTCGCCCTCGTATTGCACGGGGTAGAACAGCAGGCCGTTGAGTTCCTCGAACACCGGCAGCACCGACTTGCGGCTGACCGAGGTCCAGCAGCCGAACACCACGGCCACCTTGTCCTGCGTCAGCAGCTGCTTGGCCTTTTCGGCGAACAGCGGCCAGTTGGAGGCCGGGTCCACCACCACGGGCTCCAGCTTCTTGCCCAGCACGCCGCCCTTGGCGTTGATCTCGTCGATGGCCATCAGCACCGTGTCCTTGAGCACGGTCTCCGAGATGGCCATGGTGCCCGAGAGACTGTGCAGCACCCCGACCTTGATGGTGTCCTGCGCGTGCGCCGGCAGGGCGCCGAGGCCGGCGAGCGTGGCGGCGGCCGCCAGCGCCTGGAGAGTGAAACGACGTTGCATTTGCGAGGCTCCTTGTGGGGTGGAATGAAGCCGAAAGTGGCTTGATGTGGTGCATCGCAAAGGCCGTGCCAGCGGGCGTGCGCGAGCATGGGGCCCAAGTTCGCCGTGTTTTGGTGCGAATCGCCCAGATTGCGGGCGTGTTCTGGTGCGCGAGCGCCAAAATAGAGCAATGTCCGTCTCGGCGGGTCTCCGGGCTACCCGAACAATTGCCCAGCGATCGCCGCCGCCGCCGTGCGCGTTTCCACGCCCAGCTTTTCGAAGATGTGCTCCAGGTGCTTGTTGACGGTGCGCGGGCTCATGTCGAGGATGTCGGCGATGTCGCGGTTGGTCTTGCCCTTGGCGAGCCAGGCCAGCACCTCGGTTTCGCGCGGGGTGAGGGCGGCGTGGTCCAGTCGGCTGCTCGCCGGGGATGCCGCCGCCGCGTGGCGCAGCAGCACCATCGCCTCGCCCAGCCCGGCCTGGCCCAAGCTGCGGGCCTGCAGGGTGGCGCCGCCCGGCAGCGCGAGCTGCGATTCGCCGTCGCGCAGGGTGTCCGCCAGCCAGGCGCGCTGCGCCCGGGCCGGCTCGAGGGCCTCGGCCAGGGCCTGATCCAGCCATTGCGTGGCCTGCGGCGAGCGCCAGGCCACGCGCCCGCTGGCGTCCACCAGCACCACGCCGAGGCCGGCGATGTCCACCGCCTCGCGCGCCAGGCGCGTGGCTTGCGCGTTGCGCAGGTGGGTGGCCAGGCGGGCCAGCACCTCGGGCAGCTTCAGCGGCTTGATGACGTAGTCCACGCCGCCGCTGGCGAAGCCTTCGACGATCTGCTCGGTGGCGGACAGGCCGGTCATGAAGATCACCGGCACGTGCGTCCATGATGGCTCCTGCTTGAGCCGGCGGCACAGCGCGAAGCCACTGTCGCCGGGCATGACGGCGTCCAGCAGCACGGCGTCGGGCACCGTCATTTCCATGCGGGCCAGCGCTTCCTGGGCGTCACGCGCGACCAGCACGGTGTAGCCCTCCAGCGCCAGCGTGTCACACAGCAGGGACAGGGTCTCGGGCGCATCGTCCACCACCAGGATGATGCGTGCCAGGGGGTCATGCGTCGTCGTCATCATTGTCGAGAGAATCATCCGTCAGGGCCTGGGTCAGGCCTTTGAAGTCGAACTGGTTCACGTACACCGACAGCGCTTGCATGGCCGGTGCCAGCCGGGGCTGCTCTTCGGCGACGCCGCGCAGCAACTTCCGCAGGCCGCTGCCGTTGCCTTGGCGCGAGAGCCGCTGCAACTGCCGGCGCAGCGCTGCCGGCAGTTGCGTCAGGTCGGCGGGCGCGGGCGCCTGACCTTCGTGCGCTGGCGGCGGCTCGCGCTCCCGCAGCCATTGCAGCCCCAGGGCGCTGCCCAGCACACGCAGCAACTGCGATTCGATCACCGGCTTGCCCACGAAGCCCTGGCAGCCGGCCTGTTCGACCTGCTCGCCCTGGTTTTCGAACAGGTCGGCCGAGACGATGACGATGGGCAGTTCGCTGGCGCCGAAGCGGGTGCGTATCAGCGCGGCGGTCTGCCAGCCGCTCAGGTCGTCCATCGTGAGGTCGAGCAGGATGGCGTCGGGCAGGGCGTGGTCCAGCGCCTCGATGCATTCGCTTCCGCTGGCGGCTTCATGCACGGAAAAGCCGAGCGGAATCAGCAGGCCCGCCAGCAGTTGGCGGTGAACCGGCTCGTCGTCCACCACCAGCAGTCGACGGCGGCGCCCCTCGTAGCCTGTGATCGACTGGTCGGGTGGCGCGGCGAGCGCCGTGCTGCGCGCTGGCGGGGCGATTTCGGGCAGGTACAGGCGCACGCTGAACGTGCTGCCGTGCCCGCGCGCGCTGCGCACCGACAGCTCGCCGCCCATCAGCAATGCCAGCATCTGCGTGATGGCCAGCCCCAGGCCGGTGCCGGCCGATGCCGTGCGGCGCCCGGCGCTGCCGCGCTCGAACGGCATGAAGATGCGCTCCTGGTCCTGCGCGTCGATGCCGATGCCGGTGTCTTCGACGTCGAAGCGCAGCACGTCGCCGCGCCCCTCGACGCGCAGCACGACGTGGCCGGCGTCGGTGAAGCGCACCGCGTTGCCCAGCAGGTTGATGAGGATCTGGCGTAGCCGCTTGGCGTCGGCCCGCACCCAGGCCGGCAGGCGCCCCACCCGCTCCACCTGGAATGTCAGCCGCTTGGCGTCGGCCTGCGGGCGCACCATGCGGGCGAGCTGGTCGAGGAAGGTCGGGAAATGCAGCGGCGCCAGGTCAAGGCGCAGGCGGCCGGCCTCGATGCGGGCCAGGTCCAGCACGCCGTCGATCAGCGCGTGCATGTGCTGGCCGCTTTGGTGCACGGTGGCGATGGACTCGCGCACCTCGGCCGACAGCTCGCCGCGCCGCAGCAGGAGCTGAGCGTAGCCGAGGATGCTGGTGAGCGGCGTGCGCAGCTCGTGGGCCATGCCGGCGACGTAGCGCGTCTTGGCCTGGCTGGCGGCTTCGGCCTGCTCCTTGGCGGTCTGCAAGGCCATGTCGGTGCGCGAGTGCGCGTCGATCTCCTTTTGCAGCAATTGGGTCTGGCGCTCGGATTCCTCCTGCGCCATGCGGCGGCTGCCGCTGGCCAGCACCACCCACCACGCGCACAGCGCGCCCAACGCCATGAGCAGGGAAAACGCCTTCAGGAACGGCTCGCGCAGCGCCTGGGCGTCGGCGTGCAGGCCTTCCTGCACGTACACGATGCCGAGCACCGCCGCCAGCGTGGCGGCGATCAGCAGCACCACGCCGATGTACTGGGCCACCGCGAAGTTGATGCGCCGGCTTACCGGCCGGGGCAGGGCGAAGGCGATGGTCTGCCAGACCTGCGCCTCGGCGCGCGCGTCGGGCGGCTTGCAGCGGTCGTGGCAGCGCGAGTCGAGCGAGCAGCACAGCGAGCAGATGGGCGCGCTGTAGGCCGGGCAGCTTGTCATGTCGGCGCGCTCGAAGCGGTTCTGGCACACCACGCAGACCAGCTCTCCGCGCGCCAGCGGCGCCGGCGCGCGGGCGATGTACCAGCGCCCGCGCGTGGCCCGGGCGATCAGCGGCGAGAGCAGCATCGCCGTCGCCAGCACGATGAAGGGGCAGAACGCCGCCGCCCAGTCGCCCAGCAGGCCGGTGTAGGCCGCGCCGCCCAGCGCGGCGGCGGCCAGCATGGCGCCCAGGCCGACCGGATTCAGGTCGTACAGGTGCGCGCGGCGGAACTCGGTGCCCGGCGGGCTGAGGCCCAGCGGCTTGTTGATGACCAGATCGGCCACCAGCGCGCCCACCCAGGCGACGGCGACGTTGCTGTAGATGCCCAGCACCTTCTCCAGCGCGCCGTAGACGCCGAGCATCATCAGCAGCGTGGCGATGCCGACGTTGAACACCAGCCACACCACGCGGCCGGGGTGGTTGCGCGTCAGGCGCGCGAACACGTTCGACCAGGCCAGCGAGCCGGCGTAGGCGTTGGTGACGTTGATCTTGACTTGCGAGAGCACGACGAACAGCACCATGCAGGCGAGGGCGGCCGGGTAGTCGCCCAGCATGCGCAGGTAGGCCGCCAGGTACATCTGCGTCGGGTCGGCGGCCTGCTTCAGGCTGGCGCCGTATTGCAGCGCCACGTAGGCCAGGAAGGCGCCGCCCAGCATGCGCGGCGCGCCCATCAGTATCCAGCCCGGGCCGCCCAGCAGCACCGCGCCCCACCAGCGCCCGCGGTTGGCGGCGGTCTTGGCGGGCATGAAGCGCAGGTAGTCCACCTGCTCGCCCACTTGCACCAGCAGGGCGGAGATCACCGTGGCGGCGGCGCCGAAGGACAGCCAGTCGAAATCGGCGTGGCCGGAGCTGAGCCCGGACAGCAGCGTCACCCCCGTGTACAGCTCGGGTTGCCGGACGGCGAACCACAGGAACGGCGCCAGTAGCAGCAGCGCCCAGACGGGCTGCGTCCACGCCTGCAGGCGGGAGATGAAGGTGATGCCCCACAGCACCATCGGGATGACGATGAGCGCCGACAGCAGGTAGCAGGCCATCAGCGGCCAGTCGAACGCCAGTTGAAGGGCCAGGGCCATGATGGCCGCCTCGACGGCGAAGAAGATGAAGGTGAAGCTGGCGTAGATCAGCGAGGTGAGGGTGGAGCCCAGGTAGCCGAAGCCGGCGCCGCGCGTCAGCAGATCCATGTCGAGGCCGTAGCGCGCGGCGCACACGGAGATCGGCAGCGCCGTCAGGAAGATCACCGCGCCCATCACCACGATCGCCCACAGCGCGTTGGTGAAGCCGTAGTTCAGGGCCACGGCCGCGCCGATGGCCTCCAGCGCCAGGAACGAGGTGCCGCCGAAGGCGGTGCTGGCCACGCGCCATTCGCTCCATTTGCGTGCCGCCCGGGGCGTGTAGCGCAGGGCGTAATCCTCCAGCGTTTCGTCGGCGACCCAGGCGTTGTATTCGCGGCGGATGGGAAAGATCGTTTGTGGTGCGTGACTCATCGAATTGGGGTGCACCCAGGGAATGGGGCGTAACCAACTGCTGCCGCAAGAAGCGTTCCGGGGCGCGTCGGGGCCGAGTGCGATTTGCTTCTCTATTCATAGCTTCCAGCGCTTGACTGGCGAGCGATGGAGGCCAATTTCATTCATAAGAACTGGCACCTCCGAGGCGCCACTACGTCAAATGACGTATGGGTTTTCCCTGATGCGATCCGTAGTCTTCAGGCCGTGGTGGCGCCGTGCCGCCCAGCGCCCGAGACGGGCGTCCCAGGTCTTGTCTTAGGAGAGCTTCATGAAAACCCGCTCCGCATCCACTGGCCCGTTGACCAGCGAGCGCCGCCGCCGTCTGCTGATGGGCATGGGCGCGCTGTCCATGGCCGGCGGCCTGCCTGGCCTGGCGCGCGCCCAGACGCCGCCCACGGCCCAGGTCAACACCACCAAGCTGGCGGTCACCGACAGCGAGGTCGTGGTCGGCCAACTGCACTCGGCCACCGGCACGATGGCGATCTCGGAAACCGGCTCGATCCAGGCCGAGCAACTGGCCATCGACCAGATCAACGCAATGGGCGGCATCCTGGGCCGCAAGATCCGCGTCATCAAGGAAGACGGCGCTTCCGACTGGCCGACCTTCGCCGAAAAGAGCAAGAAGCTGCTGGTCAACGACAAGGTCGCCGCCGTGTTCGGCTGCTGGACCAGCGCCTCGCGCAAGGCGGTGCTGCCGATCTTCGAGAAGGAGAACGGCCTGCTCTATTACCCCACCTTCTACGAGGGCCTGGAGCAGAGCAAGAACGTCATCTACACCGGCCAGGAGGCCACGCAGCAGATCATCTGGGGTCTGGACTGGGGCGCCAAGGAGAAGAAGGCCAAGACCTTCTTCCTGGTCGGCTCCGACTACATCTGGCCGCGCACCTCGATGAAGATCGCGCGCAAGCACATCGAGACGGTGGGCAAGCTCGGCAAGGTGGTGGGCGAGGAGTACTACCCGCTGGGCCACACCAACTTCAACTCGCTCATCAACAAGATCAAGGTCGCCAAGCCCGACTGCATCTTCGCCGCCGTGGTGGGCGGCTCCAACGTGGCCTTCTACAAGCAGCTCAAGGCCGCCGGCATCACCGGCGACAAGCAGTTCCTGCTGACGCTGTCGGTCACCGAGGACGAGATGACCGGCGTGGGCGGCGAGAACTTCGCCGGCTTCTACTCGTCGATGAAGTACTTCCAGACGCTGGACAACGCCAACAACAAGAAGTTCGTCGAAGCGTTCAAGGCCAAGTACGGCAAGAACGCCGTCATCGGCGACGTGACGCAGGCCGGCTACCTGGGGCCCTGGCTGTGGAAGGCGGCGGTCGAGAAGGCCGGCAGCTTCGACGTCGATAAGGTGGTCGCCGCTTCGCCCGGCATCGAGCTGAAGACCGCGCCCGAGGGTTACGTCAAGGTCGATGCCAACCACCACCTGTGGAGCAAGTCGCGCATCGCCCAGGGCCAGCCGGACGCCACCTTCAAGGTGGTCGCCGAATCGCCCGAACTCATCAAGCCCGATCCGTTCCCCAAGGGCTACCAGTAATCCGCCCGCTCCCTTCCCCAGGCCGGGGGAGGGCGTCCACCGTACCGCACCGCGAGCGCCGCCATGACCTTCTCCGACATGCTCAATATTGGCCTGATGCAGGGCTTCGCCGGGCTTTCGCTCTTCGCCGTGCTGCTGCTCATGGGGCTGGGCCTGGCGATCATCTTCGGCCAGATGGGCGTCATCAACATGGCGCACGGCGAGTTCATGGCCATCGGCGCCTACACCGTCTACATGTCGGCTGTGCTTACGGAGCGCTTCGCGCCGGGGGGGGTGGCCTACTACTTTCCGGTGGCGATCGTGCTGGCCTTCGCCACCGCCTTCATCGTCGGCTGGATCATGGAGTGGGCGCTGATCCGCCACCTCTACAACCGCCCGCTCGACACCCTGCTGGCCACCTGGGGTGTCAGCCTGGGGTTGCAGCAGTGCTTCCGCACCTTCATCGACCCCAAGGAAGTCAGCCCGACGCTGCCCGACTGGCTGATGGGATCGTGGTCGCCCGCCGAAGGGCTGGACATTCCCATCAACGGGCTGTTCGTGCTGTCGCTCACCGCCGTGGTCACCGCCAGCGTGCTGCTGGCGCTGCACAAGAGCCGCTGGGGCCTGCGCGTGCGCGCCACCGTCGCCAACCGCGTGATGGCCAACGCCACCGGCATCGACACCAAGAAGACCGACCGGCTCACCTTCGCCATCGGCTGCGGCATCGCTGGCGTGGCCGGCGCGGCCTTCACCACCATCGGCTCCACCGGGCCGACTTCCGGCCAGCTCTACATCGTGGATTCGTTCCTGGTGGTCACCTTCGGCGGTGCCGCCAGCCTCCTGGGCACCGTGGTCTCGGCCTTCGGCATCGCGCAGACGCAGTCGATCTCCGAATTCTTCATGACCGGCTCGATGGCCAAGGTGCTCACGCTGTCGCTGATCGTGCTCATCCTCATGGCCCGTCCGCAGGGGCTGTTCGCCTCCAAGGTGCGCCGCTGAGCCGCCGCCATCCCGCATTCAGGAGTCACGCCGTGGAAACCTTCAAAGCCATCGTCAAGCGGTATCAACTGGCCAGCCTGCTCATCCTGGCGATCCTGCTGGTGGTGGTGCTGCCGCTGTCGCTGGACATCTTCCGCCTCAACCTGGTGGGCAAGTACCTCTGCTACGCCTTCGTCGCCATCGGTTTGGTGATGGTCTGGGGCTACGGCGGCGTGCTCAGCCTCGGCCAGGGCGTGTTCTTCGGCCTCGGCGGCTACGCGATGGCGATGTTCCTCAAGCTGGAGGCGTCCGATCCCGAGAGCACCAGAATCCAGTCCACGCCGGGCATACCCGACTTCATGGACTGGAACCAGATCACCGAGCTGCCGCTCTTCTGGCTGCCCTTCAAGAGCCTGCCGCTGTCGCTGATGCTGGTGGTTCTGGTGCCGATGGCTCTGGCCTGGCTTATCAGTTTCGCGATGTTCAAGCGGCGCGTCGGCGGAGTCTATTTCGCCATCATCACCCAGGCGGTGGCGTTGATCTGCACCGTGCTCATCATCGGCCAGCAGGGCTACACCGGCGGCGTCAACGGCATGACCGATCTGAAGACACTGCTGGGCTGGGACACGCGCACCGACAGCGCAAAGTACATCCTTTACTTCGCCTGCGTGGCCTTGCTCATCGCTTCGATCATGCTGTGCCGCTGGATCCAGACCAGCAAGCTCGGCACACTGCTGCTGGCCATGCGCGACAAGGAAGACCGCGTGCGCTTCTCGGGCTACGACGTGGCCAGCTTCAAGGTGTTCACGTTCTGCCTGGCGGCGGGGCTGTCGGGCATCGGCGGAGCGCTGTTCGCGCTGCAGGTGGGCTTCATGTCACCCAGCTTCGTCGGCATCGTGCCCTCGATCGAGATGGTGATCTTCGCCGCCGTGGGCGGCCGCATGAGCCTGGTCGGCGCGGTGTACGGCACGCTGCTGGTCAACGCCGGCAAGACGCTGTTCTCGGAGAGCTTCCCCGATCTGTGGCTGTTCCTCATGGCGGCGCTGTTCATCGGAGTGACGATGGCCTTCCCGATGGGGCTGGCCGGCCTGTGGGAGGACAAGATCAAGCCCTGGTGGCTGGCCCGGCTGGCCGCCCGCCGCGCCGGGACCGGACGCGCCCAAACCGCGCTTCCCGCCTGCGAGGACACGCTGCCTTCGACCCCGGCGGCAACGCCCGCCGTGCCCGCCCGCATGACCGGCCAGGGCGCCTGACCCCGCACCGGAGACCGATCCCATGAGCAACACCGACTTCGCGCTGGCGGTCGAGGACCTGAGCGTCTCTTTCGACGGCTTCAAGGCCATCGACGACCTGACGCTGTACATCGACCGCAACGAGCTGCGCGTCATCATCGGCCCCAACGGCGCCGGCAAGACCACGCTGCTGGATCTGATCTGCGGCCGCACCAAGGCCAGTGCCGGCTCCATCAAGTTCAGGAACGCCGAGCTGACCGGCATGGCGGAATACAAGCGCGTGCGCATGGGCATCGGGCGCAAGTTCCAGACGCCGTCGATCTACGAGAACCTGACGGTGTTCAAGAACCTGGAGGTGTCCTACCCCGCCGGGCGCTCGGTGTTCGGTGCGCTGGCATTCAAGTGCACGGACGAGGTGAAGGCGCGCGTGCAGGCGGTGGCCGAGGACATCGGGCTGGCCGACCGGCTGGACACCGAGGCCGGGCTGCTCAGCCACGGACAGAAGCAGTGGCTGGAGATCGGCATGCTGCTGATGCAGAACCCCGAACTGCTGATGCTGGACGAACCCATCGCCGGCATGAGCGCGCGCGAGCGCGAGCTGACGGCGGAACTGCTGAAGCGCATCTGCCAGAACCGATCCGTCATCGTCATCGAGCACGACATGGATTTCGTCAAGCAGATCGCCCACAAGGTGACCGTGATGCACCAGGGAAAGATCCTGGCCGAGGGGTCGATGGAAAAGGTGCAGTCCGATCCGGCCGTGATCGACGTGTACCTCGGTCATTGAAGGAGCGACGACATGAGCGACGTGATGCTGAAAGTCGATGACCTGCACGTGGCCTATGGCCAGAGCGAGGCGCTGCACGGCGTGTCCTTCGAGGCCCGGGCCAACGAGACGGTGGCCATCATGGGGCGCAACGGCATGGGCAAGACGACCCTGTTCAAGGCGCTGATGGGCATCCTGCCCGCCAGGAGCGGGCGCATCGAGGTGGTCGGCCAGGACGTGACCAAGGACGAGAGCTTCCGCCGCGTCGCCAAGGGCATCGCCTACGTGCCGCAGGGTCGCATGATCTTCCCCACGCTGACGGTGGAGGAAAACATCCAGACCGGGCTGGAGAACAGCCGATCGCGCCGCATCCCCGACGACATCTACGCGCTGTTCCCGGTGCTGTTCGAGATGCGGCGGCGCAAGGGTGGCAACCTCTCCGGCGGCCAGCAGCAGCAACTCGCCATCGCGCGCGCCCTGGTCACCGAACCCAAGGTGCTGCTGCTCGACGAGCCAACCGAAGGCATCCAGCCCTCGATCATCAAGGACATCGCCCGCGCGCTGAACGAGATCCGGCGCATGAAGGGCCTGTCCATCGTGGTGTCGGAGCAGGTGCTCAGCTTCGCGATGGACGTGGCCGACCGGCTGTTCGTCATCGAGGGCGGCCGCTTCGTCCACGAAACCGAACGCGACAAGACCGACGCCGCGCACATCAAGCGTTATCTGTCCGTGTGATTTTTCGAGCCCCCGCAACCAGGAGAAAGCAAATGCCCGATACGCTCATCAAGGTCGATCTGACCCAACCCGCGCCCAGCAACGAATTGGTGCACAACCGCTGGCACTCCGATGTGCCGATGGCTTGCTGGGTCAACCCCGGCGATGACTTCGTGCTGGAGACGTATGACTGGACCGGCGGCTTCATCAAGAACAACAACAGCGCCGACGACGTGCGCGACGTGGATCTGACCACCGTGCATTACCTCTCTGGCCCGGTGGGCCTGAAGGGCGCCGAGCCCGGCGACCTGCTGGTGGTGGATTTGCTGGACATCGGTGCCAAGGACGACAGCCTCTGGGGTTTCAACGGTTTCTTCAGCAAGACCAACGGCGGCGGTTTCCTGACCGACCACTTCCCGGCCGCGCAGAAATCCATCTGGGACTTCCACGGCATGTTCACCACCTCGCGCCACGTGCCGGGCGTGAAGTACGCCGGCCTCATCCACCCCGGCCTGATCGGCACGCTGCCCGACCCGAAGATGCTGGCCACCTGGAACGCGCGCGAACAGGCGCTGATCGACAGCGACCCCACCGCCGGCCTGGCCAACCCGCCGTTCGCCGCCACCGCCCACTGCGGCAAGGCCACGGGTGATCTTCAGGCCAAGATCGCCGCCGAGGGCGCGCGCACCGTGCCGCCGCGCGAACACGGCGGCAACTGCGACATCAAGGATTTGTCGCGTGGCTCCAAGATCTTCTTTCCGGTCTACGTCGATGGCGCTGGCCTCTCGGTGGGCGACCTGCACTTCAGCCAGGGCGATGGCGAGATCACCTTCTGCGGTGCCATCGAGATGGCCGGCTGGGTGCATATGAAGGTCAGTCTCATCAAGGGCGGCATGGCCAAGTACGGTATCAAGAACCCGATCTTCAAGCCCAGCCCCATCGTGCCGACCTACAACGACTACGTCATCTTCGAAGGCATCAGCGTCGATGAATCGGGCAAGCAGTACTACCTGGACGTGAACGTGGCCTACAAGCAGGCCTGCCTGAACGCCATCGAGTACCTGAAGAAGTTCGGCTACTCCGGCGCGCAGGCGTACTCCATCCTGGGCACGGCGCCGGTGCAGGGCCACATCAGTGGCGTGGTGGACATCCCCAACGCCTGCGCCACCCTGTGGCTGCCGACGCAGATCTTCGACTTCGACATCAACCCGAACGCCGCCGGCCCCGTCAAGCACCTGGACGGCAGCATCGACATGCCGATCTCCTACGACCTGAAGTAAACCGCCGTTCCAGGAGAGGCCGCCCATGCCCACTTATGACTACGCCTGCCCAAGCTGCGGCGGCTTCGATGCCTTCCGCGCCCTGAGCGAGCGCAACGAGCCGGTGGCCTGCCCCGAGTGCGGCGCGGCCTCGGCGCGGGTGTTCGCCAGTGCGCCGCGCCTGGCGCTGCTGGACGGCGGCACGCGCCGCGCGCTCGACGTGAACGAACGCGCGCGCCACGAGCCGAAAAGCTCGCGCGACTACCAGCGGCTGAAGCATCCGGCCGGCTGCGGCTGCTGCTCGGGCGGGCGCGCCAAGGCCACCGTCACGGCGCCGACTGGGGCGAAATCCTTCCCCTCCAAGCGTCCCTGGATGATTTCGCATTGAAGGAGTCGAGACCATGATGCACGGAGACATTTCCAGTAGCGCCGACACCGTCGGCGTGGCCGTCGTCAACTACAAGATGCCGCGCCTGCACACCAAGGCCGAGGTGCTGGACAACGCGCGCAAGATCGCCGACATGCTCGTCGGCATGAAGCAGGGCTTGCCCGGCATGGACCTGGTGATCTTCCCCGAGTACAGCACCCACGGCATCATGTACGACGCCAAGGAGATGTACGACACCGCCGCCAGCGTGCCCGGCGAGGAAACCGAGATCTTTTCCGCCGCCTGCCGCAAGGCGAAGGTCTGGGGCGTGTTCTCGCTGACCGGGGAGCGCCACGAGGAACACCCGAACAAGGCGCCCTACAACACCCTGATCCTGATGAACGACCAGGGCGAGATCGTGCAGAAGTACCGCAAGATCATGCCCTGGGTGCCCATCGAGGGCTGGTACCCCGGCAACTGCACCTACGTCAGCGACGGCCCCAAGGGCCTGAAGATCAGCCTGATCATCTGCGACGACGGCAACTACCCGGAGATCTGGCGCGACTGCGCCATGAAGGGCGCCGAACTCATCGTGCGCTGTCAGGGCTACATGTACCCCGCCAAGGATCAGCAGGTGCTGATGGCCAAGGCGATGGCCTGGGCCAACAACAGCTACGTGGCGGTCGCCAATGCGGCCGGCTGGGACGGCGTGTACAGCTACTTCGGCCACAGCGCGCTGATCGGATTCGACGGCCGCACGCTGGGCGAATGCGGCGAGGAGGAATACGGCGTGCAGTACGCCGCCCTCTCCAAGAGCCTGATCCGCGACTTCCGCAGGAACGGCCAGAGCGAGAACCACCTGTTCAAGCTGATGCACCGCGGCTATACCGGCATGATCAACTCCGGCGACGGCGACCAGGGCATGGCCGTCTGCCCGTACGACTTCTACGGCAAGTGGGTGAACGACCCCGAGGGCACGCGCAAGGCCGTGGAGGCGATCACGCGCGACACCGTCGGCACGGCCGAATGCCCGATCGACGGCATTCCCCACGCGGCGCCGGCGCACCGCTGATGGCGCCCGATCCGCTGGCCGCCTGGCGGCTGGCCGGCGAGCCGTTCTACCGCGCCAGCGGCGACGAAATCCGCCTGTGCATGCTGGCCTTCGAGCGCCGGCTGCCGCTGCTGCTCAAAGGCCCCACCGGCTGCGGCAAGACGCGCTTCGTCGAGCACATGGCCTGGCGGCTCGGGCGTCCGCTGGTCACGCTGGCCTGCAACGAGGATATGACCGCCTCCGACCTGCTCGGCCGCTACCTGATCGACGCCGAGGGCACCCGCTGGCACGACGGGCCGCTGACGCAGGCCGTGCGCCACGGCGCCATCTGCTACCTCGACGAAGTGGTCGAAGCCCACCGCGACACCACCGTGGTGATCCACCCGCTGGCCGACACGCGGCGCGTGCTGGCGTTGGAGCGGCGCGGCGAGCTGGTGCCCGCGCATCCCGACTTCCAGCTCGTCATCTCCTACAACCCCGGCTACCAGGAGCGCGGCAAGGACCTCAAGCCCTCCACGCGCCAGCGCTTCGTCGCGCTGGAGTTCGGCTACCCCGCGCCCGAGGTCGAGGCCGCCATCGTGGCGCACGAGGCCGGCGTGGCGCCCGAGCTGGCCGCGCGCCTGGTGGAGTGGGCGCGCGGCAGCCGGGCACTGCGCCCGCAGGGGCTGGAAGAGGGCGCTTCCACGCGCATGCTGGTACGCGCCGGGCAACTGCTGGCCGCCGGCGCCGCCCCCGCGCAGGCGTGCGACCTGGCGCTGGTTTGCGCCCTGACCGACGACGCCGACACGGCGCGCGCGCTGCGCGAGCTGGTGGCGGCCTGCTTCGGTGGATGAGGGCGAGCGCCGCGCGCTGACGCTGCTGTTGCGCAGCCTCGGCGCGCGGCGCCTGTCGGTGCAGCCGCTGCCGGCTCCGGCCGACGCCGACCACGCGCGGCGCCAGCGCCCCATCCTCACCGACGACGCACTGCTGCTGCCGTCCGCGCTCGACTTCGCCACCGCGCGCGCCGCCGTGGCGCACGCGGCGGCGCACCTGTGCCATTCCACGCCACACCAGCCGGCCGGCACACTCAAGCCGATCAGCCTGCTGGTGATCGCCAGCGTGGAAGACGCCCGCGTCGAGCGCCTGCTGGCGCGCCGGCTGCCCGGCGTGCGCGCGTGGTTCCTGCACGGTTTGCGCGAACAGGCCGCCGACGGGCTGGCGCTGGACGCGCTGCTCGGCCGCCTGGGCCGCGCGCTGGCCGACGAGCGCTGGGCCGACCCCAACCCCTGGGTGCACAAGGCGCGCACGCTGTTCGCCTGCGCCGAGGCGGCGCACGGCCTGCACGACGCGGCGCCGTTCCGCGCCCTGGCCGCCGTGCTGGCGAACGACCTGGGGCAGATGCGCGTGCGGATCGACACGCGGCAGTTCGTGCCGCCCTTCGCCTACCGCGACGACCATTCCTGGCTGTGGGCGCACGCGGCCACGGCGGCCGAGCCGACGCCGCGGGCCCGCCCCGACACGCCCGGCAACGCCGCCGCGCCCCCGCCGCCCGAGGCCAGCTCCCCCCGGCGCATCCTGTACGGCGAATGGAACTACCGATCGCACCACATGCGTGCCGATTGGTGCACCGTAATGGAGCATTCGCACGTCTCTGGTGCCAATGCCTGGCCCGTGACCGACTATCCCCGCCTCGCTCTGGGTGCCGCGCCGCAGGGCACGCGCCGCCAGCGCCTGCGCCGCCAGCGCGAGGGTGACACGCTCGACCTCGACGCCTGCATCCGCTGGGCCGCCGACCTGCGCACCGGCCAGCCGCCCGACGCGCGCCTGTTCGAGCGCCGCCCCCGCCGCGCCGAGCCGGCCGCGCTGCTGGTGCTGATGGACTTGTCGCAATCCACGCTCGACGCCGTGCCCGGCGGCGGCGCGACGCTGCTGGCGCTGGCCCGGCAGGCGGCGCTGGCGCTGGCCGTGGCGGGCCGCGCCACTGGCGACCGCGTGGCGGTGCACGGCTTTTCGTCGAACACGCGGCACGCCGTGGCCTACACCCGGCTGCTGGAGGCGGGCGACCCGCTCGATACCGCCGCGCTGGCGCGTATCGCCGCCGCGCCGGCCCGGCATTCGACCCGCCTGGGCGCGGCGCTGCGCCACGCCACCACGCTGCTGGCCGGCGCGCGGGCGGCGCGCCGGGCGCTGTTCGTGCTGACCGACGGCCAGCCCAGCGACATCGACGTGCACGACCACCGCTACCTGACCGAGGACGCGCGCCACGCCGTGCGCGAAGCCGCCGCGCGCGGCGTCACCGTGCTGGGCCTGGGCACCGACGCCAGCGCCGCGCCCGAACTGCGGCGCATCTTCGGCCGCCATGCCCGCGTCGCGGCCACGGCGCGGCGGCTGCCCGAGGAACTGCTCGCCCTGTACGCCCTGGGCTGCTAAGCTGGCCCGAGTGTTGCATCGGAGCCCTGCATGGAACTCACTCCGCGAGAAAAAGACAAGCTGCTGATCTTCACCGCCGCCCTGCTGGCCGAACGCCGCCGCGCGCGCGGGCTGAAGCTGAACTACCCCGAGGCCGTGGCCCTGATCAGCGCCGCCGTGATGGAAGGCGCGCGCGACGGCCGCAGCGTGGCCGAGCTGATGAGCGCCGGCCGCGAGGTGCTGACCCGCGCCGACGTGATGGAGGGCGTGCCCGAGATGATCCCCGACATCCAGGTCGAAGCCACCTTCCCAGACGGCACCAAGCTCGTGACCGTGCACGAGCCGATCATCTGACTTTCAAGCCTTTTTGGCATCCAGCCCTTATCCAGAAAGCGTAACCAGCTATGAAAAAGATACTCATCATCGCCCTCGCCACCCTGCCCGTGGCCGCCCTGGCCCACGTTGGCGGCCAGCCGCACACGCACGGCCTGGCCGGCAGCCTGGCGCAGGGTTTCATGCACCCGTTCACCGGCCTCGACCATCTCGCCGCCATGCTGGCCGTGGGTGCGTGGAGCGCGCTGGCCGTGCGCCCCGCCTGGCGCGCGCCCGCCGCGTTCGTGGCGCTGCTGGTGCTGGGCGCGCTGGCGGGCTTCGGCGGCCTGTGGGTGCCGGGCGTGGAGCCGATGATCGCGGCCTCCGTGCTCGTGCTGGGCCTGCTGGTGGCGGTTCACCGGCGCATGCCCTGGGGCGCGGCCGCTGTCCTGGCGGGCGTGTTCGCGTTCTTCCACGGCGCGGCGCACGGCTACGAGCTGGCGGGCGACGGCGGCGCGGCGGCCTTCGGCACGCTGGCGGGCATGGCGGCCGGCTCCGCCGTGCTGCACGTCGCGGGCATGCTGCTGGGCCACGCCGTGATGCAGCGCCACCCCTGGGTCGCCCGCGCGGGCGGCGCGGCCACGGCGCTGCTGGGCGCGTTCATGCTGACCCGGCTGGCGATGTAAGGGGCGCGCGAATGATCCCTGGTGAATTCATCCTCGATGACGGCGCGCACGCGCTCAACCCCGGCCGCCGCACCGCCACGCTGGTGGTGAAGAACGCCAGCGATCGGCCCGTCCAGGTCGGCTCGCACTACCACTTCGCCGAGACCAACGCGGGCCTGGAATTCGACCGCGCCGCCGCGCGCGGCATGCGCCTCAACATCGCATCAGGCATGGCCGTGCGCTTCGAGCCGGGCCAGCAGCGCACGGTGGAACTGGTGGATATCGCGGGCGACCGGCGCATCTACGGTTTTCGCGGCCTGGTCCAGGGAGCACTGTGATGGCGACGATCGACCGGCGCGCCTACGCCGAAACCTATGGCCCCACCGTGGGCGACCGCGTGCGGCTGGCCGACACGGGCCTGGTCATCGAGGTGGAAAAAGACTTCACCCTGGCCGCGGGCGGCTACGGCGAGGAGGTCAAGTTCGGCGGCGGCAAGACCATCCGCGACGGCATGGCGCAATCGCAGCGCTCGCGCGCCGAAGGGGCGGTCGATACGGTGCTGACCAACGCGCTGATCCTCGACCACTGGGGCATCGTCAAGGCCGACATCGGCCTGAAGGACGGGCGCATCGCCGCCATCGGCAAGGCCGGCAACCCGGATACGCAGCCGGGCGTTCAAATTGTCATCGGCCCCGGCACCGAGATCATCAGCTGCGAAGGCCACATCGTCACCGCCGGCGGCATCGACAGCCACATCCACTTCATCTGCCCGCAGCAGATCGAGGAGGCGCTGGCCAGCGGCGTGACCACCATGCTCGGCGGCGGCACCGGGCCGGCCACCGGCACCTTCGCCACCACCTGCACGCCCGGCCCGTGGCACATCGAGCGCATGCTGCAAGCGGCCGACGCCTTCCCGATGAACCTGGGCTTCCTCGGCAAAGGCAACGCCAGCCTGCCCGGCGCGCTGCACGAGCAGATCCACGCGGGCGTGATCGGCCTGAAGCTGCACGAGGACTGGGGCACCACGCCCAGCGCCATCAGCAACTGCCTCGACGTGGCGGAGCTGGAGGACGTGCAGGTGGCGATCCACTCCGACACGCTCAACGAATCGGGCTTCGTGGAAGACACCATCGCCGCCACCAAGGGCCGCTCCCTGTGCGCCTTCCACACCGAGGGCGCGGGCGGCGGGCACGCGCCCGACATCCTGAAGGTGGTGGGCGTGGAGAACTTCCTGCCGTCCTCGACCAATCCCACCATGCCCTACACGCGCAACACGCTGGACGAGCACGTGGACATGCTCATGGTCTGCCACCACCTCGACCCCGCCATCGCCGAGGACCTGGCCTTCGCCGAAAGCCGCATCCGCAAGGAGACCATCGCCGCCGAGGACATCCTGCACGACATGGGCGCCATCAGCATGATGAGCAGCGACAGCCAGGCCATGGGCCGCGTGGGCGAGGTCGTCATCCGCACCTGGCAGACGGCGCACAAGATGAAGGCGCAGCGCGGGTGGCTCGCCCCCCATGCCGTTCGCGCTGAGCCTGTCGAAGCGCTTTCCCGCAACGACAACTTCCGCGCCAAGCGCTACGTCGCCAAATACACCATCAACCCCGCGATTTCCCACGGCATCAGCCACGAGGTCGGCAGCCTGGAGGCGGGCAAGTGGGCCGACATCGTGATCTGGAAGCCGGCCTTCTTCGGCGTCAAGCCCGCCTGCATCCTCAAGGGCGGCAGCATCGCGATGGCCGCGATGGGCGACCCCAACGCCAGTATCCCCACGCCGCAGCCCGTGCACTACCGGCCCATGTTCGGCGCCTTCGGCGGCAGCACTGCCCGCAGCAGCCTGACCTTCGTCTCGCAGGCCGCTTTCGGCGCCGGCGTGCGGCAGCGCTACGGCCTGCAAAAGACCGTGAGCGCCGTGCGGAACATCCGCGGCGTGCGCAAGCAGCACATGGTCCACAACGGCCTGGCGCCGCGCATGGAGATCGACGCGCAGACCTACACCGTGCGCGCCGACGGCGAGCTGCTGGTGTGCGAGCCGGCGACCAGCCTGCCGATGGCGCAGCGGTACTTCCTGTTCTGACGGTGGTGCGAGAGCTGCGCATCCATCTGGATGCCGATCTGCGCGACCCGCGCGTCGCCGTCTTCCTGGAGGAGCACCTGGCGGACATGCGGCGCGTCTCGCCGCCCGAGAGCGTGCACGCGCTGGACCTGGGCGCCCTGCGCCAGCCCGGCATCCGGTTCTGGACGGCCTGGTTCGGCGAGACGCTGGTGGCCACCGCCGCCTTGAAGCATCTGGATCAGCGGCACGCCGAACTCAAGTCCATGCGCACCGCCGCCGCGCTGCGCGGCCGGGGCATCGCGGCCCGGATGCTGGCGCACGTCATGGCCGAGGCCCGCGCCCTGGGCCATTCGCGCCTGAGCCTGGAGACCGGCAGCCAGCCCTTCTTCGCGCCGGCCCGCGCGCTCTACGCCCGGCACGGCTTCCAGGCGTGCGGGCCTTTCGGCGACTACGCCGCCGACCCCAGCAGCCACTTCATGACGCGCGCGCTGTGAATACCTGCGGGTTTATGAATGAAATAGGCCGCCAGCGCTTGCTGGGCAAGCGCCGGCAGCTATCTTTTTTAAAGTTCCGGCCGGCGTCAGAAGAAGCCCAGCGCCTTCGGGCTGTAGCTGACCAGCAGGTTCTTGGTCTGCTGGTAGTTCTTCAGCGCCATCTTGTGCGTCTCGCGGCCGATGCCAGACTTCTTGTAGCCGCCGAAGGCCGCGTGCGCCGGGTACAGGTGGTAGCAGTTGGTCCACACGCGCCCGGCCTGGATGGCGCGGCCCATCTGGTAGGCCTGCGTGCCGTTGCGCGTCCACACGCCCGCGCCCAGGCCGTAGGTGGTGTCGTTGGCGATGGCGATGGCTTCTTCCCGGGTCTTGAAGGTGGTCACCGAGCCCACGGGGCCGAAGATCTCCTCCTGGAACACACGCATGTCGTTCTTGCCGAACAGCAGCGTGGGCTTGACGAAGAAGCCCTCGTCCAGCTCCTGCCCGGGCCGGTGGCGCTCGCCGCCGGTGAGGCACTGCGCGCCCTCCTGGCGGCCGACGTCGATGTAGCCCAGGATGCGGTCCATCTGCTGCTTCGACACCTGCGCGCCCACCATGGTGCTGAGTTCCAGCGGGTGGCCCTGCTTCATGGTCTGCACGCGCTTGACGGCGCGCTCGATGAAGCGCTCGTAGATCGACTCCTGGATCAGCATGCGCGAGGGGCAGGTGCAGACCTCGCCCTGGTTCAGCGCGAACATCGAGAAGCCTTCCATCGCCTTGTCGAGGAACTCGTCGTCCGCGTCCATCACGTCGGCGAAGAAGATGTTGGGGCTCTTGCCGCCCAGCTCCACGGTGGAGGGGATCAGGCTGTCGGCCGCCGCGCGCAGGATGCGCTGGCCCACGGCGGTGGAGCCGGTGAAGGCGATCTTGGCGATGCGCGGGCTGGTGGCCAGCGCCTCGCCCGCCTCCTTGCCGAAGCCGTTGACCACGTTGACCACGCCGGGCGGCAGCAGGTCGCCGATCAGCTCCATCAGCACCATGATCGAGGCCGGCGTCTGCTCGGCGGGCTTCAGCACCACGCAGCAGCCCGCGGCCAGCGCCGGCGGCAGCTTCCAGCAGGCCATCAGCAGCGGGAAGTTCCACGGGATGATCTGCCCCACCACGCCGATGGGTTCGTGGAAGTGGTAGGCCACCGTGGTCTCGTCGATCTCGGAGAGGCTGCCCTCCTGCGCGCGGATGCAGCCGGCGAAGTAGCGGAAGTGGTCGATGGCCAGCGGCAGGTCGGCCGCCATGGTCTCGCGCAGGGGTTTGCCGTTGTCGATGGTCTCGGCCACCGCCAGGCGCTGGAGGTTCTGCTCCATGCGGTCGGCGATGCGCAGCAGGATGTTGGAGCGCTCGGCCACCGGCGTCTTGCCCCACTTGTCCTGCGCGGCGTGGGCGGCGTCCAGCGCCAGGTTCACGTCGGCGGCGTCGGAGCGCGCCACCTTGCAGAACGGCTGGCCGGTGATGGGCGAGACGTTCTCGAAATACTGCCCCGCCACCGGCGCCACCCACTTGCCGCCGATGAAGTTGTCGTACTGCGCCTTGTACGGGAAGGCGAGGTCGAGGTTGAAACGCTTGAGCTCGAACATGTCCATGCTTGTCTCCTGGTCGTTGAAGATCGGCGGGCGGCCGCCTGCCGAAGGCTCCACTGTAAGCCGTTGCCCGCCCGTGGGGGCCGAAACAGTTGTCGGCACGGGGGCCTGGCGGGCCGCGCTGGCTATATTGATTGACTCAACCATTCCTGTGCAGTTATCGCCATGCTCATCGCCAACAAACTCATGCCCCAGGGCCGCGGCCTCGCGCCCGTGCTGGTCAAACGCGCCGCCACCGTGGAGCTGGACTGGGACGTGCGCCAGAAAAGCCGCTTCGACACCACCGACTCGCAGGGCCGGCGCATCGGCGTGTTCCTGCCGCGCGGCACCGCCGTGCGCGGCGGCGACGTGCTGGTGGCCGAGGACGGCTCGCTGGTGTGCGTGATCGCAGCAAAGCAGCAGGTGCTGCGCATCACGCACTGCCCCGCGCACGGCACGCCGTTCGACCTGACGCGCGCCGCCTACCACCTGGGCAACCGGCACGTGCCGATCGAGCTGAGGCCGGACTACCTCCAGATCGAGCCCGACCACGTGCTGGCCGACATGCTGCGCGCCATGCACCTGATCGTGACCGAGGCGCAGGCGCCCTTCGAGCCCGAGGGCGGCGCCTATGGCGGCCATGCGCATGGACACGGACATGACCACGCGCACTGATCGTCCCGACAGCCCTGCTCCCCTCTCCCCTCGCGGGAGAGGGGTTGGGGGAGAGGGGGTGCCATCGCACCCGAACGCATGCCCCCCCTCTCCCCAACCCTCTCCCGCGAGGGGAGAGGGAGAAACTGCCGAAGGCTTCGGCAGCACCCTGCCCGCCGCGAGCCTGCTGCAACTCATCTGGCTGGCCTCGCCCGCGCTGCCGGTGGGCGGCTTCTCGTATTCCGAGGGGCTGGAGGCGGCCGTCGAATGGGCCGGCGTCGATTCGGAAGCGCGCGCGCGGGACTGGCTGGTGGACCAGCTGCACCTGGGCCTGGCGCGCGGCGACCTGGCCGTGGTGGCCGAGGCCGTGCGCGCCTGGCGGGCCGATGACCTTGCCCGTATTGCCGCGCTCGACGCCTGGGTGCTGGCCACGCGCGAATCGGCCGAGTTCCGCTTGCAGGCCGAGCAGATGGGCCGCTCCTTCCTCGAATGGCTCAAGCTCCACCACGCCGACGCGGCCGCTTGCTGCGCCGGGCTGGCGCCGACCTACCCGGTCGCCTTCGCCCTCGCCGCCGCGCGCAGCGGCGCCGGCGTGCGCGAGGGCTGCCTGGCCTTCGCCTTCGGCTGGGCCGAGAACATGACTGCCGCCGCCGTCAAGGCCGTGCCGCTGGGCCAGAGCGCCGGCCAGCGCATGCTGGCGCGGCTGGCGCGCGAGATCCCCGCCGCCGTCGATGATGCGCTGACGCGCACCGACGACACGCGGCAGTCCTTCAGCCCCATGCTCGCCATCCTGTCGGCGCGGCACGAGGCCCAGTATTCGCGGCTGTTCCGCTCCTGAGCGTTTCTTGGCGCGGCCTGGCGCTATCGGGCCCGGCGGCGAGGCGCTCTCTCAGCCGGCCAGGAACTGGTCGGTGTAGAGATCCTTGAGCGGGGTCTCGCGCTCGACGATGTTGCGCATGCGATAGAAGTTCTGCACCCTCTGCAGGCGCAGGGCGCTGACCTCGCCCGGTATGCGCTGCCCGGGATAGACGTGCTGCGCGTAGTAGCGCACGATGTCGCGCACCATGTCTTCCTTGCCCTTGTGCTGCGGGAATCTGGCCGTGATCGCGGCGGCGGCCGCGTCGGGCTGGGCGATGGTGTCGGCCAGGCCGCGCAGGGTGGCGCGCACGAAGGCGTGCAGCACCCGGGGGCGCGCGGCGATCGTCTGGTCGCTGCTGATCATGGCCTGCGCCAGGCTGGGGAAGAACTCGTCGGAGCGGAAGGTCATGGTCTTGATGCCGCTGCGCAGCACCGGCACCGCCCAGTCCGGCACGCCGGCCATGGCGTCGGCCTTGCCGTCGATCATCATCTGGTAGACCCCCGTGGGGCCGGCGGGCACGATCTTCAGCTCATCGGCCCGCACGCCGATGGACGAGAGAAAGCCAAGCAGGGTGAAATACGTCGTGTCCGTGGTCGAGGTCACGCTGATGGTCTTGCCGCGGAAATGCTCGGGCGCGTAAATGCCGCTTTCTCGCCGGATCAGGATCTGTGTCAACGACTTGCCGCCCAGTACCGCGATGGCCTTGATCGGCAGGCCGTGCGGGCGCATCAGTATCGGCGTGTCGCCCGTGCCGCCACCCAGGTCGAACTCGCCGGCCGCCACGCGCTTGGCCACTTCGGCGCCGCCGGCCACCGTCTGGAAATCCACTTCCAGCCCTTCGTTGGCGTAGTAGCCCTTGATCAGGGCGAGGCTGATGGGGGTGAAGGCCGGCAGAAAAGCCGGTGCCGGCAGCGCGTAGCGCACCTTCTCGGCGGCAAGCGTCCGGCGCGGCAATGCGGCCGCGGCGAGCAGGCCCGCCAGCAGAAACTGCTTGCGGCTGAGTACGGGCGGTGCGGAGATCTCGTGAGACAAGGAATACTCCTAGCAGATCAATTTTCCGAGTGTAGCCACGGCGAACGCGCTATCTCGTGGCGCGGGCGCATCGCAGGCCTGTGCCTGCGGGCGGTGCGTGGACCATGTCACAATTTCGCCTGATTTTCCCGGGACTTCTCCCATGCCCCTGCACCACATCCCCCACCGCACCAAGAAGCTGCCGCCGCTGCGTGTGGGCATCGGCGGCCCCGTCGGCTCCGGCAAGACCACGCTGCTGGAGATGCTGTGCAAGGCGATGCGCGAGCGCTACGACCTGATCGCCATCACCAACGACATCTACACCAAGGAAGACCAGCGCCTGCTCACCGTCAGCGGCGCGCTGCCGGCCGAGCGCATCATGGGCGTGGAGACGGGCGGCTGCCCGCACACGGCGATCCGCGAGGACGCGTCGATCAACCTGGAGGCCATCGACCGCATGCTCGGCCAGTTTCCCGACGCCGACGTGGTGTTCGTGGAGAGCGGCGGTGACAACCTGGCGGCTACCTTCAGCCCGGAGCTGTCGGACTTGACCATCTACGTGATCGACGTGGCGGCGGGGGAGAAGATCCCGCGCAAGGGCGGGCCGGGCATCACCAAGAGCGACCTGTTCGTGATCAACAAGACCGACTTGGCGCCGCATGTGGGCGCCAACCTCGATGTGATGCGCGCCGACACCGAGCGGATGCGGGGGGAGAGGCCGTTCGTGATGACGAATCTGAAGACGTTGGAGGGGCTTCAGGGGGTGGTGGCGTTCATCGAGGGGCGGGGGATGTTGGGTTCCTGATTGCTACTTGTTTGGTAGCTGGTAGCGCTTGCTGGGCGGGCGCTAGACGCCTCTTTGACTCTTAATCTTCTAGCGTTTGCTGGAAGCGCTGTCGGCCGGGATTTCGCCCCGGCGGGCGACCTACTTTCTTTGCTTCGCCAAAGAAAGTAGGCAAAGAAAGGCGACCCCACTGGGCGTGTCCCTCCGCTGCGCTGCGGGCAACCTGCGATGCTCGCGGCCGGGGTGCCGCCGCAGAACTCACTGCGCGCTGCGCGCTCCGTTCAGACAACCGCGGCGAGTCAGATCACGAAGCGCGTGCATGCTGCGCTGCACGCGCGCACCCCGGCCACTGCGCTTCTCGGCACGTCCAGAGGGGAAGTGGAACGCCAACGGGCCATCGCTGCGCTCGGCCCCGATCACGCGGCGCGAAGCGCCCGCGCCTTGGGGGCCGAGCGCAGCGATGGCCCGAATGGACTTCACCACCCCTCTGCGCGTGCCGAGGAGCGCAGGGCGTGGGGCGGGCGCGTGCAGCGCAGCATGCATGCGCTTCGTGATCTGACTCACTGCGGTTGTCTGAGCGAAGTGCGGAGCACGCAGCGAGTTCCGCAGTGCCGCCCCAGGACCGAGCACCGCAGGTTGCCCCGTAGCGCAGCGAAGGGACACGCGAAGTGGGGTCGCCTTTCTTTGCCTACTTTCTTTGGCGAAGCAAAGAAAGTAGGTCGCCCGCCGGGGCGAAATCCCGGCCGACAGCGCCTCCAGCAAACACCAAAGAAATAAGAGCCAAATCGGCCCCCAGCGCCCGCCCAGCAAGCGCCACCAGCTACAAAAAGAGGAGTTTCAGCGCACCCGCATGCCGGGCTGTGCCCCTGGCCAAGGCTCCAGCACATAGATGCCGGGCTGCGCCTTCTCATCCGCGTGCCCCGCCGCCAGCACCATCCCCTCGCTGACGCCGAACTTCATCTTGCGCGGCGCCAGGTTCGCCACCAGCACGGTGAGCTTGCCCTTGAGCTGCCCGGGCTGGTACATGCTGGCGATGCCGGAAAAGACGTTGCGCATCCGCCCCTCGCCAGCGTCCAGCGTCAGCCGCAGCAGCTTGGTCGAGCCCTCGACCGCCTCGCAGTCCACGATGCGGGCGATGCGCAGGTCGATCTTGGCGAAGTCGTCGATCCCGATGGTCGGCGCCAGCGCCTCGCCGCCGGGCAGCGCTGCTTCTGTTTCGATAGCTGCCAGCGCTTGCGGAGCGGGCGCTGGCGGCTCGAACAAGGCTTCAAGCTGCTTCATGTCCACGCGCTGCATCAGGTGCTTGTACTCGCCGATCTGCGCCCCGGCGCCCAGCGGTGTCTTCACGTCCTCGAAGCTCTCCGGCGGCACCATCAGGAACACCGCCACCTCGCCCGCCAGCCGCGGCAGGATGGGCTTGAGGTAGAGGGTGAGGATGCGGAACGCCTCGATGCAGGCGGTGCACACGTCGTGCAGGCGCTCGTCCTGGCCGGCCTGCTTGGCCAGCTCCCAGGGCTTGTTGGCGTCCACGTAGGCGTTCACGCGGTCGGCCAGGGCCATGACCTCGCGCACCACCTTGCCGAACTCGCGCTGCTCGTAGAGCTGCGTCACCGTGGGCAGCGCGGCGCGCAGCTGGTCCAGCAGCTGCACGCCGTCGGCCGTGACCTCGCCCAGGCGGCCGCCCGAGCGCTTGCCGATGAAGCCGGCCGCGCGCGAGGCGATGTTGATGTACTTGCCGACCAGGTCGGCATTCACGCGCAGCATGAAGTCCTCGGCGTTGAAGTCGATGTCCTCGTTGCGGCCCGACAGCTTGGCGGCCAGGTAGTAGCGCAGCCACTCGGCGTTCATGCCCAGTTGCAGGTACTTCAGCGGGTCCAGGCCGGTGCCGCGGCTCTTGCTCATCTTCTCGCCGTTGTTGACGGTGAGGAAGCCGTGCACGAACACCTTGTCGGGCACCTTGCGGCCGCTGAACTTCAGCATGGCGGGCCAGAACAGCGTGTGGAAGGTGATGATGTCCTTGCCGATGAAGTGCACCTGCTCCAGCCCGGGCTGGGCCATGTACTGCGCGTAGTCCAAGCCTTGCCTGCCCAGCAGGTTCTTCAGGCTGGCGAGGTAGCCGACGGGCGCGTCGAGCCAGACGTAGAAGTACTTGCCCGGCGCGCCGGGGATGTCGATGCCGAAGTAGGGCGCGTCGCGGCTGATGTCCCAGTCGCCCAGCCTGGCCTTGCCGTCCTCGTCCTGGCCGAACCACTCGCGCACCTTGTTGGCCACCTCGGGTTGCAGGCGGCCGTCCTGCGTCCATTGTTCGAGGAACTCGACGCAGCGCGGGTCGGACAGGCTGAAGAAAAAATGCTCGCTGGTCTTCAGCTCGGGCCGCGCGCCGGTGAGGGCGGAGTAGGGCGCGATCAGCTCGGTGGGCGCGTAGACGGCGCCGCACACCTCGCAGTTGTCGCCGTACTGGTCCTTGGCGTGGCAGCGCGGGCACTCGCCCTTGATGAAGCGGTCGGGCAGGAACATGCCCTTCTGCGGGTCGAAGAACTGCTCGATGGTGCGCGTGGCGATCAGGCCGGCGGCCTTCAGGTCGGTGTAGATGGCCTGCGCCAGCGCGGTGTTCTCGGGGCTGTGGGTGCTGTGCCAGTTGTCGTGGCTGATGAGAAAGCCGTCCAGGTACTGCTGGCGCCCGGCGGCGATGCCGGCCACGAACTGCTCGGGCGTCTGGCCCGCCTTCTCGGCCGCGATCATGATGGGGGCGCCGTGCGCGTCGTCGGCGCCGACGAACTTCACCTCCGCGCCCATCATGCGCTGGAAGCGCACCCAGATGTCGGCCTGGATGTACTCCATGATGTGGCCGATGTGGAAGGTGCCGTTGGCGTACGGCAGGGCGGTGGTGACGAAGAGCTGGCGCGGGGCGGTCATGCGGAACCTGCGTGGGGCGAAAAGAACCGCGCATTTTAGGGAATGGGGGCTCCCGTAGACTCGGGCTCCTACTTTGCAGAGCAATCCCATGGCGATTTCCGAGCAGGCCGTGCTGGCCGCCCTGGCCGGCGTGACCGATCCCCACACCGGCCAGGACTTCGTGTCCACCAGGCAACTGAAGAACCTGCGCATCGACGGTGCCGACGTGTCCTTCGACGTCGAGCTGGGCTACCCGGCCGCCAGCCAGATCCCCGCGCTGCGCCAGGCGCTGGTCGCCGCCGCGCGCGGCGTGCCGGGCGTGGGCCACGTGTCGGCCCACGTCACCTCCAAGGTGATCGCCCACGCCGTGCAGCGCGGCGTGCAGCTGCTGCCGCAGGTGAAGAACATCGTCGCCGTCGCTTCGGGCAAGGGCGGCGTGGGCAAGAGCACCACGGCCGCCAACCTGGCGCTGGCGCTGGCCGCCGAAGGCGCGCGCGTGGGCCTGCTGGACGCCGACATCTACGGCCCCAGCGTGCCGATCATGATGGGCGTGGGCGGCCAGCCGCAGAGCCTGGACGGCAAAAGCATGGAGCCGCTGGAGAGCCACGGCGTGCAGGTGATGTCGATCGGCTTCCTGGTGAAGCCCGACGACGCGATGATCTGGCGCGGCCCCATGGCCACCCAGGCGCTCGACCAACTGCTGAACCAGACCCACTGGAAGGACCTGGACTACCTCGTGGTGGACATGCCGCCGGGCACGGGCGACATCCAGCTTTCCCTGTGCCAGCGCGTGCCCATCACCGGCGCGGTGATCGTCACCACGCCGCAGGACATCGCCCTGGCCGACGCGCGCAAGGGCGTGGCGATGTTCGAGAAGGTGGGCGTGCCCATCCTCGGCGTGGTCGAGAACATGGCGGTGCACGTGTGCGCCAACTGCGGGCACGTGGAGCACATCTTCGGCGCCGGCGGCGGCCAGCGCTACGCGGCCCAGAAGGGGCTGGACTACCTGGGCGCGCTGCCGTTGGCGCTCACTATCCGCGAACAGGCCGATTCCGGCCGGCCCACGGTGGTGGCCGACCCCGATGGCGAGATCGCCGCGCTCTACAGGGGCATGGCGCGCCAGGTGGCGGTGCGCATCGCCGCCAGGGCCAAGGACTTCTCCGGCAAGTTCCCCTCGATCAAGATTTCGCGCGACACCTGATGCTCTGCTTTTTGTAGCTGCCGGCGCTTTACAGGCGGGCGCTGGAGGCCGATTTCACTGATGAATCCGGCCCTGCGGACTCCTCTGAACAGGTGATGGCGCGGCCGGCGGGCTTGCGGTATGGTGCGTGCCATCAGGGGGTGTTGCCGCATGGATGCATCGAGTTTCTTCGCGCCGTGGCTGGAGCGCTGGCAGGCGCTGGCGGGTGACGGCTGGGGGCCGGCCGCCAGCACGGCGATCGCGCTGCTGGCGCTGGCCCTGCTGTGGCGCGCCGTGCGCCGCGCGCCCCGGCCGCGGGCCCCGTACGACCCGCGCGGCGACCAGTTCGCCTACACCGCCCCCATTACCGAGGAGCAGATCGCGCTGCTGCACTACCTGCAGCGGGCCTTCCCCGAAGGCGCGGTGCTGTTCCGCCCCCGGCTGGCGCGCTTCCTCGCCGTGCGCAAGAGCCGCCAGCGGCTGGGCGCGCAGCAGCGGCTGGCCGAGGCGCAGGTGGACTTCCTGATCTGCGCCGAGGACGGCAAGCCGCTGTTCGCCTTCGAGGTCGATGCCTTCAAGGACAAGGACGACCCGCTGCTGCAGCGCGAGGCGGCCGAGAAGAACCTGATGCTCAAGACCGCCGGCATCCGCCTGATCCGCCTGAAGGGCGCGCACGTCAACTGGCCGCCGCCCGAGATCCTGCGCCTGCGCATGCTGGCCGCGCAGCGCACCCCGGGGGTGGAGGCGCGGCCTTCGGGCTTCGGGCCGTCGGAGTTCGCCACCTCCAGCTTCATGGAACCCAGCGGGTTCGCGCATTCACGCGGCGCGCCTTCCAGCGTGATGGGCCTGTCCACGCTGATGGGCATGGAGCCGGTCGAGGGCGACCCGTGGGCGAACGTGCGCAAGCGCTCCTGAAGGCCGAATTGCTATTTCTTCAATAGCTGCCGGCGCTTGTCCATCAAGCGCTGGAGGCTGTTTTGACCATCAATCCAAACCGCTCTTCCGCTCCTGCTCGCGCAGCCTGAAGCGCTGGATCTTGCCCGTCGCCGTCTTCGGCAGCTCCTGCACGAAGGCGATGAAGCGCGGGTACTTGTAGGGCGCCAGGCGGTCCTTCACGAAGTTCTGCAACCCGCCCTCGGTGGCCTCCGCGCCCGGCTTCAGCACCACGAAGGCCTTGGTCTTGACCAGGCCGTCGGCGTCTTCCGTGCCGATCACGGCCGCCTCCAGCACGGCGGGGTGCTGCACCAGCGTGGCCTCCACCTCGAAGGGGCTGACGTAGATGCCGCTCACCTTCAGCATGTCGTCGCTGCGGCCGCAGTAGGTGTAGCTGCCGTCGGCGTTGCGCACGTACTTGTCGCCCGACTTGGTCCAGCCGCCCTGGAAGGTCTCGCGCGTCTTGGCGCGGTTGCCCCAGTACATCAGGGCGGCGCTGGGGCCGTGGATGTAGAGGTCGCCCGGCTCGCCGTCGGGCACCGGGCCGCCGTTCTCGCCGCGCAGCGCGATCTCGTAGCCCGGCACCGGCCAGCCGGTGCTGCCGTAGCGCACCCGGTCCGGCCGGTTGGAGAGGAAGATGTGCAGCATCTCGGTGGAGCCGATGCCGTCCACGATGTCCACGCCGAAATGCGCCTTGAAGCGCTCGCCGATCTCCGCCGGCAGCGCCTCCCCGGCCGAGGACACCAGCCGCATCGCCACCTGCTCGCGCGGCGGCAGCGCCGGGTGCGCCAGCATGCCGGCGAAACCGGTGGGCGCGCCGAAGAACACGGTGGGCTTGATGCTTCCCACGCCACCCGTCCAGCGCTTGAAGGTGGCGTCGGGCGTGGGGCGCTCGCCCATCAGCAGCGTGGTGGCGCCCACCGTCATCGGGAAGGTGAGCGCGTTGCCCAGCCCGTAGGCGAAGAACAGCTTGGCGGCCGAGAAGCACACGTCGCTCTCGCGCAGGCCCAGCACCGCCTTGCCGTACAGCTCGCCCGTCCAGTACGGGTTGGCGTGCGCGTGCACCGTGCCCTTGGGGCGGCCGGTGGAGCCGCTGGAGTAGAGCCAGAACGCCGGGTCGTCGGCGCGCGTGGGCGCGGCGGCGGCCAGCGGCGCCTGGGCGGCCAGGAAAGTCTCGAAATCGACCTCGGAAGGGTGCGGCGGCACCTGCGGGTGCGAGACGATGACTTTCTGCACTTCGTGGTCGGCCTTGGTCAGCGCCGCGTTCAGCACCGGCAGCAGCGCGCCCGACACCAGCACCGCCTGCGCGCGTGAGTGCTCCAGCATGTAGGCGTAGTCGTCGGCCGTGAGCAGGGTGTTCACGGCCACCGGCACCAGGCCCCCGAACATGCTGCCGAGGAAGGCCACCGGCCAGTCGTTGCCGTCGTGCATCAGCAGCAGCACGCGCTCCTCGCGCCGCAGGTGCAGCGCGCGCAGGCCGGCGGCCAGGCGCCGCGCGCGCTCGGCCAGGGCGCCGTAGCTGAGCGCGCCGCCGTCGTCGATGAAGGCCGTCTTGGCGGCGCGGCCGGCGTTCAGGCCCAGCAGGTAGTCGGCGTAGTTGAAGCGCTCGGGCGGCGCGGCGACCGCGGGGGCGGCGGGGCTCGTCATGGGCTTGTCTCCGGTTGATCTTTTGCAGACCGCGTGGTGAAATGAATTATTGTGCGTGTCATCTTACGTGCATTAAAGTGCATGTCAAGCGGCGAGGTCGTCCTCGGCAAGCAGCAATCGGAATCCGCTCGATGGAATCAGACAACGGTATCGGCACGGCCTTGCAGGAGGCGCCGCGCGCAGCAGCGCAGGCGGAGGGCGCGCCGCGCCACCCCTTCCTGGTGGCGCTGGGCGAGCGCGTGCGCACCCTGCGCGCGCGCCGCGGGCTCACGCGCAAGGCGGTGGCGCAGGCGGCCGACGTGTCGGAGCGGCACCTGGCCAACCTCGAATACGGCACCGGCAACGCCTCCATCCTGGTGCTGCTGCAAGTGGCGCAGGCGCTGCACTGCGAGCTGAGCGAACTGCTGGGCGACGTGACCACCTCCTCGCCCGAGTGGCTGATGATCCGCGAGCTGCTGGAGCGCCGTGATGAGGGCGAACTGCGCCGCGCCCGGCTGGCGCTGTCGGAGCTGTTCCACGCCGCCGGCACGGCCGCGCGCGCGCGCACCACGCGCATCGCGCTGATCGGCCTGCGCGGGGCCGGCAAGTCCACGCTGGGCAAGCGCCTGGCCGACGACCTGGGCTACGCCTTCATCGAGCTGAGCCGCGAGATCGAGCAGTTCGCCGGTTGCAGCATCCACGAGATTCACAACCTGTACGGCACCAACGCCTACCGCCGCTACGAGCGCCGCGCGCTGGAGGAGGCGATCCAGATCTACCCCGAGGTGGTGATCGCCACGCCCGGCGGCCTGGTGGCCGACGCCGCCAACTTCAACCTGCTGTTGCAGCACTGCTTCACCATCTGGCTGGAGGCCGACCCGGCCGACCATATGGGCCGCGTGGCCGCCCAGGGCGACCTGCGGCCCATGGCCGGCAGCCCGGAGGCGATGGAGGACCTGAAGCGCATCCTGGCCGGCCGCGCGCCGTTCTACGCCAAGGCCGACCTGCGCTTCGACACCAGCGCGTTCGGCGAGGAGGATGCCTACCAGGCGCTGCGCCGGCGCGTGCGCGAAAGCCTGAGCCTGCCGCCCTGACATGCATTAAATTGCATTGACGGCGTTCAAGAGATGAATTATTATTCATTTCATGCCGGTGTTCATGAGCCGGCCCGACCGACCCGAGGACACACCCACGATGAGCGCCACGAACCCCCAGGTGGACTACCGCACCGACCCCAGCCAGTACCACCACATCAAGCTGTCGTTCGACGGCCCCATCGCCCGCCTGGCGATCGACATCGACGAGGACGCCGGCATCCGTCCCGGCTACAAGCTCAAGCTCAACAGCTACGACCTGGGCGTGGACATCGAGCTGCACGACGCCTTGCAGCGCATCCGCTTCGAGCACCCCGAGGTGCGCACCGTCGTCGTCACCAGCGGCAAGGACCGCGTGTTCTGCTCCGGCGCCAACATCTTCATGCTGGGCCTGTCCAGCCACGCCTGGAAGGTGAACTTCTGCAAGTTCACCAACGAGACGCGCAACGGCATTGAAGACTCGTCCAGGCACAGCGGCCTGAAGTTCCTCGCCGCGCTGGGCGGCGCCTGCGCCGGCGGCGGCTACGAGCTGGCCCTGGCCTGCGACGACATCGTGCTGGTGGACGACCGCTCCAGCTCCGTCAGCCTGCCCGAGGTGCCGCTGCTCGGCGTGCTGCCCGGCACCGGCGGCCTGACGCGCGTGACCGACAAGCGCCACGTGCGCCACGACCTGGCCGACATCTTCTGCACCACCAGCGAGGGCGTGCGCGGCCAGAAGGCCGTGGACTGGCGCCTGGTGGACGCCATCGCCAAGCCGCAGCGCTTCGACGCCGTGGTCGCCGAGCGCGCCGCCGCATTGGCTGAAAAGAGCGACCGGCCCGCGTCCGCCCAGGGCGTGCCGCTGCCGAAAGTGGAGCGCGAGGCGTCGGCCGACGGCCTGGCCTACAAGTACGTCACGGTGTCCATCGACCGCGCCCGCCGCGTGGCCACCTTCGTCGTCAAGGCCCCGGCCGGCGCGCAGCCGCAGGACGTCGCCGCCATCGAAGCCGCCGGCGCCGACTGGTACCCGCTGCGCATGGCGCGCGAGCTGGACGACGCCATCCTGCACATGCGCACCAACGAGCTGGACATCGGCGCCTGGGTGCTCAAGACCGAGGGCGATGCGGCGGCGGTGCTGGCCAGCGACGCCACGCTGCTGGCGCACCCCGGCCACTGGTTCGTGCGCGAGACGCTGGGCATGCTGCGCCGCACGCTGGCGCGGCTGGACGTGTCCTCGCGCAGCCTGTTCACGCTGGTCGAGCCGGGCTCGTGCTTCGCCGGCACGCTGGCCGAGCTGGCCTTCTGCGCCGACCGCGCCTACATGGCGGTGCTGCCCGACGAGCCCGAAAAGGCGCCCGTGCTGCAACTGAACCAACTGAACTTCGGCGCCTACCCCATGGTCAACGGCCAGTCGCGCCTGGCGCGCCGCTTCTACGAGGAAGAAGCGCCGCTGGCCGCCGCCAAAGCCGCCATCGGCCGTCCCCTGGGCGGCGACGAGGCCGAGAAGCTGGGCCTGGTCACCGCCGCGCTGGACGACATCGACTGGGCCGACGAGATCCGCATCGCCCTGGAAGAGCGCGCCGCCATGAGCCCCGACGCCCTCACGGGCCTGGAGGCCAACCTGCGCTTCGCCCAGGCCGAGAACATGTTCACGCGCATCTTCGGCCGCCTCTCGGCCTGGCAGAACTGGATCTTCCAGCGCCCCAACGCCGTCGGCGAGAAGGGCGCGCTCAAGGTCTACGGCAAGGGCGACAAGGCGCAGTTCGATCTCAATCGGGTTTGACCGGTTTATAAGCAAAAACGGGCTCCAGCGCCCGTCCATCAAGCGCCAGCAGCTATTGAATTCATAGTTTTGGAGACCCCACCATGAGCAGCATCAACTACAGCGAGAAGATCCCCAACAACGTCAACCTGGCGGAAGACCGCACGCTGCAACGCGCGCTGGAGCAGTGGCAGCCCAACTTCCTCGGCTGGTGGGACGACATGGGGCCGGACGGCAGCCAGAACTTCGACGTCTACCTGCGCACCGCCATCAGCGTGGACCCGCAGGGCTGGGCGCAGTTCGGCCACGTCAAGATGCCCGACTACCGCTGGGGCATCTTCCTCAACCCCGCCGAGGCCGACCGCAAGATCCACTTCGGCGACCACCTGGGCGAGAAGGCCTGGCAGGACGTGCCCGGCGAGCACCGCGCCAACCTGCGCCGCATCATCGTCACCCAGGGCGACACCGAGCCGGCCAGCGTCGAGCAGCAGCGCCACCTGGGCCTGACCTGCCCCAGCCAGTACGACCTGCGCAACCTGTTCCAGGTCAACGTCGAGGAAGGCCGCCACCTGTGGGCCATGGTGTACCTGCTGCACCGCTACTTCGGCCGCGACGGCCGCGAGGAGGCCGAGGCGCTGCTGGAGCGCCGCAGCGGCAACGCCGACAACCCGCGCATCCTGCAAGCCTTCAACGAGAAGACGCCCGACTGGCTGAGCTTCTTCATGTTCACCTACTTCACCGACCGCGACGGCAAGTTCCAGCTCTGCGCGCTGGCCGAGAGCGGGTTCGACCCGCTGGCGCGCACCACCAAGTTCATGCTGACCGAGGAGGCGCACCACATGTTCGTGGGCGAATCGGGCGTGGGCCGCGTGATCCAGCGCACCGTGAACGTGATGAACGAGCTGAAGACCGACGACGCGCAGAAGCTGCGCAACGCCGGCGTGATCGACTTGCCCACCATCCAGCGCTACCTGAACTTCCACTACAGCGTCACCATCGACCTGTTCGGCGCCGACGAGTCCAGCAACGCCGCCATCTTCTACTCCACCGGCCTGAAGGGCCGCTACGAGGAAGGCAAGCGCCAGGACGACCACCTGCTCAAGGGCCAGACCTACAAGGTGCTTCAAGTCGCGGACGGCAGGCTCACCGAGAAGGACGTGCCCATGCTCAACGCCCTCAACGAGGTGCTGCGCGACGACTACATCAAGGACTCGGTCGGCGGCGTCGAGCGCTGGAACCGCATCATCGACAAGGCCGGCATCCCGTTCCGGCTGAAGGTGCCGCACAAGGCCTTCCACCGCAACATCGGCTCGCTCTCGGGCGTGCGCGTCAACCCCGAGGGGCAGGTCGTCAGCCAGGCCGAATGGGACGCCAGGGCCCGGGACTGGCTGCCCACCGACGAAGACCGCGCCTACGTCGCCAGCCTGATGGGCCGCGTGGTCGAGCCCGGCAAGTTCGCCGGCTGGATCGCCCCGCCGGTGATGGGCATCAACCGCCAGCCGGTGGACTTCGAGTACGTGCGCTTCAACTGAAGCTTGCCGCATACTGACGCCGCATACCGAGAACACATGCGGAGACCACGATGAGCGACACCGCCACGGCCGATGCGGCCATCCTCAAGCAGCACCTGATCGACCCCGAGATCTGCATCCGCTGCAACACCTGCGAATCGATCTGCTCGGTGGGCGCCATCACGCACGACGACCGCAACTACGTGGTCGACGCCGCCAAGTGCACCGACTGCGGCGACTGCATCTCGCCGTGCCCCACCGGCAGCATCGACAACTGGCGCAGCGTGCCGCGCGCGCAGCCCTACACGGTGGAGGAGCAGTTCGGCTGGGACGAACTGCCGGCCGAGAAGACGCTGGCCGAGCTGGTGCGGCTCGGCATCATCGGCGACGCCGCCGCCGATCCGGCGCCGCAGGCCGCGGCGGCGGCCGAGGCAGAAGACCCCACCGGCGAGGCGCCGTTCAACGCCTCGGCCTGGGGCAGCAGCATCCCGCCCTGGTCGGCCGCGCACGCCTATGCCAACCTGTACGGCCCGAAGGCGGCGGAGAAGACCGCCACAGCCACTGTCACCGGCAACGTGCGCGTCACCGAGGTCGGGCGCGACTACGACACCCACCACGTCGTGCTGGACTTCGGCCAGATGCCGTTCCCGGTGCTGGAGGGCCAGTCGATCGGCATCGTCCCGCCCGGCACCGACGCCGCCGGCCGGCCGCACCACCCGCGCCAGTACAGCGTCGCCAGCCCGCGCAACGGCGAGCGGCCGGGCTACAACAACGTCAGCCTCACCATCAAGCGCGTGCTGGAAGACCACGACGGCCGGCCCGTGCGCGGCGTGGCCAGCAACTACATGTGCGACTTGGCTGTGGGCGACAAGGTGCAGGTCATCGGCCCGTTCGGCACCAGCTTCCTGATGCCCAACCACCCGAAGTCGAACATCGTCATGATCTGCACCGGCACCGGCAGCGCGCCCATGCGCGCCATGACCGAGTGGCGCCGGCGCCTGCGCAAGAGCGGCAAGTTCGAGGGCGGCAAGCTGATGCTGTTCTTCGGCGCCCGCACCAAGGAAGAGCTGCCCTACTTCGGTCCGCTGCAAGGGTTGCCCAAGGACTTCATCGACATCAACTTCGCCTTCTCGCGCACGCCCGGCCAGCCACGCAAGTACGTGCAGGACCTGCTGCGCGAACGCGCCGCCGACCTGGCCCCGCTGCTGGCCGACGCCAACACCTTCGTCTACGTGTGCGGCCTGAAGAGCATGGAGGAGGGCGTGGTGCTGGCGCTGCGCGACGTGGCGCAGGGCGCGGGCCACGACTGGGACGAGGTGGGCCAGCGGCTGAAGCGGGAAGGCCGCCTGCACCTGGAAACCTACTGATGCATTAAGGCCCCCACGTTTTCCCGCTGCGCGAGGTTCGCCGCCCCCCGAGGGGGCCGTTTTTGCCTTGGGGCGGCCCGGCGGCAAAAAAGCCAAAGCGCCGCCGATGCGACATGCATCGGCGGCGCTTTTTCTATGATTTTTGTAGCTGCCAGCGCTTATCAGACAGGCGCTGGAGGCCGATTTGATGCAAAAAAATCCGCTGGCTGGCTGCGCCCCGGTGGGCACTCTGGCTGGCGGCAATACGCGCCGGAGCGCGTCCCACGATGAAAGCGCTACTTGGTCAGGATCAGCTTGCCCAGCTTGGTCGCCTGCAGGCGGTACACCGAGCCGTTGTGGCTGATCTCGATCGTCTTGCGGCCGCGCAGCAGGTGGTCGCTGGGCAGCGGCGCGGGCGCCACCGAATCGGCGGCGCGCGGTACAGGGGCGCGCGGCGAGGTGGCCCGCGCGGGCAGGCTGAGCTTGCGGCGCAGCGGCTCGGCGGTAGGGGCGATGGCGAGGGCGGTGGTCATGCTTTCGGCCTCCTGGTGAAAAGAATCATTGCGCGGCTTGCGGCTCGGTGACGAAGCCGATCTTGCGCAGGCCGGCCTGCTGGGCCGTGGCCATGGCCTGGGCCACGCGCTCGTAGCGCACGTCGCGGTCGCCGCGGATGTGCAGGTCGGGCTGCGGCTGCTTGGCGCTCTCGGCCTTCATGCGGGCGGCCAGCTGGTCGTCGGCGATCGGCTGGTCGTCCAGGAAGTAGCTGCCGTCGGCCTTGACCGACAGGTTCAGCGTCTCCGGCTTGAGCAGCTCCTTCTCGTTGCTGGCGCGCGGCAGCTCGATGTTGACCGAGTGCTTCATCGCCGGCACGGTGACGATGAAGATGATGAGCAGCACCAGCATGACGTCGATCAACGGCACCATGTTGATCTCGCTCATCACGTCGTCGTCGTTTTCCCGGTCGCTGAAGGCCATTTCAATGCCCCTTCGTCATGGCCACCAGGGACGGCGGCGGGTTGACCCGCGCGCCGGTGAGGAAGTAGGCGTGCAGATCGTGCGCGAACCTGTGCAGCTGGTTCAGGATGGCCTTGTTGCCGCGCACCAGCGCGTTGTAGCCCAGCACGGCCGGGATCGCCACCGCCAGGCCCAGCGCCGTCATGATCAGCGCCTCGCCGACCGGGCCGGCCACCTTGTCGATGGTCGAATGGCCCGACATGCCGATGGCCACCAGCGCGTTGTAGATGCCCCAGACGGTGCCGAACAGGCCGATGAACGGGGCGGTGGAGCCGACCGAGGCGAGGATCGCCAGGCCGGACTGCAGGCGAGCCGTGAAGGCGTCGAGGCCGTTGCGCAGCGCGCGCGAGACCCACTCGCTCACGTCCAGGCTGTCGTGCAGGCGGGCCTGGTTCGCGCGGTGGTGCTCGGTGGCTTCGCGGCCGCGCTCGACCTGGCGGCGGAACGGGTTGTCCTGCGCCTTGCCGAGGGAGGCCAGGCCGCTTTCCAGATCCTTGGAATCCCAGAAGCCCTGCGCCGCCCGGGCCATGCGCCGGAAACGGAAGATGTCGATCGCCTTGATCAGGATGACGATCCACGACGCGAGCGACATGCCCACCAGGATGATGGCCACGCCCCGGATGACCACGTCACCCTGGGCCCAGACGTGCATGAGTCCAAACTGCGATTCCATTCTCCACTCACTCCAGTACGAAATTGAAAGGTACGTTGAACCACATGGCCTCGGGCACGCCGTTGCGCGTGCCGGGCACGTAGCGCCAGCGGTCGCGCGCGGTCTCCAGCGCCAACTGGTCCAGCCGCTCGAAGCCGCTGGAGCGCTGAATGCGCGCCTCCTGGGCGCGGCCGTCGAGGCCGATCAGCACGCGGATGATCACGCGGCCGGATTCGCCCAGGCGGCGGCTCATCGCCGGGTAAGCCGGCTGCGGGTTGTTCAGATAGGCCGCGTTCGATGACGGCAGCACCACCACCGGGGCCGGCGCCGGCGGTGCCGGTGGCGCTGGTGCGGGCGGGGGCGGTGCCGGAGGCGCGGGCGGCGGGGCCGCCACCACCGGGGCGGTGGGCTCGGCGTTGGCCACCGCCAGGGGCACCGGCTCGGGCGCGGGCGCCGGGCGGGGCACCGGTGCCGGGCGCGGCGGCGGGGGCGTGCGCCGGATCACCGCCGGCGGCGGGGGAGGCGGCTTGACCTGGGGCGGGGGCGGCGCGGGGGGCGGTGGTGCGGGCGGCGTCACCATCTCGGCGATCACCTGGGCCGGCACGATGATTTCCGGCGGCGTCGAGCGCTGCAGCAGCCCCTGGTTCAGCGCCCACAGCGCCACGCCGTGGAGCGCCACCACGCCGCCGACGATGACGGTGTTGCGGCTGATCTCGGGCAGGCGGCGTGGGGGGGGCAAGGCGTGGGCAGGCATGAACTCAACAAAGCATCGGCACGGCCATCGCGCGCCGTGGCGGAAATTTCTTGGCGGGGGATCGACTCAGCGGCGCAGCACCCAGACCGCGGCCGCCATCACCACGACCAGCGCGCCCAGGACGGCCAGCACGGGTGAGACATGGGCGAAACCGCTCATACCGCGGCCCTCTCGCCCGTGAAGGCGGTGCCCGCCTGGTACAGCGCGGCGACCGGGTGGCTGGCGCTGCACTGGTCCACCAGCTCGCGCGCGCAGCCTTCGCAACTGCCGCAGCAGGTCGCCACGCCCAGCTCCAGCTGGATGTCGTCGAAGCTCATGCCGGCGTGGGCGTGGCGGACGATCTCGCGGTCGGAAACCCGGTTGCAGACGCAGACGATCATGGCGGGACGTGGCTTGCAGTGAATCGGTCGATGGGTGGATATTAAATGCGACCGATTCGCATTGTCAACGTCTATTTCGTCGATAGGGATTCCGCAAATTAAAAAAGGGCCAAAAGGCCCTTTTTTGCGGCGGCGAACCGGGAGGGGCTCACTCGCCCATCTGGCTCTGGAGGTAGTTCTGCAGGCCGACCTTCTCGACCAGGGCAAGCTGCGTTTCGAGGTAGTCGATGTGCTCCTCGGTGTCTTCCAGGATTTCCTGCAGCAGGTCGCGCGAGACGTAGTCGCGCACCTTCTCGCAGTGCTCGATGCCGTCCTTGACGGTGGCCTGGGCGGTGCGCTCCAGCTTCAGGTCGCAGGCCAGGATCTCGGGCACGTCCTCGCCGACGTGCAGCTTGCCCAGGTCCTGCAGGTTGGGCAGGCCGTCGAGCATGAAGATGCGGTCCATCAGCTTGTCGGCGTGCTTCATCTCGCCGATGGATTCCTCGTATTCCTTCTTCGCCAGCTTGCCCAGGCCCCAGTGCTTGAGCATGCGGTAGTGCACGAAATACTGGTTGATGGCGGTCAGTTCGTTCTTCAGCTGCGCCTGCAGGTGCTTGATGGCTTCGTTGTCGCTTTTCATGGCGCGATCCTCGTCGTTGAATGTGGGATTGGCGGCATTCTAGGAAGCGTGCGGGTGAGCGCGAATGTAGGGACTTTCGTAATACGAGTACGAGTGATTTGTGCCTGTGATATCAAGTCAAATCATCGCCCAGCGCTTGTCCAGCAAGCGTGAACAGCTATGAAAAACGGAGTTGGCGTGCTTGCGCTTACAGTGCGCCCATGAACGTCTCCACATGGATCCTGGGCTGGCGCGGCCTGTGGCGCGACCTGCGCGCCGGCGAGCTGCGGCTGCTGATGGTGGCCGTCACGCTGGCGGTGGCGGCGCTGGCGGCCGTGGGCTTCTTCTCCGACCGGCTGCAAGGCGGTTTGCAACGCGACGCGCGCCAGCTGCTGGGCGGCGACGCGGTGGTGGTCAGCGACCAGCCGCCCGCCGCCGCCTTCACAACCCAAGCGCGCGCGCTCGGCTTGCAGAGCGCGCTGACCCTCGGTTTCCCCACCATGGGCCGCGCGCCCGACGCGCAGGGCGGCGCCACGCGCCTGGTGGCGCTGAAGGCGGTGGAGGCCGGCTACCCGCTGCGTGGCCAGTTGCGCCTGGCGCAGGGCGCGCAGGACCGCACGGGCACGCCCACGCGCGACATCCCGGCGCGCGGCCAGGCGTGGGTGGATCCGTCGCTGCTCGAAGCCCTGGCGCTGAAAGCCGGCGACACCCTGCTGCTGGGCGACGCCGGCTTTCGCGTCACCGGGCTGATCGCGCTGGAGCCGGACCGCGGCTCGGGCTTCATGAGCTTCGCGCCGCGCGTGCTGCTGAACGCCGCCGACCTGCCCGCCACCGGCCTGGTGCAGCCGGCCAGCCGCATCACCTGGCGACTGGCGGTGGCCGGGCCGGATGCGGCGGTGCGGCGTTATCTGACGTGGGCCGAAGCGGAAGTGGCCAAGCCCGGCGTGCACGGCGTGCGGCTGGAGTCGCTGGACAGCGGCCGGCCCGAGATGCGCGCCACGCTCGACCGCGCCGAGAAGTTCCTCAACCTGGTGGCCCTGCTGGCGGCGCTGCTGTCGGCCGTGGCGGTGGCGCTGGCGGCGCGCGGCTTCGCGGCGAGGCACCTGGACGCCTCCGCCATGCTGCGCGTGCTGGGCCTGCCGCAGCGGCGCATCGCCGGCGCCTACGCGGTCGAGTTTTTGCTGGTGGGCCTGGCGGCCAGCGCGGCCGGCGTGCTGATCGGCTGGGCCGTGCACCACGTGTTCGTGGCGCTGCTGGCCGGGCTGGTGGACGCGGCGCTGCCCGCGCCCAGCGGCTGGCCGGCGCTGTTCGGGCTGGGCATCGGGCTCACGCTGCTGGTGGCCTTCGGGCTGCCGCCGGTGCTGCAACTGGCGCAGGTGCCGCCGCTGCGCGTGATCCGGCGCGACGTGGGCGCGCTGCGGCCGGCCTCGCTGGCGGTGCTGGCGCTGGGCGTGGCGGGTTTCGCCGCGCTGCTGCTGGCCGTCAGCGCCGACCGGGTGCTGGGGCTGATCGCCGTCGGCGGCTTCGCCGGCGCGGTGGCGGTGTTCGCGCTGCTGTCCTGGGGCGCGGTGAAGCTGCTGCGCCGGGTGGTCAACGAGCAGACCGCGCCGCGCTGGCTGGTGCTGGCCACGCGGCAGATCTCGGCCCGGCCGGCCTATGCCGTGGTGCAGGTCAGCAGCCTGGCGGTGGGGCTGCTGGCGCTGGTGCTGCTGGTGCTGCTGCGCACCGACCTCATCGCCAGCTGGCGCGCCGCCACGCCGGCCGATGCGCCGAACCGCTTCGTCATCAACGTCATGCCCGACCAGGGCGAGGCGTTCCGCGCCGCGCTGGCCGACGCGGGCGTGCAGCGGCTCGACTGGTACCCCATGTTCCGCGGCCGCCTGGTCGCCATCAACGGCAAGGACGTGGCGCCCGCCGACTACAAAGAGGAGCGCGCCCAGCGCCTGGTGGACCGCGAGTTCAACCTCTCGCACGACGCCGCGCGGCCGCCGCACAACGAGGTGGTGGCCGGCCGCTGGACGCCCAACGAGGCGGGCGCCATCAGCGTCGAAGAGGGCCTGGCCGAGACGCTGGGGCTGAAGCTGGGCGACACGCTGCGCTTCGACGTCGCCGCCGTGCCGGTGGAGGCGCGCATCACCTCGCTGCGCAAGGTGGACTGGGCGTCGATGCGCGTCAACTTCTTCGCCATGTTCCCGCTGGCCGAGATGCCGGACTTGCCCATCACCTACATCGCCGCCTTCCGCGCCCCTGAGGTATGGCCCCCACGCTCCCCCGCTGCGCGAGGTGCGCTGCCCCCCGAGGGGGTTGCTTCCAACTTGGGGCGGCCCGGCGTTGGAAGCGCGGGCTTCGACAACGCCCTGGTGCGCCAATTCCCCAACATCACCAACGTGGACATGGAGCAGTCCATCGCCCAGGTGCAGCGCGTGCTGGACCAGGTGATCCGCGCGGTGGAGTTCCTGTTCGGCTTCACGCTGGCGGCGGGGCTGATCGTGCTGCTGGCCGCCGTCGGCGCCACGCGCGAGGAGCGCGCGCGCGAGTTCGCCATCATGCGCGCCGTGGGCGCCGGCAGCGCCCTGCTGGGCCGCGTGCAGCGCGCCGAGCTGGCCGGCGTCGGCCTGCTGGCCGGCGTGCTCGCCAGCGTGGCGGCGGTGGCCGTGGGCTGGGCGATGGCGCGCTACGCCTTCGACTTCGCCTGGACCGCCTCGCCCTGGGTGCCGCTGGCCGGCGGCGCGGCCGGCGCGCTGCTGGCCCTGGCGGCCGGCTGGTGGGGCCTGCGCGAGGTGCTGCGCCGGCCGGTGGTGGAAACGCTGCGGCGGGCGGGGGAGTAGTCACATATGCTCATCGATTGATAGCTGCTGGCGCTTTCTGGGTGGGCGCTGGCAGCTAATTTGGCTTGCAATCTGCAAGGCGCTCAGGGCACGGTCGGCGACCAACCGCCGCCGCCCTGCAGCGGGTTTGTGATAACGCGACCCATGCGGAAGTCTCGGTTGAGACACACGATGGAGATTTTCTCCACCGGGAGTGCAAACGTGCGCAGACCTCTTCGACGAACAGTCGTGCCGTGGAACCCATTACCATCATGGATGGCATCGAGGTCGAGACGGGCAGCGTGGCGAGTACGCTGGTTTTCCATGTGCTCGCGGCCTTGGTTGGATTTGAGCGCAGTCTGATTCGGGAGCGGAGCCGGGATGCTGCAACAGCTTGAGAAGGCAGACACGGTGCGCCGGATGGTTGCGCCGCGCACTGCACGTAAACACAAGGCCGCGCTGGGCCAGTACATGACGCCTTCGAGCGTGGCCCGCTTCATGGCGTCTCTGTTCCCGGCCAGTTCGCTACGGACTTGCCGCCTGCTGGATGCGGGCGCTGGCGTGGGTGCGCTGTCCTGCGCCTTCCTTGATCGCTGGGTGGCCGGCGGCTTCGGCTTCGAGGCCGTCGAAGCAACGGCCTACGAGGTTGACGGCAATCTCCGTGACCATCTGACGCGGCACCTGACGGGTTATCGGAACGTGACGCCCCGGATCATCGCGGGCGACTTCATCGAACTGGCGACGGCCGATGACCTGTTCACGGTGAAGCAGCCGACGGGCTACACCCACGCCATCCTCAATCCACCTTACAAGAAGATCCATAGCGACTCGCCGCATCGGCTGGCCTTGCGCCGCGCCGGTATCGAAACGGTGAACCTGTATTCCGCCTTCGTGGCGCTTGCCGTGGCCGACGCCGCACCCGGCGGCCAGGTCGTGGCGATCATTCCGCGCAGTTTCTGCAATGGGCCGTACTACCGGCCCTTCCGCGACTTCATCCTTGAGCGGGCAGCCATTCGCCACATGCACCTGTTCGAGTCGCGCAGCAAAGCGTTCAAGGATGACGAGGTGCTGCAGGAAAACGTCATCATTCGCCTTGAGCGCGGCGGTGTGCAGGGGCCGGTGACGGTATCGACCTCGACCGACGACAGCTTTTCCGACCTGGTGACGCACGAACATCCGTTCGAGCGGATCGTCTTGCCCGATGACCCCGAGCAGTTCATCCATGTGCCCACGTCGCCAGAGAAGAGCGCCATCGAGCTGTCCCCAGCGATCCGATTCATGCTCGCCGACCTGGGCATCAAGGTGTCCACCGGGCCGGTGGTCGATTTTCGACTGAAAGAGCACCTGCGCGACATGCCAGGGGAGGGCACGGTGCCTCTGCTGTATCCCGGACATTTCAGCGGCAGCGGCACCACTTGGCCCATTGAGGACCTGAAGAAGCCTAACGCCATCGAGCGTAACGCCGAGACGGAAAAGTGGCTCTATCCGAGCGGTTTTTACTGCGCCGTGCGTCGCTTCTCGTCCAAGGAGGAAAAGCGTCGCATCGTGGCGAGCGTGGTGGAGCCCGATGCATTCGGTGGTGCGCCGGTGCTGGGCTTCGAGAACCACCTGAACCTGTTTCACGAGAACAGGCGTGGCTTGCCCGAGGCCCTGGCCCGCGGCTTGGCGGTATTCCTGAACACAACCGCCGTCGATGCGCATTTCCGGCGCTTCAACGGCCACACGCAGGTCAACGCGACCGACCTCAAGCTGATGAAGTATCCGAGCCGTAAGGCGCTGACTCGGCTTGGCGAGTGGGCCATGCGGCAAGGCACCCTCACGCAAGACCAGATAGACGCCAAGCTGGAGACCCTGACCGAATGAACGACGAGAGCGGCGACATCGAGGCTGCACGGCAAATCATCGCTTCCCTGGGACTGCCCCGTGCGCAGCAGAATGAACGCTCGGCGTTGTGCTTGCTGGCCCTTTTGAACCTCACGCCCGGCAAAGCCTGGGCCAACGCCGAAAATCCGCTGATCGGCATCACGCCCATCATGAATTGGGCGCGAGAGCACTATGGGAAGGCGTACGCACCCAATACCCGCGAGACGATTCGCCGTCAGTCCATGCACCAGTTCTGCGATGCGGGCGTATCGCTCCTCAACCCGGATCAGCCCGACCGGCCGGTAAACAGTCCGAAGGCTGTGTATCAAATCGAGCCAGCCGCGCTCGCGCTGCTGCGCAGTTTCGGCAGCCCAGCATGGCATGACAGCCTGGCCGCCTGGTTGGTCCAGAGGGAAACACTGGTGGCTCGATACGCCAAGGAGAGGGCGCAGAACCGTATCCCGGTCGAAGTCGCGCCAGGTCGGCGGATCACCCTCAGCCCTGGCGAACACAGCGAATTGATCCGAGCCATTGTGGAAGACTTCGCCCCACGCTTCGCGCCGGGCAGCGTGCTGGTCTATGCCGGCGACACGGGCGACAAATGGGGTTACTTCGACGCCCCCTTGCTGGCTGATCTCGGCGTTGGCGTGGATTCGCACGGCAAGATGCCGGATGTGGTCTTGCACTTCGCGGAAAGGAACTGGCTGCTACTGGTCGAGTCCGTCACTAGCCACGGGCCGGTCGATGGGAAGCGACATGCCGAATTGGCGAAGCTGTTTGCCGGATCGAGCGCCGGACTGGTGTACGTAACCGCATTCCCGAACCGGGCCATCATGGGCCGCTATCTCGGTGAAATTGCGTGGGAAACCGAGGTGTGGGTGGCCGATGCGCCGTCACACCTCATTCACTTCAACGGCGTGCGGTTTCTTGGCCCTTATCCCGCGGAACCAGAGTAAGAAGAGGTGTCCGATCTCAACGGGAGTGAGCGTCGAAAGCTGGGCGGTCTCGGCTTGCGACGCGCGGCACAGCAGAGTAAAAATAGGGTCAGATAAAGACTATTTTTCACCCGGTGACGAAGACACTGCGCCCTGCACCCAGTTTTCCCATTGCAGGCCGGGGTAGTCCCGAAAATCGGCCTCGTTGTTGGTGACGAGCACGGCGCCCACGGCGATGGCGTGCGCGGCGATGAGCCGGTCCAGCGCGTCGCGGCGGCGTTCACGCACGGCGGCGCGCAGCACGCCGTAGGCCTGGGCAGCGGCTTCGGCCAGGGGCAGCACGGGGATGCGCTGTATCAGCAGGGCCAGCACCTGGGCATCGTGGTCGCGGTTGCGCGATTGCATCTCCAGCCCGGCGCACAACTCGGCGTAAGTGACCGCGGACATCGCCGCCTGCCCCTGGCGTAGAGCAGCCAGGCGTTGCAGCACCTGTGGCGGCTGGCGCTGTATGAGGTGGATGCAGATGTTGGTGTCGAGCAGGTAGAGCATGGGGGCACTCAGTCCCAGTCGCGCTCGGCCTGCTCGTGTTCTTCGCGCCCGGCGGCCATGAAGTCGGGGCTGAAGGAGGCGAAGATCGCCGGCAGGTCAGCCAGGGTCTGCGCCTGCACCGGGCGCAGCACCAGGGTGTCGCCCACGCGCTCGATCTCGATGTCCTGCGCTGGGTCGAGGAACGCCAGTTCCTTCGGGATTCGGACGGCAAGCGAGTTGCCGCTTTTGAAGATGCGGGTGTGCGGCATGGTGGGTGCCTCTGGTTTGTATATCCAGTATATACATTCAGGCGCTGAGGCTGCAATGCCCGATGGTGCAGCAGCGTGTTTGCTCATCGATCGATAGCTGCCAGCGCTTGCCAGGCGGGCGCTGGAGGCCGATTTCTCTTGTAATTTTTGGGGCAGAATTAGAGGCGGCACTCTGAACTCGCCCCTGGAAATCAGCCCCTCAGACAAAGAACTGAGGGATGCTGTGACCATGACCGAACCCACCAAACCGATCCACCTCGCCCTGCAAGGCGGCGGCGCGCACGGCGCCTTCACCTGGGGCGTGCTCGACACCCTGCTGGCCGACGGGCGGCTGGCCTTCGCCGGCATCAGCGGCACCAGCGCCGGCGCCATCAACGCCGTGGCGCTGGCGCACGGCTGGGCGCAGGCCCAGGCCGAGCGGCGCGACCCGGCCGAGGGCGCGCGCGCCGCGTTGGCGCGGGTGTGGGGCCGCGTCACTGGCCTGGGCGCCGCCAGCGAGGGCGCCGCGCGCATGGCGCGCATGATGATGGGCGCGCTGCCCGGCGCCATGGCCGCCAGCTTCTCGCCCTACCGGGCCAACCCGCTCAACGTCAACCCGCTGCGCCAGCTGATCGCCGAGGAGATCGACTTCGACCGCCTGGCGCGCCTGAAGTCGCCGCGTGTGTTCGTCGCCGCCACCGAGGTGGAGACCGGCCGCGCCCAGGTCTTCAGCGGCAAGCGCCTGACCGTGGAGGCCGTCATGGCCTCGTGCTGCCTGCCGCAGATGTTCCAGGCGCCGGAGATCGACGGCCGCCTGTACTGGGACGGCGGCTACTCCGCCAACCCCGCGCTGCGCCCGCTGCTGGAGATGGGCGAGAGCGGCGACGTGCTGCTGGTGCAGATCAACCCGCTCAAGCGCGCCGGCCGGCCCACCTCCGGCGCCGCGATCGCCGACCGCGTGAACGACCTCACCTTCAACGCCAGCCTGATCGCGCAGATGCGCACCATCGCCCTGATCAACGAACTGATCGAGCGCGGCCTGGCGCCCGAGGGCCTGGCCGCGTTCCGCATGCACCGCATCGAGGGTGGCGCGGCGCTGGCCGAGATGCCGGCGCACAGCAAGGTGTCGCCGGCGCCCGCCACCATGGAGCAGCTCTTCGCCCTGGGGCAGGACAGCGCGCGCCGCTGGGCGAGGCGCAGCCTGGCGGCCGTGGGTCGCAAGAGCACCATCGACCTGCGGCGCGACTACGGCGACCCGCTGCGGCTGGACTTCGATGCCGGCGCGGCGGCGGAGGGCGACTCGATGCTGGGGCGTTTCCTGTGGGCGCCCGAGGAGCAGGCCCGCGCCGCCAGTGGCGCGGCCTAGAATCGCCGCCACCCCCCGCTTGCCGCATGCTACGCTTTCAGTAGCTGCTGGCGCTTTCCAGGCAAGCGCTGGAGGCCGATTTGACTCAAAACCCCACCGCCACCCCTTTCACGCTGATCGGCGGCGAAGCTGCCGTGCACGCGCTGGCCGGGCGCTTCTACGACCTGATGGACCTGGAGCCCGGCTACGCCGCGCTGCGTGCCGTGCACGGCAGCACGCTGGACGACGCGCGCGCCAAGCTGTTCTGGTTCCTGTGCGGCTGGCTGGGCGGGCCGGATCATTACGTGCAGCGCTTCGGCCACCCGCGCCTGCGCATGCGCCACCTGCCGTTCGCCATCGGCGTGAAGGAGCGCGACCAGTGGCTGGCCTGCATGGACCAGGCGATGCGCGAGACCGGCGTGGACGAGGCGCTGCGTGAGCGCTTGAACCAGAGCTTCTTCCAGACCGCCGACTGGATGCGCAACCGCGGCGGGTAGGGCGCGGCCCCGCAGGCCGAGGCCGGCGAGAATCCTGGTCACGTCCAACGTTTTTCAAAGCACCCGCCTTCTCCCATGACCAGCGCCTACGCCGAACGGGGCCTGCCCGACGCCGCCACCGAGCGCGAGGTGCGTGCCGCCTGGCGCCGCCTCGCCTCGCGGTGGCATCCCGACCGCAACCCCAGCGCCGAGGCGATGGGGCGCATGCAGCGCATCAACCGGGCCTTCAACGCCCTGCGCGCCTGGCAGCGCCAGATGGCCGCCTGGCGCAAGCGCATGGCGGCCTCCTGGGCGGGGGGCGTGGCGGACGCCGGCGCGAGTAGTTGAAAATCCTCCCTTCCGCATCCAGGAGACAATCCTCATGAAAGACCAGCTTCAGTTCTATATCGATGGCCAGTGGGTCGATCCGGCCGTGCCGCGCGCGCTGGACGTGATCAACCCCTCCACCGAGGAACCGGTGGCCCGCATCAGCCTCGGCTCGGCCGCCGACGTGGACAAGGCCGTGGCCGCCGCCCGGCGCGCGTTCGAGACCTACTCGCAGACCACCCGCGAGGAGCGCCTGGCCCTGCTCGCCAAGGTGCTGGAGGTCTACCAGAAGCGCTACGGCGACGTCGTGGCCGCCATCTCGCAGGAGATGGGCGCGCCGCTGTGGCTGTCCAAGGCGGCGCAGGCGGCGATGGGCGTGGCGCACCTGGCCACCGCCATCGAGGTGCTGAAGAACTTCCCCTTCGAGCAGGTGCACGGCACCACCGCCATCGTGCACGAGCCGGTCGGCGTGGTCGGCATGATCACGCCCTGGAACTGGCCCATCAACCAGATCATGTGCAAGGTGGCCCCGGCGCTGGCCGCCGGCTGCACCATGATCCTCAAGCCCTCCGAGGTGGCGCCGCTCAACGCGCTGCTGTTGGCCGAGGTCATGCACGAGGCCGGCGTGCCGCCCGGCGTGTTCAACCTGGTCAACGGCGACGGCCCCGGCGTGGGCGAGGCGATGGCCGTGCACCCCGGCATCGACATGATGACCTTCACCGGCTCCACCCGCGCCGGCATCGCCGTGGCCAAGGCGGCGGCCGACAGCGTCAAGCGCGTGGCGCAGGAGCTGGGCGGCAAGTCGGCCAACATCGTGCTGGAGGACGCCGACCTGGACCGCGCCGTCAGGCAGGGCGTGCAGGCCGTGCTGATGAACTCCGGCCAGAGCTGCAACGCGCCCACCCGCATGTTCGTGCCGCGCGCCAAGCACGCGCAGGCCATGGCCGCCGCCAAGGCCGTGGCCGAGGGCACCAAGGTGGCCGACGCGCTGGCCGAGGGCATGCACATGGGGCCGGTGGTCAGCGAGCTGCAATTCAACAAGATCCAGGGCCTGATCCAGAAGGGCATCGACGAGGGCGCCACGCTGGTCGCCGGCGGCACCGGGCGGCCCGACGGGCTCGCCAAAGGCTACTTCGTCAAGCCCACCGTGTTCGCCGACGTGAGGAACGACATGACCATCGCGCGCGAGGAAATCTTCGGCCCGGTGCTGGTGATGATCCCCTACGACACGGAAGAAGACGCCATCCGCATGGCCAACGACACGCCCTATGGCCTGTCGGGCTACGTGCAGTCGGGCAGCCTGGAGCACGCGCGGCGCGTGGCCAACCGCCTGCGCACGGGCATGGTGCACCTGAACGGCGCCGGCCCCGACCCGGCCGCGCCTTTCGGCGGCTACAAGCAGTCGGGCAACGGCCGCGAGTGGGGCGAGCACGGCTTCAGGGACTTCCTGGAGGTCAAGGCCGTGATGGGGGCGGCGCCGAAGCAAGGCTAGCCAGTGCTTCAAAAAAGATAGCTGCTGGCGCTTGCCTGGCGGGCGCCGCAGCCTTTTTTTATGCTTTTTTCCATCCAAGGGCCACTGGCCGTGTTCGGCCTGGCCGCGCTGGGCGCGGCGCAGGCCCAGACGCTGGACGAGGTCGTCATCAGCGCCAGCCGGCAGGAGCAGCGCAGCTTCGACGTGCCGGCCGCCATCCAGGCCGTCGACCAGGACGTGATCGACCGGGCCGGCCCGCGCATCAACCTGTCGGAGTCGCTGAACCGCGTGCCCGGTATCACGGTGCTGAACCGGCAGAACTACGCGCAGGACTTGCAGCTGTCCATCCGCGGCTCGGGCGCGCGCTCGGCCTTCGGCATCCGCGGCGCGCGGCTGATCGTGGACGGCATTCCCGCCACCATGCCCGACGGGCAGGCGCAGGCGTCCACCATCAGCCTGCCGTCGGCCGCGCGCATCGAGGTGCTGCGTGGGCCGATGGCGCTGCTGTACGGCAACTCGTCCGCTGGCGTGGTGCAGGTCTTCACCGCCGACGGCCCGGCGCGGCCCGAGGTGCGCGCCACTGCCGACGTCGGTTCCAACGGCATGCTGCGCCTGGGCGCGCAGGCGGCGGGCCAGCAGGGCCGGGTGAACTACGTGCTGGACTACAGCGACCTGCGCACCGACGGCTGGCGCGACAACAGCGCGGCCAGGCGCCGCCACCTGAACGCCAAGCTGCGCACCGATATCGACGAGCGCACCCGCCTGACGCTGGTCGCCAATGTGTTCGACCAGCCCGAGTCCGGCGACCCGCTGGGCCTGACGCGTGCCCAGATGCAGGCCAACCCGCGCCAGGCCGATGCCCGCTCCACCGAATACCGGGCGGGCAAGGAGGTGTCGCAAAGCCAGCTCGGCCTGGTGCTGAACCACCGCCCCGACGCCGACAGCGAGCTGATGGCCCGCGTGTACTACGGCCAGCGCGATCTGGACAACCGGCTCTCCATCCCGCTGTCCGCCCAGCAGCCGGCCACGTCGGCGGGCGGCATCGTCGATCTGGACCGCAGCTACAGCGGCCTGGGCCTGTCCTACGGCAGCGGCGTGGCCCTGGGGCTGGGCCGCCTGCGCTACACCGTGGGGCTGGACCTGGAGCAGATGAGCGAGCGGCGGCGCGGCTACGTCAACGACCTGGGCGCGCGCGGCGAGCTCAAGCGCGACGAGGACGACACGGCCCGCAGCGCCGGCCTCTACGCCCAGGGCGAATGGGCCATCAACGAGCGTTGGAGCGCCGTCGCCGGGCTGCGCGCCAACCGCGTCCGGTTCACGGTGCGCGACCACTTCATCGTCCCCGGCAACCCCGACGACAGCGGCGGCACGCGCTTTCGCGCCACGAATCCCGTGCTCGGCCTCACGCGCCATTTCGGCGACGGCACCAACGTGTACTTCAACGTCGGGCGCGGCTTCGAGACACCCACGCTGGCCGAGATCGCCTACCGCAGCGGCGGCAGCGGCCCCAACCTCGGCCTGCGCGCCGCCCGCGCCATGCACGCCGAGCTGGGCCTGAAGACCCGTCTGTCAGAGACGCAGCGGCTGGACGTGGCGCTGTTCCACATCGCCAGCCGGGACGAGATCGTCGTCGCCTCCAGCAGCGGCGGGCGCAGCATCTACGCCAACGCCGGGCGCACCCGGCGCAGCGGCATCGAGGTGGCCTACAGCGCGCAGCTCAGCCCCGAATGGCAGGCCCACGTGGCGCTGTCCACGCTGAACGCCCGCTTTGCCGACGGCTCCGTGGTGCCCCGGGGCAACCGCATCCCGGGCACGATGGCGCGCAGCCTGTTCGCCGATCTGGCCTGGCAGCCGAAAGCCTGGCCCGGCTTCAGCGCCGCCCTTGAGGCGGTGCACTTCGGCCGCATGGCGGTGGACGACCTGAACTCCGACTGGACTTCGTCAGCCACCGTGTTCAACCTGCGGCTGGGCTGGGAGCAGCGCCTGGGCGGCTGGAAGCTGCGCGAGTACCTGCGCATCGACAACCTGGCCGACAAGTCCTACGTCGGCTCGGTGATTGCCAACGACGGCAACCGCCGCTTCTTCGAGCCCGCGCCGGGGCGGCAGTGGGCCGTGGGGTTCAGCGCGGGCTATGCGTTCTGAGCCCGGCCCGGAAAACTATTGAAATCATAGCTGCTGGCGCTTGTCTGGCGGGCGCTGGAGCCCTATTTGTCCAATAACACCAGCAGCGCCCCGGCGCCGCCCTCCAGCGGCCGCGCCTGCACGAAGGCCAGCACCTCGTGCTTCTGCGCCAGCCAGCCGTGCACTTTGCCCTTGAGCACCGGCACGCGGCCGGGCGAGCCCAGGCCCTTGCCGTGCACCACGCGCACGCAGCGCCAGCCGGCGCGCCGCGCGTCGCGCAGGAACTGGCCCAGCGCCTCGCGCGCTTCATGAACGCGCAGGCCGTGCAGGTCGATCTGGCCCTGCACCGCCCAGTGGCCGCGCCGCAGCCGGGCGGCCACGTCGGGGCCGATGCCGGGGCGGCGGAAGCTCAGGTGCTCATCGACTTGCAGCAGGGTGCTGGCGTCGAACTCGTCGGAGATCGATTCGCGCAGCACCGCCTGCTCGTCCCGCTGGCGCTGGCGCGGCTCGGGCGCCGTGGGGGCGGGCGCGTGCAGCACGCGGGCGTGCGCGCGCAGCGGCTGCACGGGGCCGACGGCGCGGGCGAACAGCGCCTGCCCGGCGCGTTCGCGCCGGGCGGCGGCCTCGCGCGCGGCGGCTTCCTCGGCCGCGCGGGCGCGCGCCTCGGCCAGGCGCTGGCGGATCTGCTTGAGGTCTTGCAGCGAGTTCGACTTCACAGCAGCCCCCGCTCGGCCATCGACAGCGCGCTGCCGGGCGCGACGATGACGTGGTCGATCACCCGCACGTCCACCAGCGCCAGCGCGGCTTTCAGCGAGCGCGTCAGCGCCTCGTCGGCGCGGCTGGGCTCGACTCCGCCGCTGGGGTGGTTGTGCGCCAGCACCACGGCGGCGGCGTGGTGGTGCAGGGCGCGCAGCACCACCTCGCGCGGGTACACGCTGGCCTGCGCCAGCGTGCCGCGGAACAGCTCCTCCAGCGCGATCAGGCGGTGCTGGACGTCGAGGAACAGCGCGGCGAACACCTCGTACGGGCGGCGCGCCAGGTGCAGCTGCAGGTAGTCCCTGAGCATGCCGGGCGCGTCCAGGGCGGGGCGCTCCTTCAACTGCTCGGCCAGCGCGCGGCGCGCCAGCTCCAGCACCGCCGCCAGTTCGGCGCGCTTGGCCGTGCCGCCCAGGCCCTTGACGCGCTTCAGGTCGCCCGGGCCGGCGTGCAGCAGCCCGGCGATGCCGCCGAATTCGTCCAGCAGCTGCTGCGCCATCTGCAACACGCTGGTGCCGGGCAGGCCGGTGCGCAGCAGCAGCGCCAGCAGCTCGGCGTCGCCCAGGGCGCCGGGGCCGCGCGCCAGCAGCTTCTCGCGCGGGCGGGCGTCGGGGGGCAAGTCCTTCAGCGGCATCGGGATGGCGGGGCTTTCTACAATCGGGTCAGTTTATCTGGGACACCTCCATCCGCATGGCCACCGTCGAACCGGGCTCCTTCCTCACGCTGCACTACCGCCTGGCAGGGCCGCAAGGCGACGTCATCAACACCTTCGGCGGCCCGCCGGCCACGCTGTCGCTGGGCGCGGGCGAGCTGTCGCCGGCCGTGGAGCGGCGCCTGGTCGGCCTGGGGGAGGGCGCGCGCGCCCGCTTCGACATCCCCGCCGGCGAGGCCTTCGGCGAGCGCAACCCCGACATGGTGCAGTGGCTCGCGCGCAAGGAGCTGGACGCGCTGGGCGACCCCGACGAGCGCTATGCCGTCGGCGAGGTGGTGCAGCTGCCCACGCCCGACGGCCAGGGCCAGTTCGCCGCCGTCGTGCAGGCGGTGCGCGACGATGGCGCGCTGAAGCTCGACTTCAACCACCCGCTGGCCGGCCAGCCCGTCACCTTCGAGGTGCACGTGATCGGGGTGCTGGAATGACCCACCCCCGTTGCTCCACGCGCTGCGCGATGTTGCGCCTCCCCCCTCGAGGGGGCGTACCCACTGGCCGGGGGAACCCCGGCCACGGGTGCGCTGGCATGGCCTGCTCCGCGGCCATTGGTGTCGTGTTGCTGGGCGCACCCCGGGCGACCGCCGTGGATCATGGCCATGAATAGCCCCTCTGAAGTCCTCCTGGCCGAGCCGCGCGGCTTCTGCGCCGGCGTGGACCGCGCCATCGAGATCGTCGAGCGCGCGCTGGCCAAGTTCGGCGCGCCGGTCTACGTGCGCCACGAGATCGTGCACAACACCTACGTGGTGAACGACCTCAAGGCCAAGGGCGCGATCTTCATCGAAGACCTGGCCGACGTGCCGCCCGGCGCCACGCTGGTGTTCAGCGCCCACGGCGTGCCCAAGGCGGTGGAGCATGAGGCGGCGGCGCGGGGCTTTCAGGTGTTCGACGCCACCTGCCCGCTGGTGAGCAAGGTGCACGTGGAGGTGGCCAAGCTGCACCGCGAGGGCTACGAGTTCATCATGATCGGCCACAAGGGCCACCCCGAGGTGGAAGGCACCATGGGCCAGCTCGACGCCGGCATCCACCTGGTGGAGGACGTGGCCGACGTGGCGCGCATCCAGCCCGCGCAGCAGCAGAAGCTGGCCGTGGTCACGCAGACCACGCTGAGCGTGGACGACGCCGCCGAGATCACCGCCGCCGTGAAGGCGCGCTTTCCGCAGGTGCGCGAGCCCAAGCAGCAGGACATCTGCTACGCCACGCAGAACCGGCAGGACGCGGTCAAGCTGCTGTCGCGCCAGGTGGACGTGGTGATCGTCGTCGGCAGCCCCACCAGCAGCAACTCGAACCGCTTGCGCGAGGTGGCGCGCAAGCTGGGCACCGAGGCCCACATGATCGACGGCGCCGACGAGCTGCGGCCCGAGTGGGTGCAGGGCAAGGCGCGCGTCGGCCTGACGGCCGGCGCCTCGGCGCCCGACATCCTGGTGCGGCAGGTGATCGAGCGGCTGCGCGCGCTGGGCGCGGTGTCGGTGCGCAAGCTCGACGGCATCGAGGAGACCGTGCGCTTCCCGCTGCCCAAGGGCTTGAAGCTGGACAGCGCGACCGAGTCCATGCTCGACCACCTGAGCTGACATTTGCTTCTGAATCGATAGCTGCCAGCGCTTGACAGACAAGCGCTGGAGGCCGATTTGACCATGAACCAGCGCGGCAGGCCGCCCGCTACAATCGCCCCATGCTCGACCCCATCCTGCTCCGCAAAGACCTTGGCGCCGTGCTGGCGCGCCTGAAGACCCGCAAGGACCCGCAGCCCTTTCTCGACGAAGCCGCCTTCACCGCGCTGGAGGCCGAGCGCAAGACCATCCAGACCCGCACCGAGGAGCTGCAAGCCCAGCGCAACAGCGCCAGCAAGCAGATCGGCCAGCGCAAGGCCAAGGGCGAGAGCGCGGACGACCTGATGGCCCAGGTCGCCGCCATCAAGGACGAGCTGGACGCCTCCGCCGCGCGGCTCGACGCCCTGCAAACCGAGCTGCACGCGCTGCTGCTGGCCGTGCCCAACCTGCCGCACGAGAGCGTGCCCGTCGGCGCCGACGAGACCGCCAACCACGAGGTGCGCCGCTGGGCGCCGCACGGCCTGGCGCCGCGCGCGTTCGACTTCCCGGTGCGCGACCACGTCGAGCTGGGCGAGCCGCTGGGCCTGGACTTCGAGACCGGCGCCAAGCTGGCCGGCGCGCGCTTCACCTTCATGCGTGGCCCCATCGCCAGGCTGCACCGGGCACTCGCGCAGTTCATGCTGGACGTGCAGACCCAGCAGCACGGCTACACCGAGTGCTACACGCCCTACATCGTCAACGCCGACACGCTGCGCGGCACCGGCCAGCTGCCCAAGTTCGAGGCCGACCTGTTCGCCGCCAAAAAGGGCGGGCAGGAAGGCGAGGGCGAGGCGCTGTACCTCATCCCCACCTCCGAGGTGTCGCTCACGAACCTGGTGCGCGGCGAGATCGTGGCCGAGGCCGATCTGCCCATCAAGCTGACCGCGCACACCCCGTGCTTCCGCTCCGAGGCCGGCAGCGCCGGGCGCGACACGCGCGGCATGATCCGCCAGCACCAGTTCGACAAGGTCGAGATGGTGCAGGTCACCCATCCCGAGCGCAGCTACGAGGCGCTGGAGGAGATGGTCGGCCACGCCGAGGCCATCCTGCAGAAGCTGGAGCTGCCCTACCGCGTGGTGCTGCTCAGCACGGGCGACATGGGCTTCGGCGCCAGCAAGACCTACGACCTGGAGGTCTGGGTGCCCGCGCAGGCCACCTACCGCGAGATCAGCTCGGTGAGCAACTGCGAGGCCTTCCAGGCCCGCCGCATGCAGGCGCGCTTCAAGAACGCGCAGGGCAGGAACGAGCTGGTGCACACGCTGAACGGCTCCGGCCTGGCCGTCGGCCGCGCCCTGGTCGCGCTGCTGGAGAACCACCAGAACGCCGACGGCGCCATCAGCGTGCCCAAGGCGTTGCAACCCTACCTGGGCGGGATCGACGTGTTGCGCGCCTGAGCGGCGCCTGATCGATCCGCGGCCCGCGCCTGGCTTGCGCGCGGGCCGCGCGGCCGCCTGCCGGGCGGCATTCGCGCCTACCTTCAAAGGCTTACCCCCCCTTGAGGACGGGCCGCGCAGCCTTTCTTCCTATCATGGACCGAACCAATTCGCGGTGATGGCACCGCGCCCTGGGGTCCGGGAAGGACGTCGATCAAGGAGATCAAAAATGACGGTGAGAGCCCTGTTCATGGCGTCATGGGAGCGCGCCGGCGGCACGTGGGTGGCCCGGCACGGCCTGACCGGCGCGCAGTACCAGGCGGCCTTCGACCAGTACGCGGCTCAAGGCTACCGGCTGCGCACGGTCAGCGGCTACAACGTGAATGGCACGACCTGCTATGCCGCCATCTGGGACAAGGCCGCCGGCCCGGCCTGGGCGGCGCGGCACGGCCTCACGGCGGCGCAGTACCAGGCGGCCTTCGACCAGTACGCGGGCCAGGGCTACCGGCTCAAGATGGTGAGCGGGTACTCGGTGGGCGCCAGCGCCCGCTTCGCCGCCGTGTGGGAGAAGGCGGCCGGCCCGGCCTGGGCCGCGCGCCACGGCCTGACCGGCGCGCAGTACCAGGCCGCGTTCGACCAGATGTCGGCCCAGGGCTACCGGCTGCGCTGGGTCTCAACGTATGCCGAGGGCGGGCAGGCGCGCTACGCCGCGCTGTGGGACAAGTCCGCCGGCCCCGCATGGGTGGCGCGCCACGGCCTCGAAGAGGCGGCCTTCCGCGCCGCCGCGCAGGGCTACGCGGCCCAGGGCTACGACCTCGTCTGCGGCAACGCCGTGACCCTGGGCGGCAAGGACTACTACGCCGCCCTCTGGGAGAAGAAGGCCGCCGCCAGCGTGATGCACCACGGCATGACGGGGCCGACCTACCAGATCAAGTTCGACGACCTGGCGGCCCAGGGCTGGCGGCCTGTGTTCGTCGCCGGCTACGCGGGCGAAGACCCGGTGGACGTGGTGCTGAGATTCCCGATCCAGCGGCAGTTGCAGAGCCAGTGGTGCTGGGCTGCCGTGTCGGCCAGTGTTGCCAGCTATTACCTGCGCAGCACCACTTGGACGCAGTGTCGCGTGGCCAACGCGCGCTGGGGGCGCAGCGACTGCTGTGGCACGGGCGCCTCCGGACCCTGCAACAACCCGTCGGTGCTGGACACGCCGCTCACGACGGTGGGCCACTTCAACCGCATGACGAGTTCGCAGGAATCGCTGCAGACACTGGAAAACGAACTCGTCGCGGGTCGGCCGGTGTGCATACGCGTCGCATGGGCCGGTGGGGGCGCCCATTTCATCGTCGCCTCGGGCACCGAGGACGATGGATTCGTCTGGATATCCGATCCCGGCGGCGGCACCCTGGCCCTGGTGGCCTACGATACCCTGCGTACCGCCTACTCCGGCTCAGGTACGTGGACGCACAGCTACTTCACGCGCGCCTAGCGCCAGCGCAGCGAACTTGATCGAAGGAGAGATACCGTGCCCATTGAAATGCCTCAAATACCGCCCGCCGTCGTTAACGCGCTGAACAACGACCTGCCCAGATTCGCGGTGGCGGCCAGCCGCCCGGCGCCCGAGACGCCGCCGTCGCTCGTGGTCAGGCCCAGCATCGCGCGCAGCGGACGCACGCTGTCGCAGTCGCTGCAAACTTCGCTGGCGCAGGGCGCCGCGACCGGCGCCGGCGCGCCGGTGACCGTGCTGGGCCTGGACGAACTGGCCGCGGGCAAGCCGCTGCGCCAGGTCAAGCCCAGGCTGTGGGCCCAGATCCTGCCTGCCGCCGAAGGCGGCCAGCAGGCGATGGCCGAAGTGGATCAGGGCGCCGGCAAGGTGACCTCCGTGGTGGAGGGCCCGCAGGTGCGCGCGTTGACCAAACGCATCGCCGGCCTGGCCAGCCCCACCGCGCGCGCCACGTCCGCGCGCCAGACGCTGGCGCTGATCCGCGTGCCTGCGCTGCACCTGACCGCCGTGTGGCTTCAGGGTGCTGCCGGCGAGGCCGATGACGTCGTCATCCCCAATGACGGCCCCATCGCGCCGCTGGTGCCAGGGCAGCGCTATTCGCTGGCGGAGTTTCAGGGCATCGTCAAGGCCATGGCCACGGAGCGCCTGGCGAAGACGGGCGATGCAATGGGTGGGTGAGTCTGCATGGGGGCGGCGCGCAACCGACCTGCTAGAATCCTCGGTTCGACACGAATACGCGGAGAGGTGGCAGAGTGGTCGAATGCGCCGGACTCGAAATCCGGTATACGGTTTACCGTATCGAGGGTTCGAATCCCTCCTTCTCCGCCACAGATAACGGCCTGATGCTACAGAAAACGTAGCTCAGGCCGCTTTCTTTTGTAGATGGTGGGGATTTTTTTGCCCGATCTTGCCAACGGCGGCGGCCAGCGTGTCGATGTAGTGGTGGGCGTAGCGCTGTGTTGAGCGCTGATCCTTGTGCCCAAGGACGCGGCCCAGGGTGAACAGGTCAACCCCGGCGTTCGCCATCTCCGTCGCGGCCGAGTGTCTCAAATCGTGGAAATGGAAGCCGTGCATGTCGGCGCGGTCGCGGGCGCGCTCCCAGGCCCGCTGGATGGTGATCTTGGGGCATGGCTCGAAAGCCCGGGCACACACCGCAGCGCGCGGGTGCATGGGGACGATGCGGGGGTTGCCGTTCTTGGTGTCCCGCAGCACCCATGCTTGGCCCGATACCTCGGCGCGAAGAATCTCCCCGAGTCGCATCCCCGAGTAGAACGCGATGCGGATAGCGAGCCGCGCCGTGCGGTTCGTGCACTGCCGACAGACCGCCAGCATCTGCGCGCGTGTCAGGTACTGGTGGCGGGCATTTTCAACCTGTGGGGCCGTGACGCGTGCCGCAGGGTCGCTTTCACCCATGCCGTGCGCCTTCCAGCCGTAACGACAGGCTGCGGTCAAGTAGCGGATGCGGTTGCGCACAGTGGCCGGCGACAGCGGCGAGCCGTCTTCCTTTGTGGCCTTGATCCGGTACCTGCGCGATGGCGAGCTGGTGAATGCGAAGTATCGCAACGCGGCAGAGAAGCGCGACATGCGGCAGGAAGGCGGCGCGGAGCCCTGCCTGTTCGGCTGGCACTTGATCGACCCGAAGGCCCGCCGCATCGCCATCGCGGAAGGCGAAATTGACGCGATGACGCTGCACCAGTGTGACATCCCGGCGCTGTCGGTCAACGCGGGCGCAGGCAATCATCAATGGCTTGAAAACGACTGGTCGCGGCTGGAGCGGTTCAGCGAAATTCTGATCTGCTACGACAACGACGAGGCGGGCGAGAAGGGCGCGCGCGAGGTCATGCACCGCTTGGGGATCGAGCGCTGCAAGCGCGTGATTTTTCCGGCGAAGGACGCGAACGACTACCTGCTGCAAGGCGCGGATGGATCGGACTTCGACGAAGCGATCCGCTCGGCAAAAACGCAAGACCCGGAAGAGCTGCGCCAGGCGTCGGACTTCATGGATCGCGTCAAGGCCATGTTCTACCTGACGCGCAAGGGCGAGAAAAGCCCGCTGGTGGTCGCCAAGGCCGTGACCATGTTCTGGTTGGATGATCGGTGCCAGTACTGCTGGGGCGTGGGCTCGTTCGTGATTCCCGGCACCCCAATCCTGGGCACCACGTGCCGCCATTGTGGCGGTACGGGGCAGCGGCCCATCCCGTTCGGCGAGGTCGGCAAGGCCACGCTGGCGCACATGGACGCCGCCGCTGAGAGTGCACTGCACAGCATGAGGAGACGCTTGCGCAATACGCGGTGAGAGGATGGGCAAGATTCAACACTTCACGTGGCAAATCCGCACAGTTTGTAAGACGCTTGCTTGTGTGGTACATTCGTCCCGTGTACGCAGATGGTGCTTACCATCTCGCCCACAAAGTTTCCGGCGCGAGCCCGCATCCACCTACCGCCCCGGTTTGTGCCGATGGGCGAGGGTCGAATCAGCGCAAGACGCTGACCAACCCGCGATGGATGAACTCGCCCCTACGAAAGCCGCTGGATCGAAAGATCGGCGGCTTTTTGCATTGCCCTATGTGGTTCAGCTAGCCATCTCGCGCTCAGCCGCCCTAGCGAGGAAGGCTGAACGGGTTTGCCCGCGCCGATGAGCTTCATCGTCGATACGGCCCACCAGATATTCTGGGAGGCTGATGTTGACCCGGACGGCCCGCGAGCGGGCTTTGGTCACATCAAGGTCAACCAAGAGCCAGAAGCCGCCGCGATAGTCCTTGTTCTTGGCAAGAGATTCCGGCGAGCTGGGTTGCGGGATGGGATCGTTGTCGGCTCCGAAATGAGCCTCCATCGCTTCCTGTGCCGCAGCAGGGAGGTCTTTGAGTTCATCGGCAGCCGCAAAGCAGCCGGGAAAATCGGGGAAGGTCGCTCCGTAAGCCGATCCGGCTTCCTTGTGAACGTAGATTGGATAAAGCACTGGTGTTCCTTTCTTGAAAGGCCCCGCCTTAGCGGAGCCCAGCTTGTTTGAGGATGCTGCGGACTGTCGGTAGCGGCAAGTCCTTCTTTGGGTGTGGCACTGTGACCTTGCCGGGCTTGATCGGGTGCTTGAATTGGTGGTGAGAGCCAACCGTGTGCACCAGCACCCAGCCGTCCGCTTTGATTTGCTTGATGAGTGCCGCGCTGTTCATGTACTCAATTATACACACTTACGCAAGATTGCGCAAGTTTTTTTCGTTCATCAATCCAGCCATCAGCAAGGGCCGGCGCCGCACGGGTGAGCTGCGGTCATTGAATCTTGCGTGGTGGAGCGGCGAGGCCGGAAAGGCATCGGGCGTCGGGCGCACGGTTCCCGATGAAGGCTGCGGCACGAAAGCCATTGGAGCATTCATTGGCTTGGAGGGCGCGGCGCGGGGCGATTCGGCGCGCTGCCGTGAAGTGGCGCGGTACGCCACGGAAATGGGGCTACAGCCCCGCACGGTGAACGGGGCGCGGGTCTGGCGGCGCAGCGCGAAGCGACCAAGGGAGTAGCGGGGACAGGGCGCGGGGGTGGGGATGGGTGGGGATAAAACGCCTCCCGTGCATATAAGGGGGGGTGAGGTAGGTAGGTAGGGTACCTACCTACCTTAATGGGGGGGATATATAGGGGAGACCCCCACCCATCCCCACCATCCCCACCCCCAAACCGATTTGAGGGCTGGAAATGGACAGTTTGGAGATGATGGACGGGCAGGGCCGGGCCGATGACAGCAGCGAGGCAGCGGCGGCGCACGCGCGGCTGTGCCGGCAGATAGAGGCCGAGCTGGTCGACCAGTACAAGCGCCTGCGGGTCTTGTTCGAAACCTGCACGGAGGCCGCACAGCGGCGGGCGCAGACTGGCGGCGTGAATGCAGACAAGGCGCTGGCGCACTTGGCATCGGCAGCCGTGGCGGCACAGGGCGCGGCGGCGCGCACGCTGAGCGGCATCCTGCGAATCAGCAGCGAGGCGCAACTAGCGGAGCGGGCCGCGCTGCACGGGGCGGCTGCGCCACTGGTGGAGGTTGGCGCCGAGGGCGCGCAAGGGGCATGACACCTGCGGAGCGGGCGCTGGTGCGCCGGACGTGGGCAGAGGTACGGGCGGCGCGCGCGCGATTGCGTGAATTGTCTGCGCCCGGCCCGAGAAACTCTCACCCAGCCGAGGCACCCCCGCGCAGCGGGCGCTGATCGCGGCAGAGCTGGCGAACCTGGGGGAAGGCCGCCCTGACGAAACTGCGCCAAAAGGCGCAGTTTCCCAGGCCGATGCCGCAGAGAAGTTACAGGTTTCCCGCCGCTGCTGGGATGCTGCGGGTTTCTCAGCACTACAAAGATAGTAGCTAAAAGTTTGAAATGATTGGCGCGAGGCCGAAGCGGGCAGGGGCTGGGCGCCGGCCGCGCCACTGCGGGAAAGGTGTATGCGTCACCCGCCGCGCCACCCGCCGCACTCTGCGCATGACTTGGCTGCGGGCGCTCGCCACCGTGCAAGCCCCAAAGAGTACCGGCTGAATGCAAAATGTGGCACAACAGCAACAAGCCCGGGGAGGGGTAGGGAGGCAGCCGGCAGGGTATTTTTGTGGGTACTCTATAGGTTGAATAGCAGAGAACCTAGTGTTTATGCGGGCTGCGGGCAGTCTTAGGAATCCCTCCTTCGCCACAGATAAAGAAAGCCTGCTACTTGAAAAGTAGCAGGCTTTTTTGTCGTCTGGCGGAAGCGGTGAGATTCGAACTCACGGACGGTTGCCCGTCGCCGGTTTTCAAGACCGGTGCAATCGACCACTCTGCCACGCTTCCATGTGCGTCTCGCCCGGCGGATTCTAGGCCAGGACGCCAAAACAAAGCCCGCTGCAAGAGCGGGCTTGTGATGCTTCAGGAGCGCTGAATCACTTCAGCTTGATTTCCTTGTATTCGACGTGCTTGCGCGCCTTGGGGTCGAACTTCATGATCGACATCTTCTCGGGCATGGTCTTCTTGTTCTTGCTGGTGGTGTAGAAGTGGCCGGTGCCGGCCGTGGATTCCAGCTTGATCTTTTCGCGTCCGCCTTTGGTAGCCATGGTGTCAGCTCCTTGATGGGGTTAGGCTTGGCCGCGGGCACGCATGTCGGCGAGCACGGCATCGATGCCGTTCTTGTCGATCAGGCGCAGGGCGGCGCTGGACACGCGCAGGCGCACCCAGCGGTTCTCGCTCTCGACCCAGAAACGGCGGTATTGCAGGTTCGGCAGGAACCGGCGCTTGGTTTTGTTGTTGGCGTGGGAAACGTTGTTCCCGACCATGGGCTTCTTGCCCGTGACTTCGCACACGCGTGCCATGAGGACACTCCGGATTTGTCAAAACGGCCGCCGCCTGTGCACTCCCTGAGCAAACAAGGAATGGTGGGCAGGGGCCTCACCTCGCCAGAATCGATGGGGTGGCGGTAACCCCAGGAAAGCCCGCGATTATAGCCCGGTTTGTTCCAGGAAGCGCTGTGCATCCAGCGCCGCCATGCAGCCGGTGCCGGCGCTGGTGATGGCCTGGCGGTAGACGTGGTCCTGCACGTCGCCGGCGGCGAACACGCCGGGCACGCTGGTCTGGGTGGCGAAGCCTTGCAGGCCGCCGCGGGTCTTGATGTAGCCGCCCTCCATGTCGAGCTGGCCCTGGAAGATGTCGGAGTTGGGCGAGTGGCCGATGGCGATGAAGCAGCCCTGAAGGGCGATGTCCTCGGTGGCGCCCGTGTCCACGTGCCGGATGCGGATGCCGGTGACACCGCTGTCGTCGCCCAGCACTTCGTCAAGCGTGAAGAAGGTCTTCAGCACGATCTTGCCGGTGGCCACCTTGTCCATCAGCTTGTCGACCAGGATCGGTTCGGCGCGGAACTTGTCGCGGCGGTGCACCAGGGTCACCTTGCGCGCGATGTTGGAGAGATACAACGCTTCTTCGACGGCGGTGTTGCCGCCGCCGATGACGCAGACATCCTGCTCGCGGTAGAAGAAACCGTCGCAGGTGGCGCAGGCCGAGACGCCGCGGCCCATGAAGGCTTGTTCCGACGGCAGGCCCAGGTACTTGGCGGAGGCGCCGGTGGCGATGACCAGGCTGTCGCAGGTGTAGGTGCCGCTGTCGCCGGTCAAGGTAAAGGGGCGCTGTGAGAGGTCGGCCGTGTGGACGTGGTCGAAGACGATCTCCGTCTTGAAGCGCTCGGCATGGGCCAGGAAGCGCTGCATCAGGTCGGGGCCCTGCACGCCTTCGGCATCGGCGGGCCAGTTGTCCACCTCGGTGGTGGTCATCAACTGGCCGCCCTGGGCCATGCCGGTCACCAGCACCGGCTGGAGGTTGGCGCGCGCGGCGTAGACGGCGGCCGTGTAGCCGGCTGGGCCGGAGCCGAGGATCAGGACTTTGGCGTGCTTGCTCATGGGGAGTTTTTTGGAGATTGCCGGCGGCTGATATAGGATAGACGATGCTGCGTGCAGCGCCGTATGGCGCGCGACGCGGTACGAGAATGCTTCAATTTTAAGAACAGCGCCAAGAGCGTGATGACCGGAGGCTTATTGCCATGACGATGTTGTCGAGTCTCGATCTGATTCGCCGCGTACCCCTTTTTTCCATGTTGACCGAGTCGCAGGCCACCGCGGTGGCCGATGCGGTGGTCAAGCGCCGGTTCAAGCGCGGCGAGGTGATCGTCGAGCAAGGCAAGAAGACCAACGCGCTGTTCATCCTGCTCAACGGCCGAGCGCGCGTGGTCACGGCCGACAGCCGCGGGCGCGAGGTGATCCTGGCCACGCTGCAGCCGGGCGACCACATCGGCGAGATGAGCCTGATCGACAACGAGCCCCATTCGGCCACCGTGCGCGCCGAGGTGCAGACCGACGTGCTGATGCTCGGCCGCATCGAGTTCGCGCGCTGCCTGCCGGAGAACACCTCCATGGCCTACGCCGTGATGCGCGGCCTGGTGCAGCGCCTGCGCCATGCCGACCGCAAGATCGAGTCGCTGGCGCTGATGGACGTCTACGGCCGGGTGGCGCGCGCGCTGCTGGAGTTCGCCGTCGATACCAGCGAGGGCGAGAAGCTGATCCGCGAGAAGATCTCGCGCCAGGACATCGCCAAGATGGTGGGCGCCTCGCGCGAGATGGTCAGCCGCGTCATGAAGGATCTGGAAGAGCGCGGCTTCATCCAGACGCAGGGCAACGGCTCGATCCTGGTCAAGGACCGCCTGACCACGCTGGGCTGATGCCCGCCGCGCCGCTGCCGGGCGGCGCCGATGGCATGCGGTAAGCTCGCGGCACTGTAGTTTCGTCCATGGCTTATCCCCTCAACACATTCAACGGCAGCGCCGCCGAGCCGGCCGCGCGCTCGGGCATCGGCCGCTTCGCGCAGGAGGTCGTGCTGGTGCTCGGCCTGGCGCTGATCATCTTCGTGATGCTGGCGCTGGCCAGCTACTCGCCGCAGGATGCGGCCTGGTCCACCTCGGGCGCTGGCGGGCCGGTGCGCAACTGGGCCGGCAAGCTGGGCGCCTGGCTGGCTGACCTCGTCTACGTGCTGCTGGGCTTCTCGGCCTGGTGGTGCGTGGCGGTGGCGCTGCGGGCCTGGGTGGCCGGCATGCTGCGCTGGATGCATGCCGAGCCCGGCCCGGCTCCCCGCATCGCCGGCCGCTCGCTCTGGGCGCGGCTGATGGCGACGCGCTGGGCGCCGTGGCTCGGCCTGGCCCTGCTGCTGGCCTCCAGCACCGGGCTGGAGTGGTCGCGCCTGTACCGCTGGGACGCGGCGCTGCCCGGCTCGGCCGGCGGCGCGCTGGGCTACCTGGGCGGGCCGGTCGCCGTGCAATGGCTGGGCTTCACCGGCTCGGCGCTGCTGGGCATCGCCGTGCTGGTGCTGGGGGCGGCGCTGGCGTTCCGCTTCTCGTGGAGCCAGGTGGCCGAGCGCATCGGCGCCGGGCTGTACGCGCTGGTCGAGTCGCGCCGCGAGCGCCGCGAGATCGCGCAGGACCTGGCCCTGGGCAAGCAGGCCGCGCGCGAGCGCGAGGAGGTGGTGCACCACGAGCGCGAGGTGATCGAGGAGCAGCACCCCGCGCCCGTGCTCATCGAGCCCGCCGTGGTGCAGGTGGCCAAGAGCGAGCGCGTCGTCAAGGAAAAGCAGAAGCCCCTGTTCACCGAACTGCCCGACAGCCCCCTGCCGCAGGTGGACCTGCTCGACAGCGCGCCCGGCCGCCAGGAGAGCGTGGCGCCCGAGACGCTGGAGATGACCAGCCGCCTGATCGAGAAGAAGCTCAAGGACTTCGGCGTCGATGTGCGCGTGGTGGCCGCCGCGCCTGGTCCCGTCATCACCCGCTACGAGATCGAGCCGGCCACCGGCGTGAAGGGCTCGCAGGTGGTCAACCTGGCCAAGGACCTGGCGCGCTCGCTCTCGCTGGTGTCCATCCGCGTGATCGAGACCATCCCCGGCAAGAACTACATGGCGCTGGAGCTGCCCAACGCCAAGCGCCAGTCCATCCGCCTGTCCGAAATCCTGGGCTCGCAGGTCTACAACGAGGCCAGGTCGCTGCTCACCATGGGCCTGGGCAAGGACATCGTCGGCCACCCGGTGGTGGCCGACCTGGCAAAGATGCCGCACGTGCTGGTGGCCGGCACCACCGGCTCGGGCAAGTCGGTGGGCATCAACGCCATGATCCTCAGCCTGCTGTACAAGGCCGAGCCCAAGGACGTGCGCCTGCTGATGATCGACCCCAAGATGCTGGAGATGTCGGTCTACGAAGGCATCCCGCACTTGCTGGCGCCCGTGGTCACCGACATGAAGCAGGCCGCCCACGGCCTGAACTGGTGCGTGGCCGAGATGGAGCGCCGCTACAAACTGATGAGCAAGGCCGGCGTGCGCAACCTGGCCGGCTTCAACCAGAAGATCGACGACGCCAAGGCGCGCGGCGAGTTCATCTACAACCCCTTCAGCCTCACGCCCGAAGACCCCGAGCCGCTGGAGCGCCTGCCCTACATCGTCGTCGTCATCGACGAGCTGGCCGACCTGATGATGGTGGTCGGCAAGAAGATCGAGGAGCTGATCGCCCGCCTGGCGCAGAAGGCGCGCGCCGCCGGCATCCACCTCATCCTGGCCACGCAGCGGCCCAGCGTGGACGTGATCACCGGCCTCATCAAGGCCAACATCCCCACGCGCATCTCGTTCCAGGTCTCAAGCAAGATCGACAGCCGCACCATCCTCGACCAGATGGGCGCCGAGGCGCTGCTCGGCATGGGCGACATGCTCTACCTGCCCAGCGGCACCGGCCTGCCCATCCGCGTGCACGGCGCCTTCGTCAGCGACGACGAAGTGCACCGCGTCGTCGAATACCTCAAGGCGCAGGGCGAGCCGAACTACATCGACGGCGTGCTCGAAGGCGGCACGGTGGATGGCGAGGAAGGCGGCTTCGGCGAAGCCGGCGACGGCGGCGGCGAGAAGGACCCGATGTACGACCAGGCGGTGGAAGTCGTGCTGAAGAACCGCAAGGCCAGCATCTCGCTGGTGCAGCGCCACCTGAAGATCGGCTACAACCGCGCCGCGCGCCTGGTCGAGGACATGGAGAAGGCCGGCCTCGTCAGCGCCATGAGCGGCAGCGGCCAGCGCGACATCCTGGTGCCCGCGCGGGCCGAGTGACCGCCCGGTGTCTCGATGTTTCCAGGCGTAGCCGGCTGAACCTTCGGCCGCGCCGCGCGATCTGAAAAGCCATGAAATCCATCCACCACCGCATCGCCGCCGCGCTGCTCGCCCTGGCCGCGCTCTCCGTTTCTTCGGCCTGGGCCGGCGGGCTGGGCAGCCTGGAGCAGTTCGTCAAGGCCACCCGCTCCGGCAAGGCCGAGTTCACGCAGGAAGTCACCGCGCCGGCCAAGCAGGGCCAGCCGCCGCGCACCAAGACGCAGAGCGGCAGCTTCGAGTTCCAGCGCCCCGGCAAATTCAGGTTCGACTACCGCAAGCCCTTCGAGCAGACCATCGTCGCCGACGGCCAGACGCTGTGGCTGCACGACGTCGACCTGAACCAGGTCACCGCGCGCAAGCAAGAGCAGGTGCTGGGCTCCACCCCCGCCGCCATCATCGCCGCCGCGCCCGACCTGAAGGCCCTGGAGAAGGACTTCACCCTGGCCGAGGAGCCCGACCAGGACGGCCAGCAGTGGGTCAAGGCCACGCCCAAGGCCAGCGACGGCCAGCTGCGCAGCATCCGCGTCGGCTTCAAGCCCGGCGCCAACGGGCCGCAGCTGGGCACGCTGGACATCCTGGACAACTTCGGCCAGCGCTCGGTGCTGCGCTTCAGCGCGTTCGAGGTCAACGCCGCCGTGGCTGCGGGCAGCTTCCAGTTCAAGCCGCCGGCGGGGGCGGATGTGATCCGGCAGTGAGCCGGTGACCAGATGCTATTTATAAGATAGCTATCAGCGCTTGCTGCATAAGCGCTGGAGCCGTTTTTATTGTGAAGCTTGGCGGCCCAGAGCCTCACCCGCCGACTGGCACTGCGTCAGCCGACAGCGCATGGCTGAGCGACGTGTTAGGCCGCATTTCGCCCCGTTGCGGCAGCCAGGTTTGCCCTTGCACGGGCTTCGAGTTGCTGGTGCAGCGCGGGTGTGTTGTAGATCTTGGGCCGCTCGAGGAACGAACGCAGGATGGCGCGGCGCTTGTTGCGAAAGAGGAAGCCAGGAACGTAGGAGTACTCCTCGCGGATCTGGCGTTCGTACTCGGCGAACCTCGCGTCAGAGGCGCCAAGGATGGAAAGATCAATGTCCACAAGAACCTGCTCGTCTCGCGTAGCAGGAATCCCGGCATGCTTTGTGGCGAGGATGAGGCTGCGGACCAAGTCCGCGGCGGTTGCCGATGCACCTGAGGAAAGAAGCTCGTCATAGGACCAGCCCGCACTGCGCTCCTCGTTTTGCGACGACTTCAGATCGTAGATGGCATCGTGGAACCAGAGCGCCATTTCAACCGCAGCGGGATGGTCTGGCGCCTCGCGCATGGTGTCAAAGAGCGTCAGACACTCCTCAAGGTGCTGGAGAGTGTGGTACTTGCGGTGCGGCTCCGCGTACCGCGCCAGGATGGTATCTCTTACGGCAATACCGTCGCCGGTGCCGACGAGGCCGCACCAAGCTCGGGACCACGACGTTGGCAGGAGGGAACCCATGCGGTGTTACGAATACGAATGACAGCGCCTACGCGGCCTAACGTCAAAATTAAGCGGCGTGCGACAGCACGTCCGCTTGAATGCTTTTTTAGGCATGGCTTTCACTTCTCGGACAAAACGGCATCAAGATATTGAATGCGCCAGTCGTTAAGCTGTATCAGGCATGACCAGCGAACTTGACCGCTGCCCGAGGCAACCGCTCCGCTTGCGCCTATAGAGAAATCGCACTGACGCTCACCGAATCGAGCGAATTTTTTCGACGCGTCAACCAAAGAAGAAACGGCCAGCTCGTAGTGCGTTTTCGTAATATCATTTGCGCGTAGCTTTCTTTTCAATTTATCAAGAATTCCTTTTTCCAGCCTCGCAATATTTCGTTGAGTTTCCCGGAAGCTCTTTTCAAGACAATCTATTGAGCTGGCCCCGGAATTTTCTGCAATGCACTGCTTCACGACCAAAGTATGGGCTTGCGCATGTGATGTTTGGGGGAAAACAAAACATAAGGCCGCCAACATGGAAAAAAGTGGTTTCATGGTGAATGCCTAACGCCTGGATTAAATCGCGCCGCGAAGCGGCGTCGGCTTGAATGAATTGTTAGGCGCCCGGCACGATGTTGGCGTGAGTGCCATCCGGCAGATCCTTGGTTTGCTGATTAATCTGGGCCAGCAAGCTGTAGTTGACCACAAGGTCAGAAGTCTCGACGTTGTCGACAACGTAATCGCCGCCGAGAACTGGCGGCACCTTGAAGCTATAGCACTGCCCGGATTGGAGCGTGAGGCCAGCCGCAACACACTTGTCCGTGAGTGAGATGAGAAGCCAGTTTTCCGCATTGTCCCCGAGGTCAATCAGCGTGTAGAAATCCTCGCAACTATCAGCGAGTTGCTTGGTTTTGCCAGCGCCAACATCAAGAAAATGCACGGTCCCGTCATCTGGAACGAAGATGATGTCGCCGAACCGATTGACCATCCAAACCGTCAGGTCGGCAGGAAGCAGCCAATGCCACTCCGCGAGAATGCCGGCCCAGTCGTGGCCTTCTTGATCTATCAAATAGTCTTGCAGGTTCATGGGTGCCTAAAGCGTGAGTTAAGCTGACCCGCGAAGCGGGTCAGGCCTGAATGAATTGTTAAGTGCGCCCGCTGGATAGCTCGGCAATCAGGGCGCTATGCAAAGATCCTGAGACAAACTCAAGCTTGTCTGGCTGGTCATGATCCCATAGATACACCGAATACTCCCCTTGGCTATCTTGTTCTTTAATGGAGAAGCACCAAAGTCCCCAGTCGCTGTAATCCGCAAACGGGAGAAATCCCTTGCCAAGAAGGAGTTCATACGGCCCCCCATGAAATATCTCCTTCTTGAGTGATTCTTGCCAGCCAACACTCGGGTGTTTGAAGAATCCTACGTTTTGAATTTGAAGGCTCATGAAGTGCCTGTGTTGAAGTATTGACTTGTACTGGGGTGAAAGAATGAGCCCGATCTCTGTCTCCAGCTGCTTGAGCTTGCTGTCAGTGACTTTACTGTCAATCGGAATCCAGTAGTTCCAGTCGTCCTGCACTTGGCCAGTAGCCATGTCCGCAGGTATTGGCATCGGAAGGCAGTTGATGCCTTCCGACACCGAGCGGTCAAGGAACTTGTCAACAATCTCCAGCAATGTCATCTGCGCACCTAACGCCTGAATTAAGCCGCGCCGCGAAGCAGCGCTGGCTTGAAGAATTGTTAGACGGCAATGGCTCTTTCCAGCCACTCACCGTTCCATGTGGCCGACTGCAGCCATTCTATTAGATTTTCCACATACTGCTGATAATCAAGAGCCAACCGCACTTTCGTGTCTTCGTCTCTTCCGAAGGCGATAATTTGACCGGCTTGGCCTCTCGTATCTGGGTCAAAATCCACGCCGTGATGGTTTCCGCCCCAGTCATTGGTCAAAGGTAGGCGGATTCAAGTCCAAGTGCAACATTGATTCAATGCACGGAGTCCCCGCGCTGGGTCAATAGTTGTAGGTGCTGAGCATAGACCTCAAGCGGAGTGCGGTAGCCCAAGGTCATCCTGGGACGGCCATTGAGCTCATCGGCGACGGCATCAAGCTGCTCCTGCGTATAGCCGCTCAGATCGGTGCCTTTGGGGAAGTACTGGCGCAGCAGCCCATTGGTGTTCTCGTTGCTGCCCCTCTGCCAGGGGCTGTGGGGATCGCAGAAGTACACCTTCATGCCCGTGTTCTGGCTCAGCCTGGCGTGCTCGGCCATCTCCGAGCCTCGGTCATAGGTCAGGGTTTTGCGCATAGGGCTGGCAATGCCATTGAGCTTGTCGCTGAACGCCTGCAGCACGTGCGCGGCCGTGGCCGGGTTGGGATGTGGCAGCTTGACCAGCAGCACCAGGCGCGTGGTGCGCTCCACCAGCGTGCCGATGGCGCTGGCGTTGGCCGCCCCCTTGATCAGATCGCCTTCCCAGTGGCCGGGAAGCTGGCGATCCTCGACCTCGGGCGGGCGCACGTGGATGCTCATCAGATCCTGGATCTCCCCGCGCCGATCCTTGCCCTTGGAGCGGGGCCAGCGTTTGGCATGGGCCATGCGCAAGCACGACACCAGCTCTTTCTTCAGCTCGCCCCTGGGCTGGGCATAGATGCAGGTGTAGATGCTCTCGTGTGACGCTCTCATGCGCTTGTCATCGGGGTGCAGGGCCTTCAAGTGTCCTGCAATCTGCTGGGGTGACCAGTGCTGGCGCAGATGCTCGCACACCAGTGAGAACAAGGAGCCATCGCGGTGCAGCTTCGGTAACGGCCGGGCAAAGCGCCTGCGTCTGTCGCTGCGCTGCTGGGCGTACTTGGAGGTGTAGCCCTGGGCACCTCCATTGCGCTTGCACTCACGGCTGATGGTGCTCTTGGAGCGGCCCAGCGCTCTGGCTATGGCGCTCTGGCTCTGCCCTTGCTGCAGGCCCAGCGCTATCGCGTAGCGCTCCATCTCACTGAGCTGCTCGTAGGTTCTTTCGGTCATGGATGCCTCAATTCTGAAGGGGGTGTTGCACTTCAGATTTGAGGCCGCCGTATCCATGATCGGTTGCAGTACATTGGCTTTATAACACCTTCAGGATCAGACTCCATGAACTCAGCACAGTCGGCATTCATTTTGGCTTCGTCGATGGAGCGCCAGGCATCCCATTGCTCCCGAATTCCGGCTGCTGACAGAAGCTGTTGGCCAAAAAACAGACCTGGCCCATCTTGGCCATCATGGATCAGCAGCGAACTCTTAACCGACTCGGGCAATGCCACGCCTAGATAATTCTCCAAGCTCTGAATCTCAGCAGGGTCAGCCCCCGGAAGTAGCACAATCGAGCCACCGCATCCGAGCTCAGCGAGCCTATTCTCAATACGCTTCCATTGTTCTAGCATAACGACTCCCGAAGTATGTTCTGCCGCCTAACGGGCGAGGTAAACCGCCCGCCGTAGACGGGTCGGCTTGACTGCCGAGTTAGACCTAAAAACCAAAAGGAAGCTTCCAAATGAGAAAGCACAAGAAGAGCGCGGCAACAAACACGACTACTCGATACAACCGAGCTGACTTTCGCTGCATTTCCACCGCCCGAGCCTGTTGAACGATTGCGTGTTGTTGGCTTGTGAAAGCTTCCCGTTGCAATGCCAGCGCCTCGTTGGCCGCGCGCGAAGATTCGGCCAAGGCGTGTTGTTGGCTTGTGAAAGCTTCCCGTTGCAATGCCAGCGCCTCGTTGGACACGCGCGAAGATTCGACCAAGAGCTGTTGCTGCAAGTCTCGAATCTCGGTGAGTAACTGGATTGACTGTTCTTCGGTCGACACTAGGTGCTCCATTCTTGAGGACTAACGCCTGAGTTAAGCCGCGCCACGAAGCGGGTTCGGCTTGAATGAGTGGTTAGGGCCCATGCCGCCGAACCCTGAGTGCCTGTTCTGCGAGCGCCACGTACTGCCCAGACCAATCCCGTGCTGCGGCGCCGCTCTCAATGGCTGAAAGCAAGGCGTCTCCCAATCGGGAGGCGCCGATCTCTTTAGCTAGCGCCAATTGCTCCGAATGGAACTCCGCATGCATTTCACCAACCTTCTCAGGCTTATGTCGGCACCACTCAATACCCTTGTCGTTGTAGGACGCCGCACTACCCAACAAGTTGACGAGTCTTTGTTCTGTGGATACCAGATTGCTAGACATGGGCCGTAACGCCTGAATTAAGCCGCGCCGCGAAGCGGCGTCGGTTTGAATGAATTGTCAGGCCGCATGGAAGATGCCCCATGCCAGCCAAGGAAGTAATACTGCTAGAACTGCAATGGGCCCAGCAATAGCCGCCGCCCATAGTGGAACAGGTTTGAACCAGACTGCCATAGTAGCCAAAGCCGAGCCGATGAGGATTACGCACCAATAGCCGAAGTTGCCGTATCCCGTGGCCTCTTCCGGAAACATTGCGCGGCAGAGGACAAACAGTAGTAGCGGAATAGCGACTACGCCAGAGAAGAAGGCTATTAGCGAGCGAATGATTGACTTTGACACACGGCCTCCTGTCTCTGTCTATGTGGCCTAACGCCTGAATTAAGCCGCGCCGCGAAGCGGCGTCGGCTTGAATGAATTGCTAGGCCCCTAGCTGCGCTAGTTGAGCTTTGGCCCAGCTGACCGCGTTGTGGGCGGGAATTGACTCGCCGGCTTGCGGATCATCAAGCGAGCCACCGGAGACGGCAGCCAGCACGCTCGATGCGGCAAGGGCTGACACTAGCTCAAGCGGCCGAGACCCTATACAGAACTGGATTGAGAAGTCGGTACCTGATGCCAACTCCAAATCCTGTGCATCCTCCGGAGATATGGTTGATGCGTAGTACTCAAAGCCGGAAATCTCACCATTGACCGGGCATGGTAAGAAGCCTGAAAAAGAGTCAATGTCAAAATCTGCGTCAAGCGCGACGGGAAAGCCTTCCTCAACGATGGCGGACTGCCACGCTGCTGGGGATGGCATTTTATCGCGCTTGAGATAGACGACAAGGTCGTACGACATACTCTCTCCTAGGGGCCTAACGGCCAAGGTAAGCCGCCGCCGTAGGCGGTCGGCTTGAGCGCAGAGTTAGGCGCGAGATTGACTGCACGCGCAGCGTCAAGGCCAACGCCACCCGCAGCGCCAAAGCGCCCTGAACTACCAAAACAATAGCTGCTGGCGCTTGCTGCACGCGCGCTAGAGCTTGATTTGGCACTGAACTTTGCATGGGCAAACCGCGTGCACCTAACGCCTGAGTTAAGCCGCGCCGCGAAGCGGCGTCGGCTTGAATGAATTGTTAGGCACCATCGCCGGACTCATTGACTGGTGCAAGCAAGTTCGCATCACGAGCAATTTTCCACACCCCGGACTCTTTGCGCAGAATGGTAAGTGTGTGACCGGCGCGAACCATGGGTTTCTCTTTGTCAGGCAGAGTGGCGACGACTTTGATTTTTGTGAGCATGTAAGCCCAGTCACCTAGAACTTTCACCTCTAGGATTTCACTATGACCGTTGAACTCAACTGACGATTCGGCTTGGGCTTCCGATGCCTTTTCAAATACGGACTTGCCAAAAGGTTCTTGACCCGGAACCAGGAACACCACGTCGTCCGTCATTAGGCTAAGCACAGTCGCAGAATCACCGGCTTTTGTTGCAGCCATCCAATTCTGCACGAGATTTCTGATTTCTTTCTCGTCGCTCATGATGATCTCCCAATGCCGCCTAACTAGAATTAGATCGCCGCATACTACCGATCCGATGTGGCCTAAGTCAAGCATGCGGCTCAGCCGCTCTTGGGCTTGTCCGATACCAGCAGGAATTTAGACCGCCTAAAATTCCATGGATGGATGTGCCTGCCGTTCCGTCCGCTCCCGCTGCGCCGCAGCCGCCCCGGCTGCTGGAGTTGCTGCGCCAGCGCATCCGGGTGCTGCACTACTCTATCCGCACCGAGCAGGCTTACGTGGATTGGGCGCGCCGCTTCATCTTGTTCCACGGCAAGCGCCATCCGGGCGAGATGGGGGCGGCGGAGGTCACGGCCTTCCTGACGCATCTGGCTGTGGAGCGCAACGTGTCCGCCTCCACGCAGAACCAGGCCAAGGCCGCGATTCTGTTTCTCTACAAAGAGGTCTTGCAGCAAGACCTGCCCTGGCTGGACGAGGTGGTTTCGGCCAGGAAGGCGCGCCGCCTGCCGGTGGTGCTGACGCAGCGCGAGGTGCGCGAGCTGCTGCTGCACTTGCAGGGCACGCAGTGGCTGGTGGCCTCGCTGCTGTACGGCACGGGCATGCGCATTCTCGAAGCGCTGCGCCTGCGGGTGAAGGACGTGGAGTTCGAGCGGCGCGAGCTGATCGTGCGCGAGGGCAAGGGCAACCAGGACCGGGTGACGGTGCTGCCCGAGAACCTGCTTGCGCCGCTGCGCGAGCAGATGGAGCGCGCCCGGGTGCTGCACCGCAAGGATCTGGACGCGGGCCTGGGCGCCGTCTGGCTGCCCGATGCGCTGGCCGTGAAGTACCCGAACGCCGCCACGGCCTGGGGCTGGCAGTATGTGTTTCCGAGCACGGTGCGCTCGGTGGACCCGCGCTCGGGCGTGGAGCGGCGCCACCATCTGCTGGCGCAGTCGGTGCAGAAGGCGGTGGCCCTGGCCGCGCGCCGCGCGGGCATCGACAAGCCTTGCACGCCGCATGTGCTGCGGCATTCGTTCGCCACCCACATGCTGCAAGCGGGCTACGACATCCGCACCGTGCAGGAGTTGCTGGGCCACAAGGACGTGAGCACCACCATGATCTACACCCATGTCCTGAACAAGGGCGGGCGCGGTGTGCTGAGCCCGCTCGATGCCTTATGAGCCAACCATCTCATCCTCCACACCAGCCCCTGGCCGAGCGCCTGCGCCCGCACACCCTGGGCGAGGTGGTGGGCCAGCAGCACCTGCTGGGCGAGGGCATGCCGCTGCGCATCGCCTTCGAGTCCGGCCAGCCGCACAGCTGCATCCTGTGGGGGCCGCCCGGCACGGGCAAGACGACCATCGCGCGGCTGATGGCCGATGCGTTCGACGCGCAGTTCATCCCCATCAGCGCGGTGCTGGGTGGGGTGAAGGACATCCGCGAAGCGGTGGAGCGCGCCGAGAAGGCGCGCGACGGGCTGGCGCCGCAGGCCACCATCGTGTTCGTCGATGAGGTGCACCGCTTCAACAAGAGCCAGCAGGACGCCTTTCTGCCGCACGTGGAGAGCGGGCTGTTCACCTTCATCGGCGCCACCACCGAGAACCCGTCGTTCGAGGTCAACTCGGCCCTGCTGTCGCGCGCGGCGGTGTACGTGCTGCGCCCGCTCACCGACGAGGATTTGAAGGAAATTCTGGCCCGCGCGCAGGCCCAGCAAGCGCTGGCAGCTATAGAAACAGAAGCGGCCGAGCGCCTCGTCGCCTACGCCGACGGCGACGCCCGGCGCCTGCTGAACACGCTGGAGACGCTGTTCGTCGCCGCCCGCGCCGAGAAGCTGGACGTGATCACCGACGCCTGGCTGCTGAAGGTGCTGGGCGAGCGCCTGCGCCGCTACGACAAGGGCGGCGAGCAGTTCTACGACACCATCAGCGCGCTGCACAAGTCGGTGCGCGGCAGCGACCCGGACGCGGCGCTGTACTGGTTCGCGCGCATGCTCGACGGCGGGGCCGATCCGCGCTACCTGGCGCGCCGGCTGGTGCGCATGGCCAGCGAGGACATCGGCCTGGCCGACCCGCGCGCGCTGCGCCTGGCGCTGGACGCGGCCGAGGTGTACGAGCGCCTGGGCAGCCCGGAGGGCGAGCTGGCGCTGGCCGAATGCGTGGTCTACCTGGCCGTGGCGCCCAAGAGCAATGCCGTCTACAAGGCTTTTAATGCCGCCAAAGCCTTCGTCAAGCAGGACACCACGCGCCCGGTGCCGCTGCACCTGCGCAACGCGCCCACCAAGCTGATGAAGCAGCTGGACTACGGCAAGGGCTACCGCTACGCGCACGACGAGGAGGGCGCCTTCGCCGCCGGCGAGCGCTACCTGCCCGAGGGCATGCCGCCGCAGGACTTCTACCAGCCGGTGCCGCGCGGGCTGGAGATCAAGATCGGCGAGAAGCTGGACGAGCTGCGGCGCCGCAACCGCGAGGCCGGCCAGGGATAGGGCGCGCGCACTCTGGCGGGGCGTTCATGCACCCGATCCAGGCGCCCCGGCACCTGGGAAAACCCCGTGTCGCGCACCAATGGTGCGCATGGGGCGCTGGGCTACAATTTTTTTCATGAGAACCCGCTCCAGACGCTGCACTGGCGGGTTTTTTGCTAGTTGCGGATGCGTATCCGCAACCAAGGCGGTGGGCGTCCACGAGAGGCCGCGCCGCCGAACCGTCAACGACAGTGCCGTCCCGAGCACCCCCGGGCCGGACTGAGGAGGAAAGTTTTTCATGGAAGTCTTGCTTCAGCAGATCATCAACGGTCTGGTGCTGGGCAGCATGTACGCCTTGATAGCCCTGGGCTACACGATGGTGTACGGCATCATTCAGCTCATCAATTTCGCGCACGGCGAGGTGCTGATGGTCGGGGCGCTCACGGCCTGGTCCATCATCGGCATGATGCAGGCGGCCATGCCCGGCACGCCGGGCTGGGTCATCCTGATCCTGGCCACGCTGATCGCCTGCGTGGTGGCCGCGGCGCTGAACTTCGTCATCGAGAAGGTGGCCTACCGGCCGCTGCGCAACAGCCCGCGCCTGGCGCCGCTGATCACCGCCATCGGCATGTCGATCCTGCTGCAGACGCTGGCCATGATCATCTGGAAGCCCAACTACAAGCCCTTCCCCACGCTGCTGCCCAGCGCGCCGTTCAACGTCGGCGGCGCCTTCATCACGCCGACGCAGATCATGATCCTCACCGTCACGGTGGTGGCGCTGGCGCTGCTGATGTGGCTGGTCAACTACACCCGCATCGGCCGCGCCATGCGTGCCACGGCCGAGAACCCGCGCGTGGCGGGGCTGATGGGCGTCAAGCCCGACGTGGTGATTTCCGCCACCTTCATCATCGGCGCCATCCTGGCGGCCATCGCCGGGGTGATGTACGCCTCCAACTACGGCACGGCGCAGCACACCATGGGCTTCCTGCCGGGGCTCAAGGCGTTCACGGCGGCGGTGTTCGGCGGCATCGGCAACCTGGGCGGCGCGGTGCTGGGCGGCGTGCTGCTGGGGCTGATCGAGGCCATCGGCTCGGGCTATATCGGCACGCTGACGGGCGGCCTGCTGGGCAGCCACTACACCGACATCTTCGCCTTCATCGTGCTGATCATCGTGCTGACGCTGCGGCCCTCCGGCCTGCTGGGCGAGCGCGTGGCCGACCGCGCCTGAGGAGGGCCACGACATGACGCAGAAGAACAAGCTGGTCGCCTTCGTGGTGTGCGGCGCGCTGCTGCTGGTGCTGCCGCTGGTGCTGCAGCAGTTCGGCAACGCCTGGGTGCGCATCGCCGACATGGCGCTGCTGTACGTGATGCTGGCCCTGGGCCTGAACATCGTGGTGGGCTACGCCGGCCTGCTGGACCTGGGCTACGTCGCCTTCTTCGCCGTCGGCGCCTACATGTACGGCCTGCTGGCCTCGCCGCACCTGACGGACACCTTCGCGGCCATGGCCGCGGCTTTTCCCAGCGGCTTCCACACTTCGCTGTGGCTGGTGATTCCGCTGGCGCTGGCGCTGGCGGCCATCACGGGGATCCTGCTGGGCATTCCGGTGCTGAAGCTGCGCGGCGACTACCTGGCCATCGTCACGCTGGGCTTCGGGGAAATCATCCGCATCTTCCTGAACAACCTGGACCACCCGTACAACATCACCAACGGGCCCAAGGGCATCAACCAGATCGACTCGGTCAAGCTGTTCGGGCTCGACCTGGGCAAGACGCTGCGCGTGGGCGACTTCCAGATCCCGTCGGTCACGCTGTACTACTACCTGTTCCTGGTGCTGGTGGTCTTCACCGTGGTCATCTGCCAGCGCTTGCAGGATTCGCGCATCGGCCGCGCCTGGATGGCCATCCGCGAGGACGAGATCGCCGCCAAGGCCATGGGCCTGAACACCCGCAACCTCAAGCTGCTGGCCTTCGGCATGGGCGCCTCGTTCGGCGGTGTGTCGGGCTCGATGTTCGCGGCGTTCCAGGGCTTCGTGTCGCCGGAGTCGTTCAGCCTGATGGAGTCGGTGATGATCGTCGCCATGGTGGTGCTGGGTGGCATCGGGCACCTGCCGGGCGTGGTGCTGGGCGCGGTGCTGCTGGCGGCGCTGCCCGAGGTGCTGCGCCACGTGGCCGGCCCGCTGCAGGCCATGACGGACGGGCGGCTGGATTCGGCCATCCTGCGCCAGCTGCTGATCGCCCTGGCCATGATCGTCATCATGCTGCTGCGCCCGCGCGGCCTGTGGCCTTCGCCGGAGCACGGCAAGGCGCGCCCCGGCAGCGGCGTGGGCGGCAAGGCGATGCCGGTGTCGGCCCAGGACAACCCGCCGGGGGTCGATTTCCCCGCCGACGCCGTGCCGGGCAATACCGACAACCGGCAGTTCCCGGTCAACCCCTGAGAAGCAGCGGAGCGCGAACCTCATGAGCACAACGGATACCGTACTCAAGGTCCAGGGCGTGTCCAAGCGCTTCGGCGGCCTGCAGGCCCTGTCGGACGTGGGCCTGACCATCCGGCGCGGCCAGGTCTACGGCCTGATCGGCCCCAACGGCGCGGGCAAGACCACCTTCTTCAACGTCATCACCGGGCTCTACACGCCCGACAGCGGCAGCTTCGAGCTGGCCGGCCAGCCCTACCGGCCGCAGGCCGTGCACCAGGTGGCCAAGGCCGGGATCGCGCGCACCTTCCAGAACATCCGCCTGTTCGCCGACATGACGGCGCTGGAGAACGTGATGGTCGGCCGCCACGTGCGCACGCACTCGGGGCTGATCGGCGCCATCTTCCGCACCGCCGGCTTCAAGGCGGAGGAGCAGGCCATCGCCGAGCGCGCGCAGGCGCTGCTCGACTACGTCGGCATCGGCAAGTACGCGCACTACCGCTCGCGCACGCTGTCCTACGGCGACCAGCGGCGCCTGGAGATCGCCCGCGCGCTGGCCACTGACCCGCAATTGATCGCGCTGGACGAGCCCGCCGCCGGCATGAATGCCACCGAGAAGGTGCAGCTGCGCGAGCTGATCGACCGCATCCGCCGCGACGACCGCACCATCCTGCTGATCGAGCACGACGTGAAGCTGGTCATGGGCCTGTGCGACCGCGTCACGGTGCTGGACTACGGCAAGCAGATCGCCGAGGGCACGCCGGCCGAGGTGCAGAAGAACGAGAAAGTCATCGAGGCCTACCTCGGTACGGGAGGCCACTGAACATGGCACAGACTCTGTTGAAAGTGAGCGGCCTCCAGGTCGCGTACGGCGGCATCCAGGCTGTCAAGGGCGTGGACTTCGAGGTGCGCGAGGGCGAGCTGGTGTCGCTGATCGGCTCCAACGGCGCCGGCAAGACCACCACCATGAAGGCCATCACCGGCACACTGCCGCTGGCCGGCGGCGACATCGAATACCTGGGCAAGTCCATCAAGGGCCAGGGCCCGTGGGACCTGGTCAAGCAGGGCCTGGCCATGGTGCCGGAGGGGCGCGGCGTGTTCACGCGCATGACGATCACCGAGAACCTGCTGATGGGCGCCTACATCCGCCGCGACAAGGCGGGCATCGCCGCCGACGTCGAGAAGGTGTTCACCATCTTCCCGCGCCTGCGCGAGCGCAAGGACCAGCTCGCCGGCACCATGTCCGGCGGCGAGCAGCAGATGCTGGCCATGGGCCGAGCGCTGATGAGCCGGCCCAAGCTGCTGCTGCTGGACGAGCCGTCGATGGGCCTGTCGCCCATCATGGTGGACAAGGTGTTCGAGGTGGTGCGCGACGTGTACGCGCAGGGCGTCACCATCCTGCTGGTGGAGCAGAACGCCAGCCGCGCGCTGGCGCTGGCCGACCGCGGCTACGTGATGGAGTCCGGCCTGATCACCATGTCCGGCGAGGGCAAGGCCCTGCTGGCCGACCCGAAGGTGCGGGCGGCCTACCTGGGCGAATAGGCCGCGTTTCCCAACAAAAAACCCTGCCGCTGATGAGATGGCAGGGTTTTTGTTTTTGATCTGGTAGGACGTGCAGGATTCGAACCTGCGACCAACGGATTAAAAGTCCGCTGCTCTACCAACTGAGCTAACGTCCCCCAACCGGGGCGCCAAGCACATGGCCCTGCGCTCCGGAAAGCTTTCCATTATAGCCTGGCGTCGAATGTGCCCAGGGCGATCCGGTCCAGCACCCAGCCGGCGGCGCACAGGCCGAATGTGGCGGTGACGGCGACGCTGGAGCCGTAGCCGTGGCAGTTGAGGCTGCCGTCCACGCCGGCGGGCGCTTCGCACGCCTCGGGCATGCGCACGCTCTCGCGGCTGAAGACGGCCGGCACGCCGATGCGCCGCCCGCCCGCCGGCGCGCCGTGGTGGCGGCGCAGGCGGTAGCGCAGTTGCGCGATCAGCGGGTCGTGCGTGGCTTCGGCGATGTCGGCGATCTGCACCTGCTCGCCGTGGCGCTTGCCGCCGGCCGCGCCCACGGTGATGAAGCCCGCGCCGCTGCGCAGCGCCCACGCGGCCATGGCCACCTTGGCGGCCATCTGGTCGCAGGCGTCGATCACGGCGTGCACGGGCGCGGGCAGCAGGCCGGGCCAGCTGGCGGGCTCGGCGAAGGCGTCCACCGCGTGCACGGTGCAGCCGGGGTGGATCTGCGCGATGCGCTCGCGCATGGCCTCGACCTTGGCCTGGCCCAGCGTGCCGGTCAGCGCATGCACCTGGCGGTTGACGTTGGATTCGGCCACGTGGTCCAGGTCGATCAGCGTCAGCGTGGCGACGCCGCTGCGTGCCAGCGCCTCGGCGGCCCAGGAGCCGACGCCGCCGATGCCCACCACCGCCACGTGCGCCGCGCGGATGCGCCGCGCGCCCTCGGCGCCGTACAGCCGCGCCAGGCCGCCGAAGCGGCGGTCTTCGTCAGCGCTCACAACGCGCGCTCCAGCCGCCACGCCCGCGCCTTCAGCGCCGCGACGGCGCCGCCGGCCGGCGGCGACAGCCACATCCAGCGCGGCCCGGGGTGCGCCGAGTCGGCGGCGTGCATTCCGCCGCCTGCCGCCAGCGCCCACTGGCGCAGCCGCCGTACCAGGCCGGAGAGGCTTTGAACGTCGGGCGGCGCCAGCATGGCGGCGATTCTATTGAATGCGCATGCCGGGCATTGAAAACTACTATTATGATAGCTGCTGGCGCTTGATTGGCGGGCTCTGAAGGCCGATTTCATTCATAAAAATGGATGGCGTGCGGGCCGCTAAAATCAGCCGCTCAACGCGCGCCCCCGCTCCGCACTTCACGGCACCGCCGTCCCCCGCCATGTCCGACCAGCCCTCGCAGCCGGGACTTCAGTCCCTGTCCAAGTCCTTCGAACCCGCCGCCATCGAGGCGCAGTGGGGCCCCGCGTGGGAGCGGCGCGGCCTGGGGCGCGCCGGCTGGCGCGGCACCGGCGCGCCCAGCGCCGAGGCCGCCGCCCAGGGCGAGAACTTCGCCATCCAGCTGCCGCCGCCCAACGTCACGGGCACGCTGCACATGGGGCACGCGTTCAACCAGACCATCATGGACAGCCTCGCGCGCTACCACCGCATGCGGGGCTTCAACACGCTGTGGGTGCCGGGCACCGACCATGCCGGCATCGCCACGCAGATCGTGGTCGAGCGCCAGTTGCAGGAAAAAGGCCAGACGCGCCACGACCTGGGCCGCAAGAACTTCGTCGCCCGCGTGTGGGAGTGGAAGCAGCAGTCGGGCGACACCATCACGCGGCAGATGCGCCGCATGGGCGCCAGCGTCGACTGGAGCCGCGAGTACTTCACCATGGACGAGAAGCTCTCGAAGGTCGTCACCGAGACCTTCGTGCGGCTCTATGAGCAGGGCCTGATCTACCGCGGCAAGCGCCTGGTCAACTGGGACCCGGAGCTGAAGACCGCCGTCAGCGACCTGGAGGTGGAGAGCGAGGAGGAAGACGGCTTCCTGTGGCACATCGCCTACCCGCTGGCGGGCGGCGGCGGGCAGATGGTGGTCGCCACCACGCGCCCCGAGACCATGCTGGGCGACGTGGCCGTGATGGTGCACCCGGAGGACGAGCGCTACAAACACCTGATCGGCCAGCGCGTGGTGCTGCCGCTGGTGGGCCGCGAGATTCCGGTCATCGCCGACGACTATGTGGACAAGGACTTCGGCACCGGCGTGGTCAAGGTCACGCCCGCGCACGACGCCAACGACTATGCCGTGGGCCAGCGGCATGGCCTGCCGATGATCGGCGTGCTGAACCTCGACGCCACCATCAACGGCGAGGCGCCCGAGCAGTACCGCGGCCTGAACCGCTTCGACGCCCGCAAGGCCATCGTTGCCGACTTGCAGGCGCAGGGCCTGCTGGTCGAGACCAAGAAGCACAGGCTGATGGTGCCGCGCTGTGCCCGCACCGGCCAGGTCATCGAGCCGATGCTGACGGACCAGTGGTTCGTGGCGATGAGCAAACCCGATGCGAACGGCAAGAGCATCGCGCAGAAGGCCGTCGACGCCGTGCAGTCCGGCCAGGTGCGCTTCGTGCCCGAGCAGTGGGTCAACACCTACAACCAGTGGATGAACAACATCCAGGACTGGTGCATCAGCCGCCAGCTCTGGTGGGGCCACCAGATTCCTGCTTGGTACGCCGACGACGGTATGGTTTTCGTAGCAAGGAACGAAGACGAGGCGCGCGCCAGCGCCCAGAAAGCCGGCTACACCGGCGCGCTGCGCCGCGACGAAGACGTGCTGGACACCTGGTACTCGTCCGCGCTGGTGCCTTTTTCGTCATTGGGCTGGCCCGACAAGACGGAAGACCTGGCGCTCTACCTGCCCAGCAGCGTGCTGGTGACGGGCCACGACATCATCTTCTTCTGGGTCGCGCGCATGATCATGATGACGACCCACTTCACCGGCCGCGTGCCCTTCCGCGACGTGTACATCCACGGCCTGGTGCTGGACGCGCACGGCAAGAAGATGAGCAAGTCCGAGGGCAACGTGCTCGACCCGGTGGACCTGATCGACGGCATTGCGCTGGAGCCGCTGCTGCAAAAGCGCACCACCGGCCTGCGCAAGCCCGAGACCGCGCCCAAGGTGCGCGAGAACACCAGGAAGGAATTCCCCGACGGCATTCCCGGCTACGGCGCCGACGCGCTGCGCTTCACCTTCGCCGCCATGGCCACGCTGGGGCGCACCGTCAACTTCGACAGCAAGCGCTGCGAGGGCTACCGCAACTTCTGCAACAAGCTCTGGAACGCCAGCCGTTTCGTGCTGATGAATACCGAGGGGTTTGATTGCGGTATCGAAGGCGACTCGGCCGTCGAACGCTCCGCCGCCGACCGCTGGATCGTCAGCCTGCTGCAAAAGACCGAGGCTGCCGTCGCCAAGGGCTTCGCCGACTACCGGCTGGACACGGTGGCGAACACGATCTACGACTTCGTCTGGAACGAGTTCTGCGACTGGTACCTGGAGATCGCCAAGGTGCAGATCCAGACCGGCACGCCCGCGCGGCAGCGCGCCACGCGCCGCACGCTGGTGCGCGTGCTGGAAGCCATCCTGCGGCTGGCGCATCCCATCATTCCCTTCGTGACCGAGGCGCTTTGGCAGGCGGTGGCGCCCGTCGCGGGTAAGACGGGCGATTCGGTCGCCGTCGCGCCCTATCCGCAGGCGCAGGACGAGAACATCGACGAAGCGGCCGAAGCCGAGGTGGCCCGCCTGAAGGCCCTGGTCGATGCCTGCCGCAACCTGCGTGGCGAGATGAACGTCTCGCCCGCGCAGCGCCTGCCGCTCTACGCGCTGGGCGACGCGGCGTTCATCGGGCAGCAGGCTGCCGTATTGCAGGCACTGGCCAAGCTGAGCGAGGTGAAGGTGTTCACAGACGAGGCCGTCTGGGCGCAGGCCGCCGGCGCCGCGCCGGTGGCCGTGGTGGGCGACGCGCGCCTGGCCCTGTTCATGCAGGTGGACAAGGCGGCCGAGACCGCGCGCCTCGCGAAGGAAGCCGAGCGGCTGGAGAAGGAAATCGCCAAGGCCAACGCCAAGCTCGGCAACGAAGCCTTCGTCGCCAAGGCGCCGCCGGCCGTGATCGAGCAGGAGAAAAAGCGCGTGGCCGACTTCGGCGCCGCGCTGGACAAGCTGCGCGACCAGCTCCGCCGGCTGGCTTAAGCCAGCGGCGCCGGCCGGCTGATCGGCGGCGGCGTGACCTGGCGGTGGTCGGCGTCGGCCAGCACCAGCGTCTCGTGCAGGCGGTCGGCCAGGTACCAGCTGCCGCGCAGTTGCGATTCCTGTGTCAGCGGCGCCACGCGCGGCGTGATGCGCAGGTTCAGCAGGCCGCGCAGCGGGCTGTGGTTTTCGGCCAGCGCTTCGTCGTCGCTGTCCATCAGGAAGGCGCCGATGGCGCCCGAGCGCAGCGCGGCGGCCAGCGCCTCCAGGTCGAACAGCGCCGGGCGCGCGATGCTGGTCCACAACTGCCCCGGCTTGCACGACGCCAGCACGCGCTCGCCCACCAGGCCGCGGTAGCGCGTGGCGTAGGCCATCTGCACCGACACCGCGTCGGCGATCTCCAGCATCTCGTTCAGCCCCATCGGCTGCACGCCCAGGCGGCGCCACAGCTCGGCGCTGCGGTGCACCGCCGGGTCGTAGCCGACCACCCGCGCGCCCAGCGGCACCAGCATGGTGGCCAGCATCTGGGCCGGCGGCGCCATGCCCAGCAGCGCCACCACGCTGTCGTTGACCTCGCGCCCCAGCGGCGCGCGCTGGCCGAAGACGTGTGGATGCGCACCGTGCCGGTACAGCGACAGCAGCGACGACAGCAGGTACTCGGCGCTGGCCCGCACCGTGGCGGTGGACGCCTGGATCACGCGCACGCCGCGCCGCTGGCAGGCCTCGAAGTCGACGTTGTCGGTGCCGTCGTGGATGCGCCCGATGGCCACCAGCCGGGGCGCGAAGTCCAGCAGCTGGCTGTTGATCTTCAGCCGCGGCGGCACCACCAGCGCCTGGGTCTTGTAGATGCGGCTGCGCAGCAGGGCCGGGTCGTCGGCCAGCTCTGGCTCATAATCGACCTGATGGCGTGCCGCCAGCCACCGGCGGGCGTCGGTCGCCAAATCCTGTAGCAACACGATTTCCAAGTTGGCCTCCCGTAGCGATGTGCTGGATGCCCTGGCCGGACCGCCGTTCCGGCACGTGCGCCCGGCCAGTGCCAGATTCGTGATTGTCCGGCAATTTAAACCCGCTCCCCTACGTTCATGCAAGCACCCCGCCAGGTCCATACGGCCGTATTTCCCGTCGCCGGCCTGGGCACGCGCTTCCTGCCGGCCACCAAGGCCAGCCCGAAGGAGATGCTGCCCATCGTCGACAAGCCGCTGATCCAGTACGCCGTCGAGGAAGCCTACGCCGCCGGCGTGCGCCACATGGTGTTCGTCACCGGGCGCAGCAAGCGCGCCATCGAGGACCACTTCGACACCGCCTACGAGCTGGAGAGCGAGCTGGAGGCCGCCGGCAAGGCCGAGCTGCTGGCCGTGGTGCGCGCCGTGCAGCCGGCCGACATGGACTGCACCTACGTGCGCCAGCCGCGCTCGCTGGGCCTGGGCCACGCCGTGCTGTGCGCGGCGCACATCGTGGGCGAACACCCGTTCGCCGTGCTGCTGGCCGACGACCTGATGGTCGGCCCGCCGGGCGGCGCGCCGGTGCTGGCGCAGATGGTGGATGCCTTCGCGTCGCTGGGCGGCTCGGTGCTGGCGGTGCAGCAGGTGCCGGCCGACCAGGTGCGGCGCTACGGCATCGTGGCCGGCACGCCGGCCGGTCAGCGGCTGATCGGCATCGAGCGCATCGTCGAGAAGCCGGCGCCCGAAGAGGCGCCCTCGCGCATGGGCGTGGCCGGCCGCTACATCCTGACGCCGCGCATTTTCGACGAGATCCGCGCCCAGCCGCCCGGCGCCGGTGGCGAGATCCAGCTGACCGACGCCATCGCGCGCCTGATGCAGTCGGAGCGCGTCTACGCTTACCAATACGAAGGCAAGCGCTACGACTGCGGCAGCAAGGAAGGCTTTCTGCAAGCCACGGTGGAACTGGCCTTGCAGCACCCGCAGATGGGCGCGGCGTTCCGCGACTACCTGAAGGCGCTGGCTTTTTAGAAGGTTGAGCGTTCAACGGCGAGCGTTTTGCGTGAATATCGATACACGCTCAACGCTCAACGTCTTCTGAGCACGTGGATGAACTCGTCGCCCACCGCCTGCTGATCGACCAGATCGTTGCCGGTCTGCCTGGCGAAGGCCTGGAAGTCGCGCACCGAGCCGGCGTCGGTGCACAGCACGCGCAGCAACTGGCCGCTTTGCAGTTCGGCCAGCCCCTTCTTGGCCTTGAGGATCGGCAGCGGGCAGTTCAGCCCGCGCGCATCGACTTCCTTTGCAACGTCCATCGCCCGATTCCCGGTCAATCGAGCCCGCGGCGCCGCTCGGCGTTTTCCTCGGCGGTGAAGAACACCGGCTCGTGCCCGCGCGAGCGCAGCCAGTCGGCCAGCGCGTAGCCCGTGCCGGCGGGCCAGCACTTGAGGTCGGGCAGGTCGTAGAGGCGCCAGTCCACCAGCTCGGGCGAGAGCTTCACCTCGCCCTCGGCCACCACGTGGTAGGCGATGATGACCTGGTTCATGCGCTGGAAGTCGTAGGCGCCGACGATGTTGACCTCGCGCACGTCGAGGTTGGTTTCCTCCTTGACCTCGCGCGCAATGCCTTCCTGTGGCGTCTCGCCCGCCTCCATGAAGCCGGTGATCAGCGCGAACATCTTCGCCGGCCAGGCCGCGTTGCGCGCCAGCAGCACCTGGCCGCGGTATTCGACGATGGCCGCCAGCACTGGCGTCGGGTTGTTCCAGTGCGTGAAGCCGCAGGCCGGGCAGCGCAGGCGCTCCTTCGGGCCCCCGTCCTCCTCGACGGCGATCATGGCCAGCGCGGTGGCGCAGCAGGGGCAGAAGTTCCAGTCCGTCATGTGCTATTAAAAAAGTAGCTGCCAGCGCTTGTCCAGCAAGCGCTGGAGGCCGATTTGATTCAGATTTCTTCAGGCCGGGAAGACGCCCGTGGAGAGGTAGCGGTCGCCCCGGTCGCACACCACGAACACGATGGTCGCGCCTTGCACGCGCTGCGCGATCTGCATCGCCACCCAGGCTGCGCCGCCGGAGGAGATGCCACCGAAGATGCCTTCCTCGCGCGCCAGCTGCCGGGCCGTGTCCTCGGCATCGAGCTGGTCCACCAGCACCAGCTCGTCCACCGTCTGCGGATCGTAGATCTTCGGCAGGTATTCCTCCGGCCACTTGCGGATGCCGGGAATGCGCGAACCCTCTTGCGGCTGCGCGCCGACGATCTGCACCTGCGGGTTCTTCTCCTTCAGAAAGCGCGACACGCCGGTGATGGTGCCGGTGGTGCCCATGGCGCTGACGAAATGGGTGATGCGCCCGCCGGTCTGCGCCCACAGCTCCGGGCCGGTGGTCTCGTAGTGGATGCGCGGGTTGTCCGGGTTGGCGAACTGGTCCAGCACCACGCCCTTGCCCTGCGCCACCATCTTGTCGGCCAGGTCGCGGGCGTATTCCATGCCGCCGGAGCGCGGCGTCAGGATCAGCTCGGCGCCGAAGGCCTTCATGGTCTGCGCGCGTTCCACCGACAGGTCTTCCGGCATGATCAGCACCATGCGGTAGCCCTTGATGGCCGCCGCCATCGCCAGCGCGATGCCGGTGTTGCCGCTGGTGGCCTCGATCAGCACGTCGCCCGGCTTGATGTCGCCGCGCTCCTCGGCGCGCCGGATCATCGACAGCGCCGGCCGGTCCTTCACCGAGCCCGCGGGGTTGTTGCCCTCCAGCTTGGCCAGCAGCACGTTGCCGCGCGCGGCATGATCCTGCGCGCCCAGGCGCTGCAGCCGCACCAGCGGCGTGTTGCCCACGGCATCTTCGATCGTCGGGTAGTCCATGCCGCGCACTGTGCCATAATTTTCGGCTTGGCTCTCCGCGCTGCCCGGGTGGCGAAATCGGTAGACGCAGCAGATTCAAAATCTGCCGGTGGCAACACCGTGCCGGTTCGACCCCGGCCCCGGGCACCATGGGATTGTGCGGTACAGGGCGCGCTAGGCATGCCGCGCGCCATACCCCTCGCGCTGCGTTTGCTCGCCGATCACCGCGCCACGCTCCTCGTGATCGCTGCACTGGACTCAGTACATGACGATGCCCGCCGTGACGTTGATGTCCTGCCCGGTCATGTGCCGCGCGCGGTCCGAGGCCAGGAAGAGTGCCAGGTGGGCCACGTCGTCGGCCTGCACCAGCGCCTTCAGTGGCGAGAAACCCTGGAATGCCTGCTTGATCTGCTCGGCGGTGGCGCCGCGCTGGGCGGCCTGGCCCGCGATGATTTCGTTCAGCCGCTCGCCATCGACCGCGCCGGGACAGATGCAGTTGACGCGGATGCCGTGCGGGCCCAGTTCCTCCGCGGCCGTGCGCGTCATGCCGATGAGGCCCATCTTGGCGGCCGCATAGCCGACGCGATAAGGCAGCGCCCGCTTGCCGGTCGCGGAGCCGATGTTGACCACCGCGCCGCCGCCGTTCTTCCTCATCGCCGGCACTACGGCGCGCAGGCACAGGAAGCTGCTGGTGAGGTTGCCGGCCAGTGTGTCGTTCCACTCGGCCGGATCGGTGTCCTCGATCGCCTTGGTCGGCCCGGCGATGCCCACGTTGTTGATCAGCACGTCGAGGCGGCCGTGGCGCGCCAGCGTCTGACCGACCAGGCTGGCCACGTCGTCGGGCCGCGTGACGTCGGCCGCGAGCGCCAGGACGTCGCGGCCTTCGCTCGTCAGTTCGGCGGCCAGCTGCCGCAGCGGCTCGGTCCGGCGTGCGCAGAGCACCACCTTGGCGCCACCGCGCGCGAACTGGCGCACGAGTTCCTGCCCGATGCCTCGGCTGGCGCCGGTGATCAGCGCGACCTTCCCATCCAAACGGATGTCCATGAAAGCGCTCCCTACTTGATGGCCTGCGGGTTGACGGGCGAGCCCACCGCGCCGGTGATCGGCAGGGTCGGGGCCACGAAGAGGAATTCGTACACCCCGTCGGCGGCGCAGTCCTTGGCCAGTTCTTCCAGGTAGAAGATCTCGCCCATGGTGATGCCCATCATCGGGATGACCATCTGGTGCCAGGGCTGGAAGGTGACGGTGGTTTCGTTGGGAATGACCTCGCAGCCCCAGGTGTCGGTGGCGATGGCGGCCACCTCGCGGGCGTGCAGCCACTCGGCGGTTTCGAAGCGCATGCCCGGCGAGGCGCCGCCGGCATAGGAGCCCCAGTCGGCCTCGGCCAGGCACTGCTCCATGATGCCGGTGCGGCAGATCAGGAAGTCGCCGCGGCGCACCTCCACGCCCTGGGCCTTGGCGCAGCCTTCAAGGTCGGCGTTGGAGATGCCATAGCCGGGCTCCAGGTAGTCGGCGCCTTTGTAGCGGGCGATGTCCAGCAGCACGCCGCGCCCGACCATGCCGCTGCGGGTCTTCTCGATGCCGTTTTTGGCCGCGCCCATCGCATCGACCAGCTTGGCGTGGTAGCCGTTCCACATCTTGTCGCGGAAGAACACGTGACCCAGGCCGTCCCACTGCGTGCCGCACTGCAGCGGCATGGTCACGATGTCGTCGGCGTAGCCGCCGCCCGCCATGCCCTGCTGGCCCGTCACGGCGTCGGTGCCGGTGGCCGTCATGGTGTGGATGGGGTTGAAGCGCATGCCCCAGCCCCCGGCGTTCTGCGGGCCGTTCTGGTCGAAGGGCAGGGCCAGCGCGAAGCTCTTGCCGCGCTTGACCAGGGCCGTGGCCTTGACGATGTCCTCGGGTGTGACGAAGTTGAGCGTGCCGATCTCGTCGTCGGGGCCCCAGCGGTTCCAGTTCGAGACCTTGCGGGCGGTTTCCTCGAGCACCTTCTGGTCCACGTAGGTTTCGAGGGGGTCGCGCGGGTGCATCTTCAATGCGGCGCGGCCGGGGATCTTCTGCATTTTCTGGCGAGCGGCCATGGCGGTGGTCTCCTGATGGGGGTGGGAAAGAGGGGGTGGGGCGGGGCCGGGCGTTCAGTTCACCTTGATGCCCTTGTCGCGGATGATCCGGCCGTAGAGTTCGTAGTCGCGGCGCAGGCGTGCGTCCAGGTCGGCGCCGCTGCCGCCGATGGGCAGGTAGCCCCAGCCGGTGATGCGGGCCTGCATCTCGGGCATCTGGATGATCCTGGTGAGTTCCGTGGACAGGCGCTGCACGACGGCGTCGGGCGTGGCGGCCGGCGCGAAGATGCCCTGGAAGGCATAGGTGACGAAGCCCGGGAACAGCTCGTTGATCGCCGGCACGTCGGGCAGCAGCGGCGAGCGCTTCTCGCCGGTCACCGCCAGCGCCCGCACCTTGCCGCTCTTGACCATCGGCTCGGCGGTGAGGATGGGATCGAGATACACATCGACCAGCCCGGAGACCAAGTCGGTCGTCATCTGCGCGCTCGAATAGGGCACGTGCTCCATGCGGATGCCCGCCAGGCTGGTGAACCATTCGGTCGCCACGTGGGAATGGCTGCCGGCCCCCGCGCTGGCATAGGTTAGCTTGCCGGGCTGCTGGCGGGCGGCGTCGATCAGGGCCTTCAGGCTGGTGGTGTAGGGCTTGGCCGGCGAGCCGGTCAGCACGAAAGGCAGGTCCAGCACCAGGGACACGCCGCGGAAATCCTTGAGCGGGTCGTACTTGGCGTTGGGGTAGAGGTGCGGGTTCATGGCCATCACGGCCGTGACGGTCATGAACAGCGTGTAGCCGTCGGCCGGGCTGCGGGCCACGAACTCGCCGGCGATCATCCCGGAGGCGCCGGGCTTGTTCTCGACGATCACCGGCTGGCCCAAGGGGTGCTGCAGCTTGTCCGCCAGCAAGCGCGCCACCACGTCGGGTGACGTGCCCGCCGGATAGGGCACCACGATCCGGACCGGGCGGCTGGGGTACGCGGGGGCCTGGGCGACTGCCGGCAGCGTGGTGAACAGGGCGGGGGCCAGCGCCAGCAGGCCGGCAAACAATCTTCGATTCATGGCTTGTCTCCTTGTGGATATTGGTATCGGGAACCCGGGCACTGTACGGATGGCATGCCATCCCATCAAAGACTATTTTTTGATACGGCAATAAAATTTCGGCATAGCCAGGACACGAGATCGACCATGAACATCCGCCAGTTGAGAACCTTCATTCAGGTCGCCGAGATGCGCAGCATTTCCAGGGCCGCGACCGTCCTGCACACCGCGCAGCCCGCCCTGAGCCGCCAGATCAGGCTGCTGGAAGATGAGTTCGGCGAAGACCTTTTCGAGCGCAGCGAGCGCGGCGTCACCCTCACCGCGCTGGGCGAACAGATGCTGCACCGCGCCGCGTCCGTGGTGCGCGATTTCGACGCGCTCAGAACCGACCTGTCTGACCGCTCCAAGGAAATATCCGGCCACGTGCGATTTGGTGTGCCCAGGAGCCTCGTGGAGAGCTACGTCGCCCCGGCCCTGACCGAGTTCCGCAACCGGTATCCCGCCGTCTCCATGCTGCTGATCGAAGGCACCACGCTCGAGTTGCGCGAGCAGGTGCGGGTAGGCGCGCTGGACCTGGCCATCGTGTCCGACCTGGACCACTCGCCCGGCGCCCGGATGCAGCCCTTGCTGCGCGAGCCGCTGGTTCTGGTGTCGCACCCTCGCGGCGAACTGCGAATGGGCCGCCCCGTGAGCGCCCGCACCGTGGCGCAGCACGTGCTCTGCACGGCAAGCCGCCCGAACATCATTCGCCTCACGCTGGAGAAGGTACTCGGCCGCGGCGGCTTCGCGCCCCAGGTCGGGTTCGAGACCAACTCTCATCTCGCCATCCGCGCCCTGGTCGGCTCCGGCAGCATCCACGGGGTGACGTCCTATTCGAGCATTGCCGCGGTGCTCGATGCGGGGCGAGTCACTGCCGCGCCCATCAAGGACGCGGTCGTCTCGTGGAACCTCATTGCCACCCCCTTGAAGGCGTTGCCGCGGCAGGCCGTCGTCCTGCGTGACTTCATGACCGGTGCGGCCGCTGCCTGGGTCAAAGGGGTACGCTGGCTGAAGGGCGGCGCGGAGACCTGATTCGCGGCGGCGCCGCCGAGCGAGCCCCTCGCGGGGGCGTTCCCGGCCTCTTCCACCCGGTGCGCATCCATTCCCGTGCCTGCGTAACGATCGGATCGGCGCGCCCAGGCCCGCCAGCGCGCCGGTGGCGGAACCTCGTCGCCGGTAGCCTGGGCTGAACTGCTCCGTCGAGAGGGGGCAGGATGCAGACCACGTAGCGCGCGGCCATGGCACAAGCCTAAAGGCGGCGCGGCCGGCGTGACAGGCCCGGGGTTCTGCCCTGCCCGAGATCAGGGCAGAAAATGCCTCTATCGGCCACCCGGAGGGCGCGAATAGCTCTTATGAATATAGCAAGCCAATGGCCGGCGTGGCATGCCGCAGGCGCAGGCGCAGCTCGCGCTTCAGGCGCCGGTTGTCCATGCGGCGGGACTCGCTCATGAAGGACAGCAGCGCGGGCGGCAGCTGCGCCTGCGCGCCGGCGCGCGAGATGCGCGGCGGCTTCGGCAGGCCGTAGAGATCGGCCGCCAGGTCGAAGTACTCGCCCATCCTCAGCGCGCTGTCGTCGTTGGCGTGCACCACGCGCTGCGGCTTGCCGCGCCACAGCGCGGCGATGCAGGCGCGCGCCAGATCGTCGGCGTGGATGTGGTTGGTGAACACGTCGTCCTCCGGCGCCAGCACCGGCGTGCCGCGCAGCAGGCGCGCGCGCGGCGTGCCGCCTTCGCGGTCGGGGGCGTAGATGCCGGGGATGCGCAGGATGCTCGCGCGCACGCCGGCCGCGCGGCCGAAGGCGCGCACTGCCTGCTCGGCCGCCACGCGGCGGCGCGCGCGCGCCGTGCCGGGGCTGAGGCGCCGAGTCTCGTCGATCAGCGCGCCGCCGCAGTCGCCGTAGACGCCGCTGGTGGAGCCATAGACCAGCGCCTGCGGCACGCCGCGCCGCGCCAGCGCGCGCAGCAGCGCGGCGGTGCGCGGGTCGCCCGCGCCCTCGGCCGGCGGCGGCGCCAGGTGCAGCACGTGGGTGGCCAGGCCCGCCAGCCGCCGCAGGCTGGCCGTGTCGTCCAGGTCGCCCAGCAGCGGCAGCACGCCCTGCGCGCGCAGCGCCGGCAGGCGCGCCGCCTCGCGCGTGAGCGCCAGCACGCGCACGCGGGCGGGCAGCAGGCGCGCCACGCGCTGGCCGACGTCGCCGTGGCCGATGATCAGCACGCGCGTGCACCGAAAGCGCGCTGGCAGCGCGCCGAGTGGAGTCTGGTTAGAGGGCAAAATCGGCCTTTCCCGCGCCGAAGCGGCGGCGCACAGCATAACCATCCCATGACCTACACCATCACCGTGCAGCCGAGCGCGCGCACCTTCGAGGCCGAGCCGGGCGAGACGCTGCTGTCGGCCGGCATCCGCCAGGGCATCGGCCTGCCCTACGGCTGCAAGGACGGCGCCTGCGGCTCGTGCAAGTGCAAGAAGCTCTCGGGCACGGTGGAGCTGGGGCCGCACCAGTCCAAGGCGCTGTCGGCCGAGGAAGAGGCCCAGGGCTACATCCTGACCTGCTGCGGCCGGGCCACCAGCGACGTGGTGCTGGAGTCGCGCCAGGTCACGCACGCGGGCGCCTTCCCGATCAAGAAGATGCCGGCGCGCGTGGCGCAGCTGGAGCGGCTGTCGCACGACGTGATGCGCCTCAGGCTGCAACTGCCCGCCAACGACGTCGTCCAGTACCACGCCGGGCAGTACATCGAGTTCATCCTGCGCGACGGCGCGCGGCGCAGCTACAGCATGGCCAACGCGCCGCACACGCTGCTGGAAAGCGGCGCGCCAATGGTCGATCTGCACATCCGCCACATGCCCGGCGGCAAGTTCACCGAGCACGTGTTCACGGCGATGAAGGAGAAGGAGATCCTGCGCATCGAGGGGCCGTACGGCAGCTTCCACCTGCGCGACGATTCGCCCAAGCCCATCGTGCTGCTGGCCTCGGGCACGGGCTTCGCGCCGATCAAGGCCATCATCGAGCACATGCGGTTCATGGGCATCACGCGCGACGCGGTGCTCTACTGGGGCGGCCGGCGTCCGCAGGACCTGTACCTCGACGCCTGGGTGAAGGAGCGGCTGGCCGAGATGCCGCACCTGACCTACGTGCCCGTGGTTTCCGATGCGCTGCCCGAGGACGGCTGGCGCGGCCGCACCGGCTTCGTGCACCGCGCGGCGCTGGAAGATTTTGCCGACCTCTCCGGCCATCAGGTCTACGCCTGCGGCGCGCCCATCGTGGTCGATTCGGCGCGCCACGACTACGTGCAGGCCGGCTTGCCGGAGGAAGAGTTCTACGCCGACGCCTTCACCAGCGAAGCCGATAAAGCCAGCGGGTGACGAAGAACCTCGTCATCCCCGCGCAGGCGGGGATCCAGCGCTGCTTCTCGCCGGAGCCCCTGGATCCCCGCCTGCGCGGGGATGACGGGGTGGGGGATGCCGTTGCCTCCATCGGAAACCCGCCAAAGGGCGCGCGGGCGTGGCCTGCTGGTGCGTCATCGGCAGCGCAAAAAGCGCAATCCCTAACCCCTCAGGGCCTGAAGGCCCGAAAGGGTTAGGGATTGCAAAAAAACGCCTGGCTATCCGGAAAAACCGCTGGCTGGCGAAATGACGTCGGTCGGCTTGGCGCCTTCGACGTCTCCCACGATGAAGGCCTCAGTATATCTTAAATAAGAATTATTTGCGATGAACGGTGGACTTTGTGGTGTCGCCGTGTAACGGGTCAGGGCGCCCGATCCAGCGGCGGCGCCAGGCGGATACCCAGTGCGCCAGCGCGTCGCCGAGGGGGCCGGGCTGGTCCGGCGCGGGCAGATCCAGGCGCGCGGCGGCGGCGAGCAGGGCGGCCAGCGGGTCGGCCAGGTCAAGTGCCTGCGCGCCGTTCTGCTTGCTCAGCTTGTGGCCGTCGGCGGCCAGCACCAGGGGCGTGTGCAGGTAGGCCGGCGTGGGCAGGCCCAGCGCGCGCTGCAACAGGATCTGGCGCGGCGTGTTGTCGGCCAGGTCTTCGCCGCGCACGACGTGGGTGATGCCCTGCGCGGCATCGTCCACCACCACGGCCAGCTGGTAGGCCCACAGGCCGTCGGCGCGCAGCAGCACGAAGTCGCCCACGCCGCGCGCCACGTCCTGCGTTTGCAGGCCCAGGCGGCGGTCCGTCCAGTTCACCACGTTTGCTTCGTTATCGATAGCTGATTGCGCTTGACTGGCGGGCGCTGGAGGCCAATTTGGCTCATGAACATCGGTGCGCAGCCGCCACGCCCGGGGCGGCCGGCCGCGCAGGCCGCCGCGCTCGGGGCGGCAGGTGCCGGGGTAGGGCAGTTCGGCGCCGCGCGCGCGCGTGACGCCGCGCGCCGCCTGCGCGGCCTCGACGTCCCGGCGCGAGCAGGCGCAGGGGTAGGCCCGGCCGTTGGCGTTCAACTGGTCCAGCGCCTGCCGGTAGAGCGCGCCGCGCCGCGATTGCCAGGCGGGCGGCTCATCAGGCAGCAGGCCGCAGGCGTGCAACTGGCGAAGGATGATCTGGTCGGCGCCGGGCACGCAGCGCGGGGTGTCGATGTCCTCGATGCGCACCAGCCAGCGGCCGCCGTGGGCGCGCGCGTCCAGCCAGCTGGCCAGCGCGGCGACCAGCGAGCCGGCGTGCAGGGGACCGGTGGGCGAGGGGGCGAAGCGTCCAACGTACATGCGCAGCGGCCTGGGCGCCCTGGACGAGCGTCAGAGCACGGCCAGCGCCAGTTCCAGCCCCGAAACGAAGGCGTCTTCCACGCGGTGGCCCAGGCACCAGTCGCCGCAGGCGCCCAGCCCGCTGGCGGGTTCCCACAAGAACGAGCGGCCCAGCGGCGCGGTGGTCTGCGCCTCGTGCCACAGCACGGCGCGCGACCAGGCGGGGGTGGCGCGGATGCCGGTGATCTCGGCGAACGCCTTCAGCAGCTTGGCGCCGGCGCGCGCCTCGTCGTCGCCGGCGTGCTCGCGCGACCAGGCGGGGCTGGCCTGCACCGTCCAGCGCTCGATCGGCTCGCGCCCGGGCTTGGACGATTCGCGCGCCAGCCAGGCGATGCGGTGGTGCGTGCTGCGCGCGGCGTTCCACTGCGGCCCCAGCGTGTGCAGTCCGGGCTGCGCGGCCTGGGGGTAGGCCAGCATCAGCGTCCAGCACGGCGCGGCCTGCACGTTGGCGATGGCCTGGGCCAGCGGTTGGAGGCCCCCACGCTCCCCGCCGCGCGTGGTTCGCTGCCCCCCGAGGGGGCACTCGCCGCCTTTGGGCGGCCGGGCGGCGGAAGCGTACCCCCACGCTCCGCTGCTTCGCATGCTCCGCTGCCCCCCGAGGGGGTGCTCGCCGCCTTCGGGCGGCCGGGCGGCGGCGAGGCCGCCCAGCAGCAGGCGCGCTTGGCCCGAGGGCACGGCCAGCAGCACGGCGTCGAAGCCGGCGTGCACGGCGCTGTCGGTCTCGCCCTGGGTGTGCAGCTGCCAGCGGCCGGGGGCCAGCGCGTCGCGCGCGATGGCGCACACGCGCGTGCCCAGGTGCAGGTCGGCGGCCAGCGGCTCGGCCCAGCGGCGGGCGATGGCGTTCATGTCGGGCGTGGCCACCCAGTGCGGCTCGCGCACCGGCAGGGCGGCTTCGACCACGCGGCCGTGCTCGTCCAGCACGCGCACGGCGTTGGCGCTCCAGCGCCGCGCCAGGCCGGGGGCAGTGGTTTGCAGCGCGCGCTCGAAGCGGGCATCGCGCACGGTGAAGTACTGCGCGCCGGCGTCGAAGCCGCCGAAGGGCGAGGCCGCCACCGCCATGCGGCCGCCCACCTGCGCGCCGGCCTCGAACACGCTCACCTGGCGGCCGGCCTGGCGCAGCGTGCGCGCGCAGGCCAGCCCCGCGATGCCGGCGCCGACGACGGCGATGTGTTGGACGGTGCGGCGGGCGGCGGGGCGGGCGGCGGGGCGGGCGGAGGTCATGCGCGCACTCTACACGCTGCCGTCCGCGCGATGGCCGTCCAGCAGCGCGCGGCGCGTGGCCGGCTGGTCGATGCGCTCCAGCCACCATTGCAGCGCCTTGCCGGGCCGGCCGTGCGCCGGCACGCGCCAGGCGCAGTGCATCTGGCCGGTGGGCGAGGGCCGCGCGGTCGGCCGCACGATCAGGCGGCCGGCCTCGACGTAGGGACGCGCCATCGGCTCCGGCAGGAAGCCGCCGCCCAGGCCATGCAGCTGCGCCTGCAGCTTGGCGCGCAGGGTGGGCACGGTGAGCACGTCCTGGCCGCCCAGCAGGTTCATCGTCATGCCCTGGCCGCCGCGCGAGGAGTCGGCGGTGGCCACGGCGCGGTGGTGGCGCAGCAGCTCGTCGGTGAGCGGCCCGCGCGTCTTGGCCAGCGGGTGCCGCGGCGCCACGCAGTAGATGAAGCGCAGCTCGCCCAGCGGCCGGCTGTGCACGCCCGGCGCGGCGAACGACTGCGTGGCGTCGACGATGGCGCCGATGGCCAGGTCGGCATGGCCTTCGGTCACCGCGCGCACGGTGCCCAGCAGCGATTCGTCCAGCAGCTTCAGGCGCGTGGGCGGCGCCGGGGCGTAGAAGCCGGCGGCCAGCTCCAGCACCGGCTCGATGGCGACGGCGCTGTCCAGCGCGATGGTCAGCTGCGCTTCCCAGCCGGTGGCCACGCGCCGCACGCGGTTGGCGACGGCGTCGATCTCGCCCAGCAGGCGCGGGGCCTCGCGCAGCAGCTCGGCGCCGGCCTCGGTGACGCGCGCCTGGCGCGCGCTGCGGTCGAACAGCAGCACGTCCAGCGCGTCCTCGATCTGGCGCACGCGGTAGGTCAGCGCGCTGGGCACCACGCCCAGGGCGCGCGCGGCGGCGGCGAAGCTGCCGCTGTCGGCCACCGCTTGCAGCATGGCCAGGGCGTCGGGCGTGAGGGCTTCGCGGGCGGTGGGCATGGGTGGATTGTCGTTCAGGCGATCTGAACGATGTCTTCAGGCCATCGCCGTCGAAGCCGGCCGCCGCGTGCCTAAAGTACTGGCTGCGCGGCGCATTCGGGCGCACGCACACGTTCCAAGGAATTCAACGATGCTGCACATCCGCAAGTCCCGGGACCGCGGCTATGCCGACCATGGCTGGCTGAAGTCGTTCCACAGCTTCTCGTTCGCGGACTACCACGACCCGCGCTTCATGGGCTGGGGCAACCTGCGCGTGATCAACGAGGATCGGGTGGCGCCCGGCGCCGGCTTCGGCACGCACGGCCACCGCGACATGGAAATCATCAGCTACGTGCTCTCCGGCGAGCTGGCGCACAAGGACAGCATGGGCAACGTCAAGGCGATTCCGCCCGGCGAGGTGCAGCGGATGAGCGCCGGGCGCGGCGTGATGCACAGCGAGTTCAACCACCGGGCCGACCAGGCGACGCATTTCTTGCAGATCTGGATCGAGCCTGCCGCGCGGGGCATCGCGCCAGGCTACGAGCAGAAGAAGATCGACGCGGCCGACAGGCGCGGCCGGCTGGCCCTGGTGGCCGCGCCGGCGGGCGAGGGCGGCGCGGTGAGCCTGAACGCCGACGCGCGGCTGTACGCCGGCCTGTTCGACGGCGCCGAGGCGGCCGAGCTGGCGCTGGACCCATCTCGCAAGGGTTGCGTGCACCTGGTGCGCGGCGTGCTGGAGGTCAACGGCCAGCGCCTGGAAGGCGGCGACGCCGCGCTGATCGCCGGCGAGCCGCTGCTGCGCCTGTCGAACGGCGAGGACGCGGAAGTGCTGGTGTTCGACCTGGCGCCCTGACCGGCTCGGCGCACCGGCTTCAGCGGCGCGCGGACCCCAGCCGCTGCACGGCCTTGAGCGTTTCCTCCACGTGCTGCAGCGGGTTGCTGCCCTCGTGCGCGAAGGCGATGCGCCCGTCCTGCCCGATCACGTAGGAGATGCGGCTGGCCATGCCGGGCAGCAGCGACGCGGCGTCGTAGGCCTGGATGGTGCGCGCCTTGGGGTCGGAGGCGACGGCGAACTTGTCGCGGCATTCCTCGACCGAGAATTTCCGCAGCGTGTCGATGCCGTCGTGCGACAGGCCCACCACCGCCGCGCCCAGCGCCGCGAAGCGGGGCGTGGCCTCGGCGAAGGCGTTGGCCTCGATGGTGCAGCCCTTGGTGAACGCCTTGGGGAAGAAGTACAGCACCACCGGCCCCTTCTTCAGCGCCTCGGCCAGGTCGAACTCGAAGACCTGGCCGCCCACGGCGGCTGGCGTGCGGAACGGCGGCGCGGCATCGCCCGGCTTCAGCGCGGGCCAGGCGGACAGGGGCAGCGCCAGGACGGCGGCCGCGGCCAGGTGGGCGAGGCGCATGGCTTCAGTTGCGGTCCGCGCGGACCCGAACCGCGCTCGGGCAGTAGGCCGGCGCGCACGGCAGCGTGGGCGAGGCCGCCAGCGCGTAGGGCCTGGGCGGGCGCTGGCGGGCCACGCTGGCTGGCGGGTGGGGGGGTCTGGCGGCTGGCGCCGCCACCGGTGCCGCCACGGCGGACGGCGCGGCGTCGGGCCCGGCGGGATTGAAGGTGCCCGCGTCGGGCATGCCGGCTTCCTTGAAGGGCGAGTTCGGCCGCACCGCGTCGGTGTTGTGCGCGCTCAGCGCGGCGTGGGCCGAGCCGGCCAGCGCCAGCACGGCGGCCAGCAGAACGGTCTTGTGCTTCATGTCGTTGCTCCCCAAAGTCGATCGGTGCGGCCAGTGTAGCGGCCGGCACAATAGCGCGCATGATGACCGCCGCCGATTCCCCGCGCCCCCGCATCGCCCTGCTTGCCACTGGCGGCACCATCGCCGGCGCGGGCACGGGCGAGGGCGCGGCCTACCGCGCCGCCGTGGCGCCGGTGGGCGAGCTGATCGCCGCCGTGCCCGGCCTGGCGCGGCTGGCCGACCTGCACGCCGAGCAATTGATGCAGATCGACTCGGCCGACTTCACCGATTCGCACCTGCTGCAACTGGCCCGCCGCGTGGCCGCGCTGTGCGCGCGCGACGACGTGGACGGCGTGGTCGTCACCCACGGCACCGACACGCTGGAGGAGTCGGCCTACTTCCTGCACCTCACCGTGCCCAGCCGCAAGCCGGTGGTGCTGACCGGCGCCATGCGCCCGGCCACCGCGCTGGCGGCCGACGGGCCGGTCAACCTGCTGCACGCGGTGGCGGTGGCGGCGCACCCCTCGTCGGCCGGGCGCGGCGTGCTGGTGGTGATGAACGAGGAGATCCACAGCGCGCGCGACGTCGCCAAGGTGCACACCCTGCGGCTGGACGCCTTCGCCTCGCCGCACGGCGCGCTGGGGGGGGTGGTGGAGGGCGCGCCGCGCTGGTGGCGCGCGCTGGCGCGGCCGCACACGGCCGACAGCGCGTTCGACATCGGCCGCATCGACGCGCTGCCGCTGGTGGGCCTGGTCGCCAGCCACGGCAACCTGCGGCGCGAGCCGTACGACGCCTGGGTCGCCGCTGGCGCCCGTGCCATCGTGCACGCGGGTTTCGGCGGCGGCACCGTGCCGGCTTACCTGCGTGATGCGTTCATCGGGCTGCGCGCGCGCGGCGTGCTGCTGGTGCGCGCCTCGCGCGTGGGCGCGGGGCCGGTGATCCGCAACGCCACGTTCGACGACGATGGCTGCGGCAGCGTGGCGGCGGACGACCAGAACGCGCCCCGCGCGCGGCTGCTGGCGGCGCTGGCGCTCACGCGCACGCAGGACGCCGGCGAGGTGCAGGCGATGTTTCTGAGCTACTGAAAAAATAGCTGCCAGCGCTTGTCCGGCGGGCGCTGGAGCCTGTTTTCATTCGGAATCCACGCGCTTGGCCAGCAGCCGCCTGCGCACCTTCTCGATGTTGTTGCGCAGCGCGTACAGCTCGTCGGCGTGCGCCAGCGGCACGGCGATCTGGTGGGTCACGCGGTCGAGTTCGTCCAGCTCGTTCAGCATGTCCGCGCGGTCGCCGCGGCCGTCTTCCATGCGCGCCTCGATCTGGCGCAGCCGTGCGTACCAGCGGAACACGCGCCGCCGCACGCGGAAGGTGTACAGCGGCGGCACCACGCGCGACAGCGGCAGCAGCAGCACGATCAGGCCGCCGATCACCAGCCACATGCGGTCCAGCAGGTTGCTGGCCCAGAACGGCAGGTAGCGCTGCCAGAACGGCGGCGTGCCGTTGATGGCCCGCTCGCCCTCGGCGCTGACGGGCAGCTCGCTGGTGCGCGTGTTGGGGAACTCGCGCAGGCCGTTCAGCCAGCCGGCGCGGCCGTGGATGCCCTGCGCCGCCTGCGCGAACAACTGCCGCAGCGCCGGGTGCGTGTCCTCGCGCGACAGCAGCGAGGTGGTGGCGGCCAGCAGGGTCACGTCGCGCGGCGGCACGTCGGCCGCCAGGTCGGCCACGCCGCGCGGCAGCGTGACGGTGCGAAGGAACGGAAAGCGCCGCGTGTACGCATCCGCCTGCGCCAGCTCCAGCGGCTTCACGCCCGGCGCGCGCAGCAGCTGGCGCACCACGGCGGACTGCGGGGCGCTGGTCAGCGCCACCGCGTCCAGCAGGCCGGCGGACAGGGCCTCGGCGGCGGCGGTGGGCGGCAGGTGGCTGAGCGTCATGTCGTCCGGCTTCAGGCCGTTGGCGCGCAGGAAGCGCTGCATCAGCTCCGGCACGCCGCTGCCGGGCTGGTCCACGTTGATGCGCAGGTGGCTGAGCTGCGACAGCGCCTGCGGGTCGGCGGCGCCGGGCGCGGCGGCCAGCGCGTCGGGGCGGTAGAAGATCCACAGCGGCTCGTAGAACAGCGCGCCGAGCGACAGCAGATTGGATTCGTCGTCGCCCGGCGCTTCGGCGGCAGCCGCCGCCGAAGCCGCCGATGCCGCCAGCGCAGCCGGTGCCGCGCCGCTGCCGCCGCGCACGAAGGCCACGTCGGCGGCGCCCTCGCGCAGCAGCTTCAGGTTGGCGACCGAGCCTTCGGTGGGGACCAGCTCCACCGCGATGCCTTCGCGCGCCAGCGCGGCGGCGTAGCGGCGGCCGAAGCCGGCGTAGGCGCTGCCCTCCGGGCCGGTGGCCATGCGCACCGTCGTGGGCGGCTGCGGGTCCAGCCACCAGTAGGCCGCCACCAGCAGCCCGAGCGCGATGAATGCCACCGGGCCGGCCGAGGCGATCAGGTCGCGGACGGAGAGAACGAACAGCTTGATGCGGCGGCCCATGTGCGGTGCGGGTTGGTTTTCAGAGCCATTTTGCCATCCAGCGCAGGCGGGGCGGGCGCCGGCAGCTTCCAAATTGGTAGCATCAGGTAACCGTGGCCGCGGTGCGCATCAGCCCAGGTCGGCTGCCGACGGCCACCAGGCATCGCCGACGCGCAGCCCGCTGGCCGCGCGCACGGCGTTGACGCAGGCGCGCTGCGCCGCCTCGGCGGCCATCACGCACAGCACGTTGAAGTCCAGCGCCGGGGCCTGGCCGGTGGCGAGGGCGAACAGCGTGTCGCCATCGCTCATGGTGTGCACCGGGCGGATGGCGCGCGCCAGCCCGTCGTGCCCTGCGCCGGCCAGGCGCTGCGCGCGTGCCTTGGTGAGCGGCGCGTCGGTGGCGACCACGCCGATGGTGGTGTTGCTGCCGGCCAGGATCGACTGCGGCGCCTCGCCCGCCAGCGCGGCGCGCACGCTACCGCGCAGGGCCGTGCCGCCTTCGGTGCGCGCGCCGGCGATGGGCGCGCCGGTGTTCGGGTCCACCACGTCGCCGAGCGCGTTGACGGCGATCAGCGCGCCCACCGTGACTTCGCCCACGCGCACGCTGGCGCTGCCGATGCCGCCCTTCATCGCATGCGCCATGCCGAACAGCTTGCCCACGGTGGCGCCCGCGCCGGCGCCGACATTGCCCTGCGCCGGCGGCTGGCGCGACGCGGCCGCGCAGGCGGCGTAGCCGGCCTCGGCATCGGGGCGGATGCGCGCGTCGCCCACGTGCAGGTCGAACAGCACCGCCGCCGGCACGATGGGCACCCGCTGGCCCGGCGCGGCGCCCACCGGCAGGCCGATGCCTTGCTGCTCCAGCCAGCGCATCACGCCGCCGGCGGCGTCCAGCCCCCAGGCGCTGCCGCCGCTGAGCAGCACGGCGTGCACCACGTTCACCAGGTTGGCGGGATCGAGCAGGTCGGTCTCGCGCGTGCCGGGCGCGGCGCCGCGCACGTCCACGCCGCCGGCCGCACCGGCGCGCGCCAGCACCACGGAGCAGCCGGTGGGCCGGCGCGGGTCGGTGAAGTGGCCGACCTCGATGCCGCGCACGTCGGCGAGGGTGCCGGGATGAAGAGGGGCTGCGGGTGAGGACATGGCGTGCGGTGGCAGGAGGGCGTGGATGCATCGTAGCGCGCGCCGCCAGCACGATGGCCGCCCAACCGCGAAAATCGGCGCTGTTCTCCACCCCACGATTCCGCAGGATTCACCGCCGTGCCGCTTTCTCCTCCCGCCGCCCGCACCCACTTGCACAACCGCGACGTCGTCTACCGCGGCTACCGGCGCGACGACGGCCTGTGGGACGTCGAAGCCGAGATGCGCGACACCAAAACCTATCAATTCGACGTGCCGGGCGACCGCGGCTGGGCGCCGGGCCAGCCCATCCACGGCATGCTGATCCGCCTGACGGTGGACGACCGCGCCGTGGTGCGGGCCATCGAGGTGGCGATGGAGCACGTGCCGCACGGCCCCTGCCCGGAGGCGGCCGCGCCCATGCAGCGCATGGTGGGTTGCAGCCTGGCGCGCGGCTGGCGCCGGTCCATCGACGAGCACCTGGGCGGCGTGCAGGGCTGCGCGCACCTGCGCGAACTGCTCTTCAACATGGCCACCGCCGCCTTCCAGACCATGGCCAGGGGCGTGGGCGGCCCGCCGCCGAAGCGGCCGCCCGCCTTCCTGGGCAAGTGCAAGACCTGGGACTTCGACGGCCCCACGGTCGAGCGGATCTACCCCATGTTCTTCCAGCGCCTGCACGAGCGGCAGGACGGCTGAGTTTCAAGCCAAATCGGCCTTCAGCGCCCGTCCAGCAAGCGCGGGCAGCTATGATTTTTGATTGAACCGGTGCGCCGTCAGGCGCCGCGCAGCACCTCGCCGAAGCGCTGGATGCCCTGCTGCACGATGGCCTGCGCGCCGGGCGACCAGCGGCCCATGTCGTAGAAGCCGTGGATCATGCCGGGCCCCGGGATGTGCTCGGCCTGGTTGCCGGCGGCCTTCAGCGCCTCGACGTAGGCGATGCCGCCGTCGCGCAGCGGGTCGAACTCGGCCGTCGCCACCACGGCCGGCGGCAGGTTGGCCAGGCTGGCGGCCCGCAGGGGGGCGAGGCGCGCGTCCATGGGGTCGGGGTAGCCGGCGGCGTAGTGGTTGTAGAACCAGGCCATGGTCTCGGTTTCGAGGAAGTAGCCCTTGCCGTTCTGCTCCACGCTGGGGTAGCTGGCGGTGGCATGGTCCACGGCCGGGTAGATGAGGAACTGCGCCGCCAGCCGGATGCCGGCATCGCGCAGCTGCTGCGCCACCACGGCCGAGAAGTTGCCGCCGGCGCTGTCGCCCGCCACGGCCACGGTGTCGTTGCCGCCCAGCTCGCGCGCGTGGGCCGCCACCCACTTGGCGGCGGCCACGGCGTCGTCGATGCCGGCGGGGAAGGGGTGCTCGGGCGCCAGGCGGTAGTCCACCGACACCACCACGGCCTTTGCGCCGCGGCAGATGTCGCGGCAGGTGTTGTCGTGCGTGTCGAGGTCGCCGATGACGTAGCCGCCGCCGTGGAAGAAGGCCACGGTGGGGAAGGGGCCGGCGCCTTCGGGCCGGTAGATGCGCGCCTTCAGCGGGCCGGCGGCGCCGGGCACGGTGCTGTCCTGCACGCTGGCGACGGGGGTGGTCTGCTCAGGGGTGCGCGTGCCGGCGGTGAGGGCCAGGAAGCCGGCGCGTGCTTCGGCGGGCGAGACTTCGTGGATGGGCTTGGCGCCCGAGGCGGCCATCATCTGGAGGGCGCCGGCGATGTGGGGGTCGAGGGGCATGGGGGAGTCTCCGTTGGGTTTTGAAAGGGAATTCACTGGTAGGACAGGGCGCTTTCGCCGGGCTGCACGGTGCCCAGTATCGCGCGTTCCTCGTGGTATTCCAGGTCGTGCCGCCAGGGGTGGCGGTCGCCTTGCTTGTACATGCGCTCCTGGGCGCGCACCACGTAGCCGGCGTTGAAGTTGTCGGGGTCGATCCAGGGGCGGCGCGGCATGCCGGGGTCGTCCAGCGTGGGCACCACCACCTGGCGGCCCTGGCTGCGCATGTGCGCCACGATGCGGCAGACCAGCTCGCAGACCAGGTCCACGCGCAGCGTCCAGCTGGAGCGGAAGTAGCCCTGCATATAGGCCATGTTGGGCACGCCCTCGATCATCACGCCGCGCCAGGTCACGCGCTGCGAGAAGTCCACCGGCGCGCCGTCCAGGCTGAAGGGCACGCCGCCGAACAGCTTCAGGTTGAAGCCGGTGGCGGTGACGATGATGTCCGCATCCAGGTGTTCGCCGCTCGCCAGCCGGATGCCGGTGGCGTCGAAGCGCGCGATGGCGTCGGTGACGACGGAGGCCTTGCCGCCGCGGATGGCGGCGAACAGGTCGCCGTCCGGCACCACGGCCACGCGCTGCTGCCAGGGACGGTAGCGGGGGTTGAAGTGCCGGTCCACGTCGAAGTCCTCGGGCAGGTGGCCGCGGATCTGGTCGATCAGGTAGGCGCGCAGTGCTTCCGGGTGCTCGAAGGAGGTGCGCACCACCTCGGCGTTGCGGGCCAGGTGGGCGCGCTTGAGGATCTCGTGCAGCCACTCGTCGGGCAGGTCGAGCGCGCGCAGCGGCGCCTCCAGCTCGTGCGACCAGGGCTGGGCCGAGAAGAACGTGGGCGAGCGTTGCAGCATGGTGACGTGGGCCACCGAGTCGGCCAGCGCCGGAATCAGCGTGGCCGCCGTCGCGCCCGAGCCGATGACCACCACGCGCTTACCGGCGCAGTCCAGGTCCTGCGGCCAGTGCTGCGGGTGCACCACCCGGCCCTTGAAGTCGTGCAGGCCCGGCCACTGCGGCGTGTAGCCCTGGGCATGGTCGTAGTAGCCCGAGCACATCCACAGGAAGCGGGTGGAGAGCGCCAGCGTCTCGCCGGAGCCCGTGCGCCGGACTTGCAGCGTCCAGAGCCGGTCCCGCGAGGACCAGTCGGCGGCGGTGACCTGGTGGCCGCAGTGGATGCGCGGCGCCAGGTCGTTCTCGTCGATCACCTCGCCCAGGTAGGCGCGGATCTCGTCGGCGGTGGCGATGGAGCGGCCGCGCCAGGGCTTGAAGCCGTAGCCGTAGGTGTAGAGGTCGCTGTCGGAGCGGGCGCCGGGGTAGCGGTGCGTCCACCAGGTGCCGCCGTAGCCGTCCATGGCGTCCAGCACGGCGAAGCGGTCGTCGGGAAAGTGCCGGCGCAGATAGCGGGCAGCACCGATGCCGGAGATGCCGGCGCCGATGACGAGGAAGTCGAAGGTCTCGCCGCCGGCGGGCGGCGCGGGTGGGGTGCTCATGGCAAGGGTCTCGGGAAAAGAAGCAGGCACATCGGCGGGTGTGCCCCAGGATAGTGTCGAATCAGATTCAGCGCTGCATCGACTTGATCTCGGTGAACTCGGCCAGCCCGTGCGCGCCCAGCTCGCGCCCGTTGCCCGACTGCTTGTAGCCGCCGAAGGCCTGCATCGGGTTGAAGACGCCGCCGTTGATGTCCACCATGCCGGTGCGCAGGCGGCGCGCCACCCGCTCGGCGCGCGCGGCATCGCCGCTCCACACGCCGCCCGACAAGCCGTAGGGCGTGCCGTTGGCGATGCGCACCGCCTCGTCCTCGCTGTCGTAGGGAATGATCGACAGCACCGGGCCGAAGATCTCCTCCTGCTCGATGGTCATGCCCGGCTTCACGTCGGAGAACACCGTCGGCTTGACGAACCAGCCCTTGGCGAGGCCCTCGACCGGCTCCGGCCCGCCGCAGACCAGCCGGGCGCCCTCCTCGATGCCCTTGCGGATGTAGCGCCGCACGGTTTCGCGGTGCGCCTGGGTCACCATCGGGCCGAGCGCCGTGTCGGGGCTGAAGGGGTCGCCCAGCTTGGCGGCCTGGGCCGCGAAGCCGGCGATGGCCTCCACCTCGGCCAGCCGCGCGCGCGGCACCAGGAGGCGCGTGAAGGCGGTGCAGGTCTGGCCGGAGTTGAGGAAGCACTTCTGGATGCCATCGACCACGGCGGCCTGCAAGTCGGCGCCGGCCACGTCGTCGAGGATGATGTTGGCCGACTTGCCGCCCAGCTCCAGCGACACGCGCTTGATGGTCTGCGCGGCCAGCTCGCCCACGCGCCGGCCGGCGCGCGTCGAGCCCGTCAGCGAGACCATGTCCACGCCGGGGTGCGTGGCCAGCGCCTCGCCCACCACCGGCCCGGTGCCGGTGACGAGGTTGAACACGCCCGGCGGCAGGCCGACCGAATCGATGATCTCGGCCAGCACGAAGGCCGACAGCGGCGCCACCTCGCTCGGCTTGAGCACGATGGCGCAGCCCGCCGCGATGGCCGGCGCCACCTTGGCGGCGATCTGGTGCAGCGGGTAGTTCCACGGCGTGATGGCGCCGACCACGCCGATCGGCTCGCGCACGATCAGCGAGTTGCCCACTTCCTCCTGCCAGGTGAACTCGTGCACCAGCCGGGCCATGGTGGCGAAGGACCAGGCCGGCAGCCCGGCCTGGATCAGCCGCGAGGTCGCCACGGGCATGCCCATCTCGCGCGAGATCAGCGCCGCGATCTCGTCGCCGCGCGCGGCCAGCGCGGCGTGGATGGCGGACAGCGCCTCGGCGCGGGTGTTCAGGTCGGACTGTGACCAGGCCTCGAAGCCGGCGCGCGCGGCCTGCACCGCGCGGTCCACGTCGGCCGCGCCGCCCAGGGGCACGCGGGCGATGACTTCCTCGGTCGATGCGCTGACGACGTCGTGCAGCGCATGGCCTGGCGCGGGCGCGACCCACTGGCCGCCGATGTAGAACCTGTCGTGTGCCGGAATGGCGTTGGGTGTGTTCATGCTGTGTGTCTCCAGGGTATGACTCCCTCTCCCCTCGTGGGAGAGGGCTGGGGAGAGGGGGCGGCAGCGCGTGCAACGAGCGCCGCACTGGTTGCATGCGCCCCCTCTCCCCCGGCCCCTCTCCCGCGAGGGGAGAGGGGAGAAAGATCAGCGGCCGGCGGCGGCAATCACCGCCTCGGCCGTGCGGTGGGCCAGCGCCATGACCGAAAGCATGGGGTTGGTGCCGCTTGAGGTGGGGAAGGCGCTGGCATCGCCGATCCACACGCCGGGCGTGTCGTGCAGCTCGCCCTGCGGGTTGGCCACGCTGGTGGCCGGATCCCTGCCCATGCGGCAGGTGCCCATCTGGTGCGCGCTGAACAGGCTGAAGCCGCCGAAGCGCAGCGGGATGTTCTTCAGGCGCGCGATGTAGGCGTCCAGGTCGTCGCCCCAGCGCCAGGCGGGCGCGCCGGCGGCCAGCCCGATGATCTGGAGCGCGCCGGCCGCATGGTGCATGCGCACCTGCGCTTCCACACCCTTGTGCAGGTTGGCGATGTCGATCGGGTCGGTGACCGCGTAGGTCGGCACCGCCTCGCCGCTGGCGTCGAGGGTGATGCGGCCGTGGCCGTGGTCGCGCGTCAGGCCGATGGTGCTGGCGCCGTTGGCCATCTGGCTCATGGTCTCCTTGTGCGCCGCAGCCGTGGTGAAGGGCAGCAGCGCTGCCGAGGTGCCGATGGAGTAGTGCGGCGCCTCGATGAGGAAGCCATAGCCGTGCTCGGGGTGCTCGAACTCGTCGATCGCGGCCGTCATCGGCGCGCCCCACCAGGCGCGCTGGTCTTCGGTGTACAGCGCGGTGACGGCCGTGCAGGGGTGCAGCCGCAGGTACTGGCCCACCGCCGGGCCGCCGATGCCGGAGCGCAGCAGCAGTGCCGGCGATTCGAGCGAGCCGCCGGCCACCACCACCTGCGGCGCGCGCACGGTGATCTTCGCCGTGGCGCCCGTGACCGGGTCGCGGTAGGTGGCTTCCACGCCGGCCGCGCGGCCGCCTTCGACCAGCACCTTGTCGGCGCGGCAGCGCACCAGGATGTCGGCGCCGGCGTCGAAGGCGTCCTGAAGGTAAGTCTTCATGGTGCCGAGCTTGGAGCCCGAGGGGTCGCCGAAGCCCATGTAGCCGGCGCAGTCCGTGTCGTACGTGGCGCGGTCGGCGTTGCGCGACAGGCGCCCGGACGACCAGCCGAGCCGCCCGGCGCCGTCCATGATGCGCTGGTTGGGGCCGTTGAAGTCGGAGCACTGATCGTTGACGCCGATGCGCGCGCTGACGGCGTCGAGGTGGCGGTCGAACTCCGGGCCGTCCACGCCCTCCAGGCCGTGCTCGCGCGCCCATTCGTCGCGCACCCAGTCGCGCGTGCGCAGGCAGTTGCTCCAGTTGACGGTGCTGCCGCCGCCCAGCGTGGTGCCCGCCATCAGCGAGATGTTGAGGTCGGCCGCCGGCGTGGGGCCGCCGCGCCAGTACATGTTCTGGTAGGCCCAGAGTTCGAGCTGGTTGAAGTCGGCTTCGTCGAAGTAGCCGCCCGCCTCCAGCACCACCACCTTGCGCCCGGCCGCCGCCAGCTTGCCGGCGATCACGCCGCCGCCCGAGCCCGAGCCGACCACCACCACGTCGGCGTTCAGGGTCTGCCCGTCCTGGGGCACCAGCGGCCGGATCGGCTTGGGCGCCTGCGACGGCGCGCGCACCGGGCCGGGGTAGCCGAACTGGCGCCAGAACGGGTTCTGCCCCGTGGCGTCGGGCAGGCCGTAGGCCATCAGGCGCACCAGGCCGCCCAGCGAGCCGATGCCGAAGGCCGCCTCGGGCCCCAGCAGCGCCGTGCGCGACAGGATCTGCTCGCGCGACAGCTGCGAGGCGCCCACGATGCCCTGCGCCACCAGGCCGTCCACCAGGCCCAGCAGGCCGTCGCGCGAGGCGGCGGGCATGGCGGCCAGCGCGGCGGCGATGGCCTGGTCGGTGCCCACGTCGGTCGCCTTGCGCGCCCAGAAGCCCGTGGGGTCGTCGGCGCGCGCGATGGCGGGCACCACGGTGTCGCAGATCGCGCGCAGGCCGGCGCGGCGCGCGTCGTTCATCCATTCGGTCATGCGGGAGTCCTCCTGTGCGTTACTGGAAGGTGCGGTCCGCCACCGTGATGCGGTGCAGCAGCCGGGCGTGGCCGTCGTAGCCGCCGCTGGCGGCGTGGTTGACGCAGCGGTTGTCCCACATCAGCAGCGTGCCCTGCGACCAGCGGTGGCTGTACTCGAACTCCTTGCGGTTCTGGTGCGCGAACAGCGCGTGCAGGATGGGCGTGGCCTCCTCGGTGCTCATGCCCTCGATGCCGACGGTGTAGCCCATGCTGACGAACAGGGCCGTGCGCCCGGTCTCGGGGTGCACGCGGCCGATGGGGTGCGCGTACTGCGCGTGCAGCGCGTCGTCCGAGTAGCGGATCTTCATCGAGCGGCCCTTGTCCTTCTCGCCGTAGGCACCGTCGCGCGCGTAGGCGCGGCCGGCGGAATGGATGGCGCGCCGGCCCTCCACCTGGGTCTTCAGGCCGGCGGGCAGGGTCTCCCAGGCCGCATACAAGTCGGTGAACCGCGTGTCGCCGCCCACGGGCGGGATGACGTTGCCGTACAGCACCGTGGCGGCCGGCGGCTGCGCCATGAAGCTCCAGTCGGAGTGCCAGACCTCGGCGAAGATGGGCGTCTTCTCGTCCGCCTCGCGGCGCACCTGGGCGACGTGGGGGTGGCCGGGGATGGCCTCGAAGAAGGGGTCGGAGCCGAAGGGGCCGACGGTGAGGGCGAAGCGCTCGATGTCCTCGACGGACAGGTCCTGGTCGACGAAGGCGACGACCTGGTGCTTGAGCCAGTGCCGGCGAATCCCGGCGACCTGCGCGCCGGTGAGCGGGCGGCTCAGATCGACGCCCCGGATGAGCGCGCCGCACGGCGCGTCCTGCGGTTGAACCTGCATGTCCATCATGTCTCCTTGGGTTGTGGTTATGGGTAGCGCTATTGGCCTGGCAGTCTATGAATGCCATCATCCTCAGGCCAATGGATATTCGTGATGAGCTTTATTTATGAAACAGAATTTGCAGCACATCGACCTGAACCTGCTGCGCGTGTTCGACACGCTGATGCAGGAGCGCAACCTGTCGCGCGCGGCCGAGCGGCTGCACAAGAGCCAGCCGGCCGTGAGCAACGCGCTGGGCCGCCTGCGCGAGCAGCTGGGGCAGCCGCTGTTCCACCGCACGGCCAAGGGGCTCGACCCCACGCCCGAGGCGCTGGCGCTGCACAAGCGCGTGCGGCAGGCCCTGCACACGCTGCAGTTCGGCATCGACGGCGCGCAGGAGCCGTTCGATACGGGCTCCGAGCGCATCTTCCGGCTGTCGATGAACGACGACGCGCAACTGCGCCTGCTGCCCGCCCTGATGGCCCAGCTGCGGCAACTGGCGCCGCACGTGGCGCTGCAGGTGCTGCCCGACGATGGCGCCCTGCTGCTCCAGCGCCTGGCCAGCGGCGAGCTGGACCTGGCCATCGACTACCTGCATTTCGACGACCGCGATCTGCTCTACCAGCCGATCGCCGAGGAGTCCCTGGCCGTCATCGGCCGCGCCGGGCACCCGGCGTTCGCCGGCGGCATGGACCAGGCGGCCTACCTGGCGGCGCGGCACGTCTCGATCCTGCCCCGCGCGGGGCGCGGCAGCCCGCTGGAGATCGTGCTGGGCTCGGCCAAGGTGCGGCGCAACGTGCAGTTGCAGGTGCCGCACTACCTGGCCATCCCGGCCCTGGTCGCCAGCACCGACCTGCTGGGCACCATCCCCCGGCAGCTGGCCCGGCACTTCGCGCCGGGCTACGGCCTGCAGGTGGCCGAGTTTCCGTTCGACGTGCCTCCGATCCAGGTCAGCCTGATCGGGCACCGCAAGCAGGAGCACTCGGCCGGCCTGCGGTGGCTGAAGGAGCAGATCCTGCGGGTTTCAGGTAAAAAAGGCCTCTAGCGCTTGTGCAGCAAGCGCTGGAAGCTATGATAAGAATAGCAATCGGACAGGAGCGCTCAGAGCCACTTCTGCATCAGCAGCGCCTGGCCCTCGCGCGGGTCGAGCGCGTAGGGGGCGAAGCCGAAGCGTTCGTAGCTGCGCAGCGCGCGCTGGTTGCCGCTGAGCACTTCCAGCGTGAGCTTGCAGCAGCCGCGCTCGCGGGCGTGGGCTTCGCACGCCTCCATCAGCGCCTGGCCGACGCCGCGGCCGCGGTGCGCGGCATCGACCACGAGGTCGTGCAGGTTCAGCAGCGGCCGCGCCTTGAAGGTCGAATAGCTCTCGAAGCAGTTGGCGAGGCCCACCGGCGCGTCACCCCGCCAGGCGATGAAGCTGGCGGCGCTGGGCAGGCGCGCCAGGTCGTCGCACAGGCGCGCCTGCACCTCGGCGGCCAGCGGCGCGCCGCCGCCCATGGGGTCGAGGGCGTAGGCGTTCAGCAGCCGGACCAGGGCGGCGCGGTCGCGCGCGTCGCGGAAGTCGGCGCGTCGCACCTGCACCGTGGGCGCCTCGGTCATGCCAGGTCTTCTACCGGCACGCAGCTACAGAACAGGTTGCGGTCGCCGTACACGTTGTCCACGCGGCCGACGGGGGGCCAGTACTTCACGCCGCCCTGCGCGCGCTGGGCCAGCACGCCGCCCACCTCGCGCGGGTAGGGGTGGGGCCAGTCGGCCTTCATCAGGCTGGCGGCGGTGTGCGGGGCGTTCTTCAGCGGGTTGTCGTCCTGCGGCCATTCGCCGCGCTCCACGCGGCGGATCTCCTCGCGGATGGCGATCATGGCGTCGATGAAGCGGTCCAGCTCGGCCAGGTCCTCGCTCTCGGTGGGCTCCACCATCAGCGTGTTGGCGACGGGGAAGCTGAGCGTGGGCGCGTGGAAGCCGTAGTCGGCCAGGCGCTTGGCCACGTCTTCGGCCATCACGCCGCTGCCGTCCTTGAGCTGGCGCAGGTCCAGGATGCACTCGTGCGCGACGTGGCCGTTGGCGGAGGCGTAGAGCGTGGGGTAGTGGTCCTTCAGGCGCTTGCTGATGTAGTTGGCGCTGAGGATGGCGGCCTCGGTGGCGTGCTTCAGGCCCTCGGCGCCCATCATGCGGATGTACATCCACGAGATGGGCAATACGGCCGCATTCCCGTAGGGCGCTGCGCTCACGGCGCCGATGGCGCGCTCGTCGCCCGCCGTCGCGTGGCCCGGCAGGTAGGGCACCAGGTCTTCGACGACGCACACCGGCCCCACGCCCGGCCCGCCGCCGCCGTGCGGGATGCAGAAGGTCTTGTGCAGGTTGAGGTGGCTCACGTCGCCGCCGAACTCGCCCGGCGCGGCCACGCCGACCAGAGCGTTGAGGTTGGCGCCATCGACATAGACGCGGCCGCCGTGCTGGTGCACCAGCGCGCACAGTTCCTTCACCTGGGTCTCGAACACGCCGTGCGTGCTGGGGTAGGTGATCATCACGCAGGCCAGCCGCTCGCGGTGCTGTGCGCACTTGGCGCGCAGGTCGTCCATATCGACGTTGCCGTTCTCGTCGCATCGGGTGACCACCACCTGCATGCCCGCCATCTGCGCGCTGGCGGGGTTGGTGCCGTGCGCGCTGCTGGGGATCAGGCACACGTCGCGCTGCGGCTGGCCCTGCGCGGCGTGCCAGGCGCGGATGGCCAGCAGGCCGGCGTATTCGCCCTGGCTGCCGGCGTTGGGTTGCAGGCTGACGCCCGCGTAGCCGGTGATGGCGGCGAGCCAGCGGCAGAGCTGCTCGTTCAGCAGCGCGTAGCCTTTCAATTGATCGGCTGGCGCGAAGGGGTGCACGTGGGCGAACTCGGGCCAGGTGATGGGGATCATCTCGCTGGTGGCGTTCAGCTTCATGGTGCAACTGCCCAGCGGGATCATGCTGCGGTCCAGCGCCAGGTCCTTGTCGCTCAAGCTGCGGATGTAGCGCAGCATGCCGGTCTCGCTGTGGTGCGTGTTGAACACCGGGTGCGTGAGGTAGGCGCTGGTGCGGCGCAGTTCGGGCGGGATCAGGTCGGGCGCACTTTGCTCCAGCGCGTCGAAGTCGGGCAGCGGCTTGCCTTCTCCGGCGAAGATGCGCCACAGCAGCGCCACGTCGGCGCGGGTGCTGGTCTCGTCAAGCGAGGCGCACAGGTAGACATCCCAGGCTTTTCGCAGGTTGGCGCCCATCTGGACTGCGCGGGCAGCTATGGTATCGGTAGCATCGTCGGTCTTGATGCTGATGGTGTCGAAGGCCGAGCCGTGGTGCGTGGCGGTGAAGCCCAGTTGCTTCAGGCCGGCCGTGAGGATGGCGGTGAGGCGCGCCACGCGTCGGGCGATGCGCGCCAGGCCCTCGGGGCCGTGGTAAACGGCGTACATGCTGGCCACCACCGCTGGCAGCACCTGCGCGGTGCAGATGTTGCTGGTGGCCTTCTCGCGCCGGATGTGCTGCTCGCGCGTTTGCAGCGCCAGGCGGTAGGCGGGGGCGCCGTGCGCGTCCACGCTGACGCCCACCAGGCGGCCGGGCAGGCTGCGCTTGTAGGCGTCGCGGCAGGCCATGTAGGCGGCGTGCGGGCCGCCGGCGCCCATCGGCATGCCGAAGCGCTGCGTGCTGCCGACGACGATGTCGGCGCCCATCTCGCCTGGGGTCTTGAGCAGGGTGAGGGCCAGCAGGTCGGCGGCGAAGATGGCGGCCGCGCCCTTGGCGTGGATCTTGGCCACCTCGCCGCTCCAGTCCATCAGCCAGCCGCTGCTGGCGGGGTATTGGATCAGGGCGGCGAAGTAGTCGTCGGCCGCGATGGCGGCGTCCCATTCGGCGGCCGAGTTGGCCAGCTTCACCGCCAGGCCCAGCGGCGCGGCGCGCGTGCGCATGACTTCGATGGTCTGCGGATGCGCGTCGCCGCTGACCACGATGACGCTGCCCTGGGCCTTGACCGAGCGGCGCGCCAGCGTCATGGCCTCGGCGGCGGCGGTGGCCTCGTCCAGCATGGAGGCGTTGGCGATGTCCATGCCCGTCAGGTCGGTCACCATGGTCTGGAAGTTGACCAGCGCCTCCATGCGGCCCTGGCTGATCTCGGCCTGGTAGGGCGTGTAGGCGGTGTACCAGGCCGGGTTCTCCAGGATGTTGCGCAGGATCACGCCCGGCGTGTGCGTGCCGTGGTAGCCCTGGCCGATGAAGCTCTTCAGCAACTGGTTGCGGCCGGCGATGGCCTTCAGCTCGGCCAGCGCCTCGGCCTCGCTGGCGGGCGGCGGCAGGTCCATGGGCGCGGCACGGGCGATGCTGCGCGGCACGATGGAGTCGATCAGCGCCTGGCGCGAGGCCTCGCCGACGACCGAGAGCATGTGCTGCTCGTCGGCAGCCGTCAGGCCGATGTGGCGGGCGGTGAATTCGGCGTGGTTCTCCAGCTCGGTCAGGTCGGGTGCGGGGCGCATGGGTGGCTCAGCCCGTGAACGCCTTGTAGGCCGCCTCGTCCATCAGCGCCGCCACTTCGTCCGGGGCGGACAGCCGCACCCTGAAGAACCAGCCGGCGCCCATCGGGTCGCTGTTGGCCAGGGCCGGGTCGGCGCGCAGGGCCTCGTTGACCTCGGTGACCTCGCCGCTGACGGGCATGTACACGTCGGCGGCGGCCTTCACGGATTCGACGACGCCGGCCACGTCCTTCTGCGCGTAGGTCTTGCCCACCTCGGGCAGGTCGACGAACACCACGTCGCCCAGCGCGTCCTGCGCGTGCCCGGTGATGCCGACGGTGGCGACGTCGCCCTCGACTTGAACCCATTCGTGGTCTTCGGTGTACTTGATGGTCATAAATTGCTCCTGAAAAATGAGCTGCTCGCGGTTGATGGACGGGCGCTGGAGGCCGATTAGCCTCTGAAATACCGGGGTGGCACGAACGGCATCGCCGACACCACCATCGGCACCGGCTTGCCGCGCACGATGGCGAAGACCTCGGTGCCGAGCGCGGCGTAGTCCGGCTCGACGCAGGCCATGGCGATGGGCTGGTCGAGGCTGGGGGCCAGCAGGCCGCTGGTGACGCGGCCGATGGCCTGGCCGTCGAGGTTCTGAAGCGGCGCGGGCTCGCGCACCGGCACGCGCTCCCTGGCGATCAGGCCGACGCGCTTGCGCTTGGGCGCTTCCGTGCCGTCCAGTTGCGCCAGCACCTTGTCGGCACCCGGGAAGCCGCCGGCGCGCTCGCCGCCGCTGCGGCGCACCTTCTGCATCGCCCAGTTCAGCGCGGCCTCGGGCGGCGTGGTCGTGGCGTCGATGTCGTTGCCGTACAGGCACAGGCCGGCTTCCAGCCGCAGCGAGTTGCGCGCGCCCAGGCCGACGGGCCGGACCTCGGGTTGCGCGAGCAGGGCGCGGGCGAGGCTTTCAGCGCGCGCACCGTCGATCGAAATCTCGAAACCGTCCTCGCCCGTGTAGCCGCTGCGGGTGACATACAGGTTTGCGCCTTGCCAGTCGAAGGCGCCGCCGGTCATGAAGACCAGCTTCTCCACGCCCGGCACCAGGCGCTGGAGCGCGGCGGCGGCCTGCGGGCCTTGGCAAGCGAGCAGCGCGCGCTCGGGCAGCGGAGCGACCTGGCAGCGGCCGCCGATGCGCGCCTGCATGTGGGCGATGTCGCCCGCCTTGCAGGCGCCGTTGACGATGACAAAGAGGTGATCGCCACGGTTGACGAACATCAGGTCGTCGATGATGCCGCCCTCGTCGTTCAGCAGCAGGCCATAGCGCTGCTTGTCCAGCCCCAGGCCGATCACGTCCACGGGCATCAGCGTCTCGAAGGCCGCAGCGGCGTCGGGGCCGACGAGCCGGAGCTGGCCCATGTGCGACACGTCGAACAGCCCGGCGGCCGCGCGCGTGTGCTTGTGCTCCGCCATCAGCCCGGCGGGGTACTGCACCGGCATGCTGTAGCCGGCGAAGGGCACCATGCGCGCGCCCAGTTCCAGGTGCAGCGCGTGCAGCGGGGTTTTCAGCAGATCGGCGGGCTCGGACATGGCATGTTTTCTCGGGCAAGGTGGTCACGCACCGGCCCCGAGGGGCCGTGGGCTTGCCCGGCTGTCCGCTTTACCTGAGAGATTCACGCGGGCGATGCCGCGCTTGCTCCTTCGGTGGAAGGCGTTGGGCCTTCTCTCTCCAGCAGGGGAACGCCCCGTCGCCGGGGCGCTTGCCAGTCCTTTTGCCTGAGCGTTCCGGCGGGTGCCTGCGCCTTCGGCGGCGCTGCCGCGCAGCGCTCTCTCCTGACGGCCGCCAGTATATCGGGCCTACTTGAAGCCCAGCGCGCGCGGCAGCCAGGTGGAAAGCGGCGGGATGAAGGTCAGCAGCACCAGCACCGCGCCGTGCGCCCACAGGAAGGGCACCAGCTCGCGCACCAGCGCCGTCATCGGCACCTTCGAGACGTTGCAGGTCACGAACAGCAGCCCGCCCACCGGCGGCGTGATCATGCCCAGCGTGAGGTTGACGATGACGATCATCGCGAAGTGCACCGGGTCCACGCCCAGCTTGACGGCCACCGGCGCGAGGATCGGCGCCAGCACCATCACGCCCGGCAGCGGCTCGATGAAGATGCCGAACAGCAGCAGGAAGATGTTCACCACGATCAGGAACATCCACGGCGTGAGGTTCATGCCGACCAGCCACTCGGCCAGCTGCTGCGGGATGCCCTCGATGGTCAGCACCCAGGCGAAGGAGGCCGAGAGGCCGATGATGATCAGCACCGAGGCCGACAGCAGCGCCGAGCGGGCCAGGATGTCGGGCAGCGCCTTCCAGGCCAGCGTGCGGTAGACGAACTTGCCGCACACCAGCGCGTAGAACACGGCCACCACCGAGGCTTCGGTCGGCGTGAACCAGCCGGCGCGCATGCCGCCCAGGATGACCACCGGCAGCAGGATGGCGGGCAGCGCCTTCCAGGTCGTCAGCAGGATCTCGCGCAGCGGGGGCAGCTGGCCGTCGCCCTTGTAGTTGCGCTTTTTCGAGACGCGGTAGTTGACCACGCACATCGCCACCGCGATCAGGATGCCGGGGATGATGCCGGCCACGAAGAGCTGGCCCACCGACACCGTCTCGTCCTGAAGCGCGTAGATGATCATGATGATCGAGGGCGGGATGATCGGCCCCACGATGGCGGTGGAGGCGGTGAGCGCCGCGGCGTACGAGCGGTCGTAGCCCGCCTTGTCCATCATGCGGATCAGCATGGCGCCCGGGCCCGCCGCGTCGGCCAGCGCCGAGCCGGAGATGCCCGAGAAGAAGGTCAGCGAGACCACGTTGGTGTAGCCCAGCCCGCCGCGCTTGTGCCCCACGAACTGGCCGGCGAAGCGCAGCAGCACCTCGGTGAGCGAGCCGCCGCTCATCAGCTCGGCCGCCAGGATGAAGAAGGGCACCGCCATCAGCGGGAAGGAGTCGATGCCGGTGAAGGTCTCCTTCAGCAGCACCATCAGCGGGTAGTTCTCGGCCAGGATCAGCGTGGTGGCGGTGGCCAGCCCCAGCGCGAAGGCCACCGGCACGCCGATGGCCAGGTACACGCAGGCGGAGACGATCAGCAGGAAGCTCGGGTCCATCATGGCCGCGCGCTTCTCTACAGGGATGCCGCCGCGTCGGCGTCGAAGTGCGCATCGGAGGCGAACTCGCGCCGCAGCACGTAGCCCTTGACGATCAGCAGGAGGTGCACGATCAGCAGCACGCCGCCGATCGCCATGGCGCTGTAGATGTAGGCGAACGGAATCTGCGTGACCGCCGTGAGCTGGAACAGGGTGCGCTGCATGTAGAGCCAGCCGTACCACACCATGAAGCCGAAGAAGGCGAACAGCAGCGCCGCCACCACGGCCCGCATGGCGATGCCGCCGGCGCGCGGCAGGGCATCCTGCAGGTTCTCCACCGCGATGTGGCCGCCGTAGCGCAGCACCGGCCCGGCGCCCAGGAAGGTCAGCCAGATCATCATGTGGCGCGACACCTCCTCGGCCCATTCGAGCGATTCGTGGGTGGTGTAGCGCATCGCCACGTTGGTGAAGATGATGACCGACATGGCGGCCAGCAGCAGGATCAGCGCCCAGCGGTTGACGGCGAGGAAGATGCGCTCGAAGGCTTGCACGGTGTTGTACTCGGCGTGTGCGGGGAAAAAACGAACCGCCCGGCGCCAGCGCTGGCGGGCCGGGCGGTTCCGCGAGGAGCGGAGGGCTTACTTCACGTCCTGGATCTTCCTGATGTTGTCGGCGCCGAACTCCTTGGCGTAGCCCTCGTAGGCGGTCTTCAGCGCGGCCTGGAAGGCGGGCTTGTCCACGTTCTCGACCACCGTCATGCCCTGCGACCTGAGCGTGGCGACGCCGCTGGCCTCGTCCTCGTTGACCTTCTTGCGCTGCGCCGCGCCGGCCTTCCTGGCGGCTTCGGTGAAGACCTTCTTGTCGGCGTCGGAGAGCTTGCCCCACACCTTGGGCGACAGCAGCAGCAGCGCCGGCGAGTACACGTGGCCGGTCAGCGACAGGTGCTTCTGCACCTGCGAGAACTTGGCGGCCAGGATCACCGGGATCGGGTTCTCCTGTCCGTCCACCGTGCCCTGCTGCAGCGCGCCGAACAGCTCCGGGAAGGCCATCGGCGTGGGCAGGATGCCGAAGGCGCGGTAGCCGTCCATGTGCACCTTGTTCTCCATGGTGCGCATCTTCAGGCCCTTGGCGTCCTCGGGCTTGACGATGTCGCGCTTGCTGTTGGTCATGTGGCGGAAGCCGTTCTCCGTCCAGGCCAGGGCGACGATGCCCTTGCTCGGGAACTTGGCCAGGATGTCCTGGCCGATGGGGCCGTCCATCACCTTGCGCGCATGGTCGTAGTCGCGGAACAGGAAGGGGATGTCCACGATCTTGACCTCGGGCACGAAGTTGCCCACGGGGCCGGTGGAGGTGTTCACCAGGTCCTGCGTGCCGAGCTGCACCGCCTCGATCTGCTCGCGTTCGCCGCCCAGCGCCGAGTTGGGGAAGTGCTGGCACTTGTAGCGCCCCTGGGTGCCTTTCTCGACCTCGTCGCAGAACACCTTGGAGCCGACGCCGTAGTGCGATTCGGGCGAGGTGGCGTAGCCGATCTTGAGCGTGGTGGTCTGGGCCTGCGCGCCGGCGGCGAGACCGAAGGCCATCGACAGGCCCAGGGCCAGGGAATATGGTTTCATGGGTGTCTCCCGAGGAATGGAATGGGCCGCCCGAGCGGGCCGCGCCGAACAGGGCGGCCCCGAGCGTGCGCCATTATCGGCGCGCCGCGCGCGCGCCGATGCCGGGGTTTTCGCGGAGCAGCGGCCGGCCCGCGAGAACCCGCGGGCTGGCAGTGGAAATCAAGCCAAATCGGCCCTCAGCGCTTGCTGGATGTGCGCTGGAAGCTATCTATTAAATAGCAAATCACATGCCTGAATAGTTCGGCCCGCCGCCGCCCTCGGGCGTGACCCAGACGATGTTCTGCGTCGGGTCCTTGATGTCGCAGGTCTTGCAGTGCACGCAGTTCTGGGCGTTGATCTGCAGGCGCTGGGCGTTGCCGCCGGCCGCCTCGTCGGGCACGAACTCATAGACCCCGGCCGGGCAGTAGCGGCTCTCGGGGCCGGCGTACTGCGGCAGGTTGATGCGCGTGGGAACGGTGGGGTCCTTCAGCGTCAGGTGCGCCGGCTGGTTCTCTTCATGGTTGGTGTTGCTGATGAACACCGAGCTGAGGCGGTCGAACGTGAGCTTGCCGTCGGGCTTGGGGTAGGCGATGGGCTTGCACTCGCTGGCCGGCTTCAGCTGCGCGTGGTCGGGCTTGGCGCGGTGCAGCGTCCAGGGGATGTGGCCGCGCAGCACGAACTGCTCGAAGCCGTTCATCAGCGTGCCCACGCTGAGGCCTCGCTTGAACCAGTTCTTGAAGTTGCGGTCCTTGTTCAGCTCGGCGGCCAGCCAGCTCTGCTCGAACGCCTCGGGGTAGGCGGCCAGCTCGTCGTGCTGGCGGCCGGCGACCACGGCGTCGTAGGCGGCCTCGGCGGCCAGCATGCCGGTCTTGAGGGCGGCGTGGCTGCCCTTGATGCGGCTGACGTTCAGGTAGCCGGCGTCGCAGCCGGCCAGCGCGCCGCCGGGGAACACCGTCTTGGGCAGCGCCAGGATGCCGCCGGCGGTGATGGCGCGCGCGCCGTAGGACAGGCGCTTGGCGTTGACGTTGCCGGCGTCGTCGGTGAAGTACCACTTGACGCGCGGGTGCGTCTTCCAGCGCTGGAATTCCTCGAACGGGCTGATGTGGGGGTTGTCGTAGTTCAGGCCGGTGACGTAGCCGCAGTAGACCTTGTTGCCCTCGGCGTGGTAGAGGAAGGCGCCGCCGTAGGTGTGCTCGTCCATCGGCCAGCCGGCGGTGTGCATCACGAAGCCGGGCGTGTGGCGGCTGGGATCGATCTCCCACAGCTCCTTGATGCCGATGGCATAGCTCTGCGGGTCGCTGTGCTCGTCGAGCTTGAAGCGCGCGATGAGCTGCTTGCCCAGGTGCCCGCGCGCGCCTTCGCAGAACAGCGTGTACTTGCCGTGCAGTTCCATCCCGAGCTGGAAGTTCTCGGTCGGCTCGCCGTCCTTGCCGATGCCCATGTTGCCGGTGGCCACGCCCTTGACGGAGCCGTCCTCGTTGTAGAGCACCTCGGCGGCCGGGAAGCCGGGGAAGATCTCCACGCCCAGCTCCTCGGCCTGGGTGGCCAGCCAGCGCACCACGTTGCCCAGGCTGACGATGTAGTTGCCGTGGTTGTGCGCGAAGGGCGGCAGCAGCAGGTTGGGCACGCGGGTGCCGCCGGTCTCGCTGAGGAAGACGTAGGCGTCGTCGGTCACCGGCTGGTGCAGCGGGGCGCCTTTTTCCTTCCAGTCGGGGATCAGCTCGGTCAGCGCCTTCGGGTCCATCACGGCGCCGGAGAGGATGTGCGCGCCGGGCTCGGAGCCCTTTTCCAGCACCACGACGGAGACGTCCGTCCCCTTCCCGGCGGCCAGCTGCTTGAGCCGGATCGCCGCCGCCAGGCCCGCGGGCCCCGCGCCGACGATGACCACGTCGTACTCCATCGACTCGCGCGGGCCGAACTGCTGGATGATTTCCTCGGGGGTCATGGGACGCGGCTCCTGGTGTTTTGAAATAATGACCGGGTTTTGCCCGCGCGTGCCGCGCGGCCGGCCGGCCCGGTGCGTGCGTGATTTTATGCACGGGTTCCGCGCGCCGGCCCCGGGTTTGTCAGGTACGCGCCTCATCCAAGGAAGAAAACCATGAGCTACAGCATCGATCTTTCCGGCCGTGTGGCCTTCGTCACCGGCGCCTCCAGCGGCCTGGGCGCGCAGTTCGCGCGCACGCTGGCACGCGCCGGCGCCGGCGTGGTGCTGGCCAGCCGCCGCGTCGAGAAGCTGAAGGAGCTGCGCGCCCGCATCGAGGGCGAGGGCGGCGACGCCCACGTGGTCGAGTGCGACGTGACCGACGTGCCCTCCATCAAGGCCGCCGTGGCGCACGCCGAGACGGAGATGGGCTCGATCGACATCCTGGTCAACAACTCCGGCGTGTCCACCACCCAGCGCATCCAGGACGTGAGCGAGGCCGACTACGACTTCATCTTCGACACCAACGTGCGCGGCGCCTTCTTCGTGGCGCAGGAGGTGGGCAAGCGCATGCTCGCGCGCGCCCAGGGCGCGGCGCCGGGCAGCTTCACGGGCGGGCGCATCATCAACATCGCCAGCATGGCGGGGCTGAAGGTGCTGCCGCAGATCGGCACCTACTGCATGAGCAAGGCCGCCGTGGTGCAGATGACCAAGGCGATGGCGCTGGAGTGGGGGCGCTTCGGCATCACCGTCAACGCCATCTGCCCGGGCTACATCGACACCGAGATCAACCACCACCATTGGCAGACCGAGGCCGGCCAGAAGCTCGTCGCCATGCTGCCGCGCAAGCGCGTGGGCGAGCCGAAGGACCTGGACCCGGTGCTGCTGATGCTGGCCAGCGACCAGAGCCACTTCGTCAACGGCGCGGTCATTGCGGCGGACGATGGGTTCGCACTGTAATCGGCCTCCAGCGCCCGTCCAGAAAGCGCCGGCAGCTCCTGAAACAGTAGCTAATAGATGAAGATCGAGCTCCCCGAGGCCAGGAAGCTCGTGCACGAGACGCGCGTGCCCATCCGCTGGGGCGACATGGACGCCATGGGCCACGTCAACAACGCCAACTACTTCCGCTACATGGAGACGGCGCGCATCGAGTGGTTCGACGCCATGGGCTTCGCGCCCGACCCGGCCGGCCAGGGGCCGGTGATCGCCAACGCCTTCTGCAACTTCATTCGCCAGCTCGAATACCCGGGCGAGGTGCTGATCAAGGTCTACGTCAGCGACCCGGCGCGCACCACCTTCGAGACCTGGCTGACGATGGAGCGCGCGGACCAGCCCGGCGTGGTCTCGGCCACGGGCGGCGCCACCGTGATCTGGGTGGACTTCCCGCGCCAGAAGGCGGTGCCGCTGCCCGACTGGGTGCGGGCGCTGGTGGCCTGACGCGGGTCAGGCCACGGCGGGCATCAGCGCCAGTCGCGACTCGAAACCGCATTCCCCGTCCGACAGCGGCGAGGTCAGCGCCAGCCGCGCGCCGTGCTTCTCGGCGATGGTGGCCACGATCGACAGGCCCAGCCCGTAGCCGGTGCGCTCGGCGCTCTGGCGCACGTGGCGCTGCTGGAGGGTTTGCAGGCGCTCGGGCGCCACGCCGGGGCCGTGGTCGCGCACGACCAGCCGGCAGCCGGGGCCGACGATCAGCTCCACCGGGCTGTCGCCCGTGTAGTGCAGCGCGTTTTCCACCAGGTTGCGCAGCGCGATGGCCAGCGCGTCGAAGTCGCCCAGGGCCACGGGCGCGGGGCCGCTGTGCAGGGCCACCAGGTTCAGCCGGTCGGCGGCGCGCTCGTCCTGCCAGAACTCCTGCGCCACCGTGGCGGCCAGGCGGCCCAGGTCCACCGGCGCGCGCGCGAGCGGGGCGCTGGACTCGGCGCGCGAGAGTTGGAGCAGCTTCTCGGCGCGGTGGCTCAGGGTCTGCATCGCGGCCACGGCGGCTTGCACGTCCGCGCGGTGCAGGCCGTGCTCCAGCGCGGTTTGCAGCCGCAGGCGGGCGGTGGACAGCGGGGTGCGCAGCTCGTGCGCGGCGTTGGCGGCCAGCGCGTGCTCCACGTCCAGCGCCTGGTTCAGGCGCTGCATCAGCAGGTTCACGTCTTCGCCCACGGCCCGCAGTTCGGCCGGCAGGCCCACCAGCGCCAGGGGGCGCAGGTCGCCGCCGCCGCGCTCGCTGATCTGCCGCTGCAGCCGCTCCAGCACTTTCAGCTCGCGCGTGGCGACCCCGGGCAGGGCCCAGGCCAGCACCGCGAGCGCGATGACGGCGGCCACCAGCAGCACCAGCAGCGTCTCGCGCCACTCGCCGTTGCGCTCGGACAGCGGGTCGGCCAGCAGGAAGAAAAACGCCTGCCGGGGATGTCGCACCACATGTACGCGCCACTCCCGGGTGTTGTGGAAGCCGGGCACCAGCGGCACGGCCATCGCCTGCGCGGGCGCCTGGCGCGAGCGCAGCAGCAGACTGCCCCGCGCATCCACGAGCTGGTAGACCAGCGGCGCGTTGGAGAACAGCGGCTCGTCGGCGATCATCGGCAGCGGTGCGGGGGCACCGGGCGCGGCGCGCTGGAGTTGGAACATGGCCACGTCGAACATGCGGTGCGCGTTCTCGGCCAGCTCGACGTCGAAGTTCTCCTCGATTTCGTGGTTCAGGTAGAAGGCGACGGCGAGCACGCACAGCACCCACACCAGAGCCAGCCGCAGCATCAGCGCGCGCGCCAGCCGGTGCGCCAGGGTGGGGGCGGTCATCGGACTGCCCTCCGTCCTGCGGACGGCGGGATGAACGCTTGGGAGCGGCCCGGCGCGTTCATGGGGCGTCCAGCACCAGCCGGTATCCCAGGCCACGCAGCGTCTCGATGTGCTCGCGCCCCAGCTTGCGGCGCAAGCGGCTGATGAACACTTCCAGCGTGTTGCTGTCGGTCTCGTCGCCCCAGCCGTACAGGGCGTCCTGCAGGTGCTCGCGCGTGTGCAGGCGCTCGGGGTGCGTGGACATCACGCGCAGCAGCGCCCATTCCTTGGCCGTCAGCACGATCGGCACGCCGGCGCGGCGCACCTGCTCGCGCGCCAGGTCGATCTGCAGCTCGCCCAGCGCCAGCACCGGCGCGCCGGAAGTGTCGCGGCGGCGCTCCACGGCGCGCAGGCGGGCCAGCAGCTCGCCGGGGTCGTAGGGCTTGACGAGATAGTCGTCTGCCCCGGCGTCCAGGCCGCGGATGCGGTCGCTGACCTGATCGCGCGCGGTCAGCACGATGACGATGGGGCGCTCGCGCAGCGCACGCACGCGCGGCAGCAGGGCCAGGCCGTCGCCGTCGGCCAGGTGCAGGTCGAGCAGCACGGCGGCGTAGCGGGCCGCGTGCAGCGCGGCGCCGGCCTGGGCGAGGCTGGGCACGGCGTCCACCACGTAGGCCTTGGCGCGCAGGTAGTCGCACACGGCCTCGGACAGGGCCGCGTCGTCTTCCACCAGCAGCACGCGCATGCGCGCAGTGTAGGAGCGCGCGCGTTCACCCGGCGTTCAGGTGGCGGCGGTAGCTTGCCGCTCCCTCGTCCGACCTGATGCCCATGCCCCTGTGGTCCGAGCGCCGGCTGTGCGCGCTGACGCTGCTGCTTTTCCTGCTCATCGCGCTGTGGGACGCCACCGGGCTCGACCTGGCCCTGGCGCGGCTGTTCGGCTCCGCGCAGGGCTTCGCCTGGCGCGGCCAGCCGGGGTTCTCGTTCTGGCTGCACAAGGTGCCGCGCGCGGCCAGCGGCGTGGCGGTGGCCGCGCTGGCGGTGGGCGCGGTGCGGCCCTGGGGGTTCCTGCGCGGCATGGCGGCGGGCGACCGCTGGCTGCTGCTGCTGTCGGTGGTGACGGCCATGCTCGCGGTGGCGCTGGCCAAGCGCGCCAGCGCCACCAGCTGCCCGTGGGATCTGGCCGGGTTCGGCGGCGCGGCGCCCTACGTGTCGCACTGGTCCTGGGGCGTACGCGACCACGGGCCGGGGCACTGCTTTCCGGCCGGCCATGCGTCGGCGGCGCTGGGTTATGTGGCCGGCTGGTTCGTGCTGCGGCGCGCGGCGCCGCGCGTGGCCGGCCCCTGGCTGGCGGCGGCGCTGCTGCTGGGCGGCGTGCTGGGGTGGGCACAGCAGATGCGCGGCGCGCACTACCTGAGCCACACGCTGTGGAGTGCCTGGATCTGCTGGACGGTGGGGCTGGCGATGAACTTCGCGCGCCGGCCTGAGGCGGAGGATACAAAGCTGAATACAGGCTGAACGGTGCCTTCAGGCAGCCTTCAGCGCGGCGGCCGAGCATCGCCGCGCATGTCTCTGCACGCTGCGGCTTCCGCTTCGTCCCTTTCCGATCCCTGGGCGCGCGTTCGCACCGCCGCGCGGCGGCTGAGTGCTTGGCCGGCCGGCCCCGTGTCCGCGCAAGGGGCGGCGCTGGCGTTGGCCGCGTACCTGGTGCTGGCGGCCAACTGGCCGCTGTGGCTGCAACTGGCACGCATCGACGCCGGCGTGCGCTCGGCGCTGGCGCTGCACGTGCTGATCGCCTGCGGCACGGTGGCGGTGCTGAGCCTGCTGGCCTGGCCGCGCGTGCTGAAACCGCTGTGGTGGCTGGTGGTGCTGGCGGCCGCGCTGTCGCAGCACTACATGCTGGCCTACGGCGTGGTGATGGACCCGGGCATGGCCGCCAACATGCTGCACACCGACGCGCGCGAGGTGGCCGACCTGCTGGGCCCGCGCATGCTGATGACGGTGCTGGCCGTGCTGGCGCCGGCCACGTGGTGGCTGTGGCGCGTGCGCATCGCGCCCGTGGGGCTGGCGCGGCAGGCGGCGCGCAACGCGGGCATGCTGCTGATGGCCTTCGGCGTGGCGGCCGCCACGGTGGCGGTGGCCTCGCGCGACCTGGCGCCGCTGATGCGCAACCACACCCAGCTGCGCTACCTGATGAACCCGCTGGCCAGCCTGTACTCCACCACCGTGGCCGCCGTGCGCGCCGCGCGCCCGGCGCTGGCGCAAGGCGGCGCGCTGGTGCCGACGTCGCGCGGCGCGGCCCTGGGCCCCACCCACGTGGCGGGCGCGAAGCCGCCGCTGCTGGTGCTGGTGGTGGGCGAGACGGCGCGCGCCGACCACTTCGGGCTGATGAACGGCTACGCGCGTGACACCACGCCCGAGCTGGCCCGCCGCCAGGTGCTGAGCTGGCGCGAGGTGCGCTCCTGCGGCACCAGCACGCTGGCCTCGGTGCCCTGCATGTTCTCGCCGCTGGGCCGGCGCGACTTCGAGGCGCGCAAGCAGGAGCACGAGAACCTGCTGGACGTGGCGCAGGCCGCCGGCCTGGCCGTGCTGTGGCTGGAGAACCAGCCCGGCGGCTGCAAGGGCGTGTGCCGGCGCGTGCCGCGCGCCGAGGCCGCCGACGGGCTGCCGGCCGAGCTGCGCCAGGCGCTGTGCGAGGGCGGCGAGTGCGGCGACCAGGCCCTGCTGCACGGCCTGGACGAGCGGCTGGCCGCGCTGCCCGAGGCGCAGCGCCAGCGCGGCGTGCTGCTGGTGATGCACCAGATGGGCAGCCACGGACCGGCCTACCACAAGCGATCGCCGGCGGCGGCCAAGCGCTTTCTGCCCGAGTGCCGCACCGAGGTGCTGGCCGATTGCAGCCACGACGCGCTGGTGAACGCCTACGACAACACCATCGTCGCCACCGACGCCTTCCTGGCCGGCGCGATCGACTGGCTGCGCGGGCAGTCCGCGCGCTACGACACCGGCCTGCTGTACGTCAGCGACCACGGCGAATCGCTGGGCGAGTACGGCCTGTTCCTGCACGGCATGCCCTACGCCATCGCGCCCGACCAGCAGAAGCACGTGCCGATGGTGGCCTGGCTGGGCGCCGGGCTGGAGCGCCGCCAGCGGCTGTCGGACGCCTGCCTGCGCGCCGGGCTGGACGCGCCGCTGACGCACGACCACCTCTACCACACGGTGCTGGGGCTGCTGGACGTGCGGTCGCCCTCGTACCGCCGCGCGCTCGACGCGATGGACGGCTGCCGGGGCGTGGCGCCAAGATCTGATTGAAAAACGGCCCCAGCACTTGCTGGACAAGCGCTGGCAGCTATCGTTGCGATAGCGATGGACTCAGGCTTTCTTCTCGCGCGGCACGCGCCCCATCAGGTAGAACTCGGGGTTGGGGAGCATGCCGCTGAAGCTGGCCAGGCGGTTCGACAGGCCGAAGAAGGCGGTGATGGCCGCGATGTCCCAGATGTCCTCGTCGTCGAAGCCGTGCGTGTGCAGGGCGTCCCAGTCGGCGTCGCCGAGTTCGTGGGAGCGCTCGCGCACCTTCATGGCGAAGTCCAGCATGGCGCGCTGGCGCGGCGTGATGTCGGCGGCCTTGCGCCAGTTCACCGCCACCTGGTCGGCCACGTGCGGCTTCTTCTCGTAGATGCGCAGCAGCGCGCCGTGCGCCACCACGCAGTACAGGCACTGGTTGGCCGCGCTGGTGGCGGTGACGATCATCTCGCGGTCGCCCTTGGTCAGGCGGCTGGCGCGGCCCGTGCTCTCGGGCTCCATCAGCGCGTCGTGGTAGGCGAAGAAGGCGCGCCATTCGGCCGGCCGGCGCGCCAGGCCGAGGAACACGTTGGGGATGAAGCCGGCTTTCTCCTGCACCTCCAGCGCCTTGGCCTTGATGTCGTCGGGCAGGGTGTTCAGGTCGGGCAGCGGGTAGCGGCTCATGGCAAGTCTCCTCGGGCTCGGCAGGTGCGGGCCATTATGCTGGGTGCCATCTTTTGAACACAGGAGCACCGCATGGAATGGCCCGCCGACAAGGCTTTCGAGGACGGCCTCGCCACCCGCCGCCGGGTGATGGGCGACGACTTCGTCGACCGCGCGCTGGCCGGCGCGACCGCGTTCACCCAGCCCATGCAGGCCTGCATCACGCGCAGCGCCTGGGGCGACGTGTGGCAGCGCCCGGGGCTGGATTTGAAGACGCGCAGCCTGATCACCGTCGCCATGCTGACGGCGCTGGGCCGCCAGCACGAACTGAAGGGCCACGTGCGCGGCGCGCTGAACAACGGCGCCACGGTGGATGAGATCCAGGAGGTGCTGCTGCACGCCAGCGTGTATTGCGGCGTGCCCTGCGCCGTGGAGGCGTTCCGCAGCGCGGCCGAGGTGGTGGATGGGCCGCCGGAGTGATCTTCAAGCCAGATAGGCCCCCAGCCCTGATGGAGAAAGCGCGGGCAGCTATGAATTTTGAAGTCTCCCGTGCGTCGGAAGCGGCCTCGCGGCAAGCGGCTGATCGCCGCGCGGAGACGTAGTATCGTTACACGTTGTCCAAGGCACCCCCCCAATCCCTTTCCCTCTCAAGGAGAAATCCCCCGTGAACAAGATCTACCCCTCGGCCGCCGAGGCGCTGAAAGGCGTCGTCCAGGACGGCCAGCTCATCGCCGTGGGCGGCTTCGGCCTGTGCGGCATCCCCGAGGCGCTGATCGAAGCGCTGAAGGACAGCGGCGTCAAGAACCTGACCTGCATCTCCAACAACGCCGGCGTCGATGGCTTTGGCCTGGGCAAGCTGCTGGAGACGCGCCAGATCAGGAAGATGATCGCCAGCTACGTGGGTGAGAACAAGGAGTTCGAGCGCCAGTTCCTGGCCGGCGAGCTGGCGCTGGAGTTCACGCCCCAGGGCACGCTGGCCGAGAAGCTGCGCGCCGGCGGCGCGGGCATCCCGGCCTTCTTCACCAGGACCGGCGTGGGCACCATGGTGGCCGAGGGCAAGGAGCTGCGCGAGTTCGACGGCGAGACCTACGTGCTGGAGCGCTCGCTGGTGCCCGACGTGGCCTTGGTCAAGGCCGACGTGGCCGACAAGTCCGGCAACCTGCGCTTCAACCTGACGGCACGTAACTTCAACCCGGCGGCGGCCACGGCCGGCAAGGTCTGCATCGTGGAGGTGGAGAAGATCGTCGAGGTGGGCGAGCTGGCGCCGGACGACGTGCACCTGCCCGGCATCTACGTGCACCGCATCGTGCTGAACGCCACCCCCGAGAAGCGCATCGAGAAACGCACCATCACCGAGAAAGCAGGAGCCTGACATGCCTTGGACCCAAGACCAGATGGCCGCGCGCGCGGCGCAAGAGCTGGAGGACGGCTTCTACGTCAACCTCGGCATCGGCATTCCCACCCTGGTGGCCAACCACACCGGCGCCAAGGAGGTGTGGCTGCAATCGGAGAACGGCATGCTCGGCATCGGCCCGTTCCCGACCGAGGACCAGGTGGACCCCGACCTCATCAACGCCGGCAAGCAGACGGTGACCACGCTGCCCGGCTCGTCGATCTTCGGCAGCGACCAGAGCTTCGCCATGATCCGCGGCGGCAAGATCAACCTCAGCATCCTGGGTGCCATGCAGGTCAGCGAGAAGGGCGACCTGGCCAACTGGATGATCCCCGGCAAGATGGTCAAGGGCATGGGCGGCGCGATGGACCTGGTGGCCGGCGTCAAGCGCGTGATCGTGCTGATGGAGCACGTGGCGAAGAAGAAGGACGGCGGCATCGACCTGAAGATCCTGCCCCAGTGCACGCTGCCGCTGACCGGCGTGGGCGTGGTGGACCGCATCATCACCGACCTGGGCGTGTTCGACGTGGTGGAAGGCGGCATCAAGGTGGTCGAGCTGGCGGACGGCGTGACTCTCGACGAAGCGCAGTCCAAGACCGGCGTGACGCTGCTGAAGTAAGGAGCACCGCACATGAGCATGCTGAAAGGCAAGACCGCCCTGGTCACCGGTTCCACCAGCGGCATCGGGCTGGGCATCGCCGTCGAGCTGGCCAAGCAGGGCGCGCACATCGTCATGAACGGCTTCGGCGACGTCGAGGGGCCCAAGGCGCAGATCGCCGCCCACGGCGTCAAAGTCGAATACCACGGCGCCGACATGAGCAAGCCGGCCGAGATCGAGGACATGATGAAATTCGCCGCCGGCAAGTTCGGCGGCGTGGACGTGCTGGTCAACAACGCCGGCATCCAGCACGTGTCGCCGATCGAGGACTTTCCCACCGAGCGCTGGGACGCCATCATCGCCATCAACCTGAGTTCGGCGTTCCACACCACGCGGCTGGCGATCCCTTTCATGCGGCAGAAGAACTGGGGCCGCATCATCAACATCGCCTCGGCGCACGGGCTGGTGGCCTCGGCCAGCAAGAGCGCCTACGTGGCGGCCAAGCACGGCATCGTCGGCCTGACCAAGGTCGCCGCGCTGGAGCTGGCCACCACCGGCGTCACCGCCAACGCCATCTGCCCCGGCTGGGTGCTGACGCCGCTGGTGCAGAAGCAGATCGACGACCGCGCCGCGCGCGAGAAGATCAGCGTCGAGCAGGCCACGAAGGAGCTGCTGCAGGAGAAAGAGCCTTCGCTGCAATTCACCACGCCCGAGCAGTTGGGCGGCATGGCGGTGTTCTTCTGCTCGCCCGCCGCCGACAACGTGCGCGGCCAGGCGTGGGCCAGCGACGGCGGGTGGACCGCGCAGTAAACGGCTCACCCCCAGGCTCCACACGCTTCGCGTTGTTGCGCCACCCCCCTCTCCGGGGGCGCGCCCGCTGGTCGGGGGGACCCCGACCAGGAGCGCACTGGCATGGCCTGCTCCGCGGCCCTCGGGTTCTTTGGAGTTGATGCGCTGCGGGCTGCGTTGAGAGTGAAATCGGCTTCCGGCGCCCGCCCAGAAAGCGCTGACAGCTATGAAAATAGTAGCATAGCGCGCGCCGCCTCGTTGGCGGCGACCCGCCGCGCGTCTTGATGGGAAAATCCGCGCCATGCTGTTCCTCCTGTCCCCGGCCAAGGCGCTGGACTACGACACGCCCGTTCCCCCCGATCTGCCCCACACCGCGCCGCTGTTCGCCAGGCAGTCGGCCGAGTTGATCGCCGTGCTGCGCGAGCAGTCGCCCCAGCAGATCGCCGCGCTGATGAAGCTGAGCGACCCGCTGGCCAGCCTGAACGCGGCGCGCTACGCCGCCTGGCGGCCGCGCTTCACGGCCGCCAATTCGCGGCAGGCGGCATGGGCCTTCAACGGCGACGTGTACGGCGGGCTCGACGCCCGCACGCTGGAGGCCGCCGAGCTGGACTGGCTCCAGCAGCACCTGTGCATCCTGAGCGGCCTGTACGGCGTGCTGCGCCCGCTGGACTGGATGCAGCCCTACCGCCTGGAGATGGGCACGCGCCTGGCCACGGACCGCGGCGACACGCTGTACCAGTTCTGGGGCGCGCGCATCAGCGACTACTTGAACCAGCGCCTGGCGGCCGACGCCTCGCCCGTGGTCGTCAACCTGGCCTCGCAGGAATACTTCAAGGCGGTGGACCGCCAGGCGCTGAAGGCGCGCGTGATCGACTGCGTGTTCGAGGACTACAAGGGCGGCCAGTACAAGGTCATCAGCTTCCTGGCCAAACGCGCGCGCGGGCTGATGGCGCGCTACGCCGCCCGGCACCGCATCGCCACGCCCAAGAAGCTGCAAGGCTTCGACCTGGAAGGCTACGCCTTCGCCGCCGCCGCCTCGCAACCCGATCGCCTCGTCTTCCGCCGTAAAGCCTGAAAGCGTCGCCATGGACCAGCAGATCACCCCCGAGCTCCGCCAGTGGATCGTCGAGCAGGCCCAGGCCGGGCACAGCGCCGAGTCGGTGCTGCAATCCATGAAGACCTCCGGCTGGGACGAGGACGTGGCCATCGACGCCATGGAGACCACGCTGCGCGGCCATCTGTCGGCGCAGACCGCCGCCGGCGCACTGCCGCCCGCCGTGCCCGTGCCCGAGCCCGACGTGGACGACTCGCCCCTGTACCTGGACGGCGGCGACCGCCAGGTGGCCGTGCTGACCGTGATGGCGGCGCCGCGCGTGGTGGTGTTCGGCGGCCTGCTGTCCGACGAGGAATGCGACGCGCTGATCGACGCCGCGCGCCCGCGCATGAGCCGCTCGCTCACGGTGGCCACGCGCACCGGCGGCGAGGAGGTCAACGCCGACCGCACCAGCCAGGGCATGTTCTTCCAGCGCGGCGAGAACGCGCTGGTGACCCGCATCGAGGCGCGCATCGCCAGGCTGGTGAACTGGCCGGTGGAGAACGGCGAGGGCCTGCAGATCCTGCAATACGTGCCCGGCACCGAATACAAGCCGCACTACGACTACTTCGACCCCAAGGAGCCGGGCACGCCCACCATCCTGCGGCGCGGCGGCCAGCGCGTGGGCACGCTGGTGATGTACCTCCGCGAGCCCGAGAAGGGCGGCGGCACCACCTTCCCCGACGTGCACCTGGAGGTGGCGCCCAAGCGCGGCAACGCCGTGTTCTTCAGCTACGAGCGCGCGCACCCCAGCACCCGCACGCTGCACGGCGGCGCGCCGGTGATCGCCGGCGAGAAGTGGATCGCCACCAAGTGGCTGCGCGAAGGCGAATTCAAGTAACGCAAGACTAAAAGAGAGAAGTACCATGAAAGTCAAGGCCAACGGCATCGACATCGAGGTGGAAGACACCGGCGGCAGCGGCGAGCCGCTGCTGCTCATCATGGGCCTGGGCTGCCAGCTGGTCCATTGGCCTTCCTATTTCGTGCAGCCGCTGGTGGAGGCCGGCTACCGCGTCATCCGCCTGGACAACCGCGACATCGGCCTGTCGCAGTATTTCCCGCAGTTCGGCCGTCCCAATCCGACCTGGGGCGGCCTGATGCTGGCGCTGGGCCGCGAGCTGCATGCGCCCTACACCCTGGGCGACATGGCGGCCGACGCGCTGGGCGTGCTGGACGCGCTGGGCATCGCGCGCGCGCACGTCGCCGGCGCCAGCATGGGCGGCATGATCGCGCAGCGGCTGGCGCTGGCGGCGCCCGAGCGCGTGCGCTCGCTGGTCAGCATCATGAGCAGCAGCGGCGCGCGCGGCCTGCCCCGGCCCGAGCCGCACGTCGTCCGCGCCATGCTGGCGCGTCCGCGCGCAGGCGGCCGCGAGGCGCTCCTGCGCTACTACGTCGAGCTGTACCGCACCATCGGCGGCCCCTCGTACGACCAGCCCGAGGCGGACCTGCGCGCCGCCATCGAGGTCTCGCTGAACCGCGCCCAGAACCCCGACGGCATGCTGCGCCAGTTGCGCGCCATCATGGCCGACACGCGGCGCGCCGACGAACTGACCCGCATGCGCGTGTCCGCGCTGGTGCTGCACGGCCGCGAAGACCCGCTGGTGCCCGTCAACTGTGGCGCCGACACCGCGCGCCGCATTCCCGACTCGCGCTACGTCGTCATCGACCGCATGGGCCATGCGCTGCCGCCCTCGGTCAGCCGGCCGGTGGTGGCCGAGATGCTGCCCTTCCTGCGCGCCCACCCCATCGAGGCCGCTGAATCGGCGCTCGCGGCATGAGCGCGCCGGGCCGCTCCCAAGCGCTCATCTCGCAGCGCGCAGCGCGGAGGGTTGTCAGGTGAGCGATTCACTGGAAGGCAGCGCGCTCGGCAAGCCCACCAGCTACGCCGACCAGTACGACCCCGCGCTGCTGTTCCCCATCGCCCGCGCGCCGCAGCGCGCGCGGCTGGGGCTGGCCGGGCAGCCGCCCTTCTTGGGCGCCGACCTGTGGACGGCGTTCGAGCTGTCGTGGCTGAACCCGCGCGGCAAGCCGCAGGTCGCCATCGCCCACGTCACCGTGCCGTGCGAGAGCACGCACATCATCGAAAGCAAGTCCTTCAAGCTGTACCTGAACAGCTTCAGCGGCACCCGCCTGGCCGATGCCGGCGAAGTGCGCCGCCGCATCCAGGGCGACGTCAGCGCCGCGCTGTGGCACGGCGGCCCGGTGGGCGCCAGCGCCGGCGTGCGGCTGATCGGCCCCGACGAATTCGACCAGCAGCCCGTGCACGAGCTGGACGGCCTGAACCTCGACCGCCTCGACATCGAGTGCGACCACGCCGAGCCCGCGCCCGAACTGCTGAGCGCCGCCTTCGGCGAACAGCCGGTGGAGGAGGTGCTGACCAGCCGCCTACTGAAGAGCAACTGCCCCGTCACCGGCCAGCCCGACTGGGGCAGCGTGCAGATCCGCTACGCCGGCCCGCAGATCGACCAGGGCGGCCTGCTGCGCTACCTGGTCAGCTTCCGGCGCCACAGCGATTTCCACGAGCACTGTGTCGAGCGCATCTTCACCGACCTCTGGGCGCGTTGTCGCCCCACCAGGCTCGCGGTGTACGCGCGCTACACCCGGCGCGGCGGGCTCGACATCAACCCCTGGCGCACCAGCCACCCCGGCCCGCCGCCGGGCAACGTGCGCACCGCGCGGCAATAGCATCTGCTATTGTTCCAATAGCTGCTGGCGGTTGCTGGATGGGCCGTGGAGCCCGTTTTTATTGATCTTCTTTCCCTGGCCGATCGGCGGGGTGCAACTTTTTCACGGCCGTGCCGCTGCCGCGCAACGCTGGCGTGCACGACTGCCGGCCGCTCGCGCCGCGGCAGGCGCGGGTGCGCCGGCCAGCCCCAGAATGGCCGCCAGCCCATGCTTGAACACACCCACGCCATCGCCGCCGCCCGGGCCTCGCACGCCGACCCGAGCGCGCGCGCGGGCGCCCGGGGCGCCCCGCCGCCGGATCCCTTCGGCGCGCTGCGGCTCGATACCGGCGCGGACGCCCCGCTTTGGCGGCAGCTCTACGAGCAACTGGACGAGCTGCTGTCCTCGGGCCGCGTGCGCGAGGGCGTCAGCCTCCCGCCCGAGCGCGAGCTGGCCGAGACGCTGGGCGTCAGCCGCTCCACCGTCAAGCGCTGCTACGACCAGTTGCGCCACGACCAGCGCCTGGCCGGCCGCGGCCGCGCGGGCAGCGTGGTGCGCACGCCGCCGCGCCGCGCGCACGCCACCACCGGCCACCTGCGGGACTTCGCCGACGAACTGCGCGAGCGCGGCAAGGCGGCCACCAGCATGCTGCTGCGCCTGGAGGTGGTGCGCGACGCGCGCATCGCCTCCACCTTCCGCCGCCCGCCCAGCGCGCAGTTCCTGCACGTGGCGCGCCTGCGCTGCGGCGACGGCGTGCCCATGCTGCGCGAGCTGGCCTGGTACGACCTGGCCCTGGCGCCGCAGATGGTGGGCTGGGACGGCCACGGGTCGGCCCACGAGCGTCTGGCCCGCCTGTGCGCGCTGGAGGTGGGCAGCGCGGAGCAGACGATGGAGGCCGTGCTCAGCTCGCAGCTGGACGCCGCGGCCTTCGGCCTGGCCCGGCCGCAGCCGTGCCTGCTGGTCAAGCGGCTGACGCGCGCGGCCAACGGGGTGCCGGTCGAATACGTCGAATCGACCTTCCGCGGCGACGCCTACGTCTGCCGTCTGGAGCTGTGGCCCTGACGGGCCTTCATCGGCCGCTCGCTGCGCGCGGCCGTCGGTGCTCACCGTCACCTCACGGCGGCCGGCAAGGCCGGCAGCCAGTCGCACCGCAGGCGCCCCGCCGCGTGGGCGCGCACGCGCCAGCGCACGTAGAGTGTCGGCGCCCGCCACCCCAGCAGGCACAGCGGCAGCGCCCACCAGCCCTGGTGCAGCAGCAGTGCCGGCAGCCAGCCCGTGGCGCCCATCACCCACAGCGTGGTCACCGCGTCCCAGGCCTGGTATTCGGCGGGGTGCTCGCGCCTGTTCGCCACCATCCAGCGCCGCACGCGCCGCATGTCCGCCAACCGGAGCAGGGTGCTCATGGCCGCCTCCTCGCAAGGGCCGTATCGGGGACTCTACGAAGGGCAAGATCCAGCGTCAATCTGGGCGCCAGCGCCTGCCAGTCAAGCGCCTGCAGCTATGGTTCGAATAGCGGCAGCTCGGGGCCGGCCTGCGGATCGGCGTGCCGCGCCAGGTCCCGCGCCGGCATCAGCGTGCCCACGCGCACGCCCAGCAGGCGCAGGCGGCGGTCGAGCGGCACGCGCTTGAGGCACTGGCCCGCCACCTGGCGGATGCGGCGCGCGTCGCTGGTGTAGTCGGCCACCGTCTGGTCGCGCGTGACGATCTTGAAGTCGTCGAAGCGCAGCTTGATGCCGATGGTCTTGCCCGCGTAGCCCTTGCGCTGCAAATCGGCCGCCACCTGCTCGCACAGCCGCGTGAAGATGGCGCTCAAGGCCGCACGGTCGTGCACGGCGTGCAGGTCGCGCTCGAACGTGGTCTCGCGGCTCATGCTGACGGGCTCGCTCTCGGTCACCACTGGCCGCCCGTCGCGGGCGTGCGAGGCCTCGTGCAGCCAGGCGCCGTAGCTTTTGCCGAAGGTTTCGATCAGCCAGGGCTTCTCGCGCGCGGCCAGCTCGCCGATGGTGCGGATGCCGTGGCCCGCCAGTCTGGCGTCGGCCTTGGGGCCGATGCCGTTGATCTTGCGGCAGGGCAGGGGCCAGATCAGCCGCTCGACGTCGCTCTCGTGGATGACGCTGATGCCGTTGGGCTTGTCGAACTCGCTGGCCATCTTGGCCAGCAGCTTGTTGGGCGCCACGCCGATGGAGCAGGTCAGGCCCGTGGCCTCGAAGATGCTCTTCTGGATCAGCCGCGCCAGCACGCGCCCGCCCTCGCGCTGGCCGCCGGGCACTTCGGTGAAGTCGATGTAGACCTCGTCCACGCCGCGGTCCTCCATCACCGGGGCGATGTCGCGGATGACCTGCTTGAAGGCGTGCGAGAAGCGCCGGTATTCGCCGAAGTCCACCGGCAGCAGGATGGCCTGCGGGCACAGCCGGGCGGCCTTCATCAGCCCCATGGCCGAGCCGACGCCGAACTGCCGCGCCGGGTAGGTGGCGGTGGTGATGACGCCGCGGCCCGCGTAGTCGGCCAGGCGCGGGAAGTAGTCCAGCGGGATGTGGGCGCGGTCGCTCTCGTCCCAGGCGCGCTCGGGGTGCGCGCGCCGCAGCGCCTCCAGCCGCGCCTGCAACAGCCCGTGGCCGGCGCCGATCACCACCGGCTGGCCCTTGAGCTGCGGGTAGCGCAGTCCTTCCACGGAGGCGTAGAAGGCGTCCATGTCGAGGTGGGCGATGCGGCGGGTGGTTTCGGGCACGGGGCGAGCTTAGCGCGAGCCCTCTTCAGGGTATATGATTGCAATGCTAATCAAATCGCCCTATGATGCTCCATGTTCGATCACTGCCTGTACTTCAACACCTCGGCGCTGGCGCGAAGGCTGGAGCGGGAGTGGGCCGAGGCTTTCCGTCCGTTCGGGCTGGCGCCGCCGCAGGGCTTCGTGCTGCGGGCGGTGCTGCAAAGGCCCGGCATCCTGCCGTCGGAGCTTGCGGATGAATTGGCCATCTCGCGCCCGACGGCGACCAGGGCGCTGGACGGGCTGGCGGCCAAAGAGTTGGTTACCCGGCAGGCGGCCGAGCAGGACACGCGCCAGGTGGCGGTGTACCCGACGGCGGATGCGCTGGCGATCGGAGCCGCCCTGAACGAGGCGAGCGGCAAGGTCACCCGCAGGCTGAAGCGGTTGCTGGGCGAGCCGGTCTTCGAAGCCCTGGTCAAGGATGTTCGTGGCGTGCGCTCAGCCCTGAATTGAGCGCTTTTTTTTGCTTAATTGATTGCATAGCTAACCATAGGAGAACCGCCGTGCCCATCCTCAACGTGAAAGTCGCCGCGCCCGCTTCGCGGGAGCTGACCCATCGGATCGCGGAGATGCTCATCGAGCTGACCACCCGCATCCTGAAGAAGCAGCCGGAGGTGACCGCCATCGCCATCGACTACGTGCCGCCCGAGCAGTGGATCGTGGGCGGCTCGCCGCTGTCCGCCCAGGGAAAGAGCAGCTTCTATTTCGACATCAAGATCACGGACGAGACCAACACCAAGGCGGAGAAGGCGCAGTACATCCGGGAGGCCTTTGAGCGGTTCGAGCGGCTGCTGGGCAATCTGCATGAGGAAAGCTATATCCACGTGGAGGATGTTCGGGCGGCGGCGTATGGCTATGGGGGGAGGACGCAGGAATACCGCTATCACCATGGATAGCCGAGGATGGCAACTATTTTTGATAGTTTCCCGCTGCTGGTTGATTGGACGTCGGAGGCCGGGAGTTCGCCCCGGCGGGCGACCTACTTTCTTTGCTTCGCCAAAGAAAGTAGGCAAAGAAAGGCGACCCCAAGTCTGCGACCCCTTCGCTGCGCTACGGGGCAGACCTGCGTCGCGGGGCTTGCGGGGTGCGCCGCAGAACTCACTGCGCGCTGCGCGCTCCGCTCAAACAACCGCGGCGAGTCAGTTCACGAAGCGCGTGCATGCTGCGCTGCACGCGCCACCCCGCAAGCCCCGCGCCGCAGGCGCAGCCACAGGGGGTTTGAAGTCCACACGGGCCATCGCTGCGCTCGGCCCACGAGGCGCGGGCGCTGCGCGCCGCGTGTGCGAGGCCGAGCGCAGCGATGGCCCGTATGGGTTCCCCTTCCCCTCTGGACGTGCCGAGAAGCGCAGTGGTCGGGGTGCGCGCGTGCACCGCAGGATGCACGCGCTTCGTGCTCTGACTCGCCGCGGTTGTCTGAACGGAGCGCGTAGCGCGAAGTGAGTTCTGCGGCGGCACCCCGGCCGCGAGCATCGCAGGTTGCCCCGTAGCGAAGCGTAGGGGACACGGCCAGTGGGGTCGCCTTTCTTTTGCCTACTTTTCTTTGGCGAAGCAAAGAAAAGTAGGTGCGCCGCCGGGCGCACATCCCGGCCAACAGCGCTCCCAACACAAGCCGATCAATTTCAAGAAAATCGGCCTCTAGCGCCCGTCAGGTCAGCGCCACCAGCTATCAAATCAAAAGCAATCACCCCGCCGGCAACACGGTGCCCACGCACTCCCCGAAGCCGATGCGCGCCGCACCAGGCTTCTCGCACCAGCCGCGCAGGATCACGCTATCCCCATCCTCCAGCCAGGTGCGCTGCTCCCCATTGGGCAGTTGAAGCGGATTCTTGCCCCCGGTGGTCAGCTCGATCAGCGCGCACGCCGAATCCAGCGTGGGGCCGGACAGCGTGCCCGTGCCCAGCAGGTCGCCCGGTTGCAGGTTGCAGCCGTTCACCGTGTGGTGCGCGACCATCTGCGCCGCCGTCCAGTAGGCGTGGCGGTAGTTGGTCAGCGTCATGCGCGCGGGCGGCGCCTTGGCGGCGCGCAGCTTCGGCGTCTCGATCAGCGCCTCCAGCTGGATGTCCAGCCCGCCCTCGGCGCTGTTGGCGGCGCTGCTCAGGTAGGGCAGCGGCTGCGGGTCGCCCTCGGGGTGGGCGAAGGGGGCGCGGAACGGCGCCAGCGCTTCCATCGTCACGATCCAGGGCGAGATGGTGGAGGCGAAGTTCTTCGCCAGGAACGGTCCCAGCGGCTGGTATTCCCACGGCTGGATGTCGCGCGCCGACCAGTCGTTGAACAGCACCAGGCCGAAGATGTGCGACTCGGCCTGGTCGATGGGCACGCAATCGCCCAGCGCGTTGGCCTGGCCGACGAACACGCCCAGCTCCAGCTCGATGTCCATCCTGGCCGAGGGGCGCAGCACGGGCTGCTCGGCGTCGGGCGGCTTGACCTGGCCCCGGGGCCGCTTGAACGCCTGGCCGGAGACGCCGATGCTGGACGAGCGCCCGTGGTAGCCGATCGGCACCCACTTGTAGTTGGGCAGCAGCGGGTTGTCGGGGCGGAACTGCTTGCCGATGTTGGTGGCGTGGTGGACCGAGGTGTAGAAGTCGGTGTAGTCGCCGATGCGGCAGGGCAGGGTGTATTCGGCCTCGGCCTGCGGCACCAGGCAGGCTTGCAGCGCGGCTTGGCTGGCGGAGCCGGTCTGCAATGCTTTCGATAGCGCCTTGCGCAGGCTGGACAGGCGCTGGGGGCTCATGCCCATCAGATCGTTGAGCGTCGGCTGGGCCGCCTCGCGGGCCGGCTCGGCCGCATCGCCGGTGAACACACCGGCCTGCACGGCGGCGGCCATGTCCACGATCTGGTCGCCGATGGCGACGCCGCCGCGCCAGGCCTGCTGGCTGCCCTTGCGGCGGAACACGGCGAAGGGCAGGTTCTGGACGGGGAAGTCGCTCTGGCCGCCGTTGGCGGAGGCGACCCAGCTGGTCAGGCCGGGGTCGTGTGTTTCGTTGAGCTGGGGCATGGGGGTCTCCTGATGCGGGCGAGGATAGCGCAGGCGCCGCAATGCCCGCCGCGCAGGGGCCGGCCGTGCGCCATTCCGCGATCGATGCGATAATCGCGGGCTTGCCTTCGGCGCCTCTTGGTGCCAGGGGCAAGTCAACGGACCGCATCTTCCTTCTCGCAAGCGGCTGCCTGATTCAGGCGGCCCTTTCTTTCAGCAGCTTTCTCTTTTCCGAGGCGGCGTTCGCTGTATCCGGGAGCCGGGCGCCCTGTGCGCCGCGTGCCCCGCGTTGTCGGATGGTGGGTGTCTATTCATGAACCCGGAGCGCCTCCGCGCGCGCCATTCGACACTGTCCGTCGCCGCGCCTTGCTGCGCGCGGCCCGGCGTGCGAGAAAGTGAAAGTCATCATGGCCTCTTTCGAGGAAAATCACGCCCTGGCGCCCGCCAGTCAAGCGCTGGAAGCTACTGAAACCGTAGCAACCTCCAACCCCTTCCAGGCCCTGGGCCTGGCCCCCGAGCTGCTGGCCGCCGTCGCCGACCTGGGCTTCAGCGCCCCCACCGACGTGCAGCAGCAGGCCATTCCGCTGGCGCTCGCGTCGCACCCCGAGGGCGCCAACGACCTGATGGTCAGCAGCCAGACCGGCAGCGGCAAGACCGCCGCCTTCCTGCTGCCCGTGCTGCACACCCTGCTGGACATGCAGCGCGAAGCCGACGCGCGCGAAAAAGCCGAGTGGGACGCCAAGGTGGCCGAGGCGCTGGCCAGGGGCGAGCCCGCGCCCAAGAAGCCGCGCCGCTTCAACCCCATGAGCCCGCGCCGCTTCAAGCCCGCCGTGCCCGGCGCGCTGGTGCTGTGTCCCACGCGCGAGCTGGCGCAGCAGGTGGCGCGCGACGCCATCGACCTGGTCAAGCACTGCCGCGGCCTGCGCATCGGCACCGTGGTGGGCGGCATGCCTTACCAGCAGCAGATCCTTCAGCTGCAGAACGCCGCGCTGGTGGTCGCCACGCCCGGCCGCCTGCTCGACTTGCAGCAGGGCGGGCAGATCGTGCTCGACCAGGTGCGCTTCCTGGTGGTGGACGAGGCCGACCGCATGCTCGACCTGGGCTTCGCCGACGCGCTGGCCGAGATCCACCAGCTCACCGCGCGCCGCCAGCAGACCATGATGTTCAGCGCCACCTTCGCCGCGCCCATCCAGCAGCTCGCCATGCGCGTGATGCACGACGGCGGCGCCCGCGTGCAGAAGGTGCAGGTTGCCTCGCCGCAGCAGAGCCACGCCAACATCCGCCAGGAGCTGTACTGGGCCGACGGCCCCGAGCACCGCCGCGCGCTGCTCGACTACTGGCTGCGCGACCCGAGCATCGGCCAGGCCATCGTCTTCGCCTGCACGCAGATCGAGTGCGACCAGCTGGCCGAGGACTTGCAGCAGGCCGGCTTCGCCGCCATCGCGCTGCACGGCGCCCTGAGCCAGGCGCTGCGCAACCGCCGCCTGAAGGCGCTGCGCGACGGCAAGGTGCAGATCCTGGTGGCCACCGACGTGGCCGCGCGCGGCATCGACGTGCCCAGCATCACCCACGTCATCAACTACGGCCTGCCGATGAAGGCCGAGGACTACACCCACCGCATCGGCCGCACCGGCCGCGCCGGCCGCGACGGCCTGGCGGTGACGGTGGCCGAGTTCCGCGACCGCAAGCGCCTGGCCGCCATCGAGGCCTATACGCGCCAGCCCTTCGCGCCGCTGACGGTGGCCGGCCTGGAGCCGACCAAGTTCTTCCCGCCCATCACCGAGGAGCGTTCGGCGCGCAAGCCTGCGCGCGGCGGCCCTGGCAAGCCGGGCCGGCGCGGCGCTGAATCGCGCGGCCCGCGGCAGGTCGGCGGCGGCTTCAAGCCCGAGTTCAACCCCGACCGCCGCGCGCGTGGTGGCAGCGATGCCCGTGGGGCCGCGCGCCCCGCGGCCGACCGCCTGGTGTCGCCGCGCGCTCCGGCCCGCCCGGCCGCCCCGCGCGCCAAGCCCTACACGCCGGGCCGCGCGGCGCGCTGAAAAATTGGCCCCCACGCTCCCCCGCTGCGCGAGGTCCGCTGCCCCCCGAGGGGCCTTTTCATCTTGGGGCGGCCCGGCGATGAAAAATGTCCCCCCACGCTCCCCCGCTGCGCGTGGTCCGTTGCCCCCCGAGGGGCCTTTTCATCTTGGGGCGGCCCGGCGATGAAAAAGCGCGGCGTGCCATGCAGCCGCCGATCATCGCTTTGACACCTGCCGACGCGCCTGCCGTGGCGCGCGTGCAGGCCGCCTGCTACGCCCCCGCGCTGCGGGAGAGCGAGGCGCTCTACGCCCGCCGCCTGGCCAGCCCGGCGCATTGCAGCCTGGGCGTGCCCGACGGCGGCGGCGCGCTGCTGGCCTACCTGGCCGCCTGCTGGTCGGTGCGCGGCGCGGCGACGCCGCTGCACGGCGGGTTCACGCCGCACCCGCACGCCGACACGCTGTACCTGCACGACATGGCCGTGCTGCCCACGCACGCCGGGCGCGGGTTGGCGCAGGCGCTGCTGGCCGCCACCTGGCGCGCGGCCCAGGCACGCGGCGTGCGCCGCGCGGCGCTGGTGTCGGTGCAGGGTGCGGCAGCGTTCTGGCGCCGCCAGGGCTTCGAGCCCGCCAAGGCGCCGGTGGGGCTGGGCAGCTATGGCGATGGGGCGCTGTACATGATCCGCGAGCTACCGGACTCCGCCGCCGATATCTCCTGATTTGATAGCTGCCAGCGCTTGACTGGCGGGCGTTGGAGACCTGAAAGGCTAAGAATTCCTGAGCGCGCTCAGGCCAGCACCCGCTCCGGATTCATGATGCCCTGCGGGTCCACCGCGCGCTTGATGGCGCGCATCAGCTCCAGCGCCACGGGCGACTTGTAGTGCGGCAGCTTGGCGGCCTTCAGGCTGCCGATGCCATGCTCGGCGCTGATCGAGCCCGCGTGCCGCGCCACGGCGTCGAACACCAGGGTGTTGATGCGGTCCTCCTGCTCGCGCAGGAAAGCCTGGCCATCGGCGCCCTCGGGCGCCTGCACGTTGTAGTGCAGGTTGCCGTCGCCCAGGTGGCCGAAGTCCACCAGCCGCACGCCGGGCACTTCGCGCGCCAGCAGCGCGTCGGTCTCGGCCACGAAGGCGGGGATGCGCGACACCGGCACGCTGATGTCGTGCTTGATGTTCAGCCCCTCCTCGGCCTGCGCCAGCGGAATGCTTTCGCGGATGTGCCACAGGCCCTTGGCCTGCGCCAGGCTCTCGGCCACCACGGCGTCGCTCACGCAGCCGGCTTCCAGCGCGGCTTCCAGCAGGCGCTCGAACTGCGCGCGCGCGTGCGCCTCGCTCTCGTGGTCGGAGTTCTCCAGCAGCACGAAAAACGGTGCCCCCACGCTCCCCGCTGTGCGTGGTTCGCTGCCCCCCGTGGGGGCTCCGCCTTGCTTGGGGCGGCCCGGCGCGGCGGCGGGGTCGTGCAGAAATGGCACGCGCAGTTGCGGGTAGTGCTTGTCCACCAGGCTCAGCGCGAACTGGCCCATCACCTCGAAGCCCGTCAGCCCCGCGCCCAGGTGCCGGTGCGCCAAGCCCAGCAGATCGACGGCGGCCTGCATCGAGGGCACGGCGGCCCAGGCCGTGAGCTTGGCGGCCGGCAGGGGATAGAGCTTCATCGCCGCGGCGGTGATGATGCCCAGCGTGCCCTCGCTGCCGATGAACAGGTCGCGCAGGTCGTAGCCGGTGTTGTCCTTGCGCAGGCCGGTCAGGCCGTTCCACACCTCGCCCTGCGGCGTGACGACTTCCACGCCCAGGCACAGCTCGCGCGCGTTGCCGTAGCGCAGCACCTGCGTGCCGCCGGCGTTGGTGGCCAGATTGCCGCCGATGGTGCAGCTGCCCTCGGCCGCCAGGCTCAGGGGGAACAGAAAGCCCGCCTCCTGCGCGGCGGCTTGCAGGTTTTGCAGGATGCAGCCGGCCTCGGCGGTGACGGTGAGGTTGGCGCCGTCGAGGGCGCGCACGCGGTCCATGCGCCGCAGGCTCAGCAGCACCTGCGTGCCGCTGCCGTCGGGCACGCCGCCCACCGCCAGCCCGGTGTTGCCGCCCTGCGGCACGATGGCGGCGCCGTGCGCCGCGCAGGCACGCACCACGGCGGCCACCTCGCCGGTACTGGCGGGGCGCACCACGGCCAGCGCGCGGCCGCGCTCGCGGCGGCGCCAGTCCTGCTCGTAGCCGGTGAGGTCGCCCTCGGTCAGCACGTGGGCGTCGCCGACGATGCGGCGCAGCGCGGCGGGCAACTGGGAGAGCGGCAGGGTCATGTCGGTTGCTACGTTAAAGAGAGCTGCTGGCGATTGACTGGCGGGCGCTGGAGGCCGAAAACGCTTCAAGCCTCAGAGGTGCCCGCGCGTTTCGCATGCTGCTGGCGCAGCCGCACGTGGGCGGCGCAGGCGGTGAACAGCAGCAGCACCAGCAGCACCTCGGCCAGGGCGAGCGACGATGATAGCCCGCGGTCGCCGAACGCCCGCACCGCGCCCTCGACGAAGTACAGCCACACGAACAGCGCCACGCGGCGGTAGCTGAGCATGCGGTAGCGCAGCAGCCCGGGCAGCGCCGGCAGCAGCGGCAGCGCTTTGAGCGCCAGCCACGAGCCGCCCGGCCGCAGCGGCGCCAGCCACAGCTCCCACGCCAGGCACAGCGCCGCCAGCGCCAGCAGACTCGCCGCCGCGACGGCGCGCGTGGCCCGCACGGCGGGCGTGGGCGTGGCGGGCGCGGGGGCGTCGGGCATGGGGGCTGGCATCATACCGAGCATGAACCTGACGCAATTGCAGGCGCGGCTGAAGAACTTCATCGGCGACGTCACCGACTTCCCGGTGCTGCCGACGGCGGCCACGCTGTGGCAGCGCTTCCAGCAGGACCGGCTGGGCGTGACGGCCAGCGCGCTCACCTTCACCAGCGTGCTGGCGCTGGTGCCGTTCTTCGCCGTGGTGCTGGCGGTGTTCACGGCGTTCCCGCTGTTCGGGCGCTTCCGCGGCGCGCTGGAGCGCTGGCTGACCGACAGCCTGATCCCCGCCAGCATCGCCGGCCCGGTGATGGACTACCTGACCCTGTTCGCCACCCAGGCCAGCGAGCTGGGCGTGGTGGGCTTCGCGGCGCTGTTCTTCACCGCCATCTCGCTGGTGCTGACCATCGACCACACGCTGAACGCCATCTGGCGCGTGGGCATCCAGCGCCCACTGGGCCAGCGCGTGCTGATGTACTGGGCGGTGCTGACGCTGGGGCCGCTGGTGCTGGGCGGCAGCCTGGCGATCACCTCCTACGTGCTGACGGCCTCGCGCGGCTGGTTGCCGGACGTCGGCGACGGCGTCAACTTTCTGCTGGGCAGCGGGCAGTTCCTGCTGATGGCGCTGGGGATGACGCTGCTGTACCGCTTCGTGCCCAACACGCCGGTGAAGTGGAAGCACGCGCTGGCCGGCGGCCTGTTCGTGGCGCTGGGGCTGGCGCTGACCAAGTGGGGCATGGGCGTGTACCTGTCGCGCGTGCCGAGCTATTCGCTGATCTACGGCGCCTTCGCCACGGTGCCGATTTTGCTGCTGTGGATGTACCTGTCGTGGCTGATCGTGCTGTTCGGCGCCGTTATCGCGGCCTACCTGCCCAGCCTGCTGTCGGGCGTGGCGCGGCGCGGCGGCGGCCCCGGCTGGGACTTTCAGCTGGCCGCCGAGGTGCTGCGGGCGCTGGCGCGCGTGCAGGGCAAGCCCGGGCGCGGGCTGACGCTGCCGCAGCTGGCGGCGCGGCTGCGCGTGGACACGCTGCAACTGTCGCCCGTGATCGGCGCGCTGCGCGAGCTGGACTGGGTGGGCGAGCTGTCCACCCGCCACGAGAACGAGGAGCCGCGCCACGTGCTGCTGTTCCAGCCCGCGCGGCAGCCGCTGCGGCCGCTGGTGGAGAAGCTGCTGCTCAGGCCCGATCCGGCGCTGGCGGGGTGGTGGGCGAACGAGCGGCTGAAGGGGATGACGGTGGCTGACCTGCTGGTGCCTGCCGACGGGGAGATTCAAGCCGAATCGGCCTCTGGCGCCCGTCCAGAGAGCGCGGGCAGCTATCAAATTTGAGAGGGGTTGGATGCGCTGCTGGCCGGGATGTGCGCCCGGCGGCGCAGTTCCTTTCTTTGTCTCGCCAAAGAAAGGAACCAAAGAAAGGCGACCCCACTTGCCGTGTCCCTCCGCTTCGCTGCGGGCAACCTGCGATGCTCGCGGCCGGGGTGCCGCCGCAGAACTCACTTCGCGCTACGCGCTCCGTTCAGACAACCGCGGCGAGTCAGAGCACGAAGCGCGTGCATCCTGCGGTGCACGCGCGCACCCCGGCCACTGCGCTTCTCGGCACGTCCAGAGGGGAAGGGGAACCCATACGGGCCATCGCTGCGCTCGGCCTCGCACACGCGGCGCGCAGCGCCCGCGCCTTGGGGGCCGAGCGCAGCGATGGCCCGTGTGGACTTCAAACCCCCTGTGGCTGCGCCTGCGGCGCGGGGCTTGCGGGGTGGCGCGTGCAGCGCAGCATGCACGCGCTTCGTGGACTGACTCGCCGCGGTTGTTTGAACGGAGCGCCGCAGGCGCGCAGTGAGTTCTGCGGCGCACCCCGCAAGCCCCGCGACGCAGGTTTGCCCCGCAGCGCAGCGAAGGGGTCGCAGACTTGGGGTCGCCTTTCTTTGCCTACTTTCTTTGGCGAAGCAAAGAAAGTAGGTGCGCCGCCGGGCGCACATCCCGGCCAACAGCGCATCCAGCAAACCCTAAAGAAATAAGAGCCAAATCGGCCCCCAGTGCCCGTCCACCAAGCGCCACAAGCTATCAAAATAAAAGCAATCAGCCGTTCAAGAAATCCCGCAGCGCAAACAGCACCTCATCCGGCGCCTCCGTCATCAGCGCGTGCCCCGCATTCACCTCCACCACCTGCGCCAGCCGCGCATGCGCCGCCAGCGCCCGGGCCGACTTGGGCGGCGTCATCTGGTCGTGCCGGCCGATCAGGAACAGCGTGGGGCAGTGCACCGCCGCCATCGCGTGCTCGCCGTTCGCGTAGCTGTCGCACGCCTTGAAGCCGGTGTGGAACACATTCACATCCGGGTTGCTGGCCAGCACGCGCCGCATCAGCGCCCGCGAGCTGCCGTACAGCCAGGTGCCCGGCCCCAGCGCCGAGGGCGGCGGGCACAGCGTGCTGTGCGAGAACACGTTGACCATGTGGATCGCCTTCTCGGGCGCGTTGACCGAAGCCTCCAGCAGCGCGGGCGAGACCTTCATCGGGAATGCCGCGCCCACCAGCGCCAGGTGGCTCACGTGCGCCGGCGCGCGCGCCGCCGCCTCCAGCGCGATCAGCGAGCCGAAGCTGTGGCCCGCCAGCGCGGCCTGGTCGATGCCCATCGCCTTCAGCAGCGCCAGCACGAAGTCCGCCGCGTCCTCCACGCTCACGGGCGGCTGGCCGCCGCTCCTGCCGTGCCCCGGCAGGTCGATGGCCAGCACGTTCCAGCCGTGGTGCGCGAGGTGGCGGCTTTGCAGGATCCACACGCTGTGGTCGTTCAGCACGCCGTGGATGAACACCACCGTGGGCTTGGCCGGGTCGAAGGGCTTGCCGCCGGTATAGGCGTAGACGGGAGCGCCGTTGACCTGGATGTACATGCGCGAGTCCTTTCACTGGTCGGCGATGAGCCGCTTGCCCAGCGACACCACGTCGTCGGTGGCGTAGCCGAGGTGTTGATAGAAAGCCAGGGCCTGCGTATTGGCGCCGCGCACCTGCAGGTTGAGCTTGGGGCAACCCAGGGCCTTCAGCCGCGCCTCGCCCTCCGCCATCAGCCGCCGCGCGGCGCCCTGGCGCTGGTACGCGGGCGCCACCGCCAGGTAGTTGACCCAGCCCCGGTGGCCGTCGAAGCCGAACATCGCGCTGGCCATCGGCACGCTCGCGGTTTCACCCACCAGGAACAGCTCGGGCTGGACGGTGCGCTTGCGGGCAATGTCCTTGGCGGGGTCGTTCCAGGGCCGCGTGAGGCCGCAGGCCCGCCACAGGGCGATCACCTCGGCCTCGTCGGCATCGCGGTAGGGGCGGATGATCATGCGGTCTTCTCGGCCGCCTTCAACGCGCGCTTCAGATCGTCGATCAGGTCCGCCGGGTCTTCTAGCCCGATCGACAGCCGGATGGTGCCGGGCCCGATGCCGGCGCCGGCCAGCGCCTCGTCGCTCATGCGGAAGTGCGTGGTGCTGGCCGGGTGGATCACCAGGCTGCGGCAGTCGCCCACGTTGGCCAGGTGGCTGAACAGCTTGAGGTTTTCGATGAGCGCCTTGCCCTGCGCGCGCGTGCCCTTCAGGTCGAAGGTGAACACGCTGCCCGCGCCCTTGGCGCCGTGCTTCAGCAGCCGGTTGGCCAATGCGTGGCTGGGGTGCGATTCCAGCAGCGGGTGACCGACGCGCTCGACGAATGGGTGCTCGGCCAGGAAGCGCACCACCTGCTCGGTGTTGGCGATGTGGCGCTCCATGCGCAGCGGCAGTGTCTCGATGCCTTGCAGGATGAGCCAGGCGCTGTGCGGGCTCATGCAGGCGCCGAAGTCGCGCAGGCCCTCGCGGCGGGCGCGCAGCAGGAAGGCGCCGACGGTGCTTTCTTCGCTGAACACCATGCCGTGGAAGCCGTCGTAAGGCGCGGTGAGTTCGGCGAACTTGCCCGCGCTGCCATCGGTGGCGCTTTGCGATGCCTGGTCCCAGTCGAAGCTGCCGCCATCGACCAGCACGCCGCCGATCACCGTGCCGTGGCCCGACAGGAACTTGGTGGCCGAGTGGTAGACCAGGTCGGCCCCGTGGTCGAAGGGCTTCAGCAGGTAGGGCGTGGTGAAGGTCGAATCCACGAGCAGCGGCACGCCGGCCTCGTGCGCGATCTGCGCCACGGCGGGGATGTCGAGCACCTCCAGGCCGGGGTTGCCCACCGTCTCGCCGAACAGCAGGCGCGTGGTGGGCCGGATGGCGGCGCGCCAGCCGTCCAGGTCGCCCGGCTGGACGAACGTGGTCTCGATGCCGAAGCGCCGCAGCGTGTAGTGCAGCAGGTTCTGGCTGCCGCCGTACAGGGCCGTGCTGGCGACGATGTGGCCGCCAGCGCCCATCAGCGTGGCCACGGCCAGGTGCAGCGCGGCCTGCCCGCTGGCGGTGGCGATGGCGCCGATGCCGCCTTCCAGCGCCGCCATGCGCTGCTCCAGCACGGCGTTGGTGGGGTTGCTGATGCGGCTGTAGACGTGGCCCGAGCGCTCCAGGTTGAACAGCGACACCGCATGGTCGCTGGATTCGAAGACGAACGATGTCGAGAGGTGGATCGGCACCGCGCGCGCGCCGGTGGCGGGGTCGGGCGCGGCGCCGGCGTGCAGCGCGAGGGTGTCGAAGCCGGGGTCGGCGTAGCCGGGCATGGGGTCTCCTGGGGGCGGCGGCGAAGAGCGGATTATTGTGGGCTATATTCGTCCGCACGCGCCCTGCCGGGCGACGGAGTGCACCCATGAAAGTCCGCGACATCCTGCGCCTGAAGGGCAACACCCTCTACACCATCACCCCAGAGGACAGTCTGGCGCAGGCCGCGCAGTTCATGTCGGAGAAGGACATCGGCTCGCTGGTGGTGATGTCGCACGAGCGCGTGGTGGGCATCCTGACCTTCCGCGAGGTGATCCAGGCGGCGGTGAAGAACGGCGGCTCGTTCGAGGGCGTGTCGGTCTACCGCGCCATGGACCCGGGCCCGCTGATCTGCACGCTGGAAACCGAGATGGACGAGGTGCGCCGCATGATGCTGGACCGCCATGCGCGCTACCTGCCGGTGATCGACCGCCAGCAGTTGCAGGGCGTGGTTAGCTTCTACGACGTCGCCAAGGCCGTGGTGGACGCGCAGAACTTCGAGAACCGCATGCTCAAGGCCTACATCCGCGACTGGCCGGAAGAGGACTCGAAGAACACCGAGCCCAATCTGCCTTGAACCGCTTGCGATAATCCGCCGCATGAGCGGCAACACCCTCGGCACACTGTTTGCCGTCACCAATTTCGGCGAATCGCACGGGCCGGCCATCGGCTGCGTGATCGACGGCTGTCCCCCTGGCATGGCTTTGAGCGAGGCCGACATCCAGCCCGATCTGGACCGCCGCCGCCCCGGCACCAGCAAGTTCGTGACGCAGCGCAACGAGGCGGACCAGGTCGAGATCCTCTCGGGCGTCTACGAAGGCAAGACCACCGGCACACCGATCTGCCTGCTGATCCGCAACACCGACCAGCGCAGCAAGGACTACGGCGAGATCGCGCAGACCTTCCGCCCCGGCCACGCCGACTACACCTACTGGCGCAAGTTCGGCATCCGCGATCCGCGCGGCGGCGGCCGCTCGTCGGCCCGGCTGACGGCGCCCACGGTGGCCGCCGGCGCGGTGGCGAAGAAGTGGCTGCGCGAGCAGTTCGGCACCACCTTCCGCGGCTGCATGACGCACGTGGGGGAACTGGCCATCGGCTTCGAGGGCTGGGAGCACGTGCACGACAACCCGTTCTTCGCCCCGGTGGCCGACGTGTCCGCCATCGAGGACTACATGAACGCCCTGCGCAAGAGCGGCGACTCCTGCGGCGCGCGCCTGCGCGTGACGGCGCAGCGCATGCCGGTGGGCCTGGGCGAGCCGATCTACGGCCGGCTGGACGCCGACATCGCCCACGCGCTGATGGGCCTGAACGCCGTCAAGGGCGTGGAGATCGGCGACGGCTTCGCCAGCGCGGCGCACCGGGGCAGCATGCACGGCGATTCGCTGCTACCGGGCGCGGGCGGCGGCGCGCGCTTCGCCACCAACCACGACGGCGGCGTGCTGGGCGGCATCAGCTCGGGGCAGGACCTGGAGGCGGCGATCACCATCAAGCCCACCAGCTCGATCCTGGTGCCGCGCGCGTCGCTGAACACCGAAGGCGAGCCGGTCGAGGTGGTCACCAAGGGCCGGCACGACCCCTGCGTGGGCATCCGCGCGACGCCGATCGCCGAGGCCCTGCTGGCGCTGGTGGTGATGGACCACGCGCTGCGCGACCGCGGGCAGTGCGGCCAGGCGCGCGCGCCGCTGGAATAGCCATGCCCGGCGAGAGCCGCCGCGAGTTGCGCGATGCGCTGCACGACCTGCGCCAGCCGGCCAGCGCGCTGCGGCTCTATGCCGAGTGGCTGGACGACGACCGCGCGCTGGCGGACGAGCTGGCGCCGAAGCTGCTGCGGGCGGCGCGGGCCGTCGAGGTCATGCTTGATGCGGCGCTGAATTTGACTCGGCTGGACGCCGGGCAAGGCGCGCTGAGTTCCAAGCCGGTGGATGTGCGCGAACTGTTGTGCGAACTCGAAGCGCAGTTCGAGCCGCTGGCCGCGCAGAAGGGGCTGGCCCTGCGCGCTCGTTCGCTGCGGACGAGCGTCACGGCCGACCCCATCGTGCTGCGCCGCATCCTCGGCAACCTGGTGTCCAACGCCATCCGCTATACCGAACGCGGGGGCGTGCTGCTGGCGGCGCGGCGGCGGGGAGAAGCGATCGGCTTCGAAGTGTGGGACACCGGGGTCGGCATCGCCGAGGCCGAGCAGGCGCGCGTGTTCGAGGACTTCTACCGTGCCCCTCCCGGCGCGGCCGGGGACGGCCTGGGGCTGGGCCTGGCCATCGTGCGCCGGCTGGCGGCGCGCGCGGGCTGGCCGGTGGCGCTGTATTCGCGCCCTGGGCGCGGCACGCTGGTCAGGCTGCTGGTCGCATAGCCTGAGTCACTGGGTCAGCAGCCCGTTCATCCGCGCATAGTGCAGCGTCTGCGTGCGGCTCTTGACGCCGAGCCGGCGGAACAGGCGCCACAGGTGCACCTTGACGGTGTGTTCGCTGATGCCCAGGCGCTCGGCGATGTCGCGGTTGGACAGGCCCTCGTCGAGCATCACGATGAGCTGCTTCTGGCGCTTGGAGAGCTTGGTTTCGGGCTTGAGCTCGTCGTCCTGCGCCTCGCCCGCCGGGGTGCCGGCCAACAGCACGTTGCGCAGCGCGGCACCGATCTCGGCGGCGCTGGCGGTCTTCTCGATGTAGACGTCGGCACCGGCTTCGCGGCACCACTCCTCGACGTCGGCCGCCAGGGTGGCGGAGATCACGGCCAGCGGCACCTGGGGGTACTGGCCCTTGAGCAGCTTGACGCCCGAGATGCCCACCGTGTCCGGCAGCTTGAGATCCAGGCAGAACAGCCCTGGCGCGCCCCGCGCGGCGACCGCATTGTCGAGGCTGGACAACTGCCCCAGTTCAACCACTTCGGAACCGGGCCGGATTCGCCGCAGCAACATGACCACCGCCTCGCGCATGAGCGGATGGTCGTCTATCACGTAGATGACCAAAATATACTCTCCCTTGTTGTGCGACCATTTTGACTGCTGGTAGCACGATGGTTCACGGGAGGGGGCGCTCGGGCGGCCGCAAGCCGCTTAAAAGTTCACATTGCCGCGGCCTGCAACAGCTGCGTCAGTGCGCTGGCGACGTGATCGGCGGGTTGGCTGGCCGCCAGGTCGAGCTGCGGCGCCAGCGCTTGCAGCGCGCCCGCGCCTTCGGCCTGAAGGCGCTTGACCGCCTGCCCGGCCTCGCGCGGCGAGTCGAACGCGCGGCTTTGCAGCAGCGTGCGGCCGGCGGCGTCGGTCAGCTTGAAGTAGAAGCGCCCGTCGGTTTCGCGGTACTGCTTGAATACGGGCAGCGCCGACTTGCCGGCGGCCTTGGCCGGCGCGGCGGCGGCCTGCGCCGTCATGGCGCGCAGGCCGACGGCGTGGCGCAGCTCGCGGATGAAGGGCGTGGCCAGCGCGCGCGCCTTCTCTGCGCCGGCCCGCAGCAAGTGCTCGACTTCTTCAGGGTGGGCGATCAGGTGCTCGTAGCGCGCGCGCATGGGGCCGATCTCGCGGTCGATGCGCTCGAACAGCTGCTGCTTGGCGTCGCCCCAGGCGATGCCGTCGGCAAAGGCGCGGGCGAAGGCGGCGGCCTCGGCGTCGTCGGCGAAGGCGCGGTAGATCTGGTAGAGCGCCGAGCCCTCGGTGGACTTGGGCTCGCCCGGGGCGCGCGAGTCGGTGACGATCGACATGATCTGCTTGCGCATCTGCTCGCGCGGGCCGAACAGGGCGATGGTGTTGTCGTAGCTCTTGCTCATCTTGCGGCCGTCCAGGCCGGGCAGCAGGGCCACGTTGTCGTCGATCAGTGCCTCGGGCAGCACCAGGTGCTCGCCGTACAGGTGGTTGAAGCTGGCCGCCATGTCGCGCGCCATCTCGATGTGCTGGATTCTGGTCGCGCCCCACCGGTACCTGGTGGGCCTTGAACATCAGGATGTCGGCGGCCATCAGCACCGGATACATGAACAGGCCGGCGGTCACGTCGTTGTCGGGCTCGGCGCCGGCGGCCTGGTTCTTGTCGAGCATGGCCTTGTAGGCATGGGCGCGGTTGAGCAGGCCCTTGCCGGTGACGCAGGTCAGCATCCAGGTGAGTTCGGGGATCTCGGGGATGTCGGACTGGCGGTAGAAGGTGACGTGCTCGGGGTCCAGCCCGGCGGCCAGCCAGCTGGCGGCGATCTCCAGCGTGCTGCGCTGGATGCGGGCGGGCTCGTCGCACTTGATGAGCGCGTGGTAGTCGGCCAGGAAGTAGAAGCTCTGCACGCCCGGCCGGCGGCTGGCGCGCACCGAGGCGCGGATCGAGCCGACGTAGTTGCCGAGGTGGGGCGTGCCGGTGGTGGTGATGCCGGTGAGGACGCGGGTGGGAGCGGTCATTTCAGGAGGAATTCCAGCGGCGAGAGCACGATGCCCAGCAGGCCGAAGGTGAGTTGCATCAGGGGCCGCATCCACAGGTTGCTGATGACGCCGGCCACCACCAGGCCCATGACGATGAAGAAGCCCCAGGGCTCGATGCGGCTGAGCGCCATGGCCGGGCCGGCCGGCAGCAGGCCGACCAGGATGCGGCCGCCGTCCAGCGGCGGCAGCGGGAACAGGTTGAACACGAACATGATGACGTTGACCAGCATGCCGGCGCGGCACATCTCGATGAAGAAGCGCTCGGTCACGCCGGCGCCGGCCAGCAGGTACAGCAGCACGCCCCAGCCCAGCGCCATCACCAGGTTGGAGGCCGGGCCGGCCAGCGCCACCCAGACCATGTCGCGCTTGGGGTTGCGCAGGTTGCCGAAGTTCACCGGCACCGGCTTGGCGTAGCCGAACAGGAAATTGCCGCCGGTGGCGATGTAGAGAAACAGCGGCATCGCGATGGTGCCGATGGGGTCGATGTGCTTGATGGGGTTGAGCGTCACGCGCCCCAGGAAGGCGGCGGTGCCGTCGCCGTAGTGGCGCGCCACGTAGCCGTGCGCCGCCTCGTGCACGGTGATGGCGAACAGCACCGGCAGGGCGTAGATGGCGATGGTCTGGATGATGTTGGCGATGTCCACGGCGCGGATTGTCTCAGGTCGCGCCGTTCACAAGCCCAGCGCGGCCGGGTCGCCCCGGCCCCGGCGCAGCACTGCGGGCGCGTCGCCGCTCAGGTCCACCACGGTGGTGGGCTCGGCCGGGCAGGCACCGGCGTCGATGACGGCGGCGACCTGGCGCTCCAGCCGGTCGCCGATCGCCTCGGGGTCGTTCAGCGGGTCGGTCTCGCCGGGCAGGATCAGCGTGGTGGCCAGCAGCGGGGCGCCGTGCTGCTCGATCAGCGCCAGCAGCGCGGCATGGTCGGGCACGCGCAGGCCGATGGTCTTGCGCTGCGGGTGGCTGGCGCGGCGCGGCACCTCCTTGCTGGCCTCCAGGATGAAGGTGAAGGGGCCGGGCGTGCCGAGCTTGAGCAGCCGGTACTGCGCGTTGTCCACGCGCGCGTAGCTGGCCAGCTCGCTCAGGTCGCGGCACAGCAGCGAGAGGTGGTGCTTCTCGTCGATGCCCCGTATGCGGCGCAGCGCCTCGGCGGCGGCCTTGTCGTCCAACTGGCAGACCAGGGCGTAGCTGGAATCGGTGGGCACGGCCAGCACGCCGCCCTGCTGCAACAGGGCGGCGGCCTGCTTGAGCAGGCGCGGCTGCGGGTTGTCGGGGTGGACGCTGAAACGCTGGGCCATGGTATGAAAATGATAGCTGCTGGCGCTTGCTGCACAAGCGCTGGAGGCCGATTCTTCTTAAAAATCTCAGCGATCCACAGCACGGCGCGCCGCCCGCAGCGCATGAATCCCCAAGAGCCCTAAGGCCGCGGAGCAGGCCATGCCAGTGCACCCGTGGCCGGGGTCTCCCCGGCCAGTGGGTGCGCCCCCTTCAAGGGGGGTGGCGCAACAGCGCGCAGCGCGTGGAGCCTGGGGGTGGCCCATTTCAGTGAATGCGCGCTTGCAGCAGCGACCACACCGGGGTCAGGTCGCCCGGTAGTGGCGGCAGCATGCCCAGATCCACGTGGCTCTCGTCGGGGCTGTGGAAGTCGCTGCCGCGCGAGGCCGCCAGGCCGAATTCGCGCGCCATGTCGGCGTAGCGCAGCGCCTCCTGCGGCGAATGGGCGCCGGTCACCACCTCCACGCCCTGGCCGCCGTGCTGCTTGAACTCGGAGAACAGCGCGTATTCCTCGGTGGCGGTGAACTTGTAGCGCGCCGGGTGCGCGATGACGGCCACGCCGCCGCCCTGGGTGATCCACTTCACCGCGTCGCCCAGCCGCGCCCAGCGGTGCGGCACGTAGCCGGGCTTGCCTTCGACGAGGTACTTGCGGAACACCTCGGCCGTGTCGCGGCACACGCCGGTCTCGACCAGGAAGCGCGCGAAGTGCGGGCGCGCGATCAGGCGCGGGTTGCCGACGTACTTCAGCGCGCCCTCGTAGGCGCCGGGGATGCCGGCCTTGGCCAGTTGTTCGCCCATTTCGACGGCGCGCGGGCCGCGGCCGTCGCGCGTGTCGGCCAGGCCCCCGGCCATGCGCGGGTCGTTGTGGTCGAAGCCCAGGCCGACGATGTGCACCGTGACGTCGGCGAAGGTGACGGAGATCTCCACGCCCGTGAGGTAGCGCAGGCCGTGGGCGCGCGCGGCCTCCAGGGCCTCGGGCTGGCCGGCCACTTCGTCGTGGTCGGTCAGCGCCCACAGGTCCACGCCGTTGGCGCGCGCGCGGGCGGCCAGTTCGGTCGGCGTCAGCGTGCCGTCGGAGTTGACGGAGTGGCAGTGCAGGTCGGCGTTGAGGGGTGTGCTCACGAGGACATTCTACGGAGCGGCCGCCCTCGCGCCCTCGCGCGCCGCTGTGGCGGCGCCGGAAACAGGGCTATTGCCGCTGCTTCCGGGGCACGGCGCCTGGCGCTCAGTAGCTGCGGTTGCCGCCGCGGTAGCCGCCGCCACCGCCGCCGCGACGATCGCCGCCGCCGTAGCCGCCGCTGCGCGGCTCCATCGGGCGGGCGACGTTGACGGTGAGGGCGCGGCCGTCGACCGGCTTGCCGTTGAGGCCCTGGATGGCCGCCTGGGCTTCCGCCGGCGAGCCCATCTCGACGAAGCCGAAGCCCTTCGAGCGGCCCGAGTCGCGGTCCATCATGACCTTGGCCGAGGCGACTTCGCCGAAGGCCGCGAACTGTTGCTGCAGGGAGTCGTCGCGCATCGAGTAGGAGAGATTGCCGACGTAGAGTCTGTTTTCCATGAGTTTCTTTCTGAGATTCTCCGGGGCCCCGTGGCCTCGGAGGGCCCGCCTTGCGGGCGGGGTCGGGGAGAGGCCGGCAGGGCGCCGGCCCTGGTTCAGGCCAGTTGGTTGTCGAGCACCAGCCGGCGGCCCTGCGCCAGGGCGTAGCCCGTGGCGCGCACGGCGCTGTCGAAGAGCGGTATGAACCGGAACACCCGGTCGTGCATGCCGCGGCGGATGGAAACCGAGACGGCGTACTGGCCGGTCTCGGTGAGTTTCGTCATCGGGGTGACGAGGTATTTGCCCACTTCGTGGGCGCTTGCAGTCTGCATGAGATCGAAATCGGGGCCGCCAAGCGGCGGGCCTGGGTAGGCGCCCGCCCGGACGATGGCCGGAAGGCGCGTGGAATGAATCCGTGGAGGAAACGAAAACGGTCCGCGTGCTGTGTTCTGTGGAACGGACCGACGATAGGGCTCGCCAGGAGGGGATGACCGCGGGCCGGAGGAGACGGGAAACCGTTCGAGGCCGCGACCCGGGCAACCGGAGGCTGCGCAGGGTGTGCATCAAGGACCGAGGCAACGAGCACGCCGCAGTCGATGGCCTGGAGTGTAGCCGACTTCGGGGCGGGCGCGGTGGCTGCCATACTGCCGCCCATGGAATCCGCCAACGCCGATACCTTCGACGAAGCCTACTACCAGCGCTACTACTTCGACCGCAAGACCAAGGTGGCGGACCCGCAGCACGTTCAGCGGCTGGGCGCCTTCGTCTGCGCCTACCTGCAGTACCTGCGCGTGCCGGTGCGCAGCGTGCTGGACGTGGGTTGCGGCATCGGGCTGTGGCAAGGCATCGTGGCCCGGCACTTTCCGCAGGCCCGCTACCACGGCGTGGAGCTCAGCGACTACCTGTGCGCGCGCTACGGCTGGGCGCGTGGCTCGGTGGTGGACTACCCGGCCACGCAGCGGTTCGACCTCGTCATCTGCCAGGGGGTGCTGCCCTACCTCAGCCCGCCGGACCTGAAGCGCGCGCTGGACAACCTGGGCGCGCTGAGCCAGGGCGCGCTGTACCTGGAGGCCGTGGCGCGCGAGGACTACGAGCGCGACATCATCGACGAAGACCTGACCGATCCGCGCCTGTTCCGCCACCGCGCCGAGGTGTACCGGCGCGGGCTGTCGCGGCATTTCGTGCAGATGGGTGGCGGTCTGTGGCTGAGCCGGCAGGCCGGGGTGCCGGTGTTCGCGCTGGAGTGCGCGGCGGAATAGGGCGCTGGCCGGCTCAGGCGGCGGGCCAGGGCTGCTGCGGCCCGCGGATGCGCTCGAAGGCGCGCGCCACCTGCAGCACGCCCAGGTCGTCGAAGCGCTGGCCGACGATCTGCAAACCGATGGGCAGCACGGTGCCCGGCGTGGCGGGCGAATCCATATAGCCGCAGTTGAGCGACACGGCCGGCTGCTCGCCCATGTTGAAGGGCACGGTGAAGCCGATGTGCTCCAGCCCGCGCAGCGGGTCGTTGGTGGGCGAGGGCCAGTCGGCCGGCGCCGGGGCGTTGGGCGAGACGGGCGAGATGAGGTAGTCCAGCCCCTGCATGGCCCGCACGCTGGCCACGCGCGTGGCGTGGGTGGCGCTGTAGGCGCGGAACACGTCGGGGCCGCTCATGCCGCGCGCGCTCTCGGCCCAGGCGCGGATCACGGGCAGCACGGCCTCGCGCGCGGCGGGCGGCAGTGCATCCAGGTCGAGCATGGAGCGCATGCGCCAGAAGTGGTCCAGCCCGGCCAGCAGATCAGGCGTCATGAAGGGCGCCAGCGGGGTGACGATGGCGCCCTGCGCCTCGAACAGCTGCGCGGCGTGTTCCACGGCGACGCGGATGGCCGGCTCCACGGCCAAGCCGCAGCCGGCCTCCAGCAGCAGGCCGATGCGCAGGCCCTTCAGCGGCCGCTCCTCGCGCCACACCAGCGACCAGTCGATGGCCTGCGGCGGCAGCGCCATGCTGTCGCGCGGGTCGGGGCGGGCGAGCGCCTGCATCAGCAGCGCGGCGTCGTCCACGGTGCGCGTCAGGGGGCCGGCGGCGCGGCCCATGTAGGGCGGGTCGATCGGCACGCGGCCCAGGCTGGGCTTGAGGCCGACCACGCCGCACCACGCGGCCGGCAGGCGGATGGAACCGCCGATGTCGGTGCCCACGTGCAGCGGCCCGTAGCCCGCCGCCGCGCCGGCGCCGGCGCCGGCGCTGGAGCCGCCGGGCGTCAGCGCCTCATCCCACGGGTTGCGCGCGAGCTTGTGGAAGCTGGAGAGGCCCGAGGACAGCATGCCGTAGTCGGGCATGGTGGTCTTGCAGGCGATCACCGCGCCGGCTTCGCGCAGGCGCGCGGCGGGCGGCGCGTCGGCCTGCGCGGGCAGCAGCGGCACGGCGCGCGTGCCCACGGGCGTCGGGTCGCCTTGCGTGGCGATGTTGTCCTTCAGGGTGACGGGCACGCCGTCCAGCGGGCCCAGCGGCGCGCCCCGGCGCCAGCGCGCCTCGGCCGCGCGGGCCTGTTCCAGCGCCAGTTCGGGGCGCAGCAGCCAGGTGGCGGCGATGCGCGGCTCCCAGCGCGCGATCTGCGCCAGCACGTCCTGCGCCACCTCGACGGGCGAGAAGCGGCCGGCCTGGTAGCCGGCGGCCAGTTCGTGGGCGGACAGGGCGTGCAGGGCCGTGGTGCTGGGCATAGGGTGCTTTTATAAGGAAAAAAGGCCGCTAGCGCCCGTGCAGAAAGCGCTGGCAGCTATTGTTTTGGTAGCTTATGGTCAGCCCCAGGAAAGCGCCCCGACGTCGTTGACGAAGATCGGCATGTCCTTCCACAGCCCGTGCACGCCCTTCTTGGCGACGGTGATCCACTGCGGCTGGTACAGCCAGGCCAGCACGGCGTCGTCGGCCAGCATGTTCTGCGCCTCGCCCAGCAGCTTGTTGCGCTCGGCGGTGTTGGCGGTGGTCTTGATCCTGCTGTAGAGCGCCTTGAACTTGGGGTTGTCGTAGCCCCAGTAGTAGTCGGGGTTGGTGAAGTTGCCCAGGTCGAACGGCTCGACGTGGCTGATCAGTGTCAGGTCGTAGTTGTGCGGGCCGCCGTAGGTGTTGGCCAGCCACTGCGCCCATTCCACGTTCTGCACCTTGGCGGTGATGCCGATCTTGGCCAGCTGCGCCACGATCACCTCGCCGCCCTGGCGCGCGTAGGGCGGCGGGGGCAGCACCAGGGTGAGTTCCAGCGGCGTGGTGACGCCGGCCTCCTTGAGCAGGGCCTTGGCCTTCTCCACGTTGTAGGGGTTCATGCCGGTGGTGTCCACGTAGCCGGCGGCGCCGGGCACGTAGTGGCTGCCGATGGGCACGCCGTAGCCGTCGGCCGCGCCGGCAATGACGGCCTTGCGGTCGATGGCGGCGGCGATGGCGCGGCGCACGCGCACGTCGCTCAAAGGCTTGCGCTGGTTGTTGATGGCCAGCACGGTCTTGGCGCGCGAGCCGCTCACCACGAGTTGCAGCCGCGGGTTGGCCTTGAAGCGCGAGGTGCCGCGCGGCGTGACGCGCACGAACACATCCACGTCGCCCGCCAGCACGGCGGCCACCTGTGCCGCCGGGTCGCTGATGAAGCGGAAGGTGGCGCGCTTGATCTTGACGGCGCCGGGATTGCGGTAGCTTGGCGAGGCTTTGAGGGTGAGCGACGAGCCCTTGGCCCAGGCGTCCAGCACGTAGGGGCCGGTGCCGACGGGTTGGGTGGCGTTGCCGTCGGCGCTCTTGGGCTCGACGATGACGGCGGTGGCCTGGCCCAGGTAGAAGAGGAAGTCGGGGTCGGGCTCCTTGTTGATGACGACCACCGTGTGGTCGTCCAGGGCGCGCACGCTCTCCATGGCGGCGAAGGTGCGCTTGTCCTTGTTGGTGCTCTTCTCGCCGGCGGCGCGCTCGAAGCTGAACTTGACGGCGGCGGCGTTGAAGGGCTCGCCGTTGCTGAACTTCACGCCCTTGCGCAGGTGGAACGTGGTGGTGCGCAGGTCGGGCGAGACCTCCCAGCGCTCGGCCAGCAATGGGGTGACGCTGCCGTCGGCATTGATCTTGACCAGCGTTTCCAGCACGTTGTAGAGCATCGTCTCGCCGATGCTCGAAGCCGCGCCCGCGGTCGGGTCGAGGCCGGGCGTGGGCTCCAGCGTCATGCCCAGCACGATGGCATCGCGCCGCGACTGCGCGAAGGCGGGCAGCTGCGCCAGGGTGGCGAGGGCGGGCAGGGTCAGGGCGAAGTCGCGGCGTTTCATGAGGGCGGTCTCCTTGGGGGAACGGGGCGCGCGCATGGTAGCGCGAATGCTTCACGGGGGCACGGCGGCCAGCAGGGTGCGGGTGTAGTCGTGGCGGGGCTCGCGCAGCACCTGGCGCACGGGGCCCTGCTCGACGATCAGGCCGCCCTTCATCACCGCCACGTCGGCGCACAGGTGGCTGACCACGGCCAGGTCGTGGCTGATGAAGAGGAAGGTCACGCCGTGTTCGTCGCGCAGGTCGGCCATCAGGTTCAGCACCTGGGCCTGCACGGACACGTCGAGCGCGCTCACCGCCTCGTCGGCGACGATGAGCTTGGGCCGCGTGATCAGCGCGCGCGCGATGGCGACGCGCTGGCGCTGGCCGCCGGAGAATTCGTGCGGGTACTTGTCCAGCGCGTCGGCGCCGAGGCCCACGGCTTGCAGCATGGCGGCGGCGCGCTCGCGCTGCTCGGCGCGCGGGGCGCCCTCCAGCGCGGCGGCGGGTTCGGCCACGGTGCGCCAGACGCGGCGGCGCGGGTCGAGCGAGCCGTAGGGGTCCTGGAACACCATCTGGAAGCCGCGCCGCGCCGCGCGGAGTTCGCGTGTGTTCAGCGCATTCAGATCGCGCCCCTCGAACAGCACCTGCCCGCGCGTGGGCCGCTCCAGCGCCATCGCCAGCCGCGCCAGCGTGCTCTTGCCCGAGCCGGATTCGCCCACGATCCCCATGCTGCGTCCGGCCGTGACTTGCAGCGACACGCCCTTGAGCGCGTGCACCTCGGCGGGCGGGTGCAGCAGCGATTCGCGCGGCAGGCGGTAGCTCTGCGCCGCGTCGATCAATTCAAGCAAAAAAGGGCTCTGGCGCGCGTCCATCAAGCGCTGGCAGCTATCAAATCCGTAGAACCCAGCACCGCGTCGGCACGCCGGCAGCTGAACGAATGGGTGCCGGGCAGCTCGATCACCGGCGGCGTTTCGGTGAAGCAGGGCGCCTCGGTATACGCGCAGCGGCCGGCGAAGGGGCAGCCCGGCGGCAGGCTGAACAGCTCGGGCACGCTGCCGGGAATGGTCGGCAGCCGCTCGCTGCGGTGCGCCACCAGCCGGTGCGCCAGGCGGGGGCGCGCGGCCAGCAGCCCGCGCGTGTAGGGGTGCGCGGGGTGGCCGAACACCTCGTCGGCGCTGCCGCGCTCGACCACCGCGCCGCCGTACATCACCAGCATGCGCCGCACGTTCTGCGCCACCAGGCCGAGGTCGTGCGAGATCAGCACCAGCGCCATGCCGCGCTCGGCCACCAGCGCGCGGATCAGCGACAGGATCTGCTGCTGCACCGTCACGTCGAGCGCGGTGGTGGGCTCGTCGGCCAGCAGCACGTCGGGCTCGCAGGCCAGCGCCATGGCGATCATGATGCGCTGGCGCTGTCCGCCGGAGAACTGGTGCGGAAAGCTGTCGATGCGCCGCGCCGGCTCGGGGATGCCCACGCGCTCCAGCAGCGCGATGGCGCGCGCGCGCGCGGCGCGGCGCGTGAGGCCGCGGTGCAGCACCAGCGGCTCGGCGATCTGCGCGCCGACGCGGTGCACCGGGTTCAGCGCCGTCATCGGCTCCTGGAAGATCATGGCGATGCGCGCGCCGCGCACGCGCCGCCAGTCGCGTTCGCGCAGGCCGACGAGCTGCTCGCCCGCCAGCTTCAGGCTGCCGCTGACGGTGGCGTTGTCGGGCGCCAGGCCCATCAGCGCCAGCGCGGTCATCGACTTGCCGCAGCCGGATTCGCCGATCAGGCCCAGGGTGTCGCCGCGCTCCAGCGTGAAGCTCATGCCCTGCACCGCCGCCGCGCTGCCACGGTGGGTGCGCAGCGTGACGCGCAGATGGTCGGCTTGCAGCAGCGGCATGTCAGCTATTCATGGCGCAGCGCGCCACCCGCAGTTGATGAAACCGCGCGGTATTTCTCCCTCTCCCCTCGCGGGAGAGGGCCGGGGAGAGGGGGCGGTGATGCTCAAGGTGGCGCTGCGCTCCCCCTCTCCCCAACCTCTCTCCCGCGAGGGGAGAGGGGCTTGCAAACCGTGCGAAGCTGGGCTGTCTCATCTCAGCGCAGCAGATTGGTGAGAGGCCGGCCACGCGCGTCGCGGTAGACGTCGAAGTCGGCGTCGACGCTGAGGATGCGGCGCAGGCCCAGGCGCTCGGCGGCCTCGGCGATGGAGGCGTCGGCCAAGTCCAGCGGCAGGTCGGCGAAGCGCTGGGCGATGCGGCGCATCTGCGCCAGGCTGGCCTCGGCGGGCGCATCGACGCGCAGCGCGCCGCGCTCCACCCACAGCAGAAAGTCCAGCGCCGCCTGGTTGTGCACGCGCCGCGCCAGCAGGGCGCAGACTTCGGTCAGCACGGGCCAGGTGCTGACCAGGGCGACGTCGGGGTGCGCCTTCAGCCACGCCGCCACCGGGGCGTGCCAGTGGTCGGCGGCGTTGAAGAGGGCCAGCAGCGGGCCGCTGTCCACCAGCACCTGGCCGCGTGGCGTGACGAGCCAGCGCGCGGGCGGCTCGGCGACGTGCAGCGGCGAGGGGCCGTGGCTTTGGCTCATGTCGCCGCGCGGCGCGCGTGCTTCTCTGCCCACACGTCGCCCGCGTGGGTGCGGCGCGCGGCGGCCAGGTCGGCCGGGCCGGCGTGGCGGCCGAACAGGTCGGCGCCCAGCGACCAGGCCGAGGCCGGCGCGGCGGGCGTGCTGGCGAGGTAGGCGGTCAGCGCGTCGCGCATGACCTCGCTGATGCCGCGGCCCGCGGCGGCGCAGTGCTGGCGCAGCGACTGCTCCAGCTCGGGCGGGAGTTTGACGGTGGTGGTCATGGCAAGGTCGATAAAGTAATAAATGAAGTATTACTTATCTGGCGGGATTGCGCAAGCGCGGGTCCAGCAGGTCGCGCAGGCCGTCGCCCAGCAGGTTCAGGCCCAGCACCGCCAACGCGATGGCCAGGCCCGGCCAGACGGCCAGCAGGGGGGCGTCGAACATCAGCGTCTGCGCCTCGGCCAGCATGCGGCCCCAGCTGGGCTGCGGCGGCTGCGTGCCCAGGCCCAGGTAGGACAGCGCCGCCTCGGCCAGGATGGCGACGGCGAAGCGGATGGTGGCCTGCACGATCAGCACCGCCGTGATGTTGGGCAGCACGTGCTGCCAGGTGATGGCCCAGGGGCCCTTGCCGCCGGCGCGGGCGGCCAGCACGTAGTCGCGCGACCACACGGCGTTGGCGGCGGCGCGGGTGATGCGCGCGAACGCCGGCACGTTGTAGATGCCGATGGCGACGATGGCGTTGCCGATGCCCGCGCCGTACGCGGCGGTGAGCATGATGGCCGTCAGGATGGCCGGAAAGGCGAAGCCGAAGTCGGCCACGCGCATGATCAGCTCCTCCACCCAGCCGCGCCGCGCCGAAGCCAGCAGCCCCAGCGCCGTGCCCACCAGCAGGCCGATGCCGACGGCGATCACGCCCACCTGGATCGAGGCGCGCGCGCCGACCAGCAGCAGCGAAGCCACGTCGCGCCCGAAGGCGTCGGTGCCCAGCCCGTGCGCGGCCGAAGGCGGCAGCAGCTTGGCGTCCATGTCCACCTCGAACACCGAGTACGGCGTCCACAGGTACGACAGCCCGGCCGCCAGCAGCAGCAGCGCGGTCAGCACGCCGCCGATGGCGAAGCCCGGGTGGCGGCGCGCGCGCTGCCAGAAGTTGGGCGCGGCGCGCGGGGTGGGGGCGGGGGGGGCGGCCGTCACAGCTCGTGCGCCTTTACACGTGGGTCAATGACCGCGTACAGCACATCGACCACGAAGTTCACCACCACCACCATCCCCGCCAGCAGCATCACGCAGTTGCGCACCACGATCACGTCGCGGTTGGCGATGCTCTGGAAGATCAGGCGCCCCAGGCCCGGCAGGTAGAACACGTTCTCCACCACGATGGTGCCGGCCAGCAGCTCGGCGAATTGCAGGCCCATCACGGTGATGACCGGGATCATCGCGTTGCGCAGCACGTGGCCCCACAGCACGGCGCGGCGGCTGAGGCCCTTGGCGCGGGCGGTGCGCACGAAGTCCTCGCGCAGCACCTCCAGCACCGCCGAGCGGGTGAAGCGCGCCAGGATCGCCGCCTGCACCACCGCCAGCGCCACGGCGGGCAGGATGAGCGCCTTCAAGCCCTCCCACAGCCCGGCCCACACGCCGTCGTCCCAATACCATCCGTCGAAGCCGCCGGCCGACAGCCATTGCAGCTTGACCGAGAACAGCAGGATCAGCAGGATCGCGAACCAGAAGTTGGGGATCGCCATGCCGGCCTGCGCCAGCGACATCAGCCCCACGTCGGCGGCGCTGTTGTGGCGCGCGGCGGCGATCACGCCCACCAGCAGCGCGAGCACGGTGGTCAGCAGCATGGCCAGCACGGCCAGCGGCACGGTGAGCGTCAGGCGCTCGGCGATCAGCTCCGACACCGGCGAGCCGTAGCTGTACGAGTTGCCCATGTCGCCGCGCAGCAGGCCGCGCATCCAGTCGGCGTAGCGGGCGGGGGCGGGGCGGTCCAGGCCCAGCTCGGCGGCTTTGGCGGCCACGGCGGCGGGGTCGGCGTCGGGCCCCATCAGCACCTGGGCGGCGTTGCCCGGCAGCACCTCCAGCACCGCGAACACGATGACGCTGGTGGCCGCCAGCGTGGCCAGCAGCGTCAGCAGGCGCTTGAAGAGAAAGTAGCTCATGCGGGCTCGCGGGGTGCGCCGCATTTCAACACACCGGGCAGCTTCTTTGCGGCGGCCGGATAATCAGGCTCTCGTTTCCTTCCGCCGGAGCCCCTCAACCATGGCGCTGATGATCACCGACGAGTGCATCAACTGCGACGTCTGCGAACCCGAATGCCCCAACCAGGCGATCTCGATGGGCGCCGAGTTCTACGAGATCGACCCCGGCAAGTGCACCGAATGCGTCGGCCACTTCGACGAGCCGCAGTGCGTGCAGGTGTGCCCGGTGGAATGCATCCCCGTCAACCCGCAGCAGGTGGAAGACAAGGAAACGCTTTGGCGCAAGTACCGGCGGCTGATGGCCGATCAACCGGTCTGAGGATTACAAGCCAAATAGGCCTCCAGCGCCCGTCCAGCAAGCGCTGGCAGCTATCAAATCAGTAGTTCAGGCCGGCGGCGCGGTAGGCCGGGGCGGCTTGGGGCGCGGTGGCTTGTCGGTGTGAATGGTGAGCGTGGCGCGCGCCATCTCGCCCGCCACCAGGTCGGGAAATGCCTTGACGCCGCGGTCGATGGCCTGCTCCAGCGCGATGCGCTCGTCGAGCGGCGCCTTGCGCAGCACCCAGCCGAGCACTTCCGATTTCTGCCCTGGGTGGCCGATGCCCAGGCGCAGCCGCCAGTAGTCGGGGCTGCCCAGCTTGGCGTGGATGTCGCGCAGGCCGTTGTGCCCGGCGTGGCCGCCGCCCTGCTTGAGCTTGGCCTGGCCGGCCGGCAGGTCGAGTTCGTCGTGCGCCACCAGGATCTCCTGCGGCGCGATCTTGTAGAAGCGCGCCAGCGCCGCCACCGACTGGCCCGACAGGTTCATGAAAGTCATCGGCTCCAGCAGCCAGACGGCGCGACCCTGCACGCTGGCGCGCGCCACCAGGCCGTGGAAGCCCCGCTCGTCCGCCAGTTGCACGCCCAGCGTGCGCGCCACGGCGTCGATCCACCAGAAGCCGGCGTTGTGGCGCGTGGCCTCGTACTCGGGGCCGGGATTGCCCAGGCCGACGAAGAGTTTGATCATGGGGGCGGATTATCCCTATGCAGGAAAGAAAACGGCCCGCGCGAAGCGGGCCGTTCGGCTAGGAGAGAAGAGCGCTTACTTCTTCTCGCCCTCGGCCGGCGCGGCGGCAGCAGCTTCGCCCTCGGCCGGCTCCTCGGCCACGGGGCCGACCACCGAGACCAGCACGGTGTCCTCGGCCGAGTGACCGTGCAGCACGGCTTCCACGCCCTTGGGCAGCTGGATGTCCTTGAGCGTCAGCGTGGTGCCCTTTTCCAGCTTGGAGAGGTCCACGTTGATGGCTTCCGGCAGGTCGGCCGGCAGGCAGGAGACTTCCAGCTCGTTCAGGATGTGGTTGACCAGCGCCTTGTCCAGCTTCACCGCAGGAGACTCCTCCTCGCCGCTGTAGTGCAGGGGGATCTTCATGTGGATCTTCTGCTTGGCGGACACGCGCTGGAAGTCCACGTGCAGCACCTGCTGGCGGAACGGGTGGATCTGCAGATCGCGCAGCAGCACCTGGCTGGACTTGCCGGCCAGTTCCATGTCGAGCACGGTCGAGTGGAAGGCCTCCTTCTTGAGGGCCTGCCACAGCGCGTTGTGGTCCAGCTCGATCAGTTGGGGCTCGCCCTCACCGCCGTAGACAATGCCCGGCACCTTGCCGGCATTGCGCAGACGGCGGCTCGCACCCGTACCCTGCTTTGCGCGCTCGAAAGCGACGAATTTCATGTTGCACTCCTTGTGAGCCCACCGCGACCAGTGCGGCTCGGGTTGAAAAAGACTGCTGGCCCATGCGTGGGGGCAGCCGGGAAAAGTCCCTAGAACAGGTTTTCCTGCTCCTGGAACAGACTCATCACCGATTCGCCGCGCGCGATGCGCTGGATCGTCTGCGCGATCAGCGGCGCCACGGAAAGCTGGCGAATCTTGCCGCAGCGCGACGCGGCGTCGCTGAGCGGAATGGTGTTGGTGACCACCACCTCGTCGAGCGCGCTGCCTTTGGAGATGCGCTCGATGGCGGGGCCGGAGAAGATCGGGTGCGTGCAGTAGGCGTACACCTTCTTGGCGCCGCGCTCCTTCAGCACTTCGGCCGCCTTCACCAGGGTGCCGGCGGTGTCGATCATGTCGTCCATGATCACGCAGTTGCGGCCCTCGATGTCGCCGATGACGTGCATCACCTCGCTCACGTTGGCCTTGGGCCGGCGCTTGTCGATGATCGCCAGGTCGCAATTGAGCTGCTTGGCCAGCGCGCGCGCGCGCACCACGCCGCCGACGTCGGGGCTGACGACCAGCAGGTCCTCGTAGTTCTTCTGCCGCAGATCGCCCAGCAGCACGGGCGAGGCGTAGATGTTGTCCACCGGGATGTCGAAGAAGCCCTGGATCTGGTCGGCGTGCAGATCCATCGTCAGCACGCTGTTCACGCCCACGGCCTGCAGCATGTTGGCCACCACCTTGGCCGAGATCGGCACGCGGGTGGAGCGCGGGCGGCGATCCTGCCGCGCGTAGCCGAAGTAGGGGATGACGGCGCTGATGCGCTCGGCCGAGGCGCGCTTGAGCGCGTCGACCATGATCAGCAGCTCCATCAGGTTCTCGTTGGTCGGCGCGCAGGTGGATTGCACGACGAAGATGTCGCGCGCGCGCACGTTCTGCTTGATCTCGACCGTGACCTCGCCGTCGGAGAAGCGCCCCACGTCGGCCGCGCCCAGCGCGATGTGGAGGTTGCCCGCGATCTCGGCGGCCAGCGCGGGGTTGGCGTTGCCGGTGAACACCATGAAGTCGGGGGTGGGAGACGTCTGCATGCGTTTTCCGACAAATCAGGTGTTCGGTGCGGTACGGCCCGGGGGCGCGTTCGGCCGCGCGCGCCCCGGAACAACGGTTTGGCAGGGGAGGAAGGACTCGAACCCTCGCATGCCGGAATCAAAATCCGGTGCCTTAACCAACTTGGCGACTCCCCTACGCCGGTTGCCGGCCTGGACCAAGGCCAGGCCAGCCACCTTCAATCGCTGCCTTCGGCCCAGCCGCCGAGCGGATGGGCTTCCAGGCTGCTGCACAAACGCACCTGCCAGTCCTGCGGTGCCTGTACGCCGGCCACATCGGCGGCGGTTTCAGGCACCTGGGCGAACACCGCGCTGCCCGAGCCGGTCATTCTGCCTACCAGCCCCTGCTGCGCGAGCAGATCGAGGGCCTGGGCGACCTGCGGGCAAAGCCGCTCGGCGACCGGCTGCAGGTCGTTGCGGCCAAAGCCGTGCGGGTTTGCAGCAAAGCCTGCGATTGTAGCAGGCTCGGCATCGCGTTTCAGTCCGGGTGCGCCAAAAATGGCCGCGGTCTCAAGCCCCTGCGGCGGTTTCACCACAAGAAAGCGCGTGGCGGGCAGCGCCAGCGGCCGCACCTGCTCGCCGATGCCCTCGACCCAGCCGTGGCTGCCGTGCAGGAAGAAGGGCACGTCGGCGCCCAGTTGCAGGCCGATGCGCGCCAGTTGGCCAAGGGTCAGATTCAGGCTCCACAGCCGGTTGAGCGCCAGCAGCGTGCTGGCCGCGTCGGACGAGCCGCCGCCCAGCCCGGCCTGCGCCGGGATGCGCTTGTGGATGCCGATGTGCGCGCCGTCGCGGCAGCCGCTGGCCTGCTGGAGGGCGCGGGCGGCGCGCAGCACCAGGTCGTCGGGCGGCAGCGCGCAGCCGAGGTCTTCGCGCGTGAGGGCGCCGTCGGCCCGACGCTCGAAGTGCAGCGTGTCGCACCAGTCGATCAGCGCGAAGGCCGATTGCAGCAGGTGGTAGCCGTCGGCGCGGCGGCCGGTGACGTGCAGGAACAGGTTCAGCTTGGCCGGCGCCGGCACGTCGTGGAGCGCGCGCACGTCAGTTGTCCACGGCGCCGCACCACCCGCAGCGCATGAAACCCAAAGAGCCGGAAGGCCGCGGAGCAGGCCAAGCCCGTGCGCTCCTGGCCGGAGTTTCCCCGGCCAGCGGGCGCGCTCCGTCGAGGGGGGATGCCGCAGCATCGCGAAGCGAGTGGAGCAACGGGGGTGGGCTCATTTCAGCGGTCCAGGACGACGCGCAGCTCGGCCGTGGGCAGCGGCATCAGGCGGCGCGCGGTCAGGCGGCCATCGGGCAGGCGGCTCAAGTCGGTAGCCCAGCCCTCCACGGCCTGCGGCGTGCCGTTCAGCCAGCCGAACAGGGCGCGCACGGGCAGCGGGGTGCCGGTGACGGCGGCGGCCAGTTCGTCCAGCGAGGCGAAGCTGCGCGTCTGCCCGGCCTGGCGCAGCAGCGCCTGGCCGGGCCGCCACTGCATGACGGCGAGCGTGCTGCCCAGCGGCGAACTCAGGCTGAGCTCGCCCGCCTGGGGGTTGCCGAGCAGGGTGAAGCCGGCCGAATACGACTGCGGCGGTTCGCTGTCCACGGTCAGGCCGAGGCGGCCGGCCCAGTGCTCGGATTTTTTGTCAAAAGTGCCTCCAGCGCCCGTCTGGCTTGCGCAGCCAGCTATGAATAAAATAGCAATCAACAGGCCGGCCCAGGCGGCCGAGCGTGCCCTCACGGGGTCACCTGCAGGCGCTTGAGGGTCTTGACGAGCGTCTCGTTCTCGGGGTCCAGCCGCTGGCCGTCGCGCCAGGCGGCGCGGGCGGCGTCGTGTTCGCCCAGCGCCCAGAGCACCTCGCCCAGGTGGGCGGCGATCTCGGGGTCGGGGCGTTTCTTGTAGGCCGCGGCCAGGATGCGGCGCGCTTCCTGCGGGCGGCCCAGGCGGAACTCGAGCCAGCCCAGGCTGTCCTGGATGAAGCTGTCGTCGGGCGAGAGCTGCACCGCTTTCTCGATCAGCTCCTTGGCCTCCTGCAGGCGCAGGCCGCGATCGGCCAGCGAATAGCCCAGCGCGTTGTAGGCGCTGGCGGACTTCGGGTTGAGCTCGATTACGCGTCGCAGCAGGCGCTCCATGTCGGGCAGGCGGCCTAAGCGCTCGGCGGCCATGCCGGCGTCGTAGAGCAGGGCTTCGTCGTCGGGGTCGGTCTTCAGCTCGTCGGCCAGCATCTGGTAGGCGGCCTCGGGCTGCTGGTGGTCGCGCAGCAGCTGGGCCTCGGCCAGCAGCTTGTTGCGGGCGTCTTCGGGCTGGGCCTCGGGCGCCGCGCGGATGGCCTGGCGCGCCTCGTCCAGCTTGCCCTGGCGGGCCAGCATCTGGGCGCGCCGCAACTGCGCGGCCAGGGCCTGCTCGGGCGAATCGACCTGCTGGAGCAGTTGTTCGGCGGCGGCCAGGTCGCCGCGCCGCTCGGCGATGCGCGCCAGCATCATGCGGGCCTGGCTGCGGCTGCCTTCGCGGTCCATGCCGGGCTGTCCGGCCTCGGCGTCGGCCAGTTGCAGGAAGCGGCGCAGCGCCTGCTCGGCCTCGCCGTCGCGGCGCTCGTCGGCGAGCAGGGCGCCCTTCACCAGCCAGCCCTCGGGGTAGCCGGGCTGCTGGCGGTTCAGCACGTCGAGCTGCGCGTGGGCGTCGGCCGGCCGGCCGAGATCGACCAGCACGCGGGCGTAGCCGATGCGCACCTCGGGCTTGGCCTGCGGGCTTTCGAGATAGCGCTGGATCAGCGCCTCGGCGCCCGGCACCTGGCCGTCGGCCAGCAGTTGCAGCGCCAGCAGCGCGGGCCATTCGGACTGCGCGCTGGCCGCTTGCCCCAGGGTGGCGGCCGACTGCGCGCCGGCCTTGTCGCCGGCCTGCAGGCGCAGCCGGCCCACGGACGTCCAGGCGGCGGGCGCCAGGGCGGGCGACTTGAGGGCGTCCGCCAGCGCGGCTTCCACCGTGCGGGCGGCCTCGGCGCGGTCCGGCACCCGCTGGTAGAGCGCCGGCAGCGCGGCGATGAAGGCGTCCTTCTCGTCGGCGGGCAGGGCGGCCAGCAGCTCGCGCACCGGCGCCTCGGTCTCGGCCACGCGGCCGAGCACGATGAGCACCTGCAATTCGTAGCGCGCCGCTTCCGCCGAGCCGGGGTGTGCCTGGCGCCAGGCGCGGGTGGTGTCCAGCGCCGCCGGGCCCGAGCGCGACTGGATCGCCATCTCGGTGGCGCGCTTGAAGAGCGATTCGTCCCCGGTGCGGCGCGCGGCGTTCAGCAGCCGGGCGGTGGCGTTCTGGGCGTCGCCTTCGCGGAAGACCAGCTCGCCCAGCAGCAGCTCGTACAGCAGCCGCGCGTTCATGGATGACTGCGCGGGCGGCGCGGCGGAGGCGGGGGGTTGGGGCGGGGCCGGCGCCTGGGACAGCGCGGCGGGGGTTGCCATCGCCAGCACCAGGCTGGCCAGGACGCAACGGTAAGACTTCATCGACCCATAATAATCCAGCCATGCCTGAATTGCCTGAAGTCGAGGTCACGCGGCGCAGCTTCGCCGAGCGCATCCGTGGTGCGCGCGTGCTGGGCGCGCGCCTGGGCAAGCCGCTGCGCTGGCCGCTGGGGCTGGAGGAGCCCGCGCACCTGGCCGGCCGCACGGTGCTGGACGTGGGGCGGCGCGGCAAGTACCTGCTGCTGCGGCTCGACCAGGGCGTGCTGCTGCTGCACCTGGGCATGTCGGGCAGCCTGAGCTTCCAGCCCGACCCGCCGCCGCCCGGCCCGCACGACCACTTCGACCTGCACACCAGCCAGGGCGTGCTGCGCCTGCACGACCCGCGCCGCTTCGGCGCCGTGGTGTGGTCGCCCGCGCTGGACGCCGATCCGGCGCGCCGGCTGCTCGCCACGCTGGGCGTCGAGCCGCTGGACGACGGCCAGTTCGACCCGGGCGCGTTCCATGCCGGGCTGAAGGCGCGGCGCGCGCCCATCAAGCAGGTGCTGCTGGCGGGCGACGTGGTGGTGGGCGTGGGCAACATCTATGCGTCCGAGGCGCTGTTCCTGGCCGGCATCCGGCCCACCGTGCGCGCCAGCCGGCTGTCGCGTCCGCGCGCCGACCGCCTGCACGCCGCCATCCGCGAGGTGCTGGCGCGCGCGGTGGAGCGGGGCGGCAGCACGCTGCGGGATTTTTCCAGCGCCACGGGCGAGAGCGGGCATTTCCAGCTGGAAGCGGCGGTCTACGGCCGCGCCGGCCAGCCCTGCGTGCGCTGCGGCGCGCCGCTGCGGCAGATCCGCCAGGGGCAGCGCTCCACCTTCTTCTGCCCGGCCTGCCAGCGGCCCTGAAGCCAACTCGTTCACGCGCGGCCGCGGATGGCGCGCCCGGGCCGCCGAATGGCGCCGGACGCCGGTGTAATATGCCGCGCATCTTTCCGAGGGGCGCACAGGTGGCGGCAGGTTTCAACGAGCAGTTCGACCGGCACGGCGCCTGGCGCCGCGAGATGGGCATGCGCCTGAAGGTGCTGGCCGACTGGCTGCGCGAGCAGGAGCTGCTGGACGACGGCTCCGAGGAAAGCGTGCAGCGCCTGGCCGAGCAGCTGCGCGCCGACAAGGTCATGGTCGCCTTCGTGGCCGAGTTCTCGCGCGGCAAGTCGGAGCTGATCAACGCGGTGTTCTTCGCCGGCTACGGCCGCCGCATCATGCCCGCCAGCGCCGGCCGCACCACCATGTGCCCCACCGAGCTGGGCTACGACGCCGGCCTGCCGCCCTGCCTGCGCCTGCTGCCCATCGAGACCCGCCTGCAGCCCCAGGCGCTGCTGGACTGGCGCCAGGTGCCCGAGAAGTGGACCCGGGTGGACCTGGACGTGAACGACCCGGCCCAGCTGGCCGGCGCCATGGAGAAAGTGTCCGAGGTGCTGCACGTCAGCCAGGACGAGGCGCGCGCGCTGGGCTTCTGGCACGACGACCGGCCGGACGACAACCCGCCCGTCGACGCCGCCGGCGCCGTCGAGGTGCCGCGCTGGCGCCACGCGCTGATCAACATGGCGCACCCGCTGCTCAAGCAGGGCCTGGTGGTGCTGGACACGCCGGGCCTGAACGCCATCGGCGCCGAGCCCGAGCTGACGGTGAACCTGATCCCGCAGGCGCAGGCGGTGGTGTTCATCCTGGGGGCGGACACGGGCGTGACCAAGTCCGACCTCACCATCTGGCGCGAGCACCTGGCTTCGGTGGACGACGGCCTCGGCACGCGCTTCGTGGTGCTCAACAAGATCGACACCCTGTGGGACGAGCTGAGCACGCCCGCCCGCATCGAGGCCCAGATCGCGCGCCAGTGCGCCGAGACCGCGCACACGCTGGAGCTGCCGCCCGCGCAGGTGATCGCGTTGTCGGCGCAGAAGGGGCTGCTGGCCAAGGTGCGCGGCGACGACGGGCTGCTGGCGCAGAGCCGCCTGCCGCCGTTCGAGCAGCTGCTGGGCCGGCAGGTGCTGGGCGCGCGGCAGTCGGTGCTGCAGGGCGCCATCCGCGCCAGCGTCGGACGCCTGCAGGCCGACGCGGCCCGCACGCTGGGCGCGCGCCGGCGCGAGCTGGCCGAGCAGGCGCTGGAACTCAAGGGCCTGCGCGGCAAGAACCACGTGGTGATCCGCCAGATGCGGCTGCGCGTGGAGCAGGAGAAGGCCGAGTTCGACCGCAGCGCCGCCAGCGTGCTGGCCGTGCGCACCGTGCACATGAAGCTGCTGCGCGAGGTGTTCAAGCTGCTCGGCAGCTCGTCGATCAAGAAGGAGCTGGCGGGCCTGGCCACCATGCTGCGCGAGTCGGGCGTCAAGTTCGGCGTCAAGCGGGCGTACGCGCACGGCTTCGACAACCTGCGCGGCGTCATGCGCAGGGTGCAGATGCTCGAAGGCGAGATCCACGAGATGCTGACCAACGCGTTCCGCCAGCTCAACGCGGAATACGGCTTCTCCCTGCAGGCCGCGCCGCCGCCCGACATGGCGCGCTTCGAGAGCGACCTGGGCGCGGTCGAGCGCAGCCACTTGCAATACCTGGGCGTGGGCAACATCGTGCAGCTGGCCCGGCCCGAGTTCGCCGAGAAGCTGCTGCGCGCCCTGGTGGCGCGCGTGCGCTCGATCTTCGAGACCGCGCTGGGCGACATCGAGCTGTGGAACAAGTCCTGCTCCAGCCAGCTCGACGCGCAGCTGCGCGAGCGCCGGCGCGCCTTCGGGCGCCGGATCGAGGCGATCCAGCGCATCCAGGGCGCCGCCGGTGAGCTGGACGGGCGCATCGCCGAGATCGGCGAGCAGGAGGCCGCGCTGGAGGCGGCGCAGCGGCGCCTGAGCGGCCTGGCGCACGAGCTGCAAACGTCCGACCTCGACGCGCCCGCGCCCCACCCGCAGCCCGAGGCCGCGACCGCGTGAGCGGCGCCCGGCCGCCCGAAGCCGCTCGCACCGCAGCGCGCCAGCGCGAAGGTGGCCCGTCCAGCGGCGCCCGGCCGCCCGAAGCCGCCCGCACCGCAGCGCGCCAGCGCGAAGGTGCCTCATCGATCGATACCGGCTGGTTTTCCGCCCGCATCATCGACTGGCAGCGGCGGCACGGCCGCCACGGCCTGCCGTGGCAGGCCACACATGACCCCTACCGCGTGTGGCTCTCCGAGATCATGCTGCAGCAGACGCAGGTAGCGACGGTGCTGGACTACTACCCGCGCTTCCTGGCGCGCTTCCCCGACGTGGCCAGCCTGGCCGCGGGCGCGCAGGACGAGGTGCTGGCGCTGTGGAGCGGGCTGGGCTACTACGCGCGCGCGCGCAACCTGCACGCCTGCGCGCAGCAGGTGGTGGCGCGCTTCGGCGGCCGCTTCCCGCGCACCGCCGCCGAGCTGCAAAGCCTGCCGGGCATCGGCCGCTCCACGGCCGCGGCCATCGCCGCCTTCTGCTTCGGCGAGCGCGCGGCCATCCTGGACGGCAACGTCAAGCGCGTGCTGACGCGCGCCTTCGGCATCGACGACGACCTCGGCGTCGCGGCCAACGAACGTGCGTTGTGGGCGCGCGCCGAGAGCCTGCTGCCGGCCGGCGATGCCGGGCGGCTGATGCCCGCCTACACGCAGGGCCTGATGGACCTGGGCGCCACTGTCTGCACGCAGCGCCGCCCGGCCTGCACCGTGTGTCCGCTGGTGGACCGCTGCGTCGCCGCGCGCGAGGGCCAGCCCGCGCGCTACCCGGTCAAGACGCGGCGCCTGGCGCGCAGCCGGCTGGCGCTGTGGCTGCTGCACGCCACCGATGGCGATGGCCGCGTCTGGCTGGCGCAGCGGCCCGCCACCGGCATCTGGGCGCGGCTGTTCGCGCTGCCGCAGTACGACGGCGGCGAGGCGCTGATGCGGGACCTGCCCGAGGCGGCGCGGGCGGCGGCGGTGGCGCACGCGCCGTTCACCCACGTGCTGACCCACCGCGACCTGGACATCCACGTGGTCAGCGCCCGCCTGCCGCGCGGCGCGCGGCCCCCTGGCGACGGCCGCTGGTACGCACCGGCGGCATGGCCCGCGCTGGGACTGCCGGCGCCGGTGCGGCGCTTTCTGGAGCGGCAGCCCCAATATACTCCCGTGGAGTAACGATCCCCAGCGCTTGCCAGATGTGCGCTAGAGCGTGCTACTGATGGGGAGTATATGGCTGGATCACTGCTCCACGAACGCCCGCTCCACCACGAAGTCGCCCGGCGTGGTGGTGTTGCCCTCGTTGAAGCCGCGCTTTTCCAGCACGTCCTTGATCGACTTCAGCATCTGCGGGCTGCCGCACAGCATCACGCGGTCGACCTGCGGGTTCAGCTCGGGCACGCCCAGGTCGCGCGCCATCTGGCCGCTCTCGATCAGGTCGGGGATGCGGCCCTGGGTGGCGAAGGGCTCGCGCGTGACCGTGGGGTAGTACCTGAGCTGCCGGCGCGCCATCTCGCCCAGGAACTCGTGCTCGGGCAGTTCCCTGGTGATGAAGTCGCGGTAGGCCAGTTCGCTGGCCAGGCGGCAGCCGTGCACCAGGATCACCTCCTCGAATTTCTCGTAGGTGTCGGGGTCGCGGATCAGGCTCATGAACGGCGCCAGCCCGGTGCCGGTGGCGAACATGTACAGGCGCTTGCCGGGCAGCAGGTAGTCGATCAGCAGCGTGCCGGTGGGCTTGTGGCCGACGATGATGCTGTCGCCCGGCTGGATGTGCTGCAAGCGGCTGGTCAGCGGGCCGTCCTGCACCTTGATGCTGAGGAACTCCAGCGTCTCCTGGTAGTTGGGGCTGACGATGGAGTAGGCGCGCAGCAGCGGCTTGCCGCCCACGCGCAGGCCGATCATGGTGAAGTGCCCGTTCGAGAAGCGCAGGCTGTCGCTGCGCGTGGTGGTGAAGGAGAACAGGCGGTCGGTCCAGTGGTGGACGGAGAGGACTTTTTCGTCGTCGAAGGCGGCCATGGCTCTTGAGGGTCGAGGCGCGCGGCGGCACCTGCGGCTAGTGGAAACGCCGAATTGTCGCCCAGTCGTTATAGCCGGCGAGAATAGTCATATGGGGTCGCGCGCGGACTGCGCGACCCGGCTACACCCGGCGCGGGAGAGGAACGACCATGCAATTGCGACGACTATGGACTGCCCTGGCGCTCGGCGCCGCCCTGATGCCCGCGCTGGCGCAGGATCTGCGGACGCAGCTGGCGCCGCCGCTCGACCTGAAGCCCGTGGCGTTCGCCAGCGAGGCGAAGGAATCCATCGGCATGTTCACCGACGTCGCCAACGCGGTATTCAAGCCGGCCGGCGAGGGGCCGTTCCCGGCCGTGGTGCTGATGCACACCTGCGGCGGCCTGAAAGGCGCGCCCAACGCCCACATGAAGCAGCACGCGCAGACGCTGCTGGCCGCCGGCCACGTGGTGCTGGTGGTGGACAGTTTCGGCCCGCGCGGCTTCGACAACTGCGCCGCCCGCATGCCGGGCACGTCCACCGGCATCGCCGACGCCTACGCGGCGCTGGCCCACCTGGCGGCCCGGCCGTTCGTCGACAAGGCGCGCATCTACCAGGCGGGGTACAGCTGGGGCGCGTTCATGTCGGCCTTCCTGGCCTCGCCGCAGAGCGCGCGGCTGGCGGGCTCCGATCTGCGCTTCGCCGCCACGGTGGCCCACTACGGCAGCTGCGCCATCAACGAGAGCGTGCTGGTGCTCAAGGACATCGACCGCCCGCTGCTGCTGCTGATGGGCGGGCGCGACGCCGAGGTGCCGCCCGCGCCCTGCTTCCCGCTGCTGGAGGAGCTGAAGGCGGCCGGCAAGCCGGTGCAATGGCACGTGTTTCCCGAGGCCACGCACGGCTGGGACAAGCCCGGCCTGGCCTCGCGCGGCTACGTGTACGACGCGCAGGTCACCAAGGACGCCACCGCGCGCATGATCGCCTTCATCGCCGAGGCGCGCTGAACCGCTTCCTTATCGATAGCTGCCAGCGATTGTCTGGCGGGCGCTGGAGGCCGATCAGGTTTGTAACCCCTCGACCAGCAGCCGCACCCGCCGCACGCCCTGCCACTCGTCGGCCTCCAGGCGGAAGGCCAGGTGCGCGCGGGCGGGCAGCGGCTCGGTGTGGCCGAACCAGATGCCGTCCACCGGCTGGCCCTGGTGGCGCAGCTTCAGCGCCAGGTGCTTCTCGCCCACCAGGCGCTGGCTGAGCACCTCGACCTCCTCGCTGAACACGGGCGGCGCGAAGCCCTGGCCCCAGACGGCGGCGTGCAGCGTGTCCACCACGTCGGCGCGGCGGTATTCGGGCGGCAGCGGACCGTCGGTTTCCAGCCGGCGGGTGAGGGTGGCCTCGTCCAGCCATTCGGCGGCGACCTGGCGCAGCGCCTGCTCGAAGGTGTCGAACCGTTCCTCGGCGATGGTGCAGCCGGCCGCCATCGCGTGGCCGCCGAACTTCAGCAGCACGCCGGGGTGGCGCTTGGCCACCAGGTCCAGCGCGTCGCGCAGGTGAAAGCCCGCGATCGAGCGGCCGGAGCCCTTCAGCTCGTGCCCGCGCCCGGGCGCGCCGCTGGGGGCGAAGACGAAGGTGGGGCGGTGCAGCCGGTCCTTCAGGCGCGAGGCGACGATGCCGACCACGCCTTCGTGGAAGTCGGGGTCGAACAGCGCCAGCGCCGGGGGGGCTGCTTCATCGGGGTCGAACAGCCCCTCGGCGATCTGCAGGGCCTGCTCGCGCATGCCGCCCTCGATCTCGCGCCGCTCGCGGTTGATGCCGTCGAGCGTGCGCGCCAGCTCGTCGGCGCGCGCGGCGTCGTCGGTCAGCAGCAGCTCGATGCCCAGCGTCATGTCGGCCAGGCGGCCGGCGGCGTTGATGCGCGGGCCGAGGGCGAAGCCGAAGTCGAAGGTGGTGGCGCGCCGCGCGTCGCGCCCGGCGACGGCGAACAACGCCGCCAGGCCGGCCGGCATCTGCCCGGCGCGGATGCGCCTGAGGCCCTGCGCGACCAGGCGGCGGTTGTTGGCGTCGAGCCGCACCACGTCGGCCACGGTGCCGAGAGCGACCAAGGGCAGCAGTGTGTCTAGCTTCGGTTGATTGGCCTGGCTGAACACGCCGCGTGCGCGCAGCTCGGCGCGCAGCGCCATGAGCACGTAGAACACCACGCCCACGCCGGCGAGCGACTTGCTGGGGAAGTCGCAGCCCGGCTGGTTGGGGTTGACCGTGGCGTCGGCCTCAGGCAGTTCGTCGCCAGGCAGGTGGTGGTCGGTGACCAGCACCTTCAGCCCCAGGGCGCGGGCGCGCGCCACGCCCTCGACGCTGGCGATGCCGTTGTCCACCGTCACCAGCAGGTCGGCGCCGCGCGCGGCCACGCGCTCGGCGATGGGCGGGGTCAGGCCGTAGCCATCGACCACGCGGTCGGGCACCACGTAATCGACCTGCGCGGCGCCCAGCAGCGCCAAGCCGCGCACGCCGACGGCGCAGGCGGTGGCGCCGTCGCAGTCGTAGTCGGCCACGAAGCAGATGCGCCGGCGCGCGGCGATGGCGTCGGCCAGCAGCGCGGCGGCGGCCTGCGCGCCCTTCAGCTGCGCGGGCGGCAGCAGGCGCGCCAGGTCGTCCTGCAATTCATCGGCAGCCAGCACGCCGCGGGCGGCGAACAGGCGCGCCAGCAGCGGGTGCACGCCGGCCTGCTCCAGCGCCCAGGCGGCGCGGGGGGGAACGTCTCTGACTACTATTTTCATAGCTGCTGGCGCACGTCCAGCAAGCGCTGGGGGCTTAAAAGGCTTGAAATCCGGGCGCTCAGGCCGCGCGCGGGCGCGAAGCCGATGGCGCGGCGCGGGCCGCACAGGGTGAGGCGCGCGTCGCCGCCGCCGTCGAGCACGCGGCGCAGTTGCGCCACGCTGCCGGCGTCGATGGCCTGCCAGGCGCGGGCGTAGTCGTCGGCGGTGCTGTCCAGCGGCAGCTGGGCCAGGCGCGGCTCCACCAGCACGTGCGGCGCGGGCGGCAGCGGCGCGTCGAGCTGGCCGGCGCCGGCGATCCACAGCGCGTTGACGAGCCAGCGGCGCTCGCGTTCGCGCGCCTCGTTGACGGGGTGGTGGTAGAGCAGCATCTGCACCTCCGTTTGCAGGCGGCGCAGGTGGGCGCTCTGCGCGGCGGTGGGGGCCAGCGCCAGCACCTCGCGCGTCAGCGGGCGCTGCACGGCGCGGTCCATCGACCAGGTGACGAGGCCGCGCAGCAGCTCGCCCTGCGCCAGCCAGGCCTCGGGCGCCGCGTAGCGCAGCGCCACGCCGTCCTCGGCCAGCAGCGGTTGCACGGCGGCCAGCAGGGCGCGTGATTCGTCCTCCGTCAGCGCCAGCGCGGCGGGATCGACCAGGGTCACGTGGTCCAGCCCCAGCTGCCAGTGGCAGGGCTTGAGCCAGGCGCAGGGCGTGCCGACGGTGCCGGACTCGAACGCCGCCCAGGGCTGGCGGCCGGGCTCGCCGGGCAAGCGGTTGGCGCGGGCTAGGGCGGCCTCGAAAGGGGTGATGGGGCTGTCTTCGTCCACCTCGATGGCGTCCACGCGGCGCAGGCGGGCCAGCAGCGCGTCCAAGGCGGGCAGCGAGGGCAGAGCAGGGAGCGGGGCGCCCTCAGGCAGCGGCGGCACGGCGTCGGGGATCAGCAGGTGAAGCGGCTCGGGCGCGGAGGGCATGGCGGTATTGTCCAGGATGCCACAATGCCGGCCGGATAGTTCACCGACCACCTGATGCCCCTGTCCCAGCGATTGCCCTACGAAATGCTGCTCGGCTGGCGCTACACGCGCGCCGGGCGGGCGACGCGGCGCAACGGCTTCATCTCCTTCATCTCGGCGGCGTCGATGCTGGGCATCGCGCTGGGCGTGGCGGCGCTGATCATCGTGCTGAGCGTGATGAACGGCTTTCAGAAGGACGTGACGGGGCGCATGCTCAGCGTGATCTCGCATGTTGAGGTGTTCTCGCCCGACGGCGGCGCGCTGCCCGACCCGCAGCGCACCCTGGCCGAGGTGCGCGCCAACCCCGAGGTGGTGGGCGCCGCGCCCTTCATCGGCGCGCAGGCGCTGCTGGCGCGCGGCGAGGCCATGCAGGGCGCCATCGTGCGCGGCATCGACCCGGCGCTGGAAGTCGGCGTGACCGACATCGCCGCGCAGATGAAGGACACGCTGCTGCCCAGGCTGGTGCCGGGCAGCTTCGGCATCCTGCTGGGCAGCGACCTGGCGCGCAAGCTGGGCGTGGGCGAGGGCGACCAGGTCACGCTGATCGCGCCCAGCGGCCAGGTCACGCCCGCCGGCGTGGTGCCGCGCCTCAAGCAGATGACGGTGCTGGGCACCTTCAGCAGCGGCCACTACGAATACGACTCGGCCCTGGCGCTGCTGCACATGGAGGACGCCGGCCGCATCTTCCGCCTGGAGGGACCCACCGGCATCCGCCTGAAGCTGCGCGACATGAACCAGGCGCGCGCGGTGGCCGACCAGCTGGCCGGCACGCTGTCGGGCCAGCTGCTGATCCTGGACTGGACGCGCCAGAACCGCACCTGGTTCGCCGCCGTGCAGCTGGAGAAGCGCATGATGTTCATCATCCTCACGCTCATCGTCGCCGTGGCCGCCTTCAATCTGGTCAGCACGCTGGTGATGACGGTGCAGGACAAGCGCGCCGACATCGCCATCCTGCGCACGCTGGGCGCCAGCCCGGCCAGCATCATGAAGGTGTTCATGGTGCAGGGCGCGCTGGTGGGCGTGATCGGTACGCTGGCGGGGCTGGCGCTCGGGTTGCTGGTCGCCTTCAACATCGACGTCATCGTGCCGTTCCTGGAGCGCCTGTTCCACGCCAGCTTCCTGCCCAAGGACGTGTACCTCATCAGCCAGATGCCGAGCGACCCGCAGGCGGGCGACGTGGTGCCCATCGGCGTGATCTCGCTGCTGCTGGCGTTCGTTGCCACCATCTACCCCAGTTGGCGCGCCAGCCGCGTCAACCCCGCCGAGGCGCTGCGCTATGAATGAGATAGCTGCCGGCGCGCACCAGGCGGGCGTCAGGACCGTATTGGAGTCCGAAAACCTGAGCAAGCGCTTCCACGAAGGCCCGCTCGACGTGACCGTGCTGCAAGGCGTGGACCTGACGGTGTCGGCCGGCGAGACGCTGGCCATCGTCGGCCAGTCGGGCTCCGGCAAGAGCACGCTGCTGCACCTGCTCGGCGGGCTGGATGCGCCCACCGGCGGCCGCGTGCGGCTGATGGGGCAGGACTTCTCCGGCCTGTCGCCCGCCGCGCAAGGCGAACTGCGCAACCGGCACCTGGGCTTCGTCTACCAGTTCCACCACCTGCTGCCCGAATTCAGCGCGTTGGAGAACGTCGCCATGCCGCTGTGGATCCGCCGCACGCCGCGCCCCGAGGCGGCGCAGGTGGCGCAGCGCATGCTGGCCCTGGTCGGCCTGGCCGAGCGCGTGCACCACCGGCCGTCCGAGCTGTCCGGTGGCGAGCGCCAGCGCGTGGCTATCGCCCGCGCCCTGGTCACGCAGCCGGCCTGCGTGCTGGCCGACGAGCCCACCGGCAACCTCGACCGCGCCACCGCCGACGGCGTGTTCGGCTTGATGCTGGAGCTAGCCCGCAACCACGGCACCGCCTTCGTGCTGGTCACGCACGACGACCAGTTGGCCGCGCGCTGCGGTCGCATGCTGCGGCTGGTGCAGGGTCGGCTGTCGCCTTGACGCGTGGCGGTTGCCTCAGGCGCCTGGCCGCGGCGGCAGCGCCATGCTGAAGCAGACCACGCGTTCGGTCTCCTTGAAACCCAGCCCCAGGTGCGCGGCCTGGCCCAGGGTGTTTTCCAGTCGCGCGTCCGAAGCAAGCTCCACGCAGTCGCAGCCCGCAGCCCACTGCGCCACGGCCTCCACCAGGCGGCGCGCCACGCCCTGACCGCGCGCCGCCGGCGCGACGTACAGGCCTTCCAGGAACGCGACCGGTGAACTGCGCGTGCCATTCACGTACTCGCTGCGGATCGACGCCTCGGCCAGGCCGACCGCCTGCTCGCCGGGCACGCGGGCGAGGAACTGCACGGACTGCGCCGGCCGCACCACCAGCCCCGCCATGTCCGCTCGATGCTCCGCCACGCTGCGGTGCGGCCACAGCGCGGTACGCAGGCGCAGCCAGTCGGCGTCGTCGATCGAGGAGATGGATTCGAGGTGCATGTGATCCATCCGCGTTCGCCGTGCCGCGCGCCACGGCGTGCCGCGCTAGGCGGACCGGCCGGCGGCCAGCGTGCGCCCGCTGACCATCCCGGACACTTCTACCTGGCCGCCCTCGTCGATGAGGTCGCCACGAACCATCCCGGCCACGCGGGCCGCCGCGCCCCGGCACACGGTCAGGTTGCCGTTGACCATCCCGCGCAGCACCAGCAGCCCGCCGGCCTTCACGGTGACGTTGCCGACGTACAGGCCGTGCATCTCGACCGGCTCGTCGATCTTCACGTCGCCCCGCACCATCCCGTGCTCGATCCGCATGTGCTTCCTTCCGTGGCTTGCCGCCGCCCATGGCGACGTTTGCTTTGTGCACTGTAGCAAGCTGCCGCAGCGGCGCTCTGCGGTTCAGCCGCCGGCCGGCCTGGCATTCAAGCCCTCTTTATCGGCTGCCTCATGGATTAAAGAAGGCTTTACTCAGGTCATCTTGCTGACGCGCTGAGCGGGGCTACAGCACCCGCCCGAACCACAGCAGCGACAGCCCGCCCGCCACCAGCGCCAGCAGCGCGCCGGCCAGCGCGAACAGGGCGGAGACCTCGGTCTCCTTTTTCTCCAGCGTCAGCCGGTTGCTCAGGCTCTGGTAGACCTTCTTCAGGTCCTGCGCGGTGCCGGCGTAGTAGTACTCGGCGGCGGTCTCGCGGGCGATCTGCTTGAGCGTGTCCTCGTCCAGCCGCACGCGCATGGACCAGCCCTCGAAGCCGATGGTCTCGCCGTCCACGGTGCCGATGCCCACGGTGTAGACCTTGACGCCGCGGTCGGCGGCCATCATCGCGGCTTCCAGCGGGTCGACGCCGGTGGTGCGCTGGCCGTCGGTCAGCATGATGATGGCGGCCGAGGTGTAGGAGCCCGGCGGCACGGGCACGAACTCATTTTGCTTGGGCGGCGCCTGGTCGAGCGAGCGGCCCATGTTGCCGCGCATGCGCTCCAGCCCGATCTGCTGCAGCTCGATGCCGGCCTTGGGGAAGATGGCGGCCAGCGAGATCACGATGGCGTTGCCGGTGGCGGTGGCGCGCTGCAGCTGGAAGCGGTCGATGGCGTTGACCAGGTCCTCGCGGTTCAGCGTGGGCTGCTGCGCCACCTGGGCCGAGCCGGCGAAGGCCACGATGCCCACCTTGACGTCGCGCGGCAGCTCGGCCAGGAAGGTCTTGGCCGCGTTCTGCGCCGCCACCAGGCGGTTGGGCTCGACGTCGGTGGCGCGCATGCTGCCCGACACGTCCATCGCCAGGATGATGGTCTGCTGGTTGGACGGCAGCGCCACCACGGCCACCGGGCGGGCGCTGGCCAGTAGCTCGCAGGCCAGCGCGGCCAGCAGCAGCAGCGGCGGGACGTGGCGCCGCCAGCCGGGACCACGGCCCAGCGCCTCCTTGACGATCGACAGACTGGCGTAGCGCACCGCCAGCTTCTTGCGGCGCCGCTGCACCCACAGGTAGAGCAGCACCAGCAGCGGCAGCGCCAGCAGCAGCCACAGAAACTGCGGCCACAGGAAGCTGGGCTGCGGCACGCCCGCAGGCCACTGGAGGAAGGCAGGCCAAGTGAGGTTCATGGTTCAGGCAGGCCCATTGTGGCGCGATCAGGCCTGCTTGCGAAGATGCGCGGGCAGGCCGCCGCCGGCCGCCAGGCGGGCGCGTTGCCTGCGCAGCTCGGTAAAGCGCAGGATGGCGCTGGCCAGATCGTCGTCGGTCGCCAGCTCCAGCGTGTCCACGCCGGCGCGCGCCAACGCTTCGCGCAGCTCGGCCTCGCGCTGCGCGGCCAGGGCGGCGAAGCGCTTGCGAAAGCCCGGATGGTGCGTGTCCACCAGCAGCTGCTCGCCCGATTCGGCGTCGCGCAGGGTGACCAGGCCCAGGTCGGGCAGCTCCAGCTCCAGCGGGTCCAGCAGGCGCACGGCCACCACCTCGTGCCGGGTGGCGAGCTGCGCCAGCGGCTTCTCCCAGCCCGGCTCGCTGATGAAGTCGGACACCACGAACAGCGTGGCGCGGCGGCGCACCACGTGGGCGGCGGCCTGCAGCAGGTCGGCCAGGCGGGTGGCCTGCGGGCCTGCGGGCGGGTGCTCGGCGCGCTGCGAGATGGCGTGCAGCAGGTGCAGCACGTGCTCACGGCTGGCGCGCGCGGGGATCATCTTTTCGACGCCGGCGCCGTACAGCAGGGCGCCGACGCGGTTGCCGTGGCGCGTCAGCAGCCGCGCCAGCACGGCGACGAACTCGGCCGAGACGCCGCGCTTGCGCTGCGCGCCGGAGCCGAAGTCCACCGACGCGCTCAGGTCCAGCAGGAACCAGGCCGCCATCTCGCGGTCTTCGGTGAACACGCGCACGTGCGGCGCCTGCATGCGCGCGGTGACGTTCCAGTCGATGTGGCGCACGTCGTCGTGCAGTTGGTATTCGCGCAGGTCCGCCAGGTCCAGCCCGGTGCCGCGCAGCAGGGTGCGGTAGTCGCCCATCAGCACGCCGTCGAGCCGGCGCAGCACCGTCCATTCGAGCCGGCGCAGCACCTGCTCGGCGCTGGGCGGCACGGACGGTGCCGCCGCTTTCGGCGTGGCGACGCCCGGCGCATTCGGCACCGCGTGCGGCAGGGGCTGCTGGCGGCGGAACCAGGGCATCACGCGGCCAGCTTCTCGTGTTGCAGCGGCCGCGCCGGCGGCGTGACCTTGGCCATGATGCGCAGCACCAATTGGTCGGCCGTCAGGCCCTCGGACAGCGCCTCGTAGGAGAGCACCAGGCGATGCCGCAGCACGTCGGGCACCAGGTCGCTCATGTCCTCGGGCAGCACGTAGGTGCGCCCGCGCATCATGGCCAGCGCGCGGGCGCCCTCGATCAGGCCGATGGTGGCGCGCGGGCTGGCGCCGAAGGTGATCATCGGCGCCAGCTCCTTCAGCCCCACGCCGGCCGGCGCGCGCGTGGCCGACACCAGCTTGACGGCGTACTGCATCAGCGCAGGGTCGCAGTACACGCGGCGGCAGTCGGCCTGCAAGGCCGCCAGCTGCGCCATGGTCGCCACCGGGCCGACGTCGATGCGCGGGCCGGTCACGCGCTCGGCGATGACGAACTCCTCCTCGTCGGTCGGGTAGTCCACCAGCACCTTCATCATGAAGCGGTCCACCTGCGCCTCGGGCAGGGGGTAGGTGCCCTCGGTCTCGATCGGGTTCTGCGTGGCCATCACCAGGAAGGGCTCGGGCACGAAGTGCGTCTGCCCGGCGATGGTGACCTGGCGCTCCTGCATCACCTCCAGCAGCGCGCTCTGCACCTTGGCGGGGGCGCGGTTGATCTCGTCGGCCAGCAGCAGGTGGGCGAACACCGGGCCGAGCGAGGTGGAGAACTCGCCCGTCTTCTGGTTGTAGATGCGCGTGCCCACCAGATCGGCCGGCACCAGGTCGGGCGTGAACTGGATGCGTTTGAATTGCCCTTGCAGCACGCTGGCCAGCGTCTTGACGGTGAGCGTCTTGGCCAGCCCCGGCACGCCCTCCACCAGCAGATGGCCGCCGGCCAGCAGGGCCACCATCACGCGCTCAAGAAAGCGATCCTGGCCCACCACCACGCGCTTGACCTGGTAGAGGATCTTCTCCATCAACTCGGCGGTGTCGGGGCTTTGCCGGAAGCGGGGGTCGGTGCTGTGGTCCATGCGGTCGGGCTCCAGGAAAACAATTCAGAAGGGCGGCTGGCCGGCGGCGCTGGCCGCGTTCTCGATCGGCACGGCGAAGCCGATGCCCAGGAAGGTGCGCGCCGGCGTGGGGTTGAGGATGGCGGTGACGATGCCCACCACCTGGCCGTCCATGGTGACCAGCGGGCCGCCGGAGTTGCCGGGGTTGGCGGCGGCGTCGAACTGGATCAGGTTGCTCATCACCTGCCCGCCCTCGGGCGAGCGGAAGCCGCGCTTGAGCCCCGACACCACGCCGGCTGATACCGACGGCCCGATACCGAACGGGAAGCCGATGGCCACCACCTGGTCGCCCGGCATCAGGTCGCCGGTGGAACGCATGGTGGCGGCCTGCAGGTCGTCGGGGATCTTGTGCGCGCGCAGCACGGCCAGGTCGTCTTCCGGCCGCACGTTGACGACGCTGGCCGTGCTCTCCATGCCGTCGGCGAAGGTCACCGTGATGCCCGTGGCGCCCTGCACCACGTGCAGGTTGGTCAGGATGGTGCCGTTGTCGATGATGACCACGCCGGTGCCCACGCCGCGGCCCATCTCGGCCTGGCCCTTGCGGTCCTTCTTGCCTTCCACCACGCCCTCGACGCGCACCAGCGACGGGCCCACGGCGGCGGCGGCGCGCGTGGCCTGCGAGGGCATCACCTTGTTCTGCCAGGTGTGCAGCACGGCGGCGTCGATGTCCTTCTGCGTCAGCTTGCGCGGCGCGTTGCCCGGCCAGGGGGCTTGGGAGAAGGCCAATGCCGCGCCCAGCGCCCCGATCGCGGCCCACAGCGCGCCAGGGTGGCGCAGGGCCGCCTTCAGGCGGCCTGCGCGATTGGCAGGCGCGGCGGCGGCATCGGCAGGGGGCGCGGGCTGCGCATCGACCTCCGCCGCAGGCTGCGGGTCGGGTCGGGAGCGGCTGTAGAGCACGGTTCGACGCATACGGACATCCTGGCGAAGACGTGGTGCCAAACGGTACCACGGTTGCGGGCATGATGTACCCATGTTGGGCTGGATCGACACCCACTGCCACCTGGACGCGCCCGAGTTCGCCGCCGACGCGCCCGCCGTGCGCCAGCGCGCCACCGATGCGGGCGTGGCCGTGTGCGTGATCCCGGCGGTGGAAGCGCCAGCCTTCGAGGCCTGCCGCGCGCTGGCGCACCGCCACGGCGACGCCTATGCGCTGGGCATCCACCCCCTGTACGTCGCGCGCGCCGGCGACGACGCGCTGGCCCGGCTGGACGAGGCGCTCACCCGCCATGCCGCCGACCCGCGCCTCGTCGCCGTGGGCGAGATCGGGCTCGATCATTTTGATGAAAACCTGCGCCAGCGCCCGCTGGACGAGCGCCAGCAGCTATTCTTTCGGGAGCAACTGAAGCTGGCGCGCCGGCACGGCCTGCCGGTCATCCTGCACGTGCGGCGCGCGGTGGACCAGGTGCTCAAGGGCCTGCGCGAAATCGGCGTGCCCGGTGGCATCGCCCACGCCTTCAACGGCAGCCGGCAGCAGGCGGACTTGTTCCTGTCGCTGGGCTTCAGGCTGGGCTTTGGCGGCGCCGCCACCTACGAGCGCGCCACGCGCCTGCGCGCGCTGGCGGCGGAACTGCCGCCCGAGGCGATCGTGATGGAAACCGACGCCCCCGACATCCCGCCGCACTGGCTCTACGCCACGGCCGGGCAGCGCGCGCAGGGCCAGCGCCAGGGCCGCAACGAGCCGGGGGAACTGCCCCGCATCGGTGCCGAAGTGGCCGCGCTGCGCGGCGTGGCGCCGCCGGACTGGGCGGCGCGGACCAGCGCGAACGCGGTGGCGGCGCTGCCGCGTCTGGCGGGGTTGATCAACGGGGGCTGAGGCGCCGGACGGCACATGATGCTGGAGCGGGTGAAGGGAATCGAACCCTCGTATGAAGCTTGGGAAGCTGCCGTTCTACCATTGAACTACACCCGCCTGAGGGGGCCGATTCTAGCGGAGCGCTTTGGCCGCCTGCTCGCCGCTGCGCGCGGCGCCTTCGAGGGTGGCGGGGTAGGGGCCGTCGATGAAGTCGCCGCAGGCCAGCAGGCTGGGGGCGATGCGCATGGGGGGGCGGCGCAGGCCGGGCGTGCAGGCGAAGGTGGCGCGCTTTTCGGTCACGGTGCGCAGCGGGCGGACCGTCAGGCCGAGCTGCGTTTGTGCCTGGCGCAGCACGGCCTGCTCCAACTCGGCACTGCCTGAGCGCGCCGCGCTGGCGACGAAGGCGAGCAGGCGGGCCGCGGGCGATCCGGGCAGCGCGCCGCGGTCGAAGACGAACTGCGCCGGGGCGCCGCCGTTCGCGCGCAGGGCCAGCATGGGCGCGGGCAGGCCGCTGTCCGCCAGCGTGTAGACGGTGGCGATGGCCTCGTGGCGCAGCGCGGCGGCGCTCGCGCCCCAGGCGTGCAGCGCGTCGGCCAGTGGCGGCGGGGCGGTGCTGGCGGCCAGCACCCGCGCGGCGGCTGGCGCGGGCAGGGCCAGCACGACGTGGTCGAAGTCCTGGCCGTCGATGCGCCAGTGCGGTGCCTGTGCATGCAGCGCTTCCACGCGCCGGCCCAGGTGCACGGCGGCGCCGCGCTCGCGCAGCCAGCGCAGGGCCGGGTCGGGCAGCAGGGCGCCCAGGTCTGTGCGGGGCAGCAGCAGGTCGGCGCTGCCGGGCGGGCCGAGCAGGGCGTCTTGCAGCACGCGCAGGAAGACGAGGGCGCTGGCCTCGGCCACGGGGGTGTTGAGCGCGGCGACGCACAGCGGCTCGATGAAGTCCTGCATCACGCGCGCGGGCAGGTGGGCGCACAGGCCGGCGACGGTCAGCGAGGCGTCGCAGGCGAAGCCGCCGCGCCGCCAGTCGGCGGCGGCGCGCAGCAGCGCCAGGCGCTCGGCCCAGCGCCAGCCGCGCGCGGTGAGGATGCCGGCAGCGGCGTCCAGCGGCGGGCGCAGGCGCGGCAGGGCCAGGCCGCTGCCATCGGGGTAGCGCAGGGTGAGCGGCAGGCGTTGCAGCGCCTGGGCGGGATCGACGCCGACGGCGCGCATCAGCGCCAGCGTGGCGGTGTAGGCGCCGATCAGGATGTGCTGGCCGTTGTCGGCCACCAGCGTGCCGCCGCCGGGCAGCGCCAGCGGCACGGCGCGCGCGCGGCCACCGGGGCTGCGCGCGGCCTCGAAGACGGTGACGCGGTGCCCCAACTCCACCGCGCGCACGGCCGCCGCCAGGCCGGCCCAGCCGGCGCCGATGATGGCGATATGTTGCTGTGAATTCATAGCCAGATCGGCCTCCAGCGCTCGTCTGGCAAGCGCTGGCAGCTATCAAAACAATATCAGAAGCGGCCCAGCGCCTGCATCTTCCAGGCCAGCCACAGCTTACGCAGCGGTGTCAGGGCAATGCGCTGGTGTAGCACGTGGAAGCCGTCGCGCTCGATCTCGGCCAGCAGGGTGCGGTAGATGCTGGCCATCATCAGGCCGGGCTTCTGGCTGCGCCGGTCGGCGGCGGGCAGCAGGGCCAGGGCCTCGTCGTAGCAGCGCTGGGCGCGCTCGGCCTGGAAGCGCATCAGCGCAGTGAAGCGCTCGCTGTACTGGCCTTTCAGGATCTCGTGCGCCTTGACGTCGAAGCGCTGCAACTCGTTCACGGGCAGGTAGATGCGGTCGCGCCGCGCGTCTTCGCCGACGTCGCGGATGATGTTGGTGAGCTGCATGGCCAGGCCCAGCTTGCCGGCGTAGGCGGTGGTGGCGCTGTCGGTCTGGCCGAAGATGCGCGCCGACACCTCGCCCACCACGCCGGCGACCAGGTGGCAGTATTTCTCCAGCGCCGCGAAGTCGAGGTAGCGCGTCTGCGTCAGGTCCATCTGGCAGCCTTCGATCACGGCCAGCAGCTGGCGCGCCTCGATGCCGAACTCGCCCGCCCAGGGCATCAGCGCCTGCATCGCCGGGTGGGTGGGCTGGCCGTCGAAGGCGCGGCCCACCTCGGCCTGCCACCAGGCCAGCTTGGTGGCGGCCACGCCGGGGTCGCGCACTTCGTCCACCACGTCGTCCACCTCGCGGCAGAAGGCGTAGAAGGCGGTGATGGCGGCGCGGCGCGGCGGCGGCAGGAACAAAAAGGCGTAGTAGAAGCTGCTGCCCGAGGCGGCCGCCTTCTCCTGCACGTAGTCTTGGGGCGTGGTCACGCGGGGGATTGTCACATCCACAGCATGCGCCAGCCGATCAGCGGCGCGTCGGCCCGGCCCAGCCTGGGGCGCTGGCGCAGCGCCTGGCCGCCGAGCGCGGCGACCTTGCCCAGCGTGCGCAGGCCGCCCTGCGCCACGGCGCGCAGCTCCCAGCCGGCGCGGCCGGGCACGCGGTGCACCAGTTTCAAGCCATTTCGCATGGTAGCCCGCGCGTGGCTTGCGGTGGCAGCTATCAGTTTCGTAGTCTTCTCATCTGGCCGCAGGGCCGCGAAGTCGCGCGCCGGCTGGCGGATGTCGATGCCGTGCGCCGCGCATTCGGCCAGCGGCAGGTAGTAGCGGCCGCGCGGTATGTCCACGCTGAGGTCCTGCCAGAAGTTGATCAGCTGCAAGGCGGTGCAGATGGCGTCGCTCTCGCGCAGCGCCTGCTCGCCCTGCACGCCGTACAGGTGCAGCAGCAGCCGGCCGACCGGGTTGGCCGAGCGGCGGCAGTAGTCCAGCAGCTCGGGGTAGTCGGCGTAGGCGGCGCCGTCGCGCGTCTTGGCCACGTCCTGGGCGAAGGCGGACAGCAGGTCGTCCAGCGGCTGCACGGGCAGGGCGAAGGCGCGCATCTGCGCGGCCAGCGGCTCGAAGATGCGCGCCCAGTGCGCGGAGGGCGCCTGCCCGTCGGCCACGGCGTGCAGGTCGCGCCGGTAGGCGGCCAGCTGCGCCAGGCGCTCGCCGGGCGGGGCGTCGCCCTCGTCGGCGATGTCGTCCGCCGTGCGGGCGAAGTGGTAGATGGCCGCGATGGGCGCGCGCAGCCGGGGCGGGCACAGCCAGGAGGCTACGGGAAAGTTCTCGTAGTGGTCGATGGCGGCGGAGGTGGGCGGCATGCGGCGCCGATTGTGCCCTTCGCCAGACATCGCCAGTCCGCCCTGAGCAATAGAGTTTTCAGGCGCTTGCTGGCAGCCGAGGAGCTGATCGCGGGGCCAGCCGTGCCAGGTCTGCCCGCAGACTCAGCCCGAATCGGGCGCAATCAAGCCGCAGCACGGCCAGGACCAGGCGCAGGTTGTGCCCGGCGCCGCACGTCACCGCGTGGATGGCATCGCCCAGCGCTCCCTTGAGCGGGTTGCGCGCCAATCTCCCATCCATCTTCATGTGCCCGATAGCCGGCCCGATGGCACAGCGATGCCCGCGCCATTCACTCTTCTGGCTGCAACTGCTCGTATCTCGTTCCCATTTGCGTACAGTACCCTCTGTGAGGGTGTTGCACTTCAGAGTTGAGACCGCCAGGGAAAATCGTGATCTGACCCCGATTATTCCCCAAAAATATCCTCGAGCAGGCTGTATAGTGCCTCATCCATTGAACGTGTTTCGCTCTTAAACTGCCGAAGAAAATCAACTTGAAATTCTCGGGCATTCAGGGCCCCAGAGATAAACCTCTTAAATATATAATCATATTCCGCATAGATAGGGTTCATAACTGCCTCACAGCGATCCTCGGGTCATTACGTTCGCAAGTTGACTGGGGCTGAGCTTCCAACCTGAAATCATATCACCGGAAGTACTTTGTGATCTAACCCCGATTTAGCCCCGGTTTTGCCCACTTCTTTGCTATCAACGTATATATTTCAGCATTTTCCATTCCATTGGTTATCTGACCAGTAAGCAGGCGCTGTAATGCAGCCAGCTCCTCAGTCGCAACATCTTTACGAATAGGGTGGCCTTTAAACTCGAATATATTTCCCTTTGATTGATCCTTATTTAATTCGGCCGATAAGTGATTCATTGCGCCTAGCATGAAGCTCACATCATCCTCTGTCTTGAGATATCGGTCACCAAAGGACTGTAAAATTCCAACTATCCACGAGTGCTCTAAAGATTCTTTAGCTTCATTGACAATCCCTTGCATGGAAGATGGAATTTCTTTATTTCCATCATACCGATCAACCAGCCATGCAAAGAAGTATTCACCAAAAGAATCGTGCAACCAGACGGCCGCCCCTTTATATGTAGCCATTGTTGTAGCCATATTATTTAAGAACAATTATCCTTGATCGCTGATGCGGCGGCAAACTATCCAGATAAGAATTCACCATTCTAATTTGTGCCTCATTCAAGCCGCGCTGAACTGGGTCAACGACTATTATATTGAGACCATCTTTGTTAATGTGACGTTGCATGGAGCCCTTCCATTCATTGAAGGCAACCTCATTGAAAAATCTTTCTGGAGGCGGGCTTGCTGCATCGAGAGATGTGCCGTTTGGCATGAACCAATCATTGTCTCCAGAGGGATCTCTTCTAAGTCTGACCCCAAACTCTCTCTCAATCCTAGCACCGGTTATGGCCTCATCCAATCTGAATTGCCCATTATGGCCCGGGTCTCTACCAAGCTCAATCTGATGGAGCACGTGGGCAAGCTCTTGCTCCGCAGAAGCTCTTTGACCAGCGGAGCTGGGATCCATCCCGATGGGAGGCGGGGCATCATTTTCAGTGCCACTCGGTGTTCCTGGCACTCCTTCTGTGTTCGCATTTGTTCTCGGCCTGCCTAACGCATCTATTCGGTCTCGCCCAATAATGGCGCCGATCATCATTGCCATGCCGGTGTTCATGCCAGCACGGGCATCGGCACCAAAACGTACATCTTCCGGTATCGCGCCCGATTGACGTGCGAAATCAGCCGCCATTCGCATCGCCAAGTCGGCCCGTCTCGCTTCCAGGCTTCCGGGCTCCAGTCCTATGGCCGCTCGGCCATTGCCCGAATTGAATTCGTTGGCGTAGTCGTCCAGCGTCGCCAATACTTCCATCTGTCCGGCGGGGCTGAGGTCTCTGAAACGATCGAGGACCAGCTGGTTGTACAGCCCCGCGCGGGTCAGGCCGCCGCTGCCTTGGGTTGCCAGCAGGTCATCCACGCGGGCCAGTTCCGCCCGAGCCTCGTCGCCGCTACCCGGGTCGCCCAGCAATGCGTCCCGCAACTGCTCGGGGAAATTAGGGTCAGATCAAGATTTTTACAGGCCGGCGTGGCCGAGCAGGCGCGTGGCGGGGGATCAGGGTCAGATCAAAATCTCTTTGCCTCTCAACTCTTCCAACATCAGGTGATCGCCGATCCCTCTCTCGCCTGCGATAGGGAAATTCGTGATCTGACCCCGATTATTCCGCGTTGACAACTCCCTGCATAGACAATGGAATATCTTCTCTTCCGTCGTACCGATCAACCAGCCACGCGAAGAAATACTCACCAAACCCGTCGTGCATCCAGACTGCCGAATCCTTATAAGTGACCATTGTCGTAGCCATATTCTTAAAGATTAGGGAATTTTTCCAATACTCTTGCATTAGGCGGACAATAGGATTTGATCATGCAACCGTAGCCAGCAAAGAAGCTCGGATCAAAAATATGAATCCCCAAGGCGGCGCAGTATTTCTCGATCATCTCGGCGGTCAATCTATCTTTGATTTTCTTTGCCGAATAACGATCCACATCCTCAAAGGATAGCGGCTCACCGTGAGCATGAAATTCCCATCGACTCTCCTTATGCGCGGCGATGGAGCGTGATGGCATCTCGGCGTATGGGCCATGTCTTGTCATAATCTCTTTGGTCTGAGTCCCATCTCTGTATACGAACTGCATTGATCCTGGCTGGCCACCAGGCACATCCGCGACCATTATTATTCCAACGGAACGCACTTTGAGAACCGATGTCAGGTAACGGGGCTGAGAGTGCACATCGCCACCGTTGATGCCATTCGTGATATAGGCCGACCAATTGGACTCGGTTTTGCATATCAATGTCCGGTCGTTCATTGATGTCAAAGGCAACAACAACTCGAGCTTGGTGTCCAAGTCCGCCTCTACTTCAGAGCGCTGAACTTGGGTCGGAAATTCATATTGACTATTCAAGTCAACTTCACGAGCATAGATAAAATCTGCCAGCTTGCGCGGGGATTCATCAAGGAAGGCTATGTGCGTAGTTGTCGGCGCATATCTATTCAAAAAGAACCCGGGATCTCTCATCAGTTTATCCGCCTTAGAATAACAATTACATTGGGGTCATTATTTAATGTACGAACTCCATGCGCTGCACCCCGGCTTGATCTATCGGTGTCATACTCAATGCTAATTCGACGACCATCTCGTAGAGTTCCTTGAACATCGGGACGACCAATCCCGACTCTAGTGTTGGAACTGTCTATTTGCTGTTGGTTAACACGGATATCTCGCACCCCTAAGCGCTCCAATGTCCTAATGTCGGCGCGCATTGCTTCATTCTGCGTAACACTGCTTCCTATAGGTCTATTATAAATGTCTAAAGGGGGGAAAATTAGGGTCAGATCAAGATTTTTACAGGCCGGCGTGGCCGAGCAGGCGCGTGGCGGGGGATCAGGGTCAGATCAAAATCTCTTTGCCTCTCAACTCTCCCGACATCAGGTGATCGCCGATCCCTCTCTCGCCTGCGATAGGGAAAATCGTGATCTGACCCTGATATTTCCTGGTTATTCCCCGGCTCTCCCCTTAATTGTCCTTATGTTGTTTTGCTAGGAATACAATTTTTTCCGATGCCTGCATCACCTTTTCTCGGAGCTGTCTCTCGGTTATGTAAAAATCTGGTTCTGCCTCAAGCAAATACGAATCCGTAGTAAATGAGTCTGCAGCCCCAAAAATATCCTCGAGTAGGCTGTATAGTGCCTCATCCATTGAACGTGTTTCGTTCTTAAACTGCCGAAGAAAATCAACTTGAAATTCTCTGGTATTCAGGGCCCCAGAGATAAACCTCTTAAATATATAATCATATTCCGCATAGATAGGGTTCATAATTGCCTCACAGCGATCCTCGGGTCATTACGTTCGTAAGTTGACTGGGGTTAAGCTTCCAACCTGAAATCATATTACCGGAAGTACTTTGAATTACGTTCAGGCCAGTCTGGGGATTCACATAGTGCGTAACAGGTATGCCTCTATACGTGCCATTTATAACAAGAGTATCAGTCGCGCTCACATGTCCTCGGATTACATTCTCCAGGGCAAACAGAGTGCTATTGCTGGCAGTCCCATGCACGCCAAAGTCGGTTGCATGTCTACTGAAAGTATGTTGAAGCGAAGATCGAGTAATAACAAGCTCTGCACGCGAGGCTCCTCCCGGCACCCCGACGCTGCCGCGTTGAGCAGCCCGCCCGCAGCCGGCCCCTGCAAATCACCATTCCGAACGGCATCAGCCAAGCGCCCGACACCCCTGCCCGCCACGGCTGTCAGCGCTGCCACGCCACCGACGGCTTCCAGCATTTGCATGGTCAGTATGCCGAACTGCTGGCCGGCGACGCGCATGTCCCCACGATCCCTGGCCGCACGGAATTCGCCCAGGTCGTACTCGATGCGGGCCATCACCGCGTCGCCCAACTGCCTGCGCGCCTGCTCCGAGGTGGGGGAATTAGGGTCAGATCAAGATTTTTCACAAGGGCTCGCTGCCGTGCAGATGGGCGAAGGCGCGCTGCGCGGGGCTGTCACCCTGGGCGAAGGCGCCGGGGTCGAACTGCCAGCTAGGGGCACTCCAGTTGTCGGCATGGCCGCCGCCGGGGTGGTAGGCCCAGCCGGGCTGGTCGGGGAAAATCGCGATCTGACCCCGATATTTCAGGGCTTCACAAATGGAGGCCCACGCCGCGTTGCCAGGGGTTATGCAGCGATCTTAATTATATCATGGAAATCTAATGAGCTTAGAAAAATCAGTCTTCCAAACATCAAGTTCGTAAATATCTCCATAGTTATCGAGGGATAGTTTGGCAATGACCTTTACCCCATCATCATCGATGAATTCGTAGCTCGCTATGTCCAGACCTATTTTTCTATCTTGCTTCTTCGATATAAATGTAAGCCCACCCATTCCGCCATCATTCATAGGCGCTACCATGAGATCAGGCAGCTTTGAATTGAAGCATAAATAATAAGGCGTGTCTTTCAGCATTCTTTCAATAAAATGCTGCTCCATCTCACTCATTGGTCGCATTGAATTACCTCGGAGGCGTTATTCTGCCGATATTGATCGTGCCATCTGGCAACTTGTAGGCCACATAGTCCAATTGGGTCCCGTTGACAATTACTGCACCATTGTGAACCCCAGGATTGAGCGAAGTAGCTGTTCGCGACAAATCCACGCTTACGGCATTTTGCACCGTAACTCTATCGAAGCCGGCGGCGTCCACATGCCGGAACGTGTGCGAGATCTGGTTTTCTGTGCGACCGAAACTGATTGGAAGACGGCCTGCGCCCTCACTGCTTGTCACCGCTCCATGGATGGGCTGTTCCGCCTGAGCGCGCGGGCCGCCCACCTCGCTAACATTGGGTGACTCGCTCTCATTGGCACCGCGGCGACCCGGAGGCTTTCCTGCGCCAACGGCGGCACCAATCATTGCAGCCAGACCAGTCTCCATCCCTGACCTGGCATCGGCTGGAAATCGAGCATCGGCTGGAATCGCACCGGATTGCCTTGCAAAGTCAGCCGCGATTCGCACCGCCAAGTCAGCTCGTCTGGCTTCCAGGCTACCAGGGGCTAAGCCAGTCCACGTCAGCAGGTCTGGATCGTGCAGCGCATTGGCGTAGTCGTCCAGCGCCGCCAACACAGCGCGCTGATCGTGCGCGCTCATGTCTCTGAAGCGCTCCACAACCAAGTCGTTGTACAGACCTGCGCGGGTCACGCCCTGCGGCGCCCCCCGGCTGGCCAGGACTTGGTCGATGCGCGTGAGCTCCTGCGTCGCCACACCGTCATCGACGCTGGCCCCGGTGCCAGTGATGGTGACACGATAGACGCCGTCAGGGCCGAGGCCCTCGCCATCGCCCCCCAGTCCGGTGAATTCAGGCCCCGCAGCCAGGTCAATGCCTGACGCCATGCCATCTTCTGGTGGGTTGGAGAACGCTTCAATCACTTGATCAACAGCGGCCTGCCGATCCGCCCAGCGGTCTTGGTTGTCCACAATGAACGCCCCCAGCGGATCATCAGAAGGCACTGCATCGGCAGCAACGTTCGCCTCCGCCGGCTGCTCGGCTTGCGCCTGCAGCGCATCCCCCATGACCCCATTGAGGAAGTCCGCCGCGAACCCCGCCGCCGGGTCGTCGCTGCCCACGATGCGCAGCGCGCTGCCCGTGGCGCGCGTGAGCAGGCGCAGGGCGCTGGCCTGGCCGGCATCGAGCCCTTGCCCTTGCAGCTCGCTGATGCTCATCTCCAGCTGCGCCGTGACCTCGCCGGCCACGCTGCCCATCAGGCTGTTGACGAAGCCGTCCTTGAACTGCCCGCCCATGACCGTCTGGATCGCGCCTTGCACCGTGGCGCGGCCGGTGTATTCCATCAGCCGCTGGCTGAATGTCTCGGCAAGGCCGTCGATGTGCTGGCCCACGCCGGGCAGGTGGCTCAGGCCGGCGGTCACGCCGCCGGCCAGGGCCGATTGCAGCAGTTGCCCGAAGTCGATCCTGCCGTTGGCGGCCAGTTGCAGCGCGGCGCTGCCGACGGCGCCGGTGGCCGCGCCCACGGCGATGGTGCCGGCGGTGCCTCCGCCGGCGGCGGCGGTGATGCCGGCGGCCACGGTGCTGCCGGCGCCGAAGGTCATGGCGGTGATGGCGCCGGCAAAGATGTAGGGGAACGCCCGGTCGATGCCGTCGGGCTTGAGGTTCTTCTTGTCGGTGACGAAGCCGCGCTCGGGGTCGAACCACACCAGGTCGTTGTCGATGAGCTTGGGCGGGCGCTCCAGGTCGATGCGGTCCCAGCCGTCGGTCAGCTTGCTCTGGGCGGTGTCGCGGTCGGCGTCGCCGCTGCGCTGCGTGGCCAGGTGGAGCTTCTGGCCGGCCAGCATCCAGGACTACAGGGAAAATCGTGATCTGACCCCGATTATTCCCAAAATGATGCAAAGTCGTTGGGATTAAATCTGAGGTCGAATATTTTCATTCTTTGATTTGAGGCCAACGAAAAAATTGTAACCTGATTTTTATTGCCTCCAACTATCTTTCATTGCTCTACGGCCACAATAAATGCTCGAAGGTCGCCGAGCATCCGTCGTGCGGTCTGCGCTGCCAAGCTAGCATCGTCACCAAGGCCACTCTCATAATCGTAAACTCTATTTTTCAATCGCGAAACGTATGAAGCAAACGACTCTGTATCCAGTGTGGCACTATAGTATGCGGCACGGCGCAACTCCCAACCCAGAATGCCATAATCATGCTCGGGGTAAAAAAATGGATCATCGAAGCACGACTCCGACCGCATAATCTTTCTCAAGGGCTCCAGATATTCATAATAAAGTCGCCCTAAACTGTCGATGCCCCCCTCTATTTTTTTATCAGAACTCAGATCAATCAGGTAAAACTGCCCAAGATAAAGTGTGTCGTCCGGAATCCGTCCCATCAATGAAATTCTTGTCGGTTCGACGGTAGAACTGGGCCGGTTTATTTTTTCATCAATGATTTCTTCGATTCTGGAAAAACGAATACCAACCCCGAAGTTGAGCGCTAGCCAAGGCCCTCCAGCTTTCTCAACATGGCCGAATGAATTGTAGGCGAACAAGCGGTGGTTTACATTTTTTCCGGTATCAGTGGCATGGAAAGAAAGATACTTACCCTCTAAGCGAGTGCGCACCCATGCATCTTTTGACAATTGATTTTCAATTAATAAAGCAATTTTTCTGAACCCACTAGCATTCATGATATTTAATGCCCCGATCCGCGAGTGAACCCGCCATTGCGATGAAAAGCGTCATTAAAAATAATCATTCTATTCGTAGGCGACGTCACACGCTCATAGGTTGCCACATAAACGCCTTGTATTGCATTTGCAGGGATTCTAAATCTTCCATTCGAACCTGGCTTTATCCCCAATTCGCCTGCTACAGCAGTGGAGCTTGCTCCATAAAAATATCCAGCCTCTTGTTGAAGCGCAGGCAGTCCTGCTCTTTGATTCCGGCTGAAATCTGCATAATCTCCAATTTTTGCCTCGCCGAACACAATCCGGCCGTCTCGTATGTAGATTCCATCGATGCGGATTGGCCTAGCGCCAGGAGCATCAGGCTGAAAATATACCTCCGACGCGATCTGAGTGTATCCGTTGGCACTCATTTCTGATGCAATCAATGCGGCACCACGGCCGGCAAAGCGCGCAAGCGCAGCCCCGGTAAGCGGGCCCGCCACCAATATGTCGTCGGTGTGATCGATAGGTGGCACGTCGCCAAAAGCCGCCACAATCTGATCGTAATTCGCCTGTCGATTAGCCCAAGCCTCTTCATTGGCCGCTATGAAGTCCCCCAGCGGATCGGCCGCCTCCCGAGCCGCGCTATCCGCCTCGTCCCGCACGGCATCACCCAGCACCTCACTGAGGAAGTCACTGGCGAACCCGGCAGCCGGGTCCCCGGGGTTGGCCACCACCCGCAGCGCACTGCTGGTGGCCCGCGCCAGCAGCCTCATCGTGCTGGCCTGCGATTCGCTCAGGCTGCCGTTCCTGCTCATCTCGGCGATCTCGGCGTTCAGCATCCCGCTGACTTCGCCGGCCACGCTGGCCATCAGGCTGTTGACGAAGCCATCCTTGAACTGCCCGCCCACCACCGCCTGGATGGCGCCTTGCAGGGTGGCGCGGCCGGTGTATTCCATCAACCGCTGGCCGAAGGTGCCGGCCACGCCGTCGATGTGCTGGCCCACGCCGGGCAGATTGGCCATGCCGGCGGTCAACCCGCTGGCCAGCGCGGAGGTGAGCACGCTCTTGAAGCTGACGTGGCCGGTGGAGACGTATTGGTTCAGGGCGCTGCCCACGGCCCCGGCGGCGGCGCCTTGGGCGACGACACCGGCGCCGGCGTTGGCCATCGCTCCGCTGACGGCCCCGGCGCCCACGGCGGCGAAGGCCGCGCCCATGATCTGGGGGAAGTAGCGGTCCAGCCAGTTGCCCTTGAGGTTCTTCTTGTCGGTGACGAAGCCGTGCTCGGGGTCGAACCAGATCATCTCCTGGTCGATCAGCTGGGTGATGCGGTCGGGGTCGAGGTGGTGGTAGGGGCGTGTGATGTCCGAGGGAATCCAGCCGTCGTGGGTCGACAGGGCCTGGAGGCCATCCTCGAAGTCCGCGCGGCGGCCTTCGCGCACGGTCAGGCCGCAGAGCTCCCAGTGGGCGGGGGCGCCGCCCTCGCTGTCGGGGGCGGGCACGAACCGCAAGGGCTCGCTGCCGTGCAGATGGGCGATGGCGCGCTGCGCGGGGCTGTCACCCTGGGCGTAGGCGCGGGCGAAGGCGCCGGGGTCGAACTGCCAGCTGGGGGCACTCCAGTTGTCGGCATGGCCGCCGCCGGGGTGGTAGGCCCAGCCGGGCTGAAATCATCGTGATCTGACCCTATTTCCCCCCGGGGAAATGTTATCTGACTCCGATTACTCTGGACCCAAGCTACCGCTCAAAAAGCAGATCGAATCGAAAGCCCGTCAGCCCTGTATCTCTTACCTTCGTCACGAACGCCTCGTTGACATAGGTAGTATTGCGCCGAGTCTGTGGAATCTTGAAAATCGGTGGTAACGAGGTGACCGAGTCTAGCAGGACATGCTTGTTAACCTTCATCACCCGGCCACTGCTAAAGCGCACTATATCCGAGCGCGATTCATCCAGGATATCGACGATAGTTGTTGGGTTGAAGCCGAAATAGCGGACTGGCTCATCCAAAGCAATAGCCGCGAACTCACCGTTTTCACTTAGCATGGGACCGAGGATCTGTATAGCATGTTCAGAAAAAGTCGGGATAGGACCCAATCCTATACCTGTAAAATCAGGCAATGCCTCAGGATACGGCGGATCGCCTTCATGGTCTCTTACTCCAGCCGGAACTGGATAAGCCTTCCCGTAACGCTCCCCCGCGAACAGGGGGAATTCCCATTTATCATTTTCATCTAAATCTTTAAATAAAAATGATGCGAAGTCGTTGGGATTAAATCTGAGGTCGAATATTTTCATTTTTTTAGTCCAGGCCGAGGCCGAGTGCCAGGATATGTGCCATTCAATAGCTGATCTCGGATGTTTCTCAAAACTTCCAGCGCTTCTTGCCTAGATGAAACACTTCTGAAATCTCTGTTTAGCTGCTCGTAGTAGTCACGATTATTCAATCTAGGATGATATGAGCCAGGCGCTTCACTGCTCGGCTTGTTCGGTAAGAACACCCCATTATCGGGTGAATTGATGTCAATATCGAAGCGCTCCAGCAATCTGCGTAGTTGAGTTGCCCGCGCGTCACCATATGGAACCATATGGTGTGCATCCGTGTCTGCGGGGCGGACAACACCAATTGCCTCCAAGTTATCAGACAGGATGCCCGAGGCCCGCCTGTCCATCAGGTAATCAGCAATGCTCGCCGTCCCAAGCGCCGGCAGTATGGTGAGCATACTGGCTGGCGGAACCACTACCTGAAACGGCGGGATCCTAATGCCCAACCCGGGATCGGCGGGCCTGTAGCCTGGCGCACCGGTGGGCAGGTCGTATAGAGGATCGTATCCAGGTGGCCCGCCCGCGCCATCCGGTCGCACCACCTGGTAGCCGCCCGCGCCAACGCCTAATCCACCTGTCACCGGATTAAGGGGAGGCGCCAGCCACGCCACAGGTGTATCAACCGCGTTGACTGGTTCCCGGGCTTCTGGGTCCCATACGCCTTCAGGATCGAAGTCGTAGATGGGACGTGGCGCTGGAGAGACCACTTCCACATCGTCATCAGCCCGCGAACCTCCCCAACGCATGCCTTGGCCACCACCAGGCCGCAAGCCCAGCCCATCGTCACCGGTGCCCAATCCATAGTCTGGCGCGGGACCGCCATCCGCCGGAGCGGGCAACGGATCATTCGGTTGGGCGGGCGCTGGCTCCGATGGCTGGATCGAGGCGTCCTCGCCGTTCACGAGCGGGTTGTCGGATCCGCCCCGGGAAAGATCTCCCATGACCCCATTGAGGAAGTCCGCCGCGAACCCCGCCGCCGGGTCGTCGCTGCCCACGATGCGCAGCGCGCTGCCCGTGGCGCGCGTGAGCAGGCGCAGGGCGCTGGCCTGGCCGGCATCGAGCCCTTGCCCTTGCAGCTCGCTGATGCTCATCTCCAGCTGCGCCGTGACCTCGCCGGCCACGCTGCCCATCAGGCTGTTGACGAAGCCGTCCTTGAACTGCCCGCCCATGACCGTCTGGATCGCGCCTTGCACCGTGGCGCGGCCGGTGTATTCCATCAGCCGCTGGCTGAATGTCTCGGCAAGGCCGTCGATGTGCTGGCCCACGCCGGGCAGGTGGCTCAGGCCGGCGGTCACGCCGCCGGCCAGGGCCGATTGCAGCAGTTGCCCGAAGTCGATCCTGCCGTTGGCGGCCAGTTGCAGCGCGGCGCTGCCGACGGCGCCGGTGGCCGCGCCCACGGCGATGGTGCCGGCGGTGCCTCCGCCGGCGGCGGCGGTGATGCCGGCGGCCACGGTGCTGCCGGCGCCGAAGGTCATGGCGGTGATGGCGCCGGCAAAGATGTAGGGGAACGCCCGGTCGATGCCGTCGGGCTTGAGGTTCTTGCGGTCGGTGACCCAGCCGCGCTCGGGGTCGAACCAGACCAGGTCGTTGTCGATGAGCTTGGGCGGGCGCTCCAGGTCGATGCGGTCCCAGCCGTCGGTCAGCTTGCTCTGGGCGGTGTCGTGGTCGGCGTCGCCGCTGCGCTGCGTGGCCAGGTGGAGCTTCTGGCCGGCCAGCATCCAGTGGGTGGTTTCGTATTCCGTGCCGGCATCGAAGGTCACGCGCTGCATGCCTTCGGCGCCGTGCAGGTGGGCGTAGGCCCTTTGCAGGGGGCTGTCGCCTTGCGCCCAGGCGCTGGTGAAGGCCACGGGGTCCAGGGTCCAGCTGCCTTGCTGGCCTTGCTGCTGGCCGGGCCGGCTGGGCAGGGCGATGAGGTGCTCGGGCACATCGCCGAGCTCGGTGTCGGGGGTGAAGATGCTGCCGGGCTGCTGGGGGCCGGGGGTGGCGATGGCGGCGTCCAGCGTGGCCAGGTATTGCTTCTGCACTTCCTGCTGGGCGCTTTGCAGCTGGTTCAGCCGGCTGGCGAGGTCGCTGCCGTAGCGGGCGATGATGCTGTCGGCCACGGCGTGGCCGCTGGGTGGGGGCTGGAGGTCGCCGCCGAAGTGCTCAATGAGCTCTTGGGTGGCGGGCTCGGCCAGCAGGAGTTCCAGCGCGGCGATTTCCATCGGGTCGGCGCTGGGGGGGGCGGGGGTGGCGGCTTCGGCGGGGGTGGCGGCTTCGGCGGGGGCGGGGGGCTCGGTGGGCGTGTCGGCCTCGGGCTGGGCGTGTTCTTGCAGGAGGGGCTTGAGCTGGAGGGCGATGGCGGTGTCGGGCGGGTAGTCCAGCAGGGGGCTGGGCTGGGGTTTGTGCTGGCTGGTCTCGAAGCCTTGCCAGGGGTTGCCGTTGCCTGTGGGCAGGGGCTGGCCGGGGTGCATCAGCGCGCCGAGCGTGGTGGTGGCGGGGGCGGCGGGCTCGGGCTGGGGCTGGGCTTGCTCCTGCGGCTGGGGCTGGGGCTGCGGGTCGGTGGGGGGGACGGGGTTGTCCCAGCCCAGGCCGGCGGGGGTGGACGTGACTTGCATCAGATGGGGCCTTGTGTGTCGATCAAGGCGCCTTGCATGGCGCGCCCTGTGCGTGGAGCTTGGCAGGGCGGCGCCCACGGGGCTAGCTGGGATGGTTACGGATGGGAAGGTTACTTATATGCTTTGGTATTAAATCGGCCGCAAGCGACCCTGCGGCAGGCGCGGGCAGCCATGAAGTCAGGGGTTCCCTTGTATACCGCTGGCTACCCGATGGGTATTGGCGCAGCTACGGCGTCCTGGTTGACAGTCGATCCACATTCTCATAGATTACTAACCGGTCAGTCATTAACCGGGTTCATCGTGAACACATCCAAAGAGGGGCGCCCGCCCGCGCCGCGCTGCGGGCTGCGGGCCAAGGCGGTGCTGATGGCCGCCGCAGCGCTGGTCCTGGCGGCTTGCCAGAAGCCCGCGCCGGTGGAGGAGCCGGTGCGCGCCGTCAAGCTCGTCACGGTGGGCGAGAGCGCCTATGGCGCGGGCTACGAATACGCCGCCGACGTGCGGGCGCGGGTGGAGTCACGCCTGGGCTTCCGCGTCGCCGGCAAGATCGTGCGGCGCGCGGTGGAGCCCGGCCAGCGCGTGCGTGCCGGCCAGTTGCTGGCCGAGCTGGACGCGCGCGACTACCAACTGGCCGCCGACGCCGCGCGCGCCCAGGCCACGGCCGCGCGCACGCAGCGCGACCTGGCGGCGGCGGACCTCAAGCGCTACCAGTCGCTGCGGGACCAAGGCTTCATCAGCGGCGCCGAGATCGAACGGCGCGACGCGCAGCTGAAGGCCGCCGACGCCTCGCTCCAGCAAGCCCAGGCGCAGCTCGCCGCGCAGGGCAACCAGGCGCGCTACACCCATCTGCTGGCCGATGCCGACGGCGTGGTGACGGGCGTGGACGCCGAGGTCGGCCAGGTGGTGGCGGCCGGCGCGCCGGTGGTGCGCCTGGCGCAGGACGGCCCGCGCGACGCCGTGTTCGCGGTGCCCGAAGACCGCGTGGCCGGCGTGCGCGCCGGCCAGCCGGTGGACGTGCGCACCTGGACGGACGACGCGCTGCTGCAAGGCGCGGTGCGCGAGGTGGCGGCCAGCGCCGACCCGGCGACGCGCACCTTCATGGTCAAGGTGGCCTTGCATGGCGAGGCGCCGCCGCTGGGCGCCACGGTGCGCGTGCTGCCGCGCGCCGGCGGCTTGCAGGGCGTGCCGGTCATCAAGCTGCCCACCTCCGCGCTGCGGCAGGAAGGGGCCGGCAGCGCGGTGTGGGTCTACGACGCCGCCAGCGGCACGGTGCGCTCGCAGCCGGTGCAGGTGGCGACGGCCGACGGCAACGACGCCGTCATCGCCGGCGGCCTGGCGCCCGGCATGCAGGTGGTGGCCAGCGGCGTGCACGTGCTGGCGCCGGGGCAGAAGGTCACGGTTTACAAGCCAAAAGCGGCTCCAATGCCCACTGGGCAAGCGTCGGCAGCTACTGATTCAGTAGCGATCGGCGCGGCGCGCTGAATACGCCATGAGCCACCCCGCCTCCGCGCCGGAGCCCAAGCCCGGCTTCAACCTGTCGCGCTGGGCGCTGGAGCACCCGGCGCTCACGCGCTACCTGATGGTGGTGCTGATGCTGCTGGGCTTCGCGGCCTACTTCCAGCTCGGGCAGGACGAGGATCCGCCCTTCACCTTCCGCGCCATGGTGGTGCGCACCTATTGGCCCGGCGCCACCGCGCAGCAGGTGGCCGACCAGGTGACGGACAAGATCGAGCGCACGCTGCAGGAGGTGCCCTACGCCGACATCATCCGCAGCTATTCCAAGCCGGGCGAGTCGCAGATCATCTTCCAGCTGAAGGATTCGTCGCCGCCGCGCGAGGTGGCGCAGATCTGGTACACGGTGCGCAAGAAGGTGGGCGACATGCGCTACACCCTGCCGGGCAACATCCAGGGCCCGTTCTTCAACGACGAGTTCGGCGACGTGTACGGCGTGATCTACGCGCTGTCGGGCCAGGGCTTCGGCTACGCCGAGCTGAAGGACTTCGCCGACGACGCGCGCCAGCGCCTGCTGCGCGTGAAGGACGTGGCCAAGGTCGAGCTGTTCGGCGTGCAGGACGAGAAGGTCTTCATCGAGGTCTCGCAGCGCCGCCTGGCCCAGCTGGGGCTGGACATGAACGGCGTGCTGGCCCAGCTGGGCGCGCAGAACGCGGTCGAGTCGGCCGGCGCGGTGCAGACGCCGCTGGACGTTGTGCAGGTGCGCGTGGCGGGCCAGTTCAACGACGTGGCGCAGCTGCGCGCGATGCCGATCCGCGGCGGCTCGGGCAGCCAGCTGCGCCTGGGCGACATCGCCGACATCCGGCGCGGCACAGCCGATCCGCCGCAGGTCAAGGTGCGGCACGACGGGCGCGAGGTGATCGCGCTCGGTGTGTCGATGGCCAAGGGCGGCGACATCATCGCCCTGGGCCAGGCGCTGAAGGAGGCCACGGCGCAGATCGAGAAGACCCTGCCCGCCGGCGTGGCGCTGGCGCAGATCCAGGACCAGCCGAAGGCGGTGGCCGACTCGGTGAACGAGTTCGTGCGCGTGCTGATCGAGGCGGTGGTGATCGTGCTGGCCGTCAGCTTCCTGGCGCTCGGCCTGCACAAGCGGCCCGGGCGGCAGCCGCTGTGGCGCCGCTGGACGCTGGACCCGCGCCCCGGCCTGGTGGTGGGCATCACCATCCCGCTGGTGCTGGCGGTGACCTTTTTGGTGATGCAGTACTGGGGCATCGGGCTGCACAAGGTGTCGCTCGGCTCGCTCATCATCGCCCTGGGCCTGCTGGTGGACGACGCCATCATCGCCGTCGAGATGATGGTGCGCAAGATGGAGGAGGGCTACGACAAGTTCCGCGCCGCCACCTTCGCCTACGAGGTGACGGCCATGCCCATGCTGACGGGCACGCTGATCACGGCGGTGGGCTTTCTGCCCATCGGCATCGCCAAATCGACGGTGGGCGAATACACCTTCGCCATCTTCGGCGTCACGGCAGCGGCGCTGGTGGTGAGCTGGCTGGCCTCGGTGTACTTCGTGCCTTACCTGGGCTCGCGCCTGCTGAGCCTGCCGCCGCACGTGGCGGCCGCGCGCGCCGAGGCGCTGAACAACGGCAGGATCGCAGCCGAGGGGGCGCACGAAGAACCGCACGAGATGTTCGACACGCCGTTCTACGAGCGCTTCCGCGCGCTGGTGAACTGGTGCGTGGCGCACCGCTGGCTGACCATCGGCGCCACGGTGCTGATCTTCGCGCTGGGCCTGGTGGGCATGGGCAAGGTGCAGCAGCAGTTCTTCCCCGACTCCAGCCGGCCCGAGATTCTGGTGGACCTGTGGTTCCCCGAGGGCACCTCGTTCGCCGCCAACGAGGAGGTGGCCAAGCGCGTCGAGGAGCGCCTGCTGGCCGAGCCCGGCGTGACCGGCGCCACGCAGTGGGTCGGCTCGGGCGTGCCGCGCTTCTACCTGCCGCTGGACCAGGTGTTTCCGCAGACCAACGTGTCGCAGCTCATCCTGCAACCGACCGACCTGGCCACGCGCGACCGGCTGCGCCTGGCCCTGCCCGCCATGCTGGCGCAGGAGTTCCCGGAGGCGCGCACGCGCGTCAAGCTGCTGCCCAACGGGCCGCCGGTGCCGTATCCGGTGCAGTTCCGCGTGGTGGGGCCGGAGCCGGCCGAGCTGCGCGCCCGCGCCGACGAGGTCAAGGCCGCCCTGCGCGCCAGCCCGCGCACGCGCGGCGTCAACGACAACTGGAACGAGTCCGTCAAGGCCATGCGCCTGGAGGTGGACCAGGACAAGGCGCGCGCCCTGGGCGTGACCAGCCAGTCCATCGCCCAGGCCGGCCGCGTGATGCTGAGCGGCATGAACGTGGGGCAGTACCGCGAGGGCGACAAGCTGATCGACATCGTGCTGCGCCCGCCGAAGGACGAGCGCGATGCCATCACCGACATCGCCAACGCCTACCTGCCCACGGCCAGCGGCCCCTCGATCCCGCTGACGCAGATCGCCCGCCCGGTGTTCGCCTGGGAGCCGGGCGTGCTGTGGCGCGAGAACCGCGAGTACGCCATCACCGTGCAGGCCGACGTGGCCGAAGGCTTGCAGGGCGCCACCGTCACCAACGAGCTGCTGCCCGCGCTGCGCGAACTGGAGGCCGGCTGGGCCAAGGCCGGGCAGGCGCAGGTCCGCATCCAGGTGGCGGGCGCGGTGGAGGAGAGCAGCAAGGGCTCCAGCTCCATTGCCGTCGGCGTGCCGGTGATGCTGTTCATCACCTTCACGCTGCTGATGCTGCAACTGCACAGCTTCAGCCGGGCGATGCTGGTGTTCCTGACCGGGCCGCTGGGCATCGCCGGCGTGGCGGCGGCGCTGCTGCTGCTGAACCGGCCGTTCGGCTTCGTCGCGCTGCTGGGGGTGATCGCGCTGATGGGCATGATTCAGCGCAACTCGGTGATCCTGATCGACCAGATCGAGCAGGACCGCGCGCGCGGCGTGCCCGCGTGGGACGCCATCGTCGAAGCCGCCGTGCGGCGCCTGCGCCCCATCGTGCTGACGGCGGCTGCCGCCGTGCTGGCGATGATTCCGCTGTCGCGCAGCGTGTTCTGGGGGCCGATGGCGGTGGCCATCATGGGCGGGCTGATCGTGGCCACGGCGCTGACGCTGCTGGCGCTGCCGGCCATGTACGCGGCGTGGTTCCGGGTCAGGCGCGAGGCGGCGGCCCCGGCAAGCTAAAATCACCGGTTCGCCGGATTCCAGGCGGGCGGCTCGCGTGAATGCATGCACGGGCCGCCCGATTCATTTGCAGCGACCGCGCGCGGGTGGCGAAATTGGTAGACGCACCAGGTTTAGGTCCTGACGCCAGCAATGGTGTGGGGGTTCGAGTCCCCCCCGCGCACCAGCGATATCAACTTTGAATCAAACGAGAGAACACCATGGCCGTGAATGTCGAAACCCTTGAGAAGCTGGAGCGCAAGATCACGCTCACGCTGCCCGTCGAGACGATCCAGAACGAGGTCAACGCCCGCCTGCGCAAGCTGGCGCGCAGCGTCAAGATGGACGGCTTCCGCCCCGGCAAGGTGCCGATGAGCATCGTCACGCAGCAGTACGGCTATTCGGTGCAGTACGAGGTGATGAACGACAAGGTGGGCGAAGCCTTCTTCAGCGCCGCCAACGAGGCCAACCTGCGCGTGGCCGGCCAGCCCACCATCACCGAGAAGGACGGCGCGCCCGAGGGCCAGGTGGCCTTCGATGCGGTGTTCGAGGTGTTCCCCGACGTGAAGATCGGCGACCTGGCCACGGCCGAGATCGAGAAGGCCACCGCCCAGGTGAGCGACGCCGCCGTCGAGCGCACCATCGAGATCCTGCGCAAGCAGCGCCGCACCTTCGCGCAGCGCGCCAAGGACGCCGCCGCCGAGGAGGGCGACCGCGTGACGATCGACTTCGCCGGCAAGATCGACGGCGAGCCCTTCGAGGGCGGCAAGGCCGAGGACTTCCAGTTCGTCATCGGCGAGGGCCAGATGCTCAAGGAGTTCGAGGACGCCGTGCGCGGCATGAAGCTGGGCGAAAGCAAGACCTTCCCGCTGGCCTTCCCGGCCGACTACCACGGCAAGGACGTGGCCGGCAAGACGGCCGACTTCCTGGTCACCGTCAAGAAGATCGAGGCCGCGCACCTGCCCGAGGTGAACGAGCAGCTGGCCAAGTCGCTCGGCGTGAAGGACGGCACCGTCGAGGGCCTGCACGCCGACATCCGCAAGAACCTGGCGCGCGAGGTCCAGGCCCGCGTCACGGCCCGCAACAAGCAGGCCGTGATGGACGCGCTGGCGGCCAAGGCCGAGCTGGAGCTGCCCAAGTCCAGCGTGCAGGCCGAGGTGGACCGCATGGTCGAGAGCGCCCGCGCCGACCTGAAGGCGCGCGGCCTGAAGGACGTCGAGAAGCTGCCCATCCCCGAGGACAGCTTCCGCCCGCAGGCCGAGCGCCGCGTGCGCCTGGGCCTGATCCTGGCCGAGCTGGTGCGCACGGCCAACCTGCAGGCCAGGCCCGAGCAGGTGCGCGCGCAGGTCGAGGAACTGGCCGCCAGCTACGAGAAGCCGGAAGAGGTGGTGCGCTACTACTACGCCGACAACCGCCGCCTGGCCGACGTCGAGGCGATGGTGCTGGAGAACAACGTCACCGAGCACGTGCTGGGCCTGGCCAAGGTGACCGAGCGCACGCTGGACTTCGACGAGCTGATGGGCCAGCAGTGATATTGTTTTGATAGCTGCCAGCGCTTGCCTGGCGGGCGCTGGAGGCCGATTTGGCTTATAAGTCGGCCGTCGCCGCCGTGCGGCGACAATGGGGCTTGGAATCCACGGGTTCCGGCCCCATTTGCTTTCCCAGTTCAATCACGGAGCTTTCATGAGCCAATTCGACACCCCCCAGAACCTCGGCCTGATCCCGATGGTGATCGAGCAGTCCGGCCGCGGAGAGCGCTCGTTCGACATCTATTCGCGCCTGCTCAAGGAGCGCGTGATCTTCCTGGTGGGCGAGGTCAACGACCAGACGGCCAACCTGGTGGTGGCGCAGCTGCTGTTCCTGGAAAGCGAGAACCCCGACAAGGACATCTCGCTCTACATCAACTCGCCCGGCGGCAGCGTGACGGCCGGCATGTCGATCTACGACACCATGCAGTTCGTCAAGCCCGACGTGTCCACCATGTGCCTGGGCTTCGCGGCCAGCATGGGCGCCTTTCTGCTGGCGGCCGGCGCCAAGGGCAAGCGCTATTCGCTGCCCAACAGCAAGGTCATGATCCACCAGGTGCTGGGCGGCGCGCGCGGGCAGGCCACCGACATCGAGATCCAGGCGCGCGACATCCTGCGCACCAAGGAGCAGATGAACCGCATCCTGGCCGAGCGCACCGGCCAGCCCTACGAAAAGGTGGTGCAGGACACCGAGCGCGACTACTACATGACCGCCGACGAGGCCAAGGCCTACGGCATCGTTGATCAGGTGCCGGCCTCGCGCCCCTGATCGCCGCTCCGCCAGCCAGTTGCATGCGGGCAACGGCGCTCCCCGGCGCCGCTGCCCGTTTTGGTTATCATGGCCCGATCCATCATTCTTCAGACGTTCAATGGCCGATAAGAAAGGCTCTTCCAGCGAGAAAGCGCTCTACTGCTCGTTCTGCGGCAAGAGCCAGCACGAGGTCAAGAAGCTGATCGCCGGCCCCTCGGTGTTCATCTGCGACGAGTGCATCGACCTGTGCAACGACATCATCCGCGAGGAGGTGCCGGCCGAAGACGCCGCGGGCGAGGCCAGGAGCGACCTGCCCGCGCCGGCCGACATCAAGGCCAACCTCGACAACTACGTCATCGGCCAGGAGAAGGCCAAGCGCACGCTGGCCGTGGCGGTCTACAACCACTACAAGCGCCTGAAGCACAAGGACGACGCCAAGAGCGGCGACGTGGAACTGGCCAAGAGCAACATCCTGCTGATCGGCCCCACCGGCTCGGGCAAGACGCTGCTGGCGCAGACGCTGGCGCGCCAGCTCGACGTGCCTTTCGTCATGGCCGACGCCACCACGCTGACCGAGGCCGGCTACGTCGGCGAGGATGTCGAGAACATCATCAGCAAGCTGCTGCAAAGCTGCAACTACGACGTCGAGCGCGCGCAGCGCGGCATCGTCTACATCGACGAGATCGACAAGATCAGCCGCAAGGCCGACAACCCCAGCATCACGCGCGACGTGTCGGGCGAGGGCGTGCAGCAGGCGCTGCTCAAGCTGATCGAGGGCACCATGGCCAGCATCCCGCCGCAGGGCGGGCGCAAGCACCCGAACCAGGACTTCCTGCAGATCGACACCACCAACATCCTGTTCATCTGCGGCGGTGCCTTCGCCGGGCTGGAGAAGGTGATCGAGGCGCGCACCGAGGCCAGCGGCATCGGCTTCGGCGCCACGGTGCGCAGCAAGCAGCAGCGCTCCATCAGCGAGGCGTTCCAGGAGGTGGAGCCGGAGGACCTGATCAAGTTCGGCATCATCCCCGAGCTGGTCGGCCGCATGCCGGTGGTCGCCACGCTGGCCGAGCTGTCCGAGGACGCGCTGGTGCAGATCCTCACCGAGCCCAAGAACGCGCTGGCCAAGCAGTTCGCCCGGCTGCTGCAGATGGAGGGGGTCGAGCTGGAAATCCGCTCCTCGGCGCTGAAGGCCATCGCCCGCAAGGCGCTGGCGCGCAAGACCGGCGCGCGCGGGCTGCGCTCGATCCTGGAGCAGGCGCTGATCGACACCATGTACGAGCTGCCGCACACCGCCGGCGTGGCCAAGGTGGTGGTGGACGAGAACACCATCCTGGACAGCCAGCCGCCGTTGCTGGTGTACCGCGAGGCCGCCAAGAAAGCTTGATTTACAAGCCAAATCGGCCGCCAGCGCTTGACTGGCAAGCGCTGGCAGCTATGTTTTTGATAGTATTCCCACTGCCCATGCGCCCATCGCGCGGCGGGTTGAAAATGGAGCCCGGAGCGGCCATATCCGGCTGACTCCCTTGCCCGAGGATTCTTCATGTCCGGAACCACTCCCCTGCCCGCCACCCCGATCGATCTGCCGCTGCTGCCGCTGCGCGACGTGGTGGTGTTCCCCCACATGGTCATCCCGTTGTTCGTGGGCCGGCCCAAGAGCATCAAGGCGCTGGAGTCGGCGATGGTGGGCGACCGCCGCATCATGCTGGTGGCGCAGAAGGCTGCGGCCAAGGACGAGCCCTCGGTCGGCGACATGTTCGAGGTGGGCTGCATCTCCACCATCCTGCAAATGCTCAAGCTGCCCGACGGCACCGTGAAGGTGCTGGTCGAGGGCCAGCAGCGCGCCACCGTCACCCACATCGAGGACGGCGAGGCGCACTTCGTCGCCACCGTCACGCCGCTGGAGCTGGGCGAGGGCGCCCAGGACAATGCCGAGGTCGAGGCGCTGCGGCGCGCGGTGATGCAGCAGTTCGACCAGTACGTGAAGCTGAACAAGAAGATCCCGCCCGAGATCCTGACCTCCATCGCCAGCATCGACGAGCCTGGCCGCCTGGCCGACACCATCGCCGCGCACCTGCCGCTGAAGCTGGAGAACAAGCAGGCCGTGCTCGACCTGTCCGACGTGAAAGGCCGGCTGGAGAACCTGTTCGAGCAGATCGAGCGCGAGGTGGACATCCTCAACGTCGACAAGAAGATCCGCGGCCGCGTCAAACGCCAGATGGAGAAGAACCAGCGCGACTTCTACCTGAACGAGCAGGTCAAGGCGATCCAGAAGGAGCTGGGCGAGGGCGAGGACGGCGCCGACATCGAGGAGATCGAGAAGAAGATCAAGGCCGCCCGCATGCCCAAGGAGGCGCGCAAGAAGGCCGAGGGCGAGCTGAAGAAGCTCAAGCTCATGTCGCCCATGTCGGCCGAGGCCACCGTGGTGCGCAACTACATCGACGCGCTGGTCGGCCTGCCCTGGGCCAAGAAGACCAAGATCAAACACGACCTGGCCTACGCCGAGGGCGTGCTGAACGAAGACCACTACGGCCTGGAGAAGGTCAAGGACCGCATCCTCGAATACCTGGCCGTGCAGCAGCGCGTGGACAAGGTCAAGGCGCCCATCCTGTGCCTGGTGGGCCCGCCCGGCGTGGGCAAGACCTCGCTCGGCCAGTCGGTGGCCAAGGCCACCGGCCGCAAGTACGTGCGCATGGCGCTGGGCGGCATGCGCGACGAGGCCGAGATCCGCGGCCACCGCCGCACCTACATCGGCGCCATGCCCGGCAAGGTGCTGCAGAGCCTGAACAAGGTCGGCACGCGCAACCCGCTGTTCCTGCTGGACGAGATCGACAAGCTGGGCATGGACTTCCGCGGCGACCCCTCCAGCGCGCTGCTGGAGGTGCTGGACCCGGAGCAGAACCACACCTTCAGCGACCACTACGTCGAGGTGGACTTCGACTTGTCGGACGTGATGTTCGTGGCCACCAGCAACTCGATGAACATCCCGCCCGCGCTGCTCGACCGCATGGAGGTCATCCGCCTGTCGGGTTACACCGAGGACGAGAAGACCAACATCGCGCTCAAGTACCTTTGCCCGAAGCAGATGAAGAACAACGGCGTGAAGGACGATGAACTCGAAGTCACCGAGGGCGCCGTGCGCGACATCGTGCGCTACTACACGCGCGAGGCCGGCGTGCGTTCGCTGGAGCGCGAACTCTCCAAGATCTGCCGCAAGGTGGTCAAGGGGCTGCAACTCAAGCAGATGACGCCGCGCGTCACGGTCACCGAAGACAACCTGAACGACTTCCTGGGCGTGCGCAAGTTCACCTACGGCCGCGCCGAGCAGCAGAACCAGGTCGGCCAGGTGGTCGGCCTGGCCTGGACCGAGGTGGGCGGCGACCTGCTCACCATCGAGGCCGCCACCATGCCCGGCAAAGGCAACGTGCAGCGCACCGGCCAGCTCGGCGACGTGATGAAGGAGTCCGTGGAGGCCGCGCGTACCGTGGTGCGCTCACGCGCGAGGGGCCTGGGCATCAAGGACGAGGTGTTCGAGAAGCGCGACATCCACATCCACGTGCCCGACGGCGCCACGCCCAAGGACGGCCCCAGCGCGGGCGCCGCCATGACGACGGCCATCGTCTCCGCGCTGACCGGCATTCCGGTGCGCGGCGAGGTCGCCATGACCGGCGAGATCACCCTGCGCGGCGAGGTCACCGCCATCGGCGGCCTGAAAGAGAAACTGCTGGCCGCGCTGCGCGGCGGCATCAAGACCGTGCTGATCCCCGAGGAGAACGTCAAGGATCTCCAGGAGATTCCGGCCAACGTGAAGGAAGGGCTGAAGATCGTCCCCGTCAAGTGGATCGACAAGGTGCTGGAACTCGCGCTGGAGCGCCAGCCCGTTCCGCTGACCGACGACGACGTGGCGCCCGTGGAGGCCACGCCGGCGGCCGCTGCGCCCGCCGCCAAGCCCAAGCCGGGCCGCGGCGCCGCAGTGAAGCACTGATCGCCATCGAAATTTTTTCGCGGCGCTGCGAAAGCGCCGAAATTTCAGGCTATAATGCGAGGCTTACGCGGGAATAGCTCAGTTGGTAGAGCGCAACCTTGCCAAGGTTGAGGTCGCGAGTTCGAGCCTCGTTTCCCGCTCCAAGGACTTCCATGGAGCTCTACAGAGATCCATGAAATGCTAAAAAAGGGAGCTTCGGCTCCTTTTTTTGTTGGGGAGATTGTCCCCAGAAGCCTGGGGAAGTCCATCTACAGACAGCCTTTTTTAGGCCTGTTTTGGGGCCATCATCTGCTCTGCGCTAAGGCGATACTTTTCGATGTGGCGCTCGCGTCGGGCTACGATCCGGTCTTCCGCCCAGGGAGGCGGGCGATAACGACTCACATACCGCTGCCGGTTTCGGCAAAGGCCGGCCGCACCGAGACTGGACGGCTGTGGATGTATGTGCGCGATGAGTGGCCCAGGGCAGCGCGCAGGCCCCTGCGGAGTGGTTCGAGTACTCACCGGATCGCAAGGGGGCAGCGCCTCAGGCTCATCTGAAGGACTTTACCAACGTCCTGCAGGCCGACGGCATGCGGGGCTTCGAGGCACTGTAAGCCACCGGCCGGATCAACGAGGCCGCCTGCCGGGCGCATGCGCGGCGCAAGTACTTCGAACTGCACGCCAACACTAGGTCGCCGCAGGCGCTGCTGGCACTGGAACACATCGCTGGCCTGTCCGCCGCGATCGAGCGGGCCCTCCGAGGCCAGCCGCCCGATGAACGCCGGCGAATACGCCAGCAGCGGGTAGCACCTAGGCTGAGGGCCCTGAAGAGGTGGATGAATCAGGCGCTGGTGGCGATCTCGTACAAGTCTGATCTGGGCAAGGCCGTCCTGTACTCGGCCAAGCTGGGTGGCGCTGACACGCTACGTCGACAACGGTCGCATCAAGATCGACAACTCCAGCGGCTAAGCGCAATACTGTTCATCTAAAATCAATTGCTTCACAATCCCCCCATCACCAACCCCGTGATGGATGGAGCCGATGGCAAGAGTGCGCAAGACGCTGGCAGAGAAGATAGATGTGGCGCACCTGATGAGCGTAGGCGTCCTGGCCAGCGTATGTCCCAGGGCGTTGATCGACGAAGTGTTGGCGCAAACGGAACGTGCCAGCAAGCGCGAGCGGCTGTTGCCAGCACCGGCGGTGGTGTACTACATCATGGCCATGGCGTTATGGCGAGAAGCGCCCCTGGAGGAAGTGCTGCGCGTGGTGTGCGAAGGCTTGCAATGGCTCAGTAGAGGACAAGCGCCAGCAGTACAGGCCAGTAAGGCGGCAATCTCGCAGGCGCGCAGCCGCCTGGGCGCCGAGGTCATGGAGCAACTGGCCGAACGTGTGCTCAGTCCTCTGGCAGCCCCGGGCATGCCAGGGGCGTGGTACCGCCGGTGGCGCATCATGGCGCTGGACGGCACGGCAATGGACGTGGCCGATGAGAAGACCAATGCAGCGTTCTTCGGCTATCCAGGCTCCTCACGAGGAAGCAGCGCCTTCCCGCAAGCGCGGGTGCTGGGGCTGGTGGAATGTGGCACGCATGCGGTGGTAGCCGCGGCCATGGCCCCTTGCAGCCAGGGCGAGACCACCCTGGCGCAGACCCTGTGTGTCAAGTTCAAGCCGGACATGCTGGTGCTGGCCGACCGGGGCTTCTATGGCTTTGGCTTGTGGGGCAAGGCTTGCGCCAGCGGTGCGAGCCTGGTGTGGCGCGTCAAGGCCAACCTCAAGCTCGACGTACACCGGCAACTGCCCGACGGCTCCTATCTGAGCGAGGTATTCGACAGCGCCGACAGGCAGCGCCCAGCGGGGCAAGGGCAAGTGGTGCGCGTGATCGACTACACCTTGAAGGACTCGGCCAGCCCCGTGCAGGACAGCTACCGGCTGGTGACCAACATCCTCGACCATGAACAGGCCCCAGCGCTGGATCTGGCGGCGCTGTACCACGAGCGCTGGGAGATAGAGGGGGTGTTCGACGAATTCAAGACGCATCTGAGGGGAGCCAGCACGGTGCTGCGCAGCAAGACGCCTGAGTTGGTGCGTCAGGAGCTGTGGGGGCTGCTGCTGGCGCACTTCGCGATCCGGCAGTTGATGGCCCAGGCAGCCTGCACGCAAGGGCTTGATCCGGATCGTTTGAGCTTCACCCACGCCGTGCGCGTGATCAAACGCAAGATGCCGCAAGCTGCGGCCATTCCCCCCTGAGCACCTGGCAGCCTGGCGCGATGCGCTGCTCCAGGAGATCGCACGCGGGCGTTGCGTCAGTAGCCGCGGACGTTTGAACCCGCGTGGCGTCAAGCGCAAGATGAGCAACTTCCGCATTCGGCACCGTGGCGCTGTGCTTCATCAGCTCCATTTGCCTTCGCCTGTGATGCGAATGTGAACAGTATTGCGGCTAAGCGTGGACTGCGCTGCGTCGCTCTGGGGAGCAACAACTATCTGTTGGCGAGATCGGAGACGGGTGGCGAGTGCGCCACTGCCATGTCCAGCCCGATCCGAACCGCCGAGCTCAACGGCCTGGATCCTCAGGGGTAGCTGCGAAACGTGCTCGAGCGCATCGCCAACTCCATCACCGCATTGACGAACTGCTGACGTAGAACGTCGCCACGCAGTTTGCCACCCTCATCGCTGGAGAACAACCCGCCGTGTTAATGCGGTGCTGGGTCGATGTTTGCCCGCAGTCGCCCAGCCATGCAGTGTCACTGCTTCAGAATGTGGATAAGATGTATCTGGCGACACAATTTGTTTTACGAGATGAGTGCTCGGCATATCTCCTGAAGCGATGATGCGAGGGGCTTATGCTCAGTGCGATGACTAAGGTGACTACTCGCAGGAAGCCATGTCGAAGGTCAGCATCGAGCGTATAACCAAAATCGTGCGCCTTATCCGTCGGCATGGTGCCGTGCCGATGGCTACATTCCTGGCAGAGTTGGAGGTCTCACACGCATCTGTAAAGCGCGACCTCGATTTCCTTCGAGACCGACTCGGATGCCCCGTTGATTGGGATCGCAGCCAGCGCGGCTGGGTTATCCGCGATGAGTTGGCCGATGGTGGCCGGTTCGAACTTCCCGGAGTTTGGTTCAACTCATCTGAGGTCTTTGCTCTGTTGACGATGCTTCATCTGGTGGAGGGCGTTCAGCCCGGCTTGCTGGACGAACACGTTGGCCCGTTGAAATCCCGTTTCCGTAGCCTGCTCGCTGAAGGCACAAAGTCGGCCAAGCCGATTGAACGAAAGCTCAAACTCATCCATTTCGCGCCCAGGAAGGTTGAATCCAAGCACTTCCAGCTCATAGCCGGCGCCTTGCTGGACGGCAAGCGCTTGCATCTGCGGTACCTCAACCGTGACCGCAAGGAGCACACGGAGCGCACCATTTCTCCACAACAGCTGGTGCACTACCGTGAGAACTGGATGTTGGACGCGTGGTGCCACACTCGCAATGCCATCAGGTCTTTTGCACTGGAGGCCGTTGCTGATGTCCGCGTTATGGATGAGCCCTCGCAGGAAGTCAGCCAAGAAGAGATGCAGGAGCATTTCCGCAGCGGCTATGGCATCTTTGCCGGCAAAGCGGCCCACCGCGCACGTTTGAAGTTCACTCCAGAGCGAGCCCAGTGGGTCAGCAAGGAGACCTGGCACCACGACCAGTCAAGCGAACTCCTCCAGGATGGCAGCTACATCTTGGAAATTCCATATTCGAATGACCAAGAGTTGTTGATGGACCTCCTACGCCACAGCCCGGAGGTGGAAATTCTGGAGCCTCCTGAGCTGCGACAGCGCCTACACGACGCATTGTGCGCCGCAGCATCAAAAAATCTTCCTGCAGATGTTCAGTAGGTCGTTATTTGAACCAGTGCACTCACAAGAATACCTCCCATGCTCGACGTTTTCCGGGCTAGGAGTGCAAGATGAAAGTGAATTTCGCTCATATTCGGGAGCGTGCACAGAACGGCGGCTGGATTAACTTCGCCGTCTTCGATGCTCGCTCGTCCTCTGGCTCCCGGGACGACAACTCCCAGTTGCTGGCCCAACTGACGGCCAAAGCGCGGGGTGCGAACCTCCGCGTTGACCAAGCTGCGCTCGCCTTCATGTCCGGCGGACGGCTGCAGTTCTTCGGAAGCCCACCCTTGGTGGACTTCCTTTCTCGCAGCGGGCTCCCTGGCTGGACCCATTCCCTCAACGCGTAACCACACAGGAGACTGAAATGGCCAAAAACGACCCCGTTGGAGACAACGCCCGCCGCGGCGCTGTACGCGACCGCTCGCAGGTGTTCAACCCTGCCAACCAGACGTGGACCAAGCGTGACACCGGCAACGGCCGCTTCATGGACCAAAAGAAGGACGGCGAGCCCTTCAAGGGCGTTCGCAAGGAGCCAAAGTAGCCAACACGCGGCTCGTAGGACGGGCCGTGTTCGATTTTCATCAGACCAGCCGGGTTGACGCTCCGGGAGTGGACTACGGAACTTGCTGATGTTGCCCCTTGCTTAGACCGCGCAGGCGCATCCCCCGATGTGCTTGCGCTACTTGCTTCACGCGCCATGCATGTCACCTTCGGTTTGAACCTCGATGCCCGACAGGGCCCTTCGCCGCAGAGCTCCTTCAACACACCTGTTGTTGGGCGACTCGGCTTTCTGTCATTGCTGGAGACGTACCTTGGCTTGGCCAAACCCGAGGTCGCGGCAGCACAGCGCGTTGCGGTCTACATGGGGCATCTGCAGCGCCATGACAATGGGACTCGTTTTTACAGCGCCTCGATGAAAGTCGACAGCGTTGGCACAGCAGTAAAGCTCCTGTCCTGGCGCGATGAGTGGCTTCTCGGGGGTTGGCTGGGAACAGCGCAGGCGTCTCATCCTGTTCGGCTTCAAGAACTGGCCATGGTCGAGACGACCGCCTCGGGCATGCCACCGGGTGAAGCTACCCGACTGCTGTTGGTTGAACAGGCGCTCAAGGCGACAGGCTACAACCCGATTACCTCTGTCTCGCTTGTTGACCCACTGGAGGATTTTCCTCTCCTGTGGCGCAGAGTGCTGTCGTGCTTGCCAGATGTGCAAGCCAGCCCTGCCGTTCCTCATGGAGAAGGAGCACTGCGTGCCCTGCAGGAAAAAGCGGTTCTCGTCATGTCGGGGCAAGGGCCACCAAGCAAGATGTCCCCCATTGCGGACGGCAGCGTGCGGCTCGTTCGAACACTCTCTTTTTCGACAGCTGAGCACTGGCTCGGTGCGCACGCTGTAGCCCACCCGGCTGACCGGTTGGTCCTCGCGGAGAACCATGGGGACTCGCTCGACACCACCTTGGTCGCCACCGGCGGAGTCAATTGTGGCTTTGAGAACCCTAGCCAGCTTCGACCGGCTCTACAGGCACTGGGTCTGGCCTTGGAGATGTGCTGGGCACCTCTCGACGTTGGTCGCCTGGTCGACTTCCTGACCCATCCTGTTGGACCGTTCAGCCGGAGAGCGCGAGCCACGCTCGCGAAAGCCGTTGCGGAACAACCGGGGATTGGGGGAGCCGCATGGGTTGAGGCCAAGAACAAGATTGCTGCGGACAAAGATGGCGCAGCTCTGGTGGTCGAAATCGAGTTCTGGCTTGAAAGCGAACGCTGGCCACGCCATCAGGGTGCGCCCTTGGATGCCCTGCTCGCGCGAGCCGACAAGCTCAAAGAAGCCATGCGCCGCAGGTTGTCTGGCGATCCCTCGATAGCGGCCACGTTCGCACCTGCGCATCGCCAGTGCGCAGCTGTTTTCGATAGCCTCTCCGAGCTTTCCCGACAAGGCGTCAACACGCTGCTGCCCCGGCAAATTGAACAGTTGGTGGCTCATGCGACGCCCACAGGTGCATCCAATCCTGGTGCCGTCTCTCAGGTTGGGTGCATGCGCTCTGCGAATACTGCGGCAGCTTGCATCGAGCCAGCTGACGAGGTTATTTGGTGGATGCCTTCCACGCCAATGCTGGTACAGCAGCTCCCTTGGTCGAGTGCAGAAGTCCAAGCATTGAAGGAACTGGGCGTCGAGCTGCGGGACCCCGTGAAGCAGTTGTCAGCCCTGGCCATGCAATGGCTACGTCCGCTGTTGGCAGCCCGCAAGCGTTTTGTGATGGTCTTGCCCCCTCCTGGCCGGGAAGTCCATCCTGTCCGACAACTCCTCCAGCAACTCATCCCGGACTTTGAAGCGCAGGCCCTGGACCTCGATGCCGCATGTAGCAGCCAGTTTCTAGGTAGCTTGACCGCACAGGTGAAGCCGCTCCCATTTCCGCAAGTACAACGCCATATCCAACTCCCCGCGCCGCTGAAGCTGTCCAGGAATCCACAGTCTTACACGGCACTCAACGAGTTGTTCAACGCGCCCGCGCTCTTCGCGCTCAAGCGGATTGCCCGGCTGAACCCAACATCTATTCTTGCAGTCGAAGAAGACAACCGCCTTCTCGGCATCCTCGCCCATCGTGTCTTCGAAAAGCTCTTTGCGCATGCTGATGCCCTGACCTGGACGAATCAGCAAGCCAAGGACTGGTTTCGAGCTCAGGCCGACGAGTTGCTCCGCACAGAAGGAGCCGTTCTCCTCATGCAAGGCGCTGGCATCAGCCTGCAGCGCTTCCAGATGACCTGCGACGGTGCAATCTGCTCGCTCTTGGACCATCTGCGCGCAGCCAAGGCAGTACGCGTTCAGACCGAGGCCGAATTTGATGGCGTACTCGGTCCAGTCCCGTTGACCGGCAAGGTTGACCTTTTGGTCGAACTACCTGACAACATGGTTGTCGCGCTCGACATGAAGTGGCGTGGAGACAACCACTACGCACGAATGCTGCGCGAGGGCGGCCACCTCCAGTTGGCCCTGTACTCCAGCTTGGTCGAGCAGAAGACCGGAACTGCACCTGCGGCACTGGGATTCTTCATCCTGGAAAGCGGCGCGCTGTTCGTCTCGCACCCGGGTTTCTTCCCTCAGGCTCAATTCACACCTCCACCCGAGGGCGTTACGGTCGCTGCACTGCTTGACCGGGCAAAAGCGACCTGGTCCTGGAGAACAGGCCAGTTCGCCGCAGGGCAAATTGAAGTTGTTCCCAAAGGACCATCTGAAGACTACAACGGCCCCGAGGGCACGCTACCGGTGAAGGGGCCTAGCCAATGGGACCGGGACTATCTCGTGCTGCTTGGAGGGTGGGAATGATGAACAACATCGAATTTGTGAGCGCGGGCGCCGGTAGCGGCAAGACCTACAAACTGACCGAAACCCTTGCGCAAGCCCTCGAGTCGGGTGCTGCAAGGCCCCATGCCATTTTGGCAACGACGTTTACGGTGAAGGCCGCCACGGAGCTGCGCGAACGCGCTCGGTCATGGTTGCTGGAGAAAGGCCGTGTTGACCTTGCCACGGCTATCGGACAAGCCAGGTTGGGAACAGTCAACAGTGTCTGCGGGCAGATGCTCAAGCAGTTTTGCTTTGAGTTGGGGCTGTCCCCCGACCAGACCGTTCTCAGCGAAGGGCAGACGAAACGGCTGCTCGAAACATCACTTGCTGAGACTCTGGACCCTGTGGGCCAGTCCGAGTTTGTTCAGCTCACGCGCAGATTTGGAGTCGAACAGGAAGACTGGGCCAAGACCGTCAAGGATGTGGTCAAGGCGGCGCTGGACAACGACATTGCGCCCGCAGTGCTGCGGACGATGGGGCCACGCAACGCAGACCAAATGCTTGCGAACTGGCCAGCGCCGACCGCTGGTGGCGACCCGACGGCGGTTTTAGCCGCAGCAGTGGCAACCGCACGCCAAGAGGTAGCCGCCTATGTTGACGCGCAAGTCGCGGCTGGCGCCAAAGTGGCCAAGAACCTCCAAGATGGGCTGGGTGACTTGCAGAAGCTCGAGCGAGCGTTCCGCGAAGACCGATGGTCGTGGCCCGACTGGATTGGTGCAGCGGGTATCGACGCCGGTGCCAAGGTCAAGCACTTTCTAGAGCCCGTGAAAGCTGCAGCTCAGGCGCACGAATCCCATCCGGCCTTCCACGCCGACGTGCGGCGGTATCTGGAGCAGGTATTCAATCTAGCAGCCAATGCCCTGGATGCCTATGCGGAGGCCAAGAGGTCTCTGGGCGCCGTGGACTTCAGTGACCAGGAAGTGCTGTTGCTGCGCGCGATTCGAGAAAACGCAAGCGTCCGTGAGATATTGGCTGGCGAACTCGACCTGGTGATGGTCGATGAATTCCAGGACACAAGCCCTCTCCAGCTTGCTCTGTTTGTGGAATTCGCCAAGCTGGCCAAGCGTTCAATCTGGGTTGGCGACCCCAAGCAAGCGATTTATGGCTTTCGCGGAACCGATGCCAGCCTTATCTCTGGAATCATCGGAGCGATTCCGGGCTGGGGCGGCACTATTGGTGCCCCCCTGACTACATCGCGACGGTCCACCCCTGCGTTGGTCTCGCTCACGAATACAGTGTTCGGCGGTGCCTTCCTGCCGGACCTGACACCTCAGGACGTTCAGCTGCAACCCGCTCGCAAGGACCTCCCCAACCAGCCGTCGCTTTTGAACTGGAACTTTGAGAGCAGCAAGAACGGCACGGACTACCTGGCATTGGGCCAGGCCGTAGCGGAGCTACTTGGCTCCGGGATGCAGGTGGAAGACAAGGCGACCAAAACTCTTCGGGCAGTCCAACCAGGTGACATCGGGGTCCTTTGCCGAAAACACGACCAAGTGGACTTGGCAGTCACTTCGCTCACCCAGTGGGGCATCCCTTCCGCAAGTCCTCGCGCCGGCCTGCTGGGAACAGCGGAGGCCATCTTTGTCTTGGCTTGTCTGCGCCGCATGCATGACGTCAGCGACACGGTTGCATCCGCTCTGGTGCTGACGTTGGCAGACGGCATCCCGGTAGACGCATGGCTGGCGGACCGCCTCAACTACCTCGGGCAGCCCGATGTCAAAGCTCATGAATGGAAGACGAACGGTGAATCAGCGCATCCACTACTTGCACGTCTCGAAGAACTGCGCCCGGCCTTCACATCCTTGACACCTTTGGAAGCTCTGCGCCTGTCCGCTTCAGAGTCGCACGTTGCACAGCTTGTCGCCCAATGGTCTAACTCTCCGCATGAGGCCCACAACCGATTGGCCAACGTTGAAGCACTGGTGGAACTGGGCAAAACCTACGAAGACGAATGCGTGGCGGCCAAGCGACCTGCGACGGTCAGTGGGATGCTCAGGTGGCTCGATGCAACCGCGGAAGCGGAGGACGATGGCCGGGCCGCGACAGCAGACAACGCAGTCACGGTCCTCACCTACCATGGGTCCAAGGGCTTGGAATGGCCGGTCGTTGTGCTTTCCTCGCTTGGCGAAACTGCCAGAAGTGCGCTTTGGAATGTGCGTGCGCGAACTGAAGATGCCTTTGACCCGCAGATGCCACTGGGCAATCGCTTCATTCACTGCTGGCCGAAGACTTGGGGTAAGCGCGCTGCCCCACAAGCCGCTGTCAACGCGGAAGCAAGTGCGACCGGGGTCTCCATGCAAAAAGACGCCGAGGCGGAAAACAAGCGCCTGCTCTATGTCGGGTTGACCCGTGCCAGAGATGTGAACGTCCTGGTGTCCTTCGCCAGGAAATCCGGGCCAGTACGCAGCTGGGTAGATGAGGTACCGGGCGCAAGTCAGATTCTGTTTGGACCGACCGAGGAGGTGGTTCTTGCTGATGGCCAGCTGTGCTCACGAACATCCAAGAACTGGAACAAAGACCAATGCGCAACCGAACCCCCAGCGCGAGCGCCGCAAGACCGTCATTGGTTTACGCGTCGGCCTCTCGCATCCGCAGCGCCCCTGTGGTATCGCCCGAGTAGTGCCGTTGGCGGGCAGTTCACCATTGCGGAGACCGCAGACGTCGGCATTCGTATTGCGCTGACGGGAAAACCGGACATGGCCGACCTGGGGACAGCAGTCCATCACTGCATCGCTCGGGCTGGTGCACGGGGAATGGTTGAGCAGACCGATGTCAGCAGCATTCTCAGCAATTGGGGCGTAGGCAACACCGTTGACAACGCCGCGGTTGTCGCGCAGCTCAACGCCTTCCGTACGTGGTGCGCCGAGCGGTGGCCGGGATGCCCCACCTTCGTCGAGGTTCCGATTGAAGCGATTCGTCCAGATGGAACGCGCGTGAGGGGCCGTATCGACTTGCTGGTGCAGTCGTCCAAGGGATGGATTCTTGTCGACCACAAATCCAACCCCGGTAGTGCCGACCGGAATGAGCAACTGGTTCAGGAACACGGCCCTCAACTCGCTGCGTATGCAGAGGCTCTGATTGTTGCCACGGGGACGCCGGTAGCGGAGCAGTGGCTATACCTTCCGGTCGCTGCTCGTGCATTGCGCCTCGCTTGAAGTTTCCCCATAGCCGTGCCCCGCACCCTGACCAACTTAAGGGAATCGCTTCGATGACCAAGTACTTCAACGCCAAGGTTCAAGTGGTTCAGACAAGAACCGTTCATGTCCAAGTAGCGGCGGACTCCGAAGCCGCCGCGGCAGAACTGGCGAGGGCCCAAGCTCGTCTGAAAGAGCCCGGTTTTTCCGTTCAAGACGTTAGCCTCAGTTTGGTCGGGGAAAGTGATTTGGAGGTTGGCTCCCGGGTCGTCCACCGCCTATTTGGCGCAGGTGTCATTGAGAGCCTCTACTCCGAGGGAAATCCAGGCCAGTTCCGGATGCAAATTAAGTTTGACCGGGGTGATACCAAACACATTCACGGACCGGGTGCGGTCATCCGACCGGAACGCATGGATGAGCCGCGGCCGTCCGAAGCGAAATCAATCCCACCACCTACCTGACAAACGAATATCAAGAGCCCATGAGCCTTCTAAAAACAATTCGTGATGAGACCTTGAAACGAGACTGCGACGTCGCCGGACTTTTGCGAATGTGCAAGGTGCTGGCCGTGACGCTGGAGTCTCCGGAGTTGGAACTTTGGGCGGGCTACGAGCTCAACGGCTATCCAGAAGAAGTGCCACCGCCAACCTATCGAATCCTGAAAGTCCCTTCGAAAGGTCATTTTTCAGGTCCTTTTGGGTCAGGAATACGGAACGCGGACATTCCGATTCATGTTCTGCCCACAGAGTTTCACGAGGTCTTTCGTACGACTGCGCTCAAGCAGAGCGTCGGGGCACTGCAAGAACTACTCCGACGAAGTGATGGAAACCTTCAGGTCCCCTGGCCGATGGAAGCTCTTGCCTTGTATGGCGACAAAATGTACGAAGGAGTTCACTGCATCCAAGCGTGGAAGGTATTGACCGCAGGGTCGGTACACGGTGTCCTAGATGCGGTCAAAACCAAGGTCCTGGACTTCACTTTAGAGCTTCAGAAAGCACACCCCGAGCTCATGAAAGATACCGACACTCAAAGCGACAAACCCACCCAGGAAGAGGTGAAGAACGTCTTCCACACAACTATTTATGGAAGCGTTGGAGCTATTGCGAATGCCAGTTCCAATTTCTCTCAAAATGTGAGCATCAGAACTGGAGACCTACGGGCGCTGAAAAAGCTGCTCAAGGATGCCGGGGTACCGGACGATGCCGTGGCTGAGCTTGAGACGGCCATGGCGGAGGACCAAGAGGAGTCCAAGGGAAGAGGGAAACTGGGAGCCCGCGTAAAAGCATGGCTTGGGACACTGCTTGTCAAGGCTGGAAGCGGTACTTGGCATGTCGCATTGGAAACGGCCAGCTCACTGATCCCAGCAGCTATTGCGGGGTATCTCGGTATATCTCTTGGTTAATGGGAACGTAAGGCATAAATGGCAGGCAGGTCTATACATGGTCTTGCACCAGAAAATCGTCATTTCATTGTGCTCCTTTCTGCTTGCAAATGCAGATTCATGAAAATTCGAGTTAGGTTTAGTAATTGTTATGGGTGGAGTTTTCGAGCTAGCGATTCGATCCATTGATGTACAACAGGCGGTGTACCGTCCGCCGAAGCCACCTTCGTTCCCTGCATGCCAAGCATCGATCTCGCTCCGCTGTTGAAGCTTTCCTCCAGGTTACTCGACCTGCACGATTCCAGGCGTGGCAGCGGCGAGTCGCCGCAGTACCAGACGGAGGACCGTCCCGGTCTCGGCGACGGGCGCTATATCGCGCTAGCGGAAGCAGTGCTCGACGTTCTGCAAAGGCTGGATGCCCGCACCGGCGACGAGTTTTCATCCTTGCAGTCCATCCAGCAAGGCGTACGTGAGCAGATCAACTGGGCCGAAGACATCGATGTGGAGTACGTGCTGAACGTGCTCTCCCGGCCCTCAGAGCTGAAGCTCCTCCACACGCCGGAGGAAGGGCCTGCCTATGTCATCGGGGACAAGGAAACCAACCTAGTGGAGAAGGCCGCCCACGTCGTGGAGTACCGGCTTTCCCGTCTGGGCAAGACAGCGCTAGTGATCGCATCTGACCATATGGACATCGCCTACATTGAGGGCGACGTAACGAAGCTGATCCGCGCGATCCAGGCCGCGCGCCTGGGCCCGGCGCTGGGGTTCGCGGAACGCCTGCTACAACAGTTGCGCACTGAGCAGCTCAAGCTGGTGGCGCTGATCGAGCGAACGACGGGCGGCAGGCGCGCTCGGGAAGAGGTCTTAGAGCAGATGGAGTCGCACCGCGAAACCATGCGTCGCACGGTGAGCCTGGTGCAGGAGGCCAGCTTTGCGATCGACGAGATCATCCGCAAGGAAGTCGATACGGGCGACGACGTGCCGATCGGCCTGATCCGTGTCAAGGTCAAGGAACTGGCTGGCGGAGTGGTCCGATACGGCAGGGAGCTGACCCGCCTTGCCGAGCTGTCCATTACCAGCAAGCCCTCCACCGTGCAGGCTCCCGACTTCGCCGGGCTCGCGTTCCAGTGGGTGAAGGCACCGGCGTCCAGCCAGCAGGTGGCCCGGGTGCTGGAAATGCTGGGCCCGGGCTGCGCACCCAAGGTGGCGCCGATCGTGTCGGACTTCGCCGGGATCGTGAAGGGGCGTGTTGCCGAGCGGGCGCCCACCGAAAGACTGCAGCTTGACGCTTTCGAAGTCCCACCCGAGGACCAGTTCACCGACTGGCTCCAGCGGAACCTGCCGTACCTGGAGGGGCAACTCCACGGCGGCGTGACGCTAGGGGCCGCGCTGCGCGACGGCCTGGGCCGAGATGGCGATGCACACGCCTTCAACTGCCTGGTGACCGCTCTCACGGCGGCCGACGATTGGGTCAAGGAGCCCGTTGAGGGTGAACTCGTGCGGGATTTGGAGAGGGCCGACCTCCCAGGCCTGCAGGTGATGTTCTCCAGCTTGAAACTGCAAAAGGTCGGCGCGGACACCGCCAGGAAAGAATCATGACTCCTTACGACATGGGCCGAATCAGTGCCTTCCTCATACTGCACCGCAAGCTGGAGGATCGCTCCGACAAGCGGGGCATGCGGCCCGACGAAAAAGAGCTTGGCGCCCTCCTGCGGGAGGCTACGGTCGACGAGTTGCGCGACCTCGAAGACCTGATGAGCGGGCAGGGGTTCGTGCTGGTGCAACTGACCAGCTTCGACATCGAGGGCATCGGGCCAGGCTCGCGCGTGTACCTGGCCGCGCGCCGTGCGGACATGCCATCCTGCCTGGTCGATGGTAGCCATATCCCCGAAGGCATGGGCCTGCCCACGCAGCCAACGGCAGCGAAGATCTGGTTCACGCAGATTTGGCTGCTGCACCTGGACCTCCTGTACACGCAGCTCGACCGCAGCCCCTCCGAGCGTGGCCGCTGGATCAACGCGTCCTTTACCAGAGAAATGCTGCAGGACGCCGTGCACGCCCACATTAACGACCACGTGCGCAAGCTCAACGCGGTCCAACTGGGCGACAGCGAGGTGTATGACGTCCTGTGCGCAGAGAAGGGGACAGAGATTTCCAAGCGCGTCAAACGGTTCTTGGATTTGATGTGCAGAGGCGGCCTGCTCGAAGAAAGGGGCGAGGGGGTCTACCGCCAGACCCTGCTGTCGGCGGTGGAGATGAAGGAGAACTTCGATCGGTCGCTGGCACCGCTCATGCTTACCTCCGAGTCAACTGGCCAGCGCACCACCATAGGACAGGTGGCCAGCGCGTTGCTGACGACCACTCAGGAGGCATTGTCTGAAGGAGGCGAGCAATGAGCCTGATCTCGCGCGTGGAGGTGACCAATTACCTCACCGAAGGCATCAACCCGAACCGGCGGTCGGCGGATTGGAAGCCGATGCTTACCGGCATCACTTTGCGAACGGATGGCGGGAAGTCGGCGCTCGTGAACATCACCAACGGCGGCGGCAAGACCTCGCTGGTGGAGCTCCTGCTCTACCTGCTGAGCAGGGACGCGCGGCTGCTCAAGAAAATCCGCGAAAAGGTGGCACCCAAGAACCGGGGCTACACCCACGCGCGCATCGAGTTCAGGACTCCCCCGGAGGACAACTACTCGGCCCCCAGCCTGTTGGAGATAGACCCCCTGAATCTCCCTGGCGAGACGCACGTGGTCGGCGTCGCGCTCAACGACGACATCAACGAGCAGCCGATCTTCTACTCCTACAGCGGCACGCTCGAAGACTCGCCGTGCTACCTCTACGATCGCAAGAGCATCGCGCAGGTGCCGGACAATGCCTTCGCGGCGGCGACGAGGGCGCTGCGGGGGTGCAAATGGAACCGCTTCGCGAACCGGCTGGAGTGGGAAGACCACATCCGTCTGTTCCTTCCCGTGGAGGTGATCCGGCGCAACGTGGTGTACCAGCTGAAGGGCTCCGACGACCAGAACGCCAGCTTCTTCGATTTCAAGCCCAGGGGCGGCGAGTCTCATGACAGCGCGTTCTTCCGCGCCGTGGTGGCGCCGGACCTCCTGAGCAACCTGCTCAGCAGCTTCGCCGAGGAGGATGAGTCGGCGGTGGAGGACACCCTTCTCAAGAGCCTCACGCAGATCGTGCGGGCCGATAAGGAGATCGCAGCCAAGAACAAGCGCCTGGTGGTGCGCGAAGAGGGGATTGCCAAGCTGGAGCCCATCCTTGCAGCGGGGAGGAAAGCCCGTCAGTTGCAGCAGGAGTGCGATGGTCTGCTGCGCAAGCTGCGGAGTGATGTCGCGTTCCTGCGCTACTTCGGGGTCCAAGGAAGCCGCTACGCGCTGCCGGGTTTGCCCAGGAGCCTTCCCAGACTGGGAGAACAAGACCCTCGGATCCTGACGGCCCTCAAGGGCATGGCCATCCTGCCGGACGAGGGGATCGTGCTGCTGGACAAGGCCCTGAGCGAACTGAGCGGCGTCGAGGTGCGTGTGATCTCGCAGGTGGCTGACCGCAAACAGATAATGTCGTTCTCGGTAAAAGCGCAAGTCATTGATTTTGCTTGTGATTTCGAAAATCTGAATAGCGGCAGCGTCAAGGGCGGACACTATCGGAAGGGGTATACGAAGGAAGCCGCAGTCAAGTTGCCCGACCTGCTGGCCAACATTTCCGGCGCGAAAACGACGGGCTTGAAAGAGGTACTCCTGCACGCCTTCACCATCGCGGAAGCCCAGATCGACACGAACCCCGGTTCCCGCCAGGTGCGTGCCCTGGAAGCCAGGAAACATGGCCTACTGGAGTCTGCGCAGTCGTGGGAGGCGTCCCAGGCGCAGCTCGCGTCCGATGTCAACAAGCTGCGGCTGCAGGTCAAGGACCGTGCGGAGAACCAGGGAGCCTGGGACGATTTCGTCGGGTTGGGCGCACTGCTACCCGAAGACCTGCGTACGGAGCCGATGCTCGCCAAAACCTGGCTGTCCGAGCAGTTCGATGACCTGCAGGCTGAGGCCGCGCAGCGCAACACCCGACGCGGGGAATTGAATCGGGTATGGCGCGAATACACGGAAGTCCTCGACCACCACGGCTTGGAGGGCTTGCAGGGGGCACAGGAGCGGTTGGAGTCACTGCAGACCCTGCACGACACCATCCAGACGGAAAGCCGGCGCATCCTGCCTGCAATCACCGAGGCCAGCAAGCTGGCCAGAGGGCTGCAGCTGGCCGTCCAGCCACTATCGGACGCTCGCGACAAGGCGAGTAGGTTGGTCGAGACGTTCGAGCAACTTTCGCCGGGCGTCCAGCGGTTCGTGACGGTGTTCGGCGCTGTGGATCCGTCCACAGTCAACCCTACAGGCGATTTAACGAAAGCCAGCAAAGCCCATTCTGAGACCCAGGTAGCGCTCCGGTCCGTGACTGACGAGCGAGACAACCTGTGGCGGCTCAAGGCCCAATCTGCCACGTTCGAGGAGATTTTTGGTGCGGGCACGGATGCCCTGACGTATGACCCAATCAAGCGGCACACGAACACCCTTGAAGAGCTGTCTACCGTGCGCCAGGATCTCGGAGCGCTGCTTCCGCATAAGGAAGCGATAGAGGCGTTCAACGACCGTTTCCCGCAGGCCACCCCGCGGGTATGGCTGGAAGAGGCCGGACGCACGCTGGGCAGGCTGCGCGAGGAACTGCGGACCCAGCGGGAACTGGAGACGAGCCTGCGCAAGGAAGGCAAGGCCATTGAGCAGATGCGGTCGGTCGATGATGGCAGCTTCGAGGCGGCGTGGGCAATTCTCGCCGCCTCGCCGGTGCGGGCCGTGCGCTTGCACCAGGCGCTGCAGTCGGCCGCGATGTCCCCCGCAGAGCGCCTGGACGCCATGAGCGCCCTGTCGGGCATGTTGTCGGCGCCCGTGTTCGAGACCATCGAAGACCTCAATGAGGCTGCGCAGCTTCTGGAGGGCGCGTGCGCGTGGGTACCTTTGATCCTCAAGGAAGAGCTGTCCAATGCGCTGTCCAAGGGGGTTGCGATCAACGGCCGGGTACGCACGCTGGGTTTCATTGGCGGGGCGACATCTCGCCGCGTACGCATCCTGCTTGAGCCCGAGTTCGCCCGCACTGAACTTGAACGCGTGGCGAGGGAGCTTCTGTTATGCCAAAGCGCCATTGCGCTAACCGAGGTGGGTTTGTCGGAAGTCACCCCGGAGGGCGATGGCTACCAACTGGCGCTGAAGGCCAAGGCCGCTTTGGACGCTCGTGCGGACGAGCGATACAACACGAGCCTTACGGATGCGAATCGATTGGAGGAACTGCTTAGTCAGCTCAAGGGCCAGATCGAACCGCAGGCCCGCGCGGTCTTGGAAGCGGCCAAGGAGTTCAAGAAGCTGGATGGCCTGGCCCGGCTGTCAGAGCTGAGTTTGTTGATCCCCCTGGCTGAAACCGAGCTCCAAAAGGCCGCGGATGCAAAGGAGGCCGCTGAGGGGCGCGCCTCACACGAAAATCTGACGGCGCGCGACGATGCACTGCGGCATAGCAAGCTCGGCGGGGATGCCGCCTATGCTGCCGCCAAGGCGGCGTACGCGAACTCTTGCGAAGAAGTAGAGATCGCAGCGGCTAAGGCCGCGGATGCCCAAGAGGAACTCGTCAGGCTCGATGAAGAGCAGTCCGAACTGAACAGAAAACAGCAGGCTTTTGAAGAGGACGGCGGGGAGCAAGTCCGGTCCCTATACCAGCGGGTACTGCGCTTTGCTGCATGTGCTGAGGACTTGCAATTCATGCGTGGCTTTGAGGCGGCCAGCCAGGAAATCTCCGAGACGCTCGGCAAGATTGCGGCCGCGCTCGCAGTGAACTTCGAGCGGGCCGATGCGTTCCGGGCCCATCAGGGCAAGAGCGACATGGCACTGCTGGAAGAAATCGCGCGCAAGGAGCAGGACGCGGACCAGTTAAAGGCCAAGGCTGAGGACGCCCGAGCCGGAGCCGAACGCATCGCCCGTGCCGACGTCCCCAACTGGCAGCGCCTTGCCAAGGCTATCCATGAGATTGCGTTCGAGGTGGGCAGCAGAGTGGCACGGTCCAAGGCGGCGGCCACGCAGGCCGCGAACCTGGAGGAGGGCGCGGCCGTGCCCGAGGCACATGCCGGCTACAAGCAGGCCATGGCCGTCTTTGAGGCTCTCTCGGATCCAGCGCTGGAGTCCTATGGCGCTGTCATCGAGAGCGTCGAAGCGCTGGCCCAGACCGTGCAGGCGATGGACCTCCATGAGGCCTTGCAGCAGCACAAGGCCGTCGCAAGCGAGCTGGCCACAGCAGCCGAGCAGTACCGAGATCAGAACACCAGGTTCTGCAGTGCGGCTCTAGAGGTGGCCCAATCCCGCGACAGCGCTTTCAACGCGCTGGAGATCGAGGAGATCGGCAGGGCAACTCCGGACACCATTGAGGCGCTTGGGGTTCTTTTCACGCAGTTGCAGGCGAGCCTGTCCAAGGAGCGCGACGAAGCCAAGCAGGCCATGACCATCGCCATCCAGACCGCCGAGGACACCCTCACGCAACTGGCGGGCCTGATCCAGAGCGCCATCGACAACCTGGCGACCCTGAACAAGGTGATGGGACGGTATCCCCAGGGCCGATTCTTCTTCGAGACGCAGATTACCGGCAAGGCTGGCGTCCAGGACATCCTCAACGAGCTGAAGCTGGACGTGGAGCGGGCCTTGCGGGACCAGGATGGTCAGTCCCGGGGCATGCGCCGAGGCAACGACACCCAGCTCAAAACCATGCTGCGCGAGCGTTTGATCGAGTGCGTCTTCACGAACACCGAGGTGCAGTTCGTGAACGGTGGCATCTGGGGCGGCCGAAAGAGCCACGTCTCGGGCAAGCTCTCGACGGGGCAGAAGATTGCCCTGGAGTTCATGTGGATTGTCCGCCAGGCCGAGTACGAGATCGAGCGCGGGTTGCAGGAGATGACCAGCAAGCAGGCCGCAAAGTCTCGGGCCAAGGCCAACCGGGTGATCCTGATCGACGGGATCTTCAGCACGCTGTCAGACCGCCGCATCATCAAGGAGGCGCTGAACGGGTTGCGCGACCTGGGGGGCAACTTCCAGATCATCGGGTTCCTGCACTCTCCGAACTGGAACAACGATTTTGCGGTGTTCCCGGTCTACCACGTGGGCAAGAAGCTCGTGAACCAGGAGGGCGACGGCCTGGTGTCGTTCCGCGAACTCGGCCGCGAGCCTGGCACGGTCGGTTTCGTCAGTGCAATCACCCAACCACTGCTGCTCGAAGGTGCCCCGTGAGTGAGGCGTTCCTGCAGGAGGAAAGTGCACAAGTGCTTGCCGCGCTGCGTCGGATGGCGGGTGAGAGCGGCAGATTGCGCACATCATCTGCCACCGCGAAGCTGTGCTCGGCGCTGGGTCTGCCGCGCGTGAGCGTCAATGAGGCGCTTCGGGAACTGTATCGCGCTGGATTGGTAAGCTACCAGCCTGATGGACAGCAACTTCCTGCATCCGGGTACATCACGGTGCAAGCAGCAGCCGTGGAGCCAGCGGCGCACGAGATCTTCTGGAGGCAGGCGCTGGAGGATGCACAGGTGGAGTCGGGTGTTGCCGTGTTCCTCGCACAACTGGCGCCAGCGGTCGCGGATATGAATGCGACGGACACGCAGGTTCTGGCCCGCGCATTTCAGGCACTGAACGGCCTATCAGCCGAGTCCACCGACGATGCTGGGTTCAACGTGAGCGCTCGTCACCTGATGGGAAGCTCCAAGGTGCTGGCCAAGCTCTCTCGCCAGATGCTCGCCGCTACGGGCCTGCCCAGGCGCCTTCATGCACCATCGCCGAGGTACATCCTATGCGCAGGGCCGTCAGAGCCTGTGGCCACGCTGTTGATCGAAAACCCCTGCGCCTTTGAAAACGCCATCCGCAGCGGCCTGACCGATGACGTGGCCATCGTGTGCACCTTCGGGTTCGGGCTGTCATACTTGGGAAGCGAACTGTGGGCGGGTGACCAGGCGCCGCAGCACGATCGCCCAATCCGGATCGTGCGCGACGGCACACCGCCACCATTGGGCCAGCTATTAGCTGCGGAGAAAGTGTTCCTCTGGGCGGATCTGGACCTGGCAGCGATGAACATATTTCGCTCGCTCAAAGATGCCATCCCACAGCTGCGGATGAGCGCGATCTACGAGGAGATGGTGCCGATGCTCTCGGACCCCGCGCGGTCGCATCCGTATACGGCGCTGTTTGACAAGAGCGGCCAGCTCTCGCGGTACCAGGGAGGCAGCGCGGTGCCTTCGCGCTTTGACGACGAGGACGTAGCGATGCTGCAAGCCGCGTGCTCTGCTCGAGCGGTGGATCAGGAGGCAGTCGAAGAGAGCAGCATCCGACGGTTGGGAGCGCAGCCGCTGTGCGTGAATCGAACGCCAGACCCCCTGATGTAAGACATAGAGCGTGGCTCGGTTGCACTGCCAAATCGACTTTAGGCTGGTTGCGGTTGATCAATTTTTGAAGCCGAACGACCGTCAGGTCGGGAGCCTGTCATTCGTGTTGTGAATGCTTGGTAGCTTGCGATGCTAACTAAATCGCTCGCTCGACCAGATGCAGTCGCCGATGCGTCACGGACCGAGCGCTCTATCCCCCAACAAAGCGCATCGCGCATCTGGCTCGCCGTAAGCGTCCGGTGATTCCGTCTTGACGGCGGGTGGAGCGCTCAGGAAGGCGACGTTGTCACCCAGCGATGGGGCAGTAGTTCTTCGATCCGGCTGGCCGGCTGCATGGGCAGCCTCTCGAGCACGTCACGGATGTAGGCGTACGGGTCGATCCCGTTGAGCTTGGCCGAGTGGATCAGGCTCATCACGGCGGCGGCGCGCTTGCCGGCGCGCAAGCTGCCGGCGAACAGCCAGTTCTGCCGCCCGATCGCAATCGGCCGGATGCGGTTCTCCACCCAGTTGTTGTCGATCGGCAGATCGCCATCGTCCAGGAAGCGCACCAGCGCTTGCCAGCGGTTGAGGCTGTAGTCGATCGCCCGGGCCGTGGCCGAGCCATCCGGGATCTTCTGGCGCTGCTGCCTCATCCACTGGCGCAACGCATCGGCCACCGGCCGTGAGCGTCGCCTGCGCGCCTGGAGCCGGATCTGGCTGTCGGCATTGGCCACCTCCCGCTCGACGTCGTACAACTCGCCGAAGAACTTCATTGCTTGCTCGCCAACCTGGCTGCCGTGGTTGGTCCAGAGCTCGTGGAACTTGCGCCGCGCGTGTGCCATGCAGCCGACCTCGGTCACACCCAGTTCGAAGCAGGCCTTGTAGCCGCTGAAGTCGTCGGTGACGAGCTTGCCTTGCCACCCCGGCTGGTCCTGGGTGCCGGGCAGCCCAAGGAAGTCGCGCACATGCTGGCCGGCGCGGCTGTCGGCGAAGTTGAAGATGACGGCCTTGAGGGGGTTAAACGACGTGGTGCAGTAGCTCCACAGGTAGGCGCGGTGCGTCTTGCCGTTGCCCGGCTTGAGCATCGCCACCGGCGTCTCGTCCGCGTGCAACACCGGCTGGCGCAGCAGTTGCGCGGCCAAGGCGTCGACCAGCGGCTGCAACTGCATGCCGCATTCGCCCACCCACTGGGCCAGCGTCGAGCGCGCGATCGCATAATCGGCACGCTCGAAGATCGCTTCCTGGCGATACAGCGGCAGGTGATCCAGGTACTTGGCCACCAGCACCTGGGCCAGCAGCCCGCTCGTTGGCAAACCCTTGTCGATGACGTGCGGCGCCACTGGCGCCTGGCTGATCGTTTCGCAGCACTTGCACACCCACTTGCCGCGGATGTGGCGCTCCACCGTGAACACGCCAGGCTGGTAGTCTAGTTTCTCGGCCACGTCCTCGCCGATGCGCTGCATCGGCTGGCCGCAGCCACAGATGGTGTCATGCGGCTCGTGGTGGATCTCGCGGCGAGGCAGGTGTGCCGGCAGCTTCTCGCGCCTGGGTTGCTGCTTGTCGCCCTCGGACTTGCCCGACGGCTGCAAGGCTTCGATCTCGGCGGCCAGCGCCGCCATATCGGTGTCGAAGGTCTCGTCCAGCAGGCTGCGCTGCTCGGGCGTGTACTTCTCGCTGCGGGCGGAGAACTTCAGCCGCTTGAGGATCGCGTTCTCGTGCGTGAGCTTGTCGATCAACGCCTGCTTGAATGCCACCTCTGCGCGCGTGGCGCGCAGCCTCTCGCGCAGTTGCTGCGCATCGAGCATGTCCAGGTCGTCGGCGATCACGGCACATGATCTTGCCCGCAGGCCGCCCAGTCCACCATCGGCACATGCCGCAATGGACGCGCTACAGCAGTGTGATCACGCCTGCTTCGCCGATGCGCTGCCAGGGCAGGCCCAGCACGAGGGCGTCGAACTGCGGCCGGCTGAGCGTGAGCGTGCCACCGACGTCCCGCGGCCAGACGAAGCGGCCGCTGTTGAGCCGCCGGGCTGCCAGCCACACGCCGATGCCGTCGTGCACGAGAACCTTCATGCGGTTGGCTCGCCGGTTGGCGAACAGGTACGCATGGTGCGGCCGCGCCGAGCCGAACACCGTCACCACACGTGCCAGCGCCGCTTCGGTGCCGGCGCGCATGTCCAGTGGCTCGACAGCCAACCACATCACATCCACGCGGATCACCGCAGCAGCTCGCGCATCCAGGCCGACAGGTCCATCGCGGCGCTCATCGGCCAACTCAGCTTCACCGTGATGCCGCCACGGCGCAACTCAACCTCGATGGCCCGATCATCTGCAGGCCTCGGGACGACTGGTGCAACAGTCACCGGCACGAATTGCCCAGCCATCGCATCAGGCGCCGCCTCGCGAGCCAGCTTGCGCCAGCCGTGCACGATGTTGGCGTTGATCCCGTGTGCCATTGCCACCTTGGCCACCGACGCACCAGCCACCGCGCACTCGGCCAGAATCTGCGCCTTCAATTCCTAAGCGTAGTGGCGCCGCTTGCGACTGTTCTCAGCTTCCATCGTGTCCAGCTATTCGTTTAGCTGGACAGCATCGTTATCGCCCCGCGGACGGCTCAAGATGGGTTCGCCGGACGCTTACGGCTCGCCGGCAATAACGTGGTTTACGATTGGACACACATTAGAAGACTCGTTCAGCCAATCCATTGGGAGAACCTGTGATCCGACTAACCGTGCCGTCCGTCAAAGGCGTCGATGCCAAGACTTTGTGGGGTTTTATTGGCCAGCTCGCTCATCCCTCTGTTGCTGTCGAAGGCACGTTGACAAAGTTCACGGTGCCCTCGCGGACGGGATGGAAGCTAAGCGTCGCTGACGGCCGTGTCCTGTATGTTTTCGCTAAGGCACCGCTGGAAGGCCAGATGCCTAACGACGGGCCCATTCTCCTCGGCGATATCGCTGATGGCGCGGTCGAGGTCGAGGTAGATCTGAGCAAATGCAAGTGGCTCGCCCACCCAGGACTCGGTACTGGCCCTACGGCCGAGCAGGCTAGGGAAAGTTGGTTCGCTGCGTTCAACTTTATTGGCGAGGACCAGTTGCGCGAAGGACAAGTTGGCTTGCGCCGCCCTCAGCTGGGCGCTCTCCACGCAATTCACGCCCATTGGTCTACTAAGAGCGACGTTGCGACCGTCGTTATGCCAACCGGCACGGGGAAAACCGAGACGATGTTGGCCGCAATGATCTCAGGCATGTGCACGCGGGTCATGGTGATCGTGCCCACGGATGCGCTGAGGACGCAGATCGCGTTGAAGTTCTTCTCGCTGGGTATTCTGAAACACCCCCGCTCGGTGCTGCTCGCAGCGAACGTACTGAGGCCTGTTGTCGGCACGCTTGAGAAGCGGCCCACAGCCGTTGAGGAGGTGGATGAACTGTTCAGGCGGTGCAACGTCATCGTGACAACCAGCGCACTTGCGGGGAAGTGCAGCCACGAGGTGCAAGTCAGGATGGCCGAACTCTGCACGCACCTATTCATCGACGAGGCCCATCACGCTGCGGCACCGACCTGGCACGCGTTCAAGTCTGTTTTCAAGGCTCAAATGCGGCATGTCTTGCAGTTCACTGCTACACCTTTCCGGGAAGACGGGGTGCCCCTGGATGGCGAGATCATTTACGTCTATCCCATGAGGCAGGCACAGCGCGAGGGCTATTTCCGGCCCATCAGATTCGGCTCGGTGTATTCCTTCAACGACGCCAGAGCCGATCGCGACATCGCCGCCAAGGTCATCGAAGAGCTCAACGCCGATGCCACCGGTCTGCACGTTGCCATGGCGCGCGTATCCACGCAGATTAGGGCTGCACAGGTGCTCGCAATCTACCAGGCACTCGGCCAGTTCAATCCAGTGATGCTTCACAGCGGTATGAAGAAGGCCGACGCCCAGGCGGCGCGCAGCCAACTCGACCAGCGCCAGTCGCGCATCGTCGTATGCGTGGACATGCTTGGCGAAGGCTTCGACATGCCGGAGTTGAAGATCGCGGCCTTCCACGACCTCCGCAAGAGCCTGGCGGTGACGCTGCAACTGGCCGGCCGCTTTACCCGCTCCAGGGACGACTTAGGCGACCCGGTGTTTATTGCCAATGTCGCAGACGTCAACCTGCGTGAAGAACTGCGAACCCTTTACACCCAGGATCCTGACTGGAATCTCCTGCTTCCCAACCTCAGCGAAAGCGCAATCGGGCAGGAACTGGACGCGCAGCGTTTCATGAGCGGGTTCGACAATCAGTTGGACGAGATCCCCGTAAACGAAATCAGGCCGGCCGCCAGCATGGTGGCCTACCGGACGCGCTGTGCCCAATGGAACCCTGCCGAGTACAGCAAGGCGTTCCCTGGTCTGGCCGAAGGGGAGGAGATCTACCCGGTACTTAATGAGAGGGAAGGCACGCTCATCATCATCGCGGCCAAACGGCAAGGAGTCGCCTGGACCGCCGTACCCGCCGTGGAGGGGCTGGTTTGGGAACTATGCATCGCCGTCTGGGACCGGGACCAGTCGCTGCTTTTTGTACACGGATCCACGAACACGGGCAACTATGCGCCGTTTGCGCGTGCCTTGTGCGGTGCCGACGTCGAGCTGATCCAATCGCCCGCCGTCTTCAGAGCGTTGGCGGGCATCAATCGATTGATGCTGATGAACGTCGGTCTGGACGAGCAGTTCGGTCGCCAGGTTCGGTACACGGGGCGCATGGGGCCTGACGTCGGTTCACGCTTGACCGATGCGGCCCTGGGAACGACCACAAAGGCAGTCCTCGCCGGTTTCGGCTTCGAGAACGGCGGTCCTGCCTCGATCGGCGCAGGCAAGAAGGGGCGGGTCTGGGCAACCTTGCGGCTCAAGGTCAACGAGTTTGCCGCATGGTGCAAGCACGTCGGTGCCAAGCTTATCGATGAGAGCATTGACCCAGAGGGAGATCCTAAGGGGTACGTTGATACCACGACTGGTGGATGCGCGGCCGGCTACGGTGCCGGTCGGCGTCGATTGGCCTGTCGACCTACTCGACCTCGTGGAATCGGCGACCAAGATTTCCTTTGTTCACACGGTCCAGGAACATCTGACCAACGTCAGCATCGAGGTTCGCGACTTCAGTTCGACCGGACCGATTGTCCTGCGCGTATTCAGTGAGTCCAGGGAGGTTCAGGTTCGGCTCAACTTTATAGGTCATGGCAACGCTGCGGACTTCGAGTTCGTCTACGAGGGTGCTGCCACCGCAACGATTCATCGCGGTGTCGACCACGACCTCTGCGCATACCTTACTGACCATCCGCCGACGATATGGTTCGCCGATGGATCGAGGCTGGAGGGCAACACACACGTTGAGCTGCGCACTGCGGCGCAGTTGTACGCGCGAGACCGCCTTGAGGTGCTCGACTGGACAGGTATCGACATCACCAAGGAGTCGCAGAGAGAGGAGCGCCGGACAGACTCAGTCCAGTACAGAACGATCCAACACATCAAGGCGGAGAACAGGCACGAAATCGTGTTCGATGACGACGGCGCGGGCGAAGCCGCGGACATCGTCGCCATCAGTCTGGACAGCGAGACGCAACCCCGAATCATCACTGTAGACCTCTACCACTGCAAGTATTCGGGCGGCGCCGCGCCCGGGGCTCGCATTGACGACATGTACGTCGTCTGCGGACAAGCGCAGCGCAGCGTCATGTGGCTTCACAACAAGGAACGTCGCACTGACCTATTTGCGCACCTTCTCAAGCGGGACGCCGACCGTGTGGAGGGCGGCCGGCCAACACGCTTTGAGGTCGGTACCAAAGACCGATTGGCCCAGATCCGTGATCTCAGCCGCGTCTGTGCCGTCACGTTGAGGGTTTACATCGTCCAACCAGGCCTCTCCAAGACGGGAGCAGCTGATCATCAGCTCGCCCTGCTCGGCGTGACAGACCGCTTCCTGTCGGAAACCTACCAGACCCCTCTCAAGGTGTACTGCGGATAGACCGCCCGCGTCCGCTGCCCCGCAAGGTCGCGGGCAGGATGGACCGTCTGCAATCTATCTGAGACCTTGAGTCCGCCCGCCACCAGCGGCCGACGGCAACCGCTGCAAAGTTGTCACTGGGAAGATGACGGCTACGAGGCTTCTCCTGTCGTTCTTGAACCATTGCCCATGGCATTTTCTCTGACCGATTCCCGGTGGCTGATTGAGTGGGCGCTGATCCGGTTGCATCGTTGACACAGGAGACAAAGGAGAACAAGCTGACGGCTCTCTGAAGGAGAGTTTTCTTGCCGAACGCCATGAGACTCATCGCCGGTCGCTTGCCTCGAGTAACGCCGGATGAAGTGCGTCGATTTGTCGGCACCGTGGAGGTCCGCGATGCCGAGGCCTTTGCCGCCGAACTGGAGGTGTTCATGCAGGAATGGCTGCAGCGGGTCGAATTGCCCGCGTCTCTGGAGATAGCGTTGTCCCGACAAGCAGTGGAGCATGCCTTGGTTGTCCAGGCCGCAGCCTTGAAGGCAGATACCCGCTGGACACCCGGCAGGACAGATATCCAGCGCGGCCGCGAGGCGATGCTGGAAGCCTACGGCCGGCCGCACAACCTGCCGCTGCCGGAGTTTGCTCAACTGGCGAACAAAGTCCGCCAGCAGATCTACAAGGACATCGACGCGAGACGACTGCTGGCACTCAACGTTGGCCCCCGCGGGCGCAAACTGCCCGACTGGCAACTCGATCCGGTCAAACGCCGACTCACCCAGGCCATTTTGCAGGGAGCGCCAGGAGTCGATACGTGGACGCTCTATCGGGCCTTGTCCGACCCGCTCGAAGGACTGAATGGCCTCTCCCCGGTCGACGCCGTGACGGAGGATTCGATCGATGCAATTGCCAAAGTTGTCTTCAACGTGCTGGGCGTGCATTGATGAACCATGGTACAGAGGCGCGAAATGTCCCATCGCACAAAAATCGAGCAAGAGACCCCCGCCCTCCAGGCATTCCTTGGACTACTGGACAAGGACATCGATGCCGGACGCCATCTCCAGCCGCTGCCGGACGACTGGCTCCAAGCCATGCAGACCTTCGCTTGCCATGGAGCCGCCCTGGACGAGGACTTCGAAGGCGATGTCGCGCTCTGACGACCGAGGCTGACGTCAGGGAAAACAGCGCCGTGTTCGGCGTTACTTATCCCATTCGATGACGGAACGCTGGCGCATCCTTTGGCCAGCCGCACAACTTTCCACTGCCGGAGTTTGCCCGGCTGGCGAACAAGTTGCGCCAGCAGATCTACAAGGATCTCGTTTTAGGTCTGAGCGCACGCTCACATCGAGGCTGTGATCGCGCGGCCCTGCTGGAGAACTCGGCAAGAACCAGGTGTCCGTATTGCCCCTGAACGAGGTGGTGACAGATGTTAGATTTTTAACTAAAATATCTAACAATCAAGGTCAATTCAGCCATGAGCACGTCCCAAGCCATCCGTGAACGCATCGCCTCGCAACCCGCAGGCGAGCCCTTCACCCCCGCATTGTTCGCGGGGCTGGGTTCGCGCGCGGCCATCGATCAGGCCTTGATGCGGTTGGCGAAGGCGGGCAGCGTCGAGCGCATTGGTCATGGCCTGTATCTCGTGCCCAAGGCCGGGCGGTTCGGCATCAAGGCGATGCCTGCGCCCGAACTGGTGGCGCGGACCGTGGCCGAGGCGGAAGGGGCGACGATCGAGGTTCACGGGGCAGAAGCCGCACGGCGCCTGGGATTGTCCACGCAGATGCCGGCGCAGGCGGTTTTTCAGACCACAGGCTCCTCGCACCAGATCCGGCTGGGCAAACTGGTCGTCCGACTGCAACACGTGGCGCCGCGCAAACTGGCGCTGGCTGGTCGGCCTGCGGGGCAGGCGCTGTCGGCCCTCTGGTACCTGGGGCGAAGCCAGGTCACACCGGACACGTTCAAGCAGATCGCGAAGAAACTGCCGGCGGGCGAGTTCGAGGCGCTGAGCGGAGCCAAGGCGTCGATGCCGGCCTGGATGGTGGAAGCCCTGGCCCGTTACGAGCGAAGCGAACCGGCCCATGCCTGAATCCATGGCGCACTACTTCGATTTGTCCCTGGCCGAGCAGGCTTAGTTGTTGCATGGCTTGACGCCAGCGCTGGCCGCCTTCGAGCAGTGTTAGAGCGGTCGCCGCCGATAGTGCATGCACCGCGAGTCGCTACGGAATGACTGCCTTCCCCGTGCACAATGTGGTAACAATTGTTTGCAACGGAAGGGGTGAACAAGGTATGGCCAGGCGAAAGAAATCAGGAGCGGGTGGAGGCATTGGTGCAGTCGTCGTGGTGCTGCTAGTGCTGCTGGCTGCCATTCCGCGCGAGGTCTGGATGGGGGTTGGCGTGCTCGCCGCCATCGGCGTCGGCATCTATCTCTATTTCAAGTCCAAAGGCGGTGCGCAGGAAGTACCTCAGGAGGCTGCTCGTCCTGCTCGCGCTGTCCCTCGTCCCGAGAGTCGCACACCGGCTGCGCCAAGCCCGGCGGTCAGTTCCCGCGCGGCCAGCCGACTCCATGACGATGAGCAGCCTGTCCCGGTTGTGGCGAGCCCTGTGCCCGTCACACCGTCCTTTCGCATCCCTGCTGCACCGAAGCGCTTTGGTCCCGCCACCTGGGTCCCTGCTGGAGAAGCGGTAGAGGTCGGCGGTGTTTCGGTTCCCGGTGGCCTTGTCTATGTCGGCACGTCGTTGCCGACGCCCATGGGTGGCAATGATCCATGCCTCATCGATCCGTCGAAATCTGTCGCATCCAAGGGTGACTACACAGAGCGGCAGATGGGTTACTGGCCGAGTTACTCGGAGATCTCGTCTTCCGCTCGGCGTGCCTACCTGAATTGGCTGGTTAGCGGCAGGGAGGATCCCGAGGCCGATGTCGGATACGTCTTCATCTTCTTCTATGGGTTGGAGCGCCGCGCCATTCTGGATGCCTCGAAGGACGATGCGGCTAAAGGTGACTGGCCCGTCATTGCCGCGGAGTTGCGCCGGCTGTTGGACATCTATGGCCCCAAGTCGGGCTCGTTCCGAAGCTACGCCGGTTCGCTGCTTGATTGGGTATCACTGGCCGAGCACCCCGAGAAGGCCTATCTCAAGCCCATCCCGAGTTTTCCCAAGACCTACGAGTTGCCACTTTACATCCGGGTTGCCCTGGGTCAGGCGGCGGTCGATGGTGTGCCGGTGCCGGCGCAACTGGCATTGGCCTGGGCCAAGCTGGATCCAACCAACTACCTGCGAACGCCGGCAACGCGTTGTGCCGAGGAGTTCGACAAGCTGTTCGTGTCCAAGTATCACGAGGCGTTTGGGCAGGGCTTGGTTCTTCCCAGGAACAAGACCAAGATCAAGCTGGTTCATCGCCCCGCCTCTGCAGGCTTTCACGGCTACAAGGACTTGAGCCTGTCCTTTGGGAATACGCCCGACGTCACCGTCCTTACGGCGCCCATCAAGAAATTGCGTCAGGTCGTCGAGGCGGCTACGAAGGAGTTGGAGCCGTTCAGTCGCTATGTGGGGCGGAATCCAGATGCCAGGCATGCGCTGGAGGGGTTGCTGCAATTGCCTGCCACATTGTGGCCCGAAGGTGCCCAGAAGGCCTTGCATGCCCTGAAGGCACGCATGGGCGGGGGGATGATCGCCATGGCGTTCCAGGAACTGCTTGGCAGCCTGGATGCGAAGACGACGCTGACGAGGGACCGGGCGCTGGCGTTGGCGCGTGCTCTCGAATCCTTGAATATCGGCATCGAGCCCGATGTCCTGGGTGGAGCCAAGCTGCCCAAGCCGGACGAGAAGGTTGTGTTGTTCGCCGTTCCGCCGGGAGAGGTGGCCAGCCGCTCGACGCCGGCTTACCAGGCCGCTGTGTTGACCTTGGACCTGGCGTCGGCCGTGGCTGCGGCCGATGGCGAATTCAGTGTCCAGGAAATGGGTCATCTCCGGGCACAGGTGCAGTCCTGGGCTCACCTCACGCCGAACCATGTCCGCAGGCTTCTGGCGCATCTGCGCCTGCTGATGACAACGCCGGCGTCATTGACTGCGTTGAGAAAGAAGCTGGAGCCGCTGGACGCTGGCGCCAAGGGGACCATTGCCGCCTTCATGGCTACGGTCGCGCAGTCCGATGGGGATGTTTCGCCGACGGAAGTGAAGATGCTGGAGAAGGTCTACAAAGCCCTTGGTGTGGAGCCCAGGAAGGTGTTCTCCGACGTACATGCAGTGGCTGCGGGGGTGAAGCCAACGGCGGCGGCTGTCGCGAAAGTCGAGGAGACCGGGTTCAAGCTGGATCCCGCGCGCATTGCCGCCCTCCAGAAGGACACCGAAGCGGTATCGGCGCTGTTGTCGGGGATCTTCAAGGAAGAGGAACTGCCTGAACTCGCGCTCGTTGAAACTGAGCCTGAAGGCGATGCGGAGGCTCCACCTCCTGGGTTGCTCGGCCTGGATGAGGCGCACAGTGCGTTGGCGCGTCTGCTGCTGTCGCGACCCGAGTGGACGAAGGACGAGCTCGGCGATGCCGCAGCGGATCTGGATCTGATGATCGACGGTGCCATCGAAACCCTCAACGAAGCGGCTTTCGACCTGCACGATGTCCCGTTCACTGAGGGTGAGGAGGTGGTGACTGTGAACCCTGAACTGTTGGAGAAGATGGAAGCATGAACGCACCGATCCGCCCCAGAGACCGCGACGCGGTCATCCAATCGTTGCGCGCGGGTGTCGTTCCCCGCAGCGGCCAGCATCTCATCCAGGTCGGCCGTGTCCGGGAAATCGAGACGCTGGTGGCCGACATCGCCCGCATCGCCGATGGGGGATCGGCATTCCGTGTCGTCATCGGCGAGTACGGCGCTGGCAAGACCTTCTTCCTGAACCTGGTGCGTGCCGTGGCCCTGGAGAAGAAGCTCGTGGTGGCGACGGCCGATCTGAACCCGGACCGGCGTCTTCACGCCAGTGGCGGACAGGCCCGCTCGCTCTATGCCGAACTCATGCGCAACCTGTCGACCCGAACGAAGCCGGATGGGGGCGCGCTTGCGGGCATCGTCGAGAAGTTCATCGCCACGGCGAAGACGGAGGCCAAGGCGTCCAGCCAATCGACTGAGGCGGTCTTGCGCCAGAAGCTCGACCAATTGACCGAACTGGTGAACGGCTACGACTTCGCGGACGTCATTGCCGCTTACTGTCGTGGCTATGAGGAGGGCAACGAGAAGCTCAAGTCCGATGCCATCCGCTGGCTGCGGGGGGAATTCGCCACCAAGACCGATGCCAGGCAGGCGCTGGGTGTGCGGAGCATCGTCGACGACTCGGAGGTCTATGATCAGCTCAAGCTCATGGCGCGCTTCGTGCGCCTTGCCGGCTTCGCTGGCCTGCTGGTCGGCCTGGATGAACTGGTCAATCTCTACAAGCTGGCCAACACGCAGGCCCGCAATGCGAACTACGAACAGATCCTGCGCATCCTCAACGACTCGCTGCAAGGCACGGCCGTGGGCCTCGGGTTTGTCCTGGGCGGGACGCCGGAGTTTCTGCTGGACACCCGGCGAGGGCTCTATAGCTATCCGGCCTTGCAGAGTCGCCTCGCGCAGAACACCTTCGCCTCGAACGGTCTGGTCGACTTCAGCGGGCCGGTGGTCAGGCTGTCGAGTCTGACGCCCGAGGACTTCTACGTTCTGCTGCAGAAGATTCGTGCCGTCTACGCCTTCGGCGATGCCGACAAGTTTCTCGTCCCGGATCAGGGGGTCTTCAGCTTCATGGAGCACTGCTCCAAGCGCATCGGCGATACCTACTTCCGAACGCCGCGTACGACCATCACGGCCTTCATCAACATGCTCGCCGTGCTGGATCAGAACCCGGGTGCAGCGTGGCAGGACTTGCTGGGCGGCATAGAGATTACGGCGGACACGGGTGGCGCGGCCGATCAGCAGGTCGACGCGGACGAGGGCGATGAGTTCGCCTCGTTCAAGATGTGACGGGCTTGGCCTGAACGCATGTCTGGCGAAAGCGCATCCTTCTTTCTTCTCGATGAGCGCATCCAGCGCTTCATATGGGCTGAAGGCTGGGACTCGCTGAGAGACGCCCAGGAGGCGGCCATCCCGCTGATCGTCAAGGCGGATCGGGACGTCATCGTGGCAGCCGCCACGGCCGCAGGCAAAACAGAGGCCGCTTTCCTACCGGCACTGACGCACCTGCTTCAGACGGAGCCGCTGGGGCTCATCGTCTATATCAGTCCACTCAAGGCGCTTATCAATGATCAGTTCGGTCGCCTCGATCGACTGTGTGAGCAACTGGAGATTCCGGTCTGGCCTTGGCATGGCGACATCTCTTCTTCGGCCAAGGCGCGCTTCCTGGCGAAGCGGCAAGGGGTGTTGCTCATCACGCCGGAGTCTCTTGAGGCGATGTTGTGCCATCGAGGCACTTCGATCGGAGCGGTGTTCGACCGGTTGGCGTTCTTCGTCGTTGACGAGCTTCATGCCTTCATCGGATCGGAGCGCGGCAAACAGCTTCAATCCCTGATGCACCGCATCGAGCGAGTCCTTGGTCGCCAGGTGCCGCGTGCTGGCCTTTCGGCAACACTGGGCGACATGCGCCTGGCGGCCGATTTCCTGCGCCCGGGGCAGGGAGAATCGGTTGCCCTGGTGGAGTCGAAATCCTCGCACAGTGAACTGAGAATCCTGGTCAAAGGCTACGAGGAGCCTTTGACCATACGCAATGAGGATGGTGACGAGGAGCCGGAACCTGTCACACCGGCGAAGATCGCGCTGCATCTGTTCCAGGGTTTGCGCGGTACTAACAACTTGGTCTTCCCGAATTCGCGCCGTGAAGTCGAGCGGTACACGCACCTTCTCAACAGACTTTGCGAGCAGCAGAAGGTGCCCAATGAGTTCTGGCCGCACCACGGCAGTCTGTCCAAGGAGATCCGCTCGGAGACCGAGGCAGCCCTGAAACAGAAGGAGTTCCCGGCGACGGCCATCTGTACCAACACGCTGGAGTTGGGCATCGACATCGGTGCCGTCAAGAGCGTGGCTCAGATCGGCCCGCCACCATCGGTGGCAAGCTTGCGCCAGCGCCTGGGCCGGTCTGGCCGCCGTAAGGGAGAGCCCGCCATCTTGCGGGGCTACAGCGTAGAGAACGCGCTTGGTGGCAAACCCTCACTCGCCGACGAACTCCGGCTGGAGACTATGAAGGTGACGGCGATGATTTCGCTGCTCCTGGAGGGCTGGTTTGAACCGCCCATGGCGCATGGCGTTCATCTGTCGACGCTGGTTCAACAGATGCTGTCCTATGTGGCGCAGAACGGCGGGGCGTCCATCGGGCAGCTCTATGCGATGTTCTGTGCTTCCAGAGCCCCTTTCATTGGGTTGGACAAAGGCGAGTTTGTGGAACTTGTTCGCCATCTCGGCCAAAAAGAACTGCTGATGCAGGAGTCCAGCGGTCTTTTGCTGCATGGCCGTGTCGGCGAGAAGTTCGTCAACCACTACACCTTCTATGCCGCGTTTGCCGCAGACGAGGAGTTCCGCATTGTCTGCGGCGGAAAAACGCTCGGCACTTTGCCGGTATCGCAGATGCTCAGTGTGGGCCAGCGCATCCTGTTCGCCGGCAGGACTTGGCTGGTGGAAGACATCGACGAGGAGCAGAAAACCATATTCGTCGTCCGCTCCGGTGGCGGAGCGCCGCCGTTGTTCTCCGGTGGAGCAGGGCGCACGCATACGCGCGTTCACCAGCGAATGCGTCAGCTGTTCGAGTCTTCCGATGCGCCGCCGTTTCTTGATGATGTGGCCAAGCGGCTCCTGGCTGAAGGCCGTGCAAACTATGCTGAGCGAAACTTGGCAAACGACTTCGTGGTTGATCAGGGGCGGGAAGTGGTGCTCCTGACCTGGCTCGGGGATGCAGCCAACGAGGCTCTGGCTTGCCTGCTTCGCCGACGAGGCTACTTAGCCCATGCGGCCGGCCCAGGCATCGAAGTTGTCAAGAGGGATTCGGGTACTGAGGGTATCGTCGATGCCCTCATCGATGCCGCGGTAGATGAGCCTCCGCCTCTCGACATGCTCTTGGCCGATGTCCGCAACCTGCAGCGTGAGAAGTGGGACTGGGCTTTGCCCGATGAACTCTTGCGCAAGGCGTATGCGAGTCTGTACCTGAACATTGAAGAGGCCCTGTCCTGGGCTAGGATGCTTCCTGGCGATCAGGCATCCCATGGCAGCGAGCCGTAGAAAGCCTCGACCCGAGCCATCGCATCTTCGAAGGAGGGCAGGTCTCCATCGACGTCCGCCTGCAGCTCGGCATAGCCTTCGCGGGCCATTCTCACCACGGTCTCATCGTTCATCGAGTCCGCCGTCGGTTCGATACCTTTGCTTCGGCAGGACATGATCAGCATCTCGTGGATTTGGGCCAGTTCCACGGCAGGGAAGGGCGGGAGCGATTCCAGCAGGAGCCAGATGTCGTAGACGTCCTGCCGGCGGTTGCGCTTGCGGATGGGTTGCTGCAGCAGCGATCGCATCTTTTCCGCGAGGACGTTGTGCAGCGAGTACGAGCGGATGGTCGCGCCGCCATCGAGCTCCAGAAGCTCGACCTCGAAAACGGCTTCGTTGAAGCTATAGTCGATTTGTACCACCCGCGGGGCGTTCTTCGCGGCCAGCCGCGCTATGGCGCCCGGGTGGGACTTGTCGGCAAAGCCGATTGTCAGGGCCAGGTTGTGATGGGTTCGGTTTTCGCCCTTGGGTTCAACCTTGCGCGACTGCAGGCGGCACGCCGTGCCATAAGGCAGCCTGTCCTCGGCGGCCGCGAGGCCTGCCTCGAATTCGGCGAGCAATTTCTCAGCATCTGCCTCGATGTACTGCTCGCTGGTGGAGAAGTCCAAGTCGCGCGTGAACCGTGTGCTGTCATAGCGGATGGCCAGCAGCAGGCCGCCTTTCATGACCATCCTGGCCTGCAGATTCTGGGAGTGGCCGATGCTGTCCAGAACGATGTGGACGGCCTCGCGGAATCCGCGTTGTCCGTGTGGGGCCGCATCGACCCAGGCTTCGATGTCGATTTCGTTCACAAGCCGTCCTCAGCGAACCCAGGCATTAGTGAGGGGACGTTGATGGAGAGCATCCACTTCTCGGAGTAGTGCGAGGCGTATTCGGCCTGAGGGTCAAGCATCCTGGAGCCGCCACGCTGGGCGTACTTTGTCCAGCCGTCGATGAGCGGATGCGAGAGGCGGCACACCTCATCGAGCAGGTAGCCTGCCCGCACTTTCTCGACCGCATTGCCGTGGCGCTCGACCTCCTCGACGATGAGCGCCAGATTGCGTTCTGCGTAGGCCCTGTAGGTGTCCACCACATGCTGGATGCCGCCACAGTTGTGGGGTTCTCGCACCATGTCCAGGAAGACGCGCCCAATCGTGGCGACCCGGATGGCCGTCGACTTGATGGTTTTGAAGGCCCCTCTACTGGAGCGCCGCATCAACTCAACGCGCTGGCCTTCAACGCGCTCGAACGGCAGGCGCCGGAGCATGGGCAGCCTGGCGGCCCGATACGCTGCGGTCTGTGCCTTCAGGTCCTTGTTCATCCGGGCGGTCGCCTGTTCGCGCCATTCTTTGTCCGTGGGCGTGGTCAGGTACAGGATCTTGGAGAAGCGATCCGTCAACCCGTGGTACTCCATGGCACTCAGATGGGAGACATAGGCGAACGGATCGGCAGAGCAGGCGACCTCCATGGCTTTCGGCTTGACGCGCCCGAAAAGGTGATAAACCGTACCTGGCTTGAAGTCCTTGTCGGGGAAGATGAGGCTGAAGGAACTCAGTCCTTCCACGACCTTCTTATAGAGCGGCAAGGCCGGAGGGTCTTGCAGGCTTTCGAGGTGTGCCGCCACGAGTGCTCCCAACTCGTAGTCGGACACGATGGGGCGATCCCACGCTGCCAGTTTCTCCTGAATGGTGCGCATGATGACGGGGAGATTGAGGAGGGGAGAGTGGTCCAATGGCCATTATCCTATACGTCCTAAGGACGTATAGGATAATGGCCATTAATTAGAATGTCAAGGAGTGGAGTTTGATGACTATTTAATCTAGATGCATACTACGTCCTTAGGACGTAGTATGCATCTAGATTTTATTAGGGGATTGTTCCAGATCGAGGCATCGGGGACTTCATGATCGCCGTGATGGTGGCCGCCTGCCGAAATCAACTGCCACACGTGCTCTGAACCCCTGCTGCAAGGCAGGCGAGCAAGAAATTGCGAGTCCAAGCCTACGAAGACCAGACAAGGCCGAGCCAAGGCCGGGCGGTTCGGCATCAAACCGATAGCCTGCGATCGATTCCTGATGCGGCATTGCTCAATGCGCTGCAACGAGACTACCAGACCATGCTGGATGCCCAGATGTTCTACGGCGAGACCTTGGTCTTCGATCGCATCGTCGAGCGCCTGACCGCGTTGGAGAGGGAGATCAGCCGCTGGCCAGGGCTGCGACCAGCAAGCCGGCACTGAGCGGTGGTCGCCGGTATGGGTGGAGTGTGGGCATGGCATCGGCTTTTCTGTTGCGATGCCGATACCTTGGCCGCGCCCCGAGGTCTGGTCAGCCAGGAATGCGAACTGGGCGCTGCCCGGTTTTACCGAGGCGGTGCGGGCGTGACCCGCGTACCGTCCGGGCTCATGGCGAAGCCAGCGCGCGGCAGGCGGGGAATCAGCCTGGTTTGCCGCTTGGATTTGCAGTTGGATTGCGTTATGGGACAAAAAATGGTACATTACGCAAGTCAACTGCAAATCCCTGGCGGAGCCATGCCCCAACACCTTTCGGATGTCCTGAACGCCTGTGAGCGCATGGGCAAGCTGAACGTGCGTGGCGAAGAACTGCGCACCAAGTTGCCCGGCGCCAGTCCCGAAGCGCTGCGCAAGGCGTTGTACCGCCAGCAGCGCGCCGGGCGGCTGGTTCGCCTGTCCCGTGGCTCGGATCACTGGCTGATCGTGCCGCTTCAGCACGCGAGCACGGGCAGCCCGCCGCTGGAGACCTGGCTCGATCCCTGGCTGCGCAAGACCCTGGGCACGCCGTACTACGTCGGGCTGCTCAGCGCGGCGGAAACCTATGGCGCCTCACCTTATGCGGTCATGGTCACGCAGGTGATGGTGGAGAACAATCGCCGCCCGGTCACTGTGGGCCGGCACGAACTCGTTTTCCATGCCTGCTCGCGCATCGAAGCGATGCCGACCCGCTGGCACGAGAGCGCCGATGGCCGCTTCAAGGTCAGCACGCCCGAGTTGACCACGCTCGACCTGATCCAGCGCGAGAGCATGCTCGGCGGCATGGTGCGGGTGCGGGAAGTCCTGCGCGCGCTCTGGCCGCACTGCACGCCGCAAGGCCTGATCCTGGCGCTGGACGCCATGCAGAGCGTGCCGGTGGCCCAGCGGCTCGGCGCGCTCCTGACACTGGACGACCAGGCTGGCTTGCGGGCGCCGCTGTCGGATTGGCTGCGAGACAGGCCGACGCGGCTGATCGCACTCGAAGGTGCGCTGCCCCCGGGGAACGAACGCGACGGCCACACGGATACGGATTTCAAGGTCTGGGTTCCGCCCCAGCAGGGAGCGAACTCATGATGCAGCAAACCCACCTGACGGCCTGGCAGGCCCAGGCCCCTTGGCCCAAGCGCAGCCAGATCGAGCAGGACTTGCGGCTGTCGCGCGGCGTGGCGGCCATCTTCAGCGACGAGGTGCTGCGCGAGCACCTGGCGATGCGTGGCGGCACGGTGCTGCACAAGGCTCATCTGGCGCCCGCGGCGAGGTATTCGGAGGACATCGACCTGGTGCTGGTCAAGGCCATGGACACCGACACGCTGGATCGCCACCTGCGCCGGGTGCTGGCGCCGGTGCTGGGCCGTCCGAGCGATTCGTTGATCGCCGATGCCTGGCTGGTGATCCGCAACGTGCTGCGGCCCTCCAAGATCCTGCGCACCGCCTACAAGTTCGTGCCGCTGGGCCTGCAACGCGAGGAAACCATCAAGGTGGAGGTCAACCTCAACGAAAGCGCATCCCTCTATCCGCTGGTCGATGTGGCGCTGGACGTGCTCAATGAGGACGGCGATCCCGTGCAGGCTATGGCGCGCTCCTACGACATCAACGAGATGCTGGGCACGAAGACGCGTGCGCTGATGCAGCGCGAACAAGGGCGCGACCTGTTCGACCTGGCCCATGCCTGGCAACTGAGCGAGGCCGGCAGCACGCCCTATGCCGTCGATGGGGCCAAGGCCATGCAGGCGTTCGTCTGGTATCTGGAGAAGGAAGGCACGCATTTCAGCGCCCAGGAAGCCAACGCGCACCTGGACGCGCGCCTGGACAAGGCGGGCTTTCGCCATGACATGGACACGCTGCTGCGGCCCGGGCTGCCGGCCTTCGACGTGGACCGGGCGGGCGAGATCGTGCGCGAGGCGTATTTCCGTCACCTGCCATAGCGCAGGCGACAGCAACAGCGCCGCCATGCCCACCGCAAGCGTGGATCACGGCATGCGTGGCCTCCGGGGCTGATCGCGGTTCGTCTACCGTGATGCCGTTGCCGTTGCCGTTGCCATTGCCATGGCCGCGTGTCGCGGTGTGGCCGGCCGGGAATGCGAACGAGGCGTTGCCGTATTCCCTGTGCAGACGCTGCTGCCTGCGAAATCCCGGCTCTTGTTCGTCGCCTCGGCCAGCCGCCCCAGCAGCGGCGTCAGATCCACCAGTCGGGCCGCCACCACGTTGCACACGTCCCCGCGCTGCGTCGCGCCGAGGACGTCCTTGGAAGTCGCTGGACAGTTCTGCCGTCGAGGGTGAAAAATAAGGCTACAATCAAGGTCTTCGCTGGCTACCTCGGCGAAGAAAGAGCTTGGAATCAACGACTTAGTGCCCTAGTGCATGACTCTTTTCCCGCTCCAACGGATAGCGTCCATGGAGTTCCACTGAGAGCCATGGAGCGCAGAAAAAGGAGCTTCGGCTCCTTTTTTCATGGCTGTTTGGTGGCCGAAGCGTCCACCGAGATCCAGGGACATCCACCCACAGCCAGCCTTTTTTAGTCCTGTTTTAAGGCCACAATTTACCCCGTACCAAGGCAGTACACCTAGGGATGCTCTTCACCAATCCCATGCGAGCGTGCTGATGTGCTGAGGCGGTGGGAAATTTCATCGCTTGCGCGCCGCTGAGCCGAATGAATGCGCTGGCAGCCTGTTTTGAGCGCTTGCACACGCTCCTGGCAGGCACTTTGGGCCCTTCATCCCTGCTGCGGGCGCACCTGTCCCATCAGCACGTGGCGCACCATCCACAGATTGCTCAGCGCAAACAGCGTCTTGAGTTGAGCCGTGTTCTTGGCCAGCCCCCGATAGCGCACCTTCACATGGCCGAACTGGCGCTTGATCACCCGAAACGGGTGCTCCACCTTGGCCCGAACGCTGGCCTTGAGCTTCTCGATCCTGTGCGTGAGCGCGTCGATGGGGTTGTTGTCCACATCCAGCGCCCGGCGCTTGCCCGGGCCCAGCGCCACATGCCAGGTCACTTTCGCGTTCGCATCGGGGCGCTTGGCCACCCCCTGGTAGCCCGCATCCCCGAAGGCCACCTCTTCCTGGCCATGCAGCAGGCTGTTGCCCTCGAGCACGTCGCTGACGTTGCCGGCCGTGCCGCGCACGGTGTGCACCAGCCCCGACTCGGCATCCACCCCGATGTGTCCCTTCATGCCGAAGTAGTACTGGTTGCCCTTCTTGCTCTGGTGCATCTCGGGGTCTCGGGCGCCGTTCTTGTTCTTGGTCGAACTGGGTGCGGCAATGAGCGTGGCATCCACCACGGTGCCGGCCTTCAGGAGCAGGCCCCGGCCGCTGAGCAGGTCGTTGACGGTGGCCAGGATCTGATCGGCCAACTTGTGTTGCTCCAGAAGGCGACGAAAGCGCAGGATGCTCGAATCGCTGGGCAGTGCGTCGCCCCAGTTGCTCAGGAGCGCGAAATCGCGAAACACGGGCACGTCGTGCAGTGCTTCTTCCATGGCCGGGTCCGACAGGTTGAACCACTGCTGCAGGAAGTGGATGCGCAGCAGCACTTCGACGCCAAAGGGCTGCTGGCCGCGCCGGCCGGCTTCGGGGGCGTAGGGCTCGATCAGGCAAACCAACTCGACCCACGGGATGACGCGATTCATCTGATCCAGGAACTCGCGCTTGCGTGTGCGGCGGGTGCTGGTGCCAAGGCCAAGGCTGTCTTGCTGCATGAGGCGCATGTTCGCTCACCGGGCAGATTCCACCAAGCACGCGAGTGACTGATTCGTGAAGAGCATCCCTAGGGGCTGCGCTGGGGCTGAAGGGGTACGATGCGATCCTGGTTCCCGTCCACGAAAGGAGGAGGGATCCCATGCCGCTCACGGATATTGCAGTCCGACAGGCCCGTCCGAAGGACAAGAACTACACGCTCAGCGATGGCCGTGGCCTCGGTTTGTGCGTGACGCCCAGTGGCGGCAAGAACTGGTACTTCCGCTACTCCTGGTTGGGCAAGCAGCAGCGCATGGCGCTGGGCAGGTACCCCGAGATCAGTCTGAAAGAAGCGCGGGTTCGGCGGGAGGAGTCCCGGGCCTGTGTGGCGCAAGGCATTCATCCTCTCAAGCGTCGCCGGCAGGAAGTTCTGGTGAAGCGTCTGGCGGGAGACCGGCAGTTCCAGGGGGTCTCCGTCACAGGAGCATCGAGTCTGGCCTTCTGTTGTCGTCAACAAGGACAGCAGCGTCGATACCGAATTGCCCGTCAGCAACCAGTACATGTAGGAGCAGTTCAGGCCCTTGAGCTGCTGCATCAGCGATGCCTATGTTGGGCCCCTGGGCGAAGGCATGGTTGAAATCCATGCTGACATGGCGATCGAGCAGAAGTCGCGGTGAGCCAGGCTTGCACACAAGGCCCGATGTGCGGGTGCTGGTTTGGCCCAGCCTACCCAGGCCGCGTATCCGGAGATCCACTGGAAAGGAAAGCAGGAACGCTTGGCCCTGGCAAGCAAGTTGCAGCAGTCAATCTGACGATCATGAGCAAGACCCTTGAATTCATCATCGGCCATCTGCCGCCAGTCACGGCGCATGACGCTCAGCGCTTCTCCGCTGTCGTTGATATCCGGGATGTCGGAGGCTTTGTGGCTCAATTGCAGGCGTTTGTGCGCGAGCGCGTGGAGGCGGTGGAGCTTCCCGCCGCCCTGAAAACCCCGGTGGGGGAGCCGTCCTTGGCTCGCAGGGCTGCAGCCCTGCGCTCCGGCATGCGCTGGGTGCCGGGAGACACCCCTATCCAGCGCGGCCGCGCCACGCAGTTGGCAGCCTTTGGCCAGCCGCACAACCTGCCGCTATCCGAGTTTGCGCGGCTGGCGAACAAGTCGTACCAGCAGATCTACAAGGACATCGTTGCCCGCAGGCTGCTGGCGCTGAACGCGGGCTCGCGTGGCCAGAAGCTGCCCGACTGGCAGCTCGATCCGGTGAAGCAGCAGTTGACGCAGGCTGTGCTGCAGGAGGCTAAAGGGATCGACTCCTGGACGCTGTACCGTGCATTGTCTGAACCGCTCGAAGGCCTGGGCGGACGCTCACCCGTTGAGGCCGTGACCGATGGCTCGATCGACGATGTGGCCTTGGCCGTATTCAACGTCCTGGGCGTTCACTGAGGCAGGGTCTAGAGCCAGTCCGTTGATAGAGACCATCCGGTGCTCCGTTCTGGGGACGGTTGGCACTCGCGGAAGACTCGCCCCCGGTTGAGCCAGCATGGATCGAACTGGCGAGTCGTCATGACTCCAACATGGGAGGAGGCACCGCAGAAGCATGCAACTCAGCCTCCCTGGCTCTCCGCAACGAAGCGGCTTCAATACGCGGATCGGTCGTGCCGGAGAGCTTGGCAAGAGCCAAATGTCCCGTATCGTCCTGTATAGGTGGATGGCACATTGTTAGATTTTTCATTAAAATATCTAACAACCAAGATCAATTCATCCATGAGCACGTCCCAAGCCATCCGTGAACGCATCGCCTCGCAACCCGCGGGCGAGCCTTTCACCCCCGCGTTGTTCGCGGGGCTGGGTTCGCGCGCGGCCATCGATCAGGCCTTGATGCGGCTGGCCAAGGCGGGTAGCGTTGAGCGCATTGGTCATGGCCTGTATATCGTGCCCAAGGCCGGGCGATTCGGTATCAAGTCGATGCCTGCGCCCGAGCAGGTGGCGCGAACCGTGGCCGAGGCGGAAGGGGCGATGATCGAGGTTCATGGGGCGGAAGCCGCACGGCGCCTGGGGCTGACGACACAGATGCCGGCACAGGCGGTTTTTCAGACCACAGGCTCCTCGCACCAGCTCCGGCTGGGCAAACTGGTCGTCCGACTGCAGCACGTGGCGCCGCGCAAACTGGCGCTGGCCGGTCGGCCTGCGGGGCAGGCACTGTCGGCCCTCTGGTACCTGGGGCGCAGCCAGGTCACACCGGACACGTTCAAGCAGATCGCGAAGAAACTGCCGGCGGGCGAGTTCGAGGCGCTGAGCGGAGCCAAGGCGTCGATGCCGGCCTGGATGGTGGAAGCCCTGGCCCGCTACGAGCGAAGCGAACCGGCCCATGCCTGAATCCACGGCGCACTACTTCGATTTGTCCCTGGCTGAGCAGGCCGAGTTGTTGCATGGTTTGGCACCGGTGCTGGGCCGCCGCGCTGAAATTCTGGAAAAAGACATCTGGCTGTGCCAGGTACTGGGTGTCTTGTTCGCGCTGCCGATTCGCAAGCCGATGGCGTTCAAGGGTGGCACGTCGCTGTCCAAGGTCTATCAGGCCATCGAACGTTTCTCCGAGGACATCGACGTCACCATCGACTACCGGAGTCTCGTGGCCGATGTGCCTGACCTTGCAAGCCTTTCCAACACCCAGCGCAAGAAGCTGTCCGATGCGCTCAAGGTGGCTTTGGTGAAGCACGTCACCGAGGAACTGGTGCCGGCCCTGCGACAAGCGCTGGCGCAAGCGCTCCCCGCGCATGAAGTCACCATCGAAGTCAGCGACGACGCGGAGAAGCTCTGGCTGTACTACCCGAGCGCGGTGGAGAACACGGATGCCTACCTGCGGCCGAGCGTCTTGCTCGAATTTGGCGGGCGCAACGCCACGCTGCCGCAGGACACCATGACGATCGTGCCGGATGTGGCCGTCCACGTGCCGGGGCTGGCGTTCCCGACTGCCCAGGTGGCGGTGCTGTCACCGATGCGAACGTTCTGGGAGAAAGCCACGCTGATCCATGTCGAGTGCCATCGTCCTGATCTGCGTGCTGGCGCCGAGCGGCTGTCGCGGCATTGGTATGACCTGGCGCGCCTGGCCGATCACGAAGTGGGGCGCAGGGCACTGGCCGATACCGAGTTGCTGCGTGACGTGCTGCGCATCAAGGAGACCTTCTACCGCAGCGGGTTCAGCCACTACGAGCTGTGCCAGACGGGTGGCCTGCGGTTGATTCCCGATGCCGCGTTGCTTAATGCGTTGCAGCAGGACTACCAGGCCATGCTGGACGCCCAGATGTTCTACGGCGAGACCTTGGTCTTCGATCGCATCGTCGAGCGCCTGACCATGTTGGAGAGCGAGATCAATCGCCAAGGATGAGCCGCGGCTCGCGGCCGATAGATAGACGCTCGTTGGATGTCCTTGGAAGTCGATGGACAGTTCTACCGTCGAGGGCGAAAAAAAATAAGGCTACAATCAAGGTCTTCGCTGGCTACCTCGGCGAAGAAAGAGCTTGGAATCAACGACTTAGTGCCCTAGTGCATGACTCTTTTCCCGCTCCAACGGATAGCGTCCATGGAGTTCCACTGAGAGCCATGGAGCGCAGAAAAAGGAGCTTCGGCTCCTTTTTTTCATTGGGGTTGTCCATCGAAGCCCGGGCATGTCCATTTGCAGCCAGCCTTTTAAAGGCCTGTTTGCTGATGCCCTAGCGCGGGGCGCATCGCAAGAGACCCTCAGCCACCTCGCTTCAGGCGCCCCCCCAACCTGCGCAACGCCGGCTGCGGGCAGCGAGCAGATGCGGGTGTCACCGATTGGCTATTGCATGATTCATTGAGTCATGCCAGCAGGGAGAGATGCCTGGTCGTTCCCGGCCAAGCCATTGCTAAACTGCAAGGCACGCCGCATGCGTGCTGTCGCGGTAAACCGGAGCGTCGGGCGGGGCCCGGATGCTTTCCTCGGCAAGCGTGGGGCCGGCGTCATCCGCTTCGCGCCAGCGCCGGGCAGCGAATTCCAATCAGAAAGAGACTCAGCATGACAGCTTCCCAAGCAGTGGATTTGCCCCTTGAAGGCGTGCGCGTACTCGATCTCTCTCGCGTGTTCGCCGGACCGCTGTGCGGACAGGTGCTGGCCGACTTTGGCGCCGAGGTCATCAAGATCGAACACCCGGCGCGCGGGGACGACACGCGGGACTGGGGCATCCGCGTCGGCAAGACCGAAACCACCTACTACAACAGCATGAACCGCAGTAAGCGGTCGGTCACGCTCGACCTGCAAAGCGCCGAGGCGCTGCGCATCGTGCACGAGCTGCTGCCGCAATGCGACGTGGTGATCCACAACTTCAAGACCGGCGGCGCCGAGAAGCTGGGCCTGGGCTACGAGCAGCTCAGGGCCTTGCGGTCCGACCTGATCTATTGCGCGGTCGCCGGCTACGACAGCAGCGGTCCCGAGGCCAAGCGGCCCGGCTACGACCTCGTGATCCAGGGCGAGGCGGGGCTGATGGCGCTGAACGGCGAGGCCAATACGCCGCCGCTAAAGTTCGGTGTGGCCGTGGTCGATCTGATGACCGGCATGTATGCCGCGCAGGCCGTGCTGGCCGCGCTGTTCCAGCGCCAGCGCACCGGCCGGGGCCGGCTGATCGAGATGGCGCTGTACGATTGCGGCCTGATGGTCACGGGCTACTACGGGCTCGATGCGCTCAAGCTCGGGCACGACCCTGAGCGTTACGGCAACGCCCATCCTTCCATCGTGCCCTATGGCATGTTCGAGGCGGCGGACGGTCCGCTCATCATCGCCGTGGGCAACAACAGCCAGTTCGACAAGTTCTGCCGCCAGGTCGTCGAGCGGCCCGACATCGTGGAGGATCCGCGCTTTTCCACCAACGTCAACCGCTCGCATAACCGCGCGGAACTCGTGCCGCTGCTCAGCGGATTGATCCGCTCCTTCCCGCGCGAGCTGCTGCTCCATCGCATGACGGCCGCGGGCATCCCCTGCGGCAGGGTGGCGGGCCTGCACGATGCGCTGACCTGCGAGCGCACGCGGCGCGGCCAACTGGTGCAGGACATGCCGCACCCCGTCACAGGCACCACGCCGGTGTTTGCGCCGCCCTACCGGCTGGACGGCCGGCGCCTGCCCATCCGCAACGCCCCCCCCACGCTGGGCGAGGGCACGCGCGAGGTGCTGCAAAAGCTGCTGGCCATGAGCGACGAGCAACTCCAGTCCCTGAGCGAGCAAGGTGTGCTGACGCTGCCGACGACCGGGTGATGCTTCATTAATGATAGCTTTTTGCGCTTGCTGGGCGGGCGCTGGAGGCCGATTTGTTAAGAAAACGGTTTCTTGGGGTTTCCGATCCGGCGCCTGGTTTGGTCGGGGGGCGGCGGACGTTTCAAAACCGACCTGTAGGAGACTTTCATGCAAGCGCAACACACTGCGGGCGCTACGCGGCGCACTGTCCTGGCCATGGCCGCCATTCCACTGTGGGCCGGTGCGGCCGGTAGCACTTTTGCCCAGGCGGCGTGGCCAGACAAGGTGGTCAAGCTCGTTGTGCCGTTCCCGGCGGGCGGGCCGACCGACACGGCTTCGCGCATCGTGGCGCAGAGGCTGGGCGAGCGCTTGAAGCAATCCGTCATCGTGGACAACCGCGCCGGTGCCTCGGGCTCGATCGCGGCCACGCAGATCGCCAAGACCGCGCCCGACGGCTACACGCTGATGACCCTGGCCACGCCCACGCTGCTGGCGCCGCACCTGTACAAGAAGACCGGCTACGACCCCACGAAGGACTTCGCCCCCGTGGCCCTGGCATACGACCTGCCGCTCGTCATCGTGGTCAATCCCAGGGTACTGCCCGACGTGACCGACCTGCCCAAGCTCGTCGCGCACGCCAAGGCGCAGAAGGCGCCGATGAACTACACCAGCGCGGGCAACGGCAGCTTTGCCCACCTGAGCATGGAAATGCTCAAGCAGGTGGGCGGGTTCGACATGCAGCACGTGCCCTACAAGGGCAGCGCGCCCGCCATCACCGACACCATTGGCGGGCAGGTGCCCGTGATGTTTTCCGACCTGATCGCCGCGCTGCCGCACATCCAGGGGGGCAAGCTGCGGGCCATCGCCCTGAGCACGGCGCAGCGCCTGGATCTGCTGCCGGGGGTGAAAACCATCGCGGAGCAGGGTTTCAAGGGCTACGAAGCCGTGTCGTGGGGCGGTATCGTGGCGCCGCCGGGCACGCCCAAGGCCGTCGTGGACCGTTTGGCGGGCGAGGTGCAGCAGATCCTGGCCGACAAGCAGGTGCAGGACAAGATGGCGGGGGCCGGCGCCTTCGCGCACTTCCTGGCGCCGGCGGCTTTCGGCGAACGCATCGCGCAGGACTATGGCAAGTGGGGCCAGTTGATCCGCGACAAGGGCATCGCGGCGGAGTAAGCCGTCGAGGCGGCCGGCGGGCTGGCCGCTCTCGGCGCTTCAGGGCTGCGTCCTGCCCCGGGGTGCGCAATCGCGGCTACAATCCAAAGCTTTGCTGATCACCCCAGCGGATACATGAAAGGGAAGCAGCCGCTTCCCTTTTCCGTCGGTGCTCTCTTCGGCGCGATAGCAAAGCGGTTATGCAACGGATTGCAAATCCGTCCAGTCCGGTTCGACTCCGGATCGCGCCTCCACTTACCCCGCCTACCCCATCCCCGTCGCCTGGCCGAGCGCCGGCTGCGGCGCGTCCCTGCGACAATGCACGTTCCGCCCCGGTGGTGAAACTGGTAGACACAGCGGACTTAAAATCCGCCGCTTTCCCGCAAGGGAGCGTGCCGGTTCGAGCCCGGCCCGGGGCACCAGTGAAGGAACAGCCATGAATCATGAAGATGCAGCGTTCGAGATTCACGTGCATGGCGACGTGAAACTGCGCGAGGACGTCGGCTTCGACGCCCTCCAGGATGCCCTCAAACCCCTCTGGAAGTACGCCGGCGCCCGCTCGCTGGCCGACGGCGCCGCCAGCCTGTACGAGGACGAGCCGGGCATCCGCTTCGACCCGCGCGAGCACCTGCTGCAGATGTGCTGGACCTTGCAGGGCGAGGACGACTTCCGTCACCAGCTCGACGACCTGTGCATGAACCTCAACGAGCTCTCGGCCGAGGGCTCGCAGATCGAGGTGACCTTCTACGACGCCGACTTCGACGAGGACGACGAGGACGAGGGCCGCGAGGCCCGCGACGACTTCGTGCTGCTGTTCGTCGGCCCGACGCCGGAGGCCATCATGCAGGCGCAGCGCAACCTGCTGGTGGAGGACGTGGTGGCGCTGATGGAGCGCCACTTCGACGGCGCCGAGCTGGGCGGCGTGGTGGCCGAGATCGACAAGCTGTTCACCGGCCGCTTCGACGCGCTCACCAGCTCGCTCGAACTCGGCAAGCCGCGCAGCCCGGGCGGCGGCACGCCGGGGCACGGCGGCGGGCGCCGGCCGCGTCACCTGCACTGACCGGCCTGGGGTCAGACGACCGCAGTGCCCAGCCAATGCCGGGCTGCATACCGCAGGGTAGCGGTGCTGCCGCTGGCGTGCAGACGTACACAGTCGTCGGCCTGCTGGGGCGGGCGCAGCAGGCCGGCCGCGCGCAGCACGCGCTCGGTCTGCCGCGCCACGGCTTCGCCGGAGTCGATCAAGGTCACCTGCGGCCCCACCAGCGCTGCGATCTGCGGGCTGACCAGCGGGTAGTGCGTGCAGCCCAGTACCAAGGTGTCGATCTGCCCGGGTTCTGAGCCAAATCGGCCGATAGCGACCGTCCAGCGAGCGCTGGCAGCTACGATTTCAGGAGTATCCAGGCGCTCGATGGCGGCCGCGAGGCCGTCGCAGGGTTGCAGCACGAAGCGCGCCTGGCCGGCCAGGGCGGCGTGCAGCGCCTGGAACTTGCGGCTGGCCAGCGTGCCGCGCGTGGCCAGCACGCCGATGCAGCCGGTGCGGGTGGCCGCCACGGCGGGCTTGAGGGCCGGCTCCAGGCCGACGATGGGCAGATCGGGCCAGGTGGCGCGCAGCACGTGGATGGCGGCGGCGGTGGCGGTGTTGCAGGCCACCACCAGCGCTTTGGCACCGTGGCCCTCGACCAGCTCGCGTGCGACCGCCTGTGAGCGCGCCAGCACGTAGGCGTCACCGCGCTCGCCGTAGGGCGCATGGGCGGTGTCCGCGTAGTAGACGAAGCGCTCGTGCGGCAGGGCCTCGCGCAGCGCCTTCAGCACGCTCAGGCCGCCGACGCCGCTGTCGAACACGCCGATGGGGCGCGAGGGCCGATCGGCCGCGCCCGGCGTGTTGTCGGCGCTGGCCGCCGCGGTGCTCAGCAATTCTCGGGCTCCCGCGGCAGGCCATCGCCGATGTCGAACCACGGCGCCTTGTAGCGCGTGAACTTGTGGTGGCGGTACACAGGTGTGATGGGCGTATCCAGCGTGCCCACGCGCAGCCGCAAGGCATCGGGCAGGTCATCGCGCACGCTGTAGAGCGGGCTGCCGCAGCAGCGGCAGAACACGCGCGCCTTGTTCGGCGTGGCGCGGTATTCCTGCAGCAGATCAGCGCCGGCCAGCAGCTCGAAGTGCGCGCGCGCGATCGGCGCCACGGCCACGAAGGCCGAGCCCTGCGCCTTCTGGCACTGGGTGCAGTGGCACATCGAGATTTCGTCGATCGCGCCCCGATAGGCGTAGCGCACGCCACCGCACAGACAGCTGCCATGCAGCGCGGCGGGGGCCGTGGGAGCCGACGCCATCAGGCGGTGGCGACCTCGATGCCCTTGAACTCGCCGCTGGCGATGCGCTTGCTCCACTCGGCCGGGCCGGTGACGTGCGCGCTGGTGCCGCCGGCGTCCACCGCCACCGTCACCGGCATGTCCACCACGTCGAACTCGTAGATGGCTTCCATGCCCAGGTCCTCGAAGCCGACCACCTTGGCGGTCTTGATGGCCTTGCTGACCAGGTAGGCGGCGCCGCCCACGGCCATCAGGTAGGCGCTCTTGTGCTTCTGGATCGCCTCGATGGCGGTGGGGCCGCGCTCGGCCTTGCCGATCATGGCGATCAGGCCGGTCTGCGACAGCATCATGTCGGTGAACTTGTCCATGCGCGTGGCGGTGGTCGGGCCGGCGGGGCCGACGGCCTCGTCTTTCACCGGATCGACCGGGCCGACGTAGTAGATGACGCGGTTGGTGAAATCGACCGGCAGCGTCTCGCCCCTGGCCAGCATGTCCTGGATGCGCTTGTGCGCGGCGTCGCGGCCGGTGAGCATCCGGCCGTTCAGCAGCAGGGTCTGGCCGGGCTTCCAGCTGGCGACTTCCTCCTTGGTCAGCGTGTCCAGGTTGACGCGCTGGCTCTTCTGCGTATCGGGCGCCCAGTCCACCTTGGGCCACAGGTCCAGGCTGGGCGGCGTCAGGTACGCGGGGCCGCTGCCGTCGAGCACGAAGTGCGCGTGCCGCGTGGCGGCGCAGTTGGGGATCATCGCCACCGGCTTGCTGGCGGCGTGCGTGGGGTGCATCTTGATCTTGACGTCGAGCACCGTGGTCAGCCCGCCCAGGCCCTGCGCGCCGATGCCCAGGGCGTTGACCTTCTGGTACAGCTCCAGGCGCAGTTCCTCGACCTGCGTGAGCTTCTCGCCCTTGCTGGCCTTGGCTTGCAGCTCGTACATGTCCAGGTCGTCCATCAGCGACTCCTTGGCCATCAGCACCGCCTTCTCGGCCGTGCCGCCGATGCCGATGCCCAGCATGCCGGGCGGGCACCAGCCGGCGCCCATGGTCGGCACCGTCTTCAGCACCCAGTCGACCACGCTGTCGCTGGGGTTGAGCATCACCATCTTGCTCTTGTTCTCGCTGCCGCCGCCCTTGGCCGCGACGGTGACATCCACCGCGCTGCCGGGCACGATCTCGGTGAAGACCACCGCGGGCGTGTTGTCCCTGGTGTTCTTGCGGGCGAACTGCGGGTCGGCCACCACGCTGGCGCGCAGCGTGTTGTCGGGGTGGTTGTAGCCGCGGCGCACGCCTTCGTTGATGGCGTCTTCCAGGCTGCCGGTGAAGCCGCTCCAGCGCACGTCCATGCCCACCTTGAGGAAGACGTTGACGATGCCCGTGTCCTGGCAGATGGGGCGGTGGCCGGTGGCGCTCATCTTGCTGTTGGTGAGGATCTGCGCCATCGCGTCCTTGGCCGCCGCGCTCTGCTCGCGCTCGTAGGCGCGGGCCAGGTGGGCGATGTAGTCGGCCGGGTGGTAGTAGCTGATGTATTGCAGGGCCGCGGCGATCGATTCGATCAGGTCGTCTTGCTGGATCGTGGTCATGGTTTTCCTTCGTGGGCGGATGGCTGCCCTCAAATGCGATTCAGTCGCATTCGGGGTTATGCTCGTGTATTTGCCGTGCTGCGCGCACGCCCTTCATTCTGACAGCGGAGCCCAAGCCATGACCACCCGCACCGAACGCGACACCTTCGGCCCCATCGCCGTGCCGGCCGACAAGCTGTGGGGCGCGCAGACGCAGCGCTCGTTGCAGAACTTCGACATCTCGGGCGAGCGCCAGCCGCGCGAGATCATCCGCGCGCTGGCGCAGGTCAAGCAGGCCTCGGCCGCCGTCAACCACGCGCTGGGCTTGCAGGACAAGGCCAAGACCGACGCCATCATCGCCGCCGCGCAGGAGGTGATCGACGGCCGGCACGAGGGCGAATTCCCCCTCGTCGTCTGGCAGACCGGCTCGGGCACGCAGACCAACATGAACGTCAACGAGGTGCTGGCCAACCGCGCCAGCGAGCTGCTGGGCGGCGAACGCGGCGAAGCGCGCAAGGTGCACCCCAACGACGACGTCAACCGCAGCCAGTCCAGCAACGACGTGTTCCCCACCGCCATGCACGTGGCGGCGGTGGAGGCCGTCACGCACAAGCTGCTGCCTGCCATCGCCAAGCTGCGCGGCACGCTGGCGCAGAAGGCCAAGGACTTCGACGGCATCGTCAAGATCGGCCGCACCCACTTGCAGGACGCCACGCCGCTGACCTTGGGGCAGGAGATCTCCGGCTGGGTGGCCCAGCTCGACCAGGGCGAAAAGCACGTGCGCGCCGCGCTGCCGCACCTGTGCGAGCTGGCGCTGGGCGGCACGGCGGTGGGCACCGGGCTGAACGCGCCCAAGGGCTATGCCGAGGGCGTGGCCGCCGAGCTGGCGCGCCTCGCGGGCCTGCCCTTCGTCACCGCGCCCAGCAAGTTCGAGGTGATGGCCGCGGCCGACGCCTTCGTCGCCGCGCACGGTGCGCTCAAGACCCTGGCCGCCAGCATGAACAAGATCGCCAACGACGTGCGCTGGCTCGCCAGCGGCCCGCGCAGCGGCATCGGCGAGATCAGCATCCCGGAGAACGAGCCCGGCTCGTCCATCATGCCCGGCAAGGTCAACCCCACGCAGTGCGAGGCGGTCACCATGCTGGCCGCGCAGGTCATGGGCAACGACGTGGCCATCAACATCGGCGGCATGTCGGGCAACTTCGAGCTGAACGTGTTCCGCCCCATGATCGCGCACAACTTCCTGCAGAGCGTGCGCCTGCTGGCCGACGGCATGGTCAGCTTCAACGACCATTGCGCCGTGGGCATCGAGCCCAACCACGAGCGCATCACCGAGCTGGTGCAGCGCTCCCTCATGCTGGTGACCGCGCTCAACACCCACATCGGCTACGACAAGGCCGCCGCCATCGCCAAGAAGGCGCACAAGGAAGGCACCACGCTGCGCGAGGCCGCGCTGGCGCTGGGCCACGTGACGGGCGAGCAGTTCGATCAGTGGGTGGTGCCGGGCAACATGGTGGGCCGTTGATTTAAAGACAAATCGGCCTCCAGCGCTTGCTGGACAAGCGCTGGCAGCTATGGTTTTTAAGCTGCGGCGCGCGGACTGTCGAACTGGTGCAGGGCAGCAAAAAGCTGCTCCACCTTGGGCGCATCGAAAACACCGTCCGGCCCTTGCGCATGGATGTCGGTGAACGGTGACTCATACAACCGTGCCGCCGGCATGGCCCCGTGTTCCGTCAAGTGCTGCACGATCTCGTCGATGAACTGCAACTGGCTGGCGCTGGCGGTGCCTGCCGCGATCAGACCGGCAAAGGCGGCCGTGGCAGCTTCCCGATCCAGACCGACCAGGGAGCGGATGAACAGCGGCAGGCTGGTGTGCAGGGTGCGTGCCCGCTCAATGTCGCCGTCGCTGCCGCCCGCTTCATGCAGCAGGGTTTCCAGTTCAGCCAAATCCGTGGAAGTCAGGGGCTGGTTGCGGCGCAGCTTGTGCAGGGCCAGCCGGTCTTCGTGTGCGCGCAGGAACACCCTGGCCTTGCTGCGGAAGCGGTCGAAGTCCACCGCGCTGGCGACCAGGGGCAGATCGACTTCGGTGGATTCACCCAGCGCGTCTTCAAAGTCGGTATAGACCACCTTGCGGCCGGTCTTTTCGATCAGCTTGATGAGGCCGCGCAGCTTGCGCCGCGCCTGCTCCAGCATGGGCAGGGTCACGTCCTGCCACCATTCTTCGCCCGCGATGGCTTCGATCAGCAGCAGGTGTTCGCGCACGCTGGGTACGTTGGCAAGGTGCAGCAGGCCGTTCGCCAGTTGCTGCACGCGCGTCTGCAAACGGGCCAGCGCGGGCTCCTGCCGCAGCAGGGCCAACTGGGTGCCCAGCATCAGCGCGTCGAAGCGCTTGGCGTCCTCGTCCTCGTCGCGCACGCTGGTGGGCAGGCCGGAGAGGTGCTGCGACACCTCGGCCAGTTGCTCCGCCGTGGGGGCCTGCCACGCATCGGCCTGCGCCCAGGCTTCCACCCAGCGGCGCTGCGGGCGCACCACGAAGTTCTCCATTGGCATGCCTTGCACCGTGCGGTGCAGCAGGTCGGCCACGTCGTTGCGGATGGTTTCCTCGGTCAGCGCCAGCGGCGGCGGTGTGTCTTCGGCCACGCCTTGCGTTCTCAGCCGCTGATCCAGCAGGCCCAGCAGTTCCAGCCGCGCGTTGAACAGGCGCTGCGACAGCGGCTGGGCCAGCGCGCCTTCGCTGCCTTCCAGCTCCTGGCTGAAAAACTCCAGGTTCTGGCAGAAGTCGAAGATGAAGAAATCCTTCTTGTCTTGTTGAGGCCCGTACAGGTCTTTGCACAGGCGCGTGCCGCGCCCCACCATCTGCCAGAACTTGGCCTTGGAGCGCACGATCTTGAAGAACACCAGGTTCACCACCTCGGGCACGTCGATGCCGGTGTCCAGCATGTCCACCGAGATGGCGATGTGCGGCGCGCGGTCCTTCTGCGCAAAGGCGTCGATGAGCGACTGCGCGTATTCCGTCTTGAAGGTGATGACGCGCGCGAATTCGCCCCGGTATTGCGGATAGTTGGCGTTGAACCGCTCGGCGATGAACTCGGCGTGCGGCTGGTTCCTGGCGAACACGATGGTCTTGCCCAGCCGGTCGCCGCCCGCGACCTTGTGGCCGCGCTCCATCAGCAGGGCCAGCATCTTGTCCACCGTGTCGGTGTTGAACAGCCATTGGTTCACCGCCTCGGCGCCCACGGCGTCGGGCGCTTCGCCGCCTTCGTCGTCCCATTCCAGCGCGTCCCACTGGTCTTTTTCGTCTTCGCTCAGGTCGTCGTAGCGGATGCCCTCGCGCTGGAACCGCAGCGGCACTGAAATGGCCTTGGGCGGCGCCAGATAGCGCTCGGCAATGGCGTCGTCCAGCCCGTAGGCATCGGTGGGCACGCCGCTTTCCAGGCCGAAAAGGCTGTAGGTATTGCGGTCGATCTCGTCCTTGGGCGTGGCCGTCAGGCCCACCAGCAGCGCGTCGAAGTAGCTGAAGATGGCACGGTACTTCTGGTAGATGGAGCGGTGCGCCTCGTCCACCACGATCAGGTCGAAGTGGCCCACGCCGAAGCGGCGCTGCCCGCTGCCCGCGCCTTCGTTGATGAGGCCCATCATCGTCGGGTAGGTGCTGACGTACACACGGCCCTCGGTGGCGCGGTCGGTCACCAGGTTCACCGGCGCGGCGTCGGGCAGATGGGCCTTGAAGGCGTTCACGGCCTGGTTCACCAGGGCCACGCGGTCGGCCAGGAACAGCACGCGCTTGCACCAGCCCGCGCGCATCAGCAGATCGACCAGCGCGATCACCGTGCGCGTCTTGCCCGCGCCGGTCGCCATCACCACCAGCGCCTTGCGGTGCTGGTCGCGTTCGAAAGTCTCGGCGATGCGGCGGATGGCGCGCTGCTGGTAATGCCGCTCCACGATGCCCGGCGCAATGGGCAGGCTGTCCAGCGGCTTGCGGCTGGTGCGCCGCTGCACCATCAGCTCCAGCTCGTCCTTTTTGTGAAAGCCCTGCACCGCGCGCGGCGGGCTGGTGGCGTCGTCCCACAGCCAATGCGCGTAGCCATTGGTGCCGTACATCACCGGGCGCTGGCCGAACTGCTGCTCCAGGCAGTCGGCATACAGGCGGGCCTGCTGCTCGCCTTCCTTGGCACTGCGGCGTGTGCGCTTGGCCTCGACGATGGCGAGCGGCCTGCCGTCGTCGCCCCACAGCACGTAGTCCACATAGCCCTTGCCCTCGCCGTTGGGCATGCCCTGTACATCGTATTCGCGGTCGCGCGCGTCGGAGAGTGTCCAGCCCGCTTCCTTGAGCAGCAGGTCGATGAACAGGTCGCGCGTGGCGGCCTCGTCGTAGTCGTGATCGGGGGCGGGCGCTGCGGCATTGGCGGCCTTGGCGGCGGCGATCTCGGCGCGGTAGCGGGCCAGTTCCTCGTCCAGCGCGGCGTTGCGCGCCTCGGCCTCGCGCAGTTGCGCGTCCTTCTGGGTCAGCGCTTCGGCCTGCTTTTGCAGGGCTTCCTGCGCGGCGGCCTGGGCGGCGCGGCTGGCCTGCGCGATGGCGTCCGAAGGCGGCGGGGGCAGCAGCTCGGCGCGGAACTGCAAGCCCGCGGCGGGCCGGTCGGACACCTTGCGCGCATAGCGCTGTGCCAGCCAGAAGGCCACGTGGAACAGCTCGCGCAGGGCGGCCAGCGCATCCTGCTGCGGCACCGGGCGGGCGTTGTGCACAGCCTGGTTGCCCAGGCGGCGGATCACGTCCATCTTGGCGTGAACCGTGGCGCCCACCAGTTGCTGAAAGCTCGGCTCGAACAGGAAGGCCGACAAATCCGCCTTGTACGGCACGCGCAGGCAGCCGCCCCGGCCCCCTTCGGCCTGGAACAGCCACGCCACGGCCAGCTCCAGCGTGCGGCGGGCGTAGAAGCAGGCCGTGCGCGGGTCGCCCAGCGCGGCGGCTTCGGCACGGCGGGCCTCGGCCAGTAGGTCGGGCCAGCCGGATTGCAGGAATGTGAAGTTGCTGCTGGCGGTCATTGCGCGGCCTTGGGGGTTGCTAAATTTGCTGCGCCGTGTGCTTCACGCGCAGGATTTCCACGGTGCGGGATGCGTCCAGCACGCGATAGAGCACGATGTAATTGCGGTGGGCAACCAACTCGCGCACGAAGGCGGGCAGGCCCGGCCGGCCCGTGCGGCCCAGCTTGGGGTGCTCTGCAAGCGGCAGGGTCTTGTCGCGCAGTTCCTGGCCGAATGTTTCGGCCCTGGCTGGGTTGTCTTGCGCGATGTGGTCGATGATGTCGTCCAGATTGGCCTCGGCCATCGGACGCCATGTGATGCGGTAAGGGACTTTCGCCTTCGCCATGGGTCAGCCGCCGTGGTCACTCATACACGCTTCGCCGCTGCCGCCTTGTAGCGCGCGATGCGGGCATCCATCCGGGCCATGACTTCCTCGTGCGGGATGCTTGGCCGGGGGTCGTCAATAGACGCCTGAATCTCGGCGGCAAGCCACTGGTTGTAAGCCGCTGCCTCATGCGCTTCGCGCAAGGCTTCGGCGCGGCGCGGCCTGCTGCGGCTCATGTCTTTCTGCTCGGGGTTCCAGTGGGTCACGTCAAGCTGCGCAATGGAAATGCCCAGGTCGCGCAACACGATGAGCGCGGAAGCCGGGTTGCCGAAGCGGCGCGGCTCGGTGCTGCGGGCCTTCGCCAGAACGGCATCCTGGCCGCTGCGCGTGGCAATCTCCAGGAAGAAGCCACCGCCTTGCCCTTTCAGCGTGACCCCTTTCACTCCGCCTGCATGGGCCGTGGTGCGCAGTTGCTCCAGTGTCATGCTGTGCATGGCGTACTCCTGTTCAAGAATCAGGTCACTATTGTGCGTAGTTGATAGAAAACCTGCAACAGGCAAAGGCCAATCGCCTGGGCATGAAACCGCCCAGCTTCAGTGACCGGAAGGTGCAACGGCGGCGGCCAAACTGCGCCGCTACGTGCCGCATTGGGCTTGAATTGTTTGATGGGCACTTGATCGCCCGCCTGCCTGTGGCTCCGACGGTGGAGAAACTGCTTTGGTGACAACCACTTAGCCGTACACATTTGCTTGATGGGTATTTGATGGGCGGCAGTGTGCGGAGTCAGAACGTGTGAATGAATTCGGCGTGGCCGAGCAGCGCGTCAAAACGCGGCCCATCAAGGCGCAAAGCGCAGCCATGGCTCGGGCTATGGCGAGCATTTGCAACGCAGAGGGGGCGTGTTTTGGCGTGATGAGCGGGCATGACGGATTCGTTCACACGTTCTCAGAGCGTGTTTACGATCTCATCCCCGACAATCCTTGGGTGAAGAGAAAGCCGTACCCAAGCGACATAAGTCGAGAGAAGTTTGCCGAGATAGAGCCGCTGCTGCGCAGCGTTCGGCGCAGCACCAAACCGATCAAGCTCGATCTGTACGAGGTGTTCTGTGCAGTGCTGTACCTGCTGCGCACGGGTTGCCAGTGGCGCTATCTGCCACCGCAGTTCCCCAAGTGGCACAACGTCTATGCGTACTGGCGCAAGTGGAGCGAGCCTGACCAGCACGGAGTGAGCGTGCTGGAGCAGGCTTTAAAAAAATCAGGTTGGCGCGGCCCGAGAGAAACTGGGGCGCAACGCCTGCAGCGCGTTCTTGATCGTGGACGCGCAGAGCGTCAAGAACGCTGACACAGCGGGCTTCAAAGGCTACGACGCAGGCAAGAAAGTCTCGGGTATCAAGCGACACATCGCGGTGGACACCCAGGGCCTGCCCCATGCCGTGGCGGTAACCACAGCCGAAGTGACGGATCGCAAAGGAGCGCTTGCGGCATTCAAGCGCTGCAAGCAGTCGCTGGGGCGGGTGCAAAGTGTGCTGACGGACAGCGGCTACACAGGAGCTCCCTTCGCCCAAGGCGTCAAGGACATCCTGGGTGAGCATGTGACGGTGCAGATTGCCAAGCGAAGCGAGCTGCACACTTTCAAGGTCATGCCCCAGCGCTGGGTGGTTGAGCGCAGCTTTGCGTGGTTGGAGAAAAACCGCAGGCTATGGAAGAACTGTGAGCGATGGCTCAATACCAGCTTGCAGTTCGTCCACTTGGCGTTTCTGGCTCTGCTACTCAGGAGATCGTAAACACGCTCTCAGAGCAGGCCCGCGAAGGCCCGCTGTTGCAGCGAGGCGAACAGTTCATCGAGCGCGGCCAGGGCGCGGCGGTGGGTGGCTTTGAGGGCTTCGATGGACTGGATGCGGGTGGCGAAGGTTTGTTGGAGGGGGAGGGGCGGAAGTGCAATTCGCATCGCCTGGATTTCTTTGGCGTTGATGTTTGCCATACCTACGATGCTTTTGCACATACCCCGCAACATACGCTTGGCGTATGGGGTGTTTAGAAATCGGGCCAGGTACATCGGATGGTTCGCGTCGTTGACGCGCAGGCGCACGAGGTAACCGGCGTAGGCAAGTGAGGGGGCTGATTGAGGCACGATGGCCGTTTTACCAACCAGTTCGGCGCTATTGGTGCGGTTAAAAAGTACGTCGCCAGCCTTTACCAGATACCTCTCATGATCTTTGCTAGGTAAGTCCATGTATTTAAGGTCTTCCAAATCCAATTCGCCGGTACGGGTAATGTTGTTCATCCGTAGAACAGGGAATTTGCCGTCATGGCCTGATTTCTCACTGGTGCCATAAGACGCTGATTCCAACATGTCTCCGATCTTGCCTATGACCCAGCCATACGGATTTTTGGCTGGATCCCCAAACATATCGAGAAAGAGGGACTGGGCGAGGCTGTCGAGCAGGGCCAGGGCGGTGCGGCGTTGGGTTCGGAGGGTTTCGGCTTGGTCGAGGATGGTGGCGATGCGGCGTTGTTCGTGTAGCGATGGCAATGGAAGCTTCAAGGCCAAGGCACGATCAATATTCAGGTTGGAAATATTGGTCGTCTTTTGACCAAAGCTTCGCAACAAAGCTTGAGTGTGTTCCCAAGAAAACCATTGATAGAGGTAGCGAGCATCAACATGGGCTGAGTTGCCACGAAGCACTGAGACAAAGCCGCCAAAGCTTGTACGCCAAGGAAGTTCTGGAACCCAAGAGCATTTACCAACCAAGTTCCAACTGTTCGCACTCGAAACAAGAATGTCGCCGGTCTGCAAAAGTTGTTCGTTTCTGCGAACGAAAGTCTCTGAAACGGCCCAAACGTCAGTCAGGTCGAGTTCTGACTGAACGTTTTTCGTCCGCATACAGGCAACCGACCCCTCGGTTCCAACCGGAACAACGTCGTCGGGTTTGAAGTTAATACCGCGAATGAACTGAGCAACATCTCCGAGCGCCATGAATGTTGGGCGGTTCACTTCAACATCCCCTCCAACACCCCCATCCCCCGCGCAATCTCCCCCTCCAGCGCCCGCAGTTCCTCCAATATCTCCCCCGGTGCCCGGTGCTGCACCTGCGCATGCACCACTTCCTTGTACCGGTTGATGCTCAGGTCATACCCATTGGCCTCGATATCCGCCTTGGGCACGCAAAAGCTCTGCGCGGTGCGGGGCCGCTCGCGTTCGCTGCCGTTGCGCTCTCCCCAGCGCGCCAGCACGTCGGGCAGGTTGTTCCTGGCGTGCTCTGCTTCTGATAGCTGGCTGCGCCCGTCCACAAAGCGCTGGAGGCCCAAAAGGCTTGTATCCAGCAGGGGCTGGCGCTTGTCGTCCAGGCTCCAGCCGTCGGCCTGCATGTCGTAGAACCACACGCTGTCGGTGCCGCCGCTCATGGTCTTGGTGAAGAGCAGGATGGCGGTGCTGACGCCCGCGTAGGGCTTGAACACCCCGCCGGGCAGGCTGATGACGGCGTCGAGCTTTTGCTCTTCCACCAGCTTGCGGCGCAGTTCCTTGTGGGCCTTGCTGCTGCCGAAGAGCACGCCGTCGGGCACGATGACGGCGGCGCGGCCGCCGGTTTTCAAGAGGCGCAGGAACAGGGCGAGGAAGAGCAGTTCGGTCTTCTTGGTCTTGACGGTCTGCTGCAAGTCCTTGGCGGTGTTCTCGTAGTCCAGGCTGCCCGCGAAGGGCGGGTTGGCGAGGATGAGGCTGTAGGCGTCGGCATCGTCCGCCGCGCCTTGGGCGAGGGAGTCGCGGTATTCGATGGCGGGGTGTTCCACGCCGTGCAGCACCATGTTCATGCTGCCGATGCGCAGCATGGTGTTGTCGAAGTCGTAGCCGTGGAACATGCCGTGGTGGAAGTGCCGGTTCTGCTCGGGCACGCGCAGCATGTCGGGGTAGGTGCGGCGCAGGTATTCGCCCGCGGCGACGAGGAAGCCGCAGGTGCCGCTGGCGGGGTCGCAGATGGTGTCTTGCGGCACGGGGGCGGTCAGGGCGACCATCAGCTCGATGATGTGGCGCGGGGTGCGGAACTGGCCGTTCTGCCCGGCGGAGGCGATCTTGCCGAGCATGTATTCGTACAGGTCGCCCTTGGTGTCGCGTTCGTCGAGCGGGATGGTGTCGAGCAGATCGACGACCTTGGCGAGCAGCGCGGGCGTGGGGATGGTGAACCGCGCGTCGCGCATGTGGTGCGCAAACGCCGTCTCCGCCGCCGGGCCACCCGATGCGTGCAGGCCGCGCAGGAAGGGGAAGACGTGTTCGCCGAGCACGGTGTACATGTCGGCGGGCGCCATGTGCTTGAAGCGTGACCAGCGCAGGTCGTCAAACGGGCGGCCCTTGGGGTCGGTGCCTTCGGGGAAGAGCCGCACGGGCTGTGTCTTGAGGCGCAGGGCCTTGTTGTCTTCGCGGGTCTGGTCGCTGTCGAGGGCGCGCAGGAAGAGCAGGTAGGTGATCTGCTCGATGACTTCGAGCGGGTTGGCGATGCCGCCGGACCAGAAGGCGTTCCAGACTTGATCGACCTTGTTTCTCAATTCACCGGTGAGCATGGGGCAGGGGATGTGCGCAAAGACACGAGTCTGCCACGGCCGGGGAATCGAGGGGACGTGATTTTTAAGAGTGTTTTTGGCCTCCAGCGCTTGTGTGGCAAGCGCTGGCAGCTATCAGAATGATAGCTCAGGTGTCGCCGGGCGGATCGAACGCGAAGCCCACGCCGTAGACCGAGCGGATCCAGTCGTGGTCGGTGCCGTCGGCGGTCTTGAGCTTGCGGCGCAGGTTCTTGATGTGGCTGTCGATGGCGCGCTCGTTCACGTCCAGCGTGTCGCCGTAGGCCAGGTCGAGCAATTGCGCGCGCGAGAAGATGCGTCCGCTCTGCCGCGCCAGCACGTGCAGCAGGCGGAATTCACGCCGTGTCAGCAACAGCGGCTGACCGCGCAGGCTGGCCTGCCACTGGCCCTTGTCCAGCGCCAGGGCGCCGTCCGCCGAGGCCGCGCTGGGCGGGGGCGGGGCGCCGCGGCGCAGCACGGCCTTGACGCGCGCGACCACTTCGCGCGGCGAGAAGGGCTTGCAGATGTAGTCGTCGGCGCCCAGTTCCAGGCCGATGAGGCGGTCCACCTCCTCGACGCGGGCGGTGAGCATGATGATGGGGCTCTGCGTGAGGCCGCGCGCCTGGCGCAGCACCTCCAGCCCGTCCAGGCCGGGCAGCATGATGTCGAGCAGCGTCAGGTCGGGCGGTGCCTCGCGGATGCGTGCCAGGGCGGCGCGGCCGTCGGCCACGTGCTCGGCGGCGTAGCCGGCGTGGCGCAGGTAGTCGAGCACCACGCCGGCGATGTCGGCTTCGTCCTCGACGACGAGGATGCGGGTGGGGGTGATGGCGTTCATGGCATGTTCTCCAGCAGCGGCAGCGCCAGCATGACACGCAGCCCGCCCAGGGGCGAGTGCTGCGCCTCGATGCGCCCGCCGTGCGCCTGCACGATGGTGCGGCAGATCGCCAGGCCCAGGCCGGAGCCGCCGGCGTCATCGGCGGCGCGGGTGCGGGCGCCGTCGCTGGCGTTCTGGGCGCGGTACAGGCGCTCGAACAGGCGTGGCAGCTCGTGCGCGGCCACGCTGGGGGCGCTGTCGTCCCATTGCAGGCGCAGCCAGGCGCGGCCGTGCTCGCGCGCGGTGTCGGCGCTGACGCGCAGCTGCCCGCCGGCGTGGGTGTAGCGCAGGGTGTTCTCCAGCAGGTTGCTGAAGACCTGGTGCAGCTGCTGCGCGTCGCCCAGCACCAGCGGTTCGGGGCCGGGCCAGGGCAGGCCGGGCGTCTGCACGCCGATGCGGGCCTGCTCCAGGCGCGGGCGCGCGCCGGCCAGGGCTTCGGCCAGCAGGGCCAGCGGGTGCACGGGCACGTGGCTGGCGGCGGGCGCGGCGGCGCTGCCGTCCAGGCTGGTGCGCAAATCGCCCACGAGCTGGATCAGGCGCATCACCTGCCGGTGCAGGCGCAGCGCGGTCTTGTCGTCGAACGGGCGGATGCCGTCCTGCAGGGCTTCGATCTCGGCGCGCATGGCGGCCAGGGGCGTGCGCAGTTCATGGGCCACGTCGCCGAGCCACTGGCGGCGCGAGGCTTCCACGCCGGCGAGCTGGCCGGCCATGTCGTTGAAGGTGCGGGCCAGTTGCGCCAGCTCGTCCTCGCCGGCGACGGGCACGCGCGTGTCCAGCCGCCCGGCGGCGATGGCGCGCGCGCCTTCGGCCAGGGCATGCACGGGCGCCAGCCAGCGGCGCGCGAGCCAGGCCGACAGCGCCAGGGCCAGGGCCAGCCCGGCCAGGCCGGTCCAGGCGACGAAGCCCATGTGTTCGCGCAGGAGGGCGCGGTCGGCCTCGCTTTGCAGGTCGTCCGGCGGCGAGAGCACCAGGTGGCCGATGACGGCGCCGCCGGGGTCGGTCAGCGCCTGCTGCGCCGCGCCGGCGCGCGGGACGCTGCCGGCCACGAGGCGGCGGTCGGTGTCCAGCAGGCCCAGGCGCGCGTAGACCGACGGCGGGCCGCCGGGGCTGCCGTCCGGCGGGGGCGGCGGCCTGTCGGACGGCGGGCGCGCCGGGTCGAAGTCGCGTTGGGGTGGGGGCGGCGGGCGGTCGCCGGCGCCGCTGCCGTCGGGACCGGAGCGGCGCAGCTGGCGCCACAGGTTGGGCTGGCGGCGCAGCGTATCCCAGTTGCCGGCCTGGGCATGGTGCTCCTGCAGCCGGTCGGCCAGCCAGTCCATGCGCGCCAGCTCGATGCTGGCCACGTAGGGCCCCAGCCCGCGCTGCAGCGCCCAGCGCGAGAAGCCCGCGAACAGCAGCACCAGCACCACCAGCATGGCCGCGAGGGCGATGAAGGCTTTGCTTTGCAGGGTGAGGCGGGGCGGGCGCAAGGGCGGTGGGTCAGGCCTGCAGGCCGATCGAGATGGTGGCGTCGTAGCCGTCGGTGATGTCGCCGGTGAAGGCCGGCGTCTGCCAGGCGATCTGCGCGGCGGTGTTGTCGCCGAACACATTGTCGGACGACAGGCTGACTTTGGACAGGTTGCTCACGCTGGCACTGTAGCCGCTGACCTGGGCGTACACGGCGTTGCACACGTCGGCGGGCATGGCCATCTGCGAGGTGAGCAGCTTGTTGGTGTAGCTGCTGGCGCTGTTGGCGCTCTTGTAGACCTCGAAGTGGATGTGCGGCCAGCGTCCGGAATAGCAGGCGGGGAAGATGGTCACGAAGGTGCACTGGCCATTGGCGTCGGTGGTCTGCACGCCGCGCAGGTAGTTCTGGTTCAGCACGCCGCTGCTGTACAGCGAGTACGTGCCGTCGCGGGTGCAGTGCCACAGGTAGATGGCGTAGCCGGACAGCGGCGCGCAGCTGTTGTTCACATCCACCAGGGTGATGGTGAGCGTCGTGCGCAGGCCCGCGGCGGTGCCGCTGAGGCCCCCGAAGCTGCTGCGGATGTCGCTGCGCACCACGCCGCTTTGCGTCAGCACGTTGACCACGCTGCCGTTGACGCTGTTGGAGCCGTCCGCGGGGTAGGGGCCTTGGGTTTCCGTCGGGTCGGCAAGGCAGGTGGTGCTGCCCGTGTCGGTGGTGCTGGTACCCGTGCCCGTGCCTGTGCCTGTGCTGGTTCCGGTGCCGGTGCCTGTGCTGGTGCCCGTATCGGTTCCGGTGTCCGTGTCGGTGCTCGCATCGTCCGAGCCCCCGCCGCAGGCGGGCAGCGTCAGCGAGGCGCCGCCGGCGGCGATCAGGCCCAGCAGGCGGCGGCGCTCGCGCAGACGCAGCGCCATGACCTGGAGGTCGTGCTGGAGGCCGAGGTCGTGTTCGTGTTCATCGTGGAGCGTGTGCATGGGATTTCTCCGGTGGCGGTTTTTCATGGTGCGGCGCACCACCCGCGACGCACCGCAGCGCCTCGGCACGCCATGCCGCGGAGCAGGCCATGCCAGCGCCCCCACTGGCCACGGCCAGTGGGGGCGCCCCCTGGAGGGGGAGGTGCAACATCGCGCAGCGAGTGGAGCAACGGGGGTGGTTTCACTTCAGCTTTGGGGTCGTGGCGGCTGGTCGGGGCGCCGGTTGGGCCGGGCGGCCAGGGCCGTGCCCGACGACGTGGTGACCGTGCGGCAGGTGCCATCGAGCGTCTTGCCGTCCGGCAGTGTGATGGTAACGGCGGCGCCTTCGGCCTTGCCCTGGCAGGCGGCAAACGCCTCGGGCGGCGGCGGTGGCGGCGCGCGGCGCTCCTGCTGCGCCAGCGCGGGCGCCAGCGCGCCGCACAGCAGCGCGGCGAAGATCGGGTGGGCGAGCGAGTGGCTCATGGCGTACTCCTGGGATCAAGGGATATGCCACTGTGCCGGAGAAGGTGGGAGAAATCGTGTCTGATTTGTTTGCTATCTAAAGAATAGCTGCCGGCGCTTTCTGCATAAGCGCTGGATCACGATTTGGCTTTGAATATCGAGGCTTCAGCGTGAAGCCTTGTGCCCCGCGCTCATCAGCTTGTCGGTATAGGCGATGGCCATCGCCGAGAGCAGGAACACGACGTGGATCACGGTCTGCGCGATCAGCACCTTGTCGGTGTAGTTGCCGGCGTTGATGAAGGTTTTCAGCAGGTGTATGGAACTGATGCCGATGATCGACAGCGCCAGCTTGACCTTGAGCACGCTGGCGTTGACGTGGCTGAGCCACTCGGGCTGGTCGCGGTGGCCTTCGAGGTCGAGCCGGCTGACGAAGGTCTCGTAGCCGCCGACGATCACCATGATGAGCAGGTTGGAGATCATCACCACGTCGATCAGCGCCAGCACCACCAGCATGATCACCGTCTCGTTCAGCGAGGTGACGGCCACGTCCGACTTGTAGCCGATGCTGGTCACCAGGGCCTGCAAGGCATGCTGGTTGCCGAAGGCGGCCTCGATCAGGTGCCACAGCTCCACCAGGAAGTGCACCACGTACACCGCCTGCGCGGCGATCAGGCCCAGGTAGAGCGGCAGTTGCAGCCAGCGGCTGGCGAAGATGATCGCCGGCAGCGGGCGCAGCGGGCGGTTGGCGGGGGATTGGACAGGGTCGGACATGGCGGACGGGCGGCCGAAAATCGCGTATTGTAGGGACGGCGCGGCGCTGGATCGGCGGTCTTTCCAGGGGCCAGTCAGTGCGTTGTAAGAGCCCGGCGCCACCATCACCGCGTTCGGCAGGCAGCCGCCCGGCCGATGTGTGCAACGAAGACGAAGGAGACAAGGCTCATGAGCGCCATCGAATCGGTTCTGGTCGAAAACCGCGTATTCCCGCCCAGCGAGGCCACGGTGAAGGCCGCGCGCATCAGCGGCATGGACGCCTACAAGGCCCTGTGCGCCGAGGCCGAGCAGGACTTCACCGGCTTCTGGGGCCGCCTGGCCAGGGAGCACGTGGTCTGGGGCAAGCCCTTCACCCAGGTGCTGGACGAATCCAGCAAGCCCTTCTACAAGTGGTTCGCCGACGGCCAGCTCAACGCCAGCGCCAACTGCCTGGACAAGCACATGGGCACGCCGGTCGAGAACAAGACGGCCCTCATCTTCGAGGCCGACGACGGCGCCGTCACCCAGGTCACTTACAAGGAACTGCTGGCGCGCGTGAGCCGGTTCGCCAACGCGCTGAAGGCGCACGGCATCCAGAAGGGCGACCGCGTGCTGATCTACATGCCGATGACCATCGAGGGCATCGTCGCCATGCAGGCTTGCGCGCGCCTGGGCGCCACGCACAGCGTGGTGTTCGGCGGCTTCTCGGCCAAGGCCTTGCAGGAGCGTATCGCCGACGTCGGCGCCGTGGCCGTGATCACCGCCAACTACCAGATGCGCGGCGGCAAGGAGCTGGCGCTGAAGGCCATCGTCGATGAAGCGCTGGGCATGGGCGGCTGCGAGTCGATCCGCCACGTCTTCGTCTACGAGCGCACGCCCACCGCCTGCCCCATGGTCGCGGGCCGCGACAAGACCTTCAGCGAGATCCTGCAAGGCCAGGGCACCGAGTGCCCGCCCGTGATGGTGGATGCCGAGCACCCGCTGTTCGTGCTCTACACCTCCGGCTCCACCGGCAAGCCCAAGGGCGTGCAGCATTCCACCGGCGGCTACCTCCTGTGGGCCAAGCTGACGATGGAGTGGACTTTCGATTTGAAGCCCGAGGACGTGTTCTGGTGCACCGCCGACATCGGCTGGGTCACCGGCCACAGCTACATCGTCTACGGCCCGCTGGCCGCCGGCGCGACCGAGATCGTGTTCGAGGGCGTGCCCACCTACCCGAACGCCGGCCGCTTCTGGCAGATGATCGAGCGCCACAAGTGCAGCATCTTCTACACCGCGCCGACGGCGATCCGCTCGCTCATCAAGGCTTCCGAGGCGGACGAGAAGGTGCACCCGAAGAGCTCGAACCTCGGCAGCCTGCGCCTGCTGGGCAGCGTGGGCGAGCCGATCAACCCCGAAGCCTGGATGTGGTACTACAAGCACGTGGGTGGCGAGCGCTGCCCCATCGTGGACACCTTCTGGCAGACCGAGACCGGCGGCCACATGATCAACCCGCTGCCGGGCGCCACGCCGCTGGTGCCGGGCTCGTGCACGCTGCCGCTGCCGGGCATCTTCGCCGCCATCGTCGATGAATCGGGCAACGAGATGCCCAACGGCTCGGGCGGCATCCTGGTGGTCAAGAAACCCTGGCCCAGCATGATCCGCACCATCTGGGGCGACCCGGAGCGCTTCAGGAAGAGCTATTTCCCCGAGGAGCTGAAGGGCTACTACCTGGCCGGCGACGGCGCGGTGCGCGACGCCGAGCGCGGCTACTTCCGCATCACCGGCCGCATCGACGACGTGCTGAACGTCTCGGGCCACCGCATGGGCACGATGGAGATCGAATCCGCCCTGGTCGCCAAGTCCGACCTGGTGGCCGAGGCCGCCGTGGTCGGCCGCCCGGACGACCTGACGGGCGAGGCCATCTGCGCCTTCGTGGTGCTCAAGCGCCCGCTGCCGCACGGCGACGAAGCGAAGCAGATCGCCAAGGAACTGCGCGACTGGGTGGCCAAGGAGATCGGCCCCATCGCCAAGCCCAAGGACATCCGCTTCGGCGAGAACCTGCCCAAGACGCGCAGCGGCAAGATCATGCGCCGCCTGCTGCGCAGCCTGGCCAAGGGCGAGCAGATCACGCAGGACACCAGCACGCTGGAGAACCCGGCGATCCTGACGCAGCTCGACCAGACGTATTGAGGTTCCGCCGGCCCAGCAAAAAGCCCGCGCCAGGCGCGGGCTTGTTCTTTGGGAGCGGAGGGCTTACTTCAGGCTCATGATCCAGCCGGCCAGCTTCTTGGCTTCGGCATCGCTCACGTTGGCGTTGGGCGGCATGGGCACGGCGCCCCACACGCCGGAGCCCCCCTTCATGATCTTGGCGGCCAGCTTGTCCACCGCGCCGCCGTCGGCGGCGTATTTCTTGGCCACCTCCTTGTAGGCCGGGCCCACCAGTTTCTTGTCCACGGTGTGGCAGGCCATGCAGTTCTTGGCCTTCGCCAGGGCCTCGTCGGCCAGCGCGGGCGCGGAGATGGCGGCCAGGGTGGCAAAAGTCAACAGAACACGCTTCATCTTCATTCCTCTATCGTGGGGTTGCGCTACATTCTTTCAACGCATTGTAGGGTGCCGGGTTGACGCGGCGCCGGCACGCGGAACGTGACATACGCCCAGGAAAAACCATGTACCTGCTCGGATTGGGAATCATTCTTGTACTGCTGAAATGGCAGGAGATCGGCCCTGTCGCCACCTGGTCGTGGTGGTGGGTGCTGGCGCCGTTCGTCGGCGCCGCGCTGTGGTGGTCGTGGGCCGACTGGTCGGGCTACACCAAGCGCAAGGCGATGGAGCGGGAGGATGCCCGCAAGCTGGATCGCATCAACCGCCACCGCGAGGCCATCGGTGCCAAGCCCAAGACGGCGCCGCCGCGCCGCCGCTGAAGACGGTCTCAGATAAAAATAGCGCCCGGCGCAGGCAGGGCCTGCGCCGGGCGCTATTGTTTTTGAAGATCAGAAGTTGTCCAGCACGGCGCCCTTGCTGGCGCTGGAGGCGTTGTGGGCGAACTTGGCCTGCACGCCGCGCGTGTAGCGCGGCGCGGGCGGCTGCCAGCCCTTCTGCCGCCGGGCGATCTCGGCCTCGGGCACGTTCAGTTCCAGCTTGAGCTGGTGGGCGTCGATGGTGATGGAGTCGCCCTCCTGGATGAAGGCGATCAGCCCGCCGGCCGCCGCCTCGGGCGCCACATGGCCGACCACCATGCCCCAGGTGCCGCCGGAGAAGCGCCCGTCGGTGATCAGGCCCACGCTCTCTCCCAGGCCGGCGCCGATCAGCGCGCCGGTGGGCGCCAGCATCTCGGGCATGCCGGGGCCGCCCTTGGGGCCCAGGTAGCGCAGCACCATCACGTCGCCGGCCACGATCTTGCCGGCCAGGATGGCGGCCAGCGCCGACTGCTCGTCGTCGAACACGCGCGCCGGGCCGGTGATGACGGGGTTCTTCAGCCCGGTGATCTTCGCCACCGCGCCCTCGGGGCTGAGGTTGCCCTTGAGGATGGCCAGGTGGCCTTCCTTGTACAGCGCCTTGTCGATGGGGCGGATCACGTCCTGGGAGGCAGCAGGCGCATCGGGCACGTCCTTCAGCGTTTCGGCGATGGTCTTGCCGGTGATGGTCATGCAGTCGCCGTGCAGCAGGCCGGCGTTCAGCAGGATCTTCATCACCTGCGGGATGCCGCCCGCCTCGTGCAAATCCACCGCCAGGTACTTGCCGCTGGGCTTGAGGTCGCAGATCACCGGCACGCGCTTGCGGATGCGCTCGAAGTCGTCGATGGACCATTCGACGCCCGCCGCGTGCGCGATGGCCAGGAAGTGCAGCACCGCGTTGGTCGAGCCGCCCGTGGCCATGATGACCGACACCGCGTTCTCGATGGCTTGCTTGGTGACGATGTCGCGCGGCTTCAGGTCGTTCTTGATGGCTTCGATCAGCACCCGGGCCGATTCCTTGGCCGAGTTCTGCTTCTCGTCGTGCGGGTTCGCCATGGTGGAGGAATAGGGCAGGCTCATGCCCAGCGCCTCGAAGGCCGAGGACATCGTGTTGGCGGTGTACATGCCGCCGCACGAGCCGGTGCCGGGGATGGCGTGCTGCTCGATGTCCTTCAGCTCCTGGTCGCTGATCTTGCCGGCGGCGTTCTCGCCCACGGCCTCGAACACGCTGACGATGTTCAGGTCGCGCCCCTTCCACTTGCCCGGCAGGATGGTGCCGCCGTAGACGTAGATGGCCGGCACGTTGGCGCGCAGCATGCCCATCATGCCGCCGGGCATGTTCTTGTCGCAGCCGCCGACGACGACCACGCCGTCCATCCACTGCCCCTGCACGCAGGTCTCGATGCAGTCGCTGATGACCTCGCGGCTGACCAGCGAATACTTCATGCCCTCGGTGCCCATCGCCATGCCGTCGCTGATGGTGGGCGTGCCGAACACCTGGGCGTTGCCGCCGGCTTCCTGGATGCCGGCGATGGCCGCGTCGGCCAGCTTCTGCAAACCGGAGTTGCAGGGGGTGATGGTGCTGTGGCCGTTGGCCACGCCGACCATGGGCTTCTTGAAGTCGCCTTCCGTGTAGCCCATGCCGTAGAACATGGAGCGGTTGGCGGCGCGCGCCTTGCCTTCGGTGATGTTGGCCGAACGCGCGTTCAGGCGGTGGGTCTGGATCGTCTTGGTGTCCATGGCGGTTGTCGTGGGTTGGTGGTCGCGAAAGCGTCCGATTGTGCCCCCACGGATTGATCGGTGCCAATCCGATCTCAACCCGCCATTGATAGCCCCCGCATATCAGTCGTCATGCCGGTGCTCCCCCCGCGGGCCGGCGGCCCAGAACCCCTGGTGGAGCGCCAGCATTTCGCCGGCCAGCGCCGGCACCGGGCCGATCACCTCGACCGCGCGCTGCCCGCGCGCGAACACCTCGCGGCAGGGCAGGCTGAGGGTGGGGTTCTCGGGGTGGTTGCCCGTGAGCGCGAGCAGGGCGGTTTCCTCGGCGCCGTAGAGCACGCGGCCGATGCCGGCCCAGTAGATGGCGCCGGCGCACATGGCGCAGGGCTCGAAGGTGGTGACCAGCGTGCACTGCGCCAGGTAGGCGCCGGGGTAGTTGGCGGCCGCCGTGCGCGCGAGCGTGCTCTCGGCGTGGTTCACGGTGTCGATGTTGCCCTGCTCGGCCAGCACCGTGTCGCCGTCCGGCGCCACCAGCAGCGCGCCGAAGGGGTGGCGGCCCATGCCCAGGGCGCGCTCGGCCACGGCGTTGGCGCGGCGCAGCAGGCGCGCGATCTGGTCGGGCGACAAGGACTGCATCATTCGCCCTGCGAACCGCGGTGCGCCCAGCGCGTGGTGTGCTGCTCGATGGCGCTGAACAGCTCGTACATCGCCATCGCCATGGCGCCGATCACCAGCAGCCCGGCGAACGCCAGGCCCATCTGCATCGACGAGCCGGCCGACACCAGCAGGTAGCCGATGCCTTCGTTGGCGGCCGTCATCTCGCTGACCGTGGTGCCGACGAAGGCCAGCGTGATGGCGACCTTGAGCGAGGCGTAGAAGTAGGGCAGCGAGCGCGGCAGGCCCACCTTGAGCAGCACGTCCCAGCGCTTGGCGCCGAGCACGCGCAGCACGTCCTCCAGCTCGGGCTCCAGCGTGGCCAGGCCGGTGGCGATGTTGACGGTGATGGGGAAGAAGCTGATCAGGAACGCCGTCAGGATGGCCGGCCCCACGCCGATGCCGAACCACACCACCAGGATCGGCACGAAGGCGGCCTTGGGCAGGGCGTTGAAGGCCGTCATCAGCGGGTACACCGCCGCGTAGGCGACGCGCGAGCTGCCGATCAAAAAGCCCAGCAGCACGCCGACGACGATGGCGATGCCGAAGCCCGCCATGGTGACCCAGAAGGTGCGCCAGGCGTGCATGGCGATGACGCCCTTGAACTCGACCAGCTGCGTCCAGATCGCCAGCGGGCTGGGGAAGAGGAACTCCGGCACGCTGAAGCCCGAGCAGATCACCTGCCACGCGATGACGACGGCCAGCAGCAGCACCCAGGGCGACCAGCGCTCGACCAGCTTGCGGTGATGAGACGTCATTGCGTGATCTCCCCGCCCGTCTTGCGCAGCGCCCCGATGTGCCCGCGCAGTTCCAGCACGATGTCGGTGAATTCCTTGGTGTAGGTCAGCTCCAGCTCGCGCGGGCGCGGCAGGCCGATCTCGCGGCGCACGATGAAGCGGCCGGGGCTCTTGCTCATCACGTACACGGTGTCGGCCAGGAACACACTCTCGCGCAGGTCGTGCGTGACCAGGATGACGTTGAAGCGCTGCTCGGCCTGCAGGTCGCGCAGGATGCACCACAGCTCCTCGCGCGTGAAGGCGTCCAGGGCGCCGAAAGGCTCGTCCAGCAGCAGCATCTTGGGCTCGTGCACCAGCGCGCGGCAGATGCTGGCGCGCTGCTGCATGCCGCCGGAGAGCTGCCAGGGGAACTTGTCCTCGTAGCCGCCCAGCCCCACCTTCTGCAGCAGGCCACGGGCGCGCGCCTCGTACTCCTTGCGGCGGGCCTTGAACTGGCTGCGGTGCGGCTCGACGATCTCCAGCGGCAGCAGCACGTTGTCCACCGTGCTGCGCCAGGGCAGCAGCGAGGGCGCCTGGAACGCCATGCCCGAGATCTTCAGCGGCCCGGTCACGCGCTCGCCGTCGACCAGGATGCGGCCGGCCGAGGGCATGCGCAGGCCGGTGGTCAGCTTCATGAAGGTGGACTTGCCGCAGCCCGACGGCCCGACGATGGCGATGAACTCACCGCGCCGCACCTGCAAATCGATCGCCTCCACCGCGAAGTGGCTGGCGCGCAGCAGCTCCTCGTTGTAGGCGAGCCAGACGTCGCTGAAATCGACGAACGGCGGTTCCGGGGCCAATGCGGTGGATGACATGCGAAATAGGGCTCTAGCGCCCGTGCAGAAAGCGCAGGCAGCTATTCAAACGATAGCTAATCACTTCTTCGGCAGGATGTCGCGCTCGGCCGCGCCGGGCATCAGGCTGCCGTTCCACACCTTGGCGGGGTCGATGCGCGTCTTGGTGCCGAAGGCGTCCGATACCTGCGAGGCCATCAGCGACAGGCGGCCGGGCACGACCTGGCCGAAGCCCTCGGCGCGCGCGTCGGGGCTGTTGACCACGGTGTCGATGGCCAGCTTCAGGCGCCGCGTCTCCAGCGCGGTGTTGACGATGCCGTCGCGCTCCTTCACGTGGGCGATGGCGGCCGTGGGGTTGGCGATGACCTCCTTCGCGCCCTTGGTGAAGGCCCTGAGGAAGCCCTTGACCGCGTCCGGGTTGTCCTTGAGCAGCTTGGGGCTGACGATGATGGCGTTGCCGTACAGCTTGACGCCGTAGTCCGGGTATTGCATCACCACCACGTCGCTGGCCTTGGCGCCGCGCGCCTCCAGGTTGAGCAGGCTGGTGAAGGTGAAGCCGGTGATGGCGTCCACGTCGCCGCGCATCAGCATGGTCTCGCGCAGCGGCGGGTCCATGGCCGTCCACTGCACCGCGCCCACCTGGTTGGCCTTGGCGAAGATCGGGAAGGCGCGGCGGCCGGAGTCGAACACCGGGGCGCCCAGCTTCTTGCCGGTGAGGTCGGCGGGCTTGGCGATGCCGGCTTTTTTGAGCGCCATCACGGAGGCGGGCGTGTTGTTGTAGACCATCATCACCGCCACCGGCTGGTTGGGCACGTCGGGGTTGTTGGCCTGGAACTCCATCAGCGCCGCCATGTCGGCGAAGCCCATGTCGTAGGCGCCCGAGGCCACGCGCTGCACCGTGCCGCCGGAGCCGTTGCCGGCGTCGATGGCGACGTCGAGCCCCGCCTCCTTGAAGTAGCCCTTGGCGGCCGGCAGCAGGAAGAACGCGGCCGGCCCCTCGAAGCGCCAGTCGAGCTGAAACTTGATGGGCGTGGCCGCGTGGGCCGGCGCGACGCCGGCCGCGGCGGCCAGGGCCAGCGCGGTGTGCAGGAACAGTCGTTTCTTCATGGCGGGCTTTCTAGGGATGGTGGAGTCGGTTATTGGCGAGCGGCGCAGGGAGTCCCAAGGGCCGAGCGGCCGCGGAGCAGGCCACGCCAGCGCACCCGTGGCCGGGGTTCCCCCGGCCAGTGGGTGCGCCCCCTGGAGGGGGGATGCCGCAACATCGCGCAGCGAGTGGAGCAACGGGGGTGGTCATGTTTTCCAGGCGCCGATGTGCGAGGCGGATGCTTCGTCGATCAGCGCCGGGCCGATGCATTCGATGCGGTGCGAGGCGGCGGCGAACACGTCGCGGCAGGACAGCTCGGCGTCCTTCTGGTCCAGCCGCTCGCCACGGAACACGCGCAGGCGCACGGCGTCGATGCCGTACACCACGCGGCCGATGGCCGACCAGAAGATCGCGCCGGCGCACATCACGCAGGGCTCGCCCGACGAGTACAGCGTGGCCGCCGCCAACTGCTCGCGCGTGCAGCGCGGGCTGGCGATGCGGATGGCAGAGACCTCGGCGTGCGCGGTGCAGTCGCCGGTCTCATCGTTGGCGTTCCAGGCCTGGGCCAGCACCCGGCCGTCGGGCGCGACGATGACGGCGCCGAACGGCCGGTTGCCGCGCTCGCGCGCCTTGCGGGCCATGTCGATGGCCTGGCGCAGGTAGCGGCCGTCGCGCTCGTCCAGCGGGACTTCGGCGGGGGGAGAGGCAGCAAGGGCTGTCATGCGGGCCATGCAAGCAATAGGCGTGCCTGCGGGTTGGCGGGGCCGGGCGGCGCATTCCGGTGCATCACGCTGGTGCGGCCGGGCGCCTCGCGCACCGGTATGGCGCGTTCCTTGCGGTCTGCCGCTTTGCCGAGCTGGCGCGCAACTTGCAACCTGTTCGCGCAGGAGTAGAAGCGTTCAGCGCGCGGTTCCGCGACACGGCGCCGGCTTCGCGGGTCATTGCTCCTGAACTCGATCTTCAGGAAAGGAACCCCACCATGACCACGCCATCCACCGGCTACGCGCTGGGCGAACTCGACAAGGAATCCCGCATGGGCGGGATGGGCGAGGAAACCCATGCGCGCGAGGTGCGCCTCATCGACATCACCGACTTCGCTCGGCGCAAGGCCGAGATCGCCGAGCAGATCTGGGCCGCCTCGGTCGAGATCGGCTTCTTCCAGGTGGCCGGCCACGGCATTCCGCAGCAGGACATCGACGCCGCCTTCGCGCGCGCCGAGCAGTTGTTCGCGCTGCCGCGCGAGGTCAAGGCGCAGTGGCCGCTGGCGCGCAACGCCGGCTGGGAGCACAAGGCGCAGATCCGCCCCTCCACCCAGACGCCCGACCAGAAGGAGTCCTACCAGGTCACGCGCCCGCGCATGGCGGGTCTGTGGCCGACCGAGGCGGAGCTGCCCGGCTTTCAGGCCGCCACGCTGGCGTTCGAGCGCCAGTGCTGGGAGGTGGCGATGCAACTGCTCTCGTGCTTCGCCTACAAGCTGGGCTTCGACGACGGCTTCTTCACCCGCGCGCACGCGCCCGGCGTGCCCAGCTACCAGAGCACGCTGCGCATGCTGCACTACTTCGCCGTCGATCCGGCGCTGAAGGACGAACTGGGCCTGTGGCGCGCCGGCGCGCACACCGACTTCGACTGCCTCACCCTGCTGTTCCAGCGCGCCGGGCAGGGCGGCCTGCAAGTGCTGCCCGGCAAGGAGATGGACACGCAGCAGTGGACGCCGGTGGAGCCGGTGCCGGGCGTGATCACCTGCAACATCGGCGACATGCTCACGCGCTGGAGCGACGACCAGCTACCCAGCAACTTCCACCGCGTGCGCAACCCGCTGCCGCACGAATACCAGGGCCCGCGCTACAGCCTGGCCTTCTTCGCGCAGGCCAACGAGGACGCGGTGATCGAAGGCCCCGGCCGGAAGTACCCGCCCATCACCGGGGCCGAGTACCTGAGGCAGCGCATCAGCGCCAATTTCTCGAATAAATACTGAGCCGAATCGGCCTCCGGCGCTTGCTGGATAAGCGCTGGCAGCTATCTTTATCGAAGCATGCGCTTGAGGCGGCGAGCACGCGGCAGACCGCTTGCTATGCTGCGCGCATGACCCTCGAAGGCCCCCCGATCGAGCTGCGCGCCTGGCGCCAGTTCGTCGCCGTGGCGGAGGAGCTGCACTTCGGCCGCGCGGCGCAGCGGCTGCACCTGACGCAGCCGCCCGTCACGCAGGCCATCGCGCAGCTGGAGCGCGCGCTGGGCGTGCGCCTGTTCGACCGCACGCGCCGCCGCGTGGCGCTCACGCCCGCCGGCGAAGCGCTGCTGCCCGAAGCGCGCGAGCTGCTGGCGCGCGCGCAGGCCCTGCCGCGCCGGGCGCGCGCGGCGGCGGCGGGCGAGCTGGGCCGCGTGCGCCTGGCCTTCGTCTCCACCATCGGCTTCGAGCAGCTGCCGCGCTGGGTGCGCGACTTCCGCACCCGCTGCCCCGACGTGGTGCTGGAACTGGCCGAGGCCACCGGCGACGTGCAGTTGCAGGCGCTGGCGCGCGGCGACATCGACGCCGGCCTGCTGCTGCACTCGCCCGGTGCCGCGCCGCCGGGCCTGTCGTGCCTGGCGGTGGCGCGCGAGCCGCTGGTGCTGGCGCTGCCCGAAGCCCATCCGCTGGCCCAGGCCCGCCCGCTGCCGCTGGCGCGCGTGCTGGCCGAGCCGCTGGTGATCTTCCCGCGCCGCCTGGTGCCCTCGCTGCACGATGCTGTCATGGGCCTGTACCAGGCCGCCGGGCTGCCCCCGCAGGTGGCGCAGGAGGCGATCCAGATGCAGACCATCGTCAACCTGGTGTGGGGCGGCCTGGGCGTGGCCTGGGTGCCGGCCAGCGTGCAGCAGTTCCGCCGTGCCGGCGTGGTCTATCGCGCTGCCGGCGAACTGGCCCCCGCCGGCCGTTCGCGCCGCGCGGCCGGCGTGGCGCTGCCCGCGTGCGAGACCAGCCTGGTCTGGCCGCCGCAGGCCGACAACCCCGCGCTGCACCGCTTCGTCGAGTTCGTGCGCGAGCAGCTTCGGGCGACGGCGTAGCGGTGCTTATGATTGCAGTGCAGTGAAAAATCCAACCCTCTGCATGCTCCATATTCCATAGCTGACAGCGCTTGCCAGTCAAGCGCCAGAGCCTGATTGGGCTCTCAACCTGCCCCTTTCGCAGGTACATCATCAGCCGGTCCACCGCCGTCAGCGCCAGCGCCAGCGCCAGCGCCGGCAGCCAGCGCCTGGCCCTCACCATTACCTACGACCCGGCCAGCGTCACCCACAGCCGCACGTGCAACACCGCCGGGCAGGTCACGAGTAACGGCATTGCCAGTTGCCAATGGGACGCTGCCGGTCGGGTGAGCGCTGCCGCTGTAGTGGCTCTCCTCCACAATGGCCGATCCTTTCGCTTGCAACGCAAATGAAATACACTGGTTGCCATGAAAACCGCTGTCATTCCGCAGGTGCGCGTCGAACCAGAGTTCCGCGGCAATCTGGAAGCCGTGTTGCAAGAAGGCGAGACGATCTCGGCGTTCGTCGAATCTGCCGTGCGCAGCGCCGTGGAGTTTCGGCACATGCAAAGCCGCTTCCATGCGCGTGGCCAGGCAGCCTGGGAACGTTTCCAGGCCACGGGGGAGTCGTCCTCGGCCGATGACGTGCTCTCGAAGCTGCAAGCGAAACTGGATGCCAAGCGCAGGCAAATGTCCTGATGCGCTTCAGCGTTCGTTTCAGTGCGGAGGCTGAAGAGGATCTGGATCGGCTTTTAGACTTTTTGCTTGACCGCGCTCGGACACTCGAAGACCTCGAACTGGCCCAGGCAGCGATCGATGCCGTGCGGGTCGCCGCGCAGAAGCAACTGGCCGTGACGCCGTTCAGCTTCCGCAAGGCGGGAAGAAGTCCGACGCGGCGCGAACTCATCATTCCGTTCGGCGCAACGGGGTATGTCGCGCTCTACGAGATCGACAGCGCCACGAGCGTGATCGTGCTGGCGGTTCGGCACCAGCGCGGAGAGGACTACCACTAGCAGCGCCGGTTGGTCGTGGGTGAGCAGGTGCTCGGCCGCTGCGGCGGCGCGGCGCGGCGCCGACGCTAACGGCCTGAGCATCGCCGGCGATGCCGCGCTGGAAGCCGGGCAGACCCCGTGCGCGTGCCCAAGCCTTCGCCGAGTTCCGCGCGAGCGGGGGCAGCGGCTTCGCGCGGCACAATGCGCGCATGCTGGTTCACCCTCAGATCGACCCCATCGCCGTCCGACTCGGCCCGCTGGCCGTGCACTGGTACGGCATCACCTACCTGGTCGCCTTCGCGCTGTTCTTCTGGCTGGCCACGCGGCGGCTGCGGCACGAGCCCTACGCCTCCATCACCCGGCCCGCGCCGTGGACGCGGCGCGACATCGAGGACATGCTGTTCTGGGGCGTGCTGGGCGTGATCGCCGGCGGCCGGCTGGGCTACTGCCTGTTCTACAAGCCGGCGTACTACGCGGCGCACCCGCTGGAGATCTTCGCCATCTGGCAGGGCGGCATGAGCTTTCACGGCGGCATGCTGGGCGTGATCGTGGCCATGATGCTGTGGGCGCGCCGGCGCGGCCGGCCCTGGCTGCAGGTGACCGACCTGGTGGCGCCCTGCGTGCCGCTGGGCCTGGCCTCGGGCCGCGTGGGCAACTTCATCAATGGCGAGCTGTGGGGCCGCGTGGCCGACCCGTCGCTGCCGTGGGCGATGGTGTTCCGCGGCGCGGGCGACGCGCCGCGCCATCCGTCGCAGGTCTACCAGTTCCTGCTGGAGGGCGTGCTGCTGTTCGTGCTGCTGTGGCTGTACGCCCGCAAGCCGCGCAAGATGGGGCAGGTGAGCGGCGCGTTCCTGCTGGGCTACGGGCTGTTCCGCTTCATCGCCGAATACTTCCGCGAGCCCGACGCGCACCTGGGCCTGCTGGCGCTGGGCATGAGCATGGGCCAGTGGCTGTGCGTGCCGATGATCGTGGCCGGCGTGGCGCTGTGGGCCTGGGCCAGCCGGCAGGGCGCAAAAATTTAAGCCAAATAGGCCTCCAGCGCCCGCCAGTCAAGCGCCAGCAGCTATTAATTAAGTAGTAGAGGATGTTTGCCATGACCGACGCCGACCTGCCCGACGACACCCCCGCCCGCAGCACGCGCGAGCGCCTGGGCGCGCTGCTGGGGCGGCGCGAGGAGGCGCTGTCGCCCCGGGTGCTGCGCCGCACGCTGCGCGAGCTGCAACACGTGGTGGACCCGGCGGTGAGCGAGGTGGAGGGCGGCCGCCGCGCCGCCGGCGTGGCCGGCTGGTACGCGCGCGCCACGCCCGAGCAGCGGCGCGACTGCTGGCGGCTGATGAGCGAGCAGTTCACGCCCGACGCCGCCGCCATCCAGGCCGCGCGCGACGCCTACGAGGCCGCCATCGGCACCGACGAGGAGGCGCGCGCCGAGGTGCGCCTGCGCAAGGCCGCCGCCGCGCCGCGCACGCGGCTGCTGCAACGCTTCGCGGCGTTCCCCGAGGGCGTGCGCTTCCTGGTCGAGATGCGCGCTGAACTGCTGCCGCACCTCAGGCGCGACAAGCGCCTGGCCGCGCTGGACGCCGAGCTGGAGGACTTGTTCTCCACCTGGTTCGACGTCGGCTTCCTGCAACTGGAGCGCATCAGCTGGCACTCGCCCGCCGCGCTGATCGAGAAGCTCATCAAGTACGAGGCCGTGCACGACATCCGCAGTTGGCTCGACGCCAAGAACCGGCTCGACGAGGACCGCCGCTGCTACGGCTTCTTCCACCCCCGGCTGCCGGGCGAGCCGCTGATCTTCGTCGAGGTGGCGCTGCTGCGCGACCTGGCGGCCGGCATCGAGCCGCTGCTGGACGTGGAGGGCGCGCCGGCCGACCTGGACAAGGCGACGACGGCGATCTTCTACTCCATCAGCAGCACGCAGCCGGGCCTGAAGGGGGTGAGCTTCGGCGACTCGCTCATCAAGCGCGTGGTGGAGACGCTGCGCGCGGAGTTCCCGCAGCTCAAGGTGTTCGCCACGCTCTCGCCCATCCCCGGCCTGCGCGCCTGGCTGGGCAAGCAGGTGGGCGACCTGCTGGCCGCCACGCCCGAACGCGCCCGCCAGGCGCTGGCGCGCGAACTCGGCCAGCCGGAGCCGACCGCCGCCGAGCTGCTGAAGTCCCTCGACGACGTGGCCGCACTGGACGACAAGAGCGCGCGCCGCCGCTGGCTGCTGACTGCTGCCGCGCGCTACCTGGGCCGGGAGCTGGCGGACGACGGCAAGCCGCGCGACGGCGTGGCGCGCTTCCACCTGGGCAACGGCGCGCGCATCGAGCGGCTGAACTGGCTGGCCGACCCTTCGCCCAAGGGCCTGAAGCAGTCCTGCGGGCTGATGGTGAACTACCTCTACGACCTCAAGCGCCTGGACAAGCACCGCGCGCTGCTGGCGCAGGGGCAAATCCCGGTATCGGGCGCGGTGCAAAGCCTGCTAGATTGACCGGCTTCGCACCCGCACAACCAGGAGACAACGGATGAACACCCCCCTGACCCGCCGCCAGGCCCTGTTCGGCACCGCCGCCATCGCCGCGCTGCCCGGCCTGGCGCGAGCGCAAGCCTGGCCCGCCCGGCCGGTGACGCTGATCGTGCCGTTCCCCGCCGGCGGCGGCACCGACGCCTTCGCGCGGCCGATGGCGGTGCAGTTCGCCAAGCTGACCGGCAAGAGCCTGGTCATCGACAACCGGGGCGGTGCCGGCGGCACCGTGGGCGCCTCGGCCGCGGCCAAGGCGCCGCCCGACGGCTACACGCTGTTCATGGGCGGCGGGCACCACACGATCGCGCCGTCGATCTACCCCAGGCTGGACTACGACCTCGAAAAGGATTTCATTCCCCTGATCCAGGTCGCCGCCGCGCCGCAGGTGCTGGTGGTCAACGCCAAACGCGCCAACACGGGCAGCTACCAGGAGTTCCTGGACCTGATCCGCAAGAACCCCGGCAAGCTGAACTACGCCTCGGCCGGCGCCGGCTCGGTGCATCACCTGGCGGGCGAGCTGTTCAAGATTCAGACCAAGACCTTCATCACCCACATTCCCTACCGCGGCGCCGGCCCGGCGCTGGCCGACCTGATCGCCGGCAACGTGGACATGGACTTCGACGGCCTGGGCTCGTCGGCCGGCCACATCAAGGCCGGGCGCATCAAGGCGCTGATGGTGGCCGGCAGCAAGCGCAACCCCGCCATCCCCGACGTGCCCTGCGCCGCCGAGGTCGGCCTGCCCGACTACAACGTGCAGTCCTGGTACGGCATCTGGGCGCCCAGGGGCACGCCCGCCGAGGCGGTGGCGCGCGCCACCGAGGACGTCCGCCGCGCCTGCCTCGAACCCGAGGCCAAGGCCGTCTGGGCCGGGCAGGGCGCGGAGTTCCCCGACCTCGCGGGCGAGCGCTTCGCGGCGCTGATCCACAGCGAGATCCAGCGCTGGGCGCAGGTGGTCAAAGTGTCGGGCGTGAAGCTGGACTGATGACCGCTCACGTGGCGTGCACGGGCGACGGCGCGGTCGCCGTCGTCACGCTCTCCAACCCGCGCAAGTTCAACGCCATGACGCGCGCCATGTGGCGCGAGCTGGCCGGGGTGTTCACGCGCGTGCAGGCCGGCGCGGCGTGGCGCTGCGTGCTGGTGCGCGGCGAGGGCGGCCACTTCTGCGCCGGCGGCGACATCGCCGAGTACCCGGACTTCCGCTTCGACGCCGCCAGCCTGCGCGACTTCCACGAGGGCGACGTGTGGGGCGGCCTGTCGGCCATGCTGGCCTGCGACGTGCCCATCGTCGCCGCCATCGAAGGCAACTGCATGGGCGCCGGCATGGAGATCGCCAGCTGCTGCGACATCCGCGTGGCCGCCGACGATGCCAAGTTCGGCGCGCCCATCGCCCGCCTGGGCTTCCCGATGGCGCCGCGCGAGGCCGCGCTGGTGGCGCGCGCCGCCGGCGAGGCGACGGCGCGCCAGATGCTGCTGGAGGCGGCCGTGCTCGAAGCCGCCGAGATGAAGGCGCGCGGCTTTCTCCAGCACCTGGCGCCTGCGGTGCAGGTGGAGGGCCGGGCGCGCGAAACGGCGGCGCGCATCGCCGCCCTGGCACCCCAGGCGGCGCGCCTGAACAAGCGCACGCTTCGAGCATTGAATCAGCCTCCAGCGCTTGCTGAACAAGCGCCAGCAGCTATTGAAAGAATAGTAAAAACCGCCTACGACTACGCCGACAGCGCCGAGCACCGAGAAGGCATCGCCGCCTTCCTGGGCAAGCGCCCGGCGCGGTTCTAGGCTTTTTCCGACCCCTCGACCATGCCCAACCAGAACCTCTTCACCGCCCTGCGCGCCGCCTTCCCGGCCGACCTGGACGCCGTCGCCGTCGAGACCGACGGCGGCCTGGCCTATTCGTGGCGCGACCTCGACCGCGCCACCGCCATGGTGGCCAACCTGCTGCAGTCGCTGGACATCCCGCGCGCCGCCGACGGCGTGCCGCCGCGCGTGGCGGTGCAGGTGGAGAAGTCCGTCGAGGCCATGGTGCTGTACCTCGCCACGCTGCGCGCCGGCTTCGTGTTCCTGCCGCTGAACACGGCCTACCAGAGCGCCGAGATCGAATACTTCATCGGCAACGCCGCGCCGGCGGTGGTGGTGTGCAGCGGCCAGAACTTCAACTGGGTCAGCAAGATCGCCTTCAAGGCCGGCACGCGCCACGTCTTCACGCTGGACGACGACCGCGGCGGCAGCCTGCTGGAGCGCGCCGCGCATTGCAGCGACCAGCAGGTGCCGGCCGAGCGCGGAGCCGACGACCTGGCCGCCATCCTCTACACCAGCGGCACCACCGGGCGCAGCAAGGGGGCGATGCTGTCGCACGGCAACCTGCTGTCGAACGCCGCCATGCTGAAGGACTACTGGGGCTGGCAGCCTGGGGACGTGCTGATCCACGCGCTGCCCATCTTCCACGTGCACGGCTTGTTCGTGGCCATCCACGGTGCGCTGCTGAACGGCAGCAGGATGCTGTGGCACGGCAGGTTCGACCCGAAGAAGGTCATCGCCGACCTGCCGCGCGCCACCGTGTTCATGGGCGTGCCCACGCTGTACGTGCGCATGCTGGCCGAGCCGGCGCTGACGCGCGAGCAGGCGGCGTCCATGCGCCTGTTCATCAGCGGCTCGGCGCCGCTGCTGATCGAGACCTTCAACGACTGGCAGGCGCGCACCGGCCACACCATCCTGGAGCGCTACGGCATGAGCGAGACCATCATGCTCACCTCCAACCCCTATCGCGCCGACCCGCGCCACGGCAACCAGAGCGAGCGGCGCGGCGGCACCGTGGGCTTTCCGCTGCCCGGCGTCAGCCTGCGGGTGCGGGGTGAAAGCGGGGTGGACATGCCGGTCGGCGAGATCGGCGACATCCAGGTCAAGGGGCCCAACGTGTTCGCTGGCTACTGGCAGATGCCCGAGAAGACGGCCGAGGAGTTCACCGACGACGGCTTCTTCAGGACCGGCGACGTCGGCCGGCAGGACGAGCGCGGCTACGTCACCATCGTCGGCCGCAGCAAGGACCTGATCATCAGCGGCGGCTACAACGTGTATCCGGCCGAGATCGAGGGCTACCTGAACGAGCTGCCCGGCGTGGCCGAGAGCGCCCTCGTCGGCGTGCCGCACCCGGACTTCGGCGAGGTCGGCGTGGCGGTGGTGATCGCCCGGCCGGGGGCCAGCCTCGACCCGGAGCGGCTGATCGCCGACCTCAAGGCCAAACTGGCCAACTTCAAGATCCCCAAGCGCTGCTTCATCGCCGCCGAACTGCCGCGCAACACCATGGGCAAGGTGCAGAAGAACCTGCTGCGCGAGCGGTACAAGGGCCTGTTCCAGCCGGCCTGACAGGCGGCATTCACTTACAGGGCCTTGCGGACGGCGCGGCTAAACTCGCGATGGCTTGACTACAGAACCCGAAAGGAGCCCCGCGTGTCCCTGCGATCGCTTTTCCTGCTGCTGGTGGGCGCTGCCATCGTCACCTTCATCGGCGTCAACTGGGCCGAGATGACGCGGCCGACCGACCTGTCTCTGATCTTCATGGAGATCAGGGCGCCGCTGGGGCTGGTGCTGATTGGCCTGATGGCTTTGCTGTCGGCGGTGTTCGTCGCGCTGGTGGCCTACCAGCAGGGCACCGTGCTGGTCGAGACGCGGCGCCACGCCAAGGAGCTGGCCATCCAGCGCGAGCTGGCCGACAAGGCCGAAGCCTCGCGCTTCACCGACCTGCGCGCGCACCTCGACCAGGAGGTGGCCCGCCTGTCCGGGGCGATCGAGAACCACACGCGCGAGACGCTGGCGCGCGTCGACCGCGCCGAGATGGGCCTGCGCGACCGACCGGTGGATTCCGAGATCGCCCGCCTGGTGCAGGCCGTGGAGAACCACAACCGCGACCTGCATTCCCGCGTGGACCGGCTGGAAATGGGCCTGCGCGAAGGCCTGGCGGGCTACATCCCGGCGCCGGCCACGGTGCGGCCGGCCAGCCTGCCGCCTGTCAGCAGCAGCACCGACCCGGTGGGCAGCGCCACCCCGGGCCGAGCGGGCTGACCGTCAGCGCAGCACCAGCACCGGAATCTCGGAGTGGGTCAGCACCTGCTGGGTCTCGCTGCCCAGCAGCAGGCGCTTGACGCCCTTGCGGCCGTGCGAGGCCATGACGATCAGGTCGGCCTTGTGCTTCTTGGCGGCGGCGATCAGCGCGTCGGACACCACGTCGGCGCGGGCGATGATGGGCTTGACCTTGACGCCCTTGGCGGCACCGGCGCGCTTGACCGCCTCGACCACCTCGTGCCCGTCGTCGGCCCAGTGCTGTTCGACCCGGGCCACGTCTTCCGCCGACAGTGGAATCGATCCCTCGAAATAGCTTTGCGGATAGCGCGGCACCACCTTCAGGGCGATCAGCTCGGCCCCCAGGCTGGCCGCCAGCGCGATGGCGTTGTCCACGGCTTTCTTGGAAAGTTTGGAACCATCGGTGGCCACGAGAATGCGTTGGTACATGGTGGAGTTCTCCTCGCGAAACGTCTGAACGCGGCCGGCACCGTGCAAGCGCGATCGTTCACGCCATAGCGTATCGAGGCGGCGGCCTCAAGGCTTGATGCAAGTCAAGTCCAATCCAGATCAGGCCGGTACAGTGCGCACGCATATATGCAGGCCGCCAGCGCGCTTTCGCACCAGCCTCTCCGGACCGGGGCGGCGGCGCGCGCGCCGCTGGCCGGGTGCGCCGCGGACTTCGAGCTGCTGGACGAACGCGACGAGTGGCTGGAGTTCAGCCGGCCGCTCGATGCGCCGCCGGGCGGCGCGCCCGCGCGCTGGGAATCGACGGTGGTCTTCGGGGGCATGCACTGCGCCGCCTGCGCCGCGACCATCGAGCAGGCCCTGCGCGGCACCCCGGGGGTGGCCGAGGCCGACGTGAGCGCCGCCAGCCACCGCGGCCGGGTGGTATGGGACGAGGGCGCGACGAGGCCGTCGGCCTGGATGCGCGCGGTGCTGCGCGCCGGCTACCGGCCGCTGCCGGCGCACGGCGCGCTGGCCAGCGCCCAGCGGCAGGCCGAGACGCGCAAGATGCTGTGGCGCCTGGGCGTGGCGGGTCTGTGCATGATGCAGGTGATGATGTACGCCGCGCCGGCCTACTTCACCGCGCCCGGCGAGATCGGGCCCGACATCGTGCACCTGCTGCGCTGGGCGCAGTGGGTGCTGTCGATCCCGGTGGTGCTGTTCTCGTGCCAGCCGTTTTTCCGCAACGCGCTGCACGACCTGCGGCTGCGGCGCGTCAGCATGGACCTGCCGGTGGCGCTGGGCATGCTGATCACCTTCGTGGTCAGCAGCCTGGGCACCTTCGAGCCGGACGGCCTGTTCGGTCACGAGGTGTACTTCGACTCGCTGACGATGTTCGTGTTCTTCCTGCTGGCCGGCCGCTGGCTGGAGTTGCGCCTGCGCGACCGCACCGCTGGCGCGCTGGAGGCATTGATGCACCGGCTGCCGGAGAGCGTGCTGCGGCGCGAAGCGGCGGGCGGCTGGCGGCGCGTGTCGATCCGGCGCCTGCGCGTGGGCGACGTCGTGCGCGTGCTGCCGGGCGAGGCATTCCCGGCGGACGGCACGATCCTCGCGGGCGGCACCTCGGTGGACGAGGCGCTGCTCACCGGCGAATCGACGCCGCTCGCGCGCGGGGTGGGCGAGGCGGTGATCGCCGGCAGCCACAACCTGACGGCGCCGGTCGAGTTGCGGGTGGACCAGGTCGGGGCCGACACGCGCTATGCGCAGATCGTGGCGCTGATGGCGCAGGCATCCACCAGCAAGCCGCGCATCGCGCAACTGGCCGACCGGCTGGCCAAGCCTTTCCTCGTCTGCGTGCTGCTGGCTGCCGGGTTGGCCTGCGCCTGGTGGTGGCCGGCCGATCCGGGGCGCGCGCTGATGATCGCCGTCGCCATCCTGGTCGTGACCTGCCCCTGCGCGCTGTCGCTGGCCACGCCCGCGGCCATGTTGGCCAGTGCCGGTGCCCTGGCCAAGGGCGGCATCCTGGTGCGGCGCCTCCAGGCGCTGGAGACGCTGGCCGGCGTGAACGAAGTGGTGTTCGACAAGACCGGCACGCTGACGCGCGACGCCTTCGTGCTGGAGCGCATCGAACTGCGCGAGGGCACGCCGCGCGCGCTGGCGCTGCGTCTGGCTGCCGCGCTGGCGCGGGACAGCCTGCACCCGGTGTCTCGCGCCATTGCGCGGGCCGCGCGCGAGGAAGGCGGCGAGGCCGCCTCGCCGGTTCAGGTGACCGACCTGAGGGAGGAGGCAGGACAGGGCGTCGAAGCACGCACGACCGACGGGCGCGTGCTTCGGCTGGGCTCGGCGGCGTTTTGCGGGCGGGCGGCCGGGACTGCCGACGGGCCTGTGAGCCACTTGTGTGACGAGCAGGGCTGGGTGGCGGCCTTCCACCTGCGCGAGGATTTGCGCGAAGACGCGCGCGCCGCCGTGCACGCGCTGCAAGCCGCCGGCGTGCGGGTGCGGCTGCTGTCCGGCGACCGCCCCGAGGCAGCGGCACGGGTGGGGCGGCTCGTGGGCATCGAGGAGGTGCAGGGGGGCTGTTCGCCGGCCGAGAAACTGGCCGCCCTGCGGCAGGCCCAGCAGGCCGGCGCCGGCGTGGCCATGGTGGGCGACGGGCTCAACGACGGCCCCGTGCTGGCGGGCGCCGACGTGTCGTTCGCGTTCGGCCGCGCCGTGCCGCTGGCGCGCGGGCAGGCGGATTTCGTCGTTCTGGCCGAGCACCTGGCCACGATCGCCCGCACCCACCGCCAGGCGCGCCGCACGATGCGGATCGTGCGGCAGAACCTGGGCTGGGCGGCCGCGTACAACGCCGTCGGCGTGCCGCTGGCCATGGTCGGCTGGATGCCGGCCTGGGCCGCCGGGCTGGGCATGGCGGCCAGCTCGCTGCTGGTGGTGCTCAATGCCCTGCGCCTGGCCCGGACACGGGAAGGCGCCTGAGACATGGACATCCTCTACCTGCTGATCCCGCTCTCGGTGGTGCTGGTCTTCTTCATCCTCGGGGCGCTGTGGTGGGCCATCCACCGGGGACAGTTCGACGACGTGGACCGCGAGGGGGAGCGCATTCTCGAAAATGATTGATTCAAATCAAGTTTGACCACGACAGGCTCCGGGATACTGCCGACGTCAACCAGGAAGAGGTGGAAATGACGTTCGCCAATACAAAAGCCACGGTGTACAACGACAAGGTGGTCCGGCAGTTCGCCATCATGACGGTGGTCTGGGGCGTGGTCGGCATGCTGGTCGGGGTGATCATCGCCGCCCAACTGGCCTGGCCGGAGTTGAATCTGGGGATTCCCTGGCTCAGCTATGGCCGCTTGCGGCCGCTGCACACCAATGCGGTGATCTTCGCCTTCGGCGGCTGCGGGCTGATCGGCACCTCCTATTACGTGGTGCAGCGCACCTGCCAGGTGCGGCTCTTTTCCGACAAGCTGGCGGCCTTCACCTTCTGGGGCTGGCAGGCGGTGATCGTGGCCGCCGCGCTCTCGCTGCCGCTGGGCTACACCAGCGGCAAGGAATACGCCGAGCTGGAGTGGCCGATCGACATCCTGATCACCCTGGTCTGGGTGGCCTACGCGGTGGTGTTCTTCGGCACCGTGGGCACGCGCAAGGTCAAGCACATCTACGTCGCCAACTGGTTCTACGGCGGCTTCATCCTGGCGGTCGCGCTGCTGCACGTGGTGAACAGCGCCGCGCTGCCGGTCGGCTTGATGAAGTCCTACTCGGCCTACGCCGGCGTGCAGGACGCGATGGTGCAATGGTGGTACGGCCACAACGCCGTGGGCTTCTTCCTGACGGCGGGCTTCCTGGGCATGATGTACTACTTCATCCCCAAGCAGGCCGAGCGCCCGGTGTACAGCTACCGCCTGTCCATCGTGCACTTCTGGGCGCTGATCTTCACCTACATGTGGGCCGGCCCGCACCACCTGCACTACACGGCCCTGCCCGACTGGACGCAGTCGGTGGGCATGGTGTTCTCGCTGATCCTGCTGGCGCCGAGCTGGGGCGGCATGATCAACGGCATCATGACGCTGTCGGGCGCCTGGCACAAGCTGCGCGACGACCCGATCCTGCGTTTCCTGATCGTGTCGCTGTCGTTCTACGGCATGTCCACCTTCGAGGGGCCGATGATGTCCATCAAGACGGTGAACGCGCTGTCGCACTACACCGACTGGACCGTGGGTCACGTGCACTCCGGCGCCCTGGGCTGGGTCGGCCTGATCACCATGGGCTCGATGTACTACCTGATCCCGCGCCTGTTCGGCCAGAAGCAGATGTACAGCACCAAGGCGGTCGAGGTGCACTTCTGGGTGGCCACCATCGGCATCGTGGTCTACATCGCCGCGATGTGGATCGCCGGCGTGATGCAGGGCCTGATGTGGCGCGCGGTGAACCCGGACGGCACGCTGACCTACACCTTCGTGGAATCGGTCAAGGCCACCTATCCGTTCTACGTGCTGCGCCTGCTGGGCGGCCTGCTGTACCTGGGCGGCATGGTGATCATGCTGTGGAACACCCTCAAGACGGCCGCCGCCGGGCGTGCCGTGCCGGTGCAGATTCCCGCGGCCGTGGCCCACGCCTGAAGCAAGAGAGGATCGTCATGGCGCAAGAAAAAATCACCGGCCACGCGAAGGTCGAAACCAGCAACTTCCTGATGGTGGTGCTGATCCTGATCGTGGTGTCCATCGGCGGCCTGGTCGAGATCGTGCCGCTGTTCTTCCAGAAATCCACCACCCAGCCCATCGAAGGGCTGAAGCCCTACACCGCCCTCCAGGTGGTGGGGCGCGACGTCTACATCCGCGAGGGCTGCTACAACTGCCACTCGCAGATGATCCGCCCCTTCCGCGCCGAGGCGCTGCGCTACGGGCCGTATTCGGTGGCCGGCGAATTCGTGTACGACCACCCGTTCCAGTGGGGCAGCAAGCGCACCGGCCCGGACCTGGCCCGCGTCGGCGGCCGCTACAGCGACGACTGGCACCGCGCGCACCTGATCAACCCGCGCGACGTGGTGCCCGAGTCGAACATGCCGGCCTACCCGTGGCTGGACCGCGATGCGGCCGACGCCGATTCGGTGCAGGCCCGCATGCGCGGCCTGCGCACGCTGGGCGCGCCCTATACCGACGAGGAAATCGCCCAGGCGCCCGGGGAGATCAAGGGCAAGACGGAGCTGGACGCCGTCATCGCCTACCTGCAAGTGCTGGGCATCCACCGCAAATAGACCTGAGGAGGATGCACATCATGGACATCAACCTGTTGCGCAGCATCGTGACCGTGGCGGCGTTCGCCGTCTTCATCGGCATCGTGATCTGGGCTTGGTCGCGCCGCAACCAGGCGCGCTTCGAGGAGGCGGCCCGCCTGCCGTTCGAGCAGGACTGACCGGCAAGGAACGAACATGAGCGACTTCACGAGCAATTTCTGGTCCGTCTTCGTGGCGGGCGTCACCATCGTCGGCATCCTGGCCTGCCTGGCGCTGCTCTGGATCAGCGGCAAGACCAAGGCCATGACGGCCGCCGACAACACCACCGGCCACGTCTGGGACGGCGACCTGCGCGAGATGAACAACCCGCTGCCGCGCTGGTGGGTGGGGCTGTTCATCATCACCTGCCTGTTCGGCTTCGCGTACCTTTTTCTCTACCCTGGGCTCGGCACCTACGCCGGCTCGCTGAAGTGGTCTCAGGCCGGCCAGTTCGACCGCGAGGTGGCGCGCGGCAACGAGCAGGTGGCGCCGATCTATGCCGCCTTCGCCGGCAAGCGCACCGAGGACCTGGCCAAGGATCCGCAGGCCATGGCCATCGGCGACCGCCTGTTCCTGAACAACTGCGCCCAGTGCCACGGTTCCGACGCGCGCGGCAGCCGGGGCTTCCCCAACCTGACCGACGCGCAATGGAACTGGGGCGGCGCGCCTGACGCCATCCTGGAATCCATCAGCAAGGGGCGCACCGGCATCATGGCGCCGATGGGCGCCGCGGTGGGCACGTCGGACGACGTGCGCAACGTCGCCAACTACGTGCTGAGCCTGTCCAGTTCGCCGCACGATTCCGTGCGCGCCAACCTGGGCCGCGCCAAGTTCGTGGCCTGCGCCGCCTGCCACGGCCAGGACGGCAAGGGCAACCAGGCCCTGGGCGCGCCCAACCTGACGACCGGTATCTTCACGCACGGCCCTGGCGTGGAGTCGCACATCGTCAACATGATCAACAACGGCAAGACGGGCGTCATGCCGGCCTGGGACGGCAAGTTCTCGCCGGACCAGCTCAAGGTGCTGGCGGCCTACGTGTGGGGCAAGGGCGGCGGCGTGGCCGCCGCGGCGCCCGCGCCTGCCGCCGATGCCGCGTCGGTGGCGGTCGAGAACGGCGTGGTCAAGTTCTACTTCGCCACTGGCAAGGCCGACATCGCCGGCGGCGCTGGCCAGGCGCTGGCCGACATCGTCGCCGGCGTGCAGGCGGGCAAGAAGGCGGTGGTCAGCGGCTTCGTGGACAGCAGCGGCAACGCGGCGCAGAACGAAGAGCTGGCCAAGCAGCGCGCGCTGGCCGTGCGCGACCAGCTCAAGGCCCTGGGCGTTGCCGAGGACAGGATCGAACTCCAGAAGCCAGGCAACATCGACGCCGGCGCCGATGCCCAGGCGCGCCGCGTGGAAGTCAGCCTGGTCTGATATGCGGGTGCGCGGCCTTGCACGCCGCGCGTCTTCGTCTGCCAGCATCGCCTGCGAGTGGGGGCGAAGGCTGTAGCGGACGGGCACATCGACCACCGCTCAGGGTCAGTTTGCCGTGACACAGAAAGAACCCACGAAGAAGCCCGCTGCCGCGGGCGCCGCCGCCGGCGAAGACGTGATGGTGTCGCTCTACGAGGCGCACAAGAAGGTCTACCCGCGCAGCGTGGCGGGACTGTTCGCGCGCTGGCGCTGGTTCTTCGTCTTCGCCACCCAGATCTTCTTCTACGGCATGCCGTGGCTGTATTGGGGCGGCCGGCAGGCGATGCTGTTCGACCTGGAGTCGCGCCGGTTCTACATCTTCGGGCTGGTGCTCTACCCGCAGGACGTGATCTACCTGGCGGGGCTGCTCATCATCTCGGCCCTGCTGCTGTTCCTGTTCACGGCCGTGGCGGGGCGCCAGTGGTGCGGCTATGCGTGTCCGCAGACCGTCTATACCGAGATCTACCTCTGGATCGAGCGCAGGATCGAAGGCGACCGCACCGCCCGCATGCGGCTCGACGCGGCGCCGATGTCTCCGTCCAAGTTCGCGCGCAAGGCGGGCAAGCAGGTGGCCTGGATCGCCTTCGGGCTGTGGACCGGCTTCACCTTCGTCGGCTATTTCACGCCGATCCGCGAACTGGCGATGCACGTGCTGAACCTGTCGCTCGGCCCGTGGGAGACGTTCTGGGTCTTCTTCTACGGTTTCGCCACCTACGGCAACGCCGGTTTCATGCGCGAGCAGGTGTGCAAGTACATGTGCCCCTACGCGCGCTTCCAGAGCGCGATGTTCGACCGCGACACGCTCATCGTCACCTACGACGCCGGGCGCGGCGAGCCGCGCGGCGCGCGCTCCAAGAAGGCCGACCCCAGGGCGCTGGGCCTGGGCGACTGCGTGAACTGCACGCTGTGCGTGCAGGTCTGCCCGACCGGCATCGACATCCGCAAGGGCTTGCAGCACGAATGCATCAGCTGCGCCGCGTGCATCGACGTCTGCGACGACGTGATGGACAAGGTGGGCTACCCGCGCGGGCTGATCCGCTATTCCACCGAGAACGCGCTGGCGGGCGGCTGGGACCGTCGGCGGATTCTGCGCCGCGTGCTGCGCCCGCGGGTGCTGATCTACGCCGCCATCCTGGCCGGCCTCACGGTTGCGCTGGTCGCCAGCCTGCTGCTGCGCACGCCCTTCAAGGTGGACATCGTGCGCGACCGCGCCACGCTGGCGCGCATCGTGCAGGGCGGCAAGATCGAGAACGTCTACCGCCTGCAGATCATGAATGCCGAGGAGCAGCCTCGGACCTACACCCTCTCGGCCGACGGCCTGCCCGGCCTGGCGCTGCTCGCCGACACGCCCGAGCCCCGGGTCACCGTCGATGCCGCGCAATCATTGTGGGTGCCGGTGCGCCTGCAGGCGCCCTATGATGCGGGCCAGCCCGGCTCGCACGAAGTCCACTTCCTCGTCCAGTCGCCCAGCGGCCAGGTCAGGGAGAAATCCGTTTTCATGATTCCGAGGTAACCCGCATGAGCCCAACGTCCGCCCCTCCCGCGCCGCAGCCCTGGTGGAGGTACGGCCACATGTGGCTGGTGGTCGGCGGCCCGCTGATCGTGGTCGTGGCCTCGTTCGTCACGCTGTACCTGGCCATCCGCACGCCCGACCCGGTGTACGCCGACGCCGCGCGCGCCCGGCCCGCCGACGAGGCCGACCTGACGCCCGCCATGCAGGCGCGCAACCATGCCGCCACCGGCGGCGTGGCGCCGAAGGCGGCGGCCGCGTCCGGCGCTGCGGCGGCGCGCCCCTGAGGGCTGGGATTCAGAAGAAAAACGTGCTCTGACGCACGTCTGGCAAGCGCTGGCAGCTATGTAAATAGTAGCGGCTTGCGGAAGAAGGGGTGACGAGCCTTGACCCCGGCACTGACTCCAAAGTTAGGGCTGCTTGGTTCCCCACCTGACCCGGTTGGCTCCTTCACCATGCGGGAAGGCCCGTCGAGGTCTATTGTAGTGCGCGCAGGCGGCGCTGGGCTTCCGCGGTGCCGAAGCTGAGCGCCAGCAGGTTCAGCACCTCGCCGCGAAGCAGCGGCAGTTGTTCGGGTTGGTCGCAGGCCAGCAGGCGTGCCGCCAGCCGTTCGGCGCGCGGGTGGCAGCAGCCGGCCAGTGCTTCGGCCAGGGCGCGTGCCGCCGGGTTGGGCTCGGGGGCTTCGAGGGTGGCGCAAGCGTGGTCCGTGCCTTCAGTGTCGTAGAACATTGGGATGCGTCGGATTTGTGTTGCGGCGCAGCATACTCCTGATCGGGCCGGCTGCAAGGCCACTGTCTCGCCCGCGCATCAGTTTCAGAGGCGCGCCCCTAAAGCCGGGGGCCGCCCTTTCGCCCCGTAAAATCGCCCCATGTCGTACATGGTGCTGGCCCGCAAGACCCGGCCGCGGAACTTCTCCGAAATGGTGGGCCAGGAGCACGTGGTGCAGGCCCTGACCAACGCGCTCACGCAGCAGCGGCTGCACCACGCCTACCTGTTCACCGGCACGCGCGGCGTGGGCAAGACCACGGTGTCGCGCATCCTGGCCAAGTCGCTCAACTGCACCGGCCCCGACGGCCAGGGCGGCATCACCGCCACGCCCTGCGGCGTGTGCCCGGCCTGCACCGAGATCGAGGCCGGCCGCTTCGTCGACTACACCGAACTCGACGCCGCCAGCAACCGCGGCGTGGACGAGGTGCAGGGCTTGCTGGAGCAGGCCGTCTACAAGCCGGTGCAGGGCCGCTTCAAGGTCTTCATGATCGACGAAGTGCACATGCTCACCAACACCGCCTTCAACGCCATGCTGAAGACGCTGGAGGAGCCGCCCGAGTACCTCAAGTTCGTGCTCGCCACCACCGACCCGCAGAAGGTGCCGGTGACGGTGCTCTCGCGCTGCCTGCAATTCAACCTGCGGCCGATGGCGCCCGAAACGGTGGTCGAGCAGCTCGCGCGTGTGCTGGGCGCCGAGCAGGTGCCTGCCGAGCCGCAGGCGCTGCGCCTGCTGGCGCGCGCCGCGCGCGGCTCCATGCGCGACGCGCTCAGCCTGACCGACCAGGCCATCGCCTTCGGCGCCGGTCAGGTGCTGGAGGCCACGGTGCGCCAGATGCTGGGCAGCGTGGACCGCGGCGTCGTCTTCGGCCTGATCGCCGCGCTGGCCGCGGGCGACGGCAAGGCGGTGGTCGAGCAGTCGGAGCGGTTGCGCGCCGACGGCCTGTCGGCCGCCACCACGCTGGAGGACATGGCCGCTGTGCTGCAGCGCATGGCCGTGCTGCAGGCGGTGCCCGGCATGGCCCAGGGCGACACCGACCCCGATGCGCAGGAAATCGCCCGCCTGGCCGCGCAGCTCCCCGCCGACGAGACGCAGCTGCTCTACAGCCTGTGCATCCACGGCCGCGCCGAGCTGGGCTTGGCGCCCGACGAATACGCCGGCCTGACCATGGTGCTGCTGCGCCTGCTGCCGTTCAAGCAGCCCGCGGCGGCCACGGCTGAAAAAAAAACTCTGAAGCGCGCTGAGGCGCCGCCGCCCGAGTCTGAGCCTGTCCCTGTCCCTGACGCGGACGGCGGCGATTTCGCCCCGCCAGGCGCCGGCCCTGCCGACCAGCCGCCCGACGACTGGGGCGAGCCCGCCGAGCCCACCGCGCCCACCGCGCCCACCGCGCCCACGCACCCACCCTTGCGGCCGGTGCCCGTGCGGGAGCCGGCGGCCCCGCAGGGCTATGAGTCAAATCGGGCTCCAGCGCCCGCCAGTACAGCGCCAGCAGCTACCGATACCGTAGCAGTCAAGGTGCGCGAGGCGGCCGACGAACCCGCGCCACTGCGCGCCGCCCCCGCGCCCGAGCCGCGCCCCGTGTCGGCCACGGGCGAGGGCGACTTCTGGCACGCACTGGTGCAGGCGCTGGTCGCGCGCGAGGCCATCACCGCCCTGGTGCGCGAGCTGGCCTTGCAAGCGCAACTGGTGGCGCGCGCAGGCGACGAATGGACGCTGCGCATCGAGCGCGAGTCGCTCGGCAACCCCGGCGTGCGCGAGCGCCTGCAGGCCGCGCTGGCCGAGGCCGGCCACGCCGTGCGGCTGCGGGTGGAGGTGGGGGCGGTGGCCGACAGCCCGTCGCGCCGCAACGCCATCGCCGCCGCGCAGCGCATGAAGGCGGCCGAGTCGCTGCTGATGGCCGACCCCTTCGTGCAGGAGATGGTGCGCGACTTTGGCGCCAAAATCGTGCCCGGAAGCATCAAGCCACTCTGAGAAGGTGCGAACGAACCCCACATGCCCGCCTTGAGCGCCCAAACCCGCCCGCTCCGCGTTGCAAATGCTCGCCATAGCCCGAGCTATGGCTGTGCTTTGCGCCTTGATCGGACGGCTTTGGACACTCCTTTCGGGCACGCGGGATTCATTCACACCTTCTGACGGCATCACTTCACCGATCAACCAAGGAACCCAACCGATGTTCAACAAAGGACAACTCGCCGGCCTCATGAAGCAGGCCCAGGCCATGCAGGACAACCTGAAGAAGGCGCAGGACGAGCTGGCGCTGCTGGAGGTCGAGGGCGAATCCGGCGCCGGCCTGGTCAAGGTGGTGATGACCGCCAAGCACGACGTCAAGCGCGTCACCATCGACCCCAGCCTGCTGGCCGACGACAAGGACATGCTGGAAGACCTGGTGGCCGCCGCCTTCAACGCCGCCGTGCGCAAGGCCGAGGAAGTCTCGGCCGAGAAGATGGGCAAGCTGATGCCCGCCGGCATGCCGGGGCTGCCGGGCGGGATGAAGTTTCCGTTCTGAGCGCACACGGACATGCTTGCGCAGGTGGCGCTGGACGGGCCTGTCGAGCGCGATGAGGTCATTGCGCTCTATCGCGCCAATGAGTGGTCTTCGGCAGAAAAGCCGGATGCCTTGCTGGCGGCTTTGCGCAACTCGCATGCGCTGGTGACCGCGCGTATAGACGGCCACCTGGTTGGGTTGGGCAATGCGTTGTCCGATGGCCATCTGGTGGCTTATTTCCCGCACATGCTGGTGCACCCGGATTTTCATGGGCAGGGCATCGGGCGCCAGATGATGCAGGCCTTGCTCGGCCGCTACCAGGGGTTTCATCAACTCATGCTGGTGGCGGATGGCGATGCCGTGCGCTTCTATGAGCGCCTTGGGTTCGCGCGTGCCGGCAGGACCGAGCCCATGTGGATCTATGCCGGCCACGACCACTGATGGCGGATACCCATAGCCTGGATACGCTGGTGCAGGCGCTGCGCCGCCTGCCCGGCGTCGGCGTGCGCTCGGCGCAGCGCATGGCCTTCCACCTGCTGCAGCACGACCGCGAGGGCGCCGAGGTGCTGGCGCGCTCGCTGCAGGAGGCCGTGGCGCGCGTGCGCCACTGCGCGCTGTGCCACACCTTCACCGAAAGCGAGGTGTGCGCCGTCTGCCTCGACGCGCGGCGCGACGTCACCAAGCTGTGCGTGGTCGAGACGCCGGCCGACCAGGCCGCGCTGGAGCGCACCGGCGCGTTCAAGGGACGCTATTTCGTGCTGATGGGCCGCTTGAGCCCGCTCGACGGCGTGGGTCCGCGCGACATCGGCGTGCACAAGCTGATCGAGCGCGCCAGCGACGGCGTGGTGCAGGAGGTGATCCTCGCCACCAACTTCACCGCCGAGGGCGAGGCCACGGCGCACGTCATCGGCCAGGCCCTGAAGAGCCGCGGCCTCACGGTGACGCGGCTGGCGCGCGGCGTGCCCGCCGGCAGCGAGCTGGAATACGTCGACCTGGGCACCATCGCCCATGCCCTGGTGGACCGGCGCTGACCGGTTTTGCTTTGTTTTTGATAGCTGCTGGCGCTTGATGGGCGGGCGCTGGAGGCATTTTTCGATCATATTCTCTACACCATGAACCCCACTCTGCCTCACGGCCTCACCGTTGCCCACTGGTGCATCCTGGCCGCCGCGCTGCTGCCGCTGCTGTGCGCCTACATCGCCAAGTGGGGCCTGCTGCGCACGCCGCGCGGCAAAGGCGGCTTCGACAACGCCGATCCGCGCGGCTGGCTGGCGCGGCAGGGCGACTGGCGCGCCCGCGCCAACGCCGCCCAGGCCAACAGCTTCGAGGGGCTGCCGTTCTTCATCGGCGCCGTGCTGCTGGCCGGCATGCTCGGCGCGCCGCAGGGCCGGCTGGATCTGCTGGCGGTGCTGTACGTGCTGCTGCGGCTGGGCTACATCGTTGCCTACGTGGGCCACATGCCCACGGCGCGCAGCGCGGTGTGGGGGCTGGGCTTCCTGGTCAACGTGGCGATCTTCCTGCTGGGCTGGCGCTGAGCCCGGGCCTAATGACAAACCCGATGCGGGCACGTCCCGATGCCGGCATGAGGCCATTTGCACTACCGTGGCGCGCATGGCTGCCCACGTGCCCGTGTCTCCATTGCCCCGCCGCTCCGACCTCTCTGCTCCTTCGCGCCGCCGCCTGCTGCTCGGCGCGCCCGCGCTGATCTGCGCCGCCAGCCTGGCTCGCGCGCAGGAGTTGCCCGAGCTGCGCGCGCTGCGGCTCGCCGTGGGGGGCAAGACCACGCTCTACCACCTGCCGCTGGCCCTGGCCGAGCAGATGGACTACTTCAAGGCCGAGGGGCTGGAGGTCGAGCTGCAGGACCATGCCGGCGGCGGCCTGGCCGAGCAGGCATTCATGCAGGGCAGGGCCGATATCGTCGCGGGCGGCTTCGAGCACGTCTTGTTCCTGCGCGAGCGCGGGGTGAACTGCCGCGCCTTCGTCAGCTTCGGGCGGGCGCCGCAAACCGTGTTCGGGGTCGGCACGCGCGCGATGCCGGACTACCGCCACGTCTCGCAGCTGAAGGGGCGGCGCATCGGCATCTCCTCGCCCGGCTCCACCACGCACTGGTTCGCCACCATGGTGCTGGCGCGCGGCGGCATGGCGCCGGGCGACGTCGAGTTCGTCAGCCTCGGCACCACCACGGCGGCGGCCGACGCCTTGCGGGAGGCGCGCATCGACGCGCTGTGCGGCGTCGATCCGGCCATCAGCATGCTGGAGCTCCGCGGCGAGCTGCGGGTGCTGTGGGACGCGCGTTCGCTGCGCGGCACGCAGGAAGCCTTCGGCGGGCCGATGCCGGGCGGTTGCGTCTACGGGCCGCAGGATTTCGTCGTCCGCTACCCGCGCACGGCGCAGGCCCTGGCCCACGCGGTGGTGCGCGCGCTCAAGTGGCTGCAGACCGCCGGGCCGCGCGACATCGTGCGCGCCATTCCCGAGGCCTACATGCACGGCGATCGTGCCATCTACCTGGCGGCTCTGGAGAAAGCGCGCGAGGCGTTCTCGCCCGACGGGCTGATGGCGGAGGAGGCCGCGCTCACGGCGCTGCGCGTGAGCGCCCGCTACGGCGCGCTGAAAGGCCCGCTGCCGCCGGTCGCGGCCGGTTCGACCTATACCAACGACTTCGCGCGCCGGGCCAAGCAGCGCTTTCTGGCTTGATCAGCGCCGGGGCTTGCCTTTGCTCGCGCTTTTGCCCGTGCTCTTCGCGGCCGCCCGCGCCGGTGCCGCGCTTTTGGCGCTGGCGCCTTTGCGAGGCGCTGCTTTCGATGACGCCTTCGCCGAGCGCGCCGCGGCGCGCCCACCGGCGGCCACGCCGTCGCGCGCGGCCGCGGCGGCGGCGCGCACCGGCAGGAACAGCGCCACCGCCTGGCCGCGCTTGAGCGCGGCGCCCGGCCGGCTCCTGTTCCAGCCCGCCACCGTGCCCGCCGGCAGGTCGTAGCGCGCCGCGAGGGTGGCGATCGAATCGCCCTGGCGCGCGCGCACCGTGGTGCGGCGCAGCACCACCTCGGGCGCGTAGGACAGCTGGGCGTTGTTGACCACATGGCCGTCCACCGCGGTGGACGCGCCGTTGCCCCGCCGCACCAGCACGGTGGAGCCGGACTTGATGAGCACGCCGCGCGGCAGGCTGTTCATTTCGCGGAACTCGGCCTCGTCCATGCCGAAGCGGCTGGCGACCTCGCGCGAGGGCAGGGTGGCCGGCGCCACCCAGGCCGTCCAGGAGGCCAGCGCATCCGGCCTGGCCCGGGCCAGGTTCTGCTTGAAGACGGCGGCGTTGTTCCAGGGCAGCAGCACTTGCGGTGTGCCGGCGGCGAAGATCACCGGCTTGCGCTGCGAGGGGTTGAGCGCCTTGAAGTCCTCCACCCGCACTTCGGCCAGCCGCGCCGCCAGCTCGACGTCGATGTCGTGCGTGATCTCCACGGTGTCGAAGAACGGGTGGTTCTCGATCAGCGGCAGCACCGCGCCGTGGGCCTGCGGGTTGGCGATGATGTTCTTCACCGCCTGCAGCTTGGGCACGTAGTTGCGCGTCTCGGCCGGCATGTTGATGTCGAGGTAGCCGGTGCCCAGGCCCGCGGCCTGGTTGCGCTCGATGGCGCGCTTGACGTTGCCCTGGCCCCAGTTGTAGGCCGCCAGCGCCAGGTGCCAGTCGCCGAACATGCCGTGGAGCTTCTGCAGGTAGTCCAGCGCCGCGCGGGTGGAGTCGAGCACGTCGCGGCGGTCGTCGCGCAGGATGTTCTGCGTCAGCTGGAAGTCGCGCCCCGTGCCGGGCATGAACTGCCACATGCCCGCCGCCTTGGCGCTGGAGACGGCCTGCGGGTTGAAGGCCGACTCGATGTAGGGCAGCAGCGCCAGCTCGGTCGGCATGCCGCGCAGCTCCAGTTCCTCGACGACGTGGAAGATGTACATGCGCGAGCGCTCGACCATGCGCTCGATGTAGTCGGGCCGGCCGGCATACCACTGCTCGTGCTGGCGCACCAGATCGCTGTCGAGGTCGGGCATCGAGAAGCCGCGGCGCACCCGGTCCCAGATGTCGGCCGGCGCGTCCAGCGGCGCGACCGGGATGGAGCGTAGCTCGGTCATCGCCACCGTGGACATCTCGCCGGCGTGGGGCTGCGGCACGACGCGTGGGCCGGCGGCTGCCGTGGCGGCCGCGCCGTCGTCGCCGGTCTTGCCGGGGCCGGGCGCGGCACAGCCGGCCAGGACGATGCTGGCGGCCAGCGCCGCCCCATGAAACCATTTCATCTGAACTCGTTCTTCCAGTGACGAAGGGCGGCGAACACCGCCACCTCGTCGTTTGCGGAGGCCGCGTGCGCCTGCACCGATCGCGTGACGGCGGCTTCGCGGCTGCGGAGGAATGGGTTGATCGCGCGCTCCAGCCCGATGCTGGAGGGCAGCGTGGGCACGCCCCGCGCGCGCAAGGCCTGGCACGCGCGCTCGTGGTCGGCCAGCGCCGCGTTGGCCGGCTCGACCGCGCGCGCGAAGCGCAGGTTGCCCAGCGTGTACTCGTGCGCGCAGCACACGCGGGTGGCTGCGGGCAGCGCCGCCAGCGCGTCGAGCGAGGCCAGCATCTGCGCCGGCGTGCCCTCGAACAGGCGCCCGCAGCCGCCGGAGAACAGCGTGTCGCCGCAGAACAGCAGCGGCGCGCCATCGACGTCGCCCGCGAAGTAGGCGACGTGGCCGGCCGTGTGGCCCGGCACGTCGATCACGCGGAAGGCGATGCCCAGCACCTCGATGAGGTCGCCGCCGGCCAGCGGCGTGAAGGGCTCGGGAATGCGCTCGCGCGCCGGGCCGAACACCTGCGCGCCGGTGGACTCGCGCAGCGCGGCCACGCCGCCGGTGTGATCGCCGTGGTGGTGCGTGACTAGAATGGCTGCCAGCCGCAGCCCGAGCCGGCGCAGCGCGCCGGCCACCGGCGCCGCGTCGCCCGGATCCACCACGAGGGCCTGGTGGCCGTCGTGCAACAACCAGAGGTAGTTGTCCTCGAAGGCGGGCAGTGCGATCAACTCCATGAAGCGCGGATTATAAAAAGCCATGACTGCCCGGCCGGCCCCGATGCCCATCTTTACACCTGCGACGCTGCGCGCATGACGGGCCTGCACGACTGGTTCCAGACGCCGCCGGGCCAGTACGTGCTGGACTGGGAGCGCGCCCGCTTCGATACCGCGCTGGCCGACGTGTTCGGCTACCACGCGCTGCAGGTCGGCCTGTCCGACATCGACGCGCTGGCCGCCAACCGCATGCCGCACCGCTGGCTGGCCCTGGTGGCGCCGCCGCTGCCGGACCTCGATGCGGCGCCCGCGCCCCAGGCCGGCGCGCGGGCCATGCTGGTCACCGACAGCACGTCCCTGCCGTTTTCCGAGGGCAGCCTCGATCTGGTGGTGCTGCCGCACACGCTGGAGCTCAGCCCCGACCCGCACGCCACGCTGCGCGAGGTGCAGCGCGTGCTGGTGCACGAGGGCCGGGTGGCCATCGCCGGCCTCAACCCGACCAGCCTGTGGGGGCTGCGCCAGTGGCGCGCCCGCCAGTGGCGGCGCTTCGGCCGGGGGCGGCTGTTCCTGCCGGACGCCGGCGAGTTCATCGGCCCGCGGCGGCTGCGCGACTGGCTGCGGCTGCTGGAGCTGGAGCTGGAATCCATCGCCTATGGCTGCTACCGGCCGGCGGTGCGCAGCGAGGGCGCGCTGGCGCGCTTCGGCTGGATGGACCGCGCCGGCGCGCGCTGGTGGCCGATCTTCGGCGCGGCGTACTTCATGGTGGCGGTCAAGCGCACCCAGGGCGCCAGGCTGGTGGGGCAGATCTGGAAGAGGGCGCCCGCCGTCGTGGGGGCGCCTGCATCGATAGCCAACCGCGCCACCCCGGCGCCGGCCAACACGGAAAAGAACCTTGGATCGCATTGAGATGTACACCGACGGCGCCTGCAAGGGCAACCCCGGCCCTGGCGGCTGGGGCGTGCTGCTGCGCGCCGGCGCGCAAGAGAAAGAGCTGTTCGGCGGCGAGGCGGCGACCACCAACAACCGCATGGAGCTGACGGCGGTCATCGAGGGCCTGTCGGCGCTCAAGCGCCCGTGCGCGGTCGATCTGTACCTGGACAGCCAGTACGTCCGGCAAGGCATCACCGCGTGGATCCACGGCTGGAAGAAGAAGGGCTGGCGCACCGCCGGCGGCCAGCCGGTGAAGAACGTGGACCTGTGGCAGAAGCTGGATGCGCTGGTCGGCGGCGCGGGGCACCGGATCGAGTGGCACTGGGTCAAAGGCCACGCCGGCCACGAGGGCAACGAGCGGGCCGATGCGCTGGCCAACCGCGGCGTGCCCAAGGGCTAGGAGTCTGCGCGGCAGAAGCCGCCGAAGCGAAACGCGCGAAAAACGAGGACAGCGTGGTGATACCGACAAGCCCAGGGTAGGCCCCCTGGGCGCAGGCGGTAGCGCCGCGATGGACCGTTTTCTCGCGCGTTGCAGCCGGCGCAGGTTCTGCCGCGCGGACTCCTAGGTTTCAGGCGCGTCGCTGGCGGCCGGGGGCCAAACCAGTTTGAAGGACTGGCACAGGACGGGTGTTGTGTCGTCCAGCGTGCCGCCCAGCCGCTCGCAGACCTGGCCGAAGTACCAGGCGTGGGCTGCTCGCCAGTACCGGAGGCTGCCGTCGCCTTCGCCCTCGCGGGCTGCGAATTCGGCGCTGACCGCGCCGAACGGCACCAGCTCGACGGCGGTGCGCTCGATGATGGCCACCGGGTCGCCGGCGCCGTCCAGGATGATGCTCAGGTCGCCCGCCTTCGGCAGCGCCTCGCCCAGCGCCGTGTATTCGGCCGGGAGGCTGGCGGTGGCTCTTTTCCTGCCCGCCAGCACGAGCGCCGCGAGCTTGTCGGCGATTTCGCCCTGGCCACCGAAGCCGAAGGCGTCGGGCCTGGCCGTCCTGCGGGGATCGCTGCCACGGAGCGAATCAACGAACGCGGCCCAATACGCTTGGCACTTGACTTGCTTGGGAGGCATCTGGGGTTGGGGAAACCATGACCATCTTGAATTATTTGGAAAAATATGCCTCCATCGGGCGCCAGTCAAGCGCTGGAAGCTATCGAATAAGGAGCAATCCGCTGGTGCTTCCGCGACCGCCGGGGCGTCTGGCGCCGCGCGCCGCCGGCGCCTGCACCAGCGCGCGGCGGGCAAACCCTTCATGCCGGATTTACATGGCGATGCTACATTTTGCGACGTTTGGCGCAGCGCTTGCGCCTGGGTTCTGGCAGTACGGTTGACCTCTTGAAATCCTCCACTTTCTTCGTCGCGGTGCTGGCGCTGGCCGGCGCCCTGGGTGCGGCCTGGTGGCTCCAACGCCCGGCGTCCGGCAAGGCCGATGCCGGCCCGGCCGGCGCCGCGAGCGCCGCCACCACGGGTGGGGGCGCGGCGGTGGTCGAAACCACCCTGGTGCGCACGCGCGCCCTGTCGGAAGACGTGGAGGCGGTCGGCTCGCTGCGCTCGCGCCAGGGCACCATGGTGCGGGCCGAGGCGGGCGGGCGCGTGACGCAGATCGCCTTCCGCGACGGCCAGCGCGTGCGCCAGGGTCAGCTGCTGGTGCAGCTGGACGACCGCCTGCCGCGCGCGCAGGTGCAGCAGGCCGTGGCCGAGCTGTCGATCGCCGAGGCCAACCACCGCCGCAACACCGAGCTGGTGGCGCAGGGCTTCATCAGCCAGCGCGGCGTGGATGAGAGCGCCGCGGCGGTGAAAGTGGCGCAGGCCAAGGCCGAGCTGGCGCGCGCCGCCGCCGCCCGCCTGCGCGTGCTGGCGCCGTTCGACGGCGTGGCCGGCCTGCGCAACATCAGTGTCGGCGACTACCTGAGGGAGGGCGCCGACATCGTCAACCTGGAGGACATGAGCGCGATGTACGTGGACTTCCGCCTGCCCGAGCGCCTGCAGGCCCGCGTGCGCCCCGGCCAGGCGGCGCGCGTGCAGGTCGATGCCCTGCCGGACCGCGCCTTCGCCGCCGTGGTGCAGGCGGTGGACCCGCTGATCGACGCCGACGGCCGCAGTCTGAGCGTGCGCGGCTGCATCGACAACCGGCTGCTGCAACTGCGCCCCGGCATGTTCGCGCGCGTGCTGACGCGGCTGGGCGACGACCGCCAGGCGCTGATGATTCCCGAGGAGGCGGTGGTCGCCCAGGGCGGCGCGCAGGTGGTGGTGCGCGCGGTGCCAACCGAGTCCGCCGGCGGCAAGCCGGCCTGGGCCAGCGCGCGCGCCAGCGTGGAGACCGGTGCGCGCCTTGGCGGACAGGTGGAGATCGTGAAGGGCCTGGCCGCCGGCGACCGCGTGGTGGTGGCGGGGCAGCATCGCATCCAGCGCGACGGCATGCCGCTGCGCGTGGACCTGCCGGAGGCCCCGGCCCCGGCCGCGGGCGGCGCGCCCGACGGCGTGGCGTCCGCGGCGCCCGCCGCCGCGCGCGCCTCGGCGGCGGTGCCTTGGGCGCAGACCGCGCCCGGCCCCGGCCCCTGCACCCTGGCGGCCGACACCGCCCGCCGCTGAAGGCGCCGCCGTGCAGCTGGCCGAAGTCTCCATCCGCCGCCCGGTCTTCGCCACCGTGCTCTCGCTGCTGATCGTGCTGCTCGGCGCGGTGAGCTTCACGCGCTTGCAGGTGCGCGAGTACCCCAAGATCGACGAGCCCGTGGTGACGGTGAGCGTGCGCTACGCCGGCGCCTCGGCCGAGGTGATCGAGACGCAGGTCGCCAAGCCGCTGGAGGACTCCATCGCCGGCATCGACGCGGTGGACGTGCTCACCTCCAACAGCCGCCCCGAGCAGGCGCAGATCAGCGTGCGCTTCCGGCTGGAGAAAGACGCCGACACCGCCGCCGCCGAGGTGCGCGACCGCGTCTCGCGCATCCGCAACCGGCTGCCGCAGAGCATCGACGAGCCGGTCATCGCCAAGGTCGAGGCCGACGCCTTCCCCGTGATGTGGCTGGCCTTCTCCAGCGAGACGCGCTCGCGGCTGGAAATCAACGACCTGATCAACCGCATCGCCAAGGCGCGCCTGCAGACGGTGACCGGCGTGGCCGACGTGCGCATCTACGGCGAGCGCAAGTACGCCATGCGCATCTGGCTGGACGCCGACCGGCTGGCCGCCTACAAGCTGAGCACGCAGGACGTGGAGAGCGCCATCAGCCGCAACAACCTGGAGCTGCCGGCCGGCCGCATCGAGTCGCGCCAGCGCGAGTTCTCCGTCACCTCGCAGACCGACCTGGTGCGGCCGGCGCAGTTCGAGTCCATCGTCATCAAGACGGTGAACGGCTTCCCGGTGCGCATGCGCGACGTGGCGCGCGTGGAGGAAGGCCCGGCCGACGAGCGCAGCGCGGTGCGCATCAACGGCCGTTCGGCCATTTCCGCCGGCATCATCCGCCAGGCCACGGCCAACCCGCTGGAGCTGTCCGAAGGCGTGCGCGCCATGCTGCCGCAGCTGCAGGCCGAGATGCCGCCCGACGTGCGCATCGACGTCGCCAACGACAACTCGGTGTTCATCGACCGCGCGGTCAAGAGCGTGTACCACACCATCGCCGAGGCCATCCTGCTGGTGGCGCTGGTGATCTTCGTGTTCCTGCGCACGGTGCGCGCGTCCATCATTCCCATCGTCACCATCCCGGTGGCGCTGATCGGCACCTTCGCGCTGATGCTGCTGGCGGGCTTTTCCATCAACACGCTGACGCTGCTGGCGCTGGTGCTGGCCATCGGCCTGGTGGTGGACGACTCGATCGTGATGCTGGAGAACATCTTCCGCCACATCGAGGAAGGCATGACGCCGTTCGCCGCCGCCATCCACGGCGCGCGCGAGATCGGCTTCGCCATCGTCGCCATGACGCTCACGCTGGTGGCGGTGTACACGCCGCTGGCCTTCACGCCCGGGCGCACCGGGCGGCTGTTCGTCGAGTTCGCGTTGGCGCTGGCGGGGGCGGTGGTGGTGTCGGGCTTCGTCGCGCTGACGCTCTCGCCCATGCTGTGTTCGCTGCTGCTGCGCCACAACCCCAGGCCCAATCGGTTCGACCGCGGCATGGAGCGCGGGCTGACCGCGCTCTCCAATGCCTACGGCCGCCTGCTGCGCCGCGTGCTGACGGGCTGGCGCTGGCTGGTGCTGCTGGTGATGGCCGGCTGCGGCGTCGCCATCGCCCTGCTGTACCCCAGCATGCGGCAGGAGATGTCGCCGCTGGAGGACCGCGGCGTGGTGCTGGCCAACATCAGCGCGCCCGACGGCGCCACGCTGGACTACACCGACCGCTACGCGCGCCGGATCGAGCGCATCGGCCAGGACTACCCCGAGTTCGACCGCACTTTCGCCAACATCGGCAACCCCACGGTGGCGCAGGGCAGCGTGGTGTTCCGCGCGGTGGACTGGGACGAGCGCCAGCGCTCCACGCTGGACGTCGCGCGCGAGATGGAGCGCAAGTTCCGCCAGTTGGCCGGCGTCACCGTGTTCGCCGTCACGCCGCCCTCGCTGGGCCAGGGCTTCCGCGAGCGGCCGGTCAACTTCGTGGTGCAGACCTCCGACAGCTATCAGCACCTCGACGAGGTCATGCGCCAGTTCATGGCCGCGGTGGCCGCCAATCCTGGCTTCGTGTCGCCCGAGCTCGACCTGCGCCTGTCCAAGCCCGAGCTGCGCATCGAGGTCGACCGCGAGCGCGCCGCCGACCTGGGCGTCAGCGTGGAGGCGGTGGCGCGCGCCATCGAGACCATGCTGGGCGGGCGCACCGTCACCCGCTACAAGCGCGACGCCGAGCAGTACGACGTCATCGTGCAGACCGCGCCCACCGGCCGCACCACGCCCGAGGACATCGACCGCATCCAGCTGCGCGCGCGCGGCGACGCCATGGTGCCGCTGTCGGCGCTGGTCCGGGTGCGCGAAGGCGTGTCGCCGCGCGAGCTGAACCACTTCGGCCAGCGCCGCTCGGCCACGCTCACCGCCAACCTGGCGCCCGACTACTCGCTGGGCGAGGCGCTGGCCTTCCTCGACCAGACGGCGGCCCAGGTGCTCAAGCCCGGCTATGCGACCGATCTCAACGGCATCTCGCGCGAGTTCCGCTCCTCGCAGGGCGCGCTGATGGCGGTGTTCGCGCTGGCGCTGCTGTTCATCTTCCTGGTGCTGGCGGCGCAGTTCGAAAGCTTCGTCGATCCGCTGGTCATCATGTTCTCGGTGCCGCTGTCGATGGTCGGCGCGCTGGCGGCGCTCAGGCTCAGCGGCGGCTCGCTCAACGTCTATTCGCAGATCGGCCTCATCACGCTGGTGGGGCTCGTCACCAAGCACGGCATCCTGATCGTCGAGTTCACCAACCAGCTGCGCCAGCGCGGCGAGCCCATGCTGGACGCCCTGGTGCACGCCAGCGCGCAGCGCCTGCGCCCCATCCTGATGACCACCGGCGCCATGGTGCTGGGCGCGCTGCCGCTGGCGCTGGCCACGGGGGCCGGCGCCGAGAGCCGGCGGCAGATCGGCTGGGTCATCGTCGGCGGCATGAGCGTGGGCACGCTGCTCACCGTCTTCGTCGTGCCGACCATGTACGCGCTGCTGGCGCGACGGGGCGTGCCCGGCGCCATCACCAAGCCGGTGGAAGCCGCCACCGAGGGCGCGCGCGGCCACGCGCAAGAGCCGGCCTGAATCGCCGGCTGCTCATGATTCAATAGCTGCTGGCGCTTGCCGGACGGGCGCTGGAGCCTGTTTTCGTTCATATTCTTGCCAGGTGTCCCGGGCTGCAACGCCCTGCGCAATCCATGGTTTCTTGCGCCAGCGCAAGACCCGGACTTCGCCGCGCGGGCAAGATGGCCGCGACGACACAACATGACACGGGGGAGCCGAGCCAGCCACGGCAGGCGGACAAGCCCCTCGGCGGGGCGCCACCTGCGAACGACAGGAGACAAGCATGACCCCGCGCACCACCCGGCCGCTGCGCCATGACGGAGGCGCTCGATGAGCGCCGTGTTCAACCCGCTGCACATGCAGGCCGCCATGCTCGACGTGGTCGCCGGCACCCACGCCACGCCAGCGCTCCTCGCGCAGCGCCAGCAGCAGCGCCTGCATCGGCTGCTGGAGGCCGCGCGCGAAGGCTCCGCGCTGTACCGCGAGCGGCTCGGCACGGCGCGCCTGGGCTGGGCCGACTTCGCGCGCATCGTGCCCGTGACGCGCGCCGAACTGATGGCGCGCTGGGGCGACTGGGTGACCGACCCCGGGCTGGAGCTGGGCGAACTGCGCGCCTTCACCGCCGACCCGTCGCGCGTGGGCGAAGCCTGGCAGGGCCGCTACGTGGTCTGGGAAAGCTCCGGCACCAGCGGCATGCCGGGCGTCTTCGTGCAGGACGACCGGGCCATGGCGGTGTACGACGCGCTGGAGGCCGTGCGCCACCGCCCGCCCGCGCGCGGCGCCGGCGGGCTGTTCAACGCCTTCGGCGCCATCGACGCGCTGGGCGTGGCCGACCGCCCGGCGCTGGTCGCCGCCACCGGCGGCCACTTCGCCAGCGTGGTGGCGTTCGAGCGGCTGCGCCGCCTCAACCCGTGGCTGGGGTCGCGGGCGCGGGGCTTCAGCGTGCTCAGCCCCGTTCACGAGCTGGTGGCGGCGCTGAACGACTTCCAGCCCACCCTGCTGGCCACCTACCCGACCGCCGCCGCCCTGCTGGCCGAGGAGGCCGCCGCCGGGCGCCTGCGCATCGCGCCGCGCTGCGTGCTGACCGGCGGCGAACGCCTGGGCGCCGCCGTGCGCGCGCGCGTGGCCGAGGCGCTGGGCGCGCCGGTACGGAGCAGCTACGGCGCGTCGGAGTTCCTGCCCATCGCCTGGGAATGCGCCCACGGCCACCTGCACGTCAACGAGGACTGGGTGCTGCTGGAGCCGGTGGACCGCCACCACCGCCCGGTGCCGCCCGGCCAGCCCGCGCACACCGTGCTGCTCACCAACCTGGCGAACCTGGTGCAGCCGCTGATCCGCTACGACCTGGGCGATCAGGTCACCGTGCTGCCCGGGCGCTGCGCCTGCGGCTCGGCCATGTCGCGCATCGAGGTCGAGGGCCGCCGCGACGACGTGCTGCACGTGCCCGCGCAGCGCCAGGGCGAGACCGTCAGCCTGCTGCCGCTGGCGCTGTGCACCGTGGTCGAGGAGGAGGGCGGCGTGTTCGACTTCCAGCTGCGGCAGCGCGGGCCGCACACGCTGGTGCTGCGCGTGCCCATGCAGGGCGAGGACGCGGACTTGGCCATCGCCCGCTGCCGAGACGCCTTGCAGCACTTCGCCCTGGCGCAGGGCGCTCGGCCGATCCGCGTGCTGGGCGAGTCCGGCTGCGCCGTGCCGCGCGGGCGCAGCGGCAAGGCGTGCCGGGTGGGATAGCGCGCTCCGCGCAGCGGGGGAGCGTGGGGGCCACCCGGCCGCCGCCGGGCCGCTCCCAAGGCGGCCGGAGCCCCCTCTGGGGGCAGCGGACCACGCGCAGCGGGGGAGCGTGGGGGCCACCCCGGCCGCCGCCGGGCCGCTCCCAAGGCGGGCGGAGCCCCCTCGGGGGGCAGCGGACCACGCGCAGCGGGGGAGCGTGGGGGCCACCCCGGCCGCCGCCGGGCCGCTCCCAAGGCGGGCGGAGCCCCCTCGGGGGGCAGCGGACCACGCGCAGCGGGGGAGCGTGGGGGCCACCCCGGCCGCCGCCGGGCCGCTCCCAAGGCGGGCGGAGCCCCCTCGGGGGGCAGCGGACCACGCGCAGCGGGGGAGCGTGGGGGCCACCCCGGCCGCCGCCGGGCCGCTCCCAAGGCGGGCGGAGCCCCCTCGGGGGGCAGCGGACCACGCGCAGCGGGGGAGCGTGGGGGCTTTTATTTCACGGTGTCGAACAACTGCCGCGCCGCCGCGTAGCAGAACATCGGCTCGTAGGGCGAGTGGTAGCTGCCGTAGTAGGTGGCGAACTCGGGTGTCGTCGGGTCGGTGGGTGCCACGCCGCCGGGGGCGAACGCGGCCTGCACCTGCGCGTCCACGTCCACCGAGGTGACGTTGGTGACGTTGCGCGCCGTGAAGTCGGCCATCAGCACGTCCTGGTGGAGCGCCGGCGGCACCACCGGGTCGCCCTTGCCGCCGCACAGCAGCACCGGGGCCTTGGGCGTCCAGCCGATGAAGCTGTTCTTCACGCCGGCCTGGTACAGCGCGTTGCTGCCCTTGGCGCGCACGCTGGCCAGGTAGTCCGGCTGGAAGATGAGGTCCAGCGCGCTGGCGGCCGGCAGATCCAGGCGCAGATTGGCATAGAGGCTGGCGACATCGGTCGAGGGGAACCAGTTCTCGATGTCGCCGGCGTAGGACGCCTGGAAGGCGTCCGATGCTTTGCCGTAGATGTTGCCGTAGGCGTGCTGCCAGGCGGTGACGATGAAGGGCAGGAACAGTTGCGCGCCCGCCGTCGGCGTCGGCAGGGCGAGCGCCTCGCCCAGGTTGTAGGGGCCGGCCAGGTGGGCGCCGCCGACCACGCTGAAGTCTTTGAGGGTGTCCTTGTCCTCGGCCGCGCGCTGCGCCGCCATGGACGAATGGCCGCCCTGCGAGTAGCCGGTGAACATCACCTTGCCCGACAGCTTGGCGCCCACCGCCGAGGCGGCGTTGGCGGCCGCGCGCACGGAGTCGATGACGGAGCTGCCCTCGGAGGCCGCGTCCAGGTAGGGGTGGTAGGTGTAGGTGGACTTGGCGTAGCCCAGGTAATCGGTCGCCACCACGGCGTAGCCCTGCGAGGCGAAGAAGGCGATCAGCGAGAAGGTCTCGCTGTCCTGCGGGTTGGCCAGCGTGCGCGTCTTCAGCGCGTTGGTGCCGCGCGCGTAGGCCACCAGCGGCGCCGCGCTGTTGCACGCGGCGTCGGCGCCGGCGGGCACCAGCATCACGCCGGAGGCATTGGCGCCGTCCTCGCCCTTGGCGCCGATGGTGGCGTAGTTCAGCGCCACCACCTTCACGTCGCACTTGGCCGCGCCGCTGACGGCCTGCAGGCCGCTTTGCGCCGTGGCGGCGTCGATCTGCGCCGCCGTCAGCGTGGCGACGGTGGCGGCGGGCTCCAGCAACTCGCCGCGCCCTGGGTCGTCGGAGCCGCCGCAGGCGGCCAGCAGGGCGGCGGCCGAGGCGATGACAGTGAGGCGCATTGGGGACATGGCGAATCTCCTTGGTTGATGTTCGTGGAAAGGCACGCCATCCTGCGGAATCGCGCGCGCCGCAGCCATTGGGGAATACGCGCGCCGCTGGCCTGCGCGCGACAGGGCGCGCCCGCCCGGCCGCTCAGGCGGCGGCCGGCGCGGGCTTCACCGGCGCCTCGCGGATCGGCAGGTTCAGCACCGCCGCCAGCGCCGCGAGGGCGATGTCGGCCCACCACATCCACGTGTAGTCGCCGAAGCGCGTGACCGCCAGGCCGCCCAGCCAGGCGCCCAGGAAGCCGCCGGTCTGGTGGCTGAGCAGCGTCAGCCCGAACAGCGTGCCGAGGTAGCGCACGCCGAACAGCTTGCCCACGATGCCCGCCGTGGGCGGCACCGTGGCCAGCCAGCTCAGGCCCAGGCCGACGGCGAACACGTAGAACACCCAGGGCTCGCGCGGCATCAGCAGGTACCACGCGATCAGCAGCGCGCGGCTGGCGTACATCACGGCCAGGATCGTCTTGCTTCGGCACTGGCCCATCAGGTGCCCCACCCACAGGCTGCCCACGATGTTGGCCAGCCCGATCAGCGCCAGCGACCAGCTCGCCACCGAGGCCGGCAGACCGCACAGGTCCACCTCGGTCGGCAGGTGCGTGACCAGAAAGGCGATATGGAAGCCGCAGGTGAAGAAGCCCGCGTGCAGCAGCAGGTAGCTGCGGTCGCCCAGGGCGCCGCGCACCGCCGCGCGCAGGCCTTGCTCGCCCGCCGCCGGTGCCGGCGCGGCCGGCCCGCCTTTGGACACCTGGCCCACCAGCGGCAGCGCCGCCAGCGAGATCGCGGCCAGCGCGCCCATCGCGCCCATCCAGCCGAACCATTGAATCAGCTTCTGCGCCACCGGCGCGAACACGAACTGCCCCAGCGAGCCACCGGCGTTGATCACCCCCGCGGCCGGGCCGCGCGCCTCGGCCGGCAGCCGCCGGGCCGCCGCGCCGATCAGCACCGAGAAGGCGCCCGCTCCCGCGCCCATGGCCATCAGCAGGCCCTGCGTGAACACCAGTCCGGCGCCCGTGCCCACCAGCGGCGTCAGCGCCATGCCCAGCGCCAGCAGCAGGACGCCGGCGGCCAGCACCGCGCGGGCGCCCCAGCGGTCGGCCGCCGCGCCGGCGATCGGCTGGATCGCGCCCCAGGTGAACTGCGCCACCGCGAAGGCGAAGCTGATGGTGGCGATGCCCAGGCCCGTGGAAGTGTTGATCGGCCCCACGAACAGGCCCACCGACTGGCGCACCCCCATGGTGATCATCAGGATGCCGGCGGCCGCCAGCGTGACGGCCAGGGCGCCGGCGCTTCGGAGGGTGTTGAACATGGGGTATCGGGCTGTGCGGGCGCGCCGCAGGGGCAGGCGGATGCGGCGATGATAGTGAGCGGCGCCGGTCCGTGCTGGCGTGGGTTTGAAGGTGCTGGCGGCCTACGCCCGGGCCGCTCCGTGCGTACCCGGCGAGACGGCGGTCAATCCTCGGCGCGCCACGGATTGACGAGCGGCACGCCCGCTTTTTCGTAGCCGCCCACGTCGCGCGTCACCACCGTCAGGCCGTGGTGCAGCGCCGTGGCGGCGATGATGAGGTCGGGCTGGGCAAACGTATGCCCGATCTTGCGGCCCGTTTCCACCAGCAGCCGCCACTTGAACATCACGTCCTCGCTGACGGGGAGGACGCGGTTCTCGAACATCGGGCGCAACTGGAGCTGGAGCCAGTCGTGCAGATCGGCCCGCTTGCCCACGTCGTCGATCAGTTCGATGCCGAAGCGGATCTCGGCGAAGGTGACGGCGCTGACGAACAGGCCTTCCAGCGGCTGCGCGCCGACGAAAGCCACCACCCTGCGTGCCGGGCGCGGCCGCCGCAGTTCGGACAGGACGTTGGTGTCGAGCAGCCAGCCCTTCACAAGCGCACGTCCCGCACCGGCGAGTCCTGCGAAGGCGCGAGAGCCAGTTCGACGTCCCGATGCGGCGATGCCCGCAGCGCTTCCACCAGGGCCTGGCCGGTCTGCCGCCCCTGCAGGCGCCTGAAGTCCTCGGCCGTGATGACCACCACCTCGTCGCGCCCATGCACGGTCACGTGCTGCGGCCCGTCGCTATGCACGCGCCGCACCAGCTCGCTGAAACGCGCCTTGGCGTCCTGCAACGGCCAGTGCCCGGGCGGACGCGCCGGGCGCTTGGACGGGGAGGGATGGGACTCTGTAATTCTGGTCATAGTGACCAGAATATCAGGTGTTCCCTGATGAGGCAAGCCGACTGGTTTATGCGGCGGCGATGCGCGCCAGCGCATCGGCCACCTCGGCCGCGCCCTGCGGCCGCACCAGCCGCGCCACCTCGGCGCCGTCCTTCAGGAACACCAGCGTCGGCCACAGCTTGACGCCGAAGCTGCGCCCCAGCCGGCGGCCGGAGCCGTCCTCGACCTTGACGTGGGGCACGCCGGCGCCGGCCTGCTCGAACGCGGCGCGCACGTGCGGCTGCGCGCCGCGGCACCAGCCGCACCAGTTGGTGCCGAACTCCAGCACCAGCGGGCCGCGCGTGGCGTCCACGTCGGCGCGGGTCATCGTCTCGGGGGTGAAGGTGGGGGCGTAGGGCATGGGTAGAAGCTGTGAATGAATTCGCCGCGTCCGAGCCGACCGCACAGGCGTGCGCCATCAAGGCGCAAAGCACAGCCATAGCTTGGGCTATGGCCAGCATTTGCAACGCGGAGGGCGTGCGTCTGCGCGGGATGAGCGGGCGTGGCGGGTTCGTTCACAGCTTCTTAGATGATGCCTTCGAACATCATTACCTGCACTTCGTCGCCCGCCGCCACGGGGCCTTGCCCGTGCCCGAGCACGATCAGGCCGTTGGCCTGCACCATGGACGAGAGCACGCCGGAGCCCTGCGGGCCGGTGGTGCGCACCGTCAGGCGCCCGTCCGCGTGCTGGGTGACGATGCCGCGCTGGTACTCGGTGCGGCCGGGCCGCTTGCGCAGCGGCGCCTCGCTGGCGGCGCGCAGCAGCACGGGCGGCTCGGCGCGCGCGCCCATCATGCGCAGCAGGGCGGGGCGCACGAAGGCGATGAAGGCGACCATCGCCGCCACCGGGTTGCCGGGCAGGCCGAACAGCAGGGCGCCTTGGTTGCTATTCTGTTGATAGCTGCTGGCGCTTGACTGGCGGGCGCTGGAGGCCGATTCGGCTTGCAATCCGCCGATGCGCCCCACCGCCATCGGCCGGCCGGGCCGCAGGGCGATGCCCCAGAAGGCGATGTCGCCCAGCCGGCGCATCAGGGCCTTGGCGTGGTCGGCCTCGCCCACGCTGACGCCGCCGCTGGTGATGACGGCGTCGGCCTCGGCGGCGGCGCGGACGAAGGCGGCTTCCAGCGCGGCCGGGTCGTCGCGCACCACGCCGAGGTCGATGACCTGCACGCCCAGCCGCGTGAGCAGGCCGAACAGGGCGAAGCGGTTGCTGTCGTACACGGCGCCTTCGCGCGGCGGCTGGCCGGGCGCCAGGATTTCGTCGCCGGTGGAGAACAGGGCCACGCGCAGGCGCCGCACCACGGCCACTTCGGCGAGGCCCAGGCTGGCCAGCAGGCCCAGCGCGGAGGGCGCCAGGCGCTCGCCCTTCGGCAGCGCGGGCTGGCCGGCGCGCAGGTCTTCGCCGGCACGGCGGCAGTTGTCGCCGGGGCGGGCGGCGCCGGCGGGCACGGTGACGGTGTCGCCGTCGATGCGTACCAGTTCCTGAGGCACCACGGTGTCCAGCCCGGCGGGCATGACGGCGCCGGTCATGATCTTCACGCACTCGCCGGGCGCGGCGCGGCCGTGCCAGGGCGCGCCGGCCAGCGCGGCGCCGGCCACGCGCAGCGCCAGCGGCTGGCCGGGCCGCAGCTGCGCGCCGTCGAAGGCATAGCCGTCCATGGCGGCGTTGTCGTGCGGCGGCACGCTGACGGGCGAGACCACGTTCTCGGCCAGCACGCGGCCCAGCGCGTCGAACAGGCCGACGCGCTCGACGCCGGCCACCGGCTCGGCCAGGCGCGCCAGCAGCGCGGTGGCCACGTCGGCGGGCAGCGCGTGCGGGTCGTGGCCTTGCAGGTCGAAGGTGGGCTTATGAGTCAAATCGGGCTCCAGCGCTTGCCAGTCAAGCGCAAGCAGCTATCAATCGGTGAGCATCCTGATCATCGGCACTTTGTCGTGGTAGCGGCCATCGACCTTGAGGGCGCGTGGCTGCAAGCCGTAGCGCACGAAGCCTGCGCCTTCGTACAGGCGGATGGCCTGGGCGTTGCTGGCGGTGACGCTCAGTACGATCTGCTCCAGCCCCGGCAGCTTGCGCACGAGCTGGTCGAACGCCGCCAGCAGCGCCTTGCCGATGCCCTGGCGGCGCGCGGGCGGGGCGATGATCATGCCGACCAGCGCGGCCTCATGACGCTTCTTGAGCTTGGCTTCGCGTTCGCACACCACGGCACCGAGCATGCTGCCGTCGGGCGCGAAGGCGCCGAGGATGAAGTGGTCGTCGGGTGGCTGGCCCAGGCGCGTGGCGTAGGTGGCGGCGGGCAGGTCGGCGTCGGTCAGCAGGCGGATGGTGGGTGGGGGCATGGGTTGTCTCCGCCGGTCGGTGTCTGTCGTTCGAGCGCGCGCAATTCTGGCAGCGTGTTGGCGTTGGCGAAGGCGCGCGGGTCGTCGAACGGCACGACGACGCGCCGGTGCCGCGCCGTCCACGCCTCGACCTGCCGGCCGCCTTCGGCCAGATAGGTCGTTAGGTCATCGTGCAGGCCGGTGCCCGCGCGCATCAGGCAGAACACCGGCTGCGCGCGCTCGGTGGATGCCACGGCGATATCGGCCCCCGGCGCTTGCAGCGCCTGCGCCAGCCGCTCGCAAAGCGATAGCGGAAAACGCGGCACGTCGCACGGCAGCGTCAGCAGCAGCGGCGTGCGGCAGTGCGCGAGCCCGGTCAGGAAGCCGGCCAGCGGGCCGGGGAAGCCCGGCAGGCTGTCGGGCCACACGGGCACGCCGAAGGCGCGGTAGTCGTCCCGTTGGCGGTTGGCGTTGATCGCCAGCTCGGCGGGCGGCAGCGTTTGCTGGCGCAGCCGCCGCAGCGCGTGCAGCGCCAGCGGCGTGCCGTTGAAGGCTTGAAGTCCCTTGTCCACCCCGCCCATGCGCGTACCGCGGCCACCGGCCAGCAGGAGGGCGGTGATGGCAGCCGGCAAGCTCTAGCCTCCGATGTAGCTCATCTCGACGCGGCGCAGCGCGTGCGCGGCCTCGGGCGGCAGGCTGGCGCGCAGCTCGCTGTAGCGGTCGGCGCGGCCCTGCCAGATGGCGGCCAGGGCGGCGTCGATCAGCTCGTCGGGGGTGCCGCTGCGCAGCAGGGCGCGCAGGTCGTAGCCCTGGCTGGCGAACAGGCACAGGAACAGCTTGCCGTCCATCGACAGGCGGGCGCGGTTGCAGTCGCCGCAGAAGGCATGCGTGACGCTGCTGATGAAACCGACCTCGCCCAGCGCCGGGTCGTGCCGGCCGTCGGCGCCGGCGTAGCCCCAGCGCCCGGCGGTCTCGCCGGGGGCGCTGGCGGCGAGCGGCACCAGGGCGTACTCGGTTTGCAGGCGGCGCAGCACCTCGGCCGAGGGCAGCACCTGGTCCATGCGCCAGCCGTTGGTGGCGCCCACGTCCATGTATTCGATGAAGCGCAGTACCACGCCGCTGCCGCGGAAGTGCCGCGCCATGGGCAGGATCTGGCCGTCGTTGGCGCCGCGCTTGACCACCATGTTGACCTTGATCGGCGCCAGCCCCGCCGCCTGCGCGGCGTCGATGCCGGCCAGCACTTCGGCCACGGGGTAGTCCACGTCGTTCATGGTGCGGAACACGGCGTCGTCGAGGCCGTCCAGGCTCACGGTCACGCGGTCCAGTCCCGCGCTTTTGAGCGCCCGCGCCTTGCGTGCCAGCAGCGAGCCGTTGGTGGTGAGGGTGAGGTCCAGCTTGCGGCCGCCGGGCGTGCGCAGCGCGGCCAGCAGCCCGACCAGGTGCTCGATGCCCTTGCGCAGCAGCGGCTCGCCGCCGGTGATGCGCAACTTGGTCACGCCGCGCGCGGCGAACAGGCCGGCCAGCCGGGCGATCTCCTCGAAGCTGAGCAGGTCGGCGTGCCGCAGGTAGGCGTAGCTGCTGTCAAACACGTCCTTGGGCATGCAGTAGCTGCAGCGGAAGTTGCAGCGGTCGGTGACGCTGATGCGCAGGTCGCGCAGCGGGCGCCCGCGCGCATCCCGCAGCGTGCCCGCGGCGACGGGCGCGCGCGCGAGGGGCGGCGGCAGCGCGGCGGCGCGGTGATCGACGAGCGGGATGACGCGTTCGGCCATGTGCGCGGAATTATCGGCCAGGGCTTGCCACCGTTCTCCTCGTCCGCGAGAGCCCCTGCCATGCGCCTTGCCCGCCGCTGGTGGAGGTCCGCCGCCGCTGCCGTTGGCGTCGGCACCGCTGCTGGGCGGCGGCCGCTTCGAGCCGGCCGAGGCCGAGGGCCGCGTGCTGGTGCTGTACTGGTAGGCCAGCTGGTGCCCGTTCCGCGTCCGGCAGAGCCCCGGGATGCGGAAGCTGTGGGCGGCGCGGCAGGGCCGGGGCCTGCGGATGCTGGTGCCGTCGATCGACAAGACGCCCGAGATCGCCGCGGCCTACCTGCAAAAGAAGAGCTGCCCCTTTCCGTGCGCGTGGATGAGCCGCCGAACCGGCGGGCATCCACGGCAAGCCCGACGGCCTGCCCGTCACCGTGGTGCGCGGCAAGGACGGGCGCGTGGCGCAGGCCGAGAAGGGGCGGCTCTTCGCCGAGGACGTGGCGGAACTGGCGCGCTGGCTGTGACCGGCACGCGCATCGATACCGGCGTCACGCAACGGCCGCGACACGCGTTCAGGTCGTCTTATTCCTTGGGCAGTGCGCGCGCGATCGGCTCGTAGGATTTTTGCGCCTGTTCGACGGCCTTGGTCCATTCGGCGCCGCCGAGGAACGACAGGAAAGGCGCGTCGTTGCGAGCCGTCTTGACGTACTCCGGGTCCTTGAGGGCGGCTTCGATCGCCTTTTCGAGCCGGGCGCGAATGATGGCCGGCACGCCGTTGGGCGCGGCGATGCCGCGCTCGGCCATCATTTCGACCGGCAAGCCCAGCTCGAACGTGGTCGGCGTGCTGGCGATGCGCTGCACCTTGCCCTTGGTGAACTGGGCCAGCAGGCGCACGGGCGTGGCTTCGTTCTCGGGGTCAGGCACTTCCGAGGCGGCCAGGAAGGCGATGTCGAGGGTGCTGGTCGTGAGGGCGGCCTTCTGCTGCGCCGAGCCGTTGAACGGAATGGCATTGAACTTCACGCTGGCGGCGTTTTCCAACTGGGCCATGGCCAGGTGCCCGTTGGTGCCCAGGCCGTTGTGGCCGGCCGAATAGGACGACGGCGCGGTTTTCAGGTGGCTCACGACCTGCCGCAGGTCGGTCAGCTGGCTGTCCTTGCGCGTCACCATGATCGTCGGGTCGCTGACGAGGCGCGCGACCAGAGTCAGGTCCTTCGTGGTGTACGACGACTTGCGGTACATCGGCACGAAAAAATAGCCCGGCAGATTGACCACCACCAGGGAATAGCCGTCCGGCTTGGCGCGCATCACCGAGTTGATGGCGATCTCGCCCGAGGCCCCCGGCCGGTTCTGCACGACGAAGGAGGCGTTGTCGCCGAGGTGCTTGGCGATGAAGGGCGCCAGGTTGCGCGCCATCACGTCGGTGGTGCCGCCGGGTGCGAACCCGACGATGATGTTGATCGGCGCATCCGAGGGCCAGGCGGCGTGCGCCGGCGCAGCCGCGACGCCGGCCAGAAGGGCCGCGGCGGCCGCGAGGATCGAGCGATGAAGGGGGGGGCTGAACGTCATGGTGTCTCCGGAGTTGTCGTAAGGGCGCCGAATCTTGAATCGATCCACACAGTAGCGAAAGCGATATTTATTCAATAGAAGACAGTCGTTTTGGGACACCGATGGTGTTCAAAAAGCGACTTTGAGAACATTCATAAATATCGCTTTTCAGACTGATTGGGGCTTCCTACACTGCGCCGCAGGAGACAACAAGGAGCGCCAATGAGCGGATTTCTGAGCATCGACAGGATGGGCGGGGTGGTGGTGGCCACCATGAACCGGCCCGACGAGCGCAACGCGCTGACCGAGGAGCACCAGATGCTCGAATTCGTCGAGCTGTGCGCGCAGATTCGGCGCGAACCGGGCGTGACGGCGCTGGTGCTGACCGGCGCGGGCTCGGCCTTTTCCGCCGGCGGCAATCTCAAGAACATGCGGGACAAGAAGGGCTTTTCCGCCGGCTCGCCCGCCGACATCCGCGATGCCTACCGCAACGGCATCCAGCAGATCCCGCTGGCGCTGTACGAGCTGGACGTGCCGACCATCGCCGCGGTGAACGGCCCGGCCATCGGCGCCGGGCTGGACCTGGCGTGCATGTGCGACATCCGCCTCGCGTCCGAGCGGGCCACCTTCGCCAGCAGTTTCGTCAAGCTGGGCATCGTGCCGGGCGATGGCGGGGCCTGGCTGCTGGCGCGCACCATCGGCCAGCCGAAGGCGATGGAGATGATGCTGACTGGCGACACCTTCGACGCCGCCCATGCGCTGGCGCTGGGGTTGGTCTCGCGCGTGGTGCCGCCGGATGAGCTGATGCCGCAGGCGCTCGATCTGGCGGCGCGCATCAGCGCCAACCCGTCGCGCACGGTGCGCCTCACCAAGCGGCTGCTGCGCGAAAGCGTTTCCGTGTCGCTGGCCTCGTCGCTGGAGATGGCGGCGGCCTACCAGGCGCTGGCGCACTACACCTCGGACCACGACGAAGCAGTGCGGGCGTTCCTGGAAAAGCGCAAGCCCGTGTTCACGGGCCGGTGAGGGGAGGCGATGTTCGAGTTCAACCAGCCGCCGGACCTCTCGGCCTGCGAGCCCACGCGGCAGCGGGTGCGGGCGTTTCTCGCCGCCGAAGTGGAGCGTGGCAGCTTCAAGCCCTGGGAAGTGACGTGGACCACCTTCGACCGCGGCTTCAGCCGCCGTGCCGGGGCCGCGGGCCTGATCGGCATGACCTGGCCGCGCGCCTATGGCGGGCAGGAGGCCACGGCGCTGGAGCGCTACGTGGTGGTGGAGGAGATGCTGGCCGCCGGCGCGCCCTGCGGGGCGCACTGGATCGCCGACCGGCAGTCCGGCCCGCAGATCCTCCGGCACGGGTCGGAGCGCGCCAGGCAGGACATCCTTCCGCGCATCGCGCGCGGCGAGTGCGCCTTCGGCATCGGCATGAGCGAGCCCGACTCGGGCTCCGACCTGGCCGCGGTGCGCACCAGGGCCACCCGGGTGGAGGGGGGCTGGCGCATCAACGGCACCAAGGTGTGGACGACCAATGCCCATCAGGTGGACTACCTCATCACCCTGGTGCGCACGGCCGAGCCGGGCGCCGGCAAGCACGAGGGGCTGACGCAGATGATCACGGCCACCGGCCAGCCCGGCATCACCGTGCGGCCGATCCGGGATCTGTCGGGGCATCACGAATTCAACGAGGTGCACTTCGAGGACTACTTCGTCCCTGACGACATGCTGATCGGCGAGCCCGGCTCCGGCTGGCGCATGGTGACCGCCGAGCTGGCCTACGAGCGCAGCGGTCCGGACCGGTTCCTGAGCGCGTGGCAGCTGCTGGTCGCCCTGGTGGATGCCGTCGGCCATGAGCCCGATGCGCAGCAGGCCGCGCAGATCGGGCGCCTGGTGGCCCACGCGGCAACGCTGCGGCGGATGTCCACCGGCATCGCCGGCCTGCTGGAGCAGGGCGCCAACCCCCAGGTGGAAGCAGCGCTGGTGAAGCACGTGGGCACGGGCTTCGAACGCGAGATTCCGGAGATCGCCCGCTTGCTGGTGGATACCGGCCAGCAGGGCGAGGCCGGGCAGCGTTTCGCCGACGCGCTGCGGCACGTGACGCTGGCCGCGCCCAGCTTCACCCTGCGCGGCGGCACGCGCGAAATTCTGCGTGGCGTGATCGCGCGAGGGATGGGGCTGCGATGAGCGAACGAGACGAACTCACGGCGATGGTGAACCAGCAGGCGGAGCGCCAGTTCCGCGAGCTGATGACACCCGAAGCCATCGAGCGCGCCAGCATGGGCGAATGGCTGCCCGCCCTGTGGCAGCAGGTGGAGGATGCCGGCTGGCCATCGGCCCTGGTCGCCGAAGCGCAGGGCGGCGTCGGCCTGCCTTCGGGCGCCGCGTTCGACGTCGTCCGCCTGAGCGGATATCGGGGCGTTCCGTTGCCGCTGGCCGAAACCATGGCGGGTCGCGGACTCTGGACGGCGGCCGGGGGCGACCCGGGCCTGGTGGCGGATCGGCCGGTGCTCCTGGGTGTGGGCGCGCACGTGCGCGCGCCTGCGCTGCGGCTCGATGGCGGTACGTCCTCCCTGACGGGCGAGACGGGTTCCGTGGCTTTCGGCGGCGCGCCTGGCGCGCTGCTGCTGGTGCAGGCCCATAGGCGCGACGATGCCCATGCGCTCGTGCTGCTGGACGTGCAGAAGCTCGCGCCGCGTCCGGTGCGTGCCCTGTCGTTCGAGACGCCCTGCGCATTCAGCCTGGGCAGCGTTCCGGTCCCGCCAGACCATTGCCAGCCATGGGACGTGCGCGATCAGCGCGCGCTTCAGGCCGTGGGTGCCGTGCTGCGATCGGTGCAGATGGTGGGCGCCATGCAGCGCTGCCTGGCGCTGGGGCTGCAATACGCGCAGGAGCGGGTGCAGTTCGGCCGGCCGATCTCGCGCTTCACGCCCGTGCAGGACATGCTGGTGGAAGCCGCGGCGGAAGTCTCCGCCGCCGTCAATGCCGCCAGCCTGGCGGTGGACCATTGGCGGCCGGCGCCGACGCCCGACGGCGTGTTCGCCGCCGCCGTGGCCAAGTCCCGCTGCGGCGAGGCCGCCGGCAGGGTGGCCGCGTTCATCCACCAGGTGCACGGCGCCATGGGGTTCACGCAGGAGCACGTGCTGCACCAGTTCACGCGCCGCCTCTGGGCCTGGCGCGATGAATTCGGCACGGAGGCGTACTGGAACCACCAGATCGGCGCGCGCGCGTGCGCGGCAGACGGGCACAGCCTGTGGCCCATGCTCACGGCCCTTTGACACCCGATCCCATGAAGACCGCACCTTCCTCCTTCAAGAACGGCCCCTTGCAGGGCGTGCGCATCATCGACGCAACCACGGTCGTCCTGGGGCCCTACGCGACCCGGATCCTGGCCGATATGGGCGCCGAGGTGATCAAGATCGAAACTTCGTCGGGCGACCAGACCCGCCACTACAAGCCGCTGCGCCACGAGGGCATGGCGGGCTACTTCATCAACCTGAACCGCAACAAGCGCAGCGTCTCGCTGGACCTGAAGTCCCCCGAGGGCATGGAGGTGCTCAAGCGCCTGCTGAAGGGCGCCAACGCCTTCATCCACAACATGCGGCAGCAGGCGGCGGACCGCCTGGGCCTGGGCTACGAGGCGGTGCGCGCCGTCAACCCCGACATCGTGTACTGCGCCGCGGTGGGCTTCGGCTCGGCTGGGCCGTACTCGGGCCGGGCCGCGTACGACGACGTCATCCAGGCCGGTTCCGGCATCGCCGGGCTGTTCGCCCAGGTCCATGGCCAGCCCATGTTCGCGCCCACCGTGCTGTGCGACAAGATCGTCGGCCACACGGTGGCCTACGCGGTGGTCGCGGCGCTGCTGCAACAGGCCAAGGGCGGCGGCGGGCAGGCGATCGAGGTGCCGATGCTGGAAACCTCGGCGGAATTCGCGCTGGTCGAGCACCTGCATGCCGCCACCTTCGAGCCGCCCCTTGGGGAGATCGGTTTCAAGCGCGTCATGAGCAAGTTCCGCAAGCCCTACCGCACGCGCGACGGCTTCATGTGCATCCTGCCGTACTCCGACGGCAACTGGACCGATTTCTTCCGCTTCACCGGGCGCACCGAGTTGCTGGGTGATGAGCGCTTTCGCGTGCTGGCCGACCGGGTTCAGCACATCGACGAGCTCTACGCCGTGGTGGAGGAGGAGGCCCCGCGTTTCGCCAACGCCGAGTGGGAGGCATTCTGCAACCGCGTGAGCATCCCCTGCATGCCCGTGCGCGACCTGGAGGGCGTTTTGCAGGACGAGCATTTGCAGGCCGTGGGGATGTTTCAGCCCGCCACGCACCCGACCGAAGGCGACTACCGCGTGGTGCGCAGCCCGGTGCAGTTCGCCGAGCCGTTCCGGCTGCGCTACCATGCGCCGCGATTGGGGCAGGATACGATCAACGTGATGCGGGAGGCGGGCTACTCGGACGCCGAGATCGACAGCCTCGTGGCCAAAAAGGCCGTGCGCGCAGCGCCGCCGCCGGCTGAATGAAGGGGCCGTGCCCGCCCCGCCGTTGAAACCGCAGCGCGAGGCCACGCCGTATGACATTGAAGCAGTTGGAGGCGTTCTACTGGGCGGCGAAGCTGGGCACCTTCGCCATCGCCGCGCAGCGCCTGCACGTCACGCAATCCTCGCTGTCCAAGCGCATCGCCGAGCTGGAGTCGGACCTCGGCCAGCAACTGTTCGACCGCACGGCGCGGCGCGCCATGCTCACGGCGGCCGGGGAGAAGCTGCTGCACAAGGCGGCGATCATGCTCGATCTGGAGCGCGAGATACGCGCCGACTCGGGCCAGTCCCGCGACGAATTGCAGGGGGCTTGCCGCGTCGGCATCACCGAGCTGACCGCGACCACGTGGTTCCCGTCCCTGGTCGCGCGGGTGGAACGCGACTTCCCACTACTGATGCTGGAGCCGCAGGTGGGGTTGTCGCGCCTGATCGAGAACGACGTGGTTCGGGGCGAGCTCGACGTGGCGATCATCGCAGGGGCGGTCAACCGGCCAGAACTGCGCGGCCGGGGTGTGGCCGACATCGAGTTCATCTGGACCAGTTCGCCCGCGCGGCTGCCGCGTCGCACCGTGCTGCGGGCGGAGCATTTCGAGAACCACCCGGTCATCAACAATCCCCATGACTCCGGCTTGTCAGCGGCTTTCGAGAGTTGGGCCAGCACCCACCGCATCCGCATCGGCAAGACGATCCAGTGCAACAGTCGCATGGCGATCATCGCATTGACCATCGCCGGCGTTGGCATCAGCTTTCAGCCGCGCCGCTACGTACAGCCGCTGCTGGAGCGCGGCCTGCTGGTGCCGCTGGAGAGCGCCGCGCCCCTGCCGCGCCAGCCCTACAACCTCGTCTGGCGCGCGGACGACGACCGGCGCGTCGTCGAAACCATCGTGGCCTTGGTGCAGGAGGAGGCGGATTTCGACGCCGACAACCTGTTCTGGGGCGTTTGACGAAACGCCACGGCACCGGCGCATCAGCTGTAGGGCCTTCCGCTGGATACTATTTATTCGATAGCTGCTGGCGCTTGACTGGCGGGCGCTGGAGGCCGATTTGGCTATTGATGTCGATGGGTACGTGCTGCCCCGTCTTGAGGCAGCCCAGCGCCACCGAGGTGCGGAAGCGCCGCACGTTGTCGTCGTCGCCGAGCAGCTGAGCGATCAGCGCCTCGTAGTCGGCCATGGTCGCGGCGGTGATCACCAGCAGGTAGTCGGCCTCGCCGGTGATGGCGTAGCACTGCTGCACAGCGGGCTCGGCGGCGATGCGCTGGCGCAGGCCGGCGGTGCGTCGTGGGTGCTCGTCGTGCACGTGCACCTCCACCAGCAGCGTCAGCGGGCGGCCGAGCAGGGCGGCGTCGAGCACGGCGGCCTCGGCGCGGATCACGCCGCTGTCGCGCAGGCGCCGGATGCGCCGCTGCACGGCGGGCGCGGACAGGTGCACCGCCTGCGCGATGGCGCGCTGCGGCACGGTGTTGTCGCGCTGCAGGATGTCCAGGATGGCGAGGTCGAAGGCGTCGAGCGCGGGCATGGGGCGAGCGGAAATTGCGTTCACGGCCCTGAAATCGAGCCGAAACGGCAAGCGTAGCGCACTACATTCGCCGCCATGCCTTTCGCGCGTCTTTCCGCCCCCGCTCTGATTCCGCTGCTGGCCGTGTTCGGCTCGGTCACCTTTCTCGGCCTCGGCACCTCGTGGGCCAAGCATGCGCTGTTTCCGCTGGTGGGCGCTCAGGGGACGACGGCCGTGCGCGTGGGCTTTTCGGCGCTGCTGGTGCTGGCGCTGTGGCGGCCCTGGCGCCGGCGCACCACGCGGGCCGAACTGCGGGCCATCGTCTGCTACGGCGCGGCGCTGGGGCTGATGAACCTGGGGTTCTACATGTCGCTGCGCACGCTGCCGTTCGGTGTGGCGGTGGCGATCGAGTTCTCGGGGCCGCTGGCGGTGGCCATTCTGGCTTCGCGCCGGGCGCTGGATTTCGTCTGGGTGCTGCTGGCCGTCGCCGGGCTCGCGCTGCTGCTGCCGCTGGGGCATTCGGTGAGCGCGCTCGACCCGGCGGGCGTGCTGTACGCGCTGCTGGCGGCGGTGTGCTGGGCCGCCTACATCGTGTTCGGCCAGCGCGTGGGGCATCTGCCCACGGGGCATTCGGTGTCGCTGGGCCTGGCGGTGGCGGCGCTGGTGGTGGTGCCGGTGGGCGTGGCGCACGCGGGCGCCGCGCTGCTGTCGCCGGCGGTGCTGGTGGTGGGGCTGGGCGTGGCGGCGCTGTCCAGCGCCATCCCGATCTCGCTGGAGATGGTGGCGCTTAAGCGCCTGCCGCCGCAGGCGTTCGGCATCATGATCAGCATGGAGCCCGCCGTGGCGGCGGTGCTGGCGCTGGGCCTGCTGGACGAGCGCCTGAGCGCGGCGCAGTGGCTGGCCATCGGGCTCATCGTGGCGGCGTCGATGGGCAGCGCGTTCACGGTGCGGCGGCGGGACTGATTGGAGCCCGATCAATATCTGCTTGCCACCGGCGGCCTATCCGATCCAGAGGGCGGAATGGCCGCGGAGCAGGCCACGCCAGTGCGCTCCTGGCCGGGGTTCCCCCGGCCAGCGGGCGCGCCCCCTCGAGGGGGGAGGCGCGACAGCGCGCAGCGCGTGAAGCCACGGGGGGCCTATACGCAGCGCGCCCCGTCCACCTCGATACACACGCCGCTGACGAAGGCTGCCTCGTCGCTGGCCAGGTAGAGCGCGGCGTTGGCCACGTCCAGCGCGGTGGAGAAGCGCCCCAGCGGGATGGTGGCCAGGAACTTGGCGCGCCGCGCCTCGTCCACCGGGCCGCCAGCGAACTCGGCCGACAGGCCGGTGTCGGGGTTGAACACCGGGTTGATGCAGTTCACGCGGATGTTGTCCGGCCCCAGCTCGGCGGCCATCGACTTGCTGGTGACGATGACCGCCGCCTTGCTGCCGTTGTACCAGGTGAGGCCCGGGCGCGGGCGCACGCCGGCGGTGGAGGCGATGTTGATGAAGCTGCCGCCGCCGCCCGCGCGCAGCGCCGGCACGGCGTGGATGGCGCTCCAGTAGATGCTCTTCATGTTGACGGCGTAGACCTTGTCGAACTCGGCCTCGCCCACCTCCAGCAGCGGGCGGTTGCGGTGCGTCCAGCCGGCGTTGTTGACCACCACGTCCAGCCGGCCGCCGAAATCCTGCGCGGCCCGCACCAGCCGGGCCCAGTCGCCGCCTTGCGTCACGTCGGCGGCCACGAAGCGGGCACGGCCGCCGGCGGCGTTGATGGCGGCGGTGGCGCGCTCGCCCAGCGCGGCGTCGATGTCGTTCACGATGACCGCCGCGCCCTCGGCGGCCAGCCGGCGGGCGATGCCCTCGCCGATGCCGCCGCCGGCGCCGGTAACGATGATGGATTTGGCACGGACGCGCATTTTTTGCAGTTCTCCTCGGGTTATGCTGGCAGTCATTTTCCTCCGCACTAGGACATTGCCATGAACGACTCCCTCATCTCCGGCCTGCTGGGCCAACTGCAGGGCGCGCCGGCCGGGCAGATCGCCCGCCAGCTGGGCACCGACCCGCAGACGGCGCAGAACGCCATCGCCGCCGCGCTGCCGATGATGCTCGGCGCCATGGGCCGCAACGCCCAGGCGCCCGGCGGGGCCGACGCGCTGTTCGGCGCCTTGCAGCGCGACCACCTGGGCGCCGCCGGCGGCATGGACCTGGGCGGGCTGCTGGGCAGCCTGCTTGGCGGTGGCAATTCGGGCGGCGCGGGCGCCGGCATGGGTGGGCTGGGCGACCTGCTGGGCAGCGTGCTCGGCGGCGGCGCGCCGGCCAGCCGGCAGGTGGATGCGGGCGGCATCCTGGGCCACATCTTCGGCGGCGCGCAGCCGCGCGCCGAAAGCGGGCTGGGCCAGGCCACCGGCCTGAACGGCGCCCAGGTGAGCAAGCTGCTGATGATGCTGGCGCCCATCGTCATGGGCTTTCTCGCCAAGCAGGTCAGCGCTCGCAACATGGACGCTGGCGGCTTGGGGCAAGTGCTGGGCCAGGAGCATGCCCAGGTGCAGCAGCAGAGCGGCGGGCTGCTGGACGCCGTGCTCGACCAGAACGGCGACGGCAAGGTGGACCTGAGCGACCTGATGAAGATCGGCGGCAGCCTGCTGGGCGGACGCCGCTGACCGGGCTGGCAGTAATCAGAAAGCCACGCGGTCGCGTGGCTTTTTTATGAATCAAATTGGCCTCTAGCGCCCGCCAGGAAAGCGCTGGCAGCTATGAAAACCGTAGTATTCAGCCGTGGTGCACGGCCACTGTCTTCAGCACGGTGAAGCCGTGCAGCGCCTCGAAGCCCTTCTCGCGCCCGTAGCCGGATGACTTGTAGCCGCCGAAGGGCAGTTCCACGCCGCCGCCGGCGCCGTAGTTGTTGATGAAGACCTGGCCGGCTTTCACGCGCCGGGCCATGCGGAACTGGCGCGCGCCGTCCTGCGTCCACACGCCGGCCACCAGGCCGAAGCGCGTGGCGTTGGCCAGTTGCACGGCGTGGTCCTCGCTCTCGAAGGGCATGGCGGCCAGCACGGGGCCGAACACCTCCTCCTGCGCCAGGCGGTGGTCCACCGGCACGTCGGCCAGCAGCACCGGGGCCTGGTAGAAGCCGCTTTCGGGCGCCTCGTCCACCACCACACCCTGGGCCACCACGGGGATGTGGGCGGCCTGCGCGTCGCTCAGAAAATCCCATACGCGCTGCTGCTGGCTCTGGCGGATCAGCGGGCCCAGGTTCAGGTCCATCGCCGCCGGGCCCACGCGCAGGTGGGTGAAGGCGTGGCCCAGGCGCTCCAGCACCGCGTCGTAGATGCTCCGCTCGATCAGCACCCGCGAGCCGGCCGAGCAGGTCTGCCCGGCGTTCTGCACGATGGCGTTGATGACCACGGGCAGCGCGGCGTCCAGGTCGGCGTCGGCGAAGATGATCTGCGGGCTCTTGCCGCCCAGCTCCAGCGTCACCGGGCAGTGGCGCTCGGCGGCCACCTGCTGGATCAGCGTGCCCACCTTCGGGCTGCCGGTGAAGCTGATGTGGTCGATGCCCGGGTGGCGCGCCAGCGCGTCGCCCACCTCGTGGCCGTAGCCGGTGACGACGTTGACGGCGCCGGGCGGAAAGCCCGCCTCGGCCGCCAGCTGCGCCACGCGGATGAGGCTGAGGCAGGCGTCCTCCGCCGGCTTGACCACGCAGGCATTGCCCGCCGCCAGCGCGCCGCCCACGCTGCGGCCGAAGATCTGCATCGGGTAGTTCCAGGGGACGATGTGGCCCGTCACGCCGTGCGGCTCGCGCCAGGTGAAGACGCTGTAGCCGCTCTGGTAGGGAATCGTCTCGCCGTGCAGCTTGTCGCAGGCGCCGGCGTAGAACTCGAAGTAGCGCGCCAGCGCGGCGGCGTCGGCGCGCGCCTGGGCGGTGGGCTTGCCGCAGTCGCGCTGCTCCAGCGCGGCCAGCTCGTCGGCGTGCTCGGCCACCAGGCGCGAGAGGGCCATCAGCAGGCGGCCGCGCTCGGCGGCGGCCAGGCGCCCCCAGGGGCCGTCGAAAGCGGCGCGGGCGGCGTGCACGGCGGCGTCGATGTCGCGCGCGTCGCTGCGCTGGATGTCGTCGAAGGGCTGGCCGTCGGACGGGTCGATCACCGGCAGGATGCGGCCCGAGAACGAGGCGTGGTGGTCGTTGTCGATGAAGTTGAGCTGCATGCGCCGATTGTGCGCCGGCGCATGGCCCCGGGTCTGGCGGGTTTTATCAAGAATGACTATCATTTGCAAATACGGCCCTGCCGCCATCCATCCGCCACCCGAGGAAAACCATGCCCTACACGCTGCCCCCGCTGCCCTATGCCTTCGACGCGCTGGAGCCGCACATCGACGCGCAGACGATGGAGATCCACCACACCAGGCACCACCAGATCTACGTCAACAACCTGAACGCGGCCGTCACCGGCACGCCGCACGAGGGCGAGCCGGTGGAGCGGCTCATCGCCGACCTGAACCGCCTGCCCGAGGGCATCCGTACCGCGGTGCGCAACAACGGCGGCGGCCACGCCAACCACAGCCTGTTCTGGACCGTGATGGCGCCCGCCGGGCAGGGCGGCGGCGGCGCGCCGTCCGGCGAACTGGCCCAGGCCATCGACGCCGGCCTGGGCGGCCTGGACGCCTTCAAGGACGCCTTCACCAAGGCCGCGCTGACGCGCTTCGGCAGCGGCTGGGCCTGGCTGACCGTGGGCAAGGACGGCCGGCTGCTGGTCGAGAGCAGCGGCAACCAGGACAGCCCGCTGATGGCCGGCATCGGTTCCGGCGGCACGCCCATCCTGGGCCTGGACGTGTGGGAGCACGCCTATTACCTGAAGTACCAGAACAGGCGCCCGGACTACATCGCCGCGTTCTACAACGTGGTGAACTGGCCCGAGGTGGCCCGCCGTTTCGCCGCTGCACGCGGATGAGCGTCACCGGCCACCTCATGCCGCCACAGGAGTCCGACGCGATGAACGAGATCCGCACCGCCCCCCGGCCGCTGGGCCCGCGCGAATGGCTGGGCCTGGCCATCGCCGCCGCCGGCGCGCTGGTGCTGGCCGCCGAGTTCTGGGCGTTCGCCGCCGCCCGGCCGGTGGTGTGGAACGCGCTGCTGGGCGGCTCGGTGGCGGCGCTGGCGACGGCGCTGGGCACCGTGCCGGTGATGCTTTCGCAGCGCCTGTCCGAGCGCGTGCAGGACACGCTGTTCGGCTTCGGCGCCGGGGTGATGCTGGCCGCCTGCGCGTTCTCGCTGATCATCCCCGGCCTGGAGGCGGCGCGCGCGCAGGGCCTGGGCGGCGGCGGGCCGTGGGCCGCGGGCGGCGTGGTCGGCGCCTCTATCCTGCTGGGCGGCGCCGCGCTGATGCTGATGGACCGGCTGCTGCCGCACGAGCACTTCATCAAGGGCCGCGAGGGCCTGGACGCGCGCAAGCTGCGCCGCACCTGGCTGTTCGTGATCGCCATCGCGCTGCACAACCTGCCGGAGGGGCTGGCCATCGGCGTCGGCTACGCCGGCAACGACGGCCTGCGCGCCAACGCCCTGGCCACCGGCATCGCCATCCAGGACGTGCCGGAGGGGCTGGTGGTGGCCGTGGCGCTGCTGGCCGCCGGCTACCGCCGCGCGGTGGCGGTGGCGCTGGGCATGGCCTCGGGCCTGGTGGAGCCGTTGGGCGCGGTGCTGGGCGCGGCCGTCATCGGCTGGTCGGCCGCGCTGCTGCCCTGGGGGCTGGGCTTCGCGGCGGGCGCGATGCTGTTCGTCATCAGCCACGAGATCATCCCCGAGTCGCACCGCAAGGGGCACGAGGCTTTTGCGACCGGCGGGCTGATGGTGGGTTTCGTGCTGATGATGCTCCTGGATACCGCGTTAGGCTGAAATTCAGTGCCTAAAGTGCCTCCAGCGCCCGCCAGACAAGCGCCGGCAGCTATGTTTTCTGTAGTTTTCGGCGGCGCGTGATTACGCCACGGTCCAGGGCTGCGCATCGAGAAAGCGCCCCCACAGGCGCTGCCATGGCACCCAGTCGTGGCCGCCCTCGGTGGTGAGCACACGCGCCGGCGGCAGCACGGCGGCGACCAGGCGGTTGCTCATGACGAAGCGGTCCTGCTCGCCGTAGCCCAGCCACAGCGGCGGGTGCGTGGGCGCCGGCGGCCCGGCGCAGCCGCGCAGCCAGCGCCACAGGGCCAGGTCCTCGGGGTCGGCGTCGGCCAGCTCGCCGTCCCAGGCCGCGAGGCCGCCGGCGCGGGCGATGGCGGCGGGCAGGTCGCGCCGGCCCAGGAAGGCCGCCATGGCGAACACGCCGTCCACCAGTTCGCCGTGCGCGCGCGCGAACAGCAGCGCGCCGTAGCCGCCCAGCGAGATGCCCGCCAGCCACACGCGCGCATAGCCCTGCTCGCGCGCCGGGCGCACCACCTCGTTCAGCAGGCGCTCGCGGATCTGGCGGCCGGTGTAGTAGCCGGTGTGGGCGTCGGGCAGGCGCAGGTCCACGGCCAGGCGCCGCGCGCGCACCGCCTGCACGAAGCCCTGGCGCACGAAGTCCTGCGGCGTGTCGTAGGCACCGGGCAGCAGCACCAGCAGGGTGTCGGCGCGGCGCGCGGGATCGGCGGGGTCGAACAGGCTGTCCATGGGGTCTTTCAGGGGGCGCTGCGCGCAGCCGGGCAGCGTCAACGTGCCGGCCAGCAGGCCCAGGGCCTGGCGGCGGCCGAGCACGGCGGCGCCGCGCGTCACCCCGGCGCCCGGGCGCGGTACTCGGAGAAAACGCCCAGTTCCACGTAGCGGTCGGTATCGACCAGGCCCGCCGCGCGCATCGTCTCCAGGATGCGCGCGGGCGGCGCGCAGGCTTCGATGCTGTCCCAGTAGTAGCGCCAGATGCGCGGCGTCTGCGCTGCGGCGCCCGACAGGCGCGCCGCCAGCGGCACCCAGCCGCGCATGTAGCCTTTGAGCAAGGCGCTGGACACGCGCCCTTCGGGCTTGGTGATCTCCAGCACGCACACGCGGCCGCCCGGCTTGAGCACGCGGCGGAACTCGGCGAACGCGGCGGCCAGGTCGCCCACGTGGCGCAGCGCGTAGCCCATGCTGACGAAATCGGCGCAGCCGTCGGGCAGGGGAATGGATTCGGCCTTGCCCTCCACCAGCTTCACCCGGCCTGCCAAGGGGCTCGCGCCCATCATGGCCGGGCTCGGGTCCACGCCGGTCAGCAGCGCGGCGTCGCCGATGATGCGGATCGCCTGCGCCGCCACCAGGCCGGTGCCGAAGCCCACGTCCACCACATGCATGCCGCGCGCCAGGCCCGCGCGCTCCAGCGCGCGGCGGCGGTACCAGGGGCCGCTGCCCAGCGCCAGCGTGCGCTCCACGCGGTCGTAGTCGGCGGCGGTGCCGTCGAAGATCTGCCGCAGGAACGCGGCGCGCTCGGCCTCGCTGCCGTAGTAGGGCGCGAGGGGCGGGTGGGGCGCGTGCAGAGGGTCGGCGGGCGCGGGTTTGTCCGATGGGTTCATGGTATGCAGGCGTCCGGGGGGAGCGGGCATTGTGAACCATGTGCGGGAGCCGCAGCCGAGTCCATCATCGGGCGTCGAAGTCATGTGATGGGCATCGGCGCTGGTGCCATAGCCCGCCAGTTCGACGATGGGACGGGCTCCGCGATCCCCTGCGTGTTCGAGGCTTTCGATGACGAGCAATCCAGCCCCTTCCGCAATGACGAATCCGTCACGCGCCTGATCGAAGGGGCGCGACGCCTGGCTCGGGGTTTCAGTGAAGTCCGTTGACAGTGCTCGTGCCGCGGCAAACGCCCCTGCGCTGACGCGATCTATGCAGGCTTCGGCGCCACCACACAGCGCCATGTCGGCTTCGCCGCAGCGAATGAGGCGCGCGGCATCCCCGATGGCCTGCACACCGGCAGCACAAGCGGTGACGGGGCGCCAAGTGCCCCCTGAATCCATATGCCGGATCGAAACGGCGCCTGCCGCCATGTTGGCGAGAAAGTTGGGAATCGTGAAAGGGGAAGCGCATCGGGGTTCAGGTTCGAGCGTCAGCCGATGGTGCGCTTCTCCCGAACAGCAGCAGGCACATCAGCGCCAGACCCATGCCCATCACGAGCACTCCGCCAAGGGATCGATAGGCCGACCCGTTCAGGGCTGTCATCGCGGTGATAGCCAGCGTCGCCATGCCCATTTGCAGGAATCCCAGTAGGGCGGATGCGGCGCCGGCTTGAGCCGCGAACGGCTGCAACGCCATCGCCGTACCGAGCGGATTGATCAAGCCCGCGCCGAACAGGAAGACGCTGATGGATACGCTGAAGCTGAACAATCCTTCTGGAGCACCCAGCAAGGCGATTCCGCCAGCCAACGCGATGGCGCAACCTGCTGCCGTGATGGAGGGCGCGTTCCAACGGCTGGCTAATTTAGGTGCTGCGATTCCAGCGCCGAAGACGACGAACACCGTGGCGGCGAAGAAGTTGCCCAGCTCGATCGAGGTCAGCGCCAACCCATCCATCAGGATCGCGGGGGTGGCAGCGAAAAAGGCCATCAAGCCACCGGATGCCAGCCCCACCGCCATCGCGGGCGCGATGAAGCGGCGGTTGCGCAGCAGTTGGAAGTAGCTGGTGAAGGTGGCTGCAATGGACACCTGCCGCCGCGCGGCGGGAGGATGTGTTTCGCCTATCCGCATCGTGTAGAGGAATCCGATGAGCACGGTCAGCACGGCGACCAGCCAGAACACGCTGCTCCAGCCGGCGACGCTGCTCAGTAGTCCACCAGCCAGCGGCGAAAACCCCGGGGCCGCCGCCATGGCCACCATGATGAACGCCAATGCCCGAGACAGCGCCGGACCTTCGAAGCGATCACGGGCAATCGAGCGAGCCAGCACCGACGGAACGCAGGCGCCCAGTCCCTGAATGACACGACCTGCGATCAGCCAGTCCAGCCGCGTGGCGAGTGCACAGACGACGCTGCCAACGGCGAGAACGGCCAAGCCGCCCAGCATCAGCCCTCTGCGGCCCAGACGGTCCGAGAGCGGGCCGACCACCAACTGTCCCAGCGCAAAGGGGATGAAGAAGGCACTGAGCGTGATGGCCAGGCTCTGGGTGGCGACGGACAGTGAGCGCCCGATGTCGGGAAATGTCGGCAGGATGATGTTGGTCGCGAGCATCGCCAGGGCGGCCAGGCAGGCCAGAACGCCCAGGCCGGCGCGGTTCGATGGATGGGCTTGTGGTGTCATACGCTTGTTGAAGTGGCTTTGGGCCGTTTCAGGCCCGATCCATCACGGCGCGCAACTGCTCGGCCGAGCCGATATGCGCGCCATCAGGTGTCCATGCATCGAGGCGTTCCAGGAGCCAGCCGTCACGCCGGCTGGTGTCGGTGCGCGCGCGCAGCAGTACCCAGGGCGAGGTCGCTTGAGCGAGGTCGCTGCTGGGTGTCACCGTGAATGTGACAGTGGGTATGGGCACCGGGGTGCGCAATATCGCCGCGTAGGACGGCGCGAGCGCGTCCATCAGCACGATCAGCCTGGCTTCATCGGGCGGGAGGTCGTCATCGACCAGGCGCAACCAAGCGATGAGTTCCGGTTCCGCGGCGCCGCCAAACGGCCGGGCACTGCCCACAGGTCGGATTTCGGTGTGGCGCGCGAAAGGCACGAACTCAGGGGGCACCGTGAAGATCGGGCACTGCAACGATGGTGGCGCGGCGGGCATCGGAGGCGCGATGGCCTGCGCGCCCTCCTGGCCTGGTACGGCGAACACAGCACTTGCCGAGATGGCAACGCGCCCTTCCTCGACCGCGTCCGCGTCGAGCCAGGACACGGTTTTTCCTGCGGAGGGCTCGTGCACCTCCAAGCAGAAGGGAGCCCGCAGCGCCCGACGGAATCGGCCCGAGACCTGCTGCAAGACACGCCCCTGTGATCTGTCGCGCATGGCGGCTGTCAACAGGCTCAATGCCAATCCGCCATGAAGGCCGCCGAACCCCCACCACGACGGGTCCATCCCGATAAACGCTCCGGGCCTTGATGCCTCATGAATTTGCGCAAGGCGTGCGTGTGCGCTGAAGGTGTTCATGCCTGACATCGTAGGCAGTCGGCCTTCTTTTTTTGAGTGTCAATAATGACTATATTCGGTCTATAAATGACATCATGATCATCCATCTGGCGCTTGACGGCGTTGCCGAAAGCTCTCTGTGCGTAGGGATCGATATCGTTGGCTCGGCCGCACGATTGGCTTCCGATCGTGTGGCCGATGCTCCACGCTCGGCCAAGCTGCTGCGACAGCGCGTTGTGTCGCTCGACGGTCATCCTGTCCGGTCCGGCGCGGGCCGCACCGTCGCCGTCGATGGCGCACTCAGCCTGCGAGGCATCGGAACATCGGATGTCCTGGTCGTGCCAGGCTGGTTCGCCGCCACCGGAGCGTCGATCGAAGGGCTGTTGTCCCGGGACGAAACCCAGCGTGGGGCCGTGGCTCTGAAGCGCGCAGCGGCCAAGGGGGCGATGCTTGCCGCATCCTGCTCGGCGACGTTTCTGCTGGCTGCAACGGGTGTGCTGGACGGGCAGCGGGCGACCACGGCCTGGTGGCTCGCCGCCGCATTCGCCCGCCGGTTCCCCGCCGTTTCTCTGGCAGTGGACCGGATGGTGGTCGAGGCGCCTCGTGTGCTGACCGCAGGGTCGGCCTTCGCCCATGCCGATCTGATGCTGGCGGTCATCGCACGCATCGCCGGCCCATCGCTGGCGCAGGGGGTGGCCCGCTACCTCGTGCTCGACAGCCGGCCCTCGCAGTCTCGCTACATGGTGATGGAGCACCTGCGCGTGTCCGATCCGGCCCTTCAGAAGGTCGAGCGCTTCATCATCGACAACCTCGATCGGCAGATCACGCTGGATGAGCTGGCCCGCGTTGCCGCTGTTTCGTCCAGAACCCTGGCCAGGCGCATGCATGCCGGGCTGGGCATGACACCCCATGAACTTGTCCAGCGGTTGCGCGTCTCGCATGCAACGCACCTCCTGGAAACCACCAGCGCCTCGGTTGACGAAGTCGCGGCTCGTGTGGGCTACGCTGATCCGGCGGCGTTCCGGCGCGTATTTCGCCGTCTGGCGGGTGACTCGCCGCGAGGGATGCGCACTCGGAGCACGGAGGCCCAGCACGGCATCTGATACCTGAAGGCGCAGAGAAGAAAAAACCCGCCAGCGGCGGGTTTTCAGGGGCAGGACGATGCGCCGCTTATTGCAGCGTCACCTCCACGCGCCGCGCCATCGGCCCGCTGCCGGCCTGGATGTCGGCGGGCTTCTGCAGCGTGATCCTGTCGTCGGGCACGCCCAGCGCCTTGAGCTGGGCGCTCACCGCGACGGCGCGCTGCTTGGCGATCTCGGCGTTCTGGGCGGCGTTGCCGGTGGCGTCGACGTAGCCGCTGACGACGGCCGTCTTGCCGGCCTTCACGCCATCGACCACGGCCGCCAGCAGCGGCTCGGCGCCGGGGCCGACCTCGGTCTTGCCGGTGGGGAACAGGAACACCACCTTCTCGCCCTCGGTGACGACGGAGAAGGTCTCCGCCTCGGCCACCGCCGGCGCAGCCGCACCGCCGTGTGCGCTCGCCGTGGCCGTGCCGCTGCCGGGGTGGAAGCCCACCACCAGCGGCACGATCAAGAGCGCCACGATGTTGATGATCTTGATCAGCGGGTTGACGGCCGGGCCGGCGGTGTCCTTGTAGGGGTCGCCCACGGTGTCGCCGGTGACGGCGGCCTTGTGGGCGTCGCTGCCCTTGCCGCCGTGGTGGCCGTCCTCGATGTACTTCTTGGCGTTGTCCCAGGCGCCGCCGCCGGTGCACATGCTGATGGCGACGAACAGGCCCGTGACGATGGTGCCCATCAGCAGCCCGCCCAGCGCCTTCGGCCCCAGCACCAGGCCGACCAGGATCGGCACCGCCACCGGCAGCAGGCTGGGGATCATCATCTCCTTGATGGCGGCGCCCGTGAGCATGTCCACCGCCTTGCCGTACTCGGGCTTGGCCTCGCCGGTCATGATGCCCTTGATCTCGCGGAACTGGCGGCGCACTTCCTCCACCACGCTGCCGGCGGCGCGGCCGACGGCCTCCATCGCCATGGCGCCGAACAGGTAGGGGATCAGGCCGCCGATGAACAGGCCGATGATGACCATCGGGTCGCTCAGGTCGAAGCTGACGTGCTGGCCGAACGATTCCAGCTTGTGCGTGTAGTCGGCGAACAGCACCAGCGCCGCCAGCCCGGCCGAGCCGATGGCGTAGCCCTTGGTCACGGCCTTGGTGGTGTTGCCCACGGCGTCCAGCGGGTCGGTGATGTCGCGCACGCTGGGGGGCAGCTCGCTCATCTCGGCGATGCCGCCGGCGTTGTCGGTGATGGGGCCGTAGGCGTCCAGCGCGACCACGATGCCGGCCATGCTGAGCATCGACGTGGCGGCCACCGCCACGCCGTACAGGCCGCCCAGCCAGTAGGACACCAGGATGGCGACGCAGACGAAGATCACCGGCCAGGCGGTGGACTTCATGCTGATGCCGATGCCCGCGATGATGTTGGTGGCGTGCCCGGTGGTGCTGGCCTGCGCCACGTGCTGCACCGGCTTGAACTGCGTGCCGGTGTAGTACTCGGTGACCCACACCAGCGCGGCCGTCAGCACCAGGCCGACGACGCAGGCGCCGAACAGGCGCATCACCGAGCCGCCGCCGCCCAGCGCGTTGTCCGGGATGATCCAAGCGGTGACGAAGTAGAAGGCGACGAGCGACAGCACGCCGGCGATCGCCAGGCCCTTGTACAGCGCCGGCATCACGTTCTTCATGCCCGGGCTGGCCTTGACGAAGAAGGTGCCGACGATGGAGGCGATGATCGACACGCCGCCCAGCGCCAGCGGGTACATCGCGGCCTGCATCTGGCCGCCGCTGACCATCAGCGCGCCCAGCACCATGGTGGCGATCAGCGTGACGGCGTAGGTCTCGAACAGGTCGGCCGCCATGCCGGCGCAGTCGCCCACGTTGTCGCCCACGTTGTCGGCGATCACGGCGGGGTTGCGCGGGTCGTCCTCGGGGATGCCGGCCTCCACCTTGCCCACCAGGTCGGCGCCCACGTCGGCGCCCTTGGTGAAGATGCCGCCGCCCAGCCGCGCGAAGATGGAGATCAGCGAGGAGCCGAAGGCGAAGCCGATCAGCGGGTTGAGCAGCGTGGCCAGCGGCACGCCGCCGCCCGCGCCCCGGCCCAGCAGGAACCAGGTGAACGCCGCCACGCCCAGCAGGCCCAGGCCCACCACCAGCATGCCGGTGATGGCGCCGCCGCGGAAGGCGACGTCCAGCGCCGGGCCGATGCCCTTGGTGGCCGCCTGCGCGGTGCGCACGTTGGCGCGCACCGAGACGTTCATGCCGATGAAGCCGCACGCGCCCGAAAGCACCGCGCCCACCACGAAACCGATGGCCGTGGTCACGTCGAGGAACAGCCCGATCAGGATCGCCAGCACCACGCCGACGATGGCGATGGTCTTGTACTGCCGCGCCAGGTAGGCGGCCGCGCCGGTCTGGATGGCGGCCGCGATCTCCTGCATGCGGGGGTTGCCCGCGTCCTGCGCCAGGATCCAGCCCCGGGCCCAGAACCCGTAGGCCACGGCCACCAGGCCGCACACGAGCGCCAGTATCAGCGCGGAATTGCCAGTCATGCGTATCTCCTCTATCAAAAAAGCTTTGATTCGCGTGGGAGCGCCGCCGGCTGCTGGTTGGGGGTGACAACGCGGCGCCGCTCGCCCTGCGTTGCTTCCTCGCGTCCTGTATCGGACTGCCGCGATTGGCCAACCGCCGCAATGTAACCCCAAAACGTGACAAATTCCCCTGGCGGGGTCGCAAGTAAAATCGCCCCCTGTCGCAAGGGGTTTCACGCCCTTTTTTTGACGCCCCGCACACAACACAGGAAGACAACCCATGGCCCTCGGCAACGTCCCCCCCGGCAGCAAGGCACCCGACGAGTTCAACGTCGTGATCGAGATTCCGATGAACGCCGACCCGATCAAGTACGAGGTGGACAAGGCATCCGGCGCCATCTTCGTCGACCGCTTCATGACCACCGCCATGCACTATCCGACCAACTACGGCTATGTGCCGCAGACGCTGTCGGGCGACGGCGACCCGGTCGACGTGCTGGTCATCACCCCCTACCCGCTGCAGCCGGGCGTGGTGGTCACCTGCCGCCCGCTGGGCATCCTGAAGATGCAGGACGAGGCCGGCATCGACGGCAAGGTGCTGGCCGTGCCCACCGACAAGATCCTGCCGATCTACAGCCACTGGAAGACGGTCGACGACGTGAACGCGATGCGCCTGAAGGCCATCAGCCACTTCTTCGAGCACTACAAGGACCTGGAAGAGGGCAAGTGGGTCAAGGTGCTGGGCTGGGAAGGCCCGGACGCCGCCCGCAAGGAAATCATGGACGGCATCGCCGCCGCCAAGAAATAAGCATCAAAACAGGCTCTGGCGCCCATGGGACGGGCGCCGAAAGCTATTGATTCTGTAGCGCACGCCGGGCGCCCATGCGCTCGGCGATCCAGATGCCGCCCAGCACCATCGCCAGCGCCGCCACGTGGTAGAGGTGCAGCGGCTCGCCCAGCAGCAGCACGGCCAGCGCCGGGCCGAACACCGGGGTGAGGTTGAGGAACACGCTGGCGCGCGCCGGCCCGATCAGTTCCACCCCGCGGATGAAGGTGATCTGCGACACGAACGAGGGCATCAGCCCCACGTACAGCACCAGCAGCCAGCCCAGCGGCGTGGGCCAGAAGAAGCGCCCCGCCAGCACCTCGGCCGCCAGCAGCGGCAGCGACACCAGCGCCGCCACCGCCGCCACGGCGGCGAAGAACACCAGCGGCGGCACGGCGGGGCGCCCGCGCAGCCCCAGCGTGTAGCCGGCGTACAGCAGCGAGGCCAGCAGGATGGCGACATCGCCCACGTTGAAGTCCAGCGCCGCCAGCGCCGCCCACTGCCCGCGCGCGGCCACCACCGCCACGCCCGCCAGCGTGGCCGCCACGCCCAGCATTTGCAGCGGCTTCACGTGGAGGCGCAGGACCAGCGCGCCGCCCAGCAGCACCAGCACCGGGATCACGCCCTGGATCAGCGCCAGGTTGACGGCCGTGGTGTGGTGCGCGGCGGTGTAGAAGAGCGCGTTGAAGCCGGTGAAGCCGGCCGTGCCCATCAGCAGCAGATAGCGCCAGCGCGGGCGCAGCGCCGGCCAGCAGGCGGCCACCTGGCGCCGCGCCATGAACCAGAGCGCGATGCAGGCGATGCTCCAGCGCGCCGCGGTCAGCATCATGGGCGAGACCTGGCCCACCGCCAGCCGCGCCGCCACGGCGTTGGTGCCCCAGATCAGGGTGGTGAGGATCAGCAGCAGGGCGGGGCGCTGGCTGAAGCGCGCCCACAGTGACGTGGGCGCGTGGGCGTCGATGCCAGGAGACGACATATCAGGTGTTCATGGCACTTGCGCGCCACCCGCAGTGCATCAAATCCAAAGAGTCCAACGGCCGCTTCGCCTGCCATGCCAGTGCACCCGTGGCCGGGGTTCCCCCGGCCAGTGGGTGCGCCCCCTGGAGGGGGGATGCCGCAACATCGCGCAGCGAGTGGAGCAACGGGGGTGGGTTCATTTCTCGAGCGTAGCAGCGCCGCGCACGCACCGGATAATCCCGCGCAACCCGCCATGACCACCCCGACCACCGCCACGCCCACGCCCACGCAGCGCAGCCCCCTGGGCGGCGCGCTGGTGCTGGAGGCCGTGCGGCGCCTGGAGTCCGAAGGCCCGCTGGACGACGCGGCCGCGCTGCGCCAGGCCTTCCACGCCCGCCCCACGCGCGCCGCGCAGGTGGCCGAGCGCGCCTGGCTGCTGGGCGAGCGCCTGGGCCTGCCGCGCGAGCTGGCGCGCTGGCGCCACCTGGCCGGCTGGGCCGTGCTGGCGCTGGCGCTGCTGATGGCGCTGGGCGCGCTGGCCACGGCGCGCGCCGTGCTCGCGCCCGACCGCAGCATCAACGCCGTGGCCGCGTTCGTCAGCCTGCTGGGCGTGCACGCGCTGATGCTGGTGGTGTGGCTGGCCGGGCTGCTGTGGGCCGGGCGGGGCAGCGCGGGGAAGGGCAGTGCGTTATTGGGCCGCGCCGCGCTGGGGCTGGCCGCGCGCGTGCCCATCGACCGCGGGCCGCACGCCCTGCTGCTGCTGCGCTCGGCCGCCGCCGTGTTGCAGCGCGCGCGCCTGTGGCCGTGGCTCACCGGGCTGCTCAGCCACGGCATCTGGGCGCTGGCCTTCGTGCTGATGCTGGCGGTGCTGGCGTTCGGCTTCGCCTTCCACGCCTACCGGCTGACGTGGGAGACCACCATCCTCGGCACCGGCTTCTTCCAGCGCTTCGTCGCCGTCACCGGCGCGCTGCCGGCGCTGCTGGGCTTTCCGGTGCCCGATGCGGCCACCGTGCAGCAGGTGGGCAACGCCGGCGCCGCCGCATCGGGCGCCGGCCAGCGCGACTGGGCCTGGTGGCTGATGGGCTGCGTCGCCGTCTACGGCCTGCTGCCGCGCGCGCTGCTGGCCGCCTTCAGCGCCTGGCGCTGGCGCGCCGGGCAGGCCCGCCTGGCGCAGCCCGACATGGCCGACCCTGACGTGCGCCGCATCGTCCAGCGGCTGGACGCGCTGGAGCCGCCACCCCAGGTGATCGACGCCGAGCAGCGCCCCGGCGCCTTGCCCACCTGGGCGCCATCGGCCGCGCCCGGCGCGCCCGGCACCTGGGCGCTGATCGGCTTCGAGCTGCCGCCCGAGCTGCCCTGGCCGCCCGCCGGCCTGCCCGCGCCCAGCGTGCCCGCGCTCGCCATCGCCGGCAGCGCGCGCGAGCGGCAGGACGCGCTCGCCCGCCTGGCCGCCGCGCGCCCCGCAGCGCTGCTGCTGGCCTGCCACGCCACCGCCAGCCCCGACCGCGGCACCGCGCGCTTCCTGCGCGAGGCGGCGGCGCTGGCCGGCCGCACGGCGCTGCTGCTGGTCGCCGCCGGGCCGGTGCCCGAGGCCGCCGAGCAGCGCTGGCGCGCGTGGCTGGATTCAGGGGGTTTTGGGGCTCTGGCGCTTATGGGGCAAGCGCCGGAAGCTATTAATTGGATAGCAAATGACTGACCCCCTGCGCTTCGCCATCGTCGGCCACACCAACGCCGGCAAGACCTCGCTGCTGCGCACGCTCACGCGCCAGGTCGATTTCGGCGAGGTGTCCGACCGCCCCGGCACCACGCGCCACGCCGAGGCCATCGACCTGCGGCTGGACGGCCGCGTGGCCGTGCGCTTCATCGACACGCCGGGGCTGGAGGATTCCATCGCCCTGCTGGAATACCTGAACACACTGCCCGAAGGCACCCGCATAGAGCGCGTGCGCGCCTTCCTGCGCGGCCCCGAGGCGCGCGCCAGCTTCGAGCAGGAGGCCAAGGTGCTGCGCGCGCTGACCGGCGAGGCCGACGCCGCCATGCTGGTCATCGACACGCGCGAGCCCGTGCTGCCCAAGTTCCGCGCCGAGGTCGAGATCCTCACCTGGTGCGCCAAGCCCATCATGCCGGTGCTGAACTTCGTGCAGGGCGCCGCCAGCCGCCAGGGCGACTGGCACCAGATGCTGCTGGAAGCCGGCCTGCACGCGCGCGTGGAGTTCGACGTGGTGGCACCCTTCAACGGCGCCGAGCGCCAGCTCTACGCCGACATGGCCACGCTGCTGCCCGCGCGCCGCGCCGAGCTGGCCGGCATCGCCCAAGCGCTGGCGCTGGAGGCGCGCGAGCGGCGCCTGGCCGCCTGCCGCGCCGTCGCGGCCGGCCTGATCGACGTCGCCGCCATGCGCCGCGCGCTGCCCGCCGAAGACTTCGCCGACGAGCCGAAGCAGAAGAAGTTCGTGCGCGACTTCCAGGACGACGTGCGGCGCCACGCGCGCCGCGCCGTGGACGACCTGCTGGCCGTGTTCGCCTTCCGCCCCGGCGACGCCGAGCTGGCCGACATCCCGCAACTGGCCGGCCGCTGGGAAGACGACCTCTTCAACCCCGAGCTGCTGAAGGACGCCGGCAAGCGCCTGGGCTTGGGCGCCGTGATCGGCGCCGGCATCGGCGTGGTGGCCGACGTGGCGCTGGCCGGCCTCTCGCTCGGCGCGGCCACCACCCTGGGCGCCACCATCGGCGGCGCAGCCTCCGGCGGCTGGCGTCCGTTATGGCGCAAGCTGGAGAACCGCCTGAACGGCGTGCAGGAGCTCACCGTCGAAGCCCCCGTGCTGCTGCTGCTGGCCGACCACCTGCTGGCCCTGGCCCGCGCCCTGGCGCAGCGCGGCCACGCGGCACAGGAGCGCTTGCAGGTGCGCGGCGCGGCGGCGGGCGAGGGTGGCCTGGACGACGGCCTGCGCGATCTGGTGCGCGGTCTGGGGCCGGCGCGCGGGCATCCCGAGTGGGAACGGGGTAAAGGTGCCGGCGCATCGGACGCTGATCGGCAGGAGTTGGAGTCGGCTTTGGCGCGGCGGCTGGATGAGCGATTCGAGCCTGCGCCCTGAACCCTTGACAAACTAACCCTGTGCGGCAGACTCCGAAGCGTAAGCAAATGCAAGACAATCACGCCATGAAGCAAACCGCCACCTTCGTCATCGCCCTGCTGGCCGCCGCCGGCGCGCAGGCCGCCTGCTACACCGTGCTGGGGCCCAAGGGCCAGGTGCTGTCGGAGAGTCCCACGCCGCCGGTGGACATGTCCTACCAGTTGCACCAGACCGTGCCCTACAAGTACGGCCCGGGCGCGACGATGGTGTTCGGCATCGCCGACGGCAACTGCGGCGAGCCGGCGGATGCGTACTACGACATCAACGCGCTCACCCCGGTGGTGCATGGCGACGGGCGCCGGCGGCCCCTGCGCAAGGCGCGGCGCGATCGCGGGTGAGTGGTCTCCACGGGGAGTCTTGGATACTCCCCGTCTATGCTGCCCGCCAGCGCTTATTGGGCGGGCGTAGGATGCAGGTTACTCTCCATGAGTATAAAAACCACCGGCGCTTGCCTGGCAAGCGCCGGTGGTTTTTTCAGGGGCGGCCGATCAGCCTTGGCGGCGCGCCTGGCGCATGCCCAGGGCGCCCAGCAGCAGACCCAGGGCGATCAGCGTCCATTCGCCCAGCGTGGGCACGTTCTGGGGCGTCGCGGTGGGCGTCTGGGGTACACCGCCGTTCAGGTTGTACCAGCGCCCCGAAGCGTTGCTCAGGGCGCTGGCGGTGCCGCTGTGGAAGGCCACTTCGCCGGTGTTGACGGCCGCGAGGCCGTCGCCGAAGCCGGCGCTGGCGGTGGAGGTGTCGGTCACGCTGTCGTAGAAGAAGCCGATCTGGCCCTCGCCGGCCGGGACCGTGAACTGGTCGGAGCGGATCACCAGCTGGAAGGTGCTGCGCACCGTGTAAATCTGGGCGAAATGTCCCATCCCGACCCAGGTGACGATGATCTGCCCCGGCGTCGAGTTGTTGACGTACACCTCCGACGTGGCGTCGGAGCGTGAATCCAGGTCGGTGAACAGCCCCGCGATCATGGGGGCGATGGTCTGGGTATCGAGGGGCTGCGACGAGAAATTGGACGCTCCCGACCCGAAGGTGACGTAGCCATTGCTGCTGACGTAAAGCCCCGTGTAGGTGGTGCCGAAGAAAGCCATGCTATGGCCGGTGCCAAATGCAAAGGGGCCTTCAAAGCAGTCGTCGCAATTGCTGGGGCCGGTCAGCGCCGTGCCGTAGCTGGTGGTGAACAGGGCGGCCTGAGCGCCCTGGGCCAGGCCCAGGCCGAGGGCCAGGCACAGAAGGAGCCGGCGCGCGAAGACGCCAACGAGTTGCTTGACCATGAAAACCCTCCACGTATTGGTAGTGACAAATGTGTGATTCTGTATGAAATCGCCATTTCTCACAAATATCTATATTTCTCCTCTGGGGGTGGAGGGTGTGCCTGATTTGCGCAGCGGCGAGCGCTCGCGCAGGTGGTCGAGGTAGCGGGCCATGCCGGCGCCTTCGCGCCGCAAAAAGTCCTGCACCGCATCGCTGAAGGCCGGGTGCGCCAGCCAGTGGGCGCTGTGCGTGACCACGGGCATCAGCGCGCGCGCCATCTTGTGTTCGCCCTGCGCGCCGCCCTCGAAGCGCGCCACCCCGTGCCGGATGCACCACTCGATGGGCTGGTGGTAGCAGGCCTCGAAGTGCAGGCTGTCCACCCGCTCCAGTGCGCCCCAGTAGCGGCCCCAGGCGGCGGATTCGGCGTCGAATCGGCCTCCAGCGCCCGTCTGGAAAGCGCTGGCAGCTATCAGACTCGAAGCAATCGGCGCACCGCCGCGTTCGGCGATGAACAGCACCCAGGTCTCGGGCAGGGTGCGCGCCATGGCGTCGAAGAAGGCGGGCGTCAGGTAGGGCGGGTTGCCGTGCTCCAGGTAGGTGCGCTCGTAGCAGCGGTAGAAGAACCGCCAGTCGGCGGGCGTGATCTCCGCGCCGCGCAGCACGCGGAACGTCACGCCGGCCTCGGCCACGCGGCGGCGCTCCTGGCGGATCTTCTTGCGCTTGTCCTGCGTGAGGGAGGCGAGGAAGTCGTCGAAGCTGGTGAAAGGTTTGTTCTGCCAGTGGAATTGGACTTGGTCGCGGCGCATCAGGCCCGCCGCATCGCACGCATCCAGATCGGCAGCATCGCCGAACAGCAGGTGCAGCGACGACAGTCCTTCGTCCCGGCACCAGTCGCGCACAGCCTCGATCAGCGCCTGCCGCGCCGCCGCATCGCGCGCCAGCAGGCGCGAGCCGGGCACGGGGGTGAAGGGCACGGCGATCAGCGCCTTGGGGTAGTAGGCCAGGCCGTGCTCCTGGTAGGCGTTGGCCCAGGCCCAGTCGAACACGTATTCGCCGTAGGAATGGCTCTTCAGGTACAGCGGGCAGGCGGCGGCCAGTTCGTCGCCCTGGCGCAGCAGCATGTACAGCGGCGTCCAGCCCGCATCCGGCACGGCGCTGCCGCTGGCGTGCAGCGCGGCCAGGTACTCGTGGCGCATGAAGGGCGTGGGCGCGGCCTGGCGCGCCAGCAGGGCGTTCCAGGCCTCAGCATGAACCTCGGCCGGCGCGCCGGCGATCTGCAGCCGCAGCGGGTTACCATGGTTGCCAGGACTGCCTTCAGACACCGCTCATGACCCTCAAGATCGCCGTCGCGCAACTGAACTTCACGGTGGGCGACACCACCGGCAACGCCCGGAAGATCATCGACGCCGCCCGCGCCGCGCATGCCGCCGGCGCGCGCCTGCTGCTCACGCCCGAGCTGTCGGTGTGCGCGTACATCGCGGAGGATTCTGTTTCTGCGTCCGTCGTTCATCGCCGCCTGCGATGATGCCGTGAAAACCATCGCCCGCGAGACGGCGGGGTTGCAGGACATGGTGATCGTGGTCGGCCACCCGGTGGGGCGCGACCAGCGCTCGCGCAGCATCAGCGTGGCGCAGCGCACCAACGCCGCCAGCGTGATCCGCGAGGGCCGCGTGATCGAGACCTACGCCAAGCGCCTGCTGCCCAACTACCAGGTGTTCGACGAGCGGCGCTACTTCGTGCCGGGGCAGGGCACCTGCGTGTTCCAGGCCGGCGGCGTGAGCGTGGGCCTGCTGATCTGCGAGGACGCCTGGTTCGAGGAGCCCGCGCAGCTCGCCAAGGAGGCCGGCGCCGAGCTGCTGGCCGTCATCAACGCCTCGCCCTTCCACGTCGGCAAGGGCTACGAGCGCGAGGCGATGATGATCGAGCGCGTGAAGGACTGCGGCCTGCCGCTGGTCTACGCCCACCTGGTGGGCGGGCAGGACGAGGTGGTGTTCGAGGGCCAGTCCTTCGCCGTGCAGGCCGACGCGCGGCTGGCCGGGCGCGCCTACAGCTTCGTCGAGCAGCTTTATTACGTGGACGTGGCGCGTGAAAGCGGCGGTGGCGACGACGCCCTGCACCTGGCCGCCGACACCGCGCCCGCGCGCGACAACGACGCCGACCTGTGGGACGCGCTGGTCATGGGCCTGCGCGACTACGTGGGCAAGAACGGCTTCAAGTCGGTGGCGCTGGGCCTGTCGGGCGGCATCGACTCGGCGCTGGTGCTGGCGCTGGCGGTGGATGCGCTGGGCAAGGACCACGTGCACACCGTGATGATGCCCAGCCCCTACACGGCAGGCATCAGCCTGGAGGACGCGCGCGAGATGGCGCGGCGCCTGGGCGTGCGCCACGACGAGATTTCCATCCTGCCCGAGTTCGAGAGCTTCAAGCAGTCGCTGGCCCCGCTGTTCGCCGGCAAGCCCGAGGACACGACGGAGGAGAACATCCAGGCGCGCATCCGCGGCGTGATGCTGATGGCGCTGTCCAACAAGCACGGCCACCTGATCCTGACCACCGGCAACAAGAGCGAATACGCCGTGGGCTACTGCACGCTGTACGGCGACATGTGCGGCGGCTTCGCGCCCATCAAGGACGTGGTGAAGACCAAGGTCTTCGCGCTGGCGCGCTGGCGCAACGCGCACGACCCGTACGGCACCGGCGCCGACCCGATCCCCGAGCGCATCATCACCCGCCCGCCCAGCGCCGAGCTGCGCCCCGATCAGACCGACCAGGACAGCCTGCCGCCCTACGAGGTGCTGGACGCCATCATCGAGCGCTACATGGAGAACGACTTGGGGCTGGCCGAGCTGGTGGCCGAGGGCTTCAGGCAGGACGACGTGGAGAAGGTCACGCGCCTGATCAAGTTCAACGAGTACAAGCGCCGCCAGTCGGCCGTGGGCACGCGGGTGACGCACCGCAGCTTCGGCAAGGACTGGCGTTATCCTATTACCAACAAGTTCAGGGCCTGACGCCCCTTTTTTTCCGGAGAGCACCGCATGAAACAGATCACCGCCGTCATCAAACCCTTCAAGCTGGAGGAAGTGCGCGAGAGCCTGGCTGAAGTGGGCGTGACCGGCCTGACGGTGACCGAGGTCAAGGGCTTCGGCCGCCAGAAGGGCCACACCGAGCTGTACCGCGGCGCCGAGTACGTGGTGGACTTCCTGCCCAAGGTCAAGGTCGAGGTGGTGGTGCCCGACGGCGAGGTCGAGCGCTGCGTGGAGGCCATCATCAAGGCCGCGCGCACCGGCAAGATCGGCGACGGCAAGATCTTCGTCTCGCCCATCGACCGCGTGGTGCGCATCCGCACCGGCGAGGAGGACGACGCGGCGGTCTGATTCGCGCCGCACCGGCCGCCGACCCGGTCCAAGGCCCGCGATGCGCTGCATCGCGGGCTTTTTTCTGCCCGACGGCAGGGGCGTCGTCGCCCAAGTGACAGCTTGCGCAGTCCGTCCAATCAGCCGGTTTACGATCGCGCTCAAAACCATTCACACAAGGAGACAAACCCATGCGACCGCACTACAAGTTCTGGCCCAAAGGGCTGCCCCACGCCCTTACCGTGCCCGCCACCTCGGTGTGGCACAACCTGAAGGTCAGCGCCGAGCGCTACCCGGACAAGGTGGCCCTGGCCTTCCTGGGGCGCGAGACCAGCTACCGTGCGCTGGCCGCGCAGGTCGATGCCCTGGCCGGCACGCTGCACGCCATGGGCGTGCAGCGCGGCGACCGCGTGATCCTGGACATGCAGAACACGCCGCAGCTGATCGTGGCGCACTACGCCATCCTGCGCGCCAACGCGGTGGTGGTGCCGGTCAACCCGATGAACCGGGCCGAGGAGATCAAGCACTACATCAGCGACTCCGACGCCAAGGTCGCCATCACCACCGGCGACCTGGCGGCCGAGATCGCCGCCGCCAGCGACGCCCTGCCGTCCGAGCAGCGGCTGGCGCACCTGATCGTCACCCAGTACACCGACGCCTTCGATGCCGATGCGAGCGGCCCCGAGGCGCCGGTGCCCGGCTGGCGCGACTGGCTGCTGACGCAGCATCCACTGCCCGCGCTGGCGGGCGGCAAGGTCACCCCCTGGACCGACGCGCTGGCCGCCGGCCACCCCGCGCCCGAGCACACCGTGGGCGCCGCCGACATGGCCCTGCTGCCCTACACCAGCGGCACCACCGGCCTGCCCAAGGGCTGCATCCACCCGCACTCCAGCCTGATGCACAACGCCCTGAGCGGCATGTACTGGGGGCTGGCCACCTCGGAGGTGGTGGGGCTGGTGGTGGTGCCGCTGTTCCACATCACCGGCATCGTCAGCGTGCTGCACTGCATGGTCGCCGCCGGCGGCACCATGGTCGTCATGCCGCGCTGGGACCGCGAGATGGCGGGCCACCTGATCTCGCGCCGCAAGGTCACCTCGTGGACCAACATCCCCACCATGGTGGTCGATCTGCTGGCCAGCCCCAACTTCGCCAGCTTCGACATGAGCAGCCTGTCTTACATCGGCGGCGGCGGCGCGGCCATGCCGCAGGCCATCGCCCAGCGCCTGCTGGAGCAGTACGGGCTGCGCTACGTCGAGGGCTACGGCATGACCGAGACGGCGGCGCCCTCGCACAGCAACCCCATGGACCACCCCAAGCAGCAGTGCCTGGGCATTCCCTTCATCACCACAGAGGCGCGCGTGGTCGATCCCGAGACCCTGCAGGAGATGCCCGTGGGCGAGCCGGGCGAGATCGTCGTGCACGGTCCGCAGGTGTTCCAGGGCTACTGGAAGCGGCCCGACGCCACGGCCGACACCTTCGTCGAGATCGAGGGCAAGCGCTTCCTGCGCACCGGCGACATGGGCCGCATGGACGAGGACGGCTACTTCTTCATGACCGACCGCCTCAAGCGCATGATCAACGCCAGCGGCTTCAAGGTGTGGCCGGCCGAGGTCGAGCTGCTGATGTACAAGCACCCGGCCATCCAGGAAGCCTGCATCATCGCCACCAAGGACGCCTACCGGGGCGAGTCGGTCAAGGCGGTGGTGGTGCTGCGGCCCTCGCACAAGGCCACCACGGCCGAGGAAATCATCGCCTGGTGCCGCGAGAACATGGCGGTCTACAAGGTGCCGCGCGCGATCCAGTTCGTCGATGCGCTGCCCAAGAGCGGCAGCGGCAAGGTGATGTGGCGCGTGTTGCAGGAAGCCGAACTGGAGAAATGACCCACCCCGCGCTTCCCCTCGCCATCCCCGCGAAGGCGGCGATCCAGTGCATTCCGCACAGCACCCCTGGATTCCCGTCTGCGCGGGAATGACGGCGTAGAGGCCGCCGCGCGCTTGCGGTTTCATGCGCTGCGGGTGTCGCGCGGGCGCCGCGTGCAACTGATTTGATAGCTGCTGGCGCTTGCCTGGCGGGCGCTGGCGGCCTATTTGGCATTTATCTTGGCGGCGGCCGCTGGATGTAGAGCTGGTCCGACCAGGTCGCCAGCCAGTGCGGGCGGAAGGCCACGCAGATCGCCGCCATCATGCCCGTCAGGAAGGCATCGCCCCAGGCCATGAGCCAGCGCGCCGCCAGGGCCGGCTCCAGGTCCACGGCGGTGGTCAGCGTGTGGCCCGTCCACTGCGCCAGCACGCCGGCCGCGAACATGCACAGCGCCGTGCCCAGGAAGGCGCGCCCCAGGATGTAGACGAACAGGTGGCGCCAGCCCCAGCGCCGCAGCGCCATGCCCAGCCCGAACGACAGCGTGGCCGGCGCGATGCCCAGCCACAGCGCCATGTCCACCTGCTGCGCCCAGCTCACGGACGCGATGAAGCCCACCGCCAGCGCCACCCCGCACAGCACCGGCACCGCCAGCGGCCAGCCCAGCGCCAGCCCGACCAGGCAGGCGCCCGAGAGCTGAAGCTGCACCGGCATGCGGTGCAGCCAGGGCAGCGCCCACAGCCAGGGCGTGATCACCAGCGCCGCCAGCAGCGGCGAGACCAGCCCCGGGTTGGCCAGCAGCCGCCACGGCCTGAAGGCCAGCGCCACGGCCAGCGCCAGCGCGACGAGGGTGGGGGGAAGCCAGTCCATGGGTGCCGGGAATGGCCGGCAAGCGTATCAGGCGCAGGGCCTTGGCGGCCTGGGGCGGGCCGCCGGGCGGCGCGGGGCTATGCTCCGCCCATGTTTCCGCCGCCCCTGACCTCCGCCGATCAACTGCTGCCGCACCTGCGATCCCAAGGCTACGCCGTGCTGGACGCCGACACGGTGCGCGCCCTGGCCGGGGTGCGGGCCGACGCGCTGGACGCCCTCGCGCGCGACTGGGACGACCTGCCGCCCGACCACCACCTGAAGGACGGCGGCCGCTACCGCCGGCGGCGCCACGCCTGCTTCGTGGCCGAGCACGGCGCGCTGCGCGACGTGCCGCACCGCGCCCACTGGCAGCCGCGCGACTACAACGCGCTGCACGGCGGCATCGAGCGCTGGTTCGAGCCGGTCCTGCCCGCCACGGTGGCGCGGCCCGCGTGGCGCGCGCTGCCGCTGTGGCTGGCGCGGGTGGCCGATGCGCTGCGCGGCACGCAGGCGTGGTGGGGCGAGGCGCACCAGTTCCGCATCGACACCACCGATGGCATCGGCCGCCCCACGCCCGAGGGCGCGCACCGCGACGGCGTGGACCTGGTGGCGGTGTTCCTGGTCGGCCGCCGCGCCATCACCGGCGGCGAGACGCGGGTGTTCGAGCTGGACGGCCCGCGCGGCCAGCGCTTCACCCTGCTGCAGCCATGGTCGGCGCTGGTGATGGACGATGCGCGGGTGATCCACGAATCGACGCCGCTCCAGCCTCGGGACGCCGGGCGCGTGGGCCACCGCGACACGCTGGTCGTCACCCTGCGCGCCGGCGGCTTCCCCACGCCGGCGTCTTGACGCTCGTCAATGCGCGCGGCGGCGAGGTGGTCACACTGTGGGCTGACCACAACCCAGCCAAGGAGCGCACCATGTTCAAGCACATTCTGGTTCCCATCGACGGTTCGCACACGTCGCTGCTGGCCGTCGACAAGGCGGCGGGCCTGGCCAAGACCTTCGGCAGCAAGCTGACGGCGCTGTACGTGATCGACCCCTATCCGTTCACCGGCGTCGGCGCCGAGTTCGCGCTGGGGCAGAGCCAGTATCTCAGCGCCGCCAAGGCCGAGGCCGGCGCGGCCTTGGGCGCCGCCGGCGAGCGCATGCGCCAGGCCGGCGTGGCCGGCGAGACCCGCGTCGTCGAGTCGCACGCCATCTGGCGCGGCATCCTGGACGCGGCCGAGCAGGACGGCGCGGACCTGCTCGTCATCGGCTCGCACGGCCGGCGCGGGCTGGAGATGCTGGTGATGGGCAGCGTCACGCGCAGCGTGCTGGCGCACAGCAAGATCACCACGCTGGTCGTGCGGGAGTGACCCGCGCGGCGCGCCTGTGCGCCTCGGCGGCAGTGGATTGCTCCTGAATAAATAGCTGCCGGCGCTTGATCGGCGGGCGCTGGGAGCCATATTCTTGCAAAAACGCCCGCGGGGCGCGGGCGTGCTTCGCGGTGCGCGGCGCGCCGGTCACTCCAGCTTGACGCCAGCGTCGCGCACGATCTTCTCCCACAGGTGGTAGTCGGCCGCCAGCTGCTTGCCGAAGGCGTCCGCGCTCATCGCCTGCGGCTCGGCGCCCTGGTCGTGGATGGCCTTCTGCATCTCCGGCGTGGCCAGCAGCTTGTTGACGGCGGCGTTCATCTGCTCCACCACCGGCCGGGGCGTGCCGGCGGGCATGAACACGCCGTACCAGGTGCTGATGTCGAAGCCCGGGAAGCCGCTTTCGGCCACCGTCGGCACGTCGGGCAGCGAACTGCTGCGCTTGGCCGAAGTCACCGCCAGCGGGCGCAGCTTGCCGGCCTTGACCTGGCCCATCGCCGATGGCACGGAAGACACCAGCAGATCGACGTTGCCGGCCAGCGCGTCCAGCATGGCCGGGTTGGAGCCCTTGTAGGGCACGTGGCGCAGCTTCACGCCCGCGGCCTTCTCGAACTGGTCGCCCGCCAGGTGGATGGTGGTGCCGTTGCCCGGCGAACCGTAGGTGATGGTGTCCGGCGCGGCCTTGGCGGCAGCCACCACGTCGGCCAGCGTCTTGTACTTGCTGCCCGCGCTGGTGGCGATGATCACCGGCGACCAGGCCACGTGCGCCACGGCCACGAAGTCCTTGACCGGGTTCCACGGCAGGCCCTTGTACAGCCAGGGGCCGACGACCAGGTTGTCCTTCTGGCCCATCACCATGTCGTAGCCGTCGGGCTTGCCCTTGGCCGCCTCGGTGATGCCCAGCGTGCCGCCGGCGCCGGCCCTGTTGTCGGGCACCACCGTCCACTTGTTGGCCTCGGTGAGCTTCTGCGACACCAGCCGGCCCAGGATGTCGGTGCCGCCCCCGGGCGGGAACGGGATGATCATGCGGATCGGCTTGTCGGGATAGGTCTGGGCCTGGGCCGCCGTGGCGATCAGGCCGACGGCGAGCAGGCAGGCGAGTGGGCGCGGCATGGTGGCGAGTCTCCGTGAGTGTTGTGAAACAGGTCAAGACGAGCGCCGATGTTAGCGCCCCGGCGCGCTGCGCCTTTGCCGCATCCGGCTACCTGCGCCAGCGCCAGGCGCGCCGTCAGCCGGTGGCTCCGTGACGGGAACAACCCTGGAACGTGGGCAGGCCGTCGCCGGCGCGCATCCAGGGCAGGTCATGGCTCAGCCACGAATTTCATTGGCCTCAGCCAGCGTGGATCGGGCAGCAGTTGCAGCCAGTGCGAGAGGCTCTTGCTCGGATAGCGGGGCCGGTAGCGCTGCACGCAACGCGTAAATTCGCTCCACGGCAGGTGATCCGAAAGCCGTGCCAGCACCAATCTGCCTTCGCGCATCTCTGCCCCTCAAAGGGGCAAGTTTGCCGCCCACCGTCGCGCTGCGGTCAGATCGTTTCGCAGCAAATATCGAGGAACTCCCTTTGCAGTCAGTCACTCGTCGAAAGACCGAAAGTGAATTGCCGGACCGTGGTGCATCTGACCCTCATTTCCGCTCGCAGCCTGAAGTGAGCCGCGTTGCGAAGCGGCGCCGGCTGGCGTGGCGGGCATCAGGTGCGCCACGTGACTTCCATGCCATTGATGTGGATGAGGAAGTCAGAAATGGGAACACCACTCTTCAGAGGAACCAGGCTCAGGCCAGGACCTTCAATTTCCCCGAGCACTTGCCCCCACTCGTCCATTCTTTCGTCTGCAAGAAGTTGCAGTTCCTGCTGGAAGAGCGGGGCATAAGGCGCAAAAGCCGGTTCGGGCTCAAGAAGACCTCCATACCAAGGGAAGTCGCACAGCTCGGGAACCAGCTGGATCAGTCCCAGAAGCTCAGCGCCTCGGTAGAGCTTGAAACGAGTTTCCACGATATTTATCCTGATGCATCAAGCTGCCTTGCGAAGCAAGGTCAGCCTGAATGAATTGTTAGGCCGCACGCGAGGCAAGGCGCTCACGCACGATCATCAGGGCAAATCCAAGCAGGTTGAGTCCTTGCCAACTGCCTGGGTCGCTGGCCTGAGGGTCGTCAGCGGCCAGGCCGATACCCCAGATGGAGTCTACGGGGCTGGCCTCGACCAACACCTTGTCTCCGGTTCTGCGTAGGAACTCAGCCAAGCGAGGATTTTGGTTGAATTTTGCGAAGTTGCCTTGGACGACAATCTCGAACCTGTGGCTATTCCATGTTGGATCATTGAACCCAATGACCTGTCGGCCAGAAGTCTTGGCAGCGCCTGGGCTTGTGGCTGCGAGAATGCGCCCGAGTGCGGCGGAGTCGCCAAACAGTCTGGCTTTCTCGGCCATCATGTAGTGCTCGGCCGTTGAGTAACTAACGCCATCCAGCTGGAATGGAGCTTCGTACCACTGGCTAAAGCAGCTACTGGATGGTGCCCCATCAGGCCGTGGGCGGTGCCCCCAGAAGTACAGGTATGAAAACTCCTCGCCCATGAGCTTGCGAGCGCGAAGGTCTTGGATTGATGTCGGAATAGCCATGCTCGATCTGCGGCCTAACGCCTGAATTAAGCCGCGCCGCAAAGCGGCGTCGGCTTGAATGAATTGTTAGGCCCCACCCCGAACGCGGCCTGCCTTGTTGATCTTGGCGTCGAATGAGCCGAGTAAGCTGATCAGCGCATTGGCCTCGTCCATGCCGTCAAAATTGCGAAACGCCGCTACAGCCACTTGGCTCGATGCGGGCAAGTCGTTGGAAGCCACGGCGGCCCGAGCATTCGGCAAAAACACCTGCCCAAGCCATTGCTCAAATGGGGTCTGGCCATATCCGAAAGCTGAAGTGACGCGGATTGACGGGGCGCTCGCTTCGTGGAGATGGCCGAGCCGGTGCAACTCAGCTTCGATGGCATCTAGTAGTGTTGTGAGCGAGGAATCTTGCATGGGACCTAACAAGAATTGGACGACTTCGCGCCTTGCGCCGCCAGTCGCATAGACAAGGGGTGCCATCACCACCCCCTCTTCAAGCACTCCGCCTCACCATTCAGGCCAACCGACGTATCAGCGGACGCCGTCCGCGGGCTCGGCGAGGCGAGAGTGCTTTCTCACATCCGCTCAAAAATCGCCGCGATCCCCTGCCCGCCGCCGATGCACATCGTCACCAGCGCGTACCTGCCGCCGGTGCGGTGCAGTTCGTGGATCGCCTTGACGGTGATGACCGCGCCCGTGGCGCCGATGGGGTGCCCCAGCGAGATGCCCGAGCCGTTGGGGTTGACCTTGGCCGGGTCGGCGCCCAGGCCCTTGGTGACGGCGCAGGCTTGCGCGGCGAAGGCTTCGTTGGCCTCGATCACGTCCATCTGCTCCAGCTTCAGCCCCGTCCTGGCCAGCACCGCCTTGGTGGCGGGCACCGGGCCGATGCCCATGATCTTGGGCTCCACGCCGGCGTGCGCGTAGCCCACCAGGCGCGCCAGCGGCCTGGCCCCGCGCGCCTTGGCGGCGGCGGCTTCCATCAGCAGCACGGCGGCGGCGGCGTCGTTGATGCCCGAGGCGTTGGCGGCGGTGACGGTGCCGTTCTCCTTCACGAACACCGGCTTCATCTTCTGGAAGTCCTCCAGCCTGGCGCCGGCGCGGAAGTGCTCGTCCTTGTCGAACACGACGTCGCCCTTGCGGCCCTTGCTGACCACGGGGACGATCTGGCCCTTGAAGCGGTCCTCCGCCCAGGCGCGTTCGGCGCGCTGGTGGCTTTCCAGCGCCAGCGCGTCCTGGTCGTCGCGGCTGATGCCGAATTCCTGGGCCACGTTCTCGGCCGTCACGCCCATGTGGATGGTGTGGAAGGGGTCGTGCAGCGCGCCGACCATCATGTCGATCAGCTTGGTGTCGCCCATGCGGGCGCCGAAGCGGGTGGCCAGGCTGGCGTAGGGCGCGCGGCTCATCACCTCGGCGCCGGCGCCGACGGCCACGTCGTAGTCGCCCAGCAGGATGCCCTGGCTGGCGCTGACGATGGCCTGCAGGCCCGAGCCGCACAGGCGGTTGACGTTCATGGCCGGCGTCTCCTTGGGGCAGCCGCCGTTGATGGCCGCCACGCGCGACAGGTACATGTCGCGCGGCTCGGTGTTGACGACGTGGCCGAACACCACGTGGCCGACGTCCCGGCCCTCCACTTGGCCGCGCGCCAGCGCCTCCTTGACGACCAGGGCGCCCAGGTCGACGGGCGGGATGTCTTTCAGGCTGCCGCCAAAGGTTCCGATGGCGGTGCGCACTCCGCTGACGACGACGACTTCACGGGCCATGATTCCGATCTCCTGCTTGGATGGGGGTGGGGGGAAAGGATGGAGTATGCATCCCCGCGTTTGGCGGCTGGCTGGCGCCGGACGGCCCGCCGCGTCATGCCGATGTCATGAAACCGTCATGCGCTGCCGCTAGGCTGGCGGCTGCGATGCAAACGCGGAGAACCCCCGTGACCGACGACGAACTCAAGCGCCGCCTGCACGGCGACCTGCTGGACGGCTACGACGAAGAGCTGGAGATGGAGCTGGAAGACCGCAGCGTGGACGAGCTGGCCGGCCTGCCGACCGAGGCCGCCGCCTACCGCGACGCGCGCCGGCGCTACTTCCGCGAGCTGTTCCGCCTGCAGGGCGAGCTGGTCAAGCTTCAGGACTGGGTGGCGGCGACCAAGCGCAAGGTGGTGATCATCTTCGAGGGGCGCGACGCGGCGGGCAAGGGCGGCGTCATCAAGCGCATCACCCAGCGGCTGAACCCGCGCGTGTGCCGCGTGGTGGCGCTGCCGGCGCCCAACGACCGCGAGCGCACGCAGTGGTACTTCCAGCGCTACGTGCCGCACCTGCCGGCCGGCGGCGAGGTGGTGCTGTTCGACCGCAGCTGGTACAACCGCGCCGGCGTCGAGCGCGTGATGGGCTTCTGCACGCCGGCCGAGCTGGAGGAGTTCTACCGCAGCGTGCCCGAGTTCGAGAAGATGCTGGTGCGCTCGGGCATCCAGATCATCAAGTACTGGTTCTCGATCTCCGACGAGGAGCAGGAGGTGCGCTTCCTGGGCCGCATCCATGACCCGCTCAAGCAGTGGAAGCTCAGCCCCATGGACCTGGAGAGCCGCCGCCGCTGGGAGGGCTACACGCGCGCCAAGGAGGAGATGCTGGAGCGCACCCACATCCCCGAGGCGCCCTGGTGGGTGGTGCCGGCCGACGACAAGAAGACCGCGCGGCTGAACTGCATCGCGCACCTGCTGTCGCAGCTGCCCTACGTGGAGACCGGCCGCCCCGGCATCATGCTGCCGGCGCGTGAGCGGCACGAGGACTACGAGCGCCACCCGGTGCCCGACAGCATGATCGTGCCCAAGGTTTATTGAGAGCCAAATCGGCCTCCAGCGCTTGACTGGCAAGCGCTGGCAGCTATTAAAAGCGTAGTATCAGCCGGCGTCGCGCACGTCCGCCACCGGCTCGGCGCCGAAGCCGGGCCGCGCCAGCCAGGCCAGCACGCGGCGCGCGGCCTCGTCGGGCGAGGTGAGCTGGCCCTTGGCCTTGAGCGCCTCGAAGTTCGCCCGGTCGGGGAAGGCCGCCGCGTCGGCGCCGCGCAATTGCACCTGCATGTCGGTGTCGATCACGCCCGGCGCCAGCGAGCACACCCGGGCACCGTTGGGCGCCTGCGCTTCTTCCAGCGCCACGCAGCGCGTGAAGTGGTCCATGCCGGCCTTGGCGGCGCAGTACGCGGCCTGCGAGGCCATGGCGCGCCGGCCCAGGCCCGAGGAGATGTTCAGCACCTTGCGCGCGCCCGCCCAGCCGCGCGTGGCGCCCAGGAAGGCGGCGGTCAGCAGCATCGGCGCCGCCAGGCCCACGTCCAGCGCCTGGGCCAGCTCGGGCGCCTGGGCGTCGCGCAGCGGCACGATGGGCGGGATCACCCCGGCGTTGTTGATCAGCGTGGCGCTGGCGTAGCGCTCGGCCGGCGTTTCGGCCAGCCAGCCGCGCAGGTGGGCGCTGGCGGCCTCGGCGTCGGCCAGGTCGGCCGACCACTGGATCAGCTCGGCCCCGGCGGCCAGCGCGCGCGGCGCCAGGTCGCCCTGGATGCGGCGCGAGAGGGTGATCAGCGTGTGGCCGGGCGCCAGCAGCTGCTCGGCCATCGCGTGGCCCATGCCGCGCGAGGCACCGGTGAGGATGAAGAGGTGGCGGGGGGCGGCGGTGTTCATCCCCGCAATCTACCGCATGCCTCGGGGCGGGAAAACGCCGCGCCCCTGCGGGCGCGGCGCCGCTGTGCCGCCCGGGCGCGGCGGATCAGAGGGAGATGGGCGACACCTTGGCCGCGCCCACCGCCGCGCCGGCCTCCAGGCCCACGTTGGTCAGGATGAAGCTGGCCACCGGCTGCTGCGCGGTCTGGGTGTCGATGGCGCCGTTGGCGCCCACCGTGCCCACCGCCACGGTCGCGTCGGCGCCGGCCGTCCAGCCCTTGCTGGCCTTGAACTTGTCCAGCGCCTCGCGGGTGTTGAAGACGTAGACCACCGCCTTCGACTGCCCGCCGGCCTGGAAGCCGATGGAGCCGGCCGTGGTGCTGTAGTAGCCGGTGGTGCGCCCGCCTTCGCGCAGCGCGCCGCGGCCGTAGTCGGCGCCGACCACGAAGGAGCCGCCCACCACCGACGGGAACACCAGCACGCCGGCCGAGCGCTGCACCAGCTCGCGCGAGCCGGGCACCGTGGTGTACAGGCGCGCCAGCGTCGAATCGACGCTGCGGTCCATGGCGGCGCGGGCCGAGGGGCCGGAGGCCTCGGAGCCGGCCGGCGTGGTGGTGCAGCCCACCAGGGCGATGCCGCCCAGGCCGACGGCGACGGCCAGGCCGATGGTGCGGAGTTGCGTGCGGAGTTGGAGCTTGTTCATAAGGGGATCCTCTGTCTGAAATACGTCGTATCGACGTTGACGCCAATTTAGGCGCGCCGCCGGGCCGGCCGCGTAGGACGGGGGCTCGTGGGCGTGGCGGATACGTTCGCGGCCTCGCGGGCCGGCACCGCCGGCGCGCGCTGTTCAGAACGGCGCCGCGCTTTGCAGCGCCAGCGCCTCGCCGGTGGCCGGGTGCGCCAGCCGCAGCGCGGTGGCGTGCAGCATCAGGCGCGGCGCGCCGTCGGGCGTGCCGTACAGCGCGTCGCCGACGATGGGGTGGCCGATGGCGTGCAGGTGCACGCGCAACTGGTGCGAGCGGCCGGTGACGGGCTCCAGCGCCAGGCGCGTGGTGCCTTCGTCACGCTCCAGCGGCCGCCAGCGCGTGCGGCTGGGCTTGCCCAGGGCCAGATCCACCTTGCTGCGCGGGCGGTTGGGCCAGTCGATGAGCAGCGGCAGGTCGATCTCGGCCCAGCCGTCTCCATCGGCGGGCGCATCGGGCCGGCCGTGCACCAGCGCCTCGTAGCGCTTGCGCACGCGGCGCTCGGCGAAGGCGGCGGACAGGCGGCGCTGCATCTCGGCGCCGCGCGCCAGCAGCATCAGGCCGCTGGTGGCCTGGTCGAGCCGGTGCACCACCCGCGCGTCGGGCCAGCGCGCCTGGGCGCGGCGGCTGAGGCAGTCGGCCTTGTCCTCGCCGCGCCCGGGCACGGCCAGCAGGCCGGCGGGCTTGACGAGGGCCAGCAGGTGGGCGTCTTCGTACGCCACCTGGAAATCTGAATGAAATAGGCTTCCAGCGCCCGTCTGGCAAGCGCTGGCAGCTATCGATGGCGTAGCGGCAGGCACATTGTCAGTCTGCTTCGATCAGCACCGCCAGCTCGTCGGCGCTCACGCTGCGGGCGCTGCCGAAGCCGGCCACCTGGCGCGCGCCGGTGAGCGCCAGGGTGACGAAGCGGAAGTCGGCCAGCGCGGTCATCGGCTCGGCCTCGGGAAAGCGCGCCAGGTAGGCGGCGCGGGCGCTGGTCCAGGCGTCGGAGCCGGGCTCGGGCGTGGTGGCCAGCGCCTCCAGCGTGACGCGGGGCAGGTCGTGCACCGGGGCGCCGTCCTGCTCGGCCGCGGCCACCAGCAGCGCCACGTGCGGGTCGGCCGCCATGTTGCCGGTGTGCGCCGCCAGGCCGCTGACGTGCAGCACGATGCGGCGCGCGGCGGTGTCGATGGCGAACGGCACCATCGACGCGAAGGGCGTGCCGCCGGCGGCGTCGCGCGTGGCCAGCGCGGCGGTGCGGCGCGCGCGCAGCAGCGCCCGCAGGGCGAGGCCGAGACGGGGCAGGTAGTGGCTCACGGCTTCAAGCGAAAAGTGCCGTTGGCGCAGGCGGGGCAAGCGCTGGCAGCTATCAAAACAATAGTTTTCACCACATTGCCCTTTCTGTCAGCGTATCGAGCCCCAGGAGCCCGATGGCTGCGGAGCAAGCCATGCCAGCGGCAGCCGTGGCCGGGGTTTCCCCGGCCAGTGGCTGCGCCCCCTCGAGGGGGGTGGCGCAACAGCGCGCGGCGCGTGGAGCCTGGGGGCGGTCACATCACTTTGCACAGCTCGAACACCAGCGCCGGGCCGAGCGCCTGGTTGAGCGACTTGGCGGCCACGTAGCCGGTGGAGATGGTGCCGACGGTGGAGGCCTGGAACTCGGAGGCGCCGGCGTCGTCGTGGATCTCGATGAAGGCCGCCGGGGTGCCGGCCTTTTGCAGCAGGCTGTCGCGCAGGCGTTCGATCTGGCTGGCGTTGGCGCCCTGGTCGTACACCACGGCGTCGGGCAGGTGCTGCGCGGCCAGGCGCTCGGCCTGGGCCATGTCCTCGGCGCTGTCCAGGATCAGGCCGTAGCCGGCCAGCGCCTGCAGGCACTGCGCGCGCCGCTGCGCGCTGTCCGAGACGATCAGCACGCGGCAGCCCTGGATGACGGCCGACACGCTGGAGGGGCCGACGCTTTCCTCGATGCCGGTGGCGAGCTGCTCCTCGGTCACCGGCGGCAGGCTGAGGGTGACGCGCACGTGGTCCTCGCGCATGGCCAGTTGCGCCACCGCGCCCACGGTGCGCGCGAGCTGGTGCCACAGCACCCAGCGCATGCTGCGCCACACGGTGTCGGGCACGGCGGTGGGCACGCACCACGCGGCCACGCGCAGGCGCGGGCGGCCGGTGCGGGCCGACTTGTCCACGCTGACGGCGATGTCGGAGGACAGCGCGCCGGCCCACATCAGCAGCTCGTCCACCAGCATGTAGAGCATGCTGGGGTCGGCGTACACGCGGGTCTGCGCCAGCCCCCGGCGCACGCTGACCTGGCGGCGCGTGAACCAGTCGCCGCGCGCGGTGAGCGCGGCGCGCGCCACGTCGGCCAGGTTCAGCAGCTCGCGCTGCTGCGGCGGCGGGTCTTCGCACAGGCGCAGCACGTGCTGCGCGGCCATGCCGGCCTGGCGCGCGCGCTCGACCGATTCGCTGACGGGGATCAGGCTGCGCACCAGGCTGGGCTCCAGCCGGTTCAGGCGCTCCAGCTGCTCGGCGGCGGCGTTGAGCGACATGGCCACTTCCTGCCCGAGCTGGCGCACCATGTCGGGCCAGGCCACGTTGGAGGTATCGGCCGCCAGGCCATGGTCGGCCAGGGCGTGGCCGTTGGGCTTGCCCGGCTCGGCGGCCGGGAAGGTGGGGTTTCGCCGCGTGCCTGGGCGCGGCGAGAACCAGTTCAGTGCCATGGTGGGTTCCTTCCCTGTCAAATGCGCGCGGGACCGTGGGCTGCACCGCGATTTTTTTCGCTGAGACCGGAAAGTATAGGTCGGCCGTGCCTGGAAGTAACGACTCTGGTTACATCTTCCGGGCCAGCGCCTGAGGGTCATTTCATCGTGCGCATGCCGAGCACGTCCAGTGGCGACACCTCGGGCGCCCGGTTGCCCCAGCTGGTGCGGATGTGGCTGAGCACGGCGGCGACCTCGGCGTCGGTCAGCGTCAGCGCGAACGGCGGCATGCCGTGGGGCAGGGGGTGGCCGGCGGTGGCGGCGCCGTAGCCGCCGAACAGCACGGTTTGCAGCAGGTTCTCGGCGCGCGGCAGGGTGACGGCGCGGTTGCCCGCCAGCGGCGGGAAGGCGCCGGCCAGGCCCTCGCCCTGGGCGCCGTGGCAGTCGGCGCAGTGCTGGTCGTAGATCCGCTCGCCGACGGCCGTCCGCCGGGCTGGCGTGGCGGCCGGCGCCGGCGCCGCGCCGGCCGTGGCGCCGGGCAGCGCCTTCAGGTGGGCGGCGATGGCGTGCAGGTCGGCGTCGTCCAGGTGCTGGGTGCCGTGCAGCACCACCTCGGCCATCGGGCCGGAGGCGCTGCCGGCGTCGGCCTGGCCGGTGCGCAGCAGGCGGGCGATCTCGGCCGCCGGCCAGTCGGCCACGCCGGCCTCGCGCGGGTTCAGCAGCGAGGGCGCGTACCAGCCCTGCGCGTCCATTGCGCCGCCGGCCAGGCTGGCCCAGTCGGCGCCGCCCAGGCGGTCGCGCGGGGCGTGGCAGGCCGAGCAGTGCGCCACGGCGCGCACCAGGTAGGCGCCCTGGTTCCATTCGGGCGGCCGGGCCGGGTCGGGCCGGAATTCGCCGGGGCGGAAGTACAGCGCGCGCCACACGGCCAGCGCGGCCTGCGTGCCGTAGGGCCAGCGCAGCGCGTGCGCCGGCGGGCGGGCGCGCACGGGCGGCAGGCCGTGGAAGTAGGTGAACAGCGCGTCGGCGTCGGCGCGCGTCATCAGCGTGGTGTGGGTGTAGGGGAAGGCTGGGATCAGCAGCCGCCCGTCGGCGGCGCGGCCGCGGTGCAGCGCGCGCCAGAAGGCGCCGGCGCTCCAGCGGCCCAGGCCGGTCTCGTCGTCGGGCGTGAGATTGCTGGTGTAGAGCGTGCCGAAGGGCGTGGCGATGGGCAGCCCGCCCGCGCCGGGCGCGCCGCCGCGCGCGGTGTGGCAGCCCAGGCAGTTGCCGGCGCGCGCCAGGTAGGCGCCGCGCGCCAGCAGCATGGCGGGGTCGCCGGCCACGGTGTGGTCGCGTTCGGTGTCGATGCCGTCGTTGTAGTTCAGGTGCCAGACCAGGCCGGCGGCGGCGAGGCCGGCCAGCACGGCGGTGGCCAGCAGTCCGCGCAGCACCCGGCGCGCGCGGCTCACTGGCGGGCTCCGGGCGCGGCGCCGCAGGGCAGCTCGGGCAGCTCGGTGCGTTGCGGCGCGGGGTGCGGGTCGGCCGGCACGGGCTGCAGGGCCAGCCAGGCGACCACGGCATAGGCGTCGCGGTCGTTCAGGCGCCGCGCCACGCCGGCCATGCAGTCGGGCGCGTGGGCGCGGCGCTGGCCGGTGCGCCAGCCGCCGAGCTGCGCCGTCAGGTAGTCGCGCGGCAGGCCGAGCAGGCCGGGCACGTCGGGCAGGGCGCCGGTCAGCCGGGGGCCGTGGCACTGGGCGCAGGCGGGCAGGCGCGCGGCGGCGTCGCCGTGCAGCGCCAGTTCGCGCCCGCGCGCCTGCACGGCCGCGGGCGGCGGGCTGGCTTGGGGCGCGGGCGGCGGGTAGGGCACCTGGAGCGCGGCGAAGTACTGCGCGATCTCCATCAGGTAGGCGTCGGAGAGCGGGTCCACCATGCGGGTCATCAGGCCGTAGTGGCGCCGGCCGTCGCGGAAGTTGCGCAGCTGGTTGTAGAGGTAGCCGGCGGGCTTGCCGGCCAGGCGGGGGTAGTAGCCGTCGGGGCCGGCGCGGCCCTGCTCGCCGTGGCAGAACGTGCAGGCCTGGGTGCGCCGCGCCATGCCGTCGGCCGGCTGCGCGAGTGCCGGGGCGGCAGGAAGCAGGGCCGCGAGGACGAAGCCGGCCAGCGTCCCTGGGCGGAACACTAGCGCACCAGGATCTCGACGCGGCGGTTCCTGGGCTCGTCCACTTCGTCGGCCGTGGGGGCGACGGGCTCGCGCTCGCCCCGGCCGGCGGCGTAGACGCGCAGCGGATTGAAGCCCTGGCCGACGATCAGCGCGCGCACCGCCTGCGCGCGTTGCAGCGACAGCGCGTCGTTCGACTCCAGGGTGCCGACGCGGTCGGTGTGGCCGGTGACGACGATCTCTCCGCCCGGCCGCTGGGTGGCGCGCGAGAGCACGTCGGCCAGCTCGGCGCTGGATTCCGGCGTCAGGCTGGAGGTGCCGGGCAGGAAGTACAGCGTGAAGCGCTCGGGCGGGCGCGGCTGCACGGACAGCAGCTGGGCGTAGCGCTGGCGCACGGCCTCGGGGTCGAGCTGCTCCACGTCCAGCGAGCGGTTGTACACCCCGGCCGACTCGTAGGGCCTGGACAGCACGGCCTTGCCGGGCCCGGCCGCGACCTCGACCGCGCCGGTGCCGCCGCCCTCCTGCGGCAGCAGCACCACCCGCGTGGCGGGCGCGCAGCCGGCGGCCAGCGCGGCGGCCACGGCCAGCAGGACAGCGGCTTTCACGGGTTTTCCTCGACGATGAAATCGGTGCCGCGCACGCCGATCACGGTGGTGGGCGTGGTGACCTTGACCTGCTCGGGCTTGAGCTTGGCGATCAGCCCCGTGGCCAGGCGCACGGTGCCGCGCAGCACGTTGACCAGCATGCCGCCCTCCTGCGTGGTGGTGTCGAAGCTGAAGTCGCTCAGGTCCACCACGCTCCCCGGGCCGACCGACAGCACGCTGCCGTCCTTCAGCACGATGGCGACGGCGCTGTCGGCGCCGGTCTGGATGCGGTCGGTGGCGCGCAGCGGACCACCGACAATGGCGGCCGCGCGCGCGTCGCCGCGCACCACCGTCACGTCGCCCTGCACGGTCTTGATGGTGCCGTCGCGCTGGTCGCCGGCATCGGCGCCTTGCGCGAGCGCGGCGGTGGCGCCGAGTTGCCAAGCGCACAGCAGCGCCAGCGCGGCGCGGGAAATGGAAAAGGTCATCGCTGAACTCCGTGGGGCCTGTCGCCTGCCCCGAAAGGCGCAACGCGGCATGGTACATCAGTGTTGTTTTTTTGATCATGAGAAGTGACCGACTTGCGCGCTGATCTCATCCTGGCGCCGATGGAGGGGCTGCTCGACCACGGCCTGCGCGACATCCTCACCCGCGTGGGCGGCGTGGACCGCTGCGTGTCGGAGTTCATCCGCGTCACCGACCAGCTGCTGCCGCCGCGCAGCTTCACGCGCGTGGTGCCCGAGCTGCTGCACGGCAGCCGCACGCGCGCCGGCGTGCCGGTGCGCCCGCAATTGCTGGGCTCCGACCCGGCGTGCCTGGCCGAAAACGCCGCCCGCCTGGCCGAGCTGGCGCCGGCCGGCATCGACCTGAACTTCGGCTGCCCGGCCAAGACGGTGAACCGCCACCGCGGCGGCGCCGTGCTGCTGGACGAGCCCGAGCTGATTCACCGCATCGTCGCCGCCGTGCGCCGCGCCGTGCCGCGCGCGGTGCCGGTGTCGGCCAAGATGCGCCTGGGCTACGACGACCACGCGCGCATGCTGGACTGCGCGCAGGCCATCGAGGCCGGCGGCGCCGCCGAGCTGGCGGTGCACGCGCGCACCAAGGCGCACGGCTACCGGCCGCCGGCGTACTGGGAGCACGTCGCCGAGGTGCGCGGGCACGTGCGTCTGCCGGTGATCGCCAACGGCGACATCTGGACCGCCGAGGACGCGGCGCGCTGCCGCGCCGTCACCGGCTGCGACGCGCTGATGCTGGGCCGGGGCATGGTGCGCCGGCCAGGGCTGGCGCTGGCGATCAGGCGAGGCGGGGACGCTGGTGATGGCGATCCCGCCGCGGACCATGCGCTGCTTGCCGCGCCCTGGGCTCGCCTGGTGCCGCTGCTGGCCGACTTCTGGGCCGACGTGTGTTCGCGCGTCGAGCGCCGTCACCGCGCCGGCCGGCTGAAGCAGTGGCTGAACTACCTGCGCCTGGCCTACCCCGAGGCGCAGCGGGCCTTCGACGCCCTGCGCGCGGTGAACGACGCCGACGCCATCGGCGCCTGGGTGCTACGGATTCAGGAGCTGCCAGCGCCCGGTGGGCGGGCGCTGGAGGCCGATTCGGCTTCATAGCCCGCCGCGACCGGCCGTCGTTGCGCTGCCGAAACGGCTCGCGGCTTGAGGTTTTTAAGCCAAATCGATCGCCAGCGCCCGTCCAGCAAGCGCTGGCAGCTATCAAATTTGAATGTTCAGTCGAGGAAGGCGCCAAAGCCCTGGGGCGGCTCGAAGCGCTTGCCGCGCCAGACCACGCGCGTGGGCACGGGCTCGGGCAGGGCGCGCGCCGGCACCGGGTGCGCGGGGTCGCCGGGGTAGCACAGCACGCGCGTCTCCGCGGTTTCCACCGGCTCGGGCTGGATCAGCGGCGGGCGGCGCGAGCGCGCGTCGGCCATGGCCTGCGCCACGCCGGCGTACTGCATCAGGTGCAGCAGGCTGACGATCTGCGGCGGCGCCATGTCGATGGCGTGCGCGCGGTACTGGCGCAGCGCCTCGCGCGGCGTGAGCCAGCGGGCGTCGGTCACCTCGAAGTCGTCCACCCGCGCCTCCTGCGCCGGCGGCGCGGCGGCCAGGAAGAAGCGGGTGTCGAAGCGCTTGTTCATCACCGCCGGCCGGCGCGGCGTGATCCAGCGCGACCAGGGCGCCAGCGCGTCGGTGTCGAACAGCGCGCCGTGCTCGGCCAGCAGCGCGTGCAGCGACTCGCCGGCGCGCAGACGGGTGCAGGTGGCGGCGCTGTGGCTGGCGACTTCCTGCGCGCCGCGTTGCAGAAACAGCAGGCCGGATTCCTCCGCCGCCTCGCGCGCGGCGGCCACGTACAGCGCCGCCGCCTGCGCGGGCGACAGCGCCGGCTCGCCCAGGCGCGCGTGCAGCTCGGCGGGCGGGCGGTCGAGCCGCGCCAGCAGATCGGGCGCGCCGTCGGCCGCATCGACCTTGCCGCCGGGGAACACGTAGGCGCCGCCCAGCACGGCCGAATCGGCGTGGCGGCGCATCAGCAGCACCTCCAGCCCCTGCGCGCCGTCGCGCAGCATGACCACGCTGGCGGCGTCGCGCGGCGGGGTGTCGACGACCTGATGGTTCAGTTCCATGGCGAGCATTGTGGCTTACAGTGCAGGGCTTTCAAGATCGCCACAGAGATGAGAGAGGATCACATGGACAGGATCGATTTCACCGGCCGCGTGGCCATCGTCACCGGCGCTGGCGGCGGCCTGGGCCGCCTGCACGCGCTGGCGCTGGCCGAGCGCGGTGCCAAGGTGGTCGTCAACGACCTGGGCGGCGCGGTGGACGGCAGCGGCGGCTCGGCCAGCGCGGCGCAGCAGGTGGTGGACGAGATCAAGGCGAAGGGCGGCGAGGCCGTCGCCAACGGCGCCTCGGTGACCGACTTCGCCGCCGTGCAGGCCATGGTGCAGCAGGCGGTGGACCAATGGGGCCGGGTGGACGTGGTGGTCAACAACGCCGGCATCCTGCGCGACAAGAGCTTCGCCAAGATGGAGCTGGCCGACTTCCGCCTGGTGCTGGACGTGCACCTGATGGGCGCCGTGCACCTCGCCAAGGCCGCCTGGCCGCACATGGTGGCGCAGAAATACGGGCGCGTGGTGGTGACCACCTCGTCCACCGGCCTCTACGGCAACTTCGGCCAGGCCAACTACGGCGCCGCCAAGCTGGCCCTGGTGGGGCTGATGCAGACGCTGGCCATCGAAGGCGCCAGGCATGGCATCCACGTCAACGCGCTGGCGCCCACCGCCGCCACGCGCATGACCGAGGGCGTGATGCCGCCCGAGGTGCTGGCCGCGCTGAAGCCCGAGGCCGTGGTGCCCGCCATGCTGGTGCTGGCCAGCGAGCAGGCGCCCACCCGCGCCATCCTCTGCGCCGGCGCCGGCACCTACGAGGCCGCCCACATCACCCTCACGCGCGGCCTGCACCTGGGCCTGGCGCCCGATACGCCCGAGCGCCTGCTGGCGGCGCTGGCCCAGGTGACCGACGGCGCCGGCCAGAGCGTGCCGCAGAGCGGTGCCGCGCAGGCCGACAACGAGGTAACGCAGGCGCTGGCGGCCCGCTGAGCGCGGGGAATTCGCGGCTGTGATAGGGTCGCGCACCCGACCTGAGAAGACACCCATGCACACGCTGAAGGACCGGCTGGCCGCGCTGACGCCGGAGCGCCTGCAAGGCATCCGCCGCGGCATCGAGAAGGAAAGCCTGCGCGCCGGGCCCGACGGCCAGCTCGCCCTGACGCCGCATCCGGCCGCGCTGGGCTCGCCGCTGACGCACCCGCACATCACCACCGACTTCAGCGAGTCGCAGGTGGAGCTGGTGACCGGCGTGCACGCCAGCGTGGAGGCCGCGCTGGCCGAGCTGACCGAGGTCCACCAGGTCGTCTGCCACGAACTGGCCGCGCTGGGCGAGGAGATGCTGTGGGCCTCCAGCATGCCCTGCGGCCTGCCCACCGACGAAACCATTCCGCTCGGCCGCTACGGCGGCAGCAACGTCGGCCGCGCCAAGAGCGTCTACCGCATGGGCCTGGGGCACCGCTATGGGCGGCGCATGCAGACCATCTCGGGCATCCACTACAACTGGTCGCTGCCGGGTGTGGGCAGCGACGCGTACTTCGGCCTGATCCGCAACTTCCGCCGCAACGCGGTGGTGCTGCTGTACCTGTTCGGCGCCTCGCCGGCCGTGTGCTCCAGCTTCGTCGCCGGGCGCGACCATGAATTGCAGCCGCTGGGCGAGCGCACCATGTACCTCCCCCACGCCACCTCGCTGCGCATGGGGCGGCTGGGCTACCAGAGCGACGCGCAGGCGTCGCTCGCCGTCAGCTACAACGGCCTGGAGGGCTACGCCGCCTCGCTGGAGGAGGCGTTGACCCGGCCCTACCCCGCCTACGAGGCCATCGGCATCCAGAACCCTGGCGGCGACTACAACCAGCTCGCCACCACGCTGCTGCAGATCGAGAACGAGTTCTACGGCACCATCCGCCCCAAGCGCGTGATCTTCCCCGGCGAGCGCCCGCTGCACGCGCTGCGCGAGCGCGGCGTCGAATACGTCGAAGTGCGCCTGATGGACCTGGACCCGTTCGAGACCATCGGCATCGACGCCCACACGGCCCGCTTTCTCGACCTGTTCCTGCTGCACTGCCTGCTGAGCGACAGCCCGCCCGACACGCCGGCCGAGATCGCCGCGCTCAAGGCCAACCAGCACCTGACCGCTGCGCGCGGCCGCGAGCCCGGACTGCTGCTGCAACGCGCCGGCCGTGGCGTGCCGCTGGCCGACTGGGCCGCCGGGCTGGTCGCCGAGCTGGCCCCCATCGCCGCCGCGCTGGACGCTGTGCACGGCGGCAGCGGCTACGCCGAGGCGCTGGCCCGCGCCCAGGCCGCGCTGAATGCGCCCGACACGCTGCCCTCCGCCCGCGTGCTGCAGACCCTCCAGCGCGAGCATGGCGACAGCTTCATCGGCTTCGCGCGCGAGCGCTCGCGCAGCACCCGCGCGGCGCTGCTGGCCCTGCCCTACGGCGCTGACCTGAAGGCGCGCTTCGACCGCATGGCGGTCGAGTCCGTGGCCGAGCAGAAGCGCATCGAGGCGGCCGACAGCATGCCGTTCGAGATCTACCGGCGCGAATACACCTCGCCGGCGCGCCTCGGTCGCCGCGCCGTCGCTGCGTGAATTTGCCGACGCGCCGCCAATTCGCGGCCGGCTTGCTCGTCGCGTTGGCATTGGCCGGCTGCGAGCGGCGCAAGACCGCCGCGCAGCCCGTGCCCGCAGGCGCCACCGTGCTGGCGCTGGGCGACTCGCTCACCCACGGCACCGGCGCTCCGCCGCAGGCGGCCTACCCCGTCGTGCTGGCGGAGCTGACGGGCTGGAACGTCGTCAATGCCGGCGTGCCCGGCGACACCTCCGCCCAGGCGCTGGCCCGGCTGCCCGCGCTGCTGGCCGAGCACCGGCCGCAGCTCGTCATCGCCAGCATCGGCGGCAACGACTTCCTGCGCCAGTTGCCCGAGGCCGAGACGCGCGCCAACGTCGAGGCGATCTGCCGGCAGGCGTTGCAGGCCGGCGCGCAGGTGCTGCTGGTCGCAGTGCCGCGCGCCACCGTGCTGGCCGCCCTGGGCCAGATGACCGACCACACGCTGTACGCCGACGTGGCCCGCCAGCTGAAGATTCCGCTGCAACGCGAAGGCTGGGGCGAGGTGCTGGCGCGGGAAGATCTGCGCTCCGATACCGTGCATGCCAACGCCAGGGGCTACGCCCAGTTCGCCCGCAGCCTGCAAGGCACGGCCGTGGCGGCGGGCCTGCTCGGGCGCTGAAGTTATTGGTTAAATAGGCCGCCAGCGCTTATGCAGCAAGCGCTGGAAGCTATCGATAATGTAGCCTTTGGTGCTACTCGATGTTCTGCACCTGAAGCGTGAGATACGCTGCAAGGGATTGATCTACATGGGATTTTGAGGTCTCGCCCCGAATTTCCCCCACGATTTACCCCACAGGATGCGTGGGCTGGTGGGGGATGGCATGACACGGTGGGCAGGTGGCGTGCGCATGATCGGGGGAAGTCTATCAGTCGGTTTGCTCGATCAAACGGGCGCTTGCTGCGCGGCACGGTCGAGGCAGCGACGCTGAGCGACTACACGCCGCGCAGCACACTGAACTCACGAAACAGTGCAGCGGACAATGGCCGGTCAAGTTGCCAAGTGATGGTCATTGGGCGATCGCCTTCTGCCGTCTCTAGCACGACGGGCCCGCACGCTCGGTAGACGTCGCCCTTGCGAGCACGAACAAAGAGTTGAAATTGCCAGCCCTCTTGGGCCCCATGAAGATAACGCCGGCCTGCAGCGGTATCTGGCCCAGCGCTGTTTTGGGTTTCCCAGTGAAAGCGCTCGGCACTGATCGCGTAGTCGTGGTACGCGATGCGGTCGTGGTAGCCCTCGCTCTTGTCCAGCGTGACGAAGAGCAGTTCGGTTCTTCGAGCAGGCAATGCCAGCACACCGGCCTGGAAAGGCGTGCGGCGCTCGGCCGTCAGCCAACCCACCGCTGTCAAAACCTCGCGAATGCCATACCCTGCGTGTAGGATGAGCGGCGTGTCCTCAAGACCAGGCAAAGGCGTCGCGGGCAGGGTCAACCGAAGCTGCAGCAAAGCCGTCAGTTCCCGCAATTCGTCGGCAATGCCGGGCTGGGCATGCAGGCGCTCGACAAATGTACTGGCACTGCCTTTCTGCTCATGCCTTCCATCGATTTGGTAGGCCAGCATCTGCACCGTGATCCCTGCTTCGGTGGCTATCTGCCGTGCAGCGGGTAGGCTCAGCGCAACAGCTTCCATGGCATCCAGGCGTGCCGCGTCATTCACGTGCAGCAGATTGGCAAAGCGCCGGCTGAAATACTCTTGCTCGGGGCCTAGGTCGGCGACCAGCAAACCCGCCTCGCGTTTCAGGTTGGTCCAACCGCTTTTGGCAGATCCGGTCGACGCGCGATAAACGTCATCGAGTTCCAGAGTCTGGTCATGGAGAAAGCCGGCCAGGCTGACCGCCGTGCGACCTCGCAGGGCCGCGTAGGCCTGCAATTCGGTCTTCATCCGTCTCCAGTTTTGGGTCGTGAGTGCCCGCAGTCCCTGCAGCACCTGTTCGCGGGTTTGGCGCTGCAAGTGGATGTGGCAACCCGCCGGGAGGCTCCCGAAACCGTGCTCGACACCTGACAACAAGTCGGGGCGTGAAAGACCGGTCAGGTTGGACAGCAGCCGGTCGAAGCGGAAGTCAGCGCGGTGCTGACCCACGAAATCCAGCACAAGGCAGCTCTCCTTGCCCGGCGCCAGTCGCAACCCACGACCGATCTGCTGCTGGAACAGCACCGGGCTTTGGGTGGGCCGAAGCAGCAGCAAGGTGTCCACGGCAGGCAGGTCAACGCCTTCGTTGTAGAGGTCGACCGTGACCAGGGCGCATAGCTCGCCGCTGGCCAGTCGTTGGGGTGCGCGCCGTCGCTCTTCTGTCGGCGTGTCGCCAACGACGCAAGCGGCCGGCAGCCCCGCGCGATTCAGCCAATCTGCCATGAACTGGGCATGGGCCACGGATACACAGAACACCAAGGCATGGCTGCGGCGAGCATCCGATGCGAGCCGCCGCCACTCGTTGACCACCAGCCGTGCTCGGATGTGGTTTCCGGTGACCAGTTGATCGATGGCATCGCGTTCGCCCGGTCGATCCCACGGGACGGCGGAGAAATCGGTTGCGTCGTCGCACGCGTAGTACTCGAACGGTGCCAGCAACTGCAGGTCCAGAGCATGCCACAGCCGCAGTTCCACAGCAGGTGTGCCATCGGGCCGCATGTCGAAATACGACGCGATCGGTTGGCCATCGCTGCGCTCGGGCGTCGCAGTCAGGCCCAGCAAGACGCTCGGCTGCACCTGAGTAGCGAAGGCATCGAAGCGATTCGCAGCCATCCGGTGGCACTCGTCGATGACCACGGTGTGCCAGTGATTGGAACCGAACCGGCCCAGTAGATTGCGGCTGGCGATGCTGTCGATCGTGGCGAACAGATGGTTATGCCGTTCCGGCTCCGAGCCCCCCGTCAGCAACTCGCCGAAATCGGGGTCGCGCAAGACTTCGCGGTAGGTCCGCAGGGCCTGGCGCAGGATTTCCTCGCGGTGAGCCACGAACAGCAACCTCGGTCGTCCGCCTTCTTCAGCGCAGGTTCGGCGGTAGTCGAAAGCCGCGACAACGGTCTTGCCGGTGCCGGTGGCGGCAACGACCAGATTACGCCGTCGTCCATGAGTCCGCTCCACCGCCAACTGCTCCAGCATGTCCTGCTGGTAAGTCTTCGGCTGTAGATCGAAGAAAGACAACGCCATCGGCCCTTCGCCACCAAACGATTCCCTACCCAGGGCCTCGGCCAGTGCCCGGCGATGGTCCGCGTCGTCGGGGTCGTAGTGCTGGAACTCGCTGTCTGCCCAAAGCGTCTCGAAGTGAGCGGCTGCTCGATCGAACAGAGCCTGCTGCGCACGCTGGGTCAGCTTTACCGTCCATTCGAGACCACCAGTAAGTGCAGCGCCAGACAGGTTGGCACTGCCGACATAGGCTGAGCCGAAGCCGGTGCGCCGATGGAAAAGCCAGGCTTTGGCGTGCAGGCGCGTGCGCCGACCATCGAGCGACACGCGTACTTCGCATCCGGGCAGCCGGGCCAGTTCGTCCAGAGCGCGTGCCTCGGTCGCTCCGGTGTAGGTGGTCGTCAGGATGCGTAGCCGGGTGGTCGCCCCACCGTCGCCGCCGCGTGCGGTGATCTGCTGCAGCACGTCCTGCAACTTGCGAACTCCAGACACCGTGATGAAGCTGACGAGGATGTCCACCTGGTCTGCCGATGCCAGTTCCTTGCGGATCTCCTGCAACAGCGATGGCGATCCTTTTCCCGCGGTGAACAACCAGGGTGCAGCCAGGCCCAACTCCGGCGCATCGAAAAACTGGCGATCGCGCCGAATGGATTGCAGAACCTGCGGCGGCATCGCAATGAGGTCAACGGTACCCGTCGAGCCAGGCCTGGAGGACTGAAGCCTTTGGCGCAGCAGGGCGAGCAGCGAATTGATGATCTCGACCTGACGCAAGGCCGCGTCCGCCTCATCGCTGTCCGCCAGCGCGTTGGACAGTTGCCGCGTCAGTGCATCGATCAAAAGCTCCTGGCGATCGCTGCTGAAATCAGTCAGGTTGGCGCGGCCGCTGTCCAAATCGGCCAGCAAGCGATCAGTCAGCAGCAAGTCATACAAGCCTTCAGTTAGCGCCACGGTTCGTGCCCTTTCAACCGATTCAATAATCTGTCAGTTCGTAGCCCGTACTGCGCCCACCTCCAGGCGTCTTTCGCAGTACCCCCACCGCCAGCAACTGCGTGATGTCCCGCAACGCCGTATCCGCCGAACACTTGGCGATGGCCGCCCACTTGCTGCTGGTGAGCTTGCCCTCGAAGCCATCGAGCAATCGGTTCAGCAACTTGATCTGGCGCTCGTTCATCGGCGTGCCGGCCCAGCGCTGCCAGAAGCGCGCCTTAGCCAGCACGCCGTCGAGCGTGGCCTGCGCGCTGGCGAGGGCCCGGCCCAGCGTGCCGAGGAACCAGGCCAGCCAGGCGGTGACGTCGAGTGTGCCCTTCTGCGTGCGTTCGAGGATGTCGTAGTAGTCCTTGCGTTCGCGCTGGATCTGCGCCGATAGGCTGTAGAAGCGCTGCCCGCTGCCATCGGCGCGTGCCAGGAACAGGTCACTCACGGCGCGCGCGATGCGGCCGTTGCCATCGTTGAACGGGTGCAGGGTGACGAACCACAGGTGGGCCAAGCCCGCCTTGATGAGCGCGGGCTCGGCCCTATGCCCGGCCGTACTCCGGTTGGCCCAGGCCAGGAACCGCGCCATCTCGGCGGGCAGCGCATCGGCGGGCGGTGCCTGGAAGTGGACCTTGCGTCGGCCCACCGGGCCGGAAACGACCTGCATCGGGCCAGCAGCATCGCTGCGCCATTGGCCGACGGCGATCCGGGACAGACCGGAATAGCCGGTCGGAAACAGCGCCGCGTGCCAGCCGAACAGTCGCTCGACCGTCAAGGGCTCGCTGTGGCGCGACGTGGCATCCAGCACCATCTCGACCACGCCTTCGACGTGCCGATCCACCGGCGCCAGCGCGCCGATGTCCAGGCCCAGCCGGCGGGCGATGGACGAGCGGACCGAGGCTGCGTCCAGCACCTCGCCCTCGATTTCGCTGGTCTTGAGTACGTCGTCGGTCAGCGCCGTGAGGCTGGTCTGGTCACGCAGCGCCAGTCCAACGCCGGCCAGGCGGCCGAGCAGCATGCCCTGGGCCCGGCTGACGTCGGCCAGAGCCTGGGCCAGGGCGGGCAGGTCGTAGCGCCAATGCGGCCAGTCATTGGACTGCCAGATGTAGAGATTTTCTCCGCCATTCATGCGGACATTAGACGGGCAATTCGCCGCACAGACAAGCTATCGCCGCAGTTTGTGCGTCGAATGATGCATGGAATCGCCTCGCCCGGCAGGGGTAGCCTGCTCGACGCCCGGGCCGCCTCGTCCGGCATGCCGTGCGAAGCGGGTCAGTGCAGGCACTGTTGCGGTGGCCCGCCAGTACGGCTCGCCTCCCGATCGATTTCGATGTCTACCTGAGCGGCCCGGCGATCTCGGGCTCGTGCGCGCAGAAGCATGGCACCCAGTAGGTAGGCGACGATGACCGGAATCGACAGCAGGGCCCCGGCCTCGTGCCATTCGGCCGTCAGCGCCATGAGCAGCCCTGGCACGATCAACGCATCCCTCGGCCTGACCAGCGGCGGCGGATCGGTGCGGATGTAGTTTGCGCCGTCGAGGATCGACCAGTTGGCCAGCCCCAGGACATGCGGCGGCTGCGTGCCCGTGACGATCAGGCTGACCTCGTGCCCGCGACGCGCCGGCATGGTCCGGGTCTGGATGGTGAACTGCCGCTCGCCGCCACTCTTCAGGTGCAGCCAGAGTTCATAGCGCTCGCTCGGCACGAAGGGCAGCCGACGCGAGAGGTGGACGTTGACGTGGCGGCGCAGATCGACGATCCGGCCGTGGACGGCATGCAGATCCGGCATGGGCAAATCTCCAGGAAGTGAGGGGTGCCCACAGGGTCTCGCGGAAGCTTCCGGTGTCAACGCGCCGCGGTGAAGCGGGATGCGAGCTTCTTCGTCGACGAGGAGATGAATCGTTCCAGCCGCTCAGCCAGCGTGCGCGCCGATGGCGACAAGGCCGTAGCGATCTCGTTCACCGCCTGCGCCATCGCAGGCGCTAGGCGGTCTGCCATCTCTCGCGCCTGTTGCGCCAGGAACCTACGCTGCATGCTCAGCTCCTCCGCCATCCGTGCGAGGTTCTCGGCAGCCATCTCGCCGGGCCTCACTTCTCCGCCGATGGCAAAAGCGAACTCGGGCGACAGCCCCGGGTACATCCGGGTGCACATCAGGTCGTAGAAGGGCGTCAGCGTCACGCCCTGACCAGGCACGCTGTAGATCGAGAGGTTCTTGGCGTGGCCGTCGTTGTTGCCGACGTAGAGGTTGAAGAACACCCAGCGCACCAGGTGGCGCAGGTCGACGGCCGGCTGCGCGCTGTAGCGGCGAATCAGTGCTGCGCAGGCGGCCAGGCCGGGGCCGCCTTCCTTCTCGTACTTGCGGTCCGATTGCGTGCCGGCCAGTTGGCACAGGTCGTACTGCACCAGCCGCGCCAGTGTGCCGTCGGGGCGCAACTGGCGGTCGAAGCGGCGCACGATGCAGGCTTGGCTATGCGGTTCGTAGAAGACTTCCGCGGTCGGCAGGCCGGCGAGCGCGGCGGCGCGCATCACGATGGCTTCGTTCGCGGCCGAATGCCATACCTTGGCCAGGCGCCGGATGTCGGGCTTGAGGATGTGGGTCGATGGCGACGTGCCTTTGGGCAGCCGTGGCACGCCGTCGTCAAACAGGGCAATGCTGGTCTTGTCCTGGGCGCCGGCCAGGGAGATTCGCGCACCCTGGTCGTTAATGTCGATCGCCGAGGCCGACCGCTTGGTCAGGAGGTTGGCGATAGCCTCCCAGGTCGTGGCCTCGTAGCGCGGCGGCTCAGGCATCTGTCCAGGCTTGAGCAGCACGAAGGCACCCGCGGTGTCCCCCGCTACTTCGAGCAGCAGCGAGAACAACGTGGACGCCTTGCGCTGCACTACCAAGTAGTCCCGCAATTCGCCTTCGGGAAGCAGGTTCTCGAAGAAGGCCTGGACTTCAGGCGTGGCCTGTGAGCCGGCTTGCAACGGGATGGCGGCCAACGCGAATCGCTGTGAACCGGCTAGCCAGCCGGGCGCGTACTCGAACGACAAGGGCGCGCTGTCGTGGACGGTACCGACGAGATCGTTGCCGTAGTAGACGTTCAGCCGATCCGACCGTGGCTGCATCACTTGGCCCTCACGATGACGGATTCGCCAACCATGAAGCCTTGGTGCGCAACACCAACTCCAGGCCCAGCAAGTCGATCAGATCCAGCACTTTCTGCAACTGCACCGTGGGCTTGCCGCTCTCTAGGTCGACGATGAAGCGATTGCCCGTGTTGCCCAGGCCCGCCAGGTCGAGCTGCGTCAAGGCCAGGTGCTTGCGCTGTTCGCGGACGACGGCGCCCAGTTCGACTGACGAGCGGATCGGGGTTTCTGTGCCGTTCAAATTACCGGGGGGGAATCTTGAAACCATGGAAGACGTGGGCAGTCAATGAAGTTACCTTTCGGTAATTTTGAGCTGTAATCCATGGGAGGTCAAGAAAAAGTTACTTCCCGGTAACTACGGGCGCCAACGCAGCAGTAAGCCATTGGCCGAAGGACTATTGAGTCGGCCCTGCAAAACTCAAAAACCCTTTGTGCGACAACCACTTACGGTGTAAATCGGACTACCCCGATCTCCCAGGAAGCATTGCAATGGAGCGCATTTCCTGAGAGTTCTTGGGCCCTTGCCATGACCGAAGACTTCTTCCGCGCCCGGCTGGACTCGATGATCGACCTGCGGCATCCGCTGGCGGCGTTGGCCGCGCGGCTGCCGTGGCCGGCGATCGAAGCGGCGCTGGCGGTGAAGTTCGCGCACCAGGACAGGCCACCCAAGACGGGGGCGGTCGCCGGCCTGTTCGATACCGAGACGGTGGAGTTCGGCGGCGGGCTGAGCAACGCCGGCCGCCCGCGGCTGCCGATCCGGCTGATGGCCGGCTTGCTGTATCTGAAGAACACCTTCAACCTCAGCGACGAGGAACTGGTTCTGCGCTGGGCCGAGAACGTGTATTGGCAGCACTTCTGCGGCATGGCGTACTTCGAGCCGCGGCTGCCTTGCGACGCTACGCAGATCGGACGCTTCCGTCGCGCCATCGGCGAAGACGGCATGGAACTGCTGCTGAAGGCCACCATCGAGATGGCGGTGCACAGCGGGGCCGTCAAGCGGCAAGAGCTAGAGCGGGTGATCGTGGACACCACGGTGCAGGAGAAGGCCATCGCCCACCCCACCGACAGCGGGCTGCTGGAGATCGCCCGGCACAAGGTCGCGAGCGCGGCCAGGCGGCTGGGCCTGGTGCTCAAGCAGACCTTCGTCAAGGAGGGCAAGGACCTGCGCCGCCGCGCAGCGGGCTACGCCCACGCCAAGCAGTTCAGGCGGCTGAAGAAGGTGCTCAAGCGCCAGCGCACGATCCTAGGCATCGTGTTGCGCGAGGTGCAGCGCAAGCTGGCCTTGCGGCTGCAGCCCTCGGACCAGCAAGCACCCAACGCCCTGACGGTGACGGCGCTGAACAACTGGCTTGAGCGCGCCGAGCGCATCCGTACCCAGCGTCCCAAGGACAAGACATCCGACTTGCGATATTGGCCGCAGTGAAGCAGTCGTTCGGGTGGGCTACTGGCGACCGACTCAGCGTGGGTTTCTCCGGCTCGGCAAACTCATTCAATGTGAGACGTGAAGGTTGATGTTGGGCCCGCAGGCAGCCACCTCGGCAGGCCAGGCACGGGATGGTCAACCCGCAACACAATAGGGCGCTCGCCGCCAACGAAGAAATCGGTGAATCGGAACGCTGCAACCAACTCAATGGCCAGAGGGGAAGCAAGCGCGCCGGCCGTGGCCGGCGCGTTCGAGCTCACGCCGCAGGGCCCGATGCTGCCGCCAAACCACCTGTGCAACCAACGCCACAATCGCCCCCGGCATCCATTTGCGCTTCAATCGGCCAGGACCTCGTCGAACGTGCGCACCATCCCCTCGATGTCTTCAACCGTTGGTGGTCGCAAGTGCGCCAGCGCGTCGCGGACTCGCTTGGCAAACTTGCACGCTGTCACCAGGCGCTGCGCCTCGGCGTCAACGGGCGCCAAGGGGTCAGCCTGATGGTGAGACATCGCCACGACGTCGTTGAATTCAAGGTCGTCGATCCTGATGTCGACTGACTTGTGCTGTTGCCAGGGGTTGGGTTTCTTCCACACCCCGCCGGTCGGGTAGAGGTAGTCCTCGAGCGTCAGCCGTAGCCGTTCGATGACCGGCCGTCGGCGCTCTTCCAGCCACGGCAGGAGCGATCGGACGCACGCTCGCCAGTACATGCTGTTAATTCGATTGCCGGCCGCCGCTGCTTCGGGGCCCGGAGAACGAGACACCTGCCAGTCCCGCAGAGCACCGGTGGCTGCATCGGGGCCCACCCGGGAGCTGACGTGCGAAAGACTGTTGGGAAGCCGAAGCAGCTCTTCGTGCCGCAGCCTCATCAGCTCCTCTGCGAGCAATGCATCAGTGCCGGCAAACTCCGTCACCAGGTGGCGCGACAGCGACGTGGTGCCTGGCCCGCGTTGCCCGACCATGCGCAGAGAGACGTAGGCATGCATTTCGTCGGGCGACAGCGCCCCGTCGAAGCTCACCCCTTGTCCGACCTTTGGCGTCAATGCGTCGTCGCTGGAGTGCCAGACAAGCACAAGCCGGGTGGTGCACTTCTGGCCGGGAATGAGCTCGCGGGCGTACTCCTCCAGATACGCTCGGCAGCTCTCGCGTGCACGGGCGGTCCTTGGCGTAAGGACGATGGTGGTCCGAGGTGGCGCCGACCAGGTGGCCAGCTCGAGTGCGGACACCGTTGCGCGGCCGAAGTGGTGTCCAACATCTGACTCCAGGTGCGAGCCTTCATCCAGTTCGACGAACTCGACCCGTTCGGGCGCAGGGCATGCGCTCGTCAGCGCCTCACGCAAGGCATGGCGAATGCCCGTGATGTGCGACGAGTCGATGCGGATGACGAGGACAGCGGTCGAATCCAGGCTGTGCGCGAGTTCCGAGGTGAAGCGGCTCGGGCCGGGCAGCGACCAGTACAACGCAACGGAGAGCGCAGTTGGGTTGGGAGTGCTCATGCAGCGGTGCCTGGCCGTGCATCGATGAGGTCCAGGTACAGCGCGGGAACTTCCCACGTCCCGTCCGCGGCGGGCTGGATCAGCCCCATCCACTGCGCAAAGAGAAAGTGTGCAGAACTCAGGCCTAGTCCCTCCAACTGCCCGAGTTCTTTGGACTCACCGCGCATCTCGCCGTGCATGAGGAGCAAGAGGTCTTCCAGCCGGGCACGGGTCGGCTCGGAAATCCTCGAGGGCAGCCCAACCTTGGCGTAGAACGAGTCGAGGTCCGACGCCAGTCGCTTGCGCGATTCCTCGGGCTGCCGAAGAGCTTCCTCGACCGTCATCGGGGCAACACGAATCCTCTCGAGCTCATCCCCGAAGCCGCAACTCGCGCGCAGAAGAGCCAGGCGTGCCTCGGCGTTGTCGCGAACGGCCTGGTTCTCCAACCGGTCGAGCCGGAAGTAGACTGCGTCGTCACTCCAAGCCGGAATCGGCTCGACCACGACATTGCGCGGTAGTGGCTTGCTCGCGTCTGCCACTCTCTCGGCGAGCGCAAGAGCCTGTTCAGGGCCCGCCACCAGCAACTGGCGCATGGTGGTCTGCCGCACTCGCAAGGATGGGTCTGACTGCCCGGATTGCTTGCCAAAGGTTTGCGCGACGCCGGCATAGGTGTCGAGCTGGTCGAGGCGCCAGCCTCGGGGCACCACTGCAATCAGCCTGGAACGGGCGGCGCTTGGTTTCTTGCGCTCCTTGTTGATCCAGGTTCGCGCTTCGTCAGGGCTGTTGAAGGTTCTCCCTTCGATGGTGGCTTCCTCCTGGCCTACATCCCAGGTCTCGCGCAGCCGATCGAACGTGGCGATGCCGCTGAGGATGTTACCCACGAACACCACCAGTTCGCTGGCATCACCCTGCAAATAATTGCGCACCCACGCGCTCGGCGCGGGGAAGGTCTTGGTGTCGCGCTTGTTGCGAACCAAAAGGCGGGCCTCGCCACGCGAGCGTTCATCGGTCGGCTTCTCGCGTGCCAGCTCGATGAGGAGGTGGGCGACCTGGTCCTTGTCGCCCAGCATCGTCGCGATGTCGGGCGTGCGGAGCTGGTAACGTGACCCATTGCGCTCCAGAACGGTGAGTTTCTCCATCTCGTCGAGCAGCGCCTCGTACGCACCTGGCGCCGTGGTCTTGAAATGCTCGGGAGCGTAGGCGACACAGTGGTCACGAATCTCGGTGGCCGTGAGGCCGGTGAAAACGCCGCCCGCAGCCTCCGCGTATGAATACTCGGCCAGGATGAGCGCAATGGCCTTGTAGCGTTTGTCGAGGTTGAGGTTCAGGCCGAACTTCTCTTGAATCTCACGAAGGAAGTCCTGGTCGCGCTCCACTGCATCGAGATCGGCGCCGCCGATCATCGTCGGCAGCTCCTTGCCACCGCGCTTGTTGTACAGGCGGCGCACGAGGTTGCGACAGTACAGCTGGATGAAGGCTGGGTAGAAGTTGCACACGGCCATGATGCGCATCGGCAGGTTCTCGTCACCCTTGCCGAAGTGAAAGCCGAGGGATGCCAGTGGCTTAGTGATGAGGTCGATGCCGTTGAGGATGTCGGTATCCGACGAGAACGGCTGTAGGGCAATCGACGTGGCCTTGCCCAGGGCCGTGTTGCCGCCGGTGGTCATGCGGGTGAGGTTGTGCAGCCCGGCAATCACATAGCGCAGTCTGCAGCGGCTCAGCACGGTCTCGCTCAAGTTCTGCAGATTGGCGAGAAACGGTGCGTTGCCCTGCAGGTCCTCGCGCATTACATCGTCCGCTTCGTCGATGAGCAGGTAGCAGGCGTTCGTCGCCGCGCGACCGGCCATGATCTCGTCGTGAATGCGGTCGCGCACCGCCTGGTCCGTTGTCAGTTCGTCGGGCGACTGGCTCAGGAACCCCGCGGTCACCATTGCCTTGTGAATGGCCTTCCAGCTGAACAGCCTGTAGTTCTGGCTGAAGCCGGCGGGGTCCTTGCCGCTGTCCAGTGGTACGTAGATCGCCATCTCGCCGCTGCCCACCGCGCCCGACACTAGGCGGACATGGCTCTTGGACTCTTCCAGGATCTGGTTGAGCAGTGACGATTTGCCGAGCCGGCGGCCCCCGTACAGGACCGCCGCCGATGGCACCTCACGCAGCATGCGCAGCTCGCCCTTGCGGCCGAAGAACATCTCGGGCGGCACGGGCCTGGCGCCATAGTCCGCATAAGGGTTCGTGTAGAACGACAGCAGGCACACCTCCATCAGCTTGGCCAGCCGTGTGGCGGCATGAACCGCCATGTAGGCCACCAGGTCGTCATCGACCAGCAGCACTGACTGATCGTGACCGAGTTGCGCGCGCTGCTGCAGCGTTAGGCTTTGACGGCTAAGCATGAAGCTTGGCGTCAGTGGCGGCAACTGAGCCAAGGACTGGCTGAGCTGCCCGATACTGGCCGGCTGAGGAACCACGACGCCTTCGATGTGCGTTGCGTCGGACCCCAGCGCAGGCGGGATGAACACCCCAAACCCGGATGCAGCCAGACCCGCGAAGGGTTTGCCCTCGAAGAAGAACTTGCCCTCGTTGCGCTGCACGACCGTCGGCTCCTGGGTCACGCCTGCGGCACTGAAGAAACTTTGCAGTGCGTCGGCAAACTCGCCGCGCGGCCGACCCTTGAAGACGCTGACCCAGCTCGCGATGAATTCGGCCGCCTCGGCACGCTCGGGATCGCCCATCGACGTCAGCCACTCCGGCGCGCCCGCGGGCACTGGCGCGCCCTTACGGAGGATGTCGTGCAACCCTTCGAGCGGACGGTGGCCCTGGGTGACCTTGCGGACCTGAGCCCTGAACTCGTCGAAGCGGTGACTGGCTGTCCGTTCCTCGAACTTCAGCAGCGGCAGCTTGTCCTCGCGCAGCAGCAGGAACTCGTTTCGAGCCACGCGCACGCTGAGGGCCGTCCCCGTTGAGAGCCTTGCGCGGATCAGCTGGGCCTTCTGCTCGAACTGCCGTATCTCGAGGGGCTCCAGATTGCGCTCCTTGCGCTCTTGCACGATCTCGTCGATTTCGCGCTCGAGCTGGGCCCTGCTTTGCTGGATCTTGGTGTCAAGCGGTGTAAGCACCAGGTGCTGGAGGACCGCCCGTGCTTGCGGGTAGTCAGCATACACGGCCGACGTCTTCGCCGGTGACCCGATCTCCTGGGTCGAGTTCGACCTCACGAGCGACTCGATGACCTTGAGCATGCGGCTGGCCTCGGCCTGAGGCAATGCGTTCAGCGACATCGCATTGGTGACCCGCTGCTTGGCCTCCTGCAGGTCTGCGCTGAGCTTTGACCGCGCGTCGCGCTGGGCGGTCTCGTTGTCCGCAACCAGTCCCGGGAGCAAGGACTTCGCGAGCTTGCTCAGGCGGTCCTCGATGAGACGCGCAGGCAGGAGCCTCTCGGCGGCGCGGTGAGCCTTCGCCGCGCCCAACAGCAATATAGGAAGTTCGCCGGTACTCGTCGTGCCCATGCGCGGGCGCAGGTCGCGCTCAGCGCGAGCCGTTGCAGCCACGAGCGCCGCGAGGTCACCGACCGATACACGGGTTGCCGGGTCGTCGGTCGGGCGCCAGGACAACGTGGGCTGCAGGTCCCGGCCCAGCGGATGCTCAAGCAGCAGGAGCTGGTCCTCTTCCGACACCGCCTCGGTGTCCTCGGCCTGGCTCATCAACGCCAGTGCCCGGTCAAGCGCGCAGAGCAGGACGGCTCGGTGAACCGCCGGCGCCCCTTCGTCCAGTTCGAGCGCTTTCACGTAGGCCTGGGCAGCCTGGAGCTCCCGGAACAGCCCTTGCAGGAAGTCCTTGTGCTTGGGCGGCAGGCTATCCTGCTTGCTGCTTTCGAGTCGATCGAGCTGGTCGAAGTACTGCTGCACGAACTGCGCCGTCGCCCTGAGGTTGTTGACGAGGTAGTCCCGACCGACGCCCTCGATGGGCTTCCTGCGGCCAATGCGCTTGCGCAGGTCCGATATCGTGGCCAACCCCTTGTCTGCCAGCTTCAGGACCTCAGGCAGGAGTTCGCGGGCACGAGCATCCTGGCCTCGCGCAATGCGGGCGACGCACTCACCCATCGCAAAGCCGCGCTTTTCGGAGCACATCGCGGAGTGCAACTCGATATAGTCCCCGAGCGTCCAGTTGGTGACCAGGGACGAATCGTTGGCCCAGTTGGCAGCGCGCTGTCGCATGCGGCGAACACCGTCCTCGAGCGCCTGGTGCAGTCCGACGCGTGCTGCCGACATCATCTCCGGTGTGACGACCAGGTGGATGGACTCGAGTGACGCAATCCGCTCGACGATGTCGTGCAGGTCCGGATGCTGCTGCAGACGCGGTCGCAGGTATTGGATGACCGCCCATCGGATGCCGCGATCGTGGCCTTCCAGCAGCATCGGCAGCAGGCTCGCGCCGAGTACCCCCAGGTGGTCAGCGAACGTGTTTGCTGCCGCGTGGTCTGCCGTCTGCTCGACCAGCCACCCGTCAAGGGCTGCAAGAGTGGCTGGATCGACGGGCTGCCTCTGGTAGGTGGCTCGGATACCGCCCACGGCGGCATGCCACAAACGCGGCGCCGGGCCCGCCATCATCTCGGTCAGCGCATTGGCGGCGACCTGGGCCAGCGCCAGGCGGTTTGCCTGCAGACACGCCAGCAACGTGCTCTGTGCGGGCTCGAGAAGTGTGACAGGACCCACGGCCGGTGGACCCGGCGGTTCGTCCTCTTCCTCAACCTCTTCGAACACCTCGGCCGTTACGGCTGCTACGGCCTGCGGTACCCGCTCGTCGCCGGGAGGAGCGCGCGGTGGCGCTTCGTCGGCGCCGGAACTCTCCAAAGGCGCCACCGCGGGCGCCAAGATAGGTATAGCCGCAAGTGCCGGGGCCGGCACGGGGGTGGCCACCTGCGGTTCTGGCGTGGCCGGAGCCGTTACGGCGGGCTGAGACGGCTGCGCTTGAAGGGCCGGCACGACATCATCCGCTGACGTCAGGTCGGCAGGCGTCGGCAGGGGGACTGGTGTCGGATGAACGGCCGGTTCGTGCTCGGCTACAGGCGATTCGCTGGCGAGGCCAGCCGTCTCGTTCATCTCGCCTGAAGTGAAAAGCCGGCAAGCTACCAGTGCTTGCTCGAGTGCATCGTCGGCGTTGGAGGCGCGCTGCGCCGCAACTTGCAGCAGCGTGGCCTTGCGCATGCGCAGTTCCTTGGCCGCGAGCAGTTGCGCACCTTCAAACTGGCCCGAGTCGACCTTGCTGAGCTCGGCGTCCGCCGCTGCCGCCTCATCCAGGGCCTGACGCAAAGTCGCCAACTGCACACCGATGGCGTCCAGGTCCGCGTCACTCGGATGCGAGCCCAGCACTTGCCGGACATCGACCGCGTGCCATACACCCACCTCCAGGTCCGTCACGACTGCCCGGGCCAGCGCCCGCGCCTCCTGGTCGAGTGCGTCGAGCCGGGCGGCCAGTGCGGCCTGCTGAGCAGCGAGCGCCGCTTCTTCAGCAGCCCGTTGCGCCGCCTCAGCTTCCTTCAGCTGCAGATCGGCAGCACGGACAGCAAGGATTTCGTCATGCAGTTGCCTCAACTGCGCCAGTCGTTGCGTATGAGCGTCGTACAGGGCGTCGAAGTTGGGATTGCCCGGCGCGGGCCACGGGAGGTCGCCGGTGGTAGGTGGAATCGAGGGAGCAGGTGCAGGGGTCGCCCGCTCACTGCGCGGAACCGGGGCCAATGCCATCGCGGCGACCGCTTGGGCGATCGGTGCCTTCTCGAGCTCGGAGGGTGCCGAGAAGCGTCCGACCGGAAAGCTGGGTACAGGCGCCAGAACAAACGGCGACGAAGTCTCCTTCACCCCGATGGCCGGCGCGAACTCCTGACTCAGCGCCAGTTGCGCGTAGGGCCGGGATGCAGCATGGACCACGTGGACGCCGACCTTGCGTTCGGGGCTCGACCTCTCGTCGAAGGCCTTCCGACAGACCTCGTAGCAGTCGATCATGTACTGGAGCGCTGCTCGCGCATGGGGCCCCAACGCGATGGGGTCTGTCGCCGCAAGCGTGTTGGGCACGACGTCTCGGTACGGGTAGTGCGCCAGAAGGCAGAACACCCAGCCCAGCACCTCGTCGTCGCCGTTCTTGCAAAGCCAGCGAACGAGCTCCGGCATCTCCTGCCAGAACTTGCCACGCGCCGGGTCACCTTGCTCCGAGTCGGTGTCGTCCAGGAACTCGTCGTAGGCCTCGTTGATGGGATGGAAGAAGATCTTCTCCGACGACGGAAACACCCCCGCGATGTCCAGCGCGTAGTGCGACTGCGGAATCCCCAGGCGCTTGAGCACCCATTCGGGGAACGTAGCCACACTCGGTGCTTCACCCCGCTCCGGCCGCAGTTTGATGTGGAACTCCCTGAGCTGTCGCCAGTAGCGCCCAATGGCACGCTTGTCTGTCGGCCAGGCCCCAGACGGAAGGATGCTCTCGCGCGTTACGAACCAGGGCGGCTCCACACGCACATGCACCTTCCACAGCAGCATGTCCTCGTAGAGCTTCTTGCCGACAGCGCCAGACTTGCGCGAGTACAGCTCCGGCGCGGCGAGTGCAGCCTTGAGGGCGCGGTCCAGCGCAGGATCTTCCAATGATTCGGGTTGAGGCTCGGCCGGTTCCATGGCCGGTGTAGCGGAATCGCTGATCGCTTCGGTTAGTGCGGCGTCGGCGATGACCGCGGCTTCGGCCTGCTCTATTTCAAGCGCGAGGCGGTCAGGAGTGCCCCGAGCCGCAGCCTCGAGGTCCGGAAGGGCTTCCAGTACCTCGGCCACCAGTTCGCTTCGAAGCTCCGCCGAGCGGCTGGCGTTCGCGTCGGTCCTCGGCGCGTCCTCGCGCGCGCGGTCCGGGGTGTCGGGAGCAGCGGGCAAGGGCTCCTCGGCTTCTGCCTCGGGCGCTTCCGGATATCGGATGATGTAGTCGCGGACCTTCGACACGAAGAACAGCGGCGCGGGCAACGCAGTCCAGTCGTCGTAGTGGGCGTAGCCCAGCCGCAGGCCCATCACGAGTCGGGCGAGGTTGTCCGGCTGGACGTCGGACGGCGCCTGGAGCACCGTGACTTCCAGCCCACTCGGCAGCGCGGCGTTGTCTTTGGCCACGGGCAGCGTGCGCCGCTCGTACCAGCCGGAGGCATTCCTGCTCATGCGCCACATCGGGCGATAGCAGGACATCCCGCGCTTGGTCTGCACCGTGCTGCGGTAGCCCATCACCATCAGATAGTGCGGGTGGCGGCGCGAGCCGGCGGACTCGTCAAGCTCGACGATCGTCTTGTAGGTTGTGGCGTATTGCTCCTCAGTGGTCTGTCGGGTAGGCTCGAGCTGCGGCTCGGTGCGCCACTCCTCAAACGCGGTCGTGTTGACCCACCGCATCACCATCGTCGCGTTGCGATCGCTGCGCAGGCGCAGGAAGGTCATCGACGCAAAGCGTGTCCCGAATTCGGCGTCATCGAGCACGACTCCGCGGCCGTTGCCCGAGGTCAACGACTCGTCGGTGAGATCTTTCCACAAACCGGCCACCGTCGACCAGTCCACCAGCACGATGGCACGCGGGTCCTCCTCGCCGATGTGACCGAGCATCTTGCGGGTAGCGTCCGCAAAGTTCTCTCGGGCCCAGCGCTCATCCCCCGACAGCTGGCGCTGACTGCCCAGCCACTGAAGACCTTGGTTGAGCGGCTCCCATTCGGTGGGTTGAGTGCGGTTCTTGTTGCGGCACACGAAGCGCACACTGGTCACCCCGGAGGTCACGTCGAGCCGGGTGAACAGGATCAGGCAGACAGGCTGCTCCTGGGTGAATGCTCGCGCTTGAGAACGCACCACCTGAATGCCGTAGATCGCTTTCGGCGCTGCGTCGCCCAGGCAGCCGGTGACAAACTGCTGCACGCCGAAGACCACGCCCGAATGCGCCATGAAGACGTCGAGCAAGGCGCTTTGCACGCGGTGAATGAAGTGCTGGACGTCGGGCTGCTGCGACTTCCTGTCGAGTTCGAGCGGCAGGAGGTGGTGCACGTTAGCCTTCGCGCGGCTGCACATCGCATGCAGCCCGGCAAAGTAGTTCACGGGGTCTTCGGGCCGTCGATTGACGTCCTTGGGTGCACAGATGAGCACGTGTCGCGCGCCGTTGGCACCTTGTGCCACTCGGTCGGCAACCCCAGCCCACCGGTTCACTCTCGCCTCGAAGCGCCGGACGCCCTTTTCTCCGGACTCATCCAGGTCGGCACGCAGGCCGTGCACGCCTTGCGGCAGCGGCGAAAACTCCAGGCGCAGCCGATCGCCGAAGATCGCCCGCGCGCTGCGCTCAATGAGATTGCGCTCGTCGGTGCCGTCGACGAACACCCAGAGCGAAGGCGTCTTGCTGCCATGGATGCGCGCCAATGCATCCTCGTTGGCCGAGCGGTGGCGGGCCAGCCTCTCGCGGCGTTTGGTCTCCTTGGCCGGATCGTTGCCGGCCACTTCGCCGTCTTCCTGCTCGTCACCGGCTCCGGCCGCCGCCACTTCATCGGACAGCGCCGCGCCAGCCCATCCGAGCTCGGCGGCATCAGAGGGCATCACGTCGGTGACCAGTAGTCGCGCCACCTCACTCTTGGCCTGGTTCATGACGCGAGGCATCTTCAGGACGCGGCAAGGCAGGGCGGGGTCGAGCACGTCCGGCAGCAACTCGACGATCTCGTCATAGAGGTCGACCTCGTCGCTTTCGAACACGGTGCGCTGCTGCACGTAGTCGAACAGCGTGGTGAGCTCAGGCAGTCCGACCCACCACCCGCTCTCGTCGGGCAGGAGGTTGGCCACAGCGTCGGCCAACGCTTCAGGCAGCGCGCGGTCACTCTCGAGCCGATACTGGATGTACTCGTCGCCAAACTCCCAGCCGTCGTTTCCGCGCCGAATCGAGGCCGGCATAACGGGCATCTCAGGGCTGAAGATGTAGCAAGTGACGCTGCTGGGCGCATTGGGCTTGCGGCCAGGGACCTTCTCGGCCCACACCCGCTTGACCGGCGTGACCTTCAGGTGGATTTCCTTGCTCGTCGGCCAGGTTCCCACAGAGAGCCGTGCTGCCATTGAGAACAAGGGCTTGTGCCCAGGCACTTGTTTCGGCCACGTGATGAGCTCGACCGAGCCATCCAGCGATGTGGCGTCTGCGACCAGTTCGCACGGGCCGAGGCCGGGGAAGAGTTCTTCGCCGACAAGTCGTTCGGCCAGGTGCTTGGCGATGAGGTCAAACTGGGGCTTGGACACCTGTCCCGCCGAATTGCGCTCGACAAGCGGCTGACTGCGGTGCTGTAAGTCGATATTGCCCGCAGCGATGCTCGCACGCACCTGCGCCGCGGCGTCGCTCAGTCCGTTGTGCGCGGTCCACGGCCCGACGACATCCAGATGCCAGCGCATCAGGACTTCGACAACCTCCTGCTTGATCTCATCGCACTCCTCGTCGCTGGAGTCACCCAGGAACGCCCACCGCAGCTCCAGCGCCGGCTTGGCCGGGTTCTTGAGGCCAAGGTGCTTGTCCAGACGCACAACGCCTTCGAGCCTTGCCATCAGGGCCGAACGCAGGCGCAGGATTGGGAGATTCTTCTCCTCGTTGCTCTTGGCCGCCTCCAGCAAAGCCTGCAGCGACGTGCCGAGCGGCCCAACGAATCGAACCGCAAGCAGCGACACGCTCTGCCCGAGCCAGTCCGGCCGAATTCGCGCACCCAGCAGGACGGGCCGGTCACTGCCCTTGGTCTCGGGCGACTTGCGCCATACGGGCGCCCCCGCGCCTTGGTTCTGTTCGGAGGTCGTTGTGTCGCTCATGTGGATCCTCGCTGTGTTCGTGTTCTTGTCCTACGCGTCCTTCAGTCCGCTGATACGGGACAGCGGCATGTAGAAGGAGCGGTAGAGGTTCTCGTAGCACTCGCGCAGCCCGGCGTCAGGGTGCGTCAGGCAGTCATCCAGGATGCGGCGCATCATCAACAACATCGATGTGCGCGAGTTGTCGGGTAGCCCCACCGCCGAGCCCGGCGCCCAGGCGGCATCGACGAAGTAGACGAACGCCGGGCAGTCGCCGCGCATCGCCCGTCCGATGGTCTGCAGGATCATGATCATCTGGTCGGCGACGAAGGGCTTGGCGTGCTCCCCGAGCGCCCGCGACGCCTGGGGCAGCCGCAGCAAGGCCCCGACCGTGCCTGAGACCTTCCCGCGTCGATTGCGCATGGCGCCAAGTGCCTCTTCGGTGGACGCAAACCGCTCCTGGTCGAAGCTCTCAGATGCCGCACCCACGACCCCCTGCAGGAAGCCGAGGCTGTCGCTGCGCGGGTGCGGCCGCGTCAGAAAGAAGAGCGACCCGATCATTGCCTTGTCGGTGCGCGGACCGAACTTGTAGACGATGTTGACGCCGCGCCCGATGGCGTTCATCGGGAAGATGAACAGGTCCCAGTCCGGGTCCTCACCCAGGCGCTCGACCTCGGAGGCGGTGATGCCGTGCGCAGTGGCCGCCGCCAGCGCGCCGCCGCGAACGAGGTATCGCACGCGCGAGCGCCAGGCCGGATACTGCTGTCGGATGTGCTCGTAGAGCATCTCGCACTGCTCGTAGCTGTTGACGACGAATGCCGCTTTGCGGCCAACACCATCGACGATGTCGTTCTGCGCGATCGCAGTCTCGACCTTGCTGACCCGGCCGCCCTCGAGCAAGTCGGTCACCATGGCCTTGAGCACGAACTCGCGCCGGGCCAGCCGCGAACCGCTGAAGAACAGTCGCTTGCGGTCGTCGTGAGGGTCCTTCAGTGGCAGGAACTGGTAACGCGACAATGCCCATCCATCGCCTGCGTTGGGACGGCGAAGCACGTAGTGCGGACCGACGGCGACGTGGTAGCTCGGGCTGGCTTCAAGCAAGGACGTCGCGCTGGTGAGCAGAACGGCGGGGCCTGTGCCTCCGGTGGCCAAGCCGAGCTGTGCCATGCGGTGCACGAGTGTGCGTGGCGTGCCGAGAAAGCCGACATGGGTGATGTCCACATCACCCTCGTCGCCGACGGTGTAGCGCACGCCGCTCAGCCTGCCGGCAAGTGACTCGGGGACGATGCCCAGCATCTCCTTGGAGGGGCGTGACTCGAAAATCTCGTCGCCCAGGATGCCTTGGCCGTTGAGCAGGCGCAGATGGGGGCCGAGTCCGAAGTGCTGCAGCACCAGCAGCGTCACGTTGGCAAGCAGCTTGACGTGCTCGAAGAAGAACTTGGGCTCCTTGGCAAGGGTCAGGCCAGGTGGTCGCAGCAGCACCCGCGCCAGTGCCCTCATCCACTCGTCGGTGCCCTCGCGGTCCCAGGCATCCAGTGCCTGCAGGACATCGGCGGCGTACTTGCGAATTTCCTCAGGGGTCGACCGCGCGAGTTCGGCCAGCTTGGCAAGCTCGGCATCGCTGATCTCGTAGGCGGACGTCTGCACCACCTCGTCGTCGGCGTGACCACTCTCCCCCTGCGCGCGGTCTTCCTCCTGCTGCAGATGATTGAGGTGCCTCAGCGCCTCGCCACCCTCACGGAATGCCACTCGCTTGGCGGCGTAGTCCCAGATGCGGTCGAGAGCCTGGCGGGCCTGCAGATGAGCTTCTGTCTCCTCCTCATCGACTCCCTCTGCATCATGGCCGCCCTTCGCGAGCGGGAACATGTCGGCGATGAGGGACAGGCCCGTCAAGAGCTTGCGGGCGTATTCGTCGCGAAACTCCCGCGGCGCGGTCACGATCGCCGCGGTCAGCCGTTCTGCAGCGAGCCCGAACCGACCGGACATCGCCATGATGGCGGCGATCGAGGCACCGCCGACGAACGCATTGCGGCCCTGAGCAGCGGGCGCGTGCAGATCCAGGAGCAGCCTGTTCCAGACCGAATCGGCGTCACCCGACAGCTTCATCAGCGGCGTGCCGCGGCCGTCCATGTTGGCCTGCGCGCCATCACATTCGTCGACGACGATGAGGTCGAAGGTTCGCGCGAGGTACTCGAAGTGGCGCAGTTGGACATCGCTGAAGAGCGGCGAGACCTCACGGTCGGTCGACAGAATGTGACCGGCCCAGACCGTCGCATCGACCAGCGAACGCTCGCCGTGTTGCCGGCCGCACACCGAGGCGAGCGCGCACTGGTGCGGCTTCGGCCCCTTGCCGGCTTTTGCGCCGCTGACGGTCTGGTGGACCAGTTGGCATGGCGGATGGGCATGCGGAAAGGTCACGTCCTCGTCGGCGGCGAAGGCGGCGAGACTGCAGTTGGTGGCAAAGTAGGGCGCGGCGTCCCGCGTCACGGCGTAGCCGCGGTTGTCCTGCGACAGTGCCGCGGCGAAGCTTGAGACGTGCTTGGATCGGGCACGGTCGCTCTGGCCGAACAGCAGACCGGCGGGCACGTCGTAGAGCGACAGCCGCTCGACAAAGCCTGTGGCCACCTCGATGGACGGGAAGAGGAGGCACACTTGGTAGTGGCGCTCGCTGGCCCACGCAGCCAGCAGGTAGAGCAGCGTCGTCTTTCCGGCGCCAGGCAAGCCGATGAGGTGCTTAACGCCGACGAGCTCTATCGCATCTCGCTCTACCAGGCCTTCAACCGTGGCCTCGGTGAGCACGGCGGTCGGCTCGCCGGTCGCCGTGTGCAGCCGTCGATACCAGCTGCGCTCGCCGGCGTTCTGACGTCCGGCCTGTTCGTCCAACACGTCGAAGCGATCTGCCACGGCCACGAGGTCCGACCATTTGACCAGCCCAGGGGCGCGGCCGTGCCGGGTGATGTCCATCAACGGCGGCTCCGGTGGCATGAACCCGAGCGGCCCGACCGCCGTCTCGAAGTGCCGCCTCTCGTCGACGATCCGTGCAGGCAGTGTGGAGTCGTGGCGGCGGCGCGGCGGCCGCTGCCTCAGGGCCAGTGGCGCTGTCAGCGACGCAAGCGCCTCACTGATGTCGTCCGGCATGATGGACGTCCAGACTGGCCGGACGTTGAGCTGGGGGTCGACCTCGAAGCGCTTACTGGGCCCTTCTTCGTCGTCCTCCGCCAGCGGGGCCGGCGGTGCGCCGCGCTCGGGCGCATCACCCGGCTCGACGTCATCGTCCCAAGATTTCGGGCGCGAGGTGGCCCGTCGGCGCTGCTCAAGTCGGCGGTGAGTTTCGTTGTACTGGTCGACCATCAGGCGCAGTTCGCGCTGGCTCCACGGTGCGTGGCCTGAGATGCGCAGGTTCTGGATGGCCGTAACCACATTGGCCGGTAACGTGGCCAGCACGGAATCGAAGCCGGTCATAAGCGCCGGCAGGTCCCGCAGGTGCCGTTGGCCCATCAGTTCGGTGGCGAGCAAGCACAGGTAGTTCAGCGCGTTGGCGCCGCGGTAGGGCTCCAGGCGTTCACGCATGGCCAAGCACCTCGACGGTGTCCGACAGCGTTAACGCTCGAATCGACGAGCCCTCCAGGCACGCGCTCACGCGCTCGACGTAGTGGGGCACGCGGCGGGCCATCCAGTCAGGGATGACAAGCAGCTGGGTCTTGTAGTTCTTGAGGCCTCCGGGCCGGCGCCGTAGGCGCTCCCCGAGGAGCTCTGGGCTGCTGTAGGCCTTGAGGTCTATACCTACAGGGCTGCCCTCGCCGAGGTCCAGGTCCACCATGTCGCGGTTCGGATACATGCGCACGGTGTGGCCGCGTGCGGCGAGACGATCGGCAAGTCGGACCTCGTCGATGCCCGGTTCCAGCCAGTACTTGCGCATGGACCTGTTCAGGCGCAGGAGATCCGCTGCCGGCAGCATTCGTCCGGGCGTGGCGGCGTGCTCTGCCGCGCAGGCCGCCGTCGTACATCGCAACCCGCCTGGCTGCGCGGTCATCACGTTGTTGCAGTGCCCGCACAGTGTCGCCGTCTCACCAGCGACTAGGGCGCCGGGAAGCGGCTCGTAGAACTGCTGCTCGATGCAGACCCATACGGCAGACGGCAATGCAGCCAGGAACTTCAGCAGCTGCTTGCGTGTGGCCACAGGGTTGCGAACAACGAATGTGCGCACCGCCGTGTAGTAGTCGTTGGCATCCTTCGCTGAGTGCTTGGACAAGCTGTCCTGGAAGGCTGCAAACACCTGCTCTTCGAGCAGGCCGGTCATTCCGCCAAAGCCTGCCGACAACTCCTCTGCCTCCAGGGTCGGCATGCGATCCTCGGCGTCGATGAGGCACACCGCGTTGAGACCAGCTTCCTTGACGGCGGTAAGGGGAAGCCACTCGCCTAACGGCTTGGTGCACTGGGCAAGGAGTTGGTGAATCTCCGCCCCGACGTCGGAGAGGCCCAGCGTCAGGCGTGCCCTGGAGACAAGGGCCATGGCCTTCCTGTCTTCATCCCCGAGGCCCGACACGCCGCTCCAGAGCCGGTCGACACCTGAAACCATGGTCGCGCCGCCGCCCATGAAGACCTGCCGTGCCTGGCGGATGACGAGTGCTGCGAGACTGGCAGGAAGAAGCTTGAGCGGGTCGCTGCGAGGCTTCCAATCCACGTGTGGGTCTCGTGGAGGGGCAGCGGCGCCTGCCGGGGAAGGGGAGTGTGCCTCTGCTACCAAGGCCTCGATCTTCTCGACAAGCAGCTTGGGCATCGTCCGGTAGTCGCTGGAAGCAGCGGGCATTCGGTAGGTCTTCATTGCCCGCGGCTCGACGCCAAGAAGTGCAGCCAGGTCATCCCAGGTCAGCCGCGTCTTGCCGGCGCTGAGGATGCGCTTTGCTGCAGCCAGGAATGCCTTCTGGTCTGACTTGGCGTCAGGCAGCGGTGCGGACTTGGACGGCATCTAGATTTCCGAGATCGGCACGACTATAAAGATACGCAAAGCGTATCATCAATATAGAATTCAGCGCAATATGGTACGCAATGCGTTCAAGTGTCGCCTGCGTTGATGAGCTGTTTGTGCCGCATTCCTGTCACAGCACCCCGCAGGCTCTTACGACCTCAGGGCCTACAGCAGGGCACCATTGATAGGCCTCCAGCCGGCCAGTGCCTCGTCCCAGCGGTGATCCTCACTGTCGTTGAACACCCAAATACCACAGGCGTCTCCGACAACGAAGTCCCCGATGACGGTCACGCCACTATCCAGCCGGTCCGATCGATACCGCGCAAGCGCGCTCGCCTTCTCCACCGTTCCCCCGGCCGCTGCAGTGCCACCCCTTCCGTGTCCCTTCGCTTCATCAGTCGCGTGCCGCGCTCGGCCAACGTCGTCACCAAAGGCCCGGGCACGCTGTCGCGCGAGGCCTTCGATCAGCTGCGCCGCGAGCGCACCGATTTGGCCGCGGCCTTCGGCGACTTCCTGCTGAGGACGCTGGCCGATCGCCGGATGCTGACCCAGCGAATGGTGTCGGCGCTGTCCCGCTGAGCGGTAGAAAGGCGGCTGCAATCGTGGTGATCAGCCTGACAGCTGACTCTCCTGGACTGGACGACTGTTGATGGCACGCAGGAGTCGAACGTCGGATGGCGTGACTATGAACGCTTTGCGTGGGCACATTGCTGGACAGCGTCGCTGGAATGTGCATACCAGATAGGGCTTCGGCTCGCCGATCACTCCTCGCTTCCATCGTCGGCGCCTCCCCAACGATCGCGATAGGCATGGACGTAGTCGGCGGTCGCGGTTGGATTGATCGCCCAGTAGTGCCGACACAGTTGCCTGTACATCGAAAGCACGAGCTCGTGGCCGCAAAAGTCCAACAGGCCATCGAGCGTGCGCTCGATATGTGCTGCGTCGCGGCTGCTGGTGCGCAGGATTTCCTCCACCACGGGACGGTACTGCTGGGCAGCGCGGTCTTGAAGATCGCGAACGCCCCGGGCGAGGACGGCGATCGACTGGGTCGCCGCGTCGTCGCCTGTCATTCGCTGGCCTCCGCGTTTGGAAGTCACCGCGCCGCCCGCTCCCTGGCGTGCTCGATCGCTTGCCCGCCCCGCAGCTTGCCGGTCTCGGCCGTGATGACCGATTCCGGCTTCTTCGACAGCGCGGTGCACTGGTACAGCATGCCGCTGATTTTCGCACGCAGCGCGCGCACATCCCAGCGCTCGATGCGGTGCATCTCGGCGTAGAAACCGCGCGACAAGGGACTGGCGTGGAACATGGCAAGAGTATGTGCCTTCAACATACCAGCCGGGAAGCATGCTGGCAGAGGGCGGTGGGGCAGTTTGTCCGAAGTCCTTGCCATCGCGCCTTATGGCCTTCGGGATGCCTCGCGATCCGCCAACATGGCCCGGGTGATCTTGTCGAACAGATCCGGCTGCCGATCGGCGAGGATGTCGAGCCACTCGCCGAAGACACGGGCAAAGTCATCGTCCGTCCGCACTTGTCTCGCGTCGATGCCGAGTGCGCGGAACGCTTTGATTTCCTGGGCCGTGAAGCGCAATGAGCCTTCGGTCGTCCTGAGCATGTCGATCAGCCGTGATGGCTCAGGTTGGGGTGATTGGTCATGAAATTCCTCCTGTTCGAACGAGCCGGGTTTGTCCCGGCAGTGGGTTCAGCGGCAACAGAAGTCTCACCGCAATATGCGTACAGTCGTACTGCAATTGCAGTGGACATCGACTTCGACGTGCTCGTCGTTTGCGATGCCGGCTGCGGTCTCGGTGTCGTGCCAATACTGTGCGAGCGCAGTCGCATCGCCTCGTTGCGTCTCCGCTTCATTTCGGCAGCGAAACACTCCCGGTGGAAACCAGAGGCAGCATCAATGGAAGTCAAGCCCTGACGCCGACGCGATGGCAGGCGCGTTCGAAAGATATTCACCCCCGGCGTTTCGGTTTCAAGCGCCACCCGAAATCCCCGTCAATCTGGCCACAAAGTGGTGGCGTGCCCGGTCCTGCCGTTGACTCCCGCTCACCACCGGTGTCAACTGCAGTCTCCTGGGCCTCCTGGCCCGCTCCATCGCGGAGCGAAAGGCGTTGCGGTCGTTACCCGCCTTCCCATTGCCTGGCCCTTGAGCCAGGCTTGGCACGGTCCTCCGAGTCCGTGTCCGGCGTTGTTTCCATCATAGAGCGGCACATGACCTGCACCGGCGCTTCGCCGCCGGACGTCCCCTTGAGGACGTGTCATGTGCCTGGCTGTTCGCTGGCCGGCACTCGATGCCGAGCCACTGATCCCGTCATCCTTTCGAGCATGCGCATTCGCGCAGCACACGGTTGTGCTTGCCCTCATGGGCTCCCCGTGTGCACCCGCTCGTGAACCTGACACCGCCCTGGACCTTCGGTCAAGGGGCGGACCCATGCAGGTGGATGACGCTGCGTGTCGAGAACCGATCCATTCAAGGGCGCCGAAGGCCAGACCTTCGCGCCGATGTCTTCCATGCCCTGCGAGGCCGGACGGCATCACAACACCCGGCAGACGCAGAAATGCGCCGCCGGGTTGGATCACTCCATTTCATTTTTAAGACCGACCGAGCCGGCCGTCGCGCAAGTGGCGTGATGCCGGCGAATACCTGGGTAGGCAAGGCACCGCCGTCGTCGGGTGCCTTGCTGAAACGACCCGACCACGCACGGACAGCGCTCCGGGATCCGCGCTGCCCATGGACTCGATGGATTCCACCTTTCTCAACCGCTACGCCCTGCCGGGACAGCGCGTGGCCCCATCACAAGAGATGGACATGATCAACTTTTCTGCTCCAAACTCCAATCGCCGCTGCCAGAATGGTATCGACACAGCGCGCCACACCCGACATGAGCCACCTCAACAGGTGCTTGATCGCTACCGTCCAGGTAAGGCCGACCCGATGCAGGTGCTCGACGTGTTGATCGAGCTGTTCAACGCCCACCATACCGCCCTGAGAAAGACCGTCTCGCACAAGACGCGCCAGGAGCGTGCGGATTTCCTGCGGCGCTTCTTTCGAGACCTGCGTCTCAAGGCAGGCTTCAAGACGTTGCCAGATCCGCGCAATTTGGGGCAGCGGCATATCCAAGCCATGGTCGCCGTCTGGCAGCGTGAACGACTGGCGCCCGCCACCATCCAGACTTACCTGAGCTTCTTGCGTGGGCTGGCGTTATGGCTGGGCAAACCTGGGTTTGTCAGAAAGCCGGACTACTACGGCCTATCGGTTGCCGAGTACCGGCGCCATGAACATGCCCAGCACGACAAAAGCTGGAGTGCCGCGGGTGTCGACATCGACGCAGTGATAGGGCGCGTGTGTGCCTATGACCCTTATGTTGGCGCATCACTGCGGCTCATCCGAACGATGGGCTTACGGCGAAAAGAAGCTGTGATGCTGAGGCCCCACGACTGCGTCGTGGCGTTTGCGGCCACGGGCCTGCCCGTCGAGCAGCGGCAGGCCGATGAATACGTCTGGATTCAACAGGGTGCCAAGGGTGGTCGGCCGCGCTTCGTGCCGTTGGATTCGCTGCAGCGAATCGAGGCACTGCAATTCGCGCAGAGCGTAGCGCAGGGGCCTGGTGCTCACATGGGCAATCCCGACCGAGGTCTCGTGGAGAACCTGCGGCGCTTCAACTACGTCATGGCGCGGTTCGGCATCACGAGCAAAGCACTGGGAGTGACGGCACATGGCCTGCGTCACCAAGCCTTGATCGAGCACTACATCGAGCAGACCGGCGGGGTGGCTCCACCTCTTCGCGGGGGTGAAGCTGGGGCGGAACTGGATGCCGCGGCAAGGCAATCGACAGCGCACCTGGCAGGGCACCATCGCACTCGCGCCTCCGGGGCGTACCTTGGGGCCGTCCTGCATCGCCGCCAGCATGACGAGCAAGCAGAGTTGCCGGACCAGGATGCGTTACCTGCAGGTGCTTGACGACTCTGTGTCCGGGGCTGCTGTCGACCTTCATCAACCGCGCATGAGTTTCTCTTGGCAGTTGTGGATCGATGATTTCATCCGCTGCACCGTCGTTCGGCGGATCGGAAAATCTGCCGCACGTTGAGAGAAGGTCGCCGCCTGCGCCACCATCCGATCGATGGTGGCCTCGGCCGCCTTCGTCGCCACACCCCCCTCCGAGGCCAGGCGCAGCAGATGGCTGCGTTTCACGGCGTTGCCTTCGCCGCAGACGTCCATGTGGTGATGGCCCATGGGGCCTTCGCTGAAGGTCAAGTCGAAGGCTGGGGCCAGCCGCCAGCGTCGATCCCCCCTGAGGCGCCAGGCGAAGTTCTTGGGGTGGTCGTCGCGGTTGTGGAACAGCACGTTGAAGACAGCGCGCGCGAAAGCCTTCTCTACCTCGCGCTCGTCGCGGGTCAGCAGGCGTGTGGCGCGCAGCAGGGCGGTGTAGTCCGCGCTGCCGGGCAGGCGGAAGTCCACCTGCAGCAGGCCCGCCAGGCTGTGCACCGGCACGCGCGAGCCCTGTTCGCGATCGAAACGCGCCACGCCGAAGGCTGCCAGCTTGGACGACAGATCGAACCATGCGCTGGCTGGCACCTCCAGTCCGCAATCGCGGGCCAGGTCGGCATACATCTGCTCGATGGCGCAGACCTCCTTGTGCTCGCCCTGGGCGGGGAATTTCACCAGCCAGGGGGAGCCTGGTGCGTCGCCGCGCGTGCTGACGTGGCCCGACCCTGCGTCGTACTGCACCAGCGCCTTGGGCCGTGCGCCTTGCGGGGAGCCTCCCGTCAGCGCCAGTTCGCGCAAGGCGGCTCCTGCCTCACCGGCCAGGGCGCGCTCGCTTTCTTTGGCCAAGGCCAACAGGTTCCAGTCCGGCTCCTCGGCATCAGGCTCTGCAGCCGGCACGAAGCGCAGGGCGCCCATGGCCCGATCCCCGATGAAGGCCAGGCGATCCAGTGGCCCGGGATGGTGCAAACCCTGCTGACGGAACACCCGATCCATGAGCAGCAGGCCCCAGCCATCGGGCAGGCTGTCGGCGATCAGGCCTGGCAGGCGGAGCAGGTGCGGTGGAAAGCTGCCATAGGCGGTGGCACGCAGCTTGAGGTGCAGCGGCGACAGTTCCAGTCCTTGCGCCAGTGCTTCGGGTGCGTATTCGAACAGCAGCGTGGTGCCATCGTCGGCGAGCAAGCCCAGTGGCCAGTCCTCGCCCCAGCCGCAGTAGTGGACGGCAAGGCGCTTCATGTGCTGCTCCGGCGGCGGGCTCGCTGCCGTTGGGTAGCCGCTTCGGCTTCTTCCATCTGAGCGATGGACTGGCGCTTGAGCACGAACAGATCCTCCAACTCATTGACCAGCCCGAGCGCCTGCACCGCGCGGACCAGGGTTTCCAGCGAAGACTGGCCGCTGCTTTCCAGCTTGCGCAGTGCGCCCAACGAGAGGCCAGCCATCTGCGCCAGCTCGCGCTGGGGCAACCCCTGGGCCAACCGCTGCGCACGCACGCGTTGGCCCAGTACCTGGAGGATTTCGCTGGACGGTGCTAGATTTAATGACATTATTATGTCTTTTATCTCAACAAAACATTTGTAAGAGTCATTTTAGTGGTCTTTATATGGTTCTGCCACCAAGTGGCATGTTTCACAGTGATTGCCCACAGGGCAGCGGGCTGAAGCAGCGGCACCTCATGGGGAGTTCGTGTCATCTGCGCTTGAGCGGCGACCGCTTCGCTCGTAGCCCATGTCCAGTTCCTGGGCCTGCTTCGCCAGTGCCGCCATGGCGTCTTCGCTGGCTTGCGTGCTCGCCGCACCGCCATTGCGCGCTTCTTCTATCGCAGCCAGCCACTTCGCCCATCTTTCCAACGCCACCTTACGCTCCTCGAAGTAGTCGTACTGGTTGTAGACACCCTCGACATCGCGCACCTTGTGGTTCAGTGCCCGCTCGGCGACGAAGCGGTCCACGCCCAGCGCGGCCATGTGGGTGCGGGCCGTGCGGCGCATGTCATGCACGGTGAAGTGCTCGATGTCGTCCAGCGGTAGGCGGCGCAGCGCGACGTTCAGCGTGTCCGGGCTGATGTGGCCGAAGCGGTTCCGCCTCGGCACGCCGCCTTTCATGTGGATCAGCCGGCGCGCCGGGAATAGGTATTCGCTGTTGCAGGAGAACACCTGGACCTCCTCCAGCCACCGCAGGACCGGCGCCGCGAGCGGGATGTCGATGGACTGGTTCATCTTCGTGCGCGACGGGTGCAGCGACCAGACGCCACGCTTCAGGTCGAACTCGGTCCACCGGGCCGACAGCAACTCCATCTTGCGCACGCACAGGGCGAGCAGCAGCCACACGGCCAATTCGTTCTGGCGACCGAAGTTCGGTGTGTCCTGCATGGCCTTGGCGAACGCGGCGAGCTCATCGCGGTTCAGCCAGCGCTGTCTTGAGACCTCGAAGCCGCCTGCGTCTGAAATCTCGAAGCCGGAGACCGGGTTGGCATCGATCCACCGGCGCTTCACGGCGAAGTGGAACATGCGAAAGAGGTAGCGCAGCGCGTCGTTGGCAACGGTCGGCGCGCCTGCGTCGAGGATGCGGGTGAGCACTTTGTCGATATGCAGCGGCCGGACTTCCGCCACGCCCAGCTTGCCGATCACCGGCTCGATGTGGCGGCGGAGGACGCGCAGCACGACCTCGGGGTGCTTGTAGGTCTTGGCAATGTGGCGGTCGTACCAGGCCTGGGCGAGGGCGGCCACAGTGGTCTGCTCCTGGGCCTTGAGCCGTTCGGCGCGCTTCTCGGCGGCCACGTCCATGCCCTGCTGGATGCGTGCCCGGTTCAGTCGAGCCGCTTCGCGGGCGTCCTTGAGCGACAGGTCGGGGTAGCGGCCGAGCACTTTCTCTCGGGCAACGCCGCCGAAGCGGTAGCGAAGAATCCAGGACGCTTGGCCCTTGAGTGCTCCGGCGGCGGTGGCCACGATGGTCAGGCCGTTGCCAATGCTGCGGTCCACAGGGCCGGTTTTGAGCCAGGCTCTCAGCGTCTTGTCGGTGACGCGTTCGGTTTCAGTCATAGCGCGATCTCCACAGCGATTCACGAGGAATCTGTGGGGTAAATATTCGGGCTCTGTCCCCGAAACCATGGGGAAGCAAATTTCCCCCACGATTTACCCCACAGAAATCGTGCGCTACGCTGAAATCGCCTGCTACCTCACGACACTCAATGCCACGCTAACCAACTGATTTTCAAGGAGTTTTCGGGTGGCATGCGCCATCCTGAAACTTCACTCTATGTTCTGCACCTGCTCGCGCATCTGCTCGATCAGCACCTTCATGTCCACCGAGATGCGCGTCAGCTCCAGCGCGGCGGATTTCGAGCCCAGCGTGTTGGCCTCGCGGTGCAGTTCCTGGATCAGGAAGTCGAGGCGCTTGCCGGCTTCGCCGCCTTTCTTCAGCACGGCGTCGATTTCGTCCAGGTGGGCTGCCAGCCGGCCCAGCTCCTCGGCCACGTCGATGCGGATGGCGAAGGCGGTGGCTTCGGCCAGGGCGCGCTCCTGTGCCGCCTCGGGGGTGGCGCCACCGGCGTCGCCGCTGCCCAGGGCCTCGGCCCAGCGTGCCAGAAAGCGCTGCTTCTGCGCCTCGACGGCCAGCGGCACCAGCGGCTCGGCTTCGGCGGCGAGCTGGCGCAGTTGGGTCAATCGGTCGCGCAGCAATTGCACCAGCCGGGCGCCTTCGCGTTCGCGCGCGGCGATGAAGTCGTCCAGGACATCGCTGGCCAGGGGCAGCAGGTCGTCCGTCAGGCCCGCGTCGGGGCTCGCGTCCGCGCCGGCGGCCAGGCGCAGCGCGTCGGCCGTGGACAGCGCGGGGGCGTCGGGCAGCCACACGCGCACTTGATCCTGCAACCCGGCGAGCCGTTGCAGCACGCGCGGTGGCGGGTCGGTCAGCGTGGCGGCGTCGCGGCCTTCGATATAGGCCCGCAGTTCGACCTTGCCGCGCTTGAGGCGCGCGCCCAGCAGCGTGCGCAGGGCGGGCTCGTGCTGGCGCAGTTCGTCGGGCAGCCGGAACGACAGGTCCAGAAAGCGGCTGTTGACCGAGCGCAACTCGACGGCCAGCCGGGTCTGCGCATTCTTCCACGCACCGCCTTCGGTCTGGGGCGTGGACGCCGCGCGCTGGCCGCTGGCGTAGCCGGTCATACTGTAAACTGCCATGTGAAATTCCGGAGCGAAGACGAAGACGTGATCCTGGGGAGGTTGCTTGGAGCCGTGCCCGGGCGGATGGTCTCCGGGTGACAGGTCACCGCAAATTATGTCAAAGCTCAAGCCCGCGCCTCTGCCGCCCGAGACGGTGATCGGTGGGTACCGCGTCGTGCGCAAGCTGTCGTCCGGGGGCTTCGGCGTGGTGTACCTGGCCGTCGACAATGAGGGCCAGCAGGTCGCCATCAAGGAGTACCTGCCGTCGGCGCTGACCATGCGCGCCGCGGGCGAACTGGTGCCGCAGGTTGCCCCTGAAAAGCTCTCCCTCTACCGCCTGGGCCTGAAGAGCTTCTTCGAGGAAGGGCGCTCGCTGGCGCAGATTTCCCACCCTTCGGTGGTGAGCGTGCTCAACTTCTTCCGCCAGAACGAGACGGTGTACATGGTGATGAACTACCTGGAGGGGGCCACCCTGCAGGACTTCATCGTCACCGCGCGGGACCTCAAGAAGCAGAAGATTTTCCGCGAATCCACCATTCGCTCGCTGTTCGACGAGATCCTGCGCGGCCTGCGCATCGTGCACCAGCACAAGATGCTGCACCTGGACCTGAAGCCGGCCAACATCTTCATCACCGACGACAACCGCGCCGTGATGCTCGACTTCGGCGCCGCGCGCGAAGTGCTGAACAAAGAGGGCAACTTCACCCGCCCGATGTACACGCCCGGCTTCGCCGCGCCAGAGATGTACCGGCGCGATTCCACCATGGGGCCGTGGACGGACATCTACGCCATCGGCGCCTGCATCTATTCGTGCATGCAGGGCTACCCGCCCAACGACGCGCCGCAGCGGCTGGAGAAGGATCGGCTGGCGCTGTCGCTCACGCGCATGCGCGGCGTGTACTCCGACAACCTGATCGAGGTGGTCGAGTGGTGCATGTCGCTCGACCCGCTGTCGCGCCCGCAGTCGGTGTTCGCGCTGCAAAAGGAGCTCAGCCGCGAGGGCGAGCGCCAGTACACCAAGCTCTCGGTGGGCGAGAAGGTGCGCCTGCAGTTCGACAACATGCTGAGCGACACCAAGAAAAGCCTCAAGCGGGCCACGCGCTTCGGCACGCGCCTCAAATGAGCCTGCGTCCTCGTCATCCCCGCGAAGACGGGGATCCAGTGCACCTCGCGCCGCGCCGCTGGGTTCCCGCCTGCGCGGGAATGACGGGGCAAAAAGCCATCGCGTGCCTGCTGTTTCGCGCGCCGTGGGTGGCGAGCGTCATCGATAACCGGAATGAAGCGCGCTGAATGAAGTTCTCCGTATTCCAGCTCAGCCGCCGGGGCGGCCGCGAGAAGAACGAAGACCGCATGGGTTACTGCTACACCCGCGAGGCCAGCCTGTTCGTGCTGGCCGACGGCATGGGCGGCCACCCGGACGGCGAGGTGGCGGCGCAGATCGCGCTGCAGACCATGTCGGCGGTGTTCCAGCGCGACGCCAAGCCGCGCGTGCCGCAGCCGCCCACCTTCCTGTCGGCGGGGCTGATGGCGGCGCACCACCAGATCATTCGCTACGCCAGCGAGCGCGCCCTGCTCGACACCCCGCGCACCACGCTGGTGGCCGGCTTGGTGCAGGGGGGCGAACTGCACTGGGTGCATTGCGGCGACTCGCGCCTGTACGTGGTGCGCGACGGCGCGCTGCTGTCGCGCACGCGCGACCACTCCTACATCGAGGCGCAGGCCAACGCCGGCGTGGCGGTGGAGGGCATGAACCGCAACGTGCTGTTCACCTGCCTGGGCTCCACCGTGCGGCCGATGTTCGACGTCGCCGGCCCGCTGAAGCTGAACGAGGGCGACAAGGTGCTGCTGTGCTCCGACGGCCTCTGGGGCAGCCTGGACGACGAGGAGATCGTTGGCCTGATGTGCGCGCTGCCCGTGTCCGACGCCGTGCCCGCACTGGTCGAGCGCGCGCTGGAGGTGGCCGGCGAGCACTCCGACAACGTGACCGTGCTGGCGATGGAGTGGGAGACGCCCGCCGACAGCGCCTTCGAGTCCAGCGGCTACACCGAGACGCAGTTGATGAGCGAGGGCGTGTTCGCCTCCACCATCCAGACCGGCGTGGTCGACCCCATGCTGGACGACCTCGACGAGGAGGCCATCGAGCGCTCCATCGCCGAGATCAACGAAGCCATCCGCCGCACCGCCACCCGGCGGCGCTGAAGGCGCCCCCGGCAGCGCGGCCCGCACGCGCCGCCCCGATTCGCAGGAACACCATGACCCAGACCTCCGCCCCCGCCGCGCGCAGCGGCCGCGCGCCCGACCAGCTCCGGCCCGTGCGCATCACGCGCCGCTACACCGTGCACGCCGAAGGCTCGGTGCTGATCGAGTTCGGCCAGACCAGGGTGCTGTGCACCGCCTCGGTGGAAGAGAAAGTGCCGCCGCACAAGCGCGGCAGCGGCGAAGGCTGGGTGACGGCCGAATACGGCATGCTGCCGCGCGCCACCCACACGCGCGGCGACCGCGAGGCCGCGCGCGGCAAGCAGAGCGGCCGCACGCAGGAGATCCAGCGCCTGATCGGCCGCAGCCTGCGCGCCGTGTTCGACCTGCGCAAGCTGGGCGAGCGCACCATCCACCTCGACTGCGACGTGCTGCAGGCCGACGGCGGCACGCGCACCGCCAGCATCACCGGCGCCTTCGTGGCCGCGCAGGACGCGGTCGGCTGGCTGCTGGCGCGCGGGCAGATCGCCGAGTCGCCCATCGCCGGCGCCGTGGCCGCCATCTCCGTCGGCATCGTCGGCGGCGTGCCGATGCTGGACCTGGACTACGCCGAGGACTCGGCCTGCGACACCGACATGAACGTCGTCATGACCGGCGCCGGCCACTACGTCGAGGTGCAGGGCACGGCCGAGGGCGCGGCCTTCTCGCGCGCCGAGATGGACCAGCTGCTGCGCCTGGCCGAAAAAGGCATCGGCGAGCTGATCAGCCTGCAACGCCAATCGCTATCTGATTGATAGCTGCTGGCGCTTTCTGGACAAGCGCTGGAGCCCTAAAACACCATGAAAATCGTGCTCGCCTCCCACAACGCCGGCAAGCTGGCCGAGTTGCAGGCCATGCTGGCGCCGCTGGGCTTCGAGCTGGTGCGGCAGTCCGACCTGGGCATCGGCGAGGCCGAGGAGCCCTTCCGCACCTTCGTCGAGAACGCGCTGGCCAAGGCGCGCCATGCCGCGCGGGAAAGCGGCCTGCCGGCGCTGGCCGACGACGCCGGCCTGTGCGTCGATGCTTTCGGCGGCCTGCCCGGCGTGGACACCGCCTTCTACGCCACCCGGTTCGGTTACGCCAAAAGCGACGCCAACAACGTGCGCGCCCTGCTGGAGCAGATGGCTGGCATCCAGAACCGCCGCGCCGCCCTGGTCAGCACGCTGGTGGCGCTGCGCCGTGCCGACGACCCCGAGCCGCTGATCGCCACCGGTCGCGTGGCAGGCGAGATCGCTCAAGCGCCGCGCGGCGGCGGCGGCTTCGGCTTCGACCCGGTGATGTTCATCCCCGAGTTCGGCCAGACCTTCGCCGAGCTGCCGACCGCCGTGAAGAACGCGCACAGCCACCGCGGCCGCGCCGCCGCGCAGATGGTTGAGTTGATGCGCGCGCGCTGGCTGTGAGCGCGCCGGGCCGCTCCCAAGCGCTCACCCCGCAGCGCGCAGCGCGGAGGGGCGTCCGATGAGCACAGCCAACGACCTCGCGCACTACATGCGCCCCGGCACGCTGCAACTGCCGGCGCTGCCGCCGCTTGCGCTCTACGTGCACCTGCCCTGGTGCCTGAAGAAGTGCCCGTACTGCGACTTCAACTCGCACGAGCGGCGCGCCGGCACCGACGCGGCAGCGCAGCAGGCGCGCTACGTCGAGGCGCTGCTGGCCGACCTGGAGGCCAGCCTGCCGCTGGTCTGGGGCCGGCAGGTGCACAGCGTGTTCATCGGCGGCGGCACGCCCAGCTTGTTCGAGCCCGAGATGATCGACCGGCTCATCGCCGGCGTGCGCGCGCGCCTGCCGCTGGCGCCGGCCTGCGAGGTCACGCTGGAGGCCAACCCCGGCACCTTCGAGCGCGAGCGCTTCGCGGCCTTCCGCGCCGCCGGCGTCACGCGCCTGTCCATCGGCGTGCAGAGCTTCGACGACGCGCACTTGAAGGCCATCGGCCGCGTGCACGACGGCGCGCAGGCGCGCGCGGCGGTGGAGGAGGCCGCGCGCAGCTTCGACACCTTCAACCTCGACCTGATGTACGCGCTGCCCGGCCAGACGCTGGCCGAGTTGGAGCAGGACGTGCGCACCGCGCTGGCGTTCGAGCCGCCGCACCTGTCGATCTACCACCTGACGATCGAGCCGAACACCGTGTTCGCCAAGTTCCCGCCGCGCGTGCCGGAGGAGGACGTGGCCTGGGACATGCTGGACCGCGTCACCGCGTTGACCGCCGGCGCGGGCCTGGCGCGCTACGAAGTCTCCGCCTACGCGCGTGCCGGCCACCGCTGCCAGCACAACCTCAACTACTGGCAGTTCGGCGACTATCTGGGCATCGGCGCCGGCGCGCACGGCAAGCTCAGCTTCGCGCACCGCATCGTGCGCCAGCAGCGGCATCGCCAGCCCGAGCTGTACATGGACAAGGCCCTGGCCGGCGATGCCGTGGCGCAGGCGCACGAGGTGGCGCGTCGCGACCTGCCGTTCGAGTACATGCTGAATGTCCTGCGATTGAAGGAGGGCTTCACCTTGCAGGACTACCTGGAGAAGACTGGCCTGCCGCCCAGCAGCATTCACGCACCGCTGCAAAAAGCAGAGCATTCGGGCTGGCTGGAGCAGGACGGCGCATGGATCCGGCCGACGGCGCGCGGCTTCGACTTCCTCAGTGACCTACAAGCGCTGTTCCTGCCCGAAGACTGACATCGCGTAGTCCTTCGCCGACGGCGCATGGTGCTCACGGCCTACTGCGCCCGCGCGCCTCGGTGCCTACGATGACTTCATCGCCAAACGCTTTCCACTTCGCGATATCCGCGAAGGGCGCTTGCGAAAACTTCAATGGAGATCACCATGAACCAGGACACCATCAGCGGCAACTGGAAGCAGTTCAAGGGCAAGGTCAAGGAAGCCTGGGGCAAGTTGACCGAGGACGATCTGGATGTCATCAACGGCCGCCGCGAGCAGATGGTCGGCAAGATGCAGGAACGCTACGGCGTCGCCAAGGACGAGGCCGAGAAGCAGGTCAAGGACTGGGAAGCGCGCAACAACTACCGCTGGTAAGTGTTGACCCTCCAAGCGCCGCGTGGAGACATTCACGCGGCGTTTCCATATCCGGAATCAGAGGGTGTCCAACTGGACCGTCGTGGTGAATCCGGCGGCGCCGATCAGGCGTTCGAGCAGGGGCTGCCATTCGGCGCCGACCTCGATCAGCCGCAACTGGCTGCCGTCCATGAAACCATTGGCCACGCTGTGCCGCACGAGGGCCAGCAGCGCGTCGTAGTAGCCGTCCTGGTTGAGCAGGCCCAGCGGCTTGTCGTGGTAGCCGAGCTGGCGCCAGGTCCAGGTCTCGAACAGTTCCTCGAAGGTGCCGATGCCACCCGGCAGCGCGACGAAGGTGTCGGCGCGCTCGGCCATGATGCGTTTGCGCTCGTGCATGGTCTCGACCACGATCAATTCGGTGCAGCCTGTGTGCGCATGCTCGCGCTCGACCAGCGAGCGCGGAATCACGCCCACCACGCGCCCGCCCGCGGCCAGCGTGGCATCGGCCACCACGCCCATCAGCCCGCTGCGGCCGCCGCCGTACACCAGTTGCCCACCGTGGCGGCCGATCCATTTGCCGACCTGCGCGGCGGTGGCGGCAAAGGCGGCGTTGTTGCCAGGCCGTGAGCCGCAGTAGATGCAGACCGAGAAGGCGGGCGAGGGCGGGGTCATGGGCATCTTCAGGTCAAAAAGCGGGTATGCAGCGCGGCCAGCCACACGCCGGCTGCCAGCAGCAGGCTCAGCAGCACCGCCGCCGAACCCATGTCCTTGGCGCGCTTGGAGAGCGGGTGCCATTCGGGGCCGACGCGATCGACCACGGACTCGATCGCGGTGTTGAGCAGTTCCACCACCATCACCAGCAGCACGGTGCCGGCCAGCAGGGCCATCTCGGCCCAGTGGCGGCCGAGCCAGAACGATGCCGGCAGCAGCACGATGGCGGCCAGGGCCTCCTGGCGGAACGCCGGCTCGCCCCAGCCGGCCCGCAGGCCGGCCAGCGAATAGCCCGCGGCGTGCCAGAGCCGGGCCAGGCCCGTGCGTGATTTCTGCGGATTGACCGGCGCGGCGGGTTCGTTCACTTTCATTGTTTGCTAGGTACGGCGCTTGGCCAGGTCGGGTTGAACGTCGATCAGGCGCGTGCCGGCCCACACGTCGTGCCAGAACTGACGCTGCGGCTGGAACCGGCTGAGCAGGGCCCACACCGCCACCCAGCCGAGCATCAGCACCGTCACCTCGCCGCCCGACAGGCGGAACGGTGCCATCAGCGCCAGCGGCGGCAGGAACCAGATCCAGCACAGCAGGTAGCGCGCCAGCGCGCGCCAGCGCGTGAGTGGGCGGCCGTGGCGATCGACCACGCGGATGTGCCAGGTCTTCATGGCCAGCGTCTGGCCCTTGGCCCAGAAGTACGTGAAGTACAGGCCCAGCACCGCGAACAGGAACACTTGCAGCGCATGTCGGTTGTCCAGGGCGTGGCGGGTGTTGGTGAGGATGCCGAACAGCAGGCCCGGCAGCACCACCACGCCGAACATCAGCACGCCCTCGTACAGCCAGGCGGCCATGCGCCGCCGCAAGGCGGGCGCGAGCAGAACCGCGGCAGAGTGGCTGATGGGCAAGGAACTCATGGGAGCGGGCGCCGGGGCCGGCGATCCGCGCGGGCGCTGCGGGATGCCTATCGGCTGGGCCGGGGCGCGGACGCCGCTGGCTGAGGCAGCAGTGTATTGCGATTCACCGGCACCACCGGGCTCGCGTCGTTGGGGGCTGGCCTGGTGACCGCGATGGCCGGCGGCCGCACGATGCGACTGGGGGGCGTCGGGCGCAGCGCCGGCGCCGCGCTGACCGGCGGCTTGGGCCGGTCATTGGCCAGGCGCTCGCGTTCCTCGGCGGGCAGGGCCTGGTATTCCTCCCATTTGGCGCGCTTTTCATCCGCCGGCACGCGGCGCACCTCGCCGAAGTTGAGCCGCGCCTGGGTGCGCTGCGCGGGCGTCAGCCGGGCCCATTCGGCCATGCGGTCCTGCAGGATGGACTGCTCGTCGGGGCTCATGCGGTTGAAGTTGTGCACCAGCGCGATCCATTTGCGCTGGTGCGCGGGGTGCAGCTTGGGCCACAGCTTGGCCAGCGGCTGCAGCGCGTTGCGCTGCTCGGCATCCAGTGCCTTCCAGCCGATGCCGCCGGCCAGCGGCGACGCCGGCTCGCCCGCCGCCTCGCCCACCGGCTGGGCATGAGCCGGCCACGTCAGCGACGCGGCGCAGGCGAGGATCATGGCGGGCAGCAGTGAGCGCATCGATGGGCGGGCGTGGGGGCGGCAAGGCCCCGACTTTAGCGGGTGGTCGCCGAGGACCCCACCCCCGTCTTGAGGTACTGCAGGAACCCGGGGTCGGCGTAGGCCTCGGGCGGGAGGTCGTCGGTCAGCAGGGCGGCGTCCAGGTCGGCCAGTTCCATGACGCGGTCGTCGTCCTGCACGATATTGATGGCCACCAGGCCGGCGGCGAGGGCGAGCACCAGCGCACCGGACGTCAGCCAGCCCCACAGGCCCATGCGATCGCCCATGCCGTCGTCGCCGAGGCTCAGGATGGCCGTGTGGCCGTTGCGTGACACGGCCGGCGCCGCGCGCAGCCGGGCCGCGGCCTGCGGCTGCCTGCGGCGCACCACGGCCTGCTGCCGGGCCACGCGCAGGCGCTCGGCCACGTCGTGCGGCACGTCGTCCAGGCCCGCCGACAGCCGGGCGGCCACGCGCAGGCCGTAGCGGGCCTGGAGCGAACCAACCTGGTGCGAGTTGTAGCTTGTGTTCATGGCGTGATCCCCTTGGCGCGCAGAGCCTTGGCCAGCGCCTGGACTGCACGCGAACAGTGCGTTTTCACACTGCCTTCCGAACATCCCATGGCGGCCGCAGTCTCGGCAACATCCATTTCCTCCCAGTAACGCATCAAAAAAGCCTCGCGTTGACGGGTTGGAAGCTCTTGAATTTGTAACTCGATCTCCCGCAGGATCTGTGCCCGGCGGGTGGAGTCTTCGGCGCTTTCGATCTGCTGGCTGTCGTCGGCGCCGGCGAATGCCTCCAGCAGGTCGAACTCGCCGTCGCCGTCAGCCGGTTCGAAGTCGCTCATGTTGGAGAACACGGCGTTGCGCGTCTTCTGGCGGCGAAACCAGTCGAGGGTGCTGTTGGAGAGGATGCGCTGGAACAGCATGGGCAGCTCGCCCAGCGGCTTGTCGCCGTAGTGCTCGGCCAGCTTCATCATGCTGTCCTGCACGATGTCCAGGGCCGCGTCCTCGTTGCGCACGTGGTAGATGGTGCGCTTGAACGCCCGCTTCTCGACGCTCTTGAGGAAATCGGAGAGTTCTTGTTCGGTGGCCAAGGCGTCTTGAGGGAGGGGCCGTGGGAGTGGCGGCGGGAATTATGGCATCGGGCTGGCGGGCGTTTTCGGCCGCCTTTGCCAGGCGCCATGTTGCAGTGCGATAATGCGCGCTGCATTCAAGAAGGCAAACGGGTCACCGCCCGGCGGTCAGCAGCACTGCCCCATGGCGCGTGGTCTCAAGTCCTGAAGCGGCCCCACAAGGGCTGGCAAGGGGCACCCAAGGTTTTTCGTCAGAGAAATTCTCGAAAGGTTCATCTCAAAATGGAAATTTCCAAAGCCGAACTCAAGTCGGCCGCCGCCGCGTCCGCCGGCAGCGATTCGCAAGAACTCCGTGGCGCCGAAATCCTCGTCAAGGCCCTGCAGGCCGAGGGCGTGAAGTACGTCTGGGGTTACCCGGGCGGCGCGGTGCTGCACATCTACGACGCGTTCTACAAGCAGGACACCATCCAGCACGTGCTGGTGCGCCATGAGCAGGCGGCCGTGCACGCGGCCGACGGCTATGCGCGCGCCACGGGCGACGTGGGCGTGGCGCTGGTCACCTCCGGGCCTGGCGTGACCAACGCGGTCACCGGCATCGCCACCGCGTACATGGACTCGATCCCGATGGTCATCATCACCGGCCAGGTGCCGACGGCCGCCATCGGGCTGGACGCCTTCCAGGAGTGCGACACGGTGGGCATCACGCGCCCCGTCGTCAAGCACAACTTCCTGGTGAAGGACGCGCGCGACATGGCCGAGGTGATGAAAAAGGCCTTCCACATCGCGCGCACGGGCCGCCCGGGGCCGGTGGTGGTCGATATCCCCAAGGACGTGTCTTTCAACAAGGCCACCTACGCCGGCTACCCGGACAAGGTGGAGATGCGCTCCTACAACCCGGTGAAGAAGGGCCACGGCGGGCAGATCCGCAAGGCGCTGCAACTGCTGCTGTCGGCCAAGCGGCCGTACATCTACACCGGCGGCGGCGTGCTGCTGTCCAACGCCACGGCCGAGCTGCGCACCCTGGTGGATCTGCTGAACTACCCGGTGACCAACACGCTGATGGGCCTGGGCGCCTTCCCGTCCACCGACCGGCGCTTTCTGGGCATGCTCGGCATGCACGGCACCTGGGAGGCCAACAACGCCATGCAGAACTGCGACGTGCTGCTGGCGGTGGGCGCGCGCTTCGACGACCGCGTGATCGGCAACCCCAAGCACTTCGCGCAGAACGAGCGCAAGATCATCCACATCGACATCGACCCTTCCAGCATTTCCAAGCGCGTGAAGGTGGACATCCCCATCGTCGGCGACGTGAAGGACGTGTTGGCCGAGATGATCGGCATGGTCCGCGAGTCCGCCACGCGGCCCGACGAGCAGGCCCTGGCCGGCTGGTGGAAGGCCATCGAGGGCTGGCGCTCGCGCGACTGCCTGAAGTACGACCGCGGCAACCAGGACGTGATCAAGCCGCAGTACGTCATAGAGACGCTGTGGCACATGACCAAGGACGCCGACGCCTACGTCACCTCCGACGTCGGCCAGCACCAGATGTGGGCGGCGCAGTACTACAAGTTCGACGAGCCGCGCCGCTGGATCAACTCCGGCGGCCTGGGCACCATGGGCGTGGGCATCCCGTACGCCATGGGCATCAAGCTGGCCCGGCCCGAGAGCGAGGTGTACTGCGTCACCGGCGAGGGCTCGGTGCAGATGTGCATCCAGGAACTCTCCACCTGCCTGCAATACAACACACCGATCAAGGTGCTGTCGCTCAACAACCGCTACCTGGGCATGGTGCGCCAGTGGCAGGAGATCGAGTACTCCGGCCGCTACAGCCACAGCTACATGGACGCGCTGCCCAACTTCGTGAAGCTGGCCGAGGCCTACGGCCACGTCGGCATGCTGATCGAACGCCCGCAGGACGTGGAGCCTGCGCTGCGCGAGGCGCGCAAGCTCAAGGACCGCACCGTGTTCATGGACTTCCGCACCGACCCGACGGAGAACGTGTTCCCCATGGTGCAGGCCGGCAAGGGCATCACCGAGATGCTGCTCGGCTCGGAAGACTTATAAGCAAAATAGGCATCCGGCGCTTGCCAGGCAAGCGCCGGCAGCTATCCTTAAAATAGCAAGACGAATCTATTGCCCGCCTAGCCCGCCGCTTACCGGCTGCGGGGGAGGGCGGCGAGAAGAGGGCTCTGAAACATGAAACACATCATCGCCGTACTGATCGAAAACGAAGCGGGAGCGCTCTCCCGCGTGGTGGGCCTGTTCTCGGCCCGTGGCTACAACATCGAATCGCTCATCGTCGCGCCGACCGAGGACGAAAGCCTCTCGCGCATGACCATCCAGACGCGCGGCTCCGACGAGACCATCGAGCAGATCACCAAGCACCTGAACCGCCTGATCGAGGTCGTCAAGGTGGTGGACCTGACCGAGGGCAGCTACATCGAGCGCGAGCACATGATGGTCAAGGTGCGCGCCGTCGGCAAGGAGCGCGAGGAGATCAAGCGCACCACCGACATCTTCCGCGGCCGCGTCATCGACGTCACCGACAAGAGCTACACCATCGAGCTGACCGGCGACCAGGGCAAGCACGACGCCTTCCTGAACGCCATCGACAAGACCGCCATCCTGGAGACGGTGCGCACCGGCGCCAGCGGGATCGGTCGCGGCGAGCGGCTGCTGCGCGTGTGATCGGCAATCGTGAGGCAGGTGCGTGTTTGAAAGCTTCTTCGGCTTCTTGCAATCCGTGGCTGAGTCCATCGCATTCAAGGTGTCGGAATCCTTCGGCCTTCAGCTCTCGCCTGCCAAGCGCTTCATGCTTCAACTTGCAGCGTTCGCGGTCATCGTCGTACCGCTGTTCCTGCTGCTCGCAGTTGGCGCCATGTTTTTGCTTGAATTGATTTTCTGAATGACCTTTCCAACGAACCGAACTAGGAGAAAACCATGAAAGTGTTCTACGACAAAGACTGCGACCTGAGCCTGATCAAAGGCAAGACCGTCGCCATCATCGGCTACGGCAGCCAGGGCCATGCGCACGCGCAGAACCTGAACGACAGCGGCGTGAAGGTCGTGGTCGGCCTGCGCAAGGGCGGCGCCAGCTGGGACAAGGTGGCCAAGGCCGGCCTGAAGGTGGCCGAAGTCAACGAAGCCGTCGCCGCCGCCGACGTGGTGATGATCCTGCTGCCCGACGAGAACATCGCCGGCGTTTACCGCGAGATCGAGCCGCACCTGAAGAATGGCGCCTCGCTCGCCTTCGCGCACGGCTTCAACGTGCACTACAACCAGGTGGTGCCGCGCGCCGACCTGGACGTGTGGATGGTCGCGCCCAAGGCCCCCGGCCACACCGTGCGCAGCACCTACGCCCAGGGCGGCGGCGTGCCGCACCTGGTGGCGGTGCATCAGGACAAGACCGGCAAGGCGCGCGACCTGGCGCTGAGCTACGCCATGGCCAACGGGGGCGGCAAGGCCGGCATCATCGAGACCAACTTCAAGGAAGAGACCGAGACCGACCTGTTCGGCGAGCAGGCCGTGCTGTGCGGCGGCGCGGTCGAGCTGATCAAGATGGGCTACGAGACGCTGACCGAGGCCGGCTACGCGCCCGAGATGGCCTACTTCGAGTGCCTGCACGAGCTGAAGCTGATCGTGGACCTGATCTACGAAGGCGGCATCGCCAACATGAACTACTCGATCTCCAACAACGCCGAGTACGGCGAGTACGTCACCGGCCCGAAGGTGGTCAACGAGAGCTCGCGCGCCGCCATGCGCGAGGCGCTGAAGGCCATCCAGAACGGTGACTACGCCAAGCAGTTCATCCTGGAGGGCCGCACCGGCTACCCCAGCATGACCGCGCGCCGCCGCAACATGGCCGAGAGCAGCATCGAGGTGGTGGGCGCCAAGCTGCGCGCCATGATGCCCTGGATCGCCAAGAACAAGCTGGTGGACCAGAGCCGCAACTGATCGCGCCTGCCCATGCCACGCAAGGCCACCCGCGCGGTGGCCTTGTTTTTTGGCGTGTGTCGTTTACAGCTTTACACTTGGCAACAGAGCAGCCGGCGTTTGGGCGCCGCCATGAAATCGCTATAGAGTTCGTAGCTGCTAGCGCAGAACCAGCAAGCGCCAGAAGGCTTTTTGATGTCGAACTTCAACCCTGATCCATCACGCGGCCAACGCCCCGTCGGCCCGCCCGAAGCGCGCGCGGCGCGCGCGCGGCGCAAGGGCATCTACGTGTTGCCCAACCTGGTCACGCTGGCGGCGCTGTTCGGCGGCTTCTACGCCATCGTCATGGCGATGAACGGGCGCTTCGATCTGGCGACCACCGGCGTCTTCGCCGCCATGGTGCTCGACAGCCTGGACGGCCGCGTGGCGCGCATGACCGGCACGCAGAGCGCCTTCGGCGAGCAGATGGATTCGCTGTCCGACATGGTGAGCTTCGGCGCCGCGCCGGCGCTCATCGCCTACGAATGGGCGCTCAAGCCGCTGGGCCGCTGGGGCTGGATCGCCGCCTTCGTGTACTGCGCCTGCGCGGCGCTGCGGCTGGCGCGCTTCAACGTCAACACCGGCGTGGTGAACAAGCGCTACTTCCAGGGCCTGCCGTCGCCCGCCGCCGCGGCGCTGGTGGCCGGCTTCATCTGGCTGACCAGCGCCATGCTGGTGGCGCACCGCGAGGTGCCGCTGTTCCGCGCGCTGCTGGCGCCGTTCGGCGCCTTGCCCGGCGGCCGCGCGGATCTGGGCTGGATCATGTTCGGCGTCACGCTGTTCGCGGGCCTGTCCATGGTCACCAACGCGCCGTACTACAGCTTCAAGGACTTCGGCGGCCGGCGCAGCGTGCCGTTCGCCGTGCTGGTGCTGGTGGCGCTGCTGATCGCCGTGATCAGCATCGAGCCGGCCACGCTGCTGTTCGTGCTGTTCGTCGGCTACGCGCTGTCGGGCTACGTCATCTACGGCTGGCGCCGCGCCAAGGGGCAGCACGCCAGCATCGTCAGCACCTCCACCGACGAGCCGGAGGAGCGCGGCCTGCACGATTGACAGGCGCCCGGTGGCTTGTGATAGAGTCGCTCGCTCATGAACCGCGCACGCACCTTCAATGCCCAAGCCGATGCATCGGCAGAGGCCGCGCGCGCGCTACTGGCTCTACTGCTATCGCAGGCGGGCTAGGCGCGTTCATCCTCTTCACCGAACACCCAACGGCCCGCATGCACCCGCAGCGGGCCGTTTTCATTCGCGTTGCTGGTGCGCCAAAACTCCCAAAAGGAAAGAGAACCATGCTCCAGCAACCCAGCACCAAGTACCGTGCCTTCCCGCCCGTCGGCCTGAAAGACCGCACCTGGCCCGACGCCGTCCTGACCCGGGCGCCGATTTGGCTGTCCACCGACCTGCGCGACGGCAACCAGGCGCTGGTCGAGCCGATGGACGTGGCGCGCAAGATGCGCATGTTCGAGACGCTGGTGGCGATCGGCTTCAAGGAGATCGAGGTCGGCTTCCCCTCCGCGTCGCAGACCGAGTTCGACTTCGTGCGCAAGCTGATCGAGGAGGACCGCATCCCCGACGACGTGACGATCCAGGTGCTCACGCAGGCACGCGACCACCTCATCGAGCGCACCTTCGAGTCGCTGCGGGGCGCGCCGCGCGCCATCGTCCACCTCTACAACGCCGTCGCGCCGGTGATGCGCAAGGTGGTGCTGGGGCTCGATGAAGACGGCATCGTGGAACTGGCCGTGCGCCACGCCCGCATGTTCAAGGACCAGGCCGCGCGGCAGCCGGGCACGCAGTGGACCTTCCAGTACTCGCCCGAGATGTTCTCCGGCACCGACCTGGCCTTCTCCAAGCGCGTGGTCGATGCGGTGACCGAGGTGTGGGCGCCGACGCCGCAGGCCAAGTGCATCGTCAACCTGCCCTCGACGGTCGAGCACTCCACGCCCAACATCTTCGCCGACATGATCGAGTGGATGCATCGCCACCTGGCGCGGCGCGATGCGATCGTCCTCTCGGTTCACCCGCACAACGACCGCGGCACCGGCACCGCCGCCGCCGAGTTCGCGCTGATGGCCGGCGCCGACCGGCTGGAGGGCTGCCTGTTCGGCAACGGCGAGCGCACCGGCAACCTCGACGTCGTCAACGTCGCGCTCAACCTCTACACGCAGGGCGTCGCGCCGGGGCTGGACTTTTCCAGCATCGACGAGATCCGCGCCACGGTGGAGCACTGCAATCAGTTGCCCGTGCATCCGCGCCATCCCTACGTGGGCGACCTGGTCTACACATCCTTCTCGGGGTCGCACCAGGACGCGATCAAGAAGGCCTTCGCCGCGCGCAAGGAGGGCGACTTCTGGGACATGCCCTACCTGCCCATCGACCCCAAGGACGTGGGCCGCAGCTACGAGGCGGTGATCCGCGTCAACAGCCAGTCGGGCAAGGGCGGCATCACCTACTTGCTCGAAAGCGAATACGGCCTGGCCCTGCCGCGCCGCCTGCAGATCGAGTTCAGCCAAGCGGTGCAGCGCGTGATGGACACCGAGGGCAAGGAGCTCACCGCCGCCGACCTCTGGCGGATTTTCCGTGGCGAGTACCGCATGGAGACGGGGCATGGGCTGCGCCACCACGTGGTGGAGGCGTTCGACGGCGGCATCGTCTCGCTGCGCGGCGACCTGGCGTGGAACGGCGAGGTGCACGCCATCGAGGGCCGTGGCAACGGCCCCATCGATGCCTTCAGCCGCGCGCTGGGCCAGGCCATCGGCCGGGCCATCCGCGTGGTCGACTACCACCAGCACGCCATCGGCGGCGGCGCGGACGCGCGCTCGGTGGCTTACGTGGAGATGCGCGTGGGCGACTCGCAAACGCTGTTCGGCGTCGGCATCGACGCCGACACCACGGCGGCGGCCTTCCGGGCCATCGTCTCGGGCGTGCAGCGGGCCGAGGCCGGCGCGGCACAATCACAGGTTGCCGAGGAAACCGCGGCGGCCTGAGCCCGGCACCGGCCGTGCGGGGTGGTTCGGAACGACAAGGAGCAACACGATGACCGACAAGCTGATCATTTTCGACACCACCCTGCGCGACGGCGAGCAGTCGCCCGGCGCCAGCATGACCAAGGACGAGAAGCTGCGCATCGCGCGCCAGCTCGAACGCCTGAAAGTGGACGTGATCGAGGCCGGCTTCGCCGCCAGCTCCAACGGCGACTTCGAGTGCGTGCAGGCCATCGCGCACGCCATCAAGGACTCCACCGTGTGCTCGCTCTCGCGCGCCAACGACCGTGACATCGCGCGCGCCGCCGAGGCGCTCAAGGGCGCCAACAGCGCGCGCATCCACACCTTCATCGCCACCAGCCCGCTGCACATGGAGAAGAAGCTGCGCATGACGCCGGACGAGGTGTTCGAGCAGTCGAAGCTGGCGGTGCGCTTCGCGCGCAACCTGGCGGCCGACGTGGAGTTCAGCGCCGAGGACGGCTACCGCAGCGACATCGACTTCCTGGCGCGCGTGTGCGAGGCGGTCATCAGGGAGGGCGCCACCACCGTCAACATTCCCGACACGGTGGGCTACGCCATCCCCGAGCTGTACGGCGAGTTCCTGCGCACGCTGCGCGAGAAGGTGCCCAACAGCGACAAGGCCGTCTGGTCCGTGCACTGCCACAACGACCTGGGCATGGCCGTGGCCAACTCGCTGGCTGGCGTGAAGATCGGCGGCGCGCGGCAGATCGAGTGCACCATCAACGGCCTGGGCGAGCGCGCCGGCAACTGCTCGCTGGAAGAAGTGGTGATGGCCATGAAGACCCGCAAGGACTACTTCGGCCTGGAGCTCGGCATCGCCACCGAGCACATCGTGCCCGCCAGCCGCATGGTCAGCCAGACCACCGGCTTCGTGGTGCAGCCCAACAAGGCGGTGGTGGGCGCCAATGCCTTCGCGCACGCCAGCGGCATCCACCAGGACGGCGTGCTGAAGGCGCGCGACACCTACGAGATCATGCGCGCCGAGGACGTGGGCTGGAGCGCCAACAAGATCGTGCTGGGCAAGCTCTCGGGCCGCAACGCCTTCAAGCAGCGCTTGCAGGAACTGGGCGTGGTGCTGGAGTCCGAGGGCGAGATCATGGCCGCCTTCGCCAAGTTCAAGGAACTGGCCGACCGCAAGAGCGAGATCTTCGACGAGGACATCCTGGCCCTGGTCAGCGACGAGAGCGTGACGGCCGAGAAGGAGCAGTACGGCTTCATCTCGCTGGCGCAGCGCAGCGAAACCGGCGAGCGCCCGCACGCCGAGGTGGTGTTCACCATCGACGGCAAGGAGTTCAAGGGCGCGTCCGAGGGCAACGGCCCGGTGGACGCGTCGCTGAAGGCCATCGAATCGCACGTCAACAGCGGCGCCGAGCTGCTGCTGTACTCGGTCAACGCCATCACCAGCGGCTCCACCGAGAGCCAGGGCGAGGTCACGGTGCGCCTGCAGAACGCCGGGCGGGTCGTCAACGGCGTGGGCGCCGACCCCGACATCGTGGTCGCTTCCGCCAAGGCTTATCTGAGTGCCCTCAACAAGTTACATAGCAAAGCTGAACGGGTGGCAGCCCAAGGCTAGGGTTATCCCTATGATCTACTCGTTTAAATGAGGAATTAGTCGCAAGTCACTGATATTGCGTCTGTTTTTGGGTTTGAGTACACTGGCGCCTCGTTCGTGGTCTGCAGTTGGGGAAAAGCGATGGCGTCTGGAGTGCTGGCAAGGCATGTTTCAACATGGGTGCGTCGTGCCGCGGTTGTAACCGCCGGTATCCTGCTGACCGTGGCCCCGCTGTCGCAGGCGGGCGCCGCGCCGGCCAAGAAAGCCGCCAAGACCACCACTGCGAAAGCGGTTCCGGCCAAGGCCGGTGCCAAGAAGGCGGCACCCGTCAAGCAGGCCAAGGCCACCCCATCCACCGCCAGGACGGCTGCCAAGCCGCAGCGCGACGGCCGCGTCAAGGCGACCGTCACCGCCAGGAGCCGGGCCGAGCGCGTGGCCTCGCGCCAGACGCGCCTCGGCCTGGTGAAGGTGGCGCACGTGGCGCCCGAGCGCCCGCCGCGCCTGTCCTTCGGCCAGATGGCCGGCCTGCACGCCACCGACGATCCGCTGGACCTGAAGTCCAGCGTCGCGCTGGTGCTGGACCAGGACACGCACGAAGTGCTGTTCAGCAAGAACGACCACGCCGTGCTGCCGATCGCCTCGCTGACCAAGCTGATGACCGGCCTGGTGGTGTCCGAGGCCGGCCTGCCGCTGGACGAGGTCATCACCATCACCGCCGAGGACGTGGACACCGAGAAGGGCAGCCGTTCGCGCCTGGCCCTGGGCACGCAGCTCACGCGCGGCGAACTGATGCACCTGGCGCTGATGTCCAGCGAAAACCGCGCCGCGCACGCGCTGGGCCGCACCTTTCCGGGCGGCCTCGGCCGCTTCGTCGGCGCGATGAACGCGCGCGCCGCGATGCTGGGCATGAAGGACACCCGCTACGTCGAGCCCACCGGCCTGTCCAGCGCCAACCGCTCCAGCGCGCACGACCTGGCGGCGCTGGTGGCCGTCGCGTCGCAGGACGCACTGCTGCGCCAGCTGTCCACCTCCACCGGCTACGAGGTGGCGGTGGGGCCGCGTGTTCTGCAGTTCAACAACACCAACCGCCTGGTGCACGACCCCGAGTGGCACATCGGCCTGCAGAAGACCGGCTACATCTCCGAGGCCGGCCAGTGCCTGGTGATGCAGGCGCGCGTGGCGGGCCGCAAGCTGATCATGGTGTTCCTCGATTCCTCGGGCAAGTACAGCCGCATCGCCGACGCCGAGCGCGTGCGCCGCTGGGTCGAGCTGCAGCGCCCCGCCAGCACGGTGGCGGGCAACGCCCTTGCCGGCTGAAGACTACTGATTCGATAGCTGCCGGCGCTTGCTGGGCGGGCGCTGGAGGCCAATTTGGTGCCTGGTCAGCGCTCGGCCTGCTCATGCCCCAGCGCTGCCGAGATCTGCCGCGCGGTCTGCTGTAGCTTGGGCAGCCAGCTCTCGTCCAGCCGGTCGGCGGGGGCCGAGATCGACAGGCCGGCGACCAGGTGGCCCTGGTCGTCGTGGATGCCGGCAGCCATGCAGCGCACGCCGGTTTCCAGCTCCTCGTCGTCGCGCGCCACGCCGGACTGGCGGGCGCGTGCCAGTTCGCGTTCCAGCGCCGGCAGCTGGGTGATGCTGTTGCGCGTGTGGCCGGCCAGGCCGGTGCGGGTGGCGTAGGCACGCACGCGCTGCGGCTCGTCGGCGGCCAGGAACAGCTTGCCGGTGGAGGTCAGGTGCAGCGGCGCGCGCCCGCCGATGGCGCGCACCACCTGCATGCCGGAGCGCTCGCTGTAGGCGCGCTCGACGTAGACGATCTCGTCGCCCTGGCGCACGCTCAGGTTCACCGGCTGCTGGATCAGCTTGTGCAGCTCGCGCATGGGCTCCAGCGCGGCGTCGCGCACGTTCAGCCGCCCCTTGACCAGGTTGCCCAGCTCCAGCAGGCGCATGCCCAGGCGGTAGGTTCCGGCCTCGGGGCGGTCGACGAAGCGGCCGACCGTCAGGTCGTTCAGGATGCGGTGCGCGGTGGAGGGGTGCAGGCCGGTCTGCTCGCTGATGTCCTTCAGCGACATCGCCTCCTCCCGCGAAGCCAGCACGTCGACGAGCGAGAACATGCGCTCGATGACCTGGATCGTCGGCGTCTGGTGGGCGTCGGGCGAGGACTTGCGCATGGACGTCAGGCCGGCTGCCAGCGGCCGTCGATCAGGCGCTCGGACGGCGTGAAGCGCGCCTTGTAGGCCATCTTGGCGCTGCCCTCGATCCAGTAGCCGAGGTAGATGTAGGGCAGGCCCAGCGCGGCGGCCTGCTCGATCTGCCACAGCACGCCGTAGGTGCCGTAGCTGGCGCGCGGGTCGGGGTCGTAGAAGGTGTAGACGGCCGACAGGCCGTCGTTCAGCACGTCCACCACCGACACCATGCGCAGCGTGCCGGGGCGGCCGTCGGTGTCGGGGTCGCGGAACTCCACCAGGCGCGAGTTGACGTGGCTTTGCAGCAGGAACTGGGTGTACTGGTCCACGCTGTCGTGGTCCATGCCGCCGCCGGTGTGGCGGCCGGTCTGGTAGCGCAGGTAGAGCCGGTAGTGCTCGGGCACGTAGCCGAGCTTGAGCACCCGCACCTGCAAGCCGGCGTGCCGCGCGCGGGCGCGCCGCTGGCTGCGCGTGGGCTTGAAGTCCTGCGCCAGCACGCGCACCGGCACGCAGGCGCCGCAGCCGTCGCAGTAGGGCCGGTAGGTGAACATGCCACTGCGGCGGAAGCCATTGCGCACCAGGCCGGAATAGGTGTCGCTGTTGATCAGGTGGCTGGGCGTGGCGACCTGGGAGCGTGCCTGCCGCCCCGGCAGGTAGCTGCACGGGTAGGGCGCCGTGGCATAGAACTGCAGGGCCTGGAGCGGAAGATCCTTGAGGTGCGTCACCGGTCGGCTGGGCTCGGGGGCAGGAGTGCGTTCCAGTATAGAGGTTCGAACCGCCAGCGCGGCGCCGGCAGGGCCGTCAGCCGGGCCACCTGGCGGGCGAATTCCGTGCGCGGCATCTCGGCCGCGCCCATGAAGGCCAGGTGGCGCGTGTTCTGCTGGCAGTCGATCAGCGGCAGGCCATGCCGGCGGGCGAAGGCCGCCAGCGCCGCCAGCGCGATCTTGGAGCCGTCGCGGACCTCGGTGAACATCGATTCGCCGAACACCGCGCCGCCGATGGCCACCACGTACAGGCCGGCGACCAGGCGCCCGCCCATCCACGTCTCCACGCTGTGCGCGTGGCCGGCGGCGTGCAGCGCGCGGTAGGCGGCCTGCATTTCGGGGCTGATCCAGGTGCCGTCCTGCCCCGGGCGCGCGGCGCTGGCGCAGGCGGCGATGACCTGGCCGAACGCGCTGTCGATGCGCACCTGGCACGCCGGGTCGGCGCGAAAGCGCCGGATCGCCTGGCGCAGCGAGCGGTGCAGGCGCAGGCGCCGCACGTCGAGCACCATGCGCGGGTCGGGGCTCCACCACAGGATCGGCTCGCCCTCGCTGAACCAGGGGAAGACGGTGGCGGAATAGGCCGCCAGCAGCGTCGGCACGTCCAGCGCGCCGCCGGCCGCCAGCAGGCCCGGAGCGGGGGAGTGCGCGGCCCATGCCTTGTGCACCGGAGGGAACGGGTCGCCCGGCTGCAGGATGGCAAGGGTGGGCGGCGATCGCACGGTGCTCGGTTTTTCAGGCGATGTCCACGTCGTGCACCGCGAAGGCGCCGCGCCGGCGGTCGTCGAAGTAGCGCCGCAGCGTTTCGCGCACGGTGGTGAAGGCGATTTCGCTCCAGGGCACCTCCGATTCGCCGAACAGGCGCGCCTCCAGGCTCTCGGTGCCGGGGTGGAAGCGGTCGTGCAGCAGGCGCGCCAGGTAGAACACGTGCACCTGGCCCACGCGCGGCACGCTCATGGCGCTGAAGAAGGCGCCCATCTCCACCTCGGCGCCGGCTTCCTCGGCGGTCTCGCGGGCGGCGCCCTGCGCCATGGTCTCGTCCAGTTCCATGAAGCCGGCCGGCAGCGTCCACTTGCCCCGGCGCGGCTCGATGGCGCGCTTGCACAGCAGCACCCGCTCGCCCAGGTAGGGCACGGTGCCCACCACCATCAGCGGGTTCACGTAGTGGATGGTGCCGCAAGCTGGGCACACGGCGCGCACGCGCGTGTCACCGTCGTCCGGCACGCGCAGCGCCACGGCGGTGCCGCAGGCGCGGCAGTGCTTGACTGATCGGTCGTACATATGTCGGCGGCAGTGTAGTGCAGGGCCTGGCCTACACTCGGCGCCCATGCAGAGCCAGAGCCGCTTCGTGTTCGAGCACGCGCCGGGCCATCTGATCCGGCGCGCGCACCAGATTTCCGTCGCCGTGTTCGCCGAGGAGACGGCGGCGCACGGCATGACGCCGGTGCAGTTCGCCATCCTGAATACGCTGATGGCGCAGTCCGGCATCGACCAGGTCACGCTGGCCGGGCGGGTGGCGTTCGACGCCGCGACGATCGGCTCGGTGATCGGCCGGCTCGAAAAGAAGGGCTGGCTGCGCCGCCAGGCCGCCGACGCCGACCGGCGCCGCAAGCTGCTGTGGCCGACGCCCGAGGGCGAGCAGGCCATGCTGGCGATGAAGGGCAGCGTGGAGCGCGTGCAGCGGCGCCTGCTCAAGCCCCTGGCACCGGCCGAGCGGCAACAATTTGTCGATCTATTGCGGAAACTGGTTACCAGCCACGAGCACGCGGCGGCGGATTGAGCGCCTTGTCCTACAGGGCGCGCGGGCGCGCGGCGCTGTAATGGGCGCGCAAAACAGGAAGGAGTACATGCCATGAATCCCATCTCATCCTCCGCGCGCGGCCGGCTGCTGGCCGTCTCCATGGCGGCTGCCGTTGCCGCCACCGGCTGCGCCAACATGACCGAGACGCAGCGCAACACCGCCATCGGCGCCGGCGTGGGCGCCGCCGCCGGCGGCATCATCGGCGACGGCCGCGGCGCCGCGGTGGGCGCCGGCGTGGGCGCGCTGGGCGGCTACGTGTGGTCGCGCTACATGGAGAACAAGCGCGCGCAGATGCAGCAGGCCACCGCCGGCACCGGCGTGCAGGTGACGCAGACGCCGGACAACCAGCTGCGGCTGAACATCCCCAGCGACATCTCCTTCGACACCGGCCGCGCCGACATCAAGGGCAACCTGCGGCCCATCCTCGACCAGTTCGCGCAGGGCCTGGGCCAGCAGCCCAACCTGGAGGTGGCCATCGTCGGCCACACCGACTCGACCGGCAGCGACGCCATCAACAACCCGCTGTCGGTGGCGCGCGCCAACAGCGTGCGCGACTACCTGGGCTCGCACGGCGTGGACACGCGCCGCATCCGCACCGAAGGGCGGGGTTCGCGCGAGCCGATCGCCAGCAACGCCAGCGAGGCCGGGCGCGCGGCCAACCGCCGGGTGGAGATCTTCCTGGCCGAGCGCGCCGACGTGGCCGCCGCGCCGCCGCCACCGCCGGCCTACGGCACGCCGGTCGGCCAGCCGTTGCGTTAGGGAACGGACAGCCGCGGAGCAGGCCATATGCCAGCGCAGCCGTGGCCGGGGTCTTCCCGGCCCGTGGGTGCGTCCCCCTCAGGGGGAAGGCGCGAAGCGCCATAGGGGCGCTATATTCCAGCCGCATGAAGCTCTACAACTACTTCCGCTCGTCGGCGTCGTTCCGCGTCCGCATCGCCCTGAACCTGAAGGGTCTGGCCTACGACTACCTGCCGGTGCACCTGGCCAAAGGCGAGCAGAAGCAGGCGGCGTTCGCCAATGTCACCTCCGAGGGACTGGTGCCCGTGCTGGAGCTGGACGACGGCCGCCGCCTCACGCAGTCGATGGCCATCATCGAGTACCTCGACGAGACCCATCCCCAGCCCGCGCTGCTGCCGGCCGACGCGCCGGGCCGCGCCCGCGTGCGCGCGCTGGCGCAGATCGTCGCCTGCGAGATCCACCCGCTCAACAACCTGCGCGTGCTCAAGTACCTGGCGCATGAGCTGAAGGTGGACGAGGACGCCAAGAACGGCTGGTATCGGCACTGGGTGCGGCTGGGGCTGCAAGCCTACGAGGCGCAATTGGCCGCCCGGCCCGGCACCTTCAGCCACGGCGACGCCCCCACGCTGGCCGACTGCTGCCTGGTGCCGCAGATCTTCAACGCCCGGCGCTTCGATTGCGACCTGAGCGGCCTGCCGCGCACCCTGGCCGCGTTCGACGCCTGCATGGCGCTGGATGCCTTCCAGCGCGCCCAGCCCTCCGCCTGCCCCGACGCCGAATGACGGCTGGCGCGCCGCCGCTGCTGGTGCCCGACTGGCCGGCGCCGCCCGGCGTGCGCGCCCTGTTCACGCTGCGCGGCGGCAGCGCGGCCGACGGCGCCTCCGCCGCGCCGCGCGAGTTCTTCAACCTGGGCGACCACGTGGGCGACGCGCCCGCCGCCGTGGCCGCCAACCGCGCGCGCCTGCACGGCGCGATGGGCGCGCGGCCCGTGTTCATGAACCAGGTGCACGGCGTGCAGGTGGCGCGCCTGGCGCCCGGCATGGCCGATGGCGCGCCCGCCGATGCCGCCGTCAGCGCCCGGCCGGGGCTGGCCTGCACCGTCATGGTGGCCGACTGCCTGCCCGTGCTGTTCACCGATGCGGCCGGCACGCTGGTGGCCGCCGCGCACGCCGGCTGGCGCGGCCTGGCGGGCGGCGTGCTGGAACGGGTTTTAGAGTGTTTTTGGCCTCCAGCGCCCGCCAGTAAAGCGCTGGAAGCTACTGAAAAAATAGCAGACGACATCCTCGCCTGGCTCGGCCCCTGCATCGGCCCGCGGGCGTTCGAGGTCGGTGCCGAAGTGCGCGAGGCGTTCGCGGTCACCGATCCTGGCGCGGCCGCGTGCTTCCAGCCGCTGCCGGCGGGCAAGTTCCTGGCCGACCTGCCGGCGCTGGCGCGGCGCCGCCTGGCCGCGCGCGGCGTGACGCGCGTGTACGGCAACGACGGCGGCGCGGCCTGGTGCACGGTGGCGCAGCGCGCGCGCTTCTTCTCCTACCGGCGCGACCAGGCGGCGCTGGGCGGCAGCGGCCGCATGGCCGCGTGCATTTGGCTCGATTGAGCCGGAGACTGCGCGTATATTGCGGCGTGTCAGACCGGCGTTGCCTTCTTCACCGATACTGGCCCCAAAACTCAAGCGAATCAGGAGACAAAACATGCCCCCCCAACAGGCTTCCCCGCTGTGGATGGACTTAGCCCAGGCCATGCCCGGCGGCCTGCCCGTGCCCATGCAGGGCTTTGCCGACGTCTGGCAGAAGGCGTTCCAGCAGTTCCAGAACATGGACCTGCGCAGCCTGGTCGCGCAAGGCCCCGGCACGGAGACGCCGCAGCTGCGCTTCGCGCCCGAGAAGCTGGCCGCGCTGCAACAGGACTACCTCAAGTCCGCCGCCGAGCTGTGGAACCAGAGCCTGCACGCGCCCCCCCCGCTGAAGGACCGCCGCTTCAGCACCGAGGCCTGGGCGCACAACCCGGTGGCTTCGTTCGCCGCCGCCGTCTACCTGCTGAACACGCGCACGCTGATGGGCATGGCCGAGGCCGCCGAGGGCGACGCCAAGACCAAGGCCCGCCTGCGCTTCGCCGTCGAGCAATGGGCCGCCGCCGCCGCGCCCAGCAACTTCCTCGCCTTCAACGCCGACGCGCAGAAGAAGGCCATCGACACCCAGGGCGAGAGCCTGGCCAAGGGCCTGGCCAACATGCTGCACGACGCCCGTCAGGGCCACGTGTCGATGACCGACGAGAGCGTGTTCGAGGTCGGCAAGAACGTCGCCACCACCGAAGGCGCGGTGGTGTTCGAGAACGCGTTCTTCCAGCTCATCGAATACAAGCCGCTCACCGACAAGGTGCACGAGAAGCCCTTCCTGATGGTGCCGCCCTGCATCAACAAGTTCTACATCCTCGATCTGCAGCCCGCCAACTCCGTCATCCGCTACGCCGTCAGCCAGGGCATGCGCACCTTCGTGGTGAGCTGGCGCAACCCCGACGAATCGCTGGAAAAGGCCACCTGGGACGACTACATCGAGAAAGCCGTCATCCAGGCCATCCACACCGTGCGGGACATCGCCGGCACCCCGCAGATCAACGCGCTGGGCTTCTGCGTCGGCGGCACCATGCTGACCACCGCGCTGGCGGTGCTGGCCGCGCGCGGGCAGAAGCCCGTGGCGGCCGCCACGCTGCTGACCACGCTGGTGGACTTCACCGACACCGGCATCCTCGACGTCTTCATCGACGAGAACATGGTGCGCTTCCGCGAGGCGCAGATGGGCCAGGGCGGCCTGATGAAGGGGCAGGACATGGCCAGCACCTTCAGCTTCCTGCGGCCCAACGACCTGGTGTGGAACTACGTGGTGGGCAACTACCTGAAGGGCGAGACCCCGCCGCCCTTCGACCTGCTGTACTGGAACAGCGACGCCACCAACCTGCCCGGCCCGTATTACGCCTGGTACCTGCGCAACACCTACCTGGAGAACAACCTCGTCAAGCCCGGCAAGGCCACCGTGTGCGGCGAGAAGATCGACCTGCGCCAGCTCGACATGCCGTTCTACATCTACGGCTCGCGCGAGGACCACATCGTGCCCATCGGCGGCGCCTACGCCAGCACCCAGCACCTGCCGGGCAAGAAGCGCTTCACGATGGGCTCCTCGGGCCACATCGCCGGCGTCATCAACCCGCCCGCCGCCAAGAAGCGCAGCCACTGGGTGCGCGACGACGGCAAGTTCCCGAAGAGCGTCGACGACTGGGTCGCCGGCGCCACCGAAACCCCCGGCAGCTGGTGGGACGACTGGTCCGGCTGGCTCAAGGGCCACGCCGGCAAACTGGTGCCCGCGCCCAAGGGCTACGGCCGCGCCGGCACGTACAAGGCCATCGAGCCCGCTCCGGGCCGCTACGTCAAGGCCAAGGCTTAAGTATTCAAATGAAATCGGGCCTCAGCGCCCGTCCATCAAGCGCAAGCAGCTATAAATAGGAGAGCAAGCACATGGAAGACATCGTCATCGTTTCAGCCGCCCGCACCGCCGTGGGCAAGTTCGGCGGCTCGCTGGCCAAGGTGCCCGCCACTGAGCTGGGCAGCATCGCCCTCAAGGCCGCGCTGGAGCGCGCCAAGGTCGGCCTCGACCAGGTGGGCGAGGTCATCATGGGCCAGGTGCTGGCCGCAGGCGCGGGGCAGAACCCCGCGCGTCAGGCGCTGATCAAGGCCGGCATCGCCAAGAGCACGCCGGCGCTCACCATCAACGCCGTGTGCGGCTCCGGCCTGAAGGCCGTCATGCTGGCCCACCAGGCCGTGGCCACCGGCGACAGCGAGATCGTCGTCGCCGGCGGCCAGGAGAACATGAGCGCCAGCCCCCACGTGCTGCTGGGCAGCCGCGACGGCCAGCGCATGGGCGACTGGAAGATGATCGACTCCATGATCGTCGACGGCCTGTGGGACGTGTACAACCAGTACCACATGGGCATCACCGCCGAGAACGTCGCCAGGCAGGAAGGCATCACCCGCGAGCAGCAGGACGCGCTGGCCCTGGGCAGCCAGCAGAAGGCCGCCGCCGCGCAGGCCGCCGGCAAGTTCAAGGACGAGATCGTTCCGGTCAGCATCCCGCAGCGCAAGGGCGACCCGGTGGTGTTCGACTCTGACGAGTTCATCAACAAGAAGACCACCGCCGAGGCCCTGGCCGGCCTCAAGCCCGCCTTCGACAAGGCCGGCTCGGTAACGGCGGGCAATGCCAGCGGCATCAACGACGGCGCCGCCGCCGTGGTGGTGATGACGGCCAGGAAGGCCGCCGCCCTGGGCCTCAAGCCGCTGGCGCGCATCGCCAGCTACGCCACCGTCGGGCTCGACCCGGCCACCATGGGCCTGGGCCCCGTCGGCGCCACGCAGAAGGCCCTGCAGCGCGCCGGCTGGAAGCCGGGCGACGTGGACCTGTACGAGCTGAACGAAGCCTTCGCCGCCCAGGCCTGCGCCGTCAACAAGCTGCTGGGCATCGACCCGGCCAAGGTCAACGTCAACGGCGGCGCCATCGCCATCGGCCACCCCATCGGCGCCTCGGGCTGCCGCATCCTGGTGACGCTGCTGCACGAGATGCAGCGCAGCGGCGCCGGCAAGGGCCTGGCCGGCCTGTGTATCGGCGGCGGCATGGGCGTGGCGCTGGCGGTGGAGCGCGCCTGAGGCGCCTGGTTTTGAAGTAGATTAGTCGGCTGCCGCCGCCCTTTCAGCGCCGGCAGCTATTGTTTTCATAGTTCCCAAGAGGAGACAGCACATGAGCAAGAAAGTAGCGTACGTCACCGGCGGCATGGGCGGCATCGGCACCGCCATCTGCCAGCGCCTGCACAAGGAGGGCTTCACCGTCATCGCCGGCTGCGGCCCCACGCGCGACTTCCAGAAGTGGCTGGACGAGCAGAAGGCACTGGGCTACACCTTCCACGCCAGCGTCGGCAACGTGGGCGACTGGCAGTCCACCGCCGACGCCTTCGCCAAGGCCAAGGCCGAGCACGGGCCCATCGACGTGCTGGTCAACAACGCCGGCATCACGCGCGACCGCATGTTCCTGAAGATGACGCGCGAGGACTGGGACGCGGTGATCGACACCAACCTGAACAGCATGTTCAACGTCACCAAGCAGGTCATCCCCGACATGGTGGAGCGGGGCTTCGGCCGCGTGATCCAGATCAGCTCGGTCAACGGCGAGAAGGGCCAGGCCGGCCAGACCAACTACTCCGCCGCCAAGGCCGGCATGCACGGCTTCACGATGGCGCTGGCGCAGGAGATGGCCAGCAAGGGCGTGACGGTGAACACCGTCAGCCCCGGCTACATCGGCACCGACATGGTCAAGGCCATCCGCCCCGACGTGCTGGAGAAGATCGTCGCCACCATCCCCGTCAAGCGCCTGGGCACGCCCGAGGAGATCGGCTCCATCGTCGCCTGGCTGGCGGGCGAGGACTCGGGCTTCACCACCGGGGCCGACTTCTCGTGCAACGGCGGGCTGCACATGGGGTGATCGGCGCGCGCCGGACATCGCAAACCCCGCTTCGGCGGGGTTTTTCTTTGCCTCACGGGATAATCCCGGCATGCCAACCGCCCGCGAGAACATGCCGCCCATCGGCCCCTGGCGCCTGTCCGTGGCCCCGATGCTGGATTGGTCGGACAAGCATGGCCGCTTCCTGCACCGCCTGCTGACCAAGCGCACGCGCCTGTACACCGAGATGGTGACCACTGGCGGCCTGCTGCACGGCGGCGAGCGGCGGCACCTGCGCCACGACCCGGTGGAGCACCCCCTGGCGCTGCAACTGGGCGGCAGCGAGCCGGCCGAGCTGGCGCGCTGCGCGGCCATCGGCGAACGCTGGGGCTACGACGAGATCAACCTGAACTGCGGCTGCCCGAGCGAGCGCGTGCAGCGCGGCGCCTTCGGCGCCTGCCTGATGGCCGAGCCGCGGCTGGTGGCCGACTGCGTGAAGGCGATGGTGGACGTGGTTCATGTTCCCGTCACCGTCAAGCACCGCATCGGCATCGACCGCGAGGAGAGCTACGGCTTCGTGCGCGACTTCGTCGGCACCGTGGCGGGCGCCGGCTGCCGGGTGTTCATCGTGCACGCGCGCAACGCGTGGCTCAAGGGCCTGAGCCCGAAGGAGAACCGCGAGATCCCGCCGCTGCGCTACGAGCTGGTGTACCGGCTGAAGCAGGATTTTCCCCACCTCACCATCGTGCTGAACGGCGGCGTGACGACCGACGCGCAGATCGCCGCGCACCTGGCGCACGTCGATGGCGTGATGCTCGGCCGCGAGCCCTACCACCACCCATGGCTGCTGACCGGCTGGGACGCGCGCTTCCTGGGCGGCGAGCCGTGCGCGCGCACACCCGACGAGGTGGAGTGCGAGATGGTGGCCTACATGCAGCGCGAGGCGGTGGAGGACGGCACGCCCTGGTCGGCCATCGCGCGCCACATGCTGGGCCTGCACCACGGCCGGCGCGGCGCGCGGCTGTGGCGCCAGGTGTGGAGCGACCACAAGCTGAAAAGCCTGCCGCCCGAGCAGGTGTGGGCGCGCGCCCGGGCGCACCTGGAGGCGGTGGAGTCTGCCAGCGTTTGAGATGGAAATCGGCCTCCAGCGCTTTCTGGACAAGCGCCATAAGCTATCAATAGCATAGCTAATGCACTGCAATACCATTGCCCCATGCCCGACGCACGCACCCGACTCATCCACCACCCCTACCAGCCGCCCGCCGGCTTCGCGGCGCCGCAGCCCGGCGTCTTCAAGGCGTCCACCGTCATCTTCCCCAACGTCGCCGCCATGCGCGCGCGCGACTGGAAGCACAAGAACGGCTACACCTACGGCCTGCACGGCACGCCCACCACCTTCGTGCTGGAGGAGCGCATCGCCGCGCTGGAGGGCGGCTTGCACAGCCTGCTGGTGCCCAGCGGGCTGGCGGCCATCGCCAATGTGGCGCTGGCGCTGCTGAAAAGCGGCGACGAGGTGCTGATCCCCGACAACGCCTACGGCCCCAACAAGGCGCTGGCCGAAGGCGAGCTGGCCGCCTTCGGCATCACGCACCAGTTCTACGACCCGATGGATGTGGCCGACCTCACCGCGCGCACCACCGAGCGCACCCGGCTGGTGTGGCTGGAGGCGGCCGGCTCGGTGACCATGGAGTTCCCCGACCTCATCGCCCAGGTGCGCGCCTGCCGCGCGCGCGGCGTGGCCTGCGCGCTGGACAACACCTGGGGCGCGGGCCTGGCCTTCAACGCCTTCGATCTGGACGGCCAGGGCCTGGCCGTGGACGTGTCGGCGCACGCGCTCACCAAGTACCCCAGCGGCGGCGGCGACGTGCTGATGGGCGCCGTCACCACGCAGGGCGAGGCGCTGCACCGCCAGCTCAAGCTGACCCACATGCGCCTGGGCCTGGGCGTGGGCGCCAACGACGCCGAGGCCGTGCTGCGCGCGCTGCCCGGCATCGCCCTGCGCTACCGCGCGCAGGACCAGGCGGCGCGCGCGCTGGCGCGCTGGTGCGCGGCGCAGCCGGCGTTCGCGCAGGTGCTGCACCCGGCGCTGTCCGGCGCGCCGGGGCACGACCATTGGCGGCAGGTGTGCGGCGCGGCCGACGCGCGCGGCGAGGGCGCGGCGGCCGGCCTGTTCAGCGTGCTGGTCGATGCGCGCCACACGCCGGCGCAGGTCGATGCCTTCTGCGACGCGCTGCGACTGTTCAAGCTGGGCTACAGCTGGGGCGGGCCGGTCAGCCTGGTGGTGCCCTACGACCTGGCCGGCATGCGCACCCGCTGGCCCACGCACCTGGCGCGCGGCACGCTGGTGCGCTTCTCGGTCGGGCTGGAGGCGGAGGCCGACTTGCAGGCCGACCTGGCGCAGGCTGTGGCGCGGGCCTTGCCGGCGTGACGGCGGCGTGCCGCTTGCTCATTATTTGGTAGCTGCTGGCGCTTGCTGTACAAGCGCTGGCGGCCTATTTTGTTCATAAACGGCGGCACTGCCGGCCTGCATGGATTCACTCTCGCAAATCGTTCTGGGCGGTGCCGTGGCGGCGGCCTGCGTGCCGGCGCCGCACCGGCGCGCGGCGCTGCTGGCCGGCGCCGCGCTGGGCACGCTGCCCGACCTCGACGGCCTGCCGGTCGCGCTGCTCACCAGCGACCCGGTGCTGCGCATGACCTGGCACCGCGGCCCCAGCCATTCGCTGCTGGTGCTGCCGTGGGTGGCCTGGGCGGTGTGGGCTTTCTTCCGCCGGCGCGGCGGGCGGGTGGCCGAGGCGCCGCGCGCGTGGTTCTGGGCCATGCTGCTGGCGCTGGTCACGCATCCGCTGCTGGACGCCTTCACCGTGTACGGCACGCAGCTCTGGTGGCCGCTGCCGGCGCGGCCGGCGATGTGGTCCAGCATGTTCATCATCGACCCGCTCTACACCGTCTGGCTGCTGCTGGCCTGCGTCGCCGCCTGGTGCGCGCACCGGCGCGCGTGGGCGCGTGGGGCGCTGCTGGCGGGCCTGCTGCTGTCCAGCGGCTACCTGGCGTGGTCGCTGGCGGCCAAGGCGATGGTCGAGCGCGCCGCCGATGCCGCGCTGGCGCCGCTGGGGTTGGCCGACGCACCGCGCTTTTCGGTGCCGATGCCGTTCAACACCGTGCTGTGGCGCGTGGTGGCGATGACGCCGGGCGGCTACGTCGTCGGCGACCGCTCCCTGCTGGCCGACCGCGCGCCCATGCGCTTCACGCGCCACGCCTCCGACACCGCGGCGCTGGCCGAGGTGGCCGGCGCGCCCGCCGTGCGGCGCCTGGCCTGGTTCAACCACGGCTTCATGCGCGCGCAGGCGTGGGGCGACGTGCTGGTGCTGAGCGACCTGCGCATGGGGCTGGAGCCGCACTACAGCTTCAACTTCGCCGTCGCCCGGCAGGTACAGGGGCGTTGGCAGCCGGTCGCGCCTTTCGTGCCGCCCACCGCGCAGGGCATCACACTGTCGCCCGGCGGCCTCGGCCCCCTGTGGCGCGCGGTCTGGCAGCGCGTGCTGCGCGAACCTGGATAGCACCGCGGTTGCCGCGCCTGCCGCCAGCGGCTATGCTGGCCTGCAACCTGGCTCCCGCGTATTTTTTCCAGCGCAAGAATGACCGAACCCGCCGCCGTCACGCCCGCCGCCGAACCGCCTGCGCCCGCCGCCGGGGCCTACCAGCCCTACGTGCCGCCGCCGTCCACCGCGCCGCAGGCCGTGATGGTGCCGCTGGGCCTGGGTGACCCGCTGCGCTGGCTGGCGCAGGGCTGGCGCGACTTCATGGCCGCGCCCGGCATCGGCCTCTTCTACGGGCTGTGCTTCTGGGCCATGGCGGCGGTGCTGGCGCTGGTGTTCCGCAGCAAGCCCGAGTACGTGATGTCGATCGCCTCCGGCTGCCTGCTGGTGGGGCCGTTCCTGGCGATGGGGCTGTACGAGGTCAGCCGCCGGCGCGAGCGCGGCGACCGGCCCGAACTGGCCGCCTCGCTCACCTGCTGGGACAGGCACCTGCGCAGCATGGCCCTGCTGGTGCTCGTGCTGATCGTGCTGGAGCTGCTGTGGGGCCGCGCCTCGCTGGTGGTGTTCGCGGTGTTCTTCAACACCGGCATGCCGTCCACCACCGGGGTGCTGCAAGCCATCTTCAACCCCGAGAACATCGAGTTCGTGCTGGTCTACCTGATGGTCGGCGGCATCTTCGCGCTGCTGGTGTATTCCACCGCCGTGGTGTCGATCCCGATGATCCTGGACCGCGACACCGACGCCATCTCGGCCGCCATCACCAGCATCCGCGTGGTGGCCGCCAACCCCGTCACCCTGCTGTGGTGGGGCCTGCTCATCACGCTGCTGATCGCGCTGGCGCTGGCCACCTGGGGCGCGGGCTTTCTCGTCGTCGGCCCGCTGCTGGGCCACGCCAGCTGGCATGCCTACCGCGGCGCCGTGCGCTGGACCGCGCCGACCGAAACGGATTCATAAGGAGCACTGAACTTGGCCACCCCCAACTACGGATACGAAAAGCGCCAGCGCGAGCTGGAGAAGAAGCGCAAGAAGGAAGAAAAGGCCAAGGCCAAGGCGGCCCGCAAGGCCGGCGTGGGCGACGGGGCCGAGCACGAGGACGATGCGGCCGACGCGCCGGGCGGCGATGCGTCCGGCGGCGATGCGGGCGGCGACGGCGGGGGTGATTGAACACCGCCTGCCGTGAACGCGCGCATCTTCCGCTGGGTGCTGCTGGGCGCGCTGGCCTCGGTGCTGGCGTGGCTGGCGTTCTGGTGGCCGCGCTCGCCCACGGTGGCCGTGCTGGGCATGGCGCTGGGCCTGTGCGGTCTGGGCCTGCAACTGGGCTTGCAGATGCTGCTGATGCGCCGCGTCGCCCGCGCGGCCGGCGCGCCCGTGCCGCCGGCGCGCGTGGCGCTGGCCGCCTGGTGGGCCGAATGGGGGCAGGCGCAGCGCGTGTTCGGCTGGCGCGTGCCCTTCGGCGAACAGGCCGAGCCCGACGGCTGGCCAGCAGCAGGGCAGGGCGGCGGCCAGGTGGGCGTGGTGCTGGTGCACGGCTACCTGTGCAACCGCGGCTTCTGGGCGCCGGTGCTGCGCGCGCTCAAGGCCCAGGGCATCGCCTGCGCCGCCGTCACGCTGGAGCCCGGCCAGGGCCAGTCCATCGACGCCATGGTGCCCAGCCTGGACGCCTGTGCGCGCCGCATGGCGCAGGCCACCGGCCGCGCGCCGCTGATCGTCGCGCACAGCATGGGCGGCTTGGCGGCGCGCGCGTGGCTGCGACAACTGCCGCCTGAGGAGCGCGCCGCGCTGGTGGCCCACGTGGTGACGTTGGGCACGCCGCACCGCGGCACCTGGCTGGCGCGCTTCGCCGGCCGGCTGCCGGGGCTTCAGATGCGCCAGGACAGCGAGTGGCTGCGCCAGTTGCCGGCGGCGCCACCCGAGGTGCCCTTCACCTGCTGGTGGACGGCCTGCGACAACATCGTCTTCCCCTGGCCCGCGGCCACGCTGCCCGGCAGCGCCGAGCAGGCGCTGGGGGACGTGGCGCACGTGCAGCTGGCGTTCGATGCGCGCGTCTGGCGCTTCTGCCTGGCGCTGCGGCAGCGTCTACAGGGCGGCCTCGGATAGGAAAACCGGGGTGCGCCGATAAAGAGCAGGGTCGCCCTCGTTATCCCCGCGCCCTTTTTTCGCCGCGCACCCCATCATCGTCTGCGCGCCCCCAAAACGTCATCCCGCCCCGGCGGGGATGACGAAGAGAGAGCTGACGAGCCAGGCCATTCCCGCATCGTCCTTCCAGCCCGCAGCCAAAATACCGCCCCTGACTTCATGGCTGCCCGCGCCTGCCGCAGGGTCGCTTGCGGCCGATTTAATACCAAAGCATATAAGTAACCTTCCCATCCGTAACCATCCCAGCTAGCCCCGAGGGCACCGCCCTGCCAAGCTTCACGCACAGGGCGCGCCATGCAAGGCGCCTTGATCGACACACAAGGCCCCATCTGATGCAAGTCACGTCCACCCCCGCCGGCCTGGGCTGGGACAACCCCGTCCCCCCCGCCGACCCGCAGCCGCAGGAGCAAGCCCAGCCCCAGCCCCAGCCCGCCGCCCCCGCCAACACCACGCTCGGCGCGCTGATGCACCCCGGCCAGCCCCTGCCCACAGGCAACGGCAGCCCCTGGCAAGGCTTCGAGACCAGCCAGGACAAACCCCTGCCCAGCCCCCTGCTGGACTACCCGCCCGACACCGCCATCGCCCTCCAGCTCAAGCCCCTCCTGCAAGAACACGCCCAGCCCGAGGCCCAGCCCGAGGCCGACACGCCCACCGAGCCCCCCGCCCCCACCGAAGCCGCCACCCCCGCCGAAACCCCGGCCGAAACCCCGGCCCCCGCCCCCCCCAGCGCCGACCCGATGGAAATCGCCGCGCTGGAACTCCTGCTGGCCGAGCCCGCCACCCAAGAGCTCATTGAGCACTTCGGCGGCGACCTCCAGCCCCTGCCCACCTGGACCACCGTCGGCCAAGGCATCGAAGCACGCTACGGCCCCGAGCTGGCCGCGCGCCTGTACCAATACCAGCAGGCCCAGCGCGCGGTGGACAGCGCCTTCCTCCAGGCCCTGGACCAGGCGCGGCAGAACCCGCCCGCGCCGCCTTCGCCCCTCGCGCCCCGCCGCGGCGAAGCCGCCCCCACCACCGACCAGCCCGGCTGGGCCTACCACCCCGGCGGCGGCCATGCCGACAACTGGAGTGCCCCCAGCTGGCAGTTCGACCCCGGCGCCTTCGCCCGCGCCTACGCCCAGGGTGACAGCCCCGCGCAGCGCGCCATCGCCCATCTGCACGGCAGCGAGCCCTTGCGGTTCGTGCCCGCCCCCGACAGCGAGGGCGGCGCCCCCGCCCACTGGGAGCTCTGCGGCCTGACCGTGCGCGAAGGCCGCCGCGCGGACTTCGAGGACGGCCTCCAGGCCCTGTCGACCCACGACGGCTGGATTCCCTCGGACATCACACGCCCCTACCACCACCTCGACCCCGCCCGCATCACCAAGCTGATCGACCAGGAGCTGGTCTGGTTCGACCCCGAGCACGGCTTCGTCACCGACAAGAAGAACCTCAAGCCCGACGGCATCGACCGGGCGTTCCCCTACATCTTTGCCGGCGCCATCACCGCCATGACCTTCGGCGCCGGCAGCACTGTGGCCGCCGGCATCACCGCCGCCGCCGGCGGAGGCACCGCCGGCACCATCGCCGTGGGCGCGGCCACCGGCGCCGTCGGCAGCGCCGCGCTGCAACTGGCCGCCAACGGCAGGATCGACTTCGGGCAACTGCTGCAATCGGCCCTGGCCGGCGGCGTGACCGCCGGCCTGAGCCACCTGCCCGGCGTGGGCCAGCACATCGACGGCCTTGCCGAGACATTCAGCCAGCGGCTGATGGAATACACCGGCCGCGCCACGGTGCAAGGCGCGATCCAGACGGTCATGGGCGGGCAGTTCAAGGACGGCTTCGTCAACAGCCTGATGGGCAGCGTGGCCGGCGAGGTCACGGCGCAGCTGGAGATGAGCATCAGCGAGCTGCAAGGGCAAGGGCTCGATGCCGGCCAGGCCAGCGCCCTGCGCCTGCTCACGCGCGCCACGGGCAGCGCGCTGCGCATCGTGGGCAGCGACGACCCGGCGGCGGGGTTCGCGGCGGACTTCCTCAATGGGGTCATGGGAGATCTTTCCCGGGGCGGATCCGACAACCCGCTCGTGAACGGCGAGGACGCCTCGATCCAGCCATCGGAGCCAGCGCCCGCCCAACCGAATGATCCGTTGCCCGCTCCGGCGGATGGCGGTCCCGCGCCAGACTATGGATTGGGCACCGGTGACGATGGGCTGGGCTTGCGGCCTGGTGGTGGCCAAGGCATGCGTTGGGGAGGTTCGCGGGCTGATGACGATGTGGAAGTGGTCTCTCCAGCGCCACGTCCCATCTACGACTTCGATCCTGAAGGCGTATGGGACCCAGAAGCCCGGGAACCAGTCAACGCGGTTGATACACCTGTGGCGTGGCTGGCGCCTCCCCTTAATCCGGTGACAGGTGGATTAGGCGTTGGCGCGGGCGGCTACCAGGTGGTGCGACCGGATGGCGCGGGCGGGCCACCTGGATACGATCCTCTATACGACCTGCCCACCGGTGCGCCAGGCTACAGGCCCGCCGATCCCGGGTTGGGCATTAGGATCCCGCCGTTTCAGGTAGTGGTTCCGCCAGCCAGTATGCTCACCATACTGCCGGCGCTTGGGACGGCGAGCATTGCTGATTACCTGATGGACAGGCGGGCCTCGGGCATCCTGTCTGATAACTTGGAGGCAATTGGTGTTGTCCGCCCCGCAGACACGGATGCACACCATATGGTTCCATATGGTGACGCGCGGGCAACTGAACTACGCAGATTGCTGGAGCGCTTCGATATTGACATCAATTCAGCCGATAACGGGGTGTTCTTACCGAACAAGCCGAGCAGTGAAGCGCCCGGCTCATATCATCCTAGATTGAATAATGATGATTATTACAATCAACTGAGGGAAGATTTCAGGAATGTTTCTTCTAGACAGGATGCGGTGGAGGTTTTGCAAAGAATTCGCAGCCAGCTTTTAGATGGTACATATCCAGGCTCTAGACCCCGGAAGTAAGATCATGAAGTTATATAAACTCCACGTATATTTTGATGGCTTTGTATCATTCTTGTTCAAAGACCTCGATGAGGATGATAAATGGGGCGGATCGATGTTCGATGGAGATCCATTGGGAGAGGCATATCCAATCCCAAAAGGGATTAGAAATAAAGAGGGTGACTCTTTGCGTCCCGACATCTTGCCTGACTTCACTCACATAGGATTGGCCCCAATCCCAACATTTTCTGAGCGCGCCATCATGACGCTCGGCCCTCTACTGAGTGAATATGGCGAATTTGCCCCTATCGAGCTGGATGAGCCGATTCTCTACTTCGGATTCAATCCAACCACCATTGTCGACATCCTGGATGAATCGCGTTCTGAAATCGTGCGCTTCAGCAGCGGCCGCGTGATGGCAGTTGATAAATATGTGCTGCTGGATTCGGTGGTTGAACTGCCGCCGATCTTCAAGATTCCGCAGACTCGACGCAATACTACCTATGTCAACGAGGCGTTCGTGACGAAGGTAAGAGATACAGGGCTGACGGGCTTTCGATTCGATCTGCTTTTTGAGCGGTAGCTTGGGTCCAGAGTAATCGGAGTCAGATAACATTTCCCCGGGGGGAAATAGGGTCAGATCACGATGATTTCAGCCCGGCTGGGCCTACCACCCCGGCGGCGGCCATGCCGACAACTGGAGTGCCCCCAGCTGGCAGTTCGACCCCGGCGCCTTCGCCCGCGCCTACGCCCAGGGTGACAGCCCCGCGCAGCGCGCCATCGCCCATCTGCACGGCAGCGAGCCCTTGCGGTTCGTGCCCGCCCCCGACAGCGAGAGCGGCGCCCCCGCCCACTGGGAGCTCTGCGGCCTGACCGTGCGCGAAGGCCGCCGCGCGGACTTCGAGGACGGCCTCCAGGCCCTGTCGACCCACGACGGCTGGATTCCCTCGGACATCACACGCCCCTACCACCACCTCGACCCCGCCCGCATCACCAAGCTGATCGACCAGGAGCTGGTCTGGTTCGACCCCGAGCACGGCTTCGTCACCGACAAGAAGAACCTCAAGGGCAACTGGCTGGACCGCTACTTCCCCCAGATCATGGGCGCGGCCTTCGCCGCCGTGGGCGCCGGGGCCGTCAGCGGAGCGATGGCCAACGCCGGCGCCGGTGTCGTCGCCCAGGGCGCCGCCGCCGGGGCCGTGGGCAGCGCCCTCGGCCAATACGTCTCCACCGGCCACGTCAGCTTCAGGAGCGTGCTCACCTCCGCGCTGGCCAGCGGGTTGACCGCCGGCATAGCCAATCTGCCCGGCGTGGGCCAGCACATCGACGGCGTGGCCGGCACCTTCGGCCAGCGGTTGATGGAATACACCGGCCGCGCCACCCTGCAAGGGGCCATCCAGGCGGTGGTGGGCGGCAAGTTCAAGGACGGCTTCGTCAACAGCCTGATGGCCAGCGTGGCCGGCGAAGTCAGCGGGATGCTGAACGCCGAGATCGCGGAGATGAGCAGGAACGGCAGCCTGAGCGAATCGCAGGCCAGCACGATGAGGCTGCTGGCGCGGGCCACCAGCAGTGCGCTGCGGGTGGTGGCCAACCCCGGGGACCCGGCTGCCGGGTTCGCCAGTGACTTCCTCAATGGGGTCATGGGGATCTTTCCCGGCGCGGATCCGACAACCCGCTCGTGAACGGTGAGGGCGCCTCGATCCAGCCATCGAAGCCGGCGCCCGACGGTGACATCACGTCGCCGAATCCGTACCCCGTCGGCAGCACCGGGGGCACTGATCCCGCATCGAACGACAGCTACGCGTACTACAACGCCGCCGGCGAGATAACCATCGTAGGCCGGGGTGATACCGGCGACCGCTCGGTACTGGAGATGCTGGAGGAAGTGGCGTCACGCACCGTGGGCGCCACCGTCGGCACGATCGAATCGTTCGGCGAGGCGGCCAGCGGCGCGGCCCGCGTGGCGGCCAACAGCTTCATACAGGTGGGAAGCATCCTCACAGGCGACCTCACCCACGATCATCCCGTCATCCAGCAGGCGTGGCGCGAGCAGCAGCAATTGGGCGAGACCCTGGTCAACGCCATGCTCAGCCCGAGAGAAACCACCAGCCGGGTCATCGAGGCCGTCGTCAACCGCTACGACGCGGCGATGGCGCTGAGCGACCCGTACGAGCAGAGCCGAGCCTTGAGCCACCTGTTCAACGATGTTGGGCAAGCGGCGCTGGGCGCGGGCTACACGGCGGGCAGCCTGGTGCGGCCGGGGGCGGCGCTGGCGAGGGCTGTGGGGGAGAATGCGTTTACGGGGCCGGCGGCCGGAGGGCGGAACGCACAGAGGGGGGGTATCGGTAGTGAGAATCGAGGTCCGGGCGTCCCCGAAGTGCAAGCGCTTGCACAAGCGGCAGATACCCCGCTAAACGGGGTATCAATGCTTACTGTTGCAGGTCGTGCAACCACGAAACATCCGGAGTATTTTGGTTTTGACAGTGCGGAGATGCTCAGAGCTGTATATCGAACAGAGCAAGACCTCAATTTGCTTGCACAACGCAATATTGCGGAGATTCTAACAAGCGGAGTTAGAACAACTGGCGCAGGCGGTCGCTACCCATCTGGATGGGTTACCTATACTCTACCTGATGGGCGTGCAGCAAGCTGGCATGCTAATGGTGACTTCATTGGATTTAGAGGGGCAAAGAAATGATGCAGGGTGCGCTAAAGTTCGAAAAAGTTGGAGATGTGGATTCAAAGTATCCATATTTATGTATTTATAATGCTTGTGATGATCTTAATCCATTCATGGAAATCGGCGTTACTGATGATGGCAAGATAAGATATGCAATCTATCCAAGTGCAAAAATAATAGAGCTTGATGATGATGATTGGAGGAAAATTAGAGAGCGAGCTATTAAATTTTTGCCAGAGGCTCTTGCCAGTGAGTAGCGGAAAAAGATCGAAATATCGGGGAAATATCGGGGTCAGATCACAATTCTCTGACTGCATCGAATGAAGGCCAGATCACGGATTCGGAATCAAGGCCCAGCGCTTGTCGCCCGGATCGTCAGCGGGGGGGCTTGGGCCAAGGACGCCGGCCCCACCCGCCTTGGAATAATCGGGGTCAGATCACGATTTTCCCTATCGCAGGCGAGAGAGGGATCGGCGATCACCTGATGTTGGAAGAGTTGAGAGGCAAAGAGATTTTGATCTGACCCTGATCCCCCACCGCGCGCCTGCTCGGCCACGCCAGCCTGTAAAAATCTTGATCTGACCCTAATTTCCCTTGAAATATCGGGAATAATCGGGGTCAGATCACGATTTTCCCTGTAGTCCTGGATGCTGGCCGGCCAGAAGCTCCACCTGGCCACGCAGCGCAGCGGCGACGCCGACCACGACACCGCCCAGAGCAAGCTGACCGACGGCTGGGACCGCATCGACCTGGAGCGCCCGCCCAAGCTCATCGACAACGACCTGGTGTGGTTCGACCCCGAGCGCGGCTGGGTCACCGACCGCAAGAACCTCAAGCCCGACGGCATCGACCGGGCCATGCCCATCGTCTTCGGCGCCGCCATGTCGTTCATGAGCATGGGAGCGGCCAGCGCCGCCATGGGCCTGGGCGCCGCCACCAGTTGCACTGCCGCCGGCGCCACCGCCACCACCATAGGCCAGAGTGCCATCCTCGGCGCCGTGGGCGGCGCCACCAACCAGGTGGTGAACATGATCGGCGGGGGCCGGTTCAGCTTCAGGCAGGTGCTGATCTCGGCCGTCTCGGGCGGCGTCGCGGCCGGCGTGACCCAGCTCAGCGGCCTCGGCCAGATGCTGCAAAGCGGCGACACCGCCACGCGCCTGCTCGGCCACGCCGGCCGCGCCGGCCTGCAAGGGGCCATCCAGCAGGCCAGCGGCGGGCGCTTTGCAGACGGCTTCATCAACAGCGCCATGGGCAGCGTGGCCTCTGAGGTCACCCAGAGCCTCAACAGCCAGATCGCGCAGATGGAGCAGCAGGGCCTGGGCGCCAGCGAAAGCAGCCTGCTGCGGCTGTTCAGCCGCGCCGCCGGCAGCGCCCTGCGCGTGGTGGGCAGCAACGACCCGGCCGCGGGCTTCGCCAGCGACTTCCTGGCCGGCGCCCTGGCGGAAGTCCCGACGCAGGATGTGCAGGGCGAGCCCAATCAGGCTGCCCAGGCGGAGGCCGATCCTCTGGGGGACTTCATTGCCGACAACGAACAGGAATGGGTCACGCGTGGAGACCGAATCGCTGAGCTGCAAGATGAGGCCGATGCGGAACTCAGCCCACGTTACCGGGTTGAGGTGACAGGCTCGGGATGGGAGCGTGATTCGGTCCTGCCCGACGGTACTGTTGTGGTGCGTCCGAGCGCTGGTGCCGCGGATCAAGACCTGCGCATGATCGGCGATGTGCCTTTGAATGGCCCGGTGCCCGCGCTCCTTGGGTATGAGCCCGTTCGGGACAATGTCATCGATGGCGTGCGCGAAATCGTCTACCGCCCGCAGGACGAGAGTGCCGTCACCCAAGTCCTGCATGAAATTGCTCAGCGAACCCCAGGGGCCATGGTGGGCGCCTTCAATAGCTTTGCCAACATGGCTGGCACTGCGGCGCAGGTTGCCCTTGACAGCGCGGTGCAGGTGGGTGATCTGCTGACACTGGGATACAACCACGATCACCCACTGGTTCAACAGGCCTGGAGCCGGCAGCAGCAACTGGGTCAGAGCATCGTCAATACCATTCTTAGCCCGCGAGAAACCGCCACGGCTGCCATGGAGAACGTGGTCAACCGCTACAACGCCGCGATGGCGCTGGCCGATCCCTACGAGCAGAGTCGGGCACTGGGGGAGTTGTTCAACGACGTGGGCCAGTCGGCGACGGGGCTGGGCTATACAGCCGGCCGCTTGATCAAGCCCGCGGCGGCTGTGACCACGGCAGTGGGCGAAAATGCGTTTGGTGGACCAGCGGCGGGGGGGCGGCGGGCACAGTTGGGAGCTGTTGGGGACTTGGATAGAGCTCCGAATCGTAGTCCGACTAGACTTGAAAGCCAAATTATTAATGAGGCAGACAGCATCTTGAATTCATCTGATTTTCAAATAATTCTTGCGGCTCACGAAGCAGGGAAGCCAGCTTCCTTAATGATCAACAATCGCCTTATTCAATACGAACCCAACCTTCCCGCATCTGGTATGACGATGTTTGGAGAAAATGGTTTTCTAATTGGCGGAGAAGCATTCTCGTCATACCGGGAGCTCCAACAAACCGTGCTACATGAGCTGCATAGATTATCTACGAGCAATGCAGGAAATGGGGTGAGTGGTGCATTGGCTGCAAATGAAACAAGAGCGGCCGCGGACTTCGCAGCTTGGGCAGTGGAGAGATTAAAATGAGCATCATTAAAAAATGGATTTCAGCAGGGAACTTGCTTGCGCAAGATCCGTACGCTACCGTTCTTTGCCCGCAGTGCGAAGAAGCGAAATTAATCGTGGAGGACTCTAGAAGCACGCTGGACTCATCGGTGATTGAACGAAAAATGGAGTGCCCGAGATGTGGAGCCGTCAACTTCTTGCGCTTGATTAGGCCTAATTAGTCCGCCCCGAACAATTCGCAAGCCCTTGATGTGCCTTGTGTTTGCCCGCTGTAGTCACCGGTGGAATGGCATGGATGACTGGAGTAACGTTGCGGGTCAATTGGGCGCCGAAAATATGTGGAATATAAATCGCGCGTTCTTGGATCAACAAATAAAAGCAGGTAAAGAATTTGTTTTTACCGTCGATCCTCGGGGCCCTGCCGCTGGGGGAATAATCGGGGAATAATTAATGGAATGGACGCCCCCGCCTGATCGGCCCTGAAGAGCCAAAGTGGAGGTCCGATCAACCACTTGTCATCCAGACAGGAGCGTCCCCCATGCAAGCTACCACCGTTGGCATCGATCTGGCGAAGAACATTTTTCACGTGCACGGCGTCGATCAGGCCGGCCACGTTGTCTTCAGCAAGCCGCCGCGGCGCGCGCAAATGATGGTTTTCTTTGCCAACCTGCCCGCCTGCCTGATCGGCATGGAGGCATGTTCTGGCGCCCACTACTGGGCGCGCCAGTTGCAGCAGATGGGCCACACGGTGCGATTGATCTCGCCGCAGTTCGTCAAGCCCTACGTCAAGTCCAACAAGAGCGACCGGGCCGATGCGCAGGCCATCTGCGAAGCGACCGGGCGCCCGAGCATGCGCTTCGTGGCCGTCAAGACACCCGAGCAACAGGCTTTGCTGGCCGTGCATCGCGCCCGCCAGGGCTTCGTGAAGATGCGCACCGCGCTGGCCAACCAGATCCGCGGCCTGCTCACCGAGTTCGGCATCGTCATGGCGCAGGGCCTGCGCGTGGTGCTGGGCCAGGTCGGCCAGATCGCCGCCGATGAACGTGCCGCGCTGCCCGCGCCCATGCGCCAGTTGATCGTGTAAAAATCTTGATCTGACCCTAATTTCCCACTAATTTCCCACAGAAGCGTTCAGCGAAGCCGGGGCGTGGGCCATTGGGCCGCGAACACAAATGCCATCCGGTAGCATGCGGGCTAGTGTTGGCAATATCGGAAATAGCCCCGTCGATTTGGCGACGAGCCGCGGCACTTGGGGCAGTTTGCAGGCGACGCCGGCTGCCCGAGGTTTCGCTGAACAGCTTGTCCGACCGGGCGATATGGTCCCGCTTCCACGTGGGGCCGTGGGGCTGCAAGACCTCGGAAGTCTGGCGTCGAGTGAAGGGGCGGAATTCGCTGTCATCCGCTTGAATGGTGACCGGTACATTGTGCGTGGCACGGCCAACACGACGGCCATTCCAGAGGGTTCGACCTTGATTGGTCACGTTCATCCTGGAGAGAGCTTTATGGGACTGACGCCCAGCGTCGAGGATATGCGCGCGCTGGGTCTTTTAAACCAAGGGCGCTCTGCCATCTTCAATGAAAGTGGCGCATGGCGCACCTTCGGGCCTAATGGACCTTCATCGTCAGTCTTCATGCCGAAGCCGAAGATGACACCGGGGAGCTGAACATGGCGATATTCATCAAAGGTAAGACTAGGTGCCGGATCTGCGGTCAAGTGCTCACGTCCAACGCAGGCATCGTGGGGTTCCCGAACACGAAGCTGCCGGTGGGACTCGGCGAGCTTGCCGATAGCTGCGTGCATCGGAGCTGCTTAGATGCGCATGCTCGGCGTGATGAGCTGTTGCAAGCGTGGAAGCAGCACTGGCTGGCGCAGGCCGAACTGGCTGGTGCCGACGCATTGGTTAACCGACATGGCGTGTTCATCTTTAACAAGAGGCGGTTCACGTTCGCCGCTCTGGATAGCTTCATTGAACTCGAAGACCAGTTGGAGGTGCTCGATCAACTGCGGGTGTTTTTCTCATCGTTCAACGGACGCGAGCAGCTATCCACGGTGACCACGTGGAACACATACGAACTCACGCCCAGTTCCGTGGGTGCACGATTGCTGGTGACAGCCAACGCTTTGCCTTCGGCGGCGCTTCGAGCTGCGCAGGAGAACGCAGTGCTTGACTACGCATGCACCGGAGAACGATGGACAGGGCTCGTTCACGGATGGGGTGAATTGACTTCGAAGTGAGGGACGGGGCCAAGGCCGGCCATCGGCCATCCGTGAGGGTAAGCGGGGGAAATAGGGGAAATAGGGTCAAATAGGGGAAATAGAGAGGAAATAGGGTCAGATCACGATTATTTCAGCCCGGCTGGGCCTACCACCCCGGCGGCGGCCATGCCGACAACTGGAGTGCCCCCAGCTGGCAGTTCGACCCCGGCGCCTTCGCCCGCGCCTACGCCCAGGGTGACAGCCCCGCGCAGCGCGCCATCGCCCATCTGCACGGCAGCGAGCCCTTGCGGTTCGTGCCCGCCCCCGACAGCGAGAGCGGCGCCCCCGCCCACTGGGAGCTCTGCGGCCTGACCGTGCGCGAAGGCCGCCGCGCGGACTTCGAGGACGGCCTCCAGGCCCTGTCGACCCACGACGGCTGGATTCCCTCGGACATCACGCGCCCCTACCACCACCTCGACCCCGCCCGCATCACCCAGCTGATCGACCAGGAGCTGGTCTGGTTCGACCCCGAGCACGGCTTCGTCACCGACAAGAAGAACCTCAAGGGCAACTGGCTGGACCGCTACTTCCCCCAGATCATGGGCGCGGCCTTCGCCGCCGTGGGCGCCTGGGGCGTCGGCAACGCGGTGGCCCAGGCCACCGGCAGCGTCGTCGCCCAGGGCGCCGCCGCCGGGGCCGTGGGCAGCGCCCTGAACCAATACGTCTCCACCGGCCACGTCAGCTTCAAGAGCGTGCTCACCTCCGCGCTGGCCAGCGGGTTGACCGCCGGCATAGCCAATCTGCCCGGCGTGGGCCAGCACATCGACGGCGTGGCCGGCACCTTCGGCCAGCGGTTGATGGAATACACCGGCCGCGCCACCCTGCAAGGGGCCATCCAGGCGGTGGTGGGCGGGCAGTTCAAGGACGGCTTCGTCAACAGCCTGATGGCCAGCGTGGCCGGCGAAGTCAGCGGGATGCTGAACGCCGAGATCGCCGAGATGAGCAGGAACGGCAGCCTGAGCGAATCGCAGGCCAGCACGATGAGGCTGCTGGCGCGGGCCACCAGCAGTGCGCTGCGGGTGGTGGCCAACCCCGGGGACCCGGCTGCCGGGTTCGCCAGTGACTTCCTCGGCGGCGTGCTGGGAGAGGCCGTGCGGGACGAAGTCGCTCGGGCGGCTGCCGAAGATAGTGCGCAGACACCGGACGTGGATGGACCGACGCCGATTGATCAAGGCAAGCCCACCGATACCGACCTTCAACGCTGGTCTGATCGCCAGGCCGATCTGGATGCGTATCTGGAGATAGCAGCGGCCTCCGACGCGTTCGCGGACGCGGCAGACGAAACCTACGGTACAGGGGCCGTTGGGGATGCCAGCGACGATGGCGAGGAGGTGGCCGGTACGCTGCCCGAAGTCACGATCCGTGTTCCGCGGGAAATACTGACGGCGGATGACCTGAGATACGAGCAGTTGCGGGACGCATTGCTGGGCGACCCGGGTAGCGGCGACGAGGCTCGGGCGGAACTGGCCCGCGTGGATGACCTGCTGGCAACCCAAGGCAGCGGCGGCCTGACCCGCGCGGGGCTGTACAACCAGCTGGTCCTCGATCGTTTCAGAGACCTCAGCCCCGCCGGACAGATGGAAGTATTGGCGACGCTGGACGACTACGCCAACGAACTCAATTCGGGCAATGGCCGAGCGGCCATAGGACTGGAGCCCGGAAGCCTGGAAGCGAGACGGGCCGACTTGGCGATGCGAATGGCGGCTGATTTCGCACGTCAATCGGGCGCGATACCGGAAGAGGTACGTTTTGGTGCTGACGTTCGTGGTGGAGTCGGCGCAGGAAATGCGCTGATGTTTAGTGCTATTTTGGGACGACTGAACCGACCGAATAGAACGAACACGGAAATTATTGACAGTAGCACACGCAATGTCGGCGCATCTAATAAGCTACCATCTATCGAACAAGAGGTAATAGCTTCGATAGCAACGGCGAACGATGTTGTGATTGTTGGCAGTGGTTCTGCCTCAGGAACGCGCTTGCCCCAAGACATAAACGTAAGTCCAGTTCGCCCAGATCGGCAACCAATAGCTGGGCGAGGGATTGGAGCCAGTGAAACTCAAAACGCGGCGATGCAGAGTGATGTCGAGTATTTGGCAAATATTGGCGCAACAGATATTAGAATCAATCAACAGCAAATTGATGGATCAGGGCGCAGAGTTGGAATTAATCGGCCAGATGTTCAGGCAACGCTGCCCAATGGCCGTCGGATTTCTATCGAATATGACAAATACTCCTCCAATCGGGGTGCTGCCCACGCCACACGCACATTGAATAATGACCCATCGATTATTGTAATCCTGAGGCAAGTGGACTAATGAGAAATCCAGAACTTTTCCTAATTGACTATGAGCCTGTAACTACTCATATGGCTTTCTTTGAGATGGCCGCCGGTGATCTTGCAGATTTCGTGTTTAAGCGCACAGTCGAGATTAATCAGCGCTTTGATCTCCCCGGGGATGTGCAGAAGTTGCCGACCGAGGGTAAGCTTGAAGAAAAACTTGAAAAACTGCTGCCGTTGACGGGTCCGATCAGCGATAAAGTTCTGATATCTGAGACCAGTTCGAACTGGTGCGCCTATATTCCCAATGGAATAAATGGGGGAGATGTGCATTCCCAGCCAGACTATCTGGCCGGAATTTTACGAGTGCGTTCAGTCTCCATTGTGCTTAACACCGATGTGCCTAATAAGAGACTTGGATCTGTACAGTTTGTATTTCGAGACGGGCAGAAAGCCAGTCCAGTTCAGACAAGGCATGGAACTCAATATCGATATCCTGTGCGTTCGATTGCTGCTCACAAGGAGAGCAGATGGGAATTTCATTCGAGCGGTGATCCGCTTGCTTTCGAGGAAACGGAGAAGTACGCTTCTCGCAGCATCAAAGATCGATTAACTATCGATATGGTGGAACGCTATTGTGCAAGCTTAAAAATTGAGATTTTCGATCCCGATTTTTATTCCGGCTATGGCTGCATAGTGAATTCTTATAATCCACCCGATGGGCAACGGCTGGAGAATTTCCCTGCCAGAAAGCATTAAAATAATTATCGAGAAATCTCGGCAAAGTCGGATCGCGAATTTTTCTGAATGATATGGCCACAACAATGGCATATAAAGGGGCGGCCGTCTAGTTGGGGAAAAATAGGGTCGGAAAAATAGGGGCAGATCACGATGATTTCAGCCCGGCTGGGCCTACCACCCCGGCGGCGGCCATGCCGACAACTGGAGTGCCCCCAGCTGGCAGTTCGACCCCGGCGCCTTCGCCCGCGCCTACGCCCAGGGTGACAGCCCCGCGCAGCGCGCCATCGCCCATCTGCACGGCAGCGAGCCCTTGCGGTTCGTGCCCGCCCCCGACAGCGAGAGCGGCGCCCCCGCCCACTGGGAGCTCTGCGGCCTGACCGTGCGCGAAGGCCGCCGCGCGGACTTCGAGGACGGCCTCCAGGCCCTGTCGACCCACGACGGCTGGATTCCCTCGGACATCACGCGCCCCTACCACCACCTCGACCCCGACCGCATCACCCAGCTGATCGACCAGGAGCTGGTCTGGTTCGACCCCGAGCACGGCTTCGTCACCGACAAGAAGAACCTCAAGCCCGACGGCATCGACCGGGCGTTCCCCTACATCTTTGCCGGCGCCATCACCGCCATGACCTTCGGCGCCGGCAGCACCGTGGCCGCCGGCATCACCGCCGCCGCCGGCGGAGGCACCGCCGGCACCATCGCCGTGGGCGCGGCCACCGGCGCCGTCGGCAGCGCCGCGCTGCAACTGGCCGCCAACGGCAGGATCGACTTCGGGCAACTGCTGCAATCGGCCCTGGCCGGCGGCGTGACCGCCGGCCTGAGCCACCTGCCCGGCGTGGGCCAGCACATCGACGGCCTTGCCGAGACATTCAGCCAGCGGCTGATGGAATACACCGGCCGCGCCACGGTGCAAGGCGCGATCCAGACGGTCATGGGCGGGCAGTTCAAGGACGGCTTCGTCAACAGCCTGATGGGCAGCGTGGCCGGCGAGGTCACGGCGCAGCTGGAGATGAGCATCAGCGAGCTGCAAGGGCAAGGGCTCGATGCCGGCCAGGCCAGCGCCCTGCGCCTGCTCACGCGCGCCACGGGCAGCGCGCTGCGCATCGTGGGCAGCGACGACCCGGCGGCGGGGTTCGCGGCGGACTTCCTCAATGGGGTCATGGGGGATCTTTCCCGGGGCGGATCCGACAACCCGCTCGTGAACGGCGAGGACGCCTCGATCCAGCCATCGGAGCCAGCGCCCGCCCAACCGAATGATCCGTTGCCCGCTCCGGCGGATGGCGGTCCCGCGCCAGACTATGGATTGGGCACCGGTGACGATGGGCTGGGCTTGCGGCCTGGTGGTGGCCAAGGCATGCGTTGGGGAGGTTCGCGGGCTGATGACGATGTGGAAGTGGTCTCTCCAGCGCCACGTCCCATCTACGACTTCGATCCTGAAGGCGTATGGGACCCAGAAGCCCGGGAACCAGTCAACGCGGTTGATACACCTGTGGCGTGGCTGGCGCCTCCCCTTAATCCGGTGACAGGTGGATTAGGCGTTGGCGCGGGCGGCTACCAGGTGGTGCGACCGGATGGCGCGGGCGGGCCACCTGGATACGATCCTCTATACGACCTGCCCACCGGTGCGCCAGGCTACAGGCCCGCCGATCCCGGGTTGGGCATTAGGACCCCGCCGTTTCAGGTAGTGGTTCCGCCAGCCAGTATGCTCACCATACTGCCGGCGCTTGGGACGGCGAGCATTGCTGATTACCTGATGGACAGGCGGGCCTCGGGCATCCTGTCTGATAACTTGGAGGCAATTGGTGTTGTCCGCCCCGCAGACACGGATGCACACCATATGTTCCATATGGTGACGCGCGGGCAACTCAACTACGCAGATTGCTGGAGCGCTTCGATATTGACATCAATTCACCCGATAATGGGGTGTTCTTACCGAACAAGCCGAGCAGTGAAGCGCCCGGCTCATATCATCCTAGATTGAATAATCGTGACTACTATGAGCAGCTAAACATAGATTTCGAAGGCGTTTCATCTAGACAAGAGGCATTGGATGTTCTGAGAAATATTCGTGATCAATTATTGAGTGGCACATATCCAGGCTCTAGGCTTCGACCCGAAAAATGAAATTATTTGATCTTAGATTCAATTCCAATGATTTCATATCATTCTTATTTAAAAATTCGGCGGAACATGATAAATGGGCGCCCCCGATGTTCACAGGCGAGTGTCATGTGAAGGGCTATCCAGTTCCGGCTGGGATGAGAAATTATGAAGGCGATCCGCCGTATCCTGATGCATTGCCTGATTTTACAGGTATGGGGTTGAGGCCCATCCCAACATTTTCTGAGCATGCTATTCAAGTCCTCGACCTCTTGCTGAGTGAGCATGGGGAATTCGCGGCTATTGCTTTGGATGAGCCAGTCCGCTATTTCGGCTTCAACCCAACAACTATCGTCGATATCCTGGATGAATCGCGCTCGGATATAGTGCGCTTTAGCAGTGGCCGGGTGATGAAAGTTAACAAGCATGTCTTGCTAGACTCGGTCACTTCGTTGCCACCGATTTTCAAGATTCCACAGACTCGGCGCAATACTACCTATGTCAACGAGGCGTTCGTGACGAAGGTAAGAGATACAGGGCTGACGGGCTTTCGATTCGATCTACTCTTCGAACGCTAGCTAAAAACTACCCGACAGCAGTGGACCAGATTACAGCTTTCTTCTTTTGGCAATATTCTGGAGTGGCTGGGGTATTCGACCGACAAAAACTAGAATTTATTTCTGCGGGGAATAACCGGGGGTCAGATCACGATTTCCCAGACGAGGGGAAAGTTAATGGAATAGATGCTCCCACCTGATCGGGGCAGTTTCAACTCTGAAGTGCAACACCCTCACTGAGGGTACTGCACGCAAATGGGAGCGAGATACGAGCAGTTGCAGCCAGAAGAGAGGATGACGCTGGGCACGCCGCACTTGGCTGGCGCGCTTCGCCGGCCGCCTGTCGGGGCTTCAGATGCGCGCCTCTGGCGCGTCTGCCTGGCGCTGCGTCAGCGCCTGCTGGGCGGCGCCAAGGGCTTGAAGGCGCCGGTCATTCAAGCTTGACGTTCGCCTGCCTGACGACCGTGGCCCAGCGCTTCATGTCCTGGGCCAGGAAGGCGCGGAAGGCGGTGCCCGGAGTCACGTCGGGCGCGAAGCCGGCGGCTTCCAGCTTCTCGCGCACTTCCGGCGTCTTGAAGGTCTTCAGGGCGAAGTCGGTCAGCGTCGCCAGCACGGGCGCCGGTGTTTTGGCTGGCGCGAAGAACGCGGTCCATGCATCGGCTTCCGAGTTGGCCACGCCTTGCTCGGCCAGCGTCTTGACCTCGGGCAGCTGGGGCGCGCGATCCTTCGAGGCCATGGCCAGCGCCAAGATGCCGCCGGACTTGATGAAACCCAGCACGCTGGGCAGGGTGGAGAACGTGGCGTCGATCTGGCTGCCCATCAGCGCCTGCGCCACCTGGCTGCTGCCGTTGTAGGGGATGTGCGCCATCGGCACGCCGGTAGCCATCTTGAACATCTCGGCCGCCAGATGCGACGCCGAGCCGTTGCCGCTGGAGCCGTAGTTGATCTGCTGGCCTGGCTTGCGCGCCAGCGCGATGAATTCGGCCAGCGTCGAGACGCCGAGACTCTTGCGCACCACCAGCACGTGCTGCAGCCGGGCGATGCCGGCGATGGGGGCGAAGTCGGCCAGCGCGTCGTAACCCAGATTGGGCATCAGCGCGGAGTTGGCGCCGTGCGTCTGGTTGGTGCCCAGCATCAGCGTGTAGCCGTCGGCCTCGGCCCTGGCCGTCGCGCGGGTGCCGATGGTGCCCGCGGCGCCGGGCTGGTTGACCACGATCGCGGGTTGGCCGAACTGCTTGGGAAAGCTTTCCGAAAAGATGCGCGCCGCCAGGTCCAGCGAGCTGCCGGCGGGGTAGGGCACGATCACGCGGACCACTTTGGACGGGTAGCCCTCGGCCCGGCCCGCAAGCGGCAGGGTCAGGGGCATGGCCGCGGCGGCCAGCAGCAGGGTGCGACGGGTTGGTTTCACGATGTCTCCTTTGAAAGGTTGAGTTATGGGGCCACTCTATGCGGCCAGATAGCCGCCGTCCACGTTGAGAACGGCGCCGGTGATGTAGCTCGACAGGGGCGAGGCCAGGAAGACCACGGGGCCGGCCAGTTCGCCGGCGGTGCCGTAGCGCGCCATGGGGATCCGGTCCAGGAGCCGCTGGCTGCGCGCGGGGTTGCCTCGCGAGGTGGCTGTCATCTCGGTCTCTATCACGCCGGGCGCCACGGCGTTGACCCGGATATGGCGCGGCGCGAGCTCCAGCGCCAGCACCTTGGTGAGCATCTGCGCCGCCGCCTTGGAGGTGGAATAGGCGATCGACATCGGCGAGGCGTTGAACGCGGTGATCGAGGTCACGTTGACGACGCTGCCCCGCGTCCGCGCCAGCGCATCGACGCAGGCCAGCGTCATGTTGCGCACGCCGTCGACGTTCACCGCCATGGCGCGATGCCACTGGGCGTCGCGGTCGCTGCTGTCGAAGGCGTGCCGGGGGCGTACGCCCGCGTTGTTGACCAGCACGGAGAGCGCGCCGATCGCTTCGGCGGCGCGTGCCGCGCGGGCGCACTGCGCGGGGTCGGTCACGTCGAGCTCGAAGGCATGCGCGGTGCCGCCGGCGGCTTCGATGTCGGAGGCCACCCGCCGCGCGCCGCCGCCGTCGATGTCGGTCACGATCACGCAGGCGCCGGCTCCGGCCAGGCCGTGCGCGATGGCGGCGCCGATGCCGCGCGCGGCGCCGGTCACGAGGGCCAGGTGACTGTTCAGCAGCATGCGTCTTCCATCGATGGCTCGGGATCGACGGAAGATAGGCGGACGCGGCTCGTCGCACGGTATCCAGCGATACAGGTCCGCGCGATTTTTTTCGTCAGCGCGCTTCCAGCAGGGCGATGAACGCCCCGGGGTTGGTGATCTCCACGCCTCGCGAGCGCGTGGCGATCCAGCCTCGGGCCGCCAGCGTCTTCAGGGTGCGGGTGACCGTCACGCGGCTCAGCCCGGTCATGGACCCGATCTGCGCGTGCGTCAGGCGCAGCAGCGGGGTCGGCTCCTGCCGCTGGCCCAGCGCCGCGCGGCCGAACAGGTCGACCAGCCGCGCCTCGGGGCTGGACGATGCGAAGCTGGACAGCTTGTCGATCAGGATGCGGTGCTTGATGCCCAGCAATCGCAGCAGCCCCAGCACGAGCTCGGGGCTGCGCGCCAGCAGCGCCTGGATCTCGCCGGCGCGGTAGCGCGTCACCACCGTTTCCGCGACCGCCGTGGCCGTGACGTAGCGGGGCCGGTCGATGAAGGCCGACGCCTCGCCGAAGATCGCGCCGGGGCCGAAGATCTCCAGCAGCAGCTGGCTGCCGTCGCTGCGCAGAACGGTGGTGTGGATGCAGCCCGAGCGCACCAGGTAGAAGCGGTCGTGCTGATCGCCCTGCGCAAACAGCACTTCGTCGGGCGCCAGCCGCTGGAGCGTGCCCAGGGACGTGTCCGACATCCACGGCGCGCTGAGCGTGCGGGCGGCGTCCCATGACGCGAACGCGGAGGCCGGGGAGGGCGCCACCATGGCGGGAGGCGGCGCCTGCTCGCCGGAGATGCGCCGCACGCTCACTGGATCAGCTTCCGTATCTCGGGCCACATGGTGGCCAGGATGGTGGGGTGTGCTTCGGCCGTGGGGTGGATGCGGTCGGCCTGGAACCATTCCAGCGCGTTCGGCCGGTCGGCCACGCCCTTCAGGAAGAAAGGCACCAGCGCGGCCTTGTTGGCCTTGGCGACCTGGGCGAACAAATCCTGAAAGCGCCGGCCGTAGTCGGCGCCGTAGTTGGGCGGCATCTGCATGCCGGCCAGCAGCACCTTGGCGCCGGCTTGGCTGCTGGCCTGCGTCATGGCGGCCAGGTTGGCCTCGGTCATCTCCAGCGACAGGCCGCGCAGCGCGTCGTTGCCGCCCAGCTCGATCACCACCACGGCGGGCTGGTGCGTCTTGAGCAGCGCCGGCAGGCGCGCGCGGCCGCCGGCCGTGGTGTCGCCCGAGATGCTGGCGTTGACCACCTTGGCGGCGATCTTCTCGGCGGCCAGTTTCTTTTCAAGCAAGGCCACCCAGCCGCTGCCGCGCGCGATGCCGTATTCGGCGCTGAGCGAGTCGCCGACGACCAGGATGGTCTTCGGCTCGGCGGCGTGCACCTGCGTGAAGAAAACGGCGCCCAGGGCGCTGCGGATAAAGTGGCGGCGAATCAAACTCGAACTCTCCAATGACGCAATCCTCGCCCGGCACGCAGCCCGACGCCCCCCGCTCCCCCATCGTGGCGGTGGAGCATGTCTTCAAGTCGGTCACCGACTCCACCGGCACGCTGGATATTCTGCGCGATATCCATTTCAGCCTGGCGCCGCGCGAGACGGCGGCCATCGTCGGCGCCTCCGGTTCGGGCAAGAGCACGCTGCTGTCGATCATCGCGGGCCTGGACGTGCCCACGCGCGGCACGGTGCGGCTGGACGGCGACGACCTGTTCGCCGTGGGCGAGGACGAGCGGGCCGCGCTGCGCGCGCGCAAGCTGGGCTTCGTGTTCCAGAGCTTCCAGCTCATGGGCAACCTCACCGCGCTGGAGAACGTGATGCTGCCGCTGGAGCTGGCCGGCCGGCGCGACGCCCGCGCCGCCGCCGCCGAGATGCTGGCGCGCGTGGGCTTGGCCGAACGCCTGGGGCACTACCCCAAGGTGCTGTCGGGCGGCGAGCAGCAGCGCGTGGCGCTGGCGCGCGCCTTCGTCGTGCGCCCGGCGGTGCTGCTGGCCGACGAGCCCACCGGCAGCCTGGACTTCGCCACCGGCGAGAAGGTGATGGAGCTGATGTTCGACCTGAACCGCGAGCAGGGCACCACCCTGGTGCTGGTCACGCACGACCGCGCCATCGCCGCGCTGTGCCAGCGCCGCCTGACGGTGGAGGCGGGCCGCATCGCCGAGGACAGCGCGGCGCTGGCGGCCTGAGGGGGTTTCAAGCGTTTTCGGCCTCCAGCGCTTGTGCAGCAAGCGCGGGCAGCTATGAAAACGATAGTTTCGGGGGCGACTCCGCCATCTCGTCGGCCAGCACCAGCACCGCCGCGCGCCCGCGCAGTTGCAGACGGTCCTGGCCGTCGCGCATCGGCATCACGCTGACCTGCAGCGCCGGCCGGCCGGCGGACCGGCGCAGCCGCAGCTGCGCGCGCAGCGTGGCCAGCGGGCCGGGCGCCTGGGCGGCCTGCGCCAGCAGCGCGTCCAGTTGCGGCGCGTCGGCGGGCCGGGCGGCGGCCAGCCGGTCCTCGCGCAGGCACAGGGCGTCGGCGGCGGCCAGCAGCGCCTCGGCGGGCGCGTTGGCGAACAGCACGCGCCCGCGCGCCGACAGGATCAGCACCGCGCCGGGCAGCAGGTCCAGGCCGGCGGCCAGCGTCTCGGCGCTGGGCAGGCGGTGCCAGCGCATCAGCGCGGCCGCGGCGCGCTGCAGGTAGGGCGCCAGGTGCTCCAGCACGGGTATAGCCTGGGCCGCACGCTCGCGCGCATGCGCGCCGCTGAACTCGATGCTGACGCCGCCGGCGATGAACTGCGCGTCCATCGGCAGCGACATCGCAGCGGCGGCGACGATACGCTGCGGCAGCAGGATCTCCTCGTGGAAGGCGGTGCGCAGCAGCGCCGGGCCGGCCACCAGCAGCGGGTCGATAACGTGGCCGGGACGCAACGGCACCATCGTGCGCGTGCGCAGGTTGTCCTGGTGGTTCATCAGGAAGTGTTCGCCCAGCGCCGCATCCAGCCCATGCTGGAACAGCACGCCGTCCTGTACACGGACGACGTTGCAGCCGACGATCATGCTGCCCAGCCCGTGCGCGGCCTGCGTCAGGCGCCGCAGCAGCACGGGCCATTCGGTGGCGTCGGCCACCGTGTCCATGGCCGCCTCCACGATGCCCTGCACGGCGCGGGCCGGGGTGCCGCGCACGCGCGGCGTGACCAGCGGCGCTGGCGCTGCGTGCAGCGCCTGGCCCAGCGCGGCCAGCTCGGGTGAGGGCGCGGCGTCCAGCTCGCGGCGCAGCCGCTCGGCGTAGGCGTGCAGGGCGCGCAGGCCGCGCGTGCGTTCGCCCAGCGCCGCGCAGGCGCCCAGCAGCGTGCGCAGCGCCGCCTCGTCCAGCGGGTCGCGCGCCAGCACCTGCTCGGCGGCGTCGGCCTGGGCCTGCGGTTCGTGCCGCAGGCCGCCCAGCCACTGTCGCGCGGCGGCGTGCCAGCGTTCGTCCAGCCAGGCGCGGCGGCGCGCCAGCCACGCCAGCGCATCGTCGCCCAGGCCCGCCTCCAGGCCGGCGAGCAGGCCGGGGCGGTAGGCCCGCACGGCGCGGGCGTGGTCCTGCGCGTGGCAGGCGTCCAGGAAGCCGCGCAGGTCGGTGGCCGGCTGCCAGCGCAGCAGGTCGCCCTGCAGGGCGAGCGGCGGGGCCTGCGGCAGCTCGGCGCACAGCCGGCGCGCGTGCAGCAGCACCTTGCGCAGGTTGCGGCGCGCGTCGGCGGCATCGCGCTCGGGCCACAGCCAGTCGGCGAGCTGGCTGCGCGGCAGCGTCGCCTCCTGGCAGGCCAGCAGCGCCAGCAGCTGGAAGCGCCGCTCGCCGTCGAAGGCGATGCGCTCGCCGCCGGGGCCGTGCCAGCACACGCTGCCCAGGAGCTGCAGGCCGGGGGTGGGTGGCGTGGTCATGGGTGCGGGCGGAAGGCAACCATCGTAGACAGGTTCGGGGGCGCTGCGCAATATCCCGGCACCGCGTGGCTTCCGATTCGGGTGCTGCGTATTTCAAGCTGCCGGTGGCATCCGGCCTGATCCGAACACTTGCCTGAGCCAGGGATAAATCGCAAAAGAGACGATGCCTTCATCGTCGTACACGCTGTGCCGGATGCGCCGGGTGAACCGGCCGCGGCGGGGCAGCGTCAGGGTCCGCACGATGCGCCCTGCCGATGCGGCTTTGTCGGCGTTGAAATCGGGCGCCGTGGACACCGAGACCTCCAGGTGGGGCATGAGGAACAGCTCCCGGCCCGTCGCGCATCCCGCCAGCGCCCGGGCGGCGACCGCGATCGCGGTCACGGCGAGCGGCAGCCCCACGATCACCGCGAGGGCGGGCCATTGGACCGCTCGCAGGTTGTCGATGAAAGCCTGACTGAGCGGCGCCTCGGCGCCGTGGATTCGGGCGTACACGAAGACCGCCAGCAGGGAGGCGGCCACGAGGCCGCCGGCGGCGATCACCGACGCGAATTTGTGGTGCCACGCCCACAGGATGAGGTCACGAAGCCACTGCGACAGGCGGCCGAGCGTGGCCGCGGTGCTGATGACGAGCGCAGCCTCGTCCTCGACGCCGCGAAGGACCAGCAGGTGGGGTGGACGATCCTTGAACTTGTCGTAGGCGGCGGACTTGGCGATGCGCAGAGCGAGATCGTCAGGCCATTGGCGTGGCCGCTCGGTCATGAACAGGTAGATGCCGGGCCACAGCAGGACGACCGCGAGCAGCGCGAGCGGCCACATGCTCAGGGTGCCCGCGAACAGGGCTGGAACGGACGCGGTGCCGACGGCCCACCCCAGGCAGCAAAGCAGGCCCGCGAGCTGCAGCCGTTCGTAGTTTGCGCGCCCCGGCTCGGGCAGGTACATCTCGACGAAAGGGGTGGCCAGCGTGACGACCGCGACGCGCCGAAGCTGTTCGTCGTCCAGCTCCTCCAGCGCGCGCAGCACGACGTTGCCGCCATGGCTGTGCGCAATCACGAGGCACGGTTCGGGCGGAAGACCTTTGAGCTTGGCCGCCAGACGCTGCGCCGCCTCGCCCCGGTCGAAAAGGGCGTTCCTGCCGCTCCACAGGAGCGGCTCCTCGACGATGGGTGTGTATCCGAGACCGATGAGTAACCCCTGCATTTGCCACTCCAGTTTCGAACCTTTCTCGAACCAGCGTGGCGACTCCGGCCGACAGGGCGTTGGGTGCCAGAAGCCGCGCGCCCAGGTGCCGTGCACCATGATCACGTGAACATTGCTAGGCTGCGGCTCGGCAAGGGCTGTGATGTCGTTCATATTCGATTTCCCGTGAGCACTTTCTGAATCAATAGGTTCTGCAAGAGGCGCGCATGGCGCCGGGCTACTCGCCCGGCTCGCACAGCCAGAAGTGCCTCAGCAGCCGTTCGGTGGGGCAGTGCGTCCGCAGCACCCGCTGGATCACGCCGGAGCGCAGCACCTCGGGCTGGTCCCACTCGCGGTCGAGCACCAGCATGGCCTCGACCAGCGACGCCTCGTCGCGCTGGGCTTCGTAGCGGTTCAGCAGGGCGGCGATCAGGTCCGCCGCGGCGTAGGGCCGGCCGATCGCGGCGTCGGCGCGCAAGGTGTCGATCGGGGGCAGGGCAGCCGCGGGCAGGGCAGCCGCGGGCAGCGCGGCCAGGGCCGCGGCCTGTGCCGGGGCGGGCTGCCAGCGCCCGGGCAGCCACAGCGCCGCCGCCAGCGCGCCGGCGCAGGCGGTGGCCAGGACGGCCGGCGGCCAGCGTTTCCGGGACAGGGTCGATCCGCCGGAGCCCGGCGCGCCGCTCGCCGAGGCCCGCAGGCGCCAGCGGTGCATCGACACGATGGCGGTGACGCTGGCGCAGCCCAGCAGGTTGACGGCGGTGATGGCGACGAAGAACGCGTCGTGCAGCACCAGCGCGCCGTAGGCCAGGCCGCTCAGGTGCGACACCGTCCACGAGCCCCAGGTGAGCAGCGAGATCGCCCGCGCGCCGTCGGTGCAGCGCCAGGCGGCCACGATCTGCGGCACGTAAGTGACGACGCGCGTGGAGTTGATCACCAGGTAGAGCCAGGCGACGGCCGCCAGCAGGGGCGCGTCGGCCAGGTCGGACGGGGAGGCCGCGGTCATGGCCGGGCCTCCGGTGCGGGTGCGAGGGCGATGGGCGCGGCTTGGCGCACGATGGGGCTCCTGCGTTGAACTTCTCCCTGGACTGCTGCGGGCCTTCTCCGCGCCATGCGCGGCGGGCGGTTGCGGAGGCCAGCGTAGGCAGCCGGCGTTTCGCCAGCGTTGCTCGGAGCCATGCGCCGATAATCGCCTCCCTATGTCCGCTCCCAAGGTTCTGTTCGGCTTCCATGCCGTCGGCGTGCGCGTCAAGACCGCGCCGGCGTCGGTCGTCGAGGTCTACGTCGATGCCACGCGGCGCGACGCGCGCATGAGGCAGTTCCTGGCCCGCGCGGCCGAGGCGGGCGTGCGCGTGATCGAGGCCGACGGCGCGCGCCTGGCCAGGCTGTGCGGCGGCGTCGGCCACCAGGGCGTGGTGGCGCGCGTGCAGGCGATCGAGCCCGCGCGCTCGCTCGACGACCTGCTGGACGGCTTGCAGGAACCCCCGCTGCTGCTGGTGCTGGACGGCGTGACCGATCCGCACAACCTCGGCGCCTGCCTGCGCGTGGCCGACGGCGCCGGCGCGCACGCCGTCATCGCGCCCAAGGACCACGCGGCGGGCATCAGCGCCACCGTGGCCAAGGTGGCCAGCGGCGCGGCCGAGACGGTGCCGTACTTCATGGTCACCAACCTGGCGCGCACGCTGAACGAGCTGAAGGAGCGCGGCATCTGGTGCATCGGCACCAGCGACGACGCGCCCCGCACGCTCTACCAGGTGGACCTGAAAGGCCCGGCGGCCCTGGTGCTGGGCGCCGAGGGGCCGGGCATGCGCCAGCTCACGCGCAAGACCTGCGACGAGCTGGTGCGCATCCCGATGAAGGGCGCGGTGGAGAGCCTGAACGTCTCCGTCGCCAGCGCCGTGTGCCTGTACGAGGCGCTGCGCCAGCGCGGGCTCTAAGCCGGCATCGCCCCGGTCCGCCGCGCGGGGAACGGCCGGAAGGCCATCAGCACCCCCATCGCCGCCAGCCCCATGCCCCACGAGCCGACGTACATCAGCGTGTAGCTGCCCAGGCGGTCGTAGACCAGGCCGCCGAGCAGCGGGCCGGTGGACATGCCCAGGCTGCCGGCCATCGCCGTGGCGCCGATGATGGTGCCCATCATCTTCAGCGGAAAGTTCTCGCGGATGATCACCGCGTACAGCGGCATGGTGCCGGCGTAGATGAAGCCCACCGCCACCGCCACGGCGTAGAAGCCGCCGAGCCGGCTGACCGACGCGTAGGCCAGCACGGCGAAGGCCTGCGCCAGCAGGCCGATGACCAGCACGCGCTGGGCGCCGAAGCGGTCGCCCGCCAGGCCGAAGCCGATGCGGCCGGCCATGCCGGCCAGCCCCTCGACGCTGTAGATCGTCACCGCCGCGATCATCGGGATGCCGCAGGTCACCGCGTAGCTCACGGTGTGGAAGATCGGGCCCGAGTGCGTGGCGCAGCAGAAGAAGTTGGCCAGCATCAGCAGGATGAACTGGCGCGAGCGCACGGCCTGGGCGACGGTCATGTCCGACTGCGGGCCGTCCAGCACCATCTCTTGCGCGGCGTCCAGCGCCGGCGGCCGGCGCACCAGCAGCGCGGCGGGGGCCATCAGCGCCGCCGCGATGCCGGCGATGGCCAGCATCGCGCTGCGCCAGTCGTATTCGGTGACCAGCCAGGCGGCGAGCGGCGCCATCGTCATCGGCGCCATGCCCATGCCGGCCGAGACCAGCGACACGGCCAGGCTGCGCTGCGTGTCGAACCAGCCGGTCACGCAGGCCATCATCGGCGCGAAGATGGCGGCCGTCGCCCCGCCGACCAGCAGGCCGAACAGCAGCTGGAACCCGGCCAGCGACTCGGCCCGGCTGGCCAGCGCCAGGCTGCCCGCCAGCACCACCGAGCCCGCCAGCACCACCGGGCGCGGGCCGAAGCGGTCCGACAGGCTGCCCCACGCCAGGCTGGCCGCGCTCATGGCGAGGAAGCCGAAGGTCATCGCCGTGGAGATGCCGGTGACCGACCAGCCGGTGTCCTGCGCCATCGGCCGCAGGAACACAGGCAGCGAGAACATCGCGCCGAAGGCCACGCAGCCCAGCAGGCCGCCGGCGGCGACGATGACCCAGCGGTAGGGGTGATTCATCGCTGTTCAGCCTTGCGGGGCGGCGCCCCAGCCCCGCTCGACCAGCCCGGTGAAGCCGCCCCAGAACATGCGCATGCCGTCGAAGGGCATGTCCTCGGGCTTGCAGTCGATGCGCGGATCCTTCATCACCAGCGCGTTGATGCGGTCGCGCTCGGCGCGCGAGGCATAGACGATCCACGCGAACACGGCCACTTCGTCGTCCTTGAGCTGCACGGCCTGCGGGAACGAGGTGAGCTTGCCGGGCTGCACGTCGTCGCCCACGCATTCGAAATACTGCAGCGCGCCGTGTTCCATCCACACTTCGCCGGCCTTCTGCGCGAGCGCGCGGTAGGCGTCCAGCTTGGCGCGGGGCACGGGCACGACGAAGCCATCGACGTAGTGCATGAGCAGTCCTTGTTCACTCGGTGATATCGGGCTCGACCAGATGGGCGAGCTGCGCCAGCGATTCCTGCCAGCCGAGGTGGCACGCCTCGGTGGGGATGACTTCGGGAATGCCGGCTTGCGCGATGTCGACCTCGGTGCCGCAGGACACCGCGCGCAGCCTCACCGTCACGTGCATTTCGCCGGGCAGGTGGGGGTCGTCGAAGCGGTCGGTGTACTCGACGAGTTCGCCGGGGATCAGCTTCAGGTATTCGCCACCGAACGAGTGGCGGTGGCCGGTCGAGAAGTTCTCGAACGACATCCTGAAGCTGCCGCCGACCCGGCCCTCGAACTGGTGGACGTGGCAGATGAAGCCGTAGGGCGGCAGCCACTTGGCCAGCGCCGCGCCGTGCGTGAAGGCGCGGAAGACCTTGTCGGGCGTGGTGCGCAGCACGCGGTGGAGGCGGACGGTTCCGGTGGGCATGGTGGTGTTCTCCTGGTCAAATCATTGAATGCAGGCCGATGCAATGGCCCTCGGTGTCCACCACCGGTGGCGGTTGGGTTGCATGGTCATTGTTCCTTGGGGGCTGCGCTGGCGGCTTGGTTGAGCACATGCGTCAGCCGGTCTATGTTCTGCTCGTTGGCCGGAGCGGCGCGCTGCTTGACGGCCTGCGCCGTCCGGGCGTTGTCGAAGACCTGGTTCCATGTCAGGTGCGTGCCGCCGCTGACGGGCGTGAGTTCAATGGTCAGTGTGAAGTACGGCGCGCAGTCATGCCGGATGACGACCTTGGCATCGGGGGTCAACGCTTCAAAGATGTTGTCATTGGCATAGTCCGTCCCGTCGGGGCCGTGCATGACGAACTTCCAGCGGCCGCCCGCGGTGAACTCGAAGATCTCGAAGGTGTTGGAAAAGCCTTCCGGCCCCCACCACGCAGCCAGAAGGTCGGGCGACGCAAAGGCCCCATAAATTTCCTCGGGCGAATAGGGCAGGGTTCTGGACGTGCGCAGTGTTCTGTCTTCGGTGGCGATGTTCACGGGCGGCTCCTCAGGTTGCGCTAGCGACGTTGACCATCCACGGCGTGCCGAAGCGGTCCGTGACCATGCCGAAGCCGGGCGACCAGAAGGTCTTGGTGAAGGGCATGGTCACCTGGCCGCCTTCGGACAGGCCGTTGAACACGTGCTGGCCTTCCACCTCGGTCTCGACGCCGATCGACACCCACAGGCCCTGCGGCTTGCGGTAGCCGCCGCCGCAGGCTTCGGGGTCCATGCCTTCCATGGCGGGCAGCGCGTCGGAGGCCATCAGCAGCTGCGCCCCCACTTGCAGTTGCGCGTGCATCAGCAGGCCCTTGGCCGCATCGGGCAGCGGCGGCATGCCTTCCTCGGGCGGCATGTCGCCGAAGGTGGATTTGAAGACGATCTGTCCGCCGAACAGCTGGGCGTAGAAGTCCAGCGCCTCGGCGCAGTTGCCGTCGAAGTTGAGGTAGGGCACGAATTGCATGGTGGGTCTCCGGGTGGTTTGGGATATGGCTCCCTCTCCCCTCGCGGGAGAGGGTGGGGGAGAGGGGGTAGCGCTTGCTGCCTGGTGGGTGCCGGCCGCCGGCATTCCCCCTCTCCCCCGGCCCCTCTCCCGCGAGGGGAGATGGGAGGCGGCATCTCAGCGCCCGTCGAAGGCCGCTTGCAGCGCGGCGATGTCGAGCTTCTTCATCTTCATCATGGCCTGCATGGCGCGCTGCGAGGCGGCGTGGTCGGGCGCGTTCATCAGGCGCTCCCAGTCGCCGGGCGTCACCTGCCAGGACAGGCCGTAGCGGTCCGCCAGCCAGCCGCACTGCTGGGCGGCCGGGTCGCCGCCGGCGCCCAGGGCGTTCCAGTAGTGGTCGATCTCGGCCTGGCTGTCGCAGTTGATCATCAGCGACACCGCGGGGTTGAGCTTGAAGTGCGGGCCGCCGTTCAGCGCCAGCATGGCCTGGCCGTCCAGCGTGAAGGACACGGCCATCACCGAGCCGGGCGGCTTGCCGTGCTCTTCCTGCCCGGCTTCGCCGTAGTGCGAGACGCTCTGGATGCGCGAGTCGGGGAAGATGCCGGTGTAGAACCTGGCGGCTTCCTCGGCCTGGGTGTCGAACCACAGGCAGGGCTGGATGCGTGAGAACTGGGCCATGGGGCGTTGACTCCGTTGTTGTGTGGACGATGTTCACATCCTAGGCGTTAAAATGAACACTGTCCACATGGCAGATCCATGGGGCTGTAATTTTTTGTTCAAGCAGAAGAGTCCCATGGCCACGGCCCGCCGCCCCAAGCCCCGCGCGACCTACCACCACGGCGACCTGCGGGCCGCGCTGGTCGAGGCCGGCCTGGCGCTGGCGCGCGAGGGCGGCCCGCAGGCGGTGGTGCTGCGCGAGGCCACGCGCCGCGCGGGCGTGGCGCCGAATGCGGCGTACCGCCATTTCGCCGGCCACCCCGCGCTGTTCGAGGCGGTGCGCGCGGCCGCGCTGGGCGCGTTGGCGGGGGCGATCGAGCGGGAGATGAAGCCGGCCGAGGCGCTGCCCGACCCGGCCGCCCGCGCGCGCGGGCTGCTGGCGGCCGTGGGGCGCGGCTACCTGGGCTTCGCGCAGGCGGAGACGGGGTGGTTCCTGACCGCATTCGCGTCAGGTGCGTTCGACGTCGAGCCGCCGAGCGACGCGGCGCGCACCGCCGACAAAGGGCTCAACCCGTTCGAGCTGCTGGGCTACGCGCTGGACGCGATGGTGCAGGCCGGCGTGCTGCCGCAAGAGCGCCGGCCGGGCGCCGAGTTCCTGGCCTGGTCGTCGGTGCACGGCATGGCGCTGCTCATCATCGACGGGCCGCTGCGCCGCGCGCCGCTGGCGGTGCGCACGGCGCTGGGCGCGCGCTTGCTGCACATGGTCGAGGTGGGGCTGTAATGAAACCACCCCCGTTGCTCCACTCGCTTCGCGATGTTGCGCCTCCCCCCTCAAGGGGGCGCGCCCGCTGGCCGGGGGAACCCCGGCCAGGAGCGCACTGGCGTGGCCTGCTCCGCGGCCTTCCGGCTCTTCGTGTTTCACGCGCCGTGGGTGGTGCATTGCGCTACGGAAAACAGAAATGAACGCCTGCCTGGATCTGGACATGGCGCGCCGCTGGATCGCCGACGCCGCCCACGTCGCCGTGCTGACGGGCGCCGGCGTCAGCGCCGAATCGGGCGTGCCGACGTTCCGCGACGCGCTCACCGGGCTGTGGGCCAACTTCCGGCCGGAAGAGCTGGCGACCGAGGGCGCCTTCCGCCGCGACCCCGCCCGCGTGTGGGACTGGTACCAGCACCGCCGCCGGATGCTGCGCGATGTGCTGCCCAACGCCGGCCACCGCGCGCTGGCGGCGTTCCAGCAGCGCTACCCGGGCCGGCTGACGCTGGTCACGCAGAACGTCGATGGCCTGCACCAGCGCGCCGGCAGCGAGGGCGTGTTGTGCCTGCACGGCGACCTGTTCGCCGACCGCTGGCTCGACCCGGCCCGCGCCTGCTGCCGTCTCGACGCCGCCGCGCCCGGCAGCCCGCCGCATTGCGACGGCTGCGGCAACCTGGTGCGCCCCGGCGTGGTGTGGTTCGGCGAGGCGCTGCCTTTTGCCGCGCTCGAAGCCGCCGAGCGCGCGGCGCACGCCTGCGACGTGATGCTGGTGGCCGGCACCTCGGGCCAGGTCTATCCGGCGGCGGGGCTGGCGCACCTGGCGCGGCGCGCCGGCGCGCGCGTGGTCATCGTCAACCCGGAGCCGACCGAGCTGGACGACACGGCGCACCTGGTGCTGGCCGGCACGTCGGCGCGGCTGCTGCCCGAACTGCTCGGCGGGCTATGTAATCGATAGCTGCCCGCGCTTGTCTGGCGGGCGCTGGAGCCCTAAACGATGCCCAGCATCCCCAGCACGGCCCCGGCGCCGATCAGCCACAGCAGGTGGAGGCGCGTGCGCCAGACGATCAGCGTGGCGGCGGCGGTGAGCAGCCACAGCGGCCCGTCGCGCGCCGGCTGGTCGTGGGCGCCGGTCAGCAGCCAGCCGGTGGCGATGAGCAGCGCCACCACGATGGGCGCCATGCCGGCCTTGAAGGCGCGCACCGCGCGCAGCTCGCGGTTGTGGTGCGCCCAGCGCGTGGCGGCGAGGGTCAGCACGGCGGAGGGCAGCATCATGCCGACCATGGTGACGGCCACGCCCAGCAGCGCCAGGCCGTAGGCCGGCCAGCCGGCCGCCGGGCCGCCGCCGGCGTTCAGGCCCACGTTCCAGCCCATCAGGGCGACGAACAGCACGTTGGGCCCCGGCGCGGCCTGCGCCAGGGCGATGGACGAGCTGAACTGCGCCTCGCCGAGCCAGTGCCGCGCATCGACCAGGTAGCGGTGCATGTCGGGCGCGGTGGAGATGGCGCCGCCCACCGCCAGCAGCGACAGCGACAGGAAGTGCGCGAACAGGTCCAGCCAGTCCGCCGGGGCGAGGGCGATGGTCATGATGGCCGCTTCGCGGCGCCCAGGCGGTGCCAGGCCCACAGGCAGGCGCCGCCGCCGACCGCCAGCACCACCCAGCCCAGCGGCACGCGCAGCAGCGCCACGGCGGCGAAGGTGGCCGCGGCGGCGGCGATGCAGGCGGGCGGCCCCATGACGCTGGCGCGCAGCGCGCCGGCCAGCTTGAGGCCGGTGGCCAGCACCAGCCCGGCGGCCACGGCGCCCATGCCGCGCAGCGCGCGCTGGGCCAGTTCCGAGTCCGCCACGGTGGCGAACAGCGCCGCCAGCACCAGCACCAGCACGGTGGGCAGGGCCAGCATGCCGGCCAGCGCGGCCACGGCGCCGCGCAGGCCGAAGTGGCGGTCGCCGATCATCATCGACAGGTTGACGACGTTGGGGCCGGGCATGATCTGCGCCACCGCCCAGTCCTCGATGAACTGCTCGCGCGTGAGCCAGCGCTTCTTCTCGACCAGCTCGCGCTGCACCACGGCCAGCACGCCGCCGAAGCCCTGCAGGGCCAGCCAGGTGAAGGACCAGAACAGGTCGGCGCAGGAGCGCGGGGCGGCGGCGGGCTCGGCGGAGGACATGGATGCTCTCGATTAAATAGCTGCTGGCGCTTTACTGGCGGGCGTTGGAGGCACTTTGGGCTTGTAATATGCCGATCAGGCGGGCAGCACGTCCAGCACCGCCTCCACCGGCCGGCCCAGGCGCGCGCCCAGCGGGGTGACGACGATCGGGCGCTCGATCAGCACCGGGGTGGCGAGCATGGCGTCCAGCAGTTGCTCGTCGGTCAGGGCCGGGTCGTCCAGGCCCTGCGCCAGGACTTCGGGCTGCTTGGTGCGCAGCAGCGCGCGCAGCGGCCGGCCGGTGGCGCGGGCGATGCGCTTCAGCTCGTCGCGGCTGGGCGGGGTCTTCAGGTATTCGACGATGCGCGGCTCGATGCCGCGCTCGCGCAGCAGGGCCAGGGCGTTGCGCGAGGTGCTGCACTTGGGGTTGTGGTAGATCGTGACGTCGCGCATCGGCTGTCCTCAGTAAAGCAGATAGGGCTGGCGCGCGCGCAGCCACGCGGCCTCGTCGGCGGCGACCAGGGCATGAAGGTCGGCGGGCGTGGCGCCGGGGTCGTCCACCCATTCGCGCAGCAGCGGGCTGCCGTTGATCACGTCGATGGCCAGGCGCGTTTCATATTCGTAGGGGAAGTCGCGCCACAGCGGGTAGCCGGGCGCCTGCCGGCGCAGCGCCTTGAACGCCAGCGCCTGCAAGCGCCAGGGCCGGAAGGCGGCGTGGCCGTAGTGGGCCGGGTCCTCGGTGTGGATCTGCACGCCGGCGCAGAGCTGCCCCGCGTGCTTGTGGAAGGTGGGCTCGAACCAGCATTCGCGCAGCACGCAGCCGTGCAGCCATTCGGGCGCCAGCGCGCGCATGTCGGTCAGCAGGCGCCGGGTGTCGAGGCCGGGCGCGCCGAACAGCTCCAGCGGGCGCGTGGTGCCGCGGCCCTCGCTCAGCGTGGTGCCTTCCAGCATGACGGTGCCGGCGTAGGCGCGCGCCATGCTCAGGTTGGCGGCGTTGGGGCTGGGGTTGACCCAGGTTCTTTCGGGGGGCCAGCCGAAGCCGGGCGCGGCCTCGGGCCGCCAGCCTTCCATCGTGATCACGCGGTACTCGACTTGCAGGCCCAGGTGCGCGATGAACCAGTGGCCCAGCTCGCCCATCGTCATGCCGTGGCGCATGGGCATGGGGCCGGCGCCGACGAAGCTCTCCCAGCCGTCGCGCAGGCTCAATCCCTCCACGGGCCGTCCGGCGGGGTTGGGGCGGTCGAGCACCCACACGGCCTTGGCCGAAGCGGCGGCGGCCTCCAGCACGTAGCGCAGCGTGGTGATGAAGGTGTAGATGCGGCAGCCGAGGTCCTGCAAATCCACCAGCAGCACGTCCCACGGGGCCAGCATGGCGGCGGTGGGGCGGCGCACCTCGCCGTACAGGCTGAAGACGGGGATGCCGTGCTGCGGATCGGTGAAGTCGGGCGACTCCACCATGTTGTCCTGCTTGTCGCCGCGCAGGCCGTGCTGGGGGCCGAAGGCGGCCGTCAGCTTCAGGTCGGGCAGGGCGGCCAGGGCGTCGAGCGAGTGCGTCAGGTCGCGCGTGACGGAGGCGGGATGGGCCAGCAGGGCAACGCGGCGGCCTTGCAGCGGCGCGCGCAGGGCGGGGTCCTGGAGGAAGCGTTCGAGGCCGGTTTTCATCGCCGGGCCGCTCCCAAGATGAAAAGCCCCCTTGGGGGGCAGCGCACTGCGCGAAGCGAGGGAGCGTGGGGGGCAGTTTTCATGCGAGGGTGGGGAGATGAGTTGTCCAGCCGGCGCGCTGGTGGAAGTCGGGCACCGCGCGCGGATGAGCGAGGGCGAAGTAGCTCAGGCTGCCGTCGGCGCTTTCGATGACGGCGGCCAGGCCCATTTGCCAGCCACTGTACGCAGGGGGTAGCCAGGCATCGAGGCGCAGCGAGCGGGCATCCTGCGTGCAGGCGATGCGCGGTGGCGGCAACGGCGCGGTGGCGGGCGCGCGCTGGCGCTCGGCGGCGAACGCGTAGGCGGCCCAGTCGCCCGAGGGGGAAAAGTTGAACTCGTGGTAGCGGGGGCCTTGCGGGTCGCCCACGAAGGCTTCGAGGCAGGTGTGCCGCCATAGCCCGTCGGCGGCCGCCGGGCGCGCGGCGGGTGCGGGGATGCGCAGCCGCGCCATATCACCCGCCAGCGTGAAGGCCAGCCGCCAGCCGCCGCCGGGCGCCGGCGCGACGCTCACGGCCGCCGCCGCCAGCGCCGCGCAGGGCGTGGCCGGGTGGCACTGGAGCGTGAACGTGCGCGGCGTGGCGGGCATGGCGGCGCTATTGTCTCAGCGCGCCAGGGGGTTGTCCGACGGGTGTAAGGTCGCCGTTCTTTCATCGGTTTGTCACCCGGCGGTCACGTTGGCCGACGAGGATCGAGCGCACGAAGAAGCCGCATGGAGTACTGATCGTGAAGGAACTGCCAACGCCCACTTTTGCCTTTTCGCCCGCCGCCGGTTCGCCGCGGCGGGCCAGGGGGGCGCTTCATCCGGGCGGTGGCGGCGCCCGCGCGCTGGGCGGCGGCATTCAGGTGGGCTGGGCGCGCCATCTGGACGAGGTGAGGGCGGCGCAGCGCCTGCGCCACCAGGTCTTCGCCGGCGAGATGGGCGCGCGCCTGGCCACGCCCGTCGCCGGCCACGACGTCGACCTGTTCGACGACTACTGCGAGCACCTGCTGGTGCGCGACGAGGCCACGCGCGAGGTGGTCGGCACCTACCGTGTGCTGACGCCCGTGCAGGCGCGCCGCCTGGGCGGCACCTACACCGACACCGAGTTCGACCTGACCCGCCTGCGCGCGCTGCGCGAGCGCATGGTGGAGGTGGGCCGCAGCTGCGTGCACCCCGCGCACCGGCAGGGCGGCGTGATCCTGGCGCTGTGGGGCGCCCTGGGCGAGTTCATGGTGCGTAACCAGCTCGACACCATGCTCGGCTGCGCCAGCATCCCCATGATGCAGGGCGGTGTGTTCAGCGGCGACATGGCGGCCAGCATCTGGCGCCAGGTGCGCGAGCGCCATCTGGCGCCGATCGAGTTCCAGGTGCGCCCGCGCGTGCCGCTGCCCCTGGAGCGGCTGAACGACCAGCTCGACGTCGAGCCGCCGGCGCTCATCAAGGGCTACCTGCGCCTGGGCACGCGCGTGCTGGGCGCGCCGGCCTGGGACCCGGACTTCAACACCGCCGACCTGCCGATGCTGATGCGCATCGCCGACCTGCACCCGCGCTACCGCAGGCACTTCCTGGGCGAGTGAGGCGATGCGATGGACCTGATCCTGTGGCGCCACGCCGAGGCGCAGGAGCCGGAAGAGGGCATGAGCGACCTGGAGCGCGCCCTCACGCGCCGCGGCCAGCAGCAGGCCAGCCGCATGGCCGCCTGGCTGGACCGCCAGCTGCCCGAGGGCACGCGCATCCTCGCCAGCCCGGCCGTGCGCACCGTGCAGACGGCGCGGGCCTTGCAGCGCAAGTTCAGGCCGCGCGACGAGCTGCTGCCCGGCGCCGCGCCCGAGGCGCTGCTGCGCCTGGCCGGCTGGCCCGACGCCAAGGGGCCGGTGCTGGTCGTCGGCCACCAGCCCACGCTGGGGCAGACCATCGCGCAGCTGCTGGGTATGAACGACCCCGAGTGCGCGGTGAAGAAAGGCGCCGTCTGGTGGCTGCGCAGCCGCGAGCGCGGCGGCGCGGCGCAGACCGTGGTGGTCACGGTGCAGACGGCGGAGCTGCTGTAGCGTCCATCACCAGCTGCGTCTGCGTGACGACGGCGCACAGCCGGCCCTCGGCGCTGTACACGCTGGTCTGCCATACCTGCGTGCGCCGGCCCCGGTGCAACGCCACCGACTCGCCCGTGACCACCGTGCCCACCTTGGCGCCGGCGATGAACTTGGTGCTGGAGTCGGTGGTGGTCGTCATCTGCCCGGGCCGCAGGTTCACCACCGTGCCGACCGCGCCCAGCGTGTCGGCGAACGCCATGTAGGCGCCGCCGTGCAGGATGCCGCCCAGCGTGCACAGATCGGGCCGCACCGTCATCTCGGCGCGCACGCGCTCGGGCGCGGCCTCCAGCAGGCGGATGCCCAGCGTGCCGGGCAGCAGCGGGTCGATGTGGCGTTGCAGGGTGGCGAGGTCGGGCATGCGGGCCTCCTGGGTTCCGTTGTTGTGGATTTTTGCATAGATCGGGCTCCGGGGCTTGTCTGGAAAGCGCCGGCAGCTATCTAAAACATAGCTTTCGGCGTGGCTTGGACTGCCTGGCGGCTGTGCCTAAAATGGCCCGCTGCGACCGCCGCGCGCGTAGGGCGGCGCCGATCTGACCAGGAGTCTTGCCGCATGCCCACTTTCGTTTCGGTTTCCTCGCGCGCCGCGCCGGCCGCGCTGGTGCTCGCGCTGCTGGCCGCCGGCTGCTCGACGGTGGATCTCGGGCCCCGCTACGATCCGCCGCCGGTGCGCATGCCGCAGCCGCTGCCCGCCCCGTCGGCCCCGGCCGCGCTGCCGCCGCTGGCCACGGCGCAGCCGGTCGTGCCCGGCCAGCCCATCGGCCAGCCGCTGCCGCCCATCGGCGCCGAAGGTGCCTTTCCGGCACCGCCGCCACCGCAGGCGCCGCCCGCCGCTCCGGCCGACGCGCCGCGGGGCCTGGTCACGCTGACCACGCGCATCGAGGGCGCCGCCGTCAACCCGCCCACCCGCAGCGCCGGCACCGGCCAGCTCGACGCGCTGTACGACGCCGGCACGCGCCTGCTGCGCTGGAAGGCGTCGTGGTCCGGCCTGTCCGGCCCGATCACCGGCGTGCAGTTCCACGGCCCCGCCGGCATGGACCAGAACGGCCCGCCGGCCATGATGTGGCCCGGCCCCTTCGGCCCCGCCTACGAGGGCCGCGCCACGCTCACGCCGCAGCAGGCCGCCGATCTGGCGGAGGGCCGCTGGTACGTCAACATCTCCACCGCCGCCTACCCCGCCGGCGAGCTGCGCGGGCAGCTGCGCGTGGTGCGCTGAGGCGGTTTCTCAGCCATGCCGACGATGCTTTCTCCCACGCGCCGGGGCGCCGCGCTGGTGCTGCTGGCGGCGCTGGCCGGCTGCGCCGCGCCCCCGCCCCGCCCGGCGCCGCCGGCCGTCACCCAGCCGGCGCCGGTGGAGCCGCGGCTGAAGGAGCTGGCCGCCTTCAAGGCCGTGCTGAGCGCGTCCGAGGCCGTGCCGCCCGCCGACAGCCCGGCCCGGGGCGAACTGGTGGCCGTGCTCAACCGCAACACCGGCCTGCTGCAATGGAAGCTGAGCTACAGCGGCCTCACCGGCCCCGTGCGCGCCGCGCACTTCCACAGCCCGGCGATGGGCGGCGAGGTGGCCGCGCCGGTGATCGCCATCGGCCGCAACTTCAGCAGCCCCTACGAAGGCCGCGCCCTGCTCACGCCGCGCCAGCGCGCCGACCTGCTGGCCGGGCAGTGGTACGTCAACCTGCGCACCGCGCGCTTCCCCGAGGGCGAGCTGCGCGGGCAGTTGATCGAGCAGCGTTGAACCCATCCGCCTAGAATCGAGGGCTTCGCCGCGCCACCGCAGCGCGCGGCCGACACCCCCGATGAACGCGCCGATCGACGTCTCCTTTTTCCCGCGCGCCGCCAAGCCCCTCGCCAGCTACAAGCCCTACTGGGCCAGGCGTTTCGGCACCGCGCCCTTCTTGCCCATGAGCCGGGCGGAGATGGACGCGCTCGGCTGGGATTCGTGCGACGTCGTCCTGGTCACCGGCGACGCCTACGTGGACCACCCCAGCTTCGGCATGGCCGTGATCGGCCGCGTGCTGGAGGCGCAGGGCTTCCGCGTCGGCATCATCGCCCAGCCCGACTGGCAGAGCGCCGACGCCTTCAAGGCGCTCGGCCGGCCCAACCTGTTCTGGGGCGTGACGGCGGGCAACATGGATTCGATGATCAACCGCTACACGGCCGACCGGAAGATCCGCAGCGACGACGCCTACACCCCCGGCGACGAAGGCGGTAGGCGTCCCGACCGCGCCGCCATCGTCTACAGCCAGCGCTGCCGCGAGGCGTACCGCGACGTGCCCATCATCCTCGGCGGCATCGAAGGCAGCCTGCGCCGCATCGCCCACTACGACTACTGGAGCGACAAGGTGCGCCGCTCCATCGTGGTGGACAGCAAGTGCGACCTGCTGCTGTACGGCAACGCCGAGCGCGCGCTGGTCGAGGTGGCGCACCGCCTGGCGCGGCGCGAGCCGGTGGAACAGATCACCGACGTGCGCGGCACCGCCTTCGTGCGCCGCGCGTCGGAGCCGGGCTGGATGGAGATCGACTCCACCGAGGTTGATCAGCCCGGCCGCGTGGACGCGCACCAGAGCCCCTACCAGACCACCGGCGAGCAGACGGAGAATACTACCGATTCGATAGCTGCCAGCGCTTGCCAGACGGGCGCTGCGGGCCAATTTGGCGCTGAACCGCAGCCCCTGCGTTTCGTGCCCAATCCCGCGCTGCGCGGCCGCACCGCGCCGCGCGAGCGCACCGTGATCCGCCTGCCCGGCTACGAGCAGGTCAAGCGCGACGCGGTGCTCTACGCCCACGCCAACCGCGTGCTGCATCTGGAGACCAACCCCGGCAACGCCCGCGCCCTGGTGCAGGCGCACGGCGAGGGCGCCACCGCGCGCGACGTGTGGCTCAACCCGCCGCCCATCCCGCTGACCACCGCCGAGATGGACTGGGTGTTCGACCTGCCCTACGCCCGCAGCCCGCACCCGCGCTACGCCGACGAACGCGGCCGCCACGACGGCGCCACCAAGATCCCCGCGTGGGAGATGATCCGCTTCAGCGTGAACATCATGCGCGGCTGCTTCGGCGGCTGCACCTTCTGCTCCATCACCGAGCACGAGGGGCGCATCATCCAGAGCCGCAGCGAGGACAGCATCGTGCGCGAGGTCGAGGCCATGCGCGACCAGGTGCAGGGCTTCACCGGCGTCGTCAGCGACCTGGGCGGCCCCACCGCCAACATGTACCGCCTGGGCTGCAAGAGCCCCGAGATCGAGGCCGCCTGCCGCAAGCCGAGCTGCGTGTACCCCGGCATCTGCTCCAACCTGACGACCAACCACGACCCGCTGATCGGCATCTACCGCCGCGTGCGCAAGCTGCGCGGCGTGAAGAAGGTGCTGATCGGCTCCGGCCTGCGCTACGACCTGGCCGTGAAGTCGCCCGCCTACGTGAAGGAGCTGGTGCAGCACCACGTCGGCGGCTACCTGAAGATCGCCCCCGAGCACACCGAGGAGGGCCCGCTGTCGAAGATGATGAAGCCCGGCATCGGCAGCTACGACCGCTTCAAGCAGCTGTTCGACAAGTTCAGCGCCGAGGCGGGCAAGCAGCAGTTCCTGATCCCGTACTTCATCGCCGCGCACCCCGGCACGACCGATGAAGACATGCTGAACCTGGCGCTGTGGCTCAAGGCCCACGGCTTCCGCGCCGACCAGGTGCAGGCCTTCTACCCCAGCCCCATGGCCACCGCCACGGCCATGTACCACACCGGCCTGAACCCGCTCAAGGGCATCCACCGCGACGAGCGCGCCGAGAGGGTCGATACCGTCAAGGGCGAGCGCCGCCGGCGCCTGCACAAGGCCCTGCTGCGCTACCACGACCCCAACAACTGGCCGCTGCTGCGCCAGGCGCTCAAGGACATGGGCCGCGCCGACCTCATTGGCAACGGCAAGCACCACTTGATCCCCACCTGGCAGCCGCTGGACGGCGGCGGCTACCAGAGCGCGCGGCGCAAGAACTCCACGCCTGCGCGCGGCCGGGTTTTGACGCAGCACACCGGGCTGCCGCCGCGCCAGACCGGCGCCGCCCGCAAGGGCTCGGCGCGCGGCTGAGCGCCCGGAGCCACCCGACTTTCAACCGCGCTTCATGCATCGACGCCACTTCGCCGCCCTCGCCGGTGCAGCCACGCTTTCTGGAGCCACGCTCATGACCCCCTTGTCCGGCGCCGCCAACCTGCCGCAGCTTCAGGCGCTGCGCCCCTCGCCGCGCATGCCGGTGCTGTTCGTCGGCCACGGCAGCCCCATGAACGCGATCGAGGACAACGCCTGGCGCCGCGCCTGGCAGCAGATGGGCCGCGATCTGCTGGCGCGCGAGGCCCGGCCGCAGCTCATCCTGTGCGTGTCCGCCCATTGGCTGACGCGCGGCGGCTGGTACCTGACGGGCATGGCCCAGCCCAGGACCATCCACGACTTCGGCGGTTTTCCGCCCGAGCTGTTCGAGCAGCAATACCCGGCGCCGGGCGCGCCGGCGGTGGCGCAAACGCTGGCGCGCGAGCTGCGTTCGCCCGCCACCCAGCAGCCGTTGGGCGTGGACGTGGACGCATGGGGCCTGGACCACGGCACCTGGTCGGTGCTCAAGCCTATGTTTCCCGCCGCCGACATCCCCGTGCTGCAGCTCGGCATGGACTACAGCCGCGCGCCCGCCGAGCACTTCGCGCTCGGGCGGCAGTTGCGCGCGCTGCGCGAGCGCGGCGTGCTGATCGTCGGCAGCGGCAACGTGGTGCACAACCTGCGCGCGGTGCGCCGCGACGCGCCCGCCGACACCGCCTACGACTGGGCCGCCGAGTTCGACGCCCGCGTGCAGAGCGAGGTGGCGTCCGCGCGCCTGCCAGCGCTGGCCGAGTTCCAGCAGTGGGGCGCGATGGCGCCGCTGGCCCACCCCACGCACGAGCACTACCTGCCGCTGCTCTACGCGGCGGGCGCGGTCGATGCCACGGAAATGCCGCGCTTCTTCAACGCGGGTTTCCAGTTCGGCTCCCTCTCGATGCGGTCGATGATCTGGGGCTGAAGATGGCGGCCGTGGAATCCAGATTGCTCTTGAAAATGTAGCTTCTGGCGCTCGCCCAGTAAGCGCTGGAAGCTGATTTGGCATAGAACACGGGCTGCCGCCGCGCCAGCGCCGTGCATGCGCGGCGCGACGGCCCGCGCGCCCTTGGCCTACAGCCACGCGGCGCCGGGCTTGTTAAAGTCGGCGGCGATGTCCATGCCGTTCGCGCTCAGCGCGCGCCACGCCCTGTTCCTCGACTTCGACGGCACCCTGGCCGAGATCGCCGCGCAGCCCCAGGCCGTGCGCGTGCACGCCGACGTGGTGCCCAGCCTGCGGGCGCTGCACGCGGCGCTGGGGGGCGCGCTGGCCATCGTCACCGGCCGCGCGATGGCCGACGCCGATCACTTCCTCGCCCCGCTGCGCCTGCCTGTGGCCTGCGAGCATGGCGCTCATATCCGTGCCAGTGATGGCCACGTCGGCACCACGCCCGCGCTCGACCTGGCCCCCGTGCTGGAAGCCCTGCGCCCCCTGGTGGCGCGCCACCCCGGGCTGCTGGTGGAGGCCAAGCGCACCGGCCTCGCGCTGCACTACCGCCAGGCGCCCCACCTGGAGCCGCTGTGCGTGCAGGCGCTGACCCGCGTGCTGAACGGCGTGCCCGGCGCCGAGCTGCTGCGCGGCAAGTGCGTGCTGGAGATCAAGCCCGCCGGCCCCAGCAAGGGCCGCGCCATCGGCGACTTCATGCGCCGGCCGCCCTTCGCTGGCCGCATGCCGCTGTTCATGGGTGACGACGTGACCGACGAGGCCGGCTTCGCCGCCGTGCAGGCGCTGGGCGGCCTGGGCGTGAAGGTGGGCGAGGGCGCCACGCAGGCGCATGCGCGCATCGGCGCGCCGGCCGACGTGCGCGCGTGGCTGCGGTCGTCCGCGCAGGCGCTGGCCGGCATCCGTTCGCCCGCCATCGCCGGGGAGGACGACGCATGACCATCGAGCCTTCGCTCCAGCTCGGCATGATCGGCAACTGCGCCATCAGCGCGCTGGTGGACGCGCGCGCGTGCATCGTCTGGTGCTGCATGCCGCGCTTCGATGGCGACCCGGTGTTCAACGCGCTGCTGCAGCCCGGCGAAGGGGGCAGCCGCTTCGCCATCGTGCTGGAGGATTTCGCCGCCAGCGACCAGTGGTACGAACCGAACACCGCCGTGCTGCACACGCGCCTGACCGACCTGCACGGCAACTGCCTGGAGGTGACGGACTTCGCGCCGCGCTTCCAGGCGCGCGCGCGGTTCTTCCGTCCCAACATGCTGGTGCGCCGCGTGCGGCCGGTGCGCGGCGCGCCGCGCATCCGCGTGCTGCTCGACGTGCGCTACGACTGGGGCCAGACCCGGCCCGAGATCACGCGCGGCAGCAACCACGTGCGCTACGTGGGCAGCGCCTTCACGCTGCGACTGAATACCGACGCACCCGTGACCTACGTGCTCTCGGGCCAGCCCTTCACCGCGCAGCGCGAGTACAACTTCCTGCTGGGCGCCGACGAAACCCTGTCCGAAGGCATCGCCGACACGGCGCGCCTCTACGAGCAGGAGACGGTGTCGTACTGGAAGCACTGGACGCAGCGCCTGCACCTGCCGCTCGAATGGCAGGACGCGGTGATCCGCGCGGCCATCACGCTGAAGATGTCACTGTTCGAGGACACGGGCGCCATCGTCGCCGCGATGACCACGAGCATTCCCGAATCGGCGAACAGCGGCCGCAACTGGGACTACCGCTACTGCTGGCTGCGCGATGCGTTCTTCGTGGTGCGCGCGCTCAACAGCCTGTCGGAAGTGGGCACGATGGAGGACTACCTGCGCTGGCTCGGCAACGTGGTCGCCAAGGCGGGCGAGGGGCACATCCAGCCGCTCTACGGCATCGGGCTGGAGCACGAGCTGCCCGAATCCATCGTGCCGCACATGGCGGGCTACCGGGGCATGGGGCCGGTGCGCGTGGGCAACCAGGCGGCCGAGCACTTCCAGCACGACGTGTACGGCAACATCGTGCTCGGCGCCGCGCAGGCCTTCCACGACAAGCGCCTGCTGCACCCGGCGGGCAGCGCCGAGTTCGCGCGGCTGGAGCGCATCGGCCATCTCGCCGTGCAGGTCTACGGCCAGCCCGACGCGGGCATGTGGGAGCTACGCACCCGCGCGCGCGTGCACACCTCGTCGGCGCTCATGAGCTGGGCCGCGTGCGACCGGCTGGCGAAAATAGCCGCCGCGCTGGACCTGCCCGAGCGCGCGCGCTACTGGCAGTTGCACGCGCGGCAGATGCGCGAGGAGATCCTGGAGCGCTCCTGGAGCCCCGCGCGCCAGGCCTTCGCCGAGAGCTTCGGCGGCAGCGAGCTGGACGCCAGCGTGCTGCTGATGGCCGAGGTCGGCCTGATCCACCCCTCCGACCCGCGCTTCGTGAGCACGCTCGACGCGATGGAGGGGACGCTCTGCGACGGCCCCTACATGCGCCGCTACGAGGCGCCAGACGACTTCGGCAAGCCCGAGACCTCGTTCAACATCTGCACCTTCTGGCGCATCGACGCGCTCGCGCGCATCGGCCGGCGCGAGCAGGCACGCGAGATCTTCGAGGCCATGCTGGCCGTGCGCAGTCCGCTCGGCCTGCTGTCGGAAGACACGCATGCCGTGACGGGCGAGATGTGGGGCAACTTCCCGCAGACGTATTCGATGGTCGGCGTCATCAACGCCGCCATGCGCCTCTCGGCGCCGTGGGACACGGTGATATGAGCCGCCTCGTCGTCGTCTCCAACCGCCTTGCCGACCCGCGCAAGCCCGCCGCCGGCGGGCTGGCCGTGGCGCTGGGCGAGACGCTCGCGCGCACGGGCGGGCTCTGGTTCGGCTCCAGCGGCGCCACGGCCGCGGACATCGCGCCCGGCGAGGGCCGGCTGCACGTGCGCCAGGCTGGCAAGGTGACGCTCGCCACCGTCGACCTGTGCGCCGAAGACCACGCCGCCTACTACCTGGGCTACTCCAACAGCGTGCTCTGGCCAGTCTTCCACTACCGGCTCGACCTCGCCGACTTCAACCCCGCCTACCTCGCCGGCTACCGGCGCGTGAACCAGATGTTCGCGCGCAAGCTGCTGCCCCTGCTGCGCGAGGACGACGTGATCTGGGTGCACGACTACCACCTGATCCCGCTGGCGGCCGAGCTGCGCGCGCTGGGCTGCCGCCAGCGCATCGGCTTCTTCCTGCACATCCCCGTGCCGCCGCCGCTCATCATGGCCGCGCTGCCGCAGCACGAATGGCTGCTGCGCTCGTTCTTCGCCTACGACCTGGTGGGCTTGCAGGGCGAGACCGACGTGGCCCACTTCACACGCTGCATGGTGACGGAGGCCGGCGCGGAGGAGCTGGGCGCGCAGCGCCTGCGCGCCTACAACGCCACGGTGCGCGTGGCAGCCTTTCCCATCGGCATCGACGTGGAGGAATTCCAGGCCCTGGCCGCCGCGCCCGAGGCCGTGAGCACCTTCGAGGCCATGCGCGCCGAATACTCGCGCCGCCAGTTGCTGCTGGGCATCGACCGGCTGGACTATTCCAAGGGCATCCCGCAGCGCGTGCGCGCCTTCCGCCAGCTGCTGGAGCGCTATCCCGAGAACGAACACAGCGCCACGCTGGTGATGATCGCCTCGCCCAGCCGCGACGACGTGCACGCCTACACCGACCTGCGCCAGGAGCTGGAGGGCCTGTGCGGCGCCATCAACGGCGACTACGGCGACCTGGACTGGATGCCGCTGCGCTACATCCACCGCACGGTGGCGCGCAGGCGCGTGCCCGGCCTGTGCCGCGCCGCGCGCGTGGGGCTGGTCACGCCGCTGCGCGACGGCATGAACCTGGTCGCCAAGGAATACGTGGTGGCGCAGGACGAGGCCGACCCCGGCGTGCTCGTGCTCTCGCGCTTCGCGGGCGCGGCCGAGCAGCTCCAGGAGGCGCTGCTCGTCAACCCCTACGACACGCAGGGCATGGCCGACGCCATGCAGACCGCCCTGCGCATGCCCCTGCCCGAGCGCCAGTGGCGCCACCAGCGGCTGCTGGAGCGCGTGCGCGAGCACGACGTGCACTGGTGGCGGCGCGGCTTCCTGGCCGCGCTGGAAGAGCATGAGGTGCAGGGCTAGCGCGTTTCGTTCAAGTGTTGGCCGTTGCTGCCTTCGCCGTCATTCCCGCGCAGGCGGGAATCCAGGGGACGTCGAAAGGAGGCACTGGATCCCTGCCTGCGCGGGGAGGACAGGGCTGTCTGGAAAACACGCTGAGAATTTAAGTCAAATTGGCCTACAGCGCTTGTCCAGCAAGCGCTGGCAGCTATCTTTTTTGAGTAAGACTCAAAAGGAGTCTTCCAGCAGCGCCAGCGCCGCGTAGTCGCCCACCCGCTCGCCCAGGTCCGTGCTGACCAGTTCCACCTCATCCGTCAGTGCCGGAAAGTAGCGCGCCAGCTCCGCGCGCAGCAGCGGCAGCAGCAGCGCCTGGTGGTGCAGGAACACCGCGCCGCCCAGGCTGATGCGCCGCAGGTCCAGCGTCGCCACCAGGTTGTAGAGCAGCCGCCCCATCAGCACGCACAGGCCGCGCACCTCGGCCAGCGCCGCACCGTCGCCTGCATCGGCCGCCCGCAGCAGCGCGGGCGCGTTCGCGCCCAGCCGGCGCATCAATGCGCTGCCTGCCACCAGCGATTCCACGTCGCCCCGGTTGCCGCAGCCGCACAGCGGCCCCTCCTGCCCGCTTTGGCCCGGCGCCTCCCCGACGAACGAATGCCCCGCATGGCCCGCGTTGCCGTGCTTGCCGTGCAGCACGCGGCCGTCCACGCACAGGCCGGTGCCGATGCCGGTGCTCCAGGTCACGTAGGCGCAGTCCCGGATGCCGCGCAGCGCGCCCCAGCGCCGCTCCGCTTGCAGCGCGGCCACCGCGTCGCCCGCGATGCGCACGCGTTGCGCGCCCAGCGCCTGGACCAGTGGTGCTTCGAGCGGCACGCGCGTCCAGTCGTTGCCCAGGCCGCGCGGCGCGCCGGCCAGGCCGCCGCAGAGGTTGGGGTTGGCCAGCTCGGCCAGGCCGCCTGGTCGCACGAACGGCCCGCAGGACGCCACGCCCACGGCCGCCAGGTCGCTGCGCGCCAGGCCGTGCCGGGCGCAGGCGTCGTCGAGCAGGCGCAGCACCTGGCGGGCCAGCGCATCGGGCTCGCCAGTTGTCACCGTCGGTTCGGCAAGGCGCACGAGCAAAGCCGGCGGCGCATCGCCGTCCGGCGGCCTGGCCAGGCACGCGGCGACCTTGGTGCCGCCGATGTCCACGCCGGCGCGCACGCCCGATGGCATGGGGGGAAGAGAAGGCTGCGACATACCTCCATGATGCCGTGTGCTTCCCCGTTCCATGCGCTGCTGCATAACAAATGCGCTACATTGACGAACATGAAGACTGCCCAATTGCCCCCGGTGCGCGTCACGCCCGATGTGCGGCACCAGATCGAGAGCGTCCTGCACGACGGGGAAACGCTGTCGCAATTCGTCGAGCAGGCCGCCCTCGAAGCCGCGCAGCGCCGCAAGGCCCAGATGGAATTCGTGGCCCGTGGCCGCGCTTCCCTGGCCCGCGCACGCCAGACCGGGCAGTACCACGCCGCCGCTGAGGTGCTCGATGCGATGCAGGGCCGGCTCGAAGCCCGCTTGGCAGCGCATCGGCCGCGCGAGCGCGCTGCCAAGCGCGGTTCGTGACCTACACCGTCAGCCTCACCGCCGAGGCGCTGGAGGACTTGCAGCGACTGGAGGGTTTCCTCATGGACGCAGCCCTCGAGCACGGCGACTTCGATCTGCCCGGCCGCGCACTGGCGGCCATCCGCAGGGAGTTCCGGATTCTCGAAAGCAATCCGTTCACCTGCCGCATCGCCTTCGACGACAGGCTGGAGCGTGAGCTGGTGATCCCGTTCGGCGCGGCGGGCCATGTGGCGCTGTTCCACATCGTCAGCGAGCAGGAGGTCGTGGTTTCGGCGATCCGCCATCAGCGGGAGGACGACTACCACTGAAGAGGCAGGGCATCATCGGGGCACGGCGTGGCCCGACTCAATCCTCATCCCGCCCCTTGTACTGCCCCACCAGCGCCTGCTGCACCCCCGGCGGCACCACTTCGTAGTGCGACAGGGCCAGGGCGTAGCTGCCCTGGCCGGCGGTCATGGCGTTCAGCCGGCTCTGGTAGTCGGCCAGCTCGGCGATGGGCGCCTGGCCGCTGACGGTGAGGGTGCCGAGCTTGCCGCTGTCGGTGCCGCTGACCAGGCCGCGGCGCGACGACAGATCGCCGGTGATGGCGCCCATGGCGCTCTCCGGCGCGGTGACCTGGATGCGCGCGATCGGCTCCAGCACCACCGGCCGCGCCTCGCGGATGGCGGCCTGGAAGGCCCGCTTGCCGGCGGTGACGAAGGCGATCTCCTTGCTGTCCACCGGGTGGTGCTTGCCGTCGTGCACGATCACGCGCACGTCCTGCACCGGGTAGCCGGCGATCACGCCTTCGCCCAGCGCCTCGCGCACGCCCTTTTCCACCGCCGGCATGAACTGGCCGGGGATGGTGCCGCCCTTGACCTGATCGACGAACTCGAAGCCGCCGCCGCGCGGCAGCGGCTCGATGCGCAGGTGCACCTCGCCGAACTGGCCGGCGCCGCCGCTCTGCTTCTTGTGGCGGTACTGCGCGGCCGCCTGCTGGGTGATGGTCTCGCGGTAGGGGATGCGCGGCGGGCGCGTGTCCACGTCGGCCTTGTGCACCTCGCGCAGCCGCTCCAGCAGCACGCGCAGGTGCAGCTCGCCCAGGCCGTACACGATGGTCTCGTTGGTCTGCGCCGCGTGCTCCAGCTTCAGGCACGGGTCCTCGGCCACCAGCTTGCCGACGATCTCCCACAGGCGCTGCTCGTCGCCGCGCCGCTTGGGCGCCAGGGCGATGCCGTGCACCGGCACGGGGAAGGGCAGGGGCTTGAGGTGGATGTGGTCGTCCTCCGCCGCGTCGTGCAGCACGGCGTCGAAGTGCAGCTCGTCGATCTTGCCGATGGCGCAGATGTCGCCCGGCCCGGCGCTGGGCACCTCGACGTGGTGCCTGCCCTGTTGCAGGTACAGGTGCCCCACCTTGAAGGGCTTGCGCCCGTCGCCCACGTAGAGCTGCGCGCCGGGCGTGATGGTGCCCTGGTGCACGCGCACGAAGCCGAGCTTGCCGACGTAGGGGTCGATGCTGATCTTGAACACGTGGGCCAGCACGTGCGCCGCCGGGTCGGGCTGGGCGTGCATCAGTTCGGCGCCGTCGCCTTGGCCGTTCAGGAAGTCCGGCGGGTTGCCTTCGGTCGGGTTGGGCAGCAGCCGCGCGATCACGTCCAGCAGTTCGCGCACGCCGGCGCCGCTGCGCGCGGAGACGAAGCAGACGGGGATCAGGTGCCCTTCGCGCAGCGCCTGCTCCAGCGGGGCGTGCAGTTCACTGGCGTCCACGTCGCCCTCGTTCAGGTAGCGCTCGACGAAGGCGCCATCGACTTCCACCACCTGCTCCACCAGCGCGCGGTGCGCGTCGGCGACGGCGCCGAAGTCGCTGTGGCCCTCGCGGTTGTAGAAGCAGTCCACCACCTTCGTGGCGCCGGCGTCGGGCAGGTTGAGCGGCAGGCATTCCTTGCCGAAGGCGGCCTGGATGTCGGCCAGCAGCGCGGGCAGGTCGGCGCCTTCGGCATCGATCTTGTTGACGATGACCAGGCGGTCGAGTTGGCGCTCGGCGGCATAGTCCATCATGCGGCGCGCCATGGGCTCGATGCCGGCGGTGGCGTTGATGACGATGGCGGCCGTTTCCACTGCCTCCAGCGCCGGCAGGCTCTGGCCGATGAAGTCCGGCGCGCCGGGCGTGTCGATCAGGTGGATGCGACAGCCGGCGTGCCCGGCGTGCATCACGGCCGATTGCAGCGAGTGCTGGGCCCGGGCCTCCAGCGGATCGTGGTCGCTGACGGTGCTGCCGCGCTCCACGCTGCCGGCCGCGCCGATGGCGCCGCAGGCTTGCAGCAGCGCTTCGGCCAGGGTGGTCTTGCCGGCGGCGGCGGGGCCGACCAGGGCGAGGGTGCGGATGTTCTCGACGGAAGGGCTGCTGGCGGGCATGGCGGTGGTGTCTCCTCGGTTCGCAGGGTAGCCCGGCCGCACGGCGGGCACAAGGGGCCGGATTTCCCGAAGACGTGCTGCGCTTCGGGCCGGGCGCACACCCTCACGGCGGCGCCACCGAGGCCGCGCTGGCCGGCGCTGGAGACTGCGCGCGCCGCGACCAGGACGTGCTCGCGCGCTTGGGCCGCTTCGCGCGCCGCAACGCCATCCGGGGCCGTGCCAGCGCGGCGGGGCACATGGCCTGCCTGGCGCAGCCGGATGCTGGCTTTCAGGGAAATTTATAAGAAATCGGCCTGCAGAGGCCGTCCAGCAAGCGTCAGCAGCTATCGATACAGGAGTATCAGCGTGCCGCCGCGCGGTCCTGCGGTGGCGTGGGCAGCCACAGCTCCAGGGTGGCGGGCCGGGCCTTCAGGCTGGTGGGCAGGTCGGTGACCCAGACCGAGCGCTCGGCATCGCGCGGCCAGCAGGCGTTGTCTTTCACCGCTTGCGCCATCTCGTTGGCGCAGGCACGCGCGGCGGCGTCATGGGCGATGAAGGTGGGCTGCAACCACGGCACGGGGCGGCGCTGCTGGCGCGCCTCGGCGCTGCGGTTGACGTTCTCGATCGCCGCCACGCGGTAGCCCTGGGCGCTGAAGTCGGCGCGCAGCCGCTCGGCGCGTTCGCGGGCCGACTCGTCGTAGATCTGTGTGTAGACGGTGATGTCGCCGCACGTTTTCGCGCTGGTGATCCGGCAGGCATCGGGCGCGGCGCCGGGCGGCGGCGGGGCCGGGGCTGGTGCCGGGCGTGCCCGCTCGGGCGCTTCGGCCACGGCGGTGGCCGGCCGCTCGCGCACCAGGGCCCAGGTGTTGGCGCGCACCAGGGCCCAGACGTCCGCCAGGCCGCGCACGGCGCCGGGCGGGCGCTGCGGCGGATCCCAGTAGTTCAGCGCGTCGGTCTCGGCGGCGGGCTTGGTGGCCTCGGCGCACAGCAGTTGCTCGACGGCGCTGCCGGCGCCCGGGCAGGCGGCGGGGCCTTCGGCGCGGCGCCGGCAGGCCTGCGCCACCTCGCCCAGCAGCAGGCCCAGGGTCTGCTCGTCCTGCGGCGTGACGGCCGGGCTGCCTTGCAGCGTGCGCAGCCGCGCCACCTGGCCCACGGTGTGGACCGACAGTCGCGGGCAGGTGCCTTGCAGGTCGCGCAGCTCGCGCGAGACCTCCACCAGCATTTGCTGCACGGCCTGGCGGCGCTCATCCCCGCCGCGGCGGATCTGGTCCTGCGCCTGCCACAGCCCCAGCAGCAGCGCGCCGACCGCGCCCAGGCCGACCGAGCCGCCGATGACGGCCGCCTTGGCACCGCGCCGCCAGCGCGGCTCGCCGCCCGCCGCGTCGGGCGCGGCGCCGCGGCGCAGGGGCGCGGGCGCGGCCAGCTTGTGCAGCTGCGGGCGGTCCCAGCCGGGCAGCTGGCCCAGCCAGCGGTCGTACAGCGCGCGGCCCATGTCCTCACCCAGGCGGTGGTAGCTCTCCCACTGCGCTTCGTCGAAGAACTGGTCGGCCGTGGAGTCGTGCGGAAACTTGGCGTGGCGCCGCGCGTAGGCCAGCAGGTCCAGGTCCAGCGCCGCGTGCAGGCGCGGCTTGACGACCAGCAGCGTGCCCTCGCGCTCGCCCACGCGGGCGTCGCTGCGGCGGTAGCGGATGCGCGCCAGCAGCACGCCGCGGCCGCCGGCGTGGTCGGCCAGGTCGTCGGGCGAGAGCACGCCGATGCCGCCGCCGGCCAGGGTGAACAGGCGCGCGGCCTCGTGGCGGGGGTAGAACTCGATCTCGGCGTCGAGGTCGATGCGCGCCTTGCGCACCAGGTTCTCGATGTCCTCGTACTCGAAGTCGGCGTCGGTGCCGGCGTCGGACAACAGGATGAAGTCGCACTCGCGCTTGATCAGCGCGTAGACGCCGGTGTTGTCGAAGTGCCCGCCGTCGGAGGCGTACCACCAGGGCCGCGCCTGGCCGTGGAAGGTGGCGCTGGCCTCGGCCCACAGCATCAGCGGCTTGGGCGCGTGGCGCCAGGCCCAGGCCGTGAGGCCGCGCATGGCATCCGGCCGCCACAGCGGCGCCGGCATCCAGTGGCCCAGGCGGATGCCCAGCAGGAACATCACCAGCGCCCAGCCGGTGGATGTGAGCGAGCCCGCGCCCGGCGCCGCCGCCGCGCCGGAGACGGCCACCCAGTGCCCCAGCGTGCCCAGGCCCTGGCCGGATGCGTCCGCCGCCTGCGCCGCGCCGTCGCAGCGCACCACCGCTTGCGGGCCCACTTCCAGCGCCCGCGCCGAGGCGGTCAGCAGCGTGCCCTTGCGGTCGGCGTTGAACAGGCCGCTGGCGTCGTCGCGCGTCTGGTTCAGGCAGGTGTTGATGAGCTGGATCGGGCCGCCGGCGCACTCCGGCCGGTGCGCGGCCAGGCCGACGTCGTCGCCGTCGGCCACCTGGGTGACGCTGCGCAGGCGCGCGTCCAGCGGCGTGAAGATCGACCACAGGCCGCGCCGCGCGTTGCCCACGGCCAGGTAGGCCCGCGCCAGCCGCGCCATGTAGAAGCCGTAGAGCGACGACGAATTGACCGCCTGCGCGTAGCCCGCCGTGGTGGCCCACCACAGCCCCGCCACCGCCAGCAGCAGCGTCCAGCGCAGCCAGGCCGGCAAGGCCCGCAGCCATTCCGTCGGCGCCTGGCTGAACACCCACCACTGCGCCGCCACCAGCCAGGCCAGCACCAGCAGCAGGGTGGCCAGCCGGCCGGCGATGTCCAGCAGCAGGGGGCCCAGCGCGCGCGCGCTGTCGTTCCTGGCCTGCATGGCCAGCTGCTGCAGCGCCGGCGCCACCGCGCGCAGCACCACCAGCGCGGCGCCGCCCAGGCCCAGTCCGCTCCACAGCCAGGCCGCGTCGTCGGCGGCAGACAGGGTGTGCAGCAGGGTCCAGCTGGCGCGGTCCAGCAGGCCGATGCCGGCCAGCGCCAGCGCCAGCCCCAGCGCCGCGCGCAGCGCGCGCGTGAGCTCGCTGCGCAGCCGGGCGACGGCCAGCGCGCGGCCTTCGCCGCTGCGGGCCAGCCGCCACATGGCCCAGCCGTGCCCCAGCACGCCCGACCACAGCGCCAGCGCGAACAGCGGCCGGAGCAGCCGGGCCTGCTGGATGGCCGTGGCCGGCCCCGGGCTGGCGAGGACCGTCCAGCCCGCCCACAGCGCCGCGCCCGCCAGCAGCGCCAGCAGCGCCACGTCGCCCGGGAACACCGCCCGCGCGCGGCCGGGGCGCGCTTCCGGCGCCGCCCAGTAGCCCAGCAGCAGGCCGGGCGCGCTCGCCGCCAGCCACAGCGCTGCCAGCGCCAGCCAGGGCGAGGGCCAGCCGGCCCAGGCCACCGGGTCGAGCCAGCGCGCGGCGTCGTGCGCCATGTGCGGCAGCGTCACCAGCAGCGCCAGCGGGATCAGGGCGAAGAAGGTCTCCAGGTGGATGGCGATGAAGGCGCGCAGGTAGCTGACCCCGGCGATGCCCCAGTCGCGCGCGCCGGCGGGCGACAGGTAGCGGCCGTTGCGGCGCAGCCAGTCCAGCACCTTCGACCGGCCGTCGGCCAGCTGTGCCTGGGCGCCGTCGATGCCCAGCGCGCACACCAGCCGGCCCAGCATGGCGGCCGTGAAGCCGCCGCCCGACACACTGGAGAGGTAGTCGATGCGCCGCAGCAGCCCTTGCGCCGCCAGCCCGCGCACCAGGCCCAGCGCGAAGGTGGCGCTGCGCACGCCGCCGCCCGACAGCGCCAGCCCCACGGTGGGCAGCTGGCGCGCCTGCGCGTTGGAGAAGCCCGCCCGGCGCCGCCGCCGCAGGATGGCGGCGCGTTCGTCGCGCCGCAGCTGCTCCTGCGCCGGGCGGGGTTGCGGGGGGCTGGCCATGGAGCGCACGGTAGGCGCGCGCGGCGCCGCCGTCAACCATCCGATGGAGTAGTCGGCGGCGAATCGGATTTTGAATGAAATCGGTATTCAGACCGCATTGAAAAAGCGCTGGCAGCTACTTATAAGATAGCAATAAGCGTCAGGAACGCAGGCCCCTCGGCTCGCGCCGCGGATGCTCGGTCAGCACCAGGTCCTCGTTCCGGCTCGGCAGTCGCCGCGCCGTGCGCAGCATGAACGACACCGCGCACACCACGCCGGCCAGCCCGGCCAGGGCGAACACCATGCCGAATATCAGCACCAGCAGGGACAGGGGGGAGATCGCGGCCATCCGCGCGACCTCGTGAACGAACATCGAGGCCGTCATGCGGCATTCCCCATGAAAGCCTGCACGCGCCGCATCACGGCCGCATCGCCCAGCAGGCGGTGGTGGCCCAGCCCGTCGGTCACGTGCACTTGCAGCGGCCGGTCGGCGCAGCGCGCCATGATGCTGAACAGATGCTCGATGGGCACTTCCGGGTCCAGCACGTCGTGCAGCAGCAGCGTGGGCTCCTCGGTGTGCGCCAGCAGGTCGCCCACCGACAGGCGCTCCCAGTCCATGCGGCCGGCGCTGCGCCTGACCATCAGCTGCCGCCCACGCTCCATCACCGCCGGCGGCAGGCCGACCAGGCGCCCGAACTCCTCCGTCACCCAGTTGCAGTGGTCGAGCGAGCTGAACAGCACCTGCCGCTGCGCACGCAGGCCCCAGTCCACCTGCGCCCACAGGGCCATCGAGACACCGAACGAATGCGCGATCAGCGTGTGCACCTCGCCCACGCTCAGGCCCACCGCCGCGATCGCCTCGGCGAACTGCGGCAGCGTGGCCGTGCGGCCGCTGGAGTGGCCGTGTCCTGGCGCGTCGAACGCCACCACGCGGTAGCCGGCCTCCACCAGCGGCTGCACCATGCGACCCAGGTGCGTGCTGCGCGCGCCCCAGCCGTGCACCAGCAGCACCGTCGGCCCGGCGCCCCAGCTATAGACCGCCAGCCGGCCGCCGCTGAACGGCAGCCATTGCGTGCGGGCCTGCGCGCGCAGGCTGGCTTGCCACGGCCGTTCCGCCACGCGCGGCGGGCGCGTGAGCAGCGTGTAGGCCAGCCGGGCGGCCATGCCGGGCGAGGTGTGCTGGAGCACCGCGAACACGCGGCGCAGGTAGCGCACGGCGGGCGTTTCGGCGAAGCGGCCGACCGCGCGCGTGCCCTGGCCGGGCGCCGCGGCCGGCGCGTGCAGGGGCGAGGGTTGAAGCGTCGAAAGACTGGACATGGGGTGATCTCCTGTGGTTTCCCGGGCGATGTGCCGTGGTGTGGGAGGCACTGTAGAAATCGCGCCGCTTCGCGCACAGGTGAACTTCGTCATGCCGGCGCGCGCGCTTACCTCGCATGGGGGATGAACCGGCGCGCACCGGCCTGGGCATGACTTTTCTCAGGCTGACGCTGCTGCGGCGGCGGCCTAGTCTGCGGGCCTCCCCAATTTCCTTCGAGGAACCAACACCATGACCTCTCCAGACTCCATTCACCAGCAGCCGCGCGCCCACCGAGCGCGGCATGGGCACCTGCTGGCGCTGGCCGGCGTGTTGGGCGGCTTCGTCCTGGTCACGCTGGCCAGCGGCACCGCCATGCCCGCCATTCCCGTCGCCGAGCGCCAGGCGCTGCTCGACCTGCACGAACGCACGCGCGGCGGGCTGTGGAGCGTGCGCACCGGCTGGCTCGGCGCCGCCGGCACCGAATGCGACTGGCACGGCGTGCGCTGCGATGCCGAACGGCGCCACGTGATCGGCCTGAACCTGGCCAACAACCAGTTGCGTGGCCAGTTGCCGCGCCTGGATGACCTGAAGAAACTGCGCACGCTGAACGTGGCGCTGAACCGCCTGGAGGGCCCCCTGCCGCCGCTGTATGCGCTGGCCGAGCTGCGCGAGCTGGCGGCCCACGACAACCTGCTGCGCGGCCCGTTGCCCGAGCTGCGGCACCTGGACCGCCTGGAGCGCGTGCGGCTGGCGAACAACCGCATCGACGGCACGCTGCCGGCGTTGAGCGGCCTGGCCGAGCTGCGCGAGTTCGATGTCTCCAACAACCTGCTGCGCGGCGTGGTGCCGGCGCTGGCCGGGCTGGACAGCCTGCGCCGCTTCGACGCCTCGTTCAATCAGTTGCGGCTGGCGCGCGGGCAGGCTTCATGCACGACGACGGTCGATCTGGAGGGCAACGCCTCGGCGTTGTAGAACCATGAACAGCCGCGAGACCAACCCTATGCCACATGTTTCCCTTGAAATTGCTCAACAGGTGCTGCGATCGCAGCCCTTCAGTCAACAGCTTGGAGCTGATCTGACCCGGTTTTCCAGCGAGGGCGTCGAGCTTCGGATCCCGATCACGGAACGGATCAAGCAGCAAAACGGCTTCGTGCATGGCGGCGTTGTTTCATACGCCGCCGACAACTCACTCACCTTCGCCGGCGGATTGGCCTTGGGCGCGGCCGTCGTCACATCCGAATTCAAAATAAATTACGTTCGCCCCGCGTTGGGGCAGGTGCTCGTGGCACGCGCCAACGTGGTTCATGCGGGCAGGACCCAGGCCGTATGCAGTTGCAGAATTTTCTGTATTGACGGCGAAGATGAAATGCTGGGTGCCATCGCGCAAGGGACCATCGTCGCTCTTTCTTGGCCCAGGTGATGCCTGGGTGTCGGGCTTTGACGGGTTGCTCGCACGGCTCTTGAAAAAAGCGTCGAATAGCCGTGCAGCGCTTGTGCAACAAGCGCCAATAGCTACTCAAACAGTAGCGTCCGTCAGCCTGATGGCCGCCAGCGCGGCCCGCAGGTCGGCGCTGGAAACCGGTTTGATCAGCAGCGGCAGGCCGCTGGCCGCGGCGCGCGTGCGCAGCGCGGTGTCGGTCTCGCCGCTCAGCAGCAGCACCTGCCTGCCCAGGGTGCGCAGGCGCAGCGCCAGGTCCAGTCCGCTTTCGCCGTCGGGCAGGCGCACGTCGCAGATGGCGACCTCGCCGAACGCGCGCTGCCGCCAGCCGTCGGCCGCCGTCTCGGCGTGGCGCACGTGCAGGCCCCAGCCTTCCAGCAACTGGCACATGGCATCGCTCACCAGTGGATCGTCCTCCACCAGCAGGATGTCGCGCGCGGCCAGCGCCGGGAATGCTTCCTGCGGCAGCTCGCTGGGCGGTCCGTCGTCGTCCGCCGCCGCGGGCATGAGCGCAGTGTGGGTGCGCGGCAGCGCCAGGGTGAAGCAGCTGCCGCGCCCTGGCGCCGAGTCCAGCGTCAGCTCGCCCAGCATCGCACGGGCGAAGCGGCGCGAGATGGCCAGCCCCAGGCCGTAACCCTGCTGGCGGTTGCGGGCGTGGTTGTCGATCTGCACGAACTCCTCGAACACGCTGTCCTGCTGGTCGGCGGGAATGCCAGGGCCGCTGTCGCGCACCTGGATGCGCCAGGTTCCGGCCCCCGCGCGCACGGCGATCAGCACGCAGCCGCCCGGCGGCGAGAACTTGATGGCGTTGTCGAGCAGGTTCGACAGCACGCGCCGCAGCATCAGCTCGTCGGTCATCGCGATGCGGGGCCTGCGCCCCTGCGTCAGCGCCACCACGCGCACGCCGGCGCGCTCGGCCATGGCGCTGTGCTGCATCACGACGGCGCGTACCACCGGCGCCAGCTCCACCGGCGCCAGGTTGGCGCGCAGCGTGCCCGCGTCCATGCGCGTGAGGTCCAGCACCTGCGACAGCAGCCCGTCCAGCGCCTGCCACGACTGCCGTATGCCGCTGACGGCGCGGTGCGCGTCGAGGTCTTCGGGCACCCGGGCGAGCATCTGCGCCAGGGGTTCCAGGTACAGGCCGATGGCGTGCACGGGCTGCCGCAGGTCGTGGCTGATGGCGGCGAAGAAGCGCGACTTGGCCAGGCTCGTCTCCGCCACCGCGTCGGCGGCGCGCTCGGCCTGCTCGCGCAGCAGCAGCTCGCGCGCGACGTGCCGGGCATAGAGCGCCGACGTGTACACGATGATGGCGATCAGGATCACGCCGCAGGCGCCGAACAGGAACACCATGGGGCGCTGGTCGAGCACGCCTTCGGTCATCAGGCGCAGCGCCGTCGGACCCAGGGTGAGGCCGACGGCCAGCGCGGTGCGCGGCACGTCGCGCACGCCCCACATGGCCACCAGGCCCGCCGCCGAGGCCAGGTACATGCCCAGCAGGGCGTGCATGCTGTGGTTGCCGGGCACGTACAGCAGCCAGGCCGCGCTGCCCACCGCCGCCGCCTGCTGCCAGACGTAGCGCCGGTAGCGGGCGCGGCGCTGCTCGGGCGGCAGCAGCTTGAAGCCCGGCTGCCGCACTTTCAGGAAGCCCCAGGTGCCGGTGGCCGCCACCAGCGCGAACCACAGCAGCGGCTGCCAGACGGGCAGGACCAGCATGAACAGCAGCGCGCCCAGCAGCTCGCAGGCGCGGGTCAGCAGGTACAGCGGCAGCGGCTGCGTCAGGCCGCGTTCACCGCCGAGCGGGGGCAGGATGATCACGAGGTCTCGGTGTCGTACTGCGCGGCCTGCGTGCGGTTGGAGACCTGGAGCAGCCGGAAGATCTCGCTCATGTAGTTCTTCACCGTGCCTTCCGACAGGTTGAGCTCCCGCGCGATGTGCTTGTTGGACAGGCCCTGTTGCAGCAGGTGGCGGATCTCCTGCATGCGCGGCGTCAGCGCCGTGTCCGGCGCCGGCTCGGCGCTGGCCGGCGCCGGCGGCTGGTACGGCAGCTTGCGGCCGGCCAGCGCGGCGCTGATGGCCTCGCGCATCCGGGCGCTGCCCGTGCTCTTGGCCACGAAGGCGTGCACCGTGGGCAAATCGAGCGTGCGGCGCACCACGTCGGGCGAGGTCAGCGCCGAGACCACCACCACCGGCAGCGTGGGGCATTCGTGCGCCAGCGCGGCCAGGCGCGTGCCCTTGTCCATGCCCGGCATGTTCAGGTCCACCAGCGCCACCGCGGGCGGGCGCAACTGGCGCGCCTGCGCCAGCAGGGCGTCGGCGTTGGCCGCCTCGCGCAGGTGGGCGCACGGCCAGGTGCTGGCCACCAGCATGCGCATGCCGTCGCGCACGAGCTGGTGGTCGTCGGCGATCAGGATCGTCGGGGAGGCGCTGGGCGCCTCGGTTTCAGTTGGGTGTTGTTCTTCGGTCGTCATGGCGCGCAATCTTAGGCGCCTACCAGTCTGGCAACAATCCTTCCGGGGAATGACTTTGGTCACGTCATCCCCCCGAAAGGGTATGCGGCAATGGCCTCAGCGCCGGCGCCGCAGCCGCGCGCCGGCCACCAGCGCCAGCAGGGCGGCGCCCCAGCCCAACGCCCACGGGCCGGTGGCGGGGACGGGGGTGATCGGCCCGTCGGCGCGCGGCATGGGCGTGCCCTGGAACTCGTAGGCACCCATGTCCACCACGCGCACCCGGCGCGGCTGGCCGTCCAGGTCGAGCGTGTGCGTGCTCTCCACCGCGCCGTCATCGCCGTGGTCGATGGCGTCGGAGTTGGCGCGCAGGCGGTAGTCGGCACCGGCCTCGTTGGCGAACGACGGGTTGCCGTGGCGCGTGTTCGGGCCGTAGGGCCGCGTGCCCGGAAACTGGGGGCTGGCGAAGACCAGGTTGTGGTGGTCCAGCAGGCGGGGCAGGTCCCCGATGAGCATTCCGAAGACGGGGTGGCGGGCGAACACGTTGTTGGCCACCACGCCGGTGATGTCGGCGCCCAGGTCGGAGCGGGCCGAGGCGATCAGCCCGTGCTGGGTGCCCACCACGGTGTTGTTCAGCAGGTTCACGGTGGCGACGGTGTTGGTGTTGTCGGCCGAGACCCTCAGCCCGGCATCGAAGCCGCCGGCCACCAGGTTGCCTGCGACGACGGCCTGCATCTGACGGCTGCCGCTGCGCACCATGATGCCCGCATCCGCCCCGTTGCCGCGCACGGTGTTGTTGTGCACCCGTGCGCTCAGCAGATCGGGGCTGCCGTTGTACAGGCTGATCGCCGCGCACTGGCCCAGGCTGGTGGCCAGCACGTCGTTGCGGAAGATGTCGATGGACAGGCGCGACACCAGGCCGATCGCCTGGATGGCAGGCGCGCAGTAGTCGTTGGTGCCGCTCTGGCTGATGGTGTTGCCCTCGGCGTACAGGTATGCGGTGCCATAGCTGCCCGCGTTGTTGGACGTGACGATGGACAGCGCCGAGTCCAGGGCCGTGCCGAGCAGTTGGCTGTTGACGACGTAGAGCACCAGGTCGCCTCCGCCTGGGTTCAGGACGCCGCGCACGCGGCTGGCGCCGTTGAACGAGGTGAGGCCATCGACCCTCACCTGCGCGCTGTCGGTGGAAGCCCGCGCGGTGACGGTGCGCACGCTGGGCCGCCTGCCCGGCGCGGCCCTCAGCTCCAGGTCCTTGGCGATCACCACGTCCTCGTTGATGTGGTTGTCGGTGTGCAGCTCGATGCTGTCAGCGGCATTGACGCCGTTGACGCAGGCTTGCAGCGTGGTGTTGCACGGCGCATCCGTTGCGGGGTAGGTGTAGATGTCGGCCTGCGCGTTCAGTGCCGCGCCCAGGCCCAGCAGCGCCGACAGTGCGCGCAGGCGCATTGGGATGATCGATGTCAAAGGGTTCTCCATAGCTCCAGGGGCGCGATGCTAGGGATGCTCTTCACCAATCCCATGCGAGCGTGCTGATGTGCTGAGGCGGTGGGAAATTTCATCGCTTGCGCGCCGCTGAGCCGAATGAATGCGCTGGCAGCCTGTTTTGAGCGCTTGCACACGCTCCTGGCAGGCACTTTGGGCCCTTCATCCCTGCTGCGGGCGCACCTGTCCCATCAGCACGTGGCGCACCATCCACAGATTGCTCAGCGCAAACAGCGTCTTGAGTTGAGCCGTGTTCTTGGCCAGCCCCCGATAGCGCACCTTCACATGGCCGAACTGGCGCTTGATCACCCGAAACGGGTGCTCCACCTTGGCCCGAACGCTGGCCTTGAGCTTCTCGATCCTGTGCGTGAGCGCGTCGATGGGGTTGTTGTCCACATCCAGCGCCCGGCGCTTGCCCGGGCCCAGCGCCACATGCCAGGTCACTTTCGCGTTCGCATCGGGGCGCTTGGCCACCCCCTGGTAGCCCGCATCCCCGAAGGCCACCTCTTCCTGGCCATGCAGCAGGCTGTTGCCCTCGAGCACGTCGCTGACGTTGCCGGCCGTGCCGCGCACGGTGTGCACCAGCCCCGACTCGGCATCCACCCCGATGTGTCCCTTCATGCCGAAGTAGTACTGGTTGCCCTTCTTGCTCTGGTGCATCTCGGGGTCTCGGGCGCCGTTCTTGTTCTTGGTCGAACTGGGTGCGGCAATGAGCGTGGCATCCACCACGGTGCCGGCCTTCAGGAGCAGGCCCCGGCCGCTGAGCAGGTCGTTGACGGTGGCCAGGATCTGATCGGCCAACTTGTGTTGCTCCAGAAGGCGACGAAAGCGCAGGATGCTCGAATCGCTGGGCAGTGCGTCGCCCCAGTTGCTCAGGAGCGCGAAATCGCGAAACACGGGCACGTCGTGCAGTGCTTCTTCCATGGCCGGGTCCGACAGGTTGAACCACTGCTGCAGGAAGTGGATGCGCAGCAGCACTTCGACGCCAAAGGGCTGCTGGCCGCGCCGGCCGGCTTCGGGGGCGTAGGGCTCGATCAGGCAAACCAACTCGGCCCACGGGATGACGCGATTCATCTGATCCAGGAACTCGCGCTTGCGTGTGCGGCGGGTGCTGGTGCCAAGGCCAAGGCTGTCTTGCTGCATGAGGCGCATGTTCGCTCACCGGGCAGATTCAACCAAGCACGCGAGTGACTGATTCGTGAAGAGCATCCCTAGGGATTGCGGGGCCGGGGCGGAACATGACATTGGTCATGCGGCCCGGCTGGCCGATTGCAAGAAGAATCGGCCTCTGGCGCTTGCCGGGCAACCGCCGGCAGCTATCAATGAGGTAGCAAGTTGTGGCTTGTCTGCGTCAATCGACCTGCTCGAAGTCGATGAACCCGCGCTCCACGTTGGTGGCGACCAGCCGCGCGCGCACCTTGTCGCCCACGGCCACCGCGCGGCTGGGCAGCAGCTTGCCCTCGGCCGGCGGGCTGAAGACGCGCACCCAGGTGTTGCCCTTGGATTCGCCCGTCACCACGCCGTCGAACAACTCGCCGATGCACGCCTCCAGCAGCATGGCGGCCTCGGACTTGCGCATCTGCCGTTCGACCTTGTTGGCCGCGTCTTCCTGCCGCGTGCAGTGGTTGGCCAGGTATTCCAGCTCGGTGGGCGAGTAGGGCGGCTTCTCGTCCGCCAGCGCGGCCTTCAGCAGGCGGGCGGTGATGAGGTCGGGGTAGCGGCGGTTGGGCGCGGTGGAGTGCGCGTAGTCGCGCACGGCCAGGCCGAAGTGGCCGAGCTTCTCGCCGCCGGGTGCCTCCACCACGTATTCGCCGCGCCCCATCAGCTTGACGATGACCAGCGACAGGTCGGGGAAGCGCAACGGGTCGCGCCGCCGCTGGCGCGCCAGGAACTGCTCCAGCGCCAGCGAATCAGGATCGGCCGGCAGCGTCTCGCCGTACTCGGCGGCCACTTGCACGATGCGCGCCCAGCGCTCGGGCGAGCGCACCACGCGCCGGATCGACGCGCGCCGCTTGCCGTCGAGGAAGCGCGCCGTCACGCCGTTGGTGGCGACCATGAACTCCTCGATGAGCTGGCGCGCGCGGTTCTGTGCCTGCTGCACCACGTCCACCACCCGGTCGCCGTCGAACACCGCGCGCGGCTGGAAGGTCTGGAAGTCGAGCGCGCCCTGCTCGCGCCGGTTGGCGCGCAGCTGCTGGGCCACCGAGTCCTGCGTGCGCAGCTGCTGGTCCATGCCGGGCACGCGGTCGGCGGCCTCGGGCAGCGGGCCGTCGCCGGTGAGCCAGGCGGACACCGCGTCGTAAGCCAGCTGCGCCTTGTTGTGCACGCGCGCGCGGCGGATGGTGCTGCGCGCCAGCGCGCCGTCGGGCTGGAAGACCATCTCGGTCACCACGGCCAGGCGCACCTGGTTCGGGTTGAGCGAGGTGAGGTCGGTGGAGAGCTTCTCGGGCAGCATCGGGAAGATGCGCGCCGAGGTGTAGACGCTGGTGGTGTTGATCTGCGCGTGGCGGTCGAGCGGGGTGTCCTTGGCCACCAGCACGTCCACGTCGGCCACGGCCACCAGGATGCGCACCGCGCCGCCTTCCAGCACCTCGCTGGCGGTGAGCTGGTCGAGGTCGCGCGAGTCGTCGTTGTCGATCGAGCACCAGGGCAGGGCGGTCAGGTCCACCACGTTGGGGCCGTCCTGGCCCGGCTCGTCGATGGCGCCCAACTGGCGCAGGGCGTCGCGCGAGAACTCGGGCGCCAGCCCGCGCTCGCGCATGGCGGCCACGGCCAGTTCGGCCAGTTCTTCTTTTTGGTGGGGGTGCAGCGCCATGAAAAACTCCGCCAGATCGTCGCGGACGATCTTAGCGGAGCGTGTGGCCGGCGCTGCCGAGGTCAGGCGCGGTGGCGGATGCCGACGGCGTGGCTGGTGCCGCTTTTGCCGCCGGTGATGCGGCCGTGCATGAGGTTGGCGTGCACGTCGGTGCGATTGGACAGCGCGCAGTCGCGGCCGGTGGCGATGGTGCGGCGGGGCTTGTTTTTTTGATGCGCTGCATGCCGGGGCGAATTCCCGGCCTCCGGCGCCCGATCAAGAGCCGGCGTGAACTATCGATTCAGCGTATACAGCGGAATGTCGTGCCTCGCCCCCAGCGCATCGAGCTGCCGCCGCGTTTTTCCCGCCGCCCAGGCCGCCACGGCCGCATGCGCCTCGGGCGCGAAGGGCGACTGCGCGCCCGGCGCCGGCAGCCCCGCCACCGCGAACAGCGCGCGGGCGAAGTGCGGCTCCAGCGCGGCGACGGCCACGCGCCCGTCCCTGCACGGGTACACGCGGTAGCCGGCGTGCGCGCCGCCCACGGCGCCGCCGGGCAGCGTCAGGCCCCAGGTGCGCGGCAGCGCCAGCCAGGTGGCGGCCTGCGACAGCGCCACCTGCCGGCACTGGCCCTTGCCGCTGGTGCGCGCGGCCAGCACGCAGGCCAGCGCGGCCTCGCTGGCCATCAGCGCGCCGGCCATGTCGGCCAGCAGGGTGGGTGGCAGCTCAAGGCCGGTGACCAGGCCCGCCTCGGCCAGGTAGGTCAGGTCGTGGCCGGGCTCTTCGGCGCGCTCGGCCGGCGCGCCGACGATCTCGACCAACGACAGCCGCGGGTGCGCGCGCCGCAGCGCCGGCCAATTCAGGCCCAGCCTGGCCAGCGCGGAGGGGCGGAACGAGGTCAGCAGCAGGTCGGCGCCGGCCAGCTCGCGCGCCAGGCGGGCCTGGCCGCGCTCGCTTTTCAGATCGACGGCGAGGGTGCGGATGCCGGCGTGCAGTTCGGCGTAGGCGCCGGGGTTGTACTGGCCCATCGGGTCGCCGCAGGCCGGGCGGCCGCTGGCGGCGGCGGGGCCGGGCGGCTCGACCTTGAGGCAGCGGGCGCCCAGCGCGCGCAGGCGCATCAGCGCCGCCGGGCCGGGCAGGTTGAGCGCGAGGCTGACGGCGCGCACGCCGCGCAGGGGCTGGAAGCGGGGGGAGCTGGCCATCGGTGGATTCTATGAAAATAATAGCTGCCCGCGATTGCCTGGCGGGCGCTGGAGGCTGATTTTGCTTGAAGCTTCCCGGCAGGCCGCCATCAATGGACGCGCGCGCCGAAGTCCAGCGGCAGGCCGACGTAGTTCTCGGCGATGGTGCGCAGGCCGGCCTCGGAGTGCATCAGGTAGTCCAGCTCGGCGTGCTGGAACTTGGCGGTGATCTGCTCGTCGTGCGGGAAGCGGTGCATGAGCTGCGTGAACCACCACGAGAAGCGCTCGGCGCGCCAGATGCGGCCCAGGCACTTGCGCGAGTAGTCGTCGAGGCTGGCCTCGCTCTTGTCCGTGTAGAACTCCACCAGCGCGTCGTGCAGGTACTTGACGTCGGTGGCCGCCAGGTTCAGCCCCTTGGCGCCGGTGGGCGGCACGATGTGGCCGGCGTCGCCGGCCAGGAACAGGCGGCCGAAGCGCAGCGGCTCGGTGACGAAGCTGCGGAGCGGGGCGATGCTCTTCTCGATGCTGGGGCCGGTGACCAGGCGCGCGCGCGCCTCGTCGTCCAGGCGCAGCTTCAGCTCCTGCCAGAAGGCGTCATCGCTCCATTCCTCCACCTTGTCGGTCAGCGGCACTTGCAGGTAGTAGCGGCTGCGCGTGGTGCTGCGCTGGCTGCACAGGGCGAAGCCGCGCGGGCTGTTCACGTAGATCAGCTCGTCGCACACCGGCGGCGTGTCGGACAGCAGGCCCAGCCAGCCGAAGGGGTAGACCTTCTCGTACTCCCTGATCGCCGCGCGCGGCGCGCTGGCGCGGCACACGCCGTGGAAGCCGTCGCAGCCGGCGATGAAGTCGCAGTCGATGCGGTGCGTGGCGCCGTCCTTCTCGTAGGTGACGTGAGGCTTTGCGGTGTCGAAGCCGTGCACGGCGGTGTTCTTCGCCTCGTAGACGGTCTTCAGGCCGGCGGCGGCGCGCGCGTCCATCAGGTCGCGCGTCAGCTCGGTCTGGCCGTAGACCATCACGTGCCTGCCGCCGCTGTATTTGTTCAGGTCCACGCGGTGGCGCTTGCCGCCCCAAAGCATTTCGATCCCGCCGTGCACCAGGCCCTCCTGGCGCATGCGCCGGCCCACGCCGGCTTCGTCCACCAGGTCGATGGTGACCTGCTCCAGGATGCCGGCGCGGATGCGGCCCAGCACGTAGTCGCCGCTGACGCGCTCGACGATCACGGCGTCGATGCCGGCCTTGTGCAGCAACTGGCCCAGCAGCAGTCCGGACGGGCCGGCGCCGACGATGGCGACCTGGGTGCGGGTGGTGGTCATGGTGTGCTCCTCGTTGTCCTGGTCAGGCAGCCCGCGAGCTGGGGCGCGCGGGATGTTGCGCGATCATCGCGCAATCGCGGCCGAGCGCTTTCGCGCTGCCGGGCGCGTGGGGCTACGCGCCGCGGGCCGGTTTTCCGGCCACCGTCTTTCATCGGGACGGCCCCGTGGGAAAAAAAGAACGGGGACTCTAAACAAGCGCTGGGCAACCCCTGTCATCTCTGCTACGCTCATTTCGGGTGGAGAAATCAAACAATCACGATTTGAAATCTCTATGGAGGGCCGGCCCCGAGAAAACCAAGCCAGCATGGCGGCCGGTTCGATCACTTGCAATGGAGAGAACTCATGTCCCGTGATCAACACAGCGCAGCGGCGGAGGTTTCCGCGACCCCGGCGCCGCCGGCTTCCGCGCGAGTGCCGCTTGCCGAACAGATCGAGAACGCCTACTCGGGCATCAAGCTCAACAAGGCCCATTACTACGTCCTGGCGATGCTCCTGCTGGGCGTCTTCTTCGACTCCCTCGAGCAGAACGCCGTGGGCATCACCGGCCCGGTGCTGCGCAAATACTGGGGGCTGACCACCGGCGACATCGGGTTCCTGAATACCGTCACCTTCACGATGGTGGCGCTCGGCCGCCTGCTCACGGGCGCCATCGCCGACCGCTACGGCCGCCGGACGCTCCTGATCGTCAACCTGCTGATCTTCGCGGGGGGGTCGCTGCTGTGCGCGCTCGCCCCCAACTACGCGATGCTGGCGGTTGGGCGCGGCATCGTCGGTTTCGGGCTGGGGGGCGAGATCGCGGTGGCGGTCGTCATGGCCTCCGAGTACTTCGGCGCCAAGCAGCGCGGCACGGCGGTGGCCCTCATCAACGTGACGGCGGCGGGTTTCGGCAACATGCTGGCGCCGGCCTTCGGCATCCTGGTCTTCACCCTCTTTCCGGGGGACGACCGCTGGCGCTGGGTGTTCGGGCTGCTGTTCATTCCCGCGCTGCTGGTGATCTTCTTCCGCCGCTGGGTGCCGGAGACGCCGCGCTTCCTGGCGCAGCAGGGCAAGATCCACGAGGCGAACGAGGTCATCTCCCGCCTGGCCACCGGCAACCTGACCCAGAAGCACGTGGAGGTGACCGAATACATCACCAAGCCGGATGCCACGGAGACCGCCCACCGGCAAATGGTGCCGGCGCTGGCGCCCGGGCTGGAGGGCACGCGCCTGGACATCTTCCGCGGCAAGTACCTGCGGCGCACCATCGTGCTGGCGATCGGCGTGGCCTGCTCCTACGCCGCCCAGTTCTCGGTGCTCACCCTGATGACGACGATCCTCGTGGCTTCGGGCTACACGGTGAACACCTCGCTGTGGTACACGCTGGTGATGCAGTCGGGCTCGCTGGTGGGCGCGCTGACGGCGGCGTTCTTCGCCCGCCGCCTGCCCCGCAAGGTCACGCTGAGCATCGCGGCGGCGATCGGCCTGACCGCCGCGGGGGTGCTCGGCGCCATGGGCGGATCGACCATCGGCATGATCATCGTCTGCGGCTGGATATTCAACTTCGCGGTCATCATCTGCAACACCACCATCTGGGTGTTCGCCCCCGAGAACTACCCCACCCGCATCCGCGGCTTCGGCACCGCCTTCATCCTGGCGGTGGGCTCGCTGTCCGGCGGCCTGTTCCCGATGATCGCCGGCAGGATCTTCGATGCCTACGGGCTGGCGTCGATGTTCGCCATGCTGGCCTGCCTGTTCCTCGTCATCGGCCTCGTCATCCAGTTCATCCGGGAAACGCTCGGGCAGCCGCTGGAGGAAGAGGACGAAGTGCTGGAAGCCGCGCGATGAGCAGGCAGCGCGTGCTGCTGGTCAACCCGAATTCGAACGAGGCGACCACGCAGATGATGTGCCGGCTCGCGCAGGCCGAGCTGCCCGGGTTCGAGGTGGTCGGGGCGACGGCGGCGGGCGGCCCCCGGATGATCGTCGAGGAGACCGCGCTGCGGCAGTCGCGCCGCTACGTCGTCGCCGCCGCGCTGCGCGCCCTGCAGGAGGACGACGGCATCGCCGGCCTGGTGGTCGCCGCCTATGGCGACCCGGGGCGCGACATCCTCGAAGACCTGCTGGACATTCCGGTGGTCGGCATCGGCAGGGCGTCCATCCTGGCGGCCTCGGCCGGCGGCCGCAGCTTCGGCATCGCCACCAGCACCCCGGGCCTGGTGCCGCCGATCAACGCGATGGTGGAGTCGGCCAGGGGAGGCGCGCGCTTCGTCGGCGTCAGCGTGACCCGGTCGGAACCGACGGCGCTGGCCGCCGACCCCGAGCGGCAGTTCGAGGAGCTTCGGGATGCCGTGCAGGCATGCGTCGGCAAGGGGGCCGAGGCCGTGATCATCGGCGGCGGCCCCTTGAGCGCGACCGCCCGCCGGCTGGCGGAGCTGGGCATCGGCGTCATCGTCGAGCCGGTGCCATCGGCCTGCGCGCTGCTGCGCAAGGCGTTGACGGCCTGAACGCATCCACCGCGCCGGATACATATCGAATTGGCCTCCAGCGCCCGCCCAGCAAGCGCTGGCAGCTACAGAAACTGTAGTTTCAAGGCGCCTTCACGGTGATCGCCGCATTCGGCGCCACGCCGAACATCTCGGGCGCATAGAGCGCCTCCACCCGGGTCGGCGGCCACTGGAAGGTGCCGGCGCTGTTCAGCCGCAGCGTGTAGTCCAGCGTGGCCGTGCCTTTGGGCAGGAAGGCGTAGTAGGCGCGGTACGCCTCGAAGCCGCGCTCCTCGAAAGCGGGCCGCGCGCCGCGCGGGGCCTTCTCGCCCGCCGTGGCGATGGCCGAGTCGCGCCCCAGGCTGCTGCCCAGCAGCGTGGCACCGGCGGGCACCGGGTCGTTGACCGCCACCCAGGTCATGTCGCTGGCGGCGGTGATCTCCAGCGTCATGCGCAGCACGTCGCCGCGCGTGTACTGGCCGGCGGGCAGCGACTTGTCGGCCTGCTCGATGGGCGTCACCGTGCGCCTGATCCGGTAGCCCGAAGCCTGCGGCGCCTTCAGGTCGATGGCGGCCAGCGATTGCAGCGTGAGCCACGGCTTGCCGCTGCCGGCGTGGGTGACGGCGAGCGGCGCGGCGCCCTCGGGCCAGGGCAGCTGCATGGTGTTGTGCGCCATCGGCCCGCCGGCCGGGCGCGTGACCTTGGCCCAGTCCACCTCGGCCGCGGCGCCGCCCAGGCTGGCACGCGTGGCGCCGGCGACGGGCGCGGATTCGTGCGCGCGCGAGAAGCGCTCCAGCGCCAGCCCGCCCCACAGGTTGGCGGTGGTGGTGGACCAGGCGCCGCCTTGCTGGCGGGCGATGAAGCCGGCCACCAGGCGGCCGAGGTCGTCCTTCCAGGCGGCATCGTCCATCACCGTCAGCAGCAGGCGCGCGGCGTTGACGTCGCCGCCGGCCATCAGCCACCACCAGTGGTCGTCCTGCTCGGTGCTGAAGACCAGGCGCGTGCCCTGCGTGGACAGGCGCGCGCGCAGCACCTGCCGGGCCTCGGCCAGCAGGCGCGGCTGGCCGTCGATGCGGGGCATGCGTTGCAGCACGCTGATCCAGTCGATCACGGCGCTGGTCGGCCACTGGTTGGGCGCGATGCTCAGCGTGCTGACCATTGCCGGTTTAGCGGCGCCGTGGCGCGCCAGCGCCTCGATGGCGGCCAGCTTGCGCACGCCCAGGTCGTCTCGCGGCGACCAGTGCTTGCGCTCGATGCGGCCTTCGACGAAGGCGGCGAGGCCGGCGAGCATGCGCGCGCGGGCCTCGTCGGGCAGGGCGAAGGCGGGGTGCAGCTGGGCGGCCTCGTGCGTGGCGGCCAGCAGCCAGGCGGTGAGGGTGTCGCTGCCCTGGTCGGCGTCGCCATCCTGCGGCGGGAAGTAGCCGGCCAGGCCGTCGCCGTCCAGGTAGGCGGGCAGCTGCGCGGCCGTCTGCTGCCAGAGCTTCTCGTCGCGCAGGCCGATGGCCTTGCTGGTGTTCTGCTCCAGGCAGGCGTAGGGGTAGCGCAGGAGCCAGTCGCGCACGCCGGGCAGGCCCTCGGCCAGCCAGGGTTGCAGGGCCAGTTGCAGGCCGCCGCGCTTGGCACCGCTGGCGGGCAGCGCGTTGGCGGGCGCGGCGACCTGGAGGGTGTAGGGGCCGTCGAGTTGCACCAGCGCGGCCTGCTGCACGGTGAGCGGCACGGCGGGCACGATGCGCTGGCTGACCTTGAGCGCATCGCGGGCGCCGCCGGCGGTGTCGCGCGCCTCGATCTCCCACAGGAGGGCCTCGGCGCGCGTGGCGGCGAGCTGCGGCGGCGCGGTCACGTCCCAGTGCAGTTCGCGCGCCTCGCCGGCGGGGATGTCCACCGTCTGCGCTTTCAGGTCGAGCCGCGTGGCGCGCGGGGCGACTTCCACCTTCATCGGCTGGCCGGTGGTGTTGCGCAGGGTGAGCAGGGCGCGGAACTCATCGCCGCCCCGCACCAGCGGCGGCAGGCCGCTGATAATCTGCAAGTCCTGCGTGGCGCGCACGCTGGTCTCGCCGGTGCCGAACAGGCCGGTGCCGGCGTCGGCCACGGCGACGATGCGGAAGCTGGTCAGCGCGTCGTTCAGCGGCACCTCCACCTTGGCCTGGCCCCGCGCATCCAGCGGGATGCGCGGCTGCCACAGCAGCAGAGTGTCGAGCAGCTCGCGCGTGGGGCTCTTGCCGCCACCGTCGCCGCCGGCGGGCACGGCCTTGCGGCCGTAGTGGCGGCGGCCGACGATCTCGATCTGCGCGGTGGCCGTCTCCACGCCCCAGGCGCGGCGCTGGAGCATGGCCTCCAGCAGCTTCCAGCTGCCGTTGGGCATCAGCTCCAGCAGCGCCTGATCGACGGCGGCCAGCGCCACCTCGGCGTTGGCGGCGGGCTGGCCGTCGGGGCGCTTGACCTGGATGCTGACCTGCGCCTTGCCGCGCACCGGGTAGCTGTCTTTGTCCGCTTTCACCTCCACCGCCAGCTCGTGCGCCTGGGTGCCGACGCGGATCTCGGCCATGCCGAGGCGGAACGCGGGCTTGCTCAGGTCCACCAGCGGCGTGGCGGGGGCGAAGTCCTTGCTCTCGTGCCAGAAGGCGCGCCACCAGTCGCGCGGCGCCTTGTAGCCCCAGGTGAAGAAGCTGTACCACGGCACTTCGCGCAGGCGCCCGCGCAGCGCCAGCACGCTGACGTACACGTTGGGGCCCCAGGCTTCATCGACCTTCAGCGTCACCGTGGGGTCGTCGCCGCGCAGCTCCACCACCTCGGTGTGCACGATGCCCTCGCGTTCGACGGCGACCAATGCGGTGGCGTAGCGGAAGGGCATGCGCACCTGCAAACGCGCGGTCTCGCCGGGCTGGTAGAGCTTCTTCTCGGGCAGCACGTCCATGCGGTCGTGGTTCTCGCCGCCGAACCACAGCTCGCCCTGGCCGGTGACCCACACGGTGCTGGCGGCGCGCGCGCTGCGGCCCTGGCCGTCGCGCGCGCTGGCGATCAGCTCCACCTCGCCCGGCTGCGACAGCTTCACGTCGCACACCAGCAGGCCGCGCGCATCGCTGCTGCCGGTGCAGACGGTGCCCAGGTCCCTGGTCTCGGTGCGGTTGTCGTAGGTGTAGAAGCCGCCCACCATGCGCTTGCGGCTGGTGGTGGTGATGCGCGCCACGGCCTTCACGTCGAGCGGCACGCCGGCCTGCGGCTTGCCGGCCAGGTCGAGCGCCAGCGCCTGCAACTTGAGCGACTGCCGGGCCGACGCCCAGCCCTCGGCCTGGAGGCCGGCCACCACGGCGGCGGGCCACAGGGTGGCGTTGCCGCGCAGGGTCTGGATCTCGCCGTTGGGGTCGGCGAAGCTGGCTTCGATCAGCAGATCCTGCGCGCGCGGCGCGGGCTTGAGGTCGGCCAGCGCCACTTTGCCGGCGCCGTTGCGGTCCAGCGTGAGGGGCAGCTTGTCGGCCACCACGCGCTGGTCCTGGCGGGCGGCGGCTTCTTCCTCGCCGTCGTCGCTGGTCGTGGTGGCATCGGTGGCGCGCGGCGGATCGAAGCTGAAGGCGTCGTAGTCGGCGAAGCGCAGCGCCTTGTCGCGCGTGAGGGCCGACACGCGCACCGGCAGCGCGCCGGCCGGCCCGCCGGCCAGGTAGTTGACCTGCACCTGCACTGGCACGCTGGCGGCGGCCACCAGCGGCTCCTTGCTTTCGGGGCCGACGCGGCCTTGCAGCACGGGCAGGCGGAATTCCTCCACGCGGAACTGGCCGGTCTCGATCAGCTGGTCGCCGCCGTCCGCGTCCTTGCCGCGCAGCGCCACCTGGTACACGCCCAGCTTGGCGGCGGGCGGGATGGCGAAGCTGGATTCGGCGCTGCGCCCGCCGGTGGCGGTGTTGCGCCAGGCCAGCGCCTGCGTGTATTCCTGCCCGCTGCCGACGTGGGTGACGACCAGCGTGGCCGGGCTGGCCTTGGGCAGGCCGAAGCCGGCGCCGGTCTGCGTGCGCAGCAGGTGCTTCATCGACACCGTTTCGCCCGCGCGCAGCAGGGTGCGGTCGAACACGGTGTGCGCCCGCAGGTCGGGCTGGGGCTCGCTGCTGGTCGGCACGTTGAAGCGCCAGGGCTCGATGCCGCGCTGCCACGACGACCAGGTGAAGGCCATGTCCTGCACGCCTTCGCTCGTGGCCCGCGCGCTGACGAAGTAGGCCGACTGGAAGTCGCCGATGTACTCGTCGCCGCCGCAGTGGGGCGCGCGCGGCGGCAGGCCCTTGAAGCGGGCGATGCCCTGCGCGTCGGTGGTGGCGCTGGCCAGCGCCTTGCCGCGGCAGTCGGATACGCGCACCGCCGCGCCTTCCACCGGCTTGCCCTTGTCCAGCGTGGTGACCCAGGCCAGCGCGTTTTCGCGCCCCAGCTTGAAGTGCACGCCCAGGTTGGTGACCAGGGCCGAGGTGCGCACCACCATCGTCCGCTGGGCGCCGTACTTCGGGTCCAGCAGCGACTGGCCGAGCCGCTGCGAGGCCAGCTCCAGCACGTGGAAGCCCGGCGCCAGCGGCACGCCCACCACCTCGAACGGCCGCTCGGCCGCGCCGCCTGGCGGAGGCGGCAGGTCGATGGCCGTCACCTCCGGCTTGCCCGCCAGCAGCGACAGCGTGCGCGACTCCACCATGTCGCGCGTCTCCTCGCCCACGGGCGGCGGCAGCGGCAGGCCCAGCTCCTTGGCGGCCTGCGCGCGCGGCACCAGCCAGGCGTCGTAGCGCTGCACGCGGGTGAACCAGGCGATGATCTCGGCGTCGCTCTGCGGCTGCAACTGGCTGATCCGCAGCGCCTGCGCCTTCAGGTGCGGCTCGACGTAGCGCAGCGTGACCGGCAGCAGCGCCGGGCCGTCAGGGCCTTCGGCGAAGCGCTCGACGATGCCGAAGGGCGCGGCGGCGAACTTGGCCAGCGGCGGCATCGGCCCGGTGGCGACCTTCAGCGGAAAGCTGGCCGCGTTGGCCAGCGGCCGGCCGCTGGCGTCCTTCAGGTCGGGCGGCAGGCTCAGGGTGAAGCCGGTGCGCTCGGGCAGCGGGGCGGGGAACTGCACCTGGTCCAGCAGCGCGTCGGCGTCGCCCTCGGGGATCACGGGGCTGTATTCGGATTTGCCTCCGCGCAGGCGCGCGTGTTCGAGCAGGCGGCGCGGCACCGGGGCGCTGAAGCGCAGCTCGATCGGGCGGATCGGCATGCAGGCGGCCTGGGCGTTCTCGCGCTCGCAGCCGACGCTGGCGGTGAAGGGTTCGCGCACCTGGAAGGCGAAGCGCTGTTCCATGTTGCTGGTGATGCCGCTGGGCGTGGCCACGCCCTTGCCATAGACCACCTGCACGCGGCTGGCCGGCGTGAGGCGCCGCGCGCACCGGAAGCTGAGGATGCGCTGCGGCTCGCGCGCCGCGTCCTTGTCGAGCCCCAGCGCCTTCAGCAGGCCGGCGCGCGCCTCGCCTTCCACCGGCTGGGCCGGCACCCGCTCGCCCAGGCCGTCGACGGCGCACCAGATGCCGGCCTGCGCGCTTTCCGCCGTGGCCGGGCCGCTCAGGCGCAGCACGAAGACCTGGTCTTCCTCGATGCGCTGCGAGGTGCCCGGCGCGATGCGCTGCACGAACGGCCCGCCGGTATGGAATTGATAGCTGCTGGCGCCCGCCAGTCCTGCGCCAGAGGGCGATTTGAACCCCGAAGCCACGTCCACGCGGCAGCGCACGCCGGGCGGCAGGTCGGCCTCGAAGTCGTACACCCACTCGCGCGCGCCGGTCCAGCGGCCCTGGCCGCGCGAGGCCGCGGCGTCGTCGCAGCGCACCGCCAGCGGCGCCGGCGCCTGGGGGTCGCCGAAGGCGACGGCGTTCTCGCTGAACTTGGCCACCACCTGCCGCACGCGCGCCACCTCGCCCTGCGGGCTGAGCGCGGTGATGGTGAGGGCCTGCGCCTGGGCGGCCGCCAGGCAGGCGGCGAGGGCGAGGAGGCGGGCGAAGGGGGTGGCGGTCATGGGGCCGTAGGGTAGCAAACCGCCTGTCGCTGGACGCCTCTGCATCCACCGTGGTTCCAACGATAATATGGGTGCCCATATTGATTGATGAGGGTGCCCTTATGAAGACCACCATCGAACTGCCCGACCCCCTGTTCCAGCAGGCACGGCGCCACGCCGAGCGCCACCAGATGACCATGAAGGCCCTGATCGAGCAGGGCCTGCGCAAGGTCATGGCCGAGAAGAAGCCCGAGGAACCCTTCAAGCTGCGCGACGCCAGCGTCAAGGGCAGGGGCCTGACGCCCGAGTTCCAGAACGCGAGATGGGAGCAAATCCGCGACCTGATCCACGACCCCGTCAGCGGCCGATGATCGCGCTGGACACCAACCTGCTGGTGTACGCGCACCGCGCCGACAGCCCTTTCCATGCCGCCGCCGCGCCGCTGGTGCGGCAACTGGCCGAAGGCGGTTCGGCCTGGGCGATTCCGTGGCCCTGCCTGCACGAGTTCTACGCCATCGCCACCCATCCGCGCGTGTACGCGCCGCCGAGCACGCCGGCACAGGCCCTTCAGCAGATCGATTTCTGGCTGGAATCGCCCACCCTGCATCTGCTTTCGGAAACCGAGGCGCATTGGCCGCAGCTGCGCGGCCTGCTGGGCAAGGGCAAGGTACAGGGCGCGCTGGTGCACGACGCGCGCGTCGCCGCGCTGTGCCTGGCGCACGGCGTGCGCGAGCTGTGGAGCGCGGACCGCGATTTCAGCCGCTTTCCGGCCTTGCGCGTGCGCAACCCGCTGGTGGCTTGAGGCAGACCCGACTCCGCGTCGATACCCGTGCACCCATCCTGCCGACGTCGCGGACGTTGGCTGAAGGCGCCGCAAGGAGCACGCAGCGGGCAGGTGCCTCGCTTCAGTCCAATAGAATCGCCTACTCCCGCCGTTCGTTCCGGGCGTTAGGCCCAAGGCTGCAGAAATGCTGGCACGCGGCAGGCGGGTACCTCTCAAGCCCAGGTCGCGCCGATCAAAGGCGCCGCAGCACCCAAAGCGTCAGCAGCACAGGCGGCACCGTGATTCCCGCGAACAGCAGCAGCGAACTACCCAGGCGTAAGCCTGCGCACACGGCAAAAACCATCCACCAGAGTGCGAAACCGGGAAGTGTGGACGGGCTGGAATTTTTGCGAGACATGGGGCGGATCGTCGCCGTGGAAGGCGCCGGCGGCTATCCGGAAGCCAGAACGGCCAGCAGGCGCAGGATGTCCTGGCTGGTGTAATAGCGGCCGAAGTCGCGCTCGTCCTGTTCGCGGACGATGGGGAAGGTGCCCAGCACGTAGGCGGCGTCGCGCGCGTCCAGTCCGTAGAGCCAGAAGAACACGGCATCCAGCGCGGCCTGGCGGGCGCGGCGCTCTTCCTCGTCCCAGGCGAAGGGAGGCAGCGGCTGGCCGGATTCGTCCACATAGCCCAGGTCGCGCGCGAAGGGGGCCAGGTCGTGCGCGGTGTAGGACAGGGCCAGCACCTGCGGGATGACGAAGTCCGCCACCGTGGGATGCGCGTGGTGGCCGTTCATCAGACGGGCTTCGCGCATGGCGACTACGAAGCGGCTGGGCAGGCGTTCGTCGAAGCGCTCGGGGGCGATGACGGGGAGTTGCTCCAGGATGAACAGGTTGATCGTTTGACCTTGCAGCTTCTGGCGCAGCACGAAATCGAAGGTGAAGGCATTGAGGTTGGCGCCCAGCAGGGCGGCGATGCGCGCAGCCTCCCGTGGCGCCTCGGCTTGCGGGATCAGCAGCGGCACCTTGTTGCCGAAGCCCACGCCGGGCAGCAGAGCAGCGATCATGCTGCGGGCGTTGGTGGGGGCGGTGATTTCCTTGTAGCCCAGCGCCCAGGCCCAGGGATTGGCGGTGGTCTCCTGCGCCTGCACGAAGAACTGCGGCGCGGGGAACCGTGCAGGGTCAGCTTTCTCATGAGGTTCGATGGGCCGCTGTTGCGCTGCCCGGTGCAGGTTGTCCGTGTTCAACACCACGTCGGCCGCGCGGTGGTCGAACATCTGCACCATCTTTCCTTCGTACAGCGGGACGGCTTCATCGCCCGCGCTGTTCGTCCATCGGTTCAGTGCGGCAGGCGCGTAGCCTCGCGCCCGCAGCTCGCTTTCCTTGAGGAACAGGCGCGAGTCGTTGGTCATGTCGAACATGCGCACGTATTTCACCGGCCAGGCCCTCGCGTCTGGCTGCGCGCCGGTACTGGCGCTCATGCCGCCGTGCCGCACCAGCACCGGGTGGCGCGCATACAGCCCCAGGGTGATGTCGGCGTCGCGCCGGTTGCGGAAGATGGGCGCGGCGCCGGTGTTGGGGTTGACGCGAGCGAAGTCGTCGGCCGACAGCAGCAGCGTGCGCGCCGGGTCGGCATCCAGTTCGTCCAGGGCATGCAGGTAGAAGGCGCAGCGCGTCTGCGCGAAGCGGCGCTCGGGGCCGCCGAACACCAGGGTGCAGAGCTTGAAGCTGGCGTGCACGTCGGGGAAGAAAACCTTGCGGTTCTCGAAGTCGAACAACGCGCCCAGCCGCCCGGTTTCGCTGATGGAGCGGAAGAACGCCGCCGCGCCCTTGTCGGCCGCGATGCCGCTGGGCGTGACGAGCGCCACCAGTCCTTGCGGACGGATCAGCGCCTGCGCGCGCTCGACGAACAGGCTGTACAGGTTCACGTCACCGCCACCCAGCATCGGGTAGTCGCCTGCGCCCTGCTTGCCGTTGCCCAGCACGCGGGCGTTGGTTTCGGCGCGCTCCACGGCCTGCTGGTAGGCCGTCCACAGGGGGGACTTCTTCTGCTCCAGCGTGGCGATCAGGGCCTTGCGGTCGGCGGCGCGGGGCTGGGCGGCAACGCCGAAGTCGCGCTCGGCGAACCATTCCACCTCTTGCAGCTTGATGCGGTCCCACGGTGGGTTGCCGATGACGGCGTCGAAGCCGCCCTGGCTGCCCGCGCCGAACACGGTGGGGAAGGCCGTCCACCAGTGGAAGAAGCTCTCGCGCCGCGCCAGCGCGCGCGCCTGGGCCATCAGCGCGTTGGCGGGCTGGGCGGCGGCGCTGGCCTCGTGCAACTCGCCTGCGCCCAGCACGGTGACCAGGTTCAGGCCGGGGTCGAGCAGCTTGACCAGGGCCTCCAGCCAGGGGTGGGGCTGGCCATCCACGGGTGGCAGCAGGCGAGTGAGTTGCGCGGCCTTGGCGACGGGCCAGCCGGGGATGAGCCAGCGCAGCGCGCGCCAGAAGTCCAGCACGGCGTGCAGCGGGGCCATCTGCGCGGCGGCTTCTTCGGCCAGCTGTTTGGACAGGCGCGCCTCGGCAATGTCCACGTCGGTCAGGTCGGCCACCTGCGCCAGGCTGCGGCCGGCGTGCGCCAGGCGGTCGAATTCGCTTTGCAGCAGCAGCGCGCCCAGGTTTTGCAGGCCGCGCTGCACAGTCTCCAGCCGCTCGCCGTGCAGGCTGTCGCCCACTTTCAGGTGATGGTCGAGGAAGGACAGCGGCGCACCCACGGTGAAGGTGTGCAGCCACAGCGCGGTCTTGGCCAGTTCCACCGCCATGGGGTTCTTGTCGACGCCGAAGATGGCCTTCTTCAGGATCATGCGGCGCACGATGTGGCGGTCGTCCAGCTGCGCGTCGGTCACGGCCCAGCCGCGCTCGTGCGCGGTGGCCTTGATGCTGGCACGGATGGCGGCCAGGCGTTGCAGCACCGGGCTTTGCCAGGGGCGGCCTTTTTCCGCCAGGTGCGCAGCCCAGGGTTGGGCGTTGACCTGTTCGGTGGCGTGGGCAATGGCTTCGAGCACGCGGTCGGCCATGTCGTCCACCAGCGCCACCAGGAAGTGGCCGCTGCCCATGGCGGGGTCGCAGATCTTCAACTCCAGGATGGTGCTGGCGGGATCTTTGGCGTCCAGCGCGTCCCAGTCGGCGGGGTTGAGGGCGGCTTTTTTGCCCAGCTTCTTCAGGTGGGATTCGAAGGCGGCCACACGCTCGCGCGCGAGCAGGCCCACGGATTCGCGCAGCACCAGGCGTACCAGGTCGTCGTGCGTGTAGTAGCTGCCCGAGATCTTGCGCGCGAAGCTGGCAGGCTGGGCCACGATGCGGTTGATCTCGGGCTTGTCCTTGTAGTCGTCCCGCGCCTGCACCTCGTGCACCAGCGCGTATTCGAGCAGGCGCTCGTAGATGCCGCCCAGGTGCGCCACCGACAGGTCGCGGTAGTTGATCCAGCCGCGCAGAACCTCCTCTGTGCGGCGCGACAGCGCGTCGATGATGGGCACCATCACCTTGTCGGGCACGTTGGTGCGCTCCAGCAGCGGCGAGCGGGCGCGGTCGAACAGGCCGCCGTTGTAGGCGGGCATGCCGATGGTGTCGTCACCCACGTTGATGAGGGTGAAGGCGCCTTGCAGATCGAGCCAGATGCGCCCGACGGTGCCGGAGAGCTTGGCGCCCTGGTCCATCAGGTCGCGCACGTGTTCGCGGATGCGCCGCACACTGTAGGGCGCGTAGCGTTCGTCGTGCACGGGCAGCAGGCGGCGGTCTTCGGCGTAGAACAGGAACAGCAGGCGGTACAGCAGCACCAGCGCGGCCTCGCGCACTTCGTCCAGGTAGGCGGGCGTGAACTGCGGGCGGGTGAACTGGCCGTAGCCGACTTTGTGCGTCCGGGCCTCTAGGTCGCCGCGCGCCAGCGCGTCGGCCAGTTGCGGGAAAACCTCGGTGAACACGCGCGCGCCCAGATCCTGGGCTACCTTCTCCTCGTACAGTCGTGCCTCGTTGAGTGCGTAGGTATGCAGGCTGCGCCCGCCGCTGTCCCAGTCCTGCGGCGCGAAGGCGTTGCGCGAGAACAGCATGTGAAAGAGGCGCAGCGCGTGGTCGGGCGGCACCTCGTCCAGCGCGGGCTGCATGCCGGGCAGGCCCAGGGCGCAGGCCACGTCGACCTCGAAGAACTCCTCCGAGCGCGAGCGGGCGTCCTGCCAGTACAGGCGCCACACGGCGCCGTTGGTCAGCATGCCCCACTTGACGGCGCGGTCGCTCACCACGTCAGCGCGGCTCAGGTAGCGCAGCATCTGCGACGAGGGGGCGTCGGGGTCGGTGGGCTCGCTGGTGTCGCCGCGGTCCAGCGGACGCAGCCAGCGCTTGGCCTCCAGGATCGCCAGGCCGTGGCGGTAGCGCTGGTCGTCGCGCAGGGGCAGGGCGGCGGCCTTGGCGTCGGGGCTGGCGAACAGCAGCACGTCGGGCACGTCCTCGCGCCGCTTGCCGGACAGGTTGACCTGGGGCAGGAAGTCGTCGCCCCAGCCCAGCGCCGTCAGCACCCTGTGGATGACCAGGGTTTCGGTCTGCGCCTCGTTGATGGTGCTGGCGGCGTCCAGGCCCTGGAAGATGCTCGCCAGGTCGGCCTTGAAGGCGTCGAAAGCCACAGCGCCCTGCTGCTGCCAGGGCGGCGTCTCCAGGATGCCGCGGGCCAGGAAGTCCTGCGAGAAGAGCTGGCCTTGCATGGTTTGCTATTGGATTGGTAGCTGCTGGCGCTTGTGTGTCGGGCGCTGGAGGCTGATTTGGCTTGAAGCTCAGTCCAGCCGCGCCCGATGCCGCGCGATCTGCGCGCGCACCTGCGCCGGCGCCGTGCCGCCCAGCGTGTTCCGCGCGTTCAGGCTGCCGCGCAGCGAGAGCACGTCGTACACGTCCTTCTCGATCGCCGGGTGGAAGCCTTGCAGCACGCTCAGCGGCAGTTCCGACAGGTCGCAGCCGTGCGACTGCGCGGCCTTCACGGCGTGCGCCACGGTCTCGTGCGCGTCGCGGAAGGGCAGGCCCTTCTTCACCAGGTAGTCGGCGAGATCCGTGGCGGTGGCGTAGCCTTTCTGCGCGGCGGCCTGCATGGCCTCCGCGTTGACCGTGATGCCGCCTTCCTTGGCGCCGGTCTGTGGATTCACCTGCCCGCCGATCATCTCCACGAAGATGCGCAGCGTGTCGCGCAGCGTGTCCACGGTGTCGAACAGCGGCTCCTTGTCTTCCTGGTTGTCCTTGTTGTAGGCCAGGGGCTGGCCCTTCATCAGGGTGATCAGGCCCATCAGGTGGCCGACCACGCGGCCGGTCTTGCCGCGCGCCAGCTCGGGCACGTCAGGATTTTTCTTCTGCGGCATGATCGACGAGCCGGTGGTGAAGCGGTCGGCGATGCGGATGAAGCCGAAGTTCTGGCTCATCCACAGGATCAGCTCCTCTGAGAGGCGGCTGACGTGCACCATCGCCAGGCTGGCGGCGGCCGTGAACTCGATGGCGAAGTCGCGGTCGCTCACGGCGTCCAGGCTGTTCTGGCAGACGCAGGCCTCGCCTTCGTCATTCACCATGCCGAGCGTGCGCGCCACGCGCTCGCGGTCCAGCGGGTAGGTGGTGCCGGCCAGCGCAGCGCTGCCCAGGGGCAGCTGGTTCACGCGCCGGCGCACGTCCAGCATGCGCTGCTCGTCGCGCGCGAACATCTCCACGTAGGCCAGCAGGTGGTGCGCGAAGCTCACCGGCTGCGCCACTTGCAGGTGCGTGAAGCCGGGCAGGATGACCTCGACGTTCTTCTCCGCCACTGCCACCAGCGCACCCTGCAATTCGCGCAGCAGGCCGGCGATCAGGTCGATCTCGCCGCGCAGCCACAGGCGGATGTCGGTGGCTACCTGGTCGTTGCGGCTGCGGCCGGTGTGCAGGCGCTTGCCGGCGTCGCCGACGAGCTGCGTCAGGCGCGCCTCGATGTTCAGGTGCACGTCTTCCAGCGCCAGCTTCCAGTCGAACGCACCGCTCTCGATTTCAGAGCTGATGGCGCTCATCCCGCGCTGGATGGCGGCGTGATCGTCCTGCGAGATGATGCCCTGCGCCGCCAGCATCTCGGCGTGCGCCAGGCTGCCGGCGATGTCGGCCGCGGCCAGGCGCTTGTCGAAGAACACGCTGGCGGTGTAGCGCTGCACCAACTCGCTCATGGGTTCGGAGAACAGCGCCGACCAGGCCTGGGATTTTTTGTCGAGTTGGTTGGAGGACATGGGGGTGTGAAGAAGTGGCGCCGCCGGGCGACCAGCGGCGGCGCCCGGCGGACGAGTGCGGGGGCGGGCCGCCTACACTGTGCCGCAGGGCCTTGCAGCGCATGAAAGATTCGCAAATTCTATCGACCTTCGCCGAGCGGACGCTGCCGCGCGTGCCGCGCAAGCCCGCGCCGCTGCTGGTGTTCGACGCCTGCCAGGCCAGCGTGGTGCTGCGCGCCGTGTTGTATGTGGAGGTGGTGGTCGCGGCCGGGCTGATGTTCGTCACCGACGGCGTGCTGGACTGGCTCACGCGCGTGGCGCTGGTCACTGGCGGCGCGCTGCCGGCCACGCTGCTGTGGCTGGTGGCGGCGTGCGGGATGAAGGCGCCGCTGGCGCGCCTGCCCTGGGCGGCGCAGGTGGCGGTGGGCGTGGCCCTGGGCGCACTGGCGGGGCTGGCGGCCTGCGGCATGCTGGCCGCGCTGGGCTTCGCCAGCCCGGCGCCCTGGCTGGCCAGCGCCTGCGCCGGCGCGCTGCTGGCCGCCGGGCTGGTGGCGGGCCTGCTGTGGCGGGCGCGGGGCAGCACGCCGGCGGCCACGGCGGCGCGGCTGGCCGAGTTGCAGGCGCGCATCCGGCCGCACTTCCTGTTCAACACACTCAACAGCGCCATCGCGCTGGTGCGCGACGACCCGGCCCGGGCCGAGGCGGTGCTGGAAGACCTGTCCGACCTGTTCCGCCACGCGCTGGCCGAGCACGAGGGCAGCTCCACCGTCGGCCAGGAGATCGAGCTGGCGCGGCGCTACCTGGCCATCGAGCAGGTGCGCTTCGGCAGGCGGCTGCGCGTGGAGTGGGCGCTGGACGAGCGCGTGCACGCCGCGCGCCTGCCGCCGCTCATCCTGCAGCCGCTGGTGGAGAACGCCGTCAAGCACGGCGTCGAGCCCAGCCCCCACGGCGCGCAGTTGCGCATCTCCACCCAGCTGCGCGGGCAGATGGCGCTGGTCAAGGTCACCAACACCGTGCCGGCCGGGCAGGGCGACGCCGGCCACGGCATCGCGCTGGACAACGTGCACGGCCGCCTGCGCCTGCTGCACGACCTGGAGGGGAGCTTCCGCACCGCGCTGCAAGGCGACGTGTATCAAGCGCGCATCGAGGTGCCCATGCCACCCAAGGCGGCCGCATGACGCTGCAAGTGCTCATCGTGGACGACGAGCCGCTGGCGCGTTCCCGCCTGCGCACCCTGCTGGCCGACTGCCGCGCGCCGGCCGCGCTGGCGGCGGCCGAGGCCGGCAGCGCCGCGCAGGCGCTGGCGCTGGTGCAGCACCAGCGCTTCGACGTGGCGCTGCTCGACATCCACATGCCCGGCGCCGACGGCCTGCAACTGGCCGCCGCGCTGCGCGCCGCGCCCGAGCCGCCGCTGGTGGTGTTCGTCACCGCGCACGCCGAGCACGCGGTGCACGCCTTCGAGATCGAGGCGGTGGACTACCTGACCAAGCCCGTGCGGCTGGAGCGCCTGCAAGCCGCGCTGCAAAAAGTGGAGCGGCTGGCGCGCGCCCAGCCTGCGCGGGAGGTCGATTCGGCGCAGGAATGGCTGCTCATCAGCGAGCGCGGCCGCACGCTGCGCGTGCCGCTGGCCGAGGTGCTGTACCTGAAGGCCGAGCTGAAGTACGTCACCGTGCGCACGGCAGAAGCCAGCCACCTGCTGGACGGCAGCCTGAGCCAGCTGGAGGACAAGTACCCCGCGCGCTTCCTGCGCATCCACCGCAACGCGCTGGTGGCGCGCCACGCCATCCGCGCCCTGGTGCGCCACCACGACCCCGAGGAGGGCGAAGGCTGGGCCGTGCGCCTGGCCGGCGTGGACGAGGTGCTGATGGTGTCGCGCCGGCAGGTGGCGGCGGTACGCGAAGCCCTGGGCGAGTAGCCGCGTAGCGCGCGGTTACCATCCCCGCCCATGCCGTTTCCCATCACCATCGCCACCCGCGAAAGCCGCCTCGCGCTGTGGCAGGCCGAGCACGTCAAGAGCCTGCTGGCCTCACGCGGCCATGCCGTCACCCTGCTGGGCATGACCACGCGCGGCGACCAGATCCTGGACCGCACGCTCAGCAAGGTCGGCGGCAAGGGCCTGTTCGTGAAGGAGCTGGAAACGGCGCTGGAAGAAGGCCGCGCCGACATCGCCGTGCATTCGCTGAAGGACGTGCCGATGGCGCTGCCCGCCGGCTTCGCGCTGGCCTGCGTGATGCAGCGCGAGGACCCGCGCGACGCCTGGGTGTCGCCGCGCCACGCCACGCTGGCCGACCTGCCGCCGGGCGCCGTCGTCGGCACCTCCAGCCTGCGGCGCACCGTGCTGCTGCGCGCGCTGCGGCCGGACCTGCGCATCGAGCCGCTGCGCGGCAACCTCGACACGCGCCTGCGCAAGCTGGACGAAGGCCGGTACGCCGGCATCGTGCTGGCGGCCGCCGGCCTCAAGCGCCTGGGCCTGGCCGAGCGCATCCGCCACGTGTTCTCCACCGACGAGATGCTGCCCGCCGCCGGGCAGGGCGCGCTCGGCATCGAGACGCGCGCCGGCCGCCCCGAGCTGGCCGATGCGCTGGCGCCGCTGGCGGACCAGACGACGTGGCTGGCCGTCGCGGCCGAGCGCGCCGTCAGTCGCGCCCTGGGCGGCAGTTGCTCGATGCCGCTGGCCGCGCACGCCACGCTGGACGGCGGGTGCTTGCACCTGCGTGCCGCATGGGGTGACCCGGAAGGCAGCGCGGCCCTGGTCACCGCGCAGGGCGAGGCGCAGGTCGGTGATCTGGAACAGGCTGCTGCGCTGGGTCAACGCGTGGCCGAGGCGTTGCGGGCACGCGGTGCGCGCTGAAATGAAACAGCCCACCTTCGCACGGTCCGCGAGCCCCTCTCCCCTTGCGGGAGAGGGGTTGGGGAGAGGGGGAGCGCAGCGTTGCCTTGAGCATCGCAGCCCCCTCTCCCCGGCCCTTTCCCGCGAGGGGAGAGGGAGGAGTGCAGTGCTGTTTCATCAGCTCCGGGTGGCGTGCTGCGCTATGGACAACTGACGTGCACCCGTTGCCGCGCCTCATCGTCACCCGCCCCGCCGCCGAAGCCGCCCGCTGGGTGGACGAACTGCGAGCGCGCGGCATCGATGCCCAGGCCCTGCCGCTGATCGAGATCACGCCGGAGCCCTTCGCCGGCCCGCTGGCCGCCGCGCGCGAAGCGCTGCACGGCTACCACGCGGCGATGTTCGTCAGCGCCAATGCCGCGCATGGTTTTTTTAAGGAAAAAACGCCTCTAACGCCCGTCCAGCAAGCGCTGACAGCTATTAATACAAGAGCATGGTCCACCGGCCCCGGCACCACGCGCGCCGTGCTGGCGGCCGGCTGGCCGCCCGGGCGCCTCGACGCGCCGCCACCGGACAACACGCAGTTCGATTCCGAAGCGCTGTGGGCCCGTGTGCAGCACCAGAATCCGCCCCGGCCTGCGCGTGCTGATCGTGCGCGGCGGCGATGCCCAGGGCCGCCTCGCCGGCCGCCACTGGCTGGCCGAGCAGCTGCGCGCCGCCGGCGCCGTGGTGGATCAGGTCGTCGCCTACCGCCGCCGCGCGCCCGTGCTGGACGCCGCGCAGCGCGCGCTGGCCGAAGCCGCGGCGCAGGGCGGCAGCCGCTGGCTGTTCAGCAGCTCCGAGGCCATCGCCAACCTGCGCGCCGCGCTGCCGGCGCAGGACTGGTCGGCCGCCGCCGCGCTGGCCACGCACCCGCGCATCGCCGAGGCCGCGCGCGCCGCCGGTTTCGGCCGCGTGCGCGACGTGCCGCCGAGCCTCGACGCGGTGGTGGCGTCGATAGAATCCGGCGCATGAATCCCGAGCCGACGAACGCGCAGGCGAGTCCGGCACCCACGCCCGCGCCGCACGCGCGCCACGCCGGCCTGCAGCCCGGCCTGGTGGCGGCGTGGCTGCTGGCCGCCGTGGCCATCACCGTCGGCGTGCTGCTGTGGATGAAGGTCGATGGCATGCAGCAGCAGCTGGCGCGCCAGAGCGCCGACGCCGGCAGCAAGTCGGTGGAGGCGCGCACGCTGGCGCGCCAGGCCGAGGAGACGGTGCGCGACACCGCCGCCAAGGTGGCCGTGCTGGAAAGCCGTGTCGGCGACATGAGCGCCTACCGCGCGCAGCTCGAAGACCTGGTGCAGACCGTCGCCCGCGTGCGCGACGAGAACCTGGCGGTCGAGCTGGAGGCCGCGCTGCGCGTGGCGCAGGACCAGACGCAGCTCACCGGCAGCGTCGAGCCCCTGCTGGCCGCGCTGCGCACCGCCGAGCGGCGCCTGGCCCGCAGCACCGACCCGCGCCTGGCGCCGGTGGCACGCGCCGTCGGCAAGGATCTGGAGCGCGTCAAGGCCGCCAGCATCCCCGACACCGCCGGCCTGCTGGCGCGCATCGACCAGCTGCTGCGCCAGGTGGACGATCTGCCCCTGGCCAACGACGTCGGCCACGCCGCGCAGGACCCGTCGCCGCGCGGCGACGCCGCCGAGCCGCCCGAATCGTGGTGGGGCCGCTGGTGGCACGCGTTCCTGGGCGAGGCGCACGAGCTGCTGCGCGTCAGCCGCGTCGAGCGGCCCGAGGCCAGCATGCTCAGCCCCGAGCAGGCTTTCTTCGTGCGCGAGAACCTCAAGCTGCGCCTGCAGGGCGCGCGCCTGGGCCTGCTGGCGCGCCAGTACGAGTCCGCCCGCGCCGACCTGGCCGCCGCCCAAGGCGCGCTGGGCGCCTGGTTCGACCCCGCCTCGCGCCGCACCCAGGCCGCCGCCACGCTGCTGCAGCAGATCCAGGGCCTGACCAAGGCGGCCGAGCTGCCGCGCGTGCAGGCCACGCTGGCAGCGCTGGCCACCGCCGTCGCCACCACCACCGCGCCAGCGGGGAGCAGGTAGGCCCCATGCGCGCCGCGCTGTGGCTGGTCGGCCTGTTCGCCGTCGCGGTGGCGCTGGCGCTGTTCGCCGGCGACAACGAAGGCACCGTCACCGTCTTCTGGCCGCCGCACCGCATCGACCTGTCGGCCAACCTGGCGCTGCTGCTGCTGGGGCTGGCCTTCACCCTGCTGTACCTGGCGCTGCGGGCCTTCGGCGCGCTGCTGGAGCTGCCGCGCCAGGCGCGGCGCTGGCGCACCCAGCAGCGCGAGCGCGCCACTCACGCGCTGCTGATCGACGCCACCGCGCAGCACACCGCCGGGCGCTACCTGCGCGCGCGCAAGGCCGCCGAGGCCGCGCTGGCGCGCGAGCAGGCGCTGGCCGAAAGCGGCGAATCGCCGCCGCACGCCGGCGGCCTGCGCGTGCTCTCGCACCTGACCGTGGCCGAAAGCGCCCACGCGCTGCAAGACCAGGCCACGCGCGACCAGCACCTCGACCTGGCGCTGGCCGCCGCCTCAGCCGGCGGCGCCGCGCCCGAGCTGCGCGAAGGCGTGCTGCTGCGCGCCGCCCGCTGGGCGCTGAACGACCGCGACCCGGCCGGCGCCCTGGCGCGGCTGGAAGAGCTGCCCACCGGCGCGCGCCGCCGCACCGCCGCGCTGCGCATCCAGCTCAAGGCCGCGCGCCAGGCCGGCCGTTTGGCCGAGGCGATGGAAACCGCGCGCCTGCTGGCCAAGCACCGCGCCTTCTCGCCCGAGGCCGCGCGCAGCCTGGTGCGCGGGCTGGCGGCCGACCTGATCCAGGGCGCGCACGACCCGGTGCAGTTGCAGCAGGTCTGGGCCGGGCTCGACGCGGCCGAGCGCGCCATGCCCGAGCTGGCCCTGCGCGCGGCCCAGCGCATGCTGGCCCTGGGCGGCGACCACGCCGTGGTGCGCCAGTGGCTGCGGCCCGTGTGGGAGCAGATGCTGGCCGTGCCCGACGCCTTCGACGATGCCGAGCGCGTGCGGCTGGCCCGCGTGCTCGAAGCCGGCATGGCCGCCTCGGCCGACCACGAATGGCTGGCCCGCGTCGAAGCCGCCCACCAGGCCAACCCGCGCAGCGCCATCCTGCAATACATGGCCGGCATGGCCTGCCTGCACCGCGGCCTGTGGGGCAGGGCGCAACTGCTGCTGACCCAGGCCGTGCGCGCGCTGCCCGACGACGGCCTGCGCCGCCACGCCTGGCAGGCGCTGGCCGACCTGGCCGAGCAGCGCGGCGACGAGCCAGCCGCGGCCGAGGCATGGAAGCAGGCGGCGCTGGGTTGAGGTTTTCTGATTAAAATCGGCCTCCAGCGCTTGTGGGCCATGCGGTGACAGCTATTTAAATGATAGTAAGTGGTGCATGACTCGCCAGCTGGGACCATCCTCGCCTGGCCGAATTTCCCCTGCGATCTGACCGCATTTCCCTGTCAGCCGGGGCCACAATCCGGTAGCCTCGCAGGCTGGCCGCCATTCCTACGGATACCAACACAGGAGACAACAAAGTGAGCAACCCCTCCGATCGTCTGATCGTCCTCAGCCTGGGCCTGAAGTCGCGCATCCTGTCCATGGGCACCGACGGCAGCGACCCGCAAATGCTGGTGGAAGGCCTCGAATCCATGCCCGACGGCATCACCGTGGACCACGGGGGCCGCCACATCTTCTACTCCTTCATGGGCTTCACGCGCGACGGCGAGGACTTCTGGGAGCGCGAAGGCCACATCGAGCGCTGCAACTACGACGGTTCCGACCGCCAGGTGGTGGTGCCCGTGGGCAGCTTCGTCACCGGCAAGCAACTGGTGTTCAACGACGCGATGCAGCGCCTGTACTGGAGCGACCGCGAGGGCATGGCCGTGCTGAGCTGCCGCCCCGACGGGTCCGATTTGCGCACCGAGGTGCGCACCGGCAGCGGCGACGACCGGCTCGACGCGCGCAACCACTGCGTCGGCGTGGCGGTGGACGCCAAGGGCGGCTGGCTGTACTGGACGCTCAAGGGCAAGCCCAACGGCAACGAGGGCCGCATCGCCCGCGCGCCGCTGCAACTGCCCGCCGGAACCGATCCCGCCGCGCGCACCGACATCGAGATCCTGCTGAACGATCTGCCCGAGCCCATCGACATGGAGTGGGACGAATCCACCGACTCGCTCTACTGGACCGACCGCGGCGACCCACCCAAGGGCAACACGCTCAACCGCGCCAAGATGCGGGGCGGCAAGCTGGTGGACCACGAGATTCTGCTGTCGAACCTGGAGGAGGCCATCGGCCTGGCGCTGGATCTGCCGGGCCGCCGCGCCTTCGTCACCGAGCTGCTGGCCGGCGCCGTGCGCGTGGTGGACCTGGACAACCCGGGCGAGGGCAAGGTCATCTACAAAACCAAGGGCCGTCTGGTGGGCATGGCCTACCTGCGGGCCTGAACGGCGAAACAACAAGCGAAAGAACGCGGAGACAGAACCATGACCTTCCAACTGCCCCAAAACATCGACACCCGTCCCATCGCCATCCTGGGCGCCGGCACCCTGGGCCGCCGCATCGCGCTGATGATGGCCACGCGCGGCGCCGAAGTGCGCCTGTACGACCCCAATGCCGAAGTGCGCGAGGCGGGCGTCGCCTACGCGCAGGAGCAACTGCCCAAGCTGCTGGAAACCATCCCCGACGGCAAGGCCGGCACCATCGTGGGCTTCGACGACCTGGGTGCCGCGCTCAAGGGCGCCTGGCACGTGGTCGAGGCCGTGCCCGAGAAGCTGGAGCTGAAGAAGAGCATCTTCAAGCAGATCGACGAGTTGTCCGACCCCGACGCCATCCTGGCCAGCAACTCCTCGTCCTACCCCACCAGCGCCTTCTCGGACAGCGTGAAGAACCCGGCGCGCCTGCTCAACATGCACTACCTGATGCCGCCGCAGGCGACGCCGGTGGAACTGATGTCCTGCGGCAAGACCGACCCGGCCGTGATCGAGCTGATCGCCAAGCTGCTGCCCGGCTACGGCCTCACGCCCTACATCGTGGAAGCCGAGAGCATGGGCTTCATCTACAACCGCATCTGGGCCGCCATCAAGCGCGAGGCCCTCTGCGTGATCGCGCAGGGCGTGGCCAAGCCGCAGGTGATCGACGCCATCTTCCGCCAGGCCATGGGCACGCGCGTCGGCCCCTGCCGCGCCATGGACAACGTGGGCCTGGACGTGGTGCTCTCCATCGAGGAGCATTACGCGCACGAGATTCCCGGCTTGCCGGAGGCGCCGCGCACGCTGCTCAAGAAGATGATCGCCGAGGGCAAGCTGGGCGTGAAGAGCGGCCAGGGCTTCTACGACTACCCGCCGAAGAAGTAAGGGCTTTTTCCCCCGGCCCCTGGAGAAGACCCCCGATCGGCGCGCTTCCCCGGACAGTACCAGTACCCGCATTCGCCGCAAATAAATACAGGAGACATTCATGGCAGTCGCACACGCCCCCAAGGGCGGCCCGCTCATCGAGACCGAGGCCGAGAAGAAGATTTATTCCAAGGTCAACTGGCACATCCTGCCCCTGCTGCTGGTGGCCTATGTTTTCGCCTTCATCGACCGCGTGAACATCGGCTTCGCGCAGTTGCAGATGAAGACCGACCTGCACCTGAGCGACGCCGTGTTCGCGCTCGGCGCGGGCCTGTTCTTCGTCGGCTACTTCCTGTTCGAGGTGCCCAGCAATCTGGCGCTCGAGAAGATCGGCGCGCGCAAGACCATCCTGCGCATCATGATCTGCTGGGGGGCCTGCGCCACGGCGATGGCCTGGGTCAACGCGCCCTGGCAGTTCTACGTGCTGCGCTTCCTGCTGGGCGCGTTCGAGGCCGGCTTCTTCCCCGGCGTGATCCTCTACTTCACCTTCTGGTACCCGACGGCGCGGCGCGGCCGGGCCATCGCCATCTTCATGACCGCCACCGCGCTGGCCGGCGTCCTCGTCGGCCCGCTGAACGGCGCCCTGATGAAGTACGGCGAGGGCTTCCTCGGCTACCACGGCTGGCAGTGGATGTTCATCGCCAACGGCGTGCCCTGCCTGATCATCGCGGTGCTGGTCTTCTTCATGCTGGTGGACTCTCCGGCAGAGGCCAAGTGGCTCACGGCTGAGGAGAAGAAGATCCTCATCGACCGCGTGGAGGGCGAGAAGACCTCCACCGGCGGCCACGGCCACGGCGCCATGAGAACGCTGCTGAAGGACCCGAAGGTGTTCATCCTGGCGTTGACCTACTTCCTGATGAGCGCCGCCGTGTATGCCCTGCTGTTCTGGGCGCCGACGCTGATTCGCAGCTGGGGCGTGGCCGACGTGTTCCAGATCGGCATGCTGAAGGCCGTGGCCAGCGTCTGCGGCATCATCGGCATGGTGCTGATCGGGCGCAGCTCCGACCGCCTGAACGACCGGCGCTGGCACTTCGCGTTCGCCATCAGCTGCATCGTCGCCGGCCTGGGCCTGATCGCCATGCTGGCGCCGAGCCTGGGCCCGTCGCTGGCGTTGTACTCGCTCGCGACCGTGGGCACCTCGGCTGCCACGCCGCTGTTCTTCGCCTTCGTCAGCGAGTACCTGTCCAAGGAAACGGCGGCTGGCGGCATCGCGCTGATCAGCTCGCTGGGCAACCTGGGCCCGGCGATCTCGCCGTCCATCAGCACCTGGATCCTGACCACGACCGGCGAAGCCAAGTACAGTTTGCTCTTCATCATCTCGCTGTACATCCTGGCGGCCATCATCATGGTGGCGGTGGCGCGCAAGCGGACCCCCGCCGGGGTGGTGCCGCAACCGGCCTGACAGCTTGAGCCATGAAAAAGCCCGCCGGCCGGCGGGCTTTTTCTTTGTGCGCCGGCGGGGTGCCGGTCAGGCGGCGACGGCTTCCGGCTGCGCCGCGTCGGCATCGGCCGGCGCCGGCGTGCGGATCAGGTAGTCGAAGGCCGACAGCGCGGCCGTCGAGCCGCTGCCCGCCGCCACCACGATCTGCTTGTAGGGCACGGTGGTGCAGTCGCCGGCGGCGAACACGCCCGGCACGTCGGTGGCGCCGCGCGCGTCCACCACGATCTCGCCGAAGCGCGTGCGCTCCACCGTGTCGCCCAGCCATTCGGTGTTGGGCACCAGGCCGATCTGCACGAACACGCCGGCCAGCGGGAGCCTCGTGGCCTCGCCGCTCTCGCGGCACTTAAATTCGATGGCGCTGACCTTGCCGTCCTCGCCGTGGATCTCGGTGGTCTGCTTGTTGGTGTGCACCGCCACGTTGGGCAGGCTGTGCAGCTTCTTCACCAGCACGCCGTCGGCCTTCAGCTCGGGCATGAACTCGATCACGTCCACGTGGTTCACCACGCCGGCCAGGTCGATCGCCGCCTCGACGCCGGAGTTGCCGCCGCCGATCACCGCCACGTCCTTGCCTTTGAACAGCGGGCCGTCGCAGTGCGGGCAGTAGGCCACGCCCTTGGTCTTGTATTCCTGCTCGCCGGGCACGTTGACGTTGCGCCAGCGCGCGCCGGTGGCGAGGATGACGGTGCGGCTCCTGAGCTGCCCGCCGTTGTCCAGCTTCACCGTGACGTAGCCGCCCGGCTGCTCGGCCGGCACCAGCTGGGCCACGCGCTGGGTGTTCATGATGTCCACCTCGTAGTTGCGCACGTGCTGCTCCAGCGCGGCGGCGTAGTGCGGGCCGTCGGTCTCGGGTACGCCGGGGTAGTTGGCGATCTCCATGGTGTCGTTGACCTGGCCGCCGAAGCGCTCGGCCACCACGCCGGTGCGGATGCCCTTGCGCGCGGCGTAGATGGCCGCCGCCGCGCCGGCCGGGCCGCCGCCGACGATCAGCACGTCGAACGGCGCCTTGGCGCTCAGCTTCTCGGCGTCGCGCTTGGCGGCGCCGGTGTCCACCTTCTGGAGGATTTCCTCCACGCTCATGCGCCCGTTGGCGAAGAACGCGCCGTTCAGGTACACGGTGGGCACGCCCATGATCTCGCGCTCTTCGATTTCCTTCTGGAACAGGCCGCCGTCGATCACCGTGACCTTGATGCGCGGGTTGTAGACGGCCATGAGCGAGAGCGCCTGCACCACGTCCGGGCAGTTGTGGCACGACAGGCTCATGTAGACCTCGAAGTCGAGGTCGGCGTCCAGCGCGGCGATCTGCGCCAGTGTGTCGGCCTCCACCTTGGGCGGGTGGCCGCCGGTCCACAGCAGGGCCAGGATGAGCGAGGTGAACTCGTGCCCCATCGGGATGGCGGCAAAGCGCAGCTGCGTGCCGCCGCCGGGGCGCGCCAGGGTGAAGGAGGGCTTGCGCGCGTCGTTGCCGTCCGCGCGCAGCGTGATCTTGTCGGGGCGCGCGGCCACGATCTCGTTCAGCAACTCGCGCATCTCGCGCGCGCTGTCGCCGTCGTCCAGCGAAGCCACCATCTCGAACGGCTCTTTCACGCGCTCGAGGTAGGCGGCGAGTTGCTGCTTGATGTCGTCGTCCAACATGGCGGTTACTCCTGTTTCAATAGCTGCCGGCGCTTGACTGGCGGGCGCTGGAGCCTGATTTTGTTCATAAAAAAGCCGGACGGCAGGGCTGTGGTCAGCCCTGTCGGCGTCCGGCCGGGGATCGCTTGGGAGGGCGGCGGCTTAGATTTTGCCGACCAGGTCGATGGAGGGCTTGAGCGTCTTCTCGCCTTCCTTCCACTTGGCGGGGCAGACCTCGCCGGGGTGGGCGGCGGTGTACTGGGCGGCCTTGAGCTTGCGCACGGTTTCCTTCACGTCGCGAGCGATCTCGTTGGAGTGCACTTCCATCGTCTTGATGGTGCCGCTGGGGTCGATCACGAAGGTGCCGCGCAGGGCCAGGCCCTCTTCGGGGATGTGCACACCGAAGGCGTGGGTCAGCTGGTGCGTGGGGTCGCCCACCAGGAAGAACTTGGCCTTGCCGACGGCGTCGGACGTCTCGTGCCACACCTTGTGCGAGAAGTGCGTGTCGGTGGTGACGATGAAGACCTCGGCATTGGCCTTCTGGAAGTCGGCGTAGTTGTCGGCCGCGTCCTCGATCTCGGTCGGGCAGTTGAAGGTGAAGGCGGCGGGCATGAAGATCACCACGGACCAGGTCTTGCCGTTGGACAGGTTCTTCTCGGTCACTTCCTCGAACTTGCCGTTGTGGAAGGCCTGGGTCTTGAAGGGCTGAACCTTGGTGTTGATCAGGGACATGTGTGTTCTCCTAGGTTGATGAAACGGATTCGATGAGATGAATTATAGATTTGAACTATTGAATTTTCAATTCATTTTGCCTAATCTATTTTTAGCCGGTGGCTATGGGGCGAAGCCCTTGCGGCTGCCGCACGGGGCAGCTTAACGCAGAACCAGCGCCCCGGTGATGACGCAGGACAAGCCATGCGGGCGCGCGGGTCGTCCCCTATCATCTGACGGCCGACCAAGGATATGCACCGTGTGGAAACCAATTCTCGCGATTGCCACGGGCTCCGTGCTCGGCGGGCTTTTGCGCTGGGGTTTGGGCCTCAGGCTCAACGGCTTGCTGTCCGCCCTCCCGCTCGGTACGCTGGCGGCCAACCTGATCGCCGGCTACATCGTCGGTGTGGCCGTGGCTTTCTTCGCCCAGGCGCCCAGCATGTCGCCGGAATGGCGGCTGTTGGTCATCACGGGCTTCTGCGGCGGGCTGTCCACTTTCTCCACGTTCTCCGCCGAGGTGGTCGAGTTGCTGCACCGAGGCCAGTACGCCTGGGCCGGCGGGGCCATCGCCATCCACGTCTGCGGCTCGCTGCTGATGACGCTGGCGGGGATCGGCACGGTGGTGTGGCTCAAGTCGTTCTGAGGGCCATTGCCATGCCCCCCCCACGCTTCCCCGCTGCGCGTGGTCCGCTGCTCCCCGAGGGGACTTTTTCATCTTGGGGCGGCCCGGCGATGACCATTGCCGGGGCAAGCCAAGGCAAGCGGGATCGGCCGCTATCGCCAAAGTGGATGGCCTTCCCATCCGGCCGGAAAGCCCATGGCGGCCAGTGACAAGCCCGGGGCTGCCGAAAACCCATCGACGGCGGCCAGCGCTTCTCGGCGTCGTGCGAATGCTTGCGAGACGAGCGCGGCACGCAGCGCGGTGTAGTCGTCGAGCCAGAGTTGGGTGACACCGTCTACTGGCAGATCGGCCGGCGGCATCACCTGCCGGTGCGTGCGGTCGTAGACGAAGCCCGCCTGCCGCCGCCGCACGCCGGGCATCGCCATTTCCAGCAGCGCGGTGGCGGGATGCTGGCCGGGAATGTCCAGCAGCGTGCCCGCGGCTGTTTCCTGGATGAGCTGGCGCCTCTGGTTCATGGCTGCCTCCCGTTCGTGGATTGTGGGTTGTGCAGTGTGGGACGGGGTGGGATGGGGGAGGGGCATCTGGCTCGAGGCGGCTCGACACCCAACTCAACTGGTCAGGAATCCTCCGTCCACCGTGATGACGGACCCAGTCATGAAGCTCGCCATTGGAGAAGCGAGCAGGACGACCGGTCCGACGAGTTCTTCCGGCTGTCCGAAGCGCTTCATCGGGATGCGCGCGAGCAACTGCTCGCGCCGGACCGGATCCTGCCGCGACCGCACGGTCATCGCCGTCTCGATCACGCCGGGTGCGATCGCGTTGACGCGGATGCCGTGCTCGGCCAGTTCGACCGCGAGCACGCGGGTGAGCATCTGCGCGGCCGATTTCGAGGTGGAGTACGCGATCGAGCGCGGCGACGCGAAGCTCGCCGCCGTCGACGTGATGTTGATGATCGTGCCGCGCGTCGCCCGCAGCGCTGGCAGGAACGCGAGGCTCATGTTGCGCACGCCTTCGACGTTCACGTCCATCGCGTCGCGCCACAGACGGTCGCGGTCGTCGGCGTCGAACGCATGGTAGGGCCGGATGCCGGCGTTGTTGACGACGATGCTGGCAGGCCCGGCGATCTCGTCGACCCGGTGCGCCGCGTCGCGGCAGGCTGCAGCGTCGCGAACATCCAGCGCCAGCGGCCAGGCAGAGGCGCCGCTGGCTGAGATGTCACGCGCGGTCGCGGCGGCCTTCTCGGCATCGATGTCGGCGACGACGACCCGCGCGCCGAACCGGGCGAGGCCGCGGGCGATCGCCGCGCCGTTGCCTTGCCCCGCTCCGGTCACGATCGCGACGCGGCCCTCTAGGTCGAAATTCATGTCTGTCCGATTCATCGCGTCTCCCGCAGTGGCCACCAGTTTGTTCGAGGATAGCAGCGCAGCACGCGTGGCGCGGTATCCGCAGATACTCGACGCGTCGGAATCGCGCGTGTACTCACCCCGGTGCGCGGACTACTTGCTGCCGAGCAGCCGGATCAGGCCCTCGTGGTCGATGATCTCGACGTGCGACGGATGCGTGGAGACCAGCCCCTTGCAGGCGAGCAGCTTCAGCTTGCGAGTCACCGTCACGCGGCTGAGGCCGGCCATCTCGCCGAGCTGTTCGTGGGTCAGCGACACCGTCGTGGTGCTGCCCGGCACGTGCCGCTGCGACGCCGCGATGCGCGCGAGCAGCTCGACCAGCCGTTCCTCAGGGTCGCCGGACGCGAAGCGGGTGAGCTTGTTGACTAGCACGCGGTTCTTGACGCCGAGCAGTTCGATCAGCGAGATTGCCAGGTCGGGGCGCAGATGCGCGACGGCGCGGATTTCCTCGGGCTCATAGCGGATCAGCTCCACGTACGAGACCGCCGTGACGGTGGTCGTGTGCGGCAGGCCGGTGAAGGCCGCCCCCTCGCCGAACATCGCGCCGGGTCCGAAGATCTCGAGCAGTAGCGTCTTGCCGTTGCGCCGTACCACCGATGCGTCGACGAAGCCGCTGCGCACCCGATAGAAGCACGGTGCGTGCGCACCCTGGTGGAACAATACGCAGCCGGGCCTGAGCGGCACGAGCGTCCCCAGCCCGGCCATCTGCTGCCAGAGCTCGGAGAGCTTCAGCGACGCGTCCCACGAAGCGTAGACGCGCGACGGGTTGGTCGGGTCGCCGCCGGTTCGCTTCATGCAGGCATGCCGCGCCGGCGGCGACCCGACGAGCTCACTCCACGGTGATGTTGGCGGTGCGGATGACTTCCGCCCAGCGGGCCATCTCGTCGTGCATGAAGCGTGCGAACGCATCGGGCGGCATCAGCTCCGGCAAGAACCCCGACTCGATCATTCGTGCCTTGCCCGCCGGATCCTTGAAGGTCGCGGTCGTGGTCTCGACCAGCTGCTGGACGATCTTGGGCGCGACCTTCGCCGGCGCGAACAGTCCCGACCAGGCGTCGGCCTCGCAGTCCGTCACTCCCTGTTCTGCCAGCGTCGGGATGTGGGGCAGCCCCGGCGAACGTGCATGAGACGCGACCGCGTACGCTTCGAGACTGCCGTCTCGGATGTGGCTGAGCACGCCGGGCAGCGTCGCGAACCAGAAGTCCAGCCGTCCGCCGAGCATATCGGGCAGCACCTGGGCCGAGCCGCGGTAGGGTACGTGTACCGCGTTGACGATGCCGGTCGTCTTCTTGAACAACTCGGCGGCCAGATGGGAACCGGAGCCGTTGCCGGAGGAGCCGTAGGTCAAGCGTCCCTGGCGCCCCAGCGCGATCAGCTCGCGCAGGTCGCGCGCGGCGTGCCCTTTGCGGACCACCAGCATGTGCTGCAGCCGGGCGATGCCGATGATCGGCACGAAGTCCCGAAAGGCATCGTAGCCTGGGTTCTTCATCAGCAGCGGGTTTGCGCCGTGTGTCTGGTTGCTGCCCAACAGCAACGTGTAGCCGTCGGGATCGGCCGTGGCCACGGTGCGCGTGCCTATGGTTGCCGCGCCGCCGGGCTGGTTGATAACGATCCCCGGCTGTCCCAGCATGCGGCGCAACCCTTCCGCGATCAGGCGCGCGGTGATGTCGTTTGGTCCGCCGGCCGGATACGGCACAACCAGCTTGATCGGACGGCTGGGATAGCTCGCCAGGGCGGGCTGCGCGTACGCACACGCGGATGCACCCGCTGCGGCAATGAGCAGGCGGCGGCGATTGACCCTCATCGGTGTCTCCTGGCATTCGACCTTCTTCATCAGTGTCTCCTGGTATTTATCGTGATGTTCCGGAATCATGGGTGGCGAACCGAGGCGTGCGCGGTATCCGTCGATACTGCAGAAGGCCGCATCATTTGCGCTCTTCTCGCTGCATGGGCTTCCATCCGCCAAGGCTCTTAACGTGAGTGCGGCGAGTAACTTCTTTCTTGGTCAGGACCTCTCAATTCAGCGTCAATCTGCCGGATGGCAGGGGTTCCATAGTTTTCGCGTCAGATGTCTTTCATATGGTTTTTCATCCTTGGCATAGCTAACCAATTCGAACTGCATGCCCCAGGGACTCTTGAAATACACCCACCGCATCCCACCGTTAGGGTCGGATGGCGGAACACGTTTGGGCTCACCGAGGACTCTTACGTTATGGGATCGCAGATGCTCGACAGCTGCATCAATGTCATCTACGAACAATGCAATGTGATGCCCACCGATGTCGCTGTTGCGGGGAGGGGTTGTTCGTTGACCTGGAGCCTCGTACTCAAACACTTCGATATTCGAGCCATGACCGCACCGGAACAACCTCAGCTTCCGCATGACGGCGCGAGGATGCACATCAAGTTCATCCTGCATCCATGTTCCCGATGAACTGAATGGTCCTTTATCGAAATAAGGTTCAAAACCTAAAACATCGACAAAGAATCTCGTGGCTTCTTCCAGATCAGGAACGGTAATCCCGATGTGGTCGGCGCCGCGCAGCCCGGGCAGAGTTGAGTTTTTTTTCATTTGAACCAGTCAGACATGAAGATGCGGCCGAAGGGCAAGAGACGGGGCACCAAACTCTTGCCTGCGTCATCACGCATCGGCTGGAAGTTGCACCACCTCTTCGCGCACGATGCGCGGACTGAGCTGGTGGATCATTTGTGCCGCCTGTCCCGTGATCCCGGTGCCCTGCGGCTGGAATGTGGCCAGCATGGACTCGATGCTCTGGAGGTAGAGCTCGGTCACCCCGTCGGGAAACCGGATGTCCGGCGAGTTTTCCGCCAGGTACATGCATCTTTCTGCGATGACATGAATCTGCGAGTAACCCAACAGCGCATCGAGCTTGGCGACCTTGGGTCCGTGCACATCCGTCCACCAGGTCTGGAACTCTCCGCGCGTCTTGGCGGGATCCGGGAATTGGAGTGACATGCGTTTGAGAGGCGGCGTGATGGCCGCGTCCTTCGCTATCAGATCCTTGCGGTGTGTCGCAAGTGCGATGGCATATTGGAGGCCAGTTTCCAGAGAAGGCGCAGGCGTGAGCAGGCTGTCATGCTGGAGTGCGGCCAGCAGCGCATCCCGGCTCGGGAAGACAACCTGTACCAGGCGGTCGAAGACGAGGGGGCCAAGCGGCATCGGCATCGGCACGTCTTCCCCGGTCGCGACGTTTTCGACGAGACGGACAGCGCCGGGCAGGCGCTTGAGGTTCCCCAGATACTCTTCCCAGCCGCTCGATGGCTGAGTGCCGGATCGGAACTGCACGAGCACGAGTAGTTCATGGGGTGATTTCATGAATGGGTCTCCTTGAGAATCATTTGTGTAATGTGTCGTCCCGATGTCGCTGTTACGAGCGGGAGCCTTGTACTCAAACTTTCACCTTGGTGGAACTGCACAAGTTGCAGGATGACATTGCGAAGACTCAGCGTGTCATCACATATCGGCTGGAAGTCGCACCACCTCTTCGCGCACGATGTGCGGACTAAGCTGGTGGATCATTTGCGCCGCCTGTCCCGTGATTCCGGTGCCCTGCGGCTGGAGTGTGGCCAACATGGACTCGATGCTCTGGAGGTAGAGCTCGGTCACCCCGTCGGGAAACCGGATGTCCGGCGAGTTTTCCGCCAGGTACATGCATCTTTCTGCGATGACATGAAGCTGCGCGACACCCAGCATCGCATCGAGCTTGGCGACCTTGGGTCCGTGCACATCCGTCCACCAGGCCTGGAACTCTCCGCGTGTCTTGGTGGGATCAGGGAAGAGGAGCGACATGCGTTTGAGGGGCGGCGTGATGGTCGGGTCCTTCACGATCACCTCTCTGCGATGGGCCGCAAGCGCGATTGCATACTTGAGGCCCGCCTCCAAAGAAGACGCAGGCGTGAGCAGGCTGTCATGCTGGAGCGCGGCCAGCAGCGCATCCCGGCTCGGGAAGACAACCTGTACCAGGCGGTCGAAGACGAGAGGGCCAAGCGGCATCGGCATCGGCACGTCTTCCCCGGTCGCGACGTTTTCGACGAGACGGACAGCACCGGGCAGGCGCTTGAGGTTCCCCAGATACTCTTCCCAGCCGCTCGATGGCTGAGTGCCGGATCGGAACTGCACGAGCACGAGTAGTTCATGGGGTGATTTCATGAATGGGTCTCCTTGAGAATCATTTGTGAGGCTCGCTCCGCCACCATCATCGTCGGCGCATGGGTGTTGCCGGACGGAATCGTGGGGAACACGGAAGCATCCACGACGCGCAGCCGCGCAATGCCGCGTACGCGCAGCCTGCCGTCCACCACCGCGTTCCTGTCGGTGCCCATGCGACACGTGCCGACGGCATGAAAGGTGGAGCCGCTGTTGGCGCGGACATAGGCCTCGATCTGGGCATCTGTTTGAACCGATGGTCCTGGCGTGTGTTCGCGTTCGATCAATTGGGCGAGGGCGGGGGCGGTCGATAGCGAGCGGAGCAATTTCACGCCCTGGGTCGCCAAACGGACGTCATCTTCATGATGCGCGTAATTGAACTGAATGATGGGCGGCGCGTCGATGTCTGCGGACGCAATCGACACCGACCCGCGGCTTTTCGGCCGAAGAACGATGGCATTCATCGTGAAGCCGGAAAAGTCGTGCAACTCGACGCAGCGTGCGTCGCGGCGTTTGAGGCTGGACGTCCACATGGTGATCTGGAGATCGGGGCGCTCGAGATCGGTCGATGATCGGAAAAATCCGCCCGCATAGAGGCCTGTTGCCAACGGCCCCCTTCGGGTCAGCGCGTACTGAATGGCCGCTTTGGCCTTTCGGAGGGGGCCACGCATCGTGTCGTTGTGCGTGATCGGCTGGTTGCAGACGTAGACGCTGTTGGTGCGGAAGTGGTCATGGAGGTTTTGCCCCACCCCAGGAAGGTCGAGGACGACTCCGATCCCGTGTTTTTCGAGCAGCGACGCGGGTCCGATGCCTGAAGCCTGAAGCAGTTGTGGGCTGTGGAAAGTGCCGGCGCAGACGATGGTTTCGCGGCGCGCCATGACATTCGAAGTCCTGGCGTGGTTCCGAAGGCAAACGCCAACGGCAGATTGGCCTTCAAGCAGCAGCCGTGTGACTTTGACCCCAACGGCAACTTCCAGCCTCGAATGCCCGAGCTTGCCGCGCAGGAAACCGGCGGCGCTGCTGCAGCGCATGCCATTGCGCGTCGTCAGCTGGAAGTAGCCGGCGCCCTCCTGCTGCTCGCCGTTGAAATCTTCCCGGCGCGGATGGCCGCGTTGCGCCGCGGCTTCAATGAATGCATCGGCCAACTCATGTCTCTGGGGCTGGTCGGATACGCGTATCGGCCCGCCGGTGCCGTGGTAGGCGTCTGCCCCGCGGCTTTGGTCTTCGGATTTTTTGAACCACGGCAAGACATCCGCATACGACCATCCCTCGGCACCGGATTGCGACCAAGCGTCGTAGTCCTCGCGCTGCCCTCGGATGTACAGCATGCCGTTGATCGAACCCGTGCCGCCAAGGACTTTCCCTCTCGGCTGAAACGTGCGCCGGCCGTTCAGGAACGGCTCCGGTTCGGACTCCAGCATCCAGTTGAACCGTGGGTTGTTGAAGAGCTTTCCATAGCCGAGCGGTATATGGATCCAGGGACTGGTGTCCCGCGGACCCGCTTCAACCAGGAGCACCGAATGTTCGCCTGACTCCGCCAGGCGTGCGGCGACAGCGCAGCCGGCAGAGCCGGCGCCGACCACGATGTAGTCGTATTCGTTTTTCTCGGGAAGGCTCATTCGACTACGGCGCCAGATTCCTTCACGACCTTTGCCCAGCGTGCCAGGTCATCCCGCACCACCTTGGCAAATTCTTCCGGCGTGACCTTGTCCACATAGGCTCCTGAGGTTTCAAGCTGCTTGCGGACGTCGGGAAGGTCCAGGATGGCTGAAACCTCGCTGTTGAGCCTGTTGACGATTTCCAGAGGTGTACCCGCAGGGGCCAGCAAACCGTACCACGGGGTAGCATCGAAGCCGGGAAAGAGCTTGCTTTCGCCGAGTGCCGGCACATTGGGCAGCGCAGGGGACCGCTTGCCGCTCGACACGGCGAGCGCCTTCACTTGCCCGCTCTTCACGAACGGAGCGACGGCGGAGATGCTTGCCCACATGATCTCGATCCGACCTCCGACGACGTCCAACAGGGCGGGCGCGGCCCCCTTGTACGGAACGTGCGTGAAGTCTGCGCCCGTGCGCGACTGCACCATGGTTGCCATCAAGTGGTTGGTGGAGCCGTTCCCCGCCGAGGCGTAGGTGATGGTGCCTTTTTTCGATGCGGCGACCACGTCGTCGACGGAGTTGAATGGCGACTTCGCTCCGGTTACGAGAACGGCTGGCACGCGGCCGACGATCGCAATCGGCGCGAAGTCCTTGACGGAGTCGTACGTGAGCGATTTGTACAGCGCCGGATTGATGGCGTGCGAGCCGTCACTGGCCATCAAGAGCGTGTATCCATCGGCAGGAAGGCGTGCAACTTCTCCGGTGCCGATGACGCCGTTTGCGCCGGGCCGGTTGTCCACGACAACCGGCTGCCCCAGCCGTTCGCTGAGCTTTTGCGCCACGATGCGGGCCAGCGTATCGACGGCACCGCCTGGCAGCTGTGGCGCAACCAGGCGAATGGACTTGGCCGGCCAGGCTTGCGCTTGCGCGGCAAGCGGCAAGAGCGAAAACGAAGCGGCAGTTGCAATCCATACGGCGAGTGCAAGGCGCCGGTACTTGAGTGTGTTCACATTTGTCTCCAGTTCAGGAATTTATGGTTGTCGAAGCGTGTCGTTCGGCGATGTGACCGAACACCCTGGCAGGGCCGAGGGGTGTGCCTCCGCCCGGGTAGTCGCCGTGCGTAGAGGCTGGGAGCAGGTGATTCATCCTCTCTATGAGCGCGTGCGAGAGCCCCCTCCGATTGCTTAACATGTTAAGTAAATATGTTAGTGCGTCGGGCAAAGAAAGGGACTAGGGAAATCACGGGGCTGCGTCCAGGGCGTCACGCACGACTGCATTCACCATGGCACGACCACGCTGTTTGCGGCCTGGGCTGTTAGGGACGCTCTTCACGAATGCATCTACGGCGTGCTGACCGTGTTGGCGCGGCGCTTGCTGCCCAGGCGGTCATGAAGCAAACAAATCTGGGCCTTGCCAACTCGACCGGGTGCACGCGCAAGCGCAAGCGCGAGTTTCTTGATGCGACGGACCGGGTGGTGCCGTGGTCTGATCTGGTGGCGCTGATCGAACCGTATGCGCCCGAGGCCGGACTATGCGGCCAGCAGCCTTTGGCGTTGAAGTGCTGCTGCGCGTGCACTTTATGCAGCAGTGGTTCAACCTGTCGGCCCCGGCCATGGAAGAAGCTCTGCCCAGCGATTCGAGCATCCTGCGCTTTCGCCGGCTGCTGGAGAGCCACGGGCTGGCCCAGCAACTCCTGGCCAGTGTCAACGAACTGCTCACCGCTCAAGGGCTGCTGCTTAAGGCCGGCATGGTGGTGGACGCCACGCTCATCGCCGCGCCCAACTCGACCAAGAACAAAGACGCAGTTCGAGACCCCGGGATGCACCGGAGCAAGAAGGGCAACCAGTGGCACTTCGGGATGAAGGCACACATCGGGGCGGATGCCCACTCGGGCCTGGTGCGCACGGTGCGCGGCACGGCCGGCAACGTCAATGACGTGGTCGAGGGCAACGGCCTGCAAAAGACCCGATACGAGGCACATCGAGCGCTCGCAGTGATGGACCGCAGATCATGCTCGCCCTACTGCGGCTGAAACCAGCCACAACAGACATAAGCACGGCACGAAGCCGTTCGTGAAGAGCGTCCCTAAGTGATTGATAAATCTGCTGTATCAGGTTTCGGCGCAGTCCAGCGAGATGCGGCACTGGAGTCATGGCGAAATGAAAAAGGCCGGACGGTCACCCGTCCGGCCCTGTATGCCGCAGCGGCGCGGAGGTCAGCGCTGCGCCTGCTCGAAGGGCAGTGTCACTTCGCGCAGGTCCTGGCGCGTCTCGACCAGCACCAGCGGGCCGTCGTCCAGTTCGACCACCGGTGGGCGCTCGCGCGGCACGCGGATGGGCTGGGGCTCGGCGGCGATGGCGGCCTGCACGGCGGCCACCTTGTCGGCGTCGGAGTTCACCCAGTTCAGGCCGGCGGCGTCGGCGATGCGTGCCAGTTCGTCCGCTGGCAGGCTGAAGGGCGCGACCTTGGGCAGGCCGGCGGGCGCGGCCGCGATCGGCGCTGCCGTGGGCTGGACCGGCGTGCCAACTGCTACATGATTTGTAGCTTCTGGCGCTTGATGGACGGGCGCTGCGGGCATATTTGATGCCTCATTCGTCATGTCCACGGGTGCCGCGGGCGCATCGGCATCGATGCGGCGCGCGAAGTACGAGCGCGGGGCGCTGCCGTCGCTGGCGTCGGCGTGCGATTCCACCGGTTCGGCGCTGGTGTGCGGCTCGCGCGCTTCGCCCTGGCGCTCGCCGCCGCGCTCACGGCGTTCGCGGCCGCCACGCTCGCGCGGGCGGCGCTCGCGGCGCTCTTCGCTGGCGGCGATTTCGGCAGGCGCTTCGGTTGCGCTGGGTGCGGCGCCGTCCTGGGGCAGGGCCGCTTCATCGCGCGGCTCGGCCGGGCGCTCGCCGCGCTCGCGGCGGCCTTCGCCACGGCCCCGGCGGCCTTCGCCGCGCTCGCCGCGTGGTGGGCGCGCATTGGCGGCGTCGCTGCCGGGTTCGGCCGCGATGGCGTCAGCCACGTTCGCCGCTTGTTCGGCCACGGGGGCTTCCCGGCGCTCGCGCTGCGGGCCGTTGCGTTCACCGCGTTCACCGTTGCGGCGGTTGGCGTCGCGCGGACCAGCGTCGCGCGGCTGGCCGTCGCGGCTGCTGCCCTGGCCTTCGGCGCGGCCCTCACCACGACCTTCACCACGACCCTCGCCACGGCCCTCGCCACGGCCACCCCGGCCGCTGCGTCCGCCACGGTTGCCGCGGCGTTCGCCATCGCGCCCGCCGCGGGCTTCCTTCTTCTCCTCGGTGGCGGGCTGCGCGGCGGGCGCGGGCACCGGCGCGGGCGGCGGCGCGGCGCCGAACAGGCCCTTCAGCCAGCCCATCAGGCCGCCGGTCGCCGGTGTGGCCGCAGGGGTGAAGCTGGCGGGCGCGCTGGGCGCGGGCGCGGCGGGCGTGGGCGCGGGTTCCGCCACCTCGGGCCGCGCCTCGGGCTGCGGCGCCGGGGTGTCGCGCAGCACGCCCTTGATGACGGGCTGCTGGCGGTTGGTCGGCTCCTGGCTGCGGCGGGTGACGGTGGTGGGGTCTTCGAACTCCTCGGCCAGCTTGTAGCTGGAGTCGAGGTCGTCCAGGCGCGGGTCGTCGTGCTTCAGGCGCTCCAGCTTGTAGTGGGGTGTTTCCAGCGTCTTGTTGGGCACCAGGGTGACGTTGACGCGCTGCTTGAGCTCGATCTTGGCGATCTCGGGGCGCTTCTCGTTCAGCAGGAAGCTGGCCACTTCCACCGGCACCTGCACGTTGACGGCGGCGGTGTTGTCCTTCATCGATTCTTCTTGAATGATGCGCAGGATCTGCAGCGCCGACGATTCGGTGTCGCGCACGTGGCCGGAGCCGCCGCAGCGCGGGCAGGGGATGGAGGCGCCTTCGGAGAGGGCGGGCTTCAGGCGCTGGCGGCTCATCTCCAGCAGGCCGAACTTGCTGATGGTGCCGAACTGCACGCGCGCGCGGTCCTGGCGCAGCGCGTCGCGCAGGCGGTTCTCGACCTCGCGGCGGTTCTTGCTCTCCTCCATGTCGATGAAGTCGATCACCACCAGGCCGCCCAGGTCGCGCAGGCGCATCTGGCGCGCCACTTCGTCGGCGGCTTCCAGGTTGGTGCGGGTGGCGGTCTCCTCGATGTCGCCGCCCTTGATGGCGCGCGCGGAGTTGACGTCGATGGACACCAGCGCCTCGGTGTGGTCGATGACGATGGCGCCGCCGGAGGGCAGGGTGACGGTGCGGCTGTAGGCCGACTCGATCTGGTGCTCGATCTGGAAGCGGCTGAACAGCGGCGCGTTGTCGCGGTAGCGCTTGACGCGATGCGCCTGCTCGGGCATCACGTGGCTCATGAACTGGTGGGCCTGCTCGAAGATGTCGTCGGTGTCGATCAGGATGTCGCCGATGTCGGCGTTGAAGTAGTCGCGGATGGCGCGGATCACCAGGTTGCTTTCCTGGTAGATCAGGAAGGCGCCCTTGCCGGCCTTGGCGGCGCCGTCGATGGCGTCCCACAGCTTCAGCAGGTAGTTCAGGTCCCACTGCAATTCAGGCGCGGTGCGGCCGATGCCGGCGGTGCGCGCGATGATGCTGGCGCCCTTGGGGTATTCGAGCTGGTCCATCGCCTCCTTCAGCTCGGCGCGGTCGTCGCCCTCGATGCGCCGGCTGACGCCGCCGCCGCGCGGGTTGTTGGGCATCAGCACCACGTAGCGGCCGGCCAGGCTGACGAAGGTGGTGAGCGCGGCGCCCTTGTTGCCGCGCTCTTCCTTCTCGACCTGCACCAGCAGCGACTGGCCTTCCTTGATGACGTCGTTGATGCGCGCCTGGCTGACCGAGACGCCCTCGGCGAAGTACTGGCGCGAGATTTCCTTGAACGGCAGGAAGCCGTGGCGCTCTTCGCCGTAGTCGACGAAGCAGGCTTCCAGCGACGGCTCCACGCGCGTCACCACGGCCTTGTAGATGTTGCCCTTGCGCTGCTCGCGCCCTTCGATCTCGATCTCGTAATCGAGCAGTTTCTGTCCGTCCACGATCGCCAGGCGGCGCTCTTCGGCCTGCGTGGCGTTGATCAGCATCCGTTTCATGATGCGTCTTCCTCTTTGTCAAAAGCAGTCAATGGCGGCCCGGAGGACGCCCGGAGATGCCTCGGACGGCGCGTTGAAACGGATGGAATTGCCGGGTGCGACTGACTGCGGGCCTTCAGCGCGCGGTGCGCGCGCTTCGGCGGGCTGCTGAACGGGTGGTTCAGCGGCCGGGGTCAGGCGGGGGCGCGTGGATGGGGGCGAGCGGCGCCGGCTCGGCATGTGCTACCAAAAGAGTAGCTGCTGGCGCTTGATGGGCGGGCGCTGGCGGCATAAAAAGCTCCAAGAACGCCAGCCGCAGCCAGCGCCCAAGAGCCATCACCAGTGCCATCGGCATCGCTTGTTCTCGCTTCGATCCGGCTCGCAGGCGCTGCCTTCAGGGGCGGCCTGCCAGCCATGGGTATTCCGTGGTCAGTGTTTCATCGCGTCGGCCGGCCTGCGGGGTTCGGGCAACTGCCTGGACGGCGCTGGCGCGGGCATCGACTTGGTTACTGGCGCGGGGCGTGGGGGGCCTTGGAATAAACTTCCCGTCTTGCGGGCGGCAACTTCCAATTCAAATTCAACCACTTACGGCCGGGTGCCAGTGAATCGCATTATAGGGGCCCCGAGCGGCCTTCCTCCGGATACGGGCAAACCCGAGGTGCGCCGGATCGCCGTGGACGAGGGCGGCGCCGGCCAGCGGCTGGACAACTTCCTGCTGCGCCACCTGAAGGGCGTGCCCAAGACGCACGTCTACCGCATCATCCGCAGCGGCGAGGTGCGCGTGAACAAGGCGCGCGCCGGCGCCGATACGCGCCTGGCCGAAGGCGACGTGGTGCGCGTGCCGCCGGTGCGCACGTCCGACGCGGCGGCGCGCAAGGCCGAGCGGCCGGCGCCGGCGCGCGAGTTCCCCGTGCTGCTGGAGGACGAGCACCTCATCGCCCTCGACAAGCCGGCCGGCGTGGCCGTGCACGGCGGCTCGGGCGTGAGCTTCGGCGTCATCGAGCAGTTGCGGCAGGCGCGGCAGTACGGAGAAGCGGGTGGGGCCCGCTTTCTGGAGCTGGTGCACCGCCTCGACCGCGAGACCAGCGGCATCCTGCTGGTGGCCCGCAAGCGCAGCGCGCTGAAGACCTTGCAGGACCAGTTCCGCGAACGCGAAACCGGCAAGACCTACCTGGCCCTGGTGCTGGGCGACTGGCCCGAGCGGCTGAAGGTGATCGACGCGCCGCTGCACAAATACCTGCAAGCCGACGGCGAGCGCCGCGTGAAGGTGGTCGGCAAGGACGATGCGGATGGCCAGCGCGCCATCACCCTGGTCAAGGTGCGCGAGCGGCTGCCCGGCTTCACGCTGCTGGAGGTCACCATCAAGACCGGCCGCACGCACCAGATCCGCGTGCATCTGGCGGCGCAGGGCCACCCGATCGCCGGCGACGACAAATACGGCGACTTCGAGCGCAACAAAGCCTTGCAGAAACAGGGCCTCAAGCGCATGTTCCTGCACGCCTGGCGTTTACAGTTCACGCACCCGGCCAGTGGCGAGCGCGCCGAGCTGCTGGCGCCGCTGCCGCCCGAGCTGACTTCCTTCATCAACACTCCATGACCCGCCCCCGCCAGTTCGACCTGATCTGCTTCGACTGGGACGGCACGCTGTTCGACTCCACCGCGATCATCGTGCGCAGCATCCAGCAGGCTGTGGTGGACGTGGGTGGCGCCCGGCCCAGCGACGAATCGGCCGCCTGGGTCATCGGCCTGGCGCTGGGGCCGGCGCTGGCGCGCGCCGCGCCCGACGTGCCGCCCGAGAAGCACCCCGAGCTGTCCGCGCGCTACCGCCACCATTACCTGGCGCACCAGAACGACATCAGCCTGTTCGACGGCGTGCCGGCGATGCTGGCCGAGCTTAAAGGCCGCCACCACTGGCTGGCCGTCGCCACCGGCAAGAGCCGCCGCGGCCTGAACGACGTGCTGGCCTCGCGCCAGTTGCACGGCGTGTTCGACGGCTCGCGCACCGCCGACGAGACTGCCGGCAAGCCCGACCCGCGCATGCTGCACGAGCTGATGCGTGAGTTCGGCGCCGACCCCGAGCGCACGCTGATGATCGGCGACACCACGCACGACTTGCAGATGGCGCTGAACGCCGGCTGCGCCAGCGTCGGCGTGAGCTACGGCGCGCACGAGCCGCACGAGTTCGGCGCCCTGCGCCCGCGCCACGTCGCGCACTCGGTGGCCGAGTTGCGGCGCTGGCTGGAGGACAGTGCGTGAGCGCCCGCCCGCCCGGCCGTTCCGAAGGGGGCGCTCGCGCCGCAGCGCGAAGCACGGAGGTGATTCAATGACCGAGGAGGTGATTGCCCTGTGCAACAGCGCCGACTTGCAGGAAGGCGCCCTGGCCGTGCCCTTCGACGTGGTCTATGGCGGCCAGACCTGCCGCGCCTTCGCCATCCGCTTCGGGGGGCAGGTGCACGCCTACCTCAACCGTTGCACCCACGTGGCGATGGAGATGGACTACCAGCCCGACCGCTTCTTCGACGACAGCGGCCGCTGGCTGCTGTGCGCCACGCACGGCGCCGCCTACGCGCCCGACACCGGCGAGTGCGGGGGTGGCCCCTGCAACGGCGGGCTGGTGAAGGTCGCGCTGACCGAGGCGGACGGCGTGGTCTATTGGCACGCCACGCACCTGCTCAAGCCGCTTGCATTCTGAAACCCGGGATGCCGGGATTCGTGAACAATCCGCCCCCTACCGCTCATCCAACGGACACTGCCAGCTATGGAAAATGAAGTCACCCTGGACGCCAAGACGATTCACTGGGAACGCGAGGCGATCGAGAAGCTGCTGCTGGCCGATGTGCGCGAGCGCCGCGCCGCGCGCCGCTGGCGTATCGTCAAGAGCGTCATCTGGATGCTGCTGTTCGGCGCGCTGGTCTGGGCGCTGGCCTCCGACCAGCTGCCCACCGGCGCGCCCAGCACGCCGCACACCGCCCTGGTCAGCATCAAGGGCGAGATCGCCGACCAGGGCGAGGCCAGCGCCGAATACGTGCTGCCCGCGCTGCGCAGCGCGCTGGAGGACTCGGGCTCGAAGGCGCTGGTGCTGCTCATCAACTCGCCCGGCGGCAGCCCGGTGCAGGCGGGGCTGATCAACGACGAGATCCGCCGCCTGCGCGCCAAGCACGGCAAGCCGATCTACGCCGTGGTGGAGGAAACCTGCGCCTCCGCCGCGTACTACATCGCCTCGGCCGCCGACCAGATCTACGTGGACAAGGCCAGCATCGTCGGCAGCATCGGCGTGCTGATGGACGGCTTCGGCTTCGTCGATACGCTGGGCAAGCTGGGGGTGGAGCGCCGGCTGCTCACCGCCGGCCAGAACAAGGGTTTCCTCGATCCGTTCAGCCCGCAGACGGAGGAGCATCGCCGCTACGCCCAGAAGATGCTGGACCAGATCCACCAGCAGTTCATCAGCGTCGTCAAGCAGGGCCGGGGCGATCGCCTGAAGGAGACGCCCGAGACCTTCAGCGGCCTGTTCTGGACCGGCGAGCAGTCGATCCGGCTCGGCCTGGCCGACGGCTACGGCAGCCTCGATTCGGTCGCGCGCGACGTGGCCAAGGCCGAGAAGCTGGTGGACTACACCAACAAGGAGAACATCGCCGAGCGCTTCGCCAAGCGCTTCGGCGCGGCGGTGGGACAAGGCGCGGTGAGCGCGCTCAGGTCGATGCCGCCGCTGCGCTGAGGGGCACGGCGGCCTCCAGCGCCGGCACGTCGATCTCGGCCGGCGGCAGGCCCTGGACGTGGCGCGTCCAGACCATCTCGTAGGCGCGCTCCAGGTGGCGCGTGAAGCGCCGGGTGTCGAACAGCGGCGTGGTCTGGAGGTTGGCCGCCAGCCGCTCGCGCAGGCCCGCCAGCAGGCCCGGCTCGGTCGCCAGGCGCAGCGCCGTCGCTTCGTATTCCTCCGCTGAGCGCGCGATCAGCTCCGGCAGCCCCACCGCGTCCAGCAGGCTGGCGGCCATGCGGCCGGCGAAGCTGTGGCCCACTTGTGTCAGCACCGGCAGGCCGGCCCACAGCGCATCGCTGGCGGTGGTGCCGGCGTTGAAGGGCAGGGTGTCGAGGAACAGGTCGGCCTGGCGGTAACGCGCCATGTACAGGTCGTAGCCGGCGCGCGGGGCGAACACCAGGCGCGCGCCGTCCACGCCGCGCGCGCGCGCTTCGGCGCGCAAGTTGTCCTCGGCCTGCGGCTCGCCGGCCACCAGCCACAGCACGCTGCCGGGTATCTGGCGCAGCACGCGCATCCAGATGTCGAACATGGGCGCGTTCAGCTTGTAGGTGTTGTTGAAGCAGCAAAACACGAAGCCCTGTTCGGGCAGCTTCAGTTCCGTTCGGGGTGGCGGCTCGTCCACCGGCTCGCGCAGGTTGTCGTTGGCCTGAAAGCACTCGGGCAGACGCACGATGTGTTCGCTGAACTCCGCGGCCGCGCCGGGGGGCGTGACCCACCGGTCGCCCAGGATGTAGTCCATCTGCCCCATGCCGGTGGTGCCGGGGTGGCCCAGGTAAGCCACCTGGATCGGTGCCGGCCGGCGTGCCGTGATGCCCGGCCGCGCATTGGCCGTGGGGCCGTTGAGATCGACCAGGATGTCGATCTTGTGCCAGGCGATCAGATCGGCCGCCTGGGCGTCACTGCCGGTGTGCAGGTCGATGAAGTGGTCGAACGCGCCGTGGATACGCTGGCCCAGCGGCGATTGGTCCTTGTGAAGCGGGTTGGTCGAGAAGGCGAAGATTTCGAAGCGTGATTTGTCGTGCGCGCCGAACGCGCCGGCCATCAGTCGGCCGACCGGGTGCTGGTGCAGGTCGGACGACAGGTAGCCGATGCGCAGGCGGCGCTGCCCCACGGGCGTCGCCGGGGTGTCCAGGCGAGTCGGGAGCACTGCTTCGTCGTCGGGCTGCGTTGCCGCCCTGACGCTGGCTTTGAGCAGGTCGTCGGCCGTCAGGCCGGGGTGGGCCAGCATGGCGAACGGCGAGGCCGCCTCGCCCGCGCGGATGAAGTCGCGCACCGCATCCAGCAGGGGCGGCAGCGGTTGCCAGTCGGCGGCGTTTTGCAGCATGTGCATCAGCTCCATCGTGATGCTGACCGAGTGTGGCGCCAGCGCGTGTGCCTTTTGCAGCGCCGCGACGGCCTCGGTCGCACGGCCTCCCTGCTTATGCAGCGCCATGGCTCGGTGGCTCCACAGGCTGGGGGCATTCGGGTTCAGCGCCTCGGCCTTGTCGAAGGCTTTCAGCGCATCGTCGATGCCGCCGAGGTTCAGCAGCGTCGCGCCGTAGCTGATCCACGCTTCGGCGTTCCTGTCGTCCAGGGCGACGGCCTTTTCATAGCAGGTCAACGCATCGGGCAGCCGGTGCACCTGCGTCAGCGCTTTGCCCAGCGTGAACCACGCCGTGGGCGACTTGGGATCGGCCTCGACTGCCTTCCTGTAGCTCGCCAGTGCCTCTTTGTAGCTCGCCTGCGCCTCCTTGGACTGCTTGAGGTGCGCAAGCACATGTCCACGGTTGAGCCAGGCGTTGGCGAAGTTGGGCGCCAGCATCAGCGCGCGTTCCAGGCTTTCGAGTGCCTGCGCATGCCGGCCCAGGGTGTGCAGCACGTTGCCACGGTCGTACCAGACCGGAGCCTGGCGCACGTCGATGGCCAGCGCACGGTCGAAGCAGGCGATGGCCTCGTCGCCGCGGCCCAGCCGGGAATAGGCCGTGCCCAGCAGGCACAGCGTCTGCGCATTGCGACCGTCGAGCGCCAGCGCCTGTTGCAGCGCCTCGGTGGCCGGCGCGAACTGCTCGCCCACGATGCGCGCCATGCCCAGCAGTTGCCAGGCTCGGGCGTCGGCAGGCTCCTTGCGCACGATCTCCTCGCACAGCCGAGCGGCCTGCGCCGCGTCGCCCTGCTGAAAGCATTGCGCGGCGCGCGCCAGCGGCGTGGCCGGCGTGCTTGGCCGGCGCGGCGGAAGAATGGGGCGTGGCGGGATTCTTTGGTTCATGGCGTCGTGTTCTAGGGGCCGATGGCGTGGATGGCGGGCAGGGCGCGCGCCTGGGGTGGCTCGTCGGCCAGGCGTCGCCGCCAGTCCGACACGCGCATGCCGACGATGCGGGCATCGGGCAGCGTCAGGCCGGCGCCGACAGCCAGCCAGGTGGTGGGCGCCAGCGTGTGCGCCAGCGCTTGCAGCAGCGCCTGGTTGCGGTAGGGCGTTTCTATGAATAGCTGCGTTTGCCTGGTGCGCAGCGCCAGGGCTTCGAGTTCGCGAATGCGGGCGGTGCGCGCAGCGGCGTCCTGCGGCAGGTAGCCGACGAAGGCAAAGCTCTGCCCGTTCAGCCCGCTGGCGGCCAGCGCCAGCAGGATGGAGACGGGGCCGACCAGCGGCACCACCGGGATGCCCAGCGCGTGCGCCGCGCGCACCACGGAACTGCCGGGGTCGGCCACGGCGGGCATGCCGGCTTCGCTGACCAGGCCGAGGTCGTGCCCTTGCAGCGCCGGCGCCAGCAGCGGGCGCGCATCGAAGCCGCTGGCGTGGTCGCCCTTCTTGTGCACGGCGCGCGGCAGCTCGGTGACCTGCTGCGCCTGGATCGGCTGCGCCAGCGGCAGCTCGGCATCGACGCGCTTGAGGAAGGCGCGGGTCGATCTGGCGTTCTCGCTGATCCAGTGCGTCAGCCCGGCCGCGATGCGAAGCGTGCCCAGGGGCAGCACGTCGGGCAGCGGCGCCTGGCTGTCGCAGCCGTGGTCCAGCGGCGTCGGCACCAGGTACAGCGTGCCCGTGCTCATCGGTTCACCCTCCGTCCTGCGGACTGCGGGTGTGCGCGCCTTCGGAGCGGCCGGGCGGCGCTCACGGCAGCACCAGCCCGGCGACGCGCAGCAGGCGCGCGGTGCGGATCAGCGGCAGGCCGACCAGCGCCGTCGGGTCGTCGCTGACGATGGCGTCCAGCAGGGCTACCCCTAGGCCCTCGCTCTTGGCGCTGCCGGCGCAGTCGTAGGGCTGCTCGGCGCGCAGGTAGCGTTCGATCTCGCCGTCCGACAGTTCGCGGAAGCGCACTTCGACCGGTGCCAGATCCTGCTGCTCGAAGCCGCTGGCCTGGCACACCACGGCCAGCGCGGTCTGGAAAATGACCGTGCGGCCGCTCATGCGGAGCAGCTGGGCGACGGCGCGCTCGTGCGTGCCGGGCTTGCCGATCGGCTCGCCGTCCAGGTCGGCCACCTGGTCGGAGCCGATGACGATGGCCTCGGGGCGGCGCGCGGCCACCTCGCGCGCCTTGGCCAGCGCCAGGCGCCGCGCCAGCGCCGCGGGGGCCTCGCCGGGCTGCGGGGTTTCGTCCACCTGAGGGGCCTCGACCTCGAAGGCCAGGCCCAGGCGGCCCAGCAGCTCGCGCCGGTAGCGGGACGTGGAGCCCAGCACCAGCGGGCGGGCGGTGGAGGGCGGCGCGGCGTTCATGGGCAGCGATTCTCTTACACTGGGTCGATGACCAAGATCTTCCAGCCCGGCCGGCTCGACGTGGCGGCCTTCGCCCAGGCGCAGGCGGCGGTCGGAGGCCATGATCCGCTACAAAAATACGAGCGTTTGGCGCTTGATCTGCGGGCGCTGGAGCCCGATTCGATGCTCAAGTGGCAGGCCCTGGGCGAGCACCGCACCGCCGCCGATGGCAGCGTGCGCCCGGCGCTGCACCTGCGCGCCGAGGCCGATCTGCCGCTGACCTGCCAGCGCTGCATGGGGCCAATGACGGTGCCGGTGCGCATCGACCGCCATTTCGTCTTCATGCCCGACGAGGCCGCCGCCGCCGCGCTGGACGACGAGTCGGAGGACGACGTGCTGGAGCTGACCCCGGCGCTGGACCTGCACGCGCTGATCGAGGACGAACTGCTCATGGCGCTTCCGCTGGTGCCACGCCATGAAACCTGCCCGGGGGAGGTCAAGCTCTCTGCGCAGGATGAGGGGTTCGACGCCGCCGAGGCCGACAAGCCCAACCCCTTCGCCGCGCTGGCCGCGCTGAAAGGGCGCAAGCCGGACTGAGCCGCGCCCCTAACTGCTTGCCAGGATTGGCGAAAAGCGCGTTTGCGGGCTATAATCGCGGGCTTCATCCAGTTCGCCGCCAAAGAGATGGGATCTCGGGCGACGGGCATCAACCCGATTTCGAAGGAGCCCTCATGGCCGTTCAGCAAAACAAGAAGTCGCCGTCCAAGCGCGGCATGCACCGCTCGCACAACGCCCTGAGCGCGCCCGGCATCGCCGTCGAGCCGACCACCGGCGAGACGCACCTGCGCCACCACATCAGCCCCAACGGCTTCTACCGCGGCCGCCAGGTCATCAAGGCCAAGGCCGAAGCCTGACACCGGCGCTGGCATTCCAGGCGCCCGTCCTATACTGGCCCGGCGCTGCGTTCGCGCAGCTTCGGGCCTTTTGCCGTTCTGGCCGGGCCCTTCCCGGCCGAGCCTTTTCTCTGCCTTCATGGGGCTTGCATGATCGTTCTGGCTGTTGACTGCATGGGTGGCGACCACGGTCCCGTGGTCACGCTGCCCGCCTGCCGCCAGTTCCTCGACGCCCATCCCGACGCCGAACTGCTGCTGGTCGGCCGGCCGGATGCGCTGGCCGCCTTCAGCCACGCCCGCGCGCGGGTGGTGCCGGCCAGCGAGGTGGTCGGCATGGACGATGCGGTCGAGGTGGCACTGCGCAAGAAGAAGGATTCGTCCATGCGCGTGGCCATCCAGCAGGTCAAGGACGGCGCCGCGCAGGCCGCGCTGTCGGCCGGCAACACCGGCGCGCTGATGGCGATCGCGCGCTACCTGCTGAAGACGCTGGAAGGCATCGAGCGCCCCGCCATCGCCACCCAGTTGCCCAACGCGCGCGGCGGCGCCACCACCGTGCTGGACCTGGGCGCCAACGTGGACTGCACGGCCGAGCACCTGCTGCAGTTCGCCGTCATGGGCTCGGCCCTGGTGTCGGTGCTGAAGAACGACGACGAGCCCACGGTCGGCCTGCTGAACATCGGCGAGGAGGCCATCAAGGGCAGCGAGGAGATCAAGCGCGCCGGCGAGCTGCTGCGCGCCGCCGCCTCGGCGGGCGACCTGAACTTCGTCGGCAACGTCGAGGGCAACGACATCTTCACCGGCGCCGCCGACATCGTGGTGTGCGACGGCTTCGTCGGCAACGTGGCGCTCAAGACCAGCGAAGGGCTGGCGACCATGATCTCGCAGTTCCTGCGCGAGGAGTTCTCGCGCAGCCTGCCCACCAAGCTGGCCGGCGCCGTCGCCTACCCGGTGCTGACCGCGCTGAAGAAGCGCATGGACCACCGCCGCTACAACGGCGCCGCGCTGCTGGGCCTGCGCGGGCTGGTGTTCAAGAGCCACGGCTCGGCCGACGCGCTGGCCTTCGAGCAGGCGCTGCGCCGTGCTTATGATGCCGCCAGCAACCAGCTGCTGGCCCGGGTGCAGGCGCGCATCGCGCACGCGGCCCCTTTATTGGTTGCGCCGCGCGCCATTCCGCAAGAAGACGTCAGATGACACAACGCTATTCCCGCATCGCCGGCACCGGCAGCTATTTGCCGCCGCGCCGCGTGACCAACGACGACCTGGTGGCCGAACTGGCCGCACGCGGCATCGAGACCTCCGACGCCTGGATCGTCGAGCGCACCGGCATCCGGGCGCGCCACTTCGCCGCCCCCGACGTACCCGCCAGCGAGCTGGCGGTGCCGGCCGCGCGCGCGGCGCTGGAGGCGGCGGGCGCGCAGCCCGGCGAGATCGACCTGATCATCGTCGCCACGTCCACGCCGGACATGGTGTTTCCCTCCACGGCCGCCATCGTGCAGCACAAACTCGGCATCGCCGGCTGCCCGGCGTTCGACGTGCAGGCGGTGTGCAGCGGCTTCGTCTACGCCATGGCGGTGGCCGACGCGATGATCGCCAACGGCACCGCCCGCAAGGCGCTGGTGATCGGCGCCGAGGTGTTCAGCCGCATCCTCGACTTCAAGGACCGCACCACCTGCGTGCTGTTCGGCGACGGCGCCGGCGCCGTGGTGCTGGAGGCCAGCGACCGCCCCGGCATCCTGGCCACCGACCTGCACGCCGACGGCAGGCACGTCGGCATCCTGTGCGTGCCCGGCAACGTCTCGGGCGGGCAGGTGCTGGGCGATCCGCTGCTCAAGATGGACGGCCAGGCGGTGTTCAAGCTGGCCGTGGGCGTGCTGGAGAAGTCCGCGCGCGCCGTGCTGGCCAAGGCCGGCAAGCAGGAAGCCGACATCGACTGGCTCATTCCGCACCAGGCCAACATCCGCATCATGCAGAGCACCGCGCGCAAGCTGCGCGTGCCGCCGGAGCGCGTGGTGGTCACCGTGCACGACCACGGCAACACCTCGGCCGCCTCCATCCCGCTGGCGCTGGACCACGGCGTGCGCAGCGGCCAGGTGCGCCCGGGGCAGACGGTGCTGCTCGAAGGCGTGGGCGGCGGCTTCACCTGGGGCGCGGTGCTCCTCGTTCTGTAGCTGCTGGCGCTTGATTGGTGGGCGCTGGAGCCGTTTTTTGCTCTGATTTCTCGATCTGACCATGAAACCCTTTGCATTCGTCTTTCCCGGCCAGGGCTCGCAGTCCGTCGGCATGCTCGACGCCTGGGGCGACCACCCCGCCGTGCGCGAGACGTTGGCCGAGGCCAGCGCGGCGCTGGGCGAGGACCTCGCCGCGCTGATCGCCGCCGGCCCCAAGGAGGCGCTGGCGCTCACCACCAACACCCAGCCGGTGATGCTGGTGGCCGGCGTGGCCTGCTGGCGCGCCTGGCGCGCCGAGGGCGGGGCGCTGCCCGCCGCGGTGGCTGGGCATTCGCTGGGCGAGTATTCGGCCCTGGTCGCCGCCGAGGCGCTGACGCTGGCGCAGGCCGTGCCGCTGGTGCGCCTGCGCGCCGCCGCCATGCAGGAGGCGGTGCCCGTCGGCACCGGCGCCATGGCCGCCATCCTGGGCCTCGATGCTCAGAAAGTGATAGCTGGCTGCGCAGACGTGACGGGCACCATGGGCCAAAATGGCACTGAAGTGGTGGAGGCCGTCAACTTCAACGACCCGGCGCAGACGGTGATCGCCGGCAGCAAGGCTGCGGTCGAGAAGGCCTGCGAGGTGCTCAAGGGACTGGGCGCCAAGCGCGCGCTGCCGCTGCCGGTGTCGGCGCCGTTCCACTCCAGCCTGATGAAGCCAGCGGCCGAGCGGCTGAAGGCGGCGCTGGCCTTGGTGGACGTGAAGGCGCCGGCGATCCCGGTGGTGAACAACATCGACGTCGCCGCCGAGTCCGACCCGGGCCGCATCCGCGACGCGCTCTACCGCCAGGCCTTCGGCCCCGTGCGCTGGGTGGAATGCGTGCGCCGGATCAAGGCGATGGGCGTCGCCGCCGTGGTCGAATGCGGCCCCGGCAAGGTGCTGGCCGGCATGACCAAGCGCATCGACGCGGAGCTGATCGGCGCCGCGCTGGTCGATCCGGCCACGCTGGCCGAGGTGAAGACGCTGCTGAACGGAGGCTGAAGGCGATGGCTGAAACGACTTACGCGGGGCAGGTCGCCCTGGTGACAGGTGCCACGCGCGGCATCGGCGCCGCCATCGCGCTGGCGCTGGCCGAGCGCGGCGTCAAGGTGATCGGCACCGCCACCACCGACGACGGCGCCGGCAGGATCACCGCCGCGCTGGCCGGGCACGAAGGCAGCCGCGGCGTGCGCCTGGACGTGACCGACGGCCCCGCGGCCGAGGCGCTGGTGGAATCCCTCGTCAAGGAGCACGGCGCGCTGCACATCCTGGTCAACAACGCCGGCATCACGCGCGACCAGCTCGCCATGCGCATGAAGGACGACGACTGGGACGCCGTGCTCGACACCAACCTGAAGGCCGTGTTCCGCCTCAGCCGTGCCGTCATGCGGCCCATGATGAAGCAGCGCTACGGCCGCATCGTCAGCGTCACCAGCGTGGTCGGCGCCTCCGGCAACCCCGGCCAGGCCAACTACGCCGCCGCCAAGGCCGGCGTGGCTGGCATGACGCGCGCCCTGGCGCGCGAGCTGGGCAGCCGCGGCATCACCGTCAACTGCGTGGCGCCCGGCTTCATAGCCACCGACATGACCGCCGCCCTGGGCGACGAGCAGCAGAAGGCGCTGGCCGGCCAGATCCCGCTCGGCCGCCTGGGCCAGCCGGCCGACATCGCGCACGCCGTCGTCTACCTGGCCAGCCCGGAGGCGGGCTACGTCACCGGCGAGCAGCTGCACGTCAACGGCGGCATGTACATGGCCTGAGCGCCTATAACCCTTCGGCGGCCGTTTGTCACGCATGAATGTGTGTTCAAGCGCGGCTAAAATCCCCATTTTTCATTACCCTCAGAGGGAACCCATGAGCGATATCGAAGCACGTGTCAAGAAAATCATCGCCGAGCAGCTCGGCGTGGAAGAATCCCAGGTCACCAACGAGAAGGCCTTCGTGGCCGACCTGGGCGCCGATTCTCTCGACACGGTCGAACTGGTGATGGCGCTGGAGGACGAGTTCGGCATCGAGATTCCGGACGAAGACGCCGAGAAGATCACCACCGTCCAGGCCGCCATCGACTACGCCAACAGCAAGAAGGCCTGACGCACGATGACCCGACGCCGCGTAGTTGTCACAGGCTTGGGTTGCGTCAGCCCCGTGGGCAACACGGTGGCGGAGAGCTGGGCCAACGCACTGGCGGGCCGCTCGGGCATCGACCTCATCACGCGCTTCGACGCCAGCCAGTTCGCCTGCCGCATCGCCGGCGAGGTGCGCGGGCTGGACATCTCGCCGTACATCTCGGCGAAGGAGGCGCGCACCATGGACACCTTCATCCACTACGGCATCATGGCCGCCGCCGAGGCGGTGGTGGATGCCGGCCTGCCCACGGGCGAGGCGCTGGATGACGCCCGGGCCGAGCGCATCGGCTGCCTGATCGGCTCGGGCATCGGCGGCCTGCCGATGATCGAGGAGACGCACGGCGACTGGATGGCGCGCGGCGCGCGGCGCATCTCGCCGTTCTTCGTGCCGGCCTCGCTGGTCAACCTGGCGTCGGGGCACGTGTCGATCAAGTTCGGCTTCAAGGGGCCGAACCTGTCGATCGTCACCGCCTGCACCTCGGGGCTGCATTCCATCGGCGAGGCGGCGCGCATCATCATGTACGGCGACGCCGACGTGATGGTGGCCGGCGGCACCGAATCCACGGTGTCGCCGCTGGGCGTGGGCGGCTTCGCCGCCATGCGCGCGCTGTCCACCCGCAACGACGACCCCAAGGCCGCCTCGCGCCCCTGGGACAAGGACCGCGACGGCTTCGTGCTGGGCGAGGGCGCCGGCGTCGTCGTGCTGGAGGAGTACGAGTACGCCAAGGCGCGCGGCGCCAAGATCTACGCCGAGCTGGTCGGTTTCGGCATGAGCGCAGACGCCGGCCACATGACCGCGCCCAACATGGACGGCCCGCGCCGCGCCATGGTGTCGGCGCTGCGCGACGCCGGCGTCAACGCCGACCAGATCGACTACGTCAACGCCCACGGCACCTCCACGCCGCTGGGCGACATCAACGAGTCGAACGCCATCAAGGCGGCGCTGGGCGACCACGCCAGGTCCACGGTGGTCAGCTCCACCAAGTCGATGACCGGCCATCTGCTGGGCGGCGCCGGCGGGGTGGAGAGCGTGTTCACCATCCTGGCCGTGCGCGAGCAGAAGGCGCCGCCCACGATCAACCTGGTCAACCAGGATCCGGAGTGCGACCTGGACTACTGCGCCAACCAGGCGCGGGACATGAAGATCGACTTCGCGCTGAAGAACAACTTCGGCTTCGGCGGCACCAACGGCTCGCTGGTGTTCAAGCGGGTTTGAGGCTGGCCATCACTGCGCGAACAGGCCGGCTCCGACCGGCCTGTTTTGCATTTCAAGCATGCACGACGACGCTCCCCCGGTAACCTACCCGGTCGGGCGCACGCTCCGGCTGGCAGGGCTGCTGGCCGGTTTGTGGCTGGCGGGTGTGGCGGCCGTGTTTTATGCCTTGATTTCGGCTCCAGCGCTTATCCAGCAAGCGCCAGCAGCTATTTCATTGATAGCGTCGGTCGCTTTCTCCGGGGCCGCCTGCTGGATGTTCTGGCGCAGCCAGCCACCGCGCAGCCTGGTTTGGGACGGCGCGCGCTGGGGCCTGGAATCCGAACCCGACGACGCAACCCGGCTGCATGTGCGGATGGATCTCCAGCACGTGATGCTGCTATGCCTCGAAGCGCCGCCCGCGCGCCGCCCCGTCTGGCTGTGGGCCGAGGCGGCACACGATGCGGCGCGCTGGCACCTGCTGCGCTGTGCGCTATATTCCTCAGCCCTGTCCGTTGCCGCCGAACCCGCAACGGACGAACGCGCCTGAGTTCGGGCGCGTCGTTTTTTATACCCTCCCGTGCCCGACCAGCCCGCCACCACCGCCAGCCCGGCCGACAGCGACCAGCTGCTGGTCGAGCGCGCGGCCGCCGGCGACGAGCGGGCGTACGAACTGCTGGTCATCAAGTACCAGCGCCGCATCGAGCGGCTGATCGGCCGCATGGTGCGCGACGTGGACCTGGTGCCGGACATCGCCCAGGAGACCTTCATCCGCGCCTGGCGCGCGCTGCACCAGTTCCGGGGCGACGCGCAGTTCTACACCTGGCTCTACCGCATCGCCGTCAACACGGCCAAGAAGTCGCTGATGGAGCTCAAGCGCGACCCCATCGTGACCGAGGCGGCCCTGCAATCGTCCGACGACGACGATGAAACTTACCGGCGCGAGAACGAACTAACGTCCGAATCGACGCCGGAGACGGAACTGGCGGCCCGCGAGATCGCCGCCGCCGTCAACGCGGCGATGGAGGCTCTGCCCGACGATCTGCGCCAGGCCGTCACCCTGCGCGAGATCGAGGGCCTCAGCTACGAAGAGATCGCGGAAGCCATGAATTGCCCCATCGGCACGGTGCGGTCCCGGATTTTCCGGGCGCGCGAAGCCATCTCGGCCAAGGTCAAGCCCTTGCTGAGCCACCAGACGGGCAAGCGTTGGTAGCGGGGCGGGCGGACAAGGCAACACGGTGATCGACATGAACACGCAGATCGAGACTCGCATGGACCACGAAACGATGTCTGCCCTGATGGACGGGCAACTGCGCGGCGCCGAACTGTCGGCCGCCCTGCGCGACATGGAAACGGCCGAGGCGCGCGAAAGCTGGCTGCTCTACCACCTGGTGGGGGACGTGCTGCGCTCGTCCGAACTGGCGCATGGCCGCCACGACCTGGCCCTGGCTGAACGCGTTTGCCGCCATCTGGGGCCGCAGGCGCGGCCGGCGCCGGTCATGGTGCGGAAGGCCGACCAGTCGGCCGCCAACGATGGCGTGTTCCGCTGGAAGATGGTGGCCGGCCTGGCATCGTTCGCGGCCGTGGCCGCCATGGGCTGGGTGGCGCTGGGCACTGTCGGCACGCCGCCGGCGGGGCCTCGGATGGCGCAGGTGCCTGCCGCGCCCGCTGCGGGCGGCGCGCAGGTGGTGGCGGTGGCCGCCATGCCCGCCCCGGCCGCATCGCTGCCGACACAGCCGGCCGAGTCGCCGCCCGTCATGCTGCGCGACCCGCGGCTGGACGAACTGCTGGCCGCGCATCGCGCGGCGGCCGGCGCTTCCGCGCTGGGCAATGCGGCCGGGTTCCTGCGCAACGCCACCTTCGAGGGGCCTGGGCGTTGACGGCGGCGCGGTTGGCGGCGGGCGCGCGGCACCGGTGGGGGCGTTGGCTGCGCGGCTTGCGCGGCGTGGCCCTGGTGTGCTGCGCCGGCGGCGCGGTGGGTCTGGCCCAGGCGCAGCTCGGCGCGTTCGGCGCGCCGCCGGTGGGGCCGCAGGAGCGCAGCGTGGACGAATGGCTGGTGCGCTTGCAGCAGGCTTCGCGCGTGCCCTCGTACATGGGCACCTTCGTGGTGTCGGCGGCGAGCGGTGCCATGGCCAGCGCGCGCATCTGGCACGTGTGCGAGGGCGACGTGCAGATGGAGCGCGTCGAAGCGCTGTCGGGTGCGCCGCGTTCGACCTTTCGCCGCAACGACGCGGTGATGACCTTCCTGCCCGACGCGCGCACCATCAGGATCGAGCGGCGCGAGGGCGGCGGTGTCTTCCCCAACCTGTTCACCGCCGGCGCCCTGGGGGCGACCGCCGATTTCTACGCCGCGCGCCAGATCGGCGAAGGCCGCGTCGCTGGTTTCGAGGCCGACATCGTGCAGTTCAAACCTACCGACCGGCTGCGCTTCGGCTACCGCATCTGGAGCGAGAAGCGCACCGGCTTGGTGATCAAGACGCAGACGCTCGACTCGTCGGGCCGCGTGCTGGAGCAGACGGCCTTCTCGGAGCTTCAGCTCGACGCGCCCGTCAAGGCATCGGCGCTGCGGCGCATGATGAACAGCACCCAGGGCTACCGGGTCGAGAAGGCCGAGCGCGTGCGCACCACCGCCGAGGCCCAGGGCTGGGCCCTGAAGGCGCCGGTTCCGGGCTTCTCGCCGCAGAGTTGCTACCGGGCGGCGGCTGCGGCATCGGCGCCCGCCGTCCAGTGGATCTTCTCGGACGGCCTGGCCACGGTGTCGCTTTTCATGGAGCCCTTCGACGCCGCGCGCCACGCGAGCGAAGGTACGGCCACATTGGGCGCCACGCACACGCTGGTGAAGCGCCTGACCCTGTCCGATGCCGACTGGTGGGTCACGGCCGTGGGCGAGGTGCCGGTTTCCACGCTGCAGGTGTTCATCGACAGCCTGGAACGGCGCCAGTGATGGGGACGGGATTTTTGCTGATAGGTTGAGTGACATGACGATGAGCTTCAGAACATGGATGCTGGCGTCCCTGGCGGCGCCGATGCTGCTGGGCGCCGCGGTGTCGCTGCCGGCCACGGCGCAGGCGCAGTCCGCGCCCGCCGCCGGCACGGCGCGCGGGCTGCCCGACTTCACCGACCTGGTGGAGCAGGTCGGCCCCTCGGTGGTGAACATCCGCACGGTGGAGCGGGTGCGCGCCGGCGCGGCCAATGGCCCGGTGGACGAGGAGATGCAGGAGTTCTTCCGCCGTTTCTTCGGCATTCCGCTGCCGGGCACGCCGCGCCAGACGCCGCGGCCCAATACCCGGCCTCAGCAGCCCGAGCAGGAAGTGCCGCGCGGCGTCGGCTCCGGCTTCGTCATTTCGCCCGACGGCTACGTGATGACCAATGCGCACGTGGTCGAAGGCGCCGACGAGGTGATCGTCACCCTGACCGACAAGCGTGAGTTCAAGGCACGCATCGTGGGCGCGGACAGCCGCACCGACGTCGCGGTGGTCAAGATAGAGGCCACCGGCCTGCCGGCCGTGCGCATCGGCGACGTGAACCGCCTGCGCGTCGGCGAGTGGGTGATGGCCATCGGCTCACCCTTCGGCCTGGAGAACACCGTGACCGCCGGCATCGTCAGCGCCAAGCAACGCGACACCGGCAACTACCTGCCCTTCATCCAGACCGACGTGGCGGTGAATCCCGGCAACTCGGGTGGGCCGCTGATCAACCTGCGCGGCGAGGTGGTGGGCATCAACAGCCAGATCTACTCGCGCTCGGGTGGCTTCATGGGCATCTCGTTCGCCATCCCCATCGACGAGGCGATCCGCGTCAGCGAGCAACTGCGCGTCAGCGGGCGGGTGACGCGCGGGCGCATCGGCGTGTCGATCGCCGAGGTCACGCGCGAGGTGGCGGAGTCGATCGGCCTGGGCAAGACCCAGGGCGCGCTGGTGCGCAGCGTCGAGGCCGGCTCGCCAGCCGAGAAGGCGGGCGTGGAAGCGGGCGACATCATCACGCGCTTCGAAGGCCGCGCCATCGAGAAGGCGTCGGACCTGCCGCGCATGGTGGGCAGCACCAAGCCGGGCACGCGCAGCGCGATCACGGTCTTCCGCCGCGGCCAGAACCGCGACCTGAGCGTCACCATCGCCGAACTGGAGCCCGAGCAGGCCGCACGCAAGCCCGCCAGCCCGGGCAGCGAGCCCAAGGCCGCGGCAGCAGGCCAGGCTCTGGGGCTGACGGTGAGCGACCTGACCGAAGCGCGCAGGAAGGAGCTCAAGGTCAAGCGCGGCGTCTACGTCGAGGCCGCCACCGAGGCCGGCGCGCGCGCCGGCCTGCGCGAGGGCGACGTGATCCTGTCGGTCGGCAACACCGAGATCGCGAGCGCGCGCGATTTCGAGGCCGCCGTCGCCAAGGCCGACCGCAGCAAGCCGGTGAACATGCTGGTTCAGCGTGGCGAACTGGTGCAGTACGTCCTGGTTCGCCCGACGCGCTGAGGACAGCCTGCCTCCCCTTAAGACCCCAAACGGTACTCGGGTTTGAGGGGGTTTTCGCGACGCCCGGTCGCCGGCGATCGGCGAGGTCAACCCGGAGGCCGGGCGCATCAGGGCGCTGCTTCAAATATCGATTTGGATAGAATCGATGGGATGATCCATGGGTTTCCGGCCATATGGAAGCAGATTCAATCCACGATATGGGATGAAATCCACCCGTCCACCGGAAGTCCACAGTCCACCCACAGTTTGCCCCGCCGTTGTTCATGCGAGACTGTTGATAATTTGTAGATAACTTTCCTGTTGCCGCGTCGCAACGAGCGGGAATTTCAGTCGATCAGGCCCGGAAGCCCCTGCTTTGTGCCTACAATGAAGTTCCAACTATCGCAGTTGCCATAGATTGTTGGTTGAGGGCGCGTCACCAATCCGACGCGCCCTTTTTTCATGTGCGCTCCTCGGTAAAACAATCAGTTGCCTGGATTCCTTGATGGATCACATCAGAAATTTTTCAATCATCGCGCACATCGATCACGGCAAATCCACGCTGGCGGACCGGCTCATCCAGCGTTGCGGCGGCCTGGCCGAGCGCGAGATGCAGGCGCAGGTGCTCGACTCGATGGACATCGAGAAAGAGCGGGGGATAACCATAAAGGCGCAGACCGCCGCGCTGCACTACAAGGCGCGCGATGGCCGCGTCTACAACCTCAATCTGATCGACACGCCGGGGCACGTGGATTTTTCCTACGAGGTCTCGCGCTCGCTCTCGGCCTGCGAGGGCGCGCTGCTGGTCGTCGATGCGTCGCAGGGTGTCGAGGCGCAGACGGTGGCCAACTGCTATACCGCGCTCGACCTGGGCGTCGAGGTGCTGCCGGTGCTCAACAAGATGGATCTGCCGCAGGCCGACCCCGACAACGCCAAGGCCGAGATCGAGGACGTGATCGGCATCGACGCCGGCGAGGCCATCGCCATCTCGGCCAAGACCGGCATGGGCATCGACGACGTGCTGGAGCAGATCGTCGCCAAGGTGCCGGCGCCGCGCGGCCAGGCGAATGCCCCGCTGCGCGCCATGATCATCGACAGCTGGTTCGACAGCTACGTGGGCGTGGTGATGCTGGTGCGCGTGGTCGATGGCCGCCTGCAGAAGGGCGAGCGCATCAAGCTGATGGCCACCGGCGCCGCCTACGAGGCCGGCAACCTGGGTGTGTTCACGCCGGCGCAGCAGTCGCGCGAGCTGCTTTCGGCGGGCGAGGTGGGCTACATCATCGCCGGCATCAAGGAACTGAAGGCCGCCAAGGTGGGCGACACCGTCACGCTGGAGAAGAAGCTGCCCAACAACCTGGGCCCGGCCGACAAGCCGCTGCCGGGCTTCAAGGAGATCCAGCCGCAGGTGTTCGCGGGCCTGTACCCGACCGAGGCCAACCAGTACGACCAGCTCCGCGACAGCCTGGAGAAGCTCCAGCTCAACGACGCCTCGCTGCACTTCGAGCCCGAGGTGTCGCAGGCGCTGGGCTTCGGCTTCCGCTGCGGCTTCCTGGGCCTGCTGCACATGGAGATCGTGCAGGAGCGGCTGGAGCGCGAGTTCGACCAGGACCTGATCACCACCGCGCCCAGCGTGGTCTACCAGGTCGAGAAGGCCGACGGCGAGGTCATCATGGTCGAGAACCCGTCCAAGATGCCCGAGCAGGGCCGCATCCAGGAGATCCGCGAGCCCATCGTCACCGTGCACCTGTACATGCCGCAGGACTACGTGGGCCCGGTGATGACGCTGGCCAACCAGAAGCGCGGCGTGCAGCTCAACATGGCCTACCACGGCCGCCAGGTGATGCTGACCTACGACCTGCCGCTGGGCGAGATCGTGCTGGACTTCTTCGACAAGCTCAAGTCCGTCTCGCGCGGCTACGCGTCGATGGACTACACGTTCAAGGAATACCGGCCGTCCGACGTGGTGAAGGTGGACATCCTGCTCAACGGCGAGAAGGTCGATGCGCTGTCGATCATCGTGCACCGCAGCCAGTCGCAATACCGTGGCCGCGCGGTGGCGGCCAAGATGCGCGAGATCATCAGCCGCCAGCAGTTCGACGTCGCCATCCAGGCGGCCATCGGCGCCAACATCATCGCGCGCGAGAACATCAAGGCGCTGCGCAAGAACGTGCTGGCAAAATGCTACGGGGGCGACATCACCCGCAAACGCAAGCTATTGGAAAAGCAGAAGGCAGGCAAGAAGCGCATGAAGCAAATCGGTTCGGTGGAGGTGCCGCAGGAGGCGTTCCTGGCCATCCTGCAGGTGGAGGAATGATGCCGATCCTCACATCGATCGTTCTGGCCGCTTTTGTCGGCTACGGCGCCGCCTGGTACTTCGGTGCCATCGAGGGCAATTTCGCCCTGCTGCTCTTTCTGGCCACCGTCGTGACGGGGGTCTACTGGCTGGCCGAGCGCTTCGTGTTCCTGCCGCGCCGCCGCCGCGCCGCCGAGCAGGCCGCCGCCGAGGCGCGCGCGCGGCGCGAGGAACTGGCCCGCCAGGGTATCGAGCAGGTCGATACCAGCTTCGAGGACGCGGCGCGCCAGCGGCACCTGGCGCAGCCCTGGTGGCTGGACTGGACGGCGGGGCTGTTCCCGGTCGTGCTGATCGTGTTCCTGCTGCGCTCCTTCGTGTTCGAGCCGTTCAAGATTCCCTCCGGCTCGATGATTCCGACCCTGCTGGTGGGCGACCTGATCCTGGTCAACAAGTTCACCTACGGCCTGAAACTGCCGGTCGTCAACACGCGGCTGACGGCGGGCAACCCCCTGCAACGCGGCGACGTGGTGGTGTTCCGCTACCCGCCCAGGCCCAGCCTGGACTACATCAAGCGCGTGGTCGGCCTGCCGGGTGACGAGGTGGCCTACCTGAACAAGAAACTCACCATCAACGGCCAGCCGGCGCCGCAGACGGCGGTGTCGGACTTCTTCGACGAGTCGGCCATGGATTATTTCAAGCAGTTCGACGAAGACCTGGGCGTGAAAAAACACCGGATCATCATCGACGAGCGGCGGCCGGCCTTCATCGCCGCGGCCGACGAGTTCAAATACAAAGAGAATTGCCGCTACAGCGTCGAGGGCGTCACCTGCAAGGTGCCCGAAGGGCACTACTTCATGATGGGCGACAACCGCGACAATTCGCTCGATTCGCGCTACTGGGGCTTCGTGCCCGACGCCAACGTCGTCGGCAAGGCGTTCTTCGTGTGGATGAACTTCGGCGATCTCAAGCGCATCGGCTCGTTCAACTGATTTCAAGTCAATCGAGGGTAGGCAAGTGATGAACATCAAGCGTCGCAATTCCCAGCGCGGGATCTCGTTCCTGGGGCTGCTGTTTCTGGGCGTGGTGCTGGCCCTGCTCGGCATCGTGGGCGCCCGGGTGGTGCCGACCGCGAGCGAATACATGACGATCCAGAAGGCGGTCAAGAAGGCCGCGGCCGAGGGCGGCACCGTGCCGGCCGTTCGCGCCGCGTTCGACCGCACGGCGTCGGTGGACTACATCGACTCCATCAGCGGCAAGGACCTGGAGGTCACCAAGGACGGCGACAAGGTGGTGGTGAGCTTCGCCTACGACAAGGAAATCCCCCTGTTCGGCCCGGCCTACCTGCTGATCAAGTACCGCGGCTCCTCCGCGGAGGGCTACCGCTGAGGTGGTGCCGGCGGCCCCGCTCGAAGACCTGCAGTCGCGGCTGCACTACGCCTTCAACGACCTCCGGCTGCTGGCGCAGGCGCTGACGCACCGCAGCCACTCGGCCGACCACAACGAGCGGCTGGAGTTCCTGGGCGACTCCGTGCTCAACCTGGCGGTGGCCCACATGCTGTTCGAGGCCCTGGGCGAGCTGCCCGAGGGCGACCTGTCGCGCGTGCGCGCCCAGCTGGTGCGGCAGGACAGCCTGCACGGCCTGGCGCTGGACCTCGGCCTGCCCAGCCTGCTGCGGCTGGGCGAGGGCGAACTGCGCTCCGGCGGCCAGCGCCGCCCCTCGATCCTGGCCGACGCGCTGGAGGCCGTCATCGGCGCGGTGTACCTGGACGGTGGCTTCGGCGCCGCCGACGCGCTGGTGCGCCGCCTGTTCGACCGCATCCAGATCTCGCCTGCCATGTCGGCGGCGGCCAAGGACGCCAAGACCGCCTTGCAGGAATGGCTGCAAGGCCGCAAGATGCCGCTGCCCCAGTACGACGTCGTCCAGGTGCTGGGCGCGGCGCACCGCCAGACCTTCGAGGTGGCCTGCACCGTGGCGCAGCTGGCATTGCGCGCGCTGGGGCAGGGCGCCTCGCGCCGCGCGGCGGAGCAGGCCGCCGCCGCCGCCATGCTGGAGGCGCTGAGGTCATCGTCGAAAGCATGAATACTCCTGAAAACATAGCTGCCAGCGCAGGTACAGCAAGCGCTGAAGGCCCATTTGATTCAAAACCCGGTACGCAGCGCTGCGGCCTGATCGCCATCGTCGGGCGGCCCAACGTGGGCAAGTCCACGCTGCTCAACGCGCTGGTGGGGCAGAAGATCAGCATCACCTCGCGCAAGGCGCAGACCACGCGCCACCGCATCACCGGCATGCGCACGCTGGCGGACGGGCAGGGCGGCGGCACGCAGTTCGTCTTCGTCGACACGCCGGGCTTCCAGACGCGGCACAGCACGGCTTTGAACAAGTCGCTCAACAAGACCGTGCTGGGCGCCATCGACGGCGTGGACCTGGTGCTGTTCGTGGTGGAGGCCGGCAACTTCACCCTGGGCGACGCCAAGGTGCTGTCGCTGCTGCGGGCCGGCACCCCTGCGCTGCTGGTGGCCAACAAGCTCGACACCGTGCACCGCCGCGGCGAGATCGCGCCCTGGCTGAAGGACATGCAGGAGCGCCACCCCTTCGCCGAGTACGTGCCCCTGTCGGCCAAGAACCCGCGCGACGTGCGGCGCCTGCTGGACATCTGCGCCCGCTACCTGCCCGAGCAGCCCTGGTGGTACGGCGAGGACGAGCTGACCGACCGCAGCGAGAAGTTCCTGGCCGGCGAGGTGGTGCGCGAGAAGCTGTTCCGCCTGACCGGCGACGAGCTGCCCTACACCTCCACCGTGGTCATCGAGAAATTCGACGAGGAGAAGAGCCGCGCCCACGGCCGCCTGGTGCGCATCGCCGCCACCATCGTGGTCGAGCGCGACGGCCACAAGGCGATGGTCATCGGCGACAAGGGCGAGCGCCTGAAGCGCATCGGCACCGAGGCGCGGCAGGAGCTGGAGAAGCTGATGGACTGCAAGGTGTTCCTCGAACTCTGGGTCAAGGTGCGCTCCGGCTGGGCCGACGACGAGGCGCGCGTGCGCAGCTTCGGCTACGAGTGAGCAACGTGTTCTTGGCCCGGCGACGAGCGGAGCCCTTGGCCGCCGCCCGGCCGCCCGAAGGCGGCCAAAGCCCCCTCGGGGGGCAGCGCAACAGGCGAAGCCGTGGAGCGTGGGGGCGTTAATGCGGCGCGTCGCTCACGAACCCGCCTACGTCCTGCACCACTACGACTGGAGCGAGTCCAGCGTCATCGTGGAGGCGTTCACGCGCGCGCACGGCCGCGTGGCGCTGGTGGCCAAGGGGGCCAAGCGGCCGTCGTCCAACTTCCGCCCGGTGCTGCTGCCGATGCAGCCGCTGCTGCTGGCCTGGGGCGGCGACGCCGAGATCCGCACGCTGAAAAGCGCCGAATGGGGCGGCGGCCTGGTCATGCCCACGGGCGAGGCGCTGCTCTCGGGCTACTACGCCAACGAACTGCTGATGCGCCTGCTGGCGCGCGAGGACGCGCACCCGCGCCTGTTCGACGCCTATGCCGCGCTGGTGCACGTGCTGGCCTCGGGCCAGTCCGAGGCGGTGGTCGCCAGCGGCCTGCGCGCGTTCGAGCTGCTGCTGCTGCGCGAGGCCGGCCACCTGCCGGCGCTGCGCGCGCAGACGCTCACCTTCGCGTCGCTGGCGGCGGGCGAGCCGTACCGCCTGGTGGCCGAAGGCGGCCTGCGCGCCGCGCACGCCGACGACGGCGCCTGGCTCGCCGGTGCCCAGTGGCAGGCATTGGCCGATGCGCTGGCCGACGAGGCGCCGCTCGGCGCCACGCTGCGGGCCGTGTCCCAGCTGCCGGGCGAGGCCCGCGCCGCGCTGCGCCAGCAACTGCGCGAACTGCTCCACTACCATTGCGGCATCGGCACGCTGCGCACGCGCCAGCTCCTGATGGACCTGCAATCGCTATGAAAACCCGGCTCTCCGTCAACGTCAACAAGGTCGCCCTGGTGCGCAACACGCGGCACCTGGGCATCCCCAGCGTCACCCGCGCCGCCGGAATCTGCCTGCAAGCCGGCGCGCACGGCATCACCGTGCACCCGCGCCCGGACGAGCGCCACATCCGCGCCCAGGACGTGCGCGAGTTGGCCGCGCTGCTGAAGCGCTGGCCCGGCCGCGAATACAACATCGAGGGCAACCCGACGCAGAACCTGATGGCCTTCATCCGCGAGGTGCGCCCGCATCAGGCCACCTTCGTGCCCGACAGCGAGGACCAGTTCACCAGCGACCATGGCTGGCGTTTTCCGCACGACGCCGAGCGCCTGCGGCCCCTCGTCGCCGAGTGCCGCGACCTGGGCGTGCGCGTGAGCCTGTTCATGGACCCGGAGCCCGAGCAGATGGCCGCGGCACGCGCCGTGGGTGCCGACCGCGTCGAGCTGTACACCGAGCCCTACGCCGCCGCCTGGGGCACGCCGGAAGAGGCCGCCCAGCTGCGGCGCTACGCCGACGCCGCCCGCGCCGCGCAGGCCGCCGGCCTGGGCGTCAACGCCGGGCACGACCTGAACCAGGGCAACCTCGCGCCCTTCCTGCGCGCCGTGCCCGGCGTGGCCGAGGTCTCCATCGGCCACGCGCTGATCGCCGACGCGCTGGAGCTGGGCTACGCCGCCACCGTGCAGGCATACCTGCGCTGCATCGGCGATGCCTTCGATAATTCCTGATTTGATAGCTGCCGACGCTTGCTGCATAAGCGTTGACGGCCGATTTCGCTTGAAACCATGATCCAGGGCATCGGTACCGACATCTGCGACGTGCGCCGCATCCGCGCCAGCTTCGAGCGGCATGGCGACCGTTTCGCCGAGAAGATCCTGTCCGAGGCCGAGCTGGCCGCCTGGCGCCGCCGGAGCAGCCGCTGGCCCGAGCGCGGACTGCGCTACCTGGCCACGCGCTTCTCGGCCAAGGAGGCGTTCAGCAAGGCCATCGGCCTGGGCATGCGCCTGCCCATGCACTGGCGGCTGTGCGAAGTCGCCAACCGCCCCAGCGGCGAGCCCTTCATCGTGCTGCACGGCGAGCTGAAGGACTGGTTCGAGGCGCGCCAGTGGGTGGCGCACATCAGCGTGACGGACGAAAGCGACTACGCCGCCAGCTTCTGCGTGGTGGAAAAGTTATAAACGAAATCGGCCTCCAGCGCTTATCCATCAAGCGCTGCAAGCTATCGAATAAATAGCATCTAGATCACCCATGCAGCACGCCCCGCTCCTCATCGACATCGCCGGCACCGCGCTCACCGACGACGACCGCCGCCGTCTGGCGCACCCGCTGGTGGGCGGCCTGATCCTGTTCGCGCGCAACTGGGCGGGCCGCGCGCAGCTCACGCGCCTTGCCGCCGAGATCAAGCGCCTGCGGCCCGACCTGCTGGTCTGCGTGGACCACGAAGGCGGCCGCGTGCAGCGCTTCCGCACCGACGGCTTCACCCACCTGCCGCCCATGCGCGCGCTGGGCGAGCTGTGGATGCAGGACGCGATGCGCGCGCAGGACGCCGCCAGCGCCTGCGGCTACGTGCTGGGCGCGGAGTTGCGTGCCTGCGGGGTGGACTTCAGCTTCACCCCCGTGCTCGACCTGGATTGGGGGCCGTCCGGTGTGATCGGCGACCGCGCCTTCCACGCCGACCCGCGCGTGGTGACGATACTGGCCAAGAGCCTGGCGCACGGCCTGCTGCGCGCCGGCATGGCGCACTGCGGCAAGCACTTTCCCGGCCACGGCTGGGTGGCGGCCGACTCGCACACCGACCTGCCGCGCGACACCCGCCCACTGAAGGCCATCCTGCAAGACGACGCCGCGCCCTACGGCTGGCTGCGCAGCACGCTCGCCGCCGTGATGCCGGCGCACGTGGTGTATCCGCGCGTGGACGCGCGCCCCGCGGGCTTCTCGGCGCGCTGGCTGCAAGCCATCCTGCGCGGGCGGCTGGGCTTCGCGGGCGCCATCGTCACCGACGACCTCAGCATGGAGGCCGCGCGCCACATCCAGGGCCGCACCGTCAGCCCCGCCGAGGCCGTGCTGGCCGCGCTGGACGCCGGCTGCGACCTGGCGCTGCTGTGCAACCAGTCGCTGGGGCAGGGCGAGGTGATCGACGACACCCTCGACGCCCTGGTCCAGGCACAGCTCGGCGGCCGCTGGCTGCCCAGCGAAGCCAGCGAGGCACGCCGCCGCGCGCTGCTGCCGCGCGGCCCCGCGCCGGACTGGGACGCGCTGATGCGCGCGCCGGCCTACCTGCACGCGCTGGCCCTGGTCCCTTGAACTTTGGCGCCCGCGCGCCATCTGAAAGGGCATGAACGGCACGTCATCCCCATCCCTGCCCCCCGCGTCCGGCGGCGCGCTGGACCGCTTCTTCGCCCGCCTGCTCGGCGGGCTGGTGTGGGCGGCGCTGGCGCTGATGGGGCTGGTCTTCCTGGCCAGCCTGCTGGTCTGGCTGGCGGTGATGGTGGTGGCCAGCCTGGTGTCGAGCCTTTTCACCGGGCGGCCGGCCACGGTGACGCTGCTGTGGCGCCGCTACCGCGAGATGGCGCGCCAGCGCTGGCCCCGGCGGCCCGGTGCCGACAGCACCACCCCGCGCGCTGATGCCACCCAGGCCACCGCGGCCGAGCCCGCCGCCGTGCAGGACGTGGTTTGGCGCGACGTGCCGGCCGAGGACGACGCCCGTCGTTGAAGCTCCAAAAATAATAGCTGCCGGCGCTTGATGGGCGGGCGCTGGCGCCCGATTCCGTTCAAAGCCGCACCGGCTCTCAGCCAGCCGCCGCCACCCGCGTGTCCAGGCCCCCGCGCCAGCGCCGCAGCGCCTTCTGGAAGAACAGCGTGTTGGGCACTTGCAGCAGCGCGCCGGGGTGGGCGGGGTCGTGGTCTTCCAGGATCGTGTAGATCAGCCGGATGTCGGTCACGCGGCCCTTGATGCCGGGCTTGTCGCCGGTGTCGATCAGCTCGATCACGTCGCCCTCGCGGAACGGCCGCGTGGTGAAGATCAGCAGCGCGCAGAACAGGTTGGACAGCACGCTCCAGGCGGCGAAGAAGGCCACCGCGCCCACGGTGACGAAGCCGGTGATGCCGGTCCACAGCACGTCGGACGACACGCCCAGCCGCTCCAGCGCCATCAGCGCCGCGACGAAGTAGATCAGCCAGCGCAGCAGGTTGCGCGCCGGCTTGACCACGGCGTCGGGCAGCTGGTAGCGCGTGCCCAGGCGCGTCAGCAGGCGCCGCAGCAGCCATTGCAGCAGCCAGGCCAGCAGCAGGATGACGGCCACCTGCGCCAGCGGCACGATCACGTCGAGCCACTCGTGCAGCCACGGCGGCAGGTGCAGGCGCAGGCGTTCTTTCATCGATCTCAGCCCTCGCGCCGCAGGGCGGGGAAGAGGATGACGTCGCGGATGCTGGGGCTGTCGGTCAGCAGCATCATCAGCCGGTCGATGCCCACGCCGCAGCCGCCGGTGGGCGGCATGCCGTATTCGAGCGCGCGCACGAAGTCGGCGTCGTAGAACATGGCCTCGTCGTCGCCCGCGTCCTTGGCGCTGGCCTGGGCCTGGAAGCGCGCGGCCTGGTCCTCGGCGTCGTTCAGCTCGGAAAAGCCGTTGGCCATCTCGCGGCCGGTGATGTAGAGCTCGAAGCGTTCGGTCACCTCGGGCCGCGCGTCGTTGGCGCGCGCCAGCGGGCTGATCTCGGTCGGGTGCTCCATGATGAAGGTGGGCTGCCACAGGTGCTGCTCCACTTCTTCCTCGAAGTACATCACTTGCAGGCTGGCGAGGCTGCGGGCGCCGAGCTTGTCCTTCTCCTCGCTCAGGCCGAGTTTCTTCAGGCGGCGGATCAGCTCGGCCGCATCGTCCACGTGGGCGCCGATGTCGGTGTGGGCGTGCAGCGCCTCGCGGATGGTCAGGCGCTTAAAGGGCTGGCTCAGGTCCACGGCGCGGCCCTGGTAGCTGAGTTGCAGCGTGCCGGCCGCGCGCTGCGCCGTGTCGCGCAGCAGCGCCTCGGTGAAGTCCATCAGGTCCTGGTAGTTCCAGTACGCGGCGTAGAACTCCATCATCGTGAACTCGGGGTTGTGCCGCACGCTGATGCCTTCGTTGCGGAAGCTCCGGTTGATCTCGAACACGCGCTCGAAGCCGCCGACGATCAGGCGCTTCAGGTACAGCTCGGGCGCGATGCGCAGGAACATCTGCTGCTCCAGCGCGTTGTGGTGCGTGACGAAGGGCTTGGCGTTGGCGCCGCCGGGAATGGGGTGGAGCATGGGCGTCTCCACTTCCATGAAGCCGTGGCCGGTCATGAAGGCGCGCATCGCCGACAGGGTGGCGCTGCGGGCGGCGAAGCGCGCGCGCGCCGCCTCGTCCACGATCAGATCGACGTAGCGCTGGCGGTACTTCTGCTCCTGGTCCTGCATGCCGTGGAACTTGTCTGGCAGGGGGCGCAGGCTCTTGGTCAGCAGGCGGATGCGCGTGGCGTGCACCGACAGCTCGCCCGTCTTGGTCTTGAACAGGTGGCCCTCGGCGGCCACGATGTCGCCCAGGTCCCAGTGCTTGAAGGCGGCGTAGTCCTGCTCGCCCACGTCGCCCTGCACCACGTAGACCTGGAGGCGGCCGGTGGCGTCCTGCAGGGTGGCGAAGCTGGCCTTGCCCATCACGCGCTTGAGCATCATGCGGCCGGCCACGCTCACCGTGACCTTGCGGCCGGCGGCGATGTCGGCCTCGAATGCTTCTTTTTCAGTAGCGCCGTGCGCTTGGTGGATGGGCGCTGCGCGGTCTTTCGGCTTGAAATCGTTGGGGAAGGCGATGGCGCCGCCCTGGCCTTGCGCGTCGCGCAGGGCCTTGAGCTTGTCGCGCCGCTCGGCGATCAGCTTGTTCTCGTCTTGTTCGGGGGCGGCGGGGGCGGGGGGCTGGGTCATGGTGTCGCAGGGGCGGGGATAATTCGCCCGCGCCCCGAGTCGATGGCAAAGCCCATCATTTTAGTTAGTCACAGCGCTCGCGCGCCATACGCATCGCATGAAACCCAAAGAGCCCGAAGGCCGCGAAGCAGGCCATGCCAGTGCACCCGTGGCCGGGGATCCCCCGGCCAGTGGGTGCGCCCCCTTGAGGGGGGGTGCCGGAACATCGCGCAGCGAGTGGAGCAACGGGGGTGGCATTTGACCCTTGCGCGCGCCACCCTCACGCTGCTGGCCGGCGGCGCGCTGGCGCAGCTCGTGCCGCTGCTGCTGGGGCCGTTCATCGCGCGCCTGTTCACGCCCGAGGCCATGGGCCTGTTCACCCAGTTCGCCACCATCGCCGCCGCGCTGGCCGTGGCCGCCAGCCTGCGCTACGAGCAGGCGCTGCCGCTGGCGCGCGATGAAAGCGAGGCGCGAGCGCTGCTGGCGCTGTCCGCGCGGCTGCTGGCGCTGGCGGTGGTGATTAGCGTGCCGCTGGCCTGGGTGCTGCACGCCGCCGGCTGGCTGCCGCTGCCCGCGCTGCTGCCGCTGGCCGTGGGGGCCGCCGGCGTGTTGCAGGTGCTGACGCTGTGGGCCAACCGGGCGCAGCGCTTCCAGGCCCTGGCCGCGAGCCGCGTGGTGCAGTACGGCGGCGGCGTGGCGCTGCAACTGGGGCTGGGCTGGGCGATGTGGCAGGGCGCCGCCGCCGGGCGCGAGGACGCCTGGGCGCTGGTGCTGGCGCCGCTGCTGGCGCAGGGGCTCGCCAGCTTGTGGCTGCTGCGCCCCGCGCCCGCGGGTGGCTGGCGCACGGTGATGGCGACCGGCCGCGCGGCGGTGCGCGAGGCCGCGCGCCGGCACAGGGACTTCGCCTGGGTCAACACGCCGCACGCCTTTCTGGGCACTTTGCAGGACGCGCTGGCCGTGGCCCTGCTGGTGGCCTGGTCGGGCGAGGCGGCGGCGGGCTTCTGGGGGCTGGCGCTGCGCTACCTGAAGGCGCCGGCCACGCTGGTGGGCAGCGCGGTATCGCAGGCGCTGTATCCGCGCCTGGCGGCGGCCGGGCCGGAGGAGGGGCGGCGCCTGGTGCGGCAGGTGATGGCGCTGCTGGGCGGCGTTGCGCTAGCGTTGATGGTGGTGCTGCTGGCTGCCGGGCCGTGGCTGTTCGAGCGCGTGTTCGGCGCACCCTGGCGCGAGGCGGGCGAGCTGGCGCGCGCGCTGGCACCGTACATCGCGGCGCACCTGGTCGCCTCGCCGCTGGCGGTGGTGACGATGGCGTGGCGCGCGCAGCGCTGGGCCTTCCGGCTGGCGGTGCTGGGGCAGGTGGCCTTCATCGCGGCGCTGGCCGTCGGTCTGTGGCAAGGCGGGCTGTTGGGCGGGGCCTGGGCGGTGTCGGCGGTGATGGTGCCGTACTTCGGCTGGTACTTCTGGCGGCTGGCGACGTGGAAGGAGGGCGCCGCATGACCGCGCTGCGCGCCGCCCTCAACCGCCTGCGCCGCCGGCTGTGGCGGCTGCTGTTCTTCCGCACGCTGTTCGGCGAGGCCAGCGGTGGCGCGCTGCGGCCGGCCACGCGGCTGTCGCCCACGGTGTGCATCGAACATGAAAGCGCGCTCGTGTTGGCCGACGACGTGTTCATCGGCCACTTCTGCTTCATCGAGGCCAGCGCCGGCGTGCGCATCGGGCGCGGCACGCAGGTGACCAACTTCGTCAGCATCGTCAGCCACAGCACGCACCGCGCGGTGCGGGTGGCGGCCGGACTGTCGGGCGCCAAGCTGGAGGTGGCCGTGCTGCGCGCGCCCATCGTCATCGGCGAGCGCTGCTTCATCGGCCCGCACAGCACCATAGAGGCCGGCACCACGCTGGGCCACGGCACGCTGGTGGCGGCGCACAGCCGCGTGCGCGGGCAGTTTCCGGACTTCGCCGTGCTGGCCGGCAGCCCGGCGCAGGTCGTCGGCGATACGCGCGAGGTGGACGAGCGCTGGTGGGTGGCGCATCCTGAGCTGCAAGAGGCGTATTGGTACTGGCGGCAAGGTCTGAGTTCGTGACGGCTCCCCATCTCTGCCTTCTAGGCGACGCCACCAGCGTGCACGTGCAGCGCTGGGCGCGCGAGATGCGCGCGCGCGGCTGGCGCGTGTCGCTGGTCACCGCGCGGCCCGCGCCCATCGAGGGCGCGGAGCAGATCGTGCTGAGCCCCGTGCGGCGCTCGCGCGACTGGCTGTGGCGCGCTGGCGCGGCGCGGCGCGCGCTGGCGCGGCTGCAACCGGACATCGTGCACGCGCATTACGTCACCTCCTACGGCTACCTGGCCGCGCGCGCCGGGCGGCAGCCGCTGGTGATGACAGCCTGGGGTACCGACCTGCTGGTCACGCCCCGGCGGAGCGCGCTGATGCGCTGGCTGACGGCCTGGACGCTGCGCCGCGCGCAGCTCGTAACGGGCGATTCGCAGGACCTGTTGGCCGTGTCGCAAGCCTTGGCGCCCGGCGTGCCGACGCAGCTCGTGCACTGGGGCGTGGAGCGCAGCCGCTTCGCGCCCGCGCCGTGGCCGCGCAAGCCCGCCTTTGATGCCGTGAGCCTGCGCAGCTGGGAGCCCAATTACCGCATCGACCTGATCGTGCGCGCCTTCGCCCAGGTGCGCGCCCGGCGGCCCGGCGCGCGCCTGCACCTGCTGGGCGGCGGCAGCCAGGAAGGGCTGCTGCGCACGCTGGTGGCCGACCTCGCGCTACAGAATTCAGTGCGGTTCCACGGCCGGCTCGACGACGCCGGCATGGCCGCCGTGCTGGCGGCAGCCAAGCTGTCGATCAGCGTGCCCGAGAGCGACGCCACCTCCGTCTCGGTGCTGGAAAGCATGGCCTGCGGTCTGGCCGTGATCGCCAGCGACCTGCCGGCCAACCGCGAATGGCTGGCGGCCGAGGCGCTGGTGCCGGCGGGAGACGAGGCCGCGCTCGCCGCGCGCTGGCTGGACCTGTTGCAGGACGACGCCCACGCGGCCGACCTGGGCGCGCGCAACGCCGAGCGCATCGCCCGGAACGGCGACCGCCGTGTGCAGATGGACGCCATGGACGCCGCCTACCGCCGTCTGTTGGCACAGGATGCGGCGAACCCGCCCCTGCCCGAGCTGGCCGCGCCGGGCGAGGCAAATCTGGTCAGCGTGATCGCCCCCTGCCGCAACGAGCTTGCTTACGTCGATGCCTTTTGCGACGCCGTGCTGGCGCAGCGCCTGCCCGAAGGCTGGCGCATGGAGGTGCTGGTGGCCGACGGCCTGAGCGACGACGGCACGCGCGAGCAGTTGGAAGCGCGCGCGGCCGGCGACGAGCGCCTGGTGGTGGTGGACAACCCGGGCCGCATCGTCTCCACCGGCCTCAACGCCTGCCTGCGGCGCGCACGCGGCGCGGTGCTGGTGCGCATGGATCTGCATACCGGCTTCGCGCCTGACTACGTAGCCGAATGCATCGACGCGCTGGCGCGTAGCGGTGCCGACAACGTAGGCGGTCCCTGGGTGGCGCGTGGGCAGGGCGCGATGAGCTGTGCCATCGCCGCCGCCTTCCAGTGCCGCTGGGTGGTGGGTGGCGCGCGCTCGCGCGATGCCGCCTACGAGGGCGAGGCCGACACCGTGTACCTGGGCGCATGGCCGCGCGCCACGCTGGCGCGTCTGGGTGGCTTCGACGAGACCCTGGTGCGCAACCAGGACGACGAACACAACCTGCGCCTGCGCCTGGCCGGCAGGCGCGTGTGGCAGAGCCCACGCATCCGCTCGTGGTACGCCCCGCGCGATGCATTGGCACCCCTGTTCCGCCAGCAGTTCCAGTACGGCTACTGGCGGCCGTTCGTCATGCGCAAGCATGGGCAGCCGGGTTCGCTGCGGCAGCTCGTTCCCATGGTTTTCGTGGCTGCTTGCGCTTTATCGGTGCTGGCTGCGCCGTTGTTTTCTTTTCCATTCGTCGCGCTGCTGGTGGCGTATGCGCTGTACCTGGTCTTCGCATCGTGCGCGGCGGCCCGGCAGGCACGCGACGCCGGCACGCTGCTCCGCCTGCCGGCCGTGATCGCCGCCTACCACTTCGGCTACGGCCTGGGCACCTGGCGCGGCCTGTGGGATCTGCTGCGCGGGTGCCGCGTCACAGGGGCCTCGGCGAAAATCACCCGCTGACATGACTGACACCTCCCCTGCTTTCATCCCCTTCGCCCGCCCCGACATCGGCGACGACGAGATCGCCGCCGTCACGCGCGCGCTGCGCTCCAGCTGGGTGACCACGGGGCCGGAGACACGCGCCTTCGAGCAGGAATTCGCCGACTACCTGGGCGGCAACCTGCACGCCATCGCCGTCAACTCCGCCACCGCCGGCCTGCACCTGGCGCTGGAGGCCATCGGCATCCAGCCGGGCGACGAGGTGATCGCGCCCACGCTCACCTTCACCGCGACGGTGGAAGTGGCGCGCTACCTGAGCGCCGACGCGAAGCTGGTGGACGTCGATCCGGTCACGCTCAATATCGACCCGGCGCGCATGGAAGCGGCCATCACGCCGCGTACCAAGGCCATCCTGCCCGTGCACTACGGCGGCCTGGCCTGCGACATGGACGCGATCTTCGCCATCGCCCGCCGCCACGGTGTACAGGTGGTGGAGGACGCGGCACATGCGCTGCCTGCTACGCATCAAGGAGCGCCTATCGGCCAATTGGCGAGCGCTGCGACCGTCTTCAGCTTCTACGCCAACAAGACCATGACCACCGGCGAGGGCGGCATGGTGGTCACGCGCGACGAACAGCTGGCCGCGCGCATGAAGGTGATGCGCCTGCACGGCATCAGCCGCGACGCCTTCGACCGCTTCACCAGCCGCACGCCCGCGTGGTACTACGAGATCGTCGCACCCGGCTTCAAATACAACCTGACCGACCCGGCCGCCGCACTGGGCCGCGTGCAGCTCACGCGCCTGCCGGCCTTCTTGCAGCGCCGCCAGCAACTGGCCGCGCGCTACCTCGCTGAACTGAAAGACCTGCCGCTGGTACTGCCTGCCGACGCGCCCGCTGGCGAGGTGCACGCCTGGCACCTGTTCGTGCTGCGCCTGTCCGACGAGGCCACGGTGACGCGCGACGAAGTGATCCAGTCACTGTCGGATGCCGGCATCGGCACCAGCGTGCACTACGTGCCGCTGCACCGTCAGCCCTACTGGCGCGATCGCTATGGGCTGACGCCCGAGCAGTTTCCGGTCGCCGAAGCCGCGTACCAGCGCATGTTCAGCATTCCACTGTTCACGGCGATGAGTGACGACGAGCAGGGGCGCGTGATCGCGGCGCTGAAGGACGCCGTTCGGTGATCGTTCCGCCGGCAGCCGCCTGCTTCGGCTGGAGCGCGCGGGCCTGGGCGCGGCCGTGGACGCAGTTCGTGCGCAGCCGGCCGGGCATGCGTTTCAACACCGGGCTGGAGATCGGCGCCGGCCCGCGCTCGTCGCTGGCGCCGCTGATGCTGGCCTTCACCGAGCGGGTGGAGTGCTCGGCCTTCGATGCGGCGCAGCTGCCCGCCATCCAGGCGCTGAACGCGCGCCTACTGCCGCCCGCGCAGGCCGCGCGCATCGCGTACACGCGGCAGGACGTGCGCGCGCCGCAGGGCCGCTGGGACGTGATCGTGCTCAAGTCCGTGCTGGGCGGCGTGCACCGCGTGCACGACTCGCGGCTGATGGACGTGCATGCCACGCTGGCGCGCCTCGCCGCGCAGCACCTGAACCCCGGCGGTCTGCTGGTCACGCTGGACAACGGCCGCACGGCGCTGGAGCCGCTGTTGGCGCGCCTGGGCGCGCGGCGCAACGGCTGGCGCTTCTTCCGGCGCGAGGACTTTCCGCCGGCCGAGGCGCGCTTTTCCTTCGGCGTGCTCGGCGTCGCGTCGGCCGCCACGCGCCTGGGCGCCTTGGGCGCGCGCATCGACGACGCGCTGTACCTGGCCGACCGGCTGCTGTCGCCGCTGGCTCGCCAGCATGCGGTGCATCTGCACGTGTACCGGGCTGCGTCATGAGTTCAGACCTCGCCAAGCGCGCGCTGGACCTCGGCCTCACGCTGGCCGCGCTGCCGCTGGCGCTGCCGCTGATGGCCGCCATCGCACTGTGGGTGCGGCTGGATTCGCCCGGCCCCGCGCTGTTCAGGCAGGAGCGCGTGGGGCGGGGCGGTCGGCCGTTCTGCATCCACAAGTTCCGCACCATGCGCGCGGACGGTGCGGGGCCGCAGGTGACGGCGGCGGGCGACGCGCGCGTGACCCGCGCCGGCCGCTGGCTGCGCCGCACCAAGCTGGATGAGCTGCCGCAGCTCATCGACGTGCTGAAGGGCGACATGAGCCTGGTCGGCCCGCGCCCCGAGGTGCCGCGCTTCATGGCGCTGTACCCTGACGAGGCGCGCCGGCGCATCCTCTCCGTGCGGCCGGGCATCACCGACCGCGCGGCGATCGAGTTCCGCGACGAGGAGCGGTTGCTGGCCACCGCCGACGATCCCGAGCGCATCTACGTCGAGCAGGTCATGCCGGCGAAGCAGCGCCACTACCTCGATTACGTGGCGCATCACTCGGTGGCAAGCGATTTGCGCATCCTGCTCGACACGCTGCGCGCCATCGCAGGGCGGCCATGAATTACAAGCAAAATAGGGCTCCAGCGCTCGTCCATCAAGCGCCAGCAGCTATGAATACCGTAGTAAACCGCCTCATGCGGAGGCCCGCATGCTGACCGCCCTGCGCCGCAGCCTGGCCAGCAAGAGCTGGCTGGTCGATCTGCCGCTGATCGCGCTGGCCTGGTGGGCGGCGTTCTGGCTGCGCTTCAACCTGGGGCTGCCGCACCCGTACTTCGAGCACGCGGTACAGACCACGTCCATCGCGCTGTCGTGCATGGCGCTCGGCCTGGCGTTGGCGCGCGTGCCGCGCCAGTCGTGGCGCTACGTCAGCCTGTCCGACCTGCGGCAACTGGCGGGCGGCGTGGCGCTGGGCGCCGTGCTGACCACCGCCGTGGTGATGGGCCTGCGCATCGAGGGTTTTCCGCGCTCGGTGTTCCTCATCAGCGCGCCGCTGGTGCTGGTGCTGCTGGCCGGCGCGCGCGCCGCCTGGCGCACGCTGGTGGAGCAGGCGCACACGCGCGCGCAGGCGCAGCCCGGCGCGGCGCCGCCGCAGCCGCTCTTGATCGTCGGCACGCTGGAGGAGGCCGACCAGGCGCTGCGCACGCTCAAGGGCGTGGCTGGCTGGCGCGTGGCGGGCGTGGTGTCGCCGCACACGCCGGACCAGGGTCGCACGCTGCAAGGCGTGCACGTGCTGGGCGCGCCCGATGAGCTGGCCCGCATCGCTGCCGCGCACCACGTGGGCACCGTGCTGCTGGCCAGCGCCCCCGGCGCGCCGCTGCGGCGCGAGATCATGCTGCGCTGGGCCGGCGCCGGCCTGAACCTGCTCACCCTGCCCACCGCCGACGAGCTGCTGCGCCCCGGCGCCGCGCCCGCCCCGCGCGAGGTGCGGCTGGAAGACCTGCTGGGCCGCGCGCCGGTGCAGCTCGACGACGCCGGCCTCTCCGCGCTGCTGCGCGGCCAGACCGTGCTGGTGACGGGCGCGGGCGGTTCCATCGGCGCCGAGCTGTGCCGCCAGGTGGCGCGCTTCGGCCCGGCGCGGCTGGTGTGTGTCGATGTGTCGGAATACGCCACCTACGCGCTGGAGCAGGATCTGCGGCGCAGCCACCCCGCGCTGCCCGCCGCCTACTACACCGCCAGCGTGCGCGAGCCCGACCGCCTGCGCGCCCTGATGCGCGCGCACCGGCCCGGCGTGGTGCTGCACGCCGCCGCCTACAAGCACGTGCCGCTGATGGAGGCGCACAACGAGATCGAGGCGCTGCGCACCAACGTGCTGGGCACGCTGCACGCCGCGCGCGCGGCGGGCGAGGCGGGCGCGGCGCGCTTCGTGCTGGTCTCCACCGACAAGGCCGTGAACCCCACCAGCGTGATGGGCGCCAGCAAGCGGTTGGCCGAGCAGGTGGTGCAGGCGGTGGCGCTGGAGCACCCGGGCACGCAGGTCGTGTCGGTGCGCTTCGGCAACGTGCTGGGCTCCAGCGGCTCGGTGGTGCCGCTGTTCCGCGCGCAGATCGAGCAGGGCGGGCCGGTCACCGTCACGCACCCGGAGATCGTGCGCTACTTCATGACCATCCCGGAGGCGGCGCAACTGGTGCTGCAAGCGGGGCTGATGGGCCGCTCGGGCCAGATCTTCGTGCTGGACATGGGCGAGCCGGTGAAGATCGCCGACCTGGCGCGCCTGCTGATCCGCCTCTCGGGCAAGGCCGAGCAGGACGTGCCCATCGCCTTCACCGGCCTGCGCCCGGGCGAGAAGCTGTATGAGGAACTGCTGGCCGACGACGAGACCACCGAGCCCACGCCGCACCCCAAGCTGCGCGTGGCCAAGGTGCCCGGGGCGGCGGCCGACGCGGCGGTGGTCATCACCGCGTGGATCGATTCGCTGGGCGCCGCGCCCGGCGCCGCTGCGGTGCGCGAGGGGTTGCGGCGGCGTGTGCCGGAGTACCGGCCGCAGCCCGGGGAGTCATAGCCGGGGTGGCTACTTAGTCTTCACTCGATTGAGGTATGACCGCCATTCCGATCTTCACGGCAACCAAGAAGAAAACTAGAGGTTCGTGGGCGGCACCCAGCCCAAGCTGACATTTGCAGGGATGAGATGCCGCCCGTATAAGAAATATCCTTACATAGGAGTGATGCAACAGCATGGCACGGATGCACTGCCATCGCAACAAAAGAATACTTGACAGCAATATATATATCTGTCTCCACAGTATTCATCGCAGCAACCTGGCACGTTATTGAGTGTACTCAAGCCTGACAGAATTTCATTTGGAGAGAACCCGGGGCAGGATCGTGGTTCCGGTATTTTCCCATATTTTGAAATTATTTGATCTTCGTTCACACCTTCCGCACTAAAAGAAATTGAAATTTGCCCGGGATTATTTGCCTCCTTCGAGGAGTATTCCATGATTCCAGAACCACCCTTTGCAACGACCATCTCGAAGTTACGAAGTAACTTCCATTCATCTGTAGCGTCATCTGGAATATAGATGGAACCTTTCAGACCAACGGTTTCTTTAAAGCTTCCGATAGGTCCTCGGTTATCTGCGGTGTATTTTAGTTTTGCAGTTGAGCCATCATCTAATTTCTTATATATAGTTGCCTCTCTTCCGCTCTCGACCACGGCTGAGTGTTTCATATTCACGATTTGCGCGGAAATATCTAAATTCACCTTCAGGTACTTGTCGCTCTGAGCATGTACTGAGCCTATACATAAAAATGATAGACCTAAGAAAATGGTGGAAAAATAGCGTCGAACTTGCTCAAGCATCGTCAATCTCCTATGAAAGAGAATGGGGCCCGGTCTAGGGCTGGTGGGCCGTCCGGCGTTTGCAGAGCTTGCAGCCGCCAACGTTGTGCCTCTCCGTGCCCGGAACCCATCGGGTGGCATGGATGTGGCGGCGGCTGTATCCACGGTTCGCGGGTGGCGCGAACTGGGTTGATTCTAGTCTTGCGGATGACGAACGGTACTGAGTAACCCTACCAGTTGGAGTGATGCCCCAATAAGGCCCCAGCGCGCGCCTGACAAGCGCCAGCAGCTATCAAAATCGTAGTTCTGTTTGACTGAGCGATCGAGAGAACGACGAATGACTACCCGGCTGCGACGGGGTATGACAGATAACCAGACAAGTCATCTGTCATTGAAGCGCAGCGAAGTCATTTGTCATTGGTGCCGGAATCGATGCCGGTCTTGGCCAGCAGGTCCGCCACCAGCTCCAGCCGCAGCAGCGGGTTGTCCAGCGCCATCAGGCGGTGGCGGATGCCCACCGGCAGCGGCAGCAGCTCGCACCAGCGGTTGGCGACCCAGGCGCAGTCGTCGTAGCGCGCCTCGGCCTCGGGCGGGATCGGCGCCGCGGGCGAGCGGCTGCGCAGGTTCTCGTGCACCTGCCGCAGGGCCTGCGCGGCGTGGCGCAGGTGCTGGGGCACGGCCACCGCCGGGTCGTGCGGCAGCAGGGTGACGTCGGCCACCCACAGGCCGTTCTTCAGGCGGCTGGCGTGGCCGGTGCGAAAGCGCTGCTCGCCCTGGCACCGCACCAGCAGCAGGCCGGCCTGCGGCTGCTCCAGGTGCGTGACGCGGGCCAGCGTGCCCACGGGCTCCAGCTGCTCGTCGGGCGCGCCGGCCACGCGCACCTCGCTGCCCTGCGCCAGTGCCACCACGCCGAAGGGCGCGCCGGCGCGGTGGCACTTGCCGATCATGTCGAGGTAGCGCACTTCGAACACCCGCAGCGGCAGCACGCCGCCCGGGAACAGGACGGTGCCGAGCGGGAACAGGGGCAGGGAGCTGAGGGTGAGCAGGGGATCGGTCATGATGGCGCGGCTATCATCGCACGCCCATGCTCTATCAAATCCTGGCCTTCTTGCTGGAAGTGGCGGTCACCCTGACCGGGGGCGCCTGCCTGCTGCGCCTGTACATGCGCTGGCAGCGCCTGCCCATGGGCAACCCCGTGGGGCGCCTGGTGCAGGCGCTGTCGGACTGGCTGGTGCTGCCGCTGCAACGCCTGATCCCGCCGCGCGGCGGGCTGGACGCGGCCAGCCTGCTGGCGGCGTGGCTGCTCAAGCTGGCGCAATACGCCGTGCTGCTGGCGTTGCTGGGGCTTTCCGGCTGGGCCGCGCTGCCGCTGGCGGCGCTGCTGGGCGTGGCGCGGCTGGCGGTGTCGGTGGCGACGGCGGTGGTCATCATCGCGGCCGTGCTGTCGTGGATGCAGAACCGAACGGTGGCGCGCGACGTGGTCGAGCGCCTGTGTCAGCCGCTGCTGGCGCCGGTGCGCAAGCGGCTGCCGCTGGTGGGCGGGGTGGACCTGTCGCCGCTGGTGGTGATCGTGGCGCTGCAGGTGCTGAGTATCGTGCTCGGCTCGCTGCAAGCCGGGCTGCTGGGCGGCGGCGCCGTGCTGGGCGCCGCCTGACCCCATCCGTTATTGCACCGCGTCGGCCGGTTGGCGTTGCAGCATCGCCAGCACGCTGGCGATCTTGGCGCGCAGCTCGCGCCGGTCGCAGATGAAGTCCACCGCGCCCTTGGTCTGCAGGAATTCGGCGCGCTGGAAGCCTTCGGGCAGCTTCACGCGCACGGTGTTCTCGATCACGCGCGGGCCGGCGAAGCCGATCAGCGCCTTGGGCTCGGCGATCACCAAGTCGCCCACGAAGGCGAAGCCGGCGGAGACGCCGCCCATGGTCGGGTCGGTCAGCACACTGACGTAGGGCAGGCCCTTCTTGGCCAGGCGGGTGAGGGCGGCATTGGTCTTGGCCATCTGCATCAGCGACAGCAGGCCCTCCTGCATGCGCGCGCCGCCGGTGGCGGTGAAGCAGATGAAGGGCACCTTCTGCTCGATGGCGGTCTCGACCCCGCGCACGAAGCGCTCGCCCACCACGCTGCCCATCGAGCCGCCCATGAAGTCGAACTCGAACGCCGCCGCCACCACGCTGATGGAGTGCACCGCGCCACCCATGACGACTAGCGCGTCGGTCTCGCCGGTGTCCTCCAGCGCCTCCTTCAGGCGCTCGGGGTACTTGCGGCTGTCCTTGAACTTCAGCGCATCGACCGGCACCACCTCCTGCCCGATCTCGTAACGGCCTTCGCCGTCGAGGAACACATTCAGCCGCGCGCGCGCGCCGATGCGGTGGTGGTGGCCGCAGTGCGGGCAGACGTTCTGGTTCTGCTCCAGGTCGGTCTTGTACAGCACCGTCTCGCATTCGGGGCACTTGATCCACAGGCCCTCGGGCATCTGCCGGCGCTCGGCGGCGTCGGACTTCTGGATCTTGGGGGGCAGGAGTTTTTCGAGCCAGCTCATGCGTTGCTCCTTGAGTGATAGCGTCGATTATGCGTCCAGCGCGGCGCGGATCGGGCGCAGGAAGTCCATCGCGGCGGCGGCCACGCGCTCGTGCGGCTGCTCCTCGATCACCTGGATCAGCCGGCTGCCGATGACCACGGCGTCGGCCACCTGGCCGATGGCCCTGGCCGTCTCGGCGTCGCGGATGCCGAAGCCCACGCCGACAGGGATGTGCACGTGCTGGCGGATGCGCGGCAGCATGGCCTCGACTTCAGTCGTATTCAGCGTGCCCGAGCCGGTGACGCCCTTGAGCGACACGTAGTACACGTAGCCGCTGGCGACCTCGGCCACCTGCCGCATGCGCTGCTCGGTGCTGGTGGGCGCCAGCAGGAAGATCAGGTCCATGCCGTTCGCCTTTAGCTTGGACGCGAACTCGCGGCATTCCTCGGGCGGGTAGTCGACGATCAGCACGCCGTCCACGCCGGCCGCGGCGGCGTCGCGCACGAAGGCATCCGCGCCGTGCTGCTGGTCGTAGCGCTCGACGGGGTTGGCGTAGCCCATCAGCACTACGGGCGTCTTGTCGTCTTTCTGGCGGAAGGCGCGCACCATGGCCAGCACCTGTGCCAGGCCGATGCCCAGCGCCAGCGCGCGGTCGCCGGCCTTCTGGATCACCGGGCCGTCGGCGCTGGGGTCGGAGAAGGGCACGCCCAGCTCGATGATGTCGGCGCCGGCCTGCACCATGCCGTGCATCAGCGTGGGCGTGATGTCGGCGTAGGGGAAGCCGGCGGTGACGTAGGGGATCAGCGCCTTGCGGCCCTGGGCCTTCAGCGCGTCGAGAGTGGCGGTGATGCGGCTCATGCCTTGGCCCCCTTCACGACGTGGCCGCGCATGGAGGGGCGGTCGTAGAAGTCGGCGCCATCCAGATCGGCCACGGTGCCGATGTCCTTGTCGCCCCGGCCCGACAGGCACACCAGGATGGACTGGTCGGGCCGCATGGTCGGCGCCAGCTTCATGGCGTGGGCAAAAGCGTGGCTGGATTCCAGCGCCGGGATGATGCCCTCGGCACGGCACAGGTGGTGGAAGGCGGCCAGCGCCTCGGCGTCGGTGGCGCCGACGTATTCGGCGCGGCCGATGTCCTTGAGCCAGGCGTGCTCGGGGCCCACGCCGGGGTAGTCCAGGCCGGCCGAGATGCTGTGCGTCTCGGTGATCTGGCCGTTGGCGTCTTGCAGCACGTAGGTGCGGTTGCCGTGCAGCACGCCGCTGCTGCCGCGTTGCAGGCTGGCGGAGTGCTTACCGCTGTCCAGCCCCTGGCCGGCGGCCTCGACGCCGATCAGGCGCGTCTTCTCGTGCGGGATGTAGGGGTAGAAGATGCCCATGGCGTTGCTGCCGCCGCCCACGCAGGCGATGACGGCGTCGGGCTGCGCTGTGGCGATGCCTTGCGCGGCCAGCATCTCGGGCATCTGCGCCAGGCATTCGGTGCCGATCACGCTCTGGAAGTCGCGCACCATCATCGGGTAGGGGTGCGGGCCGGCCACGGTGCCGATGATGTAGAAGGTGTTGTCCACGTTGGCCACCCAGTCGCGCATGGCCTCGTTCAGCGCGTCCTTCAGCGTCCTGCTGCCCGATTCGACGGGCACCACGGTGGCGCCCAGCAGCTTCATGCGGTAGACGTTGGGGCTCTGGCGCTTGACGTCCTCGCTGCCCATGTAGACCACGCATTCCAGCCCGTAGCGGGCGCAGATGGTGGCGGTGGCCACGCCGTGCTGGCCGGCGCCGGTCTCGGCGATGATGCGCGGCTTGCCCATGCGCTTGGCGAGCATGGCCTGGCCGATGACGTTGTTGATCTTGTGCGCGCCGGTGTGGTTGAGGTCTTCGCGCTTCAGGTAGATCTGCGCGCCGCCCAACTCGCGGCTGGTGCGCGCGGCGTGATAGACGGGCGAGGGGCGGCCCACGTAGTGCGCCAACTCATACTGGAATTCAGCCAGGAATGCCGGGTCATGCTGGTACCTGGCGTAGGCATCCTTCAGCTCGTTGATGGCGTAGGTCAGCGTCTCGCTGACGAAGCTGCCGCCGTAGCGGCCGAAATGCCCGGATGCATCGGGCTGGTGGTAGTCGGTCATGGTGAAAGGGATCCTGCAAACAGCTCGTCGGCCGCGCGTACGGCGGCCACGAAGCGGGTGATCTTGTCGGCGTCCTTGATGCCCTTCAGCAGTTTGCCGTCAGGGCCTTCGGCTTCGACGCCGGAGGAAACGTCAACCGCGAGCGAGCACCCGCGGCCACGCAAGGCGCGCAGACCCTCGCCCACGTTTGCAGGTGTGAGCCCACCAGACAAGACGAGGTGAGCGGGAACGTTTGGTGGTAGCCGTGACCAATCGAATGTCTTTCCGCCGCCGCCGAATCCGTCGACGAGCGCGTCGAGCAGGATGGCCTGGGCCGAATCAAAGTCGCGTGCGAATTTTACCAAGTCGAACGGTGTGGCGGTCTGCATCGGAATGCGCGCGGCGCGCCAGTAGGGGCGCGTGCAGCGGCGGGCCGCGGCGGCGCAGTCAACCGGCGATTCGTCACCATGAAATTGCAGCGTAGCGCCCGCCACCATTGCACTGGTAGCTTCTATATTTGTAGCATCGGCGTTCACGAACAGCAGCACCGGCGTGACCATGGCCGGAAGCCGGCGGGCTAATTCGGCGGCGCGTGCCGGCGTGACGTGGCGCGGGCTCTTGGGATAGAGCACGAAACCGATCGCGTCGGCACCGGCTGCCACGGCGGCGTCCACGTCCTGCTCACGGGTGAGGCCGCAGATCTTGATGCGGGTGCGGGCTACCCCGCCGCCGGGCCGCCCCAAGGCGGGGTGAGCCCCCTCGGGGAGCAGCGAACCTCGCGCAGCGGAGAGCGTGGGGGCTTGTTTCTTCATGGCAGCCCATCATAGGCCGCGGTGCGCTCCGGCAAGCCCCAGCGCGGGTCGTACACCGGGCCGAGGAAATACAAGCCGTCGGGCGCAAAGGTGGGTGCAGCGGCATCGCGGTCACGCGCCGCCAGCACCTCGGCCATCCAATCCGGCGGCTGCAAGCCCTGACCGACCTGCAGCAGGCAACCCATGAGGTTGCGGATCATGTGGTGCAGGAAGGCATCGGCCTCGAAGTCGAAGCGCCAGTAGGCACCCTTGCGGATGATGTCGATGCGGCGCAGCTGCTTGACGGGCGAGAGGGCCTGGCAGGCACTGGCGCGGAACGAAGTGAAGTCGTGCTGGCCGATCAGGTGCCGGACGGCGGCGCGCATGGCCTCGCCGTCGAGCGGCCTGAACGTCCAGCCGACCCGGCCCGCTTCCACGCTGGGCCGCACGGGCGATTCCAGCACCACGTAGGCGTAGCGGCGGGCGAGGGCGCTGGCGCGCGCGTGGAAGTCGTCCGGCACGGGCTGGGCCCACTGCACGGCGATGTCGGCCGGCAGGAAGCGGTTGGTGCCACGCACCCATGAAAAGGGCTCGCGCGCGAGTTCGGTGTCGAAATGCACCACCTGCATCAGTCCGTGGACGCCGGCGTCGGTGCGGCCGGCACAGAGCGTGGTCACCGGGGTGGTGGTGAAACGGGCCAGGGCGTCTTCCAGCCGGTCCTGCACCGTGCAGCCGGAGGGCTGGCTCTGCCAGCCCTGGTAGGCGGTGCCGAGGTAGCTGAGGCCGAGGGCGATTCTCACGGCGCTATTGTCGTGCGGTCGGGCCCAAAGAAAACCGGCGCCGCAGGGGCGCCGGTCACGAGGGGCGAAGAGGGGGCGTCAGCCCAGTTCGGCCAGGAAGCGCTCCGCGCGCGCCTTGAGCGCGCCCGAGGCCTCGGCGATGACTTCCTTCACCAGGCTGCGCGCGCCGTCGGTGTCGCCGATGGCGTGGAATTCCTGCGCCAGCGCCAGCTTGGTACCGATGGGGTCGTCGTCGGCGTCGGGCGATTGCTCGGTCTGCAGTTCGCCGCCGGAGCGCGAATCAGGGTCGACCGACAGCGCGGCCATGTCGAACTCGATCATGCCGGAGTTCTCGCCCGCCTTCGGTGTTGCCGGTGCGGCAGCGAGCGGGGGGCGGGTTTCGGGGCCCAGTTCGGACGGCGGGGCGAAATCCATGTCCAGATCCGAATCCACCGGGCGGCTGGCTGGCGCGGAGGACAAGGGAACTGCGTCCGAGGCGCGCACGGGGGCGTCCTCCAGGCCCAGGTCCAGATCGAGGTCGATGGGGGCGCTCACCGGCGCGGCCGCGGCGGCCGCCGTCGCAGCACTGGCGGCGGCGGGGCCGGCGCCACGCACGGGGGCGTCGTCCAGATCCAGGTTGACGTCCAGCGGGATGCTGCTGCTGCGCTTTTTGTCCAGCAACTGCGCGGTCTGCGGCTCGGTGTCGGCGCCGAAGCTGCCGCGCACCGGTACCGGAGCGGTGCGCGCCACTGGCGCGCCACCGGGCTTGTAGAGCTGGTTGCCGGGGTCGAGCTCGCTGCCCAAGGCCGTGATGGCCAGCCAGTCCGGGCCTTCGCCTCCCGTCACATCGTAGGCATCCACCGCGAGGGATTCCAGCGCTCGGACATCGCGGCGCTTGGCGTAGATCTCGGCCAGCTTGCGGTGAATGGAGATGCGGCCCGGGTGCGTGCGCAGGGCTTCCTTGAGGATTTCCTCGGCCTGCATATCGCGGCCGTAGGCCAGGTACACGTCGGCCTCGGCCACCGGATCGACGTCGCCCGCCGCGTCGAGCTGGCTGGGCGAATACGCCATCGACGAGTTGCCGGTGCCGGTGGTTTCGCGCGTGTTCACGCGCTGGCCGCCGCTGGCGCCGAAGAACGAATCGGGTTGCAGGCGGCTTTCGATGAAGGAGCTGTCCAGCGGCGCGGCTTCCTTCTTGCGCTGACGCGAACGGTAGACCCCATAGCCGGCCAGCAGCGCCAGCAGGCCCGCGCCGGCGATCGGCAGCAGGGGGTTTTCCGTCAGCGAATCCAGGAAGCTGGGCTCCGCCACGGGAGCGGGCGGGGGCGCGGGGACCGGCGCCGGCACGATGACGGGGGCCGACGCGATGGGCGCCGGTTCGGAAGCCGCGGCTGCGGCAGCCGATGCAGCGGCCTCACCGGCCGAAGCTGCTGCGGCAGCCGCGGACGCGGCGTCGGCCGCCACCGTGGCGGCTGCTTCGGCACCGGATGCCGTGCCGGCTGGCGCCGCAGCGGGTGCGGCCGATGCGGCCTCGGTGGCGGGTGCGGCGGTGGGTGGCGGGGGCGCTGTGGTGCCGGGCGCGGTGCCCGTGGGCACGCCGATGCCCGGCGCCGAGGCTGCGGCGGCCGCGCCTGAGGCGGATTGAATGCGCGCCAGGTCGCTGATGTTCTTGTTCAATTCGGCCACGCGGCCGGCCTGTTCCTGGGCCTGGCGCGACTGGGCGGTGGCCGACTCGGCGCCGGTGGGTGCGCCGCCGCGCGACAGCGTCAGGCGATCCTGGCTGGGCGCGGGCGCACGGCTTTCCTGGACCTGCGTCTGCACGCTGCCCGAGGCACTGCGGCTGGCGGATGCCACAGGGGTGTCGCGCACGTTCTGGGCCACGCCACGGCGGTAGGCGTTGAAGTCGCGCGCCTGCGCGACCACTGCGCGCCGGGCTGCCTGGCGCGAAACGGCGCTGGCCTGCTCGGCGGTCGGCATGTTCAGCACGACTCCGGTCCGCATGCGGTTCACGTTGCCGCCGACGAAGGCCTGGGGGTTGGCGCGCAGCAGGGCGATCAGCATCTGGTCGAGCGACACGCCTTCCGCCGCGTGCGCACTGACGATGCCGTAGGCGGTGTCGCCGCGCTGGACGGTGACTTGCGTGCCGTCGCCGCTGGGCGCGGGCGCCGCTGGCGCGGCGCGGCGGGCGGCGGGGCGCGCCGCTTCGGCCGGCTGCGGCGCCGGGCGGCGCGCTTCGCCGGCGGGCGCCTGCACCACGGGCGGCGTGGCCTGCGGCCGCGTGACCGCCACCGGGGGCGGCGCGGCGCGGCCGGGCGGATCGACCAGCATGGTGTAGTCGCGCACGATGCTGCCACCGGCCCAGTTGGCCTGGATCACCACGCCGAGGAAGGGTTCGTTGATGGGGCGCTCGCCCGCCACGCGCAGATAGGCTTCGCCGTTGGCGCGGCGGTGCAGGGTGACGCGCGCGCCGGCCAAGGCCTGGGTGTATTCGACGCCTGCGGCGCGAAAGGCTTGCGGCGATGCCACGCTGGCCTGGAAGCTGGCGGCTTCTTCGGACGATATCTGCGGTACCTCGATCTCGGCCCGCAGCGGTTCGCCCAGGGCCGAACGCACCGTCACCGCGCCGAGGGCCACGGCCTGCGCGTTGAAGCTGGCGCCCAGCAGGGCCAGCGCTGCGGCGGCGGCCAAAGCGGAGGCTTTCCAGGGCTGGCGGCTCATGCCTGTGAAGTCGATCGATCCCTCCGGGATCTGGGCGGTCTTGTTGTGCATAGATGATGGGGCCAGGCCAAACCTCGCCGGAACGAATTTGAAAATCGACATTAACATCAACAAATTAGGCTGACAAGCTGAGACACTGGTTAAGTATCTTCACAAGTTGGCGTCTGGCCGGAATCTGTTCGTGCCATGTTGCCTGGTGACAACGGGCGGCACCCTTTTCGAAGGGGTCGCCCGTAGTTCGTTCGGGGTCTCGATTCAAGCCTCGAGCAGGATGCGCAGCATGCGCCGCAGCGGCTCGGCCGCGCCCCACAGCAACTGGTCGCCGATGGTAAACGCGCCGACGTACTCGGGGCCCATGGCCAGTTTGCGGATGCGGCCGACGGGGATGTCGAGCGTGCCGGTCACGGCCACCGGCGTCAGGTCGCGCATGGTGGCCTCGCGGGTGTTGGGCACCACCTTGGCCCAGGGGTTGTCGGCGGCGATGAGGGCCTCGATGTCGGCCACCGGCACGTCCTTGTTCAGCTTGAAGGTCAGCGCCTGGCTGTGGCAGCGCATGGCGCCGATGCGCACGCAGAAGCCGTCCACCGGGATCGGCGCCGAGCCGAAGCCTTCGCCCAGGCCGAGGATCTTGTTGGTTTCGGCCATGCCCTTCCATTCTTCGCGGCTGACGCCGTTGCCCAGGTCCTTGTCGATCCAGGGGATCAGCGAGCCGCCCAGCGGCACGCCGAAGTTGGCGGTCTCGTCGGCGCCGAGCGCGCGTTGCTTGGCGATGACCTTGCGGTCGATCTCGAGGATGGCGCTCTTGGGGTCGGCCAGCAGGTCGCGCACCTCGGCGTTGAGGGTGCCGAACTGCGTCAGCAACTCGCGCATGTGCTGCGCGCCGCCGCCGCTGGCGGCCTGGTAGGTCTGCGTGCTCATCCACTCGACCAGGCCGGCCTTGTAGAGCGCGCCCACGCCCATCAGCATGCAGCTCACGGTGCAGTTGCCGCCGATCCAGTCGGTGCCGCCCTTGGCCAGGGCGTTCTTGATGACGGGCATGTTCACCGGGTCGAGCACGATGACGGCGTTGTCCTTCATGCGCAGGGCGCTGGCGGCGTCGATCCAGTGGCCTTTCCAGCCGGCGGCGCGCAGCTTGGGATAGACCTCGTTGGTGTAGTCGCCGCCCTGGCAGGTGATGATGACGTCGCACTTGGACAGCGCGGCGATGTCGGTGGCGTCCTTGAGGGTCTTCTCGTTCCTGGCCATGGCGGGCGCGGGGCCGCCGGCGTTGCTGGTGGAGAAGAACACGGGCTCGATCAGGTCGAAGTCGCCCTCGGCCTGCATGCGGTCCATCAGGACAGAGCCCACCATGCCGCGCCATCCGACGAGGCCTACAACGTTGCCGACTTTCATGTGCTTTCGCGCCTTTCAAACAAAGTGAATCTGTCTGGCCTGCCGGGCTCGTCTGGCTCCGGAGGCGGCGCGCACGACGAACCCAGGCTGGTCAGCCTTTTTGGGTGATCGTGGTCTTGGAGGTGATGCGCGCGCCAACGCCCGGCGCGGCGGCCGGGGCGGGGAGATCGGAGCGATCAGGCGCGTTCATGGGGCGAGATTTTAGCGCAGCGCACGGGTGCGGCCGGAGGCTGTGGGTTTTTGAATGAAATGGGCCTCCAGCGCTCGCCAGACAAGCGCTGGCAGCTATGGAAGAAATAGCAATCACACGCCGAGCTGCTGCGCCAGGTGAAGGAAGTCGCGCGCGTGCAGCGTGTTGTCGGCATGGGGCGACACGTCCTTCGGGTGGGCGGCGCCGAACTCCAGCGGCCGCTCGACGTAGGCCGTTTGCAGGCCGCAGGCGCGCGCGGCGGCCAGGTCGTCGTGGTGGGCGGCGACCAGCATCACGTCGATGGGGGCGATGTCGAACACGTCGGCCGCGCCCTGGTAGACGGCCGCATCGGGCTTGTAGGCGCGGAACACCTCGGCCGAGAGCACGCAGTCCCAGGGCAGGCCGGCGTGCTTGGCCATGTCGGTGAGCAGGCCGATGTTGCCGTTGGACAGCGTGGTGAGCGTGTAGCGCGTCTTCAGGCGCGACAGGCCCTCGACCACGTCCGGCCAGGCATTGAGGCGGTGCCACACGCGGTTGAGGTGGCGGCGCTCGTTCTCGGCCAGGCCGTCGAGGCCGAAGCGGGGCAGCAGGTCGTCGAGGATCAGGCGGTGCAGCTCGTCGATGCGCGTCCAGCCCAGCTCGCCGGCGCGCACGCGCTGCATGGCTGGCTGGTAGCCCTCGCGCCAGGCCAGGGCGAAGGCGTCGCCGTCGACCTGCGGGTACAGCACCGCCATCTCGGCAACGATGGAACTGTGCCAGTCCACGACGGTGCCGAACACGTCGAAGGCGAGGACCTTGGGGGCGGGCTGGGCCACGGCGGCGCGGCGGTTCTCTACAGCACCTTGACCACCGCCTCACCCATCTCGCGCGTGCCCACCTTGGTGGTGCCTTCGCTGTGGATGTCGGGCGTGCGCAGCCCTTGCGCCAGCACCCTCCTGACGGCGGCTTCGATGCGGTCGGCGGCCTCGGGCTGGTTCAGGCTGAAGCGCAGCATCATCGCGGCGCTGAGGATGGTGGCCAGCGGGTTGGCCACGCCCTTGCCGGCGATGTCGGGCGCGCTGCCGTGGCTGGGCTCGTACAGGCCCTGCTTTTTGTCGTTCAGCGAAGCCGAAGGCAGCATGCCGATGGAGCCGGTGAGCATGGAGGCTTCGTCGCTGAGGATGTCGCCGAACATGTTGCCGGTGACGATCACGTCGAACGCCTTGGGGGCCTTGACGAGCTGCATGGCGGCGTTGTCGACGTACATGTGTTCCAGCGTCACGTCGGGGTAGTCCTTGTGGACTTCGGTGACCACGTCCTTCCAGAACTGGAAGGTCTCCAGCACGTTGGCCTTGTCGACGCTGGTGACCTTCTTGCCGCGCTTGCGCGCGGCGTCGAAGGCGACGCGGGCGATGCGCTCGATCTCGGGCCGGCTGTAGCGCATGGTGTCGAAGGCTTCCTCGGTGCCGGGGAAGTGGCCGTCGACGGCCGTGCGCTTGCCGCGCGGCTGGCCGAAGTAGATGTCGCCCGTCAGCTCGCGGATGATGAGGATGTCCAGGCCCGCCACCAGTTCGGGCTTGAGGCTGGAGGCGTGCGTGAGCTGCTCGTAGCAGATGGCCGGGCGGAAGTTGGCGAACAGGCCCAGGTGCTTGCGCAGGCCCAGGATGGCCTGCTCGGGGCGCAGCGGGCGGTCGAGCTTGTCGTACTTCCAGTCGCCGACGGCGCCGAAGAGCACGGCGTCGGCGGCCTGCGCGAGCTTGAGCGTGGCCTCGGGCAGCGGGTGGCCGTGCCTGTCGTAGGCGGTGCCGCCGACGTCGGCGTGCTCCAGCTCGAACTTCAGGTCCAGGCGCTGGAGCACCTTGACGGCCTCGGCCACGATCTCGGTGCCGATGCCGTCACCGGGGAGAACTGCGATCTTCATGTTGCTTGCTTTTATTTTGATAGCTGCCAGCGTTTGTCTGGCAAGCGCTGGAGGCCGATTTGGCTATTAAACGGCCGGCCGCTCAGGCGACCGTGTTCACGGTATGCGCGAGCCAGGGCTTGCTGGCCAGGCGGTTGGCCTCGAAAGCCTTGATCTTGTCGCGGTGGCGCAGCGTGAGGCCGATGTCGTCGAAGCCGCCCAGCAGGCAGTACTTGCGGAAGGGCTGCACGTCGAAGGCGATCTCGCCGCCGTCCGGCTTGACGACGGTTTGGCGCTCCAGGTCGATGGTGAGCTGGTAGCCGGGGAAGGCCGCCACCTCGTCGAACAGCTTGGCCACGGTGCTCTCGGGCAGCACGATGGGCAGCAGGCCGTTCTTGAAGCAGTTGTTGAAGAAGATGTCGGCGTAGCTCGGCGCGATCAGCGCGCGGATGCCGTACTGTTGGATGGCCCAGGGCGCGTGCTCGCGGCTGGAGCCGCAGCCGAAGTTCCGGCGCGCCAGCAGGATCGAGGCGCCCTGGTAGCGCGGCTGGTTCAGCACGAAGTCCGGGTTGGGCTTGCGCGTGGCCGGATCCATGCCTGGCTCGCCCTTGTCGAGGTAGCGCCACTCGTCGAACAGGTTGGGGCCGAAGCCCGTGCGCTTGATCGACTTGAGGAACTGCTTGGGGATGATGGCGTCGGTATCGACGTTCTCGCGGTCCATGGGGGCGACGAGCCCCTGGTGTACGGTGAATTTTTCCATGCTGCCTTTTCCGATCGCCATCCTCGGCGCACCGCCAGGGGTACGCCGGGCTGGCTTACTTGCCGACTTCCTTGACCTTCTCGCCTGCCTTGTTCAGGCCATCGCCGGCCTTGTCGAGGCCGGTGCCCACGGCGTGGGTGACGGTGCCGCCGACCTGCTTGGCATCCGTCTTGGCGCCTTGCCAGGTGTTGCAGCCGCCCAGGGCGAGTGCGGCGGCGGCCAGCAGCAGCGAAAGCGTGCTTTTCATGAGGGTCTCCTTGGTTGCGAATGCAGAGGATTCAGAGCGTAGCAAACCGGGCCGCCGCGCGCGTCAGACAAAACGCCGAACGTCGACGAAATGCCCGTGCACCGCCGCCGCCGCCGCCATGGCGGGGCTGACGAGGTGGGTGCGGCCGCCGTTGCCCTGGCGGCCTTCGAAGTTGCGGTTGCTGGTGGAGGCGCAGCGTTCGCCGGGCTCCAGGCGGTCGGCGTTCATGGCCAGGCACATGCTGCATCCGGGCTCGCGCCACTCGAAGCCGGCGGCGGTGAAGACCTTGTCCAGCCCCTCGGCCTCGGCCTGCCGCTTCACCAGGCCCGAGCCGGGCACCACCATCGCCAGCTTCACGCCCGGCGCCACGCGCAGGCCCAGCCGCTTGACGATGGCGGCGGCCTCGCGCATGTCCTCGATGCGGCTGTTGGTGCAGCTGCCGATGAACACCTTGTCCACGGCGATGTCGTCCATCGCCTTGTTGGGCGTGAGGCCCATGTAGGTCAGGGCGCGCTCGATGGCGCCGCGCTTGCTGGGGTCTTTCTCCTTGTCGGGGTCGGGCACGCGGCCGTCGATGCCCAGCACCATCTCGGGGCTGGTGCCCCAGGTGACCTGCGGCACGATCTGGGCGGCGTCCAGTTCCACCACGGTGTCGAACTTCGCGCCGGGGTCGGAGAACAGCGTCTTCCAGTAGGCCGCGGCCTGGTCCCACTCGGGGCCGCCGGCGAAGCGGCCGGTGGCGGCGTCGGTGCCCGGGGCCAGCAGGCGGCCCTTGACGTACTCGATGGTCTTGTCGTCCACGGCCACCAGCCCGGCGCGGGCGCCGGCCTCGATGGCCATGTTGCACACCGTCATGCGGCCTTCCATGCTGAGCGCGCGGATGGCGTCGCCGGCGAACTCGATCGTGTAGCCGGTGCCGCCGGCCGTGCCGATGCGACCGATGATGGCCAGCACGATGTCCTTGGCGGTCACGCCGGGCGCGGCCTGGCCGTTGACCCGCACCAGCATGTTCTTTGCCTTCTTGGCCAGCAGCGTCTGCGTGGCCAGCACGTGCTCGACCTCGCTGGTGCCGATGCCGTGCGCCAGCGCGCCGAAGGCGCCGTGGGTGCTGGTGTGGCTGTCGCCGCAGACCACCGTCATGCCCGGCAGGGTGGCGCCGTTCTCGGGGCCGATCACGTGCACGATGCCCTGGCGCTGGTGCAGGAAGGGGAAGAAGGCGGCGGCGCCGTTGGCCCGGATGTTGGCGTCCAGCGTGGTGACCTGCTCCTTGCTGATGGGGTCGTCGATGCCGTCGTAGCCGCGCTCCCAGCCGGTGGTGGGCGTGTTGTGGTCGGCCGTGGCGACGACCGAGCTGACGCGCCAGACCTTGCGGCCGGCCTGGCGCAAGCCCTCGTAGGCCTGCGGGCTGGTGACTTCGTGCACCAGGTGGCGGTCGATGTAGAGCACGGCGGTGCCGTCCTCCTCGGTGTGGACGACGTGCTCGTCCCAGATCTTGTCGTAGAGGGTTCTGGCGATCATGGCGTGGGCCTTCGTGGGGTGCGGATTTTATGCCCGCAGGTGCTCGACCAGCGAGCGGGCGGTGAGGGGCAGGGTGTCGAAGTCGCGCGCGATCAGGCTGATCTGGCGCGCGGCCCAGTCGTCGGCCAGCGGGACGGCGCGCAGCCGGCCGCTGCCGCGCATCGACTCGAACGCGCCCAGCGGCATGACGCCGACGCCCAGGCCGTTGTCGATCATGCGGCACATGGCGTCCAGCCCGGTCACGCGGATGCGCAGGCGGATGGCGCGGCCGGCACGCGCCGCCGCCTGGTGCATGGCCAGTGCGATCGAGCTGTTGGCGTGCAGGCCGACGTGGTCCTCGTCCAGCGATTCTTCAAATTTGATAGCTGCCAGCGCAGACAGGGCGTGCGCTGCGGGCACAATCAATGCCAAACGATCGGTGCGGTAGGGCCGCGCCTGAAGCGCCTCGCCGCCGAGGGCCAGCGCGCTGGCGTTGCAGATGCCCAGGTCGGCGGCGCCCTCGCGCACGGCGCGCACCACGTCGCCCGAGAGTTGCTCCTGCAGGTCGATCTTCACGCTGGGGTACTGGCGCACGAAGCTGCCCAGGTCTTCGGGCAGGAACTGCACGATGGCCGAGATGCTGGCGTGCACGCGCACGTGGCCGCGCACGCCGTCGGCGTATTCGGACAGCTCGCTCTGCATCTGCTCCAGCCCGAACAGCACCGCGCGCGCGTGGTGCAGCAGGCTCTGGCCCGCCGGCGTCAGATCGACCCCGCGCGCGTGGCGGTAGAGCAGGGCGGTGCCCAGGCCGGCTTCCAGGTCGGACAGGCGCCTGCTGACGGCAGAGGCGGCGATGAACTCGCGCTCGGCCGCGCGGCCGATGCTGCCCGTTTCGCAGACGGCCACGAACAACTGCAGCGACGTCAGGTCGATGCGGCGGGCGAAGCTGCGTTCGGAAGGTGGAAATGGGGCGGTGCTGGTCATCGCAATCAGAGATGGCGAAAAGCGATTTTCCTTATATTTGATGTAGTTTGACATCTTGAATGGCGATGAGTGCCTTGCCTGTCCGGATATGCAAGGAAAAGCGGCGTCAGCGCCCGATGGGCGGGCGCATCCAGCTATGTAATTGATAGAGCTGCTACCGCCTCGGTAGGCCGGCGGCTCGTGGGCCGGCTTCACATGTCCGCAAATGGCGAGACGCCCACGTTCGCACTTGACACACTGCGCGCGATTCGTGCGGTGCTCGCGCTGCAGAACTGCCTGCATGTCGATGATCAACCCGCTGCCTCCCGCCTTCCCTCCGCTGGCCTGGTCCAATCTGGCCGCGCAATCGGCCGAGCAATTGAGTCTGGCCGCCGCGCCGCTGATCGCCGTGCTGGCCCTGAACGCCGGCGCGGACGAGATCGGCCTGCTGACGGCCATGCAGACTTTGCCCTTCCTGTTGCTGTCGATGCCGCTGGGCGTGCTGGCCGACCGAGTTTCCCGGCAGCGCCTGATGCGCTGGGGCGAAGGATTGCGCCTGCTGTCGCTGGTGGCCATGCTGGTGCTCCTGTGGTCGTCATCACTGACCCTGGCCCGGCTGGCCGTGCTGGGCTTCGTGGGGGCGTTGGGGACGGTCGGCTTCAGCGTGGCCGCGCCGGGCCTGGTGTCCGCGCTGGTGCCGCGCGAGTTGCTGGCGCGGGCCAACGGCCGCCTGGAACTGGCCCGCAGCGCTGCCTTCGCCGCTGGCCCGGCAGTGGCGGGCGCGCTCGTGTCCTGGGCGGGCGCTGCGTCGGCCTTCGTGCTGGCGGCGCTGCTGTCGGCCAGCGCCATCGCGTTGCTGCTCCGGCTGAATGTCCCTGCTTCCGCCCGGGCGGCCGCGCGGCGGCATCCGCTGCGCGAGGTGGCCGACGGCGCCGCCTTCGTCTGGCGGGACGCGCTGCTGCGCCCCATCCTGCTGACGGGCGTGGTCTTCAACCTGTCGTGGTTCGTACTGCAGACCGTCTATGTGCCCTATGCCATTCGTACGCTGGGGCTGGACGCTGCCGCCGTCGGCGCCACCCTGGCATGGTATGGCGTCGGCATGATCGTGGGCGCGCTGCTCACGCCTCGTCTGGTAGCCGCGCTGCCGCTGGGGCAGGCTATCCAGATCGGCCCGCTGTGCGGCATGCTGGCCGCCGCCTTCCTGGCCGCGACGCTGATCTTTCCCCGCGCCTGGCTGGCCGGACTGAGCTACTTCCTGTTGGGCAGCGGGCCGATGGTCTGGACGATCACGACCGCCACACTGCGCCAGAACATGACACCCGATGCCATGCTGGGCCGCGTGTCGGCCGTGTTTCTGACGGTCAACGCGGGCGCCCGCCCCGTGGGCGCCGCTCTCGGCGGGCTGGCGGGGGCACGCTGGGGGGAGCCGGCTTGCTTGCTGCTGGCGCTGACAGGGTTCATGTTGCAGGCGTTGCTGATCCTGGGTGCGCGTAGCGTGCGCGCCTTGCGGCAGCCACCTGCGCAGGTGCGGGCGGCATGAATGAAAAACCCGCCACGCGGGCGGGTTTGTCGAGGGCTCGGGCAGCCGGCTCAGGGCACGTTGCGGCGCGGCGAGCCGGTGTAGAGCTGGCGCGGGCGGCCGATCTTGTACTCGGGGTCGGCCAGCATCTCGTCGAGCTGGGCGATCCAGCCCACGGTGCGGGCCAGCGCGAAGATGCCGGTGAACAGGCTGACCGGGATGCCGATGGCGCGCTGCACGATGCCGGAGTAGAAGTCCACGTTCGGGTAGAGCTTGCGCTGCACGAAGTAGTCGTCCTCCAGCGCGATCTTCTCCAGCGCCTTGGCCAGGGCGAACAGCGGATCGTTCTGCAGGCCGAGTTCCAGCAGCACGTCGTCGCAGGTCTGCTGCATCAGCTTGGCGCGCGGATCGTAGTTCTTGTAGACGCGGTGGCCGAAGCCCATCAGCTTGACGCTGCTGTTCTTGTCCTTGACCTTGGCGACGAACTCGCCGATCTTGGCCACACCGCCCTGGCGCTGGATGTCTTCCAGCATGTTCAGCGCCGCCTCGTTGGCGCCGCCGTGCGCCGGGCCCCACAGGCAGGCCACGCCGGCCGCGATGGCCGCGAACGGGTTGGTGCCGGAGCTGCCGCACAGGCGCACCGTGGAGGTGGAGGCGTTCTGTTCGTGGTCGGCGTGCAGGATGAAGATGCGGTCGAGCGCTTTTTCAAGCGTCGGGTTGACCTGGTATTCCTCGCAAGGGTTGCCGAACATCATGCGCAGGAAGTTGCCGGCGTAGCTGAGGTCGTTCTTGGGGTACATGAACGGCTGCCCGATGCCGTACTTGTAGGCCATGGCCACCAGCGTGGGCATCTTGGCGATCAGGCGGATGGCGGCGATCTCGCGGTGCTCGGCGTTGTGCACGTCGGTGCTGTCGTGGTAGAAGGCCGACAGCGCGCCCACCAGGCCGGTGAGTACCGCCATGGGGTGGGCATCGCGCCGGAAGCCGCGCAGGAAGAGCTGCATCTGCTCGTGCACCATGGTGTGGTTGGTCACGAGCTTGTGGAAGTCGGTGCGCTGCTTGGCGTCCGGCAACTCGCCCTTCAGCAGCAGATAGCAGGTGTCGAGGTAGTCGCACTTCTCGGCCAGCTGCTCGATGGGATAGCCGCGGTACAGCAGCTCGCCCTTGTCGCCGTCGATGTAGGTGATGGCCGATTGGCACGCCGCCGTGGACAGGAAGCCCGGGTCGTAGGTGAACATGCCGGTCTGGGCGTACAGCTTGCGGATGTCGATGACGTCCGGGCCGACGGCGCCCTGGTAGACCGGCAGCTCGATGCTGGGACTACCGCTGGAGAACGCGAGCGTGGCTTTGTTGTCGGAGAGTTTCATGTCGTGTTGCTTCCTCAGTGGTTGGCGGGCAAGGACGCGCCGGGCCGGTGGCTGCCGCGGATAGGGGGCCGCAGCATGCCGAGCACTTCGCGAACATCGGGCGTGTTGATGTCGTCTCCAGGCTCTTTCCGCCTCAGCAGCAGATCGAGCAAATCGTTATCCGAGAGATCCATGAGCCGCGCCAGCGCTGAGGCGTGGCGCTGGGTGAGGGCGGATTCGTGCCGCTGGAAGAAGCGCTCGATCAGCAGGTCGTTCTCCAGCATGCCGCGGCGGCAGCGCCACTTGAGCTTGCCGAGGGCATGACCGTCGATGCGCTGTGTGTCCATGCTGTCATTCTGCCTGGGCGGAAAGTGCCCGTCAGACGGCGCGGCGCACCATCAGCTCCTTGATCTTGCCGATGGCCTTGGTAGGGTTGAGGCCCTTGGGGCACACGTCCACACAGTTCATGATGGTGTGGCAGCGGAACAGGCGGTAGGGGTCTTCGAGGTTGTCGAGGCGTTCGCCGGTGTCGGTGTCCCGGCTGTCGGCGATGAACCGGTAGGCCTGCAGCAGGCCGGCCGGGCCGACGAATTTATCAGGGTTCCACCAGAAGCTGGGGCAGCTCGTGGAACAGCTCGCGCACAGGATGCATTCGTACAGGCCGTTGAGTTCCTCGCGCTCCTCGGGCGACTGCAGGCGCTCCTTCTCGGGCGGCGGCGTGTCGTTGACGAGGTAGGGCTTGATCGAGTTGTACTGCTTGAAGAACTGCGTCATGTCCACGATCAGGTCGCGGATGACGGGCAGGCCGGGCAGGGGCTTGAGGACGATCGGGTCTTTCAGCGTGCGCAGGTTGGTCAGGCAGGCCAGGCCGTTCTTGCCGTTGATGTTCATGGCGTCGGAGCCGCACACGCCTTCGCGGCAGGAGCGGCGGTATGACAGCGTGGGGTCCTTGGCCTTGAGCTTGATCAGCGCGTCGAGCAGCATGCGCTCGTTGCCCTCGAGCTCGATCTCCACCGTCTCCATGTAAGGCTTCGCGTCTTTCTCCGGGTCGTAGCGGTAGATCTTGAAGGTGCGTTTTTGCATCGTGGTTTCCTTTGGGCCGGGGCTCGGGTCAGAACGTGCGGACTTTCGGCGGAACGGTCTCGACCGTCAGCGGCTGGGTGCGCACCGGCTTGTAGCTGAGGCCGTTGGTCTCGGACGACCACAGCGTGTGCTTCATCCAGTTCACGTCGTCGCGGCCCAGCGGCGCCTGCGCGTCGTCGGCGGGGCGCTCGTAGTCAAGCACCGTGTGCGCGCCGCGGCATTCGTGGCGGGCGGCCGCCGATACCATGGTGGCCTGCGCGACTTCGATCAGGTTTTCGACCTCCAGCGCCTCCTGGCGCGCCATGTTGAATACGCGCGAGTGGTCCTGCAGGCCCAGGCCCTTCACGCGCTCGCGCAGTTCGGCGATTTTCTGGACGCCTTCGTCCATGCTGGCCTGGGTGCGGAACACGCCGGCATGGCTCTGCATGGTGGCGCGGATGTCGCCCGCGATGTTCTGAGCGTATTCGCCGCTGCTGGCGGCTTCCAGGCGGTTCAGGCGCTCCAGCGAGTAGTCGGCCGCGTTGGCGGGCAGCGGCTTGTGCGCGCCCCTGGCGTGGTGGGCGATGATGTGGTTGCCGGCCGACTTGCCGAACACCAGCAGGTCGAGCAGGGAGTTGGTGCCCAGGCGGTTGGCGCCGTGCACGCTGACGCAGGAGCACTCGCCGACGGCGTACAGGCCCTGGATGGGTGCTGTCGGGTCGCTGCCCCTGGGCACGCAGACCTGGCCGTTGATGTTGGTCGGGATGCCACCCATCTGGTAGTGGATGGTGGGCACCACGGGGATGGGCTCCTTGGTGATGTCCACGTTGGCGAAGTTGTGGCCGATCTCCTCCACCGACGGCAGGCGCTTGCGGATGGTGTCGGCGCCCAGGTGGGTCATGTCGAGCAGGATGTAGTCCTTGTTGGGACCGCAGCCGCGGCCTTCCTTGATCTCCTGGTCCATCGAGCGGGACACGAAGTCGCGTGGCGCCAGGTCTTTCAGCGTGGGCGCATAGCGTTCCATGAAGCGCTCGCCGTTGGAGTTGCGCAGGATGGCGCCTTCGCCGCGGCAGCCCTCGGTCAGCAGCACGCCCGCGCCGGCCACGCCGGTGGGGTGGAACTGCCAGAACTCCATGTCCTGCAGCGGGATGCCGGCGCGCGCCGCCATGCCCAGGCCGTCGCCGGTGTTGATGAAGGCGTTGGTGGAAGCCTGGAAGATGCGGCCCGCGCCGCCCGTGGCCAGCAGCACGGTCTTGGCATGCAGCACGTACAGATCGCCCGTTTCCATCTCGATGGCGGTGACGCCGACCACGTCGCCGTCGGCGTCGCAGATCAGGTCCAGCGCCATCCATTCGACGAAGAAGGTGGTGCGGGCCTGCACGTTCTGCTGATACAGCGTGTGCAGCATGGCGTGGCCGGTGCGGTCGGCGGCGGCGCAGGCGCGCTGCACGGGCTTCTCGCCGTAGTTGGCGGTATGGCCGCCGAAGGGGCGCTGGTAGATGGTGCCGTCCGGGTTGCGGTCGAACGGCATCCCGAAGTGCTCCAGCTCATAGACCACCTTGGGCGCTTCCTGGCACATGAACTCGATGGCGTCCTGGTCGCCCAGCCAGTCGGAGCCCTTGATGGTGTCGTAGAAGTGGTAGTGCCAGTTGTCCTCGGACATGTTGCCGAGCGAGGCGCCGACGCCGCCCTGCGCCGCCACCGTGTGCGAGCGGGTGGGGAAGACCTTGGACAGCACGGCGACGTTCAGGCCGGCGCGCGCCAGCTGCAGCGACGCGCGCATGCCGGAGCCGCCGGCGCCGACGATCACCACGTCGAATTTGCGGGTGAGGACTTTGTCTTTGGTGTAGCTCATGATCGTGGTTCAGTTTTTCGTTCTGGCGCGGCACATCAGAGGCGCCACAGCACCTGCAGGGCCCAGCCGCCGCAGCCGACGAGCCAGATGATGGTGAGAACCTGCAGCACCAGGCGCGCGCCCACCGGTTGCACGTAGTCCATCCAGATGTCGCGCACGCCGACCCAGGCGTGCCAGATCAGGGCCACGATGACCGAGAAGGTGAGCACCTTCATCCACTGCGAGGCGAAGATGCCGGCCCACTTGTCGTAGCCGATGGGGCCGCTCGTGAACAGCACCTGGGCCAGCACCACCACGGTGAAGATCGCCATGAGGGCGCCGGTGAAGCGCTGGACCAGCCAGTCGCGCAAGCCATAGTGCGCGCCGACCACCGTGCGCTTGGAGCCGTAGTTGACAGCCATGTTGATTGCTCCTTGGTTCTCGACGATCAGTACAGGCCGAACAGCTTGGCGCCCAGGATCACGGTCAGCGCCACGCTCAGCACCAGCGTGACGGCGCCGGAGCTCTTGCCGAACTCCTTGGTGACCGAGTGCGTGGCGTCCATGTAGAGGTGGCGCACGCCGGCGATGAAGTGGTGCAGATAGGCCCAGATGAGCGCCAGCGCGACCAGCTTGACGAACCAGCCGGGGAAGATCCACAGCCCGGCGGTGAAGGCGGCGGTGAACTGGCCGAAGGAGATCTCGGAGGACAGCGATTTGTCGAACAGCCAGATGATGAACGGCAGCAGCACGAACATCAGCGCGCCGCTGACGCGGTGCAGGATCGAGACGTAGGCCGCCACCGGCATCCGGTAGGTCCTGAGGTCGTTGAAGACGTTGATGTTCCGGAATTCGGGCCTGGGCTTGGCGGCTTCGCTCATGAGGTCATCTCTCGTGGAAAGGGGTAACGGCGTTGTAATTATTGGTCGGGACAGCCTGTAAATTCTATTGCAATGCAACAGGCCGGCGGCGAGCTGGCCCGCGCCTTCAGCTGAGCTGGTTGCGGTAGTGGTGCGTGTCGGTGCGGTACAGGCCGCGCCGCAGCTCCATCGGCACGTCGTTGTAGGTGTAGGCGATGCGCTCCACGCTCAGCAGCGGCGTGGCGGGGGTGACGGCCAGCAGCGCGGCCTGCGGCTCGTCGGGCAGCACGGCGCGCAGCTTCTCGTCGGCGCGCACCATGCGCACGCCGAACTCGGCCTCGAACAGGGCGTACATGGGGCCGTGGTAGTCCGACAGGCGCTCGGCCGTCAGGCCCTTGAACGGGCCGGCGGGCAGCCAGAGGTCTTCCAGGATGGTGGGCACGCCGGCGAAGCGCAGCAGGCGGCGCGCCTGCAGCACCGGGTCGCCCGCGCGCAGGCCGAGCGCGCGCGCCACGTCGGCGCTGGCGCGCTGGCGGCGGCATTCGACGACGTCGCGCTGCGCCGGCCCTTCCTCGCTGGGGGTGCTGTGGTCCGGCAGCAGGCGCAGGAAGCGGTACTGCACGTGCTGCTCGGCATGCGTGGCGACGAAGGTGCCGCGGCCCTGGCGGCGCACCAGCAGGTTGTCGGCCGCCAGCTCGTCGATGGCCTTGCGCACCGTGCCCTGGCTGACGCGATAGCGCGCCGCCAGGTCGATCTCGCTGGGGATCGCCTCGCCGGGCTTCCACTCGCCCTGCTGCAGGCTTTGCAGGATCAGGCCCTTGATCTGCTGGTAGAGCGGGCTGAACGCCGGCGCCTGGCTGGTGGCCGGCGTGTCGGGCGGGGAGGAGGGGCGCGCTGCGGTGGCCATGGAAACGGTCGGTCGGCGGACGGGAACGTGCTTGAATCATATCTTATATAAGACACAAGACAAATTGACCACCCAGGGTTTTCGCGGATAAACTCCAAGGCGGAACCCTCTTTCCGCCGCAGTTTCCGTTCAATCACAACCCTCTGGAGTTTTCGACATGAGCAAGAAGCCCGTTCGCGTGGCCGTCACCGGCGCCGCTGGCCAGATCGGCTATGCCCTGCTGTTCCGCATCGCTTCCGGCGAAATGCTGGGCAAGGACCAGCCGGTGATCCTGCAACTGCTGGAAATCCCGGACGAGAAGGCGCAGAAGGCGCTCAAGGGCGTGATGATGGAGCTGGAAGACTGCGCCTTCCCGCTGCTGGCCGGCATGCAGGCGCACAGCGACCCGATGACCGCCTTCAAGGACATCGACTACGCGCTGCTGGTGGGCGCCCGCCCGCGCGGCCCCGGCATGGAGCGCGCCGACCTGCTGGCGGCCAACGCCCAGATCTTCACCGCGCAGGGCAAGGCGCTGAACGCCGTGGCCAGCCGCAACGTCAAGGTGCTGGTGGTGGGCAACCCGGCCAACACCAACGCCTACATCGCCATGAAGTCGGCGCCCGACCTGCCGGCCAAGAACTTCACCGCCATGCTGCGCCTGGACCACAACCGTGCGCTGAGCCAGATCGCCGCCAAGACCGGCAAGGCCGTGAAGGACATCAAGAAGCTCACCGTGTGGGGCAACCACTCGCCCACCATGTACGCCGACTACCGCTTCGCCACCATCGACGGCCAGAACGTCAAGGACATGATCAACGACCAGGACTGGAACGAGAACGTGTTCCTGCCCACGGTCGGCAAGCGCGGCGCGGCCATCATCGACGCGCGCGGCCTGTCCTCCGCCGCCTCGGCCGCCAACGCCGCCATCGACCACATGCGCGACTGGGCGCTGGGCACCAACGGCGAGTGGGTGACCATGGGCATCCCGTCGCAGGGCTGGTACGGCATTCCGAAGGACGTGATGTTCGGCTTCCCCGTCACCACCGAGAACGGCGAGTACAAGGTCGTCGAGGGCCTGCCGATCGACGCCTTCAGCCAGAAGTGCATCGACAAGACCCTGGCCGAGCTCGAAGGCGAGAAGGACGGCGTCAAGCACCTGCTCTGAAAACAGTAGCTGCTGGCGCCCGGTACATGGTAATTTGGATATGAAAACACCCTGAAACCCTTGCAGTAATAGCGCGAGCAGCTCACTTTTTTATAACATATATGGCGGCCCACCCCAGCGAAATCCTCCAAGGCGCCCAGGCCGGCGCGGTGACGCTGCCGGTGTGCGACCACTACAGTGGCGTCGAGGCGCGCATGCGCAAGAGCCTGCAATTGCAGGCCGAGATGACGCAGGAGTTCGGCACCTGCGTGTTCGACGTCACCCTCGACTGCGAGGACGGCGCGCCCGTCGGCGGCGAGGCCGAGCACGCGCAGCTGGTCACCGAGCTGGCGCTGGCCGCCGCGCCCAGCGCGCGCGTGGGCGTGCGCGTGCACCCGGTGGACCATCCGGCGTTCGAGGCCGACATGGCCCAGATCGCCGGCAAGGCGGGTCATCGCCTGACCCACATCATGATCCCCAAGGTGGAGTCGGTGGACGACGTGGCCAAGGCTGAAAAAGCCATCCAGCGCACGTCCAGCAAGGATTTGCCGCTACAGGTCTTGATCGAATCGCCGGGCGCCGTGCAGCGCGCCTTCGACATCGCCGCGCACCCGCGCGTGCAGTCGCTCAGCTTCGGGCTGATGGACTTCGTTTCGGCGCACGGCGGCGCCATTCCGGCCGAAGGCATGGGCATCGAGGGCCAGTTCTCGCACCCGCTGGTGCGGCGCGCCAAGCTGGCCATCGCCTCCGCCGCGCACGCCTCCGGCAAGGTGCCCTCGCACTGCGTGGTGACCGAGTTCAACGACGCCGACGCCATGCGCGCCGCCGCCCGCCGCGCGGCGCGCGAGTTCGGCTACACGCGCATGTGGAGCATCCACCCCAGCCAGATCCGCCCGATCCTCGAAGCGTTCGCGCCCGACGAGCGCCAGATCGATACCGCCACCGACATCCTGCTGGCCGCCGCCCGCGCCGACTGGGCGCCCATCAGCCACGGCGGCGCGCTGCACGACCGCGCCAGCTACCGCCACTTCTGGCAGGTGCTGGAGCGCGCCCACGCCACCGGCCGGCCGCTGCCGGCCGAGGCGCTGGCGTGGTTCCAGCCGTCCAAGTAGCATCACCCAGGCTCACTGAAGTCGCCAAGAAAAGGATTCCCGTCCATGAAAACCCCTCTGATCGCTCTCGCCGCCGCCCTGGCGCTGGCCGCCGCCGGCGCCCAGGCGCAGACCAGCGCCGCCAGCAAGCCCGCCGCCGTGAAGGCCGCGCCCGCCAAGAAAACCACCGCGGCCAGGAAAGCCACGGCGAAAGTGCCCGCCAAGACGGCCAAGGCCGTCGAGAAGGCCACGCCCGTGCAGACCCCGAGCGAGCGCCTGAGCGATGCCGAGCTGGCCATCGCCCGCAGCATCCATACCGGCACCATCCAGTGCGAGCTGGGCGCCAACGTCAGCGTGACGGCGGACGAGCAGAACCCCGGCTTCTTCCACGTCGTCTCGGGCAGGCAGCGCTACTACATGCACCCGGTGGAAAGCCGCACCGGCGCCATCCGCCTGGAGGACAACCGTGCCGGCGCCCTGTGGCTGCAACTGGGCAACAAGTCGATGCTGATGAACCAGAAGCTGGGCCAGCGCGTGGCCGACGAGTGCGCCACGCCCGTGCAGCGCGAGTTCGCGGCGCAGTTGCAGGCCAACCCGCAGCAGAACCTGCTCGACAGCCCCAAGCGCTGAACGTAGCCGCCGCGCCGGCGGCGTGGTCGCGTACCCGGAACAATTCCAAGCAAAGAGCCCACACCCCTACCAGGAGAGTCCCATGCTGAAAGCCTACCGTGACCACGTCGCCGAGCGCGCCGCGCTTGGCATTCCCCCGCTGCCCCTCGACGCCAAGCAGGTGGCCGAGCTGATCGAGCTGATCAAGAACCCGCACAACCCTGAAGTTCAGGGCGAGGACGCCTTCCTGCTCGACCTGCTCACGCACCGCGTGCCCCCGGGCGTGGACGATGCGGCCAAGGTCAAGGCATCGTTCCTGGCCGCCGTGGCGCACGGCGACATCCAGGTGGGCCTGATCAGCAAGGCCAAGGCCACGGAACTGCTGGGCACCATGGTGGGCGGCTACAACGTGCATCCGCTGATCGAACTGCTGGACGATGCCGAAGTCGCCGGCGTGGCCGCCGAGGCGCTGAAGAAGACGCTGCTGATGTTCGACTTCTTCAATGACGTGGCCGCCAAGGCCAAGGCCGGCAACGCCAAGGCCAAGGAAGTGATGCAGAGCTGGGCCGACGCCGAGTGGTTCACCAGCCGCCCCGAAGTCGAGAAGAAGATCACCGTCACCGTCTTCAAGGTGCCTGGCGAGACCAACACCGACGACCTCTCGCCCGCGCCCGACGCCTGGAGCCGCCCCGACATCCCGCTGCACTACCTGGCGATGCTGAAGAACACCCGTCCCGACGCGGCCTTCAAGCCCGAGGAAGACGGCAAGCGTGGCCCGATGCAGTTCATCGACGACCTGAAGAAAAAGGGCCACCTGGTCGCCTACGTCGGCGACGTGGTGGGCACCGGCTCCAGCCGCAAGTCCGCCACCAACTCCATCATCTGGGCCACGGGCATGGACATTCCCTTCGTGCCCAACAAGCGCTTCGGCGGCGTCACGCTGGGCGGCAAGATCGCCCCCATCTTCTTCAACACGCAAGAGGACTCCGGCTCGCTGCCCATCGAGGTGGACGTGTCCAAGCTGGAGATGGGCGACGTGATCGACGTGCTGCCCTATGACGGCAAGCTGCTCAAGAACGGCGCTGAAGTCGCATCCTTCGCGCTCAAGAGCGACGTGCTGCTGGACGAAGTGCGCGCCGGCGGCCGCATCAACCTCATCATCGGCCGCTCGCTTACCGCCAAGGCGCGCGAGTTCCTGGGCCTGCCCGCTTCCACCGCGTTCCGTCTGCCGCAAGCGCCCGCCGAATCCAAGGCCGGCTTCACGCTGGCGCAGAAGATGGTCGGCCGCGCCTGCGGTCTGCCCGAAGGCCAGGGCATCCGCCCCGGCACCTACTGCGAGCCGCGCATGACCACCGTGGGTTCGCAAGACACCACCGGCCCCATGACCCGTGACGAACTGAAGGACCTGGCCTGCCTGGGCTTCAGCGCCGACATGGTGATGCAGTCCTTCTGCCACACCGCCGCGTACCCCAAGCCCGTGGACGTGAAGACCCACCGCGAGCTGCCCGCCTTCATCAGCAACCGCGGCGGCGTGGCCCTGCGCCCGGGCGACGGCGTGATCCACTCGTGGCTCAACCGCCTGCTGCTGCCCGACACCGTGGGCACGGGCGGCGACTCGCACACGCGCTTCCCCATCGGCATCAGCTTCCCCGCCGGCTCCGGCCTGGTGGCCTTCGGCGCCGCCACGGGCGTGATGCCGCTGGACATGCCGGAGTCGGTGCTGGTGCGCTTCAAGGGCGCGCTGCAACCCGGCGTGACGCTGCGCGACCTGGTGCACGCGATCCCGCTGTACGGCATCAAGGCTGGCCTGCTGACCGTGGCCAAGGCCGGCAAGAAAAACGTCTTCTCCGGCAAGATCCTCGAAATCGAGGGCCTGCCCGACCTGAAGGTGGAGCAGGCGTTCGAGCTGTCCGATGCCTCCGCCGAGCGCTCCGCCGCTGGCTGCACGATCAAGCTCAACCCCGAGCCGATCAAGGAATACCTCACCAGCAACATCGTGCTGATGAAGAACATGATCGCCGACGGCTACCAGGACGCGAAGACGCTGCAACGCCGCATCGAGAAGGTCGAAGCCTGGCTGGCCAAGCCCGACCTGCTCGAAGCCGACAAGGACGCCGAGTACGCCGCCGTCATCGAGATCGACCTGGCCGACATCAAGGAACCCATCGTCTGCTGCCCGAACGATCCTGACGACGCCAAGTTCCTGTCCGAAGTGGCCGGCACCAAGATCGACGAAGCCTTCATTGGCTCGTGCATGACCAACATCGGCCACTTCCGCGCGGCAGCCAAGCTGCTGGGCGGCCAGCGCGACATTCCCGTCAAGCTGTGGGTCGCGCCGCCGACCAAGATGGACGAGAGCGAGCTGATCAAGGAAGGCCACTACGCCGCCTTCGGCACCGCCGGCGCGCGCACCGAAATGCCCGGCTGCTCGCTGTGCATGGGCAACCAGGCGCAGGTGCGCGAGGGCGCGACGGTGATCAGCACCAGCACGCGCAACTTCCCGAACCGCCTGGGCAAGAACACCAACGTGTTCCTGGGCTCGGCCGAACTCGCCGCCATCGCGTCGCGCCTGGGCAAGCTGCCCACCCGTGAGGAATACCTCAAGGAAATGGGCGTGATCGACGCGGACAAGGCCAGCGTGTACCGCTACATGAACTTCAACGAAATTCCCGAGTACGCGGAAGTCGCTGAGAAGGTCTGAACGCCGCTCCCCGGAATCGGGTCGTTCCGGGGAGTCCTCGTGGCGAAGCTCAGGCCCACCAGGTCCGCAGTCGATGCGGCTCAACTCCAGGCGCAAGCCGTCGAACTCCGGGATACGCTGGTGCCCGGAGTTCGGTGGCGGCTTGTGCGCTCGTTGCGATGAACCAGCTCAAGCCGACCTGTCAACCATTCGCCTATGTTGCCGGAGGGTGTAGAGAGCCGATAACGTCCATGCGCCAGCAAGCCCGGCACCGGCGATCGCGCCCATCTGGGGGTTCAGCAGCAGATCGGACACGGACTTCGCCCACCCGCTGACGGCATCGGCACCGCGATAAACCACGGTGTCGATGAAGTTCTTCGCCTTGTATTTGTCGGCTGTCGGCACCGATGTGTAGAGCATCTCGCGGCCGGGACGAACGAGTGCGTATTCGCCAACCCGGCGGATCACCATGACCACGACGTACATGCCGAGCAGCGTCGAAAAGCTGAGCATCAGGAAGCCCGCCGTCATCATGACGGGCACGGTCAGCAGCAGTGCGCGAATGCCGAAGGCCGATGCGATGCGCCCGGTCAGGAATATCTGGATCAGCAGCGTCAGGAACTGCACCAGCGCATCGATGCCGGAGAAGAACCGGGTCTGCTCGGCGCGGTCGGTGAAACGTTCGGCGACGAACCGGGCCTGCTCGAAATACAGGAACGTGTTGACGCTGGCGAGCAGCACAACGAAGACGGCGATACCAAGAAGCAGCGGCGTGGTGAAGACGTGAACCGCACCCTCGAAGGGATTGCCGCCAAGCCCCGCATCCTCCGGGCCGTCGTTCGATGCCCGGCGATTGTCTTGCGTGGGGAGATGGCGCGCCTGCAGGTAGTCGGCGCACAAGGACGTGATGATCAGCATCGTCGCGGCGACCACCAGCAGCCCCGCATTGCCGATGCGGGTGACGAACAGAACCCCGATGAGCGGCCCGGCCAAGCCGCCAAGGCTGGCGCCGGCGGCCATCATCGCGAACAGGCGTTTCGCCTGCGCGGAATTGAATACATCGACCAGCACGCTCCAGGCAAGCGAGATCGCCATCAGGTTGAAGACGGAAAGCCAGACGAAGAAGACGCGCGCAAGCCAGACGGCTTCGCCGTACAGGTAGATCGCCGCCGCGAAGCCGAGGATGTTCAGGCCGAAGAAGCCGAAGACCCAGCGCGTGATGTTGCGCTTCCTCACGCGCGAAGCCAGCCAGCCGAACAGCGGCGCGACGGCCAGTGTGACCACGAAGGTCGCGGTGAAAAGCCATTGAAGATGGTTCACGCCGCCGACCACACCCATCGTCTCGCGGATGGGCCGCATGGAGAAGTAGCAGACGAACAGCGTGAACTGCATCAGGAAGCCCGAGATCACCGGCGCGGTTTCGCTTCGATGGATGTTCAGCAAACGTGTGATGAAGGACGGCATCATGGGTGTGTTGATCGCTTGGAGCGGTACGAGGCGGCAGCGCCCCGCATGATTGGAATTGCGCCGGAGCCCGCCATGCGCGGCCTTGTCATGAGCGATCAGATATTGGCGAGCTGGCGGCTGAGGGTGCGAAGGCGCGCGCGGTCGGCCGCGTCGTAGGCTTGCGAACTCGCCCGCGATGGCCGCTCTCCGCTGAAGTAGAGTCCGGTCGTCTCCGCCAACTCGGGAGCGTTGATGAGGCGCAGCACCGCATCGGCACCCTCATCGACACTGTTCCATGGCCGGATGCCTGCATCGCGGGTCATCGGCGTGTCCATGTAGTTGGCGGGATGGACCGCGTTCACCGTGACGCCCGCGCCTTTCAGCTCTTGCGCGATGTCGATGGTGAACATGATGAGCGCTAGCTTGCTCTGGCCGTAGGCGCGCTGGTGGCTGTAGCCTCGCTCCAGCATCACATTGTCGAAGTCGATGGCGTTCTGCCCGGCGGATGCGACGTTGATGATCCTGGCCGGCCGGCTCGCTTTCAGCAGCGGTGCGAGCCGATGGGTCAATGCGAACGGGGCGAGGTAGTTGATGGCAAAGCGCAGCTCGTGCCCATCCTGGCTGATCTGGCGACTCTCTGGCTCGCCCAGATAGATCCCGGCATTGTTGACGAGCACGTCGAGGCGGTCGTTGTCCTTCATCACCGCGTCGGCCAGGCTGCTGACGTCGGCAAGAGAGGAGAAGTCGGCGGCGTAGAAACGCGCTTCGCCACCCGCATCCTGAATGGCTTTCATCACCTCGTCGCCGCGCTGGCGGCTGCGGCCGTGAACGAGGATCGTGGTTCCGGGCGCAGCCAGACGTTCGGCGAGCCTGCGCCCCATGCCGCTTGTCGATCCGGTGATGAAGATCGTCCGTTTCCCGGACGCATTCGCTCCGTTCATTCTTGCGCCTTGCTGTGCGATCACGGGTAGTGCAAAAGCAGCTCCAGCCGCTAATGAAAGCGTCGTCAGGAACCGCCGCCGCTCGCGTTGTTCGGAGCAGGCATCCGGTGTGGCCTGCAAGACGGCTTCACGTGCGTGTTCGGTGAGTTTGGTCATTGGGTCGGTTCCTTTCAGTGGCCGGCTGGTGCGTCTGTGCTGGGGGCATCCTGCTTCGCAGTCCATCCCGGGCTCATTGCGCAGGCAGAGGAACCAGCACCACGCTGTTGGCCCGGAGCAGTGGCAGCAGGATGCGGTTGCGCTTGACGTCGAAATGGAAGTCCGCCGCCGGCGCGGCCAGCTTGCCGAAGGGACTGGATACCTTGCCGTCGGGCGCCACGGCATAGACTTCGGCCGTTTCCCAGGACGATGCGAACACGCGCCCGTCCGGCGCCACGCCGACGCCATCGACGATCTTGCCGGGCAGTGTGCGAACGTTGCGCTTCTCGCCCGCGGGCGTGAGTTCGTAGATTTCGGCCGCGCCGCGCGTGGCGACCAGGAAGTCGCCCGAAGCCAGTGCCGAGATGCCATTGGGCTGGTTGAGCAGGGGTGATTGGGCCACGGTGGTGACACGCCGGTCGGTGCCGATGCGGTAGATGAAGTCCTTGCCTGTCGGCGTGACCGTCGTTCCTTCCACCAGCAACGCGCTTTCCGTGCCGACGACATCGCCGGAGGGCAGCGCCGCCAGACCGTTGAGGAAGGTGGCGCCGGGAATCGGAACATCGCCCAGCGGCTTGCCGGTCGCCAGGTCGAACAGGCGCACGGTGTCGATGTCGGCCGCGTACAGCGTGCGGCCCGCGATGGCCAGGCCCTTGGGCGCGTGCAGCGTGGTGCCGGGGGTTGCGCCATCGGCCCACTTGAGCGCGAGCACGCGGCCGTCTGGCGCGATGCGGCTGATGAAGCCGTTGCCATCCTTGTCGGCGATGCCGCCATTGACGTTGGAGACGTAGTAAACGTCGTCCACCGTGTCGTGGACCACGGACTCCGGCGCGGCCAGGCCCGCGTTTTCGACGGTGATGCGCTCGGCGGCCAGGGCCACGGCGGGCGCCAGCAGGGCCGAAGCCAGCCAGGTTTTCAGGTTCAGGTGCAGGAAAGACATGGTGACGCTCCTTGTTTCAAGTCCTCGTTGCTTCATGCGTGCGCGCTTTTGCCGACGGTCTGCCCTTGTTCCTTGAGCCAGGCGTCATGCAGCCACTTTTCCGTCTTGCGGCGGCCGGGGAAGTTGATCCACACGATGTCGCGCTCGAACACCATCGGCTTTTCGTCGGCGCCGACGATGACCCAGAACCAGCGGCCATCGGCCAGGTTGCGCGCCTTGACCTTCATGCCGGTCAGCGTCACTGTTTCGGGGCGGCCGGCGCGCTGAACGCGGATGGGTTCGTCGTGAGCGTCGATCCAGTGAATCTCCATGCGCGGCAGCAGATCAGGCGCATGGGCTTTCAGGAAGTCGCGCGCCACGGCCTCGGCGCGCTCGCGCGAAGGCAGCGGTTTGCCGGCCAGGTCCAGCGCAATGTTGGCAAAGCCCTTGAGCGTGCCATCGGCCGCCACCACGGTGCTGAAATGCTCGCCTTCCAGGCCCGTGTTGCGGCCATCGCTGCGTTCATGCCGGGTGAGCCTGGCCGTCTCGCCATCGACGGCCACGGCGCGGTGCCCGACTTCGTGGTGTGTGGCGGGGATCAAGGCGGCGATGGCGTCTGTGGCGGCGGCGCGGGTCATGGTCTTTGGCTCCTGAGAGGCGTTTTTGGCAGTGGCCGGCAGCGCTGCGGTGGCAGCGATGGCGGCCGAGAACAAGGCGATGGCGGTTGGCGACGTTTTCATGGCGGAAGTCCTTTCGGGCAGTGGAGAAAAAGGCTTACGGGGAAAGCGTGCGGCGCCCCGAAATCGCGTACACCGCTGCGGCGCCCAGCAGCACGGCCAGCAGCAGGAAGGCGTTCTCCACCGGCCAGGCAGCGGTCTGCCGCGCCAGCCACGGCCCCAGGCTGGCCCCGACGAACAGCACGAAGGTGTAGAACGCCACGGCCAGGCCGCGCAGCGGCGCTTCGGCAACGCCTGCCACCCGCGTGATCAAGCCCGGCACGCTGATGCCGATGCCGGTGATGAACACCACGCTGGCGGCCAGCAGCCCGTACAGGTGCGCACGGCCGGCCCAGGCACACAAGCCCAGGCCAGCGGTGGCAACGGCCAGCCCGATCGCAACGACACGCCCGGCGCCCCAGCGCGGCATGACGACTGCCACGGCCAGCGGTGCAAGGAAGCCCGGCAGGGCCAGCTCGCGTGCGGCCAGCGCCGAGATGCCCTGCGCTTGCAGCGCCGGCCCGAGCCGCGCATCGAGCACGAGGTAGAACGCGACGAAGCACATCAATAGCAACAGCGCCGGGGCATAGACGCGGCGAAGCTGCGGATCGGCCAGCAGCCGGCCGAACTGGCGGTATCCGCCCGCCGGTGGCGCAGGGGAAGCGCGGGCCGGATCGGCCGGCGTGCGCCACAGCCAGCCGGCGGTCAGGGTGAAGATGGCGGCCAGGGGCAGCAGCGCCGCGCCCAGCCCCCAGCGCCCCGCAACCGACGCGCCATAGATCTGCCCGAGCAGTCCGGCCGACAGGAAGGCGGTGCTCAGCCACGCGACGCTCCACACCCGTTGGCGCGGCGTCCCGCGCTCGGCCAGGTAGGCGATGACGACCGGCGGAAATGCGGCGGCGGCCAGCCCCTGTACGGCGCGGCCGGCCAGCAGCAGCGGCGCGGATTTGGCCGCGGCCAGCAGTGCCGTGACGAGCGCCAGCGCCGCCAATCCGGACACCATGACGCGGCGGCGGCCCAGCCGGTCCGACAGCGGGCCGAAGATCAGGAAGCCCGACGCATACGCCAGGCCAAAGGCGCTGATGACGCCGGCTGCCGCTGCGCCGAGCCCGTGGGTCCGCGCCAGTTGCGGCAGGATCGGCAGCGGCAGGTACAGCAGGGACACCACGGCCAGCGCGCACGCCACCAGCAAGGCGCGCAGGGGAAAGGACGGCAGGTGCTGGGGTTGCATGGGTTCTCCAAATAGACAGCAAGCTACATAAATACGTAAAAAAAGGTCAATCCGTCCCGGTCGCGGCACCGGGCAACACGCCCGCCTTGCGGAGCTTGAGCATGAGTTGGTTGAGCATCTGGCGTTCGTCTTCGTCGAAGTGGCTCATCAGTCGGGCCACCCAGGCGTAATGGCTGGGCAATGCCTTGCCGAGCATGTCTTCGCCGGCGGGCGTGATCTTCACCAGCCGGGCGCGGGCGTCAGCCGGATCGACGTCGCGGCTGCACAGGCCCGCGCCCACCATGCGGTCGATCATCCGCGTCATGGTCTGCGAAGTCACCGACACCCCATCGGCCAACGCGCCGACGCTCAAACCATCCGGGTTGCGCTTGAGCAGCAGCAGCACGAAGAACTGGGTCTGCGACAGGCCGCAGGCACGCGCCAGATTGGCCTCGAACGCCGACAGCATTTCCTGCGTCGCGGATGACCAGATCAGCCAAGTCTGGAGGCCCTTCACGTCGGGATTGCCGTAGCGCGCCGCAAAGGCTTCCAAGGTGTCATAGCTGGGCAGGTCTTTGAGCTCGAACATCGGCATACGCTCTCCTTTCTTTAAATGTAGCCAGCTACATATTTCTTGTCAACCCGAGAGGCTGCTGCAAACGTGGGCGATGCGATTCACCCCACGGCGAGCACGATCTTGCCCTGAACGTGCCCGCGCGCCGCACGCTCGTGCGCCTTGGCCGCATCCGCCAGCGGATGGCAACTGTCGATCACCGCGCGAATCGTGCCGGCGTTCAGTAAAGGCGCGAGTTCCGCAAGCTGCGCGCCATTCGAGCGCACCTGGGTGGCCGAGACGGTGACGCCCCGCCTCGCGGCCTCCTCGGCGCCGTCGAAGCCCAAGGGAAAGACCGGGAACAAGGCCCCGCCAGGCCGGAGCGTGCGCAGGAAACGCCCGGAGGCCGGCCCCCCCACGGCATCCACGACCAGATCGGCATCGCGAACCACGGCGTCGGCCTGCGTCCGGGTGTAGTCGATGAATTCGTCCGCCCCCAGATCGCGCACCAGCGCCTCATGCCTGCCCGACGCCACGGCGATCACGCGCGCGCCCTTCCATCTGGCGACCTGCACCACGAAGTGCCCCACGCCCCCGGCGGCGCCGTTGACGAGCACGGTCTTGCCTGCGAGCGGCACCGGCGCGTGCCGATGAGGCTGGAGCGGGTTCGGTTCGTCGTGTCCCAGCGCCACCAGGAACTGCCATGCGGTCAGCAAGGACATCGGTGCCGCCGCCGCATGCACATGGTCGATGCCGGTCGGCTTGAGCGCGACTTCCGCCGCCGGCACGCTGACGTACTCGGCATAGGCCCGGCTGCCGCCGGCCAGGCCGCCCGGAAAGCGAACCATCGCATACACCGCATCCCCCACCGAGAAAGCCGTGACGCCATCGGCCACCGCCGCGACGACACCCGAAATGTCCGTCCCCAGGATCAGCGGGAAGGACACCTGCGGCTGCCACTGCGGCGGCAGCATCCTGTACCCGTCGCGCAGATACCCGTCGGGTGGATTGACGCCCGCCGCGTGAACGCGCACGAGCACTTCCCCCGGTTTCAGTTCGGGGATGGGCGCGTCTTCGTAGCGCAGCACGTCGGGACCGCCGAACGCATGTTGTCGAACCGCTTTCATCGTCCTGGCTGGCATGGCTTTGTCCTTCTGCAAAAATGGGTTATCGTGAACGGAACAGTGCTCCGAATATATGGAGCACTGTTCCGTTTGTCAAGGAGCCCCATGCGAGCCGACGCGAAAAAGAACTACGACCAGCTACTCGCGGTCGCCCGCGACGTTTTCACCGAACAAGGCGCCGATGCGTCCTTGCGCGACGTCGCGCGCCGGGCCGGCGTTGGCCTGGGCACGCTGTACCGGCACTTCCCGACGCGAGAGGCCTTGCTCGAAGCCTTGCTGCGCTCCAGCTTCGACGCGCTGGCGGCCAGGGCCCAGGGGCTCGAAGCGTCTGGCGCGCCGGACGATGCGCTGCTGGCGTGGCTGCGGGAAATCATCGCGTTCACGCACGGGCACCGCGGCGTCATCGCGCCGATGATGAACGCCATCGAGGATGAAAACTCCGCGCTGCACGCGTCGTGCGTTTCGCTGCGCGCGGCGGGTGCGGCGCTGCTGGCCCGCGCCCAGGCCGAAGGCCATGCGCGGGCCGATCTGGACGGGGCGGCGCTGTTCGACCTGATCGCCGCGCTGGCGTGGCTGCGCGAGCAGCCCTCGCACGCGCCCCGTGCCGATCATCTTTTCAACGTGATCGCCAGCGCGATCCTGGTGGATCGTCGTCGTGCTGACGATTCGGATTCGGGACGTGGCACCAGTGGAAACGGGTAGCGGCTATGGCACACCGAGGCCCCGCTGCCTTCCGGTTTCCCGCGACACGCCGCCGCCGCGCACCGCTGCGGCGATCTGCTGCCCCAGCCGCCGCCCGGTCGTACGCGGATGGCCTGGCAACATACATTTTTCATAGCGGCTGGCGCTTGCCTATCCTGAATTTCAGGAACTTTTGTGTCTGAAAACGAGTAAATACAAGCGCGAGCAGCTATCATTTTTGAATAATCCATCCATGAGCTTCCTCTCCCACCCCGATGAACTGCGCGGCCACGTCGGCGCCGCCACGCTGGAGCGGGGCCGGGCGCTGGCGCGCGGCGGCCAGGTGCGCGAGTGCATCGTGAACGAGGACGAAGAGGACGACGGCAAGCGCGTGCTGCGCATCTGGGTGCTGGAGGGGCAGGTGCAGGGCAGCCAGCGGCAGCCCTACGGCGTGGATGTGCGGCTGGAGTTTTCCGAAGGCGGCGCGCTGGTGAATTTCCTTGGCGAGTGCACCTGCCCCGTGGGCTTCGACTGCAAGCACGCCGTGGCGTTGGCCCTGCACGCCGGGGCGCAGCATGCGCGCTGGGAAGGCGCACCGCCGGCACCCGCCCAGGCCCGTGGGGAGCCGCCGCCCATGCAGCGCGTGGAGCAGTGGCTGCGCCACATCGACAGCCTGCACGTGCCGCCGCCGCCCGCGCCCGAGGGCTACCAGGATCAATCCGTTTACCTGCTGCGTGCCGTGGCCGGGGGATCCGGCCCGCTGCGCGGGTTGGAGCTGGCCTGGCAGATGGCCCGCCCGCTCAAGCGCGGCGGCTGGTCCCGGCCGCACACCCCGCCGTATGGCGCGGAGCAGCGCCTGGGCCCGCAGTCGCCAGACGCCCAGGCCGTGCGCCTGGTGCGCGCGTTGCAGGACATGCGCTACGGCTACGCCTCCGCCACCTGGCACCCGGTGCAAGGCAGCGTGGGCCTGCTGGCGCTGCAAGCCTGCGCGGCGACCGGGCGGCTGTACCTGGCCGACGCGCAGGGCGGCATCACCGGCGAGCCGCTGGCCTGGGGCGGCGAGCGCGCCATCGACTGGGCCTGGCAGCCCGCGCCCGCCGCCGCCGGGCAAGAGCCGCTCTGGCAGCTCGCCCCCAGCCTGCAAGGCGGCCCGGCCGATCTGTTCGCCTGCCCGCCGGGGGTGCTGTATGCCGACCAGGCCGCCCACGCCTGCGGCAGCGTGCATGCGCCGCAGGTGGAAGCCGCGCACCTGCCGCTGATGCTGGCCGCGCCGCCGCTGCCCGCCTCGGCCTTCGCCGCGCCATCGGCCCGCCTGCTCAGGCAACTGGCCCCGCTGCCCTGGCCGCCCGGCGTGCAGGCACCCGAGCGCTGGCCGCCGTGCGTGCCCGTGCCGCACCTGGTGCTGGCCCTGTCGCCGCCCGCCGAGCGCGCCGCGCAAGGGCTGGTGGCCGCGGCGCTGCGCTTTGGCTACGGCGGCCTGCGCGGCTGGTGGCCGGGGCGCGATGCGGTGGTGCTGGCCGACAGCCCCCACGGCAATGCCGTGCTGCTCACGCGCGACCTGGCGCAGGAAGACGCCGCCATCGTCCGCCTGCACGCGCTGGGCCTGGCGGACCGGGGCCTGGGCCGCTTTGGCCAAGCCCACCCCACCGTCTGGCTGGACTGGGCCGCGCAAGACTGGGCGCCGCTGCGCGCGGCGGGCTTCGTGCTCGACCTCGCCCCCGGCGTGGACGAGCTGGTGCAGACCATCGACGAACTGCACGTCGGCATGGCCGAAGAAGGGCAGGGCGATGGTGACGGCAGCGCGTGGTTCGACCTCTCGCTCGGCATCGACCTGGGCGGCCAGCGCATCGACGTGCTGCCCTGGCTGCCCGGCTGGCTCGCGCAGGTGCGGCCCACGCCCGAAGGCCCCGCCTTGCCCGAATGGCTGTGGCAAGAGCAGCCCGATGGCCGCTGGCTGCGCCTGCCCTCCGCCCCGCTGCAACCCTGGCTGCGCGCCCTGCTGGAGCTGGTGGGCGAGCGCGACATCGGCGATGGCCGCCTCTCGCGCCTGGAGGCCCTGCGCCTGGCCGCATCTTTGGGCGAGGGCGCGGTGTGGGACGGCGCGGCGCATTTGCGCGCCATGGTCGCCCAACTGACGGGCGCGGGCGCCTTGCCCGACGTGCCCGTGCCCGCCGGCCTGCACGCCGAGCTGCGCCCCTACCAGCGCCACGGCCTGGCGTGGCTGCAATTCCTGCGCGCCCACCACCTGGGCGGCGTGCTGGCCGACGACATGGGCCTGGGCAAGACCCTGCAAACCCTGGCCCACCTGCTGCGCGAGCAGGAAGACGGGCGCCTGGACCGGCCCAGCCTCGTCATCGCCCCCGTCAGCCTGCTGGGCAACTGGCGCAGCGAGGCCGCGCGCTTCGCCCCCAGCCTGCGCACCCGCGTGTGGCACGGCGCGGGCCGGCACGGCACCGGCTTTGCCGAAGACTGCGACCTGCTCATCGCCCCGTATTCGCTGCTGCAACGCGACCGCGAACGCTGGCTGGGCCAGCGCTGGCACGCCGTGGTGCTGGACGAGGCGCAGCACATCAAGAACGCCAGCACCCAGGCCGCGCAAGTCGTGGCCGGGCTGGACGCGCGCCAGCGCATCGCCCTGTCCGGCACGCCGCTGGAAAACCACCTGGGCGAGCTGTGGAGCCTGTTCCACTTCCTGATGCCCGGTTTCCTGGGCAGCCACAAGCGCTTTGGCGAACTGTTCCGCACCCCCATCGAAAAGCTGGGCGACACCGGCGCGCTGGCCCGGCTGCGCCAGCGCGTCACCCCCTTCATGCTGCGCCGGACCAAAACCGCCGTCGCCGCCGAACTGCCCCCGCTGACCGAGAGCGTGCTGCGCGTGACCCTGCCGGGCAAGCAGGCCGACCTGTACGAAACCATCCGCCTCGCCACCGAGAAAGCCGTGCGCGACGCCCTGGCCGAACGCGGCCTGGCGCGCTCGCAGATCCAGGTGCTCGACGCCCTGCTCAAGCTGCGCCAGGTCTGCTGCGACCCGCGCCTGCTCAAGACCGATGCCGCGCAAAAGTGCAAGGCATCGGCCAAGCTCGACCTGCTGATGGAACTGCTGCCGCCCCTCATCGAGGAAGGCCGCCGCGTGCTGCTGTTCTCGCAATTCACCAGCATGCTCACGCTGATCGAAGAACGCCTGCAAGCCGAGGGCCTGCGCTGGACCAAGTTGACGGGCCAAACGCAAAAGCGCGAAGAAGCCATAGCGCGCTTTACCAGCGGCGAGGTGCCGCTGTTCCTCATCAGCCTGAAGGCGGGCGGCACGGGCCTGAACCTGCAACAGGCCGACACCGTGATCCACTACGACCCCTGGTGGAACCCCGCCGTCGAAGCCCAGGCCACGGGCCGCGCCCACCGCATCGGCCAGACGCGCCAGGTGCTGGCCTACAAGCTGGTGGCCGAAGGCACCATCGAAGAGCGCATCCTCGCCCTGCAAGCGCGCAAGGCCGCGCTGGCGCAGGGCCTGCTGACCGGCGCGGCCGCGCGCGAGCAGCCGCTGTTCACCGAAAGCGACGTGGCGGAGCTGCTCAAGCCGCTCGGTGGAGGAGGGTAGGCGCGCGCGGGTGCTCTGCCGGGAAATTCAAGCCAAATCGGCCTCCAGCGCTTGTCTGGCAAGCGCTGGCAGCTATCGATAGCGTAGCTAAACCGGCCGCGGCCTGTGTTCGCGCAGGCGGCGCAGCATCTCCGCCAGCGTCTTGCCGGGCTCGTCGGCGAAGCGCTCGTCCAGCACCTGCACGGCATCGATGCGGTCGATGCGGAAGCTGCGGAAGTCGCCGCGCAGTTCGCACCATGCCGCCAGCGTCCAGACCTTGCCCCAGTAGAAGCAGCCCAGCGGCCGCACCGTGCGCCGCGAGGGCGCTTCCTGCACGTCGCGGTAGTCCAGGCCCAGCCTGTGGCGCGACTGCACGGCCTCGCGCAGCGTCTGCAGGCGCTGGCGCGCGGCTTCATCGAGGAACATGGGCGGCGCATACAGCGCCAGCGACTCGGCCGAGGCGCGTGCCGCCGGCGGCAGCACGGAGAGGATCTTGCCTAGAGCGCCTTCCACGTCGCCGGCCATGCCCGCATCCAGCCAGCTCTGCGCCAGCCGCGCGGCGGCGACCAGGGCGCGCGCCTCGTCCTGCGTGAACATCAGCGGCGGCAGCTCGAAGCCCGCGCCCAGCCGGTAGCCGATGCCGGCCTCGCCCTCGATCGGCACCCCTTGGCTTTGCAGATCGGCCACGTCGCGGTAGACGGTGCGCTCCGACACTTCGAGCCGACGCGCCAGGAAGGCGGCCGTGGTGAGCCGCCGCCCGCGGATGAGCTGGACGATCTGGAACAGGCGGTCGGCGCGGCGCATGGGGCAGTATCGCCCGGCTACCAGGCCACCCGCTCGTCGGTTCCGCCGAAGCCGGGCGGAAAGCCCTTGAAGTGCGGCAGCGCGTCGCGCACGGGCAGGACGGCGTGTTGGCACTGCACGTGTATCTGCGGCCGGAACGCGCCGGCGGGCAGCAGGAAGGCGTTGACGCTGCGCAGGCCCGGCGCGGCGAGCTCGGAGAACAGGTGGGTGGCGCAGGCCGCGCAGCGCATGCGCGGGGTGGCGCGGACCACGGTGGCGGCCAGCGCGCCGCCATGTGCGGTGACGGCGGCCGCGGGGTAGATGGCCGCCGCCACGTACGCGGCCGCGTGGGCGGCGCGGCAGTCGTCGCAGTGGCAGTAGAGCTGGGCCACGGGCTCGCCGGCCACGCGCAGGCGCGCGGCGCCGCAGCGGCAGGCCAGGTCGATGGCGAAGGAGGAGAGGGCGGTGGTGCTCATGGTGTGTGGGGTGCGGTTTGTCGCACCAGCGCCGTGGCCAGGGCCGATGCCACCACCTCGCCGTCCTGCCGCAGCTCGCCGGCCAGGTGGCAGACCTCGCGGCCGCGCCGCAGCACGCGCCCGGTGCCGTGCAGCAGGCCGGTCTTCGCGGGGCGCAGGAAGGTGACGCTGAGTTGCAGCGTCGGCGCGAACTGGTCGCGCGCCAGGGTGGCGGCCAGCGCCGGCCCCAGGGTGTCGTCGAGCATGGCCGCCAGGAACCCGCCCTGCACGTGGCCCATCGGGTTGGCGAGGGCTTCGGTGGCCTGGAAGGTGGCTTCCACGGTGCCGGCCTCGGCGTCCGCATGCACGATGCGTCCGCCGAGGGTCTGGAAGGCGCGGGGCGGCGGCAGCTCGCCGGCCATCGTGCGCCAGAAGAAGGCTTGCGGGTCCATGGCGGCGCGCGCTTCAGCTTCAGTCGGCCGCATGCAGGCCGACCACGTTGCCGTCCACGTCCGCGACGTGGGCGAAGTAGCCGATGCCCGGCGCGATCAGCGTGCGCGGGGCCACCACGCGGCCGCCGGCGGCCTGGGCGCGGTCGAGCGCGGCCTGCACGCTGGGCGCGCTGTCCAGGTACACCAGGGTGCCGCCCTGCACGGCGCGGTGGCCGTCGCGCTGCACCAGGCAGCCGCCGGCGCCGGGCTTGTCGTGGGCGAACACGGCCATGTTCTCGCCGCCCACGTCCTCGGTGCCGCGCATCGGCCGGCCGAGCAGGGCTTCGTAAAAGCGCTGCGCGGCGGCCAGGTCGCGCACGGGGATCTCGAACCAGGTGTTGGCGTTCTGCATGAGGGGCTCCTTGGGTTGAAAGTTGAGGAGCCCCGATGCTGCGCACCCGCTCCTGACAGCGTGTTGTCAGGAGCTTGACGGTGTGGAATAAAAAAGGCTGCCAACGCTTGCTGGGCGAGCGCTGGCAGCTATCGATAGCGTAGCGATTCGTCGGAAGCGGCGGCGAGACCCCGGGCCTTACCGTGCCGCATCTGCCCGCGCGGACAGGCTCTCGACGTGGGCATCGCCCCATTTCTTCAAGGCGTGGATCACCGGCTTCAAGGTCTGGCCGTAGGCCGTCAGCCGGTATTCGACCTTGGGCGGTACTTCCGGATAGACCTTGCGGGCGATCAGCCCGTCGCCCTCCAGCTCCCGCAGCTGGTTGGTCAGCATGCGCTGCGTGATGCTGGGCAGCAGGCGGCGCAGTTCGTTGAAGCGCAGCACTTCCTCGGTGAGCAGGCGGTAGAGGATGACGCCCTTCCACTTGCCGCCGATCAGGTCGAGCGTGGCCTCGACCGTGCAGCCGGTGGCGCAGGTGAAGGTCTCATGGGGAACACGGGCCATGGCAGTGCAGTACCTTTTTCGACACTATATGCAAAGTATGTGCGTTCTTACATAAATCGGCAATAGCGGCAAGAATGGCGCGCATCGTTTTGCGACATGGAGTCCTCATGAAAGCCATCGGTTTCAACCAACCATTGCCCGTTTCCGATCCCCGTTCCCTGCTCGATCTGGACCTGCCCGAGCCCGAATACGGCGAGCAGGATCTGCTCGTCGAGGTGCAGGCCATCGCCGTCAACCCGGCGGACGCCAAGGTGCGGGCCTCCGCGCAGCCGGCCGCCGGCACGTGGCGCATCCTCGGCTGGGATGCCGTCGGCCGCGTGCGCGCGGTCGGTGCCCGCGCCACCGGTTTCAAGGCCGGGGACCAGGTGTTCTACGCCGGCGCGATCGACCGCCCGGGCTGTTATGCCGAGCTGCAGGCCGTGGACGCACGCATCGCCGCCCATGCGCCGGCCACGCTGTCCGCGGAGGACGCGGCCGCCTTGCCGCTGACCGCGCTGACCGCCTGGGAAACCCTGTTCGACCGCCTGTGCGTCGAGCGGCCCGTGGCGGGCGCGGCGAACGCCCTGGTCGTGATCGGCGGCGCGGGCGGCGTGGGGTCGATGACGATCCAGCTCGCGCGCGCCTTGACGGACCTGACCGTCATCGCCACGGCCTCGCGCCCGGAAACGGTGGCGTGGGCCAGGAAGCTGGGCGCGCACCACGTGATCGACCACCGCCAGCCCTTGGCGGCACAGGTCGAGGCGCTGGGCCTGGGGGCGCCGGCCTTCGTGTTCTCCACGGCCGGCACCGACGCCTATCTTCCCGGCATCGCCGAGCTGATCGCGCCGCAGGGCCGCATCGCGCTGGTGGACGACCCGGCGTCGCTCGACATCGTCCCGCTCAAGCGCAAGAGCCTGTCGGTCCACTGGGAGTTCATGTTCACGCGCCCGCTGCTGGGCACGGCCGACATCGCCCGCCAGCAGGCCATTCTGCGCAAGGTGGCCGAACTCGCCGACCAGGGCAGAGTGGCGACCACCCGCACGCAGTCCCTCGGGGCCATCGATGCACAGAACCTGCGCGAGGCGCATGCGCTGCTGGAGAGCGGCCGCGCCATCGGCAAGATCGTGCTCTCGGGCTGGCGCTGACGACGGGCGCCCGCCGCTCAGCCGCGCGTGATCACGGCGCAGGCGATGCGCGGGCCGGAGTTGCCGGCCGGCTGGGTGGTGAAGTCGTCGGGGTCGCGGTGCACGACCAGCGCGCGGCCGACGACGCTGTTGGCCGCGCCGTCGGTGAGTGAAATGCTGTGCGCGTCCACGCTGAAGCGCGCCACGCCGGCGGCGTCGGCCACCAGGCTGGGCAGTTCGCCCGCGTGGGTGCCGGCGGCGCCGAACTTGCCGTGCATGCCGCCGGCGGGGTTGAAGTGGCCGCCCGAGGCGTTGCCGTTGTCGCCGCAGTCGCCTTTTTCGTGGATGTGGAAGCCGTGCTCGCTGCCCGGCGGGAGGCCGCGCACCTCGCCGGCCACGCGCACGCCGTGCGCCAGCGCGGTGAAGGTCGCGCTGCCGGTGGTCGGGTTGGGGGCGATGGCGGCGGTGGGCGCCAGGCTGGCGCGCGCCGTGGCGCCGCCTTTGTCCATGCTGCCGCAGGCCGTGAGCGCGGCGCCGGCGGCGATGACGGCCGCGGCCGTGGTGAAGGTGTTCAAGCGGATCATTTCAGTGCTCTCCGGTGGGTGAGGGAAATGGCTGGCGGGCCGTCGGGGCTGGCTGGCTGGAAGGTGAGAGGCCAGCATAGCCGAGCCCGCTGGCGTGCGCATGTCAGCGGATGCCGCGTCTGCGGGCGACTGGAACCGGGGCGGGGGCGGCACCCGCACCGCGAATGCTCTTGAAAGAATAGCTGCCAGCGCTTGACTGGCGGGCGCTGGAGGCCGATTTCCCTTGAAACCGGCAGGTGCTCAGAGCACCTCGCTGGCGAAGTCCGCCAGCCGCGAGCGCTCGCCGCGCGCCAGGGTGACGTGGCCGCCGTGCGGCCAGCCCTTGAAGCGGTCCACGGCGTAGGTGAGGCCGCTGGAGCCTTCGGTGAGGTAGGGCGTGTCGATCTGCGCCAGGTTGCCCATGCAGATGATCTTGGTGCCGGGGCCGGCGCGGGTGATCAGGGTCTTCATCTGCTTGGGCGTGAGGTTCTGCGCCTCGTCGATGATGATCCACTTGTTCATGAAGGTGCGCCCGCGCATGAAGTTCATGCTCTTGATCTTGATGCGGCTGCGGATCAGCTCGTTGGTGGCGGCGCGCCCCCACTCGCCGGCGCCGCTGGCGTCGCCCTTGGCCAGGAACTCCAGGTTGTCGTCCAGCGCGCCCATCCAGGGGCCCATCTTCTCCTCCTCGGTGCCGGGCAGGAAGCCGATGTCCTCGCCCACGCTGACGGTGGCGCGGGTCATGATGATCTCGGTGTAGCGGCGATCGTCCAGCACCTGCGTCAGGCCCGAGGCCAGCGCCAGCAGGGTCTTGCCGGTGCCGGCGGTGCCGGCCAGGGTGACGAAGTCGATCTCCGGGTCCATCAGCAGGTTGAGGGCGAAGTTCTGCTCGCGGTTGCGCGCCGTCACGCCCCAGACGGCGTTCTTCAGGTGGGCGTAGTCCTTCAGCGTGCGCAGCACCGCGGTCTTGTCGCGGATCTCGGTGACGCGGGCGTACAGGCTGGGCTCGCCGGGCGATTCGAAATAGACGAACTGGTTGATCTGCAGGCTGGCCACCGCCGGGCCGCCGATGCGGTAGTAGGTGGCGCTGCCGCTCTGCCAGCTCTCCACCGTCTTGCTCTGGCGCGTCCAGAAGTCGGGCGGCAGCTGCTGCACGCCGGAGTAGAGCAGGTCGCCGTCTTCCAGCGTCTTGTCGTTCTCGTAGTCCTCGGCGGCCAGGCCGAGCGCGCGCGCCTTCACGCGCATGTTGATGTCCTTGGACACCAGGATGACCTCGCGCGGGGCGTGCTGCTTCTCCAGCGCGGCGACGACGCCCAGGATCTGGTTGTCGGCCTTGCCCGGGGGCAGGGCGGCGGGCATGGTGGCGTCGAGCGGCGAGGTCTGGAAGTACAGCTTGCCGCCGGCGTCGGCGTAGCCGGTGGAGTCGAGCTTCAGGCCCTGCGCCATGTCGGCGCCCTTGACGCCGGCCAGCGCATCCAGCAGGCGGCTGGTCTGGCGGCCGTTGCGGGCGACCTCGGTCATGCCTTTCTTGTGCGCGTCCAGCTCTTCCAGCACGATCATCGGCAGGAAGATGTCGTGCTCCTCGAAGCGGAACAGCGCCGACGGGTCGTGCAGCAGCACGTTGGTGTCGAGCACGAACAGGCGCGTGGGGCCGCTGCCGCGCGCCTTGCGCTTGGGCGCGGGGCGCTCGGGCGGGGCGGCGCGGGGCGGCCTGGCGGCGGGCGGCGGCGCGGCGGGGTACTCGGGGGCGCGCGCCTGCGGAGCCTGTGCCTGTGCGGGCGGGCGCATCAGGGCCATCGGCTGCGCGGCGGCGGGCGCTTCGCTCTCCGGTCGCGGCAGCGCCTGCTGCGCGGGGGCGGGGCGGGACTTGGCGCGGCGCGCGGCCAGGTCGATGACGTCGGAGGACAACTGGGCGCCGCGTTTGGCGGGCGGGGGAGGCAGGGGCATGCGCGTGTCGGCTCGTGGTTCAGCTCAAGGGAAGCGGCGCTGCCGCCACGTCCATCGCAAGCCCCAATGAAAAAGCCGCCTTGGCTGCCAAGGCGGCTTCTTCAAGAGCTGGATGACGAAACGGCTGCAACCACATCGCGGCCCATTATGCATGAGCCCGGTGACGCCGGGCGCCGGCGTTCAGGCGGCCTTCTTGAGGACTTTCACGGCTTTCAGGACTTCTTCCACGTGGCCCGGCACCTTCAGGCCGCGCCACTCCTGCACCAGGATGCCTTCGGCATTGACGAGGAAGGTGCTGCGCTCGATGCCCTTGACCTTCTTGCCGTACATGATCTTGTTCTTGACCACGCCGAACATGTGGCACATCTTCTCCTCGGTGTCGGCGATCAGCTCGAAGGGCAGCTCCAGCTTGGCCTTGAAGTCCTCGTGCGACTTCATGTTGTCGCGGCTCACGCCGTAGACCACGGCGCCGGCCTTGACGAAGTCCTTGTACTTGTCGCGGAACTGCATGGCCTCGGTGGTGCAGCCGGGGGTGTTGTCCTTGGGGTAGAAGTACAGGATCAGGGCCTGGCCCAGGTGGGAGGTGTTGGTGACCTTGGCGCCGCTGGTGGCCATCGCTTCGAATTCGGGGAGGGGTTTGTTGACGACGACAGCCATAAGCGCTTGAATCTCCAAAGGTTTCTACTGACATGCCGCCCGATGCCTGCCCCAGAAGAGCAAATCCCGCCGCGCCGAACAAGCGCTTGCGGGAGATTCGGGCAACACTGACCACCTCCTTATTTTAGCGCATCCGGCCCTGCTTCGCCCGGCTCCACCAGCAAGGCCGCGACGACGCGGCGGCCTTCTCCGGCCAGTATGTTGTAGGTGCGGCAGGCGGCGGGCGTGTCCATGGTCTCGATGCCGATGCCGGCCTCGATCAGGGCGCGCACCCAGGCGGGCCTGGGGAAGCGCAGGCGCTCCCCGCTGCCGAACACCACCAGCTCGGGGCGTTCCCGCGCCAGCGGCGCGAAGTCGGCGGCGCCCAGGTCGGCGAAGTGGCGCGGCGGCCAGGCGCTGCGCTGGCCGTCCGGATGCAGCACCAGGCTGTGGGCGATGCGCTGGCCCGCCACGGCGACCCAGCCCGGTCCGTAGCCCGTGATGGCGGAGCCGAACTGGTCGGGCTGGAATTTCATGCGGGTGGCGCGGGGCGCTGTGGACGGATGTGTTCCAATTCTATGTTTCCCTGCAACGCGAGCCTTTGCGCGAGGTGTTCCCATGAAGCCCATCCTCAAGTCGGCCAAGCTGGCCAACGTGCTGTACGACGTGCGCGGACCGATCGTGGACGCGGCCCGCCAGATGGAGGACGAGGGCCAGAAGATCATCAAGCTGAACATCGGCAACATGGCGCCGTTCGGCTTCGACGCGCCCGAGGAGGTGGTGCAGGACATGGCGCGCAACCTGCCGGATTCGGCCGGCTACTCCGACAGCAAGGGCATCTTCGCCGCGCGCAAGGCGGTGATGCACTACACGCAGCAGCTCGGCATCGCTGGCGTGACGCTGGACGACATCTACCTGGGCAACGGCGCGAGCGAGCTGATCGTGATGGCGACCAACGCGCTGCTCGACGATGGCGACGAACTGCTCGTGCCCTCGCCCGACTACCCGCTGTGGACGGCGGCCACCAGCCTCGCCGGCGGCAGGCCGGTGCATTACGCCTGCCGCGAGGAAGACGGCTGGATGCCCGACCTGGCCGACATGCGCGCCAAGATCGGCCCACGCACGCGCGGCATCGCGGTCATCAACCCCAACAACCCCACGGGCGTGCTGTATTCCACCGAGCTGCTCCAGGGCATCGTGCAGATCGCGCGCGAGCACGAACTGGTGCTGCTGGTGGACGAGGTGTACGACAAGGTGCTGTACGAGGGCGCGCGGTTCACCTCGCTGGCGAGCCTGTCCACCGACGTGCTCACGCTCACCTTCAACTCGCTCTCCAAGGCCTATCGCTCGTGCGGCTTTCGCGCCGGGTGGATGGTGGTGTCGGGCGACAAGGCGGCCGCGCGCGACTACGTCGAGGGCCTGAACATGCTGGCCAACCTCAAGCTCGGCTCCAACGTGCCGGGCCAGTGGGCGATCCAGACGGCGCTGGGCGGCTACCAGAGCATCAACGACCTGGTGAAGGAGGGTGGGCGCCTGCGCCGCCAGCGCGACCTGGCGTATGAGTTGATCACCGCGATCCCCGGCGTCACCTGCGTCAAGCCGCAGGCGGCGCTGTACATGTTCCCGCGGCTCGACCCGAGGATGTACCCCATCGCCGACGACCGCCAGTTCTTCATGGAGGTGCTGCGCGCCACGCGCGTGATGCTGGTGCAGGGCTCGGGCTTCAACTACCCGGACAACCAGCACTTCCGCATCGTCTTCCTGCCGCATGAAGATGATTTGCGCGAGGCCATCGGGCGGCTGGCGAAGTTCCTGGAACAGTACCGCATGCGCCACGCCAAGGCGGGCGCGGTGGTCGATTTTGCTACCAAAAAAGAAGCTGCTCGCGCTTGATGGGCGGGCGCTGGGGCTGTTTTTATTTCAATAGTTTGATGAAACCGATTCAAGTGGGCCTGATGGGCCTGGGCACGGTAGGGGCGGGCGTGTACGAGGTGCTGCGCCGCAACCATGAAGAGATCGAACGCCGCGCGGGCCGCGGCATCCAGGTGGCGATGGTGTCGCGCCGCGACACCGCGCGCGCCAGGGCGCTGGTGGGCGACACCGCGGCGGTGGTGGCCGATCCGCGCGAGATCATCCGCCACCCCGACATCGACATCGTGGTCGAGCTGATCGGCGGCTACCAACTGGCGCGCGAGCTGGTGCTGGAGGCCATTGCCGCGGGCAAGCACGTGGTCACCGCCAACAAGGCGCTGCTGGCCGTGCACGGCACCGAAATCTTCGAGGCCGCGCAGAGGCACGGCGTGATGGTCGCCTTCGAGGCGGCCGTCGCCGGCGGCATCCCCATCATCAAGGCGCTGCGCGAGGGCCTGACGGCCAACCGCATCCAGTGGATCGCCGGCATCATCAACGGCACCACGAACTTCATCCTGTCCGAGATGCGCGACAAGGGGCTGGACTTCGACGTCGTGCTGAAAGAAGCGCAGCGCCTGGGCTACGCCGAGGCCGACCCCACCTTCGACATCGAGGGCGTGGACGCGGCGCACAAGGCCACGCTGATGAGCGCCATCGCCTTCGGCATCCCGGTGCAGTTCGACAAGGCCTACGTCGAGGGCATCACCAAGCTGTCGGCCACCGACATCCGCTACGCCGAGCACCTGGGCTACCGCATCAAGCTGCTGGGCATCACCAAGCGGCGCGAAGGCGAGGGCGTGCAAAACCGTGGCGTTGAATTGCGCGTGCACCCCACGCTGGTGCCGGCCAAGCGCCTGATCGCCAACGTCGAGGGCGCGATGAACGCGGTGGTCGTCAACGGCGACGCCGTGGGCACCACGCTCTACTACGGCAAGGGCGCCGGCAGCGAGCCCACCGCCAGCGCCGTCATCGCCGACCTGGTGGACGTGACGCGCCTGGCCACCAGCGACCCGCAGCACCGCGTGCCGCACCTGGCCTTCCAGCCTGGCGCCCTGCGCGACGTGAGCGTGCTGCCGATGGAGCGCGTGGTCACCAGCTACTACCTGCGCCTGCGCGTGGCCGACCAGGCCGGCGTGCTGGCGCGCGTGGCCGCCATCCTGGCCGAGACCGGCATCAGCATCGACGCGCTGCTGCAGCGCGAGGCCGACGAGGTGGGCGGCGAAGGCAGCACGCAGACCGACCTCATCATCCTCACGCACGAGGCGCGCGAGGGCGCCATGAACACCGCCATGGCGCAGTTGCAGGGCCTGCCCAGCGTGCTGGCGCCGATCGTGCGCATCCGCAAGGAAGAGCTGGCCTGATGCGCTACCTCTCCACGCGCGGCGACGCCACACCCCGCAAGTTCTGCGACATCCTGCTCGAAGGCCTGGCGCCCGACGGCGGCCTGTACCTGCCCGAGCACTACCCCCGGATCGACGCCGCCCGCCTGGCCGCGCTGCGCCGCGTGCACGCGAGCCAAGGCTACGCCGCGCTGGCGTTCGAGATCCTCGGCCTCTACATCGACGACATTCCCGCCGCCGACCTGAAGGCGATCTGCGAGAAGACCTACACCGCCGAGGTGTTCGGCACGCGCGAGATCGTGCCGCTGAAGAAGCTGGAGGAGGGCCTGGTCCTCGAAGCCCTGTCCAACGGCCCCACGCTGGCCTTCAAGGACATGGCGATGCAGCTGCTGGGCAATTTGTTCGAGTATGAGCTGGCCCGAAGAAACGAAGGGAAGGGCGAGCAGCTCAACATCCTGGGCGCCACCAGCGGCGACACCGGCAGCGCGGCCGAGTACGCCATGCGCGGCAAGCGCGGCATCCGCGTGTTCATGCTCAGCCCGCACGGCCGCATGAGCCCGTTCCAGCAGGCGCAGATGTTCAGCCTGCAAGACGCCAACATCCACAACATCGCCGTCGAGGGCGTGTTCGACGACTGCCAGGACATCGTCAAGGCCGTCAGCAACGACCTGGCGTTCAAGCGCCAGTACAAGATCGGCACCGTCAACTCGATCAACTGGGCGCGGCTGCTGGCCCAAGTCGTTTATTACTTCGCTGGCTATTTCGAAGCCACGAAGTCGGACAACGAAAAGGTCAGCTTCACCGTCCCCAGCGGCAACTTCGGCAACGTCTGCGCCGGCCACGTGGCGCGCCAGATGGGTTTGCCGATTGCGCAACTCGTGGTCGCCACCAACGAGAACGACGTGCTGGACGAGTTCTTCCGCACCGGCGTCTACCGCGTGCGCGGCAGCGCCGACACGCACGAGACCAGCAGCCCCAGCATGGACATCAGCAAGGCCAGCAATTTCGAGCGCTTCGTGTTCGACCTGCTGGGGCGCGACGGCATTGCCACGCGCGCGCTGTTCCACGACGCGCTGGGCAGGGACGGCCGCTTCGACCTGAGCGGCGACACGCGCTTTGCCAACGCCGCCGCGCGCTACGGCTTCGCCAGCGGCAAGAGCACCCACGCCGACCGCCTGGCCACCATCCGCGACGTGCATCAGCGGCACGGCGTCACCATCGACACCCATACCGCCGACGGCGTGAAGGTGGCGCGCGAGCACCTGCAACCGGGCGTGCCGATGATCGTGCTGGAGACGGCGCTGCCCATCAAGTTCGCCGCCACCATCACCGAGGCGCTGGGCCGCGAGCCCGAGCGGCCGGCCAGGTTCATCGGCATCGAAGACCTGCCCAAGCGCGTGCAGGTGCTGCCGGCCGACGCCGCGAGGGTGAAGACGCTGATCGCCCAGGAATGTGAATGAAATCGGCCCCCAGCGCTTGCTGGACAAGCGCTGGCAGCTATCAATGATGTAGTAACCGGCCATGAAGGTGATCTGCATCGCCGGCTATTCCAACGCCGGCAAGACGCGGCTGATCGAGCAGCTCATCCCGGCGCTGAAGGCGCGGGGGCTGCGCGTGTCGGTGGTCAAGCACGCGCACCACCGCTTCGACATCGACCAGCCGGGCAAGGACAGCTACCGTCACCGCCAGGCCGGCGCGTTCGAGGTGCTGGTGGCCTCCAGCCACCGCCTGGCGCTGATGCGCGAGTTCGAGCGCGGGGCCGGGTTGTCGGTGCACCAGCTGCTGGCCGAGCTGCACGACGGCGTGGACTGGGTGCTGGTCGAGGGCTTCAGGGACAGCGACCTGCGCAAGCTGGAGGTCTGGCGCGCCGACGCCGGCCAGCCGGCGCGCTACCCCGACGACGATTTCGTCGCCGCCATCGCCACCGATTCGCCCGAGCGCCTGCCGCTGGCCACTCCGCGCCCCGTCCTGGATTTGAACGACGCCCAAGCCGTGGCCGACTGGCTCGTCACGCACGGCGAGCGCTTCGACTACGACCATCGCCGCCACGCGGGCTGACGCAGGCGCGTTCAGGCGTTTTCGCCAGCCCGCCGCGCGCCGCGCATGGCGTACGATGGCCGCCCCGGCTCCCGCCGCCGGCCAGCACAACCACGAGGAGAGGATTCGACATGGCACGCAGCGCACCCATTCCGCAGCCCAAGACCGACCCGCTGATCGGCAACCTGCGCGCCATCGACGGCGACACGCCCATCCAGAGCTTCATGCGCCTGGCGCAGTTGTACGGGCCCATCTACCAGCTCGACTTCTTCGGCAATCCGGTGGTCATCGTCAGCTCGCAGGCGCTGGTCAACGAGGTCTGCGACGAGAAGCGCTTCGACAAGCGCGTGGCCGGCGCGCTGAAGAACATCCGCGCCTTCGCGGGAGACGGCCTGTTCACCGCCAAGACCGACGAGCCCAACTGGGGCGTGGCGCACCGCCTGCTGATGCCGGCCTTCGGCCCGCTGGGCATCCGCGGCATGTTCGACCGCATGCTGGAGATCGCCGACCAGATGCTGCTGCGCTGGGAGCGCTTCGGCCCCGGCAACGTGATCGAAGTGACCGAGGACATGACGCGCATGACCCTCGACACCATCGCCCTGTGCGCGTTCGATTTCCGCTTCAACAGCTTCTACCAGCGCGAGATGCACCCCTTCGTCGGCGCCATGGTCGATGCGCTGGCCGAATCGGGCGCGCGCACGCGCCGCCCCGAGATCGCCAGCAAGCTGATGGTGGGCAAGCGCCGCGCCTACGAGCACGACCTGGAGCTGATGCGCCGCGTGGCCGACGAGCTGATCGCCGAGCGCAAGCGCGATCCCGACGCCGCGAGCAAGAAAGACCTGCTGGGCATCATGCTGCAAGGGCGCGATCCGGTCACCGGCGAGGGCCTGTCGGACGAGAACATCCGCTACCAGCTCATCACCTTCCTCATCGCCGGGCACGAGACGACCAGCGGCATGCTCTCGTTCGCCACCTACTTCCTGATGAAGAACCCCGAGGTGCTCGCCAAGGCCCGCGCCGAGGTGGACGCCGTGCTGGGCGACGAGGTGCCGCGCGTGGAGCACGTCGGCAAGCTCAAGTACATCGAGCAGGTGCTGATGGAGACGCTGCGCATCTGGCCCACGGCGCCGGCCTTCTCGCTCAAGCCGCTGCAAGAGACCACGCTCGCCGGCAAGTACCCCTTGACCAAACGCGACACGGTGCTGGTGCTCGCGCCCATGCTGCACCGCGACACCAGCGTGTGGGGCGAGGACGTGGAAACCTTCCGCCCCGAGCGCTTCGCGCCCGAGGAAATGGCCAAGCTGCCGCCCAACGCCTGGAAGCCCTTCGGCAACGGCCAGCGCGCCTGCATCGGCCGGCCGTTCGCCATGCAGGAAGCCATCCTGCTGATCGGCATGATCCTGCAGCGCTTCGACCTGATCGAGGACGACCCCGGCTACCAGCTCAAGGTGGCCGAGACGCTGACGCTCAAGCCCGACGGCCTGCGCATCCGCGTCAAGCGGCGCGGCAGCGCCTCGTTCAAGCCGCGCGGCGTGCTGGCGCCGGCCGCGCCCGCCGCCAAGCCAGCCGATGCGCCCGCTGCGCGCGTGGCGCCCGGCGGCCCCGCCACGCCGCTGCTGGTGCTCTACGGCTCCAACACCGGCTCGTGCGAAGCCTTCGCCGAGCGCATCGCCAACGAGGCCGCCGCCCAGGGCTACGGCGCGCAGATGGCCACGCTGGACGACTACACCGGCAAGCTGCCCACCGAGGGCGCGGTGGTCCTCGTCACCGCCTCGTACGAAGGCCAGCCGCCCGACAACGCGCGCCAGTTCGCCGCCTGGGTCGATGGCCTGAAGGCCGGCGACCTGGCCGGCGTGCGCTACGCCGTGTTCGGCTGCGGCAACCGCCAGTGGGCGCGCACCTACCAGGCCGTGCCCCAGCGCTTCGACGCCGCGCTGGAGGCGGCCGGCGCCACCCGCCTGCGCGCGCGCGGCGAGACCGATGCCGGCGGCGACTTCTTCGGCGCCTTCGACGAGTGGTACGCGGGCCTGTGGGCCGACTTCGGCCAGGCCCTGGGCAAGCAGGTGCAGGCCGCGCCCAGCGGCGCGCAACTGCAGGTGGAGGTGGTGAAGGACGCGCGCGCCTCGCTGCTGCGCCTGGCCGACCTGCAATACGGCGAGGTGGTGGAAAACCGCGAGCTGGTGGACATGAGCTCGCCCCTGGGCCGCTCCAAGCGCCACATCGACATCCAACTGCCCGAGGGCATGGGCTACCGCGCCGGCGACTACCTGGCCGTGCTGCCGCACAACCCCATCGGCGTGACCATGCGCGCGCTCAAGCGCTTCGACCTCGCCTCCGACAGCCAGATCATCATCCGCAAGCCCGAGGGCGGCGTCACCTCGCTGCCGGTGGATCTGCCGGTGAACGCCAGCGAAGTGCTGTTCCACTACGTCGAGCTGGCCCAGCCCGTCACGCGCGGGCAAGTGGCGCAACTGGCCGCCGTCACCGAAGGCCCGCAGCAGGCCGAGCTGAACGCCCTGGCCGAAGAGGCCACCTACCAGCGCGACCTTTTGCCTAAGCGCGTCAGCCTGCTGGAACTGCTGGAGCGCTACCCCGCCTGCCGCCTGAGCTTCGCCGCCTTCCTGGAGATGCTGCCGCCAGCGCGCGCGCGGCAATACTCCATCTCGTCCTCGCCGCTGTGGAACGCCGAGCGCTGCACGCTCACCGTGGCCGTGGTCGATGGGCCGGCCCTCTCCGGCCAGGGTCGCTTCCAGGGCATGGCCTCCACCTTCCTCGCCAACGCCGCGCCCGGCACGCGCGTGGCGGTGGCGGTGCGGCCGTCGAACGACCTGTTCCATCCGCCCGCCAACCCCGAGACGCCCATGATCATGGTCTGCGCCGGCACCGGCCTCGCGCCGTTCCACGGCTTTTTGCAAGAGCGCGCCCGGCAGGCCGAAAGCGGCCGCAGCGTCGGCAAGTCGCTGCTGTTCTTCGGCTGCGACCACCCCGACGTGGACTACCTCTACAAGGACGAGCTGGCCCGGTGGGAAACGGCCGGCATCGTCAGCGTGCGCCCCGCCTTCTTCAAGCAGCCGCAGGGCGACGTCGCCTTCGTGCAGCACCGCCTGTGGCAAGACCGTGCCGACGTGGCCGCGCTGTTCCAGCAGGGCGCCACCGTGTACGTGTGCGGCGACGGCCGCCGCATGGCCCCCGCCGTGCGCGAGACCTTCGTACGCATCTACCAGGAGGCCATGGGCAAGAGCGTCGAGCAGGCCGAGCAATGGGCCGAGCGTGTGGAGCGCGAGCACGGCCGCTACGTATCGGACGTGTTCGCATGAGCGCAGCGCCGCGCCCGCCCCTGATGCCGCTGGACGAGGCGCTGGAGCGCCTGCTGGCGCAGGCCGCGCCCGCGCTGGACGCCGAGACCGTGCCGACCATGGAGGCCGACGGCCGCGTGCTGGCGCGGGATCTCGGTCTCGGCCCTCACCGTGCCGCCGCACGACAACAGCGCCATGGACGGCTACGCCGTGCGCGCCGCCGACTGCGCGGCGGCTGGGACGGTGCTGCCCGTCACGCAGCGCATCCCCGCAGGCAGCGTCGGCCAGCCGCTGGCGCCGGGCAGCGCGGCGCGCATCTTCACCGGCGCGCCCATCCCCGCCGGTGCCGACGCCGTGGTGATGCAGGAAGACGCCCCGGCGCAGGACGGCGGCGCCCGCGTGCGTATCGACGTGCCGCCCAAGCCAGGGCAGTGGGTGCGCCCGGCCGGCGAAGACATCGCGCGCGGCGCCGTGGTGCTCCGAAAAGGAGAGCTGCTAGCGCCCGCCAGTATTGGATTGGCGGCCGGAATTGGCCTGAACGAACTGCCCGTCTCGCGCCGCCCGCGCGTGGCGCTGTTCTCCACGGGCGACGAACTCGTCATGCCCGGCGACGTGGCGCCCGAGCGCATGCCGCCCGGCGCCATCTACAACAGCAACCGCTACGTCCTGCACGCGCTGCTGCGCCGCGCCGGCTGCGTGGTGACCGACCTGGGCGCCGTGCCCGACCGGCGTGAGGCCACGCTGCAAGCCCTTCAAGCGGCCGCGCGCGATCACGACCTGGTGCTGACCAGCGGCGGCGTCTCGGTCGGCGAGGAGGACCACGTCAAGCCCGCCGTCGAGCAGCTCGGCGCGCTCGACCTCTGGCAGATCGCCATGAAGCCCGGCAAGCCCTTTGCCTTCGGCCACCTGCGGCGCGAGGGCGGAGGCCGGGCGCACTTCATCGGCCTGCCGGGCAACCCGGTGTCGAGCTTCGTCACCTTCCTGGTGCTGGTGCGGCCGTTCCTGCTCAAGCTGCAAGGCGCTGCCAACGTTGCTATGCCATCGATAGCTGCCCGCGCAGATTTCACGCGCGCCAGGCCCGATAAACGCCGTGAATTCCTGCGCGCGCGGCGCAACACGCAGGGCGGGTTGGACCTGTTCCCCAACCAGAATTCGAGCGTGCTCACCTCCGTGCACTGGGCCGACGGACTGATCGACCTGCCGGCCGGCGCCACCATCGCGCAGGGCGACACGGTGCGCCTCATCCCCTTGTCGGCGCTGCTGGCGTCATGAAGCAGGTCACGGTGCGCTACTTCGCCTCGATCCGCGAGGCGCTGGATTGCGACGGTGAGCGCGTCGCCACCGATGCGCCCACCGTCGCGGCGCTGCGCGACGAGCTGATCGCGCGCGGCGGCGCCCATGCGCAGGCGCTGGCGCGCGGGCGGGCGGTGCGCGCGGCCATCGATCAGGTGATGAGCGACGAGTCGGCGCCGCTGGCCGACGGCGCCGAGGTGGCGTTCTTTCCGCCCGTCACGGGTGGCTGACGTTCAGCGCAGCCACTTGTCGTCGATGGCCTTGAGCGTGCCGCGCTGCGCCAGCAGGTCCCACACGAAGCTCATCACGCGCTGGTAGTCGGCATCGTCGGCCGGCAGCATGAAGCCGAGCCAGCTGGTGGGCGTGAGCGGCGCGCCGACGAAGGCGGCGGCCAGGCGCGGGTCGGCCTTGGCATAGTGCAGGGCCTCGTAGGTCTCGGTGATCATCACGTCGCCCTTGCCTTCGGCGATCAGGCCGGGGATCTCGGCGTTCTTGTCGTGCGTGCTGACCTGCGCGTTCTTCAGGTTTTGCAGCACGAAGGTCTCGTTGGTTCCGCCGGGGTTCTTGATCACGCGCACGCCGGGCTGGTTCAGGTCCTGCACGCTCTTGAATTTGTCCTTGTCGGCCGCGCGCACCAGCGCCACCTTGCCGAAGGGCGCGTAGCCCGGCAGCATGGCCACCGCGCGGAGGCGCGCCACGTTGCGCGTGATGCCGCCCACCGCCATGTCGAACTTGTTCGCCTGCAGATCCTTGAGCAGATCGGGCCAGCTGGTGGGCACGTATTCCACCCTCACGCCCAACTCCCTGGCCATGGCGTCCACGGTGTCGATGTCGTGGCCGGCGTAGCCGCCGCCTTCCTTGATGGCGAAGGGGCGGTAGTCGCCCGGCGTGCCGACGCGCAGCACCTTGGCCTCCATGATTCTGTCCAGCCGCTCGCCGGCCCAGGCGGCGGAGGCGGACGCCAGCGCGGCAGCGAGGGCGACGGCGGGAGCGGCGGAACGCCAGCCGAAACGGTTTGCCATGGGAAATCTCCTTGTGGGAAGTCGGGGTGTCGGGCATGCGAGCTTAGCGCGCGGGCGCCGGGGGTTCGTTCAGCGTGCGGTTGATGGCGGCCAGGCGCTCGCGCAATGCGGCGCCGGCCGGCTGCATGGGCGGGCGCAGTTCGTCGCTCATCTCTCCGTGCAGCGCCAGCGCGGCCTTGAGACCGGCGGGGCTGGGCTCGGCGAACGCCGCCTCGATGAAAGGCAGCAGCGGCAGCCACAGCGCGCGCGCCGCCGCCAGCTCGCCGTGCCGCAGCAGGCGGATCACCTCGGCGAAGCGGCGCGTGTGCAGGTTGGCGCAGGCGGCGATGGCACCGGCACCGCCCTGCGCCACGGTGGCGAACAGGTTCAGGTCTTCACCCGCCAGCACCTGCAGCCGGCCGTCGGCGATCAGCGCCAGGGTCTTGGCGGCGTCGCCGCCGCAGTCCTTGATGGCGTGGATGTTGGGGTGCGCGGCCAGCGCCAGCAGCGTGTCGCGCGCCAGCGTGGCGCCTGTGCGGTAGGGGATGTCGTACAGCACCAGCGGCGTCGCGCTGTCGTCGGCCAGCGCCGTGAACCAGTCGCGCGCGCCGGCCTGCGAGGGGCGGATGTAGTGCGGCGCCGGCGCCAGCACGCCCGCCAGCGGGCGGCCGTTCAGCGTGCGCAGCCACGCGCGCATCTCGCCCAGGTGGTGGCCGCCAGCGCCCATGACCACGGGCAGGCCGCCGGCGGCCTGGGCGGCATCCAGCACCGTGTCGAGCACGGCCAGCTGTTCGGCGCCGTCCAGCGCGGCGGCTTCGCCGGTGGATCCGCAGGCCACCAGGCCGCGCGCGCCCTCGGCGGCCAGCCGCGATACCAGCCGGCGCAGCGCGGCGTGGTCGATGCCGCCGCCGGGCTGGAACGGCGTGACCAGGGCGACCCACAGGCCGGGGAAATCGCCGCGTGGGCACGGTATGGACGAGGAAACGGAGGTGGCAGGCATGAGCATCCTTTCAGAACGACCGATGGAACAAAGCCATCGCCGCCAGGATGCGCAACGGGTGCCAGGGGGAAAGGGGAGTGAGGCCAGGCGCCGCCGTCGTTCATTCTGACGACGGAGGCCGCGGCTCCGGTCAGGCGAGCTGCGGTTTCTTGGCCTGTTTGCCGCCACGCGCCGGCGCCGCCGCGCGCGGGGCGCGGGTGCAGGCGAAGGGCAGGGCGGCAAACATGGGCGCCATCGTAGGGGCGAACTCGCGGCTCAGTTGCTCAGGATCAGCGAGGCGATCACGCCCGTGGCCACCGCGATCAGCACGTAGTCGGCGCCGACCTGAACCCATTGATAGCCGCGCGGCGGCTGCCGCAGGTGGTGGGCGCGCCAGTCGTTCACCACGTACTGCTGGTGGCGCCATTCGGAGGGCAGGCGTTGCCCCTGGTGAAAGCGGTGGTCCGGTCCCGCGCCGCGCGCCATGTGGGGCGCGGGCTGGCCCGCCGGCTGCCGTTGCTGGGGCGCGCGCGCGTGGTTCGGCTCCCGTTTCGCGGGGGCCGTCTTGCGCGGGGGATCGCCCGGCCGGCGCTCGGGGCCGCCGGGCTGGGCGCCCGCCAGCGATGGCAACCCCAATGAAGCGGCGAGTGCGACGGCGATGATCCGGTGATTCCTCATGTGTTTCTCCTTCGCGGTAAGTAGGGTGAGCGTAGGGGGCCATCTGGTCGATCGCGTAACACAGGGGTATCCATGCGCAAATTTGGCTGAATCGATGTAACGGAGTGAGGGGGCCGCCGGGTCGGAGTGGCCCGCGCCGGTGCCACAATCCGCGCCATGCCCGCACCCGCCGTGCCAGCGCCGCGCGTTTCCATCCAGACCGGGGACTTCGACCTTGCCGCCGAGGTGGCCGCCCTGCGCGCGGGCGATGGCCGCGTGGGCGCGGTGTGCAGTTTCGTCGGCATGGTGCGTGACAGAAACAGTGTCCCCACGCTCCCCGCTGCGCGTGGTTCCCTGCCCTCCGAGGGGGCGCTTTCGCCTTGGGGCGGCCCGGCAGCGACAGGTGAGGGCGACGCGGTCAGCGAGATGGAACTGGAGCACTACCCCGGCATGACCGAAAAAGCCATCGAGGCCATGATCGACGAGGCGCAGCGCCGCTTCGACATCCTCGGCGCGCGCGTGGTGCACCGCGTGGGGCGGCTGCGGCCGCAGGAGCAGATCGTGCTGGTGGCGGTGGCCTCCCCGCACCGCGGCCAGGCTTTCCAGGCCTGCGAGTTCCTGATGGACTACCTCAAGACCCAGGCGCCGTTCTGGAAGAAGGAAACCACGCCGGCGGGCGCGCGCTGGGTCGATGCGCGCGTGGCCGACGACGCGGCGCTGGCGCGCTGGGGGCTAGGTTCGCGCAACGCCTGAGCCATCGCGGCGGCGTGCTTGACTCATGCGCTGGCAAGCAGCGCCACGCCGACGATCATCACCAGGCAACCCGACAGCCGCCCCCACCCGACGGACTCCTTCAGAATCCACGCGCCGAGCAGGGCGCCCACCATCATCGACATCTCCCGGGCCGGGGCCGTCAGGCTCAACGGCGCGCCCAACCGCAAAGCAGACAGCACCAGGATGTACGACAGCGGCGATAACACGCCCACGGCGATGGCTAACCCCCAGTGGCCCCGCATGCGTGCCATGGCGTCGCGCCGGTTCGCGAGGAACCAGGGCAGCAGCATGGCCAGCCGCACGACGTTGGCGCACCAATCCAGCACCACGGGCTGAATACCCAGCATCTTGATCCCATATGCATCGACCACGGTGTACCCGGCGATGGCCGCTCCCGTCGTCGTTCCCCAGTGCACGCCTTTGCGGCTGGCGGGATCGGCGAATCGGGACAACCGCCCTTGCGTGGAGATCAGCACGATCCCGGTGACTACGGCCAGCAGGCCGGCAATGCCCACGATGCCCGGCCGTTCTCCCAGCAGCACGAGGGCTCCAATAGTGGCCAGCAGCGGTCCGCTGCCCCGTGCCACCGGATAGACCACCGACAAATCGGCCACCTGGTAGCCGCGCTGTAGACACAGGCTGTAAGCCAGGTGCAGCGCGCCACTGACCACGATGCAGGCCATGCCGGCGCCGCTCCAAGAGACCGCTTCCGAGCCGATCAGCCAGGCGACCCAGGGCAGGTAGGCGGTACAGGCCACCCCTGTGTAGGTGAACACGAAAGCAGGGCCAGCGTGGGCTGCCCGCTTGGCGAGCAGGTTCCAGGTGGCATGAATGAACGCGGCCAGGACGACCAGCGCGAAGGCAAGCAATGACATGAGCACTCCAAGGTGAAACCCATAGGGAAGACTCGACGTCTCCGCCTCTGGGTTTTTCTCCCTCGGGTGCAGCTGCGGCCCCGCCGCAGTCTCTACAACGCTCGGTCCAGACAGTGGCTGAAAACCGGCCACCCGGAACCCTAGTTGTCACTCAGTCGAACCAGCATTATGGTGGCTGGCGCGGCGCTTTCAGGGCGCCAGGTGCTTGGACAGCGACAGCGCCGCCGCCTCCGCCTGGCAGTCGGCCGCCGCCGGCACCTGGCCGGCCGCGCGCGCCTTGGCGACTTCCTTCCGGGCCTCGGCCACCTGGGCCAGGAAGACGTCGTTGGTTTGCAACCGGGCCACGGCGGTCGAGCCGACCAGGCGGCCGGCCTCGATGTCGCTCTTCCAGTGCACGCCGCAGACGCCGCGGCTCTGCGCATAGGCGCGGGCGCGCTGCACCAGCGCGTCGGCGCGATCGGGCGCGACCTGCGTCAGCACCAGCCCCCAGGCCCAGCCCAGCGCCGAATGGCCGGAGGGGTAGGAGCCGTCCTTGCGCAGCGCCGGCTCCGACGCCGGCGTGCAGGTGCCTTCGTTGAACCGCACGAAGGGCCGGGTGCGCTGGTACTTGTCCTTGGCCTTGTAGGTGGCGCCGCCGGCATCGGCCAGGGTGCGGCGCAGCAGCATGTTCAGGTGCGGGGTGTTCTGCTCGGAGATCTGCACGCCCAGCGCGCAGGCGAAGTGGCCGGCGGCGGCGGGGAACCTGAGCTCGGCGTCCTTGGTGGCCTGCGCACCGCGCGGGCCGCTGCGCAGCGCGGTGAGCGCGCGGTAGGCCTCGATGTCGTCGTTGAGCGCGGCCGAGCCCTCGGCGGGGGGCGGGGGCACCAGCGCCAGGCTGTCGGGCATGTCGTCGCGCGTCATGTAGCCCTTGGCATAACCTTGGGTCTCGCCGACTTCCGCGATGGCGGTGGGGGGCTTGGGCGTGGTGGAGCAGCCGGCGGCGAACACGGCGACGGCGGCGACCGCCATGAGGGTGCGGGTGGACATGATGGGGAGGTCTCCTGGACGTTGTAGGGAGGTGCGCAGCGGCGCACCGAATTTCCGCGTACCGCCCGCGGGTCAGCGAGGGCGAGCCCTCGGCAGCAGAGGCAGGCGGTGACGCGTCTCGGAATGTATATCGCGGGCCGTTCCGTCCTGGATCGCACAGGCGACAGGGGCGGGGCAGAATGGGTGCATGGTTCGAGGTGGAATGACGAAAGGCGCGGCGGCCTGCGCTTTCATGCTGGCGGCGCTGCTGGGGTGGCCGCACGCGAGCGCGCGCGCCGATGCGCCCTGGGCGGGGCGCGTGAGCCACGTGGTGGATGGCGACTCGCTCTGGGTGCGCGCCGAGGACGGCCGCCAGCGCGTGCGCGTGCGGCTCGACGGGGTCGATGCGCCCGAGATCTGCCAGTCCGGCGGCGAGCAGGCGCGCCAGGCGCTCCAGGCGCTGGTGCTGGGGCAGGCGGTGCGGGTGCGCGTGCGGGCTTACGACCGCTACCACCGCGCCATCGCCGAAGTGGCGCGCGCATCGGACGGCCTGGACGTGGGCGCGCGGATGGTCGAAGAGGGCTGGGCCTGGTCCGAGGGCTTCCGTGGCCGTGCGGGCAAGTACCAGCGCGAGGCCGACCTGGCGCGCCGTCAGGGCCTCGGGCTGTTCCAGGACGCCGCGCCGCCGGAAACACCGGCCGGCTTCCGGCGCCGCCACGGGGTCTGCGCGCCGCCCGGCTCGGCGCTTGAAAACGCGGCGGCGGTCATCATTTGAGGAGTGACCGAGGAGGCGGCCCGCGCGGCCGCCTTCGCCAACGCACACACCACCACCATGAGAATCGACAAGCTCACCACCAAGTTCCAGGAAGCCCTGGCCGACGCCCAGTCGCTCGCGCTGGGTAACGACAACGCCTACATCGAACCCGTGCATCTGCTGGCCGCCATGCTGCGCCAGGCCGACGGCCCGCGTGCCCTGCTGGCGCGCGCCGGCGTCAATGTCGCCAAGCTGGCCCAGGAGGCCGAGGCCGCCGTCAAGCGACTGCCCAGCGTCACCGGGCAGGAGCAGGTGCAGCCCGGCCCCGACCTCGTCAAGCTGCTGCAAGCCACCGAGAAGGAAAGCATCAAGCGCGGCGACCAGTTCGTGCCCAGCGAGATGTTCCTGCTGGCGCTGGCCGACGCCAAGGGCGAGGCCGGCCGCATCGCCAAGGAGGCGGGCCTGGCGCGCAAGAGCCTGGAGGCGGCCATCGACGCCGTGCGCGGCGGCCAGACCATGGACTCGGCCGAGGGCGAGAGCCAGCGCGAGGCGCTGAAGAAGTACACGCTCGACCTGACCGAGCGCGCCCGCCTGGGCAAGCTGGACCCGGTGATCGGTCGCGACGACGAGATCCGCCGCGCCATCCAGGTGCTTCAGCGGCGCAGCAAGAACAACCCGGTGCTGATCGGCGAGCCCGGCGTGGGCAAGACCGCCATCGTCGAGGGGCTGGCCCAGCGCATCGTCGCCGGCGAGGTGCCCGACACGCTGAAGGACAAGCAGGTGCTGGTGCTGGACATGGCCGGCCTGCTGGCCGGCGCCAAGTACCGCGGCGAGTTCGAGGAGCGCCTGAAGTCGGTGCTGAAGGAAGTGGCCCAGGAGGAGGGCCGCATCATCCTCTTCATCGACGAGCTGCACACCATGGTGGGCGCCGGCAAGGCCGAGGGCGCCATCGACGCCGGCAACATGCTCAAGCCCGCCCTCGCGCGCGGCGAGCTGCACTGCATCGGCGCCACCACGCTGGACGAATACCGCAAGTACATCGAGAAGGACGCGGCGCTGGAGCGGCGCTTCCAGAAGGTGCTGGTGGGCGAGCCCAGCGTGGAGGACACCATCGCCATCCTGCGCGGCCTGCAGGAGAAGTACGAGGTGCACCACGGCGTGGACATCACCGACCCGGCCATCGTCGCCGCGGCGGAGCTCTCCGCGCGCTACATCACCGACCGCTTCCTGCCCGACAAGGCGATCGACCTGATCGACGAGGCGGCGGCCAAGATCAAGATCGAGATCGATTCCAAGCCGGAGGCCATGGACAAGCTCGACCGCCGCATCATCCAGCTCAAGATCGAGCGCGAAGCGATGAAGAAGGAGACCGACGAGGCCTCCGCCAAGCGCCTGCAACTGATCGAGGAAGACCTCGCCAAGCTGGAGAAGGAGTACGCCGACCTGGAGGAAATCTGGAAGGCCGAGAAGGCCCATGCCCAGGGCAGCGAGCAGCTGCGCAAGGAGATCGACCAGATCAAGTTCCAGATCGAGGAGTTCACCCGCAAGGGCGACTTCAACAAGGTGGCCGAGCTGCAATACGGCAAGCTGCCCGCGCTGGAAAAGCAGCTCAAGGAAGCGCAGGCCAGCGAGAACCAGCGCGAGAAGGCCGCGCCGCAGCTGCTGCGCACCCAGGTCGGCGCCGAGGAGATCGCCGAGGTCGTTTCGCGCGCCACCGGCATCCCTGTCAGCAAGATGATGACGGGCGAGCGCGAGAAGCTGCTGAAGATGGAAGACGCGCTGCACCAGCGCGTGGTGGGTCAGGACGAGGCCATCTCGGCCGTGGCCAACGCCATCCGCCGCTCGCGCTCGGGCCTGTCGGACCCGAACCGGCCGCTCGGCAGCTTCCTGTTCCTCGGCCCCACCGGCGTGGGCAAGACCGAGCTGACCAAGGCGCTGGCCAGCTTCCTGTTCGACAGCGCCGAGCACATGATCCGCATCGACATGAGCGAGTTCATGGAGAAGCACTCCGTGGCCCGCCTGATCGGCGCGCCGCCCGGCTACGTGGGCTACGACGAGGGCGGCTACCTGACCGAGGCGGTGCGCCGCAAGCCCTACAGCGTGGTGCTGTTCGACGAGATCGAGAAGGCGCACCCGGACGTGTTCAACGTGCTGCTGCAGGTGCTGGACGATGGCCGCCTGACCGACGGCCAGGGCCGCACCGTGGACTTCAAGAACACGGTGCTGATCATGACCAGCAACATCGGCAGCCCGATGATCCAGAGCATGGCCGGGCAACCGTACGAGGAGGTCAAGGACGCGGTGTTCGGCGAGCTGAAGAACCACTTCCGCCCCGAGTTTTTGAACCGCATCGACGAGATCGTGGTGTTCCACGGCCTCGACGCGGGCCAGATCGGCGAGATCGCCAAGATCCAGCTCAGGACGCTCAGCGAGCGGCTGGCCAGGATGGACCTGCGCCTCAAGGTGTCGGACCAGGCGCTGGCCGAGCTGGCCAAGGTGGGGTTCGACCCGGTGTTCGGCGCGCGGCCGCTCAAGCGGGCGATCCAGCAGCGCATCGAGAACCCGCTGTCGAAGGACTTGCTGGAAGGGCGCTTCCCACCCAAGAGCGAGATCGACGTCAGCGTCGATCCGATCAAGGCGCCGGGGGTGTTCCACTTCGCGGTGGGGCAGGCCAAGGGCTGACGCGGCCCCCGCGCACGCTCTTTCATTGATAGCGCCTTGCGCTGGCTGCATGCCGGCGCAAGGCGTTTTTCATTCAGAATCAGGGAAACAAGGAGACGCCCGCGTTGGAGCGCGCCCTCCAGCTGCGCACGCCGTCCATCGGCATGAAGCTGTTCGAGTCCGCGCGATTCGCGGGGCAGGGCGCTGGCCACCGGGCAGCCCAGTCTCTCCATCCCGTGCTTCGCCGCGCGGCGCTGCGGCGGCGTGCTGGACGACGAGATGCTGGTGGCCCTGAGGCCGGCCGGCACCGCCAAGGCGTTGGCCGGGATGGCGGCGCTGTCGAAGAACGGGTTGCGCTATCCGTTTCCGCCTCATGGCATCCGGCAGGACGTGCGGGCGGGGATGGGGGTGAGAGACCCGAAGGGCTCGGCTTGATGCCCCCCGTGGCGCACCACCATGACGCCGTCAGAAATGCATGTCCACCTTCAGCATGGGCGTGCGCGCCAGTGAGCCCGGCACGCTCGACGGCTGGCCGAACTTGTTGCGCCAGTACTGGTAGCCCACGCCGACCCGCAGCGACTTCTTGCCCCAGCCCATGGCCGCGCCCACGTCGTACATCAGGGCCACGTCCACGTCGAGCTGCGGCACCGTGGTGGTGCCGTACTCATCGACGCCCTTCCTGCTGTAGTAGTTCACGTAGCCCTCGAACGACAGGCCCGTGCCGCCCAGCGGCAAGCCCCAGTTGGCGTTGAAGACCCATTGGGGGTCGTACTTGTAGCGGCAGTTGCACGGGCTGCCGGCGGCCGGGCGGTTCGAGTCCCACGCCGCCAGGACGCTGAGGTTCAGGAAGCCCGGCACGTCCATCATCACGGTGGGGCCGAGCAGCCAGCGGCGCTGCCGCGAGCCGTAGCCCGGGTCGTTCTTGGTGTTCCAGTCCAGGCCGGCGGTCAGGCCTACCCCGCGCACGGGGCCGAAGCTCAGGTCGTGGCCCGTGACCTTGCCGAAGTCCAGCGTGTGCCGGTACACCACGTAGGCTTCCTTGGCATGGCTGTCCTTGGCGTCCGACGCCATCAGGTCGATGTTGAGGAAGTTGCTGCCCCATTTGTAGCCGTTGGCGTGGGTCAGGTTCACCGCGCGCTTGGCGATGTGGTCGCCGATGTAGGGTTCTGCGAAGCGCGTGCCATAGCGGAAGCCGACGGACGTGTCGCTCCAGTCGAGGGCATGGGCGGCCGGAGCCAGGGTGGCCAGGGCCAGCGTGGCGACGGCCAGAAGGCGGGCGGATCGGGTGTCTGTGGGTGATTTCATGGCGATATTTCCTTCGGTGTGAAAAATGGATGGGGCGCACGCACCCGGCCGCGGCCAGGGCCGGGGCAACGAAGTGGCGTTGGATGGATGAGGGTGTCCGGGGTGCGTCGGCGACCCCGGGCAGGTGTTCGCTCAGGCCGTCATGGCATGACCTTGAGGTTCTTCACGAACTCGGTGGAATAGGTCTGCTCCAGCTTCACCTTGGCCGGATCCAGCAGCTTGGCGTTGACGAGGAAGTCATAGCTGGCCTTGGCCCGCGCATCCGTGATCACGCCGATGCCGAGCTTGCCCGCATCGCCGCCGGTGACCACGGCCATCTCCTTGAGCTTGGCGATGCCGTAAGCCAGCAGTTCGTCGCTCATGTTGGGGTTGTCCTTCTTGATCAGGGCGTTGCCGGGCGCGGGGTCGGCGAAGTAGCTTTTCCAGCCTTCGGCGGTGGCCCTGATGAAGGCGGCCACCTGCTTGGGCCGCGCCTTGAGGGTCTTGTCCATGCACGTGACGGTGGTGGCGTAGGCCGGGAAGCCCTCATCGGCCAGCAGCATCACCGTGGCCTTGGCGCCGGCCTTCTGGATCGCGAAGGGCTCCGACGTCAGATAGCCCTGCTGCGCGGCGTTGCGGTCGCTCAGGAAGGGCTGGATGTTGAAGGTGTAGGGCCGCACCTGGTCGTCGCTCAGGCCGTACTTGAGCTTGAGCCAGGGCCAGAAGCTGCGGCTGGACTGGGCCGCCAGCAGCAGGGTCTTGCCCTTGAGGTCTTCCAGCTTGTTGACGTCGTCGTGCGCGATGAGCACGGACGGGTCTTTCTGGAAGAAGGCCGCGACGTTGACCACGGGCAGCCCGCCTTCGCGCATCTGCATCATCTGGATGTCGCTCGACCCCATGATGCAATCGGCTTGGCCGGCGGCCATGATCTGCGCCGCGTTGACCTGGGGGCCGCCCATGCGCATGGTGACATCCAGGCCGTGTTTCTTGTAGAGACCCTGGGCCAGCGCCTGATAGAAGCCGCCTTGCTCGGCCTGCGCGTACCAGTTGGTCATGAAGTTGAAGCTGTCGCTGGCCAGGGCGGGGCCGGAGAGGGCCAGGCCCAGCAGCAGGGCGTTGATTCTTGCGTTCATGGGACGGGTTCTTTCTGTTGTCAGGCGGCCTTGGCGGCCGTGCCGTAAGTGGTCTGGTACATGTGGTGCAGGTGCTCGCCGGCGGTGCACGGCGGAAAGCGCGGCTGCTCGCCGGGCGGCACCGTGCCGGGCACGGCCTCGATCCGTGCGAGGTAGTCCAGGTCGTAGAAGAAGGGGATGGAATAGCGCGGCACGCCGCCCGAATGCACGTTGCGCACGCGGTGCGGGTTGGAGTGGTACAGGCCGTTGGTCCAGCGCGGGATCATGTCGCCCAGGTTGACGACGAAGCAGCCGTCGATGGGGGTGGCGGGCACCCAGTCGCCCTCGGGCGTCTGCACCTCCAGGCCGCCGTGCGCGTCCTGCGCCAGCACGGTGATCGCGCCCCAATCGGTGTGCGCACCGGCACCAAAAGTGCGCTCGTCGGCATCGGGCGGATGTGCCGGGTAGCGGATCATCCGCAGCGTGACCATGGGGCTGTGGCCGGTGTGGTCGAAGTAGTGCTCGGGCAGGTTCAGGGACAGCGCCATCAGTTCCATCAGGCGGCGTGTCAGCACCAGCATGCGCTGGATGTAGGCACTGCATTGCGCGGGCAGCTCCGGCATTTCGGCGGGCCACTGGTTGTGGCCGTAGGAGTGGTAGCCCGCCCGCACATAAGGATGGTCATCCGGATAGTCCATGCCGCACTGGAAGCTTTCCTTCACGTCGGGCCGGGCGCTGGCATCCAGCGTCTGGGAACCCTCGATCTCGAAGCCGCGCATGGCGGGCGAGGCGTGCACGTTCAAGGCCTGCTTGGTGGACAAGGACAGGGCCATGACCTGGCGAGCCAGATCGAACTGCCGGGCGACGACTTCCGGCGGCACCCCGTGGTTGCGAACGTAGAAGAATCCTGAAGCCATGCTGGCGGCGCGGATGGCCTGCGCCACTTCCGCGCTGCGGGGCGACCCCGGCTGCAATGCATCGGCCAGGTCGATGATCGGGATGGGACTGAGCATGAAAGCACCTAGTGGATGGTTGACCGAAGTTGCCGGTGCAGGTGCCTGGGGCCCGCCCGCGCCGGCGCGTCGATGCGCGACGAGGTGGTGCCAGAGAGCGAGCGCGATGGATGCCGTTCATGCGCGGCGAACTCTCATGGCGCACCAAATGCGCACATCAAGAGCAATTTCCGAGCGCTGGGGGTCCGCGATGCCTGGGCTATCGCGGACCGCAGCGGTGAACGCTTCTACTCCGCCGATCGATACGCACGATCTGTGCCAGAGGTGGGTGGGTCGGTGGCTATCCGTTCCTGCGCGGGAAGCGCCGGCAGGCCCTCACCGCTTCGGCGGGTGCGCTGGATTGATATCAAATAGATAGCTGGCGGCGATTGCCCGATGGGCGTTGGCGCCCTATTTGGCTTGAAACGCGCTGGGCGGCTGACCCAGCTGCGCCTTCACCATCGCGCTGAAGGCGCTTTCGCTGGCATAGCCGCACGCCCCCGCCACCTGGGCGATCGGCCGGCCGCTGGCCAGCAGCGGCAGCGCGTGCGCCAGCACCACCTGCTGGCGCCACTGCTGGTAGGTGGTGCCCAGCTCGTCCTTGAACAGTCGCGCGGCGGTGCGCTCGCTGGCGCCGGCGTCGGCGGCGCGCTCGGCCAGCGTGGCGGCGCGCGCCGGCTCGCGCAGCACCGCCTGGCACAGCGCCCGCAGGCGCTTGTCGCCCTGCTGCGGGTGCGGCAGCGGCACGCCCAGGCTCTGCGTGGGCGCGCGCACGATCTCGTCGATGGCCAGCAGGCCCAACTGGCGCTCGCGCTCGCCGGGCGGGGTGTCCTCCAGCGCCAGGATCAGCTCGCGCAGCAGCGGCGAGACGGCGATGACGCGGCTCTCGGCGTCCCAGCCGGCGGGCATGGCGGCGGGCTCGACGTAGAGCGTGTGCAGCTCGGCCCGCTGCTGCACGGTGACGGCGTGCGGCGCGCCGGCGGCGATCCACACCGCGCGCGAGGGCGGCACGATGTAGCTCACCTCGGTGCCCGCGGGCGCGTCGCCGCGCGGGCGCTGCTGCACGCCGACCTGGATCACGCCGCTGGCGCAGAAGGCCACCTGCGCCCAGGCGTGCGCGTGCGGCTCGAAGTGCGTGTCCGGCCCCATGGCGTGCGAGCGCTTGCCGCGCACCGGCCGCTCGGGCGAGGGGCGGTAGGACATGGGGTCGCCCGAGGCCGAGAGGGGCACGGTGCGCAGCTTGGGGGAGGGCATGGGCGCTGGCGGGTTTGGCGGATTCGCGACGATTGTTGTCAAACAATCGCATTCCTGCAACTGGCGGCGGGCAAGCGCCTTGCCTACCATCATGTGTCCGTTGATCCGCTTTCGCTTATGAACCCCGCCACCTCCGCCGCGCTGCCCGGCGCCGCGCTTTCGCCACCCGCCGTTCCGCTGCGGCAGGACGCCGCCGTCATCGGCCTGGTGGGGCTGGCGCACGCCAGCTCGCACTTCTCGCACCTGCTGCTGGCGCCGCTGTTCCCGATCTTCATGAAGGACTTCGGCCTCAGCTTCGCGCAGATGGGCTTCCTGGCCACGGTGTTCTTCGCCATCTCCGGCATCGGGCAGGCGTGCGCCGGCTTCGTGGTGGACCGGGTGGGCGCGCGGCCGGTGCTGTTCGGCGCCATCGTGTGCTTCATGCTGGCGGCGCTGTCGGGCTTCATGGCGCACGGCTACATGGGGCTGATGCTGGTGGCGGTGTTCGCCGGCGTGGGCAACGCGCCCTTCCACCCGGTGGACTTCACCATCCTCAACCAGCGCGTGTCGCCGCCGCGCCTGGGCTACGCCTTCAGCGCGCACGGCCTGTCGGGCAACCTGGGCTGGGCGCTGGCGCCGGTGTTCCTGATGGGTTTCGGCGGCGCCTTCGGCCACTGGCGCTATGGCTACCTGGCGGCCATCGTGCTGTATGCGCTGGTGCTGGCGGTGCTGGTGCTCAACCGCGACCGGCTGCGCAGCGAGGTCGTGGTGCGCGCGCCCGAGGCCACGCGCGGCAGCGACCTGGCCTTCATGAAGCTGCCGGTGGTGTGGTGGTGCTTCGGCTTCTTCTTTCTCTCGACCATGACGCTGGCGGTGGTGCAGAACTTCTCGGCCTCCATCCTGCAGGCGGTGCACGGCGCCAGCTTCGAGGCCGCCACCACCACGCTCACGGCCTACATGGTGGCCGGCGCGGCGGGCATGTTCGTCGGCGGCGTGGTGGCCACGCGCGTGCCGGCGCAGAGCGACCGCGTGGTGGCCTGGTGCATGACGGCCGGCGCCGCGCTGATGGCGCTGGCGGCCACCGGCTGGCTGGGCGGCGCCGGCACCATGGCGGTGCTGGCCGTCACGGGCTTCGCCGTCGGCGTGGGCGGGCCGAGCCGCGACATGATGATCAAGAAGGCCACGCCCAAGGGCGCCACCGGGCGCGTGTATGGCACGGTGTACTCGGGGCTGGACCTGGGCTTCGCCGTCTCGCCGCTGATCTTCGGCCTGTTCATGGACCGGGGGTGGTACTCGGCCACGCTGCTGGCGGCGGCGGTCGTGCTGCTGCTGTCGGTGGGGGCGGCGCTGGGGGTGGGCCAGCGAACGGCGCGCGCGTAGGGCGGCGGCGGTCGGCGGTTCGGCCACAATCGCCGGCATGACCACGCAGATCGGCGGCCACCTCCTCGTTGAATGCCTGCTGGCCCAGGGCGTCACCCACGCTTTCGGGGTGCCGGGCGAGAGCTATCTGGCGGCGCTGGACGGCTTCCACCAGTACCGCGACCGCATCCGCTTCGTCACCTGCCGGCAGGAGGGCGGCGCGGCCTTCATGGCCGAGGCCACGGGCAAGCTCACCGGCCGGCCGGGCGTACTGTTCGTCACCCGCGGGCCGGGGGCGACCAACGCCAGCATCGGCATCCACACCGCGTTCCAGGACTCGACGCCGCTGGTGGTCTTCGTCGGCGACGTGGCCAGCGACCAGCGCGACCGCGAGGCCTTCCAGGAGCTGGACTACCGCGTCTTCTTCGGCCCCAGCACCGGCGGCATGGCCAAGCGCGTGGAGCGCATCGACGACGCGCGGCGCATCCCCGAATACGTGGCGCGCGCCTTCGCCACCGCCATGAACGGCCGCCCCGGCCCGGTGGTGCTGGCATTGCCCGAGGACATGCTGACGCAGCCGGTGGACGTGCGCCCGCTGCCGCGCGTGGAGCCGGTTCAATACCAAAACACGCCCCAGCGCGCGCTGGAACTGCGCGAGCAGCTATTGAAAGCGAAGCAACCGCTGGTCCTGGCCGGCGGCCCCGGCTGGACGCCCGCCGCCGCCCAGGCCTTGCAGCGCTTCGCCGAGCGCTGGCACCTGCCGGTGGCCAACGCCTTCCGCTTCCAGGACACCTTCGACAACCACCACCCGCTGTATGCGGGCGACGTCGGCATCGGCATCAACCCGGCGCTGGCCGAGCGCGTGCGCGCCGCCGACCTGCTGCTGGCCGTCGGCCCGCGCCTGGGCGAGATGACCACCGGCGGCTACACGCTGCTCACGCCGCCGCGCCCGGCGCAGGCGCTGGTGCACATCCACCCCGACCCGACGGAGCTGGGCCGCGTCTACCAGGCCGACTTGGGCCTGGCCGCCACCATGCCCGGCGCCGCCGCCATGCTGGACGAGCTGCCCACGCCCGCCGATGTGCGCTGGCGCGCCTGGGCCGACGCCGCCCACGCCGACTACCTGGCCAACCTGCAACCTCAGCCGCTGCCCGGCGCCATCGACATGCCGGCCCTCGTCGCCACGCTGCAACGCCTGCTGCCGGCCGACGCCGTGGTGACCAACGGCGCCGGCAACTTCGCCAGCTGGGTGCACCGCTTCTGGCGCTACCACGGCATCGCCAAGGGCGGCAGGACGCAGCTGGCGCCCACCAGCGGCGCCATGGGCTACGGCGTGCCGGCGGGCATCGCGGCGGCGATCGCCACCGGCCGCCCGGTGTTCACCATCGCCGGCGACGGCGACTTCCTGATGAACGGGCAGGAACTGGCCACCGCCGCGCAGCACGGCGCCAAATCGATCATCGTGCTGCTCAACAACGGCAGCTACGGCACCATCCGCATGCACCAGGAGCGCGAGTTCCCCGCGCACGTCAGCGGCTCCGACCTGCGCAACCCCGACTTCGCCGCCCTGGCGCGCGCCTACGGCTGGGCCGGCGAGCGCGTGGCGCGCACCGGCCAGTTCGAGCCCGCGCTGCGCGCCGCGCTGGCGCGCGCCGAGGGCACGCTGATCGAGGTCATGCTGGACGCCGAGGTCATCACCACCCGAGGCACGCTCAGCAGCATCCGCCAGAAGGCGCTGGAGCAGAGCTGATGCTCTGGTTTTAATAGCTGCCGGCGCTTGCCTGGCGGGCGCTGGAGGCCAAAAAGCCATAAAAAAACCGGCTGTCGGTAAGCCGGCTTTTCCGTTGACCCGCGCCCGCAGGCGCCGCGATCAAGACAGATGGTTGTTGATGAGCTTGGTCATCTCGAACATCGACACCTGGGCCTTCTTGAAGATTTCCTTCAGCTTGGCGTCGGCGTTGATCATGCGCTTGTTCACCGCGTCCTGCAGCTTGTTGGACTTGATGTACTCCCACACCTTCTTGGTGACCTCGGTGCGCGGCATCGGCTTGGCGCCGATCACGGCAGCCAGCGCGGCGCTGGGGGTCATCGCCTTCATGAAGGCGGCGCTGGGGGTGCGCTTCTTGGCGGCGGCTTTCTTGGCCGGCGCGGCAGCTTTCTTGGCAGGGGCCGCTTTCTTCGCCGGTGCGGCGGCCTTCTTCGCCGGCGCGGCTTTCTTGGCCGGGGCCGCCTTCTTGGCGGGCGCTTTCTTCGCGGGTGCTTTCTTCGCAGTTGCCATGATGGATGATCCTCTTTGTTGGATGTTGAGTTGACTGGCCAGCGTGACCACCGTCATCCAACTGGCTGAGCGCGATGCTACTGGATAAGGAGCACGCTTCCAAGGGGGAAATGCTGTTTTTCCCTCGGCACTGTTGCTTTTTTTGCTGCGCCCGCGGGCGCAGCTTGCCGCGACATCGATAGCGGGCCTTGCCTGGGCTTCAGGCACTGCCGCAGCAAGCGCGCGCAACTTCGCGCGGACGCTGGGTTTTGTGCTTGGGTATGCTTGCGCCGACCTGTCTCTCCCAACCTGCCGAAAGCCCCGCATGACCTCACCCGCCTTCACCACCTGCGACCTGTGCGACGCCCAAGAGGGCGACACCAGCGGCGCCTTCCGCGTGCTGCCGCCGGTCTTCCGCGACTTCGGCGCCGGGCGCGCGTTCTGCGGCCCGGTGCACACCCTGCGCGCGCCGGAGGACAACTCGCGCGTGCGCGAGGCCGTCAACTCGCCCGGCGAGGGCCGCGTGCTGGTGGTGGACGGCGGCGGCTCGCTGCGCCGCGCGCTGGTCGGCGGCAACCTGGCGGTGGCGGCGGCGAAGAACGGCTGGGCCGGCATCGTGGTGGACGGCTGCGTGCGCGACGTGGCCGAGCTGCGCGCCGCCGGCATCCCCATCCGCGCGCTGGCGCTGATGCCGCTGCGCACCGACAAGCGCGGCGAAGGCCAGGCCGGCGAGCCGGTGCGCATCCAGGGCGTGTGGGTGCGCCCGGGCGACTGGCTGTACGCCGACGAGGATGGCATCGTGGTGTCGGCCAAGCCCCTGGCCTGACGGGCCGGCCGCGTGCGCGGCGGCGCTCAGCCGCGCCGCTCGTCCATGCGGTCGCGCCGCGCCAGCGACGGGAACAGCCGCACCCAGCCCAGCGCCACCAGCATCGTCCCCACGCCGCCCAGCACCGCCGAGCCCACCGGGCCCAGCCAGGCGGCGAGGGCGCCGGACTCGAACTCGCCCAGCTGGTTGCTGGCGCCGATGAAGATCGAGTTGACGGCGCTCACGCGCCCGCGCATGGCGTCGGGCGTCTCCAATTGCACCAGGGTCTGGCGGATCACCACGCTGACCATGTCGGCCGCGCCCGACACCGCCAGCGCCGCCAGCGACAGCCAGAAGCTGCGCGACAGCCCGAACGCCACCATGCAGGCGCCGAACACCGCCACCGCCGCCAGCAGCGTGCGGCCGATGCGCCGCGCCGGCGGGTGGCGCGTGAGCCACAGCGACATGCCCAGCGCCCCCACCGCCGGCGCGCCGCGCAGCAGGCCCAGGCCCCAGGCCCCGGTGTGCAGGATGTCCTTGGCGAAGATCGGCAGCAGCGCCACCGCGCCGCCCAGCAGCACCGCGAACAGGTCGAGCGAGATGGCGCCCAGCACCGGCTTGCGCGAGGCGATGAAGCGCACGCCGGCCAGCAGCGTCTCGGCGCTGAACGGCTGGCGCGGCGGCGGCTGGTGCGCGTAGCGCACGGCCGCCATGAAGGCCGCCGCCGCGCCCGACAGCAGCGCGCAGGCGCCGTAGACCACGCTGGCGTCCCATGCGTACAGCGCGCCGCCCAGCGCCGGCCCGCCGATCACCGCCGCCTGCACGCCCGCCGCGCTGAAGGCCATGGCGTGCGGCAGCAGCAGCGGCGGCACCAGCAGCGGGGTCAGCGCCTGCTGCGCCGGCATCTGGTACGCCCGCACGGCGCCCAGCACCAGCGACACGCCCAGCAGCAGCGCCCGCGAATCGGCGCGCCAGGCGTGCGCCGCCAGCAGCACCAGCGCCACCCCGGTGACCACCGCCTGGCACGCCGACACCACGCGGCCGCGGTGCCGCTGGTCGGCCACCTGCCCGGCCGGCAGCGCCAGCAGCAGCGCGGGGGCGAACTGGAACAGCCCCACCAGCCCCAGGTCCCAGGCGCTGCCCGTCAGGTCGTACATGCGCCAGCCGATGGCCAGCATCAGCATCTGCGAGCTGGCGCCGCCCAGCAGGCGCGAGCGCCACAGGTGCATGAAGGCGCGGTGCTGGCGCAGGCTGGTCGGGGAAGAGGCGTCGGGCATGGGGCGGGGCAGCATAGCCGAGCCGCGGGCGTCCGGTGCGCAGGCCCCGCCGAGGATTCAAGGTAAAAACAGGCTACAGCGCCCGTGCGGCAAGCGCCGGCAGCTATCAAAAATAAAGCGAAGAGGCGCCGCCGATCAGCGCGCCTTCACGCGCGGCGCGGCGCGGCGCGCGCGGGCAAGGTGGCCAGCAGCACCCCGGCCAGCGCCACGGCGAAGGCCAGCAGCTGCGCGCCGCCCACGCGCTCGCCCAGCGCCAGCACGCCGACCAGCGCCGCGCTGACCGGCAGCAGCACCGTGAACACGCCGGCCTGCGCGGCCGGCACGCTTTTCAGCCCCGTCATCCACAGCCACACCGTCCACATGCAGGCGGCCAGCGCGTACACCACCAGCAGCACCCAGGTGCCCGCGCCCACGGCGCCGAAGTCGAAGCGCCACGCCAGCCACAGCCCGAACGGCGTGCTCAGCGCGAAGCCCCACAGGTTGATCAGCGCGCTGATGCGGCGCGGGCCCAGGGCGCCGGTCAGCTTCTTGCCGATCACCGCGTAGCTGGCCTCGCACAGCACGGCGCCGATCAGCAGCAGGTTGCCCAGCCAGGCCAGGTTGTGAGCGCTTTCGGCCGCCAGCGCAGGGCTGGCATGCGCCGGCAGCTCATGTTTCGATAGCGACAGCAGGCCGATGCCGATCACCGCGCAGGCCACGCCCACCCACACGCGCGGCGCCACGCGCTCGCGCAGGAACAGCCAAGACAGCACCGCCACCGCCGCCGGAATGGCGGCCATGATGACGCCCGCCGACACCGCCGTCGTCAGCTTCACGCCCGAGATCATGCACAGCGTGAACAGGAAGTTGCCCAGGAACGATTCGAGGAACAGCAGCCCGCGCGTCTGGCGCGTCAGCGGCGGCTCGCCCGGCGGCTTCCTCAGCCAGTGCGCCATCGCCACGCCGCCGATGCCGAAGCGCAGCCAGGCCAGCAGCAGCACCGGGAACGTGGCCGCCAGCGGCTTGGACAGCGCCACGTAGCTGCCCACCAGCGCCATGGACAGCGCCAGGCAGCCATAGGCCAGCGGGCGCGGCAGCGGGGGAGCGGAGGTCGGCAAGGTCGGGGCGGCCAGCGGCTGGCATCAATCTTGATTACGCTCGGCATCATGCACCAGGATCCGCACCCGCTTTGCGTGTTCGTCTACGGCACGCTGCGCCAGGGCCAGGCCAACGACATCACGCGCCTGCAGCCGGCCCCGATCCTGCTGGGCACCGCCCGCGTGCGCGGCACGCTGCACCACCTGGGCGACTACCCCGGCGTCGTGCTGGGCGGCACCGGCCTGGTGCATGGCGAGGTGTACGCCATCGACCCCGTGCTGGAGGCGCGGCTGGACGAGATCGAGATGATCTACCCGCAGCAGCGCGACGAATACTTCAAGCGCCACATCCCGCTGGCGGTGGCGCTGGCCAGCGGCGGCCAGGCCACGCTGCAATGCATCTGCTACGAATACAACCCCGTCCACCTGAAGGGCGCGCCGGTGATCGCCGGCGGCGACTGGGTCATCGGGCGGTGATGTGCATGGGAAGTGTTTTCGTATTGCGGAATCAACGCATGCTGCGCTGCCGCAAAATTTCTCGATACGGGAAAAATGATCTCGCATCGAGAAATTCTGCGGGTAACCTCTTGATTTGAAAAGACAAAAAATTTGTCTTGTATAAGACATAAGAATCGCATGATGTCTTATACAAGAGTTATGATTCCGCCACCGGCCTAGTGCCGCCCACCCTGCGTTTCCACCCTCACCCACTGGAGCTTTTCATGCCGAACACCAACGAGCAACTCAGCCGCGACCAGCAGATCGCCGCCCTGGAAAAAGACTGGGCCAGCAACCCGCGCTGGAAGAGCGTCAAGCGCGGCTACAGCGCCGCCGACGTGGTGCGCCTGCGCGGCAGCCTGCCCATCGACTACACGCTGGCCAAGCGCGGCGCCGAGAAGCTCTGGGGCCTGGTCAACGGCGAGGCCAAGAAGGGCTACGTCAACGCCTTCGGCGCCATCACCGCCGGCCAGGCCATGCAGCAGGCCAAGGCCGGCCTGGAGGCCGTGTACCTGTCGGGCTGGCAAGTGGCCGCCGACGGCAACACCAGTGAAACCATGTACCCCGACCAGTCGCTCTACGCCTACGACTCGGTGCCGACCATGGTGCGCCGCATCAACAACACCTTCAAGCGCGCCGACGAGATCCAGTGGAGCCGCGGCGTCGGCCCCGGCGACAAGGACTTCGTGGACTACTTCCTGCCCATCGTGGCCGATGCCGAGGCCGGCTTCGGCGGCGTGCTGAACGCCTTCGAGCTGATGAAGAACATGATCGCCGCCGGCGCCGCCGGCGTGCACTTCGAAGACCAGCTGGCCGCCGTCAAGAAGTGCGGCCACATGGGCGGCAAGGTGCTGGTGCCCACGCAGGAAGCGGTCGAGAAGCTGATCTCCGCCCGCTTCGCCGCCGACGTGATGGGCGTGCCCACCATCGTGCTGGCCCGCACTGACGCCGAGGCCGCCAACCTGATCACCAGCGACCACGACGCCAACGACAAGCCCTTCCTCACCGGCGAGCGCACGCAAGAGGGCTTCTACCGCGTCAAGAACGGCCTGGAGCAGGCCATCAGCCGCGGCGTGGCCTACGCCCCCTACGCCGACCTGGTGTGGTGCGAGACCGGCACGCCCGACCTGGGCTTCGCCCGCGAGTTCGCCCAGGCCGTGCACGCCGCCTGCCCCGGCAAGCTGCTGTCGTACAACTGCTCGCCTTCGTTCAACTGGAAGAAGAACCTGGACGACGCCACCATCGCCAAGTTCCAGGACGAGCTGTCCGCGCTGGGCTACAAGTACCAGTTCATCACGCTGGCCGGCATCCACATCAACTGGTACAACACCTTCAAGTTCGCGCACGCCTATGCGCGCGGCGAGGGCATGAAGCACTACACCGAGATGGTGCAGGAGCCCGAATTCGCCGCCCGCGACAAGGGCTACACCTTCGTGTCGCACCAGCAGGAAGTCGGCGCCGGCTACTTCGACGACGTGACCACCGTGATCCAGGGCGGCAGCTCCAGCGTCAAGGCGCTGACCGGCTCCACCGAGGAAGAGCAGTTCCACTGATCTGACTCCGGCGATCCGGTAAGAAAAGCCCGCCCCTTGGCGGGCTTTTTGCTGAGCGCCTTTTTTACAGGTCGCCACCGATATGGGCCGATGCGTGCGCGCTGCGCAGCTCGCGCCGTTGAGGCAGAAAAAGACCTCCAGCGCTCGCTGGAAAAGCGCGGGAAGCTATCGAATAAATAGCTGAATCGGTCAGGCCTGGCGGCTCGCGCGCCAACCCAGCGCCATCAGCAAGGCGCCCAGCACCCCCAGCAGCCAGGTCGACAGCGTGGGTACGGCCTGCACGGCAGCGGCGCTGACCTGGCAGTCCACGGCCACGCCGGCTACGTTGCTAATGACGGTGCCACTGCCGCCGCTCACGGCGCAGGTGTGGCCCGCGGGGTTGCTGGCGGTGATGTCGTAGGCGCTGCCGTAGATGGAGGTAAAGCTGAACGGGCCGTTGCCCAGAGTCTGGGCGCTGGCGGGGTCGTTGTTGTTGCGCAGCGTGGTCTGGGCGCCGCCGGTCAGGCCGCTGATGGTGCCGGTGACGGTGAAGGTCGTGACCTCCCAGGTGATGACGACGGAGCCATGGCCGCCGGGGGCAGGGGGAATGCCGACCCCTTCCGCCGCGCCGCCGTTGCTGGCCAGCTCGCAGGTGCCGCCGATGTTGCCGTTGCTGAAGCCGCCCCCGCCGCCACCGTTGTAGCCAAAGCCCGCGCCCCCGCCGCCGCCGCTGCCATAGCCGCCGCCCCCGCCACCGCCGCCGCCGTTGAAGCCTAGGGTCTGAAACAGCCCGCCGTCGCCCCCGTTTGCGGGGCCGCTGCCGATGCCCGCGTTGCTGGCGGCCCCCCCGCTGCCGCCCGGGCCGCCCGGGCCGTTGCCGCCCGTGCTGCCGGGGCTGACGGTGGCAGTGCCTGAGTTGGTGCTGGCGGCGCCGCCCGCGCCGCCGAAGCCGCCCGCGCCGCCGGTGCCCCCTTGCCCGTCAAAGGTCGGGTCGTTGCCGCCCGCGGCGCCGTGGCCGCCGCAGCCGTGGCCACCCATGCCGTAGTTGGCGTTCGCCGTCCCGGAGCCGCCGCCGCCGCCGCCGGCAACGATGAAGGTGCTGCCCAGGATCACGCTGCTGGCGCCGCCCCCGCCGCCGCCGCGATTGCCGCCGTTGCCCCCGCTTACCTGGCCGCCCGCGCCGCCGCCCCCGCCCACCACGATGGCCAGCTCGTCACCGGGCGCCACCGGCCAGCCGCTGGCCGTGATCTGCCCGCCCGGCCCGCCGGTCGACGAATAGATGCTGCCGCCGCCGCCGCCCGCGCCGGTGACGACCACGCTGATCTGCGTCACGCCGGGCGGCACCGTCCAGGTCGTGGCTGTGGGCGTGGGCGTCGTGAAGCTGGCCGTGGCGGCCTGGGCCGATGCGCAGGCGCACACGGCGAGTGCCAGTAGCGCCGGTGCGCGCACGGCGTGGCGGCGCAGGAGGGAAGGGTTCAGGGTGGTCATGGGCAGGGTGGTGGTGAAGAAAGACACGCGGCGATTCTTCGCAAGCGCCGCGCCGCCGTCGCTGCCGCAAACGCACCGCGCATTGCCGCAAACGACTGCGGCATGACCGCAAGCGACACGGCCGCGCCCGCCGGCCCGCGCGCGCCTTGACCCATGCCACGTGCGCTGGAGATACTCGCCCATCGCCCCGCCGCCGCCTTCACCCATGAGCACCGCCATCACACGCTTCACCACCGACGCGCTGCCCGCCGCCACGCGCATGGAATACCTGCGCGACAGCTACGCGCGCGTGGCGATGGCGGTGGACCTGAAGCCCCTTTGCCACGACAGTGCGTTTCGGCTGGACATGACGGTCTTTCCGCTCAGCGCCGATGCGGGCGTGACCAGCGGCCTGTTCTCGCCCTGCGCCTTCCGCCGCAGCCCCGCGCTGGCCGCGCGCGCGGGGGTGGACGCCGTGCTGCTCACGCGCTTCTCGCAGCCCTACCACTTCGCCGGCGGGGCGCTGCCGCTGATGGAACTGGCGCCGGGCGACACGCTGGTGGCACCCATGGACGAGGCGTTCGAGCACGTCTACCCCGCCGCCGGGGCCATCCGCTCGGTGTGGGTGCAGCGCGCCGCGCTGCGCAAGCTGCTGCCTCGCATGGACGGCCGCGCGCGCCGTCTGCCGCCCAGCCCGCGCCTGGACCTGCTGTTCGGCTATGCCGATAGCGTCCGGCGCGACGCGGCCTTCGACGCACCGTTGGCGGGCGTGGCCGCCGCGCACCTGACCGACCTGCTCGCCCTGGCCCTGGGCGCCCGGGGCGATGCCGCCGAGCACGCCCGCGCCGGCGGCGAACGCGCCGCCCGTCTGGCCGCCCTGCGTGCCGACGTGGCGCGCGAATACCGCAACCCCGCCCTGTCGGTGGCGCACCTGGCTGCGCGCCACCACGTGAGCGTGCGCTACGTGCAGCGCCTGTTCGAGGAAGACGGCACCACCTTCACCGCCTTCTTGCAGGGCTGCCGCCTGGCCCACGTGCGCCGCCTGCTGGCCGACCCGCGCCACGCGCGCCAGATGGTGGGCACGCTGGCCTACGAGGCGGGTTTTTCCGACCTGGCGGCGTTCGGGCGGCTGTTCAAGCGGCGCTTCGGCGTGCCGCCGTCCCAGGTGCGGCAGGAGGCGCTGGGCCGCGCGGCGCACCCGCCGGCGCCGCGCCAGGCCGGTGGCTGACCGCGCAGCCGCTCAATCCAGCACCACCAGCCGGTCATGCCGGCCCGTGGCGAGCTCGGCGTCCATCGCGGCGGCGATGCGGGCTACCGTTTCGTTGCACTGGCTGCGCTTGGCGGCGCTGGACTCGACGGCGTGGACGCTGAGGCGCACGAACGCCGGCTCGTCGGGCATCCGTCCGTAGTCGCTGGCCGACAGGCTCAGCAGGCAGTCGCCAACGCGCAGCGTGTCGCGGTCGATGCCTTGCCTGGGGCTGATCCCGTCCGGCGCCGACGCCGCGCCCGGTTGCGCCAGCACCACCTGCCGCAGCACGTCGAGCAGCGCCGGCTGCACGCGGGCGATGGAATATTGCGCAACCCTGCCGGGCGGCGCGCTCAGCCGCCCGCGCCACGGCAAGCGCCGTGCATCGGGGCGCGGCGTCAGCCGCTCCTGGCCCTGGCCGTCGCGCCGCCAGACGAAGTAATGATTGATCCAGCGCAGATCCATGTCATCGGTGTCGGCGAAGGGCATGCGCTTGCGGTCCACGCGCAGTTCGTAGGCGCTGCCGCGCGCCATGTCCACCACCAGCAGGCCATGCACCCGGCCGTCGCCGCGCGCGTAGTCGGTCTGCGAGGCGGCCAGCACGTACTGGCTGCGGCCGGGCGAGAAGGCGCGCGCGCGGTCGCCGTCGCGCGCCAGGCCGGTGTCCGGCTGGCCGGAGGGCACGAATACGCTGGGGCTCACCGAGTGCAGTTGCAGGCGCTGCACATCCAACACCAGCGCCGAACCCAGCAGCAGAAAGCGTCCGCCCTGCAACGCGGTCTGCGTCATATCCGCCTTGGCGATGCCCCAGATCATCGGCTCGCCCGGCTGGCCGGCCTCGCTGTCGAGCCACTGCGCCTCGGCCAGCGACGAACTTTGGCTGCGCAGCGGCTCGACCTTCAACTGCCCGCCGTCCTCGGTCACCAGGGTGAAATCGCGCTCGACCAGCAGCAGTGCCGGCCGGGGCGCGTCCGGCAGGCGCAGCACCTGCCAGAAACGATCACCCCGCCCCGGCACCTGCACCAGCTGACCGCGCCAGCGCAGCGAGAACGACGTGACCTCCTGCGTGGCGAAGGGGCTGCCGCCCTGGTTGGGAAAGGTGCCGGTGGAAATGCGGCGGCCGCTGGCGACGATCTCGAACGGCCCGTGCCGAAGGGTCTCTGCCTGCGCAGCGGAGGCGATCAGCACGGCGCAGAGCAGGGTGCGGAACATGGCGGCGGTCAGGGGTATTTTGGGCCTCCAGCGCTTGTCCATCAAGCGCGAGCAGCTCTTTTTCTGATAGCGACAAGGCCCGCCATCAGCAGCGACAGCAGCGCCAGCGCCGCGTGGCCCAGCGTGGGCACGGGCGTCGCCCCGCCCGGGCCGGGCGGCGGCACCTCGGGCGCGGCCACGCGCGTGATCTGCACGAAGGGGTTGCTGGTGGCGCCGTAGGAGATGCTGTACCAGATGCCCGGCGCGTTGCTGGCCTCGATCAGCGCGCCGGTGGCGGGCAGGCCCGCGAAGCGGCCCGAGAGCAGGGCCGCGTTGGAATAGCCCGCCAGCGTGCGCGTGTAGCCCAGGGCGTCGGGGTTGGCCGGGTCTTCCACCACGATGCGCAGCGTGGCGCCGTTCAGCGCCAGGCCCCCTTGCGCTACCAGGTGGCCCGGGGCGTAGGTGGTGGACGCCAGGTATTCGAATGTCGACCCCGCCGCGAACGTGGCGGCGCCGGTCACCGTCAGGCTGCCCACGGTGCCGCCCGCCGCCGCGCCGGTGTACGGCTCCGACACGGCCAGCGTGCCGCCCGCCGCCACGTTCAAGGCGCCGACCTGCACGCTCGGTCCGGCGGAAAGCTGGCTGCCCGCGCCCACGGCGAGGGGCACGGCGTAGGACGAGGTGGACGAGCGGATGCGGCCATGGGCGCCGCCCGTGATCTGGATATTGGCCGGCGAATTTCCCAGCCAGTCCACATAGCCCATCTCGGCCAGCCCCGTGCCCTGAATCACGGCACGGCCTTGATCCTCGCCGTTGGCGATGAGGTCGATCCCGGTGAAGGGGGCGTTCACGGTCAGCACGCCGCGGTACCACAGCTCGCCGCTGGCCTGATAGCCAGGCTCGATGGTCACGTTGTCGAACCTGACGAGCAGCACGTCGTGATACACCGTCTTGTTGGCCGCGCTGGCCGGAAAGAGGGCCGAATCACCCGTTGCAGCGGGGCCGCCCAGGCAATCCCAGTTGGCCGGGTTGGACGTGGCGTTGGAGCCGCCGGCGCCCGTCCAGGTGCACAGCGCCGCCTGGGTCTGGCCGTGCAGGGCGGCCAGGGCGAAGGCCGCCGCGCACAGGGCGGCTCGGCGCAAGGGTGGGGTCGTCGGGTGCATGGGGATGGTCCTTGGAGAGTCAGGGGAGAGAAAGGGAAAAGGAATTCACGGCTCAGCGCGCGCGCCGCAGCGTGATGCCCAATGCAGCCAGCAGCAGGGACAGCAGCGCCAGCGCCGCGTGGCCCAGCGTGGGCACGGGGGTGATGGGGCCGTTGCCCGGCCCCGCCGTAGTCACGGTTAGCGTGAAAACCTGCATGCCCCAGCCGTCCTTGTCCTGGGCGCCCAGCAGCAGGGGGAATTCACCCGTCTCGGCCGTGGTGCCCGACAGCAGGCCGGTGTCGGTGTCCTGCACCAGCCCCTGCGGCAGGTCGCCGATGAGGACGTACAGCAGGATCGGGTCGCCATCCGTGGCGGTCACGTACTGCGCCAGGCCGTGGCTCAGGGGTTGGCCAGCCTGCACGGTGGCGCTGCCGGGGGCCACGCTGGGCGGGGTGCCCGGCGGCGGCGCGGGCGGCGGGGCCGCCGTCACGCTCAGGGCGAAGGGGGCGCTGGCCGTGCCGTCCTTGTCGGTGGCTTGCAGGGTGAAGGCGTGGTCGCCCACGGCGGTGGGCGTGCCCGACAGCAGGCCCGTGCTGGTGTTGAAGCCCAGGCCCGGCGGCAGCGTGCCGACCAGCGCGTAAGACAGGATGGGGTCGCCATCGGTGGCGGCCACGTACTGCGCCAGATCGTGGCTCAACAGCGTATTCACCTGCACGGCGGCGCTGCCGGGGCCGACGGTGGGCGGGGTGCTGGCGGGCAGGTTGCCCTGCACGGCCTTGCAGTGCGAGAACTCCGAGCTGGCGAAGTAGCCGTTGACGCCGATGCGCGTGGCCGTCAGCGTCACATGCGTGTGGCCGCCGGGCATGGCGGGCAGGTTCATGGTGCCCGCTATCGAGCCGCTGGGGAAGGTTTGCACCTGCACCGCGCCCAGGTACGCCCGCCCCTCGCCAAAGCCGGTGGGGTCGCAGGTGGTGTTGGCGAACGCCTCCAGCCGGTAATTGGCGCTGGCGTCGGCGTTCATCAGCGTGTAGTTGATCTGCGTGCTGCCCAGGGTGCCGGTGGCGCCGCCAATCATCGGCGGCCGCTGCGCCCACACGGGCGGGGGCAGGGCGGGGTTGGCACCTTGGTTGAAGGCCGTGTCGATGATCTCGATGCCCAGCGCGCCATTGCCGTGGATGCTGTTGCCCTGCCAGTTGTGGCCCTGCGGGTAGTTCACGAAGGTGTTGTTGCGCTCCAGCCGGATGCCGTTGCCGCCCCAATGGGCAATGGTGTTGCCCTCGCCCGCGCCCGTGCCGCCCACGAAGGTGTAGCGCGGGATGGATTTGTTGATGTTGCCCTCGTTGTGGATGAACACGCCATGGCCGCTGCCCGCAATGGCGCTGACGCCATCCGCGCCCACGCCGATGCGGTTGCCGAGCAGGCGGTTCCAGTCGCTCTCGTTGGTGATGTCCACGCCGTGAACCGCCGCGCCGATCACGTTGCCTTGCACCGTGTTGTTGTTGCCGCCGATGGCAATGGCCGTGCCGGTGGCGCGCTGCACGGTGCCGCTGCGGTCGGTGCCGATGAGGTTGTTGCGCAGCTGCGAATTGCTGGTGTAGTTGGCAATGCCATCGCCGCTGGCGGTGGCGATGATGAGGTTGCGGTTGGCCAGCGCGTCGGCGTCGTCGCTGCCGATGCGGGTGGACAACGCCTTGTTGAGCACCGCGATGCCCCGCTGGTTCGCCAGCAGGCCCGCCACGTCGTCAGGCGAATTGCTGCCATCCGTGCCGATGAAGTTGCCGTGGATGCGCACGCCGGAGAGGCCGTTGACCACGTTGTTGGCCGTGACGATCACGCCCGCGTAGCTGAACCGTGTGACGGCCACGCCGCGCAGCACCGAGTTGCTGGCGCCGGGGCCGAAGGGCACCCCGCTCACGCTGGCCCCGGCATTCGCGCCGTCGATGCGCACGGTGATGACCGCATTGGTGCCCGTGGCCGCGCTGTTGGGCGTGCCGCCGTTGGTGGTGCCGTCGATCACCACCTCGCTGGTAATCAGGGGCAGCGGCTGGGTCAGCGCAATGGTGGTGGGCACGCCGCCGAAGTCGAAGGCGATGGTGTCCGGCCCGCCCCAGTTGTTGGCGCGCTCGATGGCGGCGCGCAGCGTGCAGGTGGTGCTGCCGGGGTTGCAATGCACGGGGCCGCCCAGCGGCTCGTCCCCCGTGCTGTTGACGATGAAGGTGGCGCTCCACGCGCTGGTGGCGAGCAGGGCGGCGCAGAGCGGCGCCGTCGCGAGAAATCGACGGTAGGGCATGCCGGCGATTCTTTGGAAGCCGCCGCCTGCCGTCTTGACGCCGCGCGACTTGCCATTGACGCCACGCGACATGGCGGCAAATCTGCAACACTTCGCAACTCCGTGGACGTTGCCAGCATGAACACGCCCGACCTTGCCCCCGCCCCCCGCACCTCGCTGCGCCTGTCCGGCCTGGCCCAGCCCCGGCAGCTGCAGGCCGTGCGCGAGCACCTGGCCGACCTGGCGCGGGTGGACTTCAACCCCCTGCACGAGGGCGAGCCGCTGTGCTACCAGTCGCGCCTGCGCACCGTGCCCGGCGCCACCTGGGGCGGCGCGTGGTCGCGCCCGGTGGGCTTTGCGCGCACCGCGCAACTGTGCAAGGACGGGCAGGACGACGTGATGCTGGTCATGCCCTCGGTGCCCATGACCATCGAGCAGCCCGGCCGCGAGCCGCTGCGCCTGGCGCCGGGCGACGCCGCGCTGCTGTCGCTGGCGCGGCCCCAGCGCATCGTGATGGAGCAGCCCGGCGCCACCTGGGCGCTGCGCGTGCCCCACGCCGACCTGGCCCGCCGGCTGCCGCGCCTGGAGGGCAGCCCCATGCGCGCGCTCAACCCGCGCGCGCCCACGCTGCAACTGCTGCGCCGCTACGGTCGCCTGCTGGAGTCAGAACCGCTGCGCGGCCCCGCCGCGCAACACCTGGCCGCCCGCCACCTGCAAGACATGCTGGCCATGGCGCTGCGCGAATCGCCCGACGGCGGCGACGCCTGCGCGGACCAGGACAGCCTGCGCGCCGCTCGCGTGCAGGCCGTGCGCGCCGACATGGCGGCGCACCTGGCCAGCGGCTACCTCAGCCTGCCCTGGCTGGCCGCGCGCCAGGGCCTGTCGGTGCGCCACTTGCAGCGGCTGCTGGCGGCGGCGGGCACCAGCTACCAGGAGGCGCTGCGCCACGCCCGCCTGCAGGCCGCCCACGCCATGCTGCTGGAGCCGCGCAACGCGGGCCTGAGCATCTCGGCCATCGCGCACGCCTGCGGGTTCTCGGAGGCGTCGGCGCTGAACCGGGCCTACAAACAGCACTACGGCATGACGCCGGGGCAGGCGCGGTGGGATGGCAGCGTCAATCAAAAATGATAGCTGCCAGCGCTTGATGGACGGGCGCTGAGGGCCAATTTGGCTTATTTCCTGGGCGTGATCCTGCGCCGCCGCAGCGCGCCCGCGCCCGCCAGCGCGGCCGACAGCAGCGCCAGCCCCGCGTGACCCAGGGTGGGGACGGCGGTGGGCGCAGCGGCGGGGCCGTCGCCTGCCGAGCCCAGCGGCGACTCGAAGGCGCCGATGTCGCATGCGGGGCCGATGGGGCGCGCCACGCCGCGCTGGTCCACCGCCGCGCAGCCGCTCCCGGCGTTGATGGCCGGGCTGCCCGCCTGCAAGGCCAGCGTCTGGCTGAAGCCGCCGTTGTCGGCCAGCGGCGCGAGCTGCGGGTCGACCACGGGGATGCCGGTGCCGCACGATTGCGGCACCGATCCGCCCCATTGCAGGTTGCGGCCGCCGTCCACGATGGCGGCGCCCGCGGTGCCGAAGACGGCGCAATTGGGCTGGCCCATGGTGTTGCTCACGATGGTGTTGGTCAGCGTCAGTTGTGAGTTGCCAGACACCGCGATGGTGCCCGGCGAGCCACCGTTGTCGGCGAACGTGCTGTTGACGATGGCGCCTGCAGCCACGCCGTTCAGGACGCTGATGGCGCTGCCGTTGCCGCCGCCTCCGGAGCGCAGGTTGTTGTGAAAAGTGCTGTTGGCGATCGTCAGCGTGCTGGTGCTGTCGGGGCTGACGATGATGGCGCCGCCGCCGGCGCCGTAGGTGCTGGACTGGTTGCCGATGAACAGGCTTTGCGCGATGTTCAGCGCGACGCCTGTGTGGAGGATGGCGCCGCCGTCGACGACGGAGCTGTTGCCCTGCGCGATGACTTCGGTCAGCGTGAGCCTGTCGGTGGCGCCCCCGGTGTAGATGGCGCCGCCGTACTGCGCCGTGTTGCCCGTGGCCGTCACCCGTTGCAGCGTGACTTCCGCGCCGCTGAGCGAATAGATGGCACCGCCCCGGCTGTACATGCCGGTTGCGGTGTTGCCTGAGAGAGTCACATTGCTCAGCAGCAGCGTGCTGGTTTCGATGCGGATGGCGCCGCCGTTGCCGTTCAGCGCCATGCCGTCCCTCAGCACCAGGTTCGCCATGATGTAGTTCACCGGGCCGCTCAGGTCGAACAGGCGCACGCTGCCGTTGCCTTGCAGGGTGACGAGGTTGCCGCCGTCGATGTGGACGACTTCGGTGAGCACCTTGGTGCTGGTGATCGGGATGGTGACGGGGTCGGGGCCGCAGTCGAACGACACCGCGCCGCCGCCAGCCAGCGCCAAGTCCAGCGCGGCCTCGGTGCAACTGGCCGCCGTGCCGGAGCCCACGGCGGCTTGCGCGGGCAGCGCGAGGGCCAGGGCCATGAATGCGCCGAGGCAGGGCAGCGCGGGGCGGCGGAAGAGGGCGGGGGTGTGCATGGTGGCGGAGTGTTTCTTCGGTGTTACAGCCGGAACGGACTGCGGCGATTCTGTGAAAAGCCCTCCGCCTTGGTCTTGACGCCGCCGGCCCCCGCGTTGACGCCAGCGGACATGCGCCCTGGCTCACCCGAAAGCCTGCAAACTACACGCATGCAAGCCTCTTCCAACCCACCCTCGGCACCGTTCGGCGACGCGCTGGCCGTGCGCCGGCTGCGCCTGGCCGGGATGCCGGGCGACCGCGACCTGCGCGCCATGAGCGAGCACCTGGCCAGCATGGCGCGGGTGGAGATCGCGCCGCTGCACGCCGGCCAGCCCTGGCACTACCAGGGCGCCATGCGCACCGTGCCGGGCGCGAGCTGGAGCAGCGCGCGCTTCGCCCCCGTGAGCAGCGCGCGCAGCGCCGCCCTGTGCCAGGACGGGCAGGACGACGTGATGCTGTTCATCTCCACCGCGCCCATGACCATCGAGCAGCCGGGGCGCGAGGCGCTGCGCATCCTGCCCGGCGGGGCGGCGCTGGTGTCGCAGGCGCGGCCCATGCGCGTGGTGCAGGAGCAGGCCGGCACCCTGCGGGCGCTGCGCGTGCCGCACCGCGACCTGGCCTGGCGGCTGCCGCGCCTGTCGGCGGCGCCGCTGCTGGCGCTGAACGCGGGCACGCCGCTCCTGCACCTGCTGCCGCGCCTGGGCCGGCTGTTGGACGCCGACCCGCTGCGCGGCGCCGCCGCCCAGCAACTGGCGGCGCGCCAATGGCAGGACATGCTGGCCGTGGTGCTGGGGCAGTCGCGCGACTTCACGCAATGGGCCGAAGACCACAGCCTGCCCGCCGTCCGTTTGCGCGCCGTGCAGGCCGACATCGCCGCCCACCTGGGGCACGAGCGCCTCGGCCCGGACTGGCTGGCCGCGCGCCAGGGCATCTCGGCCCGGCACCTGCGGCGCCTGCTGGCTGCGGCGGGCACCAGCTACCAGGAGGCCTTGCGCACGGCCCGCCTGCAAGCCGCCCGCGCCATGCTGGCCGACGCGCGCAACGCGGGGCTGAGCATCTCGGCCATCGCGCACGCCTGCGGGTTCTCGGAGGCGTCGGCGCTGAACCGGGCCTTCCGGCAGCACTACGGCATGACGCCGGGGCAGGCGCGGCGGGAGGGCGGCGTCCAGGGGTAGAGCGGAATCTGCAACGCGCCAGGGCGAGAAACGCCATGCCGGTTGAGACACGCGAACGACGACGGAAGAAGTCCCTCGGCCGCTGAAGCCGGCCGTCGCGCGCGTCAGCTGGCGCACCGCCTTCAAGGCTGCGCACGCCGGCCTGCCCACGGCGGGCAGCCTAGGCAAGCCCATGCTGCGCCGCGACATCCGGCCGGCGGCCTGGTGCTAGACTGATTTTCCCAAAGGTTGTGCAGCGCCCATGCGCGGCAACCACCTACCGAGGAGACAGCAAATGAAGCCGACCCAGATCGTTCCCACGGCCCGTGCCGGAGATACCAGCAAGATCGTCACCGCGCGAGAGGCGGTCCGGCTGATCCGCAGCGGCGACACAGTGGCCACCGGCGGCTTCGTCGGCGTCGGGTTCGCCGAAGAGGTCGTGATCGAGCTCGAGCAGGCCTTCCTGGCCGGCAAGGACGAGTTGACGAGCCTGGGCCGTCCACGCGATCTGACGCTGGTCTTTTGCGCGGGGCAGGGCGACTACGAAACCCGCGGGCTCAACCATCTGGCGCACCCGGGCCTGGTGAGGCGGGTGATCGGCGGCCATTTCGGCGCCACCCCGGGGCTCGGCCAGATGGCGGTGACGGGGCAGATCGAAGGCTACAACCTGCCGCAGGGCGTCATTTCGCATCTGTACCGGGACATCGCGGCGGGCAAGCCGGGGCACCTGTCGCGCGTGGGCCTGGGCACCTTCGTCGATCCCCGCCTGGGCGGAGGCAAGATCAACGACCGGACCACCGAGGATCTGGTGCAGATCATGAACGTCGGCGGCCAGGAGTACCTGTTCTACAAGGCATTCCCGATCGACGTGGCCATCCTCCGCGGCACGACCGCCGACCCCGACGGCAACATCACCATGGAGCGCGAGGCGCTGACGCTGGAAGGCCTGTCGATCGCGATGGCCGCTCACAACTCCGGCGGGCTGGTGATCGTGCAGGTCGAGCGCATTGCCGACAGGGGCACGCTGAACCCCCGCCAGGTGAAGATTCCCGGCGTGCTGGTCGATTGCGTGGTGGTGGCCAAGCCGGAAAACCATACGCAGACCTTCGGGGTGGCCTACAACCCGGCCTTTGCCGCCGAGGTGCGGGTGCCGCTGGGTTCCATCGAGCCGATGCCGATGAGCGAGCGCAAGATCATCGCGCGCCGCGCGGCCATGGAACTGCGGGCCAACAGCGTGGTGAATCTGGGCGTGGGCATGCCCGAGGGCGTCGCCGCCGTGGCCGCGGAAGAGAAGGCGGCCGACCTGATGACGCTGACCGCCGAGCCGGGCGTGATCGGCGGCATTCCGGCCGGCGGCGATGATTTCGGCGCCGCCACCAACGCGCATGCCATCATCGACCAGCCCTATCAGTTCGACCTGTACGACGGCGGTGGGCTCGACACCGCCTTCCTGGGCCTGGCCCAGGCGGACAAGGAGGGCAACCTCAACGTCTCGCGCTTCGGCCCGAAGCTGGCCGGCGCGGGCGGCTTCATCAACATCAGCCAGAACGCCAAGCGCGTGGTGTTTCTGGGTACCTTCACGGCCGGCGGCCTCGAGGTCTCGGTGGTCGATGGCAAGCTGGTCATCGAGCGCGACGGCAAGACCCGCAAGTTCGTCAGCGAGATCGAGCAGCGCACCTTCTCGGGCACCTTCGCGGCGCAGAACGGCAAGGAGGTGCTCTACGTCACCGAGCGCTGCGTCTTCAAGCTGACCACCGAAGGGCTGGAGCTCATCGAGGTCGCGCCGGGCATCGACGTGCGGCGCGACATTCTCGACCGCATGGACTTCGAGCCGATCATCCGCGGCCAGCCCCGCCTGATGGACGCGCGCATCTTCCGGGCGGAGCCCATGGGCCTGCGCGACGACCTGCTGCAGATTCCCTACGACGCACGCTTCAGCTACGACGAGGAGAGCAACATCCTGTTCCTGAACTTCTCGCAGCTCAAGGTCAGGTCGCCGGACGATATCGAGCGCGGGTGGGACAAGGTCAGGTCGATCGTCGAGCCGCTGGGCCACAAGGTGTATGCGGTGGTCAACTACGACGGCTTCGAGATCGCTCCGGAAGTGGAGGACGTTTACCTCAGTTCGGTCAAGAACTTGTACGAGAAGTACTACCTTGGCGTGACCCGCTTCACGACCAGCGCCTTCATGCGGGCGAAGCTGGGCGAGGATCTTGCCGGCCGTGGTGTGGCGCCGCACATCTTCGAATCGGAGGAAGAGGCCAAGAGCGCGGTTCGCGACACGCTTCCGCGAACCTAGGGATGCTCTTCACGAATCAGTCACTCGCGTGCTTGGTTGAATCTGCCCGGTGAGCGAACATGCGCCTCATGCAGCAAGACAGCCTTGGCCTTGGCACCAGCACCCGCCGCACACGCAAGCGCGAGTTCCTGGATCAGATGAATCGCGTCATCCCGTGGGCCGAGTTGGTTTGCCTGATCGAGCCCTACGCCCCCGAAGCCGGCCGGCGCGGCCAGCAGCCCTTTGGCGTCGAAGTGCTGCTGCGCATCCACTTCCTGCAGCAGTGGTTCAACCTGTCGGACCCGGCCATGGAAGAAGCACTGCACGACGTGCCCGTGTTTCGCGATTTCGCGCTCCTGAGCAACTGGGGCGACGCACTGCCCAGCGATTCGAGCATCCTGCGCTTTCGTCGCCTTCTGGAGCAACACAAGTTGGCCGATCAGAATCCTGGCCACCGTCAACGACCTGCTCAGCGGCCGGGGCCTGCTCCTGAAGGCCGGCACCGTGGTGGATGCCACGCTCATTGCCGCACCCAGTTCGACCAAGAACAAGAACGGCGCCCGAGACCCCGAGATGCACCAGAGCAAGAAGGGCAACCAGTACTACTTCGGCATGAAGGGACACATCGGGGTGGATGCCGAGTCGGGGCTGGTGCACACCGTGCGCGGCACGGCCGGCAACGTCAGCGACGTGCTCGAGGGCAACAGCCTGCTGCATGGCCAGGAAGAGGTGGCCTTCGGGGATGCGGGCTACCAGGGGGTGGCCAAGCGCCCCGATGCGAACGCGAAAGTGACCTGGCATGTGGCGCTGGGCCCGGGCAAGCGCCGGGCGCTGGATGTGGACAACAACCCCATCGACGCGCTCACGCACAGGATCGAGAAGCTCAAGGCCAGCGTTCGGGCCAAGGTGGAGCACCCGTTTCGGGTGATCAAGCGCCAGTTCGGCCATGTGAAGGTGCGCTATCGGGGGCTGGCCAAGAACACGGCTCAACTCAAGACGCTGTTTGCGCTGAGCAATCTGTGGATGGTGCGCCACGTGCTGATGGGACAGGTGCGCCCGCAGCAGGGATGAAGGGCCCAAAGTGCCTGCCAGGAGCGTGTGCAAGCGCTCAAAACAGGCTGCCAGCGCATTCATTCGGCTCAGCGGCGCGCAAGCGATGAAATTTCCCACCGCCTCAGCACATCAGCACGCTCGCATGGGATTGGTGAAGAGCATCCCTAGGCGTCAGGAATACGAGGCACGGTGGGTGACGGTGCCGCGAACCGGGCCCGCGGCATGGGTCGCGGGTGTCGCGCCATTCCCCGGCTTCTTCGGCCAGCGGGTAAAATACGATTTTCGCGGCGCATTCTCCGCAGTGCGGCGACGACTTGATTTCACACCCCGGCAAGAGCGAGAAAGGCATCTTTGGTTATGACACCGCGAACTACCTCGACAAGGAGCATGGTTTAAGGCCGTTTGCGGTGTTCATCCAAGCGCGTCCCGCGGGAGGCGCTATGGAAACAGTACCAAAGCGCGGCGCCTTCCGCGCTTTTTTGTTGCCCGATCGACCCACCTTCCCTTCTTGATCGCTCGCCATTCCAGGACACGGAGTTCTTTCCATGATTCACATCACGCTTCCCGACAACTCGCGCCGCGAATTTCCCGGGCCGGTGACGGTGGCCGAGGTGGCGCAGGCCATCGGCGCGGGCCTCGCCAAGAACACGGTGGCCGGCAAGGTGGACGGCCGGCTGGTCGACGCCAGCGATGTCATCGACCACGATGCCAGGTTGCAGATCATCACACCCAGGGACGAGGAGGGGCTGGAGATCATCCGCCACTCCTGCGCGCACCTGGTGGGCCATGCTGTCAAGCAGCTCTACCCGGCGGCCAGGATGGTGATCGGCCCGGTGATCGAGGAGGGCTTCTACTACGACATCGCCTACGAGCGGCCCTTCACGCCCGAGGACGTGGCGGCCATAGAGCAGCGCATGCGCGAGCTGATCGCGCAGGACTACGACGTGGTCAAGAGGATGACGCCGCGCGCCGAGGTCATCGAGGTCTTCAAGTCGCGCGGCGAGGACTACAAGCTGCGCCTGGTGGATGACATGCCCGGCGAAACGGCGATGGGCCTGTACTACCACCAGGAATACGTGGACATGTGCCGCGGCCCGCACGTGCCCAACACGCGCTTTCTCAAGGCCTTCAAGCTGACCAAGCTGGCTGGCGCCTACTGGCGCGGCGACGCGAAGAACGAGCAGCTCCAGCGCATCTACGGCACGGCCTGGGCCGACAAGAAGCAGCTCGACGCCTACGTCCAGCGCATCGAGGAGGCCGAGAAGCGCGACCACCGCAAGCTGGGCAAGGAGCTGGACCTGTTCCACATCGACGAGGTGGCGCCCGGCGTGGTGTTCTGGCATCCCAAGGGCTGGGCCATCTGGCAGGCGGTGGAACAGTACATGCGGCAGATCTACCGCGACACCGGCTACCAGGAGGTCAAGGGCCCGCAGATCCTGGACAAGACGCTGTGGGAGAAGACCGGCCACTGGCAGAACTACCGCGAGAACATGTTCGTCACCGAGTCGGAAAAGCGCGACTACGCGCTCAAGCCGATGAACTGCCCCGGCCACGTGCTGATCTTCAAGCACGGCCTGCGCAGCTACCGCGACCTGCCGCTGCGCTACGGCGAATTCGGCCAGTGCCACCGCAACGAGCCCTCGGGCGGCCTGCACGGCATCATGCGCGTGCGTGGCTTCACGCAGGACGACGGCCATATTTTCTGCACGGAAGACCAGATCCTGGACGAGTGCGTGGCCTTCACGGCGCAGCTGCAGAAGGTCTACGCCGACTTCGGTTTCACCGACATCCTCTACAAGGTGGCCACGCGGCCCGAGGCGCGCGTGGGCGCCGACGCGCTGTGGGACAAGGCCGAGCATGCCTGCGTGGAGGCGCTGCGCCGCTCGGGCGTCGAGTTCGGCATCTCGCCGGGCGACGGTGCCTTCTACGGTCCCAAGATCGAATACACGCTGCGCGACGCCATCGGCCGCCAGTGGCAGTGCGGCACGATCCAGGTGGACTTCAACATGGCCGAGCGCCTGGGCGCCGAGTACGTCACCGAATCCAGCGGCCGTGCCCACCCGGTGATGCTGCACCGCGCCATCGTCGGCAGTCTGGAGCGTTTCATCGGCATGCTGATCGAGCACCACGCCGGCGCGCTGCCGGTGTGGCTGGCGCCGGTGCAGGTGGTGGTTGCCGGCATCACCGATGCGCAGGCCGACTACGTTCAGAGCGTGGCGAAAACGCTGCGAAATCAAGGGCTTAGGGTCGAGGCCGACCTGCGCAACGAGAAGATCACGTATAAAATACGCGAGCATTCGTTGCAAAAGCCGCCTTACATCCTGGTCGCGGGCGACAAGGAAAAGGCGGCCGGCGCCGTCGCTGTGCGGGCCCGGGGCAACCAAGACCTGGGCGTGATGTCGGTCGAAGCGTTCGCCGAACGCATCGCCAGGGACATCGCCGCCAAAGCCTGATTTGTAGAAGCAAAAACGGCTCTGGCGCTTGTGGGCAGGGCGGTAACAGCTATGTTATTCGTAGCATTTTGACTTGAGGAATTTTTACCATCGCTACCAACTTCCGTGATCGCCGCCAACGTGAGGAGCGTGCGCACCGTCTGAACCGGGAAATCGCTGCCCCCGAAGTCCGCCTGAACGGCCCCGAGAACGAGCCACTGGGTATCGTCCCCATACAGGAAGCCCTGCGCATGGCGGGCGATCTGGATGTGGACCTGGTGGAAATCGTCGCCACGGCCACGCCGCCGGTCTGCCGCCTGATGGACTACGGCAAGTTCAAGTACCTTGAACAGAAGAAGGCGGCCGAGGCCAAGGCCAAGCAGACGGTCATCGAGATCAAGGAAGTCAAGTTCCGCCCCGGAACCGACGATGGCGACTACAACATCAAGATGCGCAACATCCGCCGCTTTCTGGCCGATGGCGACAAGGTGAAGGTCACGCTGCGCTTCCGGGGCCGCGAGATCACGCACCAGGAACTGGGCCTGGCGCTGCTCAACCGCATCCGCGACGAGCTGGTCGACAGCATCATCGTCGAGCAGTTCCCCAAGCTGGAAGGGCGGCAGATGATCATGATGATCGCGCCGGCGCGCAAGAAGGCGGCCGGTGGCGCGCAGCCCAAGCCGGCTTCGGCCGAGCAGGCTCAAGCGGCTTGACCGGCGGCATGACGAAGGTTTGAAGGATTTGCCGGGCTCGCCCGGCGAACGGGCAGGCTGCAAGGCCTGCCGACAAGAAGTGGCTCGGGGCCCATCCAAGGGCGCAAAGCAGTTTTGCGCACGCCTCGCGAGCACAACTTAAACAGGAGCATTTCAAATGCCCAAAATGAAGACCAAGAGCAGCGCGAAGAAGCGTTTTCGCGTCCGTCCCGGTGGCACCGTCAAGCGCGGCCAAGCCTTCAAGCGTCACATCCTGACCTCGAAGACCACCAAGACCAAGCGCCACCTGCGCGGTGCGGTGAATGTGCATGAGACCAACATGGGTCACATGGCGCAGATGCTGCCCTTCGCCGGCCTTTGATCGACTGACGGACAAGGAGAACACATATGCCTCGCGTCAAACGTGGCGTCACCGCCCGTGCTCGTCACAAGAAGGTGCTGGCCCTCGCCAAGGGTTTCCGCGGCCGCCGCAAGAACGTCTACCGCGTTGCCAAGCAGGCGGTGATGAAGGCGGGCCAGTACGCCTACCGTGACCGCCGCAACAAGAAACGCGTCTTCCGGCGCCTGTGGATCGCCCGTATCAACGCCGCCGCGCGTGAATGCGGCATCACCTACAGCCAGTTCATCAACGGCATGAACAAGGCCGGTATCACGCTGGACCGCAAGGTCCTGGCCGACATCGCCGTGCACGACAAGGCCGCTTTCGCCGGCATCGTAGAGCAGGCCAAGGCCAAGCTGGCCTGATTCCGGCACCGGCGCCGATGCTCTCGATCTGATAGCTGCTAGCGCTGGTGGTTCCAGGGGTTGAGGCCGATCTGGCTTCAATCCCTTTTTAGTTTTCGCCCTGTTTGTGTAAGCCTTAGATGAGCACTGCCGCCACCGCCGCCGAGGACTTGAACGCCATCGTCCAGAGCGCTGCCGAGCGCTTCGCCCGCGCCGCCACGCCGGCCGAGCTGGAAAACGCCAAAGCCCAGTTCCTGGGCAAAACCGGCCGCGTGACCGAGCTGATGAAAGGCATGGGCTCTTTAAGCGTCGAAGAAAAGAAGACGCGCGGCGCCGCCATCAACCAGGCCAAGCAGGCCATCGAAGCGGCCCTGTCGGCGCGCCGCCAGGCGCTGGCCGACGCCGAGTTGGAGCGCCAGTTGCAAGCCGAGGCGCTGGATGTGACTTTGCCCGGGCGCCAGCGCGGCCAAGGCGGCCTGCACCCCATCAGCCTGGCGTGGCAGCGCATCGAGCAGATCTTCGGCGGCATGGGCTTCGACGTCGGCGACGGCCCCGAGGTCGAGAACGACTGGTACAACTTCACCGCGCTGAACAACCCGCCCAACCACCCGGCGCGGTCGATGCAGGACACTTTCTACGTCGACATGAACGACGAGGACGGCCACCCCTACTGCCTGCGCACCCACACCAGCCCCATGCAGATCCGCTACGCCGTGGCGCACGCCAAGCGGCACGCGGCGGCGCTGGCGCGCGGCGAGGCGAGCGAGATCCGCGTCATCGTGCCCGGCCGCACCTACCGCGTGGACAACGACGCCACGCACTCGCCCATGTTCCACCAGGTCGAGGGCCTGTGGCTGGGCGAGAACGTCAGCTTCAAGGACCTGAAGGTCACCTACCTGAATTTCTGCAAGGCGTTCTTCGAGACCGACGACCTGATCCTGCGTTTCCGGCCCAGCTACTTCCCGTTCACCGAGCCCAGCGCCGAGATCGACATCCAGTTCTCCTCCGGCCCGCTGGCCGGCAAGTGGCTGGAGGTGTCGGGCTCCGGCCAGGTGCATCCGCAGGTGGTGCGCAACATGGGGCTGGACCCGGAGCGCTTCGTCGGCTTCGCCTTCGGCTCCGGCATCGACCGCCTGGCGATGCTGCGCTACGGCGTGAACGACCTGCGCCTGTTCTTCGACGGCGACATCCGCTTCCTGAGCCAGTTCCGCTAACCGAGACGAGAGTTCGAGAGTTTCCATGCAGTTTCCTGAATCCTGGCTGCGCGCGTTCTGCAATCCGCCGATCACCACCGAACAGCTGGCCGACACGCTGACGATGGCCGGTTTCGAGGTGGAAGAGCTGCGCCCGGTGGCGCCGCCCTTCACGCAGGTGGTGGTGGGCGAGATCAAGCAGGCGGAGCAGCACCCCAACGCCGACCGCCTGCGCGTGTGCCAGGTGGATGCGGGGCAGGGCGCGCTGCTGAACATCGTGTGCGGCGCGCCGAACGCGCGCGTGGGCATCAAGGTGCCGTGCGCGCTGGTGGGCGCCGAGCTGCCGCCGGGCGAGGACGGCAAGCCCTTCAGGATCAAGCTGGGCAAGCTGCGCGGCGTCGAGAGCCAGGGCATGCTGTGCTCGGCGCGCGAGCTGCACCTGTCCGACGACCACGGCGGCCTGCTGGAACTGGCCGCCGAGGCGCCGGTCGGCGCCGACGTGCGCCGGGTGCTCGATTTGGACGACACCGTGTTCACGCTCAAGCTCACGCCCAACCTGGGCCATGCGCTCAGCGTCTACGGCATCGCACGCGAGCTGTCGGCGCTGACCGGTGCGCCGCTGAACACGCCCGATCTGCCGCCGGTGCCCGTGGGCACGCCCGACGTGCTGCCGGTGAAGGTGAGCGCGCCCGACCTGTGCGGGCGCTTCTCGGGTCGCGTCATCCGCCACGTCGATACCCAGGCGGCCACGCCGCAGTGGATGGTCGACCGCCTGGCGCGCTGCGGCCAGCGCAGCGTGACGGCGCTGGTGGACATCTCCAACTACGTGATGTTCGAGTACGGCCGGCCGACGCACATCTTCGATCTGGACAAGATCCACGGCGGGCTCGACGTGCGCTGGGGCAAGCCGGGCGAGCGGCTCAGGCTGCTGAACGGCGAGTCCGTCGCCCTGGACGCCACGGTCGGCGTCATCGCCGACGAGCGCGAGGTGGAGTCGCTGGCCGGCATCATGGGCGGCGACGCCACCGCCGTGTCCGACGACACCCGCAACGTCTATGTCGAGGCCGCCTTCTGGTGGCCCGACGCCGTGGCCGGCCGTTCGCGCCGCTTCAACTTCGCCACCGACGCCGGGCACCGGTTCGAGCGCGGCGTGGACCCGGCGCTGACGGCGGCGCACATCGAGCGCATCAGCCGGCTCGTCATCGACATTTGCGGCACGCCGCAGACCGTGTGCGGCCCCATCGACGACCAGCAGCCGAACATGCCGCAGCCGCGGCCCGTCACCCTGCGCGTGGCGCGCGCCGCCAAGGTGCTGGGCATGCCGGTCACGCAGGCGCAATGCGCCGACGTGTTCCGCCGGCTGGGCCTCGCGTTCACCGAAGGCGACGGCACCCTCACGGTCACGCCGCCGGCCTGCCGTTTCGACCTGCGCATCGAGGAAGACCTGATCGAGGAAGTGGCACGCATCGTCGGCTACCAGAACCTGCCCGAGACGGCGCCGCTGGCGCCCATCGTGCCGCGCGTGCGTGCCGAGGCGCGGCAGGGCCGCTTCGAGCTGCGCCGCGCCGTGGCGGCGCTGGGCTACCTGGAGACGATCAACTTCAGCTTCGTCGATGAAAGCTGGGAGCGCGAACTGGCCGGCAACGCCGATCCGGTCCGCCTGCTGAACCCGATTGCGAGCCAAATGAGCGTCATGCGCTCGTCCCTGCTGGGTTCCTTGCTACAGGTTGTGAAGCGCAATCTGGATCGGCGTGCCGACCGCGTGCGCGTGTTCGAGGTCGGGCGCGTGTTCATGCGCGACGCGGCCGTGGCGGCGACCGACCGCGACGTGAAAGGCGTCGCCCAGCCCATGCGCGTGGCCGGCATCATCTACGGCCCGGCCGGGCGCCAGGGCTGGGAGGGCAGGCAGCCGCCGGCCGACTTCTTCGACGCCAAGGGCGATGTCGAGGCGCTGCTCGGCGCCCGCCGCGCGGTGTTCGAGCCGGCCGCGCACCCCGCGCTGCATCCGGGCCGTGCCGCCCGCGTGCTGCTGGACGGCCGCGCCATCGGCGTCGTCGGCGAACTGCACCCGCGCTGGCGCCAGCGCTGGGAACTGCCGCACGCGCCCGTGATGTTCGAGCTGGACCTCGATGCCGTGCTGCAAGGCACGCTGCCGCAGGCGCAGCCCGTGCCGCGCCAGCAGCCGGTCGAGCGCGACGTCGCCGTCGTCGTCAAGGAGGCCGTGACGCACGACCAGTTGATGGCCGCCGTGCACGCCGCGCCCACTGATGACCTGCTGCGCGACGCCACGCTGTTCGACATCTACCGCCCCAAGGCCGGCAGCGAAGGCGCCGCCGGCATGGCGGCCGGCGACAAGAGCCTGGCCGTGCGGCTGGTGCTGGGCAGCGAGGCCGAGACGCTCACCGACGAGCGCATCGACGGCGCCGTCCAATCGGTGGTCGAGCGCCTGCGGGCGGACCTCGGCGCGCGCCTGCGCGGCTGACACCAGGAACCTGAGGGAGAAGACCATGGTCACCCAGCCCAATCCGGTCATCGAGCTGGCCGTCGACAGCCTGGAAACGTCGGCGCTGACCAAGGCGCAGCTGGCCGAGATGCTGTTCGAGCAGATCGGCCTGAACAAGCGCGAATCCAAGGACATGGTCGATGCGTTCTTCGACCTCATCTGCGCGCGCCTGATCGCGGGCGAGGAGGTCAAGCTCTCCGGCTTCGGCAATTTCCAGATGCGTATCAAGGCGCCGCGCCCCGGGCGCAATCCGCGCACGGGCGAACTGATCCCCATCGAGGCGCGCAAGGTCGTCACTTTCCACGCCAGCCAGAAGCTCAAGGAAATGATCCAGGCCGAACCGGGCGCCGGCGCCACCGTGGTCGAAGACTTCTGAGCGTGCCGGCGCGGTGGTGCACGGCGCGCGACGACGTTGGAACCATGCACAACGTCACATTCCCGTTGTAGCCGCCGGACGGCACTTGCGCTAATCTTTTGAGTTCTCGCGCAAGACGTCCTTCCGCAGTGGAAACACAGCTTCCCCCCATCCCCGCCAAACGCTACTTCACCATCGGTGAGGTAGGGGATTTGTGCGGCGTCAAGCCGCACGTTCTGCGCTACTGGGAACAGGAGTTCACCCAGCTGCGCCCCATGAAGCGGCGCGGCAACCGGCGCTACTACCAGCACCACGAGGTGCTGATGATCCGCCGCATCCGTGAGCTGCTGTACGACCAGGGCTTCACCATCAACGGCGCGCGCGCCAAGCTGCAGGAGCTGGCGCAGCATGAGCGCGACCGCCAGCGTGCCGGCGAGGTCATGTTGACGGGCGTGGAGGAGTTCGACGCCGACGAGCCGGTGCCCAGCGAGTTCGGCGACAGCGTGATCTTCGAGGACGAGCACGTCGTGCCCGAGCAGATCCGCCAGGTCGAGCGCGAGCTGAAGGAAATCCGCGACCTGCTCACCGTCTCGCAGTGGCACGACCTGCACACGCTATAATGGCAGGCTTGTCGGCGTGTAGCGCAGCCTGGTAGCGCACTTGCATGGGGTGCAAGGGGTCGCGAGTTCGAATCCCGCCACGCCGACCACTATCCGTAAGGGGCTACAACTCTTAAAGTTGTAGCCCCTTGTCTCTTTCCGGGGTGCGTGCCTTTCGGCGTCAGCGTCGATGCGCTGGTCGACCAAGCCATTCACAGAGCTGCGTCAGGTCTTCAACGACAACCTGCGGCGCCAGCCCCGCGTCGCGCGGCCAGGGCGCCTGCGCACGGTTGACCCACGCCGACTGCATGCCGGCGCGCAGCGCGCCGATGCCGTCCAGTTGGACGTCATCGCCGACGTGCAATACCTCGTGCGGCTGCACGCCGGCGGCGCGCGCGCCGGCTTTGAAGATGCGCGGGTCGGGCTTGCCGGCGCCGATCTGCGCCGCGCTGATGGCGGCCTGGAAGTAGCGGCCGATGCCGACGCGGTGCACGTCGGCGTTGCCGTTGCTGAGTGCCACGACCGGAAAGCGCGCGCTCAGCCAGGCCAGGGCGGGCAGGGCGTCGGCGTACAGTTCGACGCGCTGGCGTTCGGCGTGGAAGACTTCGAACGCGGCCTCGGCCAAGGCGGGGTCGTCGCCGGCCGCGCGCAGCAGGTGGCGGATCATCTCGCGGCGCAGCAGGCCCAGGTCGTGCACGCGGTCCGCATGAGCGGCTGCGACGGCGCGGCGCGCGGACCGTGCGGCATCGGCATCGCGCGCCAGGGCGGCGGTGCGCGGCGCGCGCTCGTCCAGCCAGCCGCGCAGGGCGTTTTCGGCGCGCTCGATGGTCGGCCACACGGGCCACAGCGTGTCGTCCAGATCGAGCGTAATGGCACGGATGCGCCGGAAATCGAGCGGCGGCGCGCTCTTTGGCGTAGAGGGCATGACCGAGAATAGCGCATGCCTTTCCGACCCGAACCCGCCGTGCGGCCCGGCCACGCAGGCCGCACCGGCGTGCTGCTGTGCAACCTGGGCACGCCCGATGCGCCCACGCCGGCGGCCACGCGCCGCTACCTGGCCGAGTTCCTGAGCGACCGGCGCGTGGTGGAGATTCCGCCGACGCTCTGGAAGCCCATCCTCCACGGCGTGGTTCTGCGCACACGGCCGGCGCAGTCGGCCGCCAAGTACAAGTCGATCTGGCTGCCCGAGGGCTCGCCGCTGATGGTGTGGAGCCGCAGGCAGGCGACGATGCTGCGTGGCTACCTGGGCGAGCGCGGCCACGCGGTGAGCGTGCGCCTGGCGATGCGCTACGGTCAGCCATCGATCGACTCGCAGCTGGACGAGATGAAAGCGCGCGGCTGCACGCGCATCCTGGTGGTGCCGATGTACCCGCAGTATTCCGGCACCACCACGGCCAGCGTGATCGACGCCGTGGGCGCCTGGGCGCGGCGCGTGCGCCACGTGCCGGAGCTGCGCTTCGTGAACCGCTTCCACGACGACCCCGGCTACATCCGCGCGCTGGCGCGGCTGGTGCATCACCACTGGCAGAGCCACGGGCGGCCGAGCAGGCTGGTGATGAGCTTCCACGGCGTGCCCGAGCGCACGCGCGCGCTGGGCGACCCCTACGTGGACGAATGCCTGGAGACGGCGCGCCTGCTGGCCGGGCGGCTGGCGCTGAAGGAGGACGAGTGGGTGGTCAGCTTTCAGTCGCGCTTCGGCAAGGCCAGGTGGGTGGAGCCGGCGACGCAGGCGGTGCTGGAGGACCTGGGCCGCGCCGGCGTGCCGCGCGTGGACGTGATCTGCCCCGGCTTCACCGCCGACTGCCTGGAGACGCTGGAGGAGATCGCCATGGAGAACCGCGACGCTTTCTTGGCTGCCGGCGGCCGCGAGTTCCACTACGTCCCCTGCCTCAACGACCACCCGAGCTGGCTGGCGGCGCTGGCTGAGATCGTGCAGGAGCACTTGCAGGGCTGGCCGACACGCGGGCGGCCGGCGGCCAATTAGCTATCCGAACAATAGCTGTCAGCGCTTGATGGACAAGCGCTGGAGGCCGATTTGGCTTAAGAATCCAGCGGCGCGGCGGGCTGTTCGGCGCGCTCGATGAAATCGCTCACCAGGTTCAACTGCTCCGGCACGTTCAGCGCCGGCGCGTGGCCGCAGCCGGGCACCTCGGCCCATTGCAGCAACCCGCGCGCGCCGGGGCCGCGGGCGGCCATCTGCTCGGCGGTTTCGCGCAGCACCAGGTCGGAATCGGCGCCGCGCAGCAGCAGCACGGGCAGCGCCAGCGCGTCGTAGTGGTGCCAGATCAGGTAGTCGTCGGGGTAGTGGATGAACTGGCCGGTGATGGCGGGGTCGTAGTGCGGCGTCACGCGGCCGTCGGGCAGGCGGCGCGTGCTGGTCTCCGCCAGGCGGCGCCACTGCGCGTCGGTCAGCCGGCCGTAGGGCTTGTAGGCGGCGCGGAAGAAGGCTTCCAGCTCGGTCACGGTGGCGAAGGCGGGCGGGTTGCCGGCGTAGGCCTTGATGCGTTCCACGGCGGGCTGCGCGAGCTGCGGCGCGTTGTCGTTCAGCACCAGGCTGCGGATGCGCTTTTGCAGCTCGGGCTCGAAGTAGCCCGACGCGCCCACCATGCCGATGGCGCCGCCCATCGAGGTGCCGACCCAGTGGCAGCGCTCGATGCCGAGCTGCACCACGAACTCGCGCGCCAGCCGGGCGTAGAAGGCCAGGCAGTACTCGTCGCGCGGGTTGGCGGCCCACTGGCTGAGGCCGCGGCCCACGGTGTCGGGGCACAGCACGCGCCAGCCAAGGTTGCAGAGGTGCGCGGCCAGCTCGTCCATGTCGCGGCCGGTGCGCGCCAGCCCGTGCCAGGCGACCACGGTGCCGCGCGCCGTGCCGGTGGGCGGCTGCCAGTCGGTGTAGTGGATCTCGCGGCCGGCGCAGGTGAGGTAGTGGGACGCAAAGCTCATGACGTCTTCTCGCGGACGGTGCGGGGCGCGGCGGCCTGCTGGCTGCGCGCGCGCAGCCGCCCGACCACGCCGGTGGGGAAGTAATAGACCGAGAGCACGAACAGCACGCCCAGCCACAGCAGCCAGCGGTCGGGCGAGAGCAGGGCGGACAGCGCGGGCACGCCGGCGGTGGCGTCGTGCCCCAAGCGCAGCAGGTCCTGCAAGTAGCTCTGCGCCACCAGGAACAGCACCGAGCCGATCACCGCGCCGTACATCGTGCCCATGCCGCCGATGACGACGATCAGCAGCACGTCCATCATGATCTCGAAGCTGAGCGAGGTGTCCGGCCCGTTGTAGCGCAGCCAGACGGCCAGCATGCAGCCGGCCAGGGTGGCGAACAGCGCCGACAGCACGCTGGACAGCGTGCGGTACACCACCACGCGATAGCCGATGGCCTCGGCGCGGAACTCGTTCTCGCGGATGGCTTGCAGCGTGCGGCCGAAGGGCGAGTTGACGATGCGCAGCAGCGCCAGGAACAGCACCACGGCCACGACGAACAGCCCGTAGTAGGTGATGATCTTGCCGTCGACCAGCACGCCGAGCACCTCGTTCTCGAACGGCTCGAAGCTGGGCATCAGCACCTCGGGCAGTTTGAAGGTCAGGCCGTCCTCGCCGCCGGTGAATGCGGACAGCTGCGAGGCCAGCGTCTGGAACGCGGCCGCCACCGCCAGCGTGATCATGGCGAAGAAGATCGCCCGCACCCGCAGCGAAAAGAGGCCCACGGCCAGCGACAGCACCAGCGACACCGCCAGCGCGCCCGCCACGCCCACCGCCAGCGCGCCCCAGGAGGCGCCCATGCGCTCGCTGGCGATGGCGATGCCGTAGGCGCCGATGCCGAAGAACATGGTGTGCGCGAAGCTCACGATGCCGGTGTAGCCCAGCAGCAGGTCGAACGCCGCCACCAGCACGATGAAGATCAGCACCTTGGCCGCCACGTTCAGCGCCTTGACGCCCGGGAACATGAACGGCGCCACCGCCAGCCCGACGAGGATGGCCAGCAGGATGAGCGCCAGCAGCTTGTTGCGCGGCAGGTCGTTGGAGAGCAGGCGGCTGAACATGGGGCTTCGAGGGGTGTGCGGTGTGGAATCTGAATGAAATACGGCCTTAGCCCGCGTGGAACAAGCGCTGCCAGCTATCGTTGCCATAGCGTTCCATCAGCGGTTGGCCACCGGATAGACGCCCTGCGGCCGCCACAGCAGCACGGCCACCATCAGCGCGATGTTGGAGAACAGCGCCACCTTGGGCGCCAGGAAGCCGGTGTAGTTGGCCATCAGCCCCACCATCAGCGCGCCGATCAGCGCGCCGGTGGTGCTGCCCAGCCCGCCGATGATGATGACGATGAAGATCAGGATGTTGACCTGCGCGCCCATCTGCGGCACCACGTTCTGCTGGTACAGCCCCCACATCACGCCGCCCAGGCCCGCCAGCGCGCTGCCGACCACGAACACGCCCACGAACAGGCGGCGGATGCGGTAGCCCAGCGACTCGACCATCTCGCGGTCCTGCACGCCGGCGCGGATCAGCAGGCCCACCTTGGTGCACGAGAGCGTCCAGGCCAGCAGCGCGAACACCACCACGCCGACGACCACCGCCACCACGCGGTACTTCTCCACCGCCGCGTCGCCGATCAGCCAGGAGCCCTGCATGCCGCTGGGCAGCGGCAGCGGAATCTGCTGCGGGCCCCAGATGACCTTGATCAGCTCCTCGCCGATGATCATGCCGCCCATGGTGATGAGGATCTGCTTGAGGTGCTGGCCGTACACCGGCCGCACGATGAAGCGCTCGAACGCCAGGCCGATGGCGCCGGCCACCAGCATCGCCACCACCATCGCCGGCAGCACGGCCAGCAGGTTGCGCCAGAGGTCGGCGCTTTGCGTGTAGTCGCCCATGGCGCCCAGCACGCTGGTGGCGACGAAGGCGCCCAGGGCGATGAACACGCCGTGGCCGAAGTTCAGCACGTCCATCAGGCCGAACACCAGCGTCAGGCCCGAGGCGATGATGAAGATGATCATGCCCATCGCCAGCCCCGCCACGGTAAGCGTGAGCCAGGTGGAGCCGGAGCCGATCAGCGGCAGCGCCGCCAGCATCAGCAGCGGCACCAGCAGCAGGGGTTTGTAGTCGAGGTCGGTGGATGTCATGTGCTATTGCAGTGATAGCTGCCAGCGCTTGATGGGCGGGCGCTGGAGGCCGATTTGGCTTGTAAACGTCATCACAGCGACAGCCCCAGCAGCCGCTGCTGCAAGGCCTCGTCCTGCGCCAGCGCGGCCATGGTGCCGGCGTGCACCACGCGGCCGTCGTCCATCACGGCGACGGTGTCGCCCAGCCGCTTGGCGAAGTTGATGTTCTGCTCCACCAGCAAAATCGTCACGCCCTGCGCCTTGAGCTGGCGGAAGGCGTCGATCATGTTGTTGATGATGGCTGGCGCCAGGCCCTTGCTGGGCTCGTCCACGATCAGGAGCTCGCGCGGCTCGACGATGGCGCGGCTGACGGCCAGCATCTGCTTCTGCCCGCCCGAGAGCTTGCCGGCCGGGTGGTTCCAGAACTTCTCGACGGCGGGAAAGAGCTGGAAGATCCATTGCAGGCGTGCCTGATCCATCTGCGCCGCGTTGCGGGCGGCTCGGGCGGCGAGCACCATGTTCTCCTTCACGGTGAGGTCGGCGAAGATGCCCATGTTCTCGGGCACGTAGGCGATGCCGAGCTGCGCGATCTGCGGCGTGTGCTTCCTGGTGATGTCCTGGCCGTTGAACGTGACGCGGCCCTGGCTCGCCTGCCACAGGCCCATGACGGTGCGCAGCGTGGTCGTCTTGCCGGCGCCGTTGCGGCCCAGCAGCATGGTGAGCTGGCCGCGCGGCACTTCCAAGTCCACGCCGTGCAGGATGTGGTAGGCGCCGATGTGGGTGTGCACGCCTTCGAGTTTCAGCAACACATCGCTCATTGGGCAACCTCTTCGTCCTTGCTGACGCCCAGGTAGGCTTGCTGCACGACGGGCGAGGCGATGACTTCCGCCGGCTCGCCGTCGGCCACCAGCGTGCCGTTGGTCAGCACGATGATGCGGTCGGCCAGCTCGCGCACCACGTCCATCTTGTGCTCGACGAGCAGGATGGTCTTGCTCTTGTCCTGCTTGAGCTGGCGGATCAGGTTCAGGATCACCGGCGCCTCGTCGTGGCTCATGCCGGCGGTGGGCTCGTCGAACATGTAGACCGAAGGCTGAAGCGCCATCAGCAGCGCCACCTCCAGCTTGCGCTGGTCGCCGTGCGGCAGGCTGGCCACGGGCATGTGCTGGCGCTCGGTCATGCTGACCTGCTCCAGCAGTTCGAGCGCGCGGCGCGTCAGCCCGGCGTGGTCGCTCCAGATGCTCCACAGGTTCAGGCCGCCTGAGTGCCGCGCCTGCACGGCCAGGCGCACGTTCTCCAGCACCGAGAGGTTGGGGAAGAGGTTGGTGAGCTGGAACGCCCGCCCCAGCCCGGCGCGCGTGCGCGCGGCCGGCGACAGGCCCGACAAGTCCTGCCCGCCCAGCCGCACGCTGCCCGCGCTGGCCTTGAGCTGGCCGGAGATGAGGTTGAAGTAGGTCGTCTTGCCGGCGCCGTTGGGGCCGACGATGGCCGTCAGCGTGCCGGGCGCGAAGCGGCACGTGACCGCGTTCACGGCCACGTGGCCGCCGAAGCGGATGGTGAGGTCCTGGGTTTCCAGCATTTCAGACGAAAAGAGGCCGCAGCGCTTGCCAGGCAAGCGCCGCCAGCTATCAAAAAATGAGAAGGGCGATCAGCGCTTGTTGCGGATCGGCACCTGCATTTCCTCAGGCTTGATCTCGCGCACCAGCTCGGGCACGCCCCAGGCGAAGGCCGGGTCGTTCTTGATGCGGAAGTGGTACATGCTCTGCATGGCCTGGTGGTCTTCCTTGCGGAAGGTCATCTTGCCCTTGGGCGTGTCGAAGCTCATGCCTTCCATGGTCTTGATGAGCTTGTTGGTGTTGGTGTCGCCGCCCGTGGCCTTGAGCGCGGTGACGAGGGCCATGGCGGCCGAGAAGCCGCCGGCGGTGAAGAAGTCCGGCGGCTGCTTGAACTCCTTGTAGTGCGCCGCCACCATCGCATCGTTGACCGCGTTCTTGGGAATGCCGAAGTAGTAGTACGTGGCGCCTTCCATGCCGGGGAAGTTCTTGTAGGCCGCCATGGCGGGCAGGATGTTGCCGCCGGTGAAGACCTCGATGTTGAAGCGCTTCTTCAGGTCGGCCGCGGCCAGCGCGTTGAAGGGCGGCGTGCCGCCGGCCCAGATCACCTCGATGGCCTTGCGGCCGGGCTTGTCCTTCAGCGCGTCGATCAGGCGCTGGATGCCGGCGGTGAAGTCGGTGGTGGTCTGCGGCAGGTATTCCTCGTGCACGATCCTGGCGTGCTTGAGCGCGTCCTTGAAGGCTTTTACGCCGTCGCGGCCGAAGGCGTAGTCCTGCGCCAGCGTGGCGACGGAGACGCCGTCCTTGTCCATCGCCGCGGCGTTGCTGATGGCGTCCTGGCTGCTGCTGCGGCCGGTGCGGAAGATGTACTTGTTCCACTTGTCGCCGGTGATCGAGTCGGCCACGGCGGGCTCGACCAGCAGGATCTTCTTGTACTCCTCGGCCACCGGCAGCATGGCCAGCGCCACGCCGGAAGAGCTGGGGCCGACGGCCAGGTCCACCTTGTCGTCCGCGTAGGCGGCGGCCAGCAGGCTCTTGCCCACGTCGGGCTTGCCCTGGTCGTCCTTCTCGATCACGGTGATCTTGCGGCCATTGACGGCCATGGTGCCGCCGGTGGCGTAGTTCAGGCCCATCATCAGACCGACCTGGGTCTGCTTGCCGTAGGCTTCGAGCGGGCCGGTCTTGGAATAGATGTGGGCGATCTTGATGTCGCCGGACTGCGCCAGGGCAGGGGCGCTGACGACGGCGGCCAGGGCGGCCAGGGCGATGAGCGAGCGGCGGTGCATGGGGAATCTCCTCTGATGGTTCGGGATGCAGGGCACAAAGTGCATGACCCGTGCCAGCACGCAAGTCGTTGATTCTGCGAGAGATTGGTGCTGGGTTAACGCGCGAATGATCAAAATTCAGACAAATGGATTGTCTGAAATCAGAGCAAATGTCTGATCATGGATCAGGGTTAACCATGGCCTTCGTTGGATCCGCCTCGTCCCGCAGCCGCTCGTACAAGGTGGCGCGCGAGATCCCCAGCAGCCGTGTGGCGGCCAGCTTGTTGCCGCCGGTGGCCTTCAGCGCCGCCGCGATGGCGCGCCGCTCCAGCTCGGCGATCTGCTTGCCCAGCGGGCGCAGCAGGTCGGCCGCGTCCTGCGGCGCCGGCTCCGGCGGCAGCGCGGGCTGCACCTGGGCCAGGCCCGACTGGCGCAGCAGGGCTTCCATGTGGCCGGCGTCCAGCCGGTCGGCGTCGGCGCGCAGCGCGGCCTGCTCCAGCACGTTGCGCAGCTCGCGGATGTTGCCGCGCCACTGCTGCGCCGCCAGCAGGGCGATGGCGCCGTCACTCAGCTCGGGCGGCGGGCTGCCGCGGTGCGCCATGTCCTCGCCCAGCACCTCGATCAGCGCGCGCACGTCGCCGCGCCGCTCGCGCAGCGGCGGCACGCGCACCGGCAGCACGTTCAGGCGGTAGTACAGGTCTTCACGGAAGCGCCCCTCGCGCACCAGGGCCGGCAGGTCGCGGCTGGTGGCGGCGATGACGCGGGCGTCGAACGGCACCAGCTCGTTGCTGCCCAGCGGCTCGATCTCGCCCTCTTGCAGCGCGCGCAGCAGCTTGGCTTGCAGGCCGGGCGGCATGTCGCCGATCTCGTCGAGGAACAGCGTGCCGCCGTCCGCCAGCTTGAACTTGCCCATGCGGCCCTTGCGGTCGGCGCCGGTGAAGGCGCCGGGGGCGACGCCGAAGAACTCGGCCTCCAGCAGCGTGTCGGGCACGGCCGCGATGTTGATGCTGACGAAGGGGCCGTCGGCGCGCGGCGAGGCGGCGTGGATGCCGTGCGCCAGCAGCTCCTTGCCGGTGCCCGTCTCGCCCAGCAGCAGCACCGGGCTATGCGACTGCGCGGCGCGCCGCGCCTGGCGCTTGACCTCCACCGCGGCCGGGCTGCTGCCCACGAAGCTCGCAAACGTGTAGCGCGCCTGCCTGGGCCCGTGCCGGCCGCCGGCCCGCTTGGCGGCCAGCTGCTGCTGCGCCTCGTGCAGCTCCTGCTGCATGCGGGCGAACTTGGCGATCAGCGGTTGCAGGTTGTGCGAGGTTTGGTCGAACAGCACGATGCCCAGGGCGCCGATGACCTCGCCGGCGTCGTCGCGCAGCGGAATGCGGCTGACGCCGAAGGTGCCGGCGCGGTTGCTCAGCACGTCGATCAGCATCGGCTTGCCGGTGCGCAGCACCTCGTGCATCTGCGTGTTCTGGATCACGTCGGACACCGGGTGGCCGACGAAGTCCTCCTCGCGCGGGAAGCCCAGCGCGGGCAGGAAGCGCCGGTACTGGTCGTTGATCCACACCACGCGCGCGTCGCGGTCCACCAGCACCATGCCCTCGCTGGCGCTGGCGAACAGGTCGAACATGGAGCGCGCGGCCAGCTCCAGGATGCTGGCGGCGTCGCGCGGCAGCGCGGGCGAGGCGGGCGGCGTGGCGGCGGGCATGCGGGCGATGGTAGCCTGCGCGACTTGCCGCATAAATACCCGGGCAAAATTATTTGACCCGGATATAATGAGTGCATGAATACGATTTTTCCTTCCCTCTACACGGCCTTCGCGGGCGACCAGCTGGTCGCCCGCGGCGCGTATGCCGAGGTGACACGGGCGCTGGCGGCGGATGATTTCCAGGGCCGGCCGGTGCTGGTTTTCGACGACGCCACCGGCGCGCAGGTGGACGCGCCGCCGCCACCCGAACACGCCGCGCGGCTCGCGCGCGCCGATGACGCCGCCGCGCCGCCGCGTCCCGCGCCCGGCCGCCCGCGCCTGGGCGTGGTGGCGCGCGAAGTGACGCTGCTGCCGCGCCACTGGGACTGGCTCGCCGCGCAGCCGGGCGGCGCCTCGGTTGCCCTGCGTCGCCTGGTGGACCAGGCCCGGAAGTCGAACGAAAAGGCCGACAGCCGGCGCCAGGCCAGCGAGAGAAGCTACAGATTCATGAGCGCCATCGCCGGCCACCAACCCGGCTTCGAGGAAGCCGCGCGCGCCTTGTTCGCGGCCGACGGCCACGCCTTCGCGGCGCACACAGCGCGCTGGCCGAAGGACGTGCGCGCCCATCTGAACGAACTGGCGCAGGGCGCTTTCGACGCTCCCTCCGACGACGAGGCCGCCGAATGAGCGCCCGCCCGGCCGCCCGAAGGGCGCTCGCACCGCAGTGCGAAGCACGGAGGTATCCGATATGAGCGCCAAGCCTCCCATTACCACCACGCGCCCGCTGTGGCGCACCTACCTGGCCTTCCTGGGGCCGATGGTGCTGGCCAACATCCTGCAATCGCTGTCGGGCAGCGTGAACGCGGTCTACATCGGCCAGATGCTGGGCACGACCGCGCTGGGCGCCGTGGCGGGCATGTTCCCGGTGGTGTTCTTCTTCATCGCGCTGATCATCGGCGTGGGCGCGGGCGCCTCGGTGCTGATCGGCCAGGCCTGGGGCGCGCGCGAGCCGCGCAAGGCCAAGGCCATCGCCGGCACCGCGCTGGCGCTGGGCGGCCTGATCGGCCTCACCGCCGCCGCGCTGGGCGAGCTGTTCGCGCGCCCGGCGCTGGCGGCGCTGGGCACCGCGCCCGAGCTGCTGCCCGATGCCGTGGCCTATGCGCGCGTGATGATGCTGAGCATGCCGCTGCTGCTGGTGTTCATCCTGTACACCCAGCTGCTGCGCGGCGTGGGCGACACGGTGACGCCGCTGCTGGCGCTGTGTCTGTCCACCAGCGTCGGGCTGCTGCTGACGCCGGCGCTGATCCGCGGCTGGCTGGGCCTGCCTCGGCTGGGCGTGGTCAGCGCGGCGGCGGCGGGTTTCGTGGCCTTCACGGTGGCGCTGGCCTTTTTGTGGTTCTACCTGCGCCGCAAGCGCCACCCGCTGGCGCCCGACGCCGAGCTGCTGCGCCACCTGCGCATCAGCCCGGCCCTGCTGCGCGCCGTGCTGCGCATCGGCGTGCCGACCGGCGTGCAGATGGTGACCATCGCCATGGCGGAGCTGGCCATCCTGGGCCTGGTCAACGCCTACGGGGCGGACGCCACGGCGGCGTACGGCGCGGTGAACCAGATCGTCAACTACGTGCAGTTCCCGGCGATCTCCATCGCCATCACGGCCTCGATCCTGGGCGCGCAGGCCATCGGCGCGGGGCGCAGCGAGCGGCTGTCGGCCATCGTGCGCACGGGCCTGCTGATGAACGTGGTGCTGACGGGCGGCCTGGTGCTGCTGGGCTACGCGCTGTCGCGCTGGCTGCTGGGCTTCTTCCTGACCACGCCGCACGTGCTGGACATGGCGCAGACCCTGCTGCACGTGATGCTGTGGGCCAGCGTGGTGTTCGGCATGCAGGCCGTGGTGGCGGGCGTGATGCGCGCCAGCGGCACCGTGTGGGTGCCCACGGGCATCAGCATCGGCTGCATCCTGCTGGTGCAGCTGCCGGCGGCCAACCTGCTGTCGGCGCGCTTCGGCTTGCAGGGCGTGTGGATGTCGTACCCGGTGGTGTTCAGCGCCATGCTGCTGCTGCAAAGCACCTTCTACCGGCTGGTGTGGCGCTACCGCAAGATCGAGCGGCTGGTCTGAACGTGCTGCCGCGTGGCGCGCGGCAGCACCGGCGTTCGCCAGCGCTTGTCCAGCCGTCTTCAGCAGTAAGAAACTACTATTTTTATAGCTGTCAGCGATTTACTGAAGCGTGCTGATGGCCGATTTTCCTGGTATTTCGAGCGGCTGGACAGACCTGTTTGTCCTCTCCCTTGGGGACGGCGCTACGTGACTTTGATCCTGTAATGGACTGGCGTACCTGCTGTGGTGCGCCAACCCACAGGAGAGCATCATGGACACGCGGTTTCTGAACACACTGGACCCTGCCGTATTCGAGGCGATCAAGGCGATTCGACCCAAGCTCAGGCTTTGCGGTCCGCTGCGCATTCTGTTCGTCGTCGACGGCGCCATCACCTACAACACCAGTTTCGGCGTTGGCCGAGTGGCGGCGCTGTTGAACGACACCGCCCGCGGGTGGGTCGATTTCCAGGTCGATACCAAGTTCAAGTCGGAAATCACCTTCAGCGATGCCTCCCTCAGGCCGTACCACCAAGTCTGGCTGTTCGGTTACAACGGTGGCAACGGGTCGCTGTCCAGCGGCGAGCGCACGGCCTTGCTCAAGTGGATGGACGAGCGCCGGGGCGGCGTGTTCGCCACCGGCGACCATGACGACCTGGGCGCCGCGCTGTGCCGGCAGGTGCCCCGCGCCGGCACCATGCGTCGCTGGACCCAGGCCCAGGGCGTGCCGCCGGGAGCTGGTCCTGCGCGGGTGGACACCAACCGGCCCGCCAATGCCTCGCAAGGGGCACCGACCTACGCCCAGATCCCGATCGGCGCGCAAAGCGATGCGGTGCCCCAGCGCGTCCAATGGGTGACCTGGATGCGCAGCGGCGGCGGCCTGCTGGGTTGGCGCGCGCCGCACCCGATCCTGTGCCACCCGCAACACGGCCCCATCGACGTGATGCCCGACCACCCGCACGAGGGCGTGTGCTTCGACACTGCCCCCGGGCGCTTCGAGGTCGATGTGTCCAGCGCCACCGAATACCCGACCCGCAACGGCGTGCGGCCGCTGCCCACGGTGATCGCGTACGGGACCACGTTGCCCGATCCGCCCTACAACTTCGCCAAGGGCGACAGCCCGGCCAAGCGCTTTCCGATGATCAGCGTCTACGACGGTCAGTCGATCGGCATCGGCCGCGTCGTGGTGGATTCGACCTGGCACCACTGGATGGACCTCAACATCATCGGGCTGGAAGCGGCGGGCACCGCGCCCGGGGCCAGTGCACAGGCGGTGGCCAACTGGGAGAAGATTCGCGAGTACTTCGTCAACATCGCGGTCTGGCTGGCCACCCCGCAGCAGCGCCGCTGCATGGCGCGCTGGTACTTCACCACCGCGCACTACAACTATGTCGGCTTCCAGGAACTGCGCACGGCCAGGAGCCTGCTCGAACTCGGTCAAATTACTTCGTCGTACCTGCGGCCCATCCTCGGCCCGTGCTGGGTACGCCAGTTCGTGCTCGACCTGGTGCTCGAAGTGCACCCCCGACTGTTCGATCTGCTGGGGCCGACGTTCCTGGGCGAGGACTTCGGTGGCAAGGCGGCCAGCGAATTGGCTGGCCTGAGCGGGCCGGGCTGGGATGCCTTCGAGGCCCACGTGCTTGGCGCCGTCATGCAAGCCTCGATGAAGCAGCACGCCAAGTCGGTCGAACTGCTGCTGCAACACCGTAAGCTGGATCTGCCGGTGAACGATGCCGAGGAGGCAGAGGTGCTGCTGGGTGGCGCACTCGACGGCCTGCGCGCTTTCGAGCAAGCAGTGCAGGCCGACGTGAAACGCATCCAGCCGTGGTTGACCGCGCTCAAGTCGGTCGAAGCCCGCATACCGGTCAAGCCGGTCAAGCCGGCGAAGCGCTGAGTGGGTCGGCGGCCAGCGTGTCTATCGCGGCGGCCGCCGCATCATCATCACTGAACCGACCGGCTTTGACCACCCGGCCCGGCCGCCACTTCCCGGGTACGCTTCGCTTACCCGCGGGCTACTCGCTGTCGGCTTTCCCGCGCCCGCACGACCCTGTGGGCCAGGGCGCCGTTACGGCTGGAACCCGATCGGCACCACGACCATGCCCGCCCGCTCCATGGTGGCGCGCAGGCTGGTGAACTCGTTCTCCACGAACTTGCCGAACGCGTCGCCCGCCAGCACCGCCGGTACCCAGTCGTTCTTCTTCACCGCCTCCTGCCACGTGGGCGACTGCGTGGCCGCCGTCAGCGCGCCGATCAGCGCCTGGCGCTGATCGGCCGCGAGGTCCCGCTTGCCGAACACGCCGCGCCAGTTGCTGATCTCCACGTCGATGCCCTGCTCCTTGAGCGTGGGGATGGCTTGGTATGCCGCAAGGCGCGCGCCGCTGGTCACGGCCAGCGCCCTCATCCGGCCGCTGCGGATGTGCTCGGCGAACTCGCCGATGCCGCTGCCGCCCACGGTGACCTTGCCCTCCATGACGGCCGTCGCCGCCTCGCCGCCGCCGCTGGACGCCACGTAGTTGAGCCTGAGCGGGTTCACACCCACCGCGCGCGCGATCATGGCCGCCGCGATGTGCTCGGTGGAGCCGGACGAGCCGCCGCCCCAGGTCACGCTGTCCGGGTCCTTCTTGAACTGCGCGATCACGTCGCCCATGGTCTTGAAGGGCGAATTGGGGGACAGCGCGAACACGTTGTATTCCGTCGTCAGGCGCATCAGCGGCGTGCCCTGCATCAGGTTCACCGGCCAGCGGGAGCCGATCAGCCCGCCCAGCATCACCGCGCCCATCACCATGATCTGGCTGGCGTCGCCCCGGTCTCTGGCCACGAACGGCCCCATGCCCAGCACGCCGGCGCCACCGGGCCTGTACTCGTAGTTCACCGAAGCGGCCTGCTTGGCGTCCAGCAGGGCCTGGCCCAGCGCGCGGCCGGTGGTGTCCCAGCCGCCGCCGGCACTGGCGGGGATCAGCACCTTCAGGTTGGCGCCCGGTTGCGCCCAGGCGCCAGGGGCGGCGCCGGCGGCCGCCAGCGCGGCCAGGGATTTGAGGAAAGTGTCGCGGCGCATGATTTGTCTCCTTTGTAAGTTGGTGATGCCCAGGGTCAATGCTAACGCAGCCCGGGCGGCGCGGAATCACCCGCGAGACACGGCCGGCCCGCGCTCGCCCGTCAGTGCCGGGCGGCGCGCCGCTTCATGACCCGCGGCAGGGCCAGCACCGCCAGGATGACCACGATCAGCGCGAGCGAGACCGGCCGCAGGGCGAACACGCTCCACTTGCCCTCGCCGATGGACATGGCGTTGCGCAGCTGCGCCTCGGCCAGCGGCCCCAGGATCATGCCCACCACCACCGGCGCGGTGGGGAAGTCGAAGCGCCGCATCACCACTCCGACGGCGCCGATGACGTACAGCAGGAACAGGTCGAACGTGCTCTGCCGCATGCCGTAGGCGCCCACGGTGGCGAAGATCAGGATGCCGGCGTAGAGCTGCGGCCTGGGGATGCGCAGCAGCTTCACCCACAGGCCCACCATCGGCAGGTTCAGCACCAGCAGCATCAGGTTGCCGATGTAGAGCGAGGCGATCAGCGCCCACACCAGCGCAGCACTGGTGGCGAACAGCTGCGGCCCGGGCTGGATGCCGTAGTTCTGGAACGCGCCCAGCAGGACGGCGGTGGTGTTGCTGGTGGGGATGCCCAGCGTCAGCAGCGGGATCAGCGCGGTGGTCACGGTGGCGTTGTTGGCCGCCTCGGGGCCGGCCACGCCCTCGATGGCGCCGGTGGTGCCGAACTCGGCCAGATCCTCGCCCTTGGCCAGCTTCTTCTCGGTGGCGTAGCTGAGGAAGGTGGGGATCTCGGTGCCCCCCGCCGGCACGCAGCCGAACGGCGCGCCGATGGCCGCGCCGCGCAGCCAGGCCGGCACGCTGCGGCGCCAGTCGCGGCGGCTCATGCGCACGCGGCTCAGGCGGTTCTGCGTCTCGGCCACCTTGCCCTCGAACAGCGCCGCGTGCAGCACCTCGGCCACGGCGAACAGGCCCACGGCCACCAGCACGATCTCGATGCCGTCCAGGAATTCGGCCTTGCCGCCGGTGTAGCGCGGCTGGCCGCTGATCTGGTCCATGCCGATCAGTCCCACCGCCAGGCCGATGAACAGCGCCGTGAGGCCGCGCACCGTGCTCTGGCCCAGCACCGCGCTGACGGTGGTGAAGGCCAGCACCATCAGCAGGAAGTATTCCGGCGGCCCCAGGCGCACGGCGTACTCGGCCACCACCGGGGCGAACAGCGTGACCACCACGGTGGCGATGGTGCCGGCCACGAAGGAGCCGATGGCCGCCGTCGCCAGCGCCTGGCCGGCGCGGCCGCTCTTGGCCATCTTGTTGCCCTCCATCGCGGTGACCATGCTGGCCGTCTCGCCCGGCGTGTTGAGCAGGATGGAGGTGGTGGAGCCGCCGTACATCGCCCCGTAGTAGATGCCGGCGAAGAAGATCATCGACGACGTGACGTCCACCTTGGCCGTGATGGGCAGCAGCATGGCCACCGTGGTGGCCGGCGCGATGCCGGGCAGCACGCCCACCGCCGTGCCCAGCGCGCAGCCGAGCAGCGCCCACAGCAGGTGCGCGGGGGTGAGGGCGGTGGCGAAGCCCTGGAGCAGCAGATCGAACGTGTCCATCGCGTGCCCCGCAGGTCAGAGCCAGCCGGTGGACGTGAGCCCCGGCAGGCTGATGGCCAGGAACTTGCCGAACAGCCAGTACACCGGCGCCGCCAGCACCAGGCCGGCGATGCCGTCCACCAGCCAGGTGTCGTGCGGCCGGCCGAAGGCGCGCTTCAGGCCCTGCACCGCCAGCACGTAGGTGAGGGCGCAGCTGAGGATGAAGCCCAGGTGCGCGATCAGCGCGGCGTTCAGCAGCAGCCCGGCCGAGACCCAGACGAAGCCGCGCCAGTCCGGGTGCCCGTCGCCTGGCGCCTCTTCCATGGCGCGGTAGCCGCCGGTCAGCGCCTCGCGCAGCAGCACGGCGCCGCAGGCCATCAGCGCGATGGCTGCCACCCAGGGCAGGAAGTTGGCGCCGACGCCGCCGTAGCCGGCCTCGGACGGAATATCGACGGCGCCCCAGGCCAGGGCGGCACCCACGGCGATGATGCCGGCGCTGACCAGCGCCTCCCACCGCTGTGTCTTGCGCGAAGGGTGCGCGGGCTCGGGGTGGTCGGGCCGCAGATCGAGCGGCAGGTGGGGTGGCGGGCTGGCCATGCGGTCTCCTCGCGCTGGTCGCTATTTTTTTTATAGCTGCCAGCGCTTGACCAGAAAGCGCTGGAGGCCGATTTGGCTCTTAACCCTGGATCATGCCCGACTGCGTCATGATGGTGCGCAGGTTGGTGAACTCGGCCTCCACGAACTTGGTGAACTCGTCGCCCGCCAGCAGCGCCGGCGTCCAGCCGTTCTTCTTCAGCGCCTCCTGCCACGAGGGCGACTGCGTGGTGGCCACCAGCGCGTCGATCAGCGCCTTGCGCTGCGGCGGCGTGATGCCGGGGCCGCCGAACACGCCGCGCCAGTTGCCGATCTCGACGTCGATGCCTTGCTCCTTCAGCGTCGGCGCGTCCAGGCCCGGCAGCCGTTGCGGGGAGGTGACGGCGATGGCCTTCATCTTGCCGGCAGCGATGTATTCGGCGAACTCGCTGTAGCCCGAGCCGCCCACCGTGACGTTGCCGCCCAGGATGGCCGCCGTCGCCTCGCCGCCGCCGCGGAAGGCCACGTAGTTGATCTTGCCCGGGTCCGAGCCCACCTTCTGCGCGATCATGGCCGCCGCGATGTGCTCGGTGGAGCCGCGCGAGCCGCCGCCCCACTTCACGCTGCCCGGATCCTTCTTGAGCTGGGCCACCACGTCGGCCATGGTCTTGTGCGGCGAATTGGCCGGCAGCACGAACACGTTGTACTCGGTCGTCAGGCGCGCCAGCGGCGTGGCCTGCATCAGGTTCAGCGGCGACTTGGAGGTGATCAGCCCGCCCAGCATCACGGCGCCCATCACCATGAGCTGGTTCGCGTCGCCCTTGGCGCCGGCCAGGAACGGCGCCAGGCCCAGCGCGCCGGCCGCGCCGCCTTTGTTCTCGTACACCACGGTGGCGGCCTGCCTGGCGTCCAGCAGCGCCTTGCCCAGCGCGCGGCCGGTGATGTCCCAGCCGCCGCCGGGGTTGGCGGGGATCAGCATCTTCAGGTTGGCGCCCGGCTGCGCCCAGGCGCCCGGCACGGCGCCGGCGGCCGCCAGCGCGGCCAGGGATTTGAGAAAGGCGGCGCGACGCATGGCTGGTGTCTCCTGTGTTTGAAGTTCCGCATGCTAGCGCAGCGGTGTCGGCCCGGTCGATGAGGTTTTCCAGAAGCCCGGCCCGGCGGACCCAGGCGTGCGCCGCTCAGGCGGAGGGACTGCGGCGCGCCAGCGCCAGCCACCCGGCCGCGGCGAGGAACACCGTCCCCGTGACGCGGTTGAACAGCGCCGCCCGGCGCGGCCGCGACAGCCAGACGCGCGCCCGCGCGGCCGTCAGCGCATAGACGCACAGCCAGAACATCTCGAAGCACACGAACGTGAGGCCGAGGACGATGAACTGCGGCGCCTGTGGCGCCGCCGGCTCGATGAACTGCGGAAACAGCGCCCCGAAGAACAGCAGCGCCTTCGGATTGCTGGCGCCGACGAGAAAACCGCGCCTGAACAGCGTGCGCGCGCCGGCTGCCGGAGCACCCGCGTCGATGTCGATGCGCTGGCTCTTGGACAGCAGGGCCGCCAGGCCCAGATAGGCCAGGTAGCCCACGCCCAGCCACTTGACGATGGCGAACAGCGTCTCCGACGCCGCCAGCACGCTGCCCAGGCCCAGCATCGACATCAGCATGACCAGCGCTATGGCGCAGGTGCTGCCGCAGGCGGCCATCAGCGCGGCGCGCGGGCCGTGCTGCACGGACGTGGACACGCTCATCAGCACGCTCGGGCCGGGGGTGACGGTGAGCACGAACACGGCGGCGACATACAGGAGCCAGGTGGAGATCGTCATGAGGTGGCGGCAGTGGAGCGGGACAGTGAGCCACGGATCATGCCGCAACGCAACGCAACGCAACGCGCCGCCCGCGCTGCGCATGCCGGCCAGGCCGGGCAGAATCGCTGCCTCATGAGCGACCCGCTGGACAGACAACGCCTGGACAAATGGCTGTGGGCCGCGCGCTTCTACAAGACGCGCGCGCTGGCCGTGCAGGAGATCGGCCGCGGCCGCGTGCAGGTGGCCGGGCAGGACGTGAAGCCCGCGCGCGAGGTGAAGGCCGGCGACGTGGTGACGCTGCGCCAGGGCTTGGTCGTGCGCGAGGTGGTGGTCAAGGCACTCAGTGCCATGCGCGGCCCGGCGCCCGTGGCGCAGCAGCTCTACGAGGAAACGCCCACCAGCATCGCCGCGCGCGAGCAGGCCGCCGCCGCGCGCCGCCTGGCGCCCGAGCCCGCGCACGCCATGGCCCAGGGCCGCCCTACCAAGCGCGACCGCCGCGCGCTGGACGGGCAGCGCCGGGGAGGGTGGGGCGAGCGCTGGTCGGCCTCGCTGGACGACGGCGCGGGCACGCCGCGCAGTTAGCGCCCGGGGCTGATCGAATTAGGAGTGAAATCGGCCGCCAGCGCTTGCTGGGCGGGCGCTGGCAGCTATCGTTTTGATGGCGCCGGTGCGGGCAGCGCGCGGCATCGTGCCGCGTGCTGCGCCGCCACTGCAAGGGCTGCGGCCAGTTTCTCAAGGTCAGGTGCGCGCGGCAGCCGGCGCTGTGGGTTATACGCCGCCTTGTCGTCCGGCCCATTCATCGGGCGTCATGACCAGGCCGGGGAACTCGCCGCGCATCGCTAGCAGGTCGCCATCGCCCGTGATCAGCGCCCGGGCCTGGCCAACGTGCGCCAGCACCAGGAACATCTGGTCCTTCTCATCACGGCACGCCGGCAAGGCCGGCCACGGCTGCGGCAGTTGGACCACGTCGGCATACGGCAGGAATTCCCCCAGCAGGGCCTGCTGCTCGCCGTCCGTCAGCCTGAACTTGGGGTAGGCCAGCACGCGCAGCAGCTCGTTCACCGTTTCCCTGCACACCAGGGGCCGCAGCCGTTGGTGCTGCCAGGCGCGGCGTACCCAGGCCAGGCGGCCCGACGTGAACAGCAGCGCCGAGAGCACCACGTTGGTGTCCAGAACGACACGGCTCACCGGCGCGCCCAGGCCACGGCGTCCGCCACGTCCTGTTCGGTGATGCCCAACTGCTGCAACTTGTCGCGCACGGCCTGGGCCTGCTGCACGCGCACAGGCGTGAGCACGATGCGGCCGTCGTCCACCGTCACCTCGAAGTAGTCCGCCATGTCCACCTGCGAGACAGCAGCCTTGGGCAGGGTGATCTGGTTCTTGGATGTCAGCTTGGCGAGCATAAGGTCCTCTGTAGGATGGAGTAGGGAAATCTTACTTCCTTGCTTTGCTGCATGCAACTAAACTATCTTGGCCGGGCCGAGGTCAGGGAGCGGATCGGTGGAAATCGTGACCTGACCCTGGTATTTCTGCTGATATTTCTGGCGCCGGGGTGGCTGGGGCGAGCGCTGGCCGGCTTCGCTGGACGACGGCGCCGGCACGCCGCGCCGCTAGCGCCCGGGGCTGATCGAATTAAGAAAGAAATCGGCCGCCAGCGCTTGCTGGGCGGGCGCTGGCAGCTATCGTTTTGATGGCGTCGATGGGGCCTTGCCTGCCTGCGCACCCTGCTGCTCGGCGCCGTGCACCTGGGCGAAGGTCAGGATGACCTCGCGGATCAGCTTGCGCTGCGGGGCGGGCAGTTGCAGGAAGGCGTCGAAGGTTTCGCGCTCCAGGTAGCCGACGCCTTCGTCCCAGCGTTGGCGGCGGGTCTGCACGGATGAGCGTACCGCGCTGCCGAAGCGCAGCACCTCCGGTTCGATCTTGAGCAGGTCCGCCAGGACCGTCAGCTTGTCCTGCGCCGGAATCGCCTGGCCCTTCAGCCAGCGCGAGACCGCCTGGAACGTGACCGAGCGCCCCCAGTAATGCGTGTTGAACAGGTTCAACAGCACGCTGGGCCTGGGCTCCAACCCGGCAGCCAGCATGGCCTCGTGCAGCCGGCGTGCGAATTCGAGCTTGTTGTCCATGCTCGAAAGCTAAATTTCAGTTGAATTCTTATTCAATTTCGTGTTGTATGATTGATTGAATTTTTTGTTCAAAAGAGCGCTCCGGCGCCATTGGTTTCGCGGGGGAGGAGGCGAAGCCATCTCATGCATGAGCAGCGTTCACTTCATTCCTGAAAGGAGGCACGAATGGAAAGAGGCAAGGTCCTGCGCGACACCAGCGCGGGCGATGGGATCGTCTTCGTCGGCGGCGGGCAAAAGGTCTTCTCGCTGGAGCGCCACTGGCGCTCGGGCGTTCCGCCTTCGGTGGGCATGACCGTCGCCGTTGCCTTGAGCGAGGCGGGCGAGGTCGAGTCCGTCACCCAGGTCGATGAAACCCAGCTGGCGAAGGAGCAGGCGCAGAAGGCGCTGGGCGCGCTGTCCACACACGGCAGGCAAGGTGCCCTGGCCCTCGTCGGCCGGGTTGGCGTTCGCACCCTGGCGGCTCTGGGCGTGCTGCTGGTGGCCTGGCTGCTCCTGGACACCATCACGGTGCGCTTGAGCGCTCGCCAGGGTCTGGGCTTGACGTTCCACGACTTGCTGAAAGCCGTCAATGCCGGGGTGGGCCTGCAAGGGCTGGGCATGCTACCCACCACTGGCGCAGGGTTCTATGGGCTGCTGATGTGGGTGTGTTTGCTGCTGCCGCTCGCGCCGCACTTTCATGCCAACCGCCACCTGGTCTGGGGGTACTGCGCGCCGCTGGCGTTCATGGTGGCACTGCTGGCGGGCGCGTACGTCCAGTTCAAGCGCCAGATTTCAGGCGCGTCGGAGATGGCCTCGGGCCTGGGCGGCATGCTGGGCGGTGCGCAGTCGCAAGCCATGGTCCAGAAGATGATGGACGAGATGGTTTCGCGCGCCCTGTCGTCGGTTTCTTTCGGCCCTGGCCTGTACGTGGCGCTGCTGGCGGCGGGCTTTCTGGCGTTCGTCGGGGTTCGCAGATTCCTGGCTGGCCGCGCCCACGCTTGAACCCGGGAGAGCCGTCCATCATGTTGAACAATTCGATCGTACTTGCGGCAGGCGCTGCTCTGATGCTGGCCGGCTGCGGCGAGAAAAACGCCGAACCACCCGCGACTCTGGACGCCGCGACGTCCGTCACCCAGGCGCGGCAGGTCGTGCAGGCCAAGCAATCGGCCGCCGCGCCGCGCGGCGACGCAGCAGTACCGCTGGAGTCCTACCAGGAACTCACCAGTGGCAAGCAATTGCTGTATGCCTTTCTCGCGGCCAGCACACTGCCCATCAACTTCGAGAAGGTGGCGGAGCACATCTCGCCCGAATACAGCGGGGAGCGTGACGAGTTCAAGAAGCGCGACTTGCTCGTGGCACTCCAGCCCGCCATCCAGCGCGAGGTGGACAAGGCCAAGGTCCATCCGTACTACGTCATGACGATCGGTGGCAACGTGCTCGACAAGTACGACTTCTCGCAACAGGCATTCCGCATTCCCGAGCTGAGCGATGCCAGCGCCTCCCGCTATTTCTACGACCTCAGCGCCTACCGGATGGGCTTTTCCGACGCCCAGGCGTTCAGCAGCCTGAAGGTGGCGGACGAAGACACCGCACGCTCCATCGAAGGCCTGCGCAGCAAGTACCAGGAACTGCGCTTGAGGGTGTATGCCTTCGTCAACGACACCGAGTTGGGCCAAACCAAGGCCAAGGCCCAGATCATGCGCATCCAGCTGGTGGACAAGCAGGGCAGGGTACTGGCGCAGCAATAGGAGCATGACCAGATGAAATCCATGCGAGCAAGGCGCATGAAGATGCGCGCGCTCATCCTCGCGATGGCCGTGTATGCGGCTGGCGCGGTGCAGGCCGATGGCCCGGCCGCGGCCCGGAACCTGTTCAACCATCTCGCGGCTGGCGGGCAGGACATCGGCATGAAGATGGCCGACGCCTACGTCGCGCCGACACTCGTGCGCGGTATGTACGTCGTGTCCACGGCGCAAGGCCGATTCGTGGGCTACACCAACGAGGCGGGCACGCTGTTCGGTGATTCGCGGGGCTTCAGCGGACGGCCTGAGGGCGCCGCCATTTTCGCCCCGCTCGCGCCTGACCAAGCCGCCCAACTGCGCCGGGAGATCGCCGCCCACATCGACAAGTCCCAACTCATCAGCGTGCGCTACGGCAACGGTGCCACGGAGTTGTTTCTGTTTTCCGCCATCGACTGCCCGCACTGCAAGGAACTGGAAGACAAGCTGCGCGGCGCGAAGTCGGAAAACATTGCCTTCTACGTCGTTCCCTCGTCCTTGCGGCACATGAACCAACCGCAAGGCCGCCAGCAATGGCAGAAGGTAGCCGCCATCTGGTGCGCCACGGATCCGGCGCGAGCCTGGAAAACCTATTGGGCTACGGGTTCTGTGCCCGCTGGGGGCGCATGCCCGTTCTCCGATCCCAAGGCCGCCGAGCGTGCGCAGGACTACTTGTGGGGCATGCTGAAGGGCGTCGGTGTCAAGCTCACCGGAACGCCTGCCTTTGTGCGCCCAGATGGCTTGCAGTGGAAGGATCAGGCGCCGCTGGAGCTGTCATCACCCTCTGCCTATTGGCTTGCGGGCGCCCCGCAGGTTGGCGCCGCAGATTTCAATCCTCGGCCCGTAGGGTTGCGGAAAAATTAAGCCAAATCGGGCTCCAGGGGAAATTAGGGTCAGAGGGGAAATTAGGGTCAGATGAAGATTTTCCCTGATTTCTCTTAAATAGATAGCTGCTGTCGCATGATTAGTGCGCGCTGGAGGTCGAAATGGCACGAAAACTACCGATAGCACCAGTTATGGCGCGCCCTGAAGACGGCGGGAGTGGGGTAGTAGCTGGTCGGAACCAGTGTCAGACGGCGACCTTGCGCGCCCCGGCGCGCGTGTGCGTGGCGAACGCCAGCGCGGCCAGTTCATGCTTGCTGGCTCGCAGCAGTTCGATTTCTTCCGGTGTCAGATCACGCGGGGCAGGGTACTTGCCGACCATTTCGCACAGCTTGCGTGCCGAAGGGGTCATGCGCGCCAGCTCGTCGGGCGTGAAAGGACATGGCTGTATGGTTGACGTGGCTGTTTTCTTCTTCATGGCGTTCTCCATGCAACGGGTTCGCCCGGAGTGCGCGAGCTTCAGGCGGCCGCCAGTTCTTTCACGGCTCGCAAGCTGTCCTTCATGGCTGCCTGCGCCACCTTCAGGTCGTAGGCGGTTTGCAGGTTCAGCCAGTACTGCGGTGTCTGGCCCAGCGCGCGTCCCAGGCGCAGCGCCAGCTCGGCGGTGACGGGCCGGTCGCCCCTGAGCAGGTGCGAGATGCGCATGGGCGAAACGCCCAGGGCACTGGCGAAGGCGGCTTGTGTCAGACCCAGGTCGTCAAGCGCTTCGCGCAGGAATTCGCCGGGGTGGATGGCGGGCAGGCCGTTGCGCGGGGTGGTCATGGTCTTTTCTCCTCAGTGGTAGTCCACGATTTCAACGTCTTGTGCGTGACCGTGCTCGAAGCGGAAGCACAGGCGCCACTGGTCGTTGATGCGAATGCTCCATTGCCCGGCACGGTCGCCGGCCAGGGCTTCGAGCCGGTTGGAAGGCGGTTGGCGCAAGTCGTCCAGCACCTTGGCCGCATCCAACTGGGTCAGCCGCATCATGGCACGGCGCAGGATGTCGGGCGGCAGACGACGCGATTTGCCGGTGGCGAACAAGCGCTCGGTCTCGCTGCTGGCAAAGCTTTCGATCATGACTCGATCATAAACGTTTTGTTTATTTCTTTGCGGCAGGCAGGTATGCATATGTGAAGAGCGCCGTGATCGACAATTCCCCGCCATGTCCGCCATTGAAATTCCCTCGCTGCTTTCCCTGACCGAGCGTGCGCGGCTGGCGAACGGCCAGCGCCTGACGACGGGGGAGGCCGGCCACCAGATCGTCTGGCACGCCTGGCAGCCCGCCGCCGCGCCCGCCGCACCGCCCGTGGTGCTGTTCCACGGCGGCAGCGGCTCGTGGACGCACTGGGTGAAGAACATCCTGCCGCTGCTCGATGCCGGCCGCCGCGTGCTGGCGGTTGACCTGCCGGGCTTCGGCGATTCCGATCCGCCGGCCGGCGGCACCGATGCCGACGCCATGATCGAGCCGCTGGCCGCCGGCCTGCGCACGCTGCTGGCCGGCGAGCCGGCGGACGTGGTGGGTTTTTCCTTCGGCGGCATGACGGCCGGCATGCTGCTGGCCGCGCACCCCGCGCTGGCGCGGCGCCTGGTGCTGGTGGGCGCGCCGGCCATGGGCGTGGGGCCGGGGCCGCCGCTCGACCTGAAGGGCTGGCGCCACCACGCCACGCCGCAGGCGCAGGCCGAGGCGCACCGCCACAACCTGGGCGTGCTGATGCTGCACGACCACGACCTGATCGACGGCCTGGCGCTGGAGGTGCACATCGCCAACGTGCAGCGCGACCGCCTGCCGCGCCGGCGCCTGTCGCGCACCGACATCCTGGCGCGCAGCCTGCCGCGCGTGCGCTGCCCGGTGCACGCCCTCTACGGCGAGCACGATGTGCTGTACCGCCAGTGCATGCCCCAGCTCGAAGCCGCCCTGGCCGCCGCCGCGCCGGACTTCCGCGGCCTGCGGCTGATCGAGGAGGCCGGCCACTGGGTGCAGTTCGAGGCGCCGGCCGCCTTCGACGCGGCGCTGAGGGCGGCGTTGAACCCCGCTTAGCGGCGTGCCTGCCGGCGGTCCCAGGCGATCAGGGCCAGGATGACCAGGCCCGCGCCCAGGCCGATGTGGCCGCACCAGGCCACCAAGCCCAGCGCCCAGCCCTGCGCCTTGACGGCAATGGCGAGCGAGGCGACCAACGCCGCCCAGCCGCCGATGCGCAGCGCCCGCGTGCGGCCGGCGGCGAGTTCGCGGCCGAACAGGGTCTGCTGGGGCCGGCCCATCGCCAGCGCCAGCAGCGCGAAGGCCAGCAGCGACACGGCGGCGGTGGCGGCGTGGTTCAGCAGCATCATCGCGCGGCCTCTTGCAGCACGGGCTCGGCCATCGGCCCGCCGCCGCTGGGTTCCGCCGGCGCGGCCTGCCGCCGCGCCTTGGGCTTGTGGCGCGCCGTGCGCGCGGCCAGCATGGCGTGCAGCGCCGCCAGCGCGAGCAGCGTGAGGTCCAGCCCGGCGAACACCCAGTCGCCGGCGCGCAGGCTGGCCAGCAGGCCGCGCTCGGTGGTCAGGGCGTTGAGCAGCGGCAGCAGCGCCAGTGCGGCGGCGCCGGCCCACAGCAGTTCCACCCAGGCCCGCTTGGCCGGCCGCGCCATCGCCCAGGCCAGCGTGGCGCCCCACACGATGAACATGGCATGGATCTCCCACGCCGCGCGCTGCGCCATGTCCAGCGGCAGCAGCCGGTTGGCCCACAGCATGCCGGCCATGGCGATCGACAGGCCGGCGATGGCGGCGATGTTCAGCCGCTCCACCAGCCAGAAGCCGAAGTAGGGCTTCTCGGGGTCGGTCAGCTTGGCGCGGCGCTTGACGGTCCACAGCACCAGGCCGGTGCCCACCATGGCCGTGCCGGCCAGGCTGACGAGGAAGTACAGCCAGCGCACCACCGTGTCACCGAAGCGGCCCAGGTGCAGCGCCACCAGCACGCCGCGCGTCTCGGCGGCGCCGCCGGCGCTGGTGTCCTTGGCTTGCAGCAGGCGGCCGGTGCTGCCCTCGAACAGGAGGAACTGCGCGCTGGTGGAGACGCGGCCGTCCTCGCCGCGCGTGATGCGCACGCTGGCGCTGGCGTCGCCCGGGTTGGCGATGGTCACGCGGCCCACGTTGTCGCGGCCCCAGCGCGCCTGCGCCTGGCGCACCATGTCGTCCACCGGCGCCAGCTCGGCCGGCTGGCCGCTGGGCTTGGGGGTCGGTGGGGTGCCGTTCATCTGCACGCGCGCCTGCTGGCGCTCGGCCTGGGTTTTGTAGGCCGCCTGGTCGCCCCAGGGCATGTACATGGTCATCAGCGTGACCAGCCCGGTGTAGGTGATCATGACGTGGAAGGGCAGCCCGAACACCGACAGCGCGTTGTGCGCGTCGAGCCAACTGCGCTGGCCCTTGCCCCAGCGGAAGGTGAAGAAGTCGATGAAGATCTTCTTGTGCGTGATGACGCCGCTGACGATGGCCACCAGCATGAACATGGTGGCCAGGCCCGCCAGCCAGCGCCCCCACAGCACCGGCATGTAGTGGAAGTTGAAGTGGAAGCGGTAGAAGAAGTCGCCCCCGCGCGTTTCCCGCGCCGCCGCCGCCTGCCGGCCGGTGGCGGGGTCGAGGCTGGCGTTCTGGAAGGCGGCGCGCCCCTCCACGCCGGGCTTGCGCCAGGAGGCGCTGGCGCCGGGGTTGCGCGCGTCGGGCGGGTTGATGGTCCACTGCGGGCTGCCGGCCGCCAGCGTCTGCAACTCGCGCGCGATGAGCGCGGTGGCCTGCGCGGCGTCGGGCACCTGGGCCTGGTGCGGCAGCTCGGGCCGCATCCACTGCGAGATCTCGTCCTTGAAGTAGCTCACCGTGCCGGTGAGGAACATGGCGTAGAGGAACCAGCCCAGCAGCAGCCCCGACCAGATGTGCAGGTCGGACATGGCCTGGCGGATGCCGCGCGGCTGCGGCGCGGCCTTGGCGGGCTTGTCGGCGCTCTGGCGGATCACGCGGACGCTCCTCCATTCCATACCGGCCAGGCCGCCAGCGCCAGCGGCGCGGCCGCCACCAGCAGCCCGGCCCAGGCGCGCCGCGCGCTGCGCGCGGCGAACACCCAGATCACCGCGCAGGTGTAGACGACGAAGCTGGCCAGCATGCCCGCGATCACGGCCTGCGGGCGCGCCATGGGCAGGACCAGCGCGGCCACGCTGGTCAGCGCCGCCAGCGCGTAGCCGCCGAAGACGGCGGCGACGATGCGCGAGACCAGCGGCGCGGCGCCGAGTGCTTTGGCGAACACCGCCGGTGCGGCGGCGGCTTGGGTGGAGGCCAGGTCAGGCATTCGTGAGGGATTCGAGATTTGATGGAAACGATGATTCAACGCATGTGCGCGGGGTGTCCTCGCCCTGCGGCCCCAGGCCTGCCGGGCCGCGAGGGCTGGCGGTCGCGGCCGGGTGCCGAGTCATGTGGGAAATCACCCGCCAGCGCCCGCCCAGCAAGCGCTGGCAGCTATCAAATCAGAACTTGTAGTTGGCCGACAGCACCACGGTGCGCGGCATGCCCAGGGCCGAGGAGTTGGCCCAGTAGTGCTTGTCGGTCACGTTGAACACGTCCATGCGGATCGTCATGGGCTTCTGGCCCACCTTCATCTGGTAGCGCAGGCCCAGGTCATAGATGACGTAGCCCGACAGCCGGTCGGTGTTCATGTTGTCGGCGTAGCTGGCCCCCATGGCGTTCAGGCTGGCCGACAGGCTCAGGCCCGGCACGGCGGGCACGGCGTATTCGGCGCGCGCCTTGAACATCTTGTTGGCGACCTGGGTGGGGCGCTTGCCTTCCATCAGCGGGTTCTGCTTCTGCTGCTTGACCTTGGCGTCGAGGAGGGTGAAGCCGCCCATCAGGCTCAGCTCGCGCGTGAGCTTGCCGACGGCGGTGAATTCCACGCCCTTGTGCACCTGCCGGCCGTCCTGCACGTAGACGGGCCGCGTCGGGTCGCGCAGGTCGTAGTACTGCAAGCCCTTGTCGATCTGGAACAGCGCGCCGCTCAGCAACATGCCGTTCCAGGAATACTTGGCGCCGATCTCGATCTGCTTGCTGGTCAGGGGGGCGAAGACCTGGCCGGCGTTGACCACGGCCACGCCCTGGTATTGGTCGGCGGCGGTTCCACCCGTCTCCAGCGACTCCATGTAGCTGACGTAGGTGGTCAGCGCGGGGATCGGCTTGAACAGCAGCGACAGCGCGGGCGTCAGGGCCGACTTGTCGTAGGTCTTGGACGACAGCGTGACGTGCGACACGCCAACCAGCGCCGACCACCGGTCGTTGAAGGTGATGTCGTCGCCCAGCACCAGACTCCTGCGAACGCCACCGTACCAGTTGATGTTCTTCGCGCCGCGGTCGATGGGCGCGACGTCGGGCTTGTCGAAGTACTGCGGATCGTCGATGGTGGAAGACCCGAGGGGGATGGCGCTCGCGCTGTTAGTCCAACGGTCCTGACGGTTGTTGGTGTGCTGGTAGCCGAGCGTCACCTTGTGGCCGACGGCGCCGGTGTCGAACTTGAAGTCGCCGTAGACCGCGCCGCTCTTGTCGTAGACGTAGCTCAGCGTGCTGTCCACGCCCGGCGCGTAGAAGTAGCTGAGGGTCTGGTTGTAGGTGGTCGGCGAGGTCATGGTGTTGGTGATCGGCGCGCCCTCGGAGTCGCGCACGCCCGTGCTGTAGAGGTAGGTGGCGCGCAGGCTCACGGCATCGTTGACATCCCACTTGGCATGGGCGGTGTAGCGGTCGGTGTTGTAGTGGCGGTAGGTCCACGCCGGGCCGTAGGAGATGTCGTTGCGCAGCGCGTTGACGGAGGGGCGCGTGGCCGCGGTCGCGGCGATGCGCGCCTGCGCGCCGTGGATGTCGTAGTCCATGTTCATCGCGCTGACCTGCAGGTACAGGTCGTTGCGCGGCTTGGCGTCGAGGACCAGGCTGTACATGTCGCGCTCGATGCGCTGGCCGCGGATGGACGTGTCGCCGCCCTGCTTGGCCACGTTGGCGCGGTAGCCGAAGCGGCCGTCGGCGTCGAACTTGCCGCCGAAGTCGCCATGCAGGTACCACGCCTTGTTGCCCAGGCTGGACACGGTGACGCTGTTCAGGCGTTCGTCGGTCGAGCGCTTGGTCACGTAGTTCACCAGGCCGCCCACGTTGCTGGGGCCGTAGATGAAGCCCGACAGGCCGTTGAGCACCTCGATGCGCTCGGTGTCCTCCATCGTGGTGCCGTGGCCGTACTGGTCGTCCCGCACGCCGTCGCGGTACGAACCCCACAGGGTGAAGCCGCGCAGGTTGATGGTGGGCTGGTTGTTCTCGTACTGCGAGCGTGTCTGCTGCAAGGTGGGGTTGACGCGGTAGACCTGGTCCGCGCTGCTGGCTTGCAGGTTCTCGATGAATTCCTCGGAGAACACCGTGATGGAGTAGGGCGTGTCCTGCAGGTCGCGGCCCTGCCACGGGCCGACGCTGGAGACGCGGTCCTCGCGGTAGCCTTCGGCGGCGGTGCCGGTGGCGCTCTGGGTGGCGGTGACGGTGACGGCGGGCAGCGTGGCCGCTGCTTCCGCGCCGGCCTCGGAAGCACCGCCGGCCGTGGCCACCGGGCGCACGGCATAGCGGCCGTCATTCAGGGCGGCCGCCTCGTAGCCGGTGCCGGCCAGCAGGCGCGCCAGCCCTTCGCGTGCGTTGAAGCGGCCCTGCAACCCAGGGCTTTGCCGGCCGGCCAGCACCTGGGCGTCGAACACCACCCGCACGCCCGACGCGGCGGCGAACTGCGCCAGCGCGCCGCCCAGGCTGCCGGGGGCGATCGCGTATTCGCGCGCCGTGGCATCGGCGGCCGGTTCCGCGGCCAGCGCGGCACCAGAGCCGATCGCCAGGCCGGCGGCGCCAGCCAGCATGCAATGGATGGCGCAGGCCAGCAGGCTGGAGCGGAACCTTACGGGTGCGGCGGCGGCTTTGGAGGAGGCAATGTGAGGCATTTGTGGCTAAATCAAGAGTTGTGATGCAAATGATAATCCATAATATTTGCATTTAAAGAAGGGTCGCGATGTAAAGAGGTAGCAGCGGCGCCTGCGCTGGGGCGGGCCGGCGCAGGCCACGCGGCCACGCGCTGCGATAGGATGCCTGCATGCCTACCCCGCTCAAGATCGACTTTGTCTCCGACATCGCCTGCCCGTGGTGCGCCATCGGCCTGGCCGCGCTGGAGCAGGCGCTGGCGCGCAGCCAGGGCGCGGTGCAGGCCACGCTGCGCTTGCAGCCCTTCGAGCTGAACCCCGACATGCCGCCCGAGGGCGAAGACCTCACCGAGCATCTGACGCGCAAGTACGGCTCCACGCCCGCGCAGCAGGCGCAGATCCAGGCCACCATCCGCGCGCGCGGGGCGGCGGCCGGCTTCGCCTTCAAGCCCGAGGGGCGCGGGCGCATCGTCAACACCTTCGACGCGCACCGGCTGCTGCACTGGGCGGGTTTGCAGGGCGAGGCGCCGCAACTGGCGCTGAAGCGCGCGCTGCTGGCGGCCTACCACGGCCGGGGCGAGCGGGTGGACCAGCCTGGCGTGCTGCTGGCCGCCGTGCGCGCGGCGGGCCTGGACGAGGCGCGCGCAGGCGCCGTCCTGGCCGGCGGCGAATACGCCGACGCGGTGCGCGCCGCCGAGCAGCAGTGGCTGCGGGCGGGCATCCAGTCGGTGCCGGCGGTGGTCATCAACGACCGCCACCTGATCTCCGGCGGCCAGCCGGCCGAGGTGTTCGAGCAGGCGCTGCGGCAGCTCGCGCAGGCTTGATGTTTCAAGCCAAATCGGCCTCCAGCGCCCGTCCAGAAAGCGCAGGCAGCTATTGTTTTAATAGTATCCCGGCGTCCTGCCCGAAGAACGCGCGCAGTGCCGCGCTCAGCTCGGGGAACTCGGCGGCGAAGCGCTCGGGCTGCACGAAGTGCGCCTCGCAGGCGACGGCGAAGAACTCCGCCGGCGCGGTGGCGCCGTAGGCGTCCAGCCAGGGCGCGGGGGCGCCGAAGCGCTCGGCCATCACCCACTGCTCGCGGAAGCGCGCGTAGGCGGGCGCCCAGGTGTGCTGCCAGTGCCGGGCGGCCTCGCGCGGGCCGCGCGCGCCCATGAAGCCGCGCGGCAGCGGCGGCGCGCCGTCGGCGCCGCCGCCCTGCATGTCCATCTTGTGCACGAACTCGTGGATGACCACGCTGTAGCCGGCATCGCCGCGCGCGCCGGCCTGCTGCACGGCGGGCCAGCTCAGCATCACCGGGCCGCGGTGCATGGCCTCGCCGGACAGCACCTCGTCGTAATGGTGCTGCACGCCGGCTTCATCGATCGACCGGCGGCGCGCGACGGCGCTGTCGGGGTGCATGACGATGCCGACGAAGTCGCCGTACCAGTGCAGGGCTTCTTCGGGCGCGTCGGCAGGGCCCAGGTGCAGCAGCGGCAGGCAGGCCTGCGCGGCCACGGCCAGGGCCATGGCGTCGGTCACCTCCAGGCCGTGGGCGCCGGTGAATTCCTTCTGGTCCAGGAAGTGGCTGGACAGGCGGCGCAGCCGCGCCTGCTCGGACAGGGACAGGCGGGCCAGGAAGGGGTACTGCACCAGCGTGGCCAGCCACAGGTCGTCGGGGATGGGCTTGGGGGCGCGGCGGAGCCAGCGGGCGAGGGTGCTGAGGACCATCGGCTTCAGATGGTGCCGAGGTCGATCCGTGCAAGTGCCCCGTCGGCGGAAAGGCGCAGCACCTGCGCGCGGTGCGTGCCGCCGTCGATGTGCCAGTCGCTCAGCACCACCTGCGCGAGCGGCCGGCCGGTGGCGTCGGTGCCCAGCGCGTGGTCGCCGGGCCGGTGCGTGTGGCCGTGGATCAGGGTGGCGGCGCCGGCTTCGACCAGCCAGCGGCGCGCCAGGCCGGCATCGGCGTCGGCGTAGAAGCCGGCATCGGCCTGGTGCCGCGCGCTCTGCGCGCGCATCTGGCGCGCGATGGCCTGGCGCTCGGCCAGCGGGCGGGCCAGGAAGGCCTGCTGCCAATCGGCCGTGCGCACCTGGGCGCGGAACCGTTGGTAGGCCACGTCGCCGGTGCACAGCAGGTCGCCGTGCGTCAGCAGCCAGCGGGCGCCGCCGAAGGCCAGCACCGTGGGGTCGGCCAGCGGCCGCACGCCGTGGCGCGCGAGGAAGGCGCCTGCGACCAGGAAGTCGCGGTTGCCGCACATGAAGAACAGCTCGGCGCGGGCAGCGCTCAGCACCTGGCCACAGCGCGCCTCGAAGCTGCCGGGCACGGCGGCGTCGTCGCCCACCCAGACCTCGAACAGGTCGCCCAGGATGAACACGGCGTCGGCCGGCGTGTGGCGCAGGTACCGCTGCCACACCTCGAAGGTGGCGGGCTCCTCGGTCTTCAGGTGCAGGTCGGAAATGAAATCGACCGTGCGCCAGTGCGCCGGCGCGGACAGCGCGGCGAACCGGGGCACGGTCGTCATGGCGCGCAGGCTCAGCCGACGAGGACGGCCTTCTCGATCACCACGTCGTCGCGCGGCACGTCGTCGTGGAAGCCCTTGCGCGTGGTGGGCACGGCCTTGATGGCGTCCACCACGTCCTGGCCCTTCACGACCTTGCCGATCACGGCATAGCCCCAGCCCTGCGCGGTGGGTGCCTTGAAGTTGAGGAAGTCGTTGTCCACCACGTTGATGAAGAACTGCGCCGTGGCCGAGTGCGGGTCGCTGGTGCGCGCCATGGCGACGGTGTACTGGTCGTTCTTCAGGCCGTTGTCGGCCTCGTTGGCGACCGGGGCCTGGGTGGGCTTCTGCTTCATGCCGGGCTCGAAGCCGCCGCCCTGGATCATGAAGTTCTTGATGACGCGGTGGAACACCGTGTTGTCGTAGTGGCCGCTCTTGACGTAATTCAGGAAGTTGGCCGCCGACTTGGGCGCCTTGGCTTCATCGAGCTCCAGCGTGATGACGCCTTGGCCGGCGATGTGCAGTTCGACTTGGGGATTGGGCATGGGTGGCTTTCGGAGGGGGGATCAGAGGATTCGGGCGGATTCGATGACCACGGGCTTCTGCGGCACGTCGGCGGGGAAGGGGCCGCCGGCGCCGGTGGGTGTGTTGCGGATCTTCTCCACCGTGTCCATGCCGCTGACGACCTTGCCGAACACGGTATAGCCGAACAGCTGCGGGTGGTTGATCAGGTTCTTGCGCGGCACGTTCTCGTAGGTCTGGCCCATGTACTCGAACTTGGGTACCGGGTCGCCCGGGGGGATGATCACCGGGTCGAGCCGCGAGTTGTCCACCACGTTGATGAAGAACTGCGCCGTGGCCGAATGCGGGTCGTTGGTGCGCGCCATGGCCACCATGCCGGGCTGGTTCTTCAGGCCCTTGGCCAGCGCGGCGCGGCCTTCGTGGATGACGGAGGCGCGGGTTTCCTTTTCCTTGTAGTCCTTGTCGTAGCCGCCGCCCTGCACCATGAAGTTCTTGATGACGCGGTGGAAGATGGTGCCGTCGTAGTGCTTGTCCTTCACGTATTGCAGGAAGTTGGCCACCGTCTTGGGCGCCTTGTCGGGATAGACCTCGATCACGAACTCGCCCTCGCTGGTGACGAACTTCACGCGCGGTTCGGCGGCGTGGGCGGGCAGGGCGGCAAGCAGGGTGGCGGCGGCCAGGGCGGCCAGCGTGCGGCGGGTGATCGTCATGCGCAAAGACTCCTGAAGGCTTGGAACGGGGTTTGGTGTGGCGGCGGCGCGGGCAAGTTCCCGCGCGGCGGGTCAGCCGCCGGGCTTGGGCGGCGCATCCAGCAGGCCGCGCAGGGCGTCGATCTTGGGCGGCAGGCGCTTGTTGCCGCCGTCGAGCTGGCGCGCGCGCTGGTAGGCCTGCGCGGCCAGGCGCGCCTGCACGTCGCCCAGGTTCTCCAGCGCGGTGGCGTAGCCGGGGTTCAGGCGCAGGGCGGTTTGCAGCTCGGTCAGCGCCACGTCGAGCTGGCCCTGGGCGGCGTGCAGCACGGCCAGGTTGTTCCAGGGCTCGGCCAGCTCGGGGGTTTCGCGCGTCATTTGCAGCAGCAGGGCCTCGGCCTCGGCTGGGCGCTTGCTGGCGGACAGCAGGTTGGCCTTGATGAAGCGCATCTGCGGATCGGCGGGGTGGGCGGCGATGTATTTGTCGGCGCGCGCCAGCGCCTCGCTGGTCTGGCCGGCGCCGTGCAGGCGCTGCACCTCGGCGTATTCGTCGGCCAGCGCCGGCTGCGCCAGCCACAGGCCGCAGGCCAGCAGCACGGCGGACAGGCGGATGCGCGGGGAGGGGTGAAGACGGTTCATCGGCTGGCGGGCAACCCGGGAATTCATGGCTTTCGGCGCGCCCGGACAGCGGCATATACTGCGGGCCATTGTAGCCAAGCGGGCCACCGAGGCAGGGCCCGCCGCCGTGCGCCGAACCCGCGACCAGACCAGACGGGCGGCGCGCCCACCCCGCCGTCCGAACCCCTTCCATGACCCTGCGCATCCACAACACGCTGACGCGTGCGCTGGCAGACTTTTCGCCGCTGCAACCCGGCCACGTGCGCATGTACGTGTGCGGCATCACGGTGTACGACCTGTGCCACGTCGGCCACGCGCGCTCGGCGGTGGCGTTCGACGTGGTGCAGCGCTGGCTGAAGGCCAGCGGCTACCGGGTCACCTTCGTGCGCAACATCACCGACATCGAGGACAAGATCATCCGCCGCGCGCTGGAGAACGGCGAGACCATCCGCCAGCTCACCGACCGCATGATCGCCGAGATGTACCGCGACTTCGACGCCCTGGGCGTGGAGCGCCCGCGGCACGACCCGCGCGCCACCGACTATGTGCCGCAGATGCTGGACATCGTGCGCAGGCTGGAAGACAAGGGCCTGGCCTACCGCGCGACCAACGGCGACGTGAACTACGCCGTGCGCCGCTTTCCGGGCTACGGCAAGCTGTCGGGCAAGTCGCTCGACGAATTGCAGGCCGGCGAGCGCGTGGCGGTGGCCGAGGGCAAGGGCGACCCGCTGGACTTCGTGCTGTGGAAGTCCGCCAAGCCCAGCGAGCCCGAGGGCGCCAAATGGGACAGCCCCTATGGCCTGGGCCGGCCGGGCTGGCACATCGAGTGCTCGGCCATGTGCGGCGCGCTGCTGGGCGAGACCTTCGACATCCACGGCGGCGGCGCCGATCTTCAGTTTCCGCACCACGAGAACGAGATCGCCCAGAGCGAGGGCGCCAACGGCGTGCCGCTGGCGCGGGTGTGGATGCACAACGGCTTCGTCAACATCGACAACGAGAAGATGTCCAAGTCGCTGGGCAACTTCTTCACCATCCGCGAGGTGCTGCGGCAATTCGACGCCGAGACGATCCGCTTCTTCATCGTGCGCGCGCACTACCGCAGCCCGCTGAACTACAGCGATGTGCACCTGCAGGACGCGCGCGCCGCGCTCAAGCGCCTGTACACGGCGCTGGACGCGGTGCCCGCCGCCGACGTGGCCATCGACTGGGCCCACCCCTTCGCCGCCCGCTTCAAGGCCGCCATGGACGAGGACTTCGGCACGCCCGAGGCGGTGGCCGTGCTGTTCGAGCTGGCCGGCGAAGTCAACCGCGGCCGCCGGCCGGAGGACGCCGGCCTGCTGAAGGCGCTGGGCGGCGTGCTGGGTTTGTTGCAGGGCGACCCCAGGGCCTTCCTGCGCGCCGGCAGCACGCTGGACGAGGCGGCCATCGCGGCGCAGATCGAAGCGCGCGCCGCCGCCAAGCAGGCCAGGGACTTCGCCGAGGCCGACCGCATCCGCGCCGAGTTGCTGGCCGCCGGCATCGTCCTGAAGGACTCGCCCAGCGGCACCACCTGGGAGGCGGCGCAGTGAATATGTTCATGGTCATTTCGGCCCCCAGCGCAGGCGGGTAGAGCGGTGGCAGCTACAAAAAAAGAAGCAAACGGCGTCGCCACACCGGCTTACTGGGCCGACGCCTGCGCCCACCTGTGCAAGCGCGACCGCGTCATGAAGCGGCTCATCCCGCGCTTCGGCGGCGCCTGCCTGGAGTCGCGCGGCGACGCCTTCGTCACCCTGGCGCGTTCCATCGTCGGCCAGCAGATCTCGGTCAAGGCCGCGCAGTCGGTGTGGAACCGCTTCGAGGCGCTGCCCAGGCGCATGGCGCCGGGCCACGTGCTCAAGCTCAAGGTGGACGACATGCGCGCCGCCGGCCTGTCGGCGCGCAAGGTCGAGTACCTGGTGGACCTGGCGCTGCACTTCGACAACGGTGCCATCCACGCCCGGCAGTGGCAGCAGATGGACGACGAGGCCATCATCGCCGAGCTGGTGGCCATCCGCGGCATCGGCCGCTGGACGGCCGAGATGTTCCTCATCTTCCACCTGATGCGCCCCGACGTGCTGCCGCTGGACGACGTGGGGCTGATCAAGGGCATCAGCGTCAACTACTTCTCCGGCGAGCCCGTCAGCCGCGTCGAGGCGCGCGAGGTGGCCGAAGCCTGGGCGCCCTGGCGCAGCGTGGCCACCTGGTACATGTGGCGCTCGCTCGATCCCCTGCCGGTGGCGTATTGACGCAGGTTCTGGCTGCAAGTCCTTGTTTTGTAAAGGGGCGAACGCCGCCCCACATCCGGTAACATTGGCGCGACCTGATAGCCGAGGAGCCCCTGTTGGCCAAGAAAACATTCCTTGATTTCGAGCAGCCGATCGCCGAGCTGGAAAACAAGATCGAAGAGCTGCGCTACGTGCAGACCGAGAGCGCGGTCGATATCTCCGAGGAGATCGACCAGTTGGGCAAGAAGAGCCTGCAGCTCACCAAGGACATCTACGCCGACCTGACGGCGTGGCAGATCACCAAGATCGCCCGCCACGCCGAGCGCCCGTACACGCTGGACTACGTGCGCGACTGCTTCACCGATTTCGTCGAGCTGCACGGCGACCGCCACTTCGCCGACGACCAGAGCATCGTCGGCGGGCTGGCGCGCTTCAACGGCAACGCCTGCGTGGTGCTGGGCCAGCAGAAGGGGCGCGACACCAAGGAGCGCACCCTGCGCAACTTCGGCATGGTGCGGCCCGAGGGCTACCGCAAGGCGCTGCGGCTGATGAAGACGGCCGAGAAGTTCCGGCTGCCGGTGTTCACCTTCGTGGACACGCCGGGCGCATTCCCCGGCATCGACGCCGAGGAGCGCAGCCAGTCCGAGGCCATCGGCCGCAACATCTACGAGATGGCGCAGCTGGAGGTGCCGATCATCGCCACCATCATCGGCGAGGGCGGCTCCGGCGGCGCGCTGGCCGTGGCCGTGGCCGACCAGGTGCTGATGCTTCAGTATTCGGTCTACTCCGTCATCAGCCCCGAAGGCTGCGCCTCGATCCTGTGGAAGACCAGCGACAAGGCGCAGGAAGCCGCCGAGGCGCTGGGCATCACCGCGCACCGCCTGAAGGCGCTGGGCCTGGTGGACAAGATCGTGAACGAGCCCGTGGGCGGCGCGCACCGCGACCCGCGCCAGATGGCGGCGTTTCTGAAGCGCGCGCTGGGCGATGCCTGGCGGCAGGTCAGCGACCTGAAGCCGAAGGAACTGCTGGAGCGCCGCTACGAGCGGCTGATGAGCTGCGGGCGCTTCAACGACACCAAAGCCGAGCGCTGAGACTACTGCCCGACCGGTTTGGTCCGTGTCTGCACCTTGTCGCGCAGCGCCGCCATCAGCTCCGGCGGCAGGAACTTGAAGGCCAGCTGCAGCAGCAGGTAGCCGATCAGCCCGTCGTCCAGCCAGCCCAGGACGGGGATGAAGTCGGACACCAGGTCCACCGGGCTGACCACGTAGAGAACCGCCGCCACCGTGGCCAGCTTGGCCGACCAGGGCGCGCGCGGGTCGCGCAGCAGGCTCCAGGCCAGCAGCAGCTCGCGGCGGAACAGCGCGAAGATTCGACCCAGCTTCCACATCGTGTTGACCTCCTGCAGGTAGACAGCCCCTAACGTCGGGGCGCGGCGGGGGATGACAAGCCCATCATCCCGCAAAATGCGGACGCCGTCATGCCGCCCACCTCGCCACCTGCCGCCCCCGCGCTGTTCGACGCCGCGATGGCGCGCTTCGCCGCCGAGCCGCCCGCGCTGCCGCTGGCCGTGGCCTTCAGCGGCGGCGCCGATTCCACCGCGCTGCTGCTGGCCTGCGCCGAACGCTGGCCGGGGCAGGTGGAGGCCTGGCACGTGCACCACGGTTTGCAGATGGCGGCGGACGGGTTCGAGCGCCACTGCGCGCAGCTCTGCGCGCGCCTCGCCGTGCCGCTGCGCGTGCGGCGCGTCGATGCCCGCCATGCGCCCGGTCAAAGCCCGGAAGACGCCGCCCGCCGCCACCGTTATGCATGTTTTGATGCTCTGGCGCAGGCGGGGCAAGCGCTGGCAGCTATCAAAACAGTAGTCATCGCCCAGCACGCCGACGACCAGGCCGAGACCGTGCTGCTGGCGCTGTCGCGCGGCGCCGGCCTGCCCGGGCTGGCGGCCATGCCGGCCAGCTGGCGGCGTGGCGGCGTCACCTACCGGCGCCCGCTGCTGGGCGTGCCCGGCCCCGCCGTGCGCGCCTGGCTGCGCGCGCGCGGCGAAAGCTGGGTGGAAGACCCCAGCAACGGCGACGCGCGCTACACCCGCAACCGCATCCGCGCGCAGCTGCTGCCGGCGCTGGAAGCCGCGTTCCCGCAGTTCCGCGCCACCTTCGCGCGCAGCGCCGCCCACGCCGCGCAGGCGCAGCAGGTGCTGGACGAGGTGGCGGCCGGCGATCTGCTCGCCTGCGGCCATCCACCCGCCATCGCCGCATTGCAGTCCCTCTCCAGGCCGCGCCAGGCCAACGCGCTGCGCCACTGGCTGCGGCGCGACCACGGCCAGCAGGCCAGCGCCGCGCAGCTCGAAGCGCTGCTGGGCCAGTTGGCCGCCTGCACCACGCGCGGGCACCACATCCGCCTCAAGGTGGGGCAGGGTTTCGTCGAGCGGCAGGACGGGGCCATCGACTGGTCACCCGAAAGCTAAAATGCGCGGTTTGCCGGCGCCGCGTGTGGCGCCGGCGCCCACAACCCAGGCATGCGATGGCATTGATAGTTCACAAATACGGCGGCACGTCGATGGGCTCCACCGAGCGCATCGCCCAGGTCGCCAAGCGCGTGGCCAAATGGGCGCGCGCCGGCCACAAGATGGTGGTGGTCCCCAGCGCCATGAGCGGCGAAACCAACCGCCTGCTCGGCCTCGCCAAGGAACTGGCGCCGGCCAAGCAGACCCCCGAATACCTGCGCGAGCTGGACATGCTGGCTTCCACCGGCGAGCAGGTCTCCGTCGGCCTGCTGGCCATCGCCCTGCAGGCCGAAGGGCAGCCCGCCGTCAGCTACGCCGGCTGGCAGGTGCCCATCCGCACCAGCAGCGCCTACACCAAGGCGCGCATCGACAGCATCGACGACCAGCGGGTGCGCGCCGACCTGGACGCCGGCAAGGTGGTCATCATCACCGGCTTCCAGGGCGTGGACGAGGACGACAACATCACCACCCTGGGGCGCGGCGGCAGCGATACGTCCGCGGTGGCGGTGGCGGCGGCGCTGAAGGCCGACGAGTGCCTGATCTTCACCGACGTGGACGGCGTCTACACCACCGACCCGCGCGTGGTGCCCGAGGCGCGGCGCATGGCGCGCATCAGCTTCGAGGAAATGCTGGAAATGGCCAGCCTGGGCAGCAAGGTGCTGCAGATCCGCTCGGTCGAGTTCGCGGGCAAGTACAAGGTGCCCATGCGCGTGCTCTCCAGCTTCACGCCCTGGGACATCGACATCGCCGAGGAAGCCCAGTCCGGCACCCTGATCACTTTCGAGGAAGACGAACCCATGGAACAAGCCGTCGTTTCCGGCATTGCCTTCAACCGCGACGAAGCCAAGATCTCCGTGCTGGGCGTGCCCGACCGCCCCGGCATCGCCTACCAGATCCTGGGCGCGGTGGCCGACGCCAACATCGAGGTGGACGTCATCATCCAGAACCTGTCGAAGGACGGCAAGACCGACTTCTCGTTCACCGTCAACCGCAACGACTACGCGCGCGCGGTCGACCTGCTGAAGGACAGGGTGGCGCCGGCCCTGGGCGCGGCCGAGGTCGTCGGCGACACGCGCATCTGCAAGGTCAGCATCGTCGGCATCGGCATGCGCAGCCACGTGGGCGTGGCGGCGCGGATGTTCCGCGTGCTGAGCGAGGAGGGGATCAACATCCAGATGATCTCCACCAGCGAGATCAAGACCTCGGTGGTGATCGACGAGAAATACATGGAGCTGGCCGTGCGCGCGCTGCACCGCGCCTTCGACCTGGACCAGCCGGCCGCCTGAACCCAGGCCCCCACGCTCATCGCTTCGCGTATCGCTGCCCCCAAGGGGGCGTGTCAGTGCCTTCGGGCGGCCGGGCGGCGCTGACGGTGGCATAATGCCGGCTTCGCGCCAGGAGACGTGACCGAGTGGCCGAAGGTGCTCCCCTGCTAAGGGAGTATGGGGTGTAGAGCCTCATCGAGGGTTCGAATCCCTCCGTCTCCGCCAAGAACGAGCCCGAGTGATCGATTCACTTGGGCTTTTTCTTTGGCGAAACAACTTCCCGCCCAAACACCCGCCTCAAGCGGGCCCGGCAGCGCCCGCACTTGCGCCGGGCGCTGCGCCTGCGGCGATATCGCCAAGGCTTGCGCCAAGTTGTCAGACAAGGTGTAGAGTGCTGTATTTATATCCAGTTGGATGGCCTGTTGGCGCTGATTGGATTGGGTTACCCCCCTTGCATGCATCCAGTCGTTTGGGTGTTGCTTGAGCAGAAAGTACGGCCCCATGTCTGCCCTGTCCCTGGCTCCATCCTCTGCGCGCAACCCCGTGTGGCGGGCCGACCTGCTGCACGCGGGCGCGTCGGCCAAGGTGGTGGCCACGGGCCATGCCGCGCTGGATGCCGAACTGCCCGGCGGCGGCTGGCCGCTGGACGGCATGGTCGAGCTGCTGCAACCCGTGCTGGGCGGCGTGCCCCTGTGGCCGCTGCTGCTGCCGGCACTGGCGGCGCATCGGCCGGGCAGGGCGGTGGTGCTGGTGGGGGCGCGGCTGCCTTATCTGCCGGCGCTGGCGGCCGCCGGGCTGCCCCCGCAGCGGGTGCTGTGGGTGCCGGACGAGTGCCTGTGGGCGGCCGAGCAGGCGCTGCGCTGCGCCGACGTGGCGGCCGTGCTGGCCTGGCTGCCGCATGCCCGCCAGACTGAGCTGCGGCGGCTGCATTTGGCGGCGGCGCAGCGGGGCGATGGGCTGCTGTTCGTGGTGCGGCCCGCGCCGGCGGCGCGCGAGGCTTCGCCGGCACCGCTGCGGCTGCGGCTGGAATGGGATATGCCAGAACCGCCGCCGGGCCGCCCGAAGGCGGTGAGCGCCCCCTTGGGGGGCAGCGCGGCATGCGAAGCAGCGGAGCGTGGGGGCCCCGAGCCGCCGCCCGGCCGCCCGAAGGCGGCGAGCGCCCCCCTGGGGGGCAGCGGACCACGCGAAGCGGGGGAGCGTGGGGGCCTTTTCGATCCCGCCATGGGGCTGGCGCCGCTGATGGTGGACATCGTCAAGCGGCGCGGCCCGCCGCTGGCCGCGCCGCTGCGCCTGCACGCGCAGCCGCCGGCGCTGCGCGCGCTGCTGGCGGCTGGCGCGGCGCGTCGGCGCACGGGCACGCGGGTGCTGTCGTTCGCGGCCCGGCCGGCCGCCGGGCCAGAAGGAGCGCGCGATGTGGATCGCCTTGCAGTGGCCGCCTGATCCGGCCGTCGCCGGGCCGCTCCCAAGGCGGCCGGAGCCCCCTCGGGGGGCAGCGGACCACGCGAAGCGGGGGAGCGTGGGGGCCACCCCGGCCGTCGCCGGGCCGCTCCCAAGGCGGCCGGAGCTCCCTCGGGGGGCCGCCAGCCAAGCGAAGCCGCGGAGCGTGGGGGGCATTCCAGCCGCCGACGCGCCCGCGCCCGAGGCGCTGGCCTGGTGGGCGCTGCGCTTCACCCCGCACGTCGCCTGGGTGGACGAGGCGCTGCTGCTGGAGGTGTCGGGCACGCTGCGCCTGTGGGGCGGGCGGCGTGCCCTGCTGCAACGCATTCATGAATCAAATCCGCTCCCAGTGCCCGCCAGTCAAGCGCAGGCAGCTACCAGCCTGATAGCACTGGCGCGCTTGCGCACCCCGGGTGCAGCACGCGCAGAAGACATGCCATTGCACGCGCTCAGCGCCGCGCGGCCGCACCTGCCGTTGCTCGCGCAGCTGGGCTGCCGCACCTGGGGCGAGGCGATGGCGCTGCCGCGCGCCGGGCTGGCGCGGCGCTGCGGCCCGGCGCTGGGCCAGGCGCTGGACCGCGCCTTCGGCCGCGCGCCCGACGCCTACCCCTGGGCCACGTTGCCTGAGCGCTTTGTCCAGCCACTGGAGCTGCCCACGCGGGTGGACGACGCGCCCGCCCTGCTGTGGGCCGCCAACCGCCTGCTCACCAACTTGCAACTGTGGCTCCAGGCGCGCCAGCTCAGCGTGCTGGCCATCGAGCTGCGCTGGCGGCTGGACGTGCGGCGCCTGAACGGGCGCGAGCTGCCGCCCACGCAGTCGCTCGTCCTGCGCACCGCGCAGCCGGTGCAGCGCATGGCGCACCTGCGCCGCCTGCTGGCCGAGCGGCTGGCGCGCACCGCCATGCTCGCCCCCGCCGTGGCCCTGCGCCTGCGCGCGCTGCACACCGCGCCCTGGCGCGCCGAGAGCCACAGCCTGCTGCCCGATGAGCAGCGTCAGGGCGAGGCGCTGCACGTCTTCATCGAGCGCGTCGGCGCGCGCCTGGGCGCCGGGCAGGTGCTGGCCGCCGAGCCACGCGCCGATCATCGGCCCGAGTGCCGTCAGGTCTGGCGTCCCGCCGATGCAGTGCTGGCCGAGGCAACGGTGCGCAAAGTTGCCCCCGAGTCGCCGCCCGGCCGCCCGAAGGCGGCGAGCACCCCCCTGGGGGGCAGCGCAGCATGCGAAGCAGCGGAGCGTGGGGGCCCCGAGTCGCCGCCCGGCCGCCCGAAGGCGGCGAGCGCCCCCTTGGGGGGCAGCGGACCACGCGAAGCGGGGGAGCGTGGGGGTACGTTTCTGCCGCCCGGCCGCCCGAAGGCGGCGAGCACCCCCCTGGGGGGCAGCGGACCACGCGAAGCGGGGGAGCGTGGGGGTACGTTTCTGCCGCCCGGCCGCCCGAAGGCGGCGAGCGCCCCCCTGGGGGGCAGCGCAGCATGCGAAGCGGGGGAGCGTGGGGGCTTGTTCCCATGGCCGGATGCGCTGGCGCCCACCTGGCTGCTGCCCGAGCCGCAGCCCCTGGCCGTGCGGGACGGCCGGCCCTGCCATCGCGGCGCCGCGCTGCGTCTGCTGACTTCGCCGCGCCGCGTCGAAGCGGGTTGGTGGAGTGAAGCCGTTTCTCGTGACTACTTCATCGCTCAGGGGGTGGCAGCCGAATTGCTCTGGGTGTTCCGTGAGCGGCCCACGGTGCGGCTGCCCGATGCCACGCCACGCTGGTTCCTGCACGGCCTGTACGGGTGAGCCATGCACGCATCGGCCGCCGTCCACGTCCTGCGCCCGTCTTCAGGCGCGATCCGCCCGCCGCCGGGCCGCCCCCAGGCGGGCGGGGCCCCCTCGGGGGGCAGCGGACCGCGCGCAGCGGGCGATCGTGGGGGCATGTTCTATGCGGAACTGCACTGCCTGACGCACTTCAGCTTCCAGCGCGGCGCCAGCAGCCCCGAGGAACTGGTGCGTCGCGCCTGGGCGCTGGGCTACGCGGCGCTGGCGATCACCGACGAATGCTCCGTGGCTGGCGTGGTGCGCGCCTGGCAGGCGCTGAGCGAGCTGGAAGGCACGCGCTCCGGTGACGAGGAAGAGCTGGCGCTGCTGCACGCCGCCCGCGCCGCCCTCGGCGCGGCCGGGCCGATGCGGCTGCTCTACGGCAGCGAATTCCGCTTCCGATCGGCGAGAGAGCCGGCTGAGCAAGGCACGCTGGTGGCACTGGCGCGCGACCTGGCCGGCTGGGGCGACCTGTGCGGCTTCATCACCCAATGCCGCGCCGCCGCGCCCAAGGGCGAGTACCGCCTGCCGCCGCTGGCCCAGGCGCTGGCCCTGCTCCCCGGCTGCGAACTGCTGTGGGCGCCTGCGCGCGCGGCGCCGGTTGCTCATGATTTCATAGCTGCCAGCGCTTGTCCCATCAGCGCTGGAGGCCATTTTGGCTCGATATCCGCACTGCTCGCCGAACTGCACGGCGACGCCGACGACGCGCTCTGGCTGGCCGCGCTGCACGACCTGTCCGCCGCCAGCGGCCTGCCGCTGGCCGCCGCCGGCGACGTGCAGATGCACGTGCGCGCCCGCAAGCGCCTGCACGACGTGCTGTGCGCCATCCGCCTGGGCCGGCCGGTGCACGCATGCGGCTTCGACCTGCAACCCAACGCCGAGCGCCACCTGCACTCGCACGAGCACCTGGCCGAGCGCTACCCGTCCGAGCTGCTGGCCGCCACGCTGCCCATCGCCGCGCGCTGCGTCTTCAGGCTGGAGGCGGTGCGCTACCACTACCCGCGCGAGTCGGTGCGCGCGGGCCTGACGCCCACCGGGACACTGGCGCAGCTCACGCGCGAGGGCGCGGCCTGGCGCTTCCCGGACGGCGTGGAGCCCCGCATCCAGGCGTGGATCGACCAGGAGCTGGCGCTGATCGCCGCCTGCCGGTACGAGATGTTCTTCCTCACCGTGCACGACATCGTGCGCTGGGCGCGCGCGCAGGGCATCCTGTGCCAGGGCCGCGGCTCGGCCGCCAACTCGGTGGTGTGCTACTGCCTCGGCATCACCGAGGCCGACCCGCGCCATTCGCACCCGCTGCTGGCGCGCTTCATCAGCCGCGAGCGCAGGAACGAGCCGCCCGACATCGACGTCGATTTCGAGCACGAGCGGCGCGAGGAGGTCATCCAGTACATCTACGGCAAGTACGGCCGCCACCGCGCCGCGCTGGCGGCCACCGTCATCACCTGGCGCGCCCGCAGCGCGCTGCGTGACGCCGGCGCCGCGCTGGATATCGACGCGCGGCTGGTGGACGCCTTCGCCAAGGACCACCAGTGGTTCGACGCCGGCCTGCACGCCGGCGAGGTGTCGGCCCGGCTGTGCGCGATGGCCGTGGACTTGGGCGTGCCGCTGCCGCCGGCACGGGCGCGCCTGTGGCTGGAGATGGCGATGCAGCTCAAGGGCCGCCCGCGCCACCTCAGCCAGCACGTCGGCGGCTTCGTGCTGACCGAGACGCCGTTGGTCCGCCTGGTGCCGGTCGAGCCCGCGGCCATGCCAGGTGCCGAAGCGTGGGGCGAGGGGCCCCATGCGCAGCATGGGGATCGACCAGCGCAGGCAGCTGTCAGCGCGGGCCAGCCGGACCTCACTGAATGGCTGCCGCCTCGGCCCGCGCTGAGGCAGGTCATCCAGTGGGACAAGGACGACCTCGAAGCCCTCGGCATGCTGAAGGTGGACGTGCTGGCCCTGGGCATGCTCACCGCCATGCGCCGCTGCCTCGACCTGGTGGGCCGGCGGCGCGGCCGGCCCTTCGGGCGCGCCGACATCCCGCGCGAGGACGAGGCCACCTACGAGATGATCCAGCGCGCCGACACCGTCGGCACCTTCCAGATCGAAAGCCGCGCGCAGATGAGCATGCTGCCGCGCCTCAAGCCCGCGACGTTCTACGACCTGGTGGTGCAGGTCGCCATCGTGCGGCCCGGCCCCATCACCGGCGGCATGGTGCACCCGTACCTGAAGGCGCGCGAGCGCTGGCGGCGCGAGCAGACCTACGCCTGCGAGCGCTCGGCGCACGAGCCGCCAGGCGCCGAGCCCGCGCTCGACAAGGCGCTCAAGCGCACGCTGGGTATCCCCATCTTCCAGGAGCAGGTGATGGAGATCGCCATCATCGCCGCCGGCTTCACGCCCGGCGAGGCCGACGAACTGCGCCGCTCCATGGCCGCCTGGAAGCGCAGCGGCGGCGTGCACAAGTTCGAGGCGCCGCTGAAGGAGGGCCTGCGCCAGCGCGGCTACAGCGCCGACTTCGCCGACCGCATCTTCCAGCAGATCCTGGGCTTCGGCGAATACGGCTTCCCCGAAAGCCATGCCTACAGCTTCGCCCTGATCGCCTACGAAAGCAGCTGGCTCAAGTGCCACGAGCCCGAAGCCTTCCTGGCCGCGATGCTCAATTCACAGCCCATGGGCTTCTACGGCCCCGCGCAGCTCATCCACGACGCGCAGCGCCACGGCGTGCAGGTGCTGCCGCCCGACGTGACCGCCAGCGACTGGGACTGCACGCTTTCCGAATCGGTTTCCAAATTGGGGTCAGATCACGATTTTCTTGAATCAAATCGGCCTCCAGCGTCCATCCATCAAGCGCTGGCAGCTACCAAAACAGAAGCAAACGACCTCGCGCGCCCCGCTGTGCGCCTGGGTCTGCGCCTGGTCAAGGGCTTGGGCGAGGCCGCCGCCGCACGTATCACCCAGGCCCGCGCGCAGGCGCCGTTCACCAGCGTGGACGACCTGGCGCGCCGCGCCGAATTGGGCACGCGCGAGTTGAACCGCCTGGCCGCCGCCGACGCCCTCGCCAGCCTGGCCGGCCACCGCCGACAGCAGGCATGGCAGGGCGCGGGCCTGCTGCCATCGCCCGCGTTGCTGCACGACGCGCCCATCCACGAAGCCCCGCTCACGCTGCCCGCCGCCCCCGAGGGCGAGGAGATCGCGCACGACTACGCCGCCCTCGGCCTGACCCTGCGCCGCCACCCGCTGGCGCTGCTGCGCGCGCGGCTGGCGCGGCGCGGCGTGCAGAGCAGCGCCGAGCTGGCCGCGCTGCCGCACGGCCGCCGCGCCATCGCCTGCGGCCTGGTCACCGGCCGCCAGCAGCCCGGCACCGCCAAGGGCACCATCTTCGTCACGCTGGAGGACGAGACCGGCCCCGTCAACGTCATCGTCTGGAAGAGCGTGCGCGAGGGCGAAGCCCAGCGCAACGCCCTGCTGCGCGCCGAACTGCTGGCGGTGGAAGGCGAGTGGCAGTGCGCCGACGGCGGCGACGAGAGCATCAGGCCCCCACGCCTCCCTGCTTCGCATGGCCCGTTGCCCCCCGAAGGGGTGCTGGCCGCTTTGGGGCGGCCCGGCAGCGGCCAGGTGCGCCACCTCATCGCCCGCCGCCTGCACGACCTGACGCCGCTGCTCGGCCGCCTGGCGGGCAGCATCGCCAGCCGGGACTTCCACTGATGCCTGCCACCACCGCAGATGCACCTCCCAGCCTGTTCGACCTCGACGAGCTGCCCACGCCCGCCGCGCCCCGGCGCCTGTTCACCGGGCTGTTCCCCGACGCCGCGGTCCTCGCCGCCATCGACGCCGCGCGCCGCCACTGGCCCGGCGTGCCGCAGGGGCGTCTGCATCCCGTGCCCGAGCGCCTGCACCTCACACTGCAATGTTTCCACCGGGTGTCCGTGTCGAGCGAACGCGCCTGGCTCCAGAGCCTGCGCTCCCTGCGCTTCGACCCGTTCGAGATCGTCCTGGACCGGGCCGAGCCGTGGCGCACCGACAAGGACCTCATCGTGGTCCTGCGCCCCGCGCCCAGCGCCGCGCTGGCGGCGCTGCACCGCGCCACCGCCCAACTCGCCCGGCGGGCCGGCCTGTACGCCGACACGCAGGGCTTCCGCCCGCACCTGACCACGCTGCGTCATGCCCTGTCCACCGGCCCCATGCCCCTGCGCCAACCCATCCGCTGGACCGTGCGTGGCGTCGATCTCATCTGCTCGGAGCTGCGCCCGCGGCCGCTGCGCTACCACCCGCTGGGGCGCTTCCCGGCGTGAGCGCGCCCGCCGACGGCTGCGCGCCGGGCCTGTTCAGCGGTACCACAGGATCACCACCGTCGTCAGCAAACAGGCCGCCGCGTTGGCCAGGCTCACGCCGATGGCCTTGTCCAGGCGCTGGCCGTTGTGCTCGTACAGCCAGGCGGCCATGGTGACGTTGGCACCGACCCAGGTGAGCCAGGTCCACAGCGAGTGCTGGCTGGAGTCGCGGCTCAGCACGATGGCCCACACGGTGGGCGCGTAGGCCACCAGGCGCGCGGTGGTGAACAGCATGAAGGCCCAGGTCAGCCCTCGCAGGTACCAGGCCCGCCAGCCGATGCGGCGCGGCACGGCGTTGGCCAGGGGCGGGGCGATGGAGGCGGGCGGGTTCATGGCGTGGTGGCCTGGGGCGGCGGTGGGCGAGGTGAGTTTCGGCGCTGCCGCGCAGGCGCACGTCCCTCGTGCGTGGTAAGCCGCCGGCCGCGCCTGGTGATCTGTTCACCAGTGCTGCGCCCCGGGCGCGGGGCTGGCGGCCATGCGGCGGATGCCCCGGCCAGATAAAATCGACCGCTTTGCGTTCGCGCCGCATCCCTGGCGGCAGAGCGCTATCTTTACAGTAGCTGGCGGCGCTTGCCCCACGCGGGCTGAAGGCCGAAAACCCATGAAATCATCGCAGACCCCCATGTCGGTGGCGGATATCCGCAAGAGCTTCCTCGACTTCTTCGAGGGCAAGGGCCACACCGTGGTGCCCAGCAGCCCGCTGGTGCCGGGCAACGACCCGACGCTGATGTTCACCAACTCGGGCATGGTGCAGTTCAAGGACGTGTTCCTCGGCACCGACAAGCGCCCCTACGTGCGCGCCGCCTCGGTGCAGGCCTGCCTGCGCGCCGGCGGCAAGCACAACGACCTGGAGAACGTGGGCTACACCGCGCGCCACCACACCTTCTTCGAGATGCTGGGCAACTGGTCCTTCGGCGACTACTTCAAGAAAGAGTCGATCCAATGGGGCTGGGAGCTGCTGACGAAGGTCTATGGTCTGCCCGCCGAGAAGCTGCTGGCCACCGTCTACATCGACGACGACGAGGCCTACGACATCTGGACGAAAGACATCGGCCTGCCGCCCGAGCGCGTGATCCGCATCGGCGACAACAAGGGCGGCAAGTACAAGTCCGACAACTTCTGGATGATGGCCGACACCGGCCCCTGCGGCCCGTGCTCGGAAATCTTCTACGACCACGGCGCGCACATCCCCGGCGGCCCGCCCGGCAGCCCCGACGAGGACGGCGACCGCTTCATCGAGATCTGGAACCACGTGTTCATGCAGTTCGACATGAAGGAGGACGGCAGCGTCGAGAAGCTGCCCGCGCCCTGTGTCGACACCGGCATGGGCCTGGAGCGCCTGGCCGCCATCCTCCAGCACGTGCACAGCAACTACGAGATCGACCTGTTCCAGAAGCTGATCGCCGAGGCGGCGCGCGCGACGGGCACCAGCGACCTCGCCAACCCCTCGCTCAAGGTCATCGCCGACCACATCCGCGCCACGTCGTTCCTGGTGAGCGACGGCGTGATCCCCGGCAACGAAGGGCGCGGCTACGTGCAGCGCCGCATCATCCGCCGCGCCATCCGCCACGGCTACAAGCTGGGCTGCAAGGCGCCGTTCTTCCACAAGCTGGTGCCCACCCTGGTCGAGTTGATGGGCGCGGCCTACCCGCGCCTGCAAGCCGAAGGCCAGCGGGTGGAAGCCGTCCTGAAGGCCGAGGAAGAGCGCTTCTTCGAGACCCTGGCCAACGGCATGGAGATCCTCGACGACGCGCTGATCGCCGGCCGCAAGGAGCTGCCGGGCCACGTCGCCTTCAAGCTGCACGACACCTACGGCTTCCCGCTGGATCTGACGCAGGACGTGTGCCGCGAGCGTGGCGTCACCGTCGATGTGGCCGGCTTCGACGAGGCCATGGCCGCGCAGAAGGCCGCCGGCCGCGCGGCGGGCAAGTTCAAGATGGACAAGCAGGTGGACTACGGCGGCGCGGCCAACGTGTTCACCGGCTATGACGAGTTGCGCCACGCCAGCAAGGTGGTGGCGCTGTACGCGGACGGCACGAGCGTCAGCGCCCTGAACGAAGGCCAGTCCGGCATCGTCGTGCTGGACGCCACGCCCTTCTACGCCGAAAGCGGCGGCCAGGTGGGCGATGCCGGCGTGCTGGCCGCCGAGGGTGTGGCGTTCGGCGTCGAGGACACGCAGAAGATCCGCGCCGACGTGTATGGCCACCACGGCGTGGTGCAGCAGGGCACGCTGCGCGTCGGTGATGCGGTCGATGCGCGCGTGGATGTCGAACGCCGCGCCGCCACCATGCGCAACCACAGCGTCACGCACCTGATGCACAAGGCGCTGCGCGAGGTGCTGGGCGCGCACGTGCAGCAGAAGGGCAGCCTGGTCGATGCCGAGAAGACGCGCTTCGACTTCGCGCACAACGCGCCCGTCACGCCGCAGCAGGTGGCCGAGATCGAGCGCCGCGTCAACGCCGAGATCCTCGCCAACGCCGCCACCCAGGCGCGCGTGATGGACATCGAGAGCGCGCAGAAGACCGGCGCCATGATGCTGTTCGGCGAGAAGTACGGCGACACCGTGCGCGTGCTCGACATCGGCGCCAGCCGCGAGCTGTGCGGCGGCACGCACGTGCAGCGCACGGGCGACATCGGCCTGTTCAAGATCGTCAGCGAAAGCGGCGTGGCCGCCGGCGTGCGCCGCGTGGAGGCGGTGACGGGCGAGAACGCGCTGGCCTACCTGCAGGGGCTGGAAGCCAGCCTGCACAGCGTGGCCGCCACCCTGCGCGCCCCCGAGGCCGAAGTGCCCGCGCGCCTGGGCCAGATGCTGGAGCAGGTGAGAGCGCTGGAGAAGGAAGTCGCGCAGCTGAAGGGCAAGCTGGCCTCCAGCCAGGGCGACGAACTGGCCGGCCAGGCCGTCGACGTGGGTGGCCTGAAGGTGCTGGCCGCCAAGCTCGACGGCGCCGACGCCAAGACCCTGCGCGAGACGCTGGACAAGCTCAAGGACAAGCTCAAGTCCGCCGCCATCGTGCTGGCCGCCGTCGATGGCGCCAAGGTGCAGCTGGCCGCCGGCGTCACGCCCGACGCGGTGGGCAAGCTGAAGGCCGGCGAGCTGGTCAACTTCGTCGCCCAGCAGGTGGGCGGCAAGGGCGGGGGCAAGGCCGACATGGCGATGGCCGGCGGCACCGATGCTTCGGGCCTGCCCAAGGCGTTGGCTTCGGTTCAGGGCTGGGTGGCCGAGCGGGTGTGACGGCTTCTATTCTCACTTTTTGATAGCTGCCAGCGCTTGCCCCATAAGCGCTGGAGGCCAATTCGACCATGAATCCCGCTGACCGCCCGCCGGACGCCCCCGGCCCCGTGCTGGTGATGGGCGCCGGGGCCGTGGGCTGCTACGTCGGCGGCTGCCTGGCGGCGGCGGGCGTGCCGGTCACCTTCGTCGGCCGCCCGCGCGTGCTGGGCGCGCTGGCCGCGGACGGCCTCACGCTGACCGACCGCGACGGCGCGCGCCGCGTGGTGCCGGCGGCGCGGCTCGCGCTGACCGAGGCGGTGCCCGCCGGGGCGCGGCCGGCGCTGGTGCTGCTGTGCGTCAAGAGCGCGGCCACCGCCGAGGCGGCTGGCCAACTGGCGGCGGCGCTGCCGGCCGGCACGCCCGTGCTGTCGTTGCAGAACGGCGTCGGCAATGCCGAGGTGGCGCAGCAGGCGGCGCCGGCCCTGCGCGTGCTGCCCGGCATGGTGCCCTTCAACGTCGCCGAGGTGGCGCCCGGCGCCTGGCATCGCGGCACGGGCGGCCGGCTGGCCGCGCCGCAGGACGCGGCGCTGGCGCCCTGGGTGCCGGTCTTCGCCGCTGCTGGCGTGCCGCTGGCGCTGGTGCCCGACATCCGCGCGGTGCAGTGGGGCAAGCTGCTCATCAACCTCAACAACCCGGTCAACGCGCTGTCGCGCCTGAGCCTGCGCGACGAGTTCATGCACGCCGGCTGGCGCCGCTGCTTCGCCGCGCTGATGGAGGAGGGCCTGCAGGTGCTGGCCGCCGCCGGCATCCAGCCCGCGCCCTTCGGCGCCCTGCCGCAGGCCAGGATGGTGCGCGTGTTGCGCCTGCCCGACTGGCTGTTCCGCATCGTCGCGCGGCGCATGCTGACCATGGACGCCAAGGCGCGCTCCAGCACGGCCGACGACCTGGCCCTGGGGCGCCGCACCGAGGTGGACGCGCTGTGCGGCGAAGTGGTGCGCCTGGCCCGGCGTCACGGCGTTCAGGCGCCGCGCAACGCGAAGATGGTGCAACTGCTGGACGGCGGTTGGCCCGAGCCGCCGCCGGTGCTGACCGCTCGGCAAGTGCTGCGCGAACTGGGCGTCGCATAGCGCGTGCGCCGCGTCGCGGGCGCCGCGCCTTCAATGCGGGCGATCCGCTGACGACACCTTGGCGCCCTCGGCGTGGGCGCCGCGCGCGCTGCCTGCTGCGCGGCGCGTTCATCGATCCGTCCTCCCCTGCCCGCCGCGCAGTGCGCTCCTGCGTGGTGCCGGCGCCGCTCCGCGGTTGCGCGCGCTATCCCCTCCAAGGCTGGAGTCTGGCACGAATGATGCTTGCTTCATGTTGTCGCGTCAACGAATCAACGATCCCAGGATGAAACAAAATGGCATCAGATATCAGGGTTAACACCTATATTGGAAGTGGATTAATCGCGTATTCTTGCGCAGTTGTTCCAAGAATAAATCAATGTTCCACTAATGAAATAAAGAGACTCGCGATGGTGAAGCGTTGGATAGGGAAATGCCTGGTGGGTGGCCTGTTGGTCGGCGCGGCCGCCGCCATGGCGCAGGGCTGGCCTGCCAAGCCCATCACCATCGTCGTGGCCTATCCGGCCGGTGGCGACACCGACGCGCTGGCGCGCGTGTTCGCCGAGAAGCTGGCTCCCCGCCTGGGCCAGCCTGTGGTGGTGGACAACAAGCCCGGCGCCAGCGGCGTGATCGGCAGCGGCTACGTGGGCAAGGCCGCGCCCGACGGCTATACGCTGCTGATGGCGCCCAGCACCTTCACGATGGCGCAGCTGGTGCTCAAGACCAGCCCCTCGACCGGCTATGACGTGCGCGGTTTCACGCCCATCATCCAGGCGGGCACGCAGCCGCTGTTCATCGTGAGCGGCCCCGGCACCAAGTCCACCACGCTCAAGGCCGTCATGGCCGAATCCAAAGGCAGCGCGCTGGCCTACGGCAGCCCCGGCACCGGCTCGCCGATGCATGTGCTGGGCGAGATGTTCAACAAGACCGCCGGCGCCAACTTCCGCCACGTGCCCTACCGCGGCGTGGCGCCGGTGCTCACCGACCTGGCGGGCGGCCACGTGCCGCTGAGCTGGATGACCTACGGCCCCGTCGAGCCTTACCTCAAGGATGGCAGGCTGCGCCTGCTGGGCGTGGCGCAGGCCGTGCGCTCGCCGCTCGCGCCCGCGGTGCCGACGCTGGCCGAGCTGGGCTACAGGGGCGTCGAGGTCAGCGCCTGGAACGGGCTGTACGGCCCCAAGGGTCTGCCGCCCGAAATCGTGAAGACGCTCAACACGCACCTGAACGAGATCATCCGCATGCCCGAGGTGAGCGAGAAGATGAAGACGCTGGGCGTGCTGCCCCTGGGCGGCGCGCCCGAGGTGCTGGGCAAGACCACCATCGACGATCTGGAGCGCTTCACGCGCGTGATCAAGGAACTCGGCATCCAGGCCGATTGAACGCGAAGGCCGAAAGGGGAAGCGCCATGAGTGAAGCCACGGGTCAGGTCGACGCCGCCAGTCTGCAGAAGCTGCTGGCCGAGGTGCCGCCGGGCATGCTGCAAGGGCGGCGCGTGCTGGTCACGGGCGCGGCGCGCGGGCTGGGCCTGGCTTTCGCCCGGTCCATCGCCAGGGCGGGCGGGCGCGTGGTCATCGCCGACGTGCTGGCCGATCTCGCCGCCACCGAAGCCGAGGCGCTGCGCGGGCGGGGTTTCGACGTGCAGGCGCTGGCGCTGGACCTGTGCGACGCCACTTCCGTCGAAGCCTGCGCCGCCGAGGCCGCACGCCTGCTGGGCGGGCTGGACGGGCTGGTCAACAACGCCGCCATCACCAACTCCGGCGGCAAGGACGCCCACGAACTCCAGATCGACGTGTGGGACCGCGTGATGGACGTCAACGTGCGCGGCACCTGGCTCATGAGCCGCGCCTGCCATGCCGCGCTGGCCGCCAGCGGACGCGGCGCCATCGTCAATCTGGCCTCCGACACAGCGCTGTGGGGCGCGCCCAACCTGCTGGCCTATGCCGCGAGCAAGGGAGCCGTCATTTCGATGACGCGTTCGCTCTCGCGCGAATGGGGCGGCGACGCCATCACCGTGAACGCGGTGGCGCCGGGCCTCACGCTGGTGGAGGCCACCGAATACGTGCCCCAGGCGCGCCATGACAAGTACCTCGAAGGCCGCGCGCTGCCGCGAGAGCAGCAGGCGGCCGACGTCTGCGGCGCGGTGCTGTTCGCCCTGTCGGGCCTGTCGCGCTTCGTGACGGGCCAACTGCTCGCCGTCAACGGCGGCTTCGTGATGCACTGACTTTTTCCCGAGCCACTTCAAGGAGATTCCCCCATGAGCGACAAGACCTGGGACCGCCCCGCGGGCGCCAGCCTCGAAAGCTGGATGAACACGCGCATCGCGCGCTACGCCACCCGAAAGTACGACTGGAACGCGCTGAAGTTCCAGGCCGACTACGACCCCAAGTTCCGCCGTGCGCAGATGCGCTACGTGGGCACCGGCGGCACCGGCGTGGCCAGCGATGTGAACACCGTGCCCTCGCAGAACTTCACCTTCTCCACCATGGTGATCCCGGCCGGCCACGAAGGTCCGCCGCACATCCATACCGACGTGGAAGAAGTGTTCTTCGTCATGCGCGGCAAGCTCAAGCTGGTGATCACCACGCCCGAGGGCGAGCGCTACGAGACCGTGCTGACCGACCGCGACCTGGTCTCGGTGCCGCCGGGCGTGTACCGGGAGGAGATCAACATCGGCGACGAGGACGCGCTGATGTGCGTGATGCTGGGCGCCCAGAAGCCCATCACGCCGACCTATCCCGCGGATCACCCGCTGGCCAAGATCAAGCGTGACCTGGTCGCAGCGGACGCATCGAGCACCGGCGCCTGAGTGGTTGCACCATGGCCGACGCGCTGCCGTCCGCATTGCCCGAGAGCGAGGTCGTGCGCCTGGGCGCCCGCTTTCCCGCGCGCGGGGTCGCGGTGGGCGAGGGCGTGCAGGTGTCGGTGCGCGAATGCGGAGGCGGGAGCGACTTGCCATTGGTTTGTCTGCACGGCATCGGCTCCGGTTCGGCCTCCTGGCTGGAGGTCGCGCAGGCCCTGGCGCCGCGCGCCCGGCTGATCGCCTGGGATGCGCCGGGCTACGGTGAATCGACCCCGCTGGCGGTGGACGCGCCGCGTGGCACCGACTACGCGCAGCGCCTGCGTGAACTGCTCGATGCGCTGGGCATCGCGCGCTGCGTGCTGGTGGGGCATTCGCTGGGCGCGCTGATGGCGGCGCCGGCGGCGCGGGTGGACAGCCGCATCGCGGCGCTGGTGCTGATCAGCCCCGCGCAGGGCTACGGCGCGCCGGGCCGCGAGACCGAGCGCGCGCGGGTGCATGCCGAGCGCATGGCCTCGCTCAACGAGCTGGGCATCGCGGGCATGGCCGCGCGGCGATCGGCGCGGCTGGTGTCCGAGCACGCCTCGCCGCTGGCGCGCCAGTGGGTGCGCTGGAACATGACGCGCCTGCACGAGCGGGGCTACCGCCAGGCCATCGAGCTGCTGTGCGGTGGCGACCTGCTGGCCGACCTGCCGGCGCCCGTGCCCGTCACCGTAGCCTGCGGCGCGCTCGACGTGGTCACGCCGCCGGCCGGCTGTACCGAGGTGGCACAGCACTGCGGCGTGGTGCTGGAATCGATCGCCGACGCCGGCCATGCCTGCTACGTGGAGCGGCCCGAGGCCGTCGCTGCGCTGCTGGGCCGGGTGCTGCACAGCGTAGACGGATGAAGCCGTGAAGAACGAAGACTTCGACGAGGAAGCCATGAGCGAAGAAACCCTTCCCGAAGCGAGCGAACCGGTGGACGATGGCGCGGACCGCTACAACGTGCCCGCGCTGGAGCGCGGCCTGCGCGTGCTGTGCGAGTTCAGCCGCGAGAACCGCACGCTCAGCGCGCCCGAGCTGGCGCGCCGTTTCAAGCTGCCGCGCTCGACGGTGTTCCGCCTGCTCAGCACGCTGGAGAGCATGGGTTTCATCGAGCGCGCCGAAGGCGGGCGCGAGTACGGCCTGGGCCTGGCCGTGCTGCGCCTGGGCTTCGAGTACCTCGCGTCACTGCCGCTCAACGAGCTGGGCCTGCCGCTGCTGGAGCGGCTGAGCGAGCAGACGCAGCAGCCGTGCAACCTGGTGGTGCGCGATGGCCGCTCGATCGTCTACGTGGCGCGCGTGTCGCCGCCGTCGCCTTTCGTCAGCGCGGTCAACGTCGGCACGCGGCTGCCGGCGCACGCGACGGTCCTCGGCCACGTGCTGCTGGGCGACCTGAGCCTGCCCGAACTGCGGCGGCTGTACCCGGAGGAGCGCCTGGAAGCTTTCTCGTCGAGCACGCCGCGCACGGCGGTCGAGCTGTTCGACGTGGTGCAGGCCCAGCGCCAGCGCGGCCACGTGCTGAGCCAGGGCTACTTCGAGCCCAACATCTCCACCATCGCCGCGCCGGTGCGCGACGACACGGGTCGCGTGGTGGCGGCCCTGGGCATGACCATGAACACCGGCCGCATCCAGGACGACCAGATCGGCACGCTGGTCTCGCAGGTGCGCGAAACGGCCGACGAGCTGTCGGCGCTGCTGAACTACGCGCCCGCGGCCAGCGGCCGCAACGTGGTGCCGCTGCGCGGCGGTTGGAGCACATGATGGCGGCTTCTCTTTTTCTTGCGCCCGACGCCCTGGCCGGCCGCACGGCCGTGGTGACCGGCGGTTCCTCAGGCATCGGCCTGGCCACGGTCGAGGTGCTGCTGTCGGCCGGCGCCGCCGTGGCCCTGTGCGGGCGCAATGCCGAGCGCCTGGACGGCGCGGTGGCGCAGCTGCGTGCGCGGTTCCCGCAGGCCAAGCTGTTCGCCCACCCCTGCGACGTGCTGGATGCCGAGTCCGTCAAGGCCTTCGCCGCCGCCAGCCAGGCCGCGCTGGGGCCGGCCGCCATGCTGGTCAACAACGCAGGGCAGGGGCGCGTGTCCACCTTCGCGAACACCGACGATCAGGCCTGGATGGACGAGCTCAGGCTCAAGTTCTTCTCCATCATCCATCCCACGCGCGCCTTCCTGCCGCAGCTCGCGGCCGAGCGCCTGCGCCTGGGGGATGCGGCCATCGCTTGCGCCAATTCGCTGCTGGCGCGCCAGCCCGAGCCGCACATGGTCGCCACCTCGGCGGCGCGCGCCGGCATCCTGAACCTGGTGCGCTCGCTGGCCACGGAGTTCGCGCCGCAGGGCGTGCGCGTCAACGGCATCCTGATCGGCCTGGTCGAGTCGGGCCAGTGGCGCCGCCGCTTCGAGGCGCGCGAGGACAAGTCCCAGGACTGGACTGCCTGGAGCGCCGAGCTGGCCGTGCAGAAACACATCCCGCTGGGCCGGCTCGGCCTTCCCGTCGAAGCCGCGCGCGCGCTCACTTTCCTCGTCTCGCCGTTCGCCTCCTACACGAGCGGCAGCCACATCGACGTCTCCGGCGGCCACTCGCGCGGCATTTGACGGCCGCCCCCCAAAAAACCAGCAACCCTCAGGAACCCCATGACCTCCAAACAGCAAGTGACCGTCGGCGCCGTCGTGGCCGCCTTCCTCGAGCAGTGCGGCGTGAAGGCCGCCTTTGGCGTGATCTCGATCCACAACATGCCGATCCTGGATGCCTTCGCGCAGCGCGGCAAGACGCGCTTCGTGATGGCGCGCGGCGAGGCCGGCGCCGGCAACATGGCCGACGCCTATGCCCGCTCCACCTCCAGCCTGGGCGTGTGCATCACCAGCACCGGCCCGGCCGCCGGCAACATCGCCGGCAGCCTGGTGGAGGCCTATACCGCCGGCACGCCGCTGCTGCACATCACGGGCCAGATCGAGACCCAGTACCTGGACCAGAAGCTTTCGTACATCCACGAGGCGCCGGACCAGCTCACGATGCTGGGCGCCGTTTCCAAGGCCGCCTTCCGCGTGCGCAGCGCCGAGACCTGCCTGTCCACGCTCAAGGCCGCCGTGCAGGCCGCGCTGACCGCGCCCACCGGCCCGGTGAGCGTGGAGATTCCCATCGACATCCAGCAATCGGTGATCGACATGCCGGCCGACCTCTCGCCGCTGCCCATCGCCGTGGCGGCGCCGAGCGAGGCCGCGCTGGACGCGCTGGCCGAACAACTGGCGAAGGCCAAACGCCCGCTGCTGTGGCTGGGCGGCGGTGCGCGCCATGCCGGTGCGCAGGTGCGGCGCCTGAAGGCTCTGGGCTTCGGCATCGTCACCACCGTGCAGGGGCGCGGCATCGTGGCCGAGGATGACCCGGCCTCGCTGGGGGCCTACAACATCCACAAGCCTGTCGAAGCCTTTTACGAGCGCTGCGATGCCATGCTGGCCGTGGGCACGCGCCTGCGCAGCAACGAGACGCTGAAGTACGAGCTGAAGCTGCCGCGCCCGCTTTACCGCGTGGACGTGGACGCCGCGCAATCCGGCCGCTGCTATGCCGACGATGGCTTCGTCTGCGGCGATTCGGCCCTGGTGCTGGCCGGCCTGGCCGATCGCCTGGAAAAGCGTGGCTACCAGGCCGACCCTGAACTGCTGACTGACCTGCGCAAGACCCACGACGAGGTGGTCGCCACCCTGCGCGACGGCCTGGGCCCGTACGGTGCGCTGGTGCAGCAGTTGCAGCAGGCGGCCGGCCGCAACTTCAACTGGGTGCGCGACGTCACCGTGTCGAACAGTACCTGGGGCAACCGCGAGCTGCGCTTCTTCGAGGCCAACGCGGGCGTGCACGCCACGGGCGGCGGCATCGGCATGGGCATGCCGATGGCCATCGGCGCGGCGGTGGGCGCGGCGGAGAGCGGCTCGGGCCGCAAGACGCTGGGCCTGGCGGGCGACGGCGGCTTCATCCTGAACCTGGGCGAACTCGCCACGCTGGTGCAGGAGGACTGCGACGCCCTGATCGTGCTGATGAACGACCAGCGCTATGGCGTGATCCAGAACATCCAGGACGCCTCCTACGGCGGCCGCCGCTGCTACGTGGAACTGCACACGCCGGACTATGCGCAGCTCTGCGCCTCGATCAAGCTGCCGCACGCCCGCGTGCAGAGCCTGGACGCGCTGCCCGGCGTGCTGGGCGCGGCGATGGCGAAGAAAGGCCCCTTCCTGCTGGAGATCGACATGCGCGCCATCGGCAGCTTCAAGACGGCGTTCTCCGGCCCGCCGGTCAACAAGCTGGACCAGGTGCCGGCCACGCCGGCCGCGTGAGGACGCCATGACTGTGCGATTCGCTCTGATCGGCTGCGGCGCCATCGGCACCGCGCTGCTGGAACTGGTGAAGGACGATGCGGGCCTTCAGGCCGGCGCCATCGTCGTGCCGGCCGAGGGCGCGGCCGCCGCGCAGGCCGTGGCGCAGCGCCTGGCGCCCGGCGCGCAAGTGACGCGGGCCGTGCCCGCCGAGGGCATCGACCTGGTGATCGAGGCCGCCGGCCACGCGGCCATCGAGCAGCACGTGCTGCCCGCCCTGCGGCGCGGCGTGCCGGCCATCGTGGCTTCGGTCGGTGCGCTGTCGGCGCCGGGCTTGCCAGAGCAGTTGGAAGCCTCCGCCCGCGAAGGCGGGACGCAAGCGCAACTGATCGCCGGCGCCATCGGCGCCATCGACGCACTGGCCGCCGCGCGCATCGGCGGGCTGGAGACGGTGCGCTACACCGGCCGCAAGCCGCCCCATGCCTGGACCGGCACGCCCGCCGAGGAAGGCCGCGACCTGGCCGCGCTGACGGCCGAGACGGTGATCTTCGAAGGCAGCGCGCGCGAGGCCGCGCGCCTCTACCCCAAGAACGCCAACGTGGCGGCCACCGTCTCGCTGGCCGGCCTGGGGCTGGACCGCACCACGGTGCGCCTGATCGCCGATCCCGGCGTGAGCGAGAACGTGCACCAGGTCGAGGCGTCCGGCGCCTTCGGCCGCTTCGAGCTGACCATGCGCAACCAGGCGCTGGCCGCCAATCCCAAGACTTCGGCGCTGACGGTCTACAGCGCGGCACGGGCCTTGCGTGGCCGTGTCGCGCCGCTTGTCATCTGATCCCACGAACGAGAGAACCCACGATGTCCCAGCTTGAACTGCTTCCCATCAACGTGGCCGGCGAATGGCGCCTGGGCGGCGGCGACGTGTACGAAAGCCTGTACCCCGCCACCGGCGAGCCGATCGCGCGCGTGAAGGCCGCCAGCCCGGCCGACGTGGAGGAGGCCATCGCGCGCGCCGACCACGCCTTCCGCACCAGCGGCTGGGCGCAGATGCTGCCGCATGTGCGCGCGGCCGTGCTGCACCGCGTGGCCGCCCTCATCCGCGAACGCGGCGAGGAACTGGCGCAGAAACAGCGCCTGGACAACGGCAAGCCGATCAACGAGACGCGCGCGCTGGTCGCCAGCGCGGCCGCCACTTTCCAGTTCTTCGCCGCCGCGCTGGAGACGCTGGAAGACGCCATCACGCCCTCGCGCGGCGCCTACGTGACGATGAGCGTGCACGAGCCGATGGGCGTCGTCGCCGCGATCACGCCGTGGAACTCGCCCATCGCCAGCGAGGCGCAGAAGCTGGCGCCCGCCTTGGCAGCGGGCAACGCCGTGGTGGTCAAGCCCGCCGAGGTGACGCCGCTGATGGCGCTGGAACTGGCGAAGATCTGCGAAGAGGCCGGTGTGCCCAAGGGCATCGTCAGCGTGCTGCCGGGCAAGGGCTCGGTGATCGGCGACGCCATCACCAAGCACCCGCTGGTCAAGCGCGTCTCCTTCACCGGCGGCACCACCACCGGCAAGCACATCGCCCACATCGCGGCCGACAAGATGATGCCGGTCTCGCTGGAGCTGGGCGGCAAATCGCCCACCATGGTGCTGGAAGACGCCGACCTCGACCACGCCGTCAACGGCGTGCTCTACGGCATCTTCAGCAGCTCGGGCGAGTCGTGCATCGCCGGCTCGCGCCTGTTCGTGGCGCGCGGCATCTACGACGAGTTCGTCACGCGCGTGGCCGAGGCGGCCAAGAACCTGCGCGTGGGCGACCCCGCCAGCGAGCGCACGCAGATGGGCCCGCTGATCACCGCCAAGCACCGCGAGGGCATCGAGCGCTACGTGCAGCTTGGCGTGGACGAGGGCGGCCGCATCCGCACCGGCGGCGTGCGTCCGCAAGGCGCCGGGTTCGACAAGGGCTACTTCTACACGCCCACCATCCTGGAAGGGCTGACGAACAGCGCCCGCATCACGCAGGAAGAAATCTTCGGCCCGGTGCTGGTGGCGATGCCCTTCGACACAGAGGAAGAGCTGATCGCACAGGCCAACGACAGCGTCTATGCGCTGGCCGCTGGCGTGTGGAGCCGCGACTTCAAGCGCGCCTGGAAGCTCGGCCGCGCGGTGCAGGCCGGCACCGTATGGGTCAACACCTACAAGCAGTTCTCCGTCTCCACGCCCTTCGGCGGCTGGCGCGACTCGGGCCTGGGCCGCGAGAAGGGGCGCGAGGGCATCTTCCAGTACATGGAGCAGAAAAGCATGTACTGGGGCACGAACGAGCAGCCCATTCCCTGGGCCAACCCGGTAGCGTGACGGGGCATTGGATGAAAGGTTCGCAATCATGAAACAGGGTCTCGGCCGCTGGTGGGGCGTCGTTACGCTGATGATGGCCGTGGTCATCGCCTACGTCGATCGGGTCACCGTTTCGGTGCTGATCGTGGATGCCGACTTCCTGAAGGCCTTCGGCATCGAAGGCGACCGGGCTGGACAGGGTGCGCTCATGACGACCTTCCTGTTCGGCTACGGCATAGCGGCCCTGGTGCTCACGCCGGTGTACGAGCGTTTCCTGGGCTATCGCCGCGGGCTGCTGCTGAGCGTGGGCGCCTGGGCGGCGCTGACTGCCCTGTCCCCGCTCATGGGCTCGCTGTTCGCACTGCTGGTGGTGCGGGCGCTGCTGGGTGCCAGCGAGGGGCCGCTGTTTTCGCTCAAGACCATGTACGTCAGCGATTGGTTCTCGCCCCAGGAGCGCGGCAAGCCCAACGCGGTGAGTTCCATGGGAGTTTCGCTCGGGCTGGCGGTAGGGTTCCCGCTGGTCAGTTGGCTGCTGCAGCACCATGGCTGGCATGCGTCCTTCCATGTGCTGGCGGCGCTCAATCTGCTGTTCGGCCTGCCGCTGATCCATTTCTTCGTGCACCAGCATCCGTCCCGGCCAGGTGCGTCCGGGGTGAAGGCCACCCCGCGGAGTTTGGCGCAGACGGTTCGCGGCGCTCTGCGCATGCCGCACCTGGGCGCCATGCTGCTGGTGGAGATTTTCACGCTGGCGTACCTATGGGGTAGCACCTCCTGGCTGCCGGCCTACCTGGTGAGCGACAAGGGCCTGTCGATCCGGCAGATGGGATGGATGTCTTCGCTACCCTTCATCGTGGGCATCGCGGCCAACCTGTTGGGCGGCGTGTTCGTCGACATGCTGCCGGCCCGGCGCGTGCCGCTGATCTTCACGGTCTTCGGCCTGCTGTGCGCCGCATCGGTCGCCTGCCTGATCCAGACCACCACCACCATGGAAACGCTGGCGTTCTTGCTGGCTGCCAGCGCGTTCTGGAGCCTGCAGGGCGCAGCCATCCCATCCATCGTGCAGCAATTGTCGCCAGCGCAAAGCGTGGGCAGCGCCTATGGGATCATCAATGGCGTGGGAAACATGGCCGCCGCGTTCATGCCCCTGGCCATGGGCAGCATGATGAAGCAGCACGTGGCCGGTGGGTTCTCCCTGCTCGTGATTTCGCAGATCGGCGCTGCCCTGGGCGGCCTCTGGATCACGTGGCGCTGGCACGCCTCGCGCGGCGCCGGGGCAGCATCTCCCTTGTCCGCCGCATGAGCCGGACAGCACCTACATTTTTCGACCGGAGTCCGACATGAGCGTTCTCGGCATCGACCAGATCACCTACGGCACCGACGACCTGCTGCTCGCGCGCCGCTTTTTCCAGGACTGGGGCCTGTCCCTGGTCAGCGAAAGCGCCGACGAACTCGTCTTCGAGTGCCTCAACGGCTGCCGCGTGATCGTGGCCGCGATGGACAAGGCCGGCCTGCCGCCGGCCATTGAGGAAGGCCCGACGCTGCGCGAGGTGGTCTGGGCCGTGGAAAGCGAGGCAGACCTGGACCGCTACGCCGACGCCATCCGCAACGATCCCGGTTTCATGGACGTGGCGGTGGATGGCGCGCGCCGCATCGGCTGCGCCGATCCCAATGGCCTGGCTGTGCGCCTGCAAGTCACGCGCAAGCACGCCGTGCCCGAAGTCCGCAGCGCACAGATGAATACCTGGACCGACCGGCCCCGAGTGAATGCCCCCGCGCCTGTCTACGAGCGTGCCACGCCCATCGAGGTGGGCCACGTCGTCTTCTTCGTGGCTGACGTGAAGGCGGTGGAAGCCTTCTATGCCAGCCGCCTGGGCTTCGTCTCGTCCGACCGCTATCCGAATCGCGGCGCCTTCATGCGCTGCGCGCCCAAGGGTGGCCACCACGACCTGTTCCTGCTGCAACTGCCCACGGGCAAGCGCGGCGTCAACCACGTGGCCTTCACCGTGCGCGACATCCACGAGGTCTTCGGCGGCGGCCTGCATTTCTCGCGCTGCGGCTGGGAAACCCAGCTCGGCCCGGGCCGGCACCCCGTGTCCTCGGCCTACTTCTGGTACTTCAAGAACCCGTCCGGCGGGCTGATCGAGTACTACGCCGACGAGGACGAACTGACCGCCGACTGGCAGCCGCGCGACTTCGAGCCCGGCCCCACGGTGTTCGCCGAATGGGCCGTCGACGGCGGCCTGGACGGCCACACCCGCCGCCAGAAGGGCGCCGAGGCAGGCGGCAAGTTCCTGACCGAGAAGAGGTGATCCCATCATGCCGCGCAAGACTTTCGTCGCTGTCGCATTCGCCGCGCTGGCCCTGCCCGCGCTGTCTCAGGGCAATCCCCAGGCCAACCCCGAGGCGACGAAGCTGCTGAGCAGCGACAAGTTCACGGTCGTCTCGCCGTTTCCGCCGGGCGGGCCGGTGGACACGCTGGCGCGCGTGATGGCCGAGGGACTGTCCAAGCGCTACGGCCAGCCGGCCGTGGTGGACAACGCGCCCGGCGCGGCCGGCAACATCGGCATGGACAAGGTCAAGCGCGCCAGGCCCGACGGCCACACGCTGCTGCTGATCCCTGCCGGCAACCTCACGATCAACCCCACGCTGATGCCGAACTTCCCCTTCGACATCCAGAAGGACTTCGTGGCCGTCACCATGCTGACCAAGGCGCCCAACGTGCTGGTGACTTCGCCGGCCAGCGGCATCAAGAGCGCCAAGGATCTGGTCGCGCAGGCCAAGGCCAAGCCAGGCACGCTGTCATATGCCTCGCCGGGCATCGGCAGCGGCCTGCACCTGGCCGGCGAGCTGTTCAAGCAGCACACGGGCGCCGACCTGCTGCACGTGGCCTACAAGGGCACGCCGCCGGCACTCAACGATGTATTGGGCGGCGTGGTGCCGCTGATGTTCACCAACCTGCCGGCCGCGCTGCCGCACTTGCAGAGCGGCAAGCTGGTGGCGCTGGGTGTCACCGAGGCGCAGCGCACCCCGGTGGCGCCCGACATCCCGACGCTGTCGGAGCAGGGCATCCAGGGCGTGAACGTCACCTCCTGGTACGGCATGCTGGCGCCGGCCGGCACCCCGGCCGCGGTGGTGGCGCAACTCGCGCGCGACGCGGCCGACTTTCTCGCGCAGCCCGACGTTCAGGCGCGCCTGAAGGCGCAGGGCATGGCGCAGAACACCATGTCGCCCGCCGCCTTCGACAAATACATCCAGGACGAGACGGCCGTGTGGGCCGGCGTCATCAAGAGCCGCCGAATCAAGGCCGAGTGAACCGCGGCCCGACCCTTTTCATTCCCGATCACCAAGGAGACCTGCCATGTCCGAACGCATGATCCAGATGCTGCAAATCGTCGAAGACCTGCATCCCGAGCCCAGCCAGGCGCACGACCGCTATCTCCAGCCGAAGCAGGCGCAGCGGCGCAGGCCCACGCTGTACGAGGACCTGCTGGGCGACGCCATCGAGCGCACCTTCGCGGCGGGTGTGCACGACCTCGCCGGCCTGGTGGAAAGCCTGAACCGCCAGGGTACGACCACGCCTTCGGGCGAACCCTGGACCGAAGCCAACTACGGCCCCGTGATGGCCGAGATGAGTCGCTGACACCCGTTCCGCGCCCGCAGTCAAGACAGGAGAGACTCACGATGACCACCCTAAAGCAAGACGCCGTCGACCAATGGCTGGAGACCGGCCTGAGAGACCTCTGGTACCCGGCATGCCCGTCCAGCTTCGTCAAGGAAAAGCCGATCGCCATCGACCGCCTTGGCACCCGGATCGTGCTGTGGCGCGACCATGACGGCACGGTGCACGCCCTCGAAGACCGCTGCCCGCACCGCGGCGCGCCGCTGTCGCAGGGCGTGATCCTGGGCGACCGCTTGTCCTGCCCCTACCACGGCGTGGAAGTGCGCTGTGACGGCACCGTCACGCGCGTGCCGGGCAGCCCGGGCTGCAAGCTCGAAGGCCAGCGGGCCACGCGCGCCTTCCATGTGCGCGAGCAGGCCGGCGTCATCTTCCTCTACAACGCCAGCGCCCCGGTCGACGAGCCGCCGCCGCTCAGGCTGCCCGCCGAACTGTCGGACGATGCCGCCTACTCGTCGTTCCTGTGCTACATCGAGTGGAAGTGCGACTACCGCTACGCGCTGGACAACGTCATGGACCCCATGCACGGCACCTTCCTGCACAAGCAGTCGCACTCCATGGCCGAGGGCGACAGCACGGCCAAGTTCGCCGTGCGCCCCACCGACGACGGCTTCGTGTTCGAGAAGGAAGGCCAGCGCAACGTCAACTTCGACTGGACCGAGTTCGCCGACACCGGCATCCAGTGGATGAGGCTGGAAATCCCCTACCCCAAGACGGGAGGGCCCGGCGGCAACTTCATCATCGTCGGCATGTGCACGCCGATCTCGCCCCGCCTGACGGCGGTGTTCTTCTGGCGCGTGCGCAGGCTGGCGCCGGGCTGGCAGCGCGACACCTGGCGCTTCCTCTACCGCAACCGCCTGGAGGCGCGCCACTGGCACGTGCTGGAGCAGGACCGCGTGATGCTCGAACAGATGCCGGCCGACGCCATCCAGCACGAGAACCTGTACCAGCACGACCTGGGCATCGTGCGCCTGCGCCGCCACCTGCGCGGCCTGGCGCAGGCCCAGATGGACGCCGCGAAGGCGCCCGCCTGAAGCTGACGCCCCATCCACGCTCCCCGGAGAGAAGCCCATGACCGCGCCTACGCTCAAAGCCCTCGTTCACACCATGCGCTACGAGGCGGACGGCATCGTCAGCGTCGAGTTCCGCCCGGGGGCGCCGGGCGTGGAGTTCCCGCCCTTCGCGGCCGGCTCACACATCGACCTGCACCTGGGCAACGGGCTGGTGCGCAGCTACTCGCTGTGCAATCCGTCCAGCGACACGGGCCGCTACGTGGTCGGCGTGCTCAACGACAAGAAGAGCCGCGGCGGATCGCGCTACGTGCACCAGCAGCTGCGGGTGGGGCAGGTGATCGACATCTCGGCGCCGCGCAACAACTTCGAGCTGCACGAGGGCGCGCCCAAGAGCGTGCTGGTCTCCGGCGGCATCGGCGTCACCCCCATCTTCTGCATGCTCCAGCGCCTGGCCGCGCTGGGCCGGCCGGTGGAGGTGGTCTATTGCGCGCGCACCCGCAAGGAAGCCGCCTTCATCGAGCGCATCGAGGCGCTGGCCGGCAAGACGGCCGGGGTTACCTGGCACTTCGACGACGAGCAGGGCGCGCCGCCCGATCTGCCCAAGCTGCTGGCCGGGCGCGGCGCCGACAGCCACTACTACTGCTGCGGCCCCACGCCGATGCTCGACGCCTTCGAGAAGACCTGCGAGCAACTGGGCTACACCAACGCGCACATCGAGCGCTTCGCGGCGGTGGCGGCGCCCCCGGCGGGAGACCAGCATGGCTTCGAGGTGGTGTGCGAGAAGTCCGGCAAGACGGTGGACGTGCCCGCCGGCAAGTCGATCCTCGACGCCCTGATCGACGCCGGCCTGAGCCCCGACCACAGCTGCAAGGAAGGCGTGTGCGGCGCCTGCGAGACGCCGGTGCTGGACTTCGACGGCGAGCTGGAGCACCACGACGGCATCCTGACCAAGCTCGAACGCCAGTCGGGCAAGACCATGATGATCTGCGTCTCGCGCTGCACCGGCAAGAAGCTGGTGCTCGACGTCTGAGGCACCGCTCGACAAGCCATTCACGGCACAGGAGATCGCGATGCGGAACTACACGATGGCGGCGGCACGCATTCGCCGGCGGCGCCCAGGGCATGACCTTGCCGGCCAACACCCCGAGCCGTGGCGCCTCCGGGGCCGAGGTGGGCCCGCGGCATTTCTGCCGACCGGCGCCGCGTTCATCCACTGACCCAGGCAGGCCATCGCAATGCAAAGCAGAACCCTCCGCTGGTATGGCGTGATCACGCTGTTCCTGATCGTCGCCATCTCGTACATCGACCGCATCAACATCGCGGTGCTGATCACCGATCCGGCCTTCCTGGACCACATGGGCATCGGCCGTGGCGACCGCGTCAGCCAGGGCCTGCTGACCACGGCCTTCCTGGTCGGCTACGGCGTGTCGGCCATCGTGCTGACGCCCTTCTGCTCCACCCTGCTGGGCGTGCGCCGCAGCCTGCTGGCGGGGTTGGTGCTGTGGGGCGTGGTGACCTTCTTCTCGCCGCACTTCCACAGCTTCGAGCTGCTGGTGGCCTCGCGCGTGCTGCTGGGCGTGGCCGAGGGGCCGCTGTTCTCGCTCGCCGGCCACTACATCAAGGCCTACTTCGCCACCCGCGAGAACGGCAAGCCCAATGCCTTCGTCAACATGGGCACGGGGCTGGGGCTGGCCATCGGCTACCCCTTCATCGGCTACCTGGTGGCGGGGCACGACTGGCAGACCTCCTTCCACGTGCTGGGCATCATCAACATCGTGGTGGGCATTCCGCTGGTGCTGGCCTTCGTCGCCATGCCCAGGACTGCGCCCGCGCAGGGCGCGGACAGGGCCGCCGCGCCCGTGCCGCCGCTCGTCCAGGTGGGCCGCATCGTGGCCGGCGCGCTCAAGACGCGCTACCTGGTGCTGCTCACGGTGATGACGGCGGCCTTCCTGTCCTACCTGTGGGGCGCCAGCAGCTGGCTGCCGGCCTACCTGAAGGAGGCGCGCGGCTTCTCCATGCGCGAGATGGGCTGGCTGGCCTCGCTGCCGCAGTACGCCACGGTGCTGGGCGTGTTCCTGGGCGGCGCGATCATCGACCGCATCCCGCGCCGCCAGGTGCCGCTGATGTTCGTGGTGTGCAGCATCGGCGTGGCGCTGGCGGTGCTGGCGGCCATCGAGTTCACCAACCCCTACGGCGCCGCCTACAGCCTGGTGGCGGCCAGCCTGTGCTGGGGCCTGATGAGCCCGGCCTACCCCAGCACGGTGCAGTACTGCGCGCAGCCCGAGCACGTGGCCAGCGCCTACGGCGTGGTCAACGGCGTGGGCAGCCTGGTGGCGGGCTTCATGCCGGCCATCATGGGCGCGGTGATCACCGCCGTGAGCGGCGGCGCCGGCAGCAGCACCGGCGCCGGCTTCTTCGCCGGCTTCGCGGCACTCATCGGCACCCAGGTGGTGGTGCTGCTGTGCGGCCTGCTGCTCTGGGTGCGCGAGCGGAACGCGCCCGGGCTCTGAACATCATTGCAACCCCTGGAGTAATCATGATGAATCGACGTCAACTGGTCATTGCCGGCCCTGCGGGCCTGCTGCTCGCTTCCACCCGCACCGCGTTCGCGCAGGCCCACTATCCCAGCCGCCCGGTCAACATCGTGGTGTCGTTCCCGCCGGGCGGCGACACCGATGCGCTGGCGCGCGTCTTCGCCGAAAAGCTGTCCACCCGCCTCGGCCAGCCGGTGGTGGTGGACAACAAGACCGGCGCCAGCGGCACCATCGGCAACGCCTTCGTCGCCAAGGCCGCGCCCGACGGCCACACGCTGCTGTTCACGCCCAACACCATGGCCACCGCGCCCCTGGTGCTCAAGCCCGGCACCGGCGCCGTCTACGACCCGGTCAAGGATTTCACGCCGGTCTTCCTGGCCGGCACGCAGTCGCTCTTCCTGGTGGTCAACGCCGCCACGGGCATCCGCAGCATGAAGGACTTCCTGGCCGCGGTGCAGGCCGGCAAGGTGGCCAACTACGCCACGCCGGGCACGGGCTCGCCCATGCACATCCTGGGCGAGATGTTCAACGGCGCGGCCGGCGTCAAGCTGGCGCAGGTGCCGTACCGCGGCAGCGGCCCGGCGATCGTCGACCTGGTGGCCGGCCACATCACGGCCATGTACACCACGCTGGGGCCGGTGGCGCAATACCTGGCCAAGGGCCAGCTGGTCAACATCGCCGTGGCCGACCCGCAGCGCTCGCCGCTGCAGCCTGCGGTGCCGACCCTGGCCGAGGTGGGCGTGAAAGGGGTCGAGGTCGGTGCCTGGCAGGGCTTCATGGGGCCGCGCGGCATGCCGGACGCGGTGGTCAAGCTGCTCAACGGCCATCTGAACGAGATCATCCGCATGCCCGACGTGGCGGAGCGCATGAAGGCGCTGGCGCTGATACCGGCCGGCGGCGAGCCGGCGGCCCTCAGCCGCCTGGTGGCCGACCACAACAGCCGCTTCGGCAAGGTCATCAAGGAAGCGGGGATCGTCGTCGAATGAGCGCCGCCCGGCCGCCCCGAAGGCGCTCGCACCCGCGGCCCGAAGGGCGGAGGGTAGTCCGGTGAGCCTGCTGGCGCCCGAGGACGACCCGGACGGCCAGCCGCCGCTGCCGTTCGCCGCGGCGGCGGACTACGCGCGCGCCGTCATGGCGCTGGCGCGCGAGCCGCTGCCCGCCTCGGTGCAGGTGGCGGCCGACCAGGCCTACGGGCCGCACCGCCTCCAGCGCTTCGACGTGTACGCGCCCGCCGGCGCGCGGGCCGCGCCGGTGCTGGTGTTCTGGCATGGCGGCGGCTGGACCAACGGCTACCGGCAATGGGTGCGCTTCATGGCGCCCGCCGTGACGCGGCTCGGCCTGCTGCTGGTGGCGCCGTCATACCGCCTGGTGCCCGAGCACCCGTTCCCGGCGCCCATCGACGACGCGCTGGACCTGCTGGCCGCGCTGCGCCAGCGCCTGCCGGCCTGGGGCGGCGCGCCCGACCGGCTCTACCTCGGCGGTCATTCGGCCGGCGGCCACCTGGCGGCCATGGCCGCGCTCGGCCGCGACGGCCTGCGCCGGCGCCAGGTGCCCGACGGCGCGGTGCGCGCCTGCCTGCCCATCAGCGGCATCCAGGACCTGCACGCCAGCGCGCCGGCGCCGGGCAGCCTGGAGGCGCGCGTGTACACCCACGTGCTGCGCGGGCAGAGCGCCGCGCAGGACGTGGTGTTCAGCCCGCTGTACTGGACGGCCGGCTGCCGCGTGCCCTTCGACCTCACGGTGGGCGAGCGCGACAGCGAGCGCGTGCGGCGCTCCAACCGCCGCCTGCTGGCCCTGCTGGAGGCCCAGCAGGTGCCGGCGACCTGGCAGGAGCTGGAGGGGCGCGACCACTTCGACACCCACCTGGACCTGCGCGAGCCCGGCCACCCCTGGTACCGGCGCCTGCTGGCGCGGGTCGAGGCCACTGCTTGAAGAAACGGAGCGGACCATGAGAGAAACCATCGACGTCGGGCTGCCGCCGCTGAAGCAGCCGTTTTCCTGGATGGTGCGCGCCGGCGGCGTGCTGTACACGGCGCACGGCCCGGTGCGGGCCGACGGCAGCATCGACACCGGCCCGATCGAGCAGCAGGCGCGGCTGACCTTCGACAACCTGCGGCGCGCCGTGGAGCGCGCGGGCCGGAGCCTGGACGACGTGGCGCAGGTGCTGATCTACATGACCGATGTGGCCGACATGCCGGCCATCGACGCCGTGTACCGCGAGTACTTCCGGCCCCCGTGGCCGAACCGTTCCAGCGCCGGGGTGGCGCTGGTGGTGCCGGGCATGAAGATCGAGGTGGTGGCCTACGTGGCCGCGTGATTTTGAATGAAATCGGGCTCCAGCGCCCGTCCATCAAGCGCTGGAAGCTATCGTTAACATAGCAATCCAGCGGATGGGCGGGCTTCAGTCGCCGTCGTGCACGTGCGTGGCGTCGATGCGCAGCGCGCCCTTGTCGAACAGCGGCGCCAGCACCGCGTCCAGCCAGTCGTCCCACGCCAGGTCGGGGCGGTGCTGGCGGTGCAGCAGGCGCAGCGAGGGGGCGGCGTCCAGCCAGGCGCGGAAGGCGGGGCGCGGCATGCGCTCGGCGTCGAGCAGCTGGTACTTGATGAGCACCTTGGCGGCGTACAGCGCGTGCTGCGCGGGGTGGTCGGCGAAGTAGGCGATGCGCTGGCGGGCGCGCGCCAGCGCGGCGTCGATGCCGCCGCCTTCGCGCGCGAACGGCGCGCCGTGGCCGGGTACGACGACGGCCGGCGCCAGCCGCTCGATCAGCGCCAGCGTGTCCACGAAGGGCTCGAAGCCGCCCGAGCCGTCGATGTGCGGAAAGATCACGCCCACGCCGTGCTCCCACAGCGCGTCGCCAGCCATCAGCACGCCGCTGTCGGGCTGGAACAGCAGCACGGCCAGCGCGTCGTGGCCGGGCGCGGCGTGGACTTCCCAGTCGCGCTGGCCCAGCCGCACGCGCTGCCCGGGCGCCAGCGCGTGCCCGGCGGTGAAGCGCGCGCAGCGCTGCGCGGTGTCGCCGAAGGTGAGCTGGTCCTCGTCCCACGCCTGCACGTGGGGCAGGGTGGGCTCGGGCACCCAGGTCGGCACGCCGGGCCAGGCGGCTTGCAATGCGGCCGTGCCGCCGCAGTGGTCGCTGTGCAGGTGGGTGTGGGCGACGGCGGCCAGCCGGCGGCCTTGCAGCGCGTTGGCCACGAGGCGCGTGGTTTCACCCGCGTGCTTGACGTGGCCGGTGTCGATCAGCGCCGGCTGCTCGCCCAGGCACAGCAGGTTGTTGGACGACAGCCAGCCGCGCACGAACACGCGCAGGTCGGGGGGCAGGGCGGCTTCGTGCATGGCGGCGGAGGTTTTACCACCCGGCCAGGGCGGCCAGGGTGCGGGCCGATTCGAAGCGGCGCGGCTGGCCGGTGACGGGGTCGTCGAACGCCAGCGCGCGCGCCAGCAGTTGCAGCGGCCGCGCCGCGTCGTCGTCCGCGCCGGCGGGGCGCAGCACGCGCGGGTAGAAGGCGTCGCCCAGGATCGGGATGCCGAGCGCGTGCATGTGCAGGCGCAGCTGGTGGCGCTGGCCGCTGACGGGGCGCAGGCGGTACAGGGCGTGGGCGCCGAGCACGGCGGCGCGCTCGACGTGTGTCTCGCTGTTGGGCGCGCCGGGCACCTCGCGCGAGACGAAGAAGCGCTCGGGGTCGGGCGCCAGCCGGCTGCGGTGGGTGCGCGGCAGTTCGAGCGCGGGCGCGTGCGGCGCCACGGCCTCGTACAGCTTGTGCACGCGGCGCGCGCGGAACAGCGCCTGGTAGGCATCGCGCGTGTGCGGCTGCACGGCGAAGGCGACCAGGCCGGCGGTCTCGCGGTCGATGCGGTGCAGCGGGCTGAGCGCGGCCAGGCCCAGCCGGCGCCGCAGCCGCACCAGCAGGCTGCGCTGCACGAAGCGCCCGCCGGGGGTGACGGGCATGAAGTGCGGCTTGTCGGCGACCACCAGCCAGTCGTCCTGGAAGACGATGTGTTCGGCCTCGTGCGCGGGCGGCTCGCCGGCCCAGCCGCGGTAGTAGAACAGGCGTTGGCCGGGGCGGCAGGGTGCGTGGGCGGCGAGCGGATGGCCGGCTTCGTCCAGCACCGCGCCGGCGTCCAGGCGCGCCTGCCAATCGGCGCGCGTGAGGGCGGGCAGGCGGTCGGCCAGGAAGTCCAGCACCGTCGCCCAGCCGGCCGAGGGCACGGCCACGCAGCTGGCGCCCACGCCGTCGCGCGGGGGCAGGGCGGGGCGGCTGGGGCGGCTCATGGGTTATGAATCAAATCGGGCTCCAGCGCCCGTCCATCAAGCGCTGGCAGCTATCAGAAGCATAGTCAGGCGCCGATGCGCCGGAACACCAGATCCCACACGCCGTGGCCCAGGCGCAGGCCGCGGCGCTCGAACTTGGTCTCGGGCCGGTAGGCGGGGCGGGGCGCGTAGCCGTCTGCCGTGTTGGCCAGCAGGGGCTCCGCGCCGAGCACTTGCAGCATCTGCTCGGCGTAGGGCTGCCAGTCGGTGGCGCAGTGCAGATAGCCGCCGGGGGCGATGCGCTCGGCCAGCAGGCGCGCGAAGGGCGGCTGGATCAGGCGGCGCTTGTGGTGGCGCTTCTTGTGCCAGGGGTCGGGGAAGAACACGTGCACGCCGTGCAGCGTGGCGGGCGCGACCATGTGCGTCAGCACCTCCACGGCGTCGTGCTGCACGATGCGGACGTTGGCGAGGTGCTGCTCGCCCACCAGCTTGAGCAGCGCGCCGACGCCGGGCTCGTGCACCTCGCAGCCGATGAACAGCGTGTCCGGCATCAGCGCGGCGATGTGCGCGGTGGCCTGGCCCATGCCGAAGCCGATCTCCAGCACGGTTTTTGAATATTTTTGGCCGCCAGCGCCCGCCGGGCCTGCGCTGGCAGCTACCAAATCGGTAGTGGCGATGTCGTAGGGCAGGATGAAGTGCGGCCCCAGCTCCGCCAGCGCGCGGGTCTGGCCGGTGGTGGTTCGGCCGGCGCGGGTGACGAAGCTGCGGATGGCGCGCGGGTGGGCCACCTGCTCACCGATCGGCGCGCCGGACGACTCGCCCGCGGCCTCAGGCGGCGTCGTGGGACTCATCCGTCTTCTTGAGTGAAATCGGCTCGCGGCGCTCGCCGGGCGTGCGCGGGGCGCTATCGAAGCGGGAGTACTTGCGCAGCACCTGCACCAGCTGCGCGTAGACGCGCGGGTTGGCGGCCAGGCATTCGCCCTGCTCCAGCAGGTCGCCGGTCTCGCCGGTGAAGTTGCCCATCAGGCCGCCGGCCTCGGTGACCAGCAGCGAGCCGGCGGCCACGTCCCAGGGCTTGAGGCCGGTCTCGAAGAAGCCGTCGGTGAAGCCGGCGGCGACGTAGGCCAGGTCCAGCGCGGCGGCGCCGGGGCGGCGCAGGCCGGCGGTGCGCTGCATGACGTCGCCCATCATCTTCAGGTAGGTGGGGAAGTCGTCGCCCTTGCGGAAGGGAAAGCCGGTGGAGACCAGCGACTCGGGCAGGCGCGTGCGCTTGCTGACGCGGATGCGGCGCTCGTTCAGGAACGCGCCGCGCCCGCGCGTGGCGGTGAACAGGTCGTTGCGCGTGGGGTCGTAGACGACGGCCTGCTCGACGCGGCCCTTGACGGCCAGCGCGATGCTGACGCAGTAGACCGGAAAGCCGTGGATGAAGTTGGTGGTGCCGTCCAGCGGGTCGATGATCCACACGTGGTCGGCGCCGGGGTTGCCGCGCGCGCGGCCCGATTCCTCGGCGTGGATGCCGTGGCCGGGGTAGGCCGTCAGCAGGGTGTCGATGACGGCTTCTTCGCTGGCGTGGTCGACTTCGGTGACGAAGTCGTTGACCTGCTTCTGCGAGATGCGCACGGCCTCGACGTCGAGCGCGGCGCGGTTGATGATGGCGCCAGCGGCGCGCGCGGCCCGGATGGCCACGTTGAGCATGGGGTGCAGGGAGGACGACATGGATTGTGCGAAGAGCGGAAAGGCGCGGCGCGCGATGGCGGCGGGCGAGGCGCGCATTTTCCCACGACTGGCGCGGGCCTGAAGGTCGGCGCGGTGCGCCTCAGCCGAGAAAGCCCAGGCTGCGCTCGCCGAAGTTGCCGATGTTGGGCGCCACCAGCGCCATCTCGCCCTCGCTCACGCCGAACCAGCGCGCCAGCGTGGCGGCGTACTGGTCGACGGCCGTGCCGGGCAGCAGGCGGCCCTGGCCCACGTCCTCGGGCCCGCCCAGCAGCGCCTCGGGCGCCTGGCCGTAGTACGCGCCGCCGCGCACCGCGCCGCCCAGCACCAGGTGGTGGCTGCCCCAGCCGTGGTCGGAGCCGCCACCGTTGGAGGTCATCGTGCGCCCGAAGTCGGAGGCGGTGAAGGTGGTCACCTGCGCGCCCACGCCCAGCGTGTCGATGGCCTGCTGGAAGCCGGCCAGCGCCGCGCCCAGATCGGTCAGCAGGACGGGGTGGCGGGCGAGCAGGTTGTCGTGCGTGTCGAAGCCGCCCAGCGACACCAGGAACACCTGGCGCTTGAGGCCCAGCTGGCCGCGCGCGGCGATCAGGCGCGCCACCATCTTGAGCTGCTGGTTGAGCGTGCGCGCGCGGTCGCCGACCGCGTCGGGCAGCGCGGCATCGAACTGGCCCGCGCTGCCGGCCAGCGCGCCGGCCAGCGCGGCGTGCGAGTCGAGCGAGCGGCTGGTGATGCGGTTGAGTTCGTTCTCCAGCAGATGGTCGCGGCCCTGGGTGATCAGCGTGCGCAGCGCTTCGCGGCAGGCCGCGGCGCCGTACATGCCGCTGCTGCTGGCCACGCCCTGGATGGCCACGGCGCCGCCGGTGCCGATCTGGTAGGCCAGCGCCTGGTCGCCCGACAGGAACACCGCGTTGCCGGTGACCGACATGCAGGTGAACAGCGACTGCCCGCCGTTGCTCGACAGCGCCAGGTCGCCCAGCCGGCCGCCCCAGCCGCGGACCGAGCCCTCGGCGGCCGAGCTCTGCCAGACCGACTGCTGGTCGTTGTGCGAGAACAGCTTGGGCGGCAGCGGCACCGAGCGCGCCTGGTACTCCGCCAGCGTGGTCGGCTGCTGCAGCGGCCCGACGTTCAGCTGCAGCGCCAGCCGGCCGTTGTCGAACAGGGGCTTGAGCGGCGCGAGCTGCGGCGCCAGCGCGTACTGGCGCCCGGCGGGCAGGCCGCTGCCGGCGAGGGCCGTGGCGCCCAGCGAGGCCCGCGAGAGCGCCAGCGCGTCGCGCACCCTGGCGTATTCGGCGTAGCCGGCGTCGTCATAGGGGATCAGGGTGTTGCCGTTGTCGTTGCCGCCGTAGAGGAAGACGCAGACCAGCGCCTTGTAGCCGTCGGCGCTGAACGCCGCCGCCTCGCCGATGGCGGCCAGGTTCAGGGCCCAGGGCGCGGCGGTGCCCGCGATGCCCAGGTGGCCCAGGCGGCGCAGGAAGGCGCGGCGGGAGGAAGCGTCGAGAGAGGTCATGGCGGCGCCTTTCACTGCTGCACCAGGTATTCGGGGCAGGCCATCGTCAGCATGATGGCCGACCACACGCGCTGCTTGCGCGCCCAGTCGCTGGTCGGGTTGATGGTGTCGATGGCGCTGCGGATGGTCGCCACCGTGGCGGCCGACAGCCGCCCGGCCGCCAGCAGCAGGTTGACCCGGTCGACCAGCGCGGCCGAGTCGGCCACCAGCGCCATCTCGCGCGTGTAGCTCTCGACCCAGATCTTGCTGGTGCTGCTGCCCCAGGCGCCCCAGGCGATGGTGTTCTGCATGAAGTTCAGGTAGCCGGCCACCGAGTTCTCGTTGGTGATCTGGAATTCAGGCGCCGGCTGCTTGCGCTCGGCCAGCGCGGTGCCCGGCGGGATGTAGCCGGGGCGGAAGAAGTTGAACACCGAGGGGCTGCGCAGCGGGCTCTGGCCGAGCGAGGTGGACGGGTCGGACAGGTTCCACAGGATCCATTCGCCGTCGCTGGAGGTGGCGCCGAAGGTGCGCGCCCACTGGACGAAGCGGATCATGGGCTCGCGCAGCTTGCCCCAGGCCGGGCCGTTCTGCGCCGGGTCCTGGCGCGCCTCGGGGTCGAGCAGCACGGCCTTGGTGACGGCGCGCAGATCGCCGCGCACACCGGCGCCGTTGTCGTTGAAGGCGGCGGCCACCCGGCCCACGTAGGCGGCGCTGGGGTGGCTGGAGACCAGCCGCTGGATGAGCTGGCGCCCGATGAAGGGGCCGACGTTGGCGTGGTTGAACAGGATGTCCAGCGCCCGCTGCAGCCGCGCCGCGCCGTCCCCGGCGGGGATGCTCTGGCCGAGCACGGTGACGGCGTCGCCCGCGTGCAGGGTGGGGTCGAGCTTCATGGGCCGGCGCAACGGCGCCGGGTTGGTCTCCTGCTCGCGGCTGGCGGCATCCAGCGTGTAGCCGGTGAAGACGCAGGCCAGGCTGCTCACGTCGTCGGGGCCGTAGGTCTCGCGCGCCGTGCCGCCGCGCAGCGTGCCATCGGCGTTGAGTTCGTGCAGGCCGATGGTGAACAGCTGCATCACCTCGCGGGCGTAGTTCTCGTCCGGCACGCGGCCGGCGGCGTTGGCCTTCTTGTTGCCCAGCGTGTTCAGGTAGGCGCCCATGGCCGGGTTCAGGGTGACGGCCTCCAGCAGCTCGCGGTAGTTGCCGAAGGCGTGGTGGTTGAGCAGGTCCCAGTAGGCCGCCATGGCGAACGAGGGCCAGTAGCCGTCGATGCCGCTGGTGGAAGCGACCATGATCTCCGACCAGGCCAGCGCCACGCGCTTGCGCACCGCGTCCTTGGCGGCGATCAGCTGGTTCCACATCATGTGGTCGGCGTAGCCGCTGTTGAAGCGGATGCTGACCTGCTGGTAGCCGTGCGCGACGAGCCAGTCCCAGCCGCTGGTGTGGCTGGACGCGCTCATCTGCTCGTCCAGCCAGCGCGTGTAGCCCTGGGACTGCACGGCGGCGATCTCGGCCTCGCTGGAGGAAAACTGGGCCTGCTGCAGGAAGCGGGCGGCCTGCGCGGGGGTGATGTTGCCGGCGGTCGGGTCGGGTGCCGTGTCGCTGCCCGCGCCCGAGGTGCCGGACGTGGCGCCATCGCCGCTGCCGCCGCCACAGGCGGCCAAGGCGGCGGTGGACAGCAGTGCGCCTGCGGCCAGCGGGCCGCGCGGCGCGGGGGCGGCTTCCTCCACCAGGGCAGGTGGGGGGACGTCGAGTTCAAGTGTTTCCATACGCTCCTCCGGCCGGGGGGCGCCCGGCCGCTCCTCGTGGTTGTATCTTGGCCAGGGCGGATTTAACTCGTTTTTGGAGGCGCTTCGGCGCGCGCGATGGAAAGCACGGGTTGCAAAGTGTTCGCGTGTGTGCGCTGGCGCTCAGGACCGGATGGCGGACAGGAGCGCGCCCAGCGCCTGTTCCGGCGCGCCGGGGGCATCCGCCGCCAGCGCCTGGCGCCCCGGCATGCCGCGCAGCCAGGTGAGCTGGCGCTTGGCCAGCTGGCGCGTGGCGGCGATGCCGCGCGCGCGCAGCTCAGGCAGGGGCCAGCCGGCGTCCAGCGCCTGCCACGCCTGCCGGTAGCCGACGCAGCGCATCGAGGGCAGATCCGGCGACAGGTCGCCGCGCGCGCGCAGCGCGGCCACCTCGTCCAGCAGGCCGCCGGCCAGCATGGCGTCGAAGCGCCGGGCGATGCGCTCGTGCAGCCAGGCGCGGTCCAGGGGTTCCAAGGAAAAAAGGGCTCCAGCGCCCGTCTGGAAAGCGCCGGCAGCTCTTTTTTTTGTAGTGTGGAAGTGCGACATCGGCTGTCCCGTGGTCTGCCACACCTCCAGCGCGCGCTGGATGCGCTGGCTGTCGCCGGGCGGCAGGCGGGCGGCGGTGGCCGGGTCCACGCGCGCCAGCTCGGCGTGCAGGGCCGGCCAGCCGAGCTGGCGCGCGCGCTCGTCGAGCTGGCGGCGCACGGCGGGGTCGGCGGGGGGCAATTCGTCCAGGCCCTCCCGCAGCGCCTTGAAATACAGCATGGTGCCGCCCACCAGCACCGGGTGGCGGCCACGGCGCTGGATCTCGCCGATGAGCCGCGTGGCGTCGCGCGCGAAGTCGGCCGCGCTGTAGGCTTCGCGCGGGTCGCGGATGTCGATCAGGTGGTGCGGCACGGCGGCGCGCTCGGCGGGCGTGGGCTTGGCGGTGCCCACGTCCATGCCACGGTAGACCAGGGCGGAATCGACGCTGACGATCTCGACCGGCAGGTGCGCGGCCAGGGCCAGCGCCAGGGCGCTCTTGCCGCTGGCGGTGGGGCCGGCGATGCAGATGGGCGTATGCGGTCTGGGGGTCATGCCGCTACAGGCCGGGGTGCGCGCCCGGCCTCCGCCGCAGGATCGGGCAAGGGCGGAAAACCATGAAAAAAAGCAGCTGCCGCCGCTTTGCTGTCAAGCGCTACAGGCATGTCGGGTACGAAAAACTCAAGCCAGCGGCACCACATCGATCATCGCCCGCACCTGCTCCACCGCCCCCCGCCCGGCATCGCCGACCGGGATCATCCGATGCGCCACGCACTGCGGCAGGATGGCCTGCACGTCGTCCGGCGCCACGTAGTCCCGCCCGCTGACCAAGGCAGCAGCCCGCGCCGCCCGCACCAGCGCGATGCCCGCGCGCGGCGACAGCCCCTGCAGGAACCAGCGGCCCGAGCGCGTCGCCGCGATCAGGTCCTGCACGTAGTCCAGCAGCGGCGGCGCCACGTGCACCTGGCCCACGGCCTGCTGCAACGCCGCCAGGTCGGTGGCGTTCAGCACGGCGGGCAGCGTCGCCACCAGGTCGCGCCGGCCGTGGCCGGCCAGCAACTCGCGCTCGGCGGCGCGCTCGGGGTAGCCCAGGCTGATGCGCATCAGGAAGCGGTCGAGCTGCGACTCCGGCAGCGCGTAGGTGCCCAGCTGGTCGTGCGGGTTCTGCGTGGCGATGACGAAGAACGGCCAGGGCAGCGGGCGCGTGGCGCCTTCCACCGTGACCTGCTTTTCCTCCATCGCCTCCAGCAGCGCGCTCTGCGTCTTGGGGCTGGCGCGGTTGATCTCGTCGGCCAGCAGCACCTGCGCGAACACCGGGCCGGGGTGGAAGACGAACTTCTCCTGCCCGCGGTCGTACACCGACACGCCCGAGAGGTCGCTCGGCATCAGGTCGGCGGTGAACTGCACGCGCGAGAACTGCAAGCCGAAGGTGCGCGCCAATGCGTGCGCCAGCGTGGTCTTGCCCACGCCGGGCACGTCCTCGATCAGCAGGTGGCCGCCGGCCAGCAGGCAGGTCACGCCGTCGCGTACCTGTTCGGGTTTGCCCGCCATCACCGTGTTAAGCTGGTTCAGGACGGCATTGATGGTCTTGGTTACTTCCATGCGAGGAAGGTAACGGATATTCAATGCCGTATCGCCGTAAGAGGAGACTGTCGTGGGTAGAACCGGGTATTTCACACACCCCGATTGCCGCAAGCATGACATGGGTGCGGGGCACCCTGAATGCCCACAGCGGCTGGACGCCATCGAAGACCGGCTGCTGATCACCGGCGTGGGCGACGCGCTGGACCGCCGCGAGGCCACCCCTGCCGCCATGGGCGAGCTGCTGCTGGCGCACGGCCGCCGCCACGTGGCCGCGCTGCGCGGCCTGAGCGACATCCTGACCGAGGAAATCCAGGCCGGCGGCCCCGACCACTACGCGCTGGACCCGGACACCTCGATGAACCAGGCCACCTACCGCGCCGCGCTGCTGTCGGCCGGCGCCGCCATCGACGCGGTGGACGCGGTGCTGGCCGGCGAGCTGGAAAACGCCTTCTGCTGCACCCGCCCGCCCGGCCACCACGCCACGCGCAACCAGGCGATGGGCTTCTGCTTCTTCAGCAACGTCGCCATCGCCGCCAAGTACGCCTGCGAGCGCCACGGCCTGGAGCGCGTGGCCATCGTCGATTTCGACGTGCACCACGGCAACGGCACCGAGGACATCGTGGCCGGCGACGAGCGCATCCTGATGGTGGGCTTCTACCAGCACCCGTTCTACCCCGAGGGCGGGGCCAAGAAGCACGACGCCAACCTGGTCAACTGCCCGGTGCCCGCCTACACCAAGGGCATGGACATCCGCGAGCTGGTCGAGATGATGTGGATGCCCCGCCTGGAGGCGCACCGGCCCGAGCTGATCCTGATCAGCGCCGGCTTCGACGCCCACCGCGAGGACGACATGGGCCAGCTCGGCCTGGTCGAGTCCGACTACGCCTGGATCACCCAGCGCATCAAGCACATCGCCGAGCGCTATGCCAAGGGCCGCATCGTGAGCTGCCTGGAGGGCGGCTACAACCTGAACGCGCTGGCGCGCAGCGTGGAGGCGCACGTGCGGGTGCTGGCGGACTTGTAGTTTTTATAAGTCAAATTGGCCTCCAGCGCCCGCCAGTCAAGCGCTGGCAGCTATCAATAGAGTAGTACCATGACCGACGCCGCACCCCCCGAGCCCCTTGTCCTGCACCGGCGCGACGCGCGCGGCGTGCACGTGCTGACGCTGAACCAGCCGCGCGCCTTCAACGTGCTGAGCGAGGCGGTGCTGGGCGAATTGCAGCGGCAGATCGACGCCGTGGCCGCCGACCAGGGCGCGCGCGTGCTCATCGTTGCCGCCGAGGGCAGGGCCTTCTGCGCCGGCCACGACCTCAAGCAGATGAAGGCCAATCCGCGCCTCGACTACTACCAGGGCCTGTTCGCGCAGTGCAGCCGCATGATGCTGTCGCTGCTGCGCCTGCCGGTGCCCGTCATCGCCCGCGTGCAGGGCCTGGCCACGGCGGCGGGCTGCCAGCTGGTGGCGCAGTGCGACCTGGCGGTGGCGGCCGAGGGCGCGCGCTTCGGCGTCAACGGCATCGACGTCGGCCTGTTCTGCGCTACGCCCAGCGTGCCGCTGGTGCGCAACGTTCTGCCCAAGCAGGCGATGGAGATGCTGCTGACGGGCGGTTTCATCACGGCCGAGGAGGCGCGCGCGCGCGGCCTGGTCAACCGCGTGGTGCCGGCGGCCGAGCTGGACCGGGCGGTGGAAGAGCTGGTGGCCGCCATCCTGGCCAAGCCGCGCGAGGCCATCGCCAGCGGCAAGGACGTGTTCTACCGCCAGCGCGAGCTGGGCATCGAGGCGGCCTACCAGCTGGCCGGCCAGGCGATGGCCTGCAACATGATGCTGGACTTGGCCCAGGAGGGCGTGCAAGCCTTCATCGACAAGCGGGAGCCGGCGTGGCGGCGGTGAAGGGCGCCGAACCGGCGGTGCTCTACATCGACGATTGGCAGGCCTGGTGGGACGCCATCACCGAGCAGGGCGTGCTGGTCGAGCTGCTGGCGCTGGCGCTGTGCGGCCTGCTGGCCTGGGGCATCACGCACGCGCTGCGCCGCGCGCGCGCCGGCGCGCAGGCCGACCCCGCGCCCGAGGCCAATCATCGCCCGAGCGTGCTGCTGGGCGAGCGCGGCCTGCAAGGCATCCTGTTCCCGCTGCTGTGGCTGCTGCTGGCCAGCGTCGCGCGCTTCGTCATCCTGCACTGGCAGCCGGCGCCGGTGATGCGCGTGGCGCTGCCGGTGCTGGTGGCGCTGGTGGCCATCCGCGGCGGCGTCACCGTGCTGCGCGCGGCCTTCCCGAACCTGGCCATCGTGCGCGTGCTGGAGCGCACCATCTCCTGGGCGGCCTGGGCCGCGATGGTGCTGTGGGTCGGCGGCGTGCTGCCGCTGGTGCTGGAGTTCCTGGACGGCATCACCTGGAAGATGGGCAGCACCCAGGTGTCGGTGCGCACGCTGATCGAGGGCGCGCTCACCGCCGGCGCGCTGATGCTGCTGGCGCTGTGGGTGTCCTCGCTGATCGAGGCGCGGCTGCTGAAGTCGGCCTCCGGTGCGGTGCTGTCGGTGCGCAAGGTGATCGCCAATGCGGTGCGCGCGTTCATGGTCTTCATCGGCCTGCTGCTGGGGCTGTCGGCGGTGGGGATCGACCTGACGGCGCTGTCGGTGCTGAGCGGCGCCGTCGGCGTCGGCATCGGGCTGGGCCTGCAGAAGCTGGCCGCCAACTACGTCAGCGGCTTCATGGTGCTGGCCGAGCGCAGCGTGCGCATCGGCGACCCGGTGCGCGTGGCCGGCTTCGAGGGCCGCATCACCGACATCCGCGCGCGCTACACGGTGATCCGCTCCGGCGCCGGGGTGGACGCCATCGTGCCCAACGAGACGCTGATGACCAGCACGGTGGAGAACCTCGCCTCGACCGATGCGCGCATCCAGCAGTCCACCACCGTTTCCGTCGGCTACGGCAGCGACGTCGAGCTGGTGCAGCGCCTGCTGCTGGAGGCCGCGCTGGAGGGCGAGCGCGTGCTGCGCGATCCGGCGCCGACGGCGCTGCTCGCCAACTTCGGCGCCGATGGGCTGGAGTTCACCCTGAGTTTCTGGGTGGCCGATGCGCGGCTCGGCGCGGGCGGGCCGCGCTCGCAGGTCAACCTGGCCGTCCTGCGCAGACTGCGGGCGCACGGCATCGACATCCCGTACCCGCAGCGCGTGGTGCACGCCGCGGCCGCCCAGGCGCCGCCGGACGGCTGAGCGGCTGCCTATAATGAAAAGAACGATCGTTCTTTTCTGCGGCGCCGATTCCGGCCCCTAGAATGCGTCGGCACGTGGCGCCCGCGCCCGCATCGAATCACAACCCCCTGGAGACCCAGCCCATGAAAGCCCTAGTCGCGGTCAAGCGCGTGGTGGACTACAACGTGAAGGTCCGAGTGAAATCGGACGGCACGGGAGTGGACATCGCGAACGTGAAGATGAGCATGAACCCGTTCGACGAGATCGCCGTCGAGGAGGCCGTGCGCCTGAAGGAGAAAGGCGTCGTCAGCGAAGTCGTTGCCGTTTCCTGCGGCGTGGCGCAGAGCCAGGAGACCCTGCGCACCGCCATGGCCATCGGCGCCGACCGCGGCATCCTGGTGGAAACCACGGAAGAGCTGCAGCCCCTGGCCGTCGCCAAGCTGCTCAAGGCCCTGGTGGACAAGGAGCAGCCCGGCCTGGTGATCGTAGGCAAGCAGGCCATCGACGACGACGCCAACCAGACCGGCCAGATGCTGGCGGCTCTCGCCGATCTGCCCCAGGCCACCTTCGCCAGCAAAGTGGAAATCGAAGGCGGCAAAGCCAAAGTCACCCGTGAGATCGACGGCGGCCTGGAAACCCTGTCCATCAGCCTGCCCGCCGTGGTCACCACCGACCTGCGCCTGAACGAGCCGCGCTACGTCACGCTGCCCAACATCATGAAGGCCAAGAAAAAGCCTTTGGAGACCGTCAAGCCCGAAGACCTCGGCGTCGACGTCAAGCCCCGCCTGAAGACCCTCAAGGTGTCCGAGCCGCCCAAGCGCGGCGCCGGCGTCAAGGTGCCCGACATCGCCACCCTGGTCGACAAGCTCAAGAACGAAGCCAAAGTGATCTGAGGAGCCAGAGAGAAATGACCGCACTCGTCATCGCCGAACACGACAACGCCAGCATCAAGGGCGCCACCCTCAACACCGTCACCGCGGCTGCTGCCTGCGGCGGCGACGTGCACGTGCTGGTGGCCGGCCAGAACGCCGGCCCCGCCGCCCAGGCCGCCGCCCAGATCGCCGGCGTCGCCAAGGTGATCCACGCCGACGGCGAAGCCTTCGCCCACGGCCTGGCCGAGAACGTGGCCGCCCAGGTGCTGGCCGTGGCCGGCAACTACAGCCACATCCTGTTCCCCGCCACCGCCGGCGGCAAGAACGTCGCCCCGCGCGTGGCCGCCAAGCTGGACGTGGCGCAGATCAGCGACATCACCAAGGTGGTGGGCGCCGACACCTTCGAGCGGCCCATCTACGCCGGCAACGCCATCGCCACCGTGCAGAGCGGCGATGCCACCAAGGTCATCACCGTGCGCACCACCGGCTTCGACGCCGCGGCGGCCACCGGCGGATCGGCCGCAGTGGAAACCACGGCCCCCACGGCCGACAGCGGCAAGAGCAGCTTCGTGGGCAGCGAGATCGCCAAGAACGACCGGCCCGAACTGACGGCGGCCAAGATCATCGTCTCCGGTGGGCGAGCGCTGGGCAGCAAGGAGAAGTTCGACGAAGTGATGACCCCGCTGGCCGACAAGCTGGGCGCGGCCATCGGGGCCAGCCGGGCGGCGGTGGACGCGGGCTACGCGGCCAACGACCTGCAGGTGGGGCAGACGGGCAAGATCGTGGCGCCGCAGCTGTACATCGCGGCGGGCATCTCGGGGGCGATTCAGCACTTGGCGGGGATGAAGGACTCCAAGGTGATCGTGGCGATCAACAAGGATCCGGAGGCGCCGATTTTCAGCGTGGCCGACTACGGCCTCGAAGCGGATCTGTTCACGGCCGTGCCGGAACTCGTCAAGGCGCTGTAAGCCGGGCCGCGCCACACCCACGGGGCATCGCGCGCGGTGCCCCGTTTTCATTGGATACCAGGAGATGCCATGAGTTACCGAGCCCCCGTCAAGGACATGCTGTTCAACATCGAGCACCTCGCGCGCATCGACGCGATCGCGCGCCTGCCCGGCTTCGAGGACGCCGGCCTGGAGACGGCGCAGGCCGTGCTGGAGGAGTGCGCCCGCTTCAACGAAGGCGTGGTGGCGCCGCTCAACTTCGAGGCCGACAAGGCGCCGTCCAGCCATTCGGGCACCTCGGTGACCACCAGCGCGGGGTTCAAGGAAGCCTACGAGCAATACGCCGAGGGCGGCTGGCAGGGCTTGCAGCACCCGGCGGATTTCGGCGGCCAGGGCCTGCCCAAGACCATCGGCTCGGCCTGCGGCGAAATCCTCAACGCCGCCAACCTCAGCTTCGCGCTGTGCCCGCTGCTGACCGACGGCGCCATCGAGGCGCTGCTCACCGCCGCCAGCGACGAGTTGAAGGCGACCTACCTGGAGAAGCTGATCTCCGGCCAGTGGACCGGCACCATGAACCTGACCGAGCCGCAGGCCGGCAGCGACCTGGCCGCGGTGCGCACGCGCGCCGAGCCGCAGCCGGACGGCACCTACAAAGTCTTCGGCACCAAGATCTTCATCACCTACGGCGAGCACGACATGGCGGACAACATCGTCCACCTGGTGCTGGCGCGCGTGCAGGGTGCGCCCGAGGGCGTGAAGGGCATCAGCCTGTTCGTGGTGCCCAAGTTCCTGGTCGAGCAGGGCGGCGCGCTGGGCGAGCGCAACGACGTGTACTGCGTCAGCATCGAGCACAAGATGGGCATCAAGGCCAGCCCCACGGCGGTGCTGCAATACGGCGATGGCACGGCGGCGATGTGCAAGAACGGCGCCGGACCCGGCGCCGTGGGCTACCTGGTCGGCGAGGAAAACCGCGGCCTCGAATACATGTTCATCATGATGAACGCCGCCCGCTACGCCGTGGGCGTGCAAGGCATCGCCATCGCCGACCGGGCCTACCAGAAGGCCGTGGAATACGCCCGCGACCGCGTGCAGAGCCGCCCGGTGGACGGCAGCGTGAGGGGCCCGGCCACCATCATCCACCACCCCGACGTGCGCCGCATGCTGATGACCATGCGCGCGTTGACCGAGGGCTGCCGCGCCATGGCCAGCGCCGCGGCCGCTGCCTACGACGCCGCGCACCACCACCCCGACGCCGAGGTGCGGCGCCAGAACCAGACCTTCTACGAATTCATGGTGCCGCTGGTCAAGGGCTACAGCACCGAGATGAGCCTGGAGGTCACCAGCCTGGGCGTGCAGGTGCACGGCGGCATGGGCTTCATCGAGGAGACCGGCGCCGCGCAGTACTACCGCGACGCCAAGATCCTGACCATCTACGAAGGCACCACCGCCATCCAGGCCAACGACCTGGTGGGGCGCAAGACGGCGCGCGACGGCGGCCAGACGGCCAAGGCTATCGCGGCGCAGATCGAAGCCACCGAGAAAGAGCTGGCCGCCGCAAGCGCCGATGCGCAGGTGGTCGCCCGGCAACTCGGCGCGGCGCGCCAGGCCTTCGTCGACGCGGTGGACTTCATCGCCGCGCAGGCCAAGGCCGATCCCAATGCCGCCTACGCCGGCAGCGTGCCCTACCTGCTGCTGGCCGGCAACCTGGTGGCCGGCTGGCAGATGGGCCGCGCGCTGCTGGCGGCCGAGCGGCAGCTCGCCGCCGGCCAGGACGCGGACTTCATGCGGGCCAAGATCGCCACCGCGCGCTTCTACGCCGAGCACATCCTCGCGCGCGCGCCGGGCGTGCGCGACGCCATCGTGCACGGCGCCGGCAGCGTCACGGCGCTGCCGCTGGAGTCGTTCTGAGAGAACTACGTTTTTGATAGCTGCCGGCGCTTGGCTGAAGGGCGCTGGAGGCCGATTTCATTCAAATCCTTCAACAAGGTTCGCCATGTCCCGACTGCCCCCCGTTCTCCAGCGACTGAAGTTCCCCGTCATCGGCTCGCCGCTGTTCATCATCAGCAACCCCAAGCTGGTGATCGCGCAGTGCACGGCGGGCGTGGTCGGCTCCATGCCGGCGCTCAACGCCCGCCCGGCCGAGCAGCTCGACGAATGGCTGGCCGAGATCACCGAAGGGCTGGCCGCGTGGGACAAGGCGCACCCTGACAACCCCGCCGCCCCGTTCGCCATCAACCAGATCGTGCACAGGAGCAACGACCGGCTGGAGCACGACATGGCGCTCTGCGCCAAGTACAAGGTGCCCATCGTCATCACCAGCCTGGGCGCGCGCGAGGACGTGAACCAGGCCGTGCACGGCTGGGGCGGCGTGGTGCTGCACGACGTCATCAACAACGTGTTCGCGCACAAGGCCATCGAGAAGGGCGCCGACGGCCTGATCCCGGTGGCCGCCGGCGCTGGCGGCCACGCCAGCGTGAAGAGCCCGTTCGCCATGGTGCAGGAGATCCGCGCGTGGTTCGACGGCCCGGTGGCGCTGTCGGGCGCCATCGCCTCGGGCGGCGCCATCCTGGCCGCGCAGGCCATGGGAGCCGACTTCGCCTACATCGGCTCGGCCTTCATCGCCACCGAGGAGGCGAGGGCGGTGGAGGGCTACAAGCAGATGATCGTGGACTGCGATTCCGACGACATCGTCTACAGCAACTTCTACACCGGCATCCACGGCAACTACCTGAAGGGCAGCATCCGCAACGCCGGCATGGACCCGGACAACCTGCCCGAGAGCGACCCGAGCAGGATGAACTTCGGCACCGGCCAGGGCGCCAACAATGCCAAGGCCTGGAAGGACATCTGGGGCTGCGGCCAGGGCATCGGCGCCATCAAGGCGGTCGAACCGGCGGCGGTGCTGATCGCGCGGCTCCAGCGCGAATACCGGGCGGCGCGGGAGCAGCTGGCGCTATAGCCGATCGGCGCGAATCGCACCCGGGAGAGGACCTGGGGTTAGGGCGCGGCCATCCCGTGCACGAGAAGGGCCTCGGCAGCCGGCTGTGCCACCTGGTCCAGCACCCGCAGCCAGGGCCAGCGGCGCTGGTAGTCGCGCGCCTTGGCCGCGTACAGGCGCGCGTCGGGGCTGCGCCGGTTGGGGCGCAGCACGCCTTGCATCAGCCCGTCCAGGCCGTCCGGTGCGTAGAGCGTCAGGCCGCCGGGGCGCGGTTGCAGGCCGACGCAGGTGCCGTCCACCAGGAAGCGGTCGATGCCCTCCGTCGAACTGCGCAGCGGGCTGTAGGGCGCGCCGAAGTACGCCTCGTACCAGGTGTGGACGCGGGCCTGGTTCTTCACCTCCAGCGTCACGCCCAGGTCGGCGCAGGCGGCCTGCACGCGGTGGCCGACGGCGTTCTCGGCTTCGGCGGACAGGTCAGCGGCGTCGAAGTAGAAGAGGTCGTAGTCGCGGATGCCCTCGGCCGGCGGACGGCCGCCGCGCAGGTTCCATACCGTCTGGAACAGGCAGCCGGCCACCAGCCAGGCATCGGGCAGGCCGAGCGCCGGCAGGCGTTGCAGGATGGCGCGGTTGGCCGGGTTGGCCAGCGCTTGGTCGATAACAAGCAAGCTGGATGAATGGCTAGGCGACCACCGGACGGTGCTCCGTGCCGGCGCCAGGGGTCATGAACAGCATGGTGGTGGGCGCTGCGGTTCTCGCCGTGTGCCAGACGTTTCTCGGCACGACGACGTACGAGCCGGGACTGTTCAGTTGTACCGCTTGCTCCTGCCCGGATTCTTCGAGCAGCAGGGTGACGGCGCCCGAGAGCAGCATGACCAGTTCTTCCCCGGCGGGATGACGCTCCCACGTGGCCCACGGTTCGGAGAAGGTGAAGGCCGTCATGAGCCGGCCCTGATTCAGCTGTGGATGTCTGCCCGCCATCACCTCCGCCCAGAACGACGCCGAGACAGGAATCGCATCGACTCGTCCGCTGTCCTGGAAGTGCAGGTAAGTGCTGGAAATGTCTTTGACAGAGCTCATTTCACCTCCTGGCAACGAATGGGCTGGCAGCGTCACACGGGCTCTCAAGTCGCACTTCTCATTTCAAGATCATCGGCTTCTTGAAATCATCCCGCTCATGTATTGATTCACATCGCGCAGGTCCTTGATCCTCCAAGCAAACGGCGGCAGCTTCACGCCATTCTCTTGCAAGGTTCTTGGAATCAAGTCTCCATTGGGGCGGAGTACGACCGACGACACGATAACGCCCGGATAATCATTCAGCCGTTTTTTGAAGGCGAGTGTCGTCAGGTCAGGTGTAGGAGGGTTGCTTTTATTCGCCAGCGGCCCTGTTCCTTTGAGATCTACCCCGTGGCACATGGCGCATCTTTGCGAATAGAGGCTCTTCCCATTGGCCTCATCGGCGAAGGATGGGGGTGTTTGGGCTGTTGCCCATGCTCCTAGCCAGGCCACGAATAGTATTTTTGTTTTCATGCGGCCCTGCTGCATGGGTCAGATCGGAATCGAGGGCAGGCCCTGGCGGTGTCCCCGTTCCCGAATTGCATGGCAATTCGAGGGAGGGGGAAAGCGCGAAGCGAGTCGGGGGCGTGTTACACGACTTTCGCAATGGCCTGGCACACGTAGTCCACGTTCTTGCTGTTCAGCGCCGCCACGCACATGCGGCCGGTGTCGGTGCCGTACACGCCGAACTCGCTGCGCAGGCGCTGCATCTGTTCCTTGCTGAGGCCCGAGTAGCTGAACATGCCCACCTGGGTGGTGATGAAGCCCATGTCCTGCTTCACGCCGGCGGCCGCGAGGCCCTCCACCAGCTTCTGGCGCATGGCCTTGATGCGGGTGCGCATGCCGGCCAGTTCCTCCTCCCACTGCGCGCGCAGTTTGGGATCGCCCAGCACCATGGCCACCACGGCGCCGCCGTGCGTGGGCGGATTGCTGTAGTTGGTGCGGATCATGATCTTGAGCTGGCTCAGCACCTTGTCGGCCTCGTCCTTGCTGGCGCACAGCACCGACAGCGCGCCCACGCGCTCGCCGTACAGGCTGAAGCTCTTGCTGAACGAGGTGGAGACGAAGAAGTCCAGCCCGGCGGCGACGAACTTGCCGACCACGGCGCCGTCCTCGGCGATGCCCTGGGCGAAGCCCTGGTAGGCCATGTCGAGGAAGGGCGTGAGCTTGCGCTCCTTCACCGTGGCGATCACCTGGTCCCACTGCGCGGGCGTGATGTCGTAGCCGGTGGGGTTGTGGCAGCAGGCGTGCAGCACCACGATGGTGCCGGGCGCGGCGGCCTTCAGGTCGGCCAGCATGCCGCCCCAATCCACGCCGCGCTTGGCGGCGTCGTAATAGCGGTAGGTGCCGACCTCGAAGCCGGCCTGTGTGAACAAGGCGCGGTGGTTCTCCCAGCTCGGGTCGCTGATGAGCACCTTGGCGTCCGGCGAGAGCTTCTTCAGGAAGTCGGCGCCGATCTTCAGCCCGCCGGTGCCGCCCAGGCCCTGCACGGTGGCGACGCGGCCGCTCTTGACGGGCTCGCTGCCTTCGCCGAACACCAGCCCCTTGACGGCGGCGTCGTACGCGGCGATGCCGTCGATGGGCAGGTAGCCGCGCGGCTTGGGCGCGTCCATCAGCGCCTTCTCGGCCGCCTGCACGCATTTCAGCAGGGGCAGCTTGCCGTCGTCGTCGAAGTACACGCCGACGCCGAGGTTGACCTTGCGGGGGTTGGTGTCGGCGGCGAATTGCTCGTTCAGCCCCAGGATCGGGTCACGCGGGGCGAGTTCGACGGCGGAGAAAAGGGACATGGCAGGGCCTGCGGTGTTGAGGGGAGAAAGTCCAGTACTGGATAACCCTTGGATTCTATGCCGCCCGCCGCGCCAGCAGCCACGCGCCCGCCGCCAGCAAGGGCAGGCAGGCCAGGTTGACCGCCGCCCAGCCCTGCCAGTGCAGCAGCCCGCCGGCGGCGAGCGCGGCGGCCACGTTGGCCAGGTAGACCAGGCTGGCGTTGAGGCCCTGCGCCCGCGCGCGCTGCGCCGCCGGGTAGGTCTGGGCCGTGAGCAGCGTGGCGCCGTTGAAGATGAAGCTCCAGGCCACGCCGGCCAGGCCCAGCTCGACCATGTACAGACCGAAGCTTTGTGTGGGCCACTGGGCCAGTGCGCAGCCGGCCGCGCCCGCCGCGAGGCCGGCCGCCACCAGCCCGCGCAGGCCCAGCCGCGCCGCCAGCCAGGGGGTGGCGAAGGCCGGCAGGTACATCAGCGCGAAGTGCGCCTGCAACACCCGCGAGGAGTCGCGCAGCGAATGCCCGCCATGGTGCATGGACAGCGGCGCCGCGTTCATCACCAGCGTCATCACGGCGAAGCCGATGGCGCACAGCGCGGTGGCGGCGTAGAAGTCCGCGCCCAGCGCGGCGCGGCCGCCCGCGCTGTCCGTGGGCAGGGGAGCCGCCGCGTCCTGCCGCCCCAGCCCGGTGGACAGGAAGAGCTGCGACACCGCCAGCGCCACGCACACCAGCGCGAGCGCGGCGAACGCGCCGGCATAGGGCACGCCGGGCCACCACGCGCCGCTGGCGCTGCCCAGCCAGGGGCCGGCGATGCCGCCGGCCACGCCCGCGCCCATCACCAGCGATACGGCGCGGGTGCGCTCGGTGGCGTCGCGGGTGGCGTCGATGGCGGCGAAGCGGTAGTACTGGCCGAAGGCGCTGAACACGCCCAGCAGGAAGGCGCCCGCCACCAGCAGGGCGAAGCTGTGCGCCCACAGCGCCGCGCAGCCCAGGGCGCCGCCGGCGATGCCGGCCAGCGCCTTGAGCAGGAAGCCGCTGCGCCGGCCCAGCCGGCCCATCAGCGTGGAGGCCGGGTACACCATGGCCAGCGCGCCCAGCACGGTGGCCGTCACCGGCAGGGTGCTGAACGCGGGCGAGGGCGCCAGGTGCTCGCCCGACAGGCTGGAGACGGCGGTGAGCAGCGAGACGACGGTGCTGGTGAGCGCCTGGCCGATGGCCAGCACGGCGAGATCCTGGGCAGGGGTTTTCATGACGGAGGTGCCTGGGCGAGTGGGTTTTAGGAAAAAAGTGGCTCCAGCGCCCGCCCATCAAGCGCGAGCAGCTATGAAAAATGTAGTTTTCGATGCCGAGGCGCGGCGCGCCCTAGCCGTCGCCGAAGCGCTCGCTGAAGGCGCGCGGGCTGATCGCCAGGTGGCGCTGGAAGCTGCGGCGCAGCGTGTCCGGGTGGCCGAAGCCGCACAGGCGCGCCACCGTCGCCACCGAGGCCTGGCGCTGCCCCAGCAGGGCCGAGGCGGCTTCCAGCCGCACCTGCTCGACGTAGCGGCCCGGCGTGGTGCCCAGCTCCTGCCGGAAGGCGCGCGCCAGCGTGCGCGGCGGCAGGCAGGCCTGCTCGGCCAGCCGGTCCACCGTCAGCGGGGCGCCGATCTGGCCCGGGATCCACTCCAGCAGCCGCGCCAGCCGCGGCGCGTGCACCGGCCCGGGCGCCAGCAGCGGGCTGAACTGCGCCTGCCCGCCGGGGCGGCGCATGAACATCACCAGCTGCCGCGCCACCGCCAGCGCCAGCGGCCGGCCGCAGTCGGCCTCCACCAGGGCCAGCGCCAGGTCGATGCCGGCGGTGACGCCGGCCGAGGTGAAGCGGCGCGAGCGCACCGGGTGCGCGGCGTCGAAGGTGTGCAGGCGGTCGGTCTCCACGCTGGCGCGCGGGGCGCACTGGCGCAGCTGCTCGGCGCGCGACCAGTGCGTGGTGGCCAGCACGCCGTCCAGCAGCCCGGCCTGCCCCAGCGCCAGGGCGCCCGAGCACACCGAGCCCACCCGGCCCGCGCGGGGCGCCAGCCGCCGCAGCTGGGCCAGCAGCTCGCCGCCCTGCAGCGCGGCGTCGATGCCGTCACCGCCGGGCACCAGCAGCGTGCAGCGGGCGCCGCCCTTCACGTCGCGCCAGGCGCGGGTGGCCACCAGGCCGATGCCGGCCGAGGTGGCGACCACGCCCGCCTCCGGCCCGGCCAGCTCCAGCTGGTAGCGCGGCGCCAGCCCGTGGCTGCGGCGCAGGTCGTTGGCGGTGGCGAACACCTGCAAGGGGCCGGTGACGTCCAGGCTCATCACCTGCGGGAAGGCCAGGCAGACGACCCGGTGCGGCGCGCCCCGGGCGGCCAGGGGCGGGCGGGCAGGGCGGGTGGAGCGGGGCTGGCGCGGCATGCCGGCGACTATGGCAGCGCGCGGCGCTGGCAGCAACGACATTCGTCGCGCGTTTTCTGCCACCGCGCCGCGCTCGGCGCGGCGGGAGGACAATGCCGGCATGCGCGTGCAAGAAGTCTCCATCGCCCCCCCGCAGGCGGGCGGCCAGTTCGTCAGCTTCCCCGATTCCCCGTTCCAGCTCTACCAGCCCTACCCGCCGGCGGGCGACCAGCCGGCGGCCATCGAGGCGCTGGTGGAGGGCGTGCAGGACGGCGAGGCGTTCCAGACCCTGCTGGGCGTGACCGGCTCGGGCAAGACCTTCACCATGGCCAACGTCATCGCCCGGCTGGGGCGGCCGGCCATCGTGTTCGCGCCCAACAAGACGCTGGCGGCGCAGCTCTACAGCGAGTTCCGCGAGTTCTTCCCGAAGAACGCGGTGGAGTACTTCGTCAGCTACTACGACTACTACCAGCCCGAGGCCTACGTGCCGCAGCGCGACCTGTTCATCGAGAAGGACTCGGCCATCAACGAGCACATCGAGCAGATGCGCCTGTCGGCCACCAAGAGCGTGCTGGAGCGGCGCGACGTGGTGATCGTGGGCACGGTGAGCGCCATCTACGGCATCGGCGCGCCGGACGACTACTTGCAGATGCGGCTGATCCTGAAGGTGGGCGGCAAGCTGGGCCAGCGCGACGGCATCGCGCAGTTGGTGCGCATGCAGTACCAGCGCAACGACACCGACTTCGCGCGCGGCGCCTTCCGTGTGCGCGGCGACACCATCGACGTGTTCCCGGCCGAGCACAGCGAGCTGGCGGTGCGCATCGAGCTGTTCGACGACGAGATCGAGGCGCTGTCGCTGTTCGACCCGCTCACCGGCCGCGTGCAGCAGAAGGTGCCGCGCTTCGTGGTCTACCCCAGCAGCCACTACGTCACCCCGCGCGAGAAGACGCTGGCGGCCGTGGAGACCATCAAGCTGGAGCTGGCCGAGCGGCTGAAATACTTCGTCGGCGAGGGCAAGCTGGTCGAGGCGCAGCGGCTGGAGCAGCGCACCCGGTTCGATTTGGAGATGCTGACCGAGCTGGGCCACTGCAAGGGCATCGAGAACTACACGCGGCACCTCTCCGGCGCGCAGCCGGGCGACCCGCCCGCCACGCTGACCGACTACCTGCCGCGCGACGCGCTGATGTTCCTGGACGAGAGCCACCAGATGATCGGCCAGCTCAACGCCATGTACAACGGCGACCGCGCGCGCAAGTCCACGCTGGTGGAATACGGCTTCCGCCTGCCTTCGGCCATGGACAACCGGCCGCTGAAGTTCGCCGAGTTCGAGCGCCGCATGCGGCAGGTGGTCTTCGTCAGCGCCACGCCGGCCGACTACGAGAAGACGCATGCCGGCCAGGTGGTGGAGCAGGTGGTGCGCCCCACCGGCCTGGTGGACCCGCAGGTGGAAGTGCGCCCCGCCACCCACCAGGTGGACGACGTGTTGCAGGAGATCCGCCTGCGCGTGGAGCAGCGCGAGCGCGTGCTGATCACCACGCTGACCAAGCGCATGGCCGAGCAGCTCACCGAATACCTGTCGGACAACGGCGTGAAGGTGCGCTACCTGCACAGCGATGTCGATACGGTGGAGCGGGTGGAGATCATCCGCGACCTGCGGCTGGGGCAGTTCGACGTGCTGGTGGGCATCAACCTGCTGCGCGAGGGGCTGGACATCCCCGAGGTGTCGCTGGTGGCCATCCTGGATGCCGACAAGGAAGGCTTCCTGCGCGCCGAGCGCAGCCTGATCCAGACCATCGGCCGCGCCGCGCGCAACGTCAACGGCAAGGCCATCCTGTACGCCGACCGCATCACCGACTCGATGAAGCGCGCCATCGGCGAGACCGAGCGCCGGCGCGCCAGGCAGATCGCCTACAACGCCGAGCACGGCATCACGCCGCGCGGCATCGTGAAGGAAGTGCGCGATCTGATCGATGGGGTGTACAGCGAAAAGAGCGGCAAGGACGCCGAGCGCCGCAGCGTTGTTGCCGGGCCGGTGGAAGAGTTGGTGCTGTCCGAGAAGGACCTGGCCAAGGAAATCAAGCGGCTGGAGAAGCAGATGCAGGGCCACGCCCGCAATCTGGAGTTCGAGCAGGCCGCGCGGGTGCGCGACCAGCTGGCGCTGCTGAAGTCGCGCGTGTTCGGCGCGGCGGGCGAGGGCAGCGCGGCGGCATAGCGCGCTTTTCGAAGAAGACAGCAGCGACAACCTCCCTCATCCCCGCGCGGGCGGGGATGACGGGATCGGTCAGAAAGCACTCCAGCGCGTCAGCCGCTCACGGCCAGGTTGTTCTGGACCGACTTCACGCCCTTCACGTTCCTGGCGATGGTCTCCGCGCGCGCCTTGGCGGCGGCCGAGGGCGCGGGGCCGCTCAGCGACACCACGCCGTCCTGGGTGTCCACGGTGATGCGCAGCGCGCTCAGGTCCGGGTCTTTCGCCAGGCCGGCCGACACCGAGGCGCTGATCGCCACGTCGTCGATGGCGTCGCCGGCCCTGGACAGCGCGGCGCCGGCCTCGGCCTTCAGCTCGCTGGCACCTTGCTTGATGTCGGCGCCAGCGTTGGCTGCGGCGACCTTCGCGTCGGCGGCGGCGGACTGGGCCGACTGCCTGATGTCGCGGCCCATCTCGGTCGTGGCCTGCCGGGCTTCGCGGGCCGCCTCGGCGGCGCGGGCCTGGGCGTCGCGCGCGGCCTGCTCGGTGCGGGCGACGGCGTTGTCCGCCTCGGCTCTGGCGGCTTCCTGGTCGGCCTTGTTGCAGGCGGCCAGACCGGCGGCCAGTGCGGCGGCGGCGGCGAGCACGGCCAGGCGGGAAGTGGGTCGTTGCATGTCAATCGCTCCTTTGTAGATGCAAAGCTCATTGTTCCGTCGCACCGCCGCGCACGATGTCGGTGCGCGTGGCGGCCTCGTGTAGGACAAAGCGGGCTCGGGCAAAGCCCCACGCGGCACTCGGATTTGCGGTATACTTGATCAAATCACTCGGAATTGAGCCGCGAAATCCCGGGGTAAACCCTTGGGGCCGCGATCCGAGTCCGCAGTGCAACCCAGCGAGCAGGAGAATCCACATGCGCCTCACCACCAAGGGACGGTTCGCGGTCACCGCCATGATCGACCTCGCGCTGCGCCAGGACAGCGGCCCGGTCACGCTGGCGGCCATCAGCCAGCGGCAGAACATCTCGCTGTCGTACCTGGAGCAGCTGTTCGGCAAGCTGCGCCGCAACGAACTGGTCGAGTCCACCCGCGGGCCGGGCGGCGGCTATTCGCTCGGGCGCAAGGCGGGCGAGATCACCGTGGCGGACATCATCGTCTCGGTGGACGAGCCGCTGGACGCCACCCACTGCGGCGGCAAGGAAAACTGCCAGAGCGACGGCACCCGCTGCATGACGCACGACCTGTGGACCACGCTGAACGCCCGCATGCTCGAATTCCTGGAGTCCGTCACCCTGCAGAAGCTGGTGGACGAGCAGCACGCCAGGGGCGTCGAGATCGAGGACAAGCCCGCCGCCAAGCGCGCCATCTCGGCCCAGCCGGTGGTCAAGCCGATCCGCGTGAACGCGCCCAACTCGGTGTTCGCGCTGGGCGGCGTGGCGAGCAAATGATTGCTACTGAATAAATAGCTGCCGGCGCTTGCCCCGCCTGCGAAAACCCACGAAAAAGCTTGAAGAAAACGCCATGAGCCAGACGCCGCACTTCCCCATCTACATGGACTACGGCGCCACCACGCCGGTCGATCCGCGCGTGGTGGACGCCATGATCCCCTGGCTGCGCGAGCACTTCGGCAACCCGGCCAGCCGCAGCCACGCCTGGGGCTGGGAGGCCGAGGCCGCGGTCGAGAAGGCGCGCGGGCAAGTGGCCGACCTGATCGGCGCCGACCCGCGCGAGATCGTCTGGACTTCGGGGGCCACCGAGTCCACCAACCTGGCCCTCAAGGGCGCGGCGCACTTCTACAAAGGCAAGGGCAAGCACCTCATCACGCTCAAGACCGAGCACAAGGCCACGCTCGACACCATGCGCGAGCTGGAGCGCCAGGGCTTCGAGGTGACCTACCTCGACGTGCAGGAAGACGGCCTGCTCGACCTGGAGAAGTTCAAGGCCACCCTCCGCCCCGACACCATCCTGGCCAGCATCCTGTTTGTCAACAACGAGATCGGCGTCATCCAGGACATTCCCGCCATTGGCGCCATCTGCCGCGAGAAGGGCGTGCTGCTGCACGTGGATGCCGCCCAGGCCACGGGCCGCGTCGAGATCGACATGAGCGCGCTGCCCATCGACCTCATGAGCCTGACCGCGCACAAGACCTACGGCCCGAAGGGCATCGGCGCCCTGTACGTGCGCCGCAAGCCGCGCGTGCGGCTGGAGGCGCAGATGCACGGCGGCGGCCACGAGCGCGGCATGCGCAGCGGCACGCTGCCCACGCACCAGATCGTCGGCATGGGCGAGGCGTACCGCATTGCCCGGGAACAGATGGCCGACGACAACGCCCACGCCGCGCGGCTGCAAAAGCGCCTGCTCGACGGCCTGAAGGACGTGGAGCAGGTGTTCATCAACGGCAGCATGGCGCGCCGCGTGCCGCAGAACCTGAACATGAGCTTCAACTTCGTCGAAGGCGAGTCGCTCATCATGGGCATCAAGGGGCTGGCGGTGTCGTCCGGCTCGGCCTGCACCTCGGCCAGCCTGGAGCCCAGCTACGTGCTGCGCGCCCTGGGCCGCAGCGACGAGCTGGCGCACAGCAGCCTGCGCATGACCATCGGCCGCTTCACGACGGAGGAGGAGATCGACTACGCCATCCAGGCCATCCGCGAGAACGTGGCCAAGCTGCGCGAACTCTCCCCGCTGTGGGAGATGCACCAGGAAGGCATCGACCTGTCCACCATCCAGTGGGCGGCGCACTGAAGTTTTGAATGAAATCGGGCTCCAGCGCTTTATGGACAAGCGCTGGCAGCTATCAAAGAAGGAGCAACATCATGGCCTATTCTGAAAAAGTCATCGACCACTACGAGAACCCGCGCAACGTCGGCAGCTTCGACAAGGGCGACGAATCGGTCGGCACCGGCATGGTCGGCGCGCCGGCCTGCGGCGACGTGATGAAGCTGCAGATCAAGGTCAACCCCAGCACGGGCGTGATCGAGGACGCGCGCTTCAAGACCTACGGCTGCGGCTCGGCCATCGCCTCCAGCTCGCTCGTGACCGAATGGGTCAAGGGCAAGACGCTGGATCAGGCCGCCGAGCTGAAGAACAGCCAGATCGCCGAGGAGCTGGCGCTGCCGCCGGTCAAGATCCACTGCTCGATCCTGGCCGAGGACGCCATCAAGGCGGCCGTGGCCGATTACAAGAACAAGCACGCCGCCTGAGAGAGATGTCCGTCTCGCTGACCGAAGCCGCCGCGCGGCACGTCACCAAATACCTCGCCCGGCGCGGCAAGGGCGTGGGCGTGCGCCTGGGCGTCAAGACCACCGGCTGCTCGGGCCTGGCCTACAAGCTGGAATACGTGGACGAGGTCGCGCCCGAGGACGCGCTGTTCGAGCAGCACGGCGTCAAGCTGATGGTCGACCCCAAGAGCCTGGCCTACATCGACGGCACCGAGCTGGACTACGTGCGCGAGGGGCTGAACGAGGGCTTCCGCTTCAACAACCCGAACGAGCGCGACCGCTGCGGCTGCGGCGAATCGTTCCGGGTCTAGAGAGGCTGAGAGTCTCTTGTCCATGCCCGCCTTGCACGCCAAAACACCCCGGCTCGTCGTTGCAAATGCTCGCCATAGCTCAGGCTATGTCTGCGCTTTGCGCCTAGATCCGGGGCGTTTTGACGCGCCTTTCGGGCACGGCCAAAAAACTCTCAGCCTCTGACCGCTGGCCATGGCGACGGCGACCGTGATCGTCACGATAGACAACGAGCGCGAGGTCGCCGCCGTCAACGCCTGGTTCCGCCGCTGGGGCCCGCGCATCCGCTGCTCGGACAACGACGGCTGCGGCTGCTGCGTCGACATCTGGCGCGTCGAGGCGCCGCCCGAGGCCCTGAGCGAACTGCCGCGCGAAATGGTGTCTTCATGAACCTGCAATCCACCGACTTCGAGCTGTTCGACGTGCCCGCGCGCTTCGCGCAGGACTCGGGCGCCGTCGACGCGCGCTGGAAGGCGCTGCAACGCGAGGCGCACCCCGACCGCTTCGCCGCGCAGGGGCCGGCCGCGCAGCGCGTGGCCATGCAGTGGTCGGCGCGCATCAATGAGGCGCACCGCCGCCTGAAAGACCCGATGCGGCGCGCTGCCTACCTGTGCGAGCTGCACGGCGCGCCCATCGACGCCGAGCGCAACACCGCCATGCCGCCCGAGTTCCTGATGCAGCAGATGGAACTGCGCGAGGCGCTGGACGAGGCCGATGACGCCGCGTCGATGGAGAAGATCGACCAGCAGTCGGCGTCGCTGCGGCGCGAGCTGCTCTCGAAAATTGAGCGTCAGATCGACGCCGAGGCCGACTGGCCAGCCGCTGCCCAGTCGGTGCGCGCGCTGATGTTCCTGGACCGCCTGGCGGATGAAATCGACCGCAAGCGCTCAACAATTTCCTAAGCCCATGGCCCTGCTGCAAATCTCCGAACCCGGCCAGTCGCCCGACCCGCACCAGCGGCGCATCGCCGTCGGCATCGACCTGGGCACCACGCATTCGCTGGTGGCCGCCGTGCGCCACGGCGTGGCCGAGTGCCTGCCAGACGCCGACGGCCGTGTGCTGCTGCCCTCCGTCGTGCGCTACCTCGCCGGCGGCGGGCGCCGCATCGGCCACGACGCGCTGGCCCAGGCCGCCGAGGATGCCGAGAACACCATCGCATCCGCCAAGCGCCTGATGGGCCGCGGCATCGCCGACATCGCCGGCCGCGACAAGCTGCCCTACCAGCTGATCGACCAGCCCGGCATGGTGGCCGTGCAGACGGTGCAGGGTGCCAAGTCGCCGGTCGAGGTCAGCGCGGAGATCCTGGCCACGCTGCGCCAGCGTGCCGAGGACACGATGGGGGACGACCTGTACGGCGCCGTCATCACCGTGCCCGCCTACTTCGACGACGCGCAGCGCCAGGCCACCAAGGACGCCGCGCAGCTCGCCGGCCTGAACGTGCTGCGCCTCATCAACGAGCCCACGGCCGCCGCCATCGCCTACGGGCTGGACAACGCGGCCGAGGGCGTCTACGCCGTGTTCGACTTAGGGGGAGGCACCTTCGACATCTCCGTCCTGCGGCTGACGCAGGGCGTGTTCGAGGTCATCGCCACCGGCGGCGACTCGGCCCTGGGCGGCGACGACTACGACCGCGCGCTGGCCGACTGGGTGCTGGCGCAGACCGGCTGGCAGGCCGTCCGCGCCGCCGACAAGGCCGCGCTGCACGCTGCCGCCCGCGCCGCCAAGGAGGCGCTGAGCGCTACCGAAATTGTAGCTTTCAGCGCTCGTCTGGCGGGCGCTACAGCCCGATTTGATCTGAAGAAATCTGACTTCGAGTCCGCCACCGCGGACCTCACCGTGCGCTGCACGGACGCCGTGCGCCGCGTGCTGCGCGACGCGAAGCTGTCGCCGGCTGAAGTCCAGGGCGTGGTGCTGGTCGGCGGCTCTACCCGCATGCCCGTCATCCGCCGCGCGGTGGCCGGGCTGTTCGGCCGCGAGCCGCTCACCAACCTCAACCCCGACGAGGTGGTGGCCCTGGGCGCCGCCGTGCAGGCCAACCAGCTCGCCGGCAACGATGCGGCGGGCGACCTGCTGCTGCTGGACGTGATCCCGCTCTCGCTGGGGCTGGAAACCATGGGCGGCCTGGTCGAGCGCATCGTGCCGCGCAACCAGACCATTCCGGTGGCGATGGCGCAGGATTTCACCACCTACAAGGACGGCCAGACCGCGCTGGCGCTGCACGTGGTGCAGGGCGAGCGCGACCTGGTGCGGGACTGCCGCAGCCTGGCGCGCTTCGAGCTGCGCGGCATCCCGCCGATGGCGGCGGGGGCGGCGCGCATCCGCGTCACCTTCACCGTCGATGCCGACGGGCTGCTCAGCGTCAGCGCGCGCGAGCAGACCAGCGGCGTGGAGGCGCGCATCGACGTCAAGCCCAGCTACGGCCTGTCCGACGAGCAGATCGCCCGCATGCTGCAAGAGTCCTTCACCACCGCCGAGGCGGACGTGAAGGCGCGCGCGCTGGCCGAGGCGCGCGTCGATGCCGACCGCATGCTGCTCGCCACCCGGAGCGCGCTGGACGCCGACGGCGCGCTGCTGAGCGCCGTCGAACGCGCCGGGATCGACGCGCTGATGCTCGGCTTGCGCGCCATCGCCGCCAACAGCGAAGACGCCGCCGCCATCGAGGCGGCCACCAAAGCGCTGGCCGACGGCACCGAAGCCTTCGCCGCCGCGCGCATGAACGCCAGCATCCAGAAAGCCTTGGCCGGCAAGCGCGTCGAGTCCCTGTAGAACATGCCCACGATAAAAATCCTGCCCCACCCCGAATACGCCCCCGAAGGCGCCGAAATCCAGGCCAACGTCGGCGACTCGATCTGCGAGGCGCTGCTCGAGCACGACATCGGGATCGAGCACGCCTGCGAGATGAGCTGCGCCTGCACCACCTGCCACGTCATCGTGCGCCAGGGCGGCGGCTCGCTGAACCCGCCCGAGGAGGAGGAGGAAGACCTGCTCGACCGCGCCTGGGGCCTGGAGCCGCAGTCGCGCCTGTCGTGCCAGGCCATCGTCGCCAAGGAAGACCTGACGGTGGAGATTCCGCGCTACTCCATCAACCACGCGAAGGAGAATCACTGATGAACGTTCGCCCCCACGCGCCGCACTGCGTGTCTGCGCTGCCCCCCGAGGGGGCGCATGCCCTCCTTGGGGCGGCCCGGCGGAGGGCATGATGCGCCAGATCGTCCTCGACACCGAAACCACCGGCCTGTCGGCCGAAAGCGGCGACCGCATCATCGAGCTGGGCTGCGTGGAGCTGGTCGGCCGCAAGCTGACCGGCAACAACCTGCACTTCTACTTCAACCCCGGGCGCGACAGCCACGAGGACGCGCTGAAGGTGCACGGCATCAGCAACGAGTTCCTGCGCGACAAGCCCAAGTTCGCCGAGCTGGCCGACGAGATCCTGCGCTACCTCGAAGGCGCCGAACTCATCATCCACAACGCCGCGTTCGACGTCGGCTTCCTGAACAAGGAACTGGAGCTGCTCGGCAAGCCGCCCCTGCGCAGCTTCGTCGCCGAGATCACCGACACGCTGGCCATGGCCAAGCAGCTCTACCCCGGCAAGCGCAACAGCCTCGACGCGCTGTGCGACCGCCTGGGCGTGGACAACTCCGGCCGCACGCTGCACGGCGCGCTGCTCGACGCCGAGCTGCTGGCCGACGTGTACATCAACCTCACGCGCGGGCAGGAGGCGCTGCTGATCGACCTGGGCGACGTCGGCCCCGCCGGCGCGGTGAGCGAACGCGTGGACCTGAGCACGTTCGCGCTGCCCGTGCTCGCCGCCAACGCGCAGGAGCTGGCCGCGCACGAGGAAGTGCTGGCCCAGCTCGACAAGGCCGCCGGCGTCCAGGCGGTGTGGCGGCGCGCTGAGCTATAATTCCATCTTTCGCCAGTTTGGCGGAGACGGGTGATTAGCTCAGCGGTAGAGCACTGCCTTCACACGGCAGGGGTCGCAGGTTCAAACCCTGCATCACCCACCAGAATGTTTCAGCACAAAGGCCGCCCGCAGCGGCCTTTGTGCTTTCTGGCCCAGGAGATTCCCCGATGCTGCTCGACGCCGACGACTCCCAACTGGTGCTGGTCGACTACCAGGCCCGCCTGATGCCCGCCATCCACGACGCGCCTGCCGTGCTGGCCAACGCGCGCCGGCTGGCGCAGATGGCGCGCCTGCTGGGTGTGCCGGTGTGGGCGTCGGAGCAGAACCCCGCGCGCCTGGGCGGCACCGAACCGGAGTTGGCGCTGCTGTGCGACCGCATCGTGCACAAGATGGCCTTCAGTGCCACCGAGGCGCTGCAAGCCGTGCTGGCGCCACCCGCGCAGGCTCCGCGCGGCAACGCGCGCAGCCTGCCGCGCCACCTGCAAAAAGCCCAGCCCGCCGAGCCCGAGCGCGGCACCCTGGTGCTGGCCGGCTGCGAGGCCCACGTCTGCCTGCTACAGACCGCGCTGGAGCTGCTGGAGCAGGAATGGGACGTGTGCGTGGTGACCGACGCCTGCGGCTCGCGCACCGATCGCAGCCGCGACGCCGCCTTCGACCGCCTGGCCGGCGCCGGCTGCGAGCTGGTGACGACCGAGATGGTGGGCTTCGAATGGCTGCGCGGTTGCGAGCATCCGCGCTTCAAGGACTGGCTGGCGCTGATCAGGTGAGGCTGCGGCCTCGCAGCCGGCTTTGACCAGGCTTATGAATGAAATCGGCCTCCAGCGCTTGCTGGTCAAGCGCGAGCAGCTATCGAAAGCGTAGTGACCCCATGAAGTCCACCAAACCCTATCGCCTCTCTCGCCGCTCCGGCCAACTGGCCAGCGCAGTGCCGCAGGTGGTTGCCCTGCGCATCGGCCGCATGCTGGCGGCCGGCCCGGTGCCGAACGCGCGCGACCAGCGGGAGTTCTACCGCATGGGCGCCGAGAAGGTGGAGGCGTTCTGGGAATCGTGGCTGGCCATGGCGTCGCAGGGCGTGCTGGCGCAGCAGCGTTTCGCGCTGTGGTGGTTCCAGACCTGGTGGCGGGTGGCGCTGGGCGGCTGGATGAACCCGCCGACCGTGGGCCACCTGTCGGCGCACGCCGGCCGGCATCTGATGGATTCCGCGCTGGACGTGGCCTTGCGCGGCATGGCCCCGGTGCACCGCCGGGCCGTGGACAACGCCCGGCGCCTGAGCCGCCCGGCGCGCTGACGGCGCGGGCGCCGGCGTCAGCTTCGAGCAAGTGCCCGGCCGCCAGAATAAGGGCTGCGCCATCCGAATGCCGTCGCGGTGATCGCGCTCTTGACATCGGTCAAGGCGCGCGCCCGAAGGCCATCCACAGGGACCGAGGAGACACCATGACCCGCTACGCCGATTTCTACCGCCGCTCCATCGACGACCGCGATGCCTTCTGGGCCGAGCAGGCCCGCCTGATCGACTGGCAGACGCCGCCGCAGACCGTCTGCGACTACAGCAATCCGCCGTTCGCCAAATGGTTCGCCGGCGGCACCACCAACCTGTGCCACAACGCCGTCGATCGGCACCTGAAGGACCGCGCCGAGCAGCCGGCGCTGATCTTCGTCTCCACCGAGACCGGGCAGGAAAAGACCTACACCTTCCGCGAGCTGCACGCCGAGGTGCAGCGCATGGCCGCCGCGCTGAGAAGCCTGGGGGTGGGCAAGGGCGACCGCGTGCTGATCTACATGCCCATGATCGCCGAGGCCGCCTTCGCCATGCTGGCCTGCGCGCGCATCGGGGCGCTGCACTGCGTGGTGTTCGGCGGCTTTGCCTCCGGCTCGCTCGCCACCCGCATCGACGATGCCGAACCCACCGTCATCGTCAGCGCCGACGCCGGTTCGCGCGGCGGCAAGGCCGTGCCCTACAAGCACCTGCTGGACGAGGCGATCAACCTGGCCCAGCACAAGCCGCGGGCCGTGCTGCTGGTGGACCGCGGCCTGGCGCCGATGCAGCTGACCGAAGGCCGCGACCACCTGTGGGCGCCGCTGCGCGAGCAGCACCTGGATACCCAGGTGCCCTGCGAGTGGGTGGACGCCACGCACCCCAGCTACACCCTCTACACCAGCGGCACCACCGGCAAGCCCAAGGGCGTGCAGCGCGACACCGGCGGCTACGCGGTGGCGCTGGCGGCGTCGATGAAATACATCTTCGACGGCCGCCCGGGCGAGACCTATTTCTCCACCAGCGACATCGGCTGGGTGGTGGGCCACAGCTACATCGTCTACGGCCCGCTGATCGCCGGCATGGCCACCCTCATGTACGAGGGCACACCCATCCGGCCCGACGGCGGCATCTGGTGGCAGCTGGTCGAGAAGTACCAGGTCACCGTCATGTTCAGCGCGCCCACCGCCATCCGCGTGCTGAAGAAGCAGGACCCGGCCTACCTGGGCAAATACGACCTTTCCAGCCTGCGCGCCCTGTTCCTGGCCGGCGAGCCGCTGGACGAGCCCACGGCCCAGTGGATCAGCGAGGGCCTCAAGGGCAAGCCCATCATCGACAACTACTGGCAGACCGAGACCGGCTGGCCGATCCTCACCGTCTGCAACGGCGTCGAGCCGCAGCCCTCGCGCTTCGGCTCGCCCGGCAAGGCCGTGTACGGCTACGACGTGAAGCTGCTCGACGACCAGACCGGCGCCGAGCTGACCGGCGCCCACCAGAAGGGCGTGGTCGCCATCGAAGGCCCGCTGCCGCCCGGCTGCATGCAGACCGTGTGGCGCGACGACAAGCGCTTTGTCAACACCTACTGGTCCAGCGTGCCGAACAAGCTGGTCTACAGCACCTTCGACTGGGGCATCCGCGACGCCGACGGCTACTACTTCATCCTCGGCCGCACCGACGACGTGATCAACGTCGCCGGCCATCGCCTGGGCACGCGCGAGATCGAGGAGTCCATCGCCGGCCACCCGGCCATCGCCGAGGTGGCCGTGGTCGGCGTGGCCGACCAGCTCAAGGGCCAGGTCGCCATGGCCTTCGCCGTGCTCAGGGACGCCAGCGTCCTGGGCGACGAGAACGCGCTGCTCAAGCTGGAGGGCGAGGTGATGAAGACCGTCGATGCCTCGCTCGGCGCGGTGGCGCGGCCGGCGCGCGTGCGCTTCGTCAACGTACTGCCCAAGACCCGCTCCGGCAAGCTGCTGCGCCGCGCCGTGCAGGCGGTGTGCGAGGGGCGCGACCCCGGCGACCTGACCACCATGGAAGACCCGGCCGCGCTCCAGCAGATCAAGGACATGGTCGAAGGCCGGGCCTGAGGACTTCCTCTGCCCGGCGGCCTCGCGCCGTTCGGTGGCAGAATCACCCCTTTGCGAAGTACCCGGCCCTTCCCAGCCAGTCGCGTCCGCCCTACGGTTCAGCCGTGACGCGGAAGGTGTATTTACCAACTTGAGCGCCCTGCAGGGGTGCGAAAGGCCAGCGCAGCAATGAGCGAGACAAAGTCCGTTTACCAGACCTACCAGGGCAACACCTACCTCTTCGGCGGCAACGCGCCGTACGTCGAGGAGATGTACGAGAACTACCTGGCCAACCCCGGCAGCGTGCCCGATTCCTGGCGCGAGTATTTCGACGCGCTGCAGCACGTGCCCGCCGCCGACGGCAGCAACACGCGCGACGTGCCGCACATGCCGGTCATCAACGCCTTCGCCGAGCGCGCCAAGCAGGGCGGCACGCGGGTGGTCGATGCCTCCGGGGCCGACTCCGACCTGGGCCGCAAGCGCACCGCCGTCCAGCAACTGATCGCCGCGTACCGCAACGTCGGCGCCCGCTGGGCCGACCTGGACCCGCTCAAGCGCGCCGAGCGCCCGTCCATCCCCGAGCTGGAGCCGTCCTTCTACGGCTTCGCCGACGCCGACATGGAGACGGTGTTCGACACCAGCAACACCTTCTTCGGCAAGGACAACATGCCGCTGCGCGAACTGCTGAACGCGCTGCGCGAGACCTACTGCGGCACCATCGGCGCCGAGTACATGTACATCACCGACCAGACGCAGAAGCGCTGGTGGCAGCAGAAGCTGGAGAGCGCGCGCACCAACCCGCAGCTCAACGCCGAGGAAAAGACGCACGTGCTGGAGCGCCTGACCGCGGCCGAGGGCCTGGAGCGCTTCCTGCACACCAAGTACGTCGGCCAGAAGCGCTTCTCGCTGGAAGGCGGCGAGAGCTTCATCGTCTCGATGGACGAGCTGATCAACGAGGCCGGCAAGGCCGGCGTGCAGGAGATCGTGATCGGCATGGCCCACCGCGGCCGCCTGAACGTGCTGGTCAACACGCTGGGCAAGATGCCCGGCATGCTGTTCGCGGAGTTCGACCACACCGCCCCCGAGGAACTGACGGCCGGCGACGTGAAGTACCACCAGGGCTTCAGCTCCGACGTGTCCACGGCCGGCGGCCCGGTGCACCTGACGCTGGCCTTCAACCCCTCGCACCTGGAGATCGTCAACCCCGTGGTGGAAGGCAGCGTGCGCGCCCGCCTGGACCGCCGCGGCGACGCCGAAGGCGACTCGGTGCTGCCCGTGCTGGTGCACGGAGACGCCGCCTTCGCCGGCCAGGGCGTGGTGATGGAGACGCTGGCGCTGGCCCAGACGCGCGGCTACTACACCGGCGGCACGGTGCACCTCGTCATCAACAACCAGATCGGTTTCACCACCAGCGACCCGCGCGATTCGCGCTCCACGCTGTACTGCACCGACATCGTCAAGATGATCGAGGCGCCCGTGCTGCACGTGAACGGCGACGATCCCGAGGCCGTGGTGCTGTGCACCCAGCTCGCGCTGGAATATCGCCAGGAGTTCAACCAGGACGTGGTGGTCGATATCGTGTGCTTCCGCAAACTCGGCCACAACGAGCAGGACACGCCGATGCTGACGCAGCCGCTGATGTACACCAAGATCGGCCAGCACCCCGGCACCCGCAAGCTGTACGGCGACAAGCTGGTGACGCAAGGCGTGCTGCCGCCCGAGGGGCCGGACCAGATGGTCGCCGCCTACCGCGCCGCCATGGACGCCGGCAAGCACACCGTGGACCCGGTGCTGACCAACTTCAAGAGCAAGTACGCCGTCGACTGGTCGCCCTTCCTGCACCACAAGTGGACCGACGCCGCCGAGACCGCCATCCCGCTGGCCGAGTGGAAGCGCCTGGCCGAGCGCATCACCACCGTGCCCGAGGGCTTCGCCGTCCACACGCTGGTCAAGAAGGTGCTGGAGGACCGCGCCGCCATGGGCCGCGGCGAGGTCAACGTCGACTGGGGCATGGGCGAGCACATGGCCTTCGCCACGCTGGTGGCCAGCGGCTACCCGGTGCGCCTGTCGGGCGAGGACTGCGGGCGCGGCACCTTCGTGCACCGCCACGCCGTGCTGCACAACCAGAAGCGCGAGAAGTGGGACGAGGGCACCTACATCCCGCTGCAGCACGTCAATGACAATCAGGCGCCGTTCGTCGTCATCGACTCCATTCTGTCCGAGGAGGCCGTGCTGGGCTTCGAATACGGCTATGCGTCGAACGACCCCAACACGCTGGTGATCTGGGAGGCGCAGTTCGGCGACTTCGCCAACGGCGCGCAGGTGCTCATCGACCAGTTCATCGCCTCCGGCGAGGTCAAGTGGGGCCGCGTCAACGGCATCACGCTGATGCTGCCGCACGGCTACGAAGGGCAGGGCCCCGAGCACTCGTCGGCGCGCCTGGAGCGCTTCATGCAGCTGGCCGCCGACACCAACATGCAGGTCGTGCAGCCCACCACCGCCAGCCAGATCTTCCACGTGCTGCGCCGCCAGATGGTGCGCCCGCTGCGCAAGCCGCTGGTCATCATGACGCCCAAGAGCCTGCTGCGCAACAAGGACGCCACCTCGCCGCTGTCCGAGTTCACCAAGGGCGGCTTCCAGCCTGTCATCGGCGACAAGGGCGAGCTGAAGGCCGACAAGGTCAAGCGCGTGATCGCCTGCTCCGGCAAGGTGTATTACGACCTGGTCAAGAAGCGCGCCGAGAGAGGAGCCGACGACGTCGCCATCATCCGCGTCGAGCAGCTCTATCCGTTCGCGCACAAGGCCTTCGCCGCCGAGATCAAGAAGTACCCCAACGCCACCGACATCGTCTGGTGCCAGGACGAGCCGCAGAACCAGGGCGCCTGGTTCTTCGTGCAGCACCTCGTGCACGAGAACATGCTGCCCGGCCAGAAGCTCGGCTACGCCGGCCGCGCCGCCTCGGCCTCGCCGGCCGTCGGCTATGCGCACCTGCACCAGGAGCAGCAGAAGGGGCTGATCGACGCCGCCTTCGGTCGCATCAAGGGCTTCGTGCTTCAGAAATAAGTTGAGCGTTGGGCGCCGGGCGTTTCGCGCTCGGCGCCCAGGTGCTCCAACGTCCCGCGCTAAACGCTCAACTCCCAACGCTGAACGGAAAAGAACATGGCTATCGTTGAAGTCAAAGTCCCGCAACTGTCCGAGTCCGTGGCCGAGGCCACGCTGCTGCAGTGGAAGAAAAAGGCCGGCGAGGCCGTCAAGGCCGACGAGATCCTGATCGAGGTCGAGACCGACAAGGTGGTGCTGGAAGTGCCCGCGCCCGCCGCCGGCGTGCTGGCCGAGATCGTCGAGGCCGACGGCGCCACCGTGGTGGCCGACCAGCTGCTGGCCCGCATCGACACCGCCGCCGTGGCCGGCGCCGCCTCCGCGCCGGCTGCCGCACCGGCGGCAACGCCCGCACCCGCACCCGCAGCCGCCGCACCGGCGGGCGGCGACAAATCCGGCATCGCCATGCCGGCCGCCGCCAAGCTGATGGCGGACAACAACCTGTCCGGCGTCGCGGGCACCGGCAAGGACGGCCGCGTGACCAAGGGCGACGTGCTCGGTGCTATTCAATCAGGAGCTGCCGGCGCAGGCCAGGCGGGCGCTGCGGGCCAAAAACCCGCTCAAATCCCGACCGGCGCGCCGACCGGCAGCCTGCCCCAGGTCGCCAGCCCCGCCGCGCCCAATCTGGGCAACCGCCCCGAGCAGCGCGTGCCCATGACGCGCCTGCGCGCCCGCGTGGCCGAGCGCCTGCTGCAGTCGCAGGCCACCAACGCCATCCTCACCACGTTCAACGAAGTGAACATGCAGCCGGTGATGGATATGCGCAAGCGCTTCCAGGAGAAGTTCGAGAAGGAGCACGGCGTCAAGATCGGCTTCATGAGCTTCTTCGTCAAGGCGGCGGTGCACGCGCTCAAGAAGTACCCGGTGCTCAACGCCAGCGTGGACGGCAACGACATCGTCTACCACGGCTACTTCGACGTCGGCATCGCCGTCGGTTCGCCGCGCGGGCTGGTGGTGCCGATCCTGCGCAACGCCGACCAGATGAGCTTCGCCGACATCGAGAAGAAGATCGCCGAGTTCGGCGCCAAGGCGCGCGACGGCAAGCTGGGTATCGAGGAGATGACCGGCGGTACCTTCTCGATCAGCAACGGCGGCGTGTTCGGCTCCATGATGTCCACGCCCATCATCAACCCGCCGCAGTCGGCCATCCTGGGCGTGCACGCCACCAAGGATCGCGCCGTGGTCGAGAACGGGCAGGTCGTCGTCCGCCCGATGAACTACCTCGCCATGAGCTACGACCACCGCATCATCGACGGCCGCGAGGCCGTGCTGGGCCTGGTGGCGATGAAGGAGGCGCTGGAGGATCCGGCGCGCCTGCTGTTCGATATCTGAACGGATGGAAACACGGCCCTCACGGGCCGTGTCCTTGTGTGTAGCGGGCCTGACCCGGAACTGAAGAATTCACATGGCTAACAAACAATTCGACGTCATCGTCATCGGCGCCGGCCCCGGCGGCTACATCGCGGCGATCCGGGCCGCCCAGCTGGGCATGAACGTGGCCTGCATCGACGAGTGGAAGAGCGCCCAGGGCGGCCCCGCGCCGGGCGGCACCTGCACCAACGTGGGCTGCATCCCGTCGAAGGCGCTGCTGCAAAGCTCCGAGCACTTCGAGCACGCCAACAAGCACTTCGCCGAGCACGGCATCACCGCCAAGGACGTGAAGATCGACGTCGCCACCATGATCGGCCGCAAGGACGCCGTGGTGAAGCAGAACAACGACGGCATCCTGTACCTGTTCAAGAAGAACAAGGTCACCTTCTTCCACGGCCGCGGGTCGTTCGTGAAGGCGGTCGATGGCGGCTACGAGATCAAGGCGGGCGACGAGACGCTGGTGGGCCGGCAGGTCGTCGTCGCCACCGGCTCCAACGCCCGCGCGCTGCCCGGCGTGCCGTTCGACGAGGAGAACGTCCTTTCCAACGACGGCGCGCTGCGCATCGGCGCCGTGCCGAAGAAGCTGGGCCTGATCGGCTCCGGCGTGATCGGCCTGGAGATGGGCAGCGTGTGGCGCCGCCTGGGCGCCGAGGTGACGGTGCTCGAAGGGCTGCCGACCTTCCTGGGCGCCGTCGACGAGCAGATCGCCAAGGAAGCCAAAAAGGCCTTCGACAAGCAGGGCCTGAAGATCGAGCTGGGCGTGAAGGTCGGCGAGATCAAGTCCGGCAAGAAGGGCGTGAGCGTGGCCTACACCAACGCCAAGGGCGAGGCCCAGGCGCTGGAGGTGGACAAGCTCATCGTCTCCATCGGCCGCGTGCCCAACACCACCGGCCTGAACGCCGAGGCCGTGGGCCTGAAGCTGGACGAGCGCGGCGCCATCGTGGTCGATGACGACTGCCGCACCAGCCTGAAGGGCGTGTGGGCCGTGGGCGACGTGGTGCGCGGCCCCATGCTGGCGCACAAGGCCGAGGAGGAGGGCGTGGCCGTGGCCGAGCGCATCGCCGGCCAGCACGGGCACGTGGACTTCAACCTCGTGCCCTGGGTCATCTACACCAGCCCCGAGATCGCCTGGGTCGGCAGGACCGAGCAGCAGCTGAAGGAGCAGGGCGTCAAGTACAAGGCCGGCACCTTTCCCTTTCTCGCCAACGGCCGCGCGCGCGCGCTGGGCGACACCACCGGCATGGTCAAGTTCCTGGCCGACGCGGCCACGGACGAAATCCTGGGCGTGCACATCGTCGGCCCCATGGCCAGCGAGCTCATCGCCGAGGCGTGTGTCGCCATGGCCTTCCGCGCCAGCAGCGAGGACATCGCGCGCATCTGCCACGCGCACCCGTCCTTGAGCGAATCCACCAAGGAAGCGGCGCTGGCGGTGGACAAGCGCACGCTCAACTTTTGAGTTGCAAAACGGCCGCCAGCGCTTATCCAGAAAGCGCGGGCAGCTATTGATTGAATAGCGGAGATGGCTTGACCCCGACCAGCGTGCGCGCCACCTACGAGGCTGAGCTGAAGGCGCGCGGCTTCCACAGCGACCCGGCCCAGCTGCGCGCCGTCGAGGCGCTGCAGCGCTGTGCCGACGACTGGGCGGCCTACAAGGACAAGCGCTCCAACACGCTCAAGAAGCTGTTCAATCGCCCTGACGTTCCGAAGGGCGTGTACATGCACGGCGGCGTCGGCCGCGGCAAGAGCTTCCTGATGGATTGCTTCTTCGATGCCGTGCCGATCCGCCGCAAGACGCGGCTGCACTTCCACGAGTTCATGCGCGAGGTGCACCGCGAACTCAACGGCCTGAAGGGCACCGCCAATCCGCTGGACGAGCTGGGCCGGCGCATCGCCGCGCGCTACAAGCTGATCTGCTTCGACGAGTTCCACGTCGCCGACATCACCGACGCCATGATCCTGCACCGCCTGCTGGCGGCGCTGTTCGACAACGGCGTGGGCTTCGTCACCACCAGCAACTTCAGGCCCGACGACCTGTACCCCAACGGCCTGCACCGCGACCGCATCCTGCCCGCCATCGCGCTGCTGAACGAGCGCATGGAGGTGCTCAGCGTGGACAACGGCACCGACTACCGCCAGCGCGCGCTGGAGCAGGTGCAGCTCTACCATGCGCCCCTGGGGCCCGAGGCCGACGCCGCCATGGCCGCCGCCTTCGAGAGTCTGGCCACCGGCCGCGACGAAGACCCGGTGCTGCATATCGAGGCGCGCGAGATCCGCGCCCGCCGCCGCGCCGGCGGCACCGTGTGGTTCGACTTCAAGGAGCTGTGCGGCGGCCCGCGCTCGCAGAACGACTACCTGGAGATCGCCAGCCAGTTCCAGGCCGTGCTGCTGTCCGGCGTGCCGCAGATGTTCGTGCGCCACGCCTCCGAGGCGCGCCGCTTCACCTGGCTGGTGGACGTGCTGTACGACCGGCGCTGCAAGTTCATCCTCTCGGCGGCGGTGCCGCCCGAGCAGCTCTACACCGAGGGGCCGCTGGCGCACGAGTTCCCGCGCACCATCTCGCGCCTGAACGAGATGCAGTCGGCCGAATACCTGGCCCTGGAGCGTCGCACCGTCGATACCCACCTGACATGACCCGCGCCACACCGCTTTTGCTGCTCGCCGCCTTGCTGGCCGCGTGCTCTTCCACGCCGCCCGCCGGCGAGCGCGACGCCGCCGAGGCGGCCGACCGCGCCGCCGCCCAGGCGCTGGCCGCCACCGCCCCGCCGGACGGCGCGCCGCTGGCGCCCTGGCTGTCGGCCGAGCGCGCGCGCATCGAGGCCGCGCGCGGCGCGGCGCGGCAGCGGTTCGACGAGGCCGAGAAAACCTGCTGGCAGCGCTTCGCCGTCAACGCCTGCCTGCGCGAGGCGCGCCAGCAGCGGCGCGCCGTGCTGGACCGGCTGCGCCAGGAAGACCTGGCGCTGAACGAGGTCGAGCGCCAGCGCCTGACCGAGACGCGCCTGCGCCAGCTTCGGCAGAAGCAGGAAGACGCGGCGCGCAAAGGCGCCGCGCCGTAGCGGGATTCCCGCGCTCAGCGCAGGGGGGCGAAGGCCGAGCCGACGACCGGCTTGTCCGGCATCAAGGGCTCCACCTTGACGATGGCCAGCCCCAGGTTGTCGCCGCCGCCCATCGCACGCGTGCGCGCCTTCTCCACCAGGAACTGGCTGGCCTCGCGGGGCGGCAGCGATTGCAGCACCGAGCCGAGTTCGTCCACCGTGAAGTAGTGCCACAGCCCGTCGGTGCAGGCCAGCAGCGAGTCGCCGATCTGCAGTTGCGGGATGTAGTGCGCCTCCAGCTTGGGCTCCTCCTCGGTGCCCAGGCAGCCCAGCAGCACGTTGGACTTGGGGTGCACGGCGGCTTCGTCCTCGGTCATCTCGCCCTGGTCGACCAGCGCCTGCACGTAGGACTGGTCCTTGGTGCGCCGCACCAGCGTGGCGCCGCGGAAGTGGTACAGCCGTGAGTCACCCGAGTGCACCCAGTGGCATTCGCCGCCGGGGTTGATGAGGAAGGCCGCCATCGTGCTGTGCGGCTCCTGCTCGGCGGCGATGGCGGTCAGCTTGATGACCAGGTGCGCCTCCTGGCCGATCTGGCGCAGCAGCGCGCCGGCGTCTTCCTGGTCGGGCGCGTAGCGCTCGAACAGCTGGCGCGAGGTCAGCAGCACCTGGTCCGAGGCCTTGCGCCCGCCCGTGCGGCCGCCCATGCCGTCGGCCACCACGCCCATCACGCAGCCATTGACGCGCGGGTGCGCGAACAGGCCCACCTGGTCCTGCTGGTACTCCCGGTCTCCCTTGTGCAAGCCGGTGGCGGCGTTCAGTCGATAACCCTTGTCCATTTTTCTCGGCCCTTCCGCACGCCGTTGTTTGGCGAGGCCGTATTATTGAACGAAGTCCCGGCCGCGCTCTCGCGCGCCGGGCATCGTTTTCGTGACGTTCAACCTGCATTCCCCGGAAAGACAGCTCATCGAGCTGCGCATCGAGCACGCCGACCTCGACGCCTGGATCGACCGCCTGGCCGAGCAGTCCCCGCTCGACCAGCTCATGCTCCAGCGCCTGAAGAAGCGCCGGCTGGCGCTGCGCGACGCCATCGCGCGGCTGGAGTTGGCGCTGGACCCCAAAGAACCCGCATGAGCGCTCTGGGGGAAACCGTACAGGCCGTGTTCGCCGACGGCGGCCCGCTGTCCGTCGCCGCCGAGGGCTTCCGCACCCGCGACGGCCAGACGCAGCTGGCGCTGGCCGTGGCGCGCACGGTGGAGCAGGGCGGCGTGCTGGTGGCCGAGGCCGCCACCGGCGTCGGCAAGACCTTCGCCTACCTGGTGCCGGCGCTGCTGTCGGGCGAGCGCGTGCTGCTGTCCACCGCCACCAAGACGCTGCAAGACCAGCTCTTCGGGCGCGACCTGCCGCGCCTGGCGCAGGCGCTGGGCGTGCCGGCGCGCATGGCGCTGCTGAAGGGGCGCGCCAGCTACCTGTGCCTGCACCGCCTGGGCTTCGCAGGGCAGGCGGCCGAGCCGCGCGTGCGCCACGCGCTGGCCCAGGTGGAGCGCTGGGCGCAGGCCACGCGCACCGGCGACCTGGCCGAGCTGCCAGGGCTTCATGATCACTCGCCCGTCATCCCGCTGGTCACCTCCACGCGCGAGAACTGCCTGGGCGCCGAATGCCCGCAGTGGCGCGCCTGCCACGTCAACCTGGCGCGGCGGCAGACGATGGCGGCCGACGTGGTGGTCGTCAACCACCACCTGTTCTTCGCCGACCTGGCGGTGCGCGAATCGGGCATGGCCGAGCTGCTGCCCACCGCGCGCGTGGCGATCTTCGACGAGGCGCACCAGCTCAACGAGACCGGCATCCAGTTCCTCGGCCAGCACCTGGCCACCGGGCAGTTGCTGGACCTGGCGCGCGACCTGCTGGCCGCCGGCCTGCAGCACGCGCGCGGGCTGGCCGACTGGATGACGCTGGCCGGCGGGGTGGAGGTGGCCGCGCGCGACCTGCGCCTGGCCGCCGGCGGCGCCCGCGCCGGCGCGCGCCTGCGCTGGCTGGGCGCGGCGCCCGAGGGGCTGGATGGGGCCGACTGGCAGCGCAGCCTGGCCCGGCTGGGCGGCGCCCTGGCCCAGGCCGCCGAGGCGCTGGATACGGTCAGCGAGCTGGCGCCCGACTTCACGCGCCTGCACGAGCGCGCGCTCGCGCTGGCCGCGCGCGTGGAGCGCTTCGGCGCCCCCTGTGACCCGGCCCTGGTGCGCTGGGCCGACGTCGGCGCCGGCCTGCGCCTGGTCGAGTCGCCGCTGGACATCGCCGACGCCGTGCGCACGCGGCTGCTCGCCGCGCCGGATGCCGAGGGGCGCGGCCGCGCCTGGGTGTTCGTCTCCGCCACGCTGGGCGACGACGCGCGGCTGACGTGGTTCACCCAGCCCTGCGGCTTGCAGGAGGCCGAGGTGCTGCGCGTCGGCAGCCCGTTCGACTACGCGCGCCAGGCCGCGCTGTACGTGCCCGCGCACATCGCGCGCCCGGCCGACCCGGCGCACAGCGCGCAGGTCGCGCGCCTGGCCGGTGATGCCGCCGCGCGCCTGGGCGGGCGCACCATGGTGCTGACCACCACGCTGCGCGCGCTGCGCAGCATCGGCGACGCGCTGGCCGAGCGCTTCGGCCCCGGCAGCGGCATCGAGGTGCTGGTGCAGGGCCAACTGCCCAAGCGCGTGCTGATGGAGCGCTTCCGTCAGGGCAACGCCAACGGCGAGCCCGGCTGCGTGCTGGTCGCCTCCGCCTCGTTCTGGGAGGGCGTGGACATGCCCGGCGAGGCGTTGCAGCTGGTGGTCATCGACAAGCTGCCCTTCCCGCCGCCCGGCGACCCGCTGGTGGAGGCGCGCTGCCGCCGCATCGAGGCCGGGGGGCGCAGCGCTTTCACCGACTACTCGGTGCCCGAGGCGGCGGTCGCCCTCAAGCAGGGCGCCGGGCGGCTGATCAGGCGCGAGACCGACACCGGCCTGCTGGTGATCTGCGACACGCGCCTGACGACGATGGGCTACGGCCGCCGCCTGCTGGCGGCGCTGCCGCCGATGCGGCGGCTGGGCTCGGCGGCGGAGTTCGAGGCGGCGCTGGATGCGCTGGCCGCGCCTGCGGAGATTTGAGGAAAAAGTGGCCCCAGCGCGCGCCAGTAAAGCGCTGGCAGCTATTGAAACGCTAGCTATCTGCGGCCAGCCAGCGAACGTCCGGATGCTGTGCCAGCGCCTTGTCGAAGCTGACGGTGTGCTCGCAGCCCAGGCGGCGGTTGCGGGCCGCGATCAGGCAGTCGGCAAAGCCGGCCTTGCCGTGGCGGAAGGCGCTGGCTGCCTGTTCCAGCGTGGCGCGATGCTCGAAGGCAAAGGTCTTGACCGTCAGCAGCAGATCGATCACGCCCGCCTGCGCCGCCTTGTCCATGCCGTAGCGCGCCTTCAGCACCCACATGGTTTCCACCAGCACCAGATCACTGAGCAGAACCGCTTCGGGCACGTCGTTGATCGGCTCCAACAGATCGCGCACGGCCTGGGCCTGTGCCGGGTCGTCGTTGACCAGCAGGCGCACCAGCACGTTGGTGTCAAAGCCGATCATGCGGCCTTCTTGCGGCGGCCCGCTGCCTTCGGCGCGTCGGTGGTGGTGGCCGCGAACCGGGCCACGGCCGCGGCCTCGATGGCGCGCGCCATGTCTTCCACGCTGACGGGCCGCGCGCCGGGCCGGTGCAACGCGCCGAAGATGTCCAGCGCGGTGCGACTGATGGGCCGGGCGCGGATCGCGCCATCGACGATGTCCAGATCCAGCCGCGTGCCTTCCACCAGCCCCAATTGATTGCGGATGGCCTTGGGCAGGGTGACTTGCCCCTTGTTGCTGACGGTGGCGTGCATGGGTTTTCTCCTGTTCAGGGGATTTTCGGAAATTATCATGAAATTCGGAAAATTTCCCAACAGGGTGAATCTGTTTCACCTATCGTTGCCAGTCGTGCGGAACGCCTGGCGAAAGGCGCGCTCCGTCAGGCTACGGAAGGCCGGACTGGCCGACCTCGGTGCCGGCAGGCCCGTCGCCAGGGTGCTCGTTGCGCCGCAGCAGGCGCGGGCCGGGGAGAAGAAGCAGGCGGCTCATGAGGCCGGATTCTGCTTCAAGCGCCGATGGCTGATTCACGGCAATCCCAAAATGGGACTAAATTTCCGCTTGGTGGTGGCTGTCGTCTACCGGGCGGGCGTGCTGCTCGTCAAGTTCGTTGGCACACATGAGAGGTACGACAGGATCGACGTTGCAACCGTGGAGCACAAGGCATGACATTCCAGCTCAAACCCATCCGCACCGAAGCCGATTGCCAGGCCGCGCTGAAGGTGGCGGAAGCCTTCTTCGACGCGCCTGCCGAACCCGACGCGGACAGCGAGGAGGGCGCGGCATTCGATGCGCTGGTCACGTTGATCGAGGCGTATGAACGCAAGCACTACCCCATTGCCCCGCCCGACCCGATCGAGGCCATCAAGTTCTGCATGGAGCAGCGCAGCCTGACCATCAAGGACCTGGCCCCCATGATCGGCCAGCCCAACCGGGTCTATGAAGTGCTGGCACGCAAGCGCCCGCTGTCGTTGGCGATGATCCGCAAGCTGCATCGGGGCTTGGGTATTCCGACCGATGTGCTGATCGGTATGGCGGCATAGCGGGGAGGGGCCATTTTTATCTACCCCTGATTTCGCTTTGACTCGTCATTCCCGCCCGCGCTGGAATGATGGGGAAAATTTATAGGAAAAAGAAGCTCCAACGCGCGCCAGTCAAGCGTCGGGAGCTATCGAATCATGAGCGTTGAGTGGAAATCTTGATCTGACCCCAGGAAGCCCGGGCGGCTGATCAGGCGCGAGACCGACACCGGTCTGCTGCTGATCTGCGACACGCGCCTGACGACGATGGGCTACGGCCGCCGCCTGCTGGCGGCGCTGCCGCCGATGCGGCGGCTGGGCTCGGCGGCGGAGTTCGAGGCGGCGCTGGAGGCGCTGGCCGCGCCTGCGGAGATTTGAGGAAAAAGTGGCCCCAGCGCCCGCCCATCAAGCGCTGGCAGCTATTGAATTTGTAGTAAAAATGTGCCCATCGCCCGGATTCGGCACAGATTCGCTCAAGGCTCAGCGTCACCGGCCGTGCGAAACGCCTTGCGAAAGGCCCGCCCCGCCAAGGCGCGGAAGGCCGGCCGGACGATGACCCGGCCGCCGAACACCTGCGCCAAGTGCGCGGCGGCGGGCGCGTCGTCCGCCAAGTCGCGGATCGCCCTGCGCACTTGCGACGGGGGCACGTCGGCCAGGGTTTCGAACAGCGTGTCGAATCCGGGGCGATCAAGCTCGGCGAACAGGTCGTCGCCCGAGACATACCGGGGCGTTCCGGTGTCGAGTTCCGCCTTGCGCTCGGTCAGTTCGGCCACGACGGCTGCCTGATCCGCCGGCGCGCCGTGGAACGATAGCTCCCACAGCACGGCATGGACGAACTGCCCCAGGCACAGTTCGGCGCAGCGCGCCCGGGCGAGGGTATCGCCGTAGGCCAGGGTATCGAGGTCGTCCTCGATCACCTTCAGCGTCGGGTTGAAGCGCAGCGGCAGCACCAGCATTTCGCGCAGCGGCGTCAGCGAAACAGCCCACTGGATGCGTTCGCCGGCCTTGCGGCCGTGGTCTGGCGCATCGACGGCCAGCACCTTGCCCACGCCATGCAGATCCAGGTGATCCACCCACGAATACGTGGAGTCGCCTGTATTCAGCTGCCAGTTCCGGTACAGCTCCAGGTACTCGATGCCGCCTACCTCGGGCGGATCGCTGCCGCGCCGGGGGGGCACTGGCCCTTTGCGCGCCTCGGCGCACAACTCGGCCGCGAAGTCGCGCCGGAACACGCGCTGCAAATCCTCGCAGCGGGCCAGCAGCCGGAACAGATCGCCCAGCGTGAACGCGGGGTCGAGTTCGAGCGGGTCGAAAAGGTATTCGTGGGCCGATTCGGTGACATCGGCCTCGGCGCCGGCCGGCCCATCGCCAGGGTGCTCGTTGCGCCGCAGCAGGCGCGGGCCAGGGAGAAGCAGCAGGCGGCTCATGAGGCGGATTCTGCTTGAAGGGGTGTTCGCTCCATGCGCTGCACCACTCCGGCTGCGGGTTTGAATGAAATCGGGCTTCAGCACCCGCCAATCAAGCGCCAGAAGCTATCGAAACAAGAGCGCCAGGCGCCGCGTCACCACAACTGCCACCAGGGCTTGTCGGCCTTCCTGAAGCCGCGCGCCAGGTATTCGCTGCCGGGGTAGTTCTGGTCGAGCACGCGGCGGGCGTCGTCGCGCAGGTCGTTCATGCCCAGCTTGTCGTAGGACTGCACCAGGATGTAGAGCGCTTCTTCCAGCGCCGGCGCGTCGCGGTAGTCCGACAGGGCCTGCTGCGCGCGGTTCACCGCCGCCACGTAGGCGGCGCGCGTGTAGTAGTAGCGCGCCACGTGCACCTCGTACTGCGCCAGCGCATTCACGGTGTAGCGCATGCGCGCGCGCGCGTCGGGCGTGTAGCGGGAGTCGGGGAAGCGCGTGACCAGTTCGTTGAAGGACTCGAAAGCCTCCTTGGCGGCCTTCTGGTCGCGCTCGGACAGATCCTGCCGCGACAGGAAGGAGAACAGCCCCAGCTCGTCGTTGAAGTTGATCACGCCCTTCATGTACAGGGCGTAGTCGATGGCCGGGCTGGCCGGGTGCAGGCGCATGAAGCGGTCGAGCGTGGCGATGGCCTCGGGCTTCTGGCCGTCCTTGAACTGCGCGTAGGCCTTGTCGAGCTGCGCCTGCTGCGCCAGCGGCGTGCCGGCGGCGCGGCCCTCCAGCGTTTCGAGCAGGGGGATGGCCTTGTCGTAGGCGCCGGCGCCTAACTCGTCCTTGGCCTCGGCCTGGATGCGGTTGGGGCTCCAGCCGCTGGTCTTGTCCACCGGCTTGGACGAGCAGCCGGCCAGCAGCGCCGCCAGCGCCAGAATACCTACACCAGCGGCCGATAATCGGGCACGTTGCATCAGTGGCAAACCTCTTGAATCAAGCTGTCTCGATTATATCGGCCACCCCCTTGGACGAAGGCGATGTGGAGGCCGAGTCCGAGCGCCGCGCCTTCACTGTCGCCGCCGACTTGCACGGCCAGCGCCTGGACCGCGCGCTGGCCGCGCTGGTGCCCGAGTTCTCGCGCAGCTACCTGAGCCAGCTCGTGGGGGAGGGCACTGTGCAACTGGGCGGCCAGCCGGTGCGCAAGCCTGCGCACAAGGTGCGCGCCGGCGACCAGCTGGCGGTGGAACTGCGCCCCACGCCCATGAGCCAGGCCTTCGTGCCGCAGGCCATCCCTCTGAATGTGGTGCACGAGGACGCGCACCTGCTGGTCATCGACAAGCCCGCCGGCCTGGTGGTGCACCCCGCCGCCGGCCATTGGAGCGGCACGCTGCTGAACGCGCTGCTGGCGCGCGACGCCCAGGCCGCGCGGCTGCCGCGCGCCGGCATCGTGCACCGGCTGGACAAGGACACCAGCGGCCTGATGGTGGTGGCGCGCACGCGCGCGGCGATGGACGCGCTGGTGGCCCGCATCGCCGCCCGCGAGGTACGGCGCGAGTACCTGGCGCTGGCGCACCGCTCCTGGGCCGGCTTGCCTGGGCGCGAGGTGGACGCGCCCATCGGCCGCGACGCGCGCAACCGCCTGCGCATGGCGGTGGTCGATTTGCAGCGCCAGCCCGGCAAGCCGGCGCAGACCCGCTTAGAGCTGATCGCCAACGCGCCGCAGGGCTGCCTGGTGCGCGCCCTGCTGCGCACCGGGCGCACGCACCAGATCCGCGTGCACATGGCGCACCTGGGCCACCCGCTGGTGGGCGACGCGCTGTACGGCGGCGCGTCGGCGGCCGGGCTGGCGCGGCAGGCGCTGCACGCGCGGCGGCTGGCCTTCGAGCACCCTGTGACCGGCGCCGCGCTGGCCTTCGAGGCGCCGCTGCCGGCCGACCTGGCCGGCGCGCTGGCGGCCTGGGGGCTTGACTACAATTGAGCCTTCGTCGTCCGGCCCGTGACGACCTCCGTACCGGATGCCCCGGCATCCCGCGCCGCCGTCCGCCGCGCGCCAACCCCCTCGCACGCATGACCCGCACAGGCTTCCCACCGCGCCCCGGAGGCGCCCCGTGAATTCCACCGACGCCAAGCGCATCCTGGAGACGGCGCTGATCTGCGCCCAGCAGCCCATGCCGGTGCGCGAGCTGCGCGTGCTGTTCGCCGACGAGCTGGGGGCCGATACCCTCAAGAACATGCTGCTCGAATTGCAGGACGAATGGGCGCAGCGCGGCGTCGAACTGGTGCAGGTGGCCAGCGGCTGGCGCTTCCAGAGCCGGCCGGAGATGCGCGAATACCTCGACCGCCTGCACCCCGAGAAGCCGCCCCGGTACACCCGCGCCACCCTGGAGACGCTGGCCATCATCGCCTACCGCCAGCCGGTGACGCGCGGCGACATCGAGGACATCCGCGGCGTCACCGTCAACTCGCAACTGCTCAAGCAGCTGGAGGACCGTGGCTGGGTCGAGGTCATCGGCCACCGCGAGACCGTCGGCCGCCCGGGGCTGTACGCCACCACGCGCCAGTTCCTTGACGACCTGGGGCTGGAGTCGCTGGACCAGCTGCCGGTGCTGGAATCGCCTTCCGAGCAGGCCGCGAGCATGTTCGACGCACTGGGGCCGGCGGCGGCGGAGGCTGCTGTCGAAGCGCCCGAGGCCGAGGAGTCGTTCGGCAGTGAAGTTGCCGAAGGGCCCGAACTCGCATCTCCGGCCGATGAGCCGCTTGCCGACGAATCGGCGTCCATCGCGCCGGCCGCTGCCGGGCCGCAGGCTGACGATCTGCTCCCCGAATCGCCGCAAGCCGAGGCACCGGAACCTGACGAGCTGGCCGAACCCTCTTCACCGGAGTCCCCCGCGCCATGAACCCCGACGAGCCGATCCCTGCCCCGGATTTCGAGGAAAATAAGCCTCCAGCGCCCGCCAGTACAGCGCTGGCAGCTCCTGAAGATGTAGCAAAAACCGCCGATGACGCACCCGTCGCCATCGACGACGTGCTCTCCGGCCGCTTCGACGACGAAGCCGCCGCCCCCGCCGCGCCGCCCAAGCGCGTGCTGCTGCCCCAGCCCGAAAGCCCCAAGCTGCACAAGGTGCTGGCCCAGGCCGGCCTGGGCTCGCGGCTGGAGATGGAGCAGCTCATCCTGGATGGGCGCATCTCGGTCAACAACCAGCCGGCGCACGTCGGCCAGCGCATCCAGTACGGCGACCAGGTCAAGGTCAACGGACGGCCCGTGCCGCTGCGCATCGCCCCGCCGCCGGCGCGCGTGCTGGCCTACCACAAGCCGGTGGGCGAGGTGGTGACCGCCGACGACCCGCAGAACCGCCCCACCGTGTTCCGCAAGCTGCCGCGCCTGCTGCCCGGCCAGGGCAAGTGGCAGTCGGTCGGCCGGCTGGACCTGAACACAGAGGGCCTGCTGCTCTTCACCAACTCCGGCGAGCTGGCCAACCGCCTGATGCACCCGCGCTTCGGGCTGGAGCGCGAGTACGCCGTGCGCGTGCTGGGCGCCCTGAGCGACGAGGAAAAGCAGCGCCTGCTCGACGGCGTGCAGCTCGACGACGGCCCGGCGCAGTTCAGCGCCATCCAGGCCGAGGGGCTGGGCGAGGGCGCCAACCAGTGGTACCGCGTGACCATCTCCGAGGGCCGCAACCGGGAGGTGCGCCGCATGATCGAATCCGTGGGCCACGCCGTCAGCCGCCTGATACGCATCCGCTACGGCGCCATGCTGCTGCCGCGCGGCCTGCGGCGCGGCATGTGGATGGAGCTGGGCGAGCGCGACATCCGCGCGCTGGGCGAGGCGTCGGACACGCCCGAGCGCGTGATCCGCGGCGGCCGCGAGCCGAGCCCGCAGCCGGCCGACAAGCCGCGCCGCGCCCGCGCCGACCGCGGGCGCGGCAGCGGCCCCCGGCCCGCCATGGTGGGCGGTGCGCCGCGCGGCGAGGCCCCGCCGCCCGAGCAGCGCCGGCGCGGCCCCGCCAGGAAGACCGGCCAGCCCGATCCGCTGAAGACCTCCCAGGGCTACATCGGCGCCGACGCCTTGTCGCGCCAGCGCGCCGCGCCCAAGGGCAAGCCCAATGCCAAACCCGGCGGCAAGCGCAGCGGCGGGCCACGCCGCTGACACGCCCGCCGGTTAAAATCAAGGGCTTTGCCCAATGCGGGCTTCGCCGTTTCAATCAAAACCCAGGAAACCATCAGCATGGCCACCGAACGCACCCTCTCCATCATCAAGCCCGACGCCGTCGCCAAGAACGTCATCGGCCAGATCTACGCCCGCTTCGAGGCCGCCGGCCTGAAGGTCATCGCCGCCCGCATGCAGCACCTGTCGCGCCGCGAGGCCGAGCAGTTCTACGCCGTGCACAAGGAGCGCCCCTTCTTCAAGGACCTGGTGGACTTCATGATTTCCGGCCCGGTGATGATCCAGGTGCTGGAAGGCGAGGGCGCCATCGCCAAGAACCGCGAGCTGATGGGCGCCACCGACCCCAAGAAGGCCGACAAGGGCACCATTCGCGCCGACTTCGCCGACTCCATCGACGCCAACGCCGTGCACGGCTCCGACGCGCCCGAGACGGCCGCCGTCGAGGTGTCCTTCTTCTTCCCCGGCCTGGCGATCTACTCGCGTTGAGCGCGCGCGGCCCGGCCCCGCTGGCATGAACACTCCGGTCAACCTGCTCGACTTCGACCTCGACGGGCTGGCCGCGTTCTGCGAGGGCCTGGGCGAGAAGCGCTTTCGCGCCACCCAGCTCTTTCGCTGGATCCACCAGCGCGGCGCGGCCGACTTCGACCAGATGAGCGATCTGGCGAAGTCCTTGCGCGACAAGCTGGCTGGCCGCGCCATGGTGGCGGGCCTGCCCATCATCAGCCAGCACGAATCGAAGGACGGCACCATCAAGTGGCTGTTCGACGTCGGCGGCGGGAACGCCGTCGAAGCGGTGTTCATCCCCGAGGACGACCGGGGGACGCTGTGCATCTCGTCCCAGGCCGGCTGCGCGGTCGGCTGCCGCTTCTGCTCCACCGGTCACCAGGGCTTCAGCCGCAACCTGACCACGGGCGAGATCGTCGCCCAGCTCTGGTTCGCCGAGCACTTCCTGCGCAAGCACCTGGGCACGGGAGAGCGCGTCATCTCCAACGTGGTGATGATGGGCATGGGCGAGCCCCTGCAGAACTACGACCGGCTGGTGCCCGCGCTGCGCACCATGCTTCATGATCACGGCTACGGGCTGTCGCGCCGGCGCGTGACGGTGTCCACCTCCGGCGTGGTGCCGATGATCGAGCGCCTGGCGCGCGACTGTCCGGTGGCGCTGGCGGTGTCGCTGCACGCCCCCATGGACGAGCTGCGCAGCCACCTGGTGCCGCTGAACCGCAAGTACCCCATCGACGAACTGCTGCGCACCTGCACCGGCTACCTGGCCAGCGCGCCGCGCGACTTCATCACCTTCGAATACTGCATGCTCGACGGCGTCAACGATGCGCCCGAGCACGCGCAGGCGCTGATCGCGCTGGTGCGGCGGCACGGCGCCGAGGGCCTGCGCTGCAAGTTCAACCTGATCCCGTTCAACCCGTTCCCGCAGTCGGGCCTGGTGCGCTCGCCCCTGCCGCGCGTGCTGGCGTTCGGCAAACTGCTGAACGATGCTGGTATCGTCACCACGGTGCGCAAGACGCGCGGCGACGACATCGACGCCGCCTGCGGGCAACTGGCCGGCGACGTGCAGGACCGCACCCGCGTGCGCGAGCGCATGGCGCGCCAGCGCACGGTGGTGCTGCATCCGGCGCGCGCCCCCGCGCCGACGAGAAAGGCTCATTCATGATCATTGCGACCTCGCTCTCCAGCCGGCTGCCGCTGCGTGCCTGGGCGGCGCTGGCCCTGCTGGGCGTGCTGGCCGGCTGCGCCACCCGGCCCGGCCTGGGCGATACCCCCATCGAGCTGCAGACCGCCTCCGACGAGACCGACGCCCGCAAGCGCGCCCGCACGCGGCTGATGCTGGCCTCCAGCTACTACGAGAACGGCCAGACCACCGTCGCGCTGGACGAGATGAAGAAGGCCATGCAGGCCGACCCGACCTTCCCCGATGTCTACAACCTGGGCGGCCTGATCTACATGGCGCTGGGCGAGCGGCCGCTGGCGCAGAGCCATTTCGAACGCGCCATCGCGCTCAACCCGCGCGACGCCAGCGCCATGCACAACCTCGGCTGGCTGCAATGCCAGCAGGGCCAGTACGCGGCGGCCACGCAGTCGTTCCAGCGCGCGGTCGCGGTGCCCACCTACCAGGAGCGCGCCAAGACGCTGATGACGCAAGGCATCTGCGAGGCGCGCGGCGGCGACGCGGCCAAGGCCGAGGCCACGCTGCAGCGCTCCTACGAGCTGGACGCCGGCAATCCCGTGACGGGCTACAACCTGGCGCACCTGCTGTACCAGCGCGGCGACTACGGCCGCGCGCAGTTCTACATCCGGCGCCTCAACAACAGCGAGCGGGCCAACGCCGAATCGCTGTGGCTGGGCATCCGGGTCGAGAACCGGCTGAACAACCGCCAGGCCATGGAGCAACTGGCCTCGCAGCTGCGCCGGCGCTTCCCGCAGTCGCGCGAGCTGCAGGCCTACGAGCGGAGGGCTTTCGATGAGTGAGCGCGACTCCGGGCTGGCCGGCCTGTCCGAGGCGGCGGCCGCGTCCCCTGGCCGCCCGACCGCCGGCGCCATGCTGCGCGAGATGCGCGAATCGGCCGGCGTCGATGCCGCGCTGGTGGCCAGCGCCATGAAGGTGTCCCTGCAGAAGCTGGAGGCGCTGGAAAGCGACCGGCTGGAAGAGCTGCCCGACATCACCTTCGCGCGCGGCCTGGCCTCGGCGATCTGCCGCGCCTTCGGCGCCGATCCGGCGCCCGTGCTGGAGCGCATGCCGGTGTCCGCGCCCGGCCTGCGCGCGAGCGACCACGCCATCAACCAGCCGTTTCGCCGCGCCGGCGACCGGCCGGCGCCGATGGGCACGGGCAGCTTCTCCAAACCGGCGCTGATCGCCATTGCCGCGCTGCTGCTCGGCGCCGCCGCGCTGTGGCTGCTGCCGACGCTGCCGATCCAGCTCGGCGCGCCGCCCGAGGCGGCCAGGCCCGCCGACGGCGGCATGGTGCGCGAAAGCGTCGAGCCCACGCTGGCGGCCGAGCCCGCGCCCGCCGAGTTGCCGGCCGGCGCCGCGTCCGTCGAACAGGGCGCGGCGATGCCCGCCGCCGCCGCATCGGCCGTCGTCGAAGCCGCGCCCGCCGGCGTGCTGGCCTTCACCGCCGCTGGCGAGACCTGGATCACCGTGCGCGACGCCGCCGGCAAGCCGCTGGTCAATCGCGCGCTGGCGGCGGGCGAGACGCTGGGCGTCGCCGGCGAGCCGCCGCTGGCCGTCACCATCGGCCGCAAGGATGCGGTCACCGTCACGGTGCGCGGCCAGCCGTTCGACCTGAAGTCGCTCGGGCCGTCCAACGTGGCGCGCTTCACCGTCAAATGAACCCGATGGACGCGCCCTTGATCCCGCAGCCGGTGGAAGTGGCCCAGCCCGCGCCGCGCCGCACGCGCCAGGCGCGCGTGGCCTGGGGCCGGCGCGTGGTCACCGTGGGCGGCGACGCGCCGGTGCGCGTGCAGTCGATGACCAACACCGACACGGTGGACGCCATCGGCACCGCCATCCAGGTCAAGGAGCTGGCGCTGGCTGGCAGCGAGCTGGTGCGCATCACCGTCAACACGCCCGAGGCGGCCGCGCAGGTGCCCTACATCCGCGAGCAGCTCGATCGCATGGGCATCGACGTGCCGCTGATCGGCGACTTCCACTACAACGGCCACCGGCTGCTGACCGACTATCCGGCCTGCGCCGAGGCCCTCAGCAAGTACCGCATTAACCCCGGCAACGTCGGCAAGGGCGCCAAGCGCGACGCGCAGTTCGGCCAGATGATCGAGGCCGCGCTGAAGTGGGACAAGCCTGTGCGCATCGGCGTCAACTGGGGCAGCCTGGACCAGGAGTTGCTGGCCGGCCTGATGGACGAGAACAGCCGCCGCGCCCAGCCCTGGGAGGCGCGCCAGGTGATGTACGAGGCGCTGATCAGCTCGGCCGTCGGCTCGGCCGGCCAGGCGGTGGAGCTGGGCATGGACCCGGCGCAGGTCATCCTCAGCTGCAAGGTCAGCGGCGTGCAGGACCTGATCGCCGTCTACCGCGCGCTGGCGCGCCGCTGCGACTACCCGCTGCACCTGGGCCTGACCGAGGCCGGCATGGCCACCAAGGGCACGGTGGCTTCCGCGACCGCGCTGTCGATCCTGCTGCAGGAGGGCATCGGCGACACCATCCGCGTCAGCCTCACGCCGCAGCCGGGCGAGGCGCGCACGCAGGAGGTGGTGATCGCGTCGGAGATATTGCAGGCGCTGGGCCTGCGCGTGTTCGTGCCCAGCGTCACCGCCTGCCCGGGCTGCGGGCGCACCACCAGCACCACTTTCCAGGAACTGGCCAAGCAGATCGACGACCACCTGCGCGCGCAGATGCCGGTGTGGCGCAGCCGCTACCCGGGCGTCGAGAAGCTGAAGGTGGCGGTGATGGGCTGCATCGTCAACGGCCCCGGCGAGAGCAAGCACGCCGACATCGGCATCAGCCTGCCCGGCACCGGCGAGAGCCCGGCCGCGCCGGTGTTCATCGACGGCGAGAAGGCGATGACGCTGCGCGGCGACCACATCGCGGCCGAGTTCCACGCCATCGTCGAGCGCTACATCGCCCAGCGCTTCGGTTGAGAACAAAATAGGCCTCCAGCGCCCGCCAGGCAAGCGCTGGCAGCTATCAAAATAATAGTTTCATCAATGTCCAAACCCCCGCTGATCGCTGCCGTCAAAGGCATGAACGACATCCTGCCGGCCAGCGTGCCGCGCACCGACAAGCTGCCCGACTCGGCGCTGTGGCACTGGTTCGAGTCGGTGGTGCGGCGCGTGCTGGCGCGCTATGGCTACCAGTACATCCTGACGCCGGTGGTCGAGCCCACGGCGCTGTTCGTGCGCGGGCTGGGCGAGGTGACCGACATCGTAGAGAAGGAGATGTATTCCTTCACCGACTCGATGAACGGCGACAGGCTCACGCTGCGCCCCGAGGCCACGGCCGGCATCGTGCGCGCCATGGTGGAGCACAACGCGCTCTACAACGGGCCGCTGCGGCTGTGGACGCTGGGCCCCATGTTCCGCCACGAGCGGCCGCAGAAGGGCCGCTACCGCCAGTTCCACCAGCTCGACGTGGAGGCGCTGGGCTTCCCCGGGCCGGACGTGGACGCCGAGCTGATCCTGATGGCGCGCGCGCTCTGGCGCGAGCTGGGCCTGCTGGAGGGCGCGCACGTGCGGCTGGAGATCAACAGCCTGGGCCAGCCGGCCGAGCGGCAGGCGCACCGCGAGGCGCTGGTCAAGCACTTCGAGGCGCATGCCGACGTGCTGGACGAGGACGCGCGCCGCCGCCTGCACAGCAACCCGCTGCGCATCCTCGACACCAAGAACCCGGCCATGCAGGCCGTGGTGGAAGCGGCGCCGCGGCTGATGGACTTTTTGGGCGACGAATCGCGCGCGCACTTCGACGCCGTGCGCGCCGTGCTGGACGCCGCCGGCCTGGCCTACCGCGTCAACCCGCGCCTGGTGCGCGGCATGGACTACTACAACCTCACCGTGTTCGAGTGGGTCACCGACCAGCTCGGCGCGCAGGGCACGGTGTGCGGCGGCGGGCGCTACGACGGGCTGATCGGCCAGATGGGCGGCAAGCCGGCGCCGGCGGTGGGCTTCGGCCTGGGCATCGAGCGGCTGCTGCTGCTGATCCAGGCGCTGCAACTGCCGCTGCCGGGCGCCGCGCCCGACGCCTACGCCGTCGTGCCCTCGGCCGCCGCGCTGCCGCGGGTCATGCCCGTGCTGGAGCAACTGCGCGCGGCCGGCATCGCCGTGGTGCAGCACGCGGGCGGCGGCGGCATGAAGGCCCAGTTCAAGAAGGCCGACGCCAGCGGCGCGCGCTTCGCGCTGGTCTTCGGCGACGACGAGTTGGCGCGCGGCGAAGTCACCGTGAAGGCGCTGCGGGGCGGCGGCGACCAGCTCGCCCGGCCGCTGGCCGATGTGCCCGCCTGGGCCGGCACCCTAAAATCGACCGATTAAGCGAACACCAACCAATCATGGCGACCAATCTCGATCTCGAAGAACAGGAACAGCTTGACGCGCTCAAGCACTTCTGGAACCGGTGGGGCAACCTCATCACCTGGCTGCTGATCGCCGTGCTGGCGGCCTACACCGCCTGGACCGGCTGGCAGTACTGGGAGCGCCGCCAGGCCGGCCTGGCGGCAGTGCTGTACGACGAGATCGGCCGCAGCGCCCAGGCGGGTGACATCGCCCGCGTCGAGCGCGCGCTGGCCGACATGAAGGGCAAGTACGGCGGCACCGCCTACGCCGCCCAGGGCGCGCTGCTGGCCGCCAAGCTGCTGCACGACAAGGACAAGCCCGCCGAGGCCAAGGCCGCGCTGGCCTGGGCCGCCGAGAAGGCGCCGGGCGATGGCCTGAAGGCCGTCGCGCGCCTGCGCCTGGCCTCGCTGCACACCGGCGACAAGGCCTACGACGAGGCGCTGAAAACCCTGTCCGCCAGCTTCCCCGAGCCCTTCGTGCCACTGGCGGCCGACCGCCGGGGCGACGTGCTGCTGCTGCAAGGCAAGCGCGCCGAGGCGGCGGTGGAGTTCGGCAAGGCCTACCAGGGCCTGGGCGCCGACGCCGGTGACTACCGCCGCCTGGTCGGCATCAAGCTGAACGCGCTCGGCATCGATCCCGAGGCCGGCGGCACCCGCACCGGAGCCGCATCATGACGAGCCGGCAGAATCGCTGGACTTTTCTGGGCGGCGCGCTGCTGGCGGCCACCGTGCTGGCCGGCTGCGCCGGCGGCACGGCGCGGCCCAAGCCGGCCGAGCTGAAGCCCGTCGTGCCCGTGGTCGCCGTGCGGCAGGCCTGGACGGCGCGCGTGCCGGCCGTCAACTTCCCCTTGCAGGTGCATGCCGCTGGCGGCCAGGTGCTGGTGGCCGGCAGCGACGGCACCGTGGTGACGCTGGACGCCGCCTCCGGCCGCGAGCTGGGCCGCGCCAGCGTCGGCGCCGAACTGTCCGGCGGCGTCGGCGGCGACGGCCGCGTGACCGCCGTGGTGACGCGCGCCAACCAGGTGGTGGCGCTGGAAGGCGGCCGCGAACTGTGGCGCCACCGCCTGCCCACGCAGAGCTACACCGCGCCGCTGGTGGCCGGCGGCCGCGTGTTCGTGCTGGGCGCCGACCGTTCGCTGACCGCGCTCGACGGCCAGAGCGGCGCGCTGCTGTGGAATACCCAGCGCCCCGCCGAGCCGCTGGTGCTGCGCCAGGCCGGCGTGCTGCTGCCGGTCGGCAACACGCTGGTGGCCGGCGTGGCGGGCCGCATGATCGGCGTCGACCCCGACACCGGCGACGTGCGCTGGGAGGCCCCGGTGGCCTCGGCGCGCGGCACCAACGACGTCGAGCGGCTGGTCGACCTGGTGGGCGGCGTCAGCCGCCAGGGCGGCGTGGTCTGCGCGCGCGCGTTCCAGACCGCCGTCGGTTGTGTCGATACCGCCGGTGGCAGCGTGCGCTGGAGCCGCCCGGCCAACGGCGGCACCGGCGTGTCGGGCGACGGCGAGCGCGTGTACGGCACCGAATCCGACGGCCGCGTGCTGGCCTGGCGCGCCGACACCGGCGATCGCGCCTGGGCCGTCGATGCGCTGCAGTGGCGTGTGCTGACCGGCACGCTGGTGCTGGGCCGCTCGGTGGTTTTCGGCGACAGCACCGGCCTGGTGCACCTGCTTTCGCGCGAGGACGGCAGCCCGATGAACCGCCTGACCACCGACAGCTCCGGCGTCGCCGCCACCCCGGTGGCCGCCGGCAACACGCTGGTGGTGGTCACGAAGTCGGGCGGCGTCTACGGCTTCGTGCCCGAGTGAGGCCGACCACAGGCCGGCCGAGCGCATGAAGCCCGTCATCGCCATCGTCGGCCGGCCGAACGTCGGCAAGTCCACGCTGTTCAACCGGCTGACGAAGAGCCGCGACGCCATCGTGGCCGACTTCGCCGGCCTCACGCGCGACCGCCACTACGGCCAGGGCCAGCTGGGCCAGCGCGAATACATCGTCATCGACACCGGCGGCTTCGAGCCCGACGCCGAGAGCGGCATCTTCAAGGAGATGGCCAAGCAGACGCGCCAGGCCGTGGCCGAGGCCGACGTGGTGCTGTTCATCGTCGATGCGCGCGCCGGCCTGTCGGCGCAGGACCACGACATCGCCGGCTACCTGCGCCGCCTGGGCAAGCACTGCCTGCTGGTGGCCAACAAGGCCGAGGGCATGCGCGAGGGCGCGCAACTGGCCGAGTTCTACGAGCTGGGCCTGGGCGAGGTGGTGCCGGTTTCAGCCGCGCACGGGCAGGGCGTGCGCAGCCTGCTGGAGGCGGCGCTGGATTCGCTCGACCTGCCGGACGAGGAAGAAGCGCCCGCCGAGGACCAGAACCTCATCCGCCTGGCCGTGGCCGGGCGCCCGAACGTCGGCAAGTCCACCCTCATCAACACCTGGCTGGGCGAGGAGCGGCTGGTCGCCTTCGACCTGCCGGGCACCACGCGCGACGCCATCACGGTGCCCTTCGAGCGCAACGGCCAACGCTTCGAGCTGATCGACACCGCCGGCCTGCGCCGCAAGGGCAAGGTGTTCGAGGCGATCGAGAAGTTCTCGGTGGTCAAGACGCTGCAGGCCATCGAATCGGCCAACGTCGTGCTGCTGCTGCTGGACGCGACGCAGGGCGTGACCGACCAGGACGCGCACATCGCCGGCTTCGTTCTCGACGCCGGGCGCGCCGTGGTGCTGGCCGTCAACAAGTGGGACGCGATCGACGCCTACCAGCGTGAGCTGGTGCAGCGCTCCATCGAGGCGCGGCTGCCGTTCCTGAAGTTCGCCGAGCTGCACTTCATCTCCGCCAGGAAGCGCCAGGGCCTGGGGCCGCTGTGGGGCTCCATCGCGCGCGCCCACAAGGCGGCGCTGCGCAAGATGCCCACGCCCCAGCTCACCCGCCTGTTGCAGGAAGCGGTGCAGTTCCAGCAGCCCCGGCGCTCGGGCATGTACCGGCCCAAGCTGCGCTACGCGCACCAGGGTGGGGTGAATCCGCCGATCATCGTGGTGCACGGCAACTCGCTCGACGGCGTGACCGACGCCTACAAGCGCTACCTGGAAGGGCGCTTCCGCAAGGCGTTCGACCTCACCGGCACGCCGCTGCGCATCGAAATGAAGTCGGCGCGGAACCCTTACGCCGACAAGGAGTCCTAAGCAGGCCCTGCGGGGCCTGGCTCTATCGCAAGGATCGTTCGTTGTAGACCCTTGCGATAGAGCAGATCATCCCCATGTGGTAAGTTCCAACTCCTTCAAACTTCTCGAACACGGAGAATATCGTGAGCAATAAAGGGCAGCTTCTACAAGACCCGTTTCTCAACACCCTGCGCCGCGAGCACATCCCGGTCTCCATCTACCTGGTGAACGGGATCAAATTGCAGGGCCAGATTGAGTCTTTTGATCAATACGTCGTGCTCCTTCGCAACACCGTCACGCAGATGGTCTACAAGCACGCCATCTCGACCATCGTGCCGGGACGCGCGGTCAACTTCTCGGCCAATGCGGACAGTCAGGAATCTGATTGAAATCGGCCTCCAGCGCTTATGCCACCTGCGCCAGTAGCTCATCTTTTTGTAGCTGGTGGGGTGGCTGAACACCCCATCCAGCCCATTGCCCACCGTCACCACACCTGACCGAAGCGCCGCCGCCGTACTGGTGGGCGTCGATCTGGGCGTGCCGCATTTCGACGGCGAGCTGGAAGAGCTGGGCCTGCTGGCCGAGACCGCCGGGCTGCACCCCGTGGCCCGGCTCACCTGCAAGCGCAAGGCGCCCGACGCGGCGCTGTTCGTCGGCAGCGGCAAGGCGGAGGAAATCCGCCTGCTCGCCGCCAGCGAAGGCGCGCAGGAGGTGCTGTTCGACCAGGCGCTGAGCCCGGTGCAGCAGCGCAACCTGGAGCGCGCCATCGGCCTGCCGGTGAACGACCGCACGCTGCTCATCCTGGAAATCTTCGCCCAGCGTGCGCGCAGCCACGAGGGCAAGCTCCAGGTGGAACTGGCGCGCCTGCAATACCTCAGCACGCGCCTGGTGCGCCGCTGGTCGCACCTGGAGCGGCAGCAGGGCGGCATCGGCACGCGCGGCGGCCCCGGCGAGACGCAGATCGAACTCGACCGCCGCATGATCGGCGAGGCCATCAAGCGGACCAAGGAGCGCCTGGTCAAGGTCAAGCGCCAGCGCCAGACGCAGCGGCGCCAGCGCGAGCGGCGCGAGACCTTCAACATCTCGCTGGTCGGCTACACCAACGCCGGCAAGTCCACGCTGTTCAATGCGCTGGTCAAGGCCCGCGCCTACGCGGCCGACCAGTTGTTCGCCACGCTCGACACCACCACGCGCCAGCTCTACCTGGGCGACACCGACGGCATGGGCGGCCGTTCCGTCTCGCTGTCCGACACCGTGGGCTTCATCCGCGACCTGCCGCACGGTCTGGTGGACGCCTTCGAGGCCACCTTGCAGGAGGCGGCCGACGCCGACCTGCTGCTGCACGTGGTCGATGCCGGCAACCCCGCCTTCCCCGAGCAGATGGACGAGGTGCGGCGCGTGCTGCGCGAGATCGGCGCCGGCGAACTGCCGCAATTGCTGGTGTTCAACAAGCTCGACACGCTCGACGCCGCCCGCCGCCCGCTGGCCTTGCAGGACGAGATCGAACTGGACGGCCGCCGCCACACCCGCATCTTCGCCAGCGCCCGGTCCGGCGAGGGCCTGCCGCTGCTGCGCGCCGAACTGGCGCGCCGCGCCCAGGCGCAGGCCGGCGCCGCCGAGGAGCCCGTCGCGATTGGGCACAATGGCGGGTTGCACAGCCGAGACACCGACAGCCGAGACTCCGACGAATGAAAGACCGTTCCAGCGCCTTGCGCCTGGCCGCCTGGCCGGCCCGCATCCGGGGCATGTTCAACCTGAACGATCCGCGCTGGGGCCGCGGCGACGAGCCGTCCGGCCAGGGCGAGCCGCGCCCGGACGACCAGCCGCAACGCCCCGCCGAGCCCCCGCGCCAGCCGCCCGAGCCGCCGCGCGGCGGCGGCCGGGGCCCCAACCAGGGTCCGCCCGATCTCGACGAGCTGTGGCGCGACTTCAACCGCAAGCTCGGCGGCCTGTTCGGCGGCCGCGGCGGTGGCAACCGCTCCGGCGGCGGTGGCGGGAACTTCCAGCCCGACATGAAGAGCGCCGGCTTCGGCGTGGGCGTGATCGCCGGCATCGCCGCGCTGATCTGGCTCGGCACCGGCTTCTTCATCGTGCAGGAAGGCCAGCAGGCCGTCATCACGCAGTTCGGCAAGTACCACTCCACCGTCAGCGCCGGCTTCAACTGGCGCCTGCCGTACCCCATCCAGCGGCACGAGACGGTGCGCGTGACGCAGATCCGCTCGGTCGACGTCGGCCGCGACAGCGTGGTCAAGGCCACCGGCCTGCGCGAGTCGGCCATGCTGACCCAGGACGAGAACATCGTCGAGATCAAGTTCGCCGTGCAGTACCGCCTGAACGACGCGCGCGCCTACCTGTTCGAGAGCAAGAGCCCCGACGACGCCGTGGTGCAGGCCGCCGAGAGCGCCGTGCGCGAGGTGGTCGGCAAGATGACCATGGACAACGCCATGGCCGACGAGCGCGACCAGATCGCCCCTCGCGTGCGCGACCTGATGCAGGCCATCCTCGACCGCTACCAGGTCGGCATCGAGGTGGTGGCCGTCAACATGCAGCAGGGCGGCACGCGTCCGCCCGAGCAGGTGCAGGCCGCGTTCGACGACGTGCTCAAGGCCACCCAGGAGCGCGAGCGCGTCAAGAACGAGGCGCAGGCCTACGCCAACCAGGTCGTGCCGCTGGCCGTCGGTACCGCCGCGCGCCTGAAGCAGGAGGCCGACGGCTACAAGGCCCGCGTGGTGGCGCAGGCCGAGGGCGACGCGCAGCGCTTCGCATCCGTGCTGGCCGAGTACCAGAAGGCGCCGCAGGTCACGCGCGAGCGCATGTACCTCGACACCATGCAGGACATCTACGGCGGCGTGAACAAGGTCATCGTGGACAGCCGCTCCGGCAGCCTGATGTACCTGCCGCTTGACAAGGTCATGCAGGCCGCCGGCGCTGCGCCAGCAGCGGCCAGCACCGCGCCGGCGCCCGCCGCCGCCGTGCCGGCCGCGCCGGCTGCCAACGCGGCCGCCAATGGCCGTTCACGCGACGCCGCGCGCAGCCGCGACCGTGAATCCCGATAAAGACCAGGCCACGGACATGAACAAAGTCGGATTCATCGGAACCACCGTCCTCATCGTGCTGGCGCTGCTCGGCGCCACCATGTTCGTGGTGGACCAGCGCCAGTTCGGCGTGGTCTACCAGCTCGGCCAGATCAAGGAAGTCATCACCCAGCCGGGCCTGAACTTCAAGCTGCCGCTGGTGCAGAACGTCAACTACATCGACAAGCGCCTGCTCACGCTCGACAGCATGGACACCGAGCCCGTGCTCACCGCCGAGAAGCAGCGCGTGGTGATCGACTGGTACGTGCGCTGGCGCATCACCGACCCGCAGGCCTACATCCGCAACGTCGGCCTGGACGAGATGGCCGGCGCGCAGCAGCTCAACCGCGTGGTGCGCAACGCCTTCCAGGAGGAGATCAACCGCCGCACCGTGCGCGAACTCATCTCCACCCGCCGCGAGACGCTGATGGCCGACGTCAAGCGCGAGGTCACCGAATCCGTCAAGGGCGGCAAGCCCTGGGGCATCGACATCGTGGACGTGCGCATCACGCGCGCCGACTACGTGGAGTCGATCACCGAGTCGGTCTACCGCCGCATGCAGGCCGAGCGCCAGCAGGTGGCCAACGAACTGCGCTCCACCGGCCAGGCCGAGGGCGAGCAGATCCGCGCCGACGCCGACCGCCAACGCGAGGTGACGGTGGCCAACGCCTACCGCGACGCCGAGAAGGTACGCGGCCAGGGCGACGGCGAGGCCACCCGCATCTACGCCGACTCGTTCGGCAAGGATCCGCAGTTCGCCGAGTTCTACCGCAGCCTGGACGCCTACCGCGCCAGTATCGGCAAGCCGGGCGACGTGCTGGTGATCGACCCGGCCTCGTCGGACTTCTTCCGCAACATGCGCAACCCGCCGGTCTCGGGCCGGCGCTGAAGCGGCGCGCGTGGACGGCGACACGCTGCTGGCCGCGCTCGGTCTGGCGCTGATCATCGAGGCGCTGCTGCCCTTCATCGCGCCGCGCGCGTGGCGCAGCGCCTTCAGCCAACTCCTTCAGATGCAGGACGGGCAGATCCGCTTCTTCGGCCTGCTTGGGCTGATGGCCGGTCTGGCATTGATCTGGATCGCGAGCTGAGCAGGGGCGTGCGCGGGAGTCAACGCCGGCCGCCGCCGGGCCGCTCCCAAGGCGGCCGGGGCCCCCACGGGGGGCAGCGGACCACGCGCAGCGGGGAAGCGTGGGGGCACGTTTCTAGTCGGTAGAATCACGTTTTTAACAGCCCCGCGAAAGCTGCTTAAGCCATGTCCGCCTGGCTCCTGCCGGATCACATCGCCGATGTATTGCCCTCAGAGGCCCGGCACATCGAGGAACTCCGCCGCGAACTGCTCGACACCGCCCGTGGCTACGGCTACGAGCTGGTGATACCCCCGCTGGTCGAGCACCTGGACTCGCTGCTCACCGGCACCGGCGAGGCGCTGGAGTTGCAGACCTTCAAGCTCGTCGATCAGCTCTCCGGCCGCTCGCTCGGCGTGCGCGCCGACACCACGCCGCAGGTGGCGCGCATCGACGCCCACCTGCTCGGCCGCCAGGCCGTCACCCGCCTGTGCTACTGCGGCCCGGTGCTGCACACGCGGCCCGAGCGCCCGCACGCCACGCGCGAGCCCTTGCAGTTCGGCGCCGAGATCTACGGCCACGCCGGCCGCGAGGCCGACCTGGAGGCGCTGCTGCTGGCGCTGGACTGCCTGCGCGCCGCGCGCGTGGAGGGCCTCACGGTGGACCTGGCCGACGCCCGCATCCCGCGCGCGCTGCTGGCCGGCGCGATGGTCGATGCGCAGGTGCTGAACGCCGTGCACGCCGCGCTGGCGGCCAAGGACGCCAGCGCGCTGGCGCAGCTCACCAAAGGCTTCGCGCCCGCCGCGCGCGAGGGCCTGCGCGCGCTGATCCGCCTGTACGGCGGTGCCGAGGTGCTGGATGAGGCCGAAAAAGCCCTCCAGGGCTCGCCAGGCGTGCGCGAAGCGCTATCAAATCTGAGGTGGCTGGCCGAGCGGCTGGAAGGCGTGCGCGTCGTCTTCGACCTGGCCGATGCGCGCGGCTGGGGCTACTACACCGGCCTGCGCTTCGCCGTCTACGCCGACGGCGCGGGCGACGCCGTGCTGCGCGGCGGCCGCTACGACGGCGTGGGCGCCGTGTTCGGCCACAAGCTGGACCGCGAGCGCCCGGCCGTGGGCTTCAGCCTCGACGTGCGGCAGCTCGCGCGCGCGACCGCCGCCCGCCCGCTGCGCGCCGCCATCCGCGCGCCCTGGAGCGACGCGCCCGGCCTGCGCGCCGCGGTGGCGGCGCTGCGCGCGCGCGGCGAGACCGTGGTCTGCGTGCTGCCCGGGCACGAGGACGAGATCGACGAATTCGACTGCGACCGCGAGCTGACCGAAGCCGCCGGGCAGTGGGTCGTCATGGACAGGCATCACAGGAAACCGAGCACGCAATGAAACCCACCACCGGACGCAACGTCGTCGTCGTCGGCACCCAATGGGGCGACGAGGGCAAGGGCAAACTGGTCGACTGGCTGACCGAAAGCGCGCAGGGCGTGGTGCGCTTCCAGGGCGGCCACAACGCCGGCCACACGCTGGTCATCAACGGCGTCAAGACCGCGCTGCACCTCATCCCCAGCGGCATCATGCGCGCCGGCGTCACCTGCTACATCGGCAACGGCGTGGTGCTCTCGTGCGCCAAGCTGCTGGAGGAGATCGAGGGGCTGGAGAAGGCCGGCGTCGAAGTGCGCTCGCGCCTGCGCATCAGCGAGGCCTGCCCGCTGATCCTGCCCTTCCATGCCGCGCTGGACGTGGCGCGCGAGGCCTACCGCGAGAAGGGCGGCGTCGAGAAGATCGGCACCACCGGGCGCGGCATCGGCCCGGCTTATGAAGACAAGATCGCCCGCCGCGCCCTGCGCGTGCAGGACCTGAAGCACCCCGCGCGCTTCGCCGAGAAGCTGCACGAGCTGCTGGCGCTGCACAACCACGTGCTGACCGAGGTGCTGGGCGCCGCCGCCATCGATTTCGACAGCGTGTACGCCGAGGCCATGCGCCACGCCGAGCAGATCAAGCCGATGATCGCCGACGTCTCGCGCGAGCTGAACGAGGCGCACCGCGACGGCGCCAACCTGCTGTTCGAGGGCGCGCAGGGCACGCTGCTGGACGTCGATCACGGCACCTACCCCTACGTCACCAGCAGCAACTGCGTGGCCGGCAACGCCGCCGCCGGCGCCGGCGTGGGGCCGGGCCTGCTGCACTACATCCTGGGCATCACCAAGGCGTATTGCACGCGCGTGGGCGGCGGCCCGTTCCCGACCGAGCTGGACTGGGAAAACCCGGGCACGCCCGGCTGGCACATGAGCACCGTCGGCGCCGAGAAGGGCGTCACCACCGGGCGCAGCCGCCGCTGCGGCTGGTTCGACGCCGCGCTGCTCAAGCGCAGCGCGCAGGTCAACGGCCTGTCGGGCCTGTGCATCACCAAGCTCGACGTGCTCGACGGCCTGCCCGAACTGCAACTGTGCACCGGCTACGAACTGGACGGCGAGCACATCGACATCCTGCCGCTGGGCGCCGACGACATCGCGCGCTGCAAGCCCATCTACGAGACCATGCCCGGCTGGAGCGAGAGCACCGTCGGCGTCACCGACTACGACAGGCTGCCGGTCAACGCGCGGTTGTACCTGCAGCGCATCGAGCACGCCACCGGCGTGCCGATCCACATCATCTCCACCAGCCCGGACCGCGACCACACCATCATGGTTCGGCACCCGTTCCTCGCCTGAAGTTTTTCAAGCCAAATCGGACTCCAACGCCCGTCCAGCAAGCGCCAGCAGCTATCAAAAAAGGAGAAACAAGGATGTTGACAGAAGACGGCAAGCACCTTTACGTCAGCTACGACGAGTACCACAGCCTGATCGAGAAGCTGGCCATCAGGGTGCAGCAGTCGGGCTGGAAGTTCGACACCATCCTGTGCCTGGCGCGCGGCGGCATGCGGCCGGGCGACATCCTCAGCCGCATCTTCAACGTGCCGCTGGCCATCATGTCCACCAGCAGCTACCGCGCCGACGACGGCAAGGTGCAGGGCCACCTGGACATCGCCCACTACATCACCACGCCCAAGGGCCAGATCGCCGGCAAGGTGCTGCTGGTGGACGACCTGGCCGACACCGGGGTCACCCTGCAGGCGGTGGTGGACCGGCTGCGCAACAACTACCAGCCCATCAGCGAACTGCGCACGGCGGTGATCTGGACCAAAGGCTGCTCCACCTTCCAGTCCGACTATTCCGTCGAGCACCTGCCCACCAACCCCTGGATCCACCAGCCCTTCGAGATGTACGACAGCCTGACGCCGGAGAAGCTGCTGGCCAAGTGGAAGGTGTAGTCAGCCCCGCGCCAGCGCCGCGCCGCGCGGCGCGCGCGATCCGCCGGCTTCCAGCCAGCGCCAGGCCAGCCCGCCGCAGACCAGGCTGAGCAGCCAGGTCGCCACCAGCCCGGCCAGGCGCCAGGCGGGCGTGGCCGGCGTGGCGTGCATCACCGCCGCGTTGACGGCCAGGCTCAGCGGGTAGTGCAGCAGGAACACGCCGTAGGACGTGGCGGCCAGCCAGGCCATCGGCGCCGCCAGGCGCGAGCGCGCCAGCGCCGCCGCCCCCGGCTGCCACAGCAGCAGCAGCGCGGTGGCGCCGGCGACGGCGATGCGTTCGCGCCAGTCGATCAGCAGCGCCAGCGCCGTCAACGCCGCCAGCAGCGCGGTGGCGCCGCCCCGGCGCGGGCCGCCCTGGCCCCAGGCCGCCAGCACGCCCAGGCCGTAGGCGCCCAGGAAGTAGGGCGCCCACATGTCGGCGCCGGGCCGCAGGTTGAACCAGGCCAGCGACGCCGCCGTGCCCGCCAGCACCGCCAGCGCGCCCGCCGGCGCGCGCAGGGCGGCCGGCACCGCATGCGCCAGCGCGGCCAGGGCCGCCAGCAGGGCGAACAGCTGCAGGTCGATCGCCACGTACCACACGCCCGCGCTCAGCGCCGGTTCGCCCGCGATGTCCTGCAGCAGCAGCACGTGCGCCAGCAGCTGCGCCGGGGTGGGGGCGGCGGGGGTGTCGGCATCCGGCATCCAGGCGCGCGCCAGCGCGGCGGCGGCCACGGCGGCGGCCAGCGCCAGCAGCAGCATGGGCAGCAGCCGCAGGTAGCGCGCCCACACGCGGGCGGCCCAGCCGCGCGCCGTCACGCGCGGCGCGCCGGGCGCCGGCCACAGGCTGCGCGCGGCCAGGAAGCCGCCCGCCACCAGGAACACCTGCACCGCCAGGCGGCCGTGCGCCTGCAGGAAGTCGGTGGCCGCCGGCCAGGCGTCTTCCATCGCGGGCGCCAGCGGGCCGTAGATGAGCAGGTGGTGCCAGACGATGACCTGCGAGGCGATGGCCTTGCCCCAGGTCACCCAGGGCTGGGCGTTGGCGGTAAGGGCGGGCGGCATGATGCATGGACGGCGCGGCCGACCGCAGCCGTCTCTTTCGGGAAGACCCGGATTCTAGGCGCTGGCCGGGCGCCGTGGTGCCGGCGCACTCAGCGCACGCGCTCGGTCTCGATCACCGTGTCCAGCACGTAGGCATGGGTGGGCGCGTCGGCCGGCGTGGGCTGGCCGGGGCGCGCCGTCGGGAAGCGCTGCACGCGCAGCACCTGGCGGAATCCCGCCTCGTGCTCGAAGCCCTCGATACCGCCGTGCAGCACGCGCCATTCGCCCGCGCTCTGGCGCAGGCCGCGGTCGTCGTAGCGCAGCTCGCGCACGCGCAGGCACTGGGCGCGCGGCATCAGCGGGTTGTTGCAGGGCACGGTGCGGGGCGCCACCTCCAGGAACACCCGTTCGCCGGCCGACCCGTAGCGCGTGGCAGGCGTGGGCGCGCCCACCAGCTCCCAGCGCGCGCCGTCGGTGAAGTGCAGCGCCAGCTGCGGCGCGGCATTGCCGGCCCCGCGCCGCAGCACCAGCCGCTGCGCCAGCGGCAGCTGGGCGGCCACGCGCTGCTCCAGCGCCATCAGGCCGGCCTCGGGACACAGGCGCTTGGTCATCACGCCCAGGCCCACCTCGATACGCTCGCCCGCCAGCTGGTAGCTGGCGCCGATGGCGTTGCACAGGTTCTGCACGGCCAGCCGGTCGTCCTGGAAATGCAGCCGCAGCGGCTGGCGGCCAGGCAGCCGCCAGCCCGGCATGCTTTGGCCGCGCGCGTCGTAGGCGGCGGCGAGGTCCCAGTCGTAGGCGGGCAGGGTCTGGCTGAAGTCCATCGGTGCGGGTGGGGGCGCGGGCCGCGCCTGGGGTGGCGGGGCGGGCGGCGTCTGCGGCGATTGTGCGCAGGCCGACAGCAGGGCGGCCAGGGCCAGGGAACCGATGGCTTGGGGCAAGGAGGTCATCTCAGGTTCTTTCCGGGAAGAAAGCGGCAGGACGAACCATAGCGCATGTGGGCGGGGCGCCACCGCCTCGGCCATCGGGTTCGCCGGTCACTGCGTCCAGGCGCCCCGGATGGGCCGGCCGAAGTGGGCCAGGACGGCGATCAGGCAGACCTCGATGGACACCGACCAGTACATGTGCCCGAGGATCTCGCTCCACAGCTCGTAGCCGTTGAGGTTCCACAGCCAGCCCGTCGCGCCGTTGGCGTAGACCGGGTTCCTGAAGCCCAGCAGCGGGATCAGGAAGCCGTGCATGACCACCGTGATCACCAGGCCGAACGCGGCGCCGTACCACAGGCGCACGCGCGGCCAGTAGGCCGACGCCAGCACGTAGACGAACGCGAAGGCGAAGCTGAACAGCCAGTGGTAGAGCGTGACGGCGCCGGCCACCTTCACGCCCTGGTAGATGTAGTCCATCGAGTGCGAGTTGACACCCAGCCACCCCAGCCAGGCGTCGATGTGCGCGCCCGGCGGCGAGACCTCGCCGGGCACGCGCGGGGGCATGTTGACCTCGGAGCCCCACTTGACGAGCGAGCTGATGAAGCCCCCGACGAGCGTGCCCCAGACGACGACCTGGCGATTGACCTTGTTGTCCAGCATGGATCGGTTTCCTGCAAGAAAAGCCGGCCCCTGTCCGCCAAGGGCCTTCCGTTGATGAAAATGATGATTGACTAATGTAGATCAGTATCCGCGTCAGGTGGCTGGAAAACCCTTGATCCCGACCAGTGGACCTTGCCATCATGGCCACACGGCCTCCCGTCCTTTCCGCGGTTCCCTCCACGCTGCGCATTCCGCTCGCGGCGCGCGCGCTGGGCAGCACGCTGTTTCCGGAAATGGCCGCCGCAATTCCGGCTACTTGCCCCACGAATCCCTGAGCCCCGTCACGCGGTTGAACACCAGCCGGCCGCCCGGCTGGTGTTCACGCCGGTCGGCGATGAAGAAGCCATGCCGCTCGAACTGCAAGCGCTCCTCCGGCTGCGCCTGGCCCAGGCCGGGCTCGACGACGGCCTGCGCGGTCTTCAGGCTGGCCGGGTTCAGCACGCTCAGGAAGTCGCGGCCGCCGGCATCCGGCTGCTCCTCAGTGAACAGGCGGTCGTACAGGCGCACCTCGGCGGGCAGGCCGTCGTGGGCGCCGACCCAGGTGATGACGCCCTTGACCTTCACGCTGTCGGCGCCGGGGGTGCCGGATTTGGTGTCTTTCAGCAGCCTGGCGCGCACCACGCTTGCGCCGCCAGCTTCGTTTTTGGTAGCGCCCAGGCACTCGATGACGTAGCCGTATTTCAGCCGCACCTTGTTGCCGGGCGTGATGGAGCCGTCCGCCGCCTGCCGCGGCGGATAGAGGCGGAAGAAGCCCTTGGGCGGGGTCTCCTCGTAGTCGGTGCGCTCGATCCACAGCTCTTTGCCCAGCATGAAGCGGCGCTCGCCCATCTCGGGGTGGTGCGGGTGCGCGGGGGCGTGGCAGGGCTCCAGGTGCCCGTCGCTGCCGAACACCTCGGCCCAGTTCTCGATGACGAGCTTGATCGGCTCCAGCACCGCCATGGCGCGCGGGGCGACGGGGTCCAGCGTCTCGCGCAGGGCGGCGTCGAGGGCGGCGTAGTCGGTCCAGGCGTTGCCGGTCTTGGTGACGCCGCTGCGCTCGGCGAACAGGCGCAGGGCTTCGGGCGTGTAGCCGCGCCGGCGCAGGCCGGCGAGCGTCGGCATGCGCGGGTCGTCCCAGCCGGCGACGTGGCCTTCTTCCACCAATTGGCGCAGCTTGCGCTTGCTGGTGATGACGTGGCCGACGTTCAGGCGGCCGAACTCGTACTGGCGCGGCGGCGGCGCCAGCAGCAGGCCGCCTTCCACCAGGCGCGCCAGCAGCCAGTCGTAGAACGGGCGCTGGTCTTCGAACTCCAGCGTGCAGATGCTGTGGGTGATCTGCTCCAGCGCGTCCTCGATGGGGTGCGCGTAGGTGTACATGGGGTAGATGCACCACTGGTCGCCGGTGTTGTGGTGCGTGGCGCGGCGGATGCGGTAGAGCGTGGGGTCGCGCAGGTTGATGTTGGGCGACTGCATGTCGATCCTGGCGCGCAGCACCATGGCGCCGTCGGCATGTTTGCCTTCGCGCATCTCGCGCAGGCGCGCCAGGTTCTCGGCTGGCGTGCGGCTGCGGAAGGGGCTGTCCACGCCGGGCGTGCCGAAGTCGCCGCGGTTCACCCGCATTTCCTCGGCGGTCTGCTCGTCCACGTAGGCGTGGCCGGCCTCGATCAGGTATTCGGCCGCGCGGTACATGAAGTCGAAGTAGTCGCTGGCGAAGTATTCGTGCGGCTGCTTCACGCCGGGGCGCGCGGGGTCGTCGGCGAAATGGTGGTCCCAGCCGAGCCAGCGCACCGTCTCGCGGATGCTGTCCACGTACTCCTGCTCCTCCTTCTCGGGGTTGGTGTCGTCGAAGCGCAGGTGGCACACGCCGCCGTACTGCCGCGCCAGGCTGAAGTTCAGCCAGATGCTCTTGGCGTGGCCGATGTGCAGGTAGCCGTTGGGCTCGGGCGGAAAGCGCGTGCGGATGCGCGCCGGGTCGGGCATGCCGGCCTGGTGCGCGGCGGCATCGCCCGGCGCGCCGCCCCATTGGCGGCCGGCGTAGGTGCCCTGGGCCAGGTCGTGGTCGATGACCTGGGTGATGAAGTTGTGCGGCTTGGCGTCGCCCTCGGGCGGTGCATGCGTGGTGGACATGGCGGAATTCTAGGCGGGGGTTCGGCGGCCGGTTACCGCTGGATACGGGTTTCACGCGATCACCGTGGTCTGTATCGCGTCCTGGGCCGTTTAATGGGCGTGTCCAACGCGTCCGGGCTGCCCGGCCGCACAGATCCAAGAGGAGTTTCGAGTCATGAAGACGATACAGCGCATTCTGGCCACCGGCCTGCTGGCTGCCGGCGCCCTGGGCGCCGCTGGCGTGGCGCAGGCGCGGGACGTGTACTGGTCGGTCGGCGTGGGCGCGCCCGGGGTGGCCATCGGCGTGGGCAACGCGCCGGCGGTGGTGTACCCGCAGCCGGTCTACTACGGGCCGCCGCCGGTGTACGTGCGGCCGCGTCCGGTCTATTACGGCCCGCCGCCCGTTTACTACGGGCCGCCGCGCGGGTACTACGGCCCGCCGGGCTACCACGCCCGGCCGGGGCATCGCCCTCCCCGCCCTTACGGCTACCGTGGCGACCCCTACTACCGCTACTGAGACCGTTCATCCTTGCCGGTGAATGGGCCCCAGTGCCCAGGCCGGCATTCTCCAAGGTGACCACCCTTGCGGCCCGCTCTCCGAGCGGGCTTTTTCTTGGGCTACATGGCCTTGAACAGGTGGGCGTACAGGCGGCTGACCGCCAGGCGGTCGGGGTGGCCGCGCAGGTGCAGGTGCAGCTTGCCGGCTTCGTCGCGCCGCACGCTGTCGATGGCGTCGGCGCGCACCAGGGTGGAGCGGTGGATCTGCCAGAACTGCCGCGCGTCGAGCTGCGGCAGCAGGTCCTTCAGCGGCGTGCGCAGCAGGTGCTCGCCCTCGGCGGTGACCACGCGCACGTACTTGTCGGCCGCTTGCAGGTAAAGCACGTCGGCCAGCGGCACCATGCGCAGGGTGGCGCCGCCCGAGCCGGCGGCGGCCACCTGCAACTGGCGCAGCGGCGCCTGCGCGCCGGCGGCGCCCTGCAGCGCGGCCAGCAGTTGGCGCAGCTGCGCGGCAGCCGCGTCCACGCCCGTATCACCGATTGCTCCTGGATTAATAGCTGCCAGCGCCCGCTGGTCAAGCGCCAGACGCAGTTTTTGCACTGTTTTCTGCAAGCGCGCGGGCTGCACGGGCTTGAGCACGTAGTCCAGCGCCTGCGTCTCGAACGCCTGCACGGCGTACTGGTCGTAGGCGGTGACGAAGGCCAGCGCGGGGAAGGGCGCGGCGGCTTCGTCCCAGGCGTCGGCCAGCTCGGCGGCGGCGTCCAGGCCGCTCATGCCCGGCATGCGGATGTCGAAGAACAGCACGTCGGGCTTCAGCGCCAGCGCCTGATCGACCGCGCTGGCGCCGTCGCCCACGGTGGCGACGATGCTCAGCTCGGGCCAGGCGCGCGCCAGCTCGGCTTGCAGCGCGGCGGCCAATAGGGGCTCGTCTTCGGCGATCAGGGCGGTGGGCATGGTCACAGGGGCAGGGTGAGGCGGATCATGGCGCCCTCGCCGGGGCGCGACTGAACGTCCACGCGCCCGCGCCCGCCGTAGGCCGACAGCACGCGCTCGGTGACCTGCGCCATGCCGAAGCGGCCGGCGGGCCGATGGGCGGGGTCGAAGCCGACGCCGGTGTCGCGCACCGCGAGCACCAGCGCATCGCCCTCGCGCGCGGCCGACACGTCGATGCGCCCGCCGCCCACGCGCGGCTCCAGCCCGTGCTGAATGGCGTTCTCCACCAGCGGTTGCAGCAGCAGCGGCGGCACGGGCGACTCGCGCAATTCATCGGGCAGGCGCAGCTCGAACGCCAGCCGCGGGCCCATGCGGATCGCCATCAGCGCCAGGTAGTCGCGCAGGCGCTCGAACTCGGCCGCCAGCGGGTGCCGGGTGGCGCGCGAGGCGGCGAGCGTGGCGCGCAGGTAGTCGTTCAGCCGGTCCAGCATCTGCTGCGCGGCGGCCGGATCGACACCGATCAGCGCGCGCAGGTTGGCCAGCGTGTTGAACAGCATGTGCGGTTCGAGCTGGCTTTGCAGCAGCTTCAGGCGCGCCTCACTGGCGTCGCGCTCGGCGGCGTTGCGGGCGGCCTCCAGCGCGGCGGCGCGGCCGCGCATGTGGAAGTAGTAGGTCGCCACGGCGCCGGCGGCGATGGTGATGAGCAGGCTCAGCTGCCCGTCGCGCGCCGAGCGGTAGCCGCCCGTGCCCGTCAGCCACTGGCCGAGCGGATCGCCCAGCAGAAAGCCGGTGCCGATGCCCGCGGCCGCCAGAGCCCCACCGCGCCAGCCCTTGGGCCAGCCGTGGCCGCCTTCGCTGTCGGTATGGCACAGGCGCGCGGGCACGAGGAGGCGGCCGAACTCGATCACCGCCCAGGTGACCAGCCCGATGCACAGCGAACCCACCAGCTGCACCCCGTAGCTGTGGCGCGGCCAGATGGCGGTGGTGAGCACCGCGATCACGCAGCAGAACGCCACCACCTGCAGCAGGTGGTGCGCGATGCTTCGCCAGGCGATGGTCATCGGACTTGCCTCCGCGCCGCGTCGCCCGGGCGGGCCAGGTGGCGGCCGAAGAAGTCGGCGATCCGCCGGTCCACGGCGGCCAGGCTGGCGCGGTCGAAGCCCGGCGGGTCGGTCATGACGGCCGCGATGGCCGCGGGCAGGGCCATGCCCTCGGGCGGCCAGGGCGACAGCATCACGCTGTGCCCGCCGTCGGCGAAGTGCGCGAGCTGTTCGCACCGGCCGCCGCAGGCCGCGAGCACGCGCTCGGAATGGAAGCGCGGCACCATGTCGAGGTCGAGCGCGGCCGTGACCAGGCCCAGCGGGATGCGTGGCGCGGCCAGGGTGTCCATGTCGAAGTCGGCGGCGTAGGGCACGCTGGCCACGGCGGCGCGGATGCGCGCATCGTGCGCCGCCTGGGGCGTGTCGTCCCTGAAGCTCCAGCGCTGCACGGTCAGCACGGCCCACTGCTTGAGGCCGTCCCACGCGTTGCCCTTCAATTGCAGCACGTAGCCGGCGCAGGCAGAGAAGTTCTCGGCGATGTGGGCCATGCAGTGGTCGCGCATGCGCGCGGGCGACCACTGGCCGCCGGCCAGCACCAGGGCCGTGTGCCCGCCGGAGGAGCCGCCGAACAGGCCCACGGCGCCCAGGTCCAGCAGCGGGGCGAAGCGCGGGTCGGCGCCCACGGCGTCGATGGCGCGGGAGACCTCGGCGGGGCGGCGCTTCCAGCTGTCGGGGCCGGGGCGCGAGGGGTCGCGGTAGTTGTCGCCCGCGTGCTCCGGCAGCGCCACCACGTAGCCTGCTTCGACCAGCGCGCGGGCCAGGTCGGCGTGCACCCAGGGCGAGCCGCCCGACCCGTGCGAGACCACCACCAGCCGGCCGTTGCCGCGCGCGGGCTCCGCGTCGGGCGCCGCGTGCAGGTTGAACGGGCCGCGCCGGGTGGCCGCATCGGCCTGGGCGGTGGGGTAGAACACCGTCACCGGGCAGTCGCCCTGCCGGCCCGGCAGGGTGGCGAGGCCCAGGCCCGCGTGGGCGGTGGCGGCCAGCGTTGCCAGGCAGAAGGCCAGCCATCGTGCGCCGCGCCGGCTCAAGCCGATGCAAATTTGCTTCATAAAAGATAGCTGCCAGCGCTTGTCCAGCAAACGCTGGGGGCTGATTTGATACTGAATCCGCATCACGCCGCCTCGCGCGCCAGCGCGCGCTGGTAGGCGGGCCGCGCGTGGATGCGGGCCAGCCAGCCGGTGAGGCGCGGGTGATCCGTGGCGTTCAGGCCGGCGCGCTGGCGGGCGGCTTCGATGGGGTAGCTGAGCTGCACGTCGGCGGCGCTGAAGGCGTCGCCGGCGAACCAGTCGCGCCGGGCCAGCTCGCCCTCCAGGTAGCCCAGGTGCAGCTTGAGCTGCGGGCCGATGAAGCCGGCCATGGCCTGGCCGACGATCCTGCGGGCGATGGGCTTGGCGAAGAAGGGCATCGGCGCGGCGGCGATGCGGTCGAACACCAGCTTGAGCAGCAGCGGCGGCATGGCCGAGCCCTCGGCGTAGTGCAACCAGTAGCGGTAGCGCGTGGACTCGGGCGTGCCGGGCGGCGGCGCCAGCCGGCCGGCGCCGAAGCGCTCGGCCAGCGTCTCGACGATGGCGCCGGACTCGGCCAGCACCTCGCCATCGACCTCCACCACCGGCGATTTGCCCAGCGGGTGCACGGCCTTCAGCGCGGGCGGCGCCAGCATCGTCTTCGGGTCGCGCTGGTAGCGGACGACCTCGTAGGGCAGTTCGAGTTCTTCCAGCAGCCACAGGATGCGCTGCGAGCGCGAGGCGTTCAGGTGGTGGACGGTGATGGTGGGCGGCATGGCGAGGGTGCGGGCGTGAGGGTTGGGGGCGCAGGGACGATTGAATCAGAGTTTCGGCGGCGCCTGCCGGCACGCCGCGACCACGGCGTCCAGCGCGGCGGGCGCCAGCGTCATGCCGATGTGGTCGATGCCGGGCACCACGGTGACCACGCCAGGCTTGCCGGCCGCCGCGAACACGGCGTCGAAGCGATCGGGGTAGAAGAGTTCGTCGCTGCCGCCCACCAGCGCCCGCAGCGCCGGCGGCGCGTGGGCGATGTCGCCGGCATAGTCGCCCCTCGGCCCGAAGCTGGCGGCCAGGGCATGGCTGTAGCTGGGCGTGAGGTGGGCGCGCGCGGCGTCGTCCAGCGCGAAGCGCACCACTGGCAGGTGGTTGAACCGCGTCACGCCCAGGCGGTTGAGCAGCCTCAGCGCGAGCAGGCGCGGCACGCCCACGCTGGCCCAGTCGCCGTTGTCGGGGCGGGCGGTGGGCGCGTCGTGGCGCAGGTAGGGCGACAGCAGCACGTAGCGGTCGAACAAGCCCTGGCGCGCGCCGCCGGCCACCCGCAGGACGAAGCCGCCGCCGGACGAGAAGCCCAGCAGCGTGCCCGGGCCGGCGAAGGGCACCTGGCGAACGAAGTCCTCCAGGTCGTCTTCCAGCTGGCCGACGTAGGCGATATCGCCGCGCGGGCCCGAGCTGCCGTGGCCGCGCATGTCCAGCGCGTCTACCGTGAAGCCCGCCCGCGCCAGCGCCTCGGCCAGCGGATGCATGGATTGCCCGTGGGCCGACGAGCCGTGCACCAGCACGATGCGGCGCCGCGCATCGGCGGCGTCCGGCGCGGGGCCGTAGCGGCGGTAGGCCAGCGCCTGGCCGTCGCGCGCTGCGTAGCGCGCCAGCGGCGGCAGCCGGCTGAAGTCGACGCGGCTGAAGGGCTGGTTGATGCTGGCCAGCGGCGCGATCGGCGCCGGGCCGCCCAGCCAGAGGGCGCTGCCCAGCGCGGCCATGCAAATCACACCGGTCAGCAGTGCGGCCATGGCGATGCCTCGGGCGCTCATCGGCGCGCCTCGCGTTCGCGCAGCCGGCGGACTTCCGTCTCGACCAGGCGCTCGCGCAGGCTGGCGGCCGGGCCGAGCAGCCACACGGCCACGCCATGCAGCGCCAGGCCCAGGCCCCAGCCCGCCAACGGGTAGATGGCCCAGGCGCGCCCGGTCTGCCAGGCGATCAGCGCCAGGCCGGCGTTGACGCAGAGGTAGACCAGCGCGTGGAGGTGCCAGCCCATCTTGGCGCCGGCGCGTCGGCGCGCCAGGCGTTCGATGTGGTCATCTTCGGTGTGTTGAACGTGGGACATGGAAGGACTCCTTTCAGGCTTGGTGGAGGTGCGTGGACGAAGCGCCGCGCGCCAGCCGCAGCACGCGCAACGCGCGGGCCGCGAACAGGCCGGACAGCAGGCCGTACAGCGCGGTGACGGCGAAGGCGAAGCCGGCATCGCGCGCCAGCGCGGGTTCCATCGCCAGTTGCACGCTGATGCCGTACTTCATCAGGAACACGGCCAGGATCAGCCCCATCGGCACCCAGCTGCCGGGCAGGTGGAAGCTGCGCGCGGCGGCGTCCCAGCGGGTGCCGGCGGGCGGCGCCAGGCGCGCGCCGATGGCCACGACGGCGGCCCAGCCGCCAGCCCACAGCGCCAGCAGCGCGGGCAGGTGGCCGGTGGCGCCGAAGGCCGACTGCACGCCCCACAGCGCCAGCGCGCCCATGGCGGCCGGCATGGCCAGCAGGCGCGCCAGGGGCATGCGGCGCGGGCGCGCGGACGAGAACCCCAGCGCCAGCAGCGCGGCCAGCACGCCGGCCACCCAGGGCGGGGTCCGGCGCACGATGTCGATGAGGGCTTCGGGGTGCTGGGCGAGCAGGTCGGTGAGCAGCATGGCGAGGTCTCCAGGTGGGTGAAGCGGTGCCGATGAAAAGAGCGTCAGGCCAGCACGCGGGCCAGACTGCCCCACAGCAGCCCGCCGAGGTAGCGGTTGGGCAGCAGGGTGAAGATGCCGGCGCCGATGCACGCCAGGAAGTAGAGGTTGCGCATCCAGCGCGAGTGCCCCCTGACGTCGCGCCGGGCCAGGCACCAGAACGCCGCCACCAGGCTGCCCAGCACGACGGGCACCAGCAGGTGGATCGGCGTGTAGCCGGCCAGGTTGGGCAGCTTGAAGTCGCGGATGAAGACGGCCGTGAGGGCGGTGGCCACCATCAGCGCTACCCAGGTGTAGCCCATGGCGCGGTGCAGGCGCGGGCGCTGGCGCTGCCCCAGGCGGGCCCAGAGCACCACCGGGCCCAGCGCGAGGGCGGCGGTGGCGACGCTCATGTGCACGGCGATGAGGGGGGTGAGTTGCATGGCGCGATGTCCGGTGGGGCTGCGACGGGCGCCACTGTGCCGCCCGCCCACGCGCCGGGCGAGCGGCTTGCGATGGAATGCGGTGGCGCGGCGCGAAACGCGCCCAGGCGGGCGCGAACGGCGGGGCGGCCGCGGGGCGCGGCGCCGATAATCGGCGGCATGTTCGACGCTCCACGCGCCTGCTTGCCCGGTGCCCGCCGGCGCCGGGTGCTGGCGCTGCTGGCGGGCCTGGCCGGCGTCGCCGCCGCCACCCCCGCCATGTCCGCGCCGTCACCCGCCATCCTCGACCTGCTGCGCGCGGCCGCCGCCGGCGACGTGCCGGCCATCGAGCGCGCGCTGGCCGCCGGCGCCGAGCTGGAGACGCGTGACGCGCGCGGCCGCACGCCGGTGCTGCTGGCCACGCAGGGCGGCCACGTGGCGGCGGCGCGGCGGCTGATCGCGCGCGGCGCCGACGTGAACGCGCAGGACGCGCAGCAGGACAGCGCCTTCCTGCTGGCCGGCGCGCGCGGGCTGACCGAGATCGTGCGCGCGGCGCTGGCGGCGGGGGCCGACTGGCGCATCACCAACCGTTACGGCGGCACGGCATTGATCCCGGCCTGCGAGCGCGGCCACGTCGAGACCGTGCGCCTGCTGCTCACCACCGGCATCGACGTCGATCACGTCAACCGCCTGGGCTGGACGGCGCTGCTGGAGGCCGTGATCCTGGGGCAGGGCGGCGCGCCGCACCAGGAGATCGTGCGCCTGCTGCTGGCGCGCGGCGCCCGCGTGAACCTGGCCGACCGCGACGGCATCACGCCCTTGCGGCACGCGCTGCGCCAGGGCCAGGCCGAGGTGGCGGCGCTGCTGCGCGCGGCGGGCGGGCGCTGACGGTGATTCCAAGCAAAATCGCCCTCCAGCGCCCGTGCAGAAAGCGCCGGCAGCTACAAATGGTGTAGCATCCGGGCCGTTTCGACATTCTCCGAGGACAGCGTTTGGACACCGTTCTGCTGGTCAAGGCCGCGATCATGGGCATCGTGGAGGGCCTGACCGAATTCCTGCCCATCTCCAGCACCGGCCACCTGATCCTGGCGGGCAGCCTGCTCGACTTCACCGGCGCCAAGGCCAAGGTGTTCGAGATCGCCATCCAGACCGGGGCGATCCTGGCGGTCATCATCGTGTATTGGCAGAAGATCCGCGACACGCTGGTCGCGCTGCCCAGCAGCCGGCAGGCGCGGCGCTTCGCGCTGAACGTGCTGATCGGCTTCGCGCCGGCCGTGGTGCTGGGGCTGCTGGCGGGCAAGGCGATCAAGGCGCACCTGTTCACGCCGCAGGTGGTGGCCACCACCTTCATCCTGGGCGCCTTCGTCATCCTGTGGGCCGAGCGGCGCCCGCAAAGCGCCGCGCGCGTGCACAGCGTGGACGACATGACCGTGTGGGACGCGCTCAAGGTCGGCCTGGCGCAGTGCCTGGCCATGATCCCGGGCACCAGCCGCTCGGGCGCGACCATCATCGGCGGCATGCTGTTGGGGCTGTCGCGCAAGGCGGCGACGGATTTCTCCTTCTTCCTGGCCATGCCCACGCTGATCGGGGCGGGCGTGTATTCGCTCTACAAGGAGCGCGCGCTGCTGTCCTGGGCCGACGCGCCGATGTTCGCGGTGGGGCTGCTGTTCTCGTTCCTCAGCGCCTGGCTGTGCGTGCGCTGGCTGCTGCGCTACATCTCCAGCCACAGCTTCGTGGCCTTCGCGTGGTACCGGCTGGCGTTCGGCGCCGTCGTGCTGCTGACGTGGTGGACGGGCTGGGTGACCTGGGCCGACTGAAGTGAATCACCCCCGTTGCCTCACTCGCTGCGCGATGTTGCGCTGCCCCCCTTGAAGGGGGCGCACCCACTGGCCGGGGGAACCCCGGCCACGGGTGCACTGGCGTGGCTTGCTCCGCAGCCTTTGGGCTCTTGGGGTTTAAAGCGCTGCCGGTGGTGGGCAGCACCGTCGAGAACTGATTTCTTTTGACCTGATGGATAAAGCCATGAATTTCCAGGACACCCTCGCCACCCTGCCCAGCGCCGACCACCTGCGCGGCCTCGACGTGGTGGACGGCCACGGCGCCGTGGTACACCACATCCCGGCCGCGCCGGGCAAGATGGGCTCGCTGCGCGTGTACAACGCGCTGGCCGAGCGCTTCGGCGGCGCGCTGCATGCCGAGGCCGTGGCCCAGGGCCTGGCCTGGTTCGCCGAGCACGCGGCCGACGCCCGCGCGCGGCCCGGCGCGCACCCCAACATCGACCTGCTGCTGGCGCCCGCCACCGCGCAGGCGGGCTGGCGCCTGGTGCCGCTGCCGGCCTGAGCCCGATCCGGCCGGGCTCGGCCGGCTTTACATTTCTTCAAGCGCCAGTCACCGGGCCGCGCGAGTGGGCCGATAGGATGGCGCGAGCCCGATTTCCCACACCCACGCAGCGACCATGCCCAGCCCCGAGCTTCCGACCGATCCCCCAGCGGCCGACCCTGCGCCGCCGCCGCCGCCGCGCCGCTGGCTGGGGCGTTTTCTCGCGCTGCTGCTGGTGCTGGGTCTGGCGGGCGGCGCCTGGTGGCTGGTGCAGCGCGCCAAGACGCCGGCCGGGCCGACGCAGGGTGCGGGCGTTCCGGGGGGGGCGCGCGGGCCAGGAGGGCCGGGCGGCCCCGGCGGACCGGGCGCGGGCGGTGGCGGCCTGTCCGCCACGGTGGGCGTGGCGGTGGCGCGCCAGGGCGAGCTGCCCATCCTCATCAACGCGCTGGGCACGGTGACGCCGGTCACCCAGGTGGTGGTGAGCCCGCAGGTGTCGGGGGTGCTGACCGAAGTGCTGTTCACCGAGGGCCAGACGGTGAGGAAGGGCGAGCTGCTGGCGCGCATCGACCCGGCGCCCTTCGAGCAGGCGCTGGCGCAGGCGCGGGGCCAGCGGGTGCGCGACGAGGCGCAGCTGGCCGCCGCCCGCGTGACGCTGGGCCGCTACGAGCAGCTCTGGAAGCAGGACTCCATCGCCCGCCAGGACGTGGATACGCAGACGGCGCTGGTCAAGCAGCTCGAAGGCACCGTGCTGGCCGACAAGGCGTCCGAGAACAGCGCGCGCATCAACCTGGGCTACGCGCGCATCACCGCGCCGATCGGCGGGCGCATCGGCCTGCGCGCGGTGGACCCGGGGAACATGGTCACGGCCGGCGCCGCCGCCGGCATCGCCACCATCACGCAGATGGCGCCCATCGACGTCAAGTTCGCCGTGCCGCAGGACCGCGTGCCCGAGGTGCTGAAGGCACAGCGCGCCGCAACCTTGCCCGTCCAGGCGCTGGACCGGGGGCGCGACGACGTGGTGGCCAGCGGCACCTTCCTGACGCTGGACAACGTGATCGACACCACCACCGGCACGCTGCTGGGCAAGGCGCGCTTCGACAACGCGGGCGGCGAGCTGTTCCCCAACCAGTTCGTCAACGTGCGCCTGCGCCTGGGCGCCACGCCCGGCGTGCTGGTGCCGGTGACGGCGGTGCGCACCGGGCCGCAGGGCGACTACGTGTACGTGGTCGACGGCGAGCAGGTGGCGCGCATGCGCGCCGTGCGGCGCGGCGGCGCCACGGTGGAAGACGTGCTGATCGCCTCCGGCCTGCAGGCCGGCGAGACGGTGGTGACGGAGGGCGGCGACCGCGTGCGCGACGGCGGCCGGGTGCAGTTGGCGGCGCCGACGGCGGGTTCGGCATCGAATACGGCTTCGGCGCCCGTGGGGCGGGCGCTGGCAGCTCCTGAAAGAAGAGCAAGCGGCGCTTCCGCGCCGGCCGGCGGGGGCAGCCGCGCGAACTTCATGGAGCGCCTGCCGCCGGAGATGCGGGAGAAGGTGCAGGCCATGTCGCCGGAGGAGCGGCGGGCGTTCTTCCAGAAGCAGCGCGAGCAGCGTGAGGGGCGTTGAATTGTTTCTTGGGGTGTTGGCTGCGCCGCTGGCCGGGAGTTCGCCCCGGCGGGCGACTCACTTTCTTTGCTTCGCCAAAGAAAGTAGGCAAAGAAAGGCGACCCCACTTCGCGTGTCCCCTGCGCTGCGCTCCGGGGCAACCTGCGGTGCTCGGTCGTGGTGCGGCACTGCGGAACTCACTTCGCGCCTGCGGCGCTGCGTTCAGACAACCGCAGTGAGTCAGTTCACGAAGCGCATGCATCCTGCGGTGCATGCGCCCGCCCCACGCCCTGCGCTCCTCGGCACGCGCAGAGGGGAGGGGGAACCCCAACGGGCCATCGCTGCGCTCGGCCCCAAAAGCGAGGCCGAGCGCAGCGATGGCCCGTGTGGACTTCAAGCCCCCTGTGGCTGCGCCTGCGGCGCGGGGCTTGCGGGGTGGCGCGTGCAGCGCAGCATGCACGCGCTTCGTGGACTGACTCGCCGCGGTTGTTTGAACGGAGCGCCGCAGGCGCGAAGTGAGTTCTGCGGCGCACCCCGCAAGCCCCGCGACGCAGGTTTGCCCCGCAGCGCAGCGGAGGGGTCGCAGACTTGGGGTCGCCTTTCTTTGCCTACTTTCTTTGGCGAAGCAAAGAAAGTAGGTCGCCCGCCGGGGCGAACTCCCGGCCAGCAGCGTCCCTAACTCCAAGCGACGATGAACGTCTCGCGCCTCTTCATCCAGCGCCCGGTCGCCACCGGCCTCTTCATGCTGGCCATCGTGCTCGCCGGCCTGGTCGGCCTGCGCTTCCTGCCGCTGGCGGCGCTGCCGCAGGTGGACTACCCGACCATCCAGGTGCAGACGCTCTACCCCGGCGCCAGCCCCGACGTGATGAGCCGCACCGTCACCGCGCCGCTGGAGCGCCAGTTCGGCCAGATGGCGGGCCTGGCGCGCATGAGCAGCACCAGCGCGGCGGGCGTGTCCATCGTCACCCTGCAATTCGCGCTGACCGAGTCGATGGACGCGGCCGAGCAGCAGGTGCAGGCGGCCATCAACGCCGGCGGCTCGCTGCTGCCGGCCGACCTGCCGGCGCCGCCGGTCTATGCCAAGGTCAACCCGGCCGACGCGCCCATCCTGACGCTGGCCATCAGCTCCGACAGCCTGCCGCTGACCGAGGTGCAGAACATGGTCAACACGCGGCTGGCGCAGAAGATCAGCCAGATCAGCGGCGTCGGCCTGGTCACCCTGGCCGGCGGCCAGCGGCCGGCCGTGCGCGTGCAGGGCAACCTGGACGCGCTGGCCGCCATGGGCCTGGGGCTGGACAGCCTGCGCTCGGCCATCACCGCGGCCAACGTCAGCGGCGCCAAGGGCAGCTTCGACGGGCCGACGCGCGCCTACACCATCAACAGCAACGACCAGCTGCTGACCGTCGAGCAGTACCGCGAGCTGGTGGTGGCCTGGCGCAACGGCGCGCCGGTGCGGCTGAAGGACGTGGCGCGCGTCATCGACGGCGCCGAGAACAGCCGCCTGGGCGCCTGGGCCGGCATCAAGGCCGACGGCGCGGCCAGCGCGCCGCTGGCCCCTGCAATCATCCTGAACGTGCAGCGCCAGCCGGGCGCCAACGTGATCGCCACCGCCGACGCCATCGCGCGCCAGCTGCCCGAGCTGCAGGCCGGCCTGCCCGAGAGCGTGCGCGTGCAGGTGCTGGCCGACCGCACGCAGGGCATCCGCGCCTCGGTGCGCCACGTGCAGATGGAGCTGCTGCTGGCGGTGGTGATGGTGGTGCTGGTGATCTTCCTGTTCCTGCACAGCCTGCGCGCCACCGTCATCGCCAGCATCGCGGTGCCGATCTCGCTGATCGGCTCGGCCGGGGTGATGTACCTGCTGGGCTACTCGCTGAACAACCTCAGCCTGATGGCGCTGACCATCGCCACCGGCTTCGTGGTGGACGACGCCATCGTCATGATCGAGAACATCTCGCGCCACCGCGAGCGCGGCGTGCCGCCGTTCGAGGCGGCCATGCGCGGCGCGGGCGAAATCGGCTTCACCATCATCTCGCTCACGGTGTCGCTGATCGCGGTGCTGATCCCGCTGCTGTTCATGCAGGAGGTGATCGGGCGGCTGTTCCGCGAGTTCGCCGTCACGCTGGCCATCACCATCCTGATCTCGGCGGTCGTGTCGCTGACCTTGGTGCCCATGATGTCCGCGCGCTGGCTGAGCACTTCGCCCCCACGCTCCCCTGCTGCGCATGGCGCGCTGCCCCCCGAGGGGGCGCACGCCGCCTTCGGGCGGCCGGGCGGCGGCGTGGGTGGGTTTGTTCAGCGCTGGATGGACCGCATCGTCGCGCGCTATGACCAGGGCCTGACCTGGGTGCTGGCGCACGCCGGGCTGACGCTGCTGGTGGCCGTGGGCACGCTGGTGCTGACGGCGCTGATGTACTGGGTCAGCCCCAAGGGCCTGTTCCCGACGCAGAGCACCGGCCAGATCCAGCTGCGCGTGCAGGCCGCGCCCGACGTGTCGTTCGACCGCATGGCCGCGCTCCAGCAGGCGGCGGCCGAGGCGGTGCTGGCCGACGAGGCGGTGCGCTCGCTCAGCTCGGTGGTCGGCGTGGACGCGGCCAACAACACCATGCTGAACAGCGGCCGCGTGGTGGTCAACCTGCGCCCGCTGGGCGTGCTGGACGGCGGCCAGGCGGCGGTGATGCAGCGGCTGCGCGAGCGCGCCGAAGCGGCGGCGCCCGGCGTCACCGTGCAGGCGCAGCCCACGCAGGACCTGACGGTGGACAGCGAGAGCGGCCCCACCGAATACCGCTTCGCCCTCGAAGGCGTGGACACCGCCCTGGTGGACCAGTGGGCGCGCCGCCTGGCCGAGGGCCTGGGCCGGCTGCCCGAGCTGCGCGCCGCCACCACCGACGCCGGCGCGCAGGGCCTGGCGGCCTTCGTCCAGGTGGACCGCGACAGCGCCGCGCGCCTGGGCGTGACGGCCAGCAGCCTCGACGACGCGCTCTACAACGCCTTCGGCCAGCGCATCGTCTCCACCATCTTCACCGAGACCAACCAGTACCGCGTGATCCTGGAGGCCGGGCGCGACGAGGCGGCCTCGCTGCACGCGCTGCTGGACCTGCCGCTGAAGACCAGCGGCGGCGGCACCACGCCGCTGTCGTCCATCGCGCGCATCGCCGAGCAGCCGGCGCCGTTGCAGGTCACGCGCGTGGCGCAGTACCCGGCCGCCACCGTGGGCTTCGACGTGGCGCCCGGCGTGTCGCTGGGCGCGGCGGTGGCCGCCATCCGCGCCCACGCGGCGGCCGAGGGGCTGCCGCCCTCGATCACGCTGCGCATGACGGGCACGGCAGGCGCCTACCTGGGCTCGCTCGGCAACCAGCTGTGGCTGATCCTGGCGGCGGTGGTGTGCGTGTACATCGTGCTGGGCGTGCTGTACGAGAGCTACATCCACCCGCTCACCATCCTGTCCACGCTGCCCTCGGCCGGCGTCGGCGCGCTGCTGGCGCTGTGGGTCACCGGGCACGCGCTGGACGTGGTGGGCATCATCGGCCTGATCCTGCTGATCGGCATCGTCAAGAAGAACGCGATCATGATGATCGACTTCGCCCTCGACGCCGAGCGCGGGCAGGGCATGCCGGCGCGCCAGGCCATCCACCAGGCGGCGCTGCTGCGCTTCAGGCCCATCCTGATGACCACGCTGGCGGCGCTGGCCGCCGCCGTGCCGCTGATGCTGAGCTGGGGCGACGGCGCCGAGCTGCGCCGGCCGCTGGGCATCGCCATCTTCGGCGGCCTGGTGCTGAGCCAGCTGCTGACGCTGTTCACCACGCCGGTGGTCTACCTCGCGTTCGACCGGCTGGCCCGAAATGCTCCCAAAAACGGAGCTGCCGGCGCCCGCCAGACGGGCGCCGGAGGCCAATTGGATGCTGAATCCCCGGGGGCGGGGCGGTGAACCTGTCGCGCCCCTTCGTCGAGCGCCCGGTGGCCACGGTGCTGCTGACCGTGGCGGTGGCGCTGGCGGGCATCGTGTCGTTCTTCCTGCTGCCGGTGGCGCGGCTGCCGGCGGTGGACTTCCCGGTCATCACCGTCAACGCCAGCCTGTCGGGCGCCAGCCCGTCCGACATGGCGCGCTCGGTCGCCACGCCGCTGGAGCGCACGCTGGGCAGCATCGCCGGGGTGAACGAGATGACCTCCGACAGCAACGTCGGCTCCACCCGCGTCACGCTCCAGTTCGATCTGAACCGCGACATCGACAGCGCCGCGCGCGAGGTGCAGGCGGCCATCAACGCCGCGCGCGCCGACCTGCCGGCCACGCTGCGCAGCAACCCCACCTACCGCAAGGCCAACCCGGCGGCGCAGCCCTTCCTGACGCTGGCGCTGACCTCGGCCGCGCGCACGCCGGGGCAGATCTACGACGCCGTGAGCAACGTCGTCAGCCAGCGCCTGCTGCAGGTGGCGGGCGTGGGCGACGTGGAACTGGGCGGCGGCTCGCTGCCCGCCGTGCGGGTGGAGCTGAACCCCTTCGCGCTGCACGAGCTGGGCCTGTCCAGCGAGGACGTGCGCGCCGCCATCCAGGCCAACAACGCCAACCGCCCCAAGGGCACGGTGGAGGTGGGCGGCAGCCAGGACGGGCGCGCCCTGCAGGTGCTCACGCCCGCGCCCGGGCTGCGCGCGGCGGACTACCAGGGGCTGATCGTCGCCTCGCGCGACGGCGCGCAGGTGCGCCTGTCGGACGTGGCGCGCGTGAGCGATGGCGTGGAGAACTCGCGCACGCGCGGCATGTTCAACGGCCGGCCGGCCATCATCGTCAACGTCACGCAGCAGCCCGGCGCCAACCTGATCGAGACCGCCGACGCCATCGACGCGCTGTTGCCCGGCCTGCGCGCGCAGCTGCCGCAGGACATCGAACTGGACGTGGCGATCGACCGCACCGGCACCATCCGCGCCTCGGTGCACGAGGTGGAGCTGACGCTGGTGATCGCCGTCGCGCTGGTGGTGCTGGTGGTGGGGCTGTTCCTGCGCAACCTGCGCGCGGCGCTGATCCCCGCCGTGGCCACCGTGGCGTCGCTGCTGGGCACCTTCGCGGCCATGTACCTGCTGGGCTACTCGCTCAACAACCTGACGCTGATGGCGCTGACCGTGGCCACCGGCTTCGTGGTGGACGACGCCATCGTGGTGCTGGAGAACATCTCGCGCCACATCGAGCGCGGCGAGCCGCGCCGGCAGGCGGCGCTGCGCGGCGCGCGCGAGGTCGGCTTCACCGTGCTGACCATCAGCGTCTCGCTGGTGGCGGTGTTCATCCCGCTGCTGTTCATGGGCGGGCAGACCGGGCGCATGTTCCGCGAGTTCGCCATGACGCTGTCGGTGGCGGTGCTGATCTCGCTCGTCATTTCGCTGACCACCACGCCGATGATGTGCGCGCTGCTGCTCAAGGCCGGGCCGGCCCACGGCGAGCGGCGCAGCCTGGCGCAGCGCGGGCGCGGCGCCATCGCGCGCGCGCTGGAGCGCGCCCAGGCGGGGCTGGAGCGCATCTACGGCCACGCGCTGGACTGGACGCTGGCCTCGCCCTGGACGGTGGTCGCGGTGCTGGCGGTGGTGGTGGCGCTCAACGTCTACCTGTTCGCCGCCGTCTCCAAGGGCTTCTTTCCCGAGCAGGACAACGGCCAGATCATGGGCGGGCTGCGCGCCGACCAGAGCATCTCGTCCATCGCCATGGCCGACAAGTTGCAGCAGGCGGTGGACATCATCCGCGCCGACCCGGCGGTGGCCACGGTGGTGGGCTTCTCGGGGCGCGGCGCGGGTGGCTTCCTGGGCGCCACGCTCAAGCAAGGCGGCGAGCGGCGCGAGAGCACGCGCCAGGTCATCAACCGCCTGCGCCCCCAGCTCAACCAGATCACCGGCCTGCGCGTGTTCCTCAGCCCCGCGCAGGAGCTGCGCATGGGCGGCGGCGGGCGCTCGGCCAGCTCCAGCTACCTGTTCACGCTGAAGTCCGACAACCAGGCCGACCTGAAGACCTGGGCCACGCGCCTGACCACCGCGCTGCAACAAGATGCGCGCCTGGTCGACGTGGACGGCGGCCAGAGCGAGAACGGCGTGGAGACCCTCGTCGAGGTGGACCGCGACCGCGCCGCCCAGCTCGGCGTGACCACCAGCGCGCTGAACGGCGCGCTCTACAACGCCTTCGGCCAGCGCAGCGTGGCCACCATGTACGCCGACCTGAACCAGTATTCGGTGGTGATGGAGTGGGCGCCCGAGTACATCCGCTCGCCCGTGGCGCTGCGCGACGTATACGTGCCCGCCGGGCGGGTGAGCGCGGCCACGGCGGCCACCTCCGGCACCGCCACCGCCACGGCCACGAGCACGTCCGCCAACCCCGGGCAGCGCGGCGCCTCCACCGGCCAGCCGCTGTCGGCCAGCGCCAGCTACATGGTGCCGCTGTCCGCCTTCGCCAGCGTGCGCGAGCGCGCCGTGCCCACCACCGTCATGCACGACGGCGGCGAGCTGTCGTGGACGCTGTCGTTCGACCTGGCCGACGGCGTCTCGATCGAGGAAGGCCGCCGCGCCGTGCGCGAGGCCGAGGCGGCCATCGGCATGCCCAACGCCGTGCGCGGCATGTTCGCCGGCGCGGCCGGGGCGGCGCAGCAGCAGCAGTCGCAGCAGTGGGTGCTGGTGCTGGCCGCCGTCGTCGTCATCTACATCGTGCTCGGCATCCTGTACGAGAGCCTGATCCACCCGCTGACGGTGCTCACCACGCTGCCCTCGGCCGGCTTCGGGGCGCTGCTGGCGCTGCTGGCCATGCGCATGGACTTCTCCATCATGGCGCTGATCGGCGTGTTCCTGCTGATCGGCATCGTCAAGAAGAACGCCATCCTGATCATCGACTTCGCGCTCGACGCCGAGCGCTCGCGCGGCCTCACGGCGGTGCAGGCCGCGCGCGAAGCCTGCCTGCTGCGCTTCAGGCCGATCCTGATGACCACGCTGGCCGCCGGCCTGGGCGCGCTGCCGCTGGTCATCGGCTTCGGCCAGGGCGCCGAGCTGCGCCAGCCGCTGGGCGTGACCATCGTCGGCGGCCTGATCGCCAGCCAGATGCTCACCCTGCTGACCACGCCGGCGGTCTATATCCTGCTCGACAAGCTGCGCCGCCACCCGGTGGGCGAGGCGAAGCTGGCGCGGGGCATCGGATGACACCCCCTGAGTCGCTTCGCGCCTTCCCCCTCTCTCTTCGGGAGGGGGACAACGCCAGCGGCCGGCGCAGGTCCGTCCACGGCGTTCGCTGGTGTGGCTTGCTCCGCAGCCATTGGGCTCTTCGGATTTCACTCATTGCCGACGGTATGCGGCGTCATGGACATCTGAAACGAATCACGGAGTGCTATTGAATGAGTAGCTGCTACCGCACGCCAGACAAGCTCTGGAGGCCAAAAACACTTGCAATCTGCGTCAGCGCCGCGTGCCTGCTCTCGGCCTGCTCGCTGGCGCCCGAGACGGCCATGGAGCCCCTGCCCACGCCCACCGCGTGGAAGCACGCGCCCACCGCCCCCGGCTGGGTCAGCGCCGACGCCGCGCGCGCCTGGCACGCCGGCCAGTGGTGGCTGCTGTGGGACGACCCGGTGCTGCACGGCCTGCTGGCGCGCGTCGATCTGAACAACCAGAACCTGAAGGCCGCCGCCGCCAACGTGGCGCAGGCGCAGGCGCTGCTGCGCCAGCAGCGTGCCGGGCTGTGGCCGCAGCTCGGCGCGCAGGCGAGCCAGCAGCGCAGCGGCGGCGACGACAGCGCCACCACCCGCTCGGCCAGCCTCAGCCTCACCGCCAGCTGGGCGCCCGACCTGTGGGGCCGCATCGGCAGCGCCGTGGATGCGCAGGCGGCCAGCGCGCAGGCCAGCGAGGCCGACCTGGCCGGCGCGCGGCTCGACGCCCAGGCCAGCCTGGCGCAGGCCTACTTCGCCCTGCGCGAGACCGACGCCGAGCTGGCGCTGATGGACGAGATCATCGCCGGCTACGAGCGCAGCGCGCGCATCACCCAGAACCGCTACGACGTTGGCGTGGTGCCGCGCACCGACACCTTCCAGGCCGAGGCCACGCTGCGCAACGCGCAGGCCTCGCGCGTGGCGCTGCAGGGCACGCGCGCCGGCTACGAGCACGCCATCGCCCTGCTGGCGGGCGAGGCGCCGGCGGGCTTTGCCGTCGGCCCCGCGCCGTGGACGGGCGCCGTACCCGTCGTGCCGGCCGAAGTGCCCTCGCTGCTGCTGCTGCGCCGGCCCGACGTGGCCAGCGCCGAGCGCGCCGTCAGCGCCGCCAACCAGCAGATCGGCGTGGCGCGCGGCGCGTACTTTCCCAGCCTGTCCTTGAGCGCCGGACTGGGCGCCAGCGGCAGCCATCTGGGCGATTTGCTGTCGGCGCCCAGCCTGCTGTGGTCGCTGGGCGTGGCGCTGGCGCAGACCGTGTTCGACGGCGGCGCGCGCGACGCCCAGGTGGACCAGGCCCTGGCCGCGCGCGACGCCGCCGTGGCGCGCTACCGCCAGTCCGCGCTGACGGCCATGAAGGAGGTGGAGGACCAGCTCAATGCCCTCGCCACCCTGGCGACGCAGACCGACCATGCGCGCGCCGCCGCCGAACTGGCCGAGCGCATCGAGCAGCAGATGCTGAACCGCTACCAGGCGGGCCTGACGTCCTACACCGAGGTCGTCACCGCGCAGGCCAGCGCGCTCAGCGCCCGGCGCAGCCTGCTGCAATTGCAGGTGCAGCGCCAGCAGGCCGCGCTGGGGCTGATCCAGGCGCTGGGCGGGGGCTGGCAGGCGCCGTGGGCCCAGGCGCCGGCTGGTTCTTGATGAAATAGGCCGCCAGCGCCTGCCAGGCAAGCGCCGGTAGCTATCAAAAGAGAAGTATCAGGGCGCCGGCGTCTTCGGCGAATAGTCGCAGCACGGTGCCACCCGGCACTCCCAGCAGCGCGGCTTGCGCGCCACGCACACGTAGCGGCCGAGCAGGATCAGCCAGTGGTGGGCGTGCTCCATGTACCGGGCGGGTACGCGCTGGAGCAGCTTCATCTCTACCTCGTAGGGCGTCCGGCCCGGCGCCAGGCCGGTGCGGTTGCCGACGCGGAAGATGTGCGTGTCCACCGCCATCGTGGGCTCGCCGAAGGCCACGTTCAGCACCACGTTGGCGGTCTTGCGGCCGACGCCGGGGAGCTGCTCCAGCTCCTCGCGCGTACGTGGCACTTCGCCGCCGTGGCGCTCCACCAGGATGCGGCAGGTCTGCACCAGGTGCCTGGCCTTGCTGCGGTACAGGCCGATGGTCTTGATGTAGCCCTCCAGCCGTTCCACGCCCAGGTCCAGGATGCGCTGCGGCGTGTTGGCCACCGGAAACAGCCGTCGCGTGGCCTTGTTCACGCCCACGTCGGTGGCTTGCGCCGACAGCAGCACGGCGGCGAGCAGCTCGAACACGCTGGTGAATTCCAGCTCGCTCTGCGGCTGCGGGTTGGCTGCTTGCAGGGTGGCGAAGAAGGTCTCGATCTGGGTGGGCGTCATGCGCCCGGATTATCGGGCGCCGCCTTAGGCGGCGTTGGCGGCCTGCGCCAGCTTGGGCGGCTTGGCCGGTGCCTTGACCTTCGCCGGTGCCGCTCGTCCGGCCGGGAGGCGCTGGCCGTCGCGCCAGCGCAGCGCCCAGCGCTCGACGGTGTAGAACGACAGCGCCGCCAGCCCCATCGACAGCGGCAGGCCCAGCGCCACCACCAGCGGCCACGAGAACTCGCTGCGCAGCACGCGCACCACCGGGTAGTGCCATAGATAGACGCCGTAGGAGATGCGGCCCAGCCACACCAGGGCCGGGATGCTCAGCATGTCGAACACCACGCCCTGCCGCTGGTGGATGGCGATGATCACCGCCGCAGCCGCCAGCTCGGTCAGGGCGATGCCCCACAGCAGGGCGCCGTTGCCGTCCCACGCGAAGCCCGCCACCGCGAACGGGAAGGCCAGCACCAGCCACAGCAGGTAGCGCTGGCGCGCCACCAATGCGGCGAACCATTGGGGCCGCTGCACCGCCACCGTGGCCAGCAGGCTGCCCAGCAGCATGCCGGTGGCGCGGGTGTCGAAGCGGAAGAAGACCTCGTAGAAGAGCTGCCCCGACTGCACCCAGTACAGGCGCCACACGAAGCCCAGCACGTACAGCAGCGCGACCGTGCCCCAGACGCGCGCCGCCGGCAGCTTGCGCAGCAGCAGGCCCAGCAGCAGCGGCCAGACCAGGTAGAAGTGCTCCTCCACCGACAGCGACCACATGTGCAGCAGCGCGTCGGGGCTGTCGAAGAAGGCGATGCCGTAGTCGGCCAGGTACAGCATGGAGACCAGCACGTCCTGCGTGGTGCTGTCGTCCTCGGGCCAGATCCGGGGCGCCACCAGCCAATAGACGGCCAGGAACAGCAGCAGCGCCGGCATCAGGCGGAAGAAGCGGCGGCGGTAGAAACGCCAGCAGTCGATGCGCCCGCTCTGCCCGTGCTCGATCAGCAGCAGCGAGGTGATGAGAAAGCCGCTGAGCACGAAGAAGATGTCCACGCCGAAGAACGCGCCGTCGAACATCGGCACGTGCGCGTGCGAGAAAAACACCAGCACGATGGCCACCGCGCGCAGGCCGTCCATCGCGGGGTTGTAGGGGAGGTGATGAGCCGACAAAACTGCTGTCCTCGATCGCGGCGGGCGAGGGGATGCCGCGCACATGCGGAGCCGGCGCGGGCCAGCCCTGCGGATCGAAAAACTATAGCGGCCGATGCGTGCCGATGGGTGCAAATGTGAGCCGCCGACACAGGTTTTGCTTTTTGCAAGACACCGCCAGGAGTAGCGCTGGGGCGTATCGGCGGCTGGCGAAGGCGCCGGGCTGAGGCCGGGGCGGACGCGGATCCCCGCCTGCGCGAGGATGCCGGGAATGGGCGCGGGGATGCCGGGAGCTAGGAGTCTGCGCGGCAGAAGCCGCCGAAGCGAAACGCGCGAAAAACGAGGACAGCGTGGTGATACCGACAAGCCCAGGGTAGGCCCCCTGGGCGCAGGCGGTAGCGCCGCGATGGACCGTTTTCTCGCGCGTTGCAGCCGGCGCAGGTTCTGCCGCGCAGACTCCTAGCGCGGCCCCTGCTCGCGCAGCAGGCGGAAGCCCACCAGCACGTAGCGCGTCTCGGGCGTGTTCCAGTTGCGGAAGGCCACGCGGGCGTACAGCGGCCACGTATGCCAGGAGCCGCCGCGCCGCACGCGGGCGTTGCCGGTGGCGGGGCCGGGCGGGTCGGCGGCGGGGGATTGGGCGTAGTAGTCCTCGCCGTACCAGTCGGCGCACCATTCCCAGGCGTTGCCGATCATGTCGTACAGGCCGAAGGCGTTGGGCGCGAAGCTGCCCACGGGCGCGGTGAAGGGGTAGCCGTCGCTGCCGTCGCCGGCCTGCTCGCGCCAGCGCGGCCAGCGCAGGGCGGTCTCGCGGTCGAAGGTGTTGGCGGTGGCCGGCAGCACGGCGGGGTCGTCGCCGGCGGGAAAGCGCGTGCGCGTGCCGCCGCGCGCGGCGTATTCCCACTCGGCCTCGGTCGGCAGGCGGTAGGTCACGCCTTCGCGCTGGCTCAGCCACCGGGCCATGGCCAGGGCGTCGTTCCAGGTGACGTTGACCACCGGGTGATCGTCGGTCTGCGCGAAGCCGGTGGCCTGCCATGAATAGCGCGGATCGCGCCCCTCGAACAGGTCGCCGCGCTCGCTGCGCGCCGGGTCGTAGTCGGGGTTGAAGCCGTAGGCGCCGGTGCCGTCGCGCACCGACTCGGGCACGTAGCCCGAGGCCTGCAGGAAGCGGCGGAACTGCCCCACCGTGACTTCGTGCGCGCCCAGCCAGAAGTCGCGCGAGATGCGCACGCGGTGCACCGGGGCCTCGTCGGTCAGCTCCTTCAGGCGTTTCGGGTCGGCATGGGGGAAGGCGCGCGCCAGCGCCTGCGGCGACTCGTCGCCGCCCATCAGGAACTCGCCCGCCGGTATGTGCTGGAAGCGCATGCCGATGCTGTCCGTGAAGCCGCCTGCGGCGGCGGCGCGGGGCGCAGCGGTCGATGCCGGTGCGGTGCCGGCCGGCGGCGCGGCGCAGCCGCCCAGGACAGCCAGGGAGACGGCCAGGCCGGCGGCCAGTGGCGCGAAGCCGCGAAGTGCGAGGGTCATGGGCATGCGAGCGGTTAAGCGAACGGCGACGATGCTCTCAGTTGAGTCAGGGGCTGTCAACGCGGATCGTTCCCAGCGGGCGGGGCGCGGTACTGGACGACCCTTCGCGCAGCGCGCAGCGCGCTGCGGGATGAGCGCTTGGGGGCGGCCCGGCGCGCTCATGCTTCCAGAAACAGCGCCGGGTCCACCGACGCGCGGTTGAGCGCCACCGTCCAGTGCAGGTGAGGGCCGGTGACGCGGCCGGTGGCGCCGACGGCGCCCAGGCGCTCGCCCACGGCCAGCCGATTGCCGTTTTGCACGTCGATACGGCTCAGGTGGCACATCATCGACAGCAGGCCGCCGCCGTGGTCGAGCCACACGGTGCGGCCGTTGAAGAAGTAGTCGCCGGTGTCGATCACCGTGGCTGGCATCGGCGCTACGACCGGCGTGCCGGTGGGCGCGGCGATGTCCATGCCGCTGTGCGGGTTGCGCGGCTGGCCGTTGAAGAAGCGCCGCAGCCCGAACGAGCTGGAGCGGCGCCCCGGCGTCGGCTGGCGCATGCGCAGCTCGCCCGCCGGCGGCGCGCTGAAGGTGGCGATCACCTGCTGCTGGTGCGCGCGCTCGCGCTCGTGGCGCGCCAGGTCGGCGGGTGAGAGGTCCACCGTGCGCGGCGGCACCTTCAGGTGCTGCTCGGTGTACTGCTTGCCGGCCACGTCGTAGGCGATTTCGCGTTCGCCGCCCGCGCCCGGCACGCGGATACGCGCGGTGCCCGGCGTGGCCGACAGTGGGATGCCCACCAGCGCCGTCCAGCTGATGGCGTCGCCCACCACCAGCAGCGGCACGTCGTCCGCGAAGGCGCGCGGCCGCTCGGCCGCCGGGCCCAGGTCGAGCCGGGCCACGCCGCCGGGCACGGCGGCCGGGCGCGGCCAGAGGCCGGGGCCGTCGCCGCGCGCGCGCGCCGCCAGCGGCCACGCGGCGGCGGCCAGCAGCGCGCGCCGGCGCCCGGGGAGCTGAAGTCTTGAGGATGAAAACATGGTCTGCCGTGGATGCACTGTGCGCCGGAAGCTATGAATAGTGTAGCGACAGGGCGACCGTGCGGCCCGTTTGACGTGTGTCAATCCGATGAAGATGTATCAAACAGATACTGCGCGCATCCCCAAAAACTCTGCTTGAAAGCATTTCATGGCCATCCTGCACTGGGTGCCCGAGCTGGACACCGGCATCGAGGAAATCGACGTCCAGCATCGGCGCATCGTCGACTACATCAACCGCCTGTACGAGCTGCGTGACAGCCCCGACCGCGAGGCGCTGGCGGACGTGATCGCCGAGACGGTGGACTACACCATCTCGCACTTCGCCTTCGAGGAGGGCGTGATCGAGGCCGCCGGCTACATGTTCGCCGGCCCGCACAAGCGCGTGCACGAGCTGTTCACGCGCAAGGTGGCCGAGATGCAGAGCCGCTTCGATGCCGGCGAGAACGTCACCGCCGAGCTGCACGGCATGCTCTCGCGCTGGCTGTTCAACCACATCCGCAACGAGGACCACGGCTACATCGATGCCGTCAAGGCCTACCAGCGCATGACCGGCAAGGGCCGCGCGGCCGAGCTGGACCAGATCAAGGCCGAGGTGCTGCGCGAGCTGTCGCGGCAGCCGCGCCGGCGGGGCATCCTGGCGCGCCTGTTCGGCTGAGGGCGGGCGGGCCGCGCAGGGCGCTCACGAAAGAGCTCCCAGCACGCACCAGACACACGCTGGAAGCTACGAAAACAGGAGCGAAAACCTCCCGGCAGTTGCCGCGCGGCTACGCGCCGCGCCGCCGCGTGCGCCAGCCCAGCGCGCCCAGCAAACCCGCCAGCAGTGCCAGGCCCGCGTGGCCCAGCGTGGGCACCGGCGTGGCGGCGGGCGGGGCGGCGTAGGGCGTGGGGTCGCAGGGGCCCGCCACGCGCACGGGGGCGCTCCAGCGGCTGGGCTGCATCAGGCCGCTGCCGGTGGAGAAGGTGCGCGGGCTGGCGCTGCCCACGCGGTCGATAAAGACCACGCCCGCGCCGCCATTGCTGGCAAACCACTTGACCGCCCCCTGGATGCTGCCCTGCGCGGCGTACTGGCCGGGCTGGGCGGCGGGCGAGTCCACCTCCACGCGGGTGGGCACCATCGTCAGCGCGCCGCTGGCGTCGGTGACGAAGCTGCCCTGCCCGCTGGTGGGCGGCGTGGCCGCCAGGTCTTGCTGGTAGACCACGTCGCGCGCCGTGTTCATGCGCCAGATGGTGCAGGTGAGATAGTCCCAGTCCCACACCCGGCTGGCGGTGCTGGTGTCGGTGGTGTTGCCGCCGCTCGCAAAGATGAAGGTGACGCTGTAGGTCTCGTTGGCAATGTCGGGAAATTCGGAGTTGCTGATCGCACCCTCGGCCGTGATGGCAAAGGGCACGGCCTGCGCGGCGGCAGCGGCGGCCAGCAGGGCGGCGGCGGCAAGGGTTTTCTTCATGGTGATCGCTTCTGTTTTGATAGCTGCCAGCGCTTGTTGGACAAGCGCCAGCGGCCAAAAAGGATTCAACCCCGCTGGCGACGGCGGGTGAACCCGGCCACGCCCAGGGCGCCCGCCAGCAGCGCCAGCGCGCCGTGGCCCAGGGTGGGCACGGGCGTGGGCGCAGGCGTGGGTGGCGGGGCGGCGGGCGCGGCGCACTGGCCGTTGCCGATGCCGCTGAATTGCTGGGGCGGGCCCCAGCGATTGGCGGCCATCTGCACGCCGCCGTCGGCGTCGTGAAAGCCCAAGTCAACCGACGGGGTTGGCTGGTAGCCAAAGACGGGATTCGTGCCATTGGCCACCCATCCGGCGTTGCCCGTGATGGGGCTGGTGGCGCTGTAGTTGGCGTAGTGCGTGGTGGAAACGGTGCTGAACACGCTGGTCGGGTAGCCGTTGGCGCCCGTGGTGAAGGTGCCAGCGCCTTCGGACGGATGGGCGGCCAGGTCTTGCGCATAGACGATGGTGCCGCCCGCCATTTCCCAGATCACGCAGGTGAGTTGGCTGACGCTCCAGGACTGGTTCAGCACGGTATTGCCGCCGTTGTCGAACACCAGCGTGACGTAGTAGGGCTGGCCGTTGGTAACGTCGGGGATGTCGGAATTGGCCACCGTGCCCGCATACCGGGTGGCGAATTGCTCGGCGTGCGCGGCGGCGGCGGCCAGCAGGGCCAGGGTGGCGGCGGCAAGGGCTTTTTTCATGGTGATTGCTTCTGCTTTGATAGCTGGTGGCGCTTGGTGGACAAGCGCTGGAGGCCAAAAAGGCTTCAACCCCGCTGGCGGCGGCGGGTGAACCCGGCCACGCCCAGGGCGCACGTCAGCAGCGCCAGCGCGCCGTGGCCCAGCGTGGGCACGGGCGTGGCGTTGGGCACGGGCGGCGCGGTGTAGGGCGCGGGGTCGCAGGGGCCGGTCACGCGCTGCGGGGCGGTCCAGGCGGCGGGGGCCACGCTGACGCCGCCGCCGGTGGCGGACAGCTCGCGCAGGAGGTTGCCGGTGCCCGAGCTGTCCATGAACACGGGGTTTGCGCCGTTGATTGACCACTCCACGATGGGCACCAGCGCGGTGGTGCCGGTCTGCGCGAACTGGCCCGCCGGGGTGGCGCCCAACACGAAGGTGTACAGGCCCGTCAGCGCGCCGTTGGCGCCGGTGGTGGCGCTGCCGTTGGCGACGAAGTTGTTCACGCTGGGGCTGATGGGATGCGTGTAGGCGATGGGGCCGCCGCCGTCCACCGTCCAGAGCGCGCAGGTCAGGTGCGCGGTGCTCCAGGTCTGGCTGGCGGCGCTGGTGCCGCCGTTGTCGAAGATGAGGGTGACGGTGTAGCCGTCGCCCACGTTCACGCCGGGCAGTTGGGTGAAGGCGATGCTGCCGCTTTGCTGGATGGCGAAGGGCGCGGCCTGCGCGGCGGTGGCGGCGCAGGCGAGCAGCAGGGCGGCGACGGCGTGGTGGAGCGTGCGCTGCATGGTGTTTACGCCTTTCTGCGGGTGATGAAGCCCGCCGCGCCCAGCAGGCCCGCCAGCAGCGCCAGCGCGGCGTGGCCCAGCGTGGGCACGGGCGTGGCGTTGGGCGCGGTGGGGGCCGTGGGGGCGGCGCAGGAGCCGGTAAAGGGCACGGGGTTGCTCCAACTGGCGGGCGTGGTGGGTACGCCGCCGCTGGCATCGTCGAAGTGGTCGAGGGTGTTCGAGGAGAAGACCGCGTTGTCCCCGTTGATAAACCAGGCCGGATCACCCAACGGCGAGGTGAAGCCGCTGGTGGTGTAGCTGCCCGCAGCTACGGGGTTGGCGACCACATAGTCGAAGAACCCGGTCAGCGTGCCGCTCATGTTGGTGCTGGCGGTGTTGGCCGTGTTCGTGATCGGCCCGTTCTGCGCCAGCACCACGTTCTGCGCGGTGTTCATGCGCCAGATGACGCAGGTGATGTGTGCCCCGTTCCAGCTCTGATCTGACGCACTGGTGTCGCCGTTGTCCAGCACCAGCGTGATGCTGTAGGGCTGGCCGCTGTGGATTTCAGGGAGGCTGGATGTGCCGATGGTGCCGTTGTAGGTGATGGCGAAGGGCGCGGCCTGCGCGGTGGCGGCGGCGCAGGCGAGCAGGGCGGCGGCAATGTGGCGTGTTGTCATGGTGTTGCTTCTGTTTTGATAGCTGGTGGCGCTTGTCTGGCAAGCGCTGGGGGCTGAAATGGCTTCAAGCCTTGCGGCGGCGGTTAAGCCAGCCCGCAGCGCCCAGCACGCCCGACAGCAGCGCCAGCGCGGCGTGGCCGAGCGTGGGCACGGCGGTGGGGGTGGCGGGCGGCGCGGTGTAGGGCTCGTCGTCGCAGGCGGCGGTGACGCGCGCGGGGGCCGACCAGTACTGGGCGTTGGTGGGCACGCCGCCGACGGCGGTGACGGTGCCGCCCGTGCCGTTGGTGTCGGCAAAGATGGGGTTGCTGTCGGTGATCCGCCATTCGACGGGCTGCGTCAGCGGCGTGGTGAAGCCGGTGGCGGTGTAGGTGCTGGCGTCGTCTTCCTGGATGCTGTCGAACATGACGCCCAGCGCCCCGGCGGGGTTGGAGCGGGCATGGCCCATGTAGGAGAGCGATGCGCCCGCCAGGCTTTGGGTGAACTGGGTGCTGCCGTTGCTGAAGCGCCAGATGGCGCAGACCAGGTGCGCGGCCTCCCAGGTCTGGCTGGCGGCGCTGGTGCCGCCGTTGTCGAAGATGATGGTGACGGTGTACGACTGGCCCGCGTTGACGCCGGGGACGCTGGAGGTATCGACCATGCCGCTGTGCAGGGTGGCGTAGGGCGCGGCGTGGGCTGGGGCGGCCAGGGCGGCGGCGGTGGCGAGGAGGGCGAGGGTAGTGCGGGCGGTACGGGTGTTGTGCATGGTTTTGCGAGAGGGCGGCAAGGGTAAAGCCGCCGATTCTTGGAAAACCGCCGTGGCCTGTCTGGCCCTGGCACGACATTCGGCATACCCGGCGCGACTTTCGTGCGCGCCCGCCGCGCGGCGGGGGAACTAGCGGGCTTGCGCGGCTTCGCGGGCCTCGGTGGGGGTGATGCCGAAGTGCCTGCGGAATGCGCGGCTGAAGGCCGAGATGCCGTCGAAGCCGCTGTCCAGCGCGATCTCCAGCACGCGCAGGTGCTGGTGCGCGGGGCTGGTGAGCAGTGCGTGGGCGTGCTGCATGCGCGCTTCGCCTAGCACGCCGGTGAAGCTGGTGTCTTGCGTGGCCAGCATGCGCTGCACCTGGCGCGGGGTGGTGTTGTGCAGGCGGGCGAGCTGGCGCAGATCGAACCCGCGCTGGTTGAGGTATTTGTGGATGTCGCGCCGCATCAGCGCCAGGCGGGCCTGCTGGGCTTGGCCGGGCGGGGGGCGGCTGGCGGCGCGGGGGGCGTCGATGGCGCTGGCGAGCAGCTGGTGCAGGTGTTCGGCGGCGGCGGTGAGGGCGGTACACGACAGGCTGCCCTGGCGGGCGAGCAGCGCGGCGTAGTCCAGCGCCAGCGCGGCGCTGTCGGTGCCGGGCGCGCCGGGGTGGAAGACGTGCATGGGCGCTTCTTCCAGCCGGGGCAGTCGCCGCGCCAGGGCGGCGCGGGGCACTTGCAGGCCGGTGGTGACGGCGTGCCAGGGGTTGATGCCGCAGTGCTCGCGCGCCTTGGACATGAGCACGATGCTGCCTTGCGGCACGGCGATTTCGCCCTTGGGGTGGCACAGGGTGGCGCTGCCTGCGGTGCCGTGGGTGAGGGCGATGAAGATGTCGTCCATGCCGTCGGCCATCAGCGCGGCGGTGCGGCGCGCCTGCATGGGCGTGTGCGCGCCGTGGATGTAGGCGGCGCCGGGGCCGAGCAGGCTGAGGGTGGCGTGGTAGCGAAAGCCGGCCAGCGGGCGCACGCCGCCGTCGGCGTGGCGCAGGTCGGAGCCGAGCAGGTCGCGCCCCAGCAGCTCGCGCACGGCGGCCACGTAGTCGCCGTGGGGCAGGTCGTGCGTGGAGATGCGCAGGTGCTGGATGGCGGGGGGCGGGGCGGCTTCGTCAGGCATGGCCGCGATTTTTCAGATGCGGCGGCGGCTGCGTTGTGCCCAGCACGACATTCGCTGTTCCCGGCGCGACAAATTGCCGTGCCGGGGGCGAGCTACACCGCGAATTGCCAGGCCACCTGCTTCGGAATCTGCTGCGTGATGCAGTGCAGGCCGCCGCCGCCGGCCAGCAGCGCATCCGGCGCGATCTGCACGACGCGGCGGCCGGGGTAGCGCGCGGCGATGATCTGGGCGAATGCGGCGTCTTTGTCCTTGAGCGTCAGGTCGCGCCCTGGCTGGTAGAAGCGGGGCACCAGCACCACGCCGTCGGAGACGACGAAGTTCATGTAGCTGGCGGGCAGCAGGTAGCTCACCGGCTCTTCGTTGGCGAAGCGCTCCGCGCCCTTGAGCTTGTGCGTGGGGTGCTGGTTCATGTCGGCGATCATCCACCAGGCGTTGTCGTCGGGCGTCAGCTCCACCACGATGGGGCCGGGTTCGGGCACGCGCACGATGGTGAATGGCCGACCGTCCTGGTCGGTGGCGGCGCTCAGGATGGCGTGGGCTTCTTGCAGCACGTCGTGGGCGAGCTGCGTGACCGGGTCGCCGGCGGCGATGGCGGCGGCCAGCTCGGCACCGGTCACCTCAGGCAGCAGCAGGGTGCGTTCGTCCACCCAGGCGATCATTTCGTCGATGTGGGTCACGCCCACGTTGTAGGCCCATACGTCGTCGGGCATGCGGTAGGGCGTTTGCATGACGGTGTGCGCGTCGCTGGGCATGTTGCGCTTGAGGAAGATCACCTTGGTCACGCTGAATACGCGCTTGAGTTCCGCCTCGATCTGCGCGGCCGTCCAGCCCTTGTTGCGGCCCAGCAGGCCGACGCCCTCGGTGCCGTCGCCCAGCAGGGCGATCACCGTGCCCCGGCCGTTGAAGTGCAGGTTGCCGCCCTCGCACACCAGCGGCGAGCGCACGCACTCCACGCCCATCGCCGCGCCCACGCGCACTGCCAGGTCGTTGTCGGTGTTGTAGGTGTCGTTGGTGTCCGGCCCCGAGAAGGCGTTGTAGCCATAGCCGTCGAAGTCGAAGTCCACCATGCGCAGATCCCCTCGCGCCGTGGTCTGGAAGATGCCGCCGTAGTCGCGCACCCACATCTCGGCGTGTTCCACCGTCAAAAAGCGCACGCGCTGCGCGATCTGGGTGCCCGACATCTGCGCCGCGCCCAGCGCCAGGCGCATGGCCTCGCGCTCCTCGGCGCTGTTCACCAGGTACACCACCGGCACCGAGGGCGCCAGCGCCGCGATCATCGCGGCTTGCGTCTCCAGGATGGACCAGCCCACCTTGTAGTCGTAGCCGATGCTGGCCAGCATCACCGCCTGCTGCGGCTCGGTCTCGGCCGGCACGCGCCACGCGGCGGGCGCGTCGGCGGCGCCGTCGTCATCGCCACCGCCGCAGGCGGCCAGCGCGGCGGATGCGGCGGCGCTCAGCAGCAGGCTGCGGCGGCGCACCAAAGTGGATGTGGACATGGTGTTTCCTTGAGGTGAATTCATGAATAAAAAAAGCTTCCAGCGCCCGCCAGACAAGCGCTGGAAGCTATCGAAGCAGGAGCGCGGCGGCTCCCGCGTTTCCCCGATTCACGTGCCGCGGCGGCGCCCGCGCCAGCCCAGCGCGCCCAGCGCGGCGGCCAGCAGCGCCAGCCCCGCGTGGCCCAGCGTGGGCACGGCGGCGGGTGGCGTGGTGGTGGTCGCCGCCGCGCAGTTGCCGGCGTAGGGAGCGGGGTTCGACCAGCGCTCCGGCGCCGTTGAAACGCCATCACCCACGGCTTCGATGTTGAGGAAGTCCGCGCCTGCCTGGCTGGAGAAGATGGAGTCCTGGTTGTTGATGTGCCAGTGCACGACGTTCAGCGCCGGCACGAAGCCGCTGGCCGTGTACTGGGCGCTGGTCACGTCGTGGGCGATCAGCGAGCTGAAGAAGCCGTCCAGCGCGCCACTGGCATCGGTGTGGGCCGCGCCGCCGAAATCGGTGGGCGGCGCGGCCACCAGGTTCTGCGCGTACACCACGTTCTGCGAGTTGTTGAAGCGCCAGAGGATGCAGCGCAGGTTGCTGGCCTCCCAGGTCTGGTTGCCGGCCGTGGCGTTGCCGTTGTCGAACACCAGGGTGATGCGGAAGTCCTGCTCGCCGGACACCGTGCCGAAGCCGCTCTCGGCGACCTGCCCCGCGTAGGTGGTGGCGAACGGCGCCGCGCTGGCGCCCGTGGCCGCCGCCAGCGCGGCGCCCGCCAGCAGCGTGCCCAGGTGGCGCCGCGCGGTGTGGTGGTGGATGGGCATGGAAAGGTTCCCTCTGGATGTTGTGATACGATGGGCGGCGATTCTGAAAAAACCCGCGCCGCCCTGCTGTGCTCCGCCCGACATTCGATGTGCCTGGCGCGACTTTTTTTGTTCGGCTCGTCCCCGAGCCGTTATCGGCATCCGCGCGAGCACCCACGGCCCGCCGCGCAGGCGCCAGGCCGGCGTGAGCCTGCCGCGCGGGCTGGCATCCGCCCGCCAGCTCTTTGGGCCGAACTTTCAACCCAGCGAGAGCTTGAAGGCGCTGGTGTATTTCAACGACGGCGACTTGCAGACCTTCACCGCCGACGAGAAAAAGACGCTGGTGGCAGAGGTGAGGGCCGTGCGCAATCTGCCCGAGCTGGGGTTGCGCTCGAACTCGCTGGCTTGAAGACGCTGGCCGGGGCTTCTTCAAGCCGTCCTGCGCTGCCCCACAAAACCAGCCACTCCCACCAACCCCGCCATCAACCCCAGCCCCACCGGCCCCAGCACGGGCACCGGCGTGGCGATGTGGCGTGTTTCATGGTATTGCTTCTTCTTTGATAGCTGCCAGCGCTTGATTTGCAAGCGCCAAGGGTCAAAAAGGCTTCAAACTTTCTTGCGGCGGCTGATGAAGCCCGCCACGCCCAGCAGGCCGGTCAGCAGCGCCAGCGCGGCATGGCCCAGCGTGGGCACGGGGGTGGCGTGCGACGGGCCGGGCGTGGGCGCTGGGCAGGGGCCCGCGTAGGGCGCGGGCGCGCTCCAGTCGGCGGGGCTGACGGAAACGCCCGCCGGGTTGCCGGTGGCGCGTGGGTCGTTGGCTCCGCTGAAAAAAACGGCATTCACGCCATTGATGAACCAGCTCACCACTCCCGGCCCGGCCGCAAAGCCGCTGGCCGCATAGGCGCCGGGCGCCACGTTCTGCGCCACCACTTCGGTGAACATGCCGGTCAGCGTGCCGCCCGCGTTGGACGAAACCGTGCCGGCCACCGTGGTGGCGGGCACGGCCGAAAGGTTCTGCGCATACACCACGTCCTGCGCGCTGTTGAAGGCCCAGAGCACGCAGGTCAGGTGCGCCGCCTCCCATGTCTGGCCGTTGGCCGAGTTGCCGCCGTTGTCGAACACCAGCGACACGGTAAACGGCTCTCCGGCATGCATGTCGGCAAAGTTGGTGCCGGGGCCAAGCTGGCCGAAGTAAGTGGTGGAAAACGGCGCAGCCTGCGTGCTGGTGGCGGCCAGGGCGCAGGCCGCCAGCGCGCAGGCCGCCAGGGTGTGGCGGGGGGTGGAAGAGGTCATGGGTTTGCTCCTGGGTTGATAGCTGCTTGCGCTTGACTGGCAAGCGCTGTGGACCAAAAAGGTTTCAAGAAGATGGGTTGCGGCGCCTGACGAAGCCCGCCGCGCCCACCAGGCCCGCCAGCAGCGCCAGCGCGGCATGGCCCAGGGTGGGGATGGCGGCGGGCGCAGGCGGCGCGGACGGGGCGGCGGCGGGGCAGGACTCGGCGTAGGGCGCGGGGGCGCTCCAGCCGGCGGGATCCACCGGCACGCCGCCGTTGCCGTCGGCGTCGTAGAAGGATTGCTGGGTGTTTGGCAGCACGAGCGGCGCGGGCGAGGCCAGGCCGCCGATGAACCAGTCGGCCACGCCCGCCCCGGGGGCGAAGCCGCTGGAATAGGTGGCGCTGGCGGGGGCGTCCCGGCCGCGCAGCGAACCGAAGAAGAAGAGGATGGCGCCGCTGGCGTTGGTGACGATGCTGCCTTGGTACTGGTAGGGCGGCGCGGCGGCCATGTTCTGCGCGTGGACGACGTTGCCCGCGTCGTTCATGCGCCAGATGACGCAGGTGAGGTGCGAGGCGTTCCAGGTCTGGCTGGCGGCGCTGGCGCCGCCGTTGTCGAACACCAGGGTGACGGTGTAGTCCTCGCCGGAGATGACCTGGGGGATGGTGGACGTGCCGATGCGGCTGCCGTAGGTGGTGGCGTAGGGCGCCGCCTGGGCGCTGGCGGCGGCGCAGGCGAGCAGGGCGGGGGCGAGGGCGCGGGTGAGCACGCGGATGGGGTGGACGGGCAGGGGCATGGGCGGGCGTAAAGAGCGGACAGCCGCCGATTCTTGGAAAACGGCCGCCGCGCGGCTGTGCCGAAACCGACTTTCGGTTGTGCCCGGCGCGACAATCGCGCGCCGGTGCGCCTGCGCGGGGGAACTAGTCCACTGAAACAGAAGAACTGGATGTGATGCGGCGCCCCGGATCGGAGTACTTCCACATGATGGGCTTGGCTTGCTGGTTGTACTGGCGGATGTATCGCATGAGCTTCTTGTCGAGGTCCTTGGTGGACGTGAAGATGCCGCGGGTGATCACGTCGCGCTGGATGCGGGCGAACCAGTTCTCGACCTGGTTCAACCAAGACGAGTACGTGGGGGTGTAGTGGATTTGCACGTGACGATGCTTGGCCAGGAACTGCTCGACCAGTTCGGTCTTGTGGCTGCTGACGTTGTCGCAGATGACGTGAATCTCGCGCCGCGGCGATTGCGAGGAGACGATGTCTTGCAGGAACGCGACGAACTGTTCGCTGGTGTGGCGCGCAGCTGTCTTGCCCAGCACCTGGCCCGTGGCTGTGTTCAGCGCGGCGAACAGGCTCAGGGTGCCATTGCGCTTGTACTCGAACCCATGGCTTTCGGCGCGGCCCGGCGACAGCGGCAGCATCCGGTCCTTGCGGTCCAGGGCCTGGATGGCGGTCTTCTCATCGACGCAGAAGACGACCGCGTGTGCCGGCGGACTCAGGTACAGACCGATCACGTCGGCCGCCTTGGCCTCGAAGTCGGGATCGTTGGACACCATGTGGCGCTCCAAACGGTGAGGCCGCACCCCGTGCTTGCTCCAGATACGCTGCACGGTCATGAAGGAGATATCGCCGAGTTCCGCAGCGAGCTTGCGGCTGCTCCAGTGCGTGGACCCATCCTTGGGCTTGTGCTTGAGCGTACGGTCCAACACCCGTGCCTCCAGGCGCGCCACCGGCTTGGTCGGCTTGCGGCCCGGATAAAGCGACACCAGGCCCGCCGCGCCTTGCTCGCCATACGCGGTCGTCCAACGGGTGACGAACGCGTCGTTGCAAGCCAGCTTCGAGCGGATGTCTACCCGCCGCTGGCCATCGGCCCAAAGCAGAACACACCGTGCGCGGCGCGCCTGCGCCGCCCCACCGCTGTGCTTGCGCAGCATCGCTTCAAGTTCCTCGCGTTGGTCGGGCGTCAGCATGATTCGTTGCATGCCTCATCATCTGAGGTCAATGCATCCGATTTCAATGTTTCAATGGACTAGGCGGCCTGGCGCGCGTCGCCGGGCGTGATGCCGAAGCGGCGGCGGAAGGCGCGGCCGAAGGCCGAGAGGTTGTCGAAGCCGCAGTCCAGCGCGATGTCGAGCACGCGGCGGTGGCGCTGCGCGGGGCTGGCCAGCAGGGCGCGGGCGCGCTGCATGCGCGCCTCGGCCAGGAAGTCGGTGAAGCAGGTGCCCTGGCTGGCGAACAGGCGCTGCAACTGGCGCGGGGTGGTGTGGTGCAGGCGGGCGACGTGGGCCAGGTCCAGCCCCGGCCATTCGAGCCGCGCGCGGATGCTCTGCTGGACGAGGGCCAGCAGGGGTGCGCGCTGCGCCTCGCCGCCGGGCGGCTGGCCGGCGGCCCAGCGGGGTGCGATGGCGCCGGCGATCAGCTCGTGCAGGTGGGCGACGGCGCTGGCCAGCGGCGCGCCGGCCAGGGTGCCCTGGCTGGTGAGCAGCCCGGCGTAGGCCAGCGCCAGGGCGGCGCTGTCGGCGCCTGGCGTGCCGGGGGTGAAGACGTGCAGGGGCGCTTCTTCGAGCCGGGGCAGCAGGCGCGCCAGGGCGGCGCGCGGCACCTGGATGCAGGTGCTGGTGCCGCCCCACGGCGTGATGCCGTCGTGCAGGCGCGCCTTGGAGAGCAGCGCGATGCTGCCCGAGGGCACGGCGATGTCGCCCTGCCGGTGGCGCAGCACGTAGCCGCCCCGGCTGTGGGTGGTGGTGAGGAACAGGTCGTCGAGCCCGTCGTGCATCAGCTCGGCGGTGCGCCGGTAGTGCACGGGCGTATGCCGCACGTGGGCGTAGGCGGTGCCGCTGCCCAGGGTGCTGACGGCCGCGTCGTAGCGGAAGGCTTCGATGGGGCGCGCGTCGGCGTCGGCGGGCAGCAGGTCGACGCGCATCAGCTCGCGCCCCAGCAGCTCGCGCAGCGCGCTGGCCTTGTGGCGCGCGGGCAGGTCGTGCGAGGAGACGCGGGCGTGCTGGACGGCGGACGGCGGGGTAGCTGCGTTCATGGCTCGAAGAGGGCTCCAGCCATTGTCCGTCAAACGCGGGCAGCTATGGTCTTGGGAGCATCAGGCGGCCGCTTCCAGCCCGCTGGCGAAGTGCTCGCGCATGCGCGCGGCGGCGGCGGTGGCGTCGCGCCGCTCGACGGCGGCCATCACCGCGCCGTGTTCGGCCAGCGAATCGGCGATGCGGCCGGTCTTCAGCAGCGAGTTGTGGCGGTGCAGCTTCATCACCTTGCGCAGGTCGGCCACCATCTGCAGGCGCCAGCGGTTGTCGGCGATTTCGAGCAGGCGCAGGTGAAAGCGCTCGTTGAGGGCGAAGAAGTGCTCGCGCCCCGCCGCGCCGGCCCGGGCGGCGGCCTCCAGCTCGGCGTGCAGGGCGCGCAGCTCGGCCAGCTCGGCATCGGTGATGCGCTCGGCCGTGGCGGCGGCGGCGTCGGCCTCCAGCAGGGCGAGCAGGTGGTACACGTCGGCCATGTCCTTGGCGCTGGATTCGGTGACGTAGGCGCCGCGCCGCACCTTCATGGTGACCAGGCCCTCGGCGGCCAGCACCTTCAGCGCCTCGCGCAGCGGCGTGCGGCTGATGCCCAGCGCTTCGGCGATGCGCACCTCGTCGATCCAGTCGCCCGGCGCCAGCGCGCGGTTGAAGATGCGCTGGCGCAGGTGCTCGGCCACCTCTTCGTACAAGGCGCGGGGGGCGAGCGGTGGAGGCGCGTTCATCGGTCGGGCGAAAAAATTTCGGCGATTGTAAGCCGCCGAGAGGGTTTTGAATTAATAATTACGGGTATCGATCAGCCGATCTCCATCACGCGCGCGCCATGAGCACCGACCACCCCGAATTCAAGCCCTCGACCCTGGCCGACTGGCACAAGGCCGCCGCCAAGTCCGCCCCCGGCGGCGACGTGGCGGCGCTGAACTGGGTCACGCCCGACGGCATCACCGTCAAGCCGCTCTACACCGCCGAGGACGTGCGGGGCCTGCCCTACGCGAACACGCTGCCGGGCTTCGAGCCCTTCCTGCGCGGTCCGCAGGCCACCATGTACGCGGTGCGGCCGTGGACGATCCGCCAATACGCGGGCTTCTCGACCGCCGAGGAATCGAACGCCTTCTACCGCAAGGCGCTGGCCGCGGGCGGGCAGGGCGTGTCGGTGGCGTTCGATCTGGCCACGCACCGTGGCTACGACAGCGACCACCCGCGCGTGACGGGCGACGTGGGCAAGGCCGGCGTGGCGATCGACAGCGTGGAGGACATGAAGATCCTGTTCGACGGCATCCCGCTCGACAAGGTCAGCGTGTCGATGACGATGAACGGCGCCGTGCTGCCCATCCTGGCCGGCTACATCGTGGCGGCGGAAGAGCAGGGCGTGCGCCAGGACCAGCTGGCGGGGACCATCCAGAACGACATTCTCAAGGAGTTCATGGTCCGCAACACCTACATCTACCCGCCCGAGCCGTCGATGAAGATCATCGGCGACATCATCGAGTACACGGCGCAGCACATGCCCAAGTTCAACTCGATCTCGATCTCGGGCTACCACATGCAGGAGGCGGGCGCCAACCAGGCGCTGGAGATGGCCTTCACCCTGGCTGACGGCAAGGAGTACGTGAAGACCGCGCTGGCCAAGGGCCTGGACGTGGACGCCTTCGCCGGGCGCCTGTCGTTCTTCTGGGCGGTAGGCATGAACTTCTACCTGGAGATCGCCAAGATGCGCGCCGCGCGCCTGCTGTGGTGCCGCATCATGAAAGAGTTCAACCCCAGGAATCCCAAGAGCCTGATGCTGCGCACGCACAGCCAGACCAGCGGCTGGAGCCTGACCGAGCAGGACCCCTACAACAACGTGGTGCGCACCACCATCGAGGCCATGGCGGCGGTGTTCGGCGGCACGCAGAGCCTGCACACCAACGCGCTCGACGAGGCCATCGCGCTGCCGACGGAATTCAGCGCCCGCATCGCGCGCAACACGCAGCTCATCATCCAGGAGGAGACGCACATCACCAGCGTGGTGGACCCCTGGGCCGGCAGCTACATGATGGAGAAGCTGACGCAGGACATGGCCGACGCCGCCTGGGCCATCATCGAGGAGGTCGAGGCCATGGGCGGCATGACCAAGGCGGTGGACTCGGGCTGGGCCAAGCTGAAGATCGAGGCCGCCGCGGCCGAGAAGCAGGCCATGATCGACTCCGGCAAGGACGTGATCGTCGGTGTCAACAAGTACAGGCTGAAGAACGAGGACCCGGTCGAGATCCTGGAGGTGGACAACGTCAAGGTGCGCGACGCGCAGATCGCGCGGCTGAACGATATCAAGCAAAAACGCGACGCGGCGCGCGTCAGCCAAGCGCTGGCAGCTATCACAAAAATAGCAGAGAGCGGCGACGGCAACCTGCTGGCCGCCGCCGTCGAGGCCATCCGTGCCCGCGCCACCGTGGGCGAAGTGAGCGACGCCATGGAAAAAGTCTTCGGGCGCCACCGCGCCGACACGCAGAAAGTCACCGGCGTCTATGCCGCCGCCTACGACTCGGCCGAGGGCTGGGAGAACCTCAAGAAGGAGATCGCCGGCTTCGCCGAAGCCCAGGGCCGCCGCCCGCGCGTGATGATCGCCAAGCTGGGCCAGGACGGCCACGACCGTGGCGCCAAGGTGGTGGCCACGGCCTTCGCCGACCTGGGCTTCGACGTGGACATCGGCAGCCTGTTCCAGACGCCCGAGGAGTGCGCCCGCCAGGCGATCGAGAACGACGTGCACGCCGTCGGCGTGAGCACCCTGGCCGCCGGCCACAAGACCCTGGTGCCGGCCATCATCGCCGAGCTTCAGCGCCAGGGCGCGGACGACATCATCGTCTTCGTCGGCGGGGTGATTCCGCGGCAGGACTACGACTTTCTGTACGAGGCGGGCGTCAAGGGCATCTATGGGCCGGGAACACCGATTCCGGCGAGTGCGAAGGATGTGCTGGAGCAGATCAGAGCGACGATGGCTGCCTGACTTCGGTGTATCGCGTCTTGCCCGTGCGATGCTTATGCTCCACCGTTCGGGCTGAGCTTGTCGAAGCCCTTTCTCGCCCCATCGCTTGAAACCCTTCTTTGTCTATCTGCTGTGTTGTTCGGATGGGTCTTACTACGTAGGACAAACCGACGATATAGAGTTACGCATGCGGCAGCACGCTGACGGCTTGATCGGCTACACCGCGACGCGCAAGCCGGTCGAATTGCTCTGGCAGGGCGAATTCGAGGCGCGCGAAGGCGCGATCGCATTCGAGCGGCAGATTAAAGGGTGGTCCCGAGCCAAGAAGGAAGCGCTGATCCGTGGGGACTGGGCCGCGATTCAGCAGTTGGCGCGTTCCCGCACAGGCCTTGCCCGTTCACCCGCATCCTCTGGCGCTGTCGAAGGGCAAAAGGGTACGACAGCGGCTGGTCCCTGGCTTCGACAAGCTCAGCCCGAACGGTGGGGGGAAGAGCCTCTACCAGAGGAGCCGAGCCGATGACTTTGCCTGCCGTCGCAAGCACCGACGCCATCCTGCACGGCACGCCCGCCGCCCAGCGCCGCGCCATGGCCAAGGCCATCACGCTGCTCGAATCGACCCGCGCCGACCACCGCGCGCAGGGCGACGAGCTGCTGACGGCCCTGCTGCCGCACACCGGCCATGCGCTGCGCTTAGGGATCAGCGGCGTGCCGGGCGTGGGCAAGAGCACCTTCATCGAGACGCTCGGCCTCTTCCTCATCGAGCGCGGCCACCGCGTGGCGGTGCTGGCCATCGACCCGTCGTCCACGCTGTCGGGCGGTTCGATCCTGGGCGACAAGACGCGCATGGAGCGCCTGTCGCTGCACGAGCACGCCTACATCCGCCCCAGCCCCAGCAGCGGCACGCTGGGCGGCGTGGCCGAGAAGACGCGCGAGAGCATGCTGGTGTGCGAGGCCGCCGGCTACGACGTGGTGCTGGTCGAGACCGTGGGCGTGGGCCAGAGCGAGACCGCCGTCAGCGGCATGACCGACATGTTCGTTCTGCTGCAACTGCCCAACGCCGGCGACGACTTGCAGGCCATCAAGAAGGGTGTGATGGAGCTGGCCGACCTGGTGGTCATCAACAAGGCCGATATCGACCCCGCCGCCGCCACGCGCGCGCGGGCGCAGATCCAGTCGGCGCTGCGCCTGTTCGGCCTGCACGGCAACCCGGCCCGGGGCGACCCGCATGCCGAAGCCGCCGCCGCGCAGTGGCAGCCGGAGGTGATGCAGATCAGCGGCCTGAAGGGCGAGGGGCTGGATGCGTTCTGGTCCGCCGTCACCCGCTTCCGCGACGTTCAGGCCGCCAACGGCCGGCTGGCCGAGCGGCGTCAGCGGCAGTCGCTGGCGTGGATGTGGGAGCGCATCGACGCCGGGCTCAAACAAGCCTTCCGCGCGCATCCGCGAGTCAAGGCACTGCTGCCGCAGTTGCAGGCCGACGTGGCCGAGGGGCGCATCGCGGCCAGCACCGCCGCGCGAGGCCTGCTGCTGGCGCAGGCGGCCCAGCCGCAGGACATTGCGAACTGACCATGCCACCGCCGACCTTCGAGCCACTGGACACGCGCGGCTGCTGGATCAATGGCAGGACGCTGCGCCTGGTTTCATCCGAGACGGGAGTCACGCATCCCAACGGTCCTTTCCGGCCGAAAGATCGGGTGCCGGTTGATCCGCGCGCACATGCTGATCTTCTGGGGGCCAAGCTCCAGAACCCCATTCCGTTTTCCACCAGCCAGGGGCTGATGGCCACGGTGCGCGACTTTGATGGGGCGGCGCCTTCGGTCTATGAGTTCTGCCAGTTCCGGTTCACCGTGTCGGCCTTCGAGAGTTCGCTGCACTGGCTCCAGGTGGAAGACAAAAAGACGGGGATCGAAATCGAGAAGCTGGAAGTGCGGGGCAGTGCGCTGCTGGCAGGCACGTCGCGCGAAGCCTACAAGTTCTCGCAACACACCTGCAAATGGGGGCGGGGGCACCGCGTCTGGGGCAACCTGGAGAGGCATTACACGCAGGACGCGCTGGAGAAGGCGTTGCGCGAATGGTTCGACCGCGTGGGAGCCTCAGACGATGACAGAGACGCGATTGCAGGGGGACTCGACATCAAGGGCCTGGGCGTTTCCTTCGCCAGCAAGCATCTGCGCTTCCTGGCGCCTGAACGCTATGCCGTGCTGGACGAAGTGCTGTCGATCGGCCTGGGCTTCGCCCTGAACCCCGCGGGCTACGCCTTTTTCATGCACGAGTTGCGCCGGTTCAGGCGGCGGTACGCCTTGCCGCATTCGCTGGCGCGCATCGAAGCGGGCATCTTCGGGCTGGTGCGTCAATCGGCGCGCGGCGAGCGGGTTGCCGAGGAGCAGACGGCGTGACCGCGATGACCCTCTCCACGCAAGAATTGGCGCGCATCAGCCAGTCCCCCGGCTGGCGCGCGCGCCGCATCGAGGTGTTCGACACCGCGTTGGGCAAGGTGCTGGCCAAGGGCCAGCGGCCCGAGCGGCATCCGGCCCTGTACCGCCTGTTGAACGCGCTGGCGCGGCTCACCGGCGCGCCCTTCCTCAAGGCCGCGCCCATGCACGGCGGCGCGCGGGCGCAGCAGGTGGAGGTGGCGCGCCTGCGCGCGCTGCACGCCGCTGGTGCCCACGTGCCCCAGGTGCTGCACGTGGCGCCCGACCACTTCGTCATGCAGTGGCTGGGCGACGAGCACCTGGGCACGCTGCTGCAAGCCCACCACCCGCATGCGCCCGCGCTGTGGCGCGAGGCGGGCGACGCGCTGGTGCGCATGCACGAGCGCGGGCAGTACCTCAGCCAGGGTTTCGCGCGCAACCTGATCGTCGATACCCAGGCCCAGCCCCCGCGCCTGGCCGGCGCCATCGACTTCGAGGACGATCCGGCCGAAGTGATGAGCGTGCCCGAGGCACAGGTGCGCGACTGGCTGGCTTTCCTGCAGAGCACGCTGTGGACGCTGGCGCTGCCTGCCGACGCAGTGGATGCCCGGCTGGACGCCTGGATGGCGGCCGAGCCGCCGCCCGTGCGCGCGCTGTTCCTGCGAGCGGGCCGCGGCCTGGGCTGGCTGCGCCACCTGCCGCGCAGCAGGCGCTTCGGCCGCGACACCGTGGCCCTGCAAGCCGCTGCCGCCGCCGCTCACCGATTCTCCCAACGGCATGGCACGTCCTCCGCGACGGGCCAGGCTTCCTGACCGATTCTTTGAAGGCACGAGACCATGAAGCAGATACTCGAACAACTGGAAAGCAAGCGCGCCGCCGCCCGCCTGGGCGGCGGCGCCAAGCGCATCGAGGCGCAGCACAAGAAGGGCAAGCTCACCGCGCGCGAGCGCATCGAGGTGCTGCTCGACGTCGGCAGCTTCGAGGAATGGGACATGTTCGTCGAGCACCGCTGCGCCGACTTCGGCATGGATGAGACGCACATTCCCGGCGACGGCGTGGTTACCGGCTACGGCACCATCAACGGGCGGCTGGTGTTCGTCTTCAGCCAGGACTTCACCGTCTTCGGCGGCGCGCTCAGCGAGGCGCACGCCGAGAAGATCTGCAAGGTGATGGACCAGGCCATGAAGGTGGGCGCGCCCGTCATCGGCCTCAACGACTCGGGCGGCGCGCGCATCCAGGAGGGCGTGGCCAGCCTGGGCGGCTACGCCGAGGTGTTCCAGCGCAACGCGATGGCCTCCGGCGTCATTCCGCAGATCAGCATGATCATGGGCCCCTGCGCCGGCGGCGCCGTGTACTCGCCGGCCATGACCGACTTCATCTTCATGGTGAAGGACTCCAGCTACATGTTCGTCACCGGCCCCGAGGTGGTGAAGACCGTCACCCACGAGGAAGTCACGGCCGAGGAACTGGGCGGCGCCGTCACCCACACCACCCGCAGCGGCGTGGCCGACCTGGCGTTCGAGAACGACGTCGAGGCGCTGCTGATGCTGCGCCGCTTCTTCAACTACGTCCCCGCCAGCAACCGCGAGAAGGCGCCGCACCGCCCCACGCACGACCCGGTGGACCGCGCCGACGCCAGCCTCGACACCCTGGTGCCCGACAACCCCAACCTGCCCTACGACATCAAGGAAGCCATCGCCAAGGTGGTGGACGACGCCGAGTTCTTCGAGCTGCAACCCGACTACGCCGCCAACATCGTCATCGGCATGGCGCGCATGGACGGGCAGGTGGTGGGCGTCGTCGCCAACCAGCCGCTGGTGCTGGCCGGCTGCCTGGACATCAGGAGCAGCATCAAGGCCGCGCGCTTCGTGCGCTTCTGCGACGCCTTCAGCATCCCCATCCTCACCTTCGTCGACGTGCCCGGCTTCATGCCCGGCACCAGCCAGGAGTACGGCGGCATCATCAAGCACGGCGCCAAGCTGCTCTACGCCTACGCCGAGGCCACCGTGCCCAAGATCACCATCATCACCCGCAAGGCCTACGGCGGCGCCTACGACGTGATGGCCTCCAAGCACCTGCGCGGCGACGTCAACCTGGCCTGGCCGCACGCCGAGATCGCGGTGATGGGCGCCAAGGGCGCGGTGGAGATCATCTTCCGCGAGGAGAAGAAGGACCCCGATAAGCTCGCCGCGCGCGAGGCCGAATACAAGGCCCGCTTCGCCAACCCCTTCGTCGCCGGCAGCCGCGGCTTTATCGACGACGTGATCCTGCCGCACGAGACGCGCAAGCGCATCTGCCGCAGCCTGGCCATGCTCAAGGACAAGAAGCTGGAGAACCCGTGGCGCAAGCACGGGAACATGCCGCTTTGATTTTGATAGCTGCCAGCGCATGACACATAAGCGCTGGAGGCATAAAACGCTTGAATAATCGCCATGTCCGAAGCGACGCACACCTTCCCCTCCAAGGTCGATGCCTGGCTGGCGGCCGTGCTGCTGGCCAGCGCGCTGCTGGTGCTGGCTGCGGTGATCACCGGTTGGCCGCGCCAGGCAGCGCCCGCCCACGCCGTGCTGCTGGTCGCCGTGCTGGCCCTGGGCGCCGGCCTGCCGCTGTGGGTGCTGGCGGCCACCGGCTACCGGGTGGGGCAGGACGCGCTGGTGATCCGCAGCGGCCCGTTCCGCTGGCGCATTCCGCTGAAGGACATCCACGCGGTGGAGCCTTCGCGCAGCTGGCTGTCCTCGCCCGCGCTGTCGCTCGACCGGCTGCGCATCCGCCACGGCCGCGCCGGGCAGGTGCTGGTGTCGCCGAAGGACCCGCGGGCGTTCGTGCAGGCGCTGCGGCACGGCAACCCGCACATTCAGGCGGAGGGTGCCTGACCATGCCTGGCCAGCATGTCCCATCCAGGCGCTGCTTCATGACGCCGATCCCCGAACTGGCCGCAGCGGCCGATTTGTTGGGCGAGGCGGCCGATTGCGTGGTGGCGGGCCGGATGGCCGAGGCGCGCCAACTCGTCGCGCGTGCCGACCTGCCGCTGATCGCCGAGTACACGGCATTCATCACCGGCGCGGTCAACCCCCTGGTGCACTGGCAGCGCACCATGCCCGCCGCAGCCCCGGGGCTGGCGCGCAGCGCCCCGCGCATGCCCTCCGCAAGCCGGGAGCGCGCCATTTACATGAGAGACGGCTGGCGCTGCCGCTACTGCGGCACGCGCGTCGTCGAGCGCGCCATGCGCACCCGGCTGCATCGGCTGATGCCCGAGGCGGCCCGCTGGGGTGCGCGCAACGCCGACAAGCACAGCGCGCTGGCCGCGTTGAGCGCCTCGCTGGACCACGTCGTGCCGCACAGCCGGGGCGGCACCAACGACGAACCGAATCTCGTGACGGCATGCAATGCCTGCCAGTTCGGCCGTGGGCAGTGGACGCTGGAGGAGGTGGGCTTCATCGATCCACGTGCGTTCCCTCCCATCCGCGATGCCTGGGACGGCTTGACCCGGATGGGGCGCCAGATGGCCTCGATATAAGCGTTCTCTTTTGAACAGAAAACCCTGATTCCAGTAGTTAACGGTGCATTTCGGAGCACTTGATTGTTCGACCTTCAGACCCCCAAGGATTACCCGTGATTCGTCTTGATCCTCAGACCTACTCGGGGCTGGATCGGCTCGGGCGCATCCCGCTGTCCGACAGTTTCCACCTGCGCGAATTTCTCCACAGCGAAATCGCCGTGCATTACGGGCTGCGCAACGTGCCCGATGCGGCGCATATCGAGACCGCGATCAAGGCGGGCTCCAAGCTATGCACCCTGCTGCTGGAGCCTTTGCAGGCGCGGTTTGGCCGCATCCATGTGCGCTCCGGCTACCGCAGCCGCGCGGTGAATGAAGCAGGCGTCGGCAAACACAACTGCGCGGCGGACAACGATGGCCTTCATACCTGGGATCACCCCGGCCGCAAGAACGGCATGGGCGCCACCGCCTGCATCAGCATCCCCCGAATCTCGCGCGTTGTTCTGAGCGGCCAGATGCCCTATGAGGCGCTCGCATGGTGGATGCACGACAACCTGGCGGAGTGGAGCCATGTCGAATTCTTCGCCACGCCGGAGCACTCCGACGAGGTGTGTTTCAACATCGGCTGGTTTCAAACACCCCTCAAGACGATGACCACTTGGCGCGGTGGCCCGCGTTCCCTGCTGGAGCGCATGCCCCCGGCAGCGCAGCGCCGCGAGCTTTCACAACTTTTATTGAAATCCTGCGGCATCTGAACGCAGCTCTGGAGTCCCCATGTTCACAAAAATCCTCATCGCCAACCGCGGCGAAATCGCCTGCCGCGTCATCGCCACCGCCCGCAAGATGGGCATCGCCACGGTGGCGGTGTATTCCGACGCCGACAAGGACGCGCGCTTCGTGCAGATGGCCGACGAGGCCGTGCGCCTGGGGCCGCCGCCATCGCGCGAGTCCTACCTGCTGGCCGACAAGATCATCGAGGCAGCCAAGCAGACCGGCGCGCAGGCCGTGCACCCGGGCTACGGCTTCCTGAGCGAGAACGAAGCCTTCGCCCAGCGTTGCGAGGACGAAGGCATCGCCTTCATCGGCCCCAAGGCGCACTCCATCGCGGCGATGGGCGACAAGATCGCCTCCAAGAAGCTGGCCAACGAGGCCAAGGTCAACACCATCCCGGGCTACAACGACGCGATTGAATCCGCCGAGAAGGCGGTGGAGATCGCCAAGGGCATCGGCTACCCGGTGATGATCAAGGCCAGCGCCGGCGGCGGCGGCAAGGGGCTGCGCGTGGCCTTCAACGACAAGGAGGCGCTGGAGGGTTTCACCGCCTGCCAGAACGAGGCGCGCAACAGCTTCGGCGACGACCGCATCTTCATCGAGAAGTTCGTCGAGCAGCCGCGCCACATCGAGATCCAGGTGCTGGGCGACAGCCACGGCAACGTGGTGTACCTGAACGAGCGCGAATGCTCCATCCAGCGCCGCCACCAGAAGGTGATCGAGGAGGCGCCTTCGCCCTTCATCAGCGACGCCACGCGCAAGGCCATGGGCGAGCAGGCCGTGGCGCTGGCCAAGGCGGTGAAGTACCAGTCGGCCGGCACGGTGGAGTTCGTGGTCGGCAAGGAGCAGGACTTCTACTTCCTGGAGATGAACACCCGCTTGCAGGTGGAGCACCCGGTGACCGAGTGCATCACCGGCCTGGACCTGGTGGAGCAGATGATCCGCGTGGCGGCGGGCGAGAAGCTGGCGTTCACGCAGCAGGACGTGCGGCGCGACGGCTGGGCCATCGAGTGCCGCATCAACGCCGAGGACCCGTTCCGCAACTTCCTGCCCTCCACCGGGCGGCTGGTGCGCTTCGCGCCGCCGGAGCAGAACCTGTTCCAGGGCCAGGCCACCACCGACGTGGGCGTGCGCGTGGATACCGGCGTGGTCGACGGCGGCGAGATCCCGATGCACTACGACTCGATGATCGCCAAGCTCATCGTGCACGGCAAGGACCGCCTGGAGGCGATCGGCAAGATGCGCGAGGCGCTCAACGGCTTCGTCATCCGCGGCGTGCAGAGCAACATCCCGTTCCAGGCCGCGCTGCTGGCGCACCCCAGGTTCGTGGCGGGCGACTTCAACACCGGCTTCATCGCCGAGCACTACGCCCACGGCTTCCGCGCAGAGGACGTGCCGCACGACGACCCGGGCTTTCTGCAGGCGCTGGCCGCGCGGCTGCACATGGCCTACCGCGACCGCGCCACCGGCCTGCAGGGCCAGTTCTGGGCCGGCTACCGGCCGCCGGTGCGGCGCGACTTCAGCCTCTGCGTGCTGGGCGAGGGCGGCAGCAACACCTACACCGACTGCACCGTGGGCGAGGCCGAACCCGACGGCCCGGCCACCGTCACCCTGCATCTGCCTGGCGGCGACAAGGTGTACGAGCTGGTGGTGGACCAGGCGCTGGGCGAGGCGCGCGTCACCGGCACCGTCGACGGCCGGCCGTTCACCGCGCAGCTGGAGCGCGGCGCCGCGCGCAACCCGCTGGCCATCCGCGTCATCCACAACGGCACGCAGATGGACGTGATCGTCATGCACCCGCGCACCGCCCAGCTGCACCGGCTGATGCCCTACAAGGCGCCGCCCGACATGAGCCGCTTCGTGCTCTCGCCCATGCCCGGCCTGCTGGTGCAGGTGGCCGTGCAGCCCGGCCAGAAGGTGCAGGCCGGCGAGCGCGTGGCCGTGATCGAGGCGATGAAGATGGAGAACGTGCTGTTCGCCAGCGCCGACGGCGTGGTGAAGGAAGTCAAGGCCCGGCAGGGCGAGAGCCTGGCGGTGGACCAGGCCATCGTGGAGTTCGAGTAAGCGCTGCGCCGCGCGCGATGCACGTGCTGAAACTCCCCGTCCACGCCACGCCAGGCGCGAAGCGCACCGAAGCGGCGGGCGCCTACGCCGGCGCGCTGCGCGTGCGGCTGGGCGCGCCGCCGGTGGACGGCAAGGCCAATGCCGCGCTGATCGACTGGGCCGCCCGCGCCTTCGGCGTGCCCAAGGCCCGTGTCGAGCTGCTGCACGGCGCCGCCGGCCGGCAGAAGACGCTGGGCGTGCGCTTCGACGATGCGGCGGCGCTGGCGGCGGCCCGGGCGCTGGTCGCGGACTGGATGGCGGTGGGCGATGCGTGAGCCGGATGCTTCTATAAACATAGCTGCTGGCGCTTGCTGGACGGGCGCTGGAGGCCGATTTGATTCAAATTATCCAGCCCTGCGCCGCCGTACGCTGGTCCTGGGCGCCGGCCTGGCCGGCTGGCCCGCCGTGCATGCGCAGCGCGCCCGCGGCTTCGGCGGCCTCGCCGCCCGCATCGCCACGCTGGCGCCCGACGTGCTGAGCGTGGCCGTGGTACAGCGCGGCGCGCTGGCCTTCGAGTTCTATCGACCCGGCACGACGGCGGACAGCCTGCATGACGTGCAGTCGGTCACCAAGAGCGTGCTCTCGCTGCTGTTCGGCTGCGCGCTGGCCGACGGGCACGTGCGCGGCGTGGACGAACTGGTGGCCATGCGCCTGCCCGAGATGCTGCGCCTGGGCGGTGACGCGCGTTTGCAGCGCCTGCGCTTCGCCCACCTGCTGACGATGACGGCCGGCTGGACCGCCGATGTCACCGCGCGGCGCGACCGCGACGACAACCTGGGCTGGCTGGCGCGCCGCCCCTTCGTGGCCGAGCCGGGCGCGCGCTTCGCCTACGACAACGGCGCCACCAACGTGCTGGCCCTGGCGCTGGCGCGCGCCGTCGGCCGGCCGCTGGATGATTACGCGCGCCAGCGGCTGCTGGGGCCGCTGGGCATCGCGCGCTTCGACTGGCGGCGCGGCGCGCAGGGCCACGCCATCGGCGCCTTCGGGCTGATGCTGAGCCCGCGCGACATGGCGCGCGTGGGCGAGCTGGTGCTGGCCGGCGGCCGCTGGCAGGGCCGCGAACTGGTGCCGGCCGACTACCTGCGCCAGGCCACCACGCGCCGCAACGCCGGCGGCTGGCCGGCGTTCACGCCCTACGGCTACCTGTGGTGGGTGTCGCCCGAGGCCGTCATGGCCAGCGGCTACGGCGGGCAGTGGATCTACGTCGATGCGCAACGCCAGGCGGTGATCGCCGCCACCTCGCGCCGCACGCCCGACAGCGCCGCGCGCAACCAGGCGCTGGCGCTGATCCGGCGCGAGATCCTGCCCGCCGTGCCGCGTTCATGAGGAAAATAGGCCTCCAGCGCTTGACTGGCAAGCGCAAGCAGCTATCGAATTCGTAGTCAACCGGAGCACACCATGACCCGTCCCTTCAAAGTCCTCGGCATCCAGCAGGTCGCCATCGGCGGCCCCGACAAGCACCGGCTGCAAAAGCTCTGGGTGGACATGCTCGGCCTGGAAAAGACCGGCACCTTCAGAAGCGAGCGCGAGAACGTGGACGAGGACATCTGCGCCATGGGCCACGGCGCGCACAAGGTCGAGGTGGACCTGATGCAGCCGCTCGACCCCGGGAAGAAACCCGCCGTGCACGCCACTCCGCTGAACCACATCGGCCTGTGGATCGACGACCTGCCCCAGGCGGTGGAATGGCTCAGCGCCCAGGGCGTGCGCTTCGCGCCCGGCGGCATCCGCAAGGGCGCGGCGGGCCACGACATCACCTTCCTGCACCCCAAGGCGAACGACGAATTTCCCATTGCCGGCGAGGGCGTGCTGATCGAGCTGGTGCAGGCGCCGCCCGAGGTGATCGCCGCGCTGGGCTGAATGCCCCTGCCATGAACGTGCCCATGCAAACATTGTGATCACAATGTTTGCATGGGCAAATAAGATGGCGGCCGTTCAGCCCGAACCCGCCGCCATGCCCGCCACCGCATCCGCGCCCGAACCCGCGCCCCGCGCCAGCCGCCGCCGCGCGTCCAAGCCCTTCTTCGACAACGACGGCATCCGCCCCGAGACCAGCGTGCTGTGGATGCTGCGCCGCGCGCAGGTGGCCATCGGCCAGCTCGTCAGCGAGGCCACCGAGCTGGGCGGCGCCACCGTGCCGCAATGGGTGCCGCTCTACAAGATCCACCGCGGCGAGGCCGACACCGTGGCCGACCTGGCGCGCCGCTGCACCGTGGACGCCGGCTACATGACGCGCCTGCTCGACCGCCTGGAGGCGCGCGGCCTGTGCCGCCGCGTGCGCTCCGAGACCGACCGCCGCGTGGTGCACATCGCGCTCACGCCCGAAGGCGTGGCCGCCGCCGAGCAGATGCCGCGCGTGCTGGCCCGCGTCTACAACGAGGTGCTGGAAGACTTCACGCCCGAGGAGTGGGCGCAGTTGCGCATGCTGCTGGACCGCGTGGCCGGCAAGGCCGAGTCCCTGCTGGGCCGGGCTGCCGCGCAGGAGACCCGGCCATGATCCGCCGGACCGCCGCCATCGGCCTCGCCGCGCTCGCGCTGCTGGCCGGCTGTGCCGACACGCGGGGCATCCGCTCGTCGGCGCAACTCACCGAGCCCGCCGCGCTGGGCCTCGATGCCGAATCGCCCACCATCGCCCCGGCGCAGGACTGGTGGACGGCGCTGGGCGACGCGCAGCTCGACCGCCTGGTCGCCGAGGCGCTGGCGCGCAACCCCGGCCTGCAAGTGGCCGCCGCGCGCGTGGCCAAGGCGCGCGCCGCCGAGCAGGTGGCCGCCGCCGCGCTGCAACCGCAGGTCAACGGCGCGCTCGACCTGAACCGCCAGGCCTTCTCCGGCAACTACATCTACCCGGCGCCGCTCGGCGGCTCCACCCAGAACCTGGGCAACCTGCAGATCAACGGCGGCTGGGAGCTGGACTTCTTCGGCAGGCACGCCGGCGCCATCCGCGCCGCCGTCGGCCAGCTGCGCGCCGCCGAGGCCGAGGCCGACGCCGCCCGCGTGCTGCTGGCCACCAACGTCGTGCGCGGCTACGTGCAGTGGGCGCGCCTGGCCGGGCAGCGCGCGCTGGCCGAACGCGCGCTGGCACAGCGCCAGCAGATGGTGGCGCTGGTGCGGGACCGCGTGCAGGCGGGCCTGGACACGCAGCTCGAAGTGCGCCAGAACGAGACCGTGCGCGCCGACTCGCGCACGCAGATCGCCGCCTTCGACCAGCAGATCGAAGCCAGCCGCAACGCCCTGGCCGCGCTGCTGGGCCAGCCGCGCCTGGCCGATGACGTGCAGGCGCCCAGCCTGTCCGCCTTGCGGCCGCTGGCCGTGCCGTCCGAACTGCACGCCGACTGGCTGGCGCGCCGCGCCGACATCGTGGCCGCGCGCTGGCGCGTGGAGGCCGCGCGCGGCGAGGTGGACGTGGCCAGGGCGCAGTTCTATCCCAACATCAACCTGGCGGCCTTCGCCGGCTTCCAGAGCCTGGGCTTCGGCAACCTGCTCAAGGGCGACAGCTTCCAGTGGGGCGTGGGCCCGGCGATCCGCCTGCCCATCTTCGAGGCCGGGCGCCTGCGCGCCGGCCTGGCCGCCAGGAGCGCCGACGTCGACGCCGCCATCGAGACCTACAACGCCACCGTGATCGACGCCATGCGCGAGGCGGCCGACCAGTCGCAGGCGGTGCGCGCCACCGCCCGCCAGCAGGCCGAGCAGGCGCGCGCGCTGCAAGCCGCCGAGGGCGCCTACGACATCGCACGCCAGCGCTACCAGGCGGGCCTGGGCAACTACCTCCAGGTGCTGACGGCCGAGACCGCCGTGCTGGCGCAGCGCCGCCAGCAGGCCGACCTGGCGGCCCAGGCCTTCATCAGCCAGGCCGGCGTGGCGCAGGCCATGGGTGGCGGCTGGCAGCCGACGCCCGACCTGCCGTCGAACCACTGAACCTTTCAGAGAAGAACACCATGGCCGATCCCACATCCGCCCCAAGCCAGCCGGCTCCCAACGGCAACCCGCGCCGCAGGCGCGCCCTGGCCGGGCTCGCCGGCGTCGTCCTGCTGGCCGCCATCGCCTGGGGCGTGTACGACTGGCTGGTGCTCAGCCACTTCGAGGACACCGACAACGCCTACGTGCAGGGCAACCTGGTGCAGATCACGCCGCAGATCGGCGGCACCGTCACCGCCATCTTCGCCGACGAGACCGAGCCCGTGCAGGCCGGGCAGCCGCTGGTGCGGCTCGACCCGGCCGACGCCGGCGTGGCGCAGGCGCAGGCCGAGGCCGCGCTGGGCCAGGCGGTGCGCCAGGTGCGCACGCTGTACGCCAACAACGCCTCCTTCGGCGCGCAGGTCAAGCTGCGCGAGGCCGACGCCGCCAAGGCCCGCACCCAGCTCGCCACCGCGCAGCAGGACCTGGCGCGGCGCCAGGGCCTGGCCGGCGGCGGCGCCGTCTCGGGCGAGGAGCTGGCGCACGCGCGCGCCCAGGTCGCGGCGGCGCAGAGCGCGCTCGACGCCGCCCAGGCCGCCGTGGCCGCCGCGCGCGAGCAGCTGGCCAGCAACCAGGCGCTGACCGACGGCACCGACGTGGACCAGCACCCCAGCGTGTTGGCCGCCGCCGCCAAATTGCGCGAGGCCTGGCTGGCCGCGCACCGCACCGAGCTGCCGGCGCCCGTGTCGGGCTACGTCAGCAAGCGCAGCGTGCAGCTCGGCCAGCGCGTGGCGCCCGGCGCGCCGCTGATGGCGCTGGTGCCGCTGGACCAGCTGTGGGTCGATGCCAACTTCAAGGAGAACCAGCTGCGCCACATCCGTGTCGGCCAGCCCGTCACGCTGACGGCCGACATGTACGGCGGCAAGGTCGAATTCCGCGGCAGGGTGGCGGGCCTGGGCATCGCCACCGGCGCCGCCTCGGCGCTGCTGCCGGCGCAGAACGCCACCGGCAACTGGATCAAGGTGGTGCAGCGCGTGCCGGTGCGCATCGCGCTGGAGCCCGAGCAGGTCAAGGCGCACCCGCTGCGCGTCGGCCTGTCGATGGAGGCGCGCGTGGACGTGGCCGACCAGAGCGGCGCCGAGCTGGCCTCCGCCGCGCGCACCGAGCCGCTGGCGCAGACCCGCGTGTTCGCCCAGGCCGACGGCGGCGCCGAGGCGCTGGTGCGCGAGATCATCGCGCGCAACATGGGCGCCCGCCACGCTTCATGATTGATAGCTGCCAGCGCTTGCCTGGCGGGCGCTGGAGGCCGATTTGATTCATAAATCCGTGCAGGAAGGCGAACCCTCATGAGCGCCACCCCGGCCCACGCCGCGCACCCGCCGCTGACCGGCGGCGCGCGCGTGCTGGGCACCATCGCGCTGTCGGCGGCCACGTTCATGAACGTGCTGGACTCCTCCATCGCCAACGTGTCGCTGCCCGCCATCTCGGGCGACCTGGGCGTGAGCCCGGTGCAGGGCACCTGGGTCATCACCAGCTTCGCGGTGGCCAACGCCATCGCCGTACCGCTGACCGGCTGGCTGACGCAGCGCGTGGGCCAGGTGCGCCTGTTCATGGCCAGCGTGCTGCTGTTCGTGCTGGCCTCGTGGCTGTGCGGGCTGGCGCCGAACATGACGCTGCTGATCGCCTTCCGCGCGCTGCAGGGCTTCGTCGCCGGGCCGATGATCCCGCTGTCGCAGACGCTGCTGCTGTCCAGCTACCCGCGGGCCATGGCCGGGCTGGCGATGGCGATGTGGTCCATGACCACGCTGGTGGCGCCCATCATGGGGCCGCTGCTGGGCGGCTGGATCACCGACAACGTGAGCTGGCCGTGGATCTTCTACATCAACATCCCGGTGGGCCTGCTGGCGGCCGGCGCCACCTGGCTGATCTACCGCGAGCGCGAGTCGGCCACGCGCCAGCTGCCGATCGACGCCATCGGCCTGTCGCTGCTGGTGGTCTGGGTGGGCGCGCTGCAGCTCATGCTGGACAAGGGCAAGGAGCTGGACTGGTTCCATTCGCCGCAGATCGTGGCCTTCGCCGTGGTGGCGGTGGTGGGCTTTGCCTTCTTCCTGGTCTGGGAGCTGACCGAGGAGCACCCGGTGGTGGACCTGTCGCTGTTCGCGCGGCGCAACTTCTGGTCGGGCGCGCTGGCCACGGCGGTGGGCTACGGCGTGTTCTTCGGCAACGTGGTGATCCTGCCGCTGTGGTTGCAGCAGTTCATGGGCTACACCGCCACGCAGGCGGGCATGGTGCTGGCGCCGGTGGGCATCCTGGCCATCGTGCTGTCGCCCCTGGTGGGGCTGACGGTGAACCGGGTCGATCCGCGCCTGTACGCCAGCTTCGCCTTCCTCGTGTTCGCCGTGGTGCTGTGGATGCGTTCGCTGTTCACCACGCAGACCGACTTCACCACCATCATGATCCCGACCCTGGTGCAGGGCGTGGCGATGGCGTTCTTCTTCATCCCGCTGGTGACGATCACGCTCTCGGGCATCGAGCCGGCGCGGATCCCGGCGGCCTCGGGGCTGTCGAACTTCACGCGCATCACGGCCGGCGCCATGGGCACCTCGATCAGCACCACGCTGTGGGAGAACCGCAGCGCGCTGCACCACGCGCAACTGGCCGAGTCGATCAATGCCGGCAACCCCGTCGCCATGCAGACGCTCGACGGCCTGCGCGCCAGCGGCCTGACGCAGGAGCAGGCGCTGGGCATGGTGAACAACCTGCTGACGCAGCAGGCCTTCATGCTGTCCACGCAGGAGATCTTCTACGGCTCGGCGCTGCTGTTCCTGGCGCTGATCGGGCTGGTGTGGTTCGCCAGGCGCACGCACGGCGGGGCGGGGGGCGATGCCGCCGCCGGGGCGCATTGAAGATCAGCCGGCGTTCTTTCGGGCACGCGCGCGCGCCAGCGCGGCCTCGATCACGGCGCGCTTGCGGCCCTGTTCGGCGCCCTCGGCGCCGTGCGTCAACTCAGGCAGATGGGCCAGCTTGCGCGCGGCCTTTTCTTCAAGCCTTTTGGCCTGCTCGCCCGCTTCCCGCTTGCGCCGCCAGCTCGTGAATTCATAGCGATCGCGGGCCTCGCCGGCTTGGGCGGGCGACCAGGCGTCCCAGCCGGTGCGGGTGCCGGTGACGTTCTCCAGCGCGATGCAGTCCACCGGGCAGGCGGGGATGCACAGCGCGCAGCCGGTGCACTGCGCCTCGACGACGGTGTGCATGCGCTTGTTGCCGCCGACGATGCAGTCCACCGGGCAGGCGGCGATGCACAGCGTGCAGCCGATGCACCAGCTCTCGTCGATCCAGGCCACGCCGCGCGGGCCTTCCAGGCCGTTGCCGGGGTTGAGCGGCCCGGCCGGCCGGCCGGTGAGGGCGGCCAGCCGCGCCACGCCTTCGGCGCCGCCGGGCGGGCACTGGTTGATGCCGGCCTCGCCCAGGGCGACGGCCTCGGCGTAGGCCGCGCAGTCGGGGTAGCCGCAGCGCGTGCACTGCGTCTGCGGCAGCGCGTCCAGCACGCGGCGGGCCAGGTCGGCGGCGGGCAGGGCGGTCACCGGCCGGGCCCGGGCATGCCGGCGGTCAGCCGGCGCGGCGGCGTGCCGGGGCCTTGGGCGCGGCGGCCAGGGCCGGCGCGGCCAGGGCCTGGGCGTGCTCGGCGATGAACGCCTTCACGCGCGGATAGACCACCGTGCGCCAGCGGCGGCCGCTGAAGATGCCGTAGTGGCCGGCGCCGGGCACCTCCAGGTGGTCGCGCTGCGCCTCGGGGATGCCGGTGCACAGCCCATGCGCGGCGCGCGTCTGGCCGGAGCCGGAGATGTCGTCCAACTCGCCCTCGACGGTGAGCAGGGCGGTGGCGTGGATGTCCTGCGGGCGCACGCGCTCGGGCTCGCCGGCGGGGTTGCGCACGTCCCAGGTGCCGTTGACCAGGCTGAAGTCCTGGAACACGGTGCGGATGGTTTCGAGGTAGTAGTCCGCGTCCATGTCGAGCACGGCGTTGTACTCGTCGTAGAACTTGCGGTGCGCCTCGGCGCTGGACTCGTCGCCCTTGATCAGGTCCTTGAAATAGTCGTAGTGGCTGCTGGCGTGGCGGTCGGGGTTCATCGCCACGAAGCCGGTATGTTGCAGGAAGCCCGGGTACACGCGGCGGCCGGCACCGGGGTAGTTGGGCGGCACGCGGTAGATCACGTTGTTCTCGAACCACTCGAAGCTGCGCTGCACGGCCAGGTTGTTGACGGCGGTGGGCGACTTGCGCGCGTCGATGGGGCCGCCCATCATGGTCATGGTGATGGGGGTCTTCTCGCCCCGGCTGGCCATCAGCGACACCGCGGCCAGCACCGGCACGGTGGGCTGGCACACGCTGATCACGTGGCAGTTGCCGTAGATGCCTTGCAGGTGGCGGATGAAGTCCTGCACGTAGTTCACGTAGTCGTCCAGATGGAAGCTGCCCTCCGACAGCGGCACCATGCGGGCGTTCTTCCAGTCGGTGATGTAGACCTTGTGGCCCTCCAGCAGGGTGCGCACGGTGTCGCGCAGCAGGGTGGCGTAGTGGCCCGACAGCGGGGCGACCACCAGCACCGGCGGCTGGCCCTTGAGCTTGCCCAGCGTGCCCGTGTCGTCGGTGAAGCGCTTGAAGCGGCGCAACTGGCAGAAGGGCTTTTCCAGCTCGATGCGCTCGTCGATGGCCACGTGCACGCCGTCGACGTCGACGTGGCGGATGCCGAACTCGGGCTTCTCGTAGTCCTTGCCCAGGCGGTGGAACAGCGCGAAGGAGGCCGCCACGCGCTGCGCCATCGGCATCTGGCCCCACAGCGTGTGCGGGTTGCTGTACAGCTTGGCCGTGGCGTCGGCCATGTCGGCGAAGGGTTCGATCAGGGAGCGCTGGGCGTCGTAGATTTGGTAGAGCATGGGGCGGTTGTTATGGGCGGATGCTGCGGTGCAATATAGCGCAGGCGCGCGCGGATTGCAGTGGGCATGAATCTCTAAACGAGGGCAGTTGTGGCGCAGATTGCGCCAGTGTGGCGCAGATTGCGCCAGTGTGGCGCCGGACGCGAAAACGTGCCCGGCGCATGCGCGCGATGACTTCAATAATGATAGCTGCCAGCGATTGCCCCATAAGCGCTGAAGGCCAATTTAATGCCTGAACGCGGCGCCCGTCGTATCATGCCCGCATGACCACGGGTTTCTCGTTGTACGGCTGGCTGCTGCACTTGGGGCGCGAGGTGCTGCAATGGCTGCGGGGCTGGTGGCTGATGGCCTTCATCGGCGCGCAGGTGGCGGTGCTGGCGCTGTCGCCGTCCAGCTGGCGGCGCGAGACGCGCGGCGCCGTGCTGCGGCAGGTGTACGCCGCCGCCGGGCCGGGGCTGCCGGGCTTCACCACGCTGATGGCGCTGTTCAACGTGGTGGTGATCCGCATCGTGGTGGTCACCGCCTTCGCCTACGGGCTGACGCAGTACGCGCTGGACGCCGTGGTGCGCGTGCTGGTGCTGGAGCTGATCCCGCTGGCGGCGGCGCTGTTCGTGGCGGTGGAATACAGCATCCCGAGCGGCTCGGAGCTGTACAAACTCAAGCGCGACGGCGGTTTTCAGGCGCTGCGCGCGCGCGGCATCGACCCGCTGGTGCATGAAGTGCTGCCGCGCGTGCTGGCCGGCGTGGCCGCCGTGCTGCTGCTGGCGGCGTTCAGTTGCGTGATCTCGCTGGTGCTGGCCTACATCGGCGTGCACGGCTTCAACCTGGCCGGCATGGCGGCGTACAACCGGGGGGTGGGGCACATCTTCAACCCGGTGGTGTCGTTGATCTTCGGGCTGAAGACGCTGCTGTTCGCGCTGGCGGTGGCGCTGCTGCCGGTGGCCAACGCGCTGCGCGACATGCCGCACCGCGCCTCGCGCACCAGCGTGGAGTTGCAGGGCCTGGTGCGCATGTTCGTGCTGATGCTGGTGATCGAGATCGCGTCGCTGGTGGGCAACTACTATTGAGGGCATGAGCAGCCCCCCCCAAGACGACGACCCGCCCCCGCTGGCCGCCAGCCGCGCCCAGCGCGGCCTGGAGGTGCGCGCCGCGCTGCTGCTGCTGTTCATGGCGGCGCTGATCGCCGGCGTGGTGCTGTACCTGATGTGGGCGCGCGGTGCCTTCGAGGCCACGCAGCGCCTGTACCTGGCCACCGACGACTCCGAGGGCGTGGTGGTCGGCATGGACATGACCTTCTCCGGCTTTCCCGTCGGCCGCGTGAGCGGCATCGAGCTGGTCGAGCAGGGCACCGTGCGCATCGCGGTGGACGTGCCGCTGAAGGACGCGCACTGGCTGCGCACCTCCAGCATCTTCACGCTGGAGAAAGGGCTGGTCGGCGCCGCCCGGCTGCGCGCCTTCACCGGCATCCTGGACGACCCGCCGCTGCCCGCCGGCGCCGAGCGCACCGTGCTGCGCGGCGACGTGTCGGCCGAGATCCCCAAGATGGTGGCCGACGCGCGCGACGTGTTGCAGAACCTCAGCCAGCTCACCGCCGAGCAGTCCGCGCTGGCCGGCATGCTGGCCGACGTGCGCGCCTTCACCCAGAAGATGAACAGCACCCAGGGCGGCCTGCTGGGCGCGCTGACCGGCAACGAGGCCGACGCCCGCCGCGTGGCCGAGCTGCTGGAGCGCACCAACCAGCTGGTGAAGAACCTCGACGCCGTGGCCGTGCGCACCGACGGCGTACTCAAGAAGGCCGACCAGCAGGTGCTGGGCCAGGACGGCCTGGTCAACGGCGCCCGCGCCGCCGTCGGCCAGCTCGACGCGCTGCTGAAGGACGTGCGCCAGAGCATGGCGCAGGTCGATGCCGTGCTGAAGGACGTGCAGGCCGTCGCCGGCAACGCGCGCGAGGCCACCGCCGACCTGGGCGGCCTGCGCGCCGACGTGGAAAGCAGCCTGCGCAAGATCGACGCGCTGATCGCCGAGCTGAACCGCAAGTGGCCCTTCGCCCCGAAGGAGAAGGAGGTGAAGCTGCCATGAGGCGAATCACCATTGCTTCACTTCTGATAGCTGCCGGCGCGCTCTGCGCCTGCGCTGGTGGCCCGAAAGTGCCTGACTGGAGCATCAATGCCGTCGGCCACGCCGAGCGCTTTGCCGAGGCCTACCTGAAAGGCGACGCCCGCGTCGCCGCGCGCGAGTTCGAGCAGGCCCGCGCCGAAACCGCCCGCACCGGTCGCCCCGAGCTGGTGGCCCGCATCGAGCTGACGCGCTGCGCCGCGCAGGTCGCCAGCCTGGTGTTCGAGCCCTGCGCCGGCTTCGAGCCGCTGCGCGCCGACGCCGGCGACGCCGAGCGCGCCTATGCCCGCTACCTGGCCGGCGAGCGGCTCACCGCCGCCGATACCGCGCTGCTGCCCGAACCGCACCGCAGCGCCACCCCGCCCGCCGACCCCTTCGCCCGCCTGATCGCCGCCGGCGTGCAACTGCGCCGCGCCGACGCCAGCCCCAACGTGGTGGCGCGTGCGGTCGATACCGCGTCCCAACAAGGCTGGCGCCGCCCGCTGCTGGCCTGGCTGGGCGTGCAGGCGCGGCTGGCCGACGAGCGGGGCGGCGCGGACGAGGCGGCGCGGCTCAGGCGCCGGATGGATTTGGTGGGGGCAGGGCGGTAAGAAAAATCTTGATCTGACCCTTGATTTATGGGGTACCATGAACCCATAAATTTTATGGTCACAGGCTCGGTCTTCACGCTATCGAAATCGCAGCTTGCGAAGCTCATCAGGTCTGCGGCGGGCGATTCTGCAAAGGTCATCATCACCGCGCATGCCCGCAAGCAGATGAAGGATCGGAAGATGCCGCTGCACGTAGCCATCGAGTGTCTGCGCAGAGGTGTGATTCGGCGCACTCCCGAGCCCAATACCTACAAGGGAACACTGGAGTGCCGGATGGAGCACTTCTGCTCAGGCCACAACTGCTGCGTCGTCGCGGCCATCAGCGACGACACGCCCAACGTCATCATGGTCACGGTCTTCTATATTGAATGAGAGCTGACATGTACCACTACACGGAATCCGGCCTCGACAACGTGTGGCTGGAAAACGGCTACACCATCCACCGCACGCCCTACGGCAAAGGCGTGTCCATTGAAGACACCGACGGCCTGCACCTCGTCATCGCCCAGTCGATCATCAAGAAGCCTGGTCGCATCACCGGCAAGGAGCTGCGCTTTCTGCGCACGCTGCTGGGCCTGTCGCAGCAGTCGCTGGCGCAGCGCGTGCTGCTGACGACCGAGCAATCCGTCTCCCTGTGGGAGAGAACCGGCCGAGTACCCGCCCAGGCCGATGCCCTGCTGCGCATCGTTGCCTTCGAGAAGTTCAAGGGCAACGGCAAGGTCACTGAAATTCTGGACCGGATCAACACCGTTGACCGGCTCTGCAACCAGAAGTTGGTCGCCACCGAACGGCGCGGCAAATGGGTAGGACACACCCAGAGTGAACCCGAGGAAGCCGTGGCATAGGGAATAAATTGTGATCTGACCCTAATTTTCCCTAATTTTCCCTCTTACTTTGTCCGTTAGGAGACGCGTGCGACGTCGCTCTCAAATTCTGTCGCAGTTGTGCGGCTGGCTCAGCATTGGCTTGTATGCAGCAAGCCTTGCGTTTCCGGCGTACTTTGCTGACTACTATGGGAAGCTACAGCCCCACTACGGCCTTGAGGCACTGCTACTTGGGCCAATAGGCATATTTGCGGGCCACTTTTCTTGGCTGGCCAACGTGCTTTTATGGTTCGCTTGGGGTAAGCGCACAGACCCTGGCTTAGGGTTCATGCTCGCTTCATTGGCACTCGTCGTGGCCGCATTGTTTCCACTCGGCACCACAATCCCAGTTGGAAGCGCGGGAGACTTTCCATATACAGTGGGTTTAGGCTTCTATTTTTGGTTGACTAGCATGGCCTTTTCAGCTGTGGCCAGCTTGTTATCTCAGCCACGAGGGAATAAGGAGCAAGGGCCTGATGTCTCCTGAACGGTTCATCAAACCACTAGGAAAAATCAGGGGGAAATTTGGGTCATGAGAAATCAGGGCGGGAAAATCAGCGGGGTAATTAATGGAATGGACGCCCCCACCTGATCGGCCCTGAAGAGCCAAAGTGGAGGTCCGAACAACCACTTGTCATCCAGACAGGAGCGTCCCCCATGCAAGCTACCACCGTTGGCATCGATCTGGCGAAGAACATTTTTCACGTGCACGGCGTCGATCAGGCCGGCCACGTCTGAAGGAAATCAGGGTCAGATGAAAATTTGAGGAAATCAGGGTCAGATGAAAATTAAATCCTTGAGTCGCAGGAATCCCCCGCCCTTGATGCACCTACGCCTTGTAGCTACAATGCTGCATGCGTTTCACATGGTCAGAGCGCAAGCGCGGGATCAATCTCAAGGATCATGGCCTTGATTTCGTTGATGCACCGCGCGTCTTTGAAGGCTTGACCTTCACCTACGAGGATGACCGCTTCGACTACGGTGAACAACGCTTCGTCACGCTGGGCCTTCTGGCCGGGGTGCCTGTGTCCATCGCTCACACGGAGACCAACGATGAAATCCGCATCATCTCCTTCCGCAAAGCAACCGATCGAGAAGCGCGCTTCTTCTTCAGCCAAGTCCAGAACTGACTGGCCCCAGCTCATGTCGCCCAACACCCAGGCCCAACCGTCTCAAGAGCATCCCGAGTTCGACCCGGATCACATCGTTCGCGGCATCGTCCGGCGCGGGCTTGCGCCAGTTCCCAATAAGGAACTGATCTCGCTGCGCATTGACCAGGACGTTATTGAGTGGTTCAAGGCACAAGGCGCTGGCTACCAGACGCGGATCAACTCTGTTCTTCGCGCTTTTCGGGATGCCTCTGCGGTCTGACTCTTCACTCTAATAGACCGCCTGCGGCACCCGCTGAGCTTGGGCGTTGATGTGCTCGACTGGACGCGCACCGAGGCGGCCCGGCGCAATGCCGGTGTTTCTCGGCAGGTGGGCGAGATGCGGGCCGACAGGGGGTGTCAGCCGTGCAGCCGGATGAAGCGCTCGCGGTAGTGCGCCAGTTCATCAATCGACTCATGCACGTCCGCCAGCGCCGTATGCGCCTGGCGCTTGGTGAAGGCATCGACCACTTCCGGCCGCCAGCGGCGCGCCAGTTCCTTCAGCGTGCTGACGTCGATGTTGCGGTAGTGGAAGAACGCCTCCAGCCGCGGCATGTACTTGACCAGGAAGCGCCGGTCCTGGCCGATGGTGTTGCCGCACATCGGCGAGGCGCCCTTGGGCACGTAGCGCGAGAGGAAGGCGATCAGCTTGGCCTCGGCCTCGGCCTCGGTGGTGGTGGCGGCCTTCACTTTGTCGATCAGCCCGCTGCGCCCGTGCGTGCCCTTGTTCCAGGCGTCCATGGCGTCCAGCACGGCGTCGCTCTGGTGGACGACCAGCACCGGCCCTTCGACGCGCGGCGTCAACTGCGGGCCGGTGACGACCACGGCGATCTCGATGATGCGTTCCTTCTCCGGGTCCAGGCCGGTCATCTCGCAGTCCAGCCAGACCAGGTTCTGGTCGGACTTGGGCAGGGCGTCGCTGGGGGAGGGGGCTTGGTCGGTCATGGGGGGCGATTGTCCACGTTCTACACTCGGCGCTTCGGCCGCCAACCCGACCTTTCACCTTGAACGAACCGCTCACTCCCGCCCTCGTCGTCAGCCTCATCCTGGGCGCGGCGCTGCTGGCCAACCTGCTGGTCAAGCTGTGGCTGGCCTCGCGCCAGATCCGCGCTGTGGCCCGCCACCGCGCCCAGGTGCCGGCGGAGTTCGCGCAGGCGATTCCGCTCGCCTCGCACCAGCGCGCGGCCGACTACACGGTGGCCAAGCTGCGCTTCGGCCTGATCGAGCTGGCCCTGGGCGCCGCCGTGCTGCTGGGCTGGACGCTGCTGGGCGGGCTGGACGGGCTGAACGGCGCCCTGCTGGACCTGATGGGCGCCCAGCGCCCGCTGTTGCAGCCGCTGGCGCTGCTGGTGGCCTTTGCCGCCATCAACGGGCTGATCGACCTGCCGGTGGCGCTGTTCAACACCTTCGTGCTGGAGCAGCGCTTCGGCTTCAACAAGATGACGCTCGGGCTGTGGCTGGGCGACCTGCTGAAGTCCACGCTGCTCGGCATCGCCATCGGCGTGCCGCTGGCCGCGCTGGTGCTGTGGCTGATGAACGCCACCGGCGCCTGGTGGTGGCTGTGGACCTGGGGCGCGTGGATGGGCTTCAGCCTGCTGATGCTGGTGGTCTACCCGATGTTCATCGCGCCGCTGTTCAACAAGTTCCAGCCCTTGCAGGACGAGTCGCTGAAGGCGCGGGTGACCGGCCTGATGGCCCGCTGCGGCTTTGCCGCCAAGGGCCTGTTCGTGATGGACGGCAGCCGCCGCAGCGCGCACGCCAACGCCTATTTCACCGGCTTCGGCGCCGCCAAGCGCGTGGTGTTCTTCGACACGCTGCTGGAGCAGCTCACCCCGCCCGAGGTGGAGGCCGTGCTGGCGCACGAGCTGGGCCACTTCAAGCACCGGCACATCGCCCAGCGCATCGCCGGGATGTTCGCGCTCAGCCTGGGCGGGCTGGCGCTGCTGGGCTGGCTGGCGCGGCAGAGCTGGTTCTATGCGGGCCTGGGCGTCACGCCCAACCTGCCGGCCGAACTGGGCGGAACCGTGCCCAACCACGCGCTGGCGCTGCTGCTGTTCATGCTGGTGGTGCCGGTGTTCAGCTTCTTCCTGTCGCCGCTGATGGCGCAACTGTCGCGCAAGCACGAGTTCGAGGCCGACGCCTACGCCGCCGCCCAGGCCAGCGCGCAAGACCTGAGCAACGCGCTGGTCAAGCTCTACAAGGACAACGCCAGCACGCTCACGCCCGACCCGGTGTACGTGCGCTTCTACTACTCGCACCCGCCCGCCAGCGAGCGCATCGCGCGCATGGGCGCGCAGGTTCTATGACCCACCCCCGTTGCTCCACTCGCTGCGCGATGTTGCGGCATCTCCCCTCAAGGGGGCGCACCCCCTGGCCGGGGGGCCCCCGGCCACGGGTGCGCTGGCTTGGCCTGCTCCGCGGCCTTGCGTGCCGAGGTGCTGGATGTGCCGCAGCTTGTGCAGTGCGCCTTGAACAACTGATCTTCTAAGAAAAATATGGCTCCAGCGCCCGTCCCACCTGCGCCAGCAGCTCCTGAATCCGGAGCAATCGACGCGCCGCCGCCCGGCTGGGCGCAGGTCGTGCGCGGCGGCGTGCCGGCGCTGGAGAAGCGCTGGCGCCTGCCCGACTTCGCCCAGGCGATGGCACTGGCGCAGGCCGTGGCCGGGCTGGCCGAGCGCCTGAACCACCACCCCGACCTGCACGTCGGCTGGGGCCACCTGGCCGTGGTCTGGACCACGCACGACGCCGGCGGCGTGACCGCGCTCGACGTGCGCGCCGCGCGCGCCACTGACGAACTGGCCGACGCTGCTCGCGCCCAGCCCCGCGCCACGCCTTGAGCCGCCCACGCTCTCCTTCTGCCGCTGACGCTCGCCTGCAGGACGGGCTGGTCGTCAGCGCCCACGGGCGCCACTGCGTGGTCGAGACGCCGGGCGGCGAGCGCGTCATCTGCCACCCGCGCGGCAAGAAGCTGGCCGTGGTGGTGGGCGACCGCGTGCGCTGGCTGCCCTCGCAGGACGAGGGCACCATCGAGCAGGTGGTGGAACGCCGCAACCTGCTGTACCGCCAGGACGAGGTGCGCACCAAGTCCTTCGCCGCCAACCTGGACCAGGTGCTGATCCTGGTCGCCGCCGAGCCCGAGTTCTCCGAGCACCAGCTCGCCCGCGCCCTGATCGCCTGCGAGGCCGAGCACATCGCGCCGCTGATCGTGCTGAACAAGGCCGACCTGGGGGTGCCTTTCGCGCGCGCCTGGGCGCGGCTGGCGCCCTACCGCGCCATGGGCTATGCCGTGCTGGGCCTGGCCGCCAAGCCGCGCCAGGCGGTGGACGTGCCCATTGAATCCATCGACGCCCTGGCCCGGCGGCTGCACGGCCGCACCACGCTGATCCTGGGCCCCTCGGGCGCCGGCAAGAGCACCCTCATCAACCGCCTGGTGCCCGGCGCCGGCGCGCAGACGGGCGAGATCTCGCAGGCCCTGAACAGCGGCCGCCACACCACCACCAGCACCACCTGGTACTGGCTGGACGATGCGCGCGCGAGCGCCCTGATCGACTCCCCTGGCTTCCAGGAGTTCGGCCTGCGCCACATCGAGCCGGCGCAGCTGGCCGCCTACATGCCCGACATCAACCCCCACGTGGCCGCATGCCGGTTCTATAACTGCACCCACCTGCACGAGCCGGGCTGCGGGGTGATTTCAATGGTCGAATCGGCCTCCAGCCCAGGAGCGATCAACGCCAGCCGCTATAGAATCTACAGCGATCTGGCGCGGGAACTGATGGCGGGGAGGTGAGCCGCGGGAGAGCGCGGCGTGCTCAGATCAGCACCGCGTCGTGCGTCGCCATGCGGTAGGCCATGCCGCTCACGCCGGTGGGCTCGAAGGGCTTCCACTCGCCCTCGGGCTGGGCCAGGCGGTCGGCGACGATGGCCAGCACCATCGCGTTGAAGCCCAGGCCGACGTGGCTGCCGTAGACGCGGATGTTCTCGCAATGGCTGGGGTCGCCGGTGATGGTCGCCTCCTGCGCGGGCACCACGCCGTCGCTGATCGAGTACAGGCAGCTGATGGGCACCGGCGGCAACTGCCGGTTGCGCAGTTTCTTGGAGCGCGGCTGCATCAGGTGCACGCTGGGGCCCATGGGGTGCGCGATGATGCGGTACAGCTTGCGCACGAAAGGCGCCGACTGGCTGCCGTGCTCGGGGTCCATCGTGACGGGGCTGCCCAGCGTGATCAGCTGGCGCACGCACTCGGGCGCCTCCAGCGCGCCGTAGAGCGAGAACAGGCCGCCCAGGCTCCAGCCGATCAGGCTGACCTTGCGGCCCGTGTGGTGATGCAGGTGGCGGATTTTCTGCTCCAGCGCCTGGGCGTGCCGCGTCTTGAAGCCGACGTTGCGGCCCATGCCCCAGGTGTGCACCTCGTAGTCCCGGCTTTCGAGAAAGCGCTTGAGCGCGAAGAGCGAGCCTTCGTCGCCCATGAAGCCGGGCGAGAGCAGCACCGGGTGGCCGTCGCCCTTGGGCGTTTGCATGAGCATCGGCCAGGCCATGGGCAGGGTGGCGATTTCGTTGAACACGCGCATCTCCAGCCAAGAGTGGAGCGGGCTGGGATGGCCGGTGTGGGGGTGTTGGGTTGCCATGTGCTCGGATCGGTTGAAAGGGTGGAGAGGTGTTCGTGAAAGCGGATTCTAGGGATCGGATGCTTCGAGCCGATTCACCTTGGCGACGCGGCGCATTCAGCGCCGCTTGCCGCCCAGCAGGCTGCCCAGGGCGCCGCGCACCAGCTCTCGGCCCATGCGGCGCATCTCGCCCTTGACCACGTTCTGCACGATGCCGTCGTACTGGCCGCCGCGCGGGCCGGTGCGGCCGAACAGGGCTTCCTTGAGGGCGGCGCCGGCGCTCCCCAGCAGGCCGCCGTCGTCGGCCGGGGCGGGCGCGGGGGCACCCGGCTTGGCGGGGGCGCCCGGTGCGGCGGTGGCCGCGCCGCCGCGCGCGGCCAGCAGCTCGTAGGCCGATTCGCGGTCCACCGCCTGGTCATACGCGCCGGCCACCAGCGAGCCCTTCACAACCTCGGCGCGCTGGGCGTCGGTGATCGGGCCGATCTGGCTGCCGGGCGGGATGACGAATACGCGCTCGGTCACGCCTGGGCGGCCCTTGGCGTCGAGGAAGCTCACCAGCGCCTCGCCGGTGCCCAGCTCGGTGATGGCGCTCTCGATGTCGAGCCCCGGGTTGGCGCGCATGGTCTGCGCGGTGGCCTTCACCGCCTTCTGGTCGCGCGGGGTGAAGGCGCGCAGCGCGTGCTGCACGCGGTTGCCCAGCTGCGCCAGCACGGTGTCGGGCACGTCGATGGGGTTCTGCGTGACGAAATACACGCCCACGCCCTTGGAGCGCACCAGGCGCACCACCAGCTCGATGCGCTCCAGCAGCACCTTGGGCGCGTCGGCGAACAGCAGATGCGCCTCGTCGAAGAAGAAGACGAACTTGGGCTTCTCGGGGTCGCCCACCTCGGGCAGGTGCTCGAACAGCTCGGACAGCAGCCACAGCAGGAAGCTGGCGTACAGGCGCGGCGCCGTCATCAGCTTGTCGGCCGAGAGGATGTTGACCACGCCCCGGCCCTGCACGGTCTGCATCAGGTCGGCGATGTCGAGCATGGGCTCGCCGAAGAACTTGTCGGCGCCCTGGCTCTCCAGTTGCAGCAGGCCGCGCTGGATGGCGCCGACGCTGGCGGTGCTGATGTTGCCGTACTGGGTGGTGAAGTCCTTGGCGTTCTCGCCCACGTGGGTGAGCATGGCGCGCAGGTCCTTCAGGTCGAGCAGCAGCAGGCCGTTGTCGTCGGCGATCTTGAACACCAGGTTCAGCACACCGGCCTGGGTGTCGTTCAGGTCGAGCATGCGGCCCAGCAGCAGCGGCCCCATGTCGCTGATGGTGGCGCGCACCGGGTGGCCCAGCTCGCCGAACACGTCCCAGAAGGTGACGGGGCAGGCCATGGGCTCGGGCGCGGGCAGGCCGCGCTCCTTCAGCACCTCGGCCAGCTTGCCCTGGATGCTGCCGGCCTGGCTGATACCGGAGAGGTCGCCCTTCACGTCGCTCATGAACACCGGCACGCCGATGCGGCTGAATTCCTCGGCCATCTTCTGCAAGGTCACCGTCTTGCCGGTGCCGGTGGCGCCGGTGATCAGGCCGTGGCGGTTCGCCAGGCCGGGCAGCAGCAGGGATTCGATGTCGCCGTGCTTGGCGATCAGCAGGGGGTCGGCCATGGTGTCGTGTCCATGAAAAGTAAAATCGCTCGATTATCAGACGACTTCTAGAGAAAGCAGGGTTTCATGGCCGGCCACAGCAAATGGGCGAACATCCAGCACCGCAAGGGGCGCCAGGACGAGAAGCGCCAGCGCATCTGGACGCGCGTGGTGCGCGAGATCATGGTGGCGGCGCGCACCGGCGGAGGCGACCCGTCGGCCAACCCGCGCCTGCGCCTGGCCATCGAGAAGGCCAAGGCCGCCAACATGCCGGCCGACACGGTCAAGCGCAACATCGACAAGGCCACCGGCAACCTCGAAGGCGTGAGCTATGAAGAGATCCGCTACGAGGGCTACGGCATCGGCGGCGCCGCCATCATCGTGGACACCATGACGGACAACCGCGTGCGCACCGTGGCCGAGGTGCGCCACGTCTTTTCAAAGTACGGCGGCAACATGGGCACCGAGGGCTCGGTGGCGTTCCAGTTCAGGCACGTGGGCCAACTCGTGTTCGCCCCCGGCGCCAGCGAGGACCAGGTGATGGAAGTGGCGCTGGAAGCCGGTGCCGACGACGTGATCGCCGATGAGGACGGCGCCATCGAGGTGCTGACCGACCCGGCGCAGTTCGAGGCCGTGAAGAACGCGCTGGAGGCCGCCGGCCTGAAGCCCGAGGTGGCCGAGGTGACGATGCGCGCCGAGAACACCATCGACCTGGCCGGCGAGGACGCCGCGCGCATGCAGAAGCTGCTGGACATGATCGAGGACCTGGACGACGTGCAGGACGTGTTCCACAACGCCAACATCGAGCTGGCATGAAAGTCCTGGTGATCGGCGGCGGCGGCCGTGAACACGCGCTGGCCTGGAAGCTGGCGCAATCGCCCAAGGTGCAGCAGGTGTACGTGGCCCCCGGCAACGGCGGCACGGCGCTGTCGCCTACCCTGAAGAACGTGCCCCTCACCGACGTGGCCGCGCTGCGCGACTGGGCGCTGAAGGAAAAGATCGGCCTCACCGTGGTCGGCCCCGAGCAGCCGCTGGCCGCCGGCGTGGTGGACGATTTCCGCGCGCACGGCCTGCGCATCTTCGGCCCCACCCGGGCGGCCGCGCAGCTCGAAAGCTCCAAGGCCTTCAGCAAGGACTTCATGAAGCGCCACGGCATTCCCACCGCGGCCTACGAGACCTTCAGCGACCCGGCCGCCGCGCATGCCTACGTCGATCGCCTGGGCGCGCCCATCGTCGTCAAGGCCGACGGCCTGGCCGCCGGCAAGGGCGTGGTGGTGGCTGCTACAAAAGAAGAAGCGCATGCCGCCATCGACGACATGCTGGGCGGCAACACGCTGGGCGTGGCGCACAACGAAGGCGGCGCGCGCGTGGTGATCGAGGAGTTCCTGGCGGGCGAGGAGGCCAGCTTCATCGTGCTGTGCGACGGCAAGGACGTGGCGGCGCTGGCCACCAGCCAGGACCACAAGCGCCTGAAGGACGGCGACGAGGGCCCCAACACCGGCGGCATGGGCGCGTACTCGCCCGCGCCCGTGGTCACGCCCGACGTGCACGCGCGCGTGATGCGCGACGTGATCCTGCCCACCATCCGCGGCATGGACAAGGACGGCATCCCCTTCACCGGCTTCCTGTACGCCGGCCTGATGATCGACGCCGAAGGCCGGCCGAAGACGCTGGAGTTCAACACCCGCATGGGCGACCCCGAGACGCAGCCCATCATGATGCGGCTGAAGTCCGACCTGGTGGACGTGCTGCTGGCCGCCACCAGCGGCAGGCTTCATGAAGTCGAGCTGCAATGGGACCGCCGCGCCGCCCTGGGCGTGGTGATGGCGGCGGGCGGCTACCCGCTGAACCCCAAGAAGGGCGACCTCATCACCGGCCTGCCCAAGCCGGTCGACGACGCCGTGGTCTTCCACGCCGGCACCGTGGCCGAGGGCGAGCAGGTCAAAACGGCGGGCGGCCGCGTGCTGTGCGTCACCGTGCTGGCCGATTCGGTCAAGCAGGCGCAGGCGCGCGCCTACGACGTGGCGCGCGGCATCCACTTCGACGGCATGCAGTACCGGCGAGACATTGGCCATCGTGCGATCAAGGCCAATCACTGATATGCCGACGATCGATACCGGCGCCGTGCGCGCTTGGCTGGCCGGCCTGCAAGACCGCATCACCGGCGCCATCGAAGCCCTCGACGGCCCGGCCCGGTTCCTCGAAGACCGCTGGCAGAAGGCGCCCGGCGAGCCGCTGCAGGGCGACGGCGTCACGAAGATCCTGGAAGGCGGCGCCGTGTTCGAGCGCGCCGGCGTCGGCTTCTCGCACGTGCGCGGCCCCCGGCTGCCGCCCTCGGCCACGCAGCATCGGCCCGAACTGGCCGGCGCGCCGTTCGAGGCGATGGGCGTGTCGCTGGTGTTCCATCCGCTCAATCCCTACGTGCCCACCGTGCACATGAACGTGCGCATGATCGCGGCCGCCGACGCCTGCTGGTTCGGCGGCGGCATGGACCTGACGCCGTACTACGGCTTCGAGGACGACTGCGTGCACTTCCACGCCGTCTGCCGCGACGCGCTGGCGCCTTTCGGCGGCGACAAGTACCCGCGCTTCAAGCAGTGGTGCGACGAGTACTTCTTCAACAAGCATCGCGGCGAGCCGCGCGGCATCGGCGGCATCTTCTTCGACGACTTCGCCGAGGGTGGGGCGGAGCACGGCTTCGCGCTGATCCGCGCCGTGGGCGATGCCTTCCTGCCCGCCTACCTGCCCATCGTGGAGCGCCGCCGCGCCATGCCCTGGGGCGAGCGCGAGCGCGACCATCAACGCGTGCGGCGCGGCCGCTACGTCGAGTTCAACCTGGTGTGGGACCGCGGCACGCACTTCGGCCTGCAATCGGGCGGGCGCACCGAATCCATCCTGCTCTCCATGCCGCCGCAGGTGGCGTGGCGCTACCAGTACCAGCCCCACCCCGGCTCGCCCGAGGCCGCGCTGACCGAGCGCTTCCTGCCGCCGCGCGCATGGATATGACCCACCCCCGTTGCTCCACGCGCTGCGCGCTGTTACGCCTCCCCCCTCAAGGGGGCGCGCCCGCTGGCCGGGGGAACCCCGGCCAGGAGCGCATTGGCATGGCCTGCTCCGCGGCCTTTGGGCTCTTTGGGGTTCATGCGCTGCGGGTGATGTGCAGCGCTGCGGATTGATATGGGCTTGAATGCCGGTTTATTCGGCGGCGCGTTCGATCCGCCGCACGACGCCCACGTGGCGCTGGCGCGCGCGGCCGTGGCCGAGCTGGCGCTGGACCGCCTGCACGTCGTGCCCACGGGCGACGCCTGGCACAAGTCGCGCCCCCTGAGCCCCGCCGCCGACCGCCTGGCGATGTGCCGGCTGGCCTTCGGCGGCCTGCCGCGCGTGTTCGTCGATGACCGCGAGCTGCGCCGCGACGGCCCCACCTACACCATCGACACGCTCACCGAGCTGCGCGCCCAATACCCCGGCGCCGCGCTGTTCCTGCAGATCGGCGCCGACCAGGCAGCGGCCTTTCACACCTGGCGGCGGGCCCGTGAGATCGTCGCCATAGCTACGGTATCCATAGCTGCTCGCGCAGGACAGACGGGCGCTGAGGGCCAATTTGATCTAAAAAACCCGTTGCCCGGCCTGGCCGTCGATCCGGCCCGCGTGCGCGTGCTCCCCTTGCCCGCCATGCCGCACAGCGCCACCGAGGTGCGCCGCCTGGCGGCCGCGGGGCAGGGCATCGGCCATCTGGTTCCCGCCCCGGTCGCCGGGTATATTGCCGACCACCACCTCTACACACCTGCCTAGATGAGCGAAACCGCCGCCAAGAAAGACGTCCAGAAACTCCAGCGCGCCATCGTCGATGGCCTGGAAGACGTCAAAGCCCAGGACATCCGCGTGTTCAACACCGAGCACCTCTCGCCGCTGTTCGAGCGCGTGATCGTCGCCAGCGGCACCTCCAACCGGCAGACCAAGGCACTGGCCTCCAGCGTGCGCGACAAGGTGCGCGCAGGCGGCTTCCCCAAGCCGCGCATCGAGGGCGAGGACAACGGCGAGTGGATCATCGTGGACTGCGGCGCCGCCGTGGCGCACATCATGCAGCCGGCCATCCGCCAGTACTACCACCTGGAAGAGATCTGGGGCGAGAAGCCGGTGCGGCTGCGCTCCGCTGCGCCTGAAATCAAGAAGAAAACGACTCCAGCGCCCGCCAGCCAAGCGCCCGCAGCTACGAAAAAAGTAGCTGCCAGGAAAGCGCCGGCATCCGCCGCTGCGGGCAAGAAAAACGCCGCCCAGCCGGTCGCGGCCAAGCAGTCGCCCGCCAGGAAATCCGCGCCGCGCAAGACCGCCGCCAAGAAGGCGGCGCCGCAGAAGGTGCTGGCCGTGAACAAGCCCGCGCCCGCCAAGAAGGCCGCGCCGCGCCAGGCCGCACCGGCCAGGAAAGCCGCTCCGCGCAAGGCTGCGCCCAGCAAGGCCCGATGAAGCTCGTCGTCGCCGCCGTCGGCCAGCGGGTGCCCGGCTGGGCGCAGGCGGCCTGGGACGACTACGCCAAGCGCTTTCCGCCCGAGCTGCGGGTGGAGCTGAAAGCCCTCAAGACCGAGCCGCGCAGCGGCGGCAAGACCACCGCGCAGGTGATGGCGGCCGAGCGCGCGCGCATCGAGGCGGCCATCCCCAGGGGCGCGCACATCGTCGCGCTGGACGAGCGCGGCACCGCGCTGACCACGCCCGCGCTGGCCGCCGCGCTGGCGCGCTGGCAGGGGCAGGGCGGCGACGTGGCGCTGCTCATCGGCGGCCCGGACGGCCTGGAGCCGGCGCTGCGCCAGGCCGCGCACGAGCGCATCCGCCTGTCCGACCTGACGCTGCCGCACGCCATGGTGCGCGTGCTGCTCGTCGAGCAGCTCTACCGCGCCTGGTCGGTGAACGCCGGGCATCCGTACCACCGTGAATAGCGATCCGCATCATCGGCCCGCCGATTCCGGCTGCCGCGCTGCGCCGGAGCCATCGGTTTTGACGGTGGATCTGAGCGCGCAAGGCTATGCCTTGGCCTCGTCGCTGCTTCTGGCGCGTGAAACGCGTGCGCTGAAGCGCCTGCTGCGCCACCCCTTGCCCCACGCGGGCCAGCGCGACCTGCTGGCGCAGCCCTGGTGCGCGGCGCTGGCGGCCCGCGTGCGGCGGCGCCTGGCGGCGCAAGGCGTGCTGGCGGACGATGCGCTGGCCGTGCAGTGCACGCTGTTCGACAAATCCCCCGCGCGCAACTGGCTGGTGGCCTGGCATCAGGACCTGTCGGTGCCCATGCAGGGTAAAACCAACGCACCGGGCTGGCGCGGCTGGTCGGTCAAGCAGGGGGGTGCTTTCTGCCAGCCGCCCGCAGATTTCCTGCAAAGCCTGCTGGCCGTGCGCGTGCACATCGATTCCTGCGGAGCGGGCCACGGGCCATTGCGGGTATTGCCCGCGTCACACCGTTTGGGCCGCTTGCCGGCCGACCAGCGCATCATCCGCACGTTGCGCACCCGGTTGGGCGAAGTGGCCTGCACGGCCGCGGCGGGGGACGCCTTGCTGATGCGCCCCTTGCTCGTGCATGCTTCCTCGCGCATGGCGCCGCAGGGCGCGGACGCCCAGGCAGCCGCTGGCCGGCGCCGGCGCGTGCTGCATTTCGTCTTTGCGCCGCCAGCATTGCCGGCGGGCTTGCGTTGGGCCGTGGCATGCTGACGGTTCCGAAGTGCGTGGCTCGCGGGTCATTCACGCGCGGCCCTGCCTGGGGCGTTGGGCGCGTGGTGCTTCCGTGTCCGCTTTTCCGCTACATGGGTTCAAGTGTCTGATTTCATCTACCTCGCCTCGCAAAGCCCGCGCCGCCGCCAACTGCTGGAGCAGATCGGCGTTGCTCTGGCCCTGCTGCCGCCCGACGACGCCGAGGCCGCCGAGGCGCTGGAGGCCGTGCGCCCCGGCGAGGCGCCGGCCGCCTACGTGCGGCGCGTCACGCGCCTGAAGCTGGCGGACGCGGTGGAGCGCCTGGCGCGCCAGCAGCGCACGCCCGCGCCGGTGCTGTGCGCCGACACCACGGTGGCGCTGGGCCGCCGCATCCTGGGCAAACCGGCAGATGCGGAGGAGGCCGCCGACATGCTGCGCGCACTGTCGGGCGGCACGCACCGCGTGCTCACCTTCGTGGCCGTGCAGGCCGGCGACGCGCGGCACGAGGCGCTGAGCGAATCGCGCGTGCGCTTCGCCCGCCTCGCTGAAGCCGACATCGCCGCCTACGTGGCCAGCGGCGAATGGCAGGGCAAGGCCGGCGCCTACGGCATCCAGGGCCGCGCGGCGGCCTTCGCATGCCACATCAGCGGCAGCTACAGCGGCATCATGGGGCTGCCGCTGTTCGAGACGGCCGCGCTTCTGAAGGAAATCAGGCGCTAGCGCTTACCAGACCTGCGCGGGCAGCTATTCAAAATGCAGCAAGAGATCCTCATCAACTGGTCGCCGCAGGAGACGCGCGTGGCCATCGTCGAGAACGGCGCCGTGCAGGAGGTGCACGTCGAGCGCACGCTGGAGCGCGGGCTGGTCGGCAACATCTACCTGGGCAAGGTGGCGCGCGTGCTGCCGGGCATGCAGTCGGCCTTCGTCGACATCGGGCTGGAGCGCGCGGCCTTCCTGCACGTGGCCGACCTGTGGCAGCGCCCGCTGGAGGGCGAGACGCTGCCGGCGCACCGCCACGGCGCGCCGCCGCGCCCGATCGAGAAGCAGGTGTTCGAGGGCCAGACGCTGATGGTGCAGGTCATCAAGGACCCCATCGGCACCAAGGGCGCGCGCCTGTCCACGCAGATCAGCATCGCCGGGCGCATGCTGGTGTTCCTGCCGCAGGACGAGCATGTGGGCGTGTCGCAGAAGATCCCCGCCGCCCAGCGCGACGCGCTGCGCGCCCGCGTGCAGGCGCTGGCCCAGGCGGCGGCCGAGGGTGCCAAGCCGGGCGGCTACATCCTGCGCACGAACGCCGAGGATGCGGAGGACGCCGAGCTGGCCGAGGACATCGCCTACCTGCGCAAGGCCTGGGCGCGCATCCGCGAAGCCTCGGTGCAGCAGCCGCCCGCCAGCCTGCTGCACCAGGACCTGAGCCTGCTGCAGCGCGTGCTGCGCGACATGGCGGGCGAGCACACCAGCACCATCCGCATCGACTCCACCGAGCAGTTCCACGTGCTGATGGCCTTCGGGCGCGAATACATGCCCGCCGCCGCCGCGCGCTTGCAGCACTACAAGGGCGAGCGGCCGATCTTCGACCTGTATTCGGTGGACGAGGAAGTCACCAAGGCACTGGGCCGGCGTGTGGACCTGAAGTCGGGCGGCTACCTCATCATCGACCAGACCGAGGCGCTGACCACCATCGACGTCAACACCGGCGGCTTCGTCGGCGCGCGCAACTTCGACGACACGGTCTTCAAGACCAACCTGGAGGCGGCGCAGGCCATCGCCCGCCAGCTGCGGCTGCGCAACCTGGGCGGCATCGTCATCATCGACTTCATCGACATGGCGCAGCCCGAGCATCAGCAGGCCGTGCTGGCCGAGTTCCGCAAGCAGCTCGCGCGCGACCGCGTGAAGACGCAGGTGGGCAGCTTCTCGCCGCTGGGCCTGGTGGAGATGACGCGCAAGCGCACGCGCGAATCGCTGGCGCAGCTGCTGTGCGAGCCCTGCGAGCAGTGCCAGGGTGCCGGCCGCGTGCGCACGGCGCGCACCGTGGCCTACGACATCCTGCGCGAGCTGCTGCGCGAGGCGCGCCAGTTCAACCCCAGGGAATTCCGCGTGGTGGCCGCGCCCGCCGTGGTGGACATGCTGCTGGACGAGGAGAGCACGCACCTGGCGGGGCTGTCGGACTTCATCGGCAAGCCCATCTCGCTGCAAGCCGAGAGCAGCATCGGGCCGGACCGCTACGACATCGTGCTGTTGTAGTTTCCATAAAAGAGGCTTCCAGCGCCCGCCAGACAAGCGCTGGAAGCTATGCAATAAGTAGCATCAGAGGTCGGGGCCGGGCGTCAGCCTCGCCGCGCTGTGCAGGCGCGCGTACAGCCCGCCCTGGGCCAGCAGCGCCGCGTGCGTGCCCTGCTCGGCGATGCGGCCGCGCTCCATCACGACGATGCGGTCGGCGTGCTCGATGGTCGAGAGCCGGTGCGCGATGACCAGCGTGGTGCGGCCGGCCATGGCGCGCGCCATGGCCTGCTGCACCAGGCGCTCGCTCTCGGTGTCCAGCGCCGAGGTGGCCTCGTCCAGCAGCAGCACCGGCGCATCCTTGTACAGCGCGCGGGCGATCGCCAGGCGCTGGCGCTGCCCGCCCGAGAGCTGCGTGGCGTTGTGGCCCAGCACCGTGTCCATGCCCTGCGGCAGGGTGGCGACGTGGGCGGCCAGGTTGGCGTCTTCCAGGCAGCGCTGCACGCGCGCGCGGTCGATGGCGGGCGCGCCCAGCGCCACGTTGGCGGCCACGGTGTCGTTGAGCATCACCACGTCCTGGCTGACCAGCGCCATCTGCGCGCGCAGCGCGGGCAGCGGCCAGTCGGCCGCGTCGCGGCCGTCCAGCAGCACCTGGCCGGCGCTGGGCGCCACGAAGCGCGGCAGCAGGTTGACCAGCGTCGTCTTGCCGGCGCCGGAGGGGCCGACCAGCGCCACCGTCTCGCCCGCGCGCACTTCGAGGTCGAGCTGGTCCAATGCCGGCGCGCCGTCGGCCGCGTAGGCCACGCTGACGCCGCGCAGCGCGATGTCGCCGCGCGCGCGTGGGGCCGGGCCGCCCGCATCGGCCTCGGCGCCGGGCTCCGGCAGCACCTCGGCCATCAGGTCCAGGCCGCGCTCCAGCGCCGTCAGGCCGCGCGTGACGGGGCCGATCACGTCGGTCAGCCGGCGCAGCGGCTGGACCAGCATCAGCATGGCGCTGATGAAGGCCACGAAGCCGCCCACCGTGATGCTGCGCCCGTCGCTGCTCTGGCCCTGGTAGAGCGCGATGCCGATCACCACCGACAGCGCCACCGCCGCCGCCATCTGCGCCAGCGGCATGGCGCCGGCCGAAGCGCTGGCGGCCTTCACGGTCAGGCCGCGCAGCTTGCGGCTGAGTTCGTCGAAGCGCCGCGCCTGCTGCGCCTGCGCGCCGTGCAGCCGCACCATGCGGTGGGCCAGCACGTTTTCTTCCACCACGTAGGCCAGCTCGTCGGTGGTGGCCTGGCTCTGGCGCGTGTAGCGGTACAGGCGCCGCGACATGGTCTTCATGATCCAGGCGACGATCGGCACCAGCAGGAACACGATCAGCGTCAGCGACCAGTTCAAATAGAACAGGTAGGCCAGCAGCGCCAGCACGGTGAAGCTGTCGCGCGCCAGGTTGAGCAGCGCGGTGACCAGCAGGGTGGCGCCGGTCTGCACCTCGTACACGATGGTGTTGGAGAGCTGGCTGGCCGACTGGCGTGAGAACAGCGCGAGGTCGGCCGTCAGCAGGCGGTCGAACAGCTGGCGCCGCAGCTTGACCATGCCCTCGCTGGCGATGCGCGCCAGCGCGTACTGGCTGCCGAAGTGGGCGAAGCCGCGCAGCGCGAACAGCCCGACGATGGCCAGCGGCACCGCCCAGACCGGCAGGCTGCCCTGGGTGAACCCCTCGTCCAGCAGCGGCTTGAGCAGCATCGGTACCGACGCCTCGGTCAGCGCGCTGACCAGCGAGCCGATGACGGCGATGGCCCAGCCCAGCCGGTACTCGCGGAAATACGTCCACAGCCGCAGCAGGCGGTCCTTGAGCGGGCGCTCGGCGGCGGTCGATGGTGGGGGCGGGGCGGGGTGGTCGGGCATCGGCTGCGGCGATTCTACGAACGCGGCGGGAACTTCGGCCGTGCGCCCATGGACCAATGCACAGTTTGAAACGCGGCGACATGCCGGCTTGCTACCATTGGCGGCTTTTCAGGGCAGGGCGGCGCCCCTTCTCTCCTGCCGGGACCGATCCGCCGCATTCTGGACATGAACTTGCCATCCGATCCGATTTCCCCCCCCAACCCTGTTCGCCGCGCCCTGCTGGGCGCGCTGGCCGTGGCGCCCGCGCTGCCGGCCTGGGCGCAGTTCCGCGTCGAAGTGTCCGGCGTCGGCCTGACGCAGCTGCCCATCGCGCTGGTGCCGTTCCGCGGCGAGGACGCCGCGCCGCAGAAGATCAGCGCCATCATCCGCGCCGACCTGGAGCGCAGCGGCCGGTTCCGCCCCGTCGATGCCGCCGGCCAGTCGATGGACGAGACCACCCGCCCCGACATGTCGGTCTGGCGCCAGCGCACCGCCGACGCCCTGGCCGGCGGCAGCGCCAGCCGCCTGCCCGACGGCCGCTGGGACGTGCGCTTCCGCCTGTGGGACGTGGTGCGCGGCCAGGACCTGGGCGGCCAGGGCTACGTAGTGCCGCAGGCCGATTTGCGGCTGGCGGCGCACAAGATCGCCGACTACATCTACGAGAAGCTCACCGGCGAGAAGGGCGTGTTCTCCACCCGCCTGGCCTACGTCACCAAGGGCGGCAGCCGCTACACGCTGTGGGTGGCCGACTCCGACGGCGAGAACGCCCAGCCCGCGCTCTCCAGCCCCGAGCCCATCATCTCGCCCACCTGGTCGCCCAGCGGCGCGCAGCTGGCCTACGTGTCGTTCGAGTCGCGCAAGCCGGTCATCTACGTGCACGACGTGTCCACCGGGCGCCGGCGCCTGCTGGCCAACTTCAAGGGCTCCAACAGCGCGCCCGCTTGGTCGCCCGACGGCCGCAGCCTGGCCGTTACGCTGTCGCGCGACGGCGGCTCGCAGCTGTACCTGATCAGCGCCAGCGGCGGCGAGCCGCGCCGGCTCACGCAGTCGCAGAGCATCGACACCGAGCCCGCCTTCTCGCCCGACGGCAGCACCATCTACTTCGTCAGCGACCGCGGCGGCGCGCCGCAGATCTACCGCATGCCGGCCAGCGGCGGCAATGCGCAGCGCGTCACCTTCAGCGGCGGCTACAACGTGTCGCCCGCCATCAGCCCCGACGGCCGCTGGCTGGCCTACATCTCACGCACCGGCGGCTACAAACTGCACGTGATGGAACTCTCTTCGGGCAACGTGGCCGCGTTGACCGACACCGCCGAGGACGAGAACCCCAGTTTCGCGCCCAACAGCCGGTTGATCGTCTACGCCACCCGCCAGGGCGGCCGCGAGGCCCTGATGACCACTACGCTCGACGGCAAGATCAAGGCCCGCCTGGCCGGGCAGGGCGGCGACATCCGCGAGCCCTCGTGGGGGCCGTTCCAGCGTTGAATTTCCGGGCCCGCGGGGCGGGCCTTCCATTTCGTATCAATCCAGGAGAGCAGAGATGATGAAGCGTTATCTGATGGTGGCCGCGCTGGCCGTGGTGTTGGCCGGTTGCGGCTCCAACGTCAAGATGGACCCGCCCGTCGAGGGCAGCCCCACCACCGGCGCCAGCGCGGGCGCCGGTGCAGGCGCAACCGGGCAGGGCACGGGCGAGAGCACCGTCACGCAGGTGCAGGCCGGCGGCCCTGGTGCCGACGCGCAGGGTCCGGTGGGCGTGGGTCGCGTGATCCTGTTCGACTTCGACAGCTTCACCGTCAAGCCCGAATACCAGGGCCTGGTGGACCAGCACGCTCGCTTCTTGCAGGCCAACAAGGGCCGCGGCGTGTCGCTGGAAGGTCATACCGACGAGCGCGGCAGCCGCGAATACAACCTGGCGCTGGGCCAGAAGCGCGCCGAGGCCGTGCGCCGCGCGCTGACCCTGGTGGGCGCCGGCGACGCGCAGATCGAGGCCGTGAGCTTCGGCGAGGAGAAGCCCGCCGCCACCGGCTCCAGCGAGGACGCCTATTCGCAGAACCGCCGCGTCGAGCTGCGCTACCGCTGAGCGAAGGCTTCCATGATCAGGACTTCGCTCAGGGCCGGCGTGCTGGCCGTGGCGGCGCTGGCCGCCGCGCAGGGCGCGCAGGCGCAGCTTTTCGGCGACGACCAGGCGCGCCAGGCCATCCTGGACCTGCGCCAGCGCTTCGACCAGGCGGTGACGGCGCAGAACCGGCTGGTGGACGAGAACGCGCAGTTGCGCCGCGGCATGCTCGACTTGCAGCAGCAGATCGAGTCGCTGCGCGGCGAGCTGGCGCGCTCGCGCGGCCAGGAGGAGCAGCTCACGCGCGACATCGGCGAGCTGCGCCAGAAGCTGACCGCGCAGCAGACGCTGGAGGAGCGCCTGCAGAAGCTGGAGGCCGGCGAGGCGGCGCGCGCCGCCGATCCGTCGGCCCAGGCGTCGGCGCCCCCGCAGGGCGGCGAACCCGCTGCCGCGTCCGGCGGCGAGAAGCAGGAGTACGACGCCGCGCTGGCGGTGTTCCGTGCGGGTGACTTCAAGGGCTCGCAGACCGGCTTCGCCAACTTCATCAAGCGCTACCCGCGCAGCACGCTGGCGCCGTCGGCACTGTTCTGGCTGGGCAATGCGCAGTACGCCACGCGCGACTACAAGGAAGCCATCACCAACTTCCGCTCGCTGCTGACGGCCGCGCCCAACCACCAGCGCGCGCCCGAGGCCATGCTGTCCATCGCCAACTGCCAGATCGAGCTGAAGGACACGCGCGCCGCCCGCGCCACGCTGGATTCGCTGGTCAAGACGTACCCGCAGTCCGAGGCCGCGCAGGCCGGCCGCGAACGCCTGTCGCGCCTGAAATGACGGCCCGGCTATAATCCCGGGTTCCCTTGCCGCACCCCGATCTGACGCCGGGGGCGGCTTTTGCTTTGCGCGAAAGCTCAAAGCGCCTTCATCCACAAGGAGAGTCCATGCGTCACTATGAAATCATTCTGCTGATCCACCCGGATCAAAGCGAGCAGGTTCCGGCCATGCTGGAGCGCTACAAGGGCATGATCACCGCCGGCGGCGGCAAGATCCACCGCGAGGAAGACTGGGGCCGCCGCCAGCTGGCCTACCAGATCAACAAGCTGGCCAAGGCCCACTACCTGTGCCTGAACATCGAGGCCGATCAGGCCGTGATGGGCGAGCTGGAGCACGCCTTCAAGTTCAACGACGCCGTGCTGCGCCACCTGACGGTGCTGCGCAAGAAGGCCGACACCGGCCCGTCCTCGATGATGAAGACCGTCGAGCGCGAAGAGGCCCGCAAGGCCCAGCAGGCGGAGGCCAGCCACTGACGACCGAACCCGGCGCGCGGGCCGGCGGGGCGAACCAGCTCCGCATCACGGCCTGCATCGCCGAGCTGGGCGCGCCGCGCCTCACGCCCGCCGGGCTGCCCGCCCTCGATCTGCGGCTCGAACACGAGTCGGCGGTGGAGGAGGCGGGGCAGGGCCGGCAGGCGAAGGTGGCGCTCAAGGCGGTGGCGCTGGGCGCCGTCGCCGAGCGGCTCGGCAGGCAGGCGGTCGGCTCCAGCTGGTGCTTCACCGGCTTTCTGGCCAGCCCGCGCAACGGCAAGTCAGTGGTGCTCCACATCCAGGATTTTCAGCAAGACCAGTTTCAAGGAGGCTCTTAAATGGCCACGTTCAAGAAATTCAACAAGGATCGGCGCCCCAAGCGCAACACCCAGTCGCTGCTGTTCAAGCGCAAGCGCTTCTGCCGCTTCACCGTCGCCGGCGTCGAGGAGATCGACTACAAGGACGTCGACACCCTGCGCGACTTCATCGGCGAGAACGGCAAGATCGTGCCCGCGCGCCTGACCGGCACGCGCGCCATCTACCAGCGCCAGCTCAACACCGCCATCAAGCGCGCGCGCTTCCTGGCGCTGCTGCCCTACAGCGACCAGCACCGCGTCTGAAGGAGAAGCCACCATGCAAGTCATTCTTCTGGACAAGGTTGTCAACCTGGGCAACCTGGGCGAGATCGTCAAGGTCAAGGACGGGTATGCCCGCAACTTCCTGATCCCCAGCGGCCGCGCCCGCCGCGCCACCGAGGCCGCCAAGGCCGAGTTCGAGGCCCGCCGCGCCGAGCTGGAGAAGCAGGCCGCCGAGAAGCTGGCCGCCGCGCAAGCCGTGGGCGAGAAGCTGAACGGCCAGACCGTCAAGCTGACGCAGAAGGCCGGCGTCGACGGCCGCCTGTTCGGCTCGGTCACCAACCACGACATCGCCGACGAGCTGAAGAAGCAGGGCTTCGACGTGCACAAGTCGCAGGTGCGCCTGCCCAGCGGCCCGATCAAGACCGTGGGCGACACCACCGTGTCCGTGTCCCTGCACACCGATGTGGACGCCGAGATCACCGTGGCCGTCTACGGCGAAACCGCCTGACGCCTGTTGATCCCGCGCGCAAGGCCGCCCCATGGGCGGCCTTGTCGTTTGGCGCGCCGATTTGCGCACCGCTTTTCCACAGCCTTTTCCCATGACACGCGCCGCCCGGAGGCGTAGCATGGGCGCCGACGCTTCTTCCGCTGCATGTCCTCCGTTTTCCCCCCCAGCTACGCCGACCTCGGCGACGACCTGCCGACCGACCGCCAGGTGGCGCAGCTGCGCATTCCGCCGCATTCGATCGAGGCCGAGTCCAGCGTGCTCGGCGGCCTGCTGCTGGACAACGGCGCCTGGGACCGCGTGGGCGACCTGCTGATCGACAGCGACTTCTACCGCTACGAACACCGCCTGGTCTACGCCGCCGTCGGCAAGCTCGTCAACGAGACCAAGCCGGCCGACGTCATCACCGTCCACGAGGAACTGCAGCGCCAGGGCAAGGCCGAGGACGCGGGCGGGCTGGCCTACCTGAACTCGCTGGCGCAGTACGTGCCCAGCGCCAGCAACATCCGCCGCTACGCCGAGATCGTGCGCGAGCGCTCGGTGCTGCGCAAGCTGGTCAGCGCCAGCGACGAGATCGCCACCAGCGCCTTCAACCCGCAGGGCCGCGCGGTGGACAAGATCCTGGACGAAGCCGAGGCCAAGATCTTCCACATCGGCGAGGAAGGCTCGCGCATGAAGCAGGGCTTCCAGGCCATGGACAGCCTGGTGGTGCAGCTGCTCGACCGCGTGCAGGAGATGGCCGACAACCCGAACGACGTCACCGGCGTGCCGACGGGCTTCTACGACCTCGACCGCATGACCGCCGGCCTGCAAGCCGGCGACCTGGTGGTGCTGGCCGCGCGCCCGTCGATGGGCAAGACCGCCTTCGCCATCAACATCGCCGAGCACGCGGCGCTGAACGAAGGGCTGCCGGTGGCCGTGTTCTCGATGGAAATGGGCGCCTCGCAGCTGGCGGTGCGCATCGTCGGCTCCATCGGGCGCATCGATCAGAGCCACCTGCGCACCGGCAAGCTCACCGACGAGGAGTGGCCGCGCCTGACCGAGGCCATCGAGCGCCTGCGCAACGTCAGCTTGCACATCGACGAGACGCCCGGCCTCACGCCCAGCGAGCTGCGCGCCAACGCGCGCCGGCTGGCGCGCCAGTGCGGCAAGCTGGGCCTGATCGTGGTGGACTACCTGCAGCTGATGAGCGGCAGCAGCAGCGGCGACGAGAACCGCGCCACCGAGCTGGGCGAGATATCGCGCGGCTTGAAGGCGCTGGCCAAGGAGCTGCAATGCCCGGTGATCGCGCTCTCGCAGCTCAACCGCAGCGTGGAGCAGCGCACCGACAAGCGGCCCATGATGAGCGACCTGCGCGAGTCCGGCGCCATCGAGCAGGACGCCGATATCATCATGTTCATCTACCGCGACGACTACTACAACAAGGACTCGCGCGAGCCCGGCGTGGCCGAGATCATCATCGGCAAGCAGCGCAACGGGCCCACCGGCACCGTCAAGCTCGCCTTCATCAAGCCGCTGACGCGCTTCGAGAGTCTGGCCGTCGGCGCCAGTGATGATTTTTAAGTGTTTTTGGCCTGTAGCGCGCTTGCAGAAAGCGCGAGCAGCTATGAATATAAGAGTAACCACCCCTGGAGACATGCCTTGAGTTTTACCCTTCCCGACCGCATCGACACCCGCCCCATCGCCGTGCTGGGCGCCGGCACCCTGGGCCGCCGCATCGCGCTGATGATGGCCACGCGCGGCGCCGAGGTGCGCCTGTACGCCCGCAGCGCCGCCACGCGCGACGCCGGCGTGGCCTGGGCGCGCGAGCAGCTGCCCGCCATGCTTGCCAAGCTGCCCGGCAGCACCGCCGGCCGCATCGTCGCCGTGGACAACCTGGCCGACGCGCTGAAGGGCGCGTGGCTGGTGTTCGAATCGGTGCCCGAGCAGCTGGCGCTGAAGAGGGAAATCTTCGCCCAGGTCGATGCGCTGGCCGAGCCCGACGCCATCCTGGCCAGCAACTCCTCGTCCTACGCCTCCAGCGAGTTCTCGGACAGCGTGCGCAACCCGGCGCGCCTGCTGAACACCCACTTCCTTCAGCCGCCGGAGATGCCCCCGGTGGAGCTGATGTCCTGCGGCCAGACCGACCCGGCCATCATCCCGCTGCTGGCCGAACTGCTGCCGCGCTACGGCCTGACGCCCTACGTGGTGCGGCGCGAGAGCACGGGCTTCATCTTCAACCGCATCTGGGCCGCCATCAAGCGCGAGACGCTGGCCGTGGTGGCCGAGGGCGTGGCCACGCCGGCCGAGGTGGATGCCATCTACACCCAGGCCACCGGCATGGCGGCGGGCCCCTGCCGGCTGATGGATCTGGTGGGGCTGGACGTGGTGCTGGACATCGAGGAGAACTATGCCCAGAAGCGCGCCGGCCTGCCGGAAGGGCCGCGCGTGCTGCTGCGGCAACTGCTGGCCGACGGGCGCCTGGGGCGCAAGAACGGGCGCGGGCTGTACGACGACTACCCGAAGGCGTAGACGTGATCGCGGTGCTTTAGGCTGCCAGCGGGCGCCGAACAAACGCAAGGCGCTATTGAAAACATAGTCGAAAAGATGCATGGATGGCACCGCCCGGTTCTGGCGCGACCCCGTGCTGCCGTATGCCGAAAGCCGGCGCGCCTGCCGCAGCCGGGCCTGCTGCCGGCTGCACAGCCATCCCACGTTTTCCATCGGCGCGGTCGATGAAGGCACCAGCGTGTTCGCCGACGCGGGCGACGGCCCCGTGCTGCTGCACCCGGGTGCCGTCATCCTCGTGCCGGCCGGTCGCGTGCACGCCTGCAACCCCTTGCGCGGCACGGCGTGGGGCTACCAGATGCTGCATCTGGATGCCGGCTGGCTACGTGCCGTGCGGGCCTCGCTGGGGGTGCGGCCCGCTTCGGCTGAGCCTTGTCCGCATCGTGCGCACGCAGCCGTTTACGCGCGCTTCTGCGAGCTCAACGCGCTGCTGTTTTCACAAGCCGCGCCGATCGGCCCAGGGATGAACTGCGCGCGGCCGCGCTGCGGCTCTACCGGGACATCTACGCCCACGATGCCCCTGCACCCTAGGCGCCGGCTTGCCGGCGCAGGTCAAGCCCTGCGGCGCAGCGCCACCAGCCCCAGCAGGGCCGACAGCAGCAGCATGCCCCACTGCGACAGCGTGGGGATCGCCGCCACACCGCCGGCCGCCATGGCCATCACCGCCGGCGCGCCCGCGTCCACGATGCGGCCGTTGGTGGCGTCCAGGTCGTCGTCGCCCAGGGCGCCGTCGGTCAGCGTGAGCACCACGGTGTTGCCGCTGACGGCGGCATGGGGGTAGGCGTACCAGCCCGCCGCCTGCCCGGGGCGCGGGCCGTGCTTCCAGAACTGCGCGCCGCTGGGCAGCGGCTGCGGGTAGGTGATGGTGATCTGCACCGTGCTGCCGGGCGTGCAGCCGTCGAGCACGAAGTCGAACGGGTCCGCCGCCAGCGTGACGTGGGCGGGCGGCGCGGGCAGCGTGGCGGCGCTGATGAAGCCCGCGCTGGCAAAGCCGCAGGTGCTGCCGCCGCCCGTCACGGCGGCCTGCGCCGTCTCGCCGGGGTTGCTGGGCAGGGGCAGCGGCGGCGTGGTGGCGGGGCCGGGCGCGCGGTAGTCGTCGCCGCCGCGCACCAGGCGCAGGGCCTGCGCGCTGGTCTTGGCGGCGGGGCTGGAGCTGCCGTCGGCGAAGTCCACGCCCCATGCCTGGGCGGGGGCGGGGTGGTAGCTGGTGGAGGACCAGTACGCGCCCGCTTGCGGCGCGGCCAGATCGACGGTGGATTCCAGCTCGGTGCGGTTGGGCACGCGCCAGTCGCTGTGGCCCTGGTGGCCCGCGCCGTTGGCCTGCTGCGCGGCTTGCAGGGCCTGCTGCCAGGTGAGGGCGGCGGGCGTGCCGGTGCAGGCGTTGCCCGATTCGGTTTGGCCCCAGGCGCAGGTGTCCCATTGCAGGGGCTCGGCGTGGGCAACGACGGCGGCGAGGGCTGCGGGGATCAGCAAAAGTTTCAAGCCTTTTTGGCCTGTAGCGCCCGTCTGGCAAGCGCTGGCAGCTTTGTTTTTGATAGCGCTCATCATTTCACCTCGTAGATTTCAATGCTCACGCTGGCGGGCGCGCTTTCGTTGCCATCCACGTCCACCACCGTGTAGGTGAAGACGTCAGAGCCGACGAAGGTGCTGCTGAAGGGCACGTAGCAGAGGGTGTCGGCGAAGAAGCCCCAGGGGCTGACGGGGCCGGGCACGGGCGCGCGGCTGCCGGTGATGCCGACGTGGTCGGGTACGGAGTCCACCGTGTCGCCCAGGGGCACGCTGATGCCGCTGGTGGATGCGGTGGACGTGGCGGATTTGGTGGACAGGGCGGCGGCGCGGGCGGGGCTGGGCACGACCCTGGCGGCGGCTTGCGTGCCCACTTTGACCATGCCGGTCTTGGGCAGCACGTAGTCAAAGCTGCCGCGTGCGCTGGCAAAGCGGATCGCCTCGTCGCCGTCGGGCGTGCGGCGCGCTACGTAGTCGGTCAGGAAGCCTTCGTTCGAGTACGTCTTGATGCGGAACAGCGGCGCGTAGCGCAGGGGGTAGGTGACGCTGACCTCGGTGTCGGTGTCGATGTCCTGCGCGTGCATGGTGACGGGGATGCAGGCGGCCTTCCACGGGTGCTTGATGTCGATGTCGAAGGCCAGGGGCACGGGCGAGATGGCGATGTCGAAGGTCTGGACGGTGGTGTCCGCGCCGCCGCCTGCGGTGCCGCCGTCGTCTTGCAGGGTCACTTCGACGCGCACGCGCCCGGCGGCGGAGGCCCAGTAGAAAACGTCGCGCACCGGCCATTGATCCGGGGGTGTGTTCAGGGGGGTGTCCGGGTCATAGACGGGCAACTGGCCTTTGGGGTAGATGCGGTGCTCCACGGTAAAGGTCAGGTCGCCGGTGGCCGGGTCGATGGCGGGGGGCACGTCGAAGGTCAGCGTCTTTTCGCCCGGCACGGGCAGCAGGCGCACGGTGGCGATGAGCTGCTGCCCGGCCTCGCGCGCCGGGCCGGGGCTGATGCCGGTGGCCCAGCCGGGGTAGCGGCGCGGGCCGGGCATTTCGTTGTTGGACAGCACGATTTCCGCCGCGCCCAGGGTGATGGTGGGCGGCTGGTTGGCGGGCAGTGCCACCAGGCGGGCGGCGTGGCTTTCGGCCTGGGCGATCTTTGTGGTGTTGCCGTCGGTGAAGTCCACCGCCCAGGCGTTCGCGCCCTGCGCGTCGCTGCTCCAGTACGGCGCGCTTTGGGTGTTGGGCAGCGTGCTGGCGGGGTGGCTGGCGCCGTGGTGCACGGTGGTCAGCAGCTCGCGCCGCGTGGGCAGCCGCCAGCCGCTGGCGATGCCGCAGCGGGTGTAGGCCATGCCGTTGAAGCTGGCCCAGGGGCCGGTCAGCGTTTCGTCCGACCAGGTGAGGCCGGTCACGCGGTCCTGCACGCAGCCGCTGTCGGCCACCAGGTCGAACGCCGCCGCGCCCGCCTGCGCGTCGCGGCCAAAGCGGCCGTCCTGGCCGGGGTGGGCCGATGGCGCGGCGCAGAGCAGGGCCGCGCCCGTGCTGTCGGTGCAGGCGATCTGGCCCGTGTCGCCGCGCCCGCCTGCCACGCCCAGCGTGACGGGCTGGCCCACCAGCACGCGCACGGCGGCGGGGGCCGATGTGCCGTTGGCCGACGTGGCGGTGTAGGTAAAGCTGTCTTCGCCCCAATACCCGCTGGCGGGTGTGTAAGTGGCCGTGCTGCCGCTGACGGTGACGCCGCCGTGCGCGGGCTGGTCGGCGGCGGCGTAGGTCAGCGGCCAGGGACCGCCGGGGTTGCCGTCCTGCGCCGCCAGGGGGATGGCGGTGGCCGTGCCGTGCGGCACGAACTGGTGGCCCGGCTGCGCCACGGGCAGCCCGGCGGCGGCCACGTCGATGGTGGCGGTGACGGTGGCCGAGGTGCCGTAGCGCCCGACGATGCGGTAGGTGAAGCTGTCCGGCCCGCTGTAGTTGATGGTGGGCGTGTAGGTGGCGGCGTTGAGGTGGAACGTGGCGCTGCCGTGCGCGGGCGGGGTGACGAACTCGAACGTGGGCGCGTAGTTGGTCTGCGTCAGGCTGAAGTTGACGTTGGAATAGGCCAGGAGCAGGTCGCGCGTGGTGTTGAAGGGCACGCTGAAATGCTGGTTGTCATACGCCAGCGGCGGCAGCGGCGCGGCCACGGTGATGCTGACCGTGGCCGGGGCCGAGGTGCCGTGGGCGTTGCTGGCGGTGAAGGTGATGCTGTCGCTGCCGTAGTAGTCGGGCGCGGGCTGGTACGAGAAGGTGCCGGTTTGCAGGTTGAGCGAGTTGCCGAAGAAGCTGCCGTGCGACGGCCCGCTGGTGATGGCGTAGGTCAGCGCATGCGGCCCGCCGGGCGTGGCGTCCGCCGCTTGCAGGGCGACGAAGACGACCTGGTTGAAGGCGGTCTGCACGGCCTGCGATTGGGCGGTGACGGGCTGGGCCAGGGCGGCGCTGGCGAACAGCCAGGGCAGCAGGCAGGCCAGCAGGAGTTTGAAGAATTTTGGGGCTGTAGCGCCTGCTGGACGGGCGCGAGCAGCTATGTTTTTGATAGTTATCGCCATCACTTGAGCTCAAAGATTTCGATGCTGACCACCCCAGGTTGGCTGACGTTGCCGTCCGGGTCGGTGACTTGGTAGGTGAAGGTGTCGGAACCGGTGAAGGTGCTGCTGAAGGGCACGTAGCACCAGGTCATGGCGAAGTTGAAGCTCAGGCCGGGGGTGTCCTCGTCGATCCAGGTGATGTGCGCGGGGCGCGGCTCCATCACGGCCTGGATGCCGGGCAGGGGGTCTTGCACGACGGCCTTGACGGCGGCCTGCGCGCTGGCGGCCTGGGTGCCGACTTTGACCATGCCGGTCTTGGGCAGCACGTAGTCAAAGCTGCCGCGTGCGCTGGCAAAGCGGATGGCCTCGTCCCCATCGGGGGTGCGGAACGACACGTAGTCGGTGATGAAGCCCTGGGACGGGTAGGTGAGGAACTTGAACGTGGGGTACGGCCACCAGGGCGCGCCGTGGTACCAGTCGTCGGGGATGACCCAGTCGGTGTCCGGGTCCATCGCGAGCATGGTGAAGGGGACGCAGGCGGGCTTCCAGGCGTGCTTGATGTTGGGGCTGAACACGCTGGGCACGGGGTCGAGAAAAACGGTGAAGTCGGCGCTGGTGCTGTCGTGCCCGCCGCCTGCCGTGCCGCCGTCGTCTTGCAGCGTGACGCGCAGGCGCGCCAGCCCGGCGGAGGAGACCCAATAGTCATGGGTGGGGCGGGCCTGGGCGTCGTAGTTGGCGATGCGGTGCTTCAGGGTGAATGTCAAATCGCCCGTGGCCGGGTCGATGGCGGGCGGTGTCTCGAACTCCAGCGCCTTGGGATCGCCGGGTTGCAAGGGCAGCAGCTCCACCGTTGCCGTCAGGTGCTGCCCCGCCTCGCGCGCAGGGCCGGGGCTGATGCCGGTGGCCCAGGCGGGGTAGGTGCGCGGGCCGGGCTTGTCGCCTTGCGGCACCACGATGTTCGCGCCCAGGGTGATGGTGGGCGGCTGGTTGGCGGGGCGCACCACCAGGCGGGCGGCGTGGGTTTCGGCCTGGTCGATCTGCTTCGTGTCGCCATCGGCAAAGTCCACCGCCCAGGCATTGCCGCCCTGCGTGTCGCTGCTCCAGTACGGCGCGCTTTGCGTGCCGGGGAAAGCGCTGGCGGGCTGGCTGGCGCCGTGGTGCACGATGGACAGCAGCTCGCGCCGCGTAGGCAGCCGCCAGCCGGTGGCGATGCCGCAGCGGTCGTAGGCCAGGCCGCTGAAGCTGGCCCAGGGGCCGGTCAGCGTTTCGCCCGACCAGATGAGGCCGGTGATGCCGTCTTGCAGACAGCCGCCGTCGAGCGAGGAGAAGCTGAACGCCGCGCCGCCGGCCTGCGCGTCGCGGCCAAAGCGACCGTCCTGCCCGGAGTGGTCGCCCGGATCGGCGCAGGCGATGGCCGCGCCCGCGCTGTCGGTGCAGGCGGTCTGGCCGGTGTCGTTCAGTTGCGCGTGGGCCGTGCTCAGAACCAGCATCAGCGCCAGCGCGGCAAGGTGCGGGATGGGTTTCATGGATGAATCTGGAAACTATGTTTTTGATAGCTGCTGGCGCTTGAATGACGGTCACTGGGAGCCAAAAACACTTCTAATCCAGCGGACCCGGACGCGGCTTCCGAAAAGTTTAGTTACCATCGCCCCTGCCGGCACCGTGGTCTTGTGTGCGGGCGTCCCAGGTGTGGGGAATGCGTCCCGCGTCCCTACAATCCCACGCCATGCGATCCACCCCGCCACCGCCAACGCCGCCCTGCGTGCCGGAGCACTGGTCCTCCCGCGAGGTCGATCCGTCGATCCGGCTGGACTACTGGCGCGACGTGGCGCACAACTGGGTGGACGTGCAGCCCCTGTCGCCGGGCGATGCGCTCGATGCCTCGTGGTCGCTGCTGCGCGGCGAGGACTGCTTCTTCGGCACCAAGCGCTCCACCGCCTACGAGATGCGCACCAGCCCCAGGCATGTGCCGCCGGGCGAGGACATGGTGGTGCTGTCGCTGCTGGAGGCCGGCGAGATGCGGCTGAACGCCGCGCCGGGCGAGCACCAGCACGCCACGGCGGGCATGCTGGGCCTGTACGCGCCCCGGCAGGAAGGCTGCTACCGCTGGGGCGAGGGCGCGCGCCAGACCTACGTGGCGCTGCCGCGCAGCCTGGTGCTGGGTGCGCTAGGGCGCGAGCCGGGCAACCTGCTGCTGGCGCCGCGGCGCTGCGCGCTGGCCCCGGCGCTGGCCGCGCAGCTGGCCCACCTGGGGCTGCTGGCGCGCCAGCCCGGCCGCGTGAGCGCGCAGGAGTACGCGGGCCTGCTGGACGCCACGCGCGCCCTGGCCCTGCTGACGCTGCGCAACCTGGGGCGGCAGGGCGAGGCCGTGGACCTGCCGGACGTGCACGAAGACCTGCACGCGGGCCGCTACGCGGCGGCGCTGCGCTGGATGGAGCGCGAGGTCCACCGCCACGGCCTGGACGTCGCCGCCATCGCGCGCGGCACCGGCTGCTCGCGCTCGCGGCTGTACGAGGCTTTCGCCGAGCGGGGCCAGACGGTGATGGGCACGCTGCGCGAGCTGCGCCTGCAGCGCGCGCGGGCGCTGATCGAGCAGGACCGCAGGCTGCACGTGGGCGCGCTGTCGTGGCGCTGCGGGTTCGCGAGCCAGTCGGACTTCAGCAAGCTGTTCAAGGCGCGCTTCGGCCTGTCGCCGTCCGACTGGCACCGGCAGGCATGGGTTGGCGCGGCGGGGTGAGGAAATAGCCCCCACGCTCCCCCGCTGCGCCCGGTCCGCTGCCCCCGAGGGGGCTTTTCATCGCCGGGCCGCCCCAAGATGAAAAAAGCGCCCCGCAGGGCGCTTCGTCGAGAGGGTATGAGGCCGTTCCGGCCGCCGCCGGGCCGGTCCCAAGGCGGCCGGAGCTCCCTCGGAGGGCAGCGGACCGGGCGCGGCGGGGGAGCGTGGGGGCCTGTTCAGTGCGGGCGCTTGCCGGGGTTCTTCTTGCTGCGCGTGTGCGAGCCGCGCTCCAGGCTGCGCTTCTGGCCGGTGCCTTCCTTGCGCACGGTGGCGCCGGGCAGCGGCGGGGTGGCCTTGCGCATGGCTTCGGTGACGAGTTTCTTGCCCATGATGTGATCCTTCGGGTGCTGAGTGTGTTGGCGGAAAACCCGATATTGTCCATGATTTGCGCTCGCAGGCATTCGCTGGTTTTTGCACACAGCTTTGTATACAATTCACGCTGATCGCAGCGGTGCCCACGGGCGGGCGCACAAGAAAGCGCCCGCCGATGCGCGATCCCTCCTTGACCGGCTTGCAGCGCCCGCAGTGGCAGGCCCTTCGATAGGACATGCTCTGATGGACGCTTACCTGCTCGACTGGGCCAACCTGCTGCTGCGCTGGCTGCACGTGATCGTGGCGATCGCCTGGATCGGTTCCTCGTTCTACTTCGTATTTCTCGACAACAACCTGCTCGCGCCCACCGCCGAGGACCTGAAGAAGAAAGGCGTCGACGGCGCCATGTGGGCGGTGCACGGCGGCGGCTTCTACAACCCGCAGAAGTACATGGTGGCGCCGCAGGGCGGCACCATCGACAGCAAGCTGCACTGGTTCTACTGGGAGAGCTACAGCACCTGGCTGTCGGGCTTCGCGCTGTTCTGCGTGCTCTACCTGTGGAACGCCAGCGCGTTCCTGATCGACAAGCAGGTGCTCGACTGGTCGCCGATGGCCGCGGGCTTCGCGGCGGTGGGCTTCCTGGTGGTGTTCTGGTTCGTCTACGACGCCATCTGCAGGGCCTTCGGCTTCCGCCGGAACGGCGAGCGCATCGTGGCGGCGCTGCTGATCGTGGTGGTGGCGGCGGCGACCTGGCTGGCCTGCCAGCTGTTCTCGGGGCGGGCGGCGTTCCTGATCATCGGCGCCATGCTGGCCACCACCATGAGCGCCAACGTGTTCTTCTGGATCATCCCCGGCCAGCGCAAGGTGGTGGCCGCCATGACCGGCGGCCAGCCCTGCGACGCCGATGGCCTGGCCATCCACGGCAAGCGCGGCAAGCAGCGCAGCGTGCACAACACCTACTTCACGCTGCCGGTGCTGATCGCCATGCTCAGCAACCACTACAGCTTTCTCTACAGCCATCCGCAGCGCTGGGCGGTGCTGCTGCTGCTGATGCTGGCCGGCGCGCTGATCCGCCAGTTCTTCGTGCAGCGGCACGGCTGGCACCTGGGCCGCGCGCGCAATCCGTGGCCGTTCGCGGCCGCCGGCGTGGCGATCCTGCTGGGCATGATCGCCTGGCTCAAGCCGGCGCCCAGCGCCCCCTCCGCCGCCATGCCTGAGACGGTGGACTACGCCCGGATCCAGCCGGTGCTGGCGCAGCGCTGCGCCATCTGCCACGGCGAGGCCGTGCAGCAGAAGGGCATCCGCGTCGATTCGCCCGAGCAAGCGAATGCGCACGCGCAGCAGATCTACCAGCAGGTGGTGCTCACCCGGCAGATGCCGCTGTCGAACGCGACGCAGATGACCGACGACGAGCGCGCGCTGGTGGCGCGCTGGTTCGAAGGGCAGGGCGGCAAGCGCCCCTGAGCGGGCGCTCCTGGAGCGGCTCAGCGCTTCTTGGTGGCCAGGCCGTAGAGGAACAGCACGATCAGCGCGCCGACCACCGAGGCGATCCAGCCGGCCGGCGTGCCTTCCGCGTACAGGCCCAGCGCGGCGCCGCCGTAGCTGGCCAGCAGGGCGCCGACGATGCCCAGGATGGTGGTCATGATGAAGCCCATCTTCTGGTCGCCCGGCATGATGGCGCGCGCGATCAGGCCCACGATGAAGCCGACGATGATGGTGACGATAATGCCCATGGCGTTATTTCCTTCCCGGATAGGTTGATGACGGCGGGACTGTAGCGCGGAAACATGACCACGGCCGCCACGCGGCTGATTTCGGGGTCTTGGCCTACGCGCCGGCGATGGCCTCGATCTCGCCCGACAGGCGCAGCCATTCGTCTTCCAGCGCGGCCATCTCGTCGCCCACCGCCTTCAGCCGCCGGCCGGCTTCGGCGATGTCGGGCGGCGCCAATGGGGTCGCCAGGCGCTGCTCCAGCGCGCCGCGCTCGTCGCCGAGCTGCTGCATGCGGCGCTCGGCGTGCTCCAGCGCGCGCTTGAGCGGCCGCGAGCGCTCGGCCAACTGCTGCCGGCGCTGCGCTTCCAGGCGGCGCTGCTCGGCGGGGTTGGGCGCGGTTTTCGAGTTATTTTGGCCTGCGGAGCCCGCCAGGAAAGCGCTGGCAGCTTCTGTTTTGGTAGCGCCGGCAGTTTCGCGCAGGCGCCGCGCTTCGTCCAGCAGGTAGCGCTGGTAATCCTCCAGGTCGCCGTCGAAGGGCGCCACGCGGCCGCGGCCGACCAGCCAGAACTCGTCGCACACGCTGCGCAGCAGCGCGCGGTCGTGGCTGACCAGCATCAGCGTGCCCTCGAACTCGTTCAGGGCCACGGCCAGCGCCTGGCGCGTGGCGAGATCCAGGTGGTTGGTGGGCTCGTCCAGCAGCAGCAGGTTGGGGCGCTGCCAGACCAGCATGGCCAGCACCAGGCGCGCCTTCTCGCCGCCGCTGAAGCGGCCCACGGGCTGCGCCGCCATCTCGCCGGGGAAGTGGAACATGCCCAGGAAGTTGCGCAGCTGCTGCTCGCGCGCGGCCTCGGCGTCGGCCTGGCCGGTCTCGCGCGCCAGGCGCACCATGTGCTCCAGCGGCGTGTCTTGCGGGCGCAGCACGTCCAGCTCCTGCTGGGCGAAGTAGCCGATGGAAAGGCCCTTGCCTTCGGTCAGGCGCCCGCCCAGCAGCGGCAGCGCGCGCGCAACGGTCTTGACGAAGGTGGACTTGCCTTGGCCGTTGGCACCCAGGATGCCGATGCGCTGGCCGGCGAGCACGGTGCGGTCCACGCCGCTGAGGATGGTCTTCTCGGCGCCGGCGTCGTCCTGGTAGCCGAAGCGCCCGTCCTGCACCGACAGCATGGGGTTGGGCAGGCTGGCGGGCTCGCGGAACTCGAACTGGAACTCGGCGTCCGCCAGCACCGGGGCGATCTTTTCCATGCGCTCCAGCGCCTTCACGCGGCTCTGCGCCTGGCGCGCCTTGGTGGCCTTGGCCTTGAAGCGGTCGATGAACTTCTGCAGGTGTGCGATCTTGTCCTGCTGCTTGGCGTAGGCTGCTTGCTGCAAGGCCAATTGCCCGGCGCGCAGCTCCTCGAAGGCGCTGTAGTTGCCGCCGTAGCGCGCGAGGCGCCCGGTCTCGATGTGCAGGGTGACGCGCGTCACCGCATCCAGGAAGTCGCGGTCATGGCTGATGACGATCAGCGTGCCGGGGTAGCGCGCCAGCCAGCCTTCCAGCCATACCAGCGCGTCCAGGTCGAGGTGGTTGGTGGGCTCGTCGAGCAGCAGCAGGTCGCTGGGCGCCATCAGCGCGCGCGCCAGTTGCAGGCGCATGCGCCAGCCGCCCGAGAAGCTGCCCACGGGCTGGGCCAGCTGCTCGGGCGTGAAGCCCAGGCCCAGGATCAGCGCCTCGGCGCGCGCGCGGGCGTCGTGCGCGCCGGCGTCCTGCAGGTCGCTGTGCGCCTGGGCGATGGCCAGGCCGTCGCCCGACTGCTCTGCATTCGATAGCTGCTGGCGCAGGTCCAGCAAGCGCTGGTCGCCCGAAAGCACGAAATCGGTGGCCGGCTCGGCGGTCTCGGGCATATGCTGCGCCACCTGGGCAATGCGCCAGCCGCGCGGCAGGCTGAAGTCGCCGCCGTCCTCGTGCAGCGAGCCGTCCAGCAGGGCGAACAGAGTGGACTTGCCGGCGCCGTTGCGGCCCACCAGGCCGACCTTCTCGCCAGGGTGAATGGTGGCGCTGGCGCCGTCGAGCAGCAGCTTGGCGCCGCGGCGCAGGGTGACGTCTTGCAGTTGGATCATGGGCAGCCCGGGATTATCGGGTGCCGCCGGTTTCAGCCCGGCGTGGGCAAGCCCAGCGCCGCCAGCTCGCGCGACACGCCGGCCCATGGCACGTCGCAGCCCGGCCGCTCGCGCCGTGGCGCGGGCGCCATGGCGTGCAGCGCCTCGTGCGCGCCGGCCATCACGCTGTCGATCACCGGCACGTCCACCTCGGGCTGGATGGCGGCGGCCATGCCGGCCAGTCCCGCGCCGCCCAGGATGACGGCCTGCAGCTGCATTTGCCGCGCCGCGTCGCGGCAGGCCTGGGCCAGCAGCCTTTGCGCGGCGGCGGGGTCGGCCGCGAGCTGGGCGCCCGTCGGCGCGACGGTGTGGATGCCCGCCAGCCGTTCGCCGAGGCCCAGCGCCTGCGCCAGCCGCTGGAGCATGGGCCGCCAGCGCTCGCCGCCGGTCACGACGCCGAAGCGCCCATGGCGCGCCGCCGTGGCGAAGGCGGCCTCGGCCAGGCCGGTGACCGGCACGGGGCTGCACTCGCGCAGGGCGAACAGGCCCGGGTCGCCGAAGCAGCCCACCAGCACGGCGTCGGGCGCGGGCGCGCCGCCGGCGAGCGCCGCCGCCCAGGCGTCCAGCGTGGCGTGCGCGGCCACGGCGTAGCTGGCCTCGCAGGCGATGTAGGGCGCGCCGAAGCGGGCGGTGACGGTGCGCACGCTCACCCCGGAGCCGGCGGCGGCCTGCACGTGCCGTTGCAGCAGGGCGCTGACGTGCGCCGAGGTGTTGGGGTTGATGACGAGCAAGGTCCTCAAGCCGCGCCCTTGCGCCGGCTCAAGGCGCCGCCCAGCGCCAGCGCCACTCCGATGACGACGAAGGACACCACCGTCGTCACCGTGCCCAGCGCATAGATGGCGGGCGTGGTGACGGTGCTGGTCAGTCCTTGCAGTTCGAGCGGCAGCGTGTTCACGTCGCCGATGGCCTGCGAGGTGCGCGCGATCTCGTCCCAGCTCAGCGTGAAGCCGAACATGCCGATGCCCACGACCGAGGGCGCGATCAGCGGCAGCACCACGTGGCGGAAGGTCTGCCACGGCGTGGCGCCCAGGTCGCGCGCGGCCTCTTCGTAGGCCGGGTTGAAGCGGTTGAACACCGCGAACATGATGAGCAGGCCGAAGGGCAGCGTCCACGTCAGGTGCGCGCCCAGCGCGGAGGTGAACAGGCCCAGGGCGGTGCCGTAGTTGTCGAGCTGGTCCTGCCAGCCCATGCGCTCCAGCAGCGCCTTGACGCCGGTATCGAGCAGCCGGAATTCCAGTCCGATGCCCAGCGAGACGATGATGGACGGCATGATGAGGCTGGCCACCACCACGTAGAACAGCGTGCCCGCGCCCGCCAGCTTCTTGCGGAAGGCCAGGCCCGCGAGTACCGAGAAGACGACGGTGCAGGCCATCACCGCGAGGCCCAGCCCCAGCGAGCGCCGCAGCGCGGCGGCGATGTCCACCGTGCCCAGCCCCTCTGCCAGTTGCCGGAACCAGTGCAGCGACACGCCGCGCATCGGGAAGGTGAGGCCGCCTTCCGGCCCCTGGAAGCTGAGCACGAAGATCACCGCCATCGGCCCGTACATGAACAGCACGAACAGCGCGAAGACGATGGCGAGCGGCCAGAAGCTGGCGGGGCGGGGTTCACGCACACGCATGGCTCACAGCTCCTTGCGGATATCGACGAGGCGCGTGAGGCCCCAGATGATCATCAGCACCACGGTCAGCAGAATGACCGCGTTGGCCGCCGCGAGCGGGAATTGCAGGTACGAGGTCTGCACCTGGATGATCTTGCCGACCGAGGCGATCTGCTGCCCGCCCATCACGCCGATGGTGACGAAGTCGCCCATGACGATGGTGATGACGAAGATCGAGCCGATGATGATGCCGGTCTTGGACAGCGGCACGATCACGTTCCACAGCGTCTGCCAGCCGCTCGCGCCGCTGTCGGCGGCGGCCTCGATCAGGCTGCGGTCGATGCGCATCATGCTGTTGAAGATGGGCACGATCATGAACATGGTGTAGAGGTGCACGAAGGCCAGCACCACCGAGAAGTCGGAGAACAGCAGCCACTCGATGGGCGTGTCGATCAGGTGCAGATCCTGCAGCGTCTGGTTCACCAGGCCGTTGCGGCCCAAGAGCGGCACCCACGAGATCATGCGGATGACGTTGGACGTCCAGAACGGCACCGTGCAGAGCACGAACAGCAGCGTCTGCATGCTGGAGGAGCGCACGTGGAACGCCAGGAAGTACGCCACCGCGAAGCCCAGCACCAGCGTGATGGCCCATACCAGCAGGCTGAACTTGAGGGTGGACAGGTAGGTCTTGAACGTGACGCAGGGCTCGGCCAGGTTGCCGCAGCCCTCGAACACCGTCAGGTAGTTCCGGGGGCTGAAGGCGGGCAGCAGCTCGTAGTCGTTGAAGTTCCACAGGCTGACCATGGCGATCAGCCCCAGCGGGACGATGAAGAACAGCGCGAACACCGCCGTGAGCGGCAGCGCCTGCCACCAGGCGGCGATGCCTTGCTGGGTTGGAGCGGCGGTGTTCATGGCATTCATCCGTGCGTCATGCGGCCACGAACTCGTTCCACTTGCGCACCATGTACTCGTTCTCGTCCATGAGCGCGTTCCAGCAGGCGATGCCGCCCATGCGCTGCTCGTAGCTGCCGCCGTCGCGCACGCTGCCGGCCTTGGCGATCACCGCGCCCTGCGGGCTCTTGATGTCCTGCGCGGCGGGCTTGCCTTCCATCCAGTAGGCCCACTCGTAGGGCTCCATGTGGGCCTTGGCCGTCTCCAGCACGGCACTGTAGTAGCCCTGGCGGTTGAGGTAGGCGCCAGCCCAGCCGTCGAGGAACCAGTTGATGAACTCGTAGGCCGCGTCCAGCTTCTTGCCCGAGAGCGTGGCGGGCAGCCCGAAGCCCGAGGCCCAGGCGCGATAGCCTTCCTTGAGCGGCTGGAACACGCAGTCGATGCCCTTGCTGCGCACGGCGGTGACGGCGGGGCTCCACATCGACTGGATCACCACCTCGCCCGAGGCCATGAGGTTGACCGACTCGTTGAAGTCCTTCCACAGCGCGCGGAACTGGCCGGCCTTCTTGGCGTCGATCAGTGCCTTGATCGTCAGGTCGATCTCGGCCTTGGTCATGTTGCCCTTGTCGGCGTATTTGTGGATGCCCTTGGCTTCCACGGCCATCGCCGCGTCCATGATGCCGATGGAGGGGATGTTCAGGATCGCGGCCTTGCCCTTGAACTCGGGGTTGAGCAGCTCGGCCCAGCTCTCGATGGGGCGCTTGATCAGGTCGGGGCGGATGCCCAGCGTGTCGGCGTTGTAGGTGGTGGGGATCAGCGTCATCCAGCCGGTGGGCGCCTTCGAGAACGCCTTGCTGCGCTCGGCCTGCAGGTACATCACCTTCTTGGGCGCCATGCCCTGGTCGCCCACGGCCTTGCCGGCCACGGTGCCTTCGGTGAACAGCGAGGTGATCTTGCCGGCGTTCTTCACGCGCTTGACGTCGATGCCCTTGAGGTTGCCCGTGGGCACGATCTTCTTGAGCGAGAAATATTCAGTGTCGATCAGGTCGAAGCTGTTGGGCGCGGTGACGGCGCGCTTGGTCACGTCGTCCGTGGTCACGGCCACGTACTGGATCTTGATGCCCGTGTCCTTCTCGAACTTGTCGGCGATGGCCTTGTCCTGGTTGGTGGCCGTGCCCAGGTAGCGCAGCACGACCTTGTCCTGCGCGTGCACGAAGGGCGCGAGGCCCGTGGCCAGGATGCCCGCCGTGCCCTTGAGCAGCGTGCGGCGGTGGAGGGAGAGTTCGGTTTCGTTCATCGGAAAGACTCCTTGGGTGAAGAAAAGGGAACGTCAGGCCAGCGCGTGCGCGCGCTGCGGCGCCCAGCACATCTGCACGGACTCGCCCACCTGGAAGGGCTGGGCGGCATAGGTGGATTCGGGCAGCATGGCGGCGTACTCCGCCGTGGCGTGCGCGGCCAGCGCGGCACCCGCCTTCTGCAGGCCCAGCAGCACGTAGGTGCCCTGGTATTCCACGTCGGTCACCACGGCGGGCAGGCTGGCCGCCTCGCCCGTGGCCGCGTGCCCGGGGGGCAGCACCTGCACATGGTCGGTGCGCACGCCGACCTTGCCGGCGGGCGTGTCGATCACGTTGTGCCCGCCCATGAAACGCGCCACGAATTCGTTGACGGGGTGGTTGTAGACCTCGCGCGGCGGGCCGGCCTGCTCGATCACGCCGTGGTTCATCACCACCATGGTGTCGGCCAGCGCCATCGCCTCTTCCTGGCTGTGGGTGACGTGGATGAAGGTCAGGCCCAGCTCCTTCTGCCAGCGGCGCAGCTCGGCGCGCATCTGGATGCGCAGGAACGGGTCGAGCGCCGACAGCGGCTCGTCCAGCAGCAGCACGCGCGGCTGGGTGATGAGCGCGCGCGCCAGCGCCACGCGCTGCTGCTGGCCACCCGACATCTCGGCCGGCTTGCGCTGCGCCAGGTGGCCCATGGCCACGCGCTCCAGCAGATCCTGCGCGCGGCGGTGGCGCTCGGCCTTGGCAATGCCCTTCATCTTCAGGCTGAAGGCCACGTTGTCCAGCGCCGAGAGGTGCGGGAACAGCGCGAAGCTCTGGAACATCATGGCCGTGCCGCGCTCGGCGGCGGGCAGGTCGGTGATGTTGCGGTCGTCCAGCAGCACGTCGCCGCTGGTCACCGATTCGTGCCCCGCGATCATGCGCAGCGTGGTGCTCTTGCCGCAGCCCGAGGGGCCCAGCAGGCAGCAGTAGCTGCCGCCGTCGATGCGCAGGTCGATGCCGTCCACCGCCGGACGGCCCTGGGCGTAGCGCTTGGTCAGCGCGACAACTTCGATGGCGGCGGGGGAGAGCGTGGCATCTGGCATGCCCTGGCTAAATGCAATGGCCGTGCCAGCTTGGCGCACCAACTCCGGGCTGTTTCGAGGGTGGTGCGCACCAGAGTGATGCGAATCTTCAGGCAGCGCCCGTCAGCGCCTCGCGCGTGAGCAGCAGCACCTGGGACTGGGCGACACTGACATCATTGGCATAATCTGCCATCGACTCAGCGGGAGTAAAGAACATGCCGACACGCAATGTCGTCATCACCGACCGTCAGGCGGCCTTCATCGAGCAACTGGTCGTCGGCGGGGAATACCAGAACGCCAGCGAAGTGCTGCGCGAAGGCTTGCGGCTGGTGGAAGAACGCCGCGCCGCACATGCCGCCAAGTTGGAAGCCCTGCGCACTGCCGTTCAGGTGGGCATTCACGCCATCGAGGCGGGTGATTTCACGGAGTTTGAAAGTGCCCAGGCCCTGGCGGATGATTTCAGAGCGGAGGCCGCGAGCCTCATCGCCGAAGCGAGAGCCGAGATCAACGCATGAGTGGCGCGTGGAAAGTCAGGCAAACCCAACCCGCCAGACAAGATCGCACGGCCATCATCCGCTGGACCATCAAACACTTTGGCCCTGATCAGGCTGGAACTTACGCCGAAACCATCGCGCTGGCGCTTGCTGCCTTGCGCAATGGCCCAGATAGTGTGGGCATCAAAAAGCGTGATGACCTCGGCAACGGCATCCATACCCTGCACGTTGCATGCAACGAGCGCAAAGGCCGCCACTTCATCGTTTTTCGTATCGGTGACCCGCAGACCATTGACGTATTGCGCTTGCTGCACGACAGCATGGATTTGGCCGCTCATCTGGCGGAATAAGGTGGCAGTCAGGGCGCTGTCAGTTCCTGCAACGAGGTGGCTACCTTGCATTCCACATCCTGCGCCAGCGCGAAATGCCTGCGTCCGCATTCGATCTTCAGGTTCTCATCACGCAGCCGGTCAGCCTCCACCGTGCTGGACTTGGTTTCGGCGACGAAATACACCCGCGCATCGTTCTCGAACACCACCGCCCAATCCGGGTTGTAGGTGCCCAGCGGCGTGTCGATCCTGAACTTACCCGGCAGCTTGAAGAAAAACCGCACGCGCTCATCGTTGGAGCAATCCTGCGCGAAGCGGCTTTCCACATCGCTGTCACTCAACACACAGTCGTAGGCATCCTTGAGCCGCTCAAGGTCGATCTGGTTGTCGCTGGCGACTTCGGGAACGGTCTGGCGAATCAGCGCCAGCAATTCGGCTCGGCGCTGCGCCATCGCATCAGGGCTGAATCCGAGCGCGTCAATGCGGGCGGCTGAGCATAGTTTTACTCATTAACTTATTGATTTGTAAAGACTTTTCTCTCCTGAGCCTGTCCCGGTGAGGGTGCTAGCCAAGGCACTCCAGCGCCTCGCGCGTGAGCAGCAGCACCTGGTCGCCGCCGGCGCTGGTGTCCAGCCACACGGGGTGCAGGCGCGGGAAGGCGGCCTCGAAGTGGGCGCGCTCGTGGCCGATCTCCAGCACCAGCACGCCGTCGGCGGACAGGCGCGCGGGCAGTTCGCGCAGGAGCGGGCGGATGAAGTCCATGCCGTCGGCGCCGCCGTCCAGCGCCAGCGCGGGCTCGGCGCGGAACTCGGGCGGCAGCGCGGCCATGCTGCCCGAGTTGACGTAGGGCGGGTTGCACAGGATCAGGTCCCACGGGCCGGGGCAGGCGGCCAGGCCGTCGCTCTCGACCAGAGCGATGCGGTCCTGCAAGCCGTGCCGCTCGACGTTGATGCGCGCCACGGCCAGGGCGTCGGGCGAGATGTCGGCGCCTGTTACGCGCACGTCGGGCCAGGCCATCGCGGCCAGGCAGGCGAGGCTGCCGTTGCCGGTGCACAGGTCGAGCACGCTGTGGGTGCGCTCGGTCAGCCAGGGGTCGATGCTGCCATCGGCGATGCATTCGGCGATCAGGCTGCGCGGGACGATGGCGCGCTCGTCCACGTAGAAGGGCACGCCTTGCAGCCAGGCCTCGCGCGTGAGGTAGGCTGTGGGCTGGCGCTGCTCGATGCGCGCTTTCAAAATCGTAGCTGCCAGCGCTTGCTGGGCGGGTGCTAGAGGCCGATTCGACCAATATTTATCGCCCAGGTCGGTGTCCAGCGGCAGGCCCAGCGCGTGCAGCAGCAGCCAGGCGGCTTCGTCGCGGGCGTTGGTGGTGCCGTGGCCGAAGGCGACGCCGGCGGCCCGCAACTGCCGCTCGGCGTCGGCCAGCGCTTCGCCAAAGGTCATGTCAATGGTAGATGGCGCTGCATACCACCTGCATCGCATCAAATTCCAAGAGCCCAAAGGCCGCGGAGCAGGCCATGCCAGTGCGCTCCTGGCCGGGGTTCCCCCGGTCAGCGGGCGCGCCCCCTTGAGGGGGGAGGCGCAACAGCGCGCAGCGCGTGGAGACCTGGGGGTGGGTCATTTCACGGCGCTCAGGTTTTCCAGCACGCGGCGGTAGATGTTCTTCAGCGGCTCGATGTCGGCCACGGCGATGTGCTCGTCGATCTTGTGGATGCTGGCGTTGGGCGGGCCCAGCTCGATCACTTCGGGGCAGATCTGGGCGATGAAGCGGCCGTCGCTGGTGCCGCCGGTGGTGGACAGCTCGGTGTCGATGCCGGTCTCGGCGCGGATGGCGGCCTGCACCGCCTGCACCAGCGGGCCGGGCGTGGTGAGGAAGGGGCGGCCGCCCAGCGTCCACTTCAGGTCGTAGTCGAGGCCGTGCTTGCGCAGCACCGCCTCCAGCCGCTGTTGCAGGCTTTCGGGCGTGGACTCGGTGCAGAAGCGGAAGTTGAAATCCACCACCACCTCGCCCGGAATGATGTTGCTGGCGCCGGTGCCGCCGTGCACGTTGCTGACCTGCCAGCTCGTGGGCGGGAAGAAGGCATTGCCCCGGTCCCACTCGATGGCGACCAGCTCGGCCAGCGCGGGCGCCAGGTCGTGGATGGGGTTCTTCGCCAGGTGCGGGTAGGCGATGTGGCCCTGGATGCCTTTGACGGTGAGCCTGCCCGACAGCGTGCCGCGCCGCCCGTTCTTGATCATGTCGCCGATGCGCTCGACGGCCGTGGGCTCGCCGACGATGCACCAGTCGAGCCGCTGGCCGCGCGCCTTGAGCCGCTCGCACACGACCACGGTGCCGTCGAGGGCGGGGCCTTCCTCGTCGCTGGTCAGCAGCAGGGCGATGGCCAGGGGCGCGCCGGGCCGGGCGGCCAGGAACTCCTCCACCGCCACGACGAAGGCCGCGATGGAGGTCTTCATGTCGCTGGCGCCGCGGCCGTAGAGATTGCCGTCGCGCTCGGTGGGGGTGAACGGATCGCTCGTCCAGCGCTCCAGCGGGCCGGTGGGCACGACGTCGGTGTGGCCGGCGAATACTACGGTTTTAATAGCTGCCGGCGATTGCCCAGCAAGCGCTGGAGCCCGAATTGACCATAAATTGTGGACGCGGAAGTCCGGCGGCCCGCTGTCGATGACCTCGCTGGCGAAGCCCAGCGGCGCGAGGCGCGCGGCGATGAGGTCGATGCAGCCGGCATCGTGCGGCGTGACGGACGGCCGGGCGATCAGCGCCTCGGCCAGTTGGCGGGTCGGGGTGATGGAATCGCCTTCGCGCGGCCGAGCGGTGCTCATGCGCCGCCGATGCGCGAGTCCGCGAAGCCGCCCACCTTGGAATCCTGGAAGCCCGAGTTGCGGAAGCCGCTGTGGCCGAAGCCCGAGCGCGCGAACCCGCCGAAGCCGCTGGGGCGCACGTCGAGCGTGATCTCGGTGAACGAGGGCTCGTCGCCGAGCTTGTCCTCCTCGGCCTGCGCGCTGTTGGCGTTGTAGCGCTCGACGTCGTTCTGCAGGCGCCACAGCAGGTTGGTGGGCGAGTCGGCGTTGGCCAGGCCCTCCTTGCGGTCGATGCGGCCGGAGACGATCAGGCGCGCCAGGTCTTCCTCGAAGGTCTGCGAGCCCTCGGCGATGGAGTTGTCCATGGCCTCCTTCACGCCGGTGAAGTCGCTCTTCTCGATCAGCTCGGACACCAGCTTGGTGTTCAGCATCACCTCCACCGCCGGCACGCGGCCGCCCTCCACGGTGCGGATCAGGCGCTGCGAGACGACCGACTTGAGCGCCGCCGCCAAATCGCCCAGCAGCGTGGGGCGCACCTCGACGGGGTAGAAGCTGAGCACCCGGTTGAGCGCCTGGTAGCTGTTGTTGGCGTGCAGCGTGGCCAGGCACAGGTGGCCCGACTGCGCGTAGGCGATGGCGGCGGACATGGTCTCGCGGTCGCGGATCTCGCCGATCATGATCACGTCGGGCGCCTGGCGCAGCGCGTTCTTCAGGCCCACGTGCAGGGCCGAGGTGTCGGTGCCGACCTCGCGCTGGTTGACGATGGAGCGGCGGTTGGTGAAGACGTATTCGATCGGGTCCTCGATGGTCAGGATGTGCCCGGGCGCGTTCCTGTTGCGGTGGTCCAGCATGGCGGCCAGCGTGGTGGACTTGCCGGCGCCGGTGGCGCCCACCATCAGGATCAGGCCGCGCTTTTCCATCACCAGGTGCTGCAGGATGTCGGGCAGGTGGAGCGAGTCCAGCGTCGGGATGTCGGGGCTGATGAAGCGCACCACCGCCGCGTAGGTGCCGCGCTGGCGCATGGCCGACAGGCGGAAGTTGCCCACGCCGTACATCGGGATGGCCATGTTCAGCTCGCCCGTCTCGCGCAGCTCCTCGATGCGGTTGGGGGGCACCACGTCGATCAGCAGGTTCATCACCGCGTCGGGCGGCAGCGGCGCGCTGTTGATGGGCACGCACTGGCCGTTGATCTTGATGGTGGCCGGCGCGTGCGACGAGAGGTACACGTCCGAGGCTTTCTTGTCCGCCATCAGGTGGAGGATGCGCTCCATCATGGTGGTGGGCGGGGCGGGTTGTGCGCTCATGGCGTGTGTCCAGTGCGGTGGGGGGTCAGGGGCGCAGCAGGTCGTTGATGCTGGTCTTGCTGCGGGTCTGCGCGTCCACCGTCTTGACGATGATGGCGGCGTACATGCTGTAGGGCTGGCCGTCCTTGGTCTGCTTGGGCAGGTTGCCGCTGACCACCACGCTGCCCGAGGGCACGCGGCCGTAGCTGATCTCGCCCGTCTCGCGGTTGAACAGCGGGGTGCTCTGGCCGATGTACACGCCCATGCCCAGCACCGAGTTCTCTTCCACGATCACGCCCTCGACCACCTCCGAGCGCGCGCCGATGAAGCAGTTGTCCTCGATGATGGTCGGGTTGGCCTGCAAAGGCTCCAGCACGCCCCCCAGGCCCACGCCGCCCGAGAGGTGCACGTTCTTGCCCACCTGCGCGCAGGAGCCGACGGTGGCCCAGGTATCGACCATCGTGCCTTCATCGACGTAGGCGCCGATGTTGACGTAGCTGGGCATCAGCACCGCGCCCCTGGCGACGAAGCTGCCGCGCCGCGCCACCGCCGGCGGCACCACGCGCACGCCGCTGGCGCGCAGCTCGGCCTCGCTCAGGTCGGCGAACTTGGTGGGCACCTTGTCGAAGAAGCCCAGCTCGCCGGCGCGGATGCATTCGTTGTCGCGCAGGCGGAAGGACAGCAGCACCGCCTTCTTGACCCACTGGTGCACCGTCCACCGGCCCACGCCCTCGCGCGTGGCCACGCGCAGGCGGCCGGCGTTGAGGTCGGCGATGACGTGCTCGACCGCCTCGGCCACTTCCCTGGGCGCGGCCGTGGGAGAGATGTCGGCGCGGCTGTCCCAGGCGGTGTCGATGATCTGTTGCAGTTGTTGGGTCATGAAGAAAAGGGTCAGGTCTTGGATTGGATGAACTCGGCGATGCGCCCGGCGGCCTCCACGCATTCGGCGGTGTCGGCCACCAGGGCCATGCGCACGCGGCCCTGGCCGGGGTTGACGCCGCCCGCCTCGCGCGCCAGGTAGCTGCCGGGCAGCACCGTTACATTGTATTGAGCGAGCAGCTCCCGGGCGAAGCCGGTATCGCTACTTTTCCACGCTGGCGGCACGCCAGCCCACAGGTAGAAGGCGGCGTCGGGCAGCTTCACGTCCATCACCCGCGACAGCAGCGGCGTGACGGCGGCGAACTTCTCGCGGTACTGGCGCCGGTTGTCCTGCACGTGCGCCTCGTCGTCCCAGGCGGCGATGCTGGCCGCCGCCACCACCGGGCTCATGGCGCTGCCGTGGTAGGTGCGGTAGAGCAGAAATTGCTTGATGAGGGCCGCATCCCCCGCCACGAAGCCCGAGCGCATGCCCGGCACGTTGCTGCGCTTGGACAGGCTGGTCAGCATGACCAGGCGGCGGAAGTCGCCGCGGCCCAGCTTGTGCGCCGCCTCCAGGCCACCCAGCGGAGGCTCGTCACGGAAGTAGATCTCGCTGTAGCACTCGTCGGACGCAATGACGAAGCCGTGCCGGTCGCTCAGCTCGAACAGCAGCCGCCATTCGTCCAGCGGCATCACCGCGCCCGTCGGGTTGCCGGGCGAGCAGACGTAGACCAGTTGCGTGCGCGCCCACACCTCGTCAGGCACCAAATCCCAGCGCGGCGCGAAGTTGCGCGCCGGGTCGCTCGCCACGTAGTGCGCCTGGGCGCCCGCCAGCAGCGCCGCGCCCTCGTAGATTTGATAGAACGGGTTGGGGCAGACCACGGTGGCGCCAGCCCGCGTCGGGTCGATCACCGTCTGCGCCAGCGCGAACAGCGCCTCGCGCGATCCCAGCACCGGCAGCACCTGCGTGTCCGCGTCCACCGCCACGCCGTAGCGCCGTTGCAGCCAGCCGGCGCAGGCCGCGCGCAGCGCGGGCGCGCCGGCGGTGGGCGGGTAGCCGGCCAGGCCGGTCGGCAGGTCGGCCGCCAGCGCGTCCTGGATGAAGCGCGGCGTGGGGTGCTTGGGCTCGCCGATGCCCAGGCTGATGGGGCGCAGGGCGGGGTTGGGCGTGACATCCGCCATCAGTTTGCGCAGCCGCTCGAACGGGTAAGGCTGCAACCGGGAGAGCAGGGGGTTCATGGCCGGCGATTATCGGCGCGGTTCCTTGCCGACGGCGTAGGGCCGCTTCGGACAAAAAGAAACCGCCCCAGGGCGGTTTCCGTCAGCCGCTGATTTCCAGCCGCCGCTCTATGCGCTCCAGGCGCTGGTCGAAGTGATCGGCCTGCACCTGTCCTTGCGCTATCGAACTTGCCATGTGCCCGATGTGCTGGATCAGCGAGCCTTGCCCGGCTTCGAGATTCGACAGCCGCCGCGTGATTTCCTCCAGCTTGCGTTCCACACGCACCTGCGCTTCCTGAAAGCGCTTCAGGTGCTCCAGCAACAGGTTCTCAATGTTTTCCATGGGGGCAGTCTAGTCGGTTCTGGCTCGCGCGGCTGTTTCAAAGCAGCGACTTGGCGTTGTCCAGCACGAAGTCGCAGGCTTTTTCCTTCAGCTTGCCCTTGACCTTACCGAGGCTGAAGGTCTGGCCGCCCGATCCCTTCACCATGCCCGACAGGCCGCTCAGGTAGCCCTCGTCCTTGGGTTCTTCCTTCTGGCCCAGGCCCATCTTGCCCAGCAACTGGTCCTTGACCTGCGCGGCCTTGTTGGCGTTCAGGTAGTTGTTCTTCACGCAGTAGGTGATCACGCCCGCCGCGTTGCCCGCCGTGCCCGAGCTCGTCAGCCCCGCCGCCGACAGCGCCGACATCTCCGCGCCGCCGCCCGCCTTGCTCCTGAGCACGTCTCCCAGCCCGGCGGCGTGCGCGACCAGGCCGCTCAACCCGCACAGGCCGGCCAGCAGGGTGGAAATGGCGATCTTGTTCATGAGGGTTCCTTTCACGATGCATTGGGGAAATTGACGCGCGGCAAGGTAGCACGCCACGGCGCGCGCGAATATGCGCTTGGGTGACGCGGCGGCACGCTGGCGCGGCAGGGTGGGCATTTTTCTCGCCGCCGGTCGCGCTCTGTATCGTACCGAGATACAATCACGTCATGATCGTCGGTTTCCGCCATAAGGGGCTCGAAGCCTTCTACCGCACCGGCACCACCAAGGGCATACAGGCCGTACATGCGCGTAAGTTGGGCATGATTCTGGCGATGCTAGAAGCAGCCACCGAGCCGCGGCAACTGAGCGTGCCCGCCCTGCGCCTCCACGCTCTCAAGGGCGACCTGAAAGGACACTGGTCAGTCTGGGTCAACGGCAACTGGCGCGTCACCTTCGCATTCGTTGGCACCGACGTCGAACTGGTCGATTACCAGGACTACCACTGACAAAAGCCAAGGCCATGATTCACACCCACCCTCATCCCGGCGAATTGCTCAAGGACATGGTTTTCGAACCCTTGGATCTGTCCGTCACCGAAGCCGCTGCCCGGCTGGCCATGTCGCGCGTGGCCTTGTCGCGCGTACTCAACGGCAAGGCCGGCATCAGCCCCGATCTGGCGCTGCGGCTGGAAAAAGCCGGCGTCAGCACGGCCCGGTTCTGGACCAATCTGCAGGCCAATTACGACCTGTGGTGCGCCATGCAGCACCCCCAACCCCCTGTGCGCCCGCTGCAAGCCGCTGCCTGAGCGCGCAGCCGCCCTCAACCCCGCCCGCCGCGCCCCCGCAGCCCCGCCATCTGCCGCTGCGCCAGCGGGTGCCCCAGCGCCGCCGCCCGGGCGATCCACATGATGGCCAGGTTGTCCTGCCGCTCGCGCTCGCGTAAACTCTCGCCCCCCCCCCCCCCCCCCCCCCCCGAGCCTGCGTAGTGGGCGATGCCCAGCCAGTGCATCGCGTCCGCGTGGCCTTGCGCGGCGGCCTCGTTCAGCCAGTACAGCGCCGCCTTTTCGGCCCCCGCCACGTAGCACAGCGCCCCCAGGTCCGCCTGCGCCTCGGCCGCGCCGGCGTCGGCTTGCAGCAGCACCTGCACATCCTCCGGCCCCAGCGGCACGCTGACTAATGGCAGCACGTCGGCCAGCGCCAGCGTGGCGCGGCCGCGCGCGTCCTTGCCGCCCTTGCCGATGCGCCCGTCCGTCACCCGCCGCCAGAGCGTGCTGCGGCTGATGCCCGTGAGGGCCACCGCCGCGTCCAGACTGATCATGTCCATGCCGATTTCCTTTGTGCTCCGGCATGATTCTAGGGGCGCGGGGAATATGCGGTGAACCACCGCCCGCTGTTTCTTGACACACCGAATGCCGTGTCACGGCGCGGCTGGCATGGCGGCGCTTGAATCATTCCACGATGGGCATGCCAAATACATCACGGAAATCGCCCTGAAAACCATTGGCACGGCGACTGCTGAATTTGAACCGACTGGCAACCGCCAGTTCTCATTCAAGTTCAAAGGAGTCCTGTCAAATGAAATCCACCGCTCTGCGCCGCGCTCAAGCCGGTTTCACCCTGATTGAACTGATGATCGTCGTGGCGATCATTGGTATTCTGGCGGCCATCGCACTGCCGGCGTATCAGGATTATGTTGCCAAGTCGCAAATTTCCGCCTCTCTGGCTGAAATCACCCCCGGCAAGGTGAATGTCGAGGATAAGGTCTCCGCTGGTCTGACTGCGGCTATTACGTCGGCTGCCGACGTGGGACTGGCGTCTTCCACGAAGCGCTGCAGCGCAATTGCGGTCAACATCGCGGCGACTGGCGCTGGCACTATCGCGTGCACGATGCTTGGCAGCACCCTGGTGAACGGACAAACCATCACCTGGACCCGCACGGCCGATACCGCAGCCGCTCAAGCTACCTGGGCCTGCACCTCGAACGTCACCAAGACCAGCTTGGTACCGAAAGAATGCCAATGATTGGTTTCTGACTTGAGGAATTGGAGTCGGACGGATTCTGACTCCAATAAACCTATGAAGCGGGCTGGCCAATAGGCACAGTCCGCTTTTATTTTTAACGAAAGAGGTAAATTAATGCCTAGTAATGAAGATAAGAGCCGGGAGCCAAAGAGTTCCAAAGGGAAGCCCCGCCAAGTGCGGAACACCATTCCTCTTGGCAAGCAAGATGTCGCGGTTTATGCCAGCCCGAAGATCGCAAAGGCACTAGCCGAGGTCACGGAGGATATGACGATTTATCATGGCGTACGCCTTGCCCAGGTGATGGAGGCTGTTTATATGCAAGGTCTGAAGGATGGAGCTAGGAAGGCATTTGGTGTGATCGATGGAGCGGTATCAAAAGCGAAAGAAGTAGTGCCTTATCGCAACCCTGGTAAGCCTTCGCGAAAGAAGGCTGGCTGAAGGAAAATCAGGGTCAGATGAAGATTTTTCCTTGATAACTCCTGAAAAGATAGCTGCCACCGCTTGCTGGGTGCGCGCTGGTGCCTGAAATGGCTCCAAAAGCCAGGCGGTGTCAGCCCCCGTGGCGCTCCCCGTGCTGGTGCCCGCGTGCGATCAGCGGTCGCCGCCGAGGCGGTGGCGCCAATAGCCCGGCCTGCGGCCGAACGCCGCCATGGCGACGATGACGATCTCATCGGGACGCGTCAGGTACACGAGAGAGAACTTGAACTTTCCTGTCAGGACGCGGCGCGTGCCCCTCCTGTAGGGAGAACCCATTTCCGGGTGCGCGGCGGCGCGGGTTTCTGCCTTCTGGACCGCCTTGTCGAACTGTTCACCCAGGCGCGCGCTGACGGCCGAGAAGTACCGGACTTCGTGCAGAAACTCCTCGCGTGCTTCGCCGAGGTAGCGCACGGCCCTCACTGCCGATAAAGCTTGCGGGCCTGTGCATGCACGTCGGACGCGGGAACAAGGTGAAGAATCGGGGTCAGATGAGGTTTTTGGGAAAATCAGGGTCAGATGAAGATTTTTCCTTGATAACTCCTGAAAAGATAGCTGCCACCGCTTGCTGGGTGCGCGCTGGTGCCTGAAATCGGAAATCGGGGTCAGAAGAAGATTAGTTGTATGCCCAACGGGCGCCGCCGGGAACGGGGCTCAGCCAGCGCGCGCTTGCCACATGGTCTGGGCTTGGACATTGGGCATTTCCATGTTTGGGTGACAATAGGCTCATGCGGCCATCTGTTGCACTTGACTTGAAGCGAAGCGCGGTGCGTGACGCGGTGGAGCGCTTTCGCAGCGCGAACCCGCGCGTCTTCGGCTCGGTGGCGCGTGGCACCGATCACGACGGCAGCGATATCGACCTGCTGGTCGATGCACTGCCTGGCGCGACGCTGTTCGACCTTGGGGGGCTGCAAGCCGAGCTGGAAGCGCTGCTGGGCCTGCGCGTCGATCTGCTGACACCCGGCGACCTGCCGCTGAAGTTCAGGGCCAAGGTGCTGGCGGAGGCGCGGCCGGTGTGAGCGATAGCCGCCTGATCGACTATCTGGATCACATGCGGCAGGCCGCTTGCGAGGCGTGCGGCTTCGCGCAAGGTTTGACGAAAGAGGGTTTTCTTGCCGACAGGCGAACCCAGCAGGCCGTCATCATGTCCCTCGTCATCATTGGCGAAGCCGTTACCAAGGTGATGGATGGGCATGCCGAGTTCGCGCAGGCGCACCCGCAGGTGCCGTGGCGCAGCATGCGCGGCATGCGCAACCGTATCGCCCACGGCTATTTCGACATCAACCTCGACGTGGTGTGGGACACGGTGCAGGCTGCCTTGCCGGAGTTGCTGAAGCAACTGCCCACCGTGCGTCAGGATGCCGAGGGCCAGTCGGGAGCGGATCAAGGCTTCTCCGATTTCTCCTGAAACGATAGCTGCTACCGCTGGTTGGGCGGGCGCTGGTGGAGAAAATCGGGGTCAGATGAAGATTTTCCCCAAGCCTGATGACTTTCCATTGGTGTCAGCGGTGTAGAAGAACCAGAGCAAGATGAAAATTACCTCTGATCGCTTCTGAAAAGATAGCTGCCGCTGCTTGCTGGGCGGGCGCTGGAGCCTGAAACAGCTCCAAAAGCCATACGGTGTCAGCCCCCGTGGCGCTCCCGGTGCTGGCGCCCTCGTGCGATCAGCGGTCGCCGCCGAGGCAGTGGCGCCAATAGCCCGGCCTGCGGCCGAACGCCGCCATGGCGACGATGACGATCTCATCGGGACGCGTCAGGTACACGAGAGAGAACTTGAACTTTCCTGTCAGGACGCGGCGCGTGCCCCTCCTGTAGGGAGAACCCATTTCCGGGTGCGCGGCGGCGCGGGTTTCTGCCTTCTGGACCGCCTTGTCGAACTGTTCACCCAGGCGCGCGCTGATGGCCGAGAAGTACCGGACTTCGTGCAGAAACTCCTCGCGTGCTTCGCCGAGGTAGCGCACGGCCCTCACTGCCGATAAAGCTTGCGGGCCTGTGCATGCACGTCGGACGCGGGAACAAGGCGCGCGTGGCCTGACTCGATGGCTTCCACGCGCTGCCGGATTTCTTGTTCCCAGGCGGCTTCGGCGTCTTCGTCGTCCGGCAGCGAGGCCAGCAGCAAGCCGACCAGACGGGCACGATCAGCGGCCGAAAGGGCGTTGGCCTGGGTGGCGAGTTCTTCAACGGTTGCGGACATGGGCGCCTTGCGGTGAGGGCTGAGCAATGAGGTATTGTCCGGGAAATTCAGGCTGCGGGAAATGAGGGAAGAAAAAATAGGGTCAGATGAAAATTAGAGGGGAATCGGGGTCGGATGAAAATTTATCCTGATCGCTCTTGAAAGAATAGCTGCCTCCGCTGACTGGGTGCCCGCTGAAGGCCGAGAATCGCACTCGCCGGTGGCGTTGGAGATCAGTGCGCTGCGGCATGCGCCACTTCCATCGGCAGGGCGCCGCGCGCACGCGCTTCGAGCACCACCACTTCCACCGCCGTGCCGTCCTCGGCGTAGCTGATGTGGGTGTTCCAGTCCTGCGAGACCTCGCGCACGATGGGCTTGTCGGACAGGCGGATGACCAGCGTGTCGTCGTCGTCGAAGTAGGTCGTTTTCATGGCTCAGTCCTTGATCTCGAAATGGTGCATGACGGTTTTGACCACCACCGCATCTTCCAGCACCAGCACGGCGCAAATCAGGTTGTCCTGGCGCTCAGGCAAGTGCTTGAAGGCCCACAGATGGGTCTCGTCGCGGTAGCGGGTCTCGCCCGTGTCGATCACCGCCAGCAGTTGCGCGTCACTGATGCCGCGCTCTGCCATGCGGATGGCCGCATGGCGGGTGACGATGATCGGGCGCTGAAACCGTGTACTGCGCATGATGTCATTGCACATTGAATGTTCACGGATTGCAAGCAAGAATCGAAGAGAAGAATGAGGGTCGGATGAAAATCAATCCCTTCAGTCCGCCAACCTCTCGTTGCAGGCCGACGTTGCTTGCAATGCCGCCCTGTGTTACCGTTACATGCAACAGAAAGGGGTGGCCTCTGTGGCAGCCATGACCGTCAATCAGCGGGTGCAGAAAAGGCGTGATGCCTTGCGCATGGCCGGGCTGCGCCCGGTGCAGATCTGGGTGCCGGACACCCGCCTGCCGAACTTTGCCGAGGAGTGCAGGCGACAAAGCCGCCTGATCGCGGAGGCCGAGAAGAACGACGCTGCCATGCAGCAGTTCATGGACGAGGCGTGGGCTGATCTGGGCGACGGCTGGACGGCATGAGGCGGGGTGACCTGGTCACCATCGTCATGCAGGGTGACTTTGGCAAGCCACGGCCTGCGTTGATCATTCAGTCCAGTCGCTTCGACGAGCATCCCACCGTTACGTTATTGCCGGTGACCAGCACGCTTCTCGCGGCACCGCTGGTGCGCGTGGCGGTGCAGCCCAGCGAGGCCAACGGGCTGCGGCAACCGTCGCAGGTGATGGTGGACAAGGCCATGACCGTGCTCCGCACCAAAATCGGGCCAGCGTTCGGCCGCATCGAGGACGAGGCGTTGGTGGAGGTCGAGCGGTGCCTGGCCTTGTTTTTGGGGATTGCCGAGTAGCTGACCGGGGAAATCAGTGGTCGGAGGGGCAGATGAACACAAATTGCCGGAATCTCCTGAAAAGATAGCTGTCGCCGCTTGCCTGGCGTACGCTTCCGACCGATTTGATGGTTTATCCGGTGGCCAAGGCAGGGGTGCTATCAGGCAAACGGGTTCTCCACCACCAGCCGGCCGAAGCGGCGGCCGGCCTGGCCGTCTCCGCTGATCAGCACGTCGGCGCCCGCGCGCAGCGCGGCTTCCAGGATCAGCGCGTCCCACCATTGCAATTGGTGCTCCTGTGCCGGCGCGATGGCGGCCTGCACGCTCTGCGCCGTGCTGCCCATCACCTGGAAGGCGCACAGCCGCTGCACCTGCGCGGCGGCGTCCGGCGCGGGCAGGGGCGGTTGCAGCTTGCGCGTGGCGATGGCGTAGAACTCTTGCAGCACCTGGGTGCTGAGGACCACGGTGCCTTCGCTGGCGGCGCGCGCCAGGCGGCTCAGCGCGCGTTCGCGCCGCGCGGGGTCGCCGGCATCGACGGCGTACACCAGCACGTGGGTGTCGAAGAAGCAGATCACGCGCCGCCGCCGCTCTGGCCTGGGTAGGGGCGGTCGTAGGCGTCTTCGCGCGACCAGCGGGCGCCGTCCCGGTTGGCCTGGCTGCGCCGGGCGGCGGCGATGAAGGCCTGGGCGGCGGCCTGCTGCGCCTCGCCCTCTTGCGCATAGGCGGCCAGGAATTCGCGCACCTTGGCGCTGACCGAGGTGCCTTCATGGATGGCGCGCACCCGCGCCTTCTTGACGATGGCTTCGTCGAGCGTGATGGTCAGGTTGGTCATGGCGGGGGGCATCGAGATGATGGCACGAAAACAAGTGTGGCACGTGAACTCGTGTCCGCCGGGGTTGGGCATATCCCGCCAGACGCAGGATTTGTGATTGCGTACCATCGTGCCTCGCCAGTTCAGGCATCAAATCGGCCTCCAGCGCTTGATGCACAAGCGCTGGCAGCTATTTTTATTGAAGCAATTCGCTGCGGCTGATCGACAGCGCCGCACGGTATCATCGGCGCCTTCCGTCCCTTGCAATTCACGGCCTGCGGGCCTTCAGCGCCAGTGCGTCTCAACTCGATCAAGCTCTCGGGCTTCAAGTCCTTCGCCGAGCCCACCAATTTCATGCTGCCGGGCCAACTGGTCGGCGTGGTGGGGCCCAACGGCTGCGGCAAGTCCAACATCATGGACGCGGTGCGCTGGGTGCTGGGCGAGTCCAAGGCCAGCGAGCTGCGCGGCGAGTCGATGCAGGACGTGATCTTCAACGGCACCACCAGCCGCAAGCCGGCCAGCCGCTCCAGCGTGGAGCTGGTGTTCGACAACGCCGATCACCGCGCCGGCGGCCAGTGGAGCCAGTTCGCCGAGATCTCCGTCAAGCGCGTGCTCACGCGCGACGGCACCAGCAGCTACTACATCAACAACCAGCCGGTGCGCCGGCGCGACGTGCAGGACGTGTTCCTGGGCACGGGCCTGGGGCCGCGCGCCTACGCCATCATCGGCCAGGGCACCATCAGCCGCATCATCGAGTCGCGCCCCGAAGAATTGCGCCTGTTCCTGGAGGAAGCGGCCGGCGTCAGCAAGTACAAGGAGCGCCGCCGCGAGACCGAGAACCGCCTGACCGACACGCGCGAGAACCTCACGCGGGTGGAGGACATCCTGCGCGAGCTGAACAGCAACCTCGACAAGCTGGAGAAGCAGGCCGAGGTGGCCCAGCAGTACCAGGGCCTGCAATCGTCCGCCCAGCTCAAGCAGAACCAGCTGTGGTTCCTGAAGCGCGCCGAGGCCGACGAAGGCCAGGGCCGCCTGAAGCAGGAGGCCGAGCGCGCCGCCACCGAGCTGGAGGCGCGCATCGCCGACCTGCGCCACGTCGAGGCCGACCTGGAGACCATCCGCCAGGCGCACTACGGCGCCGGCGACCAGGTGAACCAGGCGCAGGGCCTGCTGTACGAGGCCAGCGCCGAGGTCGGCCGGCTGGAGGCCGAGATCCGCTTCGTCGTCGAGGGCCGCCAGCGTGCCGAGGCGCGGCTGGCGCAGCTGGCCGAGCAGATCGCCCAGTGGGCCACGCGCAAGCAGGACGCCGAGGCCGAGATCGCGCAGCTGGCCGAGCAGGGCGCCCAGGCCGAGGACCAGGCCATGACGCTGGCCGCGCAGCTCGAAGAGCAGCAGCAGGCGCTGCCCGACCTGGAAGACGCGCAGCGCCAGGCGCAGGCCAAGTCCGCCGAGCAGCGCGGCACCGTGGCGCAGGTGCAGCAGCAGATCCAGGTGCTGGCGGCCGAGCAGCGCGGCATCGAGGAGCAGGCGCGCCAGCTGAACGCGCGGCACGAGCGCCTGAGCGCCGACCGCAACGCGCTGGCCGCGCCGGACGAGCAGCGGCTGCTGAATCTGCAAAGCCAGCTCGCTGGCGCGCAGGAGGCCGCCGAGGTGGCCGATGCGCGCCTGCACGAGTTGCAGGACAGCGTGCCCCAGCTCGACGAAACGCGCCGCGCCGCGCAGCAGGCCGTCAACACCGAGTCCGCCAGGCAGGCCGACTTGACGGCGCGGCTGGAGGCGCTCAAGGCGCTGCAAGACAAGGTCAAGACCGACGGCAAGCTCCAGCCCTGGCTGGCCAGGCACGGGCTGGACGGCTTGCAGGGCCTGTGGAGCCGCATCCACGTCGAGCCGGGCTGGGAGAACGCGCTGGAAGCCGCGCTGCGCGAGCGCATGTCGGCGCTGGAGGTCAGCCGCCTGGACATGGTGCGCGCCTTCGCCGCCGACGCGCCGCCCGCCAAGCTGGCCTTCTACAGCCCGCCCAGCGCCGCCGTGCCCGAGCGCGCGGGCGGCCTGCCGCGCCTTTCTGATCTGCTCCGTCTGAATGACGCGGGCCAGAAGGCGCTGCTGGCCGACTGGCTGGCCGGCTGCTACACCGCCGCCGCGCTGGAAGACGCGCTGGCCCAGCGCGGCCAGCTCCAGCCGGGCGAGGCCATCTACGTGCAGAGCGGCCACTGCGTCAGCGCGCACGGCGTCAGCTTCTATGCGCCCGATTCCGAGCAGGCCGGTTTGCTGGCGCGCCAGCAGGAGATCGAGAACCTGGAGAAGCAGCAGCGCGCGCAGCACCTGATCAGCGAGGAGGCGCGCAACGCGCTTGTCAAGGCCGAGGCCGCGTACACCGACGCCTCGCAGCGCCTCATCACCGCGCGCCGCGAGGCGGCCGAATCGCAGCAGCGCGCGCACGAGGCGCAGGTCGAGACGCTGCGCCTGACGCAACTGGCCGAGCAGACCCGCGCCCGCACCGAGCAGATCGCCGCCGACCTGGCCGAGGTGGACGCCGCGCTGGAGGCGCTGCAAGAGCGCCGCGTCACCGCCGAGGCGCGCTTCGAGGAGCTGGACATGCAACTCGCCGACACGCAGGAGCGGCACGCGCAACTGGACGAGCGCGTGATCGAGGCCGAGCGCAAGCTGGCCGAGGCGCGCGAACAGCAGCGCACGCTGGAGCGGCAGGCGCAGGAGGCCGCGTTCGCCCAGCGCAGCCTGCAAGCGCGCCGCGCCGAACTGGCCCGCACCATCGACACCGCCGCCCAGCAGGCCACCGGCATCGAGGCCGAGCAGCAGCGCGCGCAGGAAGAGCTGACGCGCCTGACCGACGCCGCCGCGCAGGCCGGCCTGCAATCCGCCCTGGCGCTGAAGCTGGAGCGCGAGCAGGCCCTGGGCGCGCTGCGCAGCACCTACGACGACCTGACCGCCAAGCTGCGCGCCAGCGACGAGCGCCGCCTGTCGCTGGAGCGCGAGCTGGACCCGATGCGCCAGCGCATCACCGACCTGCAACTGAAGGAGCAGGCCGCGCGCTTGGGGCAAGAGCAGTACACCCAGCTGCTGACCGACGCGCAGGCCGACCTGGAGGCGGTGGCCAAATCCATCGAAGAAGGCAACGTCAGGCTCACCGGCCTGCAAGGCGAGATCGACCGCCTGCACCGCGAGGTGCAGGCGCTGGGCGCCGTCAACCTGGCCGCGCTGGACGAGCTGACCGCCGCGCGCGAGCGCAAGCAGTTCCTCGACGCGCAGTCGGCCGACCTGACCGAGGCCATGACCACGCTGGAAGACGCCATCAGGAAGATCGACGGCGAGACCCGCGAGTTGCTGGGCGGCACCTTCAACACCGTCAACGAGCACTTCGGCCGCATGTTCCCGGAGCTGTTCGGCGGCGGGCAGGCCAGGCTGGTGATGACGGGCGAGGAAATCCTCGACTCCGGCGTGCAGGTCATGGCGCAGCCGCCGGGCAAGAAGAACCAGACCATCCACCTGCTCTCGGGCGGCGAGAAGGCGCTGACGGCCATCGCGCTGGTGTTCGCCATCTTCCAGCTCAACCCGGCGCCGTTCTGCCTGCTGGACGAGGTGGACGCGCCGCTGGACGACGCCAACACCGAGCGCTACGCCAAGCTGGTCACGCGCATGAGCGGGCAGGGCACGCAGTTCCTGTTCATCAGCCACAACAAGATCGCCATGGAGATGGCCGAGCAACTGATCGGCGTGACCATGCAGGAGCAGGGCGTCTCGCGCATCGTGGCGGTCGATATGGAAAGCGCCGTCGGGATGGCCGAGGCATGAGCGCCGCCCGGCCGCTCCGAAGGCGCTCGCACCCGCAGTCCGAAGGACGGAGGGTAGTCCAGTGAGCTCCCTGCAAGTCGGCCTGGCGGTGGCAGGCGGCCTGGTGCTGGGCGGCGTGATCGCCTACAACACCTGGAACGCGCGCCGCAACGAGCCGCGTCAGGCGCAGCCGGATTCGCAGCCCGCGCCGCTGGCGCCCGACGAGCGGGTCGAGCCCACCATCGATGGCGCGCCGGCCATGGCCGAGCCCGAGCGCGTCGAACCCGCCTTCGACGGCGCCGCCGCGCTGCCCTCGCTCGGCCCGCTGCCCGCGCCCGAGAAGCGCCCGCGCCTGGACGCGCTGATCGACGTCATCGCCCCCATCGCGCTCGACGGCCGCGTGGTCTCCGGCGACGCGCTGCTGGCCGCGCTGCCCGCCACGCGCCGCGTCGGCAGCAAGCCGTTCGCCGTCGAGGGGCAGAACGAGGCCAGCGGCGCGTGGGAGTTCCCCGTCGCCGGCCAGCGCTACCGCGCCCTGCAGGCCGGCGTGCAGCTGGCCAACCGCACCGGGCCGCTGAACGAGATCGAGTTCTCCGAGTTCGTCGTCAAGGCGCAGCGCTACGCCGACACCGTGGGCGGCGCGCCCGAGTTCCCCGACATGCTGGAGGAAGTCGCCCGTGCGCGCGAGCTGGACCAGTTCGCCGGTCAGCACGACGCGCAGCTCGGCTTCACGCTGCGCGCGCGCGGCGCCAGCTGGAGCCCCGGCTACGTCCAGCAGCAGGCGGCCAGGCTGGGCTTCGTGGCCGGCGTCATCCCCGGCCGCATGGTGCTGCCCGCCGGCGAAGTGGGCCTGCCGCCCCTGCTGGACCTCGGCTTCGACCCGCAGGCCGCGCTGTCCGAAGACCCGGCGCAGGCCGCCATACAGTTCGTCACGCTCGGCCTCGACGTGCCGCAGGTGCACCGCGCCGAGCAGCCCTTCGCCCGCCTGCGCGACGCCGCCTTCGCCCTGGCCGAGGCGATGGGCGGTGTCATCACCGACGATGCCGGCCAGCCGCTGCGGCCCGAGACCATCGACACCATCGGCGCCGACCTGGACCGGCTGTACGACACGCTGGAGCAGCACGACCTGGCGGCCGGCTCGCCGCAGGCGCGCCGCCTGTTCAGCTGATTTTTATAAGCCAAATCGGCCTCCAGCGCCCGCCAGTCAAGCGCTAGCAGCTATGAATACAGAAGCAGACGTGGTGCGGCGCGCGGCCGAGTTGCGCGCCGCGCTGAACCGCGCCGCGCACCAGTACTACACGCTGGACGCACCCGAAATCCCCGACGCCGAGTACGACCGGCTGTTCCAGGAACTGCAAGCCATCGAGGCGGCGCAGCCCGAATTGCGCACGCCCGATTCGCCCACCCAGCGCGTGGGCGGCGCCGTGCTCGACGGCCTGAAGCCCGTGCGGCACGCCGTGCCCATGCTCAGCATCCGCACCGAGACCGACACCACCGAAGCCGGCGCGCTGGCCTTCGACGCCCGCGTGCGGCGCGAGTTGAAAGCGCCGCCCGACGCGCCGCCCATCGCCTACGTCGCCGAGCCCAAGTTCGACGGCCTGGCCCTCAGCCTGCGCTACGAACACGGCGTGCTGGCGCAGGCCGCCACGCGCGGCGACGGCGAGACCGGCGAGGACGTGACGCAGGCCATCCGCACCATCCGCCAGATTCCGCTCCGGCTGGATGGCGACGCGCCGGCCTTGCTCGAAGTGCGCGGCGAGGTCTACATGCGCCGCGACGCCTTCGAGGCGCTGAACGAACGCATGCGCCAGCGCATCGCCGCGGGCGACAAGGCGGCCAAGACCTTCGTCAACCCGCGCAACGCCGCCGCCGGCGCGGTGCGCCAGCTCGACCCGGCGATGGCGGCCGATAGGCCGCTCAGCTTCTTCGCCTACGGCCTGGGCGAGGTCACACCGGCGGACCAGGGCGGCCCTGACTTCCAGACCCACTGGCAGGTGCTGCAAGCGCTGAAGTCATGGGGTTTTCCGGTCTCAGCGCTTGCCAGGCGGGCGCTGGGCGCTCCCGATCTGATAGCGTTCCACGCCGAGGTCGCCGCGCGGCGCGACGGGCTGCCGTTCGACATCGACGGCGTCGTCTACAAGGTGGACTCGCTTGAACTGCAACGCCAGCTCGGCTTCGTCACGCGCGAGCCGCGCTGGGCCGTGGCGCACAAGTACCCGGCGCAGGAGCAGCTCACCACCGTGCTGGCCATCGACGTGCAGGTCGGCCGCACCGGCAAGCTCACGCCCGTGGCCAAGCTGGCGCCGGTGTTCGTCGGCGGCGTGACGGTGACCAACGCCACCCTGCACAACGAGCTGGAGGCGCGCCGCAAGGACGTGCGCGTGGGCGACACCGTCGTCGTGCGCCGCGCCGGCGACGTGATTCCCGAGGTCGTTTCCGTGCTGCCCGACAAGCGCGTGGCAGGCAGCGAGGAGTTCACCATGCCCGCGCACTGCCCCGTGTGCGGCAGCGACGTGGTGCGCGAGGAGGGCGAGGCCGACCACCGCTGCACCGGCGGCCTGTTCTGCGCCGCGCAGCGCAAGCAGGCGCTGCTGCACTTCGCCAGCCGCAAGGCGCTGGACATCGAGGGCCTGGGCGAGAAGCTGGTCGACCAGCTGGTGGACGGCCAGGTCGTGCGCACGCTGCCCGACCTCTACCGCATGGGCTTCGTCAGCCTCGCCGCGCTGGACCGCATGGCCGAGAAGTCGGCCCGGAACCTGCTGGACGCGCTGCAAGAATCGAAGCAGACCACGCTGGCGCGCTTCCTGTACGCGCTCGGCATCCGCCACGTCGGCGAGAGTACGGCCAAGGCGCTGGCGCGCCACTTCGGCAAGCTCGACGGCGTGATGGATGCCGACGCGGACCAACTCGCGCAGGTGCCCGACGTCGGCCCCGTGGTGGCCGAGAGCATCCACACCTTCTTCGCCCAGCCGCACAACCGCGAGGTGGTGGAGCAGTTGCGCGCCGTCGGCCTCGCCTGGCCCGAGGGCGAGCCGGCGCCTGCCGCGCTGCTGCCGCTGGCCGGCAAGACCTTCGTGCTGACCGGTACGCTGCCTACCCTGAGCCGCGAGGACGCCAAGGAGATGCTCGAAGCCGCTGGCGCCAAGGTGTCCGGCAGCGTCAGCAAGAAGACCAGTTACGTCGTCGCCGGCGAGGAGGCCGGCAGCAAGCTCGACAAGGCGCGCGACCTCGGCGTGCCGGTGATCGACGAGGCGGCGATGCGGGCGCTGCTGGGCTGAGGGCGGGAGGCAGGTCAGCCGCACGGGCGGCCGGCGCGTTGAGGAAGCGTCGCGTTTCTTTTCATGCGCGGCGTACAGTGGTTACTCCCGTGGCGCGCAGTCGCCCCCACCGTGCCGGCGCTTTCCCTGCCGGCCAGCATTCAGGAGAAAACGGACATGGCTGTTCAGTGTTCCTCTCGTACCGCCCGGCCGTGGGGCCTGGGCGTGGCCGCCGCCGCGCTGGCGCTGCTGGGCGGCTGCGTCGCCGTGCCGGTGGAGCCCTACCAGGTGGGCGATCCGGTCGCCTACCCTGCCACCGTCTACGGCGATGGGTACTACGCACCGGGCTATTCCACCTACGCCGCGCCTTACTACTACGGGCCGCCGGTATCGGTCGGCGTGTACGGCTGGTCGGGCGGCCGCTACTGGCGCAGCCCGCCGCCGCCGCCGCGCCCCGGCTGGAGCGCTCCGCGGCCCGGGCCGCGTCCGGGCGCGAATCCGCCGAGCCTCCCGCGCCCGCCCAGCGGCGGCGTGCGTCCCACCCCGGGCGGGTGGGACAACCCGCGGCCCGCGCCGCCGCCGCGTCCCAGCAACGGCGGCGCGGGTCGGCCGAACCCCGGCGGGTGGGACAACCCCCTGCCGTCACGCTGACGCGCGGCGTTTGCGCGATGATGCGCGCATGACGGTCCACGCCATCCTGAAAATGGGCGACCCGCGCCTGCTGCGCGTCGCCCGCCCCGTAGAAGCCTTCGACACCGACGCGCTGCACCTGCTGGTGCGCGACATGTTCGAGACCATGCGCGCGGCCAGCGGCGCGGGGCTGGCGGCGCCGCAGATCGGCGTCGATCTGCAACTGGTCATCTTCGGCACCGATGCCGTCAACCCGCGCTACCCTGACGCCCCGCCGGTGCCGCGCACCGTGCTGTGCAACCCGGTCGTCACGCCGCTGACGGACGAGGAGGAGGACGGCTGGGAAGGCTGCCTCTCGGTGCCCGGCCTGCGCGCCGTGGTGCCGCGCTGGCGGCGCGTGCGCTACAGCGGCTTCGACCCGTATGGCGACCGGATCGAGCGCGAGGCCGAGGGTTTCCACGCCCGCGTGGTGCAGCACGAGTGCGACCACCTGCGGGGCGTGCTGTACCCGATGCGTGTGCGCGACTTCTCGCGCTTCGGCTTCACCGAGGTGCTGTTCCCGGGCCTGGCCGACAACGCTGACGATTGATCCCTCGATCCAAAAAAAGAGGGCCCTCGCGGGCCCCGTACCTTTGGAGGAGGTAAACCGGTCGCGTCAGATGTTCTCGCCGCTGGCCGGCTGCGTCACGGCGGCGGGCTTGCCGGAGCTGCCGCCCAGGCGCACGGTGGTGGGGGCGGGCGATTCGCGGTCGATGACGCGCGGCGCCGCGCTGGCGGTGGAGACGGGCTCCTCGTTGGCCAGCACGCGGCGCGCGCCATTGAAGCGGCGCTGCCAGTAGTTGACGTTCATGCTTTCCACCCGCACCTGCGCGCCGGTGCGCGGCGCATGGATGAACTTGCCGTCGCCGACGTAGATGCCGACGTGGCTGTAGCTGCGGCGCAGGGTGTTGAAGAACACCAGGTCGCCGGGCTGGAGTTCCTTCTGGTCGATCTTGGCGGTGGCCGCCGCCTGCTCCTCGGCGCGGCGCGGCAGGATCATGCCGGCCGCCTGCTGGAACATGGCGCGCACGAAGCCGCTGCAGTCGAAGCCGGTCTCGGCCGTGGTGCCGCCCAGGCGGTAGGGCACGCCCAGCGCTCCCATGGCGGTCATGACCAGTTCGGTGGCGTGGCTGATGGATTCGCCGATGCGCGAGGCCAGTCCCTTCGGGGCCGCGGTCTTGTCGGCATCGGCCTGCTCGGGCGCCGCGTGGGCGGGCAGGGCGGTGACGGCAACCAGGATCAGGGCGGCGAGCGTTCGTCTGGACATGGGCCGATCGATGGGAGGCGAGATCCCCGGATTGGGGCGTCTGCGCGGCAAGGTGAGTGCTTTAGGCTACGAAGCGCGTAGTGTAGGACAAGCGCTCGTTTCTTCCGCAGGGAAGCTTGACGCTGGAAGGAGAGTTACCGCTTGTTTTGTTAATGAATGTGACTTTTGTGGCAAAGAAAAATGAGTGAGTTGGCCGTGGCCGCCGCGCCGCATGCCCAGCCGACTCCGGGATTTCCCTCGGCGCAGGGCTTTCCCTCTGTGGGGCGCGCGACCGATCCGGGATCATTGGCGCGGTGAAAAACGAAGGCGCGCGCAATGCGCGTCCATATCCGTTCCAACAAGGAGACAAGGACCGCATGACCATCTTCTCTTCCCTCGTTTCCCGCCGCTGCCTCCAGGTTCTCGGCGCCACGGCCGTGGCCCTGCCCGGATTGGCTTGGGCGCAGGGCGCCGCGTCCTGGCCGAGCAAGCCCGTAGCGGTCATCGTGCCGTTTTCGCCCGGCGGCGGCACCGACGCGCTGGCGCGCGTGATCGGCCAGAAGCTGGCGGATTCGCTCAAGCAGCCTTTCCTGGTGGACAACCGCGTCGGCGCCAGCGGCATGATCGGCACCACGGCGGTGGCCAAGGCGGCGGGCGATGGCTACACGTTCACGGTGGGGTTGAGCACGTCGCTGCTGATCAACCAGTTCCTCTACGCCAAGATGCCCTACGACACGCAGAAGGATCTGGCCATGGTGTACCGCATCGCGGCGGGCACGCAGATCCTGGCGGTCAAGCCCAGCCTGCCGGTCAAGAACGGCACCGAGCTGCTGGCCTACATCAAGGCCAACAAGGGCAAGCTGGCCTACGGCTCCTACGGCGCCGGCTCGACGCCGCACCTGTTCGGGGCCTACCTGGACCACATCACCGGCGGGCAGATGAATCACGTTCCCTACAAGGGCGAGGCGCCGATGAACCAGGACTTCCTGGGCGGCCAGCTGGACATGGCGTGGGTCAGTGCCGCCGCCGCCAAGCAGTTCATCGAATCGGGCAAGCTGAGGGCCATCGGCGTCAACGCCACCGAGCGCATGAAGGCGCTGCCCAACGTGCCGACGCTCAAGGAGGCGGGCATGACCGACCCGGTGTTCTCCATGGAGGGCTGGCTGGCGGCGGCCATGCCCGCGAAGGCGCCCAAGGACATTCAGGACAAGCTGGCCGCCGAAATCCGCAAGGCGCTACAGGATCCGGCGGTGCAGGGCAAGATCGAGGACATGGGCTTCCGCCCCGTGCTCGACAGCAGCCCCGAAAAGTTCACCGCCGAATACAAGGCGCAACTGCCCAAGTGGGCCGAGCTGGTGAAGATCTCCGGCGCCAAACTGGACTGAACCTTGTTGCATCGGCGGCGCCTCGCGCAGTTTGCGCGCCAGGCTGCCCGCGCCGTTGCCGGCCTCCATTCCCATTTCTCCAAAGGACTTCGTTTCATGACCGCTTCTTCATCCTCCCTGTCCCGCCGCCGCTTCCACGCACTGGGCGCGAGCGCCTTGGCCTGGCCGGTGCTGGCAAGCGCGCAAGAGGGCGCGGCGGCCTATCCCAGCCGGCCCGTGACGCTGATGGTGCCGTACCAGGCCGGCGGCGGCACCGACGCGCTGGCACGCCTGATCGCCCTGAAGCTGGCGGACTCGCTCAAGCGGCCCTTCGTCGTCGAGAACAAGGGCGGCGCGGGCGGCATCATCGGCACCTCCGCCGTCGCCAAGGCCAAGCCCGACGGCTACACGCTCATCGTCGGCCTGGCCACTTCGCTGCTGGCCAACCAGTACCTCTACGCCAAGCTGCCCTACGACCCGAACAAGGACCTGGCCATGGTGTACCGCCTGGCTCAGGGCCTGCAGGTGCTGGCCGTCAAGCCCAGCCTGCCGGTCAAGAACGGCACCGAGCTGCTCGCCTACATCAAGGCCAACAAGGGCAAGCTGTCGTACGGCTCGTACGGGCAGGGCTCGACGCCGCACCTGTGGGGCGCTTACCTGAGCCACCTGACGGACGGCGACATGGCCCACGTCGCCTACAAGGGCGAGGCGCCGATGATTCAGGACTTCCTGGGGGGCCAGATCGACATGGCCTGGGTGAGCCTGGCCACCGGCAAGCAGCACATGGAGGCGGGCAAGCTCAAGCCCATCGGCGTCAACGCGCCCATGAAGGCGCAGGGGCTGCCCAACGTGCCCACGCTCAAGGACGCCGGCCTGACTGATCCGGTCTTCCAGCTTTTCGGCTGGCTCGCCCTGGCCGCGCCCGCCAAGACACCCAAGGACATCCAGGAGAAACTGGCTGCCGCCATCCGCGAGGCCATGAAAGACCCCGAGGTGCAGCGCAAGATCGTGGACATGGGCTTCATCCCCGTGCTCGACAGCGGTCCCGACAAATTCGCCGCCGAATACGTGGCCGAGCGGCCCAAGTGGGCGGAGCTGGTGAAGGTTTCGGGCGCCAAGCTGGACTGATTGTTCAAGCGAAAAGTGCCCTTGGAGCGCTCCCAAGTTGCACAATATGCTATCAAGTGGATAGCGCCCTGTCTGCTGGCGGCCGCTGCGGCCCAGGCCGTGGCGGCTCCGCGGGCGCAGACCGTGGCGAATGGTTTGCAGCATCCCTGGGCGGTGGCCTTCCTGCCGCAGGGGCGTTTCCTGGTGACCGAGCGGCCCGGCCGCCTGCGCGTGGTGGAGGCCGATGGCGCCCTGCGCGCGCCGCTGCAGGGCCTGCCCGAGGTGGCCGTCGGCGGGCAGGGCGGCCTGCTGGACGTGGCGGTGGACTCGGGCTTCGAGCGCAACCGCACCGTCTATTTCTGCTTTTCCGAGCCGGGCCTGGGCACCACCAACAGCACGGCGCTGGCGCGCGCCCGGCTGTCCGATGACCTCACGCGGCTGGAGGACGTGCGGGTCATCTTCAGCCAGAAACCCAAGGTCGGCAGCAGCGCGCATTTCGGCTGCCGCATCGTTGAACGCCTGGTCGGCGGCAAGCCCGACGGCACGCTGTTCCTCACCTTGGGCGACCGCTTCTCCCGCCGCGACGACGCGCAGAGGCTGGACAACCACCACGGCAAGACCGTGCGCGTGGGCAAGGACGGCAGCGTGCCGCCCGACAACCCGTTCGTGGGCCAGGCCGGCGCGCTGCCCGAGATTCTGGAGCTACGGCCACCGCAACGCCCAGGGCGCCACGCTGGCGCCGGACGGCGCGTTCTGGATGCACGAGCACGGCGCCCAGGGCGGCGACGAGATCAATGCGCCCAAGCCGGGCGGCAACCACGGCTGGCCGCTGGTGAGCTTCGGCGTCAACTACGACGGCAGCCCCATCGGCGACGGCAGCAACGCCAGGCCGGGGCTGGCGCCGCCGCTGCACCACTGGACGCCCTCCATCGCGCCCTCGGGCATGGCCTTCCTGACCAGCGACCGCTACGGCCCGGCGTGGAAGGGCAACCTGTTCGTCGGCTCGCTGAAGTTCCAGTACCTGAACCGCATCGAGCTGAAGGACGGCCAGGTGGTGGCCGAGCACAGGCTGCTGGAAGACGTCGGCCAGCGCATCCGCGACGTGCGCCAGGGGCCGGACGGGCTGCTGTACGTGGTCACCGACAGCCCGTCGGGGCGGCTGATCCGCGTTCAGCCTTGAGCCCGTTTGCTACTTATAAGATAGCTGCCGGCGCTTGCTGGACGGGCGCTGGAGGCCGAAAAAGCATAAAAAAAGGGCCGATCTTGCGATCAGCCCTTGAAGGGATCCCTGAACCCGCGAGGGGTGTCGAAAGGACCCGAGGAGACAAGCTGCCGGCGCCGCTGCTGGCGCCAGAGCAAAGACCCCGGGAAAAGCCGGGAGGCTTTGCTCTGGCCGCCACGCCGGCGCGCGGCCGGCATGGCGTGGGCGGCTTGCCCGATCAGCGCTTCTTGGCGGCCGACTTGGCAGCGTTGGTGGCGCTGGCCGCCACGGCGCTGAAGTTGGCTTCGGCCACGTCGGTGGCTTGCTTGACGGCCTTCTGCACCGACTCGAACGCGTTGTTGGCGGCGGCCACGGCGCTCTTCATCATGGCGACGGCGGTCTCGGAGCCGGCCGGGGCGTTGCGGGCGGCGTTCTCCACCAGAGCGGCGAACTGGGCCTGGCTCTCGGCGAACTTGCCTTCAAAAGCCTTGGTGAACTCGGCGCCGGTGCCCGAAGCGATGTCATACAGGTGACGGCTGTAGGCGGCGGCCTTCTCGGACAGCGGCTGGAACAGGCTGGCCTGCAGGGCGATCAGCTCCTGCGCGTCCTTGACCGACAGCAGAGCCTGGGCGTGCTGGTTGGACTCGGTCAGCGCGGCCTTGGTGGCTTGCAGGTTCAGCTCGACCAGCTTCTCGACGCCTTCGAACGCCTTGGTGGTCAGGCCGTGCAGGGTTTCCAGGTTGGCCTTCTGGGTGGCGATCAGTTGTTCGGGGGTCAGCATGTTCAATCTCCTAGACTCAATGGGTGGATGGGGTGCGGTTTTTGCTTGTTTGCTGTTCTGAACCACTTCTTTTGTTGCAGTGCAGCATGGGATGAATTCTAGGGGCTGGACGAGTGATTGCAAGCCGTTTTGGTGCATTGCAGCAGTTTTTAGATGGTGCGTTCTAACTTTGCCGGCGCGGGCCTTTTCATCGTCGGGCCGCCCCAAGATGAAAACGCCCCCTCGGGGGGCAGCGACCCGCGCAGCGGCGGAGCGTGGGGGCGGGCTGGGACGTGAAGGTTTTCTATTCCACCCGCTTCGTGCTGCCGCTGCCGGCGGGGCACCGTTTTCCGATGGGCAAATACGCCCGTCTGCGCGATCGGCTGGCGGCCGAGCTGCCCGCCGTCGTGCTGGCCCAGGCCGAGCCGGCCGGCGACGATGCGCTGGCACTGGCCCACACGCCCGGCTACATCCACGCCGTGGCCAGCGGCACGCTGGACGCGCGGGCGCAGCGCGAGATCGGCTTTCCGTGGAGCGAGGCGATGGTGGAGCGCTCGCGCCGTTCGGTGGGCGCCACCGTGCAGGCGGCGCGCGCCGCACTCACGGAGGGCGTGGCGGCCAACATCGCCGGCGGCACGCACCACGCCAGTGCCGAGCGGGGCGGGGGCTTTTGCGTCTTCAACGACGTGGCGGTGGCCGCGCGCGTGCTGCAGCGCGAGCACCTGCGCCGCCAGCCCGGCGCGCGCCGCCCGCGCGTGGCGGTGATCGACCTGGACGTGCACCAGGGCAACGGCACGGCGGAGATCTTCGCGCGCGACGACTCGGTCTTCACCCTGTCGCTGCACGGCGAGAAGAACTTCCCCTTCCGCAAGGCGGCGGGCGACCTGGACGTGGGCCTGCCCGACGGCACCGGCGACGACGCCTACCTGGCCGCGCTGGAGCTGGCGCTGGACGAGCTGGCGCACCGCTTCGACGCCCAGCACGTGTTCTACCTGGCCGGCGCCGATCCGCACGAGGGCGACCGCCTAGGGCGCCTCAAACTGACATATGACGGCCTGATCGCGCGCGACCGCCGCGTGTTCGACTGGGCCTGGCGCCGCCGGCTGCCGCTGGCTCTGTGCATGGCCGGCGGTTACGGGCACGACATCGAGACCACCGTGCAGGCGCAGGTCAATACCTTCGGCGTGGCGCTGGAATACTGGCGCCGCTGGCAGAATCCGGCGCGATGAGCACCCCCGCACGCCCCCAGCCCGAGCCGCGCGACAGCTACCGCGCCTTCCGCACCATCACCACCCGTTGGATGGACAACGACCAGTACGGCCACGTCAACAACGTCGTCTATTACAGCTGGTTCGACACCGCCGTCAACGCGCACCTGATCGAGCAGGGCGTGCTGGACACCGCTGGCGGCAGCACCATCGGCTTCGTGATCGAAACCCAGTGCCAATACTTCGCGCCGCTGGCCTTCCCGCAGAACGTCGAGGCCGGCATCCGCGTGGCGCACGTCGGCTCCTCCAGCGTGCGCTACGAGGTCGGCTTGTTCGCCGAGGGCGCGCCGCAGACCGCCGCCAAGGGGCACTTCGTGCACGTGTACGTGGACCGCGCAAACCAGCGGCCGGTGCCGCTGTCGGCCGAACTGCGCGCGGTGCTGGAGAGACTCAAAGCATGAGTCAGCTGAACACTACCATCCGCGATCCCGACAGCGTCGACGCCGCCATCGAAAGCCGCTTCAGCGTGCGCGCTTTCTTGCCCAAGCCGGTACCGCGCGATCTGATCAAGCACGTGCTGCGCGTGGCCAGCCGCGCGCCCAGCGGCACCAACGCCCAGCCCTGGAAGGTGTACGTGGTGCAGGGCGCGCGGCGCGACGAGCTGGTGCGCCAGGTCAGCGCCGCGCACGACCAGGTGCATGCCAATCCCGAGCTGGCGGCCAGCTTCCGCGAGGAATACGACTACTACCCCCGCAAATGGGTCGAGCCCTACCTGGGCCGTCGCCGCCAGAACGGCTGGTCGCTGTACGGCCTGCTCGGCATCGCCAAGGGCGACAAGGAGCGCATGCACGCCCAGCACCACCAGAACTACAGCCTGTTCGGCGCGCCGGTGGGGCTGATGTTCACGCTCGACCGCGTGATGGGGCAGGGGAGCCTGGTGGACTACGGCATGTTCATCCAGAACGTGATGCTGGCGGCCCGCGCGCGCGGCCTGCACACATGCGCGCAGGGCGCGTGGAACCCGTATGCCCGCATCATCATGCCGCTGATCGGCGCCAACGCCGCCGAGGAGATGCTGGTCTGCGGCATGGCGCTGGGGTATGCCGACCCGGATGCGCTGATCAACACCTACTCGACGCCGCGCGAGCCGGTGGAGGCCTTTACGCACTGGCTCGAATAGCCTGGCCGAATTTATGAATCAAATCGGCCTCCGGCGCTTTCTGGACGTGCGCCGGAAGCTATTATTAAAGTAGCAAACGGGGCCTCGCGGCGATGCCGCTAAACTGCCTCAGGCGCGGCCCGTGCGCCGTCAAGGAGTGAGACACCCATGCCCGGCATCATCCAGAGCCTGCTCGACACCGACCTGTACAAGTTCACCATGATGCAGGCGGTGCTGCACCAGTTCCCGGGCGCGCAGGTGCAGTACAAGTTCAAGTGCCGCACGCAGGGCGCGCAGCTGGCTCCGTACATCGACGAGATCCGCGAGGAGATCCGCCGCCTGTGCAGCCTGCGCTTCACCGACGACGAGCTGGACTACATGCGCGGCCTGCGCTTCGTCAAGAGCGACTTCGTGGACTTCCTGGGCTTGTTCAGGCTGAACGAGAAGTACATCACCCTCACGGCGCAGGACAACGGCGAGATCGACATCCGCGTGAACGGCCCCTGGCTGCACACGATCATGTTCGAGATCCCGGTGCTGGCCATCGTCAGCGAGGTGTTCTACCGCAACACGCAGCCGGGGCTGGACCTGGCCGAGGGCCGGCGCCGGCTGGACGCCAAGCTGTCGCTGATCGACAAGCCCGAGCTGGCCGGCATCCGCATCGCCGACTACGGCACGCGCCGGCGCTTCTCGCGCGACTGGCAGCGCGAAGTGCTGGCCGCCATGAAGGCGTGCCTGGGCGCGGGCGAGGGCAGCCGCTTCACCGGCACCAGCAACGTGCTGTTCGCCAAGGAGCTGGGCCTGCGCCCCATGGGCACCATGGCGCACGAGTATTTGCAGGCCAGCCAGGCGCTGGGGCCGCGCCTGCGCGACAGCCAGGTGTTCGCGTTCGAGAAGTGGGCGCAGGAGTACCGGGGCGATCTGGGCATCGCGCTGTCCGACGTGTACGGCATGAACGCCTTCCTGCGCGACTTCGACATGTACTTCTGCAAGCTGTTCGACGGCGCGCGGCACGACTCGGGCGACCCCTTCAGCTGGGGCGAGCGCATGATCGCGCACTACGCGCTGAACCGCTGCGATCCGCGCACCAAGATCATCCTGTTCAGCGACGGGCTGGACTTCCCGCGCTGCATCGAGCTGTTCCAGCGCTTCCACGGCCGCATCCAGGTGGCCTTCGGCGTCGGCACCAACCTCACCAACGACCTTGGCCCCGAGGCGCTGCAGATCGTGCTGAAGATGATCGAGTGCAACGGCCAGCCGGTGGCCAAGATCTCCGACACCCCGGGCAAGACCATGGTCGAGGATGAAGGCTACCTGACCTACCTGCGCCAGGTGTTCGACCTGCCCGCGCCGCCGCCGGCCACCGCTCCGATCAACCGGCCAGTGCCCCTCATCCGGTGAGCGCCGCCCTGGACGGCAGCCAGTTGTCGCTGCCGTGGGCCGTGCCCTTCGTCGGCATCCTGCTGTCCATCGCTATCTGGCCGCTGGCGGGGCCGCGCTTCTGGCACCGCCACTTCGGCAAGATCGCGGCCGCCTGGGCGCTGGCCTTCCTGCTGCCCTTCGCGCTGGTGTTCGGGCCGGGCGCGGCGGCGGCCGGGCTGGTGCACGCGCTGCTGGCCGAATACGTGCCCTTCATCCTGCTGCTGACGGCGCTGTTCACCGTCTCCGGCGGCATCCACATCCGCGGCAACCTGCACGGCACGCCGCGGCTCAACACCGGCATCCTGCTGGTCGGCGGCGTGCTGGCCAGCTTCATGGGCACCACGGGGGCGTCGATGCTGCTCATCCGCCCGCTGATCCGCGCCAACGACAACCGGCGCAGCTGCGCGCACGTGGTGGTGTTCTTCATCTTCATCGCCGGCAACATCGGCGGCGCGCTCACGCCGCTGGGCGACCCGCCGCTGTTCCTGGGCTTCCTCAAGGGCGTGGACTTCTTCTGGACCGCCGGCCACATCCTGCCCGACACCATGTTCCTGCTGGTGGCGCTGCTGGTGGTCTTCTACCTGCTGGACAGCTGGAAGTACCACCGCGAGGGCGTGGTGCAGCCCGACCCGACGCCCGACACGCCGCGCTTCGGCTTCGACGGCGCCGTCAACTTCGTGCTGCTGGGCGCCGTCGTCGCGCTGGTGCTCATGAGCGGCATCTGGAAGCCCGGCGTGGAATTCGACGTGATGGGCACCCGCGTCGGCCTGCCCGGGCTGGCGCGCGACATCGGCCTGGCGGCGGTGACGGCGGCCTCGCTGGCGATCACGCCGCGCGCGGTGCATGAAAACAACCAGTTCGGCTGGGGGCCGATGCGGGAAGTGGCCAAGCTGTTCGCCGGCATCTTCCTGACCATCATTCCCGTCATCGCCATGCTGCAGGCCGGCGTGAACGGCCCCTTCGGCGCCGTGGTGCGCGCTGTCACCCATGCCGACGGCACCCCCAGCCCGGCCATGTACTTCTGGGCCACGGGGCTGCTGTCCTCGTTCCTCGACAACGCGCCCACCTACCTGGTGTTCTTCAACACGGCTGGCGGCGACCCGGCGCAGCTGATGGGCCCGCTCGCCACCACGCTGGCGGCCATCAGCGCCGGCGCGGTGTTCATGGGCGCCAACACCTACATCGGCAACGCGCCCAACCTGATGGTCAAGGCCATCGCCGAGGACCGCGGCGTGCGGATGCCCGGCTTCTTCGGCTACATGGCCTGGAGCGGCGCGGTGCTGCTGCCGCTGTTCGCGCTGGTGACCTGGATCTTCTTCGTCTGACATGCGCAACCTCGACTTCAGCTCCTGGAACGGCCTGCTCACCACGCTGCTGGGGCTGGTGCTGGTGTCGGTCGTCGCGGTCGGCATCCGGCTGGTGTTCATGCAGACCATCCAGCGCCGGCGCGAGCGTGAGAACCGCCAGATCAACGAGCGCCTGCGCACCCTGCCCTGATCGCCGCCTGCAAGACGCTGGGCGGCTCCTTCACCGGCAACCTGGCGGTCGATCCGCTGCACCTGCGCGATCAGCGCCGCGCGCAGGACGGCGAGGAGGGCGACGCGCCCGGCCCCGGTGGCGAGAGCATCGCCGAGCGCCGCCGCCGCACGCGCGACGCCGTGGAGGCGGCGCTGTCCGACATCGTGCTGCTCGGCACCGAAGAGCAGGTGCGCCTGGCCGCCCACGCCGCCAGCGAGATGGTCGCCGGCCGCCAGGTGGAGGTGAAGGCGCTGGTGGTCTCGCTGCGCGGCTTCATCCGCCAGGCGCTGGACCTGGAGCCCATTCCCAGCGACGTGCGCGTGCCCGACCAGGGCCCGCTGCGCCCGGCCCCCAGCGGCGCGCGCGGCGGCAATGCCAGCCGTGGCGGCGCTGGCACGGGCGGTGGGGCGGGCGGCGGCGCGGGCCGAGGCGGCGGCGGCGGCGCAGCCGTGGGGATGGGCATGGGCGGCCTCGGAGGCGCCGCCGCGCAGGCGCATGCGGCCGACGCGGACGACGGTGCCCCGGCCCCCGAGAACCGTTCGCCAGCCTGAATCAAACAGGCCCGCAGCGCCCGCCAGTCAAGCGCTGGCAGCTATCGATATTGAAGTATTCTCAGGCGCCGTACATGTGTTTCCCGTGAAAGAAAGACACTCCCCGCCAATCGGCGAAACGAGAGTGGCCCAGGCGCATAGTCAAATGGTGCTTGCCCTACGAAGTGGGACTACCATGATGGTTCTCTGACAGCCTGCACCAACGGCGGACAGACCTGCTCATCCGAGTAGGAACTACTACAGAACAGAAGAGGGGGGAGACCTATGCTGCGAAGAGAAGCACACGCTGTGCCCGATGTTCAGCGGACGCAATGTGGTCGATATCCATTCGAGAGTTTCCTGAGTAGCGGGTATTTCCGCATCGTCCGATCCGTCATCTTTTCATTGCTCGCTTTGGCGGCCGTGCTCACGGCATCCCAAGCTTGGGCTGCAGCGGGCACTTACCGCCTCTACGTAGACAGCGACACAAACTCTTCCACTGGATGCGCCGCAGGTCTGGTGGATCGCTTCGGCACGGGCAGCGAAACCGGCTTCGAGTATCGGCTCACGGTCGTGGTGAGTGCCGATGGCAGCGTCAGCCAGGCCCTGCTGGCCTCCTGTACGGCAGGCGATTTCTCTGGCGCCGATCCCATCGGGCAAACCGCTCCCCGGGTGGCCACCATGCCTCGCGGTGCCAACCTTCTGGCGCAACTGGAGTTGTCCCTGCCCGCCCAGGCGGTCGGCGCAGTCCCCAGATCAAGAATCGTTCTGGCCGCTGATGGCGACTACATCAACCGCCTGTCTCCCGATAGCGCCAGCGCCATCACCTTGAACGGTGTCGGCAGTGGCAGCGGCGGGGGAACCGCGCTTATTACCCAGCCCGTGCCCACGGCATCTCTGGGCGTGCTGGCTGCCTTGGCCATCCTTCTCGCCGGGGTTGGCGTAGTGGCCCTGCGATCCATCAGGCATGGCGTGGGCGCGCATCTGCTGCTGGCTCTTGTGTTGGTGGGCCTGACCGGCAGTGGCGTTGCGGCGGTCGCTCTGGTCATAGATGGGGCCACCGAAGACTGGGCGGGCCTTCCACCGCTGGCCGTGGACATGACGGGCGACCACGTTTCCGGCACTGCCGATCTGCACAGCATCACGGCCAGCTTCCAGGGGGCCGATCTCTATCTGCGCATCGACGCCGTCGAAGGCGCCAATCTCCGCCGTGACCTGTCGCCACTGGAGGCGCAGAGCACGCTGCCGCGCTTCTCGACCCATCCCGGCCTCGTTGCCACGGTGGGGCAACCGTGGCGGTACGCGCCCGAAGCCACCGACCAACACGGCCAGGCCCTGGCCATCAGTCTGGCCCAAGGCCCCGCCGGCATGCAATTGACCGGCACCGCGCCCAGCCAGCAATTGGCCTGGACGCCCGCCGCAGCCGGCACCCATTGGGTGACTCTGCGGGTGCAAGACGGCGCCGGCCAGACCCAGACGCAAACCTTTCCGCTGTACGTCAGCGACGACCGGCAACTGCCCACTGATCCCGCCGCCCGCGCCACGGCACTGTCGCCCACCGGCTTTACCCCGTTTGCCGAGCACACCGCGTTCCTCTACCAGGGCGTCGACCCCATTCAGACGGGCATGCAAAGCGGCGCGATTGATCCCGTGACCGCCACCGTCGTGCGCGGCCAGGTGCTCGGCGGCGACGGCCAGCCCCTGCCTGGTGCCACCGTGCGCATCGCCGGCCATCCCGAATACGGCCAGACCCGTACCCGCGCCGATGGCTGGTACGACCTGGCCGCCAACGGCGGCGGCTGGATCACCGTCCACATCGAGAAGCCCGGCTACATGAGCGCCCAGCGCCGCTTTCAGGCCCCGTGGCGCGACTGGGCCATCGCGCCCGACGTGGTGCTGTTGCCCTACGACGCCCAGTACACCCTAATCACCGGCGGGGCCGCGCAGCCGCAGATGTACTGGGGCAGCACCATCAGCGACGGCCGGGGCGATCGCCGCACCAGCGTGTACTTTCCGGCCGGCACCCAGGCCACTGCCGTCATGCCAGACGGCAGCACGCGGGCGCTGGCGCAGATGAACGTGCGCGTCAGCGAATACACCGTCGGCTCGCGTGGCCCGCAGGCCATGCCCGCCGAGCTGAACCTGGCCGTCGGCTACACCTGGGCCGCCAACTTCACCGTGGACGAGGCCGAAACCATCGGCGCCAAGTCGGTCCGGTTCAACAAGCCCGTCGTCGCCCACATCGACAACTTCATCGACATGCCCGTGGGCAGCGCCGTGCCCATAGGCTGGTACGACTTCGACCAGACCGCCTGGATCGGCGAGGACAACGGCCGCATCATCAAGGTGCTGGGTGTGGACGCGCAGGGTCAGGCCGTCGTGCAGGTCACCACCGACGAACGCGCCGCCACCGCCGCCGAGTTGCAAGCCCTGGGCTTCGATGACGATGAACTGGTGCTGCTGGCCCGCACCCGCGCCGCGGGCGCCCGGTTGTGGCGCGTGCGCATGGCGCACTTCACGCCGTGGGACTGCAACTGGCCCTGGGGGCCGCCGCCTGACGTGGAGCCGCCGCCCAGCGACCCACCGCCCAGCGACCCACCGCCACCCGATGAGCCGCCGAGCGACGATCCGCCGCCGCCCGATCAGCCGCCGCTTGAGGGTTGCCCGCCGGGGCAGATATGCGACACCTGCCCAGGCTGCGACATCTACATCGCCGATCGCGCCGTCGGGCAGGGCATCGACGTGCCCGGCACCCCGTTCGGCCTGTACTACCGAAGTGATCGCATCAATCTGGGCTCACGCACCCAGTCGGTGCGGGCCACAGGTAATGCCATGCCGCCGTCGCTTGCACGCATCGATGTGAGTCAGCAGGTGGCCGGACGCACGCAGATGCAATCCGTCCCGCGCGAGGGGTGGAGCGCCAATGCTTCAGTTTCCATGACCTGGGATGGCCGGGATGCCTACGGCCGCCTGACCAACCAAGGGGCCGTGTCTTCTGTCCGGGTCAGCTATATCTATCCTGCGGTTCGCTATGACGTGCCGGCCGACTTCGCGCGCGCCTTCGAGCGCGTCCAGCCCAGGATATCGGAGGCAGGCGCCTACATCACGCCGGATTCACGGACCAGTCAGGTAGCCGTTTCCAGGAGCTACACCGAACCCCTGATGCGGGTGAATCTGCCCAGCGCGGAAGTCGGCATCGCCAACGCCGGTAGCTGGGCCTTGCGCGGATTGCGTCTGTACGACCCCAGTGCAGAGCGCCTGTATGACAGCGGTGGACAGATCTTCGACGCCAAGGCCAGATTGCCTGCAGGGTTCACGGCCCAGGCCCAGGTGTCCGAGGTCCAACCTTTGCAGGCGCGGCAAAGCGCCCTGGGGGCCGACGGCGCCCTGTATTTTTCCGACACCAATCGTCATCAGATTCGCCGCGTCTGGCTTTATGGCGCACGCAAAGGCACGACGGAAGTCGTGGCTGGCACGGCAGACACGGCAGGCTATGCGGGCGACGGCGGGTTGGCCACTGCTGCCAGTCTGAATCAGCCGGGAGCCCTGGCCTTGGCCCCCGATGGCGCCCTCGTGTTCATGGATGCAGGCAACCGCCGGCTGCGTCGCATCAGCCCGGCGGGTGTGATCGAAACCGTGGCCGGCAACGGTGCCAGCGACACGCCCTTGAACGCCGACGGTGTGCCTGCCGCGCAGCACCCTATGTCCGCCAGTCATCTGGCTGTTTCGCGCGACATGACCATCTGGGGGCGGACCGCCTGGGGGGAACTGCGGCAAATCAGTCCAGCCGGCATCGTCTCGCGCTATGCGCTGTCTGGCGAATCTGTGCGGCAGGTTGTCAGCTCACCCGATGGTATCGTCTGGCTGAACACTGAACGATCAATCTACCATTTCAACGAATCCGGCGTGCTGCGTGCCATGACCGGCACGGAAGGCGCGACGGAACTGCTGCCTGATCAGCAAGGCGGCGTGTTCTTCAAAAGCAAGGGCGGCCAATACAGCCACCTCAGCCGTGCGGGCGATGTCACCGTGCTGGGCGAGAACTACCTCAATGCCGTGGGCTACGGTGCCACCACGCCCCTGGCGACCGATGCCGTTGGCCACCTGCTGGGCGCTCGGATGGCCTACGACCAGTACCCTGCGGCGGCTGTCGTCGGCATCATCGGTGCCGGCCTGCCGCCCTTCGGTGAATCGGCTTACCGCGTTGCCCGGCCCGACGGCAGTGCAGTCGAGGAATTCGATCGCCTGGGCCGCCCCACCGCCTTGCGCAGCGCCTTCGGCGGCCAACTGCTGGCCAACTACAGCTACGACGCCAATGGCCAGCTTGCCAGCGTGGCCGACAGCCACGGCAACCGTACCTCTTTCACCCGCGATGGCCAGGGCCGCATCACCGCCATCACCAGCCCCTTTGGCCAGCGCACCACGCTGGCCTACAGCGGCGCGCAACTGGTGCAGGTGCAGCAGCCCGGCGGCTTGACGCACGGCATGGCCTACGCCTCCGCCACATCCGACCTGCTCACCAGCTACCAAGACCCGCGCGGGGGCGTGGACCGTTTCAACTACACCGCCGGCGGCCATCTGCGCGCCAACCTCGATCCGGCCGGCGGCGGTCGCAAGCTGGGCACCGGTGGCTACCAGTTCAACAACTGGTCTGGTGATGGCAAACATACCGTCACAACCTTGAGCGCCGAAGGCCGCACCAGCCAGCACCAAGTCACGGCAGGCAACCGGTACGGTACCCACGCCGTGGTGACCACGCTTTCTGACGGTACGCAATCCACCAGCCGGCTCTTGGCGTATGGCGCGGGTGATGCACAGCATGCCAGCGGCCTGAAAACCCAAACCACTCGCACCGCCGATCCGCGCCTGGGCGCGGCTGCCAGCCAGGAAAGCCTGCAACTCGACTATGGCAACGGCCTGCACGGCACCATCAGCACGGGCCGCATTCTGGGCAATGCCCGCGACCCCGATGCCTGGCAAGACCCCCTGGGCTGGAAGCAAACCACCCTCCTGCACGGCCGCGACAGCTGGGTTACCCACTACCTCGGCAACGGCTGGTTCAGCCAGTTCAGCCCCCTGGGCCGTACCCAGAGCGTGCAGCTCAACGCCCACCAGCAGGCCCACAGCGCTACCCTGCCCAGTGGCCTGGAACTGGGCTACACCTACAACGCCGCCGGCCAGCTCGCCGGCCTGAGCAGCACCGACGGCGCCACCAACCGCAACGCCAGCTTCAGTTGGCACGCCAGCGGCCCAGGCGGCGGCCAACTGGCCAGCCGCACCAACGCCCTGGGCCAGACCGAGCGCTTCGCCTACGATGCCGCCGGCCGCCTGAGCGCCCACACCCTGCTGGACGGCCGCACACTGAACTACGGTTGGGACGCCGCCGGCAATCTGGCCAGCCTGACCACCCCCGCCGGCGTCACCCACAGCTTCAGCTACAGCGCCGTGCAACTGCCCAGCGGTTACACCCCGCCCGCCGGCAGCGCCACCCAATGGACGTACGACCGCGACCGCCAGCTCGCCAGCATCGTGCGCCCCGGCGGCCAAAGCCTCACCTTCAGCCGCCTGCCCAGCGGCCAGTTGTCGGCCATCACCGACAGCAGCGGCCCCCGCACCAACTACACCTGGCGCGCCGATGGGCGCCCGGCCAGCGCCGCCACGGCAGACGGCCAAGCCATTGCCTACACCTACAGCGGCGCTCAGTTGCAAGGCGTGGGCTACACCCTGCAAGGCACCAGCGCCAGTTTGGGCTTGGCGTATGAACAGACTTTCCCCTCCTGGGGTCGCACCGCCATCACCACCGGCCGCATCGCCAGCCTGCAACTGATCGCCGGCGGTCAAACCCAAAGCATCGCCCAGCGCTACGACGCCGATGGCTTGCTTTCCGCCAGCGGCCCCTTGCAACTGGGGCGCGATTCGGCCAGCGGGCAACTGGGCGCCATCGCCCTGGACAAACTGGTCACCAGCCAGCAGCACGACGCTTGGGGCCAACTGAGCAGCAGCGCCACCATCGGCCAAGGCATCGGCTTCGGCCCCGAGCACGCCAGCGACCAGGCGGCCCTGCGCGCGCTCATCCAAGCGCTTGGCCAACACATGAGCAGTCACATCACACAGCGAAGCGACTGCGTGGTGATGAACCCCACCGACGACCAACTGTGCCAGAGCAAGGCGCTCACCATCGCCCGCCGACCGATCCACCCATCCACCCGCCAGATCACCCAAGGCAGCGCCAAACGCGCCAAGGCCACCAAGCACCCCAAAGCCCAGGCCAGCAGAACCAAGAGCGACGAGATCTGCGGCGACGGCTATATCGCCGTCACCAGCGCCGAGCAGGCCGAGCAGAACAACTTGCCCTGGCCGCCGCGCGCGCCCGAGTGGCAAAGCCAGGATATCTGCCAGGAGAGCCTGCAAAGCTACATCCACCAAATGCTGCGGGAGCTGGATGCCGGTTACGGCGCTTCGCGGCTGCTGATGTCGTTGAGAGAGATAAAAACCCAATTCAGCGAAGGCCCCAGCTACTTTCTGAACCCCGTCAGGCTGCCCGCGCCCCTGCCTGGCACGTGGAGCACCAGCTACATCGACCCGCGGGCGCAAAGCCTCATCGACCAGATCGAAGCCACCCTGACGGCCTGGCAGGTCGGCGTGCCGCAGTGGAGCAAAGCGCTGGCCCACAGCCACAGCCGCGATGCACTGGGCCGCATCACCAAGACCGAGGAAGTGCTGCTGGCCCAGCAGCAACCCGACAAGCAGTACCAGTACGACACGGCTGGGCGCCTGAGCAGGGCGCAGCAAGGGGCCATCGCCACCACGTGGGCTTACGACGCCAACGGCAACCGCACGCACGAGAACGGTGTTGAGATAGCCCGCTACGACAGCCAGGACAAGCTGCAAAGCTGGAAAGGCAACACGTACCAATACAACGCAGCGGGCGACTTGGCGAGCAAGACCACGGCAGCGGGCACGGCCAGCTACGCCTATGACAGCCGGGGCAATCTCAGAAGCGTGACACTCGACGATGGCAGAAGGATCAGCTACGCCATAGACCCGGACAACCGAAGAACAGGCAAGACGGTCAACGGGCAATTGCAATGGCAACTGATCTGGCAGAGCCAACTCAGACCGATAGCCAGGCTGAAGGCCGACAACACCCTGGACGCCATCTACTACTACGCCGACAAGCCCAACGTGCCGGAGGCGATGGACAAGGGCGGCAAGACGTACCGGATCGTCAGCGACCAGTTGGGCAGCGTCAGACTCGTCATCGATGCCGACACGGGAGAGGTGGCCCAGCAGATGGACTACGACGCCTGGGGCAACGTCACGCAGGACACGAACCCTGGGTTCCAGCCGTTCGGGTTTGCGGGGGGAATCTACGACCCGGACACGAAGCTGACCAGGTTCGGGGCCAGAGACTATGACGCTGAAACTGGAAGGTGGACGGCGAAAGACCCGATCCTATTTGCGGGAGGGGACAGCAACCTTTATGGGTATGTGCTACAGAATCCAGTGGGTTTTATCGATCCGACAGGGTTGGTTGCGCCGGCTATCGCGGCATGTTTTTCCAATCTTGCTTGCGGGGGTGCGGCGATTGGTGCTGCCGCAGCTGCCGCCAAGATATGCACGGATGTCGGAGGATGGCTGAAGGACTGGATGTTTTCGGAGGGCGGATCAGGATCGAATAATAATCCATATGACAATCAGCCGGTGACAGAGCCATTAATTGTGGTGGATGATAAGGGGAATGCAATTCCTGTTCCTGCTGGAGGATGGATAAATTCGTCACCTAATGGAGATTATCAGCAGGTAATCGGCCCTGATGGTAAGCCCACAGGTGATCGATATGATAGAGGAGGGCATCAAAATCAGAAGGACCCTCGTGCCAGAGATCCACATGGTCATAGGCCCGGCATAACTACGCCGGAAGGAAATCCACACCTTCCACTTTACAGATGAAAAGTAAATTCTATTACGACGATATTGTTAGGGTTTCTAAGAGTGCGCCATTGGAATTGCGCCCGGGAGCTATTGCTTGGGTGGTAGGTATATTTTTTGATAGAATAGGTGATTATATTAAGAAGTTTCCTGAGGGGATTGTGTATACAATTGAGTATGATGATGGTAATTCAAATGAGATTCATGAGGATTATCTCGATGCTTATGATAAATGCGGAGGGCCGGGGGAGGGTAGTGGTTCAGCTACGCCATAGACCCGGACAACCGCAGAACAGGCAAGACGGTCAACGGGCAATTGCAGTGGCAGCTCATCTGGCAGAGCCAACTCAAACCGATAGCCAGGCTGAAGGCCGACAACACCTTGGAGGCCATCTTCTATTACGGCGACAAGCCCAACGTGCCGGAGGCGATGGACAAGGGTGGCAAGACGTACCGGATCGTCAGTGACCAGCTGGGCAGTGTGAGACTGGTGATCGACAGCCAGACGGGCGACATAGCCCAGCAGATGGACTACGACGCCTGGGGCAACGTGACGCAGGACACGAACCCCAACTTCCAGCCGTTCGGATTCGCGGGCGGACTGTACGACCCGGACACGAAGCTGACCAGGTTCGGGGCCAGAGACTACGATGCGGAGACGGGGCGGTGGACGGCCAAGGATCCGATTCTATTTGCGGGAGGGGACAGCAACCTTTATGGATATGTATTGCAGAATCCGGTGAGTTTTATCGATCCGACAGGATTGGTTGCTCCGGCTGTAGCGGCATGTTTTTCCAATCCTGTTTGTGGTGCGGCGGCGGCTGGTGCTGCGGTAGCCGCCACCAAGATATGCATGGATGCGGCAGGGTGGATGAAGGACTGGATGTTTTCGGAGTCATCACCTTTCTTGCCGGATGACCCATATTCTCCAGAGTCTGTCGATGGGCGTCGAAGTGGCTTGCGCGATTTGCTTGGTACCGGAAATTTAAATCCAGATTCCCCGATACCGGATCAAGGTCCTGGTCGAGACATGGGGGGGCATGACGCACGAGGCAGAACGCCTCATGACACCGGTGAAAGAAATGTTAATAGTAATGAAGAGCATTCAAGGCGACCTAAAGGAAATCCAAATGGTAGAGCGCGAAGGTGAAGGTGATAGAATATTTTGGTCGCTGCGATCTAATAATGGTAGATCGCGCATTGAATGCACTTTGGTGGGTCGTTCCGAGAAGTCTGCTGCTCTAATATGTAGAATTGATGTTGCAGGAGAGTTTTGGCATAGGGGAGGCGCTAATATTGGGCCGGGAATGACCAATGATTTTTACGTAACGCTACCGCAAGTTTTGCTGGACATTCGGTCAGTCAACTCTCTGTACGAGCATTTGATAGAATGGCAGAGAGACAAAAAAAGTTTCATTGTGTCACTTGGTGTGCTCAATGAGGGTGATCAAAAGGTTGAAATATCCATTGGCCGTGATGAGAATTTAATTTATTCAATTGAGAAGCCTGCCTGTACGTTCACGTATGCCTGCGGATCTTCGATGCAAGGGAAGTGGTCCTTTGTGGTTGATCAGTCGTGCATACGCTTATGCGCTGAAGATATTGGTGAGTTTGTCAGGGGAGTTGCCGGATGATTGCGCGCTGATCTGAGTCATAACTGGAGCACACCGCCAAGTCAGCATCAACGGCACCAGCACCTGGGGTTACGACGCCAACGGCAACCGCACACACGAGAACGGTGTTGAGATAGCCCGCTACGACAGCCAGGACAAGCTGCAAAGCTGCAAAGCTGGAAAGGCAACACGTACCAATACAACGCGGCGGGCGACTTGGCGAGCAAGACCAGCCCAAGTGGCACGGCCAGCTACGCCTACGACAGCCGGGGCAATCTCAGAAGCGTGACACTCGAAGATGGCAGAAGGATCAGCTACGCCATTGATCCGGACAACCGCAGAACGGGCAAGAGCATCAATGGGCAATTGCAGTGGCAGCTCATCTGGCAGAGCCAACTCAGACCGATAGCCAGGCTGAAGGCCGACAACGTATGCGGTCAACGAACAACGTCCTTGATCCGCAGGCTATGACCTGACAGCCTACGTTCCCACATAGAGCAACGTGGGAACGTAGATGACAGACAATTTGGAAGACCTCAAACGCCGGCTGGTGGTGGGGCACAAGAGCGACGGACGCAGCGTGTACGACGAAGCGGCGAAGTCGGAACTGGTGGCATTGTGTCGACAGCCGGGCGCCTCGGTGTCGCGCTTGGCGCGTGAGTGCGGCGTCAACGCCAACCAGGTCAGCCGCTGGCTTCGCGAGCATGGCGACAGTGGGCGTGCGCGCAGGGCCGTTGCAAACGTAGCTGCCGCACCTTCGGCATTCGTGGCGGTCTCTATGCCTGCAACGGCGCCGATTGCGGCCGCAAGCAGCGACAGCATCGCCGCTGTCATCGACATGCATGCAAGACTGCCCAATGGCGTGGCGATCGACCTTCGCAGCATTGATCTGCGCATGCTGGGCGATGTGGTCGAAGCGCTGGGGAGGCTGCGGTGTTTCGCTTCGACGAAGGCCTGAAGGTCTACCTGCACCGCGAGCCGGTGGACTTCCGGCTGAGCATCAACGGCCTGGCGATCCTGGTCGAGCAGGGGCTCGGCCTGGATCCATTCGCCTGCTGCGCGTACGTCTTCAGCAACCGGCGGCGTGACCGGGTCAAGATCCTGGGTTGGGAGCGCAATGGCTTCTGGTTGCTGCTCAAGCGTCTGGAGAAGGACCGGTTCATCTGGCCCTCGGCCGAGGCGGTGCCCACGCTGACGGCTGAGCAGTTGCACTGGCTGCTGGAGGGCATTGACATCGCGGTGGTGCAACGCCACGCCCATCTGCGCTATTGCAGCGTGGCCTGACGGAGCATTGGAACGATGATGGGGCATGCCGATCCAAGCTGGCGTGTCGCTGCCGCCTGCCCTTGCCACCATCACCACCGAAGACCTCGCCGCTCTCATCGCCGAGCGCGATGCGCTGGCCGGCGCGCTGCGGGTGGCGACCACCGAGCGGGACCTCGCATTGGTGCGACTGAGGGCGCTGCAGCGCCAGCTCTTTGCCGCCAAGAGCGAAGCGCGCGGCACCGTTCAGAAGGACCTGTTCCTCAACGAGGCCGAGGCCCTCGCGCCCACCGAGCAGACGCCGCAGGCCGAGACGGATGAAGAGGCGTCAATGCCGGTCGCCGGGCATCAGCGCAAGAAGCGTGGCCGCAAGCCGCTGGATGCGGCCCTGCCACGCGAGGTCGTGCGCCACGAGTTGCCCGAGGCCGAGCGCGTGTGCGCCCATGACGGGCATGCGCTGGTGGAGATCGGCTCGGAAGTCAGTGAGCAACTGGACATCATCCCCGAGCAGGTCCGCGTGCTGCAGCACCACCGTATCAAGTACGCCTGCCCCTGCTGCGACCAGAGCCTGAAGGTCGCGCCGACGCCGGCGCGCATCATTCCGCGCGGACTGCTCACTGAAGCCGCCCAGGCCTGGGTCATCACCGGCAAGTACCAGTTCGGCATGCCGCTATATCGCACGGCCGCGCTGCTGCGCCGCTTCGGCGGCGATCTGGCCAGCAACACGGTGGCCTCAGGCGTCGTGCGCATCGGCCAGGCCGTGCAGCCCGTGATCAATCTGCTGCGCGACCACCTGCTCGACTCCCAACTCATCTACGGTGACGAGACCACGGTGCAGGTGCTCAAGGAGCCTGGACGCAAGGCGCAGACCAAGAGCTACATGTGGGCGCAGATGAATGGCGCCGGCACCGGCCCGCCGGTGCGGCTGTTCGCCTATGCGCCGGGACGTGGCGCCGTGCATGCCGATAGGCTGTATGCCGGCATCCGTCCTGGCGCTACGCTCATCACCGACGGCTACGAGGTCTACAACGGCATCGCCAGGGCCAATGGCCTCACGCACCTGGGATGCTGGGTGCATGCACGCCGGCCGTTCATCAAGGCTGAGGAGGCCATCCCGAAGGCAACGCGTTCACCGGATCAGATTGCAACCCGGTTCGTGCGGCTGATCGCCAAGCTGTACCGAGCCGAATCCTTGGCCAAGGACTGGGCGCCCGCACGTCGGCTGCGGCTGCGTTCGCGCTACAGCCGCGCAGTCGTGCGCGAGATCGAGCGGCTGCTGCTCACGCACCTGCACAGCGTCGCGCCATCCAGCCTGCTTGGTGAAGCGCTGCACTACCTGCACGGGCAGTGGCCCAAACTTGTGCGGTTCCTGGACAACTCAGCCTGGCCGCTGGACTCCAATCCGGTGGAGAACGCCATCCGGCCCTTCGTCGTCGGAAGACGCAGTTGGCTGTTTGCCGATACCGTGGGCGGTGCCAACGCGAGCGCCAACCTGTACTCGTTGATCGAGACCGCCAAGGCCAACGGCATCGAGCCCTACCGGTACCTCGTCGTGCTCTTCAAGAAGCTGCCGCTCGCGCAGACCGTGGATGACTACGAGGCGCTGCTGCCCTGGAACATCGCGCTCGGCGGCGCGTAGGACGCCCTGCGCGGATCGATTCCCACACCATGCGCAAGGGCGTGGTTGATTGACGGCTTACCCGACAACACCTTGGAGGCCATCTTCTATTACGGTGACAAGCCCAACGTGCCGGAGGCAATGGACAAGGGCGGCAAGACGTACCGGATCGTCAGCGACCAGTTGGGCAGCGTGCGCTTGGTCATTGATAGCCAGACGGGGGACGTGGCCCAGGAGCTGGACTACGACGTTTGGGGCAACGTGACGAAAGACACGAACCCCAACTTCCAGCCGTTCGGGTTCGCGGGAGGGCTGTACGACCCGGACACGAAGCTGACCAGATTCGGGGCCAGAGACTACGATGCGGAGACGGGGCGATGGACGGCCAAGGATCCGATTCTGTTCAAGGGCGGGGACAGCAACCTTTATGGGTATGTGCTACAGAATCCGGTGAGTCTTATCGATCCTACAGGGTTGATTGCTCCGGCTGTAGCGGCATGTTTTGCCAATCCTATTTGTGGAGGGGCGGCGGTTGGTGCTGCCGCAGCTACCGCCAAGATGTGCATGGATGTGGGAGGGTGGCTGAAGGACTGGATGTTTTCCGATGGGGGAGACGCGGACGCTAGTACGCCGACCGGGAGAAGAGGTAGCCCCATGGAGGTCGAACCAGGGACAAACGATCCAACAACAATTGAGGGGCGCGATTACACAGGGCATGCACTTGATCGTATGCAAGGTAGAGGAGTTCGGCGGATTCAAGTCCAAGTGCAACATTGATTCAATGCACGGAGTCCCCGCGCTGGGTCAATAGTTGTAGGTGCTGAGCATAGACCTCAAGCGGAGTGCGGTAGCCCAAGGTCATCCTGGGACGGCCATTGAGCTCATCGGCGACGGCATCAAGCTGCTCCTGCGTATAGCCGCTCAGATCGGTGCCCTTGGGGAAGTACTGGCGCAGCAGTCCGTTGGTATTCTCGTTGCTGCCCCTCTGCCAAGGGCTGTGGGGGTCGCAGAAGTACACCCTCATGCCCGTGTTCTCGCTCAGCCTGGCGTGCTCGGCCATCTCCGAGCCTCGGTCATAGGTCAGGGTTTTGCGCATAGGGCTGGCAATGCCATTGAGCTTGTCGCTGAACGCCTGCAGCACGTGCGCGGCCGTGGCCGGGTTGGGATGTGGCAGCTTGACCAGCAGCACCAGGCGCGTGGTGCGCTCCACCAGCGTGCCGATGGCGCTGGCGTTGGCCGCCCCCTTGATCAGATCACCCTCCCAGTGGCCGGGAAGCTGGCGATCCTCGACCTCGGGCGGGCGTACGTGGATGCTCATCAGATCCTGGATCTCCCCGCGCCGATCCTTGCCCTTGGAGCGGGGCCAGCGTTTGGCATGGGCCATGCGCAAGCACGACACCAGCTCTTTCTTCAGCTCGCCCCTGGGCTGGGCATAGATGCAGGTGTAGATGCTCTCGTGTGACGCTCTCATGCGCTTGTCATCGGGGTGCAGGGCCTTCAAGTGTCCTGCAATCTGCTGGGGTGACCAGTGCTGGCGCAGATGCGCGCACACCAGGGGGAACAGGGGGCCGTCGCGGTGCAGTTTGGGCAAAGCGCGGGCGAAGTGCCTGCGTCTGTCACAGCGCTGCTGGGCGTACTTGGAGGTGTAGCCCTGGGCACCTCCATTGCGCTTGCACTCACGGCTGATGGTGCTCTTGGAGCGGCCCAGCGCTCTGGCTATGGCGCTCTGGCTCTGCCCTTGCTGCAGGCCCAGCGCTATCGCGTAGCGCTCCATCTCACTGAGCTGCTCGTAGGTTCTTTCGGTCATGGATGCCTCAATTCTGAAGGGGGGGGTGCACTTCAGATTTGAGGCCGCCTTCCCCCGTCAGCAGTCGAAGATGCTATTAATAATGGAACAAGTGCGCCTGGGAGTCGGCCTGGTACAACGGTTCATAACGGATCCAATGGTTTGACGGTAGTTACTGGCGGAAATGGACAAGTCATTACTGTTATTCCACGATAAAGATTCAAGATGAAAGATTTCTTAAAGCGTCAATTTTTACTCATTAGAAAAGATATTTCTGACTACTTGGGAGGAAAAATCGACTTAAATAAATTCATTGGCAACCTTGAGGCTGTCTCAGAAATCATACAAGATAAGAAATGGAAGGAAGTTGTATTTCCTATTATCTTGGGCTTGGAGCAAATAAATGCCGGATCGATTGAATTTGGAGATTTTCTAACAGAGCATGATGAAATTCTCATTCGGGAATCCATGCGGGCATTAGATATTGAAGTTGAAAGGTTTTTGCAACAGATCCCTGACTCCTGAGTGACAGTTGAGAGAGTGAAGGCGGTGAAATCGGGGCCGGATGAATATTAATGCATTGGAAGATGGCAGAAGGATCAGCTACGCCATTGATCCGGACAACCGAAGAACCGGCAAGAGCATCGATGGGCAATTGCAATGGCAACTCATCTGGCAGAGCCAACTCAGACCGATAGCCAGGCTGAAGGCCGACAACACCTTGGAGGCCATCTTCTATTACGGCGACAAGCCCAACGTGCCGGAGGCGATGGGAAAGGGTGGCAAGACGTACCGGATCGTCAGCGACCAGTTGGGCAGCGTCAGACTCGTCATAGACAGCCAGACGGGAGACGTGGCGCAGGAACTGGACTACGACGTATGGGGCAACATCACGAAAGACACGAACCCTGACTTCCAGCCGTTCGGGTTCGCGGGGGGACTGTACGACCACGACACCAAGCTGACCAGGTTCGGTGCCAGAGACTACGATGCGGAGACGGGGAGATGGACGGCCAAGGATCCGATCTTGTTCAAGGGTGGGGATTCAAATCTTTATGGATATGTGGCGCAAAACCCAATTAATTTGGTTGACCCGCGCGGAAAGATTGCGATTGTCATCCCATTTATTCCTGTTGCTGTAACCGGGGCTGATATAGCTATTGGCGCAGGTCTGGGAGGAGTTGGTTATGGATTGAATTGGATTTTTAGTAGGCCGAAGCCTGGTAATGAATCTCGTCCTATCGATGCGTCGACGGGTACAAAGCCTATCGACCAAAGCGGTCTTGGAAGAGGGGAGATTCATGATATTAAAGATGGTGTTGGAGCAGGGGCGAGGGATTGGACTGGTATCGCACCAAATGGAGATGTAATTACCAGTGATCCAGAGGGTAATGCTATAAATCACGGCCCAGCTGATGACTACACTCAAGAGTCCACTGGATTATATCCATGAAGAATGAATTTTTTATATCTGTGCGCTTAAGGAAGCAAGATGGAGGAGCGCATCAAATCGCAAATCAATTAAAACTAGATATAAAAAAATGTGGAATAAAGGTGATGTGCTGCCGGGTAATAGGGTGGCGGAGTATTCTTACTGTGTATGTGATGTTCCGGTGAAAAACTCTCGGGGTCTTGAAGAGGTTGTTATTGATTTCGTTGAGGGGCTATCGGAAAGTGCGGTGGAGTGGCATGGTTTTATTGGTGACGGGGGCTCGGCAGAGATATTTATAAGTCTTGATAGAGAGGGCTTTCTAGGGGTCACTTTTGGAGCTTCCCTGATTAAGCGATTGGGTGAGTTGGAAATTTCTTTAAGCATAGATAGATTGAGCTAATATGTGCGCAATAATGGGGCCAATTCTTGTCTTTTACCTTCCCTTTTGAGGCCCATACTCTGAAGCTTTGCACCCGTGCTCTATGGGCGGTCTCAACTCTGAAGTGCAATACCCTGCGGAACTGAGGCCGCCCTGTACGAACACCGTCGCGCAGTCTGTTGACGAGGCGGCTGGCTGGAAGCGCGACGAGCGGTTTTTCGTTTTCACCTCGCCATCCGGGGTTGACTCGCCGCCCGAGGCAGGCTTCAGGCCGGTGGACGTACCGGCGCCGTCGGCCACAGCACCGAGGCGATGGCCGCCGTCATCAGGACCACGGCCGTCCAGTCCTGCCAGTGCAGCTGCTCGCCCAGCCACAGCGCGCCGCTGAACACGCCCAGCACGGGGATCATCATCACGCTCAGCGTCGAGGCCAGCGGCGGCAGGCCGCGCGCCAGGTAGAACCACGCGGTCTGGGCGAAGCCGATGGCCAGCGCCGCGTTGTAGACGATGGCCCAGGTCACGCCGGCGCCGGGCAGGCGCCACTGGTCGCGCTCGAACAGCAGGCCGAGCACGCACACCGCCACGGTGGCCTCGGCCATCATCCAGAACGTCAGGGTCAGCGTGGGCACGTCCAGGCGCGACCGGCGCAGCAGGCGCGTGCCCAGCGCCCAGGCCGCGGCGGCGGCCAGCATGAGCGCCACGCCCAGCGGCCGCCCGCCCATCGAGGCCATCTCGTTCCACAGCAGCAGCAGCACGCCGGCGGCGGCGGCGGCCACGCCGGCCCAGCCGCGCGCCGGCAGGCGGTCGTGGAAGAGCAGCGCGCCCAGCAGGGCCGAGAAGATGGGCATGGTGTAGCCCAGGATGGCCGCGCGTCCGCTCGACAGCATGGGCACCGCGCTGATGATGAGCGCATGCCACAGCACGGCGTTGAACAGGCCCAGCCACAGCACCTGGCCCCACAACGCGCGCGGCAGCCCGAGCGGCAGCTTCTGCGTGCGCACCGCCAGCCCCAGCAGCGGCAGGCCCAGCAACAGCGACACGGCGCGGAACGTGAACGGCGGAAAACCCTGCACGCCCAGCTTCAGCACCGGCCAGTTGACGCCCCACACGAGGGTGAGGAGGAGCAGGACGACGAGCTGCTGGCGGGACAGGGCGGGCATGGAGCGCGATTGTGCCCGGCTGCCCATGGGGTTCACGGGCGCGGGTTCATTGCCCCTGATTTGATGGCTGCGGGCGCGTGCCGGGTTGAGCGTCCGGCGCGGACTTCTGCCCGCTCAATACTCACCACCAAACGCTAAATATTCAAAATTCATAGCTGCTGGCGCTTGACTGGCGGGCTCTGGAGGCCGATTTGGCTTAAAAATTCAAAGATCGGTGCGCAGCCGCCACAGCTCGGGGAACAGCACCACGTCCAGCATCTTGCGCAGGTAGCCGACGCCGCTGGTTCCGCCGGTGCCGCGCTTGAAGCCGATGATGCGCTCCACCGTGGTCACGTGCCGGAAGCGCCACAGGCGGAAGGCGTCTTCCAGGTCCACCAGCTTTTCGCCGAGTTGGTACAGGTCCCAGTGCTGCGCGGGCGCGTGGTAGACGATGAGCCACGCGGCCTCCACCTCATCGCTGGCTTCATGGGGCTGCGTCCAGTCGCGTTCCAGGTGGCTCGCGGGCACGGGCAGGCCGCTGCGCGCCAGCAGGCGCAGCGCCTCGTCGTACAGCGAGGGCGCGCGGTGGAAAGACTGCACCAGCGCCAGCCGCTCGGGGTGGTGGGCGTGGGGCCCCAGCATGGCCGCGTTCTTGTTGCCCAGCGCGAACTCGATGCAGCGGTACTGGAAGCTCTGGAAGCCGCTGGACGGCCCCAGGTAGGGGCGCAGGGCGCTGTACTCGGGCGGCGTCATGGTGGCCAGCACGTCCCAGGCGTGCACCAGCTGCTCCATGATGCGGCTGGCGCGCGCCAGCTTCTTGAAGGCGGGCGGCAGGTGGCTGGCGCGCACGTCCTCGATGGCGCTGGCCAGCTCCTTGAGCAGCAGCTTCATCCACAGCTCGCTGGTCTGGTGCTGGACGATGAACAGCAGCTCGTCGTGCGCGGGCGAGAGCGGGTGCTGCGCGCTCAGGATCTGGTCGAGGTGCAGGTAGTCGCCATAGCTCATGCCGTGGCTGAAGTCCAGCCGGGCCTTTTCCTCGGCGACGATGTCCTGCGGGCGGGCGATGCTCACTTCAGCACCTTCGCCATGGCCTGTGCCACGTAGGCGACGTTCCGGGTGCTCAGGCCCGACATGCACATGCGGCCCGAGCGCACCAGGTAGACGGCGTGCGCGTCGCGCAGGGCGTTGACCTGCGCTTCGGACAGCCCGGTGTAGCTGAACATGCCGCGCTGGGTCAGGAGGTAGCCGAAGTCGCGCGTGTCCCCGAAGTGCTCGCCCAGCCCCCGGTGCAGCGCCTCGCGCATCGACTTGATGCGCGCGCGCATCGCCGCCAGCTCCTGCTGCCACAGCGCGCGCAGCGCGGGGTCGGCCAGCACCCGGGTGATGATCGCCTCGCCATGCGTGGGCGGGCTGGAGTAGTTGCGGCGCACCGTGGCCTTGAGCTGGCCCAGCACGGTGCCGGCCGTCGGCGCGTCGGCGCAGACCACGTGCAGGCCGCCGCAGCGCTCGCCGTAGAGCGAGAAGTTCTTGGAAAACGAGTTGGCGACGAGGAACTGCACGCCCGCGTCGGCCAGGGCGCGGACGGAGAAGGCGTCTTCGTCCAGCCCGTCGCCGAAGCCCTGGTAGGCCATGTCCACGAAGGGGATCAGGCCGCGCTCGGCGATGACGGGGATGATCTGCCGCCACTGCTCGGGCGTCAGATCGACGCCCGTGGGGTTGTGGCAGCTCGCGTGCAGCAGCACGATGCCGCGCGCGGGCAGGGCCTTGAGGCTGGCCAGCATCTCGTCGAAGCGCAGGCCGCCGGTGGCCTGGTCGTAGTAGGGATAGGTGTGCACCTTGAAGCCGGCGCCTTCGAACAGCGCCGTGTGGTTCTCCCAGGTCGGGTCGCTGACCCAGACCTCGGCGCCGTCGAAGTAGCGCTTGAGGAAGTCCGCGCCGACCTTGAGCGCGCCCGAGCCGCCCAGGCTCTGGATCGTGGCGATGCGCCCGCTCCGCACGGCCTCGTGCCCGGCGCCGAAGACCAGCTTCTGCACCGCGTCGCGGTAGGCGGCCGCGCCTTCCATGGGCAGGTAGGGGCGCGGGCCGATGGCTTGCAGCCCGGCGGTCTCGGCCTGGCGCACCGATTCGAGCACCGGCAGGCGGCCTTCCTCGTCGAAATAGATGCCGATGGACAGGCTCACCTTGTTGGCGCGCGGATCGTTCTGGAACGTCTCCATCAGGCTCAGGATGGGATCGCCGCCGTAGGCGGGCACATGCGAGAAGAGAGAAGTCGTCATCGTGGTTTTCCGGTGGAGAGGGATCAAAGGGCCCGCAGCACGGCGCGCACGGGGGAAGCGTCGGCGGTGGTCAGTTTCAGGGGCAGGGCGATCAGCTCGTAGTCGCCCTCGGGCACGTCGTCGAGCACCAGGTTCTCCAGCACGCGCAGGCCGCGCCGGCGGATCACCTGGTGGCTGTCCAGGGTCTTGCTGTCGGCCGGGTCGATGCTGGCGGTGTCGATGCCGATCAGGCGCACGCCGGCGTCGGCCAGGCGCTCCACCGTCTCGGGGGCGAAGGCGGCCAGGCCGCCGTCCCACGCATCCACGGGCATGCGTTGGCTGGTGCGCACCAGCACGCGCGGCGGCAGCGCGTGCGCGGCGTGGGCGATGTGCGCCCACCGCACGAGCGGGCGCACGCCGATGGCGTGGATCACGCGGCACGTGCCGAGGAAGGGCGCCAGGTCCAGCGCGCCGATGGCGGCGCCTTCGGGGTCGTAGTGCAGCGGCGCGTCGGCGTGCGCGCCGACGTGGGGCGACAGGGTGAGGGCGCTGACGTTCACCGGGCAGCCGGGGCCGATGGCGGCGCTCCAGCGCTGCCGGTAGGGCGTGTCGCCCGGGAACACCGGGCTGCCGGCGTGCACCGGCGGCGAGATGTCCCACAGCGGGCGATCAGGGTCGTTCATGGGCGCGACCTTAGCCCCAATGTCGTGGGCGTGGTGTCGGTTATTTCCAACGAGGATTCCGGCAGCATTCATATAATGAAAACCATTCGCATCCAGTCTCGTGGGCGTTAGATGTGCCCGCCGCCTGCGCGTGACCTCGTCTTCCATTTTCCCTCTGCTGGCGGCGCTGCTGCGCCACTACGAGGAACTCGTCGCCCACGTGCGCCGCGGCCCCGTGGCGCGCTGGGGCGACCGCGGCATGGCGCGCGAGGTGGTGCACGACGTCGATGAGCGCCGCCCGGCCGCCCCGAAGGCGCTCGCACCCGCAGTCCGAAGGAGGGAGGGTGGTCCAGCATTGCGCGCCGCGCGCTTTGGCACTTTTTAACGCCGGCTTTGGCGCTTTTTGTCGCGCGCTTTGGCACTCGCGCGCTCTCAACGGCTTGGCCTGTGGATAAGTCTCGCCGTTCCCAGCTTGTTCGCCGCCCCTGATTAGAGCGTGTTATGAACTTGATGGCGCCTGCTGTAGATTCGTCGGATGGCCAGACGCAAGCAGTACCCGACGGACGTGACGGATGCCAGCCCTTCAGGGCCTGGTCGTACAGATCAGACGGGTAGCCCGCCAGCACCACCAAGCCGCGCCTGGTACAGCGCCTCAGCGCGCCGGTCGGCCTTGGCCTTGTAGTAGAAATTAATCCACAGGCCCACCACCCCGACCAGCATGCCGACCAGCACCGCCGCCTCGTTGGAGGTCAGCCAGCCCAGCACCATCGAGAGGGCGCCGGCATAGGTGGACTTGCTGGCGGCGCTGGCCACGGCCAGCTCTGCGGCTTCGGTTTTCATTTCGCCCCCTTGAAAGACCGCCCGATGGCGATGGCCGGCACGCGCCCGAATTCGCCCTCGGGGCGGTACAGCGCATATTCCAGCTTGTAGCCGTAGCTGCGGATCAGGCACAGCGGCCCGACCTTCTTGAAACTCTTGTAGTGACCTACCGGTTCTGATCCGGCTCGGCGCCCGCCGCGCCAGCGGCTTGAGGAGGATGCCTTCGGGCGTGTCTTGCACCTGGAATTCGGTGCCCGGCTTTCAACGGTGGGCTGCAGTGCAGCACACCACCTGCCCCTTGCTGGACAGGCGCGTGGTCTCGATGCCGGCGGGCCTGGCGGCGCTCAGGGTCGAGACGTCGGCGAGATGGATTCTGTCGCCGCCGGCTGCGCCAGCCCATGCCGCCGCCGCGCCCGCCCGCAGGCGTCGCTGCCGGCCTCGAACTCGCGGCAGGGCGAGGGGCGCCATTCGTAGATGCCGCAGGCCACGCGCTGGCCCACGCGGCCGGTGAGGGCGGCGCAGCGGATCGGCACGTGGTCGGTGCCGCGCATGCGGCAGGTGTTGCCGTTGACCTGCACCGCCAGCCCGTCGGGCACGGCGCCGCCTGCGGCCTGGGTCTCGTAGATGGAGAAGTCGACCCGGAAGCTGGCGCAGCAGGCGCCGCAGCCCTGGCAGTCGGGCGCCGCACTCAATTCAGGCGGCCCAGCAGCAGGTACTCCATCAGTGCCTTCTGCACGTGCATGCGGTTCTCGGCCTCGTCCCACACCACGGACTGCGGGCCGTCGATGACCTCGGCCGTGACTTCCTCTCCGCGGTGCGCGGGCAGGCAGTGCATGAACAGGGCGCCGGGCTTGGCGGCGGCCATCAGGTTGGCGTCCACGCGCCAGTCGGCGAAGGCCAGTCTGCGCGCTTCGTTCTCGGCCTCGTAGCCCATGCTGGTCCAGACGTCGGTGGTCACCAGGTCGGCGCCGCGGCAGGCTTCGAGCGGACTGCTAAAAAATTGATAGCTGCCGGCGCCCGACCCGCCTGCGCTGGAGGCTAATTTCTCATCGATCTCGTAGCCGCGCGGGGTGCTCACGTGCACCCTGAAGCCCAGCAGCGCGGCGGCTTCCAGCCAGGTGTTGGCCATGTTGTTGCCGTCGCCCACCCAGGCCACCACCTTGCCGGCGATGCTGCCCCGGTGCTCGATGTAGGTGAAGATGTCGGCCAGGATCTGGCAGGGGTGGTATTCGTTGGTCAGGCCGTTGACGACCGGCACGCGCGAATACTCGGCGAAGCGCTCGATGCGCGCCTGCTCGAAGGTGCGGATCATCACGATGTCGGTCATGCGGCTGATCACGCGCGCCGTGTCCTCGATGGGCTCGCTGCGGCCGAGCTGGCTGCCTTCGCTGGTCAGGTGCACCACGCTGCCGCCCATCTGGTACATGCCGGCCTCGAAGCTCACGCGCGTGCGCGTGCTGGCCTTCTCGAAGATCATGGCCAGCGTGCGGTCGGTCAGCGTGTGGTGCTTCTCGTAGGCCTTGAAGCGGCGCTTGATGAGCGCGGCGCGCTCGAACAAATAGGCGTATTCATCCGCCGTGAAGTCGGCGAATTGAAGGTAGTGCTTGAGGGGTTGCGTCATCGGCCGCTCACTCCTTGAGGAAGGCCTCGATCAGCGGCGCCAGGATGGCGACGATCTCGTCCGCCTCGGCCTCGGTCAGGATCAGCGGCGGCACCAGCCGCACCACGCTGTCGGCGGTGACGCTGATCAGCAGGCCGGCCGCCAGCGCGCGCTCGGCCAGCACGCCGCAGGGCCGGGCCAGTTCGATGCCCAGCATCAGCCCCTGGCCGCGCACCTCCTTCACGCCGGGGTTGCCGGCCAGCGCCTGCTCCAGCGCGGCCTTCAGGTGCGCGCCGACCTTGGCGGCGTTTTCCAGCAGGCCGTCTTCTTCCATGATGCGGATGGTTTCCACGCCGGCACGCATGGCCAGCGGGTTGCCGCCGAAGGTGGTGCCGTGGTTGCCGGGCTGGAAGATGTGCGCCGCCTTGGGGCCGGCCACCACCGCGCCGATCGGCACGCCCGAGCCCAGGCCCTTGGCCAGCGGCATCACGTCGGGCACGATGCCGGCCCACTGGTGGGCGAACCACTTGCCGGTGCGGCCCATGCCGCACTGCACCTCGTCGACCATCATCAGCCAGTCGCGCTCGTCGCACAGCGCGCGCAACTGCTTCAGGTAGTCGATGCGCATGGGATTGATGCCGCCTTCGCCCTGGATGGTCTCGAAGAACACCGCCACCACGTTGGGGTTGCCGACGGTGGCTTTCTTGAGCGCCTCGATGTCGTTCATCGGCACGCGGATGAAGCCCTCCACCAGCGGCCCGAAGCCGGCCTGCACCTTGGGGTTGCCGGTGGCCGACAGGGTGGCGATGCTGCGGCCGTGGAAGGCTTTTTCGTAGACGACGATCTGGGGTTTTTCGATGCCCTTGTCGTGGCCGTACTTGCGCGCCAGCTTCAGCGCCGCCTCGTTGGCCTCCAGCCCGGTGCAGCAGAAGAACACGTTGGTCATGCCCGACAGCTCGGTCAGCCTGGCGGCCAGCTTCTCGGCGTTGGGCGTGTAGTAGTAGTTGCTGGTGTGGATCAGCTTGGCGACCTGGTCCTGAAGAGCGGGCACCAGCTTGGGGTGGGCGTGGCCCAGCGTGTTGACGGCGATGCCGCCCAGGCCATCGAGGTAGCTCTTGCCGTTCACGTCCCACAGGCGGCAGCCCTTGCCGTACGCCATGGCGGCCGGCAGGCGGCCGTAGGTGTTCATCAGGTGGGGCTGATCGAGTTCGGCGGCGACGGGCACGGTGGACTCCTTCGGTGAATACAAAAAGAAGCGGGCCAACGCGGCCCGTTGAGAACGCATTCTAGGGCGCGCATCTGGCGCGGTTATTGCTGTGTCCGCATCACAGTCATGATGGCCGCGAGGCGTGCCAAGTCTTATAGAAGATAGAATCATTGCTGCGCCGCAGCATGCCTGCGGCGGCAGTTCCAGCGATCCATGGCGTCCACACTTCCCGGCAACCAGGTCTTCATCCGCGGCGTCACGCGCGACGGGCGCAGCTTCCGCCCCAGCGACTGGGCCGAGCGCCTGGCCGGGGTGATGGCGCAGTTCCGCCCCGGCGGCGCGGCGGCGCGCGGCAGCCACATCGCCTATTCGCCCTGGTGCGTGCCGACCACGCTGGACGGCGCCAAGTGCGTGGTGGTGCACCACGCGCTGCGCGACCACGAACCCATGGCCTGGGACTTCGTGATGAACTTCGCCCGCGACAACGAGCTTCAGGTGATCGAGGCCTGCCTGCTGCCGGCGGCGGACGAGCCGGGTGCCGGCGCCTGAGGCCGATCGGGCGCAGGGTTGGCGCAGCCGTGCGGCTGCCGCGATATGCTACTTTAACGATAGCTGCCAGCGCTTGCCAGTCAAGCGTTGGAGGCCGATTTCGTTATTTTTCGAGCGGCGTGCGGCGGCTGTCCAGGGAGCCCAGGAAAGAATCCGGCTGCGGCCAGGGCGTCTGTTCGCCAGCGGCGAGGCTGCTGCCGTCGTCGGCATGGGGGGCCGCCATGCGCTGCCGGAAGCTGCGGTTGCGGTCCAGCGCCTGGTGCAGTTGAAGCGCCGCCTCTTCCAGGCGTTCCTGCTCGGTGGGCGGCGTGGGCCGGGAGTCGGGCGCGTAGCTGCCCAGGAAGTCGGCGCGCAGCGCGTCGGCCGCCGGCAGCGAGTCGGGCACCAGCACCCAGTAGCCGATGCCGCACTGCGCCAGCAGCGTCTGCTTGAGCTGGCGGTTGCCGCGCGAGAGTCCCTGCGGGCCCAGCAGATCGATGCAGCCGACCACCTGGCCCTGGTCGTTGCAGACGGTATAGGTGCAGTAGGCGCCGCTCAGCATCTCGAACCATTCGCTGGCCGCGCCGTGCTCGCGCGGCGTGGTGAAGCGCGTCACCGGCAGCTTGATCATGACATGGTGGTCGGGGAACACCTGGTGCAGCCAGTGCCATACGCGCCGCTCCGCCGTGTTGGCCAGCGGGCGCGGGTTGAGCGGCCATTGCCGCGGCAGACGGCGCTGAGCGGGCAGTGCCCTGGCGCGCTTGCGCCGCGCCAGGTAGAAGCCGGCGGCGGCGATGGCCACAAGCAACCCCAGCACGGCCAGCAGTCCGGCGACAATGCCTGTCGCCCCCAGCGTTGCACTCACTGCATACTCCCTGAGCGTTTTGTTGTTGGGGCGAATGCTACTTAAGGATGGTCTGATTTGGTGGTTAACTTTTCGATACATTCATGACATATGCATGCTGAATGTGCGTGGCGTGAGAAAGGTCACACCTAAATCCTTGCCATTGACGGCCCGTTGACACAGCCCATGTACCTCGACCAGTTGATTTACTCGCAGGGCTTCGGCACGCGCCGCCACTGCGCGGGGCTGATCGCCGCCGGGCTGGTGGCCGTGGAGGGCCGCGCCTGCCTCGATCCGGCGGCCGAGATCGCCGCGCTGTCGGGCGTCACCGCGTTCGCCGTCGAAGGCCAGCCGTGGCTGTTCCACGACAAGGCCTACCTGCTGCTGCACAAGCCGGCCGGCTACGAATGCTCGCAGCGCCCCGGCGCCTGGCCCGGCGTGCACACCCTGCTGCCGGCGCCGCTGCGCCAGCGCCCGGGCGGCGGCAAGTCGCCGGGCGTGCAGGCGGTGGGGCGGCTGGACCAGGACACGACCGGCCTGCTGCTGCTGTCGGACGACGGTGCCTTCATCCACCGCATGAGTTCGCCGCGCCACCACGTGCCCAAGGTGTATGAGGTGACCACGCGCCACCCGCTGGACGACGTGCAGGTGGGGCGCCTGCTGGCCGGCGTGGTGCTGGACGACGACCCGCGCCCGGTGCGCGCCGCCGCCGCCCGCGCGGTGGACGAGCGCCACCTGCAACTGACGCTGACCGAGGGCAAGTACCACCAGGTCAAGCGCATGCTGGCCGCCGTCGGCAACCGGGTGGAGGCGCTGCACCGCTCGCAGGTCGGCCCGCTGGTGCTGGGGCCGGAGGTGCCGCAAGGGCGCTGGCGCTGGCTGACGGCGGAGGAGGTGGCGGGGCTGATGGGCAGAGGTTGAGCGTTCAGCGTGAAGACGCGCGCTCAACGCTCAACAAGAATTCGGCAATGGCCGCGTTGACCACCTCCGGCTGGTCGCGGTGCGGCGAGTGGCCGCAGGCGGGCACTTCCAGCAGGCGGGCGTGCGGCACGGCGCGTTGCAGGTCGTGGATATGCGCCAGCGTGCCGTACTGATCCTGAAGGCCCTGGATGGCCAGCAGCGGCGCCGTGATGGCGCGGCATTCGGCGCGGATGTCGAAGCCGCGGAAGGCGGGCGACAGCCACACGTCGTTCCACTGCCAGAAGGCACCATGAACGTCGTCGTGGTAGCGCGCCAGGCGCGGGCGCAGCTCGCCGGCCTCCCAGGCGTCGCGGGCCTGCTCGATGGCGCGGATCGACACGTCTTCCACCATCACGTGCGGCGCCATCACCACGCAGGCGGCCACTGGGTGGTGCGCGGCGTGGATCAGGGCGATGGTGGCGCCGTCCGAATGGCCGACGAGCACCGGCCGCGCGATGCCCAGCCGCGCCAGCAGCGCGGGCAGCACGTCCAGCGCCTCGCGGTGCATGTAGTCGGGCCGCAGGCGGCCGGCGCCGCGCACGTCGGCGACGGGGCTGGATCGGCCGTAGCCCCGGCGCGAAACCACCCAGCCGGCGCGGCCGGCGGCGGCGCACAGGCTGGCCGGCCAGTCGCGCCACATCGCCACCGAGCCCAGCCCCTCGTGCAGGAACACCAGCGGCGCCCGCTCAGCCGGGCCGAAAATGGCATGCACGTCAAGAAAAACGCCGTCGATGTCCACCTTTTCCATGTTTCAAATGTTAAGGGTAGGCCCCGGACGGGGCATGATGTTTCCGGAGCGCCCGCTTGTCCCCCCACGAACCCACTCTTTCGCGCCGCACCTGCCTGGCGCTGGCCGCCGCCGCCGTGCTGCCCGACCTCGCCCAAGCCGCCGTGCCGCCGCGCCAGGCCGCGCCGGTGTTCGTGCTCAATTCACTGGACGGCAACGTCAGCGTGATCGACCCGCGCACCTGGACCGAGGTCAAGCGCATCCCCACCGGCAGGGAACCGCACCACCTGTACCTGACGCCGGACGAGCGCTCCGTCATCGTCGCCAACGCCGCCAGCGACTCGCTGACCTTCATCGACCCGCGCACGGCCGAGGTGCAGCGCACGCTGCCGGGCATCCGCGACCCGTACCACCTGCGCTTCTCGCCCGACATGGCCTGGTTCGTGACGGCCGCCAACCGCCTGAACCACGTGGACATCTACCGCTGGGACGGGCGCGACCCCACGCTGGTCAAGCGCATCCCCACCGGCGTCACGCCCAGCCACCTGTGGATCGACAGCGGCAGCGCCATCGCCTGGGTCAGCATGCAGGACAGCAGCGAGCTGGTGGCCATCGACCTGCCGACGCAGACGCTGCTGCACCGCGTGCGCACCGGCCCGCTGCCCGCCGACGTGTTCCTCACGCCCGGCGACCGGCACCTGCTGCTGGGCCTGACCGGCGGCACCGGGGTGGAGGTGTACGACGTGTCCGGCGGCGGCGCGCGGGCGCCGCAACTCGTCAAGACCATCCCCACCGGCAAGGGCGCGCACGCCTTCCGCGCCGCCGGCGACGGCCGCCACGTGTACGTCAGCAACCGCGTGGCCAACACCATCAGCAAGATCGACTACCTGGCCCTGGCGGTGGTGGACCAGTACCCCGCGCCGGCCGGGCCGGACTGCATGGACGTGTCGGCCGACGGCACGCTCATCATGGTCGGCTCGCGCTGGGCCGGCAAGCTGACGCTGATCGACGTCGCACAGCGCCGCGTGGTGCACCAGGTCAAGGTCGGCAAGTCGCCGCACGGCGTGTGGACGCTGGACCACGCCGCCCGGCAGTGAGCCATGAAGCACCTGATTGCTTCTGTATTGATAGCTGCCAGCGCTTGCCAGGCGGGCGCTGCGGGCCAAAAAGATGCTGAGCCCTGCGCGCCGGTCTATCTGACCTTCGACACCGGCCACATGGGCGTGGCGCCGCTGATCGCCGAGGTGCTGAAGCGCCACCAAGTCAAGGTCACCTTCTTCGCCGCGCAGGAGCGCACGCAGGAGGGCGACGGCTCGCTGGGCGCGCACTGGGCGCCGTGGTGGAAGGCGCGCGCGGCCGAAGGGCACGAATTCGCCTCGCACACCTGGCAGCACGCCTACTGGCGCGGCGACCTGGCGCCCGCCACGTCGGCCGCGCCGGGCGGCGAGGCGCGCTTCCGCATCCAGCCCTCGGCCGGTCCGCAGGCGGGCCAGCGCATGGTCTGGACGGCGCGGCAGTATTGCGACGAGCTGAACCTGGCCAGCGACCGCCTGGCCGCCGTCACCGGTCGGCGCCCGCTGCCGCTGTTCCGCGCGCCGGGCGGCAAGACCTCGCCCAGGCTGCTGGCCGCCGCCGAGCGCTGCGGCTACCAGCACGTCGGCTGGGCGCCGGCCGGCTTCCTGGGCGACGAGCTGCCCAGCGGCGCGTACCCGAACGACGCGCTGCTGCAAAAAGCATTGCGCGACATCCGCCCCGGCGACATCCTGATGGCGCACCTGGGCATCTGGTCGCGCCAGGACCCGTGGGCGCCGGCGGTGCTGGAGCCGCTGATCGTGGGCCTGAAGCAGCGCGGCTTCTGCTTCCGCACCCTGCGCGAGCATCCGCGGTACCAGGCCTGGATCAAGGCGCATGGGGGTTGAGGTGTTCCCAACCCTCGCCGACGCCTTCGCCGCCGCCCAGCAATGGGTGTTCGAGACCTTCGTCGTCCCCGCCGCCTTCGCCTTGGGCGCCGGCAACCTGCTGGAAGACGGCTTCGCCGCCACCGGCTGGCTGCTGGTCGGGCTGATCCAGGTGGCGGTGATGCTGCTCGTCATCGGCCCGCTCCAGCGCCTGTGGCCCGTCGAGCCGGTGCGCGACCGGCACGCCGTCGCCATCGACGTGCTCTACACGCTCATCCACCGGCTCGGGCTGTTCAAGCTGGCGATGTTCTTCACCGTCGAGGACTGGCTCACCCACGGCATCGGCTGGCTGCGCGCGCACGGCCTGGGCACGTGGCAGATCGACCAGCTCTGGCCCGGCGTGACCGACCGCGCCGGCGTCAGCTTCGTCATCTACCTGGTGGTGTTCGACCTGCTGGGCTACTGGGTGCACCGCGCCCAGCACAGCTGGCACTGGTGGTGGCAGCTGCACGCCGTGCACCACAGCCAGCGCCAGATGACGATGTGGTCCGACAACCGCAACCACCTGCTCGACTCGGCCATCACCGACGTGATCTTCGTGCTGGCCGCCATCCTCATCGGCGTCGGCCCGGCGCAGTTCGTGGCCCTGGTGGCGCTGACCCAGCTGCTGGAGAGCGTGCAGCACGCCAACCTGCGCTGGTCCTGGGGCCCGGTGGGCAGCCGGCTGCTGGTCAGCCCCAGCTTCCACCGCCGCCACCACGCCATCGCCCTGGGCCACGCGCCCGGCAGCACCGCCTACCGGCCGTATGGCGGCAACTACGGCGTGCTGTTCCCTTGGTGGGACATGCTGTTTCGCAGCGCCGACTGGCGCGCCGGCACCGAGCCGACCGGCATCGACGACCAGCTTTCCAGAGGGCGCGACTACGGGCGCGGCTTTTGGGCGCAGCAGTGGCTGGGGCTGAAGCGGCTGGCGAAGCGCGACGCGCTACCGGATCGATAGCTGCCAGCGCTTGCCACATAAGCGCTGGCAGCTGATTTCTTCTTGAAAATCAGCGCGGCCACACCTTCCGGCGCCAGCGCCGCGTCGAGGGGCGGCAGGCGCTTGCGCACGGGGCGTGGCGGCACACGCGGCGGCCTGCCGCGCGCATGCGGCCGGATGGCGCGCCGCCCGCGCCGGTCTGGACGCCTTCACTCAACCTGGGACGCATTCACCAAAGACAGCCCGAAGCGCGCCCCGACCTGTCCCTAGACTTTTCGGAGGCCGGGCCCCTGGTCCGCATCTTCACGCGTTCGGGGCCTGCGGCGCTGCCGTGGAAAGCGCCGGAAGCTATCAAAATCATAGGGAGAGTACCGTGCATGCCTTCATCCGTGTCCTGGCCGCCTGCGTCCTGCTGCTGGCAGGCGGCGCCCATGCGTTCGACGTCACCATCGTGAACGGCGCCAGCAGCGGCGGCAGCTGGTCGGCCAACGTGTGGACGCCCAGCGCCGCCGGCTCGACCGTCAGCGCCGCCGAAGTGGCCAGCCGGCTGGCCGGCGGCGACGTCAGCATCGCCGCCACGGACGGCGACGCGCTGGCCGTGGGGGCCAGCGTGAGCTGGAGCGCCCACACCCTGACACTGAGCACCGCCGGCGACATCGCCATCCAGGCCGGGCTGAACGGCAGCGGCACGGCGGGCCTGGCGCTGCGCTATGGCGGCGGCTACACGGTGGGCGCGCCGGTCGACCTGGCGGGCACGGGCAGCTTCAGCACCCAGCAGGGCGCCGACGCCGCCATCAACTGGACCATCCTCACCAGCCTGGGCGCGGAAGGCAGCACCACCGGCACCGATTTGCAGGGCATGAACGGCGACCTCGCCGGCCACTACGTGCTGGGCGCGGACATCATCGCCACCGCCACCGCCGGCTGGAACGGGGGGCTGGGCTTCGATCCCATCGGCAATGCCAGCACCAAGTTCACCGGCAGCTTCGACGGCCTCGGCCACACCATCGACAGCCTCACCATCAACCGCAGCGGCACGGACAACATCGGCCTGTTCGGCTACGCCAACGCCGCCAGCTTCGCCAACGTCGGCCTGACCAACGCCGACATCCTCGGCACCGCCGGCGTCGGCGCGCTGCTCGGGCGTGGCGATGGCAACACCAGCATCGTCAATGCCTGGTCGTCCGGCACGGTGAAGTCAGACAGCACGGCCACCACGAAGTTCGGCGTGGGCGGGCTGGTGGGCAACCTGGCCGGCACCGTGGCCGACAGCCATTCCACGGCCACGGTGGACGGCTATATCGCAGTGGGCGGGCTGGTCGGCAACATGGCCACCGGTGCCGGCGCGTTCGGTGAGCAGATTTCCAACTCGTGGGCCAGCGGCGATGTCCACGCCACCTACGGTTATGCGGGCGGCCTGGTGGGCAGGAGCTATGCACGCATCACCAACAGCTACGCCACCGGCAACGTGAGCGGTGGCGAGGCGATGACCAACAGCAACCAGACCCTGCAAACCGATCTGGGCGGGCTGGTCGGCTACGCCCATCTCTCGCAATACTGGGGAACCCAGTACGTCAATCCGGTCCAGTTCCAGAACGTCTATGCCACCGGCAACGTCACCGGCAGCGACGTCGCCACCACCGGCAAGGGCTATGGCTACGGCTTCGGCGGGCTGATCGGCGCGACGGACGGCGTTTTCGTGATACACAACGCGTTCGCCACCGGCAACGTGTTCGGCTACAGCGCCGTGGGCGGGCTGATCGGCCGCACCCTCAACGGCGGCTCGGGCAACAACAGCGTTGCTTACACGCTTACCCTGTATTCCGTCTATACCCGGGGCGGCACCGTCACCGGCCACAACTTCGTGGGCGGCCTGATCGGCGAGACTTTCCGCTCGATCATCATCGATTCCTACGTCGCCAGCGGCGCCGTCACCGGCGACTACGATTCGAGCAGCAATTATTACCAAGTGGGCGCGGTGATCGGCGGCACCGATTGCACCTGCAATGCCGGCAGCTTCGGCGGCTCGACGGGCGTGCTGTGGGACTACGAAACCACCGGCCTGACCAATTCGACGGGCAAAAGAATAGACACCACGGGCGAGTACCTGACGTCGGTGGGCCGGTGGGGTTCGTCGTTCGGCCCGGAGTACTACACGGACGGCCTTTTCTGGGGTGGGAACACGGCGCAGATGATGACGCTGGACCCCTACGAGCACGCCGGCTGGTACACCGGCCAGGTGCTCATTGGCACGCCCGTCTACGCCATCCTCACCCCCGCCACGGCGGCGGGGCAGGTCTATTCCGACAGCAACCGGATCGCCAACCAGTACTTCATCTACGAAGGCGATACCTATCCGCTGCTGATGGCCTTCCTCACGCCGCTGACGGTGGAAGTGACCGACCAGAGCGTGCCCTACACCGGCACCCTGCAGCACGTCACCGCGCCCTACGCCATCACCCAGGCCTACGATCCCGCGCTGCTGCTGGGCTCGGCGGCGGGCGCCACCGCCAGCGGGCGCAACGCGGGCAGCTACCCGCTGACCGTCGGCGGCCTGTATTCCAGCCAGTTCGGCTACAGCCTGACCATCACCGGCGGCGGCCGGCTCACCATCGAGCCGGCGCCGCTGACCGTCGGCACCGAGCCCGTCACCAAGCCCTATGACGGCACCACCGCCGCCGCCGGCACGGCCATCCCCACCGGCGGCACGCAGCTGCTCGGCGCCGACACGCTGTCGGGCGGCAGCTTCGCCTTCGCCGACAAGGACGCGGGCACGGGCAAGACCGTCACCGTCAGCGGCGTGACGGTGGATGACGGCAACGGCGGCGCCAACTACGTCGTCACCTACGCCGACAACACCACCAGCGCCATCACGCCCAGGGTGCTGTCCATCGGCGGCAGCCTGGCGGCAGGCCGGCCCTACGACGGCACCACCCAGGCCGCCATCACGCCCGGCACGCTGGCGGGCCTGGTGGACGGCGAAACCCTGGCGGTGACCGCCACGGGCACGTTCGACGCCCGGCACGCCGGCAGCCGCACGGCCACGGCCCATTACACCCTGGCCGACGGCGCGGGCGGCGGGCTGGCGGGCAACTACGCGCTGGCCGACACCGGCGGCCTGGCGGCCACCATCACCCCCGCGGGTCTCACCGTCAGCACCGAACCCGTCACCAAGCCCTACGACGGCACCACCGCCGCGGCCGGCACGGCCATCGTCACCAGCGGCACGCTGTTCGCGGGCGACACGCTCAGCGGCGGCAGCTTCGCCTTCGCCGACAAGCACGTGGGCACGGGCAAGACCGTCACCGTCAGCGGCGTGACAGTGGACGACGGCAACGGCGGCGCCGACTACACCGTCACCTACGCCGCCAACACCACCAGCGCGATCACCCCGATGGACACCGCGCACCTGCCCCTGCCCAGCGGCGGCACGGCCGAGGTGGCGGTGAGCGACGACGCCGGCAACACCTGCTACTTCGACAGCGCGCAGTTCGTCGCGCGCTCGTCGGTGGCCGACCCGCTGCCCGCGGGCCTGGCGCTGGCGGCCGACCTGTTCGACTTCGTGCTCGACGGCTGCGCGCCGGGCGCCACGGCGACGATCCGCATCACCTACCCCAGCCTGCCGGACGGCGCGCAGTACTGGAAGCACGGCCCCACGCCCGATGAGCACGCGGCGCACTGGTACCAGCACCCCGCCACGTTCAGCGGCAACGGCGTGAGCTTCGCCATCACCAACGGCGGGCAGGGCGACGACGACCTGGACGGCGCCAACAGCCGCATCGTCGACGCCGGCGGCCCCGCGCTGCGGGGCGCCACGCTGGCCAGCCCGACGCAGCCCATCCCTACGCTGTCGCAGTGGGGCCTGCTGCTGCTGCCGGGGCTGCTGGGCCTGGCCGCGCTGCGGCGGCGGCGAGTCTGAACGTGTTTTTGCCCGCCAGCCCTTGCAGGGAAAGCGCAAGCAGCTATCGAAACAGGAGAAATGCATGCCCAGGCCCTGCCTCGCGCGCGCTGTGCCGGTCCGCTTGCGCGCGCCAGATGCCGATGCGCGCAGATCGCCGCCCTTTTCCGCCGCGCCGGCGCGGGCGCCGTTCGTCGAGAGCCTGCCGGTCAAGGTGACCGGTGAGCCGAACGCCCCCCAGTACGGGGAGCCGCACCTTTCCGCGCACGCGTCGCGCCAGGCGTGCGCGCAACCCGGGGGGGCTGAGCCCCGTCGCCGGCGTGCCGGGCGGGGATTCTGAGTGAAATCGGCCCCCAGCGCGGCTGGCCAGGCGCGAATAGCTACTATATTGATAGCTGCCAGCGCTTTCCACATAAGCGTTGGAGGCCGATTCGGCTTATAAGTCTCTGGGGCAGGGGTTCACCCCGGCAGCCTTGGCAGCGCCGAAGCCAGCAGCGCCGCGCCCGAGGCCGTGAGCAGCCCCAGCACGATCTGCCTGAAGCGCGCCTCGCTGATGCCGATGTAGAGCCGCGTGCCCAGCAGCGTCGGCACCAGCATGGCCGGCGCCACGACGGCGAACAGTGGCAGCATCTCGCGCGTGACCACCCCGGTGGCGAGGTAGGTGCCCATGGTCACGGCCAGCATGGACAGGTTGAAGTTCTGGATGACCGAGCGCTGCGCGTCCTTCTCGTAGCCGCGCAGCGTGCACCACAGCGTGGGCAGCGCGCCGGTGAAGCCGCCGATGCCGCCCATGATGCCGCCCGCCAGGCCGACGGCGCCGTCCGCCAGCCGCCCGCCCGCCGTGATGCGCGGCAGCCGCGGCGACAGCAGCATCGCCGGGCACCACAGCACCAGCAGCGCGCCCAGGATGGCCCTGAACCCCTGCATGTCCAGGTGCGGCAGCAGCGCCACGCCCAGCGGTATGCCCACCAGGCCGCCGGCGACGAAGGGCAGCAGGCGCCGCCAGTCGAAGCCGCGCCGCACCGTGGCCGCCGCGAGGACCTGCCCCGTCAGCGCGCCGAACACGGCCAGCGCGGCGGCCAGGCGCGGCTCCAGCGCCCAGGCCCAGAACGACATGGCCACCATGCCGAAGGCGAAGCCCGACAGCCCCTGCACGAAGCCCGCCACCGCCGCGCCCAGCGCCACCACGAGATACACCGATGCCATGACCACCCTTTCGGTTCGTTGTCTGCGGATTCTGCGTCCGCGGCATGCGCCGGGCGTCGCCGGGGCGCGCTGTCGCGGATGATCGTCAAATCGGCCTCCAGCGCCCGCCCACCAAGCGCCAGCAGCTATCGAAACAGAAGTGATCGCGCCCGCGCTATGCTCCGTCCCATCATGCGCCAAGTGATCGACGCCTTCATGCATGCCCTGGGCAACGCGCTGCTGCCCAGGGTGATCGTCATGTCCCTGCTGCCGCTGCTGGTGATGACGCTGGCCGCGCTCGGCCTGGGCTGGTTCTTCTGGCACCAGGCCGTCGCCGCGATGAGCGCCGGCCTGCATTCCTGGGCCGTGATCGACTGGCTCGACGGCCGGCTGGGGCTGGACTGGCCCGGCGGCCTGGTGGCCCTGCTGGCGCCGCTGCTGGTGGTGGTGCTGGCCACGCCGGTGATCGTGCTGGCCGCGCTGGTGCTGGTGTCGATGATGATGACGCCGGCACTGACGCGGTTGGTGGCCGAGCGGCGCTTTCCCGGCCTGGAGCGGCGCCGCGGCGCCTCGCTGCTGGGCTCCATCGCCTGGGGCGCCGGCGCGCTGCTGGTGGCCATCGTGGCGCTGGTGCTGACGCTGCCGATGTGGCTGATCCCGCCCTTCGTGCTGGTGCTGCCGCCGCTGATCTGGGGCTGGCTGACCTACCGCGTGATGAGCTTCGACGCGCTGGCCGAGTTCGCCAGCGCCGACGAGCGCCGCGCCATCCTGCGCCAGCACCGCTGGCCGCTGCTGGTGATCGGCATCGTCAGCGGCTACCTGGGCGCCGCGCCCAGCGTGGTGTGGGCCTCGGGCGTGGTGTTCGCGGCGCTGTTCGTGGTGCTGGTGCCGGTGGCCATCTGGATCTACACGATGGTGTTCGCCTTTTCCTCGCTGTGGTTCGCGCACTACTGCCTGAACGCGCTGGCGGCGCTGCGCGCGGCCGAAGCGCCGATGGCTCCCCCGCCCATCGCGCCCACCGGCCCGCCCGCGCTGCCGCCCGCCGCAGCCACCAGTGTGTCCGACGCCCGCTGGCGGGAGCTGCCGCATGAGCCCTGACGACGCTGCGCCCGGCTTCGGCCTGATCGTCGTCGGCGACGAAATCCTCTCCGGCCGCCGTGCCGACAAGCACCTGGCGAAGGTCATCGAGCTGCTGGCCGCGCGCGGCCTGAGCCTGGACTGGGCCGAGGTCGTGGGCGACGTGCCGGCACGCATCACCGCCACGCTCCAGCGCGCCTTCGCCTCGGGCGACGTGGTGCTCTGCACCGGCGGCATCGGCGCCACGCCCGACGACCACACCCGCCCCTGCGCCGCCGCCGCGCTCGGCGTGCCGCTGGTCCTGCACCCCGAGGCCAAGGCGCTGATCGAGCAGCGCATGCGCGACCTGGCGGCGGAGCAGGGCGTGCCCTGCGAGCCCGGACGGCCCGACAACCTGCACCGGCTGAACATGGGCGTGTTCCCCGAAGGCGCCCACATCATCCCCAACCCGTACAACAGGATCCCGGGCTTCTATGTGCTGAGCGGCGCCGGGCCGTCCCAAGCCGCGAACGCCCCCTCGGGGGGCAGCGACCCACACGCAGTGGGGGAGCGTGGGGGGATTTATTTCATGCCCGGCTTCCCGGTGATGGCCTGGCCGATGATCGAATGGGTGCTGGACCACCGCTACCCGCACCTGCACCGTCGCGCGGCGTGGCAGGAGCGCTCGGTCATCGTCTTCGGCGCCATGGAGGCCACGCTCACCCCCGTGATGGAGCGCGTGGAGGCCGCGCATCCGGGCGTGAAGGTGTTCAGCCTGCCCAGCGTGGACCACCCGGAATATGGCCGCCACATCGACCTGGGCGTCAAGGGCGCGCCCGAGCGCGTGGCCGGCGCCTATGCCGACCTGCGCGCCTGGCTGGCGCCCTTCGGCCTGCGCTATGGCCCCGAAATAGTGCGAAACCCGGGCTGATCCGTTTTGGTGCGACGCCTGGATTGCACCAATTAAGTGCATATCATGTTTTCGCCTGCGGCGCCGCGTGCAGGCACAATGGGCGCTTGCATGACGCGAACCTTCCCGGTGCGGCAGCCGTTTGCTGGCATGGAACCTGCATCCCCTGATGCGCCGAATCTTAACAACCGTCCCCATAGGAGAACTGCCAGATGGCCAAGTCCGTCGCCGATGTCATGAAAATGGTGAAGGAGAACGAATGCCGCTTCGTTGACTTCCGCTTCACCGATACCCGCGGCAAGGAGCAGCACGTCACCGTGCCCGTGTCGCACTTCGACGAGGACAAGTTCAGCGACGGCCATGCCTTCGACGGCTCGTCCGTCGCCGGCTGGAAGGGCATCGAAGCCTCCGACATGCTGCTGATGCCCGACCCGGCCACGGCGCACATCGACCCGTTCTTCGAGGAGGCCACCGTGGCGCTGACCTGCGACGTGCTGGAGCCCGGCGACGGCAAGGCCTACGACCGCGACCCGCGCTCCATCGCCCGCCGCGCCGAGGCGTATCTCAAGGCCAGCGGCGTGGGCGACACCGCCTACTTCGGCCCCGAGCCCGAGTTCTTCGTCTTCGACGGCGTGCGCTGGAGCACCGAGCCGGGCAACAGCTTCTACAAGATCGACGAATACGAGGCCCCGTGGAACAGCGGCGCCAAGCTCGAAGGCGGCAACCGCGGCCACCGCCCCACCACCAAGGGCGGCTACTTCCCCGTGCCGCCGGTGGACAGCACGCACGACATGCGGGCCGAGATGGTCATGATCCTGGAGGCCATGGGCATCCCCGTCGAGGTGTTCCACCACGAGGTGGCGGGCGCCGGCCAGATGGAGATCGGCACCAAGTTCAGCACCCTGGTCGAGCGCGCCGACTGGACCCAGCGCCTGAAGTACGTGGTGTGGAACGTGGCCGACAGCTACGGCAAGACCGCCACCTTCATGCCCAAGCCCTACCACGGCGACAACGGCAGCGGCATGCACGTGCACCAGTCGATCTGGAAGGGCGGCAAGAACCTGTTCGCGGGCAAGGGCTACGCCGGCCTGTCGGACTTCGCGCTGCACTACATCGGCGGCATCATCAAGCACGCCCGCGCGCTGAACGCCATCACCAACCCCACCACCAACAGCTACAAGCGCCTGGTGCCGCACTTCGAGGCGCCGGTCAAGCTGGCCTACTCCAGCCGCAACCGCTCGGCCTCGATCCGCATCCCGCACGTGATGAGCGACAAGGCGCGCCGCATCGAGGCCCGCTTCCCGGACCCCATGGCCAACCCCTACCTGTGCTTCGCGGCGCTGATGATGGCCGGCCTGGACGGCATCGAGAACAAGATCCATCCCGGCGAGGCCGCCACCAAGGATCTGTACCACCTGCCGCCCGAGGAGGACAAGCTGGTGCCCACCGTGTGCCACAGCCTGGACCAGGCGCTGGAGGAGCTGGACAAGGACCGTGCCTTCCTCACCAAGGGCGGCGTGTTCACCGACAGCATGCTGGACGCCTACATCGAGCTGAAGATGACCGAAGTCAACCGCATCCGCGTGCAGGTCAACCCGGCCGAATACGACATGTACTATTCGCTGTGACCCGGTCGCGCCGAGCGCGAAAAAATGGCGGCCCCGGCCGCCATTTTTGTTTCAGGCGGCGGAACACGGGGTTGGGATCGGACTCCATATGGCTGATACTTGCCCATTGGCCGCGGACGGCGTTTGCTCCGGCGGCATGAAAGTTCCGACATGAAACCTCTTTTGCTGCTGATTTCGTGCCTGGCGGCGGCCACCGGCGCGCTGGCGCAGGACCGCATCTACCGCTGCGGCAACGAGTACACCAACCAGGTCAAGGGCCGCACCGGCTGCAAGCTGGTCGAAGGCGGCAACGTCACCGTGGTGCGCGGCACCACGCCGTCGCCCTCATCCGCGGGCGGGGGCGGGGGCGCCGCGCCGGCCCAGCGCGCCACCAGCTCGCCCGCTTCGGCGCCGCGCATCGACACGCCCGAGCAGCGCAGCCGCGACGCCGACGCCAAGGCCATCCTCGAGCAGGAACTGCGCCGCGCCGAGGCGCGCCAGGCCGAGTTGGCGAAGGAATACAACAACGGCGAGCCCGACAAGATCGGCGGCGAGGCACGCAACCACCAGAAGTACCTGGACCGCGTGGCCGAGATGAAGGCGGCCATGGCGCGCAACCAGAGCGACATCGACGGCATCAAGCGCGAACTCGCGCGTTTCAACCGCTGATCACCGCGCCCCGTTCCAGGGTGCGGCCCGGCCCGCAGTCATGGCAGCACTCCGCAGACCCCACCCCGCCCGCTTCCAGGCTTTCGACCTGCTGGCCACCATGGTGGCCGTGGTGGGCCCGGACGGCATCGTCATCTTCGCCAACGCGGCGCTGGAAGATGCCGTGGGGCTGTCCTGGCGCAGCATCGAGGGCACGGTGCTGCGCAACCACTTCGCCGACGGCGACGAGCTGCAGCTGGCGCTGGACGGCGCGCGCGGCAACCATTTCGCCGCGCTGCGCTACGACGGGCATCTGGTGCGCCACGGCGGCGGCCTGATCCCCGTGCACGTGATCGTGGCGCAGACCGAGCGCGCCGGCCAGATCATCGTCGAGCTGCTGCCGCTGGAGCAGCAGGCGCGGCAGGACCGCGAGGAGCGCCTGGCCGACCACACGCGCGCCAACAAGGAGCTGTTCCGCAACCTGGCGCACGAGATCAAGAACCCGCTGGGCGGCATCCGCGGCGCCGCCCAGCTGCTGGAGATGGAGATCGAGGGCCGCGAGCTGCGCGAATACACGCAGGTCATCATCCACGAGGCCGACCGCCTGCAACTGCTGGTCGACCGGCTGCTGGCCCCGCACCGTCACGCGCGGATGGTGGGCGACGTCAACATCCACGAGGTCTGCGAGCGCGTGCGCTCGCTGGTGCTGGCCGAGTTCCCGCGTGGGCTGCGGGTGGTGCGCGACTACGACACGTCCATCCCCGAATTCCGCGGCGACCGCGAGCAGCTGATCCAGGCCGTGCTCAACATCGTCCACAACGCCGCGCAGGCGCTGGCCGAGCGCATCGCGCGCGGCGACGCCGAGATCGTGCTGTGCACGCGCGTGCAGCGCCAGGTCACCATCGGTAAGCAGCGCTATCGTTTGGCACTGGAATTGCATGTCATCGACAACGGGCCCGGCGTGCCCGAGTCGATCAAGGAGCGCGTGTTCTTCCCCCTGGTGTCGGGGCGCGACGGCGGAACCGGCCTGGGCCTGACCCTGGCGCAGACCTTCGTGCAGCAGCACCACGGATTGATCGAGTTGGACAGCCGGCCCGGACGCACGGATTTCAGTATCCTGATTCCGCTGCCCTGATGTTCTGACTTTGCTTTGATTCGAGGAGCCTGCCGCCATGAAGCCCATCTGGATCGTGGATGACGACCCGTCGATCCGCTTCGTGCTGGAGAAGGCGCTGGCGCGCGCCGAGCTGCGCACGCGTTCGTTCACCAACCCGCGCGAGGTGCTGGCCGCGCTGAGCGAGTCCGGCGAGTCCGGCCCCCAGGTGCTGGTCAGCGACATCCGCATGCCCGGCGGCAACGGGCTGGATCTGCTGGAAAAGGTCAAGACGCGCGTGCCGACGCTGCCGGTCATCATCATGACCGCCTTTTCCGACCTCGACAGCGCCGTGTCGGCCTTCCAGGGCGGCGCCTTCGAATACCTGGCCAAGCCTTTCGACGTGCCCAAGGCGGTGGAGCTGATCCAGCGCGCCGTGGCCGAGAGCCAGCGCGAGGCGCTGGGCGCCGAGCAGCAGCAGTCCGCCGCGCCCGAGATGCTGGGCCAGGCGCCGGCCATGCAGGACGTGTTCCGAGCCATCGGCCGGCTGTCGGCCAGCAACGTCACCGTGCTCATCACCGGCGAGTCGGGCAGCGGCAAGGAACTCGTGGCGCGCGCGCTGCACAAGCATTCGTCGCGCGCCAGCGGGCCGTTCGTGGCCATCAACACGGCGGCGATCCCGAAGGATCTGCTGGAGAGCGAGCTGTTCGGCCACGAGCGCGGCGCCTTCACCGGTGCGCAGACCATGCGGCGCGGCCGCTTCGAGCAGGCCGATGGCGGCACCTTGTTCCTCGACGAGATCGGCGACATGCCGTTCGATCTGCAGACGCGCCTGCTGCGCGTGCTGTCCGATGGCCAGTTCTACCGCGTGGGCGGCCACGGCGCTGTCAAGGCCAGCGTGCGCGTGGTCGCCGCCACCCACCAGGACCTGGAGCAGCGCGTGAAGGACGGCGCCTTCCGCGAAGACCTGTTCCACCGCCTGAACGTGATCCGCCTGCGCCTGCCGCCGCTGCGCGAGCGGCGCGAGGACATCCCCGCGCTGGCGCGCCACTTCCTGCAGCAGAGCGCGCGCCAGCTCGGCGTCGAGCCCAAGCGCATCTCCGACGCCGCGCTGGCGCGGCTGGCGGGCTTCGGCTTTCCGGGCAACGTGCGGCAGCTGGAGAACATCTGCCACTGGTTGACCGTGATGGCGCCCGCGCAGGTGATCGACGAGAAGGACCTGCCGCCCGAGGTGCTGCTCACGCCTGCTGTGCCGCTGTCGCCCGCCAAGCCGATAGCTACTGAAAACATAGCTGCTGGCGCTTGCCAGACGGTCGCTCCAGGCCAATTCGATGCTCAACCCCTGGTCGCTGAACCGGCGGTCGGCGCCATCGCCGACACGGCGGCCGGCGTGTCGCTGGCCGACTGGGAGCGCGGGCTGGAGGCCGAGGCCGCGCGCTTGCTGGCGGGCGGCCAGGCCGACGTGTGGGACCGGCTGGTCGGCCGCGTCGAATCACGCCTGATCCACGCCGCGCTGACCAGCACGCGCGGCCGCCGCATCGAGGCGGCGCAGCGCCTGGGCATCGGCCGCAACACCATCACGCGCAAGATCCAGGAATTGGGGCTGGATTAGCCCAACGTCATCGTCACCGGCGCGTGGTCGCTGGGCTTGGGCCACTTGCGCGGCGCGCGGTCGATGGCGCAGGCGCTGACCTGCGGCACCAGCGGCGCGCTGACCAGGATGTGGTCGATGCGCAGGCCGCGGTTCTTCTGGTAGCCCAACTGCCGATAGTCCCACCACGAGAAGCTCTTCTCGGGCTGCTCGAACAGGCGGAACGCGTCCGTCATGCCCAGGCTGAGCAGCGCCTTGAAGTGGTCGCGCTCGGCCGTGGTGTGGTGGATGGTCTCGGCCAGGCCCACCGGGTCGTGGCTGTCGCGGTCTTCCGGCGCGATGTTGAAGTCGCCCAGCAGCACCAGCCTGGGGTGCGCGGCCAGTTCCTCGCGCAGCCTCTCGCGCAGGGCGCGCAGCCAGCGCATCTTGTAGTCGAACTTCTCGGTGCCGGGCGCCTGGCCGTTGACGAAGTAGCCGTTGACGACGCGCAGCGGCCCGCCCGGGCCCTCCACCGTGCCGGCGATGACGCGCGCGCTCTCGTCATGGAAGCCGGCGATGTTGCGCACGACCTCGCCCAGGGGCGCACGCGAGAGCAATGCGACGCCGTTGTAGGTCTTCTGGCCGAACACGGCGGCCTCGTAGCCAACCTCGCGCAGCGCGTCGAAGGGGAACTTGTCGTCCGTCAGCTTCAGCTCCTGCAGCGCCAGCACGTCCACCGGATTGGCGGCCAGCCAGTCCAGCACGTGCTGCAGGCGGGCGGTGAGGGAGTTGACGTTCCAGGTGGTGATCTTCATCTGCATCATGTTCCCGCGCCAAGGTTGACGCCCAGCTCCCGGTGCCGCCGCAGCGTGAGCCATTCGCCGCCGAACAGGGCAGCCAGTTTTTCGGCCAGATAGACCGAGCGGTGCTGCCCGCCGGTGCAGCCGATGGCCACCGTGACGTAGCTGCGGTGGTCGTGCGCCAGCGCCGGCAGCCAGGTGCGCAGGAAGTCGGCGATCTGCGCCAGCATGCGCTGCACCTCGGGCTGCCGGTCGAGGAAGTCGATCACCGGCTGGTCGCGGCCGGTGAGTGGCCGCAGCAGGGCGTCGTAATGGGGGTTGGGCAGCATGCGCACGTCGAACACGTAGTCGGCGTCCAGGGTGATGCCGCGCTTGAAGGCGAAGGACTCGAATACCAGCGTGAGGTTGGCGGCGGGCGCGGCGATCAGGTCCTTGACGATGGCGAGCAGCTGCGCCGGGCGCAGGAAGCCGGTGTCGATGACGTGCGAGCGCTCGCGCAGGTCGGCCAACAGCTCGCGCTCGCGCGCGATGGCCTGCACCAGCGCCTGCTGGCCGTCTATGTCGTGCGGCAGCGAGAGCGGGTGGCGCCGCCGCGTCTCGGAAAAGCGCCGCACCAGGGTGTGGTCGTTGGCGTCGAGGAACAGCAGGCGCGGCGCCAGCCCCTTGTCGCGCAAGCCGTGCAGCAGCAGCGGCAGCTGCGGAAGCGACTCGCCGCTGCGCACGTCCATGGCGATGGCGAGCCGGCGCGCCTGCCGCTGGTCCTCCAGCGCGATGAAGGGCTCCAGCAGCTCGGGCGGCAGGTTGTCCACGCAGTAGTAGCCGGCGTCCTCCAGCGCGTGCAGCGCGATCGACTTGCCCGAGCCGGACATGCCGGTGATGACGACCAGCTCCGTCGTCACGCCTTAGCCTTCTTGCCGCGCGGCGGCGCGGCGGGTTGCAGCAGCTCCCGCGCGTGCGCCAGCGTGGTGTCGGAGATGCGCTCGCCGCCCAGCATGCGGGCGACCTCGCGCGCGCGCGCCTCGCCCGCGACCGGGCTGACGGTGCTGGTGGTGGCGCTACCGTGCTCGGCCTGCTTGCTGACGACCAGGTGCTGGTCTGCGCTGGCCGCGACCTGCGGCAGGTGGGTGACGCACAGCACCTGGCGGTCCTGCCCCAGGCGCTGCAGCAGCCGGCCGACGGTGGCGGCCACCGCGCCGCCGACGCCGGCGTCCACCTCGTCGAACACCAGCGTGCCGGCCGCGCCGAGCTGGCTGGTGGTGACGGCGATCGCCAGTGCCAGGCGCGACAACTCGCCGCCGGATGCTACTTTATCGATAGCTCTTGGCGTAGAGCCGGCGTGCGCTGCGACCAGAAAAGACACTGATTCCAGGCCATGCGCGGCGGGCTCGGCCAGCGGCGCCAGCACCACCTCGAAGCGGCCGCCCTGCATGCCCAGCTCCTGCATGGCGGCGGTGACGGCGGTGGCCAGTTCCGGTGCCGCCTTGGCGCGCCGGGCGGAGACGGCGCGGGCGGCGCGCAGACAGGCTTCGCGGTTTTCGCGGGCGGTGCGCTCCAGTTGCGCCAGGTCTGCCGACGATTCCAGCCGCGCCAAATCCTGGCGCCAGCCCGCCAGCAGCGCCGGCAGGTCCTCCGGCGGGCGGCGGTAGCGCCGCGCCAGGCCGACCCACAGGCCCATGCGCTCGTCCAGGGCGGCGAGCTGGTCTGGGTCGGGGTCGGCGCGGCGCAGGTAGGCGTGCAGCGTGTGCGCGGCATCGTGCAGCTGCGCGGCGCTGGTCTCCAGCACGTCCAGCAGGGCGGCAAACTCGGGTTCGATGCCGCGCTGCGCTTCCAGCGCGTGCTGCGCCTGGGCCAGCGCGGGCAGGGTGCCGCCGTCGCCGTCATCCCCCTCCAGCGCGGCGGCAGCGGCCTGCGCGGCCTCGATCAGCGCCTGCGCGTGCGACAAGCGCGCGTGGCGCTGGTTCAGCTCGTCCCACTCGCTGTCCTGCGGGGCCAGTTTGTCCAGCTCGCCGATCTGCCACAGCAGGCGCTCGCGCTCCTGCGCCAGGCCGTCCTGCGCGGCGCGCGCCTGGGCCAGCGCCGCTTCGGCCTGCTGCCAGCTCGTCCAGGCGTCGGACAGGGCGGTGGTGTCGGCGCTGGCGTAGCCGTCCAGCAGCGCGCGCACGGCGGCCGGCCGCGTCAGGCTCTGCCAGGCGTGCTGGCCGTGGATGTCCACCAGCCAGTCGGCCAGCTCGCGCAGTTGGCCGACGGTGGCGGGCGAGCCGTTGATCCAGGCGCGGCTCTTGCCGGCGGCGTCGATGGTGCGGCGCAGCAGCAGGCTGCCGTCCTCGCTGTCGAAACCGTTGTCGCGCAGCCAGGGCAGGGCGGTGGCGGGGGTGTCGAACTCGGCGCCGATCTCGCAGCGCGGCTGGCCCTCGCGCACCCAGATGGCCTCGCCGCGCCCGCCCAGCGCGAGTTGAAGGGCGTCGATCAGGATCGACTTGCCGGCGCCGGTCTCGCCCGTCAGTGCCGTGAAACCGGGCGCCAGCGCCAACTCCAGCGCGGGCACGATGACGAAGTCGCGCAGGCTCAGGTGACGAAGCGGCATGTCAGACGGTTCCCTCGTTCCAGTGCAGCTTTTCGCGCAGGGTGTCGAAATAGCTCCAGCCGCGCGGATGCAGAAAGCGCACGCGGAAGTCCGAGCGCCGCACGACGATGCGGTCGCCATGGTGCAGCGAGGTGAGCGACTGCATGTCGAAGCTGGCGCTGGCGTCGCGCCCGCCGACGATCTCGATGGCGATCTCCACCGGATCGGCCAGCACGATGGGCCGGTTCGACAGCGTGTGCGGCGCGATCGGCACCAGCGCCCAGGCGGGCACCAGCGGGTGCAGCAGCGGCCCGCCGGCCGACAGCGCGTAGGCGGTGGAGCCGGTGGGCGTGGCGACGATGATGCCGTCGGCCCGGTGGTTGGCGACGAAGTGGCCGTCGACCTCCACCCGCAGTTCCACCATGCTGGCCGCCGCGCCGCGGCTGACCACCACGTCGTTCATGGCGTAGGCGTCGAACACGCAGTCACCGCCGCGCATGACCTTGCCATGCATCAGGCTGCGGTGGTCCTCCTCGTACTCGCCGTGCAGCATGCGCGGCAGCGTGTCGCGGTAGCCGTCGAGCGGAATGTCGGTGATGAAGCCCAGCCGTCCCTGGTTGATACCGATCAGCGGCGTGCCGTGGCGCGCCAAGCGGCGGCCGATGCCCAGCATGGTGCCGTCGCCACCCACCACCACCGCCAGGTCGGCTTCGGCACCGATGCCGGCCACGTCCAGGATGGGGAAATCGGTGATGTCGAGCGCCTGGGCCGTGCGCTCGGCCAGATGCACCTGGCAGCCGTGCTCGCGCAGAAAGCCGCCGATGTCCGCCAGCAGTTCCCGGGTCGAATCGGCGGCGGCGCCGGCCGGGGCTTCAGTGTATTTGCCGACCAGGGCGACGCGTGGGAACTTCAGGCTCATCGGCAAATTACATCATAATGATTCGACCCCCGAGGCTTCGAAAGCGGGGCAGATTCATGACGATTGACTTCCGTGCTGGATGACCGTTCGCGCCGCCTGCTCAAGACCCTGATCGAGCGCTACATCGCCGACGGGCAGCCCGTCGGCTCGCGCACTCTCTCGCGCGCCTCGGGGCTGGAGCTGTCGCCCGCCACCATCCGCAACGTCATGTCCGACCTGGAGGAGCTGGGCCTGATCGCCAGCCCCCATACCTCCGCTGGCCGCGTGCCGACGGCGCGCGGCTACCGCCTGTTCGTGGACACCATGCTCACCGCGCAGCGCGACGCACTGGCCGCGCCCGCGCTGCCGCCCGACCAGCCGCAGAAGGTGATCGCCAACGCGGCCAACCTGCTGTCCAGCCTGTCGCAATTCGTCGGCGTGGTGATGGCGCCGAGACGCAACTCGGTGTTCCGCCACATCGAGTTCCTGCGGCTGTCGGAGCGCCGCCTGCTGCTGATCATTGTGGCGCCCGACGGCGACGTGCAAAACCGCGTCCTGTTCACCGAGGCCGACTATTCGCCCGCTGAGTTGATCGAGGCGTCCAACTACCTGAACGCTCACTTCTCCGGCATGGCCATCGACCAGGTGCGTGCGCGTCTGCGCCAGGAGGTCGAGCACCTGCGCGGCGAGATCGCGCAACTGATGCAGGCCGCCGTGCAGGTCGGCTCCGAGGCCATGAGCCAGGCACAGGGCGAGGTGGTGATCTCGGGCGAGCGCAACCTGCTGGCGGTGAGCGACTTCTCCACCGACATGAACCAGTTGCGCCGCGCGTTCAGCCTGTTCGAGCAGAAGGCGCAGCTCATTCGCCTGCTCGACGTTTCCAGCCAGGCCGAGGGCGTGCGCATCTTCATCGGTGGCGAGAGCCAGACGGTGCCGGTGGAGGAACTGTCGGTCGTCAGCGCGCCCTACGAGGTGGACGGCCAGGTGGTCGGCACGCTGGGCGTGATCGGCCCCACGCGCATGCCCTACGACCGCATGATCCAGATCGTGGACATCACCTCGCGCTTGGTCAGCAACGCGCTCAGCCAGGGCAAGACGGGCGGGGCCTAGAATCCGCGCTATGGGGCGTTAGCTCAGTTGGTCAGAGCAGGGGACTCATAATCCCTTGGTCGCTGGTTCGAGCCCAGCACGCCCTACCAAGTTTTCCGTTATATAATCTCTGACTTCGCGCGGCTGTAGCTCAGTTGGATAGAGTACTTGGCTACGAACCAAGGGGTCGTGGGTTCGAATCCTGCCAGCCGCGCCAATACAGACAACCCGCTACAGCTATGAAAACTGTAGCGGGTTTTTCTTTGCCCAGTGAGTTGGGGAACAATTGGGGAACAGTTGGCATGGGTTGGCATGAGCCCGGCGGCAACTCAGTGATGCCATCCCGTCATCAGTCAAGGGGTCATGGGCTCCAGTCCTGGCGAGCCTGTGTCGATTAAAAGTGGGAGCGAATCCGAGGCATTTCATGGCGTCCAGCGTCGTCCCGTTGTTGGTGAACTTGAGAAGGCTAACAGCGGATGCGCGAACGCCTGGTGCGCATGGACTCCGACCAGCGCGTGCGGGAAATCGGCGAGTGGTGACGCCACCGGGCACGTGTGTCCGCAAATTCATCCAAGGCGTTGCTTGACAGCGCACTCAACGGCCGGCCGCCGGTCAACGCGCTCTACCCCATCTTCAAGGTGCGCGACGGATATGTGCGCGTGCGTATCTTGACCACTGCGGCGTGGCGCGCCATGAGCGAGTGGCTCGGACCCAATCCCACTTTCTTGCCAACTCTTTCCCTTTGTTTGGGCGACTGGGCATGCGCTCAGCGGTTGTCGATGACATCGGTGCGCTAATCGGGCAACTGTTCGCTCTTCACCCGGTGGAAGCGGTGGTGAAGCAAGCGCGCTCGCGCGGTGTGGCCATGCAGGAGGATCCACCTTTCTTGCGGAATGCCCAGTTCCTCGGCCACCGCGACGCTGCAGGTCGGCAATACATGCACCCATGTTGACCTGATCGCGCGCAACCAGGCGCTGGGGATAGGGCTCGGCGATCATCCTGTTGCGTTCGCTGGTCGTGAACAGATCCTTGGGGGCGGAGGCAGGAACGGTCGACGATGCATAGGGGTTTTCAGGTGCGCACGCTGCAAGCGGCGAAAACAGCCGCTGCGCAAGCACTGAAGTTTGAACGAATCATCAATGTCTCCTGGCCTTAGGCGCGAGCGCGCTGTGCTGGATCTTTGTCGTGACCATGTGGTAGCACATGGTATTTTGGGGGTCAACATGGATGAAATCCGGCATCACATCCACGTCAGCAGTTGACCCCCATCCACAGGAATGACCGTTCCCGTGATGTACCGCCCCGCGTCGGACGCGAGAAGCAGCGTCGCGCCGTCGAGGTCCTCGAGCTCACCGAACCGGCGTTGGGGAATTCGCTCCCTGATGCGGTCGGCCAGGCCAGCGTTCTCAAACTGGTCGTGCATATCCGTGGCAATGTTGCCGGGGGCGAGCGCGTTCACCCGGATGCCCTTCGAAGCGAGTTCCAGCGCCATGATGGAAGTCAGGTGCAACAGGCCTGCCTTGGCGGCGCCATAGCTGGCCAGATGGCCTGCAGCACGCACGCCGGACGTGGAGGCGACGTTGATGATCGCCCCCGACCGGCGCTCGGCCATGTGTTTCGCAGCCTCCTGCGCGACGAGGAAGGCCCCCTTCAGGTTGGTGTCGAAGACCTTCTGGATGTCCTCCGCGCCTTGAGACAGGAAGCGCTCGACGTACAGGACGCCTGCGCAGTTGAACAGGATGTCCACCGGCGCGTCGAGCAGCTTCTGCGCCGCCTGCCAAGCTGCGGGGATGCTTGTTGACTGGGTCACGTCGAGCGACACGGCCCATGCGGACAGCCCCTCGTCCTGCATGGCCTGCACGGTCTGCCGGAGCTTGTCTTCGCGCCGCGCGGCGAGCACGACGCGCGCGCCGGCCCTGGCCAGAGTCCTGGCCGTGTGCTGGCCGATGCCGCTCGATGCGCCGGAGACGAAGGCCGTCTTGCCGGCCAGGCTGAAGAGTTGTTCTTGAATGGTCATGGATTCATTCTTTGTCCAGAAAAGCCGGTGGGCTGGTCACAGGAACCACTCGTCCTTCATGTTCATGGGCGTTGGCTCGAATGCATTGAGCAATTCGAACTGGGTTTGCGTGGCCGGCAGCTCCCAGGCGAAGTAGAACGCCGCTGCTTGCAACTTGCCCTGCAGGTGGGCATCGGTGGATGCTCGGCCCTCCAGCGCACGAAGTGCGACGATGGCTTGCCTGAGCCATAGCCAGGCCATGACCACACGGCCGAAGGCGTCCAGATAGACCGTGGCGCCGGCCAGCGCAAGGTCGGCATTCTGGGCCTGCCGCGCGCCCAAGATCTCGGTTGTGCGGGCCAGACCGGTCAGCGCCTGTTGCAGCGTCTGGCTGTGTTCCTGCAGCCGCAGATACTGTGACGCGTGCTGCACGTCCTCCAGCACGGTCGAATGCAGTAGCCGGAAGGCGGCCCCGTCCTGCATGACCACCTTTCGCGCCAGCAGATCCAGGGCCTGGATCGCTTCGGTGCCTTCGTGAATCGGGTTGAGGCGCTGGTCGCGATAGAGCTGTTCGAGTGGGTAATCGCGCGTGTAGCCTGCGCCACCCAGAACCTGCATCGCCAGATCGTTGGACAGGCATCCGTAGCGTGCGGGCCAGGACTTCACCACGGGCGTGAGAACGTCCAGCAGCATCTGCGCCGAGGTGCGCCGCTGCGGATCCGGATGGGTGTGCTGGTCCTCGAACAGGGCACTGGCATAGAGGCACAGGGCCAGTGCACCTTCCGAGTAGGCCTTCTGCGCCAGCAGCATCCGGCGCACATCGGCGTGCTTCACCAGTCGCACCTGCGGCGAAAGCGGATCCTTGGCGGAGGGCAGGCGCCCTTGGGGCCGCTCGCGTGCATATGCAAGAGACTCGGCGAAGCCGCTGTAGGCCAGGCAGGCGCCGATCAACCCCACGCCGATGCGGGCCTCGTTCATCATCTGGAACACCTGGGCCAGGCCGCAATGCAGTTCGCCCAGCAGGAAGCCGGTGGCTCCGCCCGCCTCGCCGAAAGACAGCACTGTCGACGTCAGGTTGTGCCAGCCCATCTTATGCAGCAGACCCGCCAGCGCCACGTCGTTGCGCTGGACGGGGTTGCCAGCCTCATCCGTCAGCCATTTGGGCACCAGGAAGAGCGAAATGCCCTTAGCGCCCGCGGGCGCGCCCTCGATGCGCGCGAGCACCATGTGCACGATGTTCGCGGTGATGTCCTGGTCACCCCCCGAGATGAACATCTTCTGTCCGAAGATGTGGTAGGTGCCGTCCAGCTGCGGGACGGCATAGGTCTTGATGTCACCCAAAGCCGACCCCTGCCCCGGCTCCGTGAGGCACATCGTTCCGGCGGCGTTGCCGCTGCCCATCGCGGGCAGGTAGCGCTTCTTGAGATCTTCGGCGCCGAATGTACGCAGCAGGTTGGCTGCGCCGATCGAGAGGAAGGGGTAGCCCGCTGTTGACACGTTCGCGCAGAAGAACAAGGACATGGCGGCGCGCAGGATGACCTCGGGCATCTGCAAGCCGCCTTCGTGCTCGTCCCAGTGCGCGCTGAGAAAGCCGGCTTGCGCAAAGCCCTTCCAGGCCTCGTGCGTTTCCGGAATCACGAGGGCGGAACCATCGCGGAAGACAGGTTCGTTTTGGTCACCCTTGGCGTTGTGCGGCGCGAATAGCTCAGTGGCCAGGCGGCGTGCCGTATCCAGGGTCTGCTGGAACACCTCGCGCGAGTGATCGCGATAGCGTGCGCGGGACAGCAGCGATTCGGTATCCAGGAAGTCGTACAGCAGGAACTCGAGCTCTCGCTCTGTGATGAGTGCGGGCATGGCGGTGGTGAGGAAATGCGGGCAAAAGGCCGTTCGAAGGAAAGCGTCAGTGCGAAAGCCGATACCAGGCGACGCCGTTTTCCAGGCCGTGGAGTACGGCTTCGTTGCGGCGCAGCAGGTAGTTGATGTGGGCGAGCGCCTCGCCGGTGGCCAGGGAGAACAGTTGGTGGTCGTCGATCGGCCTGCGAAACAGCGCGCCGAAGACGTCGATGGCGCGGCGCGGCTGCCGCAACTGCTCACGCAGCCGATCCAGGCCCTGGAGCACGCCGCGCTCCAGTTGACTCAAGCGCAGGTGCAGGCCGCGGAAGGGCTCGTTGTGTGCCGGCAGGACGAGCACGTCGTCTGGCACGCGTAGGCGGATCTGATCAAGGGTGGACAGCCAGTCGGCCAGCGGATCGGCGCCAGGCTCGGTCGGATAGACGGAGACGTTGGAACTGATGCGGGGCAGCACCTGGTCGCCGGAGATGAAGAGCCCGAGCTGCGCGCAGTACAGGCATGCATGCTCCGGCGAATGGCCCCTGCCAACGACGACCTTCCAGTCTTGCTCGCCGATGCGGATACTCTGCCCGTCCGACAGCCGTACGAAGCTGTCGGGCAGCGGGTGGATCATCTTGCCGAAGCCGCCGAATCGGGCGCGATAGTTGTCCTGGTCGGCTTCGCTCCATCCCGCCCGCTGGTAGAAGCGGACGCCGTCGGCAGGGGCCTCGCGCCCGGTGTCGCTGATGAGCATGCGGCAGTTCAGGTATTCCAGTTGCGTCATCCAGAGCGCGCAATCGAAACGCCTGCCCAGCCAGCCCGCCATGCCCACGTGATCTGGGTGCATGTGCGTGGCAAGGACGCGCGTGATCCGGGCACCATGCAAAGGCCCCTGCGCGCTCAGCAGCATCCGCCAGGCGGCGGTGGTTTCCACCGTATGAAGCCCGGTATCGACGACCGACCAGCACCCGTCGCCATCCCGCAAGGCCCACAGGTTGATGTGCGTCAGCGCGAATGGCATGGGCATGCGCAGCCAGAGCACGCCGGGAGCGATCTCGACCGACTGGCCCGGCCCGGGCGCGTCTGCCAGCGGATAGTCCAGCTGGTCAGCCATGCGCATCTCCTGGCTCGAAGCAGGGCAGCCATCGACCGGAGGACTGTTCGCGCCAGCTCAGGCGCAGCGGCATCCCGATCCACAGTGCGTCCGTGGCCACCCCGAGCACCTGGCTGACGAGCCGGATATCGCCCAATCCCGGAAAGGAGACCACCGCGATGTTGTAGGGCACCGCCCGCCTGAGAAACGGGCTGGGGGCATGGTGCACGATGGTGTAGCTGAAGAGCTCACCGATGGGCGGCGCTGCTTCCCAGCGGCGTTCCGGCGAGCCGCAGTCGGGGCAGACCGGCGCCGGCGGGTGCTGCCAGGCACCGCATGCACCGCAGCGCTGGAAGCGCAATTCGCGCCTGGCGCAGTGGTGCCAGAACTCCTCGTGCTCGGGAAGGAGCGGCAGACCAAGGTCGAGCGCGGGAAGGAGGGATGTCGTTGTCATAGGGCGAGGACGGCTGCGCTGGTCGGCGTGGAACCAATACCTGCGGTGACGAGGCCGACCTTGGCGTTCGCTACCTGTGTGGTCGCTTCGCCGCGGAGCTGGCGCACCGCTTCCGCGACAAGGTTGAGCCCGTGGATGTAGGCTTCAGACAGCAGACCGCCTGAGGTGTTCAGGGGCATGGCCCCTCCCGGCCGAATCTGTCCGCTGGCCACGAAATCACCGGCTTCCCCGCGGCCGCAGATGCCGAAGTTCTCCAGCGCCATCAGCACGAGAGGGCTGAAATGGTCGTAAAGTTGAGCGAAATCCAGGTCCGAGGCGGTGATGCCGGCGTCCGCGTAAAGATCGCGTGCGAGCTGGTGGCCGTTGCCGGCGCCATACTCGGCGGCAGGCATGGTGTGCGTGCCCATGCCGCCGGAGCCCCAACCGGCATCGCCGCCCTGCTGTGCGGAAAGCACGCGGACCGGCTTGCACGGCAGATCGCGTGCGCGCTCCGTTGTTGTCACGAGGATGGCGCATGCGCCATCGCTTTCCTGGCAGCAGTCGTACAGCCGAAACGGCGCGGCGATCATGCGCGAGGCCATGTACTGCGCCAGGCTTAGCGGTTGGCCGTGCGTGACGGCGCGAGGATTGCGTTGGGCGTTCTCCCGGAACGTCAGGGCGAGCTCGGCGAAATGCGCGTGGTGGATGCCGTGCTCGTGCATGTAGCGCATGGCGATCGGCGCGAACATGCTGGCCGGCGTGAGCATGCCGAAGGGCGCGAGCAGATCGATCTGCGGCACCTCGGAAAAACCGCCGGCCGCACCATAGCGGCTGTCTGTTCGCTGCACGATGGATCGGAACACGAGCACCGTGTCGGCTTGTCCGCTTTCGACGGCGGCCACCGCGTGGGCCAGCGCACCGCACGAGCCGCTGCCACCGCCGCCCCAGACCATCGAGGCGAAGCGCAGGCGCTGGATGCCCAGCGCATGCTGCATCAGCCAGGGCAGTGAAGAGTCCCCGGAGAACGAAGCCAAACCTTCGATGCGTCGCGGATCGACGCCCGCGTCGCGGCAGGCCTTGACGGTGGCCTCGCAGGCCAGAGCCCACTCGCCGCGGTCGGCCTGCTGGCCGCGCTTGGTGTAGCGCGTCTCGCCGATGCCGACGATCATGGCACGTCGTTCGGGCGCGACCCTGCTGAGGTTCATGATGCGCGGCGCTTCAATCGATGCAGACGAAGCTGAAGTCCGTGATCCGCCCCTCGCGGGTACTGGCGAACTTCACCTTGACGCGGCGCCCGGGCGCGATCCTCTGCTCCGCCTTCTTGAGGTCGGACAGATCGAGATCGTCGATGTAGTTGCCGATGGCCGAATCCACGCCGTCGAGCTTGACGTAGGCGATGGCTACGGGCGGATTGCGTTTTCCTTGGAAGCCGCGCACCACGATGGTCGATGCTTCGATCACGCCTTCGGTGCCCGCCTCCACCCAGCTGTCGCAGGGCTCGAAGCTGCGCTCGCAGTAGGCGCGCGGAGGCAGATAGGTGAGGCTGGACCTGGAGCAGCGCGTGGCCAGTATCTTGCCGGCCTTGAGGCCGTCCATGAACTTGCCTGCGACTTCGCCGAGGGCGTAGTCATATCGCAGCGTGACCTGTTCGGTGATCACGGCGCCCGGGGCGGTATTGCGTTCACTCATGTTGTTTCTCCTGGGTCTCTCGGGTTTCAATGGCCGCGCGGCTCGTCGCCGAACACGGTGCAGTTGTAGAACTGTGCGATACCTCCGGCGGCGGTGGACACGGCGTTGTGCACGTTGCGCAGTTGCATCTCGCCCGCGGTACCCATCACCTGGTTGGCTGCGTCGATGGCGCGCACCAGGCCGGAGACGGCGATCGGGTTGGTGCACAGCGTGCCGCCCGAGGGGCTGACGGAAACGGCGCCGGTCTGCCAGTCCCAGTAGCCTTCGCGTTCCAGGCGAAGCGCTGTGCCCGAAGCGCAGAAGCCGAGCCGCTCCAATTGGACCGGCGCCATCAGCGTGTACGGGTCGTACAGTTCCGCCACCTGGATCTGCTTGAGCGGATCGGTGATGCCCGCCTGCCGGTAGCAGGCTCTGGCCGTTTCGCCGGCGAGCCAGAAATCGGTGAAATCCGCATCCGTCGTGGCCGTCATGCGGTCGCCGATCCAATAGGTGGCCGTGCGGCTGGCCACGCCATTGATGAACGCGGGCTTGGCGCGGAAGCGCTTGGCCATGTTCATGTTGCCGACGATCATGGCCGCGCTGCCGGAAGAGCGGGGGCAGATGTCGAACAACTTCAGCGGCGTGCTGATCATGCGCGAGGCCATGACGTCCTCCACGGTGATATTTCCCTTGAGATGCGCGTGTGGGTTGCGCATGGCGTTGCGGCGCGCACGCACGGCCACCCGTGCCAGATCCTCTTCAGTGCAGCCGTGGCGCGCCAGGTAGCCGGTGGCCCAGAGTCCCACCGACGTGTTGGTGGACAGCGGCATGTCGCGCTCGTAGAACAGATCGAAGATCAGATTCAGCACGTCCTGGGCATCGGGGGTTTCGGCGATGCGCTCGGCGCCAACCACCAGCACGGAGCGATGCAACCCGGAGCGCACGAGGTTATAGGCGGCCTGCACCGCCGATCCGCCCGTCGCGCCGCCGGTATGCACGCGGATCATCGGCTTGCCAGCACTGAAGATGTGGTCGATGGACCAGCGATCCGCGTCGGCCACGCCCATGAAATGGGTGGGCGCGAGCGAAAATACGACCGCATCGATGTCGTCAGGCGTCATGCCCGCGTCCTTGAGCGCCCCGGCTGCGGCGATCTGCGCCTGCTCGACGAAGGTGTGATCCGGGTCGTGGGTCTTGAAATCGGTCTGGAAGGTCCCGATAACGGCAACGGTCTGATTCATTGAACGGCTCCTGCGCTTTCGAACACCATCGCCACGTTGCCCTGCTGGGCATAGCCGTGGCAGCCATGGGCTGCGGTCCACCGCGCGCCCGGCCGCTGCACCTTGCCGGCGCGGCCGGCAGCCTGCAGCACTGCTTCCGCCGCATTGACCAAACCTGTGCAGAAGAGGGGGTTCTGGGAGAAGGACCCCCCGGACGGTGACACCTTCTCTGCCTGTTCGATACCGAAGGCGCGGACATACGCGGCCTCGTGCCATCCGGTCGGGGTTTCGAGTTCGATGCAATCAAGCGCTGATGCATCCTTGAGGCCGGCTTGGTGAAGCGCGCTGCTCCAGGCCATGCGTGCGGACTTCAGTCCGCGCAGGCGTTGCCCGTCCAGGCGGTATTCATCGGTCGCCCAGCCGATACCGGCGATACGAGCCAGCGGCTTGCATTCGGGGTTGGCGCGCAGGAACTGCTCCGAGGCGAGGGCGAGCGCCACGGCGCCATCGCTGTAAGGGGCTCTCTGCCCCGAGCGCAGCGGAAGTGCGACGTATTGGGACTGGCTCAAGGCCTCTTCGGATGGTGCGGCATGGCGCATGCCGCGGGGGTTGCGGGCTGCGCGCTGGAATGCGGCCGCCACCCGTCGCGACACCTCTTCTTCGTCCACCCCGTATTCGCTGGCGACTGCTTGCGCGAACAGCGCGTCGGCCACGGCGTCGTCGATGCCGAGCGGACGCGTGTAGAACGGGTCGCCGCGCAGGCGCATTACCGTGGCGACGTCGGTCTTCGACGTCTTGCACCAGCTCGCGACCAGCCCGAAGTTCGACTCACCGGACAGAAAGCGCGCATAGGCCAGGGCGAGCGCGGATGCGCCGGAATCCGTCACCTTGATCTCGTCGGTGCCATAGCCGCCCGCGGGCGCGGCCATCAGCATGCTGGAGATTGGCCGGCCGTCGAGTTCGTCGCAGGCACCCAGCGTGACGCTGTCGATCTGCCGACGCGTCGCGCCGGCGTCATCGAGCGCCGCTCGCGCGGTACGCCAGACCATTTCTTCGAGCCGTAGCCCGTGTTCGGCCGTGCTCGCCGGGTGCAGGCCGAGACCTACTACATAAACGCTCATCTATGCTCCTTGTCGGGTGCGCCGGCACCCATGCGTACTAGGGGATTCCCTTAGGTTACCAGTCGGTCACGTCATTGACTATGGCGTCACATTAACTTATCTTTGAGTCACATGCAACAGCAAGTCAAAAAAATGAAGGCACCCACTGACAAGGTGTCTGCTGCCAAAGGCAGCACTCCCAAGGCGAAGGCCTCTAAAGCCGGTGTCGGCGCCGCGGTCGGCCAGTGGGGGCGCGCCGTGCCGACCGCGCAAGAGCGTGACGAGATGAAGCGGCAGTCGATCATTCGCGCGGCCGCACAGTGCTTCAACCGCTCGGGGTTCCACGGCACCTCAATGGACGACATCGCCGCCAGGCTCGGCGTCACCAAGCCTGCGCTGTACCGATACGTCAAGAACAAGCACGAAGTGCTGGCCGCGTGCTTCTCCGCCGTCATGGAGATGAGCTTTGCCCATCTGGAGAACGGGGAGAAGACCGGGCGGACCGGCCTGGAGAAGCTGCGCATCACTCTGCGCGGCTACCTCGAAGACCTCCTGGACAAACTGGGCCACCCGGTGGTGTTGCTGGAGGAGGGCGCGTTGCTGCCTGAGCAACTGCGCAGCCTGATCCGCAACCGTGACCAGATGGAGCGCCGCTACCGTGCGCTCGTGGAAGAGGGCATGCGCGACGGCAGCATCATCTCTTGTGACCCGAAACTGGCTGTGTTCGCGCTCTTCGGTGCCATCAACTGGGTGCCGAAGTGGTACCGCGAGGACGGCGAATGGTCCGCTGCCTATGTGGCCGAGTCGCTCGTCAACCTGATCACCCGCAGCATCGCTGCCGACCCCGGGGTTCCCCAAGCCATCCCTGCCGGCAAGCCGCCGGCTTCCCTTCCCCTTCCCACTACCTAGATGGAGACATCAATGTTCAGCAAACGCTCACGCCTTCACCGCTTCGTTCCCTCGGTTGCCGCGGCGGCCCTGCTTTGCCCTGGCGCGCACCAGGCCTTGGCCCAGGGGGCCACGGACACAGCCGTCAAGGTCGGCGCGTACAACGCTCTGACCGGCCCTATCCCGCTGACAGGCAAGCAGATGGCGGCAGGCTGGAATGCCGCGGTGCAGGCGGTCAATGCTGCGGGCGGCGTCCATGGGCGCAAGATCGAGCTGATCATGGAGGACGATGGCTACGAGCCGTCACGTGCCATGGCCGCGGCCCGCAAGCTGGTCGAGCGTGACAAGGTGCTGGTGGTCACCGGCCTGGGTACGCCAACCACGGTCGTGGCGGCCAGGTACCTGGAACAGGCGAAGGTTCCACTGCTGTTCCCGATGGGGGCCAGCTCCACGCAGTTGAATCAGGCCGGCCTCACGCAGTTGTTCATGGCCCATCCCGCCTACATGACGCAGGCCGAAATCGTCATCGGATGGATGATGGACAACACCGACGTCAAGAAGCCCTGCATCCTGTACCAGGTGGACCCCTCGGGCGAGGATCACTTCGTCGGCGCCAAGAAGGCGACGGCCGCGCGAAAGACGCAACTGGCGGCCGCTGAGACCTTCGAGCGCGGCACCACCGAGTTCTCGGCCCAGGTGCTGAAGATGAAGAATGCAGGCTGCGACTTCGTCTACACGGCCACCACGCTGGAAGCGGGTGCGCGCGTCGTCACTGCTGCGGATCGCATCGGCTTCACGCCCAAGTTCGCCGGCTTCACCACGCAGGCGGACACCACACTGATCAAGCTGCTCGGCCCGCTGGCCGAAGGCTTCTACGCTGCCGACATGATGGCGCGCCCCGAGAGCGACAGCGAAGCTGTCAAGACCTATCACGCCAACCTCAAGAAGTACGCGCCTGGTATCGAACCCACTTTCTTCACGACTTATGGCTATGCCTCGATGATGCTGATCGCGGAAGCCATCCGGGATGCCGGCCCGCAGCCCACACGGCAAAAGGTGATCGAAGCGCTCCAGTCCTGGAATCCAAAACAGTCCCCTCTGATGGGGCCGGTGGCATTCAGCCCTTCCAACCACGACGGGAAGCGGTCGCTCTACATGATCCAAGTGAAAGATGGCAATTGGACGCAGGTCTCCGGTTGGATCGACGCCAAGTGAATGCGGCGAATTCGCTGAAAGTCCACCATGGACCAGGCAATCATTAACGGTCTGGCGGAAGGCAGCGTCTATGCGCTGCTGGCGCTGGGGCTCGTTTTCATCCACCGTATCACGGACATCGCCAGTTTCGCGCACGGGGAAGTATCGGCGTTGGCGGCCTTCATTGGCTTTACCGTGTTCCACAGCATGGGCGCGCCGTTCCTGGTCGGCATCGTGGCGAGCATCGTCGCCGGTGGCCTGATCGGCGCGTTCATCGAGCGTGTCGTCATCCGTTCTGTCCAGTCGAGCAATCTACTGGGCACGGTGGTGGTCACTCTGGGCCTGTTCTTCGTGATCCACGGGTGCGTCAAGCTGATCTGGGGGCCGGAGGTTCGCCCGTATCCGTCGATGTTCGGGGAGGGTACGGTACGTATCGGCGGCATGGGTGTGTCGGCACAGCACCTCGGGGTGATGGTGACGGCCTTTCTGGTCGCCGTCGGGCTCGCGGCCTTCCTGCGCTGGACGCGCACTGGGTTGGCGCTGCGCGCCATCCCGCAGAACCGCTTTGGCGCGATCCTGATCGGGTTAAACATCCGCAAGCTGATCTCCACCGCCTGGATCGTGGGATCGGTGGTGGGGGCGATCGCGGGCGTGCTGATCGCGCCGCTGACCTTCCTCAACTCCAACATGATGCAGGCGCCGATTATCAAGGCCTTCGCGGTGGCGGCGCTCGGGGGCCTGAACAGCCTGGTGGGTGCGTTCATCGGCGGCCTGGCGCTGGGTGTGATCGAAAACGTCGCCGTGCTCTACATCCCGACCTACTTCAAGGACAGCATCGCGTTCGTCTTCATCTTGGCGATCCTGCTCATCCAGCCCGAGGGCCTGTTCGGCAAGCTGCGCAAGGAGAAGGTATGAATCACCGCTGGCTGTCCATCGCTGCCTTTGCCATCGCAGCGCTCCTTCCGCTGGGCATGGGTGACTACTGGCTGTACCTGCTGGCCATGACGGGCGCCTATGGCATCGTTGCGCTCGGCCTGAACCTGCTGACCGGGCTGAGCGGCCAGATTTCCCTCGGCCATGCGGGCTTCTTCGCCATCGGCGCCTACGCTTCGACGATCCTGAACACCAGGTACAACCTGCCTTTCCTGCTGTCGGGTGCAATCGCCGTGGCGATCGGGTGGCTGGTGGGCTTCGGCGTTGGCTTTCCGGCGGTACGTTTGCGCGGACTCTACCTGGCCATCGCGACGATGGCCTTCGGCATCGGCGTCGAGCGCATCCTCTACCACTTCAAGGACCTCACGGGAGGACCCTACGGGCTCACCGTGATGGCGCCGCAGTTCCTCGGCGTCACCTTCAACACGCCCCAGACGCTGTACTACTTGGTGCTGACCGTCGTTGCCGTTTCGGTGCTGTTTATCGCCAACGTGGTGCACGGACGTCCCGGACGCATGCTGGTGGCGATGCGCGACAACGAACTGGCGGCGAGCGCCATGGGGGTGGACGTGAAGCGTCTGAAGGTGATGGCGTTTGCTGTCAGCGCATCCTTGGCCACGCTGGGCGGCGTGCTGTACGCGCCCATCATCACCTTCATCAGCGTCGAGCACTTCACGCTGTGGCTGTCGATCACCTTCGTGTCGATGATCATCGTGGGTGGACTCGGCTCCATTGTTGGCTCCTTCCTCGGCGCGGCCTTCGTGGTGCTGGTGCCCGAACTATTGCGTGACCTGGGTGGGCACCACCAGATCATCTACGGCCTCGCCATGATCCTGGTCTTCGTCCTGTGGCCTTCCGGGTTGGTCGGCATCCTGAATCGCCTGTGGGATCTGATCGCTACCCGTCGCGGTACGCCGCCCCCGGGTTCCGGAGCCGGCGGGTCGAACAGGCTCGTGCCCGCTGCCGCGCAGGAGAAACGCGAATGAAGACCTATCCCATCAGCGAGCGAGTCTTGGGCAAGGTGCTGGCCGACAAGGTACGAGAGTGCGGTGACCGCGTCTTCATCCGTTTCGAGGAAATCAGCCTCACGTATCGCGAGGCCGACGCCCTGAGCAACCAACTGGCGAACGGACTGGTGCGCCATGGCGTCGCGAAGGGCACGCACGTCGCCCTGATGATCGACAACAAACCAGAGATCGTTCTGCTCTACCTCGCCCTGGGCAAGCTGGGCGCCGTCTCGGTGCCGGTCAACACGGCGGCGAAGGGAGAACTGCTTGCCTACTATCTGGAGCAGTCCGACTCGAAGCTGCTGATTGCCGACGCATCGCTCGTGGAGCGCCTGGCGATCGTCGCGGATCGGGTGCCGGGGCTCCAAACCGTGGTCGCGTTGCAGGAGCCTGGCCAGGATGAACCCGTGCAGCCGGCGCAGCGATGGTCGCTCGGCCGCTATGAATCGTTGCTGCTGGATTCCCCCGATACGCCGCCTCAGGTGGATGTGCGTTTTAGCGATCTTCATTCGCTGATTTACACCTCCGGCACGACGGGGCCTTCCAAGGGCAACATGTCCACGCATGCCCATACCGTGGGTTGCGGGATCGCGCTGACGCACGGCTTCAGCTATGGGGCCGACGACGTGCTGTACGTCTGCCTGCCGATCTTCCATGGCAATGCCTGGCTGTGCAGCGTGATGCCTGCGCTCGTGGCGGGTGCCTCCATCGTGATCGCGCGCCGCTTCTCCACCTCCGGTTTCTGGCCGGACATTCGCCGCCATGGCGTCACGCAGTTCAACTCGCTCGGGGCGATGACCAACTTCCTGTGGAGTCAGCCGCCCGAGCCCGGCGACCGGGATCACAAGGTACGGCAGGTGATGGTCGTACCCACTCCCCCCTACCTCCACGAATTCCAGGAACGCTTCGGCATCCGCTTCACGTCCGTCTATGCCTTGACTGACTGTGGCAACGTTACCCTGCGGGGGGCCGACGAGCGCCCTGACAAGTGGGCGTCGGCTGGCCGGCCCCTCGACTACTGCGAGATTCGCATCGTGGACGACGACGATATTGAGGTGCCTTGCGGCCAGCCAGGCGAGATCCTGATACGGCCCAAGGAGCCCTGGATCTTCGCTCAGGGCTACTACAACATGCCGGAAGCCACGGCGCGTGCAACACGCAACCTGTGGTTCCATACGGGTGATCGCGCCTATCTGGATACAGACGGCTATCTCTACTTCGTAGACCGCAAGAAGGACGCGATCCGTCGGCGTGGCGAAAACATCTCAGCCTTCGAGGTTGAGCAGATCGTTCTGAAGCATTCGGCCGTCAGCGAGGTCGCCGCCTTCCCGGTGGCGTCGGAGCACAGCGAGGACGAGGTGATGGTGAGCGTGGTCCTGCGCGAGGGTGCGAACCTGACGGAGGCTGAACTGGTTCACCACTGCAAGGACAACATGGCGTACTTCATGGTGCCGCGCTATGTGGAGTTCTTGCCGGCGATGCCCAAGACCATGACCGAAAAGGTCGAGAAGTACAAGCTGAAGGCCAACGCGGAAAGTCGCCTCGCAAGTGTGTGGGACCGCGATAAGGCCGGGATCGTGGTGAAGAGATGAATACGAGCACGCTTCTTTCCGTCGACGACGTGTCGATGCATTTCGGCGGGTTGCGGGCGCTCGATGGCGTCACGCTCGAGGTCAGGCCACAGCAGGTGGTCGGGCTTATCGGCCCCAATGGCTCAGGCAAATCCACGCTCATCAACGTGCTGTCACGGATCTACGAGCCGACGGGCGGCATGGTCCGACTGGGCGGGCGCGACATGGCAGGGATCCCCGTGAGTGCGGTGCCCAGCCTGGGCATCACCCGCACGTTCCAGAACGTGCGCCTGTTCCCGACCATGACGGTGCGCGACAACCTGCGCATGGGCACCACCAGCGCCACGCGCAGCGGCTTCCTGTCGGCCGGGCTCAAGCTGCCCTCGGCCCGCAGGGAAGAGGCACAGATCCAGACACAGGTAGAAGAGATCGCGCAACTGCTCGGTCTCGAAACCCAACTGGACCGGGTCGCTGGCGACTTGCCCTATGGCCTGCAGAAGCTGACCGAACTCGGGCGGGCCCTGGTGTCCAGCCCCATGCTCATCCTGCTGGACGAGCCCGTAGCGGGGATGAACCCGTCCGAGAAGCAAGCCCTGGTGGCGGCGCTCAAGCGCGTGCGCGCCGCGCGTTCCGTGGCCTTCCTGCTCGTGGAGCACGACATGGTGTTCGTGATGAGCTTGTGCGAATACCTGTACGTGTTGAATTTCGGCAAGCTCATCGCCCAGGGCCTGCCTGAAGCCGTTCGTGCCCATCCCGGTGTGATCGAAGCCTATCTGGGAGGTGGCCATGCTGCGCATTGAAGGTCTGGAGGCCGGCTACGGCCGTGCGCAGGTGCTGCACGACGTTTCGCTCGAAGTACCAATGGGTGCGCTCACCACCGTCCTTGGGCCCAATGGCGCGGGCAAGTCCACGTTGCTGCGGGCGATTTCAGGTGCCATCAAGGTGCGTGCGGGCCGCATCGAGTTCAAAGGCGCGCAACTCAACGGCCTGCAGCCGCACGAGATCGTCCGGCATGGTGTCGCGCACGTGCCAGAGGGGCGGCAGATCTTCCCCGACCTGACGGTGCAGGAGAACCTGCGTCTGGGCACCATCGCCGCGAAGCTGCCTTCTTCCCGCCCCGAGGTGGAAGCGTTCATCTACGACACCTTTCCGCGCGTGAAGGAGCGCCTGCACCAGCCGGCGGGCACGATGTCGGGTGGCGAGCAGCAGATGTTGGCTTTCAGCCGCGCGTTGATGGCCGATCCGCAGGTGCTCCTGTTGGATGAACCCTCCATGGGCTTGGCGCCGATCTTGGTTGAACAGATGCTGGAAGTCGTGCGCAAGCTGGTGAAGGAGCGCAACCTCACCGTGCTTTTGGTGGAGCAGAACACCCGCCTTGCCATGAATCTGGCCGATTCGGTGTACGTGCTTGAGAACGGCGCAATTGCCTTCTCGGGTTCGCGCGAGCAGGCGCAGGCTTCTTCCGTCATTCAGGATCTCTATCTGGGAGGGTCCGGCCATGCTCAGTGAAAACGCCAGCGGTAAGTGCATGTCGCTGCAGGATGCCGCGCGAAAGATCCAGCCCGGCGACGTCATCGGCATCGGAGGCATGACGCTCTATCGCAAGCCGATGGCCTTCGTGCGCGAGCTGGCGCGCCAACGAGCCCGGGATTTGACATTGATCGGCTTCTGCAGCGGCTTCGAGGCGGAGCTGTTGACGGCGGTGGGTGCACTGTCGGCGTTGCGCACCTGTTACTTTGGTCTGGAGTTTCTGGGCCTGGCGCCGGTGCTTCGCAAGGCGGTGGAGCAGGGGGGCGTGAAGGTGATCGAGGAAACCGAATACACGATCGCGGTGGGCCTGCAGGCCGCGCTGATGCGCGTGCCCTATCTTCCGTCGCGCGATTGCGAGGTCGGCACCGACTTCTTTCGTATCCGTCCGGATCTGCGGCGGGCGCCGTGCCCGGTGACTGGCGACGAACTGACGTGGTTCCCGGCCGTTTCGCCCCGTGTCGCCGTGATCCACGTCCCCCTGGCCGACGAGCAGGGCAATGCTTGGCTGGGCGGCCAGCACTGCGTCGATGCGCAGCTCGCGATGGCGGCCGACTACACCATCGTGACTGCCGAGAAGATCGTACCAACGGCGCAGATTCAGCAGGCGCAGGGCGCCGCGGGCCTGGTGTCGTTCATGGTCGATGCCGTCGTCGAGGCACCGGGCGGAGCACATCCCACGAGTTGCTATCCCGACTATCCGCTGGATGTGGTGCATATCAGCCAATACCTGCGCCAGGCGCGCGCCGCGGGGGTGCAGGCTTACCTGGAGCGGTATGTGCACCAGTCCGGCGACGAACGCGAGTATCTGCAACGCATCGCCCGGGATATCCATGAGCACGCCTGAAAACCACAGCATTTCCGAGCACATGATTGCTGCCATCGTGGCCGTAATCGAGGACGGTGACGTTCTGCTCGAAGGCATCGGCACCTTCCTGCCGACGTCGGCCTACATGCTGGCGCAGGCCACGAAGGCGCCGCGATCTATCCGACTGTGCCCTGTGGGCAACTGCTTCGTTCCGAATGCGCACGCCTTGAGCCTGGCGGCGTACGAGTTCGAGGCGCTGCAGCACGCCGTGTACCGGTTCACCTACTGGGACGTGAATGGCTCCTACCTGCCGTCCTTCGTCACGGGCAGGCGCGGCGGCTGGAAGGAGTTCTTGCGCCCCGCCCAGGTCGACGCCACCGGGCGGACCAACAACGTGGTGATCGGCCCCTACGACCGGCCTCGGGTCCGGCTGCCAGGTGCCGCTGGTCTGCCTGATGGGGCGCCGGTGGAAGCCGCGCTCTACATGTACGTGCCGCGCCACGACCGTAACTGTTTCGTGCCTCGGCTGGACTTCGTGAGCACGCCGGGCATGGAAGAGGGCGGCAAGCCGCACACCATCGTGACGGATCTGGCGGTGATGAGGTTTCGGCCCGGTGGCGTACTGGAGGTACAGACCCTGATGCCCGGTGCCACACGCGAGCAGGTCCAGGATCAGACAGGCTTCGACCTGCGCTTTCGCGAGCAGCTTCTGCCGTTGTCACCCTTGACGGCGCAGCAACTGGATGTGCTGCGTACACGGGTGGATCCTTTGGCGCTGCGGGATCTGGAGTTGTTTTCCGGCGAAGCGCGCCTGGCGCGCATCGAGGAACTGGCCCGGCAGGAGCCGGTTCGCGCGCAACTGATGGAACGATTGGTCGCACTGGCCAGCTGAGAGAGGGGCGTCCGATGGAAGACATCTATATCGTCGGCGTCGGCATGACGCCCTTTGGTCGCTTGCTCGACAAGGATCTGAAGACTCTGACCCGAGAAGCGGTCCAGGCCGCGCTGGACGATGCTGGCCTGGGCAAGGAGAAGCTGCAGGCCGTTTTCTTCGGCAATGCGTCGCAGGGGCACATGGAGGGCCAGCAGATGATCCGCGGCCAGATCGCTCTGCGTGCCATGGGCATCGAGCGCATTCCCGTTTTCAACGTGGAGAACGCGTGCGCCAGCGGTTCATCCGCTTTCGCACTGGCTGTGGCGCAACTGCGCGCAGGACAGGCTGACGTGGCTCTCGCCGTCGGCGCCGAGAAGATGTGTTCCGCCGACAAGGCGCGCATGTTCTCCGTCTTCGACAGCGCCTGGGATCTCTCGACGGTCGAGGAGAATCGGAGCAATCTGCTGCGCATGGGTGAGGGGATCGATGTGCCTGAGGGCACCTGTTCCACCCGCCCCTACAGCGTGTTCATGGATGTGTACGCAGCCATGGCGCGGGCACACATGCGCCGCTGGGGTACTACGCAGCGCCAGATTGCCGCAGTGTCGGCGAAGAACCATGCGCATTCGGTGCACAACCCCAACTCGCAGTACCGCAGCGCCTACACAGTCGATGAAGTTCTGGCTGCGCCCCCCATCGTGTATCCGCTGACGCTGCCGATGTGTTCACCGGTGTCGGACGGGGCCGCTGCAGCGGTCGTCTGTAGCGGTGCGGCGCTCGGTCGGCTGAATATTGACCGCCGCCGCGCGGTGCGCGTGCGGGCCTGCGTGGTGCAAAGCGGATCGGATCGCCGTGAAGAAGACTATGAATCGCACTGCACAGCGCTGGCGGCTAAGCGCGCCTATGAGGCTGCGGGCCTGGGCCCTGCGGATGTTTCCGTGGCCGAAGTTCACGATGCGACGGCCATGGGGGAGATCATCCAGATCGAGAACCTGGGCTTCTGCGCGTTTGGCGAAGGAGGTGCGCTCTCGGAGCGCGGCGATACCCGCTTGGTCGGACGAATCCCGGTCAATCCCTCGGGTGGGCTCGAATCCAAAGGGCATCCCGTCGGTGCCACGGGCATCGGCCAGATCTTCGAACTGGTGACGCAACTGCGGGGCGAGGCAGGTGCCAGGCAGGTCGATGGTGCGCGCGTAGCGCTTGCCGAGAACGGTGGCGGGCTGCATGGCATCGAAGAGGCCGCAGCCGTCGTCACCATTCTGTCGTGCTGAGAACTCCGCGACGCCATGTGAAGAGAAACTATGGAACTGACCGAAAAGATTGCGGTTGTCAGCGGCGCAGCCTCCGGCCTGGGCCTGGCGTGCTGTCAGACCTTGCTTGATAGTGGCGCGAAGGTGCTCGCACTGGATGTCAATGAAGAAGCCTTGCATGGCGCGTTGGGTTCAAAGGGCGACCGGGTTCGGCTGCGCGTTGTCGACGTGGCTCACGATGGCGAAGTAGTGGCCGCGGTCGCCGAAGCGCTCGATGTCTGGGGTGCGTTGCATGTTGCCGTCAACTGTGCGGGCATCCTGGGGCCTTGTCGGACCTTGTCGAAAGGCGAGGTCTTTCCATTCGAGCTCTGGAATCGGGTGATCGGCGTCAACCTGACGGGAACCTTCAATGTCGTCCGCCATGCCGCGAAGGCCATGGCGCTGAACGAACCCAATGCCGACGGAGAACGTGGCGTCATCATTAGTACTGCCTCAGGCGCCGCATGGCAGGGGCAGGTGGGACAGGCCGCTTACAGCGCAAGTAAGGCTGGTGTGATGGGGTTGACACTGCCAGTAGCCAGAGACCTTGCTCCCTTGGGCATTCGCGTCGTAACGATTGCGCCGGGCCTGTTCGAGACAGGGATGTCTGCCGGCATGCGCCAGGATGTTTTTGACCGATTGATCGATCAAACCATCCTGTTCCCTGAACGAATGGGCCAGCCCGCCGAGTTTGCGCGTCTGGTTCGCCACATTGTCGAGAATGCGTATCTGAATGCGACGACCATCAGCCTTGATGGCGGGGCGAGAGTCGGTACGCGTTGAGAGCGGCCGAGGCTTGCCCGGCCTGCGCGAGAGGACACGGCAGAGCATGACGCAGAGCTCTTGAAGTGCCCTGGCGCACTTCGAGCACCGTCCGTGTGAGTGCGGTAGCCTGTCGGTGTGGAGCATGCCAAGTTCTCCTGGAGGGGTTGAGGTCGGCAAGTCGGCCGCGGCCACGCGCTCGCTGCTCAACACGGCCAAGGTGATGGAGGGCAACCCCGTTGCTCTGCGCCTGAAGGGGTTGGAGACGCTGGAGCGCATCTCTGAGCGCATCGACAAGATCTCCATGTTCGGAGGTCTGAACCAGGTGCTCAACGAGCTGGTGAAGCTGGCTTCGCGCTGAGCACCATCACAACGGGCTCCCGCTTTGGCGTGGAGCTTTTTTTCGCTTGGCCGAAGGGGTACGACGATGGGGCCGCGTGATGGTCTGTCTATGAATGGGGTTGTATAGTATTGCGGCTGCTCATATAAAACACAAAAAAATATCTTTTATCATCAATAATTTATGAAAAAATACATATAAATGTATTTTAATCTGGCGTCTTCGAGTGAGATTCTCCAAACCCTGGGTCAACGCCTGCGCACACAACGGTTGGCCCAGGGGTTGCCCCAGCGCGAGCTGGCACAGATGTCCAGCAGGGTGTGGGGCGACTTCGGGATGCCGGCCAACTGGTCGTTCTCCAGCAGCTTCAGGACATCCTCGGCCGCACCGGGCCAGATCAGGAACAGGCCTTCGGGGCCGAGCCACAGTCGGCTCTTGTCGCGGTTCGGCGTCCAGGCTGAATGGCCCGCGGTGAGGCGGCGGAAGGCGTCCACGAGGTAGCGCTCGAGGTGGGAGCCGTACTGGGGTTTGCCGTAGCGGTCGGCGCTGGCCAGCAGGTTGCGGTCGATCACCAGGGCCAAGGAGCGGCGCACCAGCTCATCCAGGACGTTGTGCTCGCGGTGCTGAGGGATGCCGGCGATGCTGGCCATCAGGTGCGGCACGATGACGGCGTTGCCGCTGCCCAGCATTTGCAGCACCGGCGCCGGTACGATGTGCGGGAGCGCGAACAGCCCCACGCCGCGCGTCTCGTGCGCCTGGGCGCGCCAGCGCACGAAGTAGCGGTCCGTGCCACGCTGCTCGAGCCAGGCCAGCAGGCCGCCAAGGAACGCCGGCCATTCTTCTCCCGCGGCGGTGGTCACGATGAGATGGGTCAGGGCGCGGTGCAGCTCGCAGCACAGGCCGCCGATGAACGTGGCGATACGCCAGCGGGGTTCGAGCTCGCGACGCTCCGAGATCGTCGAGCGGCCGGAGAAGATGTGGGCGTCCGTGCCTTGCAGGCTGAAGAACGCCGTTTCCAGGCCCAGTTGCAGCAGGCCGCCTGGCGTGGCAAAGAAGTTGTCCGAAGTGGCGGGCAGCAGGTGAACGAAGCGCGCATATCAACGCTTTCGCATCAGTGCTACGTCCGTTGTGGGGAACAGTTTGGGGAACAGTCGGCAAAAGATGTCATGAGATTCGATGAGACGGCATGAAGTTTGCTCGAATTATTTTCCTTGTATAATCAATGGGTCACGGGTTTCATGCTGTCTGGCTTAGACTCGTCAATGGGGTAGCTAGCGGGCTACGAACCAAGGGGTCGTGGGGTCGAATCCTGACAGCCGCGCCAGTCTCCAGAGATGCCCTGCAAGTCGTGTATTTGCAGGGCTTTCTTCTTGGTGCCGAAAGCCGTCGGGCGCGATACGCCGCCCAAGGAGATGACACCATGCAAGGCCTGCACCTGACCGCCGACCTTCACCGCTGCGTTTGCGGCGAGCTTCTGCTGACCGACGCGCGGGCGCTGGCCCGCATGTGCCGCGCGCGCACGCTCGCGGCCGGCCTGACGCTGGTGGCCGAGAAGTGGCACACCTTCCCCGACTTCGGCGGCCGGCCCGGCGGCGTGACGGGCATGCTGCTGCTGGCCGAGTCGCACCTGGCGGTGCACACCTGGCCGGAGCGCCGCGGCGTGACGCTGGACGTTTACGTGTGCAACCTCCGGTCCGACAACTCGGCTCGGGCCGAGGCGCTGATGCAGGCGCTGCTCGACGCGCTGCAGCCCGGCGAGGCGCAGCGCCAGTCGCTGCGGCGCGGCGCCGCGCACCCACCCGGCGCGGCTTCAGCCGAGGCCGAGGAATGCTTCCACCCCCAGCCGCGCCACGCGCTGGCCGCCGGCGACGGCGGTACGCTCGACGTCTAGGAGACCCCCACCATGTTCACCGGCATCATCACCGCCGTCGGCCGCATCGCCGAGGTGCGCGAGCTGGGCGCGAGCAGCGCGCACGGCAAGCAGCTCGCCATCGAAACGCCGGCCGGCTACCTGGACGACGTGGGGCTGGGCGACAGCATCGCCCTCAATGGCGCCTGCATGACGGTGACCGCGTTCGATGCGGCGGCGGGGCGCTTTCGCATCGACATCTCGGCCGAATCCCTGGCGCGCACCGCCGGGCTGGACCGCGCCGGCCCCGTCAACCTGGAGAAGGCGCTGCGCGCCGGCGACCGGCTGGGCGGCCACATCGTGTCGGGCCATGTGGACGGTATCGGCACGGTGACGCACTTCGCGCCCGTGGGCGAGAGCTGGGAACTGCGCGTGCTCGCCCCCTCGGAACTGGGCAAGTTCCTGGCCTACAAGGGCTCGATCACCGTCAACGGCGTCAGCCTGACGGTGAACCGCGTGGCCGATTCGGCCCAGGGCTGCGAGGTCAGCATCAACCTGATTCCGCACACCGTGCAGAACACCGCGCTGCATGCGCTGCAAGCCGGCGCGCAGGTCAACCTGGAGATCGACCTGATCGCGCGTTATGTGGAAAGAATGCTCGCAGCTGGTGCCAGTCCAGCGCCAGCAGCTCCTTAAAGTATAGCTATCGGCCGAACAGGCGGACTGCGCCGGTCGCCAGCGCGGTGCCGCAAAGCACGACCAGGCCGCATGCCAGCACCCAGGGCGTCAGCGTCTCGCCCAGCAGCGTCACGCCATAGAACACCGCGAACACCGGGATGGCGAAGGTCACGGTGATGGCGCGCGCCGGGCCGAGCCGTTGGATCAGGCTGAAGAACAGCACGTAGGCCACGGCCGTGCACAGCAGGCCCAGCGCCAGCATGCCCAGCCAGGCTTGCGGGCGGGGCATCTGCGCGGGCCACAGCAGCAGCGTGGGCAGTGCCAGCCCCAGCGCGGCGCCGATCTGGCTGCCGGTGGCCACCATCAGCGAGTTCAGGCCGTTCAGGTAGCGCCGCGTGTAGCTGGCCGACACGCCGTAGCTGAGGGTCGCCAGCAGGCAGGCGGCGATGCCCCAGAAGCTGGCCGCCGCCGAGGCGCCGGGCTGGAAGCCGGCCTCGCCGCCGGCCAGCAGGGCGACGCCGACGAAGCCGATGGCCAGGCCCAGCGCGCGCGAGGCGTCCAGCCGGTCGCCCAGCCAGGCCCAGGCCACCACCGCGCCGAACAGCGGCACGGTGGCGTTGAGGATGGCCGACAGCCCGGTGCTGATGTGCAGCAGCGCGTAGCTGTACAGTGCGAACGGCACCGCCGAGTTGATGACGCCGCAGAACAGCACCGGCTTCCAGTGCTGGCGCAACTGCGGCCACAGGCCGCGCGCCAGCATCACCGGCAGCAGCGCCAGCGCGGCGATGGCCACGCGCAGTCCGGCCGTGGGCAGCGGCCCGAACTCCAGCGCGCCCATGCGCAGGAACATGAACGAGGCGCCCCAGAGCGCCGCGAGCAGGATGAATTCGAGGGCCACCAATGCCGGCATGGCCGCGAGTATGGGCGAGGCGGCCGCGCCCGCCGGCTCAGGCGGCGATGAAATTGGCGCCGGGGTTTGATGCGGGCGCGGCATCAATCGGCCTGTTCAGCGGCAGGGCGCCGAGGGCGCAGGCGGCGCAGCGCGGCGTCGGGCGTGCTGGATTCAAAGCCGTCCAGGCGCCAGCCTTCCAGCCGCAGCAGGGCCGCCTTGCGCCCCAGGCCGCCGCCGAAGCCCGTCAGCGCGCCCTGGCTGCCGAGCACGCGGTGGCAGGGCACGACGATGATGAGCGGGTTGGCGCCTACCGCTGTGCCCACGGCGCGCACGGCGGCCGGCCGGCCGATGCGCGCGGCCACCTCGCCGTAGGTCCGGGCGTCGCCGCCGGCGATGCCCAGCAGCGCGCGCCACACGTCCTGCTGGAACGGCGTGCCGGCCGACAGGTCCAGCGGCAGGTCGAAGCGCGGGCGGCGGCCGGCGAAGTAGTCGCCGAACTGGCGCGCGGCTTCGGCCAGCACGGGGTGCGCGGGGTCGGCGCGGCTCCAGCCTTCAGTAGCCGGCGTGTCGCGCTGGCCGTCGATGAACCAGGCGCCGGCCAGGCCGTGCGCGGTGGCGCCGAGCAGCAGCTCGCCCAGCGGCGTGGGGCAGAGGGCGTGGGCGGAGAGGGTAGGGGTTTTCATGGCTTTTCCGGGGTTTACGCTTGCTGGGACTGCGCGGGCAGCTATCGAATTAATAGTTCTCAGGGCGTGGGTTGAAAGGCGCCGTGCCAGGCGCGCACCACGGCGTAGCCGCGCCAGGGGCGCCAGCGTTCGGCCCGTGCTTCAGCGGCGCGCGCGCTGGTGACGCCCAGCGCCTTTTGCAGCGCCACGTCGCCGGCCGGGAAGGCGTCGGGCCAGCGCAGGGCGCGCAGGGCGACGTAGCCGGCCGTCCAGTCGCCGATGCCGGGCAGCGCCTTCAGCGCCGCCGTGGTGGCGGCCACGTCGGCGCCGGCGTGCAGGGCCAGCGTGCCGCCGTCCACGGCGCGGGCCAGCGCCTGCACGGCGGCCTGGCGCTGGCGCACCAGGCCGAGCTGGCCGAGTTCGTCGCCGCTGGCGGCGGCCAGCGCGGCCGGCGTGGGGAAGAGGCGCGCGAGGCCGTGCGTGGATTCGGGCTCGGGCAGCGGCGCGCCGAAGCGCCGCACCAGCCGCGCCGCCAGCGTGCGCGCCGCCGCCACCGTGACCTGCTGGCCCAGCACGGCGCGCACGGCCAGCTCGAAGCCGTCCGGCGCGCCCGGCACGCGCAGGCCGGCGGCGTGCGGGAAGTCGGCGCCCAGCACGGCGTGGATGGCGGCCGGGTCGGCGTCCAGGTCCAGCCAGGCGCGCACGCGGGCGATCACGCGCGGCAGCTGGGGCGCCAGCGCCTCGGCCACGCGCACCCGCACGCGGCTCGCCGCCGGCTCGAAGGCGCAGGCCACCCAGCCGCTGGCGGCGCCCAGGCGCAGGGTGCGCGCCAGGGTGCCGGCGGCGGGATCGACCTGCTCCAGGCCGTCGATGGCGCGCTGGGCGAAGAAGCCGAGCAGCGCCGCCGCGTCATACGGCGGCCGCCAGCCCAGCAGCACCTCGACGGCGCCGCCCGCGCTGCCGGCCGCGCCGCGCCGCCGCAGCGCCGTGGGGCTGAGGCCGTAGTGCGCCGCGAAGGCGGCATTGAAGCGCCGCAGGCTGGCGAAGCCCGCCGCCAGCGCCACCTGGGCCACGGGCAGGCGCGTGTCGGCGAGCAGCTGCTTGGCGGCCAGCAGGCGGCGGGTTTGCAGCCAGGCGAGCGGGGTCACGCCCAGCTCGGACTCGAACACGCGGCGCAGGTGGCGGTCGCTCACGCCCAGGCGCGCGGCCAGGCCCGCCACGCTGGGCGCGTCGTCGCCCCAGGCGTCGGGCGTGTCGAGCAGGCGCGCGGCGTGCCGCGCCAGCAGGGCCGAGGCGTCCTGCGCCGACCAGGGTGCGGCGCGCGGCGCCAGCTCGGGCCGGCAGCGCAGGCAGGGGCGGAAGCCCGCGCCCTCGGCCTGCGCGGCGTGGGCGAAGAAGCGGCAGTTCTCGCGCCGCGGCGTCTTCACGCGGCAGACCGGGCGGCAGTAGATGCCGGTGGAGGTCACGCCGGTGAAGAACGCGCCGTCGAAGCGCGCGTCGTGCGCCGCCAGGGCGCGGTAGCAGGCGTCGGCGTCGAGCGCGGGGGCGAGGGGGGCCATGCCGGCCATGATAGGGCGGCGGGGTGCGGAGACTCGCCGTTTCCGGACATGCCCCTCGGCGCGGGGCGGCCGGTATTCTTCAAGCCTTTTGGGCCTCCAGCGCTTATGTGGCGGGCGTCAGCAGCTATGAAAACAGTAGTTTCGGTGCTGCCTACAATCCATGCCATGCACGTGACCCCCAGCATCTTCAAGGCCTACGACATCCGCGGCACCACGCCGCGCACGCTGAACGAGGGCGTGGCCGAGGCGCTGGGCCTGGCCTTCGGCACGCAGGCGCTGGCCGCGGGCGAGCGCGCCGTGGCCGTGGGGCGCGACGGGCGCCTGTCCGGCCCCGGGCTGTCGGCGGCGCTGATGCGCGGGCTGGTGGCCGCCGGCGTGGAGGTGATCGACATCGGCCTGGCGACCACGCCCATGCTGTACTTCGCCGCGCACACGCTGTGCGGCAGCGGCATCCAGGTGACCGGCAGCCACAACCCGCGCGACGACAACGGCTTCAAGATGGTGCTGGCCGGGCGGGCCATCTTCGGCGACGAGATCCAGGCCCTGCGCGCCATGATCGAGGCCGAATCGTGGCAGCGCCGCGCCGGCGGCAGCCTGCGCACGCACGACGTGCTGCCGGCGTACCGGGACCGGATCGTGGGCGACGTGAAGCTGGCGCGGCCGGTGCAGTTCAGCGGCGACAGCGCCAGTGCGGGGCTGTGCGAGATCAAGCAGGTGATGGCGCGGCCGATGAAGATCGTGGTCGATTGCGGCAACGGCGTCGCCGGGGCCAGCGCGCCGGAAATCTTCCGCGCCATCGGCTGCGAGGTGATCGAGCTGCATTCGGCGGTGGACGGCAACTTCCCCAACCACCACCCGGACCCGAGCAAGCCCGAGAACCTGCGCGACGTGATCGCCGCGCTGCAAAGCACCGACGCCGAGCTGGGCCTGGCCTTCGACGGCGACGGCGACCGGCTGGGCATCGTCACCAAGGACGGGCAGAACATCTACCCCGACCGCCAGATGATGCTGTTCGCGCAGGACGTGCTGGCCCGCGTGCCGGGCGGCACCATCGTCTACGACGTGAAGTGCTCGCAGCGCCTGGCGCCCGCCATCCAGGCGGCCGGCGGCGTGCCGCTGATGCACAAGACCGGCCACTCGCTGGTCAAGGCGCGCATGAAGGAAGTCGATGCGCCGCTGGGCGGCGAGATGAGCGGCCACATCTTCTTCAAGGAGCGCTGGTACGGCTTCGACGACGGCACCTACGCCGGCTGCCGGCTGCTGGAGATCCTCAGCCGCCACCCCGACCCCAGCGCCGTGCTGAACGCGCTGCCCACCAGCTTCTCGACGCCCGAACTCAACGTGCCCTGCGCCGAGGGCGAGCCGCACCGCCTGGCGGCCGAGTTGCAGGCGCTGGCTGGCGATTTGTTCGCCGAACCGGCGCAGGTGTCGACGATCGACGGCCTGCGTGTCGATTGGCCCGACGGCTTCGGCCTGATCCGCGCCAGCAACACCACGCCCGTGCTGGTGCTGCGCTTCGAGGGCCAGACACCCGAGGCGCTGGCGCGCATCCGCAGCGAGATGCTGGCGCTGCTGGAGCGCGTCAAGCCCGGCGCGCAAGTGGGTGCGGGCGGGCATTGAGCGGGCCGCGCGGTTTCATGGTGGAATCGGCCCCCAGCGCCCGCCAGTAAAGCGCTGGCAGCTATTGTTTTCATACCGAATGATCCGCGCCCTCTACGACCTGGCCGCCTGGGCCGCCCAGCCCTGGCTGCGCCGCAAGCTGCGCCGGCGCGGTCAGGCCGAGCCGGGCTACCTGCACGCGGTGGAAGAGCGCTTCGGCCACTACACCGTGCCGTGTCCCGACGCAAACGCAGCGGCCGGCCGGCCGCTGGTGTGGATCCACGCCGTGTCGCTGGGCGAGACGCGCGCCGCCGCCATCCTGCTGGCCGCGCTGCGCGCGCAGTGCCCGGGCCTGCGCCTGCTGCTCACGCACGGCACCGCCACCGGCCGCGCCGAGGGCGCGAAGCTGCTGGCGCCGGGCGACGCGCAGGTCTGGCAGCCGTGGGATTCGCGTGCCGCCGTGCGGCGCTTCCTGGCGCATTTCCGGCCCGACGTGGGCGTGCTGATGGAGACCGAGGTCTGGCCCAACCTGGTGCTGGAAGCCTCCGCCCACGGCGTGCCGCTGGCGCTGGCCAACGCGCGCCTGTCGGCCAAGTCCCTGCGCGGCGCGCAGCGCGCCGGCGCGCTGCTGCGGCCCGCCTACGCCGCGCTGGCCGCCGCCTGGGCGCAGACCGAGCCCGACGCCGAGCGCCTGCGCGCCCTCGGCGCGCCGGTGGCGGGCGTGTTCGGCAACCTCAAGTTCGACGCCACGCCATCCGAAGCGCAACGGGCCCAGGGCCGCGCCTGGCGCGCCGCGTCGCCGCGCCCGGTGGTCATGCTGGCCAGCGCGCGCGAAGGCGAGGAACTGGCGTTTCTCAAGCAAATCAGGGTTCCAAGGCAGGCGGGGCAAGCGCCGGCAGCTACGGAATCGGGAGCATTTCAGTGGCTGATCGTGCCGCGCCACCCGCAGCGCTTCGACGAGGTGGCGGCGCTGATCGAGGCCGAGGGCTTCAGCGTCAGCCGCCGCAGCCGCTGGACCGGCGCCCCGCGGCCCGCCGACGTGTGGCTGGGCGACACCTTAAGCGAGATGGCAGCCTACTACGCGCTGGCCGACGTGGCGCTGCTGGGCGGCAGCTTCGCGCCGCTGGGCGGCCAGAACCTGATCGAGGCCGCCGCCTGCGGCTGCCCGCTGCTCATGGGGCCGCACACCTTCAACTTCAGCCAGGCGGCCGAATGGGCCGAGGCCGCCGGCGCCGCGCGGCGCGTGCCCGACCTGGCCGCCGCGCTGGCGGCCGCGCAGGCGCTGCTGGCCGACGCCCCGGCGCTGGCCGCCATGCGGCAGGCCGCGCTGGACTTCGCCGCCGGCCACCGGGGCGCCGCCGGCCGCACCGCCGCCGCCGCGCTGGCGCTGGTGCCCGCGCCGGTCCGACTGCTACAGTAAGTGCTTTCAACCGGCAACACCCTGTTGCATCGCACCTGAAAGTACTGCTCCCGTGGTCCGCTTCTTCCTGATCTTCCTGGCCGTGCAGGCCGTGCTGTTCGGCGTCGAGATGCTGAACCCCGTGCAGGTGGCGGTGGTGCACCCGTGGACCGGCTGGCTGGCCAAGGCCAGCGCGGCCATCGTGCACCTGATCGACCCCACCGTCATCTCCTACGGCCGCGTGCTGCAAAGCGCCAAGACGGGCTTCGGCGTCTCCATCGAGGCGGGCTGCAACGGCGTGGAGGCCACCATCGTGCTGGTGGCGGCGATGCTGGCCTTCCCGTCGAGCTGGAAGATGAAGCTGTGGGGCATCGGCCTGGGCTTCATCGCCGTGCAGGCGGTCAACCTGATCCGCATCGTCAGCCTGTTCTTCCTGGGGCAGTGGAGCTTCAAGGTGTTCGAGTTCGCCCACCTGTACATGTGGCAGGCGCTCATCATGCTGGACGTGCTGGTGGTCTGGCTGCTGTGGATGCGCTACGTCGCCAAGCACGACCCCAGGCCGGCGGCAGCGGCCCCGGCCGCCTGACCGCCATGCGCGCCACCCTCATCGGCCGATTCCTGCTGCTGGCCATCGTCTGGCTGGCGGTGCTGCTGCCCCTGTGGTATTGGGCCGCGCGCTGGCTGGCGGCGCCGCCGATCTGGCTGGCCGGCACGGCGATGAAGGCGCTGTTCGGCTGGGTGGACGGCTTCGAGCAGCAGGGCGTGACCGCCGTGCTGCACACCCTGGTGCAGGTGCGCATGAGGGGCCCGCAGGGCGCCGACGTGCTGGGCGAGCTGGCGCCCGAGGTCAACTATCCCCTCTACGGCTACGGCCTGGTGCTGCTGTGGGCCATGCTGCTGGCCGCGCGCACCGAGCGCTGGTGGCTCAAGGGCCTGATCGGCAGCGTGCTGCTGGTGCCGGCGCAGGCGTGGGGCATCTGCTTCCAGTGGCTGCGCGACGTGGCGCTGCTCTCCGGCCCGAGCGGCGCGGCCTACCTGAACTACTCGCCCCTGGCCAACAACCTCATCGCCTACGGCTACCAGTTCGGCTTCCTGATGCTGACGCCGGTGGCGCCGATCCTGCTGTGGCTGGCGTTCAACAAGCGCTTCGTGGCGGCGCTGTGGCTGGAGGCGGCGCTGGAAGGCGCGCCGGAGAAATCGGCCGAGCGGCCGCCGGTGCAGCAGACCGGGGACTCCTGATTCGATAGCTGCCGGCGCTTGTCTGGCGGGCGCTGGAGGCCAATTCGGCTAAAAAAAGCCTACTGCGCCAGCAACTGGTTGATCGGCAGCAGGTCGGCCGGCTGCAGCGCGCCGCTGGCCTGCCTCAGGCGCAGCAGGCCCACCAGCACGTCGTAGCGCGCCCGCGCCAGGTCGCGCCGGGTCTGGTAGAGCTGGCTCTGCGCGTTCAGCACGTCGATGTTGATGCGCACGCCCACCTGGTAGCCGAGCTGGTTGGCTTGCAGCGCGGTCAGGCTGGACTGCTCGGCCGCCTCCAGCGCCTTCACCTGCCCCAGGCCCGACTGCACGCCGAAGAAGGCCGCGCGCGTGGCCTGCGAGACGGTGCGCTGCGCGTTGTCCAGGTCGGCGCGGGCCTTGTCCTCCAGCGCCAGCGTCTCGCGCACGCGGTTCTCGATGGCGTGGCCGGCGTACAGCGGCCAGTTCAGCACCACGCCGATGCCGGCGGTGGTGGCGCGGTAGCGGGTGTCCGGCGCGGCGCTGATGGAGGGGTTGCCGTCGGGGTAGCGCGTCTGGCCGACGCTGGCCTGCAGGTCCACCGTGGGCAGATGGCCGGCGCGGGCCTTGGCCGTCTCCATGCGGGCGAGTTCCAGCGCCATGCGGGTCTGCACCACGGCCGGGTGCTGTTCCAGCGCCTGGTTGACCCAGGCCTCCACGTTGTCGGGCCGCGGCACCGGCAGCACGATGGGCTGCGCCAGCGGGCGCGGCTGGCTGCCGGCCTGGCCGACGAGCTGGTCGAGCGCCAGCTTCTTGACCAGCAGGTCGTTCTCGGCCGCGATCTCCTGCGCGCGCGCCAGATCGAAGCGGGCCTGGGCCTCGCGGCTGTCGGTGACGGTGGCGTTGCCGACCTCGAAGTTGCGCTTGGCCGATTCGAGCTGCTCGGCCACGGCGGCCTTGAGCGCGCGCACGAAGCGCAGCGCGTCCTCGGCCGCCAGCACGTCGAAGTAGGCTTGCGACAGGCGCACGATCAGGTCCTGCTCGGCGCCGCCCAGCTGCACCTGCGCCAGCTCGGCCTGCTTCCTGCCCTGGTTCCAGGCGATGCGGTTGGCCGGCCGGTAGAGCGGCTGCGAGCCGACCAGCGCGCCGTTCAGCACGCTGTAGCCGCGGCTGCCGGGGCTGGAGCTGCCCAGGTGCGTGTCCAGCCAGTTGCGCTGTGCGCCGGCCTGCAGGGCCACCTGCGGCAGCAGGCCGGCGCGCGCCTGGTCGGCCCGCGCCTGGCTGGCCTGGACCTGCGCCTGCGCGGACTGGTAGGCGGCGTCGAAGCCGTGCGCGGTGTCGTAGAGCTGCATCAGCGACTGCGCCTGGGCGCCGCCGGCGGCGAGTACAGCGGCCAGGGCGAGGCATCGGAGGCGGCGCGGGAGCAGGGGCATGAACGGCTTTCTCAGTAGCGGGGGACGGAAGGGTCCAGTTGCAGCGACCAGGCGTCGATGCCGCCGGCCACGTTGGCGACGCGCTCGAAGCCGTGCTGTTGCAGGAACATCGCCACCTGCATGCTGCGGGCGCCGTGGTGGCACAGCACGGCGACGGGGCGGCCGGGGTCCAGCTCGCGCAGGCGCGGCGGCACGCTCATCATCGGCAGTTGCAGCAGCTCGGCGCCCTCGGCGCGCACGCTGGCGGCCTGCCACTCGGCGGGCTCGCGCACGTCCAGCAGCAGCGGCTCGGCGCCCTCGGTGCGCACCGAAGCCAGCCAGGCGGCGAGGTCGCGCGGGGGGACTTGCTCGATCATTTCAGTTGAATCCCAAGGAGTCCAGCGGCCGCGGAGCAGGCCATGTCAGCGTACCCGCGGCCGGGGTTCCCCCGGCCAGTGGGGGCGCCCCCTCGAGGGGGGAGGCGCAACATCGCGCAGCGCGTGGAGCCACGGGGGTGTTCCATATTTTTCAAAAATGGAAGCGCGTCGGTTCGGGGAAATTCAGCAGGCGCGGCGCCCCGGTATCCCAGGGCTGGGTGACGACGCGGCCGCTGGCGCCCTGGCGCACCAGGGTGGCGCGCATCACGGGTTCGTCGCCGACGACGGCCAGCAGGCGCCCGCCGGGCTTGAGCAGCGCCAGCAGCCGCTCGGGCAGCAGCGCCACCGAGCCGGACAGCAGGATGGCGTCGAACGGGCCGTCGGCCGAGAGGTCGGCGCTGGCGCCGTCGGCCGCGCGCACCTCCACGTTCAGCACGCCGGCGCGCTGCAGGTTGGCGTGCGCGGTGCGCGCCAGGCCGTCGTCGATCTCCAGCGTCAGCACGCGCTGCGCGCGGTGGCCCAGCAGGGCGGCCATGAAACCGCTGCCGGTGCCGATCTCCAGCACCTTCTCGTGCTTGGCGACTTCCAGGTCTTGCAGCAGGCGGCCTTCCAGGCGCGGCGGCAGCATCACCTGGCCGGCGGCGATGGCGGCCTCGGCCTCGCGCAGCGGGATTTCGATGTCGGCGAAGGCCAGGGCGCGGTGCGCGGGCGGCACGAAGTCCTCGCGCCGCACCACGGCCAGCAGGTCCAGCACGTGGGCGTCGAGCACGTCCCAGGGGCGGATCTGCTGCTCGATCATGTTGAAGCGGGCTTGTTCGACGTTCATGGGATGGCTCCAGGCGTGGGGGTTCGGGTGGGCTTCAGATTTTATCGACGGGCTTTCGCGCGAAGCGGCGCTTGAGCCAGCCCGCCAGGTCGTCCAGATAGCAATAGACCACCGGCACCACCACCAGCGTCAGCAGCGACGAGGTGATGACGCCGCCGATGACGGCCTGGCCCATGGGCGCGCGCTGCTCGGCGCCCTCGCTGACGGCGAAGGCCAGCGGCACCATGCCGAACACCATGGCCAGCGTGGTCATCAGGATCGGCCGCAGGCGCACGCGCGCGGCGGCCAGCAGGGCCTGCTCGCGCGGCAGCGGCGCGGAGTGGCCGCCGTCGCCGCGGGTCTCGCCGACGCGGCCCTCGCGCGCGCGGATGGCGAAGTCCACCAGCAGGATGGCGTTCTTGGTCACCAGCCCCATCAGCATGACGATGCCGATGATGGAGAACATCGACATGCTGGAGCCGAACAGCAGCAGCGCCAGCACCACGCCGATCAGCGTGAGCGGCAGCGAGGTCATCAGCGCCAGCGGCTGCGAAAAGCTCCTGAACTGGCTGGCCAGGATCATGTAGATGAAGATGATCGCCATCGCCAGCGCCTGCAGCGCGTAGGCGAAGCTTTCCTGCATGTTCTTGGTGGCGCCACCGAAGGTGTAGCCGTAGCCGGGCGGGAAGGCCAGCTCGCCGAGCGCCGCGCGGATGTCGCCCGACACCTCGCCGGTGGTGCGGCCCTGCACGTTGGCGGTGATCTGGATCTCGCGCAGCATGGCGCGGCGGTTGATCTGGTTGGTGCCGGTGGCTTCGGCCAGCTCGGCCACCTGGTTCAGCCGCACGATGCGCGGCGTGCCGTCGGCGTTCAGCCCGGCGGTGAGCGGCAGGCGCTCCAGGTCGGCCAGCGTGGTGCGCGCCTCGGGCGCCAGGCGCACGATGACGTCGTAGGTCTGGTCGTCGGGCGCGCGCCAGTTGCCCACGGTGGTGCCGGCGACCAGGGTGCGCAGCGGGGTGGCGATCTGCGCCGCCGACAGGCCCAGCTCGGACGCGGCGTCGCGCCGGACGGTGACGTCGATGGTCGGCTTGCCGGGCTTGCTGCTGGAGTCCAGGTCCACCAGGCCGGGGATGGCGCGCAGGCGCTCCATCAGCGGGCGCGCCAGGCGCTCCAGCTCGGCCTGGTCGGCGCCTTGCAGCGAGAACTCGATCTGCTTCTGCCCGCCCACCGGCTCCAGCAGGCCGGCCTGGGTGACGGTGATGCCGGGCACCGCGCGCAGGCGCTCGCGCAGCTCGGCCGCCAGCTGCTCGGCGCCGAGCCGGCGCTGGTGGCGGTCGGTCAGGCGCACGTAGATGCTGGCGTTGGTCTTGCCCTGCGCGCTGCCGGTGTTGAGGGTGGTCAGCGTGTAGCGCACCTCGGGGTAGCCGCGGATGACTTCGACCACCTGCCGCGCCTTGGCCTCGGTGGCCTCCAGCGACGAGCCCTGCGGCGTGTAGAAGGCGATGGTGGTCTCGGAGAAATCGGCCTTGGGCACGAACTCGGTGCCCAGCAGGCGCACCATGAACACGCTCAGCACGAAGACGGCCGCCGCGATGGCCAGCGTCGCCAGCCGGTGCGCCAGCGCCCAGCGCAGGATGCGCTGGTAGCCCTCGGCCAGCCGGTCGGTGGCGCGGTCGAACCAGGCGGTGACGCGGCCCAACGTACGCTCGTAGAGCGTGCGCTTCTGATTCGTGCGGTCGTAGAGGCTGTTGGTGCGCTCGTGCCCGTGCACGGCGGGGTCGTGCCACACCGAGGACAGCATCGGGTCCAGCGTGAAGCTGACGAACATCGAGATCAGCACCGCCGCCACGATGGTCAGCCCGAACTCGTGGAAGAACTTGCCGATGATGCCCTGCATGAAGCCGATCGGCAGGAACACCGCCACGATCGACAGCGTGGTGGCCAGCACCGCCAGGCCGATCTCCTGCGTGCCCTCCATCGCGGCGGGGTAGGGCGCCTTGCCCATCTGCGCGTGGCGCACGATGTTCTCGCGCACCACGATGGCGTCGTCGATCAGCAGGCCCACGCACAGGCTGAGCGCCATCAGCGTGATCATGTTGACGGTGAAGCCGAACAGCTGCATGAAGAAGAAGGTGCCGATGATGGAGATCGGCAGCGTCAGCCCGGTGATGACGGTGCTGCGCCACGAGTTGAGGAACAGGAACACGATCAGCACCGTGAGCGCCGCGCCCTCGATCAGCGTCTGCCGCACGTTGGTCACCGCCACACGGATGGGGCGCGAGGCGTCGGTCACCGGCGCCAAGCGCACGCCGGGCGGCAGCTCGGCGCGCAGCGCCTGCACGGCGTCGTTCAGCCCGTCCACCACCTGGATGGTGTTCTCGTCCTGCGCCTTCTGCACCGACAGCACCAGGGTGCGCTGGTCGTCGTAGAGGGCGATGGATTCCAGCTCCTGCGCGCCGTCGTGCACGCTGGCGACCTGCTCCAGATAGACGGGCGCGCCGCCGCCGGACTGACCAGGCGCGGCCGCGCCGCGCCGTGCCACGATGATGCGCTTGAAGTCCTCCGGCCGCTCCATGCGGCCGGCGAGCTGCACCGTCAGCTCCTGCGCGCGCGTGCGCACCGGGCCGAGGGGCTGGTCCTGGTTGTCGCCGCGCACCGCCGCCATCACCTGCTCGGGCGTGACGCCCAGCGCCTCCATCGCCTGCGGTTGCAGGTAGATGTGCAGCTCGCGCTTGGTCCCACCCACCAGGTTGACGGCGCCGACCCCGCGCACGTTCTCCAGGCGCTTCTTCAGCACCTGGTCGGCCCAGTTGGTCAGCTCGATGGCGGAAGGGGCAGGGCGGCCCTCTGCTGCTTCCGGCAATACGGCCAGCGACCAGATGGCGCGGCTCGCCGGGTCGAAGCGCAGCACGCGCGGCTCCTTCACCTCGTCGCGCAGCAGCGGGCGCACCTGGCCGATCTTCTCGCGCACGTCGTCGGCGGCCTTGCGGCCGTCGATGTGCAGCTGGAACTCGATGATGACGACCGACATGCCCTCGTAGCTGCGCGAGTACAGCGCGTTGATGCCGGCGATGGCGTTGACGGCTTCTTCCAGCTTCTTGGTGACCTCGCTCTCCACGATGGCGGGCGCTGCGCCGGGGTATTCGGCGGTGATCACCACCACGGGGAAATCGACGTTGGGGAACTGGTCCACCTGCAAGCGTTGCAGCGAGAACAGGCCCAGCACCACGAAGGCCAGCATCACCATGGTGGCGAACACCGGGTTGTTCAGGCTGACCTTGGTGAACCACATGAAAAATCGGCCTCTAGCGCGCGCCCAGAAAGCGCGAGCAGCTATCGTAAAAATAGCAAACAGGCATCATGGCCGCGCGCCGCCCTGCGCCGGCAGGCGCACCTGCGTGCCCTCGCGCAGCAGGCCGGCGGCGCCGCGCAGCACCTGCGCGCCCTCGGCCACGCCCTGCACGGCCACCCACAGCTCGCCTTCGACCTCGCCGCGCGCGCCCAGCTCCGCCGTGCGGTGGGCGATGCGGCCGCCCTCGACGGCCTGCACGTAGGGCAGGGGCTTGTCGGTGCGCACGGCGCTGAGGGGCACCGCCAGCGCGCGCACCTGCCCGGTGGCGAGCTGGCCGCGCGCGAACAGGCCCTGCCGCAGGCCGGGCTGCGCGGCCACGCTCAGGTAGGCCAGCACGCTGCGGCTGCCCGCCTGCGCGCTGGGGTTGATGCGCGCCACCGTGGCCTGCACCGGCTGCGGCACGCCTTCCACGGTCAATGTGGCGGGCTGGCCCACGCGCACCGCTACCGAGTCGGCGGGGCTGAGCGCGGCCTCCAGTTCCAGCCGGCTCAGATCGACGATCTCGACGATGCGCGCCTCGGGCGCCACCCGCTCGCCCGGCTGCGCCAGCCGCTGCGACACCTGGCCGCCGATGGGCGCGCGCAGCACCGTATCGGCCAGCGACTTGCGCAGCACCTCGGCGCCGGCCAGCGCCGCGCGGTGGCTGGCCTGGGCGGTGGCCAGGCTGGCCAGCGAGTTGTCGAGCGCCGTCTTCGAGATGAAGCCCTGGCTGACCAGCGCGGCGTTGTTGTCGTACTGGCGCTGGGCGATGTCCACCTGCGCCTTGGCGGCCTCGGCTTGCAGGTGGGCCTGGCGCAGGCGTTCGGCGTATTCGGTGGGTTCGACGCGGGCGATCACCTGGCCGGCCTGCACGGTGTCGCCCTCGCGCACCGTCAAATCGCGCAGCTCGCCCGGCACGCGGGCCTTGACCACGGCCGAGTTCACGGCCTTGAGCGTGCCGGTGATCGGAAGGCCGGCGCTCAGCTCGCGCACCTGCGCGGTCGCCAGGTCGATGGCGGCCAGCTCGATCACTGGCGCTGCGGCCGGCGCCGCCTGCGCCTTCTGGGCGGCCTGGCGCGCGCTGTAGCCGCGCCAGCCCAGCAGCAGGGCGGCCGCCAGCACCAGCAGCACGAGCGCGATCTTGAGGGACCGCTTCATGGCGCGGGCTTGTCGGCACGCAGGGCGCGCAGCAGCAGGTCGGCGTGCAGTTCCACCAGCGCCGGCGCGTCGATCTGCTGCGCGCTGGGGCAGCAGGGCGCCAGCGAGTAGCGCCAGGTCACCATCTGCACCAGCGGCGCGACGATCAGGTGCACCAGCTGCGGCACGTCCACCGGGCGGAACTCGCCACGGTCGATGCCGCGCTGGACCACGCGGCGCAGCAGCTCGTGGCTGGGGTCGACCACCTCGTCCTGGTAGTGCTGCGCCAGCTCGGGGAAGTTGGCCGCCTCGCTGACCATCAGCTTGGTCAGGCCGGCGGCGGGCGTGCCGCCGTACAGCGCCCACCAGCGGCGCAGGAACTCGCGCAGCAGCTCGGTGCTGGAGCCGTTGAACTCGGCCACCTCGCGGAAGGCGTCGGCCAGGATGCGGCCGGCGTTCTCGTGCACCACGGCCTTGAACAGCGCCTCCTTGCTGGGGAAGTAGAGGAACAGCGTGCCCTTGGAGACACCGGCGCGCGCCGCCACTTCTTCCACGCGGGTGGCGGCGAAGCCCTTCTCGACGAACAGCGCCAGCGCGGCGTCCAGCAGCTCGCCGGGGCGGGCCTGCTTGCGGCGCTCGCGCTTCGGGGGCGCCTCACTGGGCGGTTGATCGGGGGATGCGCTCATATTAATGACTGACTGGTTAGTAATATACGCGAACCCGCGCGAGGCGGGAAGAGAGCGCTACGCCACCAGCGGCGGCTCGGTCAGGGCCTCGATCTGCTCGCGCAGCGCCGCGATCTGTCCGCGCCAGTAGTCGGGCGTGCCGAAGCCGGGGAAGGCGGCGGGGAAGGCCGGGTCGTCCCAGCGCCGCGCCAGCCAGGCGCTGTAGTGGATCATGCGCAGGGTGCGCAGCGGCTCGATCAGCGCCAGCTCGCGGCGGTCGAAGTCGCGCACCTGCTCGTAGCCGTCGAGCAGGGCGCCCAGGGCGCGCTGGCGTTCGGCGCGCTCGCCGGAGAGCAGCATCCACAGGTCCTGCACGGCGGGGCCGCCGCGGCAGTCGTCCAGATCGACGAAGTGCGGGCCGCCGCCGGGCCGGTCGGTGGGCGTCCACAGGATGTTGCCGGGGTGGCAGTCGGCGTGCAGGCGCAGCGTGGCGATGCCTTCAGAACCTGACTGCCCCCAGGGCTGGGCTGTGCCCAGCCCGCCCCCCGAGGGGGGCAAGAAAACTTGGGGCGGCCCGGCGTTTTCTTGAGAGTCAAATCGGCCTCCAGCGCTTGATGGGAGCGCGCTGGCAGCTATGATTTTAATAGCTTCCTGGCTGGTGTCGGCCCAGGCGCGCTCCACCTCCAGCGGCAGCGCGCCGTGCGCCAGCAGCCAGTCGCGCGGCTCGGTGCCGTAGCTGGCCGCATCCACGGCGGGGCGGTGCGCGAAGGGCGTGCGCGCGCCCACGGTGTGCAGGCGGGCGATGAAGCGGCCGATCCACTCCAGCGCCTCGGCGTCGCCCAGCTCCGGCGCGCGGCCGCCGCGCCGCGGGCTGACGCTGAAGGCGAAGCCGCCGTGTGCATGCAGCGTGCGGCCTTCGAGGGCCAGCGGCGCCACCACGGGCACCTCGGCGGCGGCCAGTTCGGCGGAGAAGGCGTGCTCCTCCTCGATCTGCGCCGTGTTCCAGCGCCCGGGGCGGTAGAACTTGAGCACCACCGCCGGATGCGCGTCGGCCAGCGGCGTGCCGGGCTCCAGGTGGGCCAGATAGACGCGGTTCTCGTACGAATTGAGCGCCATCAGCCGCCCGTCGCCCATCAGGCCCAGCGAGGCCAGGGCGTCGAGCACGAAGTCGGGGGTGAGGGCGGCGAAGGGATGCGGGTCGGCGGGCATGGGCGGCATTGTCGGCGCACCCGCCGCCGCTTCAGCTGGCGAAGGCGGCAATCCCCGTGATCGCCCGCCCCAGGATCAGCGCATGCACGTCGTGCGTGCCCTCGTAGGTGTTGACCACCTCCAGGTTCACCAGGTGGCGCGCCACGCCGTATTCGTCGCTGATGCCGTTGCCGCCCATCATGTCGCGCGCCAGGCGGGCGATCTCCAGCGCCTTGCCGCAGTTGTTGCGCTTCATCACGGAAGTGAGGTCGATCGGCGCCGTGCCCTCGTCCTTCATGCGGCCCAGGCGCAGCACGCCCTGCAGGCCCAGGCCGATGTCGGTCAGCATGTCGGCCAGCTTCTTCTGGATCAGCTGGTTGGCGGCCAGCGGGCGGCCGAACTGCGGGCGGTCCAGCACGTACTGGCGCGCGCGGTGGAGGCAGTCCTCGGCCGCGCCCATCGCGCCCCAGGCGATGCCGTAGCGCGCGCTGTTCAGGCAGGTGAAGGGCCCTTTCAGGCCGCGCACCTCGGGGAAGGCGTTTTCCTCCGGCACGAAGACCTCGTCCATCACGATCTCGCCGGTGACGCTGGCGCGCAGCCCCACCTTGCCGTGCACGGCGGGGGCGCTCAGGCCCTTCCAGCCTTTCTCCAGGATGAAACCGCGGATCTGCCCGCCGTCGTCCTTGGCCCAGACCACGAACACGTCGGCGATGGGGCTGTTGGTGATCCACATCTTGGCGCCGCTCAAGCTGTAACCGCCGTCCACCTTGCGCGCGCGCGTGACCATGCCGCCGGGGTCGCTGCCGTGGCCGGGCTCGGTGAGGCCGAAGCAGCCGATCCACTCGCCGCGTGCCAGCCTGGGCAGGTACTTCTGCTTCTGCGCCTCGGTGCCGAAGGCGTGGATCGGCACCATCACCAGCGACGACTGCACGCTCATCATCGAGCGGTAGCCCGAATCCACCCGCTCCACCTCGCGCGCCACCAGGCCGTAGCAGACGTAGTTGAGGCCCGCGCCGCCGTACTGCTCGGGGATGGTGGCGCCCAGCAGGCCCAGCGCGCCCATCTCGCGGAAGATGGCCGGGTCGGTGGTCTCGTGGCGGAAGGCCATCTGCACGCGCGGCAGCAGTTTCTCCTGGCAGTAGGCGCGGGCGGCTTCCTGCACCTGGCGCTCGTCGTCGGTGAGCTGCGCGCGGAGCTGAAAGGGGTCTTGCCAGTCGAAGCGGGCTGGGGTGGCGGCCATGCGGGTTTCTCCGTGGTGAGGGTGAGGTAAAGCCGGCATTGTGCGGCCGGCACTAAGATGGGCGGCAAGGAGACCCAACCATGAGTACCACCGAAACCATCGTGCTTGCCGGCGGCTGCTTCTGGTGCACCGAGTCGGTGTTCAAGGAAGTGCGCGGCGTGCTGGACGTCGAGTCCGGCTACAGCAACGGCCAGGCCACAGCGCCCACCTACGAGCAGGTCTGCGCCGGCCGCACCGGCTGCGCCGAGGTGGTGAAGCTGGTCTATGACCCGGCACAGGTCGGCACCCGGCAGCTTCTGGAGATCTTCTTCGCCGTGCACGACCCCACGCAGCTCGACCGACAGGGCAACGACGTCGGCACGCAGTACCGCAGCGGCATCTACTTCACCACGCCCGCGCAGCGGCAAGAGGCCGAGGAGCTGGTCCGCGAGGCCACCCGCGACGGGCTGTACGACGCGCCCATCGTCACCGAGGTGGCGCCGCTGGCGCACTACTTCCCGGCCGAGGACTACCACCAGGACTTCTTCGAGAAGAACCCCACGCAGGGCTACTGCATGGCCGTGGCCGCGCCCAAGGTGGCCAAGTTCCGCAAGACCTTCCGCGAGCTGGCGCGCTGAGGGGCCAGGCGGCCCTGCGCCCGCCGCCGTTGCGCTACAGTGCGCGCCATGCGCGCGCGTCGCTTCCGCTCCCTGATCTGGCTGCTGCCGGCCCTTCTGCTGGCCGCGCAGTGGCTGACGCTGGCGCATGGCGTGCTGCACGCGCGGGGCGCCGGGCACGCGCAGGCCGGCGGCGTGGCCGCGCTGGCCCAGCCGGCGGCGCACGCCGACGAAGGCTGGCTGGCCCGCCTGTTCGCCGGCCACGAGGGCAGCGACGACTGCCGCCTGTACGACCAGGTGGCCGGCGGCGACCATGCGCCGCCCGCCGCCATGGCCGGCCTGCCCGCGGCCGGCGAGCCGCGGCTGCCGCCGCGCTGGGTGCAGCGCGCCTGGGCGGCGCGCGTGGTGGCGCTGTTCCAGGCGCGGGCGCCGCCGGCGCTGGGTTGAGCCTTTCCCTCTGAGTGCTCTCGCGTGCGCACGCTGCGGCGTGCGGCATCGCGCGCATGCGCGCGGCGCGGGGCCTCCGCCTCCAACCCAGACCGGATTCCCACCACCATGTTCCCATCCAGAAGATTCCGCGTGCGCGCCATCCGCCGCGCCGCGTTCCTGTGCGCCCTGGGCGCCATGTCCGCCACCCCGGCGTGGGCGCAGTCGCCCGCCGCCGCCGACGTGCCGAGCCTGTCCGAAGTCACCGTCACGGGCAACCCGCTGGGCGAGGCGCAGACCGTGGCGCCCGCCAGCGTGCTCAGCGGCGAGAACCTGCTGCTTGAGCGCGGCAGCACGCTGGGCGAGACGCTGGCCGAGCAGCCCGGCGTGGCCAGCTCCTACTTCGGCCCCAACGTCGGCCGGCCGTCCATCCGCGGGCTGGACGGCGACCGCGTGCGCATCCTGCAGAACAGCGGCGCCAGCATCGACGCTTCATCGCTCAGCTACGACCACAACACGCCCATCGACCCGCTCGCCGTCGAGCGCATCGAGGTGCTGCGCGGCCCGGCGGCGCTGCTGTACGGCGGCAGCGCGCAGGGCGGCGTGGTCAACGTCATCGACAACCGCATCCCGCGCCAGCCGGTGGCCGGCCCCGAGGGCGGCGTCACCGGCCGCGCCGATGCGTCGTACGCCAGCGGCAGCCGCGAGAAGAGCGGCGCCGTGCTGCTGGAAGGCGGCAACGACCGCTACGCCCTGCACGTGGACGCCTTCAGCCGCGACGCCGGCGACACCGCCGTGCCGATCACGCTGGAGTGCGCCAGGCCCGGCTCGCCCGCCGAGGCGCGGCGCATCTGCAACTCGGCCAACCGCGCCTGGGGCGGCGCCGTCGGCGGCACGGTCTTCTTCGACCGCGGCTACCTGGGCGCCTCCGTCGCCGGCTACCGCAGCAGCTACGGCACCGTGGCCGAGGACGAGGTGACCATCGGCATGCGCTCCACGCGCGCCGCGCTGGAGGGGTTGTGGCGCAACCCCGGCGGCCTGATCGAAAGCGTCAAGGGCCAGTTCAGCCACGGCGACTACCGCCACACCGAGTACGAGGGCGACGAGGCCGGCACCGTGTTCAAGAACCGCGGCAGCGACCTGCGCCTGGAGGCGCGCCACCGCGCCTTCGGCAACCTGCGCGGCGTCTGGGGCGTGCAGTGGGAGGGCACGCGCTTCGCCGCGCTGGGCGACGAGGCCTTCATCCCCCCCAGCACCACGCGCGCGCTGGCGCTGTTCGCGCACGAGGAACTGGCCACCGGCTGGGGCAAGCTCACCTTCGGCGCGCGCGCCGAGCAGGTGCGCGTGCGCAGCACCGCCGTGCTGGACGATGCCGGCGACGAGCGCTTCGCCGCCGGCAGCCGCCGCTTCACGCCCGGCAGCGCGGCGCTGGGCGCGCTGGTCAACGTGGCGCCGGACTGGCAGCTCACCGGCAACCTGAGCTACACGCAGCGCGCGCCCAAGGACTACGAGCTGTTCGCCGACGGCCCGCACGTGGCCACCGCCGCCTGGGAAGTGGGCGACCCGACGCTGGGGCTGGAGAAGTCCGCCAGCATCGACCTGGGCGCGCAGTGGAAGCGCGGCCCGCACCGCTTCGCCGTCACCGCCTTCGCCAGCCGCTACGGCAACTACATCGGCCTGGCGCCCACCGGCCGCACGGTGGACGACCTGCCCGAATACGCCTACACCGGGGTCAAGGCGCGCTTCGCCGGCCTGGAGGCCAGCGGCACCGTGCGCCTGCTGGGCGCGCAGGGTGTGGCCGGCGACAGCGCCGGCGGCTCGGTGCTGGACCTGGACCTGCGCGGCGACCTGGTGCGCGCCACCAACACCAGCACCGGCCAGCCGCTGCCGCTGATCGCGCCGGCCCGGGTGGGCGCCACGCTGCGCTGGTCGCAGGGGCCGTGGGGCGCGCGCATCGGCTTCGACCACGCCATGGCGCAGCGCCGCGTGCCCGAGGGCAGCCGAGCCACCGGCGCCTACACGCTGTGGAACGCCGCGCTCACCTACCGCCAGAAGGTCGGCCGCGCGCAGTTGCAGTGGTACGCCCGGGTGGACAACCTGAGCAACCGGCTGGCCTACAGCGCCACCTCGATCCTCACGCAGACGGTGTTCCCCAATGCGCCGCTGCCGGGCCGCAGCGTGCGGGTGGGCGTGCAGGCGACGTTCTGATGGTTTCAAGCCAAATCGGCCTCCAGCGCTTGCTGGACAAGCGCTGGCAGCTATTAACCTGATAGCTGCCAGCGCGGCCCGCGCGCCCGGTGACAATCGGCCCCTGTCGTCAAAAAAGGACTGCGATGAACGGGGAACCACGCGCCGGGCGCGGCGTCGATGCGGTGTGCGGGGCGATGGCGCTGGTCCTGCTGGCGCTGCTGCTCGGTTTTTCGGCGTGGCTGTGGCGCGGCCAGCAGCAGCCGCTGCTGCTGGTGCCGGCCATCGGCGGCCTCGGCGACTGCCTGGAGATGGCCGCGCCCGCCGCGCCGCTGGAGGCCGCCTGCGCCGGCCCGCGGGGCTCGGCCGCCGCCCGCATCGAGGCCGCGCTCGACGCGCTCGGCCCGCGCCGCAGCTCCGACGGCCGCTTCGAATTGGGCTACACCCTGGTGGTGCCGCTGCTCAACCTGTTCGAGCCGCAGGGCGCCGACTGGGCGATCGACGACGAGGCGGTGCGCCGCATCGCCCGCACCGTGCAGGACGTGGACAGGCCGGTGGTGCTGTACCTGTTCTCCACGCACTTCTCCGAGCACGCGCCGATCGAGCCCGTGCTGGCGCGGGACCCGGCCAACCTGGCCGCCACGCCGCAAGGCCCGCTGCCGGTGGACCGCTACCTGGACGCGGCGATGTACCCCTGGAGCATCGCCCGCTTCGACAACCCCATCACCCGCCGGCGCGAGCAGGCCATCGGCGCCGTGGCCGATGCCCTCTGCGCGCTGCCCGCCGCCGCGCGCGCGCGCATCGCCGGCATCAACCTGCTGGGCGAGGTGCACCACCTCTACCCCGACTTCGAGGCCGGCATGGGCTATGGCAAGCCCTACGTGGTGACGGACTACTCGCCCGCCTCGCGCGAAGGCTTCCGCGCCTGGCTCAAGCGCCGCTTCGGCCGCATCGCGGCGCTGAACGCGGTGCTGGGCTCGCCCTTCGCGTCGTTCGACCAGATCGAGCCGCCCTCGAAGGACATCCGGCGCGAGCGGCTCGACCACTTCTGGCAGCACATCGACGCCGAGGCCGCCGGCACCCTGGCCGTGGGCGGCTGGGCGCACGACACCGCGCGCGCGCCGGGCGACGCGCCCTGGGTGCGCATCTACCTCGACGGCGAGCTGGCCGGCCGCGTGCCCGCGCGCCACGCGCGGCAGGACGTGGGCCAGGCGCGGCCCGAGCTGGGCACCGACCACGTCGGCTGGCGCTTCGACCTGCGCCACGCCGGCCTGCCCGCCGGCGTGCACCGCATCGACATCGCGCTGGAGCGCCCGGGCGGCGCGCTGGCGCACCTGGGCACGCGCCGCTTCGCCGCCATGGACCGCCAGCAGAGCACGCCCGCGCCGCTGCCCCTGCGCCAGCCGCTGCCACCCATGGCCGCGTCGGGCGAGGGCGTGGCGTTCTGGATCGACGCGCCCGCCGACGGCCTGGCCGTGTTCCACAACCCGCTGGTGCCGCTGTGGCACCAATTCCGCGAGCAGCAGGTGGTGGACTACATCGCCCACTTCGACGCGCTGCTGGACAACACCTGCCTGGCCGCCGCGCCGCACCGCACGCAGCAGATCGCCCCGGCCGAAGGCGCGGGCTGGGACGCCAGCCGCTTCGCGGCCGGGCAGTCGCTGCTGCCGTTCGGCCACGTGGCGCTGGGCATCAACCTGTACGGCGAGGCGGCCGAGGGCGGCGCCTTCTTCGACTGGCTGGCGCGCTCGCGCCAGCCCGGCTACAGCGTGACCGAGTTCCACCCGCTGCGCGCGCTGGATGCGGACCAGCTGGACCGCGTGCTGGAGGGCCACCGCGCGCACGGCGCGCGCACGCTGTCGTTCTTCCTGCACCCGCACCAGGCTTCGCACGGCGAGGCGAAGGCGGCGGCGCCCAACCCGTTCGCGCTGGACCCGGCCAACCCGCGGCACGGCTCGGACCGGCTGTACGAGTCGCTGCGCGAGGTGCTGAAGCGCTGAGCGATCATGAACGAAAAGAGCCGCCAGCGCCCGTCCACCAAGCGCTGGTAGCTATCGATAGGGTAGCAATCAGCCTCCCCGGGAGCGCAGCGTGCCCTTGTCGTCGGCGATCACCACTTCCACCCGGCGGTTCAGCGCGCGGCCCTCGGGCGTGCCGTTGCCGGCGACCGGGAACGCCTTGCCGTAGCCGCGCGCCGTGATGCGCCCCGGGTCCACGCCGCGCATCGTCAGCGCCTGCTGCACCGCCTGGGCGCGGCGCTCGGACAGCGTCTGGTTGGCCGACGCGGAGCCCACCGAATCGGTATGGCCCTCGATCAGCAGCTTGCGGTCCGGGTACTGCTTCAGGAAGTCGGCCAGCTGATCGAGGCGCGGGCCGGCGGTGGGCAGCAGCTGCGCCTTGCCGAACTCGAACAGCACGTCGCCCAGCGTCACCAGCAGGCCGCGCTCGGTCTGCTGCGCCTGCAACTCCTTGAGCTGCGCCTCCAGCGCGGCGGCGCGGGCGTTGGCCTGCTGGGCCTGCGCCTGCGCGGCGCCCGCCTGGGCCTGGGCCGCGCGCGCCTCGCCACGGGCGGTCTCGGCCTGGCTGCGGGCGGCTTCGGCCTCGCGGGTGCGCGCGTCCAGCCGCAGGCGGTCGGCCTGGGCGCTGGCGTCCTTCATCTGGTCGTCGGCGGCGCGCGCCCGGGACAGCGACGACGCGGTCTCGGCGCGCTGGCGCGCCAGGTAGGCCAGGTGGCGGGCCTCGGCCTCGTCGCCGTCCTCGCGCCACACGCGGTCGGCGCGGGCGAGGGTGTCGGTGGCGGACTTCAGCTCCAGCGGCGCGCGGCGCGCCACGTCGGGGTTGGCGGCGGTGCCGTTGACCTGCGCGCGGGCTTCTTCCAGCGCGGTCAGCGGGCCGCGCGTGCCGCAGGCGGCCAGGGCCAGGACGGCGGCCAGCGCGAGGGCGCCGCCGGCGCGGGTTCGGGTCATGAAGGGGGTTCGTTCGGTCATGGGGGACTCCGTGTCGATGCAGGGCAGGGCGTTCACTTCTGGGGCGCGCGGCGCTGCAGTTCTTCGTTCAGCGCGCGGACCGAGCCTTGCAGCTCCTGCACGGCCTGCTCGCTGCGCGTGGCCTGCGCCTTGGCCTCGGCCAGGCGGGCATCGGCCTGGGCCTCCTCGGCCAGGCGGCGGGCCTGGGTGTAGTCCTTGTCGGCCATGGCGCGCTCGGCGCGCGAGAGCTTGTCGCGCGCGGACTGCAACTCGAGCGGCGCGGCGGCGGCGGTGTCGGGCGCGGTGGTGGCGCGGTCCACGGTGGTCTTGGCCACCGCCATTTCCTCGCGCGGCGGCGGGGTGCTGGAGCAGGCGGCCAGGGCCAGCGTGGCCGCCAGGGCGGCCCACGCGGCCGGGCGCGCGGGTGATGCGGCAAACGGGGAGGGCATCGGTGCTTTCCTTTCTCGTCCGTGGCGCCGTCCGGGCTTGGCGGGCGCCGTCCAGGCAATTCTTGGCAGCACGGCGATGCCGCCGCGTCAGCCGCGCGGCGGCATCGCCGTAGGCGTTGTCCGACGGTGGCGTAGGAAAGAGGGCCGGGCGCGCGCCTACCGGGTGCCGAAGATGCGGTCGCCCGCGTCGCCCAGGCCGGGCAGGATGTAGCCGTGCTCGTTCAGCGAGCGGTCGATGGCGGCGGTGTGGATCGGCACGTCGGGGTGCGCGGCGTGCAGGGTGCGGATGCCCTCGGGCGCGGCCAGCAGGCACAGGAACCTGAGGGAGCGCGGCGCCAGCGACTTCAGCTTGTCGATGGCCGCCACCGCCGAGTGGCCGGTGGCCAGCATCGGGTCCACGGCGATCACGTCGCGCTCGGCCATGCCGGTGGGCATCTTGAAGTAGTACTCCACGGCCTCCAGCGTGTCGGGGTCGCGGTACAGGCCGACGTGGCCCACGCGGGCGTTGGGCACCACGCGCAGCAGGCCGTCGAGCATGCCGTTGCCGGCGCGCAGGATGCTGGCGAAGACCAGCTTCTTGCCGTCGATCACGGGGCTGTGCATGCGCTCCAGCGGCGTTTCGATCTCCACCATCCGCACCGGCATGTCGCGCGTGACCTCGTAGGCCATCAGCATCGCCAGCTCGCCCAGCAGGGTGCGGAAGCCGGTGCTGCCGACCTCCTTGTCGCGCATCAGCGTGAGCTTGTGCTGCACCAGCGGATGCGTGACGTGGTGGACCTGGTGGAGCCGGGTCTGGGCGGCGGGCGGCTGCGGCATGCGCGGGATTGTAGGAGCCGGCTCGCGCCCGACAGCGCCGCCGTCCTGCACCGGATGCGACGAGCGGCGGTCGCGCGCCGCAGCGCAGCGGGCCTAAGCTGGCGCCTCCACAACCCGTCGCGCGACCTCCCGCGCGAGCGCAGGCGCGCAGGCCGGCCTGGGTTGCCCCAACCGAGGAAGGAGACCACGATGAAGACCGCCCACCAACCCCGTGCCGTCCACGGCCGCGCCACCCCGGCCCGCCAGGCCAAATCCGCCGCCATCGCCAAGGCCAGGGCGGTGGCGCCCGATCTGCCCGCGCGCATCGGCGCCACGCCGGCCACGCGGTTTCGCGGAAACCCCGACATCTTCGGCCGCCTGGTCGAGGACCACGACCGCCACCGTGCGCTGCTGGCCATGATCGCCGCCACCGAGGGCAAGTCGCCCGAGCGCGAGCGCCTGTTCGATGAACTGGTGCGCGAGATCAAGGGCCACGCCGCCGCCGAGGAGCAGGCCCTGTGGTCCACCGTGCTGCGCGATCCGCCCACCACCGAAGACGCGCGCCACGCGGTGGCCGAACACCACGAGATGGACGAGATGCTGGCCGACCTGGCCGCGCGCGACATGGCATCCAGCGGCTGGCTGCGTCGCTTCGCCAAGCTGCGCGAGGAGTACCTGCACCACATCCGCGAGGAGGAGCAGGAGCAGTTCGTCGCCGCGCAGAAGCATCTATCGGCGACCGACATCCGCTACATGCGGCAGGTGTTCAACCGCCGCAAGCGCGAGGAGAGGGCCGGCGCCAGGGTGGAGAAGAAGATCAAGCTGAAGGTTTGAGCGGCCGCCGTGCGCACCGCGCGGCCATCGGCGATAGCCCTCAAAAGAACAGCTGCCGGTGACTTCCTGCCGGGCGATGCCGGCCGCTTTCGTCAAAAGAGCGATCCCGCGTTCATGCCGGGGCCGGCAGCGGTGGCGTGGCCGCTGGCTGAGAGGGGCGGTGCCGCCCGCATCGCCTGCCAGCGCGGCCGCCGGCGGTCCTGGGGCGAGTCGCCTCCGTGGCAGCCCGACCGCCCCCGTGGGCTTGAATCACCTACCATTGGCGGTTGTTGCCTGGCTGTCGGCTGAACCAACGCAAGACGGCTGACCCGCGGACCATCCTCTCCTGACTGAATTTCATGAAAGCAGATCGCAACGTGACCCGGCAAGAATTCGACACGCTGGAGCAGCTGGACGACCGCGCCGCCGGCCATCTGCTGTCCGACAGCACCCACGCCAACGCCAACGTCAGCCTGATCCAGATCCACGACCAGCGCAGCGCGCCCGGCGGCGTGGTGCGCTTCAAGAGCATCCTGGCCCAGATCGAGAACCGGCTGCACCGGTGGCCCCGGGCCCGCCAGCGCCTGCAGCGCGTGCCGCTGGGGATCGACCGCCCCTACTGGGTGGACGACGACATGTTCGACCTGGAGCACCACGTGCGCCACATCGCCCTGCCCAAGCCGGGCGACTGGCGGCAGTTCTGCATCCAGACGTCGCGCCTGCACGCGCGCGCGCTGGACATGGACCGCCCGCTGTGGGAGCTGTACGTGATCGAGGGGCTGGACAGCTTCCTGGACCTGCCCCCCGGCAGCTTCGCGGTGCTGATCAAGACCCACCTGGCCGTGCTCGAAATGTCCGACCTGGCCAAGCTGACCGAAGGGCTCTGCGATCCCCAGGCCAAGCCCGCTGCGGCGCCGCCGCCGCCGTCGTGGTTCGCCGACTCGGCCCCCGGCCCGCTGGCGCTGCTGCAGCGCGGCATGTGGCGTTCGGCCTTGACGCCGTGGCAACTGCCCTGGGTCGCGCAGCGCATGCTGCCGGCCGCGCGCATCCTGGCCGGCGGCGGCCTGGCCGAGGTGCAGCCGATGACGCGCTTCAACTCGGTGGTCTCGCCCTACCGCGTGTTCGAGACGCGGCGCTTCGCCATCGGAGAGTTCGAACAGATCGCCGCGTCGGTGCCCGGCGCGACGCTGGAGGACGCCGTGATCGCCGTCTGCGGCGGGGCCTTGCGCCGCTACCTGATCGAGCAGGGCGAATTGCCCGCGAACGCGACCCTGAACGCGATGACCTGGCACCCGGGCAAGCCCGAGGGCAGCTCGGGCAAGCGCGGCCCGGCCTCCTGGCGGCCGCGCCCGCTCGCGACGGATGTGGAGGACCCGGGCGAGGCCCTGGTCGCCGTGGCTTCCAGCGCCACGAAATACCGCGAGGCGGTGCCGCAGGCCATCCGTCCGGCGCTGATGGGCGGGCAGATGCCGGGAGAGGTGTCCACGCACTGCGTCATCCGCTTCATTCCCGCGCCCGAACGGACGCAGTACCTCTGCGGCGCGCACATGAGCTACACCTCGGCGATCCTGCCGGTGCGCGACGGCATGGGGCTGGCGTTCGCGGTCACGCGGTACGAGGGTCTCGTGAACATTTCCCCCACCGCCTGCCGCGAACTGGTGCCCGACCCCGAGCGCTTCGCGCAATGCCTGCGCGACAGCTTCCAGGACAGCCTGGCGCGCGCGCAGCAGCATGGCAGCAGCCGGCCTCCGGCCCTGGCTTCGGAAGCGCGGCCTCGCGGCAGGAAAAAATAGGAAAAATAGGCGCCCTTGCGTCGATCCGCGCATGAGGCATGGCCTCACGCTCCCCCGCTGCGCGCGGTCCGCTGCCCCCTGAGGGGGCTTTTCATCCTGGGGCGGCTCGGAGATGAAAAAAACCGCCCGAAGGCGGTTTTTTTCGTTTCTGCCGGCAGCGCACCCGAATCAAACGGCGGAGGGTCTTGCGCAGACCCTTCCGGGCGGGTGGGTGATGGGGATCAGGCCGCGGCCTGGGCCAGACCCTTGACCTTGGCCGACAGGCGGCTCTTGTCGCGCGCGGCCTTGTTCTTGTGGAAGATGCCCTTGTCGGCGACGGTGTCCACCACCGACTGCATCAGGGCGAAGGCGCTCCTGGCCTTGTCCTTGTCGCCGGCGAGGACCGCCTTCTCGACGTTCTTCACCGCCGTGCGGTACTTGGAGCGCAGCGAGGTGTTCGCGGCGTTGAGCTTGACGTCCTGGCGGACGCGCTTGCGGCCCGACGCCAGGCGCGGGTTCTTCTTTTTGGGCTTTCCAGCAGCCATGAATGTGTTCCTTTGGGGTTTGAGGATGTTGTCGGCAGAACCCGCGATTCTACTACGCTGCCCAGCCAGAAGGAGCAGGGCGACTACACTTGCGCCCCAATCGTGAGCCTCTTCAAAGCCGCCTCCACCGTCTCGCTGCTGACCCTGGCCTCGCGCGTGACCGGCCTGGTGCGCGATTTGCTCATGGCCTCGGCCTTCGGCGTTAGCGGACTGACGGACGCCTTCAACGTGGCGTTCCGCATCCCCAACCTGCTGCGGCGGCTGTTCGGCGAGGGCGCGTTCAGCCAGGCCTTCGTGCCGGTGCTGGCCACGGCCAAGGCGCGCGACGGCGAGGAGGCGACCAAGCGCCTGATCGACGCCGTCGGCACCGCGCTCGCCTGGGCGCTGGTGCTGACCTGCATCGTCGGCGTGGCGGGCGCGCCGGTGCTGGTCTGGGCGCTGGCCAGCGGGCTGGATGCGCGCAGCTTCGACGCCGCGGTGCTGATGACGCGCTGGATGTTCCCCTACATCGCCTGCATGTCGCTGGTGGCGTTCTCGGCCGGCATCCTGAACACCTGGCGGCACTTCGCGCTGCCGGCGGCCACGCCGGTGCTGCTGAACCTGGCGATGATCGCCGCCGCCTGGTGGGGCGCGCCGTGGTTCGGGCGCTTGGGGCTGGAGCCGATCTACGCCATGGCCGGCGGCGTGATGCTGGGCGGCGTGCTGCAACTGGCCGTGCAGGTGCCCGTGCTGCGCCGCATGGGGCTGCTGCCGCGCATCGGCCTTGCCTGGCGGCGCCTGCGCGCGGCCTGGGCCGACGCCGGCGTGCGGCAGGTGCTGGGGCTGATGCTGCCGGCGCTGCTGGGCGTGGGGGTGGCGCAGCTGTCGCTGCTGATCAACACGCAGATCGCCTCGCACCTGGCGGCCGGCAGCGTGACCTGGGTGTGGTACGCCGACCGGCTGATGGAGTTCCCCACCGCGCTGCTCGGCGTCGCCCTGGGCGTGGTGCTGACGCCGCAGCTCGCGGCCGCGCGTGCCAGCGGCGACGAGGCGCGCTATTCGCAGATGCTGGACTGGGGCCTGCGGCTGGTGGTGCTGCTGGCGCTGCCCTGCGCGGCGGCGCTGCTGGTGTTCGCCGTGCCGCTGATTTCCACGCTGTTCCACCACGGCCGCTTCGGCGTGGGCGACGTGCAGCGCACCGCGCTGGCGCTGGCGCTGTACGGGGTGGGGCTGGTCGGGCTGGTGGCCGTCAAGGTGCTGGCGCCGGGCTACTACGCCAGCCTGGACATCCGCACGCCGGTGAAGATCGCCATCGCGGTGCTGGTCATCACCCAGGTGTTCAACGCCGTCTTCGTGCCCTGGCTCCAGCACGCGGCGCTGACGCTGTCGATCGCGCTGGGCGCGCTCATCAACGCGCTGTGGCTGCTGGCGGGGCTGATCCGGCGCGGCAGCTTCCGCCCGCAGGCCGGCTGGGGCGTGTTCGGCGCGCAGGTGCTGGCCGCCACGCTGCTGATGGGCGCGTTCCTGGCCTGGGCGGCCGCGCGCTTCGACTGGCTGGGCACGCCCGCGCTGCCGCGCGCCGGGCTGCTGGCGGCCGTCATGGCGGGCGCGGCGGCGATCTACTTCGGCGCGCTGGCGGCCTCGGGCCTGAAGCTGCGGCGCCTGCTGCGCCGTTGACGAAGGCGGCGCGCCGAGCGTACAACCCAGGCCCATGAAGCTCGACCTTTCCGCCCCCACGCCGCTGCGCTACTTCGCCGCGCTGGTGCAGAGCGACGAGCACCTGCCGCTGCTGGAGGCCGCCGCCAGCCTGGCGCAGGACGAATACCCCGAGCTGGACGTGCAGCACGTGCTGGGCGACGTGGACCACCTGGCCGCGCGCCTGAAGCGCCGCGTGGCCGGCGCCGACGGCCCGCTGGAGCGGCTGCGCGCGCTGGGCCAGTTCTTCTTTGGCGACCTGGGCTTCGGCGGCAACGTCAACGACTACTACAACCCCGACAACAGCTACCTGCACGCGGTGCTGCGCACGCGCCGGGGCATCCCGATCTCGCTGGCGGTGCTGTGGCTGGAGCTGGCCCAGGGCTTAGGGCTGCGCGCCGCGGGCGTGGGCTTCCCCGGCCACTTCCTGGTGCAGGTCGACCTCGGCGAGGGGCAGGTGGTGCTGGACCCGTTCACCGGCCAGTCGCTCAGCCGGGGCGAGTTGCAGGGGCGCATCGAGGAGATGCATCCCGGCCTGGCGTTCGCGCCGGACAGCCCGGCGCCGCTGGCGCTCTACCTGCGGCCCGCCGGCCCGCGCCAGATCCTGGCGCGCATGCTGCGCAACCTGCAGGACATCCACCGCACGCAGCAGGACTGGCCGCGCTTCGTCGCCGTGCAGGACCGCCTGATCGTGCTGCTGCCGCGCGCCTGGGCCGAGTACCGCGACCGCGGCCTGGCGCTGGCGCGGCTGGGTGACACCGCCCGCGCGCGCCAGGACCTGGCGCTGTACCTGCTCGAAGCGGGCGAGGCGAACGACCGCGACGCGGTCACGCGGCAGCTGGCGGCGCTGGGGTGAGGTAATACTCCCCATATATGAAGCCGCCAGCGCTCGCCAATCAAGCGCTGGATACCTGTTACTCCCTGTGAGTATCTGGAATTCTGCCTTGCGGCGCACACAGCCGGCCGGGCGGCTCGCGCCCGCCGGCGTCGCGCCAGGCGCGCCGCAGGTGGTTGTCCTGCCGGAAGAGCCAGCCGCTCACACCCAGCCGGACGCCTGCAATTCCTTCTTGGCGTAGGCGTAGAACAGCGGCGCCGCCACCAGCCCGGCGGGGCCGAACACGGCCTCCATCACGAACATCACGCTCAGCAGCTCCCACACGCTCATGTGGGTGCGGGCGCCGACCACCTTGGCGTTGATGAAGTATTCGGCCTTGTGGATGCCGATCAGGAACGCCAGGCAGGCCAGCGCCACCAGGGGCGACACCGACAGGCCCACCAGGGTGAGCACGCCGTTGCAGATCAGGTTGCCGACGATGGGGATCAGCCCGGCGACGAAGGTCAGCAGGATCAGCGCCATGGTGTAGGGCAGGCGGCTGTCCCACAGCGGCAGCACCACCAGCAGGAACACGGCGGTCAGGAAGGTGTTGAACAGCGCGATGAAGAACTGCGCCACCACGATCTGGCGGAAGGTCTCGCCGAAGCGGTGCAGCCGCAGGTGCAGCGCGGCGGCCAGCGGCTTGAGCTGGCGCGCGCTGGGCCGCGCCGCCGCCAGCGCGCCGATCAGCAGGCCGACGTAGGCGAACAGCAGGCCGGTGAGCCAGGCGCGGCCCGTGAGCGCCAGCGCGCCGGCCTTGCTGGCCAGGTAGGCGGCGATGACGCGCTGCACCTCCTGCGCGCCGTCGGGCAGCTGGGCGGCGATGTCGGGCGGCAGCCGGTCGCGCAGCTCCAGCATGGTCCGGGCCATGAAGGCCAGCAGCTCGCGGTACTGGCCGGGCGCGTCGACGATCAGGCCGCGCGTGTGCGGCAGCGCCAGCGCGATCAGCACCAGCGGCAGCAGCGCCACCACGGCGGCGGACAGCCGGGGCGCCAGGCCGTCCCGGGCGCGCAGCAGCGGCCCCAGCCGGGGACTGAGCCAGCGCGTGGCCAGAAAGCCCAGGCACGCGCACAGCAGGCCGGGCAACAGGCCCTGCCACATGATCAGCAGCAGCGCGGCGCCGATCAGCGCGTAGCTGGCCAGCGCGGCGATCTTCGGGCGGGGAGCTTCGGGCGTGTTCACGATGACGGCTGCATATCCGTCATTCCCGCCTGCGCGGGAATGACGAGGTTTTCATCACGCCACGGTCACGGCCGGGCCGCCGGCGCGCGGGGCGATGCGGCCGATCTCGAACACCTGCTCGCCGGCCGCGCGCAGCGTGGCGGCGCAGGCGCCGGCCTGCCCGGCGGCGATCACCACCACCATGCCGATGCCGTTGTTGAAGGTGCGGTTCATCTCGCGGTCGTCGATGCCGGCGGTCGCTTGCAGCCAGGCGAACAGCGCGCTCTGCGGCCAGCTGCCCTTGTTCAGGTGCGCGGCCAGCGCCTCGGGCAGCACGCGCGGGATGTTCTCCAGCAGGCCGCCGCCGGTGATGTGGGCCAGGGCCTTGATCGGATGTTGTTGCAGCGCTGCCAGCACGTTCTTCACGTAGATGCGCGTGGGCGCCATCACGGCCTGGCGGAAGGGCTGGCCGTCCAGTGTCTGGGGCAGATCGGCGCCCGCGCGCTCGATGCACTTGCGCACCAGGCTGAAGCCGTTGCTGTGCACGCCGCTCGACGCCAGGCCCAGCACCACGTCGCCCTCGGCCACGCCCTGCCCGGTGAGGATCTTCGACTTCTCGACCGCGCCGACGGCAAAGCCCGCCAGGTCGTATTCGCCGTCGGGGTACATGCCGGGCATCTCGGCCGTCTCGCCGCCGATCAGCGCGCAGCCGGCCAGCTCGCAGCCCCTGGCGATGCCGCCCACCACGGCGGCGGCGGTGTCCACGTGCAGCCTGCCGCAGGCGAAGTAGTCCAGGAAGAACAGCGGCTCGGCGCCCTGCACCAGCACGTCGTTCACGCTCATGGCCACCAGGTCGATGCCCACGGTGTCGTGCAGGCCCCACTCGAAGGCCAGCTTCAGCTTGGTGCCCACGCCGTCGGTGCCGCTCACCAGCACCGGCTCCTGGTAGCGCCTGGGCACCTCGAACAGCGCGCCGAAGCCGCCGATGCCGGCCAGCACGCCTTCGCGCATGGTCTTCTTGGCGAGCGGCTTGATGCGCTCGACCAGCGCGTCGCCGGCGTCGATGTCGACGCCGGCGTCTTTGTAGCTCAGGGGGGCCGGGGAAGAGGGGGAACTCATGGGCTGGGGCGGCGGCGCTTAAAATCGGACTCTTGATTCTAGGCGCTGTGCTGGTGCAACTTTCATAGCGCCCACGCCTTTTGCAGGCTCCCATGCCCCCCAACTTCCCGTGTCCGCCGCCCGCCAGATGAAGCAGATCGCGCTCGACATCGGCCTGGCGCCCGAGCCCACGCTGGCCGGCTTCCTGGCCGGACGCAACGCGCAGGCGGCGCAGCACGTGCGCCTGTGGGCCGAAAGCGCCGGCCGCGCGCCGGTGCCCACCTACCTGTGGGGGCCGCCGGGCACGGGCAAGACGCACCTGCTGCGCGCCGCCCGCCAGGCGCTGCGGGCACGGGGCGCCACGGTCGGCTGGCTGGACGCCGCCACGCCCCCGCGCGCCGCCTGGAGCGATGCCTGGGACGCCGTGCTGATGGACGACGTGCACCTCTACGGCGCCGAGCAGCAGCACACCGCGTTCAACTGGTTCGTCAACGCCGTGGCGCCGGCCAGCGGCCGGCCACGCGCGGTGCTGGCCGCAGGCAGCCTGCCGCCGGCCGACCTGCCGGTGCGCGAGGATCTGCGCACCCGCCTGGCCTGGGGCCACGTGTTCGAGCTGCACGCGCTGCCCGAGCCCGAGATGCGCGCCGTGCTGCGCCAGGCGGCCGACGCGCGCGGCGTGTTCCTGTCCGACGAGGTGATGGGCTACGTGCTGGCACGCTTCTCGCGCGATTTGGGCAGCCTGATGCAGCTGCTGGACCACCTGGACCGCTACGCCTTGCAGACGCAGCGCGCCATCACCATCCCGCTGATCAAATCGATGCTAGAAAATGAATAGCTGTTCGCGCTTGACTGGCGGGCGCTGGAGGCCAATTTTATTGTGAAACTCGCCCTGTTCGACCTCGACCACACGCTGATCCCGATCGATTCGGACCATGCCTGGGGCGAGTTCACCACCCGCATCGGCTGGACCGACGCGGATGAGTTCAAGCGCCGCAACGATGCCTTCTACGCCCAGTACCAGGCCGGCACGCTGGACATCCGCGACTACATCCGCTTCACCACCGAGGCGATCCGCCGGCGCGGCGCCGGCGCGGCGGCCGAGGCGCACGCGCGCTTCATGCGCGAGGTGGTGGCGCCCGCCATCCGGCCCGAGGCGCGCGCGCTGGTCGAGCGGCACCGCCAGGCGGGCGACCAGCTCATCGTCGTCACCGCCACCAACGAGTTCGTCACCCGCCCGATCGCCGCCAGCTTCGGCATCGGCGAGCTGATCGCGGTGAACCTGGCGCGCGGCCCCGGCGGCTGGATCACCGGCGAGATCGCCGGCACCCCCTCGTACCGCGAAGGCAAGGTGGCGCGCGTGGCCGAGTGGCTGGCCGCGCGCGGGCGCGGATGGGGCGACGTGGAGATCACCTTCTATTCCGACTCGCCCAACGACCTGCCGCTGCTGGAAAAAGTCCAGCACCCGGTGGCCACCAACCCCGACGACCGGCTGCGCGCCGTCGCCCAGGAGCGCGGCTGGGCCGTGCTGGATCTTTTCATCGCCGGGCCGCCCCAAGATGAAAAAGCCCCCTCGGGGGGCAGCGCACCACGCGAAGCGGGGGAGCGTGGGGGCAATATTTCAAAGGCATCCCCATGATCAAGCAATTCATCGACAAGCTCATCGGCAAGGCCGGCGGCAAGCGCGGCCGCTTCGGCAAGCGCGTGGAAGTCGGCCCCCAGGGCCACGGCATCAACCCCGCGCTGGTGGACGAGCGCGCCGCCAACGTGGTGCGCACGCTGAAAGAAGCGGGGTACGAGGCGTACATCGTCGGCGGCGCCGTGCGCGACCTGCTGCTGGGCCTCAAGCCCAAGGACTTCGACGTGGCGACCAACGCCACGCCCGAGCAGGTCAAGGCGCTGTTCCGGCGCGCCTTCATCATCGGGCGGCGCTTCCGCATCGTGCACGTGGTGTTCGGGCGCGGGCGCGAGCACGAGGTGATCGAGGTCTCCACCTTCCGCGCCCACATGGACAACGCCGCCGCCGAGGCCGTCAGCGGCAACGAGCGCACCAGCAGGAGCGAGCTGGCCGGCATGAAGCACGCCGTCGACGCCAGCGGCCGCGTGCTGCGCGACAACGTCTGGGGCCCGCAGGACGAAGACGCCGCGCGGCGCGACTTCACCGTCAACGCCATGTACTACGACCCGGAGACGCGCGTGGTGGTGGACTACCACGGCGGCATCCCCGACGCGCAGAAGAAGCTGCTGCGCATGATCGGCGACGCCGCCACGCGCTACCGCGAGGATCCGGTGCGCATCATCCGTGCCGTGCGCTTCGCGGCCAAGCTGGCGGCCCTGGGCTTCAAGCTGGAGCCCAGGACCGCCAAGCCCCTCGTCGAGGCCAAGGCCCTGCTGGCCGACGTGCCGCAGAGCCGCCTGTTCGACGAGATGCTCAAGCTGCTGCAAACCGGCCACGCGCTGGCGAGCGTCGAGCAGCTCAAGAAGCTCGGCCTGGCGCGCGGCATCTACCCGCTGCTGGACCTGGTGGTCGAGCGCGCCGAGCTGCCCTTCGTCAAGGCCGCCCTGGCCGACACCGACCGCCGCGTGGGCGAGGGCAAGCCGGTGGCGCCCTCGTTCCTGCTGGCCTGCGTGCTGTGGCAGGACGTGCGCGATGGCTGGCAGGCGCGGCTGGCGCGCAAGGAGCACCCGTTCCCCGCGCTGCAGGACGCCATCGACGAAGTGTTCAACGCCCGCATCGGCGACGTCTCCGGCCGCGGCAAACTCGGCGCCGACATGCGCGAGATCTGGATGATGCAGCCGCGCTTCGACAAGCGCGTGGGCACCACGCCCTTCAGCCTGGCCGAGCAGCCGCGCTTTCGCGCCGGCTTCGACTTCCTGCGCCTGCGCGCCGACGTGGGCGAGGTCGGCGAGGAGCTGGCCGACTGGTGGCAGCAGTTCAGCCTGGCCGACGGCGGCGCGCGCGAGAGCATGGTCGAGCAGCTGCGCGCCGAGGCGCAGCGCGGCAAGAAGCCCGCGCCGCGCGTGCACCGCGTGCCGAAGGAGGGCGAGGCCGGCGCGCCGGCCCCCGAGGCAACGGCGGACGGCGATGACACCGCCGCGCCCGCCAGGAAGCGCCGCCGGCGCCGCCGCAAGCCCTCCGGCGCCGGGGGCGGCGCGCCGGATGCGGGCGAGTAGCCATCCTTCATGACCGCGGCGCGCGAGCCCGTCACCGCCTACGTGGCGCTGGGCGCCAATCTGGGCGACGCGCGGGCCACCGTGCGGCAGGCGCTGCGTGATCTGGCCTGGCTGCCGGACACGCGCCTGCTGGCGCAGTCCAGCCTGTGGCGCAGCGCGCCGGTCGATGCCGCCGGGCCGGACTTCGTCAACGCCGTGGCGGCGCTCTCCACCCGCCTGACCGCGCCCGCGCTGCTGGCCGCCCTGCGGCAGCTGGAAGACGCCGCCGGCCGCCGGCGCCCGTACCCCCACGCGCCGCGCACGCTGGACCTGGACCTGCTGCGCTACGGCGACGGCCGCATCGACAGCCCGCGCCTCACGCTGCCGCACCCGCGCATGGCGGCGCGCGCCTTCGTGCTGCGCCCGCTGGCCGAGATCGCGCCGCACCTGGTGAGCGCCGATGCCTTGCTGGCCGTGGCGGAGCAGGCCATCCGGCGCCTGCCGCTGGATGATTCATAAGAAAAAAGTGGCTCCAGCGCCCGCCAGTCAAGCGCCGGCAGCTATTACTAAGATAGTAGGAAGGCTCCCATGTCCACCCTGACCTCGCTGCCCATCCCCATGCAGACCGTGCTGCTGCTCATCGCCAGCAACGTGTTCATGACCTTCGCCTGGTACGGGCACCTGCGCAGCCTGGCGGCGGCGCCGTGGTACGTGGCGGCGCTCATCAGCTGGGGCATCGCGCTGTTCGAGTACCTCTTGCAGGTGCCGGCCAACCGCATCGGCCACCAGCAATTCAGCGTCGGGCAGCTCAAGATCATCCAGGAGGTCATCACGCTGGCGGTGTTCGTGCCGTTCGCCATGCTCTACCTCAAGGAGCCCTTCAAGCTGGACTACCTGTGGGCCGCGCTGTGCATGGTGGGCGCGGTGTACTTCATTTTCCGCGGTGGCTGAAGTCGGGTGGTTAAACTCGGGGCACTGTCATTCAACGGCTGTGTGCATGAAACCGCGCGGCCGCCGCAGGAGCCCTCACCGATGCTTTTCAGCAAGCTGTTGCCCAAGGAGGGCAATTTTTTCGAGCTGTTCAACCAGCACGCCGACCGCATCGTCGAGGCGGCGCACGCGTTCCAGCAGCTCGTGGCCAACTACGGCGACGTACACCTGCGCGCCAAGTACAACCAGGAGGTGGACAACGCCGAGCGCGCCGCCGACCGCGTGACGCACGAGGTCAACCGCCTGATCCACACCACCTTCATCACCCCGATCGACCGCGAGCAGATCCACGGCCTGATCAACCTGATGGACGACGTGGCCGACCTGCTGCAGGACTCGGCCGAGACCATGGCGCTGTACGACGTGCGCCACATGACCGACGAGATCGTGCGCCTGACCGACCTGTGCGTGAAGTGCTGCCAGCGCGTGCAGGCCGCCGTGCGCCTGCTGGGCAAGATCGCCGAGCAGACCACGGCCGAGGCCACGCTGAAGACCTGCGAGGAAATCGACCGCCTCGAATCCGACGCCGACCGCGTGATGCGCAGCGCCATGAGCAAGCTGTTCCGCGAGGAGCCCGACGTGCGCGAGCTGATCAAGCTCAAGGCCATCTACGAACTGCTGGAGACCGTCACCGACAAGTGCGAGGACGTGGCCAACCAGATCGAAGGCATCGTTCTGGAAAACTCCTGAGCGGGGCATAGATGGAAGTTGCCCAAACCGCCCTGTGGGTCGTCGTGGTGCTGGTCGCGCTGGCGCTGGTGTTCGACTTCATGAACGGCTTTCACGACGCCGCCAACTCGATCGCCACCGTCGTCTCCACCGGCGTGCTCAAGCCCACGCATGCCGTGGTGTTCGCGGCCTTCTTCAACTTCATCGCCATCTTCATCTTTCATCTGAGCGTGGCCGCCACGGTGGGCAAGGGCATCGTGCAGCCGGGCGTGGTGGACACGCACGTGGTGTTCGGCGCCCTGGTGGGCGCCATCACCTGGAACCTGATCACCTGGTACTACGGCATCCCGTCCAGCTCGTCGCACGCGCTGATCGGCGGCATCGTCGGCGCGGTGATGGCCAAGTCCGGCGCCGGCGTGCTGGTGGCCGGCGGCGTGCTCAAGACGGTGGCCTTCATCTTCATCTCGCCGCTGCTGGGCTTCCTGTTCGGCTCGTTGATGATGGTGGCGGTGGCCTGGCTGTTCCGCCGCACGCGGCCCGGCCAGGTGGACAAATGGTTCCGCCGGCTGCAACTGGTCTCGGCCGGCGCCTACAGCCTGGGCCACGGCGGCAACGACGCGCAGAAGACTATCGGCATCATCTGGATGCTGCTGATCGCCACCGGCCACAGCGCCGCCGGCGACGCCGCGCCTCCGCTGTGGTCCATCGTCGGCTGTTACGTGGCGATCGCGGCGGGCACCATGTTCGGCGGCTGGCGCATCGTCAAGACCATGGGGCAGAAGATCACCAAGCTCAAGCCCGTGGGCGGCTTCTGCGCCGAGACGGGCGGGGCGCTGACGCTGTTCATCGCCACCGCGCTGGGCATCCCCGTCTCCACCACGCACACCATCACCGGCGCCATCGTCGGCGTCGGCTCCACGCAGCGCGCGGCGGCCGTGCGCTGGGGCGTGGCGGGCAACATCGTGTGGGCGTGGGTGCTGACCATCCCGGCCAGCGCCTTCGTGGCGGCGCTGGCGTACTGGGTCAGCCTGTCTCTCTACTGATTTGATAGCTGCCAGCGCTTATTTGGCGGGCGCTGGCGGCCGATTTCATTGCGAAATCTTGCGCGCCTCCTCGATCTGGTACTCGAAGTAGCGCTGGAAGCTGAATGCCAGCGAGGCCATCAGCACGGCCGTGCCCACCAGCAGCGAGACGGCGACGCCGACCACCGTCAGCCAGTTGGTCTGGCCGGGCGGCGCCTCGGGGGCGGCCTGGGCGTTGAAGCGGGCGTTCCACTTCTCGGGCGCCATCAGGCCGTAGACGATGGCCGTCAGCGCGCAGGCGGCGATGGTGAAGCCCAGCAGCGGGATCAGCAGCCAGCTCCAGAGGTCGTCCTGGCCGAACTGCTGCACGCGCTCCACGCCGTACAGGCCCAGCGCGGTCGGGATCGGCAGCAGCCAGCCCGGCAGGTCGCCGAAGCCGCGCAGGTAGAAGCGGTGCAGGCCGAGCGGCCCGCCGAGGAAGGTGAGCCAGGTGGCCACGGTCTTGTTTTTCATCGGGCTATAATCATAGGCTTTTCGATGTGTCGCTGGCCGGGTGGCCATGTCGCGTGTCTCAGCATCGGAAGAATCTGGCGCCTTTTTATTGGATTGGGCGCCAACCACCACCCAGGATCCATCAACATGGTCGTTATTCGTCTCTCGCGCGGCGGCGCCAAGGCCCGCCCGTTCTACAACATCGTCGTCGCCGACAAGCGCGTGCGCCGCGATGGCCGCTTCATCGAGCGCATCGGCTTCTACAACCCCGGCGCCAAGGGCGGCGAGGAGGGCCTGCGCATCGCCCAGGACCGCCTGACCTACTGGAAGAGCGTCGGCGCGCAAGCCTCGCCCACGGTCGAGCGCCTGGTGAACCAGGCCGCCAAGGCCGCGCCCGCCACGGCCTGACGCTGCCATGACCCCCGGGCTGGAGCCGGCCGAGCTGCCGGCGGACGCGGTCGAGGTCGGCCGCGTGCAGGGCGCCTGGGGCATCAAGGGCTGGCTGCGCATCCTGCCCTACAGCGCCTCCCCGGAGGCGCTTTTTTCATCCAGGCGCTGGTTCCTGCTGCCGGCCGAGCGCGGGCCGAAGTCGCCCTTCGAGGGCGCGGTGCGGCTGCGCGTCAAAGAGGCGCGCGAACACTCGGATGCCCTCGTTGCCAGCGTACACGACATCGACGGCCGCGACGCGGCCGAGGCGCTGAAGGGTGCGCGCATCTTCGTGCCGCGCTCGTCCTTCCCGACGCCGGCCGAGGGCGAATTCTACTGGGTGGACCTGATCGGCCTGGCCGTGGTCAACCGCGATGGCGCGGCGCTGGGCCAGGTGACCGACCTCATGGCCACCGGCCCGCAGCAGGTACTGGTGGTGGGCTACGAGGAGGCCGGCCAGCCGCGCGAGCGCCTGATTCCCTTCGTCGATGCCTACGTGGACCAGGTGGACCTGGCAGGGCGCCGCATCACGGTGGATTGGCAGCCCGACTACTGAGTCACTGCGGCGAAACCTGCACGAAGATTTCGTTCGGTTTCACCATGCCCAGCTCCAGCCTGGCCTTTTCTTCCACGGTGCCGAGGCCGGCTCTCAGATCCTCGACCTCGGAGGCCAGTTGGTCGTTGGCCAGCTTGGCCTTGGCGTTGGCGGCCTGCTGGGCTTCGAGCTTGCGCTGCAGCCCGGTCACGTTGGGCAGGCTGCCGCGTCCCACCCACAACTGGGCGTGGATCACCACCAGCAGCACGATGAGGACGGCTGGGACGACGCGGGAAGTCATGTCCAAAAGCTGGCGGCGCGGTGTGAGGATGCTATAAGTTTAATAGAACTCAGCGCAGGTTGTAAAACGCCGCGCGGCCGGGGTACTGCGCCATGTCGCCCAGGTCTTCCTCGATGCGCAGCAACTGGTTGTACTTGGCCATGCGGTCGGAGCGGCTGAGCGAGCCGGTCTTGATCTGGCCGGCGTTGGTGCCGACGGCGATGTCGGCAATGGTCGAGTCTTCCGTCTCGCCCGAGCGGTGGCTGATGACGGCGGTGTAGCCGGCGCGCTTGGCCATCTCGATGGCCTGGAAGGTCTCGGTCAGGGTGCCGATCTGGTTGATCTTGATGAGGATCGAGTTGGCGACGCCTTTGTCGATACCCTCTTTCAGAATCTTGGTGTTGGTGACGAACAGGTCGTCGCCCACCAGCTGCACCTTGCCGCCGAGCTTGTCGGTCAGCAGCTTCCAGCCGTCCCAGTCGCCCTCGGCCATGCCGTCCTCGATGCTGATGATGGGGTATTTGTCGGCCCAGGCGGCCAGCATGTCGGTCCACTGCTGGGCGGAGAGATTCAGGCCGCCTTCGCCCTCCAGCACGTAGTGGCCGTCCTTGTGGAACTCGCTGGCGGCGCAGTCCAGCGCCAGCACGATGTCCGGGCCCGGTGTGTAGCCGGCGGCGGTGATGGCTTCGAGGATGAGCTGGATCGCCGCCTCGTGGTTCTCCACGCTGGGCGCGAAGCCGCCTTCGTCGCCCACGGCGGTGCTCATGCCTTTGCCGTCGATGATCTTCTTCAGCGCGTGGAACACCTCGGCGCCCCAGCGCAGCGCCTCGCGGAAAGAGGGCGCGCCGACGGGGACGATCATGAACTCCTGCAAGTCGAGGCTGTTGTTGGCGTGCGCGCCGCCGTTGATGACGTTCATCATCGGCACCGGCAGCTGGCAGCCGTTCATGCCGCCGAAGTAGCGGTACAGCGGCAGGCCCGATTCCTCGGCCGCGGCGCGCGCCACCGCCATCGAGACGGCGAGCATGGCGTTGGCGCCCAGGCGGCTCTTGTTGTCGGTGCCGTCCAGGTCGATCAGGGTCTTGTCGAGGAAGGCCTGCTCGGAGGCGTCCAGGCCCAGCACGGCCTCGCTGATCTCGGTGTTGATGTGCTCGACGGCTTTCAGCACGCCCTTGCCGCCGTAGCGTTTCTTGTCGCCGTCGCGCAGCTCGATGGCCTCGCGCGAGCCGGTGGAGGCGCCGCTGGGCACGGCGGCGCGGCCCATCACGCCGGATTCCAGCAGCACGTCGCACTCGACGGTGGGGTTGCCGCGGCTGTCCAGCACTTCGCGGCCGACGATGTCTACGATGGCACTCATGGCTTCAATTCCAGGAAGTTTAGAAATTTATATGAAATAGGGCTCCAGCGCCCGTCCAGCAAGCGCTGGCAGCTATCAGAAGTGTAGTATTCAGATGCCTTCGATCACCACCAGCCGCATGATGGCCGCGCCCTCGCGCGCTTGCCGCGCGCGCAGATATTCCGCCGAGTCGTAGAAAGCCTTGGCGGCCTCGAAGGAGGGGAACTTGGCGATCACCACGCGCTCGGGTTGCCAGTCGCCCTCCATCACCTCGAACTTGCCGCCGCGCACGCAGATCTCGGCGTTGTGCACGCGGAAGGCCTCGGTGGACCACTTCTTGTACTCCTCGTACTGCTGCGGGTTGGTGACGCTGACGTTGGCGATGATGTAGCCGGCGGGCATGGTTTCAGGCTCCAAAGTTGTTTTCGAGAAAACCGTTTTGCTTGGTCACGCCGTCCAGCGCGACCAGGGTTTCGAGCAGCGCCTTCATGTGCTTGAGCGGCACCGCGTTGGGGCCGTCGGACAGCGCGTTCTCCGGGTCGGGATGCGTTTCCATGAACAGGCCCGCCACGCCCACGGCCACGGCCGCGCGCGCCAGCACGGGCACCATCTCGCGCATGCCGCCGCTGCTGGTGCCCTGGCCGCCCGGCAGCTGCACCGAATGCGTGGCGTCGAACACCACCGGCGCGCCGGTCTCGCGCATGATGGCCAGGCTGCGCATGTCGCTCACCAGGTTGTTGTAGCCGAAGCTGGCGCCGCGTTCGCAGGCCATGAACACGTCGTCGGGCAGGCCCTTCTCGCGCGCGGCGGCGCGGGCCTTGTCGATGACGTTCTTCATGTCGTGCGGTGCCAGGAACTGGCCCTTCTTGATGTTCACGGGCCTGCCCGACTGCGCCACGGCGCGGATGAAGTCGGTCTGGCGGCACAGGAAGGCGGGGGTCTGCAACACGTCCACCACGGCGGCGACCTCGGGCACCTCGGCCTCGGTGTGCACGTCGGTCAGCACCGGCACATTCAGCTCACGCTTCACCTTGGCGAGAATTTCCAGCCCCTTGTCCATGCCCGGGCCGCGGAAGCTGGCGCCGGAGCTGCGGTTGGCTTTGTCGTAGCTGCTCTTGAAGATGAAGGGGATGCCGAGCGCGGCGGTCATTTCCTTCAACTGCCCAGCCACGTCCATCTGAAGCTGCTCGCTCTCGACCACGCAGGGGCCGGCGATGAGGAAGAAGGGCCTGTCCAGCCCCATGTCGAATCCGCACAGCTTCATTTCACCGCCTTCAGCGCCGCCGGCTGGCCCGTGCGCGCGCTCTGGTGCGCCAGCGCGGCGCGGATGAAGTCGTTGAACAGCGGGTGGCCGTCCCACGGCGTGCTTTTGAACTCGGGGTGGAACTGCACGCCGATGAACCAGGGGTGCACGGCCTCGGGCAGCTCGACGATCTCGGTCAGGTGCTCGCGCTGGGTCAGGGCGGAGATCACCAGGCCGGCCTCGCGCAGCTTGTCGAGGTAGTGCACGTTGGCCTCGTAGCGGTGGCGGTGGCGCTCGGTCACCACGTCGCCGTAGATCTTGTGCGCCAGCGTGCCGGGCAGCACGTCGGAGCTCTGCGCGCCCAGGCGCATGGTGCCGCCCAGGTCGGACTGCTCGCTGCGCTGCTGGATGCTGCCGTCCTTGTCCTGCCACTCGGTGATGAGGGCGATCACGGGGTGCGGCGTGGCGGGGTCGAACTCGGTGCTGTTGGCCTGCGCCAGGCCGGCGACGTGGCGCGCGTATTCGATGGTCGCCACCTGCATGCCCAGGCAGATGCCGAGGTAGGGCACCTGGTGCTCGCGCGCGTAGCGGGCGGTGGCGATCTTGCCTTCCACCCCGCGCGAGCCGAAGCCGCCCGGCACCAGGATGGCGTCGTACTTGGCGAGCTGCGCCACGTTGGCGGGGGTGATCGTCTCGGAGTCCACGTGGTCGATGGTCACGCGCGCGTGGTTGCGCATGCCGGCGTGGCGCAGCGCTTCGTTGACGGACTTGTAGCTGTCCGTCAAATCGACGTACTTGCCCACCATGGCGATCGTGACCTCGCGCTGCGGGTGCGCCACCTCGTGCACCAGCGCGTCCCAGCGCTTGAGGTTGGCCGGCGGCGTGTTCAGGCGCAGCTTGTCGCAGATCAGGCCGTCCAGGCCCTGCTCGTGCAGCAGGCGCGGCACCTTGTAGATGGTGTCCACGTCGGGCATGCTGATCACGCCCCAGGCCGCCACGTTGGTGAACAGGCTGATCTTCTCGCGCTCGTCCTGCGGGATGGCGCGGTCGGCGCGGCAGAGCAGGGCGTCGGGCTGGATGCCGATCTTGCGCAGCTCCTGCACCGTGTGCTGGGTGGGCTTGGTCTTCAGCTCGCCGGCGGCGGCGATCCAGGGCAGGTAGGTCAGGTGCACGAAGGCGCTCTGGTTGGCGCCGAGCTTGAGGCTGAGCTGGCGCACCGCCTCCAGGAAGGGCAGCGACTCGATGTCGCCCACGGTGCCGCCGATCTCGACGATGGCGACATGAACCGCGCCGGAGGTGCCGTAGCCCGCGCCGCGCTTGATGTAGTCCTGGATCTCGTTGGTGACGTGCGGGATCACCTGCACCGTCTTGCCCAGGTAGTCGCCGCGACGCTCTTTTTCGAGCACGCTCTTGTAGATCTGGCCGGTGGTGAAGTTGTTGCTGCGCTTCATCCGGCTGGTGATGAAGCGCTCGTAGTGGCCCAGGTCCAGGTCGGTCTCGGCGCCGTCGTCGGTGACGAAGACCTCGCCGTGCTGGAACGGGCTCATGGTGCCCGGATCGACGTTCAGGTACGGATCGAGCTTGATGAGGGTGACTTTGAGGCCGCGCGATTCGAGGATCGCGGCCAGGGAGGCCGAGGCGATTCCCTTGCCCAGGGAAGACACCACACCGCCGGTGACGAAGACGAATTTGGTCATGTCAGGACGAAGGCCATAAGCCTCCGCTCGGTGGGAAATGCCGATTATAGAAGCCGCTCCTTTTGCTACATTGCGCGCCATGATGAATACGAACGACGTCGCCGGCGAGCTGCAAGGCCGCCATATCGTGCTGGGGCTGTCGGGCGGCGCCGCCTGCTTCAAGGCGGCGGAGTTCTGCCGGCTGCTCGCCAAGGCCGGCGCCACGGTGCAGGTGGTGATGACCGAGGCGGCCTGCCAGTTCATCACGCCGGTGGCGATGCAGTCGCTCTCGGGCCGGGCGGTCTATGTGTCGCAGTGGGACGCGCGGCCCGGCAACAACATGGCCCACATCAACCTCAGCCGCGAGGCCGACGCCGTGGTCGTCGCGCCGGCCAGCGCCGACTTCATCGCGCAGCTGGCGCAGGGGCGGGCGGGCGAGCTGCTGCCGCTGCTGTGCCTGGCGCGGCCCGTCGAGCGCGTGCCGCTGCTGCTGGCGCCGGCCATGAACCGCGAGATGTGGGCGCACCCGGCCACGCAGCGCAACCTGCGCCAGGCCATGCTGGACGGCGCCCAGGTGCTGGGCGTGGCCTACGGCGACCAGGCCTGCGGCGAGACCGGCGACGGCCGCATGCTGGAGGCCGGGGAGCTGCTGGAGGAGCTGGTCGCCTTCCTGGCGCCCAAGCCGCTGCTGGGCGAGCGGGTGGTGGTGACGGCCGGGCCGACCTTCGAGGCCATCGACCCGGTGCGCGGCATCACCAACCTGTCGAGCGGCAAGATGGGCTTCGCCATCGCCCGCGCGGCGCGCGAGGCGGGCGCCGAGGTCACGCTCGTCGCTGGCCCGGTGCACCTGCCGACGCCGCGCGGAGTGCGCCGCATCGACGTGGATTCAGCACGGAATATGCACGCAGTGGCCGTGGATAAAGCGCTGGCAGCTAGTATATTCATAGCAACCGCCGCCGTGGCCGACTGGCGGCCGGCGCAGGCCGCCGAGCACAAGATCAAGAAGGACGGCTCGGGCGAGGTGCCGCAGCTGGCCTTCGTCGAGAACCCCGACATCCTGGCCGAGGTCGCCCATTCGCCGCGCGCGCAGTCCGGCGAGCTGTACTGCGTGGGCTTCGCCGCCGAGAGCGAGAACCTGGAGGCCAACGCCCAGGCCAAGCGCGCCCGCAAGGGCGTGCCGCTGCTGGTGGCGAACATCGGCCCGGCCACCTTCGGGCGCGACGACAACGCGCTGCTGCTGGTCGATGACGAAGGCGTGACGGAGCTGCCGCGCGCCAGCAAGCGCGCGCTGGCACGGCAGCTGGTGGCCGAGATCGCGCGCCGCGTGTCGGGGGCCGAGACATGAAGCTCGACGTGAAGATCCTCGACGAGCGGCTGCGCGCGCAGCTGCCCGCCTATGCCACGCCCGGCAGCGCCGGGCTGGACCTGCGCGCCTGCCTGCCGGCGCCCCTGCTGCTGGCGCCCGGCGCCTGGCAACTGGTGCCCACGGGCATGGCGATCCACCTGGCCGACCCGGGCTACGCGGCGCTGATCCTGCCGCGCTCGGGCCTGGGGCACAAGCACGGCATCGTGCTGGGCAACCTGGTGGGGCTGATCGACAGCGACTACCAGGGCGAGCTGATGGTCAGCGCCTGGAACCGCAGCGCCACGCCCTTCACCATCGAGCCGATGGAGCGCATCGCGCAACTGGTCATCGTGCCGGTGGTGCAGGCCAGTTTCAACCTGGTGGACGATTTCGCGGCCACCTCGCCGCGCGGCGCGGGCGGCTACGGGTCCACTGGCCGGGGCTGAGGCTGGGTACCGTCGCCTGTCAGCGAGTTCCTGCGTCCGGCCGGCCGACAGGCTTACGTTTTGAAGCGCACATGCCGGATGTTTTTACCTCCCAGCCGTGCATTCAATGAGGTGCTGATGCGTTAATCGCAACAGGCACTATTTATCCTGTGTCGCCTCGCCTGTTTTTGGAGGATTTCCATGCAAACCACACAACGACTGCTTTCGTCCGTCGCCGCCATCGGTGCTGCCGCCATGCTGGCCGCGTGCGCAGCGCCTGGCTACTACCAACAAGGGGGGCATCAGTACCCCGCCAATCCCGGCGCCTATCCGAGCAGCCCGGGCTACGCCAATATGGGGCGTGTGACCAATGTCGAATACCTGCGCGGCAACCAGGCCAGCGGCGTGGCGGGCGCGGTGGTTGGCGGCGCGGTGGGCGGCCTGGCGGGCAACCAGATCGGCCGCGGTGGCGGCCGCGCCGCGGCCACGATCGCCGGCGTGGTGGGCGGCGCGCTGATCGGCCGCTCGATCGAGCAGAACACGAACCGCGGCGGCATGGACATCTACCGCGTCACCGTGCAGTTCGACAACGGCGGCATGCGCAGCTTCGACTACGCGCAGCCGCCCAACGTGCAGATCGGCGACCGCGTGCGCGCCGAGGGCGATCAGCTTTATCGCTGAAGGCTGGTAGATGCAATTGAACGGCACCGCGAGGTGCCGTTTTCTTTAGTGCAGTTGGTCGCTGCCCGGCGCCATCGGTTGCAGGCGGAAGAAGCCGGTGCCGGCGCTGCCGCTTTCCACCTCCTCCTCGGTCGCCTCGCGCACCGCGGCCACTTTCAGGCGCAGCCGCAGCGAGATGCCGGCCAGCGGGTGGTTGCCGTCGAGCACGGCGTGCTCGGGGTAGAGCTCGGTGACGGTCAGGATCGCGTCCTTCGGCGCGCCCGCGACCACGTCGGGTGGCAGGGCGGAGGCTTCCAGCAGCATGCCTTCCTCGATGCCCTCGGGCAGCTGGCCGCGCGGCGCCAGGAAGACGAGCTGGTCGTCGAAGTCGCCGAACGCCGCTTCCGGCTCCAGGTTGAGGTCGAGCGCGGCGCCGGCCTCGTGGCCGCGCAGCGCGGCTTCGATGGCGGGCAGCAGGTCGTGTCCGCCGACGAGGAACTCCACGGGCTCGCCCAGCGCATCCAGGGTCTCGCCCAGGCTGTCCTTCAGCGTCCAGGTCAGGGCGACGACGCAGGGGGGATTGATTTCCATCCGCCGATTGTCGCATCGGGCCACGGCCCGCCGCCGCGCGTGCGTATGCTTGCGGCATGGACATCGACCAACCCCTGCGCCTGCTCGGCGGCCTGACGCCCGCGCAGTTCATGAAGCGCCACTGGCAGAAGAAGCCGCTGCTGGTGCGCCAGGCCATCGCGGATTTCGAGCCCCCGCTGTCGCGTTCCGCGCTGTTCGATCTGGCGGGCGACGAGGCGGTGGAATCGCGCCTGGTCGCCCAGGCCGGCGGTGGCTGGCAAATGCGCCAAGGCCCCTTCGGGCGCCGTGCGCTGCCGCCGCTCGGGCAGCCGGAATGGACCTTGCTGGTGCAGGGCGTGGACCTGCACCACGCCAGCGTGCACGCGCTGCTGCGGCAGTTCCGCTTCGTGCCCGACGCGCGGCTGGACGACGTGATGATCAGCTACGCCACCGACGGTGGCGGCGTCGGCCCGCATTTCGACAGCTACGACGTGTTCCTGCTGCAGGCGCACGGACAGCGGCACTGGCGCATCGGCCGGCAGAAGGACCTGAGCCTGGTGGAGGGCCTGCCGCTGAAGATCCTGGCCCGCTTCGAGCCCGAGGAGGAGGTCCTGCTCGACCCCGGCGACATGCTCTATCTGCCCCCGCGCTGGGCGCACGACGGCGTGGCCGTGGGCGAATGCATGACCTGTTCCATCGGCTTCCGGCAACCGGCGCGCGGCGAACTGGCGCGCGAGCTGTTGCAGCGCCTGGCCGACGAGGCCGGCGAGGCGCTGGGCGACGCGGCCTACCGCGATCCCAGCCAGCCCGCCACCGCCACGCCGGCGCTGTTGCCCGAGGCCATGCTGGACTTCGCGCGCGACGCCGTGGCGCGCGCGCTGCGCGATCCCGAGCAGTTGGCGATGCTGCTGGGCGAGGTGATGACCGAGCCCAAGCCCAGCGTGTGGTTCGACGCCGGGAGCGAAGACGTGCAGTTGGCTGCGGCGGTGGCGCTCGACCGCCGCACGCGCATGCTCTATGACGCCCGCCACGTCTTCATCAACGGCGAGAGCTACCGCGCCGGCGGGCGCGACGCGCGGCTGATGCGCCGGCTGGCCGACCAACGGGTGCTCGGCGCCACGGAGGTCGCGGCCCTGAGCGCCGGCGCTCGCGAGCTGCTCGCGCAATGGAAGCAGGCGGGGTGGCTGCATGACGACTGAGGCCACGACCGAACCCGGTGCCGGGCTGCCGGAAGGCGCCTTCGCCGGCCGCGAGACTTTCCGCCAGCTCGTGCGCGACGCGCTGGCGCGTGCGGCCGAGGAGGGCTGGCGCGAGCTGATCCTGTGCGATGCCTCGTTCCACGACTGGCCGCTGGGCGAGCGCGCCTGCGTGGAAGCGCTGCACGCCTGGGCGCGCGGCGCCGGCCGCCGCTTCACCATGCTGGCCAGGCGCTACGACGAGGTGCCGCGCCAGCATGCGCGCTTCGTCGAATGGCGGCGCCAGTGGTCGCACAGGATCGAATGCCGGGCCTGCCCCAGCGCCGACCCGCAGGATCTGCCCAGCGCGCTGTGGTCGCCGGGCTGGGTCTTGCAGCGCCTCGACCCGCTGCGCAGCGGCGGCGTCAGCGGGGGCGAGGCCGAGCGCCGCCAGTTGCTGCGTGAGCAGATCGACCACTGGCTGGGCCGCAGCACGCCCGGGTTCCCGGCTACCACACTGGGTTTGTGAGAGATTGTTGCGGCGTGGCTTGGCCGCATCAGGGTAAGCGACAATTGCGTTGAGCCATCGCTACAATCGCTGGTTGAGCGGAAAGAGTTCGAGTAGTTTTTCCTTTCTCTCACTCAGGACGCTGGGCGCATGGCCCATCTTCGGCGTTTTGATGCTTTCCGGAAAATATCTTCCATTTCTCAGACGAGGACCACTGAAATGAATAAATCGCTTGTACTGGCCGCCCTGATCGCCGCCGCCGCCCTGACTGCCTGCGGCAAGAAGGAAGAAGCTCCGGCGCCGGCCCCCGCGCCTGAAGCCGCCGCTACCAGCGCCGCCGAGGCCGCGTCCGCCGCCGGTGCTGCCGCCGATGCCGCTGCTTCCGCCGCGGGTGCCGCGATGGACAGCGCCGCTTCCGCCGCTGGCGAGGCTGCCTCGGCCGCTGGCGCTGCCGTCGGCGCCGCCGCCAGCACGGCTGCCGCCACCGCGGCCGATGCCGCTGCCACGGCCGCCGCCGCGGCTGCGAGTGCCGCCGCTGCCGCTGCCAGCAAGTAAGTAAGTCGCCCAGGCGGGCACTGCCCGCTTCGCGCAGGAAAGCCACCTTCGGGTGGCTTTTTCGTGGCGCTACACGTTCAGCCAGTCCAGGCCGTGGCGGCTGCTGACGAGCACGTCGTCGGCACCGCAGCCGAGCGCCTGGCCGAAGCCGGCCCGCACCAGCTCGGGCCGGTTGTTCCGCTCGCTCAGGTGCGCGCCGACCACCGTGCGCAGCCGGTCGTGGCGCAGCCGCGCCAGTGCATCGGCGGCCTGGGCGTTGCTGAGGTGCCCGTGCTGGCCGCCGACGCGGCGCTTGAGGAAGGGCGGGTAGCGCGAGGCCATCAGCAGCGCGGGGCAGTGGTTGCTCTCCAGCATCAGCGCGTGGCAGCCGGCCAAATGCGTCAGCGCGTGCGTGGTGACGTGGCCCAGGTCGGTCAGCACGCCCAGGCGACGGTCGCCGTCGGTGCAGGTGAGCTGCAGCGGCTCGCGCGCATCGTGCGGCACGGTGAAGGGCAGCACCTGCAGGCCGCCGATGGCGATGGCCTGGCCGTCGGCGGCGACGCGCGGGGCCGCCGTCGCGTCCGGCAGCGCCGCGCGGGTGCCGGCGCTCATCCACAGCGGGGTGCCGCTGCGGGCGGCCACGGCCAGCGCGCAGCCGATGTGGTCGCCGTGCTCGTGGGTGATGAAGATGGCGTCCAGCCCGGCCGCCGAGAGCCCGGCGCGGGCCAGCCGCTCATCGAGCTGGCGCAGGCCCAGGCCGCAGTCGATCAGCAGCCGCGTGCGGCGCAGGCCGTCGAACGCCTCGACCAGCGTGGCGTTGCCCGAGCTGCCGCTGGCCAGGCTGCGGAACCGCAGCATTGTTTCTACGGGTTCACCGTGCCGTGCGCTGCCCGCATGGCATGAAGCAGCGCGGCGCGAAAGGCCGCGGAGCAGGCCATGCCAGTGCACCCGTGGCCGGGGTTTCCCCGGCCAGCGGGCGCGCCCCAGTCACAGCGCCCCCACGCTGCGCTGCCCCCCAAGGGGGCTGTCGCACCTTCGGGCGGCCGGGCGGCGCTCCGACGGGCGGCGCGACAGCGCGCAGCGCGTGGAGCCTGGGGGTGGCTCACTTCAGCTCATCCACCAGGACCTTGACGATGCGCTGCGCATCGGCGGCGGGGGCGGGCACGCCCTGGTCGTCGAGCACGCTGACGGTGCTGCCGCTGCCTTCGCCGCGCACGGCGATCTGGTACTTGGTGGTGGGCAGCTGCTGGCTGCCGGCGCCGAACAGCTTGCCGAAGAAGCCGGGCTCCTTCTTCTCGACCGACGGATCGACGTAGCGCACGAAGTACAGGCCCTTGCTGCGGTCGCGGTCCTCGACGGTGAAGCCGGTGCGGTCCAGCGCCAGGCCGACGCGGCGCCAGGCGCGCTCGAACTCGTCGGCGACCTGCACCGCCGGGGCGCCGCCGGGCAGGGCCACCACCTGCGCGTTGACCGGCGCCTGCGCTGCGCCAGTCGCCGCTGCCGCCGTGCCGCCGCTGGCCACCATGGCCTTGGACTGCTCCTGCGAGACACCGAGCTTGACCATCAGGCGGCGCAGGAACTCGGCCTCCAGCTCGGGGTCGCGCGCGCGCGGCTGCCAGACGGTGGAGTCGCGGCGGGCGGAGGCATACACCTCCTCCATGCCGCGGTGGGTGATGTAGATGTCGGTGCCGCCTTGGGCGTTGCGCTCCATGCGGGTGCGGAAGCGGTCGCGCTCGCCGGTGGAGTAGAGCGAGTCGAACACCTTGCCGACGGTGTTGCGGATGAAGTCCTGCGGGATCTTGGCGCGGTTCTCGGCCCAGTCGGTTTCCATCAGGCCGATGTTGGCCTGGTCGACGGCCAGCAGGAAGCCGTTCTCCTGCCAGAAGTCGCGCACCGGGCTCCACAGCTTGTCGGCCGGGCGGTCCACGCGCAGCCAGCGCTCGCCGCCCTGGCGCTCGAAGTGCACGTCGCCGATGGTGCTGCTGGCGGTGGGCGCGCCGGCGGCCACGGTGGCGGCCTGGCCGGCCTGGAAGCCGCTGGCGGTGACGGCGCCGCCGGGCATCTGGTAGCGCGACTGGCCGGGCAGCTGCGTCAGGTCGGGCGGCACTTCGAGCGAGGTGCCGCGGCCGGCGCTCTTGTAGTCGATCTTGTCGGGCTCTAGCACGGAGCAGCCGCCGGCCGCCAGCAGCAGCGCGGCGCCCAGCGCGGTGGTCAGGCGGGTGCGTGGTTGGGAAGTCACGTTCGGCATTCCTTCAGATCGGATTCGGATAAAAAACGGGCTCCAGCGCTTATGCAGCAAGCGCCAGCAGCTATCAAAAGAGGAGTTTGACCGCGTTCACAGCAGGCCGGCGGCGCGCAGCGCCTGTTCGACCACCGGCTGGTTGGCAGGTTCCAGCGGCGTCATCGGCAGGCGCATGGCCGGGCCGCACAGGCCCAGGCGGGCCATGGCCCACTTGACGGGGATGGGGTTGGCCTCGACGAACAGGTGCCTGTGCAGGGGCATCAGCTTGAACTGGATGTCCATGGCGGTGCGGCGGTCGCCGGCGACCGCCGCCACGCACAACTCGTGCATCAGGCGCGGGGCGACGTTGGCGGTGACGCTGATGTTGCCCTGGCCGCCGCACAGCATCAGCGCGACGGCGGTGGGGTCGTCGCCGGAGTAGACGGCGAAGCTCTGAGGCACGTCGCGGATGAGCCACTGCGCGCGCTCGATGTTGCCCGTGGCCTCCTTGATGCCGACGATGCCGGGCACCTGCGCCAGGCGCAGCACGGTGTCGTGCTGCATATCGGCCACGGTGCGGCCGGGCACGTTGTACAGCACCATCGGCAGGTCGCCCACGGCCTCGGCGATGGCCTTGAAGTGGCGGTACTGGCCTTCTTGCGTGGGCTTGTTGTAGTAGGGCACGACCTGCAACTGGCAGTCGGCGCCGACCTGTTTGGCGTAGCGCGCCAGCTCGATCGCCTCGGCGGTGGAGTTGGCGCCGCAGCCGGCCATGATGGGCACGCGCCCCTTGGCCTGCTCGACGGCCACGCGGATGATCTCCTCGTGCTCCTCGACGTCGACGGTGGGCGACTCGCCCGTGGTGCCGACCACGCCGATGCAGTCGGTGCCTTCGGCGATGTGCCAGTCGATCAGCTTGCGCAGGGTGGGGTAGTCGACGCTGCCGTCCTCCAGCATGGGGGTGGCGAGGGCGACGATGCTGCCTGTGATGGGGGTCATGAAGTCCGGGCTTATTCGGCGGAAACACGCATTTTAGTGTGCCGGGGTGGTGCCTACAGCGGATAACGCGCCGGCGCCGCGCCCGGTTGATCGGCCTCGCGCGCGGCGGCGATGCGCTGCACGAAGCGCGCTGGGGCGTCCAAGAATCCGTCCTCGTAGGCCACCACGCGCCAGCCGGGCGGGGCGCAGGCGGCCAGCAGCTCGCCGGGGCGCAGCAGGAAGTCGGGGCGCGCGGGCTTGCCCACCGTCTCGTTGCCGGCGGCGAAGGTCTCGTAGATCAGCGCGCCGCCTTCGGCCACGCTTGCCAGCAGCGTGGGCAGCAGCGGGCGCCACAGGTAATGGGTGACGACCACGGCGCCGAAGCGGCGGCCGGGCAGGGGCCAGGGACCGTTCTCGATGTCGGCCTCGATCAGCTCGCCCAGGCCGGCGAGGGAGGCCAGCGCCTGCGCGTCGCGGTCCACGCCCGTCACCGGGTGGCCCCGGGCGGCCAGCCAGCGCAGGTGGCGGCCGCTGCCGCAGGCCACGTCCAGCACCGGCGCGCCGGGGGCGATCAGCCGCGCCCAGCGCACGACCCAGGGCGAGGGCGGCTGGCCTTGGTGTGGGATGTGCATGCGGGCGATGATACGATAGCTATGAATTAAATAGCTGCCGGCGATTGCTGGACGGGCGCTGGAGGCCGATTTTGCTCTTGATTCACGGCGGCGGTCTGTGATTGCATCCAGTAATCCGGCCGCCAAAAGTTAGAATGGCCGGCTATGGCTACGCAACCCGCCTCGTCCTCCGCCGGCTATTCCGAAGGCTCGATCAAGGTCCTGAAAGGGCTGGAGCCCGTCAAGCAGCGGCCGGGCATGTACACCCGCACCGACAACCCGCTGCACGTCATCCAGGAGGTGATCGACAACGCCGCCGACGAGGCGCTGGCCGGCTTCGGCAAGAAGATCAAGGTCACGCTGCACGAAGGCGGCTCGGTAAGCGTCGAGGACGACGGCCGAGGCATCCCCTACGGCCCGCACCCGGAGGAGAAGGCCCCCGTGCTGGAGCTGGTCTTCACCCGCCTGCACGCCGGCGGCAAGTTCGACAAGGGGCAGGGCGGCGCCTACAGCTTCTCCGGCGGCCTGCACGGCGTGGGCGTGAGCGTGACCAACGCGCTGGCCAGGCGCATGCAGGTGTCCAGCCACCGCGAGGGCATGGTCGCCACGCTCGCCTTCGAAGGCGGCGACGTGGTCGAGAAGCTGCACCTGCGCAAGCAGCAGGAGGGCGACCGCAGGCAGGGCACCACCGTGCGCGTGTGGCCCGACGGCAGGTACTTCGAGTCCGCCGCGCTGCCGCATACCGAACTGGTGCACCTGCTGCGCAGCAAGGCCGTGCTGATGCCCGGCGTGACGGTGCAGCTCATCGACGAGAAGAAGAAGGACACCCAGACCTGGCAGTACAAGGGCGGCCTGCGCGACTACCTGGAGCAGACCCTGCCGGCCGACGCCGTGATCCCCATCTTCGAGGGCGAGGGCTACGCCGGCAAGGACGCCGAAGCGTTTGCCGAAGGCGAGGGCGCGCAGTGGGCCGTGGCCTTCACCGAAGACGGCGCGCCGGTGCGCGAGAGCTACGTCAACCTGATCCCCACCACGGCCGGCGGCACGCACGACAGCGGGCTGCGCGACGGGCTGTTCCAGGCCGTCAAGGGTTTCATCGAGCTGCACGCGCTTTGCCCCAAGGGCGTCAAGCTGATGCCCGAGGACGTGTTCGCCCGCGCCAGCTACGTGCTGAGCGCCAAGGTGCTCGACCCGCAGTTCCAGGGCCAGATCAAGGAGCGGCTGAATTCGCGCGACGCGCTGCGGCTGGTCTCCAGCTACGTGCGTCCGGCGCTCGAACTCTGGCTGAACCAGCACGTGGACTACGGCCGCAAGCTGGCCGAACTCGCCATCAAGGCGGCGCAGACGCGGCAAAGGGCCGGCCAGAAGGTGGAAAAGCGCAAGGGCAGCGGCGTGGCCGTGCTGCCCGGCAAGCTGACCGACTGCGAGAGCCGCGACCTGTCGCTGAACGAGGTGTTCCTGGTCGAGGGCGACTCGGCCGGCGGCAGCGCCAAGATGGGCCGCGACAAGGAGACCCAGGCCGTGCTGCCGCTGCGCGGCAAGGTGCTGAACACCTGGGAAGTCGATCGCGACCTGCTGTTCAAGAACACCGAAGTCCACGACATCTCGGTCGCCATTGGCGTGGACCCGCATGGCCCGAACGACACCCCTGATCTGTCCAGCCTGCGCTACGGCAGGATCTGCATCCTGAGCGATGCCGACGTGGACGGCTCGCACATCCAGGTGCTGCTGCTGACGCTGTTCTTCCGCCACTTCCCGAAACTGATCGACGCCGGCCACGTCTATGTGGCGCGCCCGCCGCTGTTCCGCGTGGATGCGCCGGCGCGCGGCAAGAAGCCCGCCGCCAAGCTGTACGCGCTGGACGAAGGCGAGCTGACCGCCATCCTCGACAAACTGCGCAAGGACGGCGTGCCTGAAGGAAAATGGACCATCAGCCGCTTCAAGGGCCTGGGCGAGATGAACGCCGAGCAGCTGTGGGAAACCACCCTCAACCCCGACACCCGGCGCCTGCTGCAAGTGCGGCTGGGGGCGTTCGACTTCAGCCAGACCGCCGCCGAGATGACCAAGCTGATGGGCAAGGGCGAGGCCGCCGCGCGGCGCGAGCTGATGGAACTGCACGGCGACGCCGTGGAGATCGACATCTGACCTTATGATGCCAACCCGCTGGGTTCTTTCAAGTGCTTTGGGCCGCTGGCGCTGGCCCCTGCTGGGTCTTGCGCTATCGTTCCTGCACCTGAGCGCCCGCGCCGACCTGTGGGCTTACGTGGACGGGCAGGGCGTCGCGCACCTCGCGGCCACGCAGGTCGATGGACGCTACACGCTGTTCTATAAGGGCGGCGACGTGGCCCGGCTCGACCTGGGTGCTCTGCGGCCCGCCGAGCCCGAGCAGCCGGCCGCCCCGCTGCCCCGGCGCTTTGCCGACCTGGACGCGTCCAGGGGCTACCTGGCGGCGCAGAAGCACCTGCGCGCCGCCGCCAGCAGGCACCGGGTCGATTACGAGCTGCTCAAGGCCGTGGTGGCGGCCGAGTCGGGCTTCGACGCCGGCGCCGTCTCGCCCAAGGGCGCCGTCGGGCTGATGCAGCTCATGCCCGACACGGCCCAGCGCTACGGCGTGGCGGCCGACGCCGCGGGCCGCACGGACCGCCAGGGCCGGCCGATCCCCGCGCGCAGCATCGAGCAGAAGCTGACCGACCCGCGCACCAACATCGACGCCGGCGCGCGCTACCTGGCCGACCTGATCCGCCTCTTCAAGGGCGAGCTGGAGCTGGCACTGGCCGCCTACAACGCCGGCGAGGGCGCCGTGCAGCGCGCCGGCAACCGCATTCCCAACTTCCGCGAGACGCAGGGCTACGTCAAGACCGTGATGGGCCTGTACGGCGCCTTCAAGCCCGCGCCGGCGCGGCCGGAGGCGGCGGCGGCCACCTTCGGTGCGCGAACGAACGGCCGCGTGCGCGTGGAGCTGGCCCCAGGCCACCCGCTGGCATCGCTCGGCGGCGAATGACCTTTTCCTTTCAGCCTTTTCAGCACATCCCCGAATGAACGATCAGACGGTCCTCGACCTGACCGGGGCCGGCGGCGGGTCGGACGACGACCTGCCCCTGGCCACCTTCGCCCAGCGGGCCTACCTCGAATACGCGCTCAGCGTGGTCAAGGGCCGCGCGCTGCCCGACGTGTGCGACGGCCAGAAGCCGGTGCAGCGCCGCATCCTCTACGTCATGGACCGCATGGGCCTGGGGTACGGCGGCACGGGCGGCAACACGGCGGCCTCGCCCGTCAAGAGCGCGCGCGTGGTGGGCGAGGTGCTGGGCAAGTACCACCCGCACGGCGACACCGCCGCCTACGACGCGCTGGTGCGCATGGCGCAGGACTTCAGCCAGCGCTACCCGCTGATCGACGGCCAGGGCAACTTCGGCAGCCGCGACGGCGACGGCGCCGCCGCCATGCGCTACACCGAGGCGCGCCTGGCCAGGATCACCCGCCTGCTGCTGGAGGAGATCGACGAAGGCACGGTCGATTTCGTGCCCAACTACGACGGCCGCGAGCAGGAGCCGCGCCAGCTGCCCGCGCGCCTGCCCTTCGCGCTGCTGAACGGCGCCAGCGGCATCGCCGTCGGCCTGGCCACCGAGATCCCCAGCCACAACCTGCGCGAGGTGGCCGACGCCTGCGTCGCCCTGGTCAAGAACCCCCAGCTGCCCGACGACGAGCTGTTCGCCCTGATTCCCGGCCCCGACTACCCGGGCGGCGGCCAGATCATCAGCCCCGCCGGCGACATCCACGACGCCTACCGCGGCGGCCGCGGCAGCCTGAAGGTGCGCGCGCGCTGGAAGATCGAGGACCTGGCGCGCGGCCAGTGGCAGCTGGTGGCGACCGAGCTGCCGCCCGGCGCCTCCACGCAGAAGGTGCTGGAGGAGATCGAGGAGCTGACCAACCCCAAGGTCAAGGCCGGCAAGAAGGCGCTGACGCAGGAGCAGAACCAGCTCAAGGCCACCGTGCTGGCCGTGCTGGACGGGGTGCGCGACGAATCCAGCAAGGACGCGCCGGTGCGCCTCGTGTTCGAGCCCAAGAGCCGCACCATCGGCCAGGACGAGCTGATCAACACCCTGCTGGCGCACACCAGCCTGGAAAGCAGCGCGCCCATCAACCTGACCAGCGTGGGCCTGGACGGCAAGCCGGTGCAGAAGAGCCTGCGCCAGATGCTGACCGAGTGGGTCGAGTTCCGCCAGCAGACCATCACGCGCCGCAGCCAGCACCGGCTGCAGAAGGTGCTGGACCGCATCCACATCCTCGAAGGCCGGCAGCTGGTGCTGCTGAACATCGACGAGGTGATCGCCATCATCCGCGAGGCCGAGGACCCGAAGGCGGCGCTGATCGCGCGCTTCTCCTTGAGCGAGCGGCAGGCCGACGACATCCTCGACATCCGCCTGCGCCAGCTCGCGCGGCTGGAGGCCATCCGGATCGAGCAGGAGCTGAAGGAGTTGCGCGAGCGGCAGGCCGGCCTGGAGGACATCCTGGGCAGCCCCGCCAGCCTCAGGCGCCTGATGGTCAAGGAGATCGAGGCCGACGCCAGGCAGTTCGCCGACGCCCGCCGCACCCTGATCCAGGCCGAGAAGAAGGCCGTGGCCGAGGTCAAGGTGCTGGACGAGCCGGTCACGGTGGTCGTCAGCGAGAAGGGCTGGGTGCGCGCGCGCCAGGGCCACGGCCACGACGCCGCGGCCTTCGCCTTCAAGGCCGGCGACGGGCTGTACGGCACCTTCGAGTGCCGCACGGTCGATCAGCTGCTGGTGTTCGGCAGCAACGGCCGCGTGTACACCGTGCCCGTGGCCAGCCTGCCCGGCGCGCGCGGCGACGGCCAGCCCATCACCACGCTGATCGACCTGGAATCGGGCACGCAGCCGCTGCACTACTTCGCCGGGCCGGCCCAGGCCACGCTGCTGCTTGCCGGCTCGGGCGGCTACGGCTTTCTGGCGCGGGTGGAGCACATGCTCTCGCGCCAGCGCGGCGGCAAGACCTTCGTCACGCTGGGCGCGGGCGAGCAGGTGTGCCGGCCTTCCATCGTGGCCCTGGAATCTGAGTCAAAACAGCCTCCAGCGCAGGCGGGGCAAGCGCCTGCAGCTATCGGAAGCGTAGCGGCCACGCACGTGGCCTGCGCCTCGGCGCTGGGCCGCATCCTGACCTTCGAGATCGGCGAGCTGAAGCTGATGGAGAAGGGCGGCCGCGGTCTGACCCTGATCGACCTGGAGCCCAAGGACAGCCTGGCCGGCGCCGCGGCCTACGTGCGCAGCGTGCGCATCTTCGGCATCGGCCGCGGCGGCAAGCCGCGCGAGGACCAGTTGGAGATCCGCAGCCTGAACAACGCCCGCGCCGCCCGTGCGCGCAAGGGCAAGGCGGCGGACCTGGGCTTCAAGCCGACCGGCATCGTGCGGGTGGAGTGATGAACCTGTCGCCCATTGCCGTCCTTATCCTGCTGGTCTGCGCCGCCGGCAGCTTCGCCCTCGGCCGCTATTTTTCGCGCGGCTGGCGTGCCCGCCGGCGCGAGAAGGAGCAGGCCGCCCGGCGCGCCAGCGAAACCCGCCAGCAGCGCCGCGCCCGCGAGCGGCGCGAAAAGCGCTGAAAGGAACCCAGCCATGCACAGCCGACGCCGCCACCTGACCGGGCTGCTGGCCCTCTGCGCGCTGGCCGGCAGCGCCGGCGCGCAGACTCAACCGCCGGCGTGCGACAAGCCGGTGTACCTCGCCTTCGACACCGGCTCGATGGCCGTGGCGCCGCTGGTCGCCGTGGTGTTGCAGCGCCAGCAGGTGCGCGCCACCTTCTTCGCCTCCGCCGCGGCCACGGCCAGCGGCGACGCGCTGGACACCAACTGGGCGCCCTGGTGGAAGGCGCGCGGCGCCGAGGGCCATGCCTTCGCCTCGCGCACGCGCGACGAGGTCGCCTGGCTGGGCGACGAGCGCGGTGTGCAGCCGCAGTTCCGCGTGCGGCCCGCGCTGGGCGCCTTCGCCGGCCGCACCTTCACCTGGGGTGCCGCCAAGTACTGCGAGAACATCGCGCAGGCGGCCGACCGGGTGGGCTACGTCACCGGCGCCAGGCCGCTGCCGCTGTTCCGCGCGCCGGACGGCCGGACCTCGCCCAAGCTGCTGGCGGCGGCCCAGGCCTGCGGCTGGCTGCATGTCGATGCCGCGCCCGTGGCGTTCCTGAGCGACCGCGCCGCCGCCGCCAAGGGCCCTGACGACAAGCAGCTCGCGCAGGCCGTGGCGCGCGTGCGGCCCGGCGACGTGCTGCTGGCGCACCTGGGCGTGTGGTCGCGCGAGGTGCCGCAGGTGCCGGTGGGGCTGGAGCCGCTGATCACCAGCCTGAAGGCGCAGGGCTTCTGCTTTCGCACGCTGCGCGAGCACCCGCGGTTCAGCGACTGGATCGCGGCGCATCCCTGACCATCGGTCAGGGATTCAAGGGAAAAATGCCTCCAGCGCCCGTCCGGCAAGCGCCGGCAGCTATCGATTGAAGAGCGCCTGGCGCTTGCTCACTCCGCCTTCAAGCCTTCCTTCTGGATCACGTCGCGCATGCGGGCCGAGTCGGCCTGCACGCGCTTGGCGAAGTCGGCCGGGCCCTCGTAGTCGGGGTACATCGCCGACAGCTGCAACTGCTCGCGCACGCCGGGCGCGGCCAGCACCTGGCGCATGTGCTCGGCCATTTTGTCCACGATGGCCTGCGGCGTGCCCTTGGGCGCGAAGATGCCGAACCAGCTGCCCGAGTCGATGGTGAAGCCCTGCTCCTTCAGCGTCGGGATGTTCGGCAGCTCGGGGTTGCGCTGGTCGCTGGTGGTGGCCAGGCCCTTGAGTTCGCCGGCCTTCACGCGCGGCGCGGTCACCGGGTCGTACATGAGGTCGATGCGGCCGCCCATCAGGTCGGTCATCGATTCCACCGCGCCCTTGTAGGGCACGTGCACGGCGTTGACGCCGGTCTGCTTGTGCAGCAGCACGCCCGTCAGGTGCACCACGGTGCCGACGCCGTTGGAGGCGAAGGTGTACTTGCCGGGGCTGGCCTTGGCGGCGGCGACGAACTCCTTGTAGTCGCTGAACGGCGCGTCCTTGCGGGCCGTGATCAACCCGTAGGACGAGCTGAGCTTGGCCACCGGCACGAAGCTGTCGAGCGAATAGTTCACCTTGCGCAGCCAGGGCGCGATGGTGACCGTGGCCATGGGCGTGACGAAGAACGCGTAGCCGTCGGGCACGGCGCGCGCGGCGTATTCGGTGCCCAGGGTGGCGCCGGCGCCGGGCTTGTTCTCGACGATGACGGGCTGGCCCAGCAGCTTGGCGACGCGGTCGGCGACGAAGCGGGTGATGATGTCGGACGAGCCGCCGGGCGGGTACGGCGTGATGAAGTGGACCGGCTTGGCGGGCCACTCCTGCGCCAGGGCGGGCAGCGAGAGGGCGGCCAGGCTGCCCAGCAGGGCCAGCGCGGCGGTGCGGCGTGAGAAGGTCATGGTGCGGACTCCTTGGAGCAGGTCGGTTTCAGCGGCCGGTGAATTGGGGCGGGCGCTTTTCCTTGAACGAGGCCACGCCCTCCTGGATGTCGTGGCTGTGGGCGATGCCTTCGAGCATGCTGCGCTGGGGGTAGTAGCGCTCGGTGGGCGAGAGCGGCAGCGTGTCGCGCGCGATGGCCTTCATGGCCTGCACCACCAGGGGCGCGTTGGCGGCGATCTTGCCGGCCATCTCCAGCGCGGCGGCCAGGCCCTGGCCCTGGGGCACGACGCGGTTGACCAGGCCGATCTCGTAGGCGCGCTGCGCGCCCATGGGGTCGCCGGTCATCAGCCATTCGAGGCCGGCCTTGTACTGCATGCGCGGCGGAAAGCCCGCCATCACGCCGGCGAAGGCGCCGATCTTGGCCTCGGGGTAGATGAACTTGGCCTGCTCCTCGGCCACCGCCAGGTCGGCCAGCATGACGAAGGTGGAGCCCGCGCCGACGGCGAAGCCGGTGACGGCGCAGATGATGGGCTTGTCGCAGCGCACCGCGAAGTTGGGCATGGCGCGCCAGATGTCCTTGGGCATGTCGCGCAGGTCGGCGCCGGCCGAGAAGGCCTGGTCGCCGGCGCCGGCCAGCACGGCCACGCGGTCGTCGCCGGCGGCGAAGCGCTGCCAGGCGGCGGCCAGGCCCTGCACGACCTCGTTGTTGATGGCGTTGCGGGCCTCGGCGCGGTTGATGGTGATCAGCGCGACGCCGTCTTTGGATTCGTAGGTGGTGGCACTCATGAAGGGGTTCCTCTGTTGGTCTTGAGTCAAGGGGCCAGGGTGGCGCGGGCGTCGGCGGCGGCCACGCGGCCGCCGGCGACGAAGAGCGGGTTGATGTCCAGCTCGCGCAGGCGCCCGCGCGAGGCCAGCGCCAGTTCGCCGAGCCGCACCACCACGTCGGCGATGGCGTTCAGGTCGGCGGCGGGGCGGCCCCGGTAGCCGGTCAGCAGGGGCAGGCTGCGCAGGCGGTGCAGCATGGCCAGCGCGGCGGCATGGGACACGGGCGCGGGGGCGAGCTGCACGTCCTTCATCAGCTCCACCAGCACGCCGCCGGCGCCCACCATCACGAAGGGGCCGAAGTCGGGGTCGTGCTGCACGCCGAGGATCAGCTCGGCGTCGGCGCGCCACATCTCGGTGACGAGGTAGCCGTCCAGCCGGTCCACGCCGGCGGCGCGGGCGGCCTCGCCGATGTCGCCGCACGCTGCGCGCACGGCGTCGTCCCCCTGCAGGTTGAGCTTGACGCCGCCGACGTCGCTCTTGTGCACGATGCGCGCGCTGACCGCTTTGACGGCGACCGGCCCCTTCAGCTCGTGGCTGGCGCGCACGGCCGCGTCGGCGTCGGGGGCGAAGCGCCAGGGCGTGGTGGGGATGCCGGCCGCCTCGATGAGCCGGCGCGCCTCGGGCTCGGTGAGAAAGCCGTCCGGCAGGCCGGCGGGGAGGGCGACGGGCGCGCCGGGCGCCGCCACGGGCTCCGGCTCGGCCCGGTGGGCCAGCACGGCCGCCACCGCCAGCGCGTCGTGCGGGCTGTCGAAGTAGCCGTGCCCGGCCTCGCGCAGCATGCGGCGCGCCACCTCGCCGTGGTTGCCGGCGCCCTGCACGAACAGCAGCGGCTTGCCCGAGCGGTCGGCGGCGGCCACGGCAGCCTCCACCACCCGCTCCTGGCCGGGCTGCGTGGTCAGCAGCAGGATGCCGGCGCCGACGGCGGGGTCGCGCAGGGCCCGGTCGAGCGCGATGCCGATGGCGCCGCCAGCCACCTCGGGATCGGGCGGCGCCGCATGGTTGAGCATGCCGAAGTCGAACGGCAGCTGCCGGTGCGTGGCCGGCAGCACGGCGGCCACGGCCTGCCGCGTCGCCTCGGACAGCTCGGGCAGCACGAGCCCGTGCGCCTCCAGCCCGTCGGTCAGCAGCGCGCCGCCGCCGCCCGAGCCGGAGAAGACCGCCACCGCGTTCGAGGTGGCGCGCTTGCCGCGTTGCAGCAGCAGCGCGCCCTGGAGCAGGTCGTAGATGGTCTCGAACAGGTACACGCCCCAGCGGCGGCAGGTGGCCTCGAACGCGGGCCAGGCGCCGGCCAGGCTGGCGGTGTGCGAGGCGGCGGCCTTGGCGCCCGCCTCGCTGCGGCCGGACTTGGCGATGCACACGGGCTTGCCCGCGGCGGCGGCGCGGGCCAGCAGCGCGGTGAAGCGCGGCGCGTCCTTCACGCCCTCCATGTACAGGGTGATGACGTCCGTCTTCGGGTCGTCGATCAGGTATTCGAAGAAGTCGTTCAGGTCCAGATCGGCCTGGTTGCCGACCGAGACGGTGGAGGAGAAGCCGGCCCCGATGTCGATGCCGCGCGAGATCATCGCGCCCATCAGCGCGCCGCTCTGGCTGGCCATGCCGATGCCGCCGGCGGGCAGCTTCCCGATGGTGCCCATGACCACGCCGGTGGTGGCGCACAGGCCGTGGTGGGCGTTCATCAGGCCCATGCAGTTGGGGCCGATCAGGCGCACGCCGCCGGCGCGCGCGACGGCCACCAGCTCCTCCTCGTCGGCGCGGCCCTGGGGCCCCGTCTCGGCGAAGCCGGCGGTGATGCACAGCGCGCAGCCGACGCCCTTGGCCACGCAGTCCTCGACGGCCGCGCGCACGTGCTCGCGCGGCACCAGCAGGATGGCGAGATGAACCGGGCCGGGGCAGTCGCGCAGCGAGGCGTAGGCGGGCAGGCCCATCAGCTCCTTGGCGCGGGCGTTGATGGGGTAGAGCGGGCCGTCGTGCCGGTGCCGCAGCATGTAGCGCAGCAGGCGGCCGCCCCACTTCTGCTCGTCGCCGGACGCGCCGACGATGGCGACGGCGGTGGGGTGCAGGATCTCGCGCACGGTCTGCAGGGGCTTCACGCCACGGGTCGCGGAATCGGTCATCGGTGCTCCTTCAGTTGCCCCGGATGCCGATGGCGGGCAGCAGCTCGGCGTAGGTCTTGCGGTCGGCCTCCAGGGCCTTGCGGAAGGCGTCCGGCGCCTGCCAGGACGCGATGGAGTTGGCGCGCACGAATGCGTCCTGCACGTCCTTCTGCTCCAGCACCTGGCGCAGCGCGTCGGACAGCCGCGACAGGATGGCCTGGGGCGTGCCCTTGGGCGCCAGCAGGCCCCAGCCCGAGGCGCTCGTGCCGGTGATCTCGAAGCCGGCCTCGCCGAGCGTCGGCACCTGGGGCAGGTCGGGGTGGCGCCGGCTGTAGAGCGTAGCCAGCGGGCGCACGCGGTCGGCCTTGACCATGGGGGTCACCGCGCCGTCGATGATGAAGTCGATCTCGCCGGCCACCAGCGCGTTGACGGCGGCCACCGAGCCCTTGAAGGGCACGTGCAGCACCTGAATGCCGGTGTCGCGCGCCAGCGTCAGGCCGTAGACGTGGCCCGCCGACGCCTCGCCGGCCGAGCCGAAGGAGAGCTTGCCGGGGTTCTGCCTGGCGTACTCGACGAACTGCTTCACGTTCTCGATGGGCAGCGTCTTGCGCACCGCCATCACGGCGATGTAGTCGGCCACGCCGCCGGCGATCTCGAAGCTGCCGATGCCGTAGTTCAGCTTGCGCAGGTTGGGCAGCGCGGTGAAGCTGGAGGCGGAGGCCAGCAGCAGCGTGTAGCCGTCGGGGTGCGCATTGGCCACCAGCTCGGTGCCGATCTGGGTCGTGCCCCCGGGTTTGTTGTCGACGAAGATGTTGGCGTTCAGCCGCCTGGCCAGGTGCTCGGCGACCAGCCGGCCCAGGATGTCCGACGAGCCGCCGGGCGGGAAGGGCACCACCAGGCGGATGGGGGCCGAGGGCCAGCTGCCCTGCGCCCGCGCGCCGGGTGCCAGCAGGAGCTGCGGGGCTGCCAGCACCAGGGGCAGGGCCAGTCGCAGGCGTTGGGGTTTTTCCATGTCAGTCGAACCTTTCGTTGGGGAACATCGAGGGGCGCGATGATGGCCATCGCCGCCGCCGAAGGGAACGATCCCTTAGTTGTTTGCTTATGCACGGAAACCTTCGCCGACGCGCCGGTCCGTGAAGGGCGCTGGTCAGGTGTCGTCGTCCATGGGTGTCTCCTGCGATTCGTTCTTGGGGGGGCGATCCGGTCTATCTGAGCGTGTCCTGCCGCCGGCGCCGGTAGGCCCGCACGCGCTCGGCCAGGCCGGGCCGGCAGGCCGAGCGGACCAGGGCCGCCAGGTCGGCGTCGCGGCGGTCGGGGCGCGTCGCGGCCTTCAGGCGCGCGTAGGTGGCGCGGTCCACGGCCAGCGGCGGGATCGGGGCCTGGGCATCGCCGGCGGCCGGGACGACGGCGGTGGCGAACCCGCGGCCCAGCGCTTCGCCGCACTCGATCCGGCGGCCGTGCGCCACCCAGTCCAGTGCCACCGCTTCGCCCACCACCCGCGCCAGCCGCCGCGTGCCCAGCACCAGCCCGAAGCCGGCGCCCGGAAAGCGCCATTCGGCGCCCTGCACGGCGTAGCGCAGGTCGCAGGCGGCGAACAGGTCGGCGCCCGCGCCCCAGGCGCGGCCCTGCGCGACGGCGACGGTGCGCAGCGGCGCGTGCCACAGCTCGCCGAGCAGTTGCTCGACGCGCGCGAAGCGCCACAGCAGCGGGCCGTCGCGCGCGGCGGCGCCGTCCGGCGCGGCGTCCGCGTCGGCGCCCAGGTCGAAGCCGGTGCAGAAATGCGGGCCCTCGCCGCGCAGCACCAGGGTATGGACGGACGCATCGGCTGCCGCATCGGCCACCGCGTCCATCAACTGCTCGACCAGCGCCTCGGACAGGGCGTTGCCGCGCTGGGGCCGGGCCAGCGTCGCGGTGGTCACGCCCTCGGCGGTGGACCGGCGCAGCAGGGGGGTGTCGTTCATAGACCTGCCCGCACCTGGCTGGAGCGGTCCCACAGGTTGGGCACCGGCGTGGACGAGTAGCCCGAGACGAAGGCCCGGGGCGCACCCGTCGCGGGATCGAAGACGTGCCGCGCCACGGCGCCGATGTTGGCGCCGTAGACGTGGATGCTGATGGAGACGCGGTCGTCGAAGGCGTTGGCCACCTGGTGGATGTCGCCGGTGGCTGGCGACACCATCTCGATGTCGCCCGGCGCCAGGCGCGCCGGCGGCCCCTCGGGGTGCAGGGCGCCGCCGGCGTCGCGGCGGAAGCGCTGGCCGGTCTCCGCGCCGCGCAGCATGCCGATCAGGCCCCACACCTGGTGGTCGTGGATGGGCGTGCGCTGGCCGGGGCCCCAGACGAAGCTGACCACGCTGAAGCGCTCCAGCGGGTCGCAGTGCAGCAGGTGCTGCTGGTAGTGCTCGGGGTGCGGCTGGGCGCAGGCTTCGGGCAGCCAGCCGTCGGCGGCGACCAGACGGGCGAGCAGGGCGCGCATGGCCTCCACCTGCCCGGTCTCGGGCAGGCGCCGATCGGCCAGCCGCGTGGCCTCGACCACGAAGTCGCGCAGCGGCGCCAAGGCGGTCATCGGGCGGCCTCCGTCGGCGCCGTGCCGCGCAGCGCGGCGCCGTGCTCGTTCAGTGCCGGCGGGCGCGTGTCCACGGGCAGCACCGCGCCGTCGAAGCGCACCGGGCAGGCCACGGTGCGGGTGTCGCGGCCGTGGGGCAGCTTCATGGGCCGGACCAGTTGCAGGTGCTCGGCCTGCGGGTCGGCCAGGGCCTCGGCGAAGCCGTTGATCGGCGCCGAGGGCACGCCCGCGGCGGCGAAGCGGCCGACCCAGTCGTCCGCGCCGCTGTCGGCGAAGCGGATTTCGAGCACATCCTTCAGCGCCGCCTGGTGCTCCGCCCGCAGCGCCGTGGTGGCGAAACGCGGGTCGTCCAGCAGCTGCGGCAGGCCGGTCACCGCGCAGACCGCACGCCACAGCTTCTGGTTGCCGGCGGCGATGGCGAACCAGCCATCGGCGCAGCGGAACGCCTGGTAAGGCGCGTTGCGCGGGTGCGCGGAGCCCAGCCGGCGCGGGTTGCGGCCGGTGCCGAAGTACTCGCTGGTCTGCAATGCGCCCACCGCCAGCGTGGTGGCGAACATGGGCACGTCGATGTGGCAGCCGCCGCCGGCCGGGTCGGCGCGCAGCCGGGCCAGCGCGGCGGCGATGGAGAACGCCGCGTACAGCCCGGCGGTGAAGTCCGAGATCGGCACGCCGCACTTCACCGGCGCGCCTTCGGGCTCGCCGGTGACGCTCATCACGCCGGCGGCCGCCTGCATGGTGAGGTCGAAGCCGCCCTCGCCCGCGCGCGGGCCGTCCTGCCCGTAGGCCGAGATGGCGCAGTAGATCAGCGCCGGCTTGTGCGCGCGGCACCACGACCAGCCCAGGCCCAGGCGTTCCATGGCGCCGGCGCGGTTGTTCTCGACCAGCACGTCGGCTTCCAGCACCAGGCGCCGGGCCACTTCGAGGTCGGCGGGGTTCTTCAGGTCCAGGGCGATGGACTGCTTGGCGCGGTTGAGCGAGGCGAAATTCTCCGAATCCCCGTCGTGGATCGGCGGCCACTGGCGCAGCGTGTCGCCCTCGGGCGGCTCGATCTTGACGACCTGCGCGCCGTAGTCGGCCAGCAGCATGCCGCAGAATGGTCCTGCCGCGACTTGGCAGAATTCCACGACCTTGACGCCCGACAAAGGGCCGTTGGATGTGTTCATGGTGTCTTTCCCGGGAATCGGAATCCGGCCGGCGGCGGATGGTAGAGCGTTCCGTATTCGAGCGCTATCTTTCCATAATTCAGAACGGCCGGCGTGGCGCCCACGCGCCGGAGCGAGGAGACGAAAACATGAACAACACCCTGGTCAAGGGCCTTCAGCTGCTCGAAGTGCTGTCGGCGCGCGACGGCGCCGCCGGCATCAGCGAGCTGGCCGCCGAACTGCAGCTCGGCCGCAGCAACGTGCACCGGCTGCTGCAGGCGCTGGTGGAGCTGGGCTACGTGGTGAGGGACGGCGAGCGCGGCAGCTACCGCGCGTCGCTGAAGATCTGGGAGCTGGGCGCCCGCGCGCTGCACCGGCTGGACTTCCGCGAGGCGGCGGCGCCGGCGATGCGCCAGCTGCTGGCGCAGAGCAACGAGACGGTGCACCTGTCGGTGCTGAGCGGCGACGAGGTGATCTACATCGACAAGCTCGACAGCCCCGAGCCGGTGCGGGCCTACTCCACCGTCGGCGGGCGGGCGCCGGCGTACTGCGTGGCCACCGGCAAGGTGCTGCTGGCCTGGCGCGACGAGCCCGCCGCCTCGTCGCTGCTGTCGGTGCGGCCGCTGCACGCCTACACGCCGAGTACCGCGCCCGACACGGCGGCGCTGGCGCTGGCGCTGGAGCGCGTGCGCCGCCAGGGCTTCGCCGTCAACCGCGGGGAGTGGCGGGCCAGCGTGTGGGGCATCGCCAGTCCGCTGCGGGGCGCGGGCGGGCGCGTCATCGCGGCGCTGGGCATTTCCGGGCCGGCCGAGCGCATCCGCAAGAAGGGCGTGCGCGATCTGGCGCGGCTGGTGGTGGACGCGGCGGCGCTGGCGTCGGCCCGGCTCGCGGGGCAGTAGATTCAGGTGAAAAATGGCTCCAGCGCCCGCCAGCCGTGCGCTGGCAGCTATCAAATCGATATCACAGCGCCTTCACCCATCATCCCGCGCAGGCGGGGATCCAGGGGCTTGGACGGGGCGTGGCTGGATCTCCGCCTGCGCGGTGATGACGGGGCTTCAGCGGAAACGCTTCACGGGCTTCATGGCGCCGGGCACTGCGGCTGCGTGACCACCGGGCATTTGTCGAACGCCTCGGGCCGCAGGCGGCCGTCGACCATGCGGTAGGGGTTCATGCAGGCGTAGGCGGCGTTGTAGCGCGCCCATTGGCCGGCGCAACTGTTGTCCCGCGGCGCGGCGGCGGCGCGCGGGGCCGAGGCGGCTGAAGCGGCTGAAGCGGCCGAGGCGGCTGAAGCCGGCTGCTGCGCCAGGAGCTCGCGGTATTGGCGCATCCGTTGGTCGGCCGCGGCTTTTTCGGCGGCGGTGGGCGGCGGCACGGGCGCGATCTCGGCGGCGGCGCGGGCGCCGGGCGGTGGCGGCGCGTCGCTGTAGTGCACGACGCCGCGCTCGTCCACCCAGCGGCGGATCTGCTGCGCGCCGGCGGGCAGCGCCAGCGCGATGCCGGCCAGGAGAACCGCCGGCCATGCCCAGGGGGAGGCGAGGAGCTTCATGCGCGGGATTGTGGCGCACCCGGTCGCCGCGTCAAGTTCATGAATGAAAAATGGCGCCAGCGCCCGACTGACGGGCGCCGGCAGCTATCAATTGACGAGCACCAGCTTGCCCTTGACGGCGCGCGAGCCCATGCGGGCGTAGGCGGCCTTCAGCTCGCTCATGGGCATCTGGGCGTCGATCTGCGGCTTGATCCTGCCCTGCATGTACCAGGTGGCCAGCTCCTGCATCATGGCGGCGTTGGCCTGCGGCTCGCGGCGCGCGAAGTCGCCCCAGAACACGCCCACGATGCTGGCGCCCTTGACCAGCGCCAGGTTGATCTTGAGCGCCGGGATGTCGCCCGCCGCGAAGCCCACCACCAGGAGCCGCCCGCGCCAGGCGATGGAGCGGAACGCGGCCTCGGTGTAGTCGCCGCCCACGGGGTCATAGATGACGTCGGGGCCCTTGCCGCCGGTGAGCTGCTTCAGGCGCTCGCGCAGGTCCTCGGTGGCGTAGTTGATGGTCTCGTCGGCGCCGAGCTGCTTGCAGAAGGCCAGCTTCTCCGCCGACGAGGCGGCGGCGATCACGCGCGCGCCGGCGATCTTGGCGATCTGGATCGCCGACATGCCCACGCCGCCGGCCGCGCCCAGCACCAGCACGGTCTCGCCGGCCTTGAGCTGCCCGCGGTCCATCAGCGCGTGGTGGCTGGTGGCGTAGATCATGATGAAGGCCGCCGCGTCGGCCGGCGGAAAGCCCGGCGGCAGCGGCATGCACAGCGCGGCCGGCGCCAGCGTGTGGGTGGCGAAGCCGCCGGTGCCCGAGAGGCAGGCCACGGGCTGGCCGACCTTCAGCGTGGTCACGCCTTCGCCCACGGCCTCGACGACGCCGGCGTACTCGGAGCCGGGCACGAAGGGCAGCTCGGGCTTCATCTGGTACTTGTTCTGCACGATCAGCAGGTCGGGGAAGTTCAGGCTGGCGGCCTGGATGCGGATCAGCACCTGCCCCTTGCCGGGCTGCGGCGTGGGCAGCTCCTTCCAGGTCAGGGCGTCGACGCCGACGGGGTTTTCGCAGAGCCATGCGTGCATGCGGTGATTCTCCTGGTGAGGGTCGGGAAAAGATGGCGGCGATCATAGGCGGCCGCGCGCGGCCGGGCTTGTCCCAGGCGTGACGAGGGGGGCCCCTACAATCGGTTGCAACTGCCTCCGCCCATGAACATCCTGCTCTGCAACGACGACGGCTACCAGGCCCCCGGCCTCGCGGCCCTGCACCGGGCGCTGCGGGCGCTGCCCGGCGCGCAGGTGGAGGTGGTGGCGCCGGAGCACAACAACAGCGCCAAGTCCAACGCGCTGACGCTGAACGCGCCGCTGTACGTGCACCAGGGCGCCAACGGCTTCCGCTATGTCAACGGCACGCCGGCCGACTGCGTGCACATCGCGCTCACCGGGCTGCTGGACTACCGGCCGGACCTGGTGGTCTCGGGCATCAACAACGGCGCCAACATGGGCGACGACACCATCTACTCCGGCACCGTCGGCGCGGCGATGGAGGGCTACCTGTTCGGTATTCCGGCCATCGCGTTCTCGCAGATCGAGAAGGGCTGGCACCACATCGACGCCGCCGCCGAGGTGGCGGCGCGGCTGGTGGGGCGCATCGGCCGGCACCAGCTCGACGGCGGGCGGCCCTGGCTGCTGAACGTCAACATTCCCAACCTGCCGGCGGATCAGCTCAAGGCCCCGCGCATCTGCCGCCTGGGCCGCCGCCACGCGGCCGAGAAGGTCATCACCATGCAGAGCCCGCGCGGCGACACCATGTACTGGATCGGCAGCGCCGGCGCCGCCGCCGACGCCACCGAGGGCACGGACTTCCACGCCACCGCCGCCGGCCACGTCGCCATCACCCCGCTGAAGGTGGACCTGACCGACCGCGACGCGCTGGCCTACTGGTCGCAGGGCTTGCAGGCCATGCTGGCGGGCGGAGGAGGGGGCTGATGGCCGCGCCGCCGCAGCGCCCGGGCTTCCCGGCCCGCATCGACTTAGGGCAAAGCCCCAGGCCGGCGCCGCGCGCCCCGGCGCCCGCGAGCCCGCCCGGGCCCGTCCCCGCCGCGCCCGTGCGCGACGCCGTGCCGGCGCGCGCGCGCATGGTGCAACTGCTGGCGGCCGAGGGCATCCAGGACGCCCAGGTGCTGCGCGCCCTGGGCGCGGTGGACCGCCACCGCTTCGTCGATCCGGCCCTGGTGCCGCAGGCCTATGAAGACACGGCGCTGCCCATCGGCCTGGGGCAGACCATCTCCAAGCCCAGCGTGGTCGCGCGCATGGTCGAGCTGCTGATGCAGGGCGGCCTGCGTGGCGAGGACGGCCGTCTGGGCCGCGTGCTGGACGTCGGCACCGGCTGCGGCTACCAGGCCGTGGTGCTGGGCCAGCTGGCCAGCGAGGTCTACAGCATCGAGCGCCTGCGCGACCTGCACGAGAAGGCGCGCGCCAACCTGCGCCCGCTGCGCATCGCCAATGTGCACCTGATCCTGGGCGACGGCATGGCGGGTTTCGCCAAGGGCGCGCCCTACGCCGGCATCATCGCCGCCGCCGGCGGCGAGGCGGTGCCCGAGGCCTGGATCGACCAGCTCGCCCACGGCGGGCGCATCGTCGCGCCGGTGGCCACGAGCAGCGGACAGCAGGCGCTGATCGTCATCGACAAATCGCGCCAGGGCGTGCGGCAGACCGTTCTGGAAGCCGTCAACTTCGTGCCCTTAAAATCAGGGGTCGCGTAGTGCCGTCGTTTAGGGAAGTATTTATGCAATTGACCGGCCGCAAGGCTTGGATTTGGATGCCGCTGGTGGCGGCCGCGGTTCTGTCCGCGTGCTCGTCCACCTCGGTCAACCGGGCGCCCGTGGAAGACCGCGGCATGGCCGCCGGCACCACCGCCGGCCTGGGCGACCGCCCCGCCATCGACCCGGCCACGCTGCCCGGCGCCGAGAACGCCGGCAAGCCCGGCTACTACACGGTGCGCCAGGGCGACACCATCATGCGCATCGCCACCGAGGTGAACCAGCCCTGGCGCGAGATCGTGCGCTGGAACAGCCTGGAGAACCCGAACGCCATCGAGGTCGGCCAGGTGCTGCGCGTGGTGCCGCCCGCCGGCGGCACGGCGGCGCCGGCCGAACTGCCGCGCACCGCCGGCACGCCTGCGCCGGTGCCGCCCCGGGCGGCCGCATCGGCCCCGGTGCCGGTGGCCACGCAGACCACGCCGGGCGTGGTGGCCGCCGCGCCCGCGCCGGCACCTGCACCCGCGCCGTCGCCCGCGCCGCCCTCGGCCGGCGCCGACGACGTGGAGTTCATCTGGCCCGCCAGCGGCGCCGTGGTGGCCCGCTTCGACGAGGCCAAGAACAAGGGCCTGTCCATCGCCGGCAAGGCGGGCGACCCGGTGGTGGCCGCGGCCGACGGGCGCGTGGTCTATGCCGGCGCCGGCCTGCGCGGCTACGGCAACCTGATCATCCTCAAGCACAACAACACCTTCCTTACCGCCTACGCGCACAACCAGACGCTGCTGGTCAAGGAAGACCAGACGGTGAAGAAAGGCCAGAAGATCGCCGAGATGGGCTCCACCGACGCCGACCGCGTGAAGCTGCACTTCGAGATCCGCCGCTCGGGCAAGCCGGTCGATCCGTCGCGCTACCTGCCTTCGCGCTGAAAGCCTCCGTGCAACGCAGCGACGGGCGCCCTGGCGGCGCCCGTTGTGTTGAATAACTACTGTTTTGATAGCTGCCGGTGCTTGTCCCACGGGCGCTGGAGGCCGAGCAACCTAGAAACGGCAGTTGACCGCTTGTCATCCTCACGAGAGCCGCATGGACATTGACTTTCGCTGCTTCGTTCACCCTCACCTGTGGGGTGAGAGCGCTACGCACTCGCCAGCACCGCGCTCGCCGCGCCATGCGGCGTTGCTCGTCCTTGCAGGCGCGAGCCTGCCGCGTCCTCACGCCTTGCCTGGCACGCCGATCACGGCACTGGCGAGCGCGTTCAACTGCCGTTTCTAGGTTTGACCATGAACCCAGAGTCCGGCGCCCCCGACCTGCCCGAAGGCTGGCTGCACGTCGATTCGCTCGACATCGAGGCCCAGGGCATCGCGCGCCGGCCCGACGGCAAGGTGGTGTTCATCGACGGCGCGCTCACCGGCGAGTTGGTGTCGGCCCAGGTGCACCGGCGCAAGAACAACTGGGAGGCCGCCACGCTGACGGCGGTGCACCGCCCCAGCAGCCAGCGCGTGCGCCCGCGCTGCCCGCACTTCGGCCTGCACCAGGGCGCCTGCGGCGGCTGCAAGATGCAGCACCTCGATCCGTCGGCCCAGGTCGCCGTCAAGCAGCGTGTGCTGGAAGACAACCTGTGGCACCTGGGCAAGGTGCAGCCCGGGCTGATCCTGCGCCCCATCGAAGGCCCGGCCTGGCACTACCGCTACCGCGCGCGCCTGTCGGTGCGCTACGTGGTCAAGAAGGACGAGGTGCTGGTGGGCTTCCACGAGCGCAAGAGCCGCTACGTCGCCGACATGCGCGAATGCCCCGTGCTGCCCGCGCACGTCAGCGCGCTGCTGCCGGCGCTGCGCGCGCTGGTCCACGGCATGGACGCGCGCGAGACCTGCCCGCAGATCGAGCTGGCCTGCGGCGACGCGGTGACCGCGCTGGTGCTGCGCCACCTGGAGCCGCTGTCGCCGCGCGACGTGCAGGCCCTGCGCGGCTTCGCTGCCGCGCACGGCGTGCAGTGGTGGCTGCAACCCAAGGGCCCCGACACCGTGCACCTGCTCGACGAAGGCGGCCCGGAGCTGGCCTACGCGCTGCCCGAGTTCGGCATCACCATGCCCTTCAGGCCGACCGACTTCACCCAGGTCAACCCGCACATCAACCGCGTGCTGGTCGGCCGCGCGCTGCGCCTGCTGGATGCGCAGAAAAGCGAGCGCGTGATCGACTGGTTCTGCGGCCTGGGCAACTTCACCCTGCCCATCGCCACCCGCGCCGGCCGCGTGCTGGGCGTGGAGGGCAGCGCCGCGCTGGTCGCCCGCGCGCGCCAGAATTTTGAAAGAAATCAGGCTCCAGCGCCCGCCTGGCGTGCGCTGGCAGCTACCGAATTCGCAGCACGCAACCTGTTCGACATGACTGCCGCGCAACTGGTGGCAGACGGCACGGCCGACCGCTGGCTGGTCGATCCGCCTCGCGAGGGCGCCTTCGCCCTGGTCAAGGCGCTGGCCGCCATCCACCAGGCGCGCATCGGCGCTGACGATGCCGAGCCGCTGCCCCCCGGCGCTGACGCCTGGCAACCGCCGCGCCGCATCGTCTACGTCAGCTGCAACCCCGCCACCCTGGCGCGCGACGCCGGCCTGCTGGTGCACCAGGCCGGCTACCGCTGCACGGCCGCCGGCGTGGTCAACATGTTCCCGCACACGGCGCATGTGGAGAGCATGGCGGTGTTCGATCTGGCTTGACTCAGGCGCGGGTGCGCAACAGCCGCAGCCCATTGAACACCACCAGCAGGCTGGCGCCCATGTCGGCGAACACCGCCATCCACATGCTGGCATTGCCCAGCAGCGCCAGCAGCAGGAACACCGCCTTGATGCCCAGCGCCAGCGCGATGTTCTGCACCAGCACCGCGTGCGTGCGGCGCGACAGGCGGATGGTCTCCGGCACCTTGCGCAGGTCGTCGTCCATGATCAGCACGTCGGCCGCTTCCCTGGCGGCGTCGGTGCCGGCGCCGCCCATCGAGAAGCCGATGGCCGCCGCCGCCAGGCTGGGCGAATCGTTCACGCCGTCGCCCACCATGCCCACCGGGCCGTCTTTGGCCAGCTGCTCGACGGCGCGCAGCTTGTCCTCGGGCAGCAGCTCGGCCTCGACGCGGTCGATGCCCACCTGCGCGGCGATGCTGCGCGCGGTGGCGGGGTTGTCGCCCGTCAGCATCACCGGCAGCACGCCCAGCGCCTTCAGCTCGGCCACGGCCTGGCGGCTGGAGTCCTTCACCGTGTCGGCCACGGCGTACAGCGCCAGCACGCCGTCGTCGCCGGCCAGCAGCGTCATGGTGCGGCCCTGGGCCTGGTGCTCGCCCAGGTGCGCCTCGATGGCCGGGCTGCACTGGCCGCGCTCCTCGATCCAGCGGTGGTTGCCCAGCACGTGGCGCTGGCCGCCGACCACGCCGTGCACGCCGCGCCCCGGCTGGGCGCCGAAGTCATCGACCGGCAGCGGCTCGTGCGCCAGGCCGGCGGCGATGGCCTTGGACACCGGGTGGTCCGAGCGCGCCGCCAGCCCGCGCGCGATGCCGGCCACGTGTGCCGACGGCGCCGCACCGTCCGGCGCCACGCCGGCCACCAGCACCGGCTGGCCGCGGGTGAGGGTGCCGGTCTTGTCCAGCGCGATGGTCTTGAGCAGCCGCGCCTGCTCCAGGCAGGCGCCGCCCTTGATCAGGATGCCGCGCCGCGCCGCCGCCGCCAGCCCGCTGACCACGGTGACGGGCGTGGAGATGACCAGCGCGCACGGGCAGGCGATGACCAGCAGCACCAGCGCCTTGTACGCCGCCGCCAGCCAGCTCCAGCCCAGCAGCCACGGCCCGCCCAGCGCCACCGCCAGCGCCAGCACGAACACCGCTGGCGTGTAGACGGCGGCGAAGCGGTCCACGAAGCGCTGCGTGGGCGCGCGCTGGGCCTGCGCGTCTTCCACCGCGCTGATGATGCGCGCCAGCACGGTGTCGCTGGCCGGGCGCGTCACCTCGAACTCCAGCGCGCCGCTGTCGTTGATGGTGCCGGCGAACACCTCGTCGCCCGGCCCCTTGTCCACCGGCAGGCTCTCGCCTGTCACCGGCGCCTGGTTGACGGCGCTCTGGCCGCGCAGCACGCGCCCGTCCAGCGCCAGCCGCTCGCCGGGCTTCACGCGCACCCGCGCGCCCACCGGCACGGCGCGTGCGTCCACCAGCGCCCAGCCGCCGCCGGGCTGCGCCACCTCGGCCTGCGCGGGCGCGAGCGCCAGCAGGCTGGCGATGGCATTGCGCGCGCGCTGCACGGCGCGCGCCTCGATCAGTTCCGCCAGGCTGTAGAGCGCCATCACCATCGCCGCCTCGGGCCACTGGCCGATCAGGAACGCGCCCGTGACGGCCACCGTCATCAGCGCGTTGATGTTCAGCCGCCCGCCGAGCAGCGCGCGCAGCCCCTTGCGGAAGACCGCCGTGCCGGCCAGCGCGATCGCCACCGCCGCCACGGCCATGCCGGCCGCGTGCCAGGCGGCGGTGTCGGGCGCGAAGAAGTGCAGCAGCTCGGCCGCGCAGGCCAGCACGAGGGCGGCGGCCAGGCGGATCAGCTCGTTGCGCTGAGCGGCGCGGTCGGGGCCGGCGGCGGCGCTCTCGCCGATCGGCTCGGCATCGAAGCCGGCTGCCTTGACGGCCGCGATCACCGCCGGCCAGCGCGCCGCCGGCGCGTCCACGCCCAGCGTGCGCGCGCCCAGGTCGAAGCGCAGCCGCGCCACGCCGGGCAAGGCGTGCAGGGCGGCGCGGATATCGCCTTCTTCCGCCGCGCAGTCCATGGCCGGGATGCGCAGGCGCAGCCCGTAACCCGTATCGGGGCTGCCCGGCGCCTGGTGCGCGCAATGGCAGTGGGCGGCGTGGTCGTGATGCACATGCTGGTTCATGAAGCCTATTGGAAAACCTGAAGCAGCTACAGAGTCAAGCGGCTAGACTGAAGACCATGAAGATCGGAGAACTCGCCAAAGCCTCATCGACGCCCGTCGAGACCATCCGCTACTACGAGCGCGAGGGCCTGCTGGCCGCCCCCGCGCGCACCGGGGGCAACTTCCGCGACTACGACGCCGGCCAGATGGAGCGCCTGAAGTTCATCCGCTACTGCCGCGGCCTGGACATGTCGCTGGACGAGGTGCGCGTGCTGCTGCGCTTCCGCGACGAGCCGCAGAGCGAGTGCGGCGACGTCAACGCGCTGCTGGACGCGCACATCGGCCACGTGTCGCGCCGCATCGCCGAGCTGCGCAGCCTGGAGCGCGAGCTGAAGGACCTGCGCCGCCGCTGTGCCAGCGCCCAGCCGGCCGAGCGCTGCGGCATCCTGTCCGGCATCGCCGAAGCGGCCCGCGAGCCGGCCGCCGGCGCCGCGACGCGGCAGGGGCATCTGCAGTCGGTGCACGGCCGCTGACGGCGCCAGGCATCCCGGTTCGCTCTGGCCGAAGGATCGGGCCAGGCGGGCGTGCCGCGCCGGAGTTTCCTCGCGGGATCGGTTTCGGGCCGCCCGTTTCGCCGAGCATCCGCACGAGCACGCCGTCGCCGTCGGAGAGGACGGCGACTAAGTGAGGGCGGTCATGCGCAGGTCGAATTCCCATGGGGTCGGAGAGGCGCTTGCACTTTTTTAGATTCCAACTTATTATTTAGGTTCCTACCTAAATTGACAGGCATGGTCAAAACCTCCTCCGCCAAAGTGGGCCAGGCGCCGCTCTACCGCCAGGTGAGCGCCGCTCTGCTGGACCGCATTCAGTCCGGGGAGTGGCCTGTCGGCACCATTCTCCCCAGGGAGCTGGACCTGGCGAAGCAGCTCGGCGTGAGCCGCGTGACGCTGCGCCAGGCCCTGGGCATCCTGGAGAAGGGGGGTGTGGTCGAGCGCGTCAGAAAGGTAGGAACCAAAGTGATCGCCGAGGCCATGGGCACGACCTATGTGCAGCAGATGGACGGACTGGAGCAGATCCTGCGCCTGGCCGGCCAGACGGCGATGCGCGTGGACCGGATGCGCACCGTCAAGGGCGAGCCGGACGAGGGGCTGGCCGGCGTGGCCAGCGCCACGGGCTACTGGCTGGCCATCGAGGGCGTGCGGCACCTGCGGGGCGTGAGCACGCTCTCGACCTGCACCACCGTCTTTGTCGACAACAAGTACGCCGGCATCGCCCCCTTCCTCGACCAGGAGGTGGACTCGGTGTACGCGCTGGTCGAGCAGGTCTACGGGCTGGGCGTGCACAGCATCCGGCACCGCATCAGCGCCTGCGCGCTGAGCGATCCGATGGCGCGCACGCTCGGGCTGCCGGCGGGATCGCCGGGCTTGCAGGTGCAGGCCTGGCTGTATGCGGCCGACGGCTCGCTCATCGAGTACGTGCGCTCCATCCACAACCCGGGGTTGATCTCCATCGAAATCCAAAGCACCCGGGGCGTCGTCCAGGCGCCCGTTTTTTCAACATCCAGAGGACAACAGACATGAACATCATCACGCTCACGACCGACGACGGCTTCGCGCTGCCGGCGCTGCATGTGCCCAGCGCCACGGGCACGGGCCAGCCGCTGGTGCTGATCCAGGAAATCTTCGGCATCAACGCCGCCATGAAGGAAGCCGCCCAGGCCTGGGCGCGCGAAGGCTTCGAGGTGCTGTGCCCCGACCTGTTTGCGCGCCAGCAGGCCGGCGTGGACCTGGACCCGGCGCAGCCCGCGCAGTTCCAGCAGGGCGTCGCCCTGATGCAGGGCATGGATCCGGACCGCGCCGTGCGCGACCTGGACGCGGCGCGCGCCTGGTTCGTGGCCCAGGGCCGCGGCGAGAAGGTGAGCACGCTGGGCTACTGCCTCGGCGGCCGCCTGGCCGTGATGATGGCCCTGCGCACGCCGGTCAGCGCCGCCGTGAGCTACTACGGCGTGGGCCTGGAGGAGCTGCTGCCCGCCGAGCGCGTGACGATGGCGCCCTGCCTGCTGCACATCGCTGAGCTCGATGCCTTCGTGCCGGCCGAGGCGCGGCAGACCATCCTGGCGCGCGCGGCCTTGCAGGCGCGCATGCCGGCGCACGTCTACGCCGGCTGCGACCACGCCTTCGCGCGCCCGGGCGGCGAGCACTTCGACGCCGCGGCGGCCGAGCAGGCGCGCGTGCGCACCCTGGCCTTCCTGCGTGGCTGAGCGGCGGGGTGACGACGTGACGGCAGCACCCGCCCGCAGGACGGTGGTGGTCACCGGCGCGGCCCAGGGCATCGGCCTGGCCGTGGCCCGGCGCTTCGCGCGGGGCGGCGCGCACGTCGCGCTGGTGGACGTCGACGAGGCCCGGCTGCACCATGCCAGCCAATCCCTGCGCCAGGAAGGTGCGCAGGTGGCCGGCATGGTGGCGGACGTGGCCGACGCCGAGGCCATGCAGGCGCTGGCGGCGCGCGTACACGACCAGATCGGCCCCTGCGACGTGCTGGTGAGCAATGCCGGCGTGCTGCTGCGCGGCGCGCTGGACGATGCCGACGCGCTGCGGCACTGGCGCCGCACGCTGAGCGTGAACCTGGACGGCTGCTTCCATGCCGCCCACGCCTTCGCGCCCCAGTTGCGGCGCACGCGCGGCTGCATTGTCAACGTGGCCTCCATCCATGCCTTCGTCGCGGTCCGCAACTCGGCGGCCTACACGGCGTCCAAGGGCGGCGTCAAGCAACTGACGCAGGCGCTGGCCCTCGAACTGGGCAGCGCAGGCGTGCGCGTCAACGCGGTGGCGCCCGGCATCACCGACACCGAGATGACCGCAGGCACGCGCAGCGATCCGCAGGCCCTGGCGGCATTCCTGGCACGAGTCCCGCTTAACCGCACTGTCCATCCCGACGACGTGGCGCATGCCGTGCACTTCCTGGCCTCGTCCGAGGCCGCGTGCATCACGGGCGTGACCTTGCCGGTGGATGGCGGTTATTGCGCGGCCTGAGGCCAGGCTGGCACCCCTTTCCCTCAACCCAGAAGCTAGGAGTTTCCATGTTCACTCGCCGCCACTTCGTCTCCGTGGGCGCTGCCACCGCAGCGGCCTCCTCGCTCGCGCCCTTGCATGCATGGGCGCAGAAGCTGCGCTCCACCAAGATCATCGTGGGCTTCGCGCCAGGCGGCACCACCGACATGGTGGCCCGGCGGGTGGCCGAGAAGTTCAGCGGCAATTTCGCCGAGAACGCGATCGTGGACAACCGCTCCGGCGCGGGCGGGCAGATCGCCTGCGCGGCCGTGAAGGGCGCGCCGCCCGACGGCCAGACGCTGCTGTGCACACCCTATTCGTGCATGGTCATCTTCCCGTATGTCTACAAGAAGCTGCCCTACGACCCCGTGGCCGACTTCGCGCCGGTGGGCATCGCCGCCACCACCACGCAGGCCATGGCCGTCGGGCCGATGGTGCCGGCATCGGTCAAGAGCCTGCCCGACTACGTGGCCTGGGTGAAGGCCAACCCGCAGCACACGGGCTACGGCTCGCCAGCGGCCGGTTCGACCTCGCACTTCCTGGGCGCCCTGCTGGGCCTGGAGACGCAACTGCCGCTGGTGCAGGTGCCCTACCGTGGTGCCGTGCCTGGCATCGCCGACGTGGTCGCCGGCCAGATTCCCGTGATGTTCACCACCACGGGCGATCTGCTGCCGCACTACAAGGCCGGCAAGCTGCGCCTGCTGGGCACTTCCGGCGCGCAGCGCACGGTGTTCACGCCCGAGGTGCCGACCTTTGGCGAGCAGGGCTTTCCGATGCTCACCAGCGAGGAATGGTTCGGCTTCTACGCGCCGGCGCGCACGCCGCCACAGGTCGTCGACGCCGCCAACCAGGCGCTGCGCACCGCGCTGCAGGACAAGTCGGTGATCGACTCGCTCGCCATGCTGGGGCTGGTGGCCACGCCGTCTTCACCGCAGGAAATGGCCGAGTCGCAGCGCGCCCAGAGCAAGCGCTGGGGCCCGCTGGTCAAGCGGATCGGCTTCACGGCCGAGTCCTGAGGTTCGCTTCACGAATCCGTCGTCCACGTGCCCGCGCGTAGCGGCATGAATGTCGAGGACGGGTGGCAAGAAAAAAGCACCTGGATCGAGAGATTCAGGTGCTTTTTCTTCGAGTTTTTTGGCTCCCCGACCTGGGCTCGAACCAGGGACCTACGGATTAACAGTCCGGCGCTCTACCGACTGAGCTATCGGGGAACAAGCCTTGCATTATAGCGTGCTTTCCGGGGCTCCCACGAGTAGGGCGCCGTGCCGGCGGGAGGCTTTATCATCCACGCTACTCCGGGGTGCCCGCGCTAGGCGAGCTGAGATGGTCGAGAAGGCCGAACCCGTCAACTTGATCCGGTTAGTACCGGCGTAAGGAAGAGCAGGCCCACAGGCGAGCGGTGCCCCGGCGCCGGCCCGCGCAGGCGGCCCCGGAGTCCCTTCAAGGACCACCGCAGGAGAGCCGCCGATGAATGCCCCCGACAAGATCGCCCAGTTGCTCGCGCTCACGCGCGAACCCCTGCCCGCGTCCGCCAAGGGCGTGATCGCGGGTAGCCGCCCCGACATCCGCGTGCCGGTGCGCGACGTGCGCCTGACCAACGGGCGCGGGGTGTCCTTCTACGACACCTCTGGGCCGTATACCGATCCGGCGGCGGTGATCAACGTGCGCGAAGGACTGGCGCCGGTGCGCGCCGGCTGGATCGCCGAACGCGGCGACACCGAGGCCTACGAGGGCCGCCTGGCCCACATCCTCGATGACGGCGGCAGGCACGAAGGCCGCGACGCCGAGCGCATCGAGCAGCTGCGCCGCGAGGCCGCCGGCCTTCAACGCCAGCCGCGCCGAGCCAAGGCGGGCGCCAACGTCACGCAGATGCATTACGCGCGCCAGGGCATCGTCACGCCCGAGATGGAATACATCGCCCTGCGCGAGAACGGCCGCCTGGAGTGGACGAAGGAGCTGCTGGGCAACGCCAAACGAGAGGCGCGCCGGCGTGGCAACCCGATGGGCGCCACCATCCCCGAGCGCATCACGCCCGAGTTCGTGCGCGACGAGGTGGCGCGCGGCCGCGCCATCATCCCGGCCAACATCAACCACCCGGAGATCGAGCCGATGGTCATCGGCCGCAACTTCCGCGTGAAGATCAACGCCAACATCGGCAACTCCGCCGTCACCTCCAGCATCGAAGAGGAGGTGGAGAAGCTGGTGTGGTCCATCCGCTGGGGCGCCGATACGGTGATGGACCTCAGCACCGGCCGCAACATCCACACCACGCGCGACTGGATCGTGCGCAACAGCCCGGTGCCCATCGGCACCGTGCCGATCTACCAGGCGCTGGAGAAGGTGGGCGGCATCGCCGAGGACCTGAGCTGGGCCATCTTCCGCGACACGCTGATCGAGCAGGCCGAGCAGGGCGTGGACTACTTCACCATCCACGCCGGCGTGCGGCTGCCCTTCATCCACCTGACGGCCGACCGCGTGACGGGCATCGTCAGCCGCGGCGGCTCCATCATGGCCAAGTGGTGCATCGCGCACCACCGCGAGAGCTTCCTCTACACGCACTTCGAGGAGATCTGCGAGATCATGAAGGCGTACGACGTGAGCTTCAGCCTGGGCGACGGCCTGCGCCCCGGCTGCGCGGCCGACGCCAACGACGAGGCCCAGTTCGCCGAGCTGCGCACCCTGGGCGAGCTGACGCAGACCGCCTGGAAGCACGACGTGCAGACCATGATCGAAGGCCCCGGCCACGTGCCCATGCACATGATCCAGGCCAACATGGACGAGCAGTTGAAGCACTGCCACGAGGCGCCGTTCTACACCCTGGGCCCGCTCACCATCGACATCGCGCCCGGCTACGACCACGTCGCCAGCGCCATCGGCGCGGCCATGATCGGCTGGATGGGCACCGCCATGCTGTGCTACGTCACGCCCAAGGAGCACCTGGGCCTGCCCGACCGCGACGACGTGAAGCAGGGCATCATCGCCTACAAGATCGCCGCCCACGCCGCCGACGTGGCCAAGGGCCACCCGGCGGCCCGCGCGCGCGACGACGCCATCAGCCACGCGCGCTTCGAGTTCCGCTGGGAAGACCAGTTCAACCTGGGCCTGGACCCGGAGACCGCGCGCGACTTCCACGACGAGACCCTGCCCAAGGACAGCAGCAAGACGGCGCACTTTTGCAGCATGTGCGGCCCCAAGTTCTGCTCGATGAAAATCACGCAGGAGGTGCGTGAGTTCGCCGCGCAGGGCATGGCTGAGAAGTCGCGCGAGTTCAAGGCCGGCGGCGGTGAGATGTACGTGCCGATTCAAAAGATATGAACCATTCAGTGCTCCAGCACTTGCTGGACGGTCGCTAGCAGCTATGTTTTTGGAAGTAAACCATGCCTGAGCCGCTGCACATCGGCATCGCCGGCGCCGGCCTGCTCGGCCGCCTGCTGGCCTGGCGCCTGGCGCGCGCGGGGCACCGCGTGGCGGTGTTCGACCCGGCCGCCGGGCCCGAGGGCGTGCTGCGCAGCCGCGCGCCCGAGCCCTACCTGCCCACCGCCGCCGGCTTCACCGCCGCCGGCATGCTGAGCCCGCTGGCCGAGTTGGATAACGCTGAGCCTGCCGTGGCCGCGCTGGGCTGGCGCTCGCTGCCGCTGTGGCGCTGCATCGCGGCCGCGCTGCCGGGCAACCCGTTCTTCGCCGCGCAGGGCAGCCTGATGGTGGCGCACCGCGCCGACGCGGGCGCCGCCCAGCGCGTGCTCGATCGTCTGCGCGCCGCCACCGCCACGCCCGAGTGGCGCGTCCTGAGCCCCGCCGAGGGCGTGCAGCCACTCGATTCCGCCGCGCTGCGCGCGCTGGAGCCCGCCGTGCAGGGCCCCGCGCAGGCCTGGCTGCTGCCGGGCGAGGGGCAGATCGACACCGTCGCCACGCTGGCTGCGCTGCACGCCGCCGCAGAGGGCGTGCAATGGCACTGGCGCCAGCCGGTGCGCGCCGTGGAAGCAGGCGAGGGCGGCGGCACGCTGGCGCTGGCCGACGGCCGCGTGCTGGCCTTCGACGCGGTGATCGACGTGCGCGGCACCGGCGCGCGACCGCAGCTCGACGTGCGCGGCGAGAACGCGACGAAGCACGCCTCGCCCATCTTCGACGTGCGCGGCGTGCGTGGCGAAGTCGCCTGGCTGCACGCCCCCGGCCACGGCCTGCAACGCCCCGTGCGCCTGCTGCACCCGCGCCACCGCGTGTACCTGGTGCCGCGCCCGGGCGACGTGGTGCTGGTGGGCGCCAGCGAGATCGAGTCCGAAGACCGCAGCCCCGCCAGCCTGCGCAGCGTAGTGGAGCTGCTGGCCGCCGCGCACAGCGTGGTGCCCGCGCTGGCCGAGGCGCGCATCCTGGCGCTGGACGTGAACCTGCGCCCCGCGCTGCCCGACAACGCCCCGCGCGTCGAGCACGGCCCGTGCCTGCTGCGCATCAACGGCCTGTTCCGCCACGGCTGGCTGCTGGCGCCCGCGCTGGTGGACCAGGCGCTGCGCGACAATGGCTGGGCGAGCGAAGGGTTTGCTCCTGAACCCATAGCTGCCAGCGCTTGATGGACGGGCGCTGGAGCCCTATTTCATTCATGAAGATCGATACCGCAGATATCACCCTCCAGCTCGACGGCCAGCCGCACCGCGTGCCCGCCGGCACCACGCTGGCGCAACTGGTCGAACAGCTCGGCCACGCGCCCGAGGCCGTCGGCACCGCCGTCAACGGCGACTTCGTGGCGCGCGGCCAGCGCGCGGCGCGCGTGCTGGGCGAGGGCGATGCGGTGCTGCTGTTCCAGCCCATCGTGGGCGGCTGAATTCCCCATGACACCTTCCAACGATTCCTGGCGCGTCGGCGATGCCGAGCTGACCAGCCGCTTCCTCCTCGGCACCGCCGGCTACCCTTCGCCCCAGGTGCTGGCCGACGCCATCGCCGCCTCGGGCACGCAGATCGTCACCGTGGGCCTCAAGCGCCAGCTCAGCGCGGCCGGCGACAACGGCTTCATCGAGATCATCCGCGCCGCCCTGCGCACGCAGGGCGCGCGCCTGCTGCCCAACACCGCCGGCTGCACCACCGCGCGCGAAGCGGTGCAGCTGGCGCAGATGGCGCGCGAGCTGTACGGCACGCCCTGGGTCAAGCTGGAGGTGGTGGGCGACGAATACACGCTGCAACCCGATCCGCTGGAACTGGTCGAGGCCGCGCGCCAGTTGGCGAGGGACGGTTTCACCGTGTTCCCCTACTGCACCGATGACCTCGTCACCTGCAAGCGCCTGCTCGACGCCGGCTGCCCGCTGCTCATGCCCTGGGGCGCGCCCATCGGCTCGGGGCAGGGGCTCATCAACCCGTTCGCGCTGCGCACGCTGCGCGAGCGGCTGCCGGACGTGGTGCTGATCGTCGACGCCGGCATCGGCGCGCCCAGCCACGCCGCGCAGGCGCTGGAGATGGGCTACGACGCGGTGCTGCTGAACAGCGCCGTCAGCCAGTCGCCCGACCCGGTGCGCATGGCCGGCGCGTTCCGCCAGGCCATCGAGGCCGGGCGCGCGGCGTACCGGGCGGGCGTGATGGCGCGTCAGGACTTCGCCGTCGCCACCACGCCGGTCACGGGCAATCCCTTCCTGATTGGAAACGCGCCATGACGCAGGCGGGGACAGCGCCGGCAGCTACCGAAAGCAGAGCAAAACCGATCGTCTGGAGCATCGCCGGCAACGACTCGGGCGGCGGCGCGGGTCTGGCGGCCGACCTGCGCGCGGCCGAGGCCTTCGGCGTGCACCTGTGCCCGGTGGTGGCGGCCGTCACGGCGCAGAACTCGCAGGCTGTCACGCACATCGACGCCGTGGCGCCGGATGTGCTCGACGCGCAACTGGCCGCGCTGGCGGCCGACCTGCCGCCGGCCGCGCTCAAGACCGGGCTGCTGGGGGGCCGGGCGCAGATCGAGGTGGTCGCACGCTGGGTCGATCGGCTGCGCGAGCGCTCCCCCGTCGCCCTGGTGGTGGACCCGGTGCTGCGCGCCAGCAGCGGCGCCGATTTCGCGGCGGCCGACACCGTGGCCGCGTACCGCGAACTGCTGCTGCCGCGCGCCACCCTCGTCACGCCGAATCGGCGTGAGGCCGAGCGTTTGGCAGGTGTTGATGAAGGCAGCGCTGATGCGCCCGAGCTGGCGCGGCGGCTGCAAGCGCTGGGCGCGACTTCCGTGTGCATCACCGGCGGTGACGACGGCGCCGGCCAGGGTGACTGGGCGCTCGACTGGATCGACACCGCGCACGCCAGCGGCTGGCTCGCCCTGCCACGCCACGCCACGCCGCACACGCACGGCACCGGCTGCACTTTTGCCACCAGCGCGGCCAGCGCGCTGGCGCTGGGCTTCGTGCCGGCCGACGCGCTGGTGCTGGCCAAGATGGCGACCACGCAGGCGCTGCGCGACGGCTACGCGGCCGGGCAGGGCGCGGGGCCGGTGCATGCACGCGCCGGCTTCGGCACGCAGGCCGATCTGATGCCTGTCCTGTCATGGGATGAAAACTCTGATTTCGATAGCTGCCAGCGCTTGCCTGGCGCGCGTCAGAGCCCGATTTCGCTTGAAAACGAACTCGGCCTGTACGCCATCGTGGACTCGGCCGAGCGCGTGCGCCAAGTGGTTGCCGCTGGCGTGCGCGTGGTGCAACTGCGCATCAAGACGCCCGACGCCACGCTGCGCGCGGCCGTCGCGCAGGCCCTGGCCGCCTGCAACGCCGCCGGCGCCACGCTGGTCGTCAACGACCACTGGCGCCTGGCCGCCGAGCTGCGCGCGCCCGCCGTTCATCTGGGTCAGGAAGATTTGCAAGCGCTGGGCTCTGAAGGCCGCGCCGAGCTGGCCGCCAGCGGCCTGAAGCTGGGCGTCAGCAGCCACAGCCTGTGGGAGCTGGCCCGCGCGCGCGGCCTGCGCCCCTGGTACGCCGCCTGCGGCCCCGTCTGGCCCACGCTCACCAAGGCCATGCCCTGGGTGCCGCAGGGCATGGACAACCTGGCCTGGTGGGTGCACATGGCCGGCGTGCCGGTGGTCGCCATCGGCGGCATCCTGGCGCCCGAGCAGTTGACCGAGGCCGCGCGCAGCGGCGCCAGCGGCGTGTGCGTGGTGCGCGGCCTGGGTGACGACCCGGCACGGACGGTGCCGGCGTGGCAGGCCGCGCTGCAAGCCGGCCGCGCCGCGCCGCCGCTGCCCGTGCCGGCGCTGCCGCACCCCTCGCTTGGCGTACAGTGACCGCATCATCGTTTTTCCACAGGCAGTAACCCCATGAAAGACGCCGAACGACCGCAGCAATACGTCCGCGTGCTGACCATCGCCGGCTCCGACTCCGGCGGCGGCGCGGGCATCCAGGCCGACCTCAAGACCTTCGCCGCCTTGGGCTGCTACGGCATGAGCGCCATCACCGCGCTGACGGCGCAGAACACCCGGGGCGTCGCCGGCATCCACGGCGTGCCGGCGGAGTTCATCGCCGCCCAGATCGACGCGGTGGTGGGCGACATCGGCGTGCACGCGGTCAAGATCGGCATGCTGCACTCCGAGGCCGTGGTGCACGCGGTGGCGCAGGCCATCGACCGCCACGCGCTGCCTTGTGTGGTGCTCGACCCGGTGATGGTCTCGGCCACCGGCGCGCGGCTGATCGAGCCCGCCGCCGCGCAGGCCCTGGTGGCCGAGCTGTTCCCGCGCGCCGCCCTCGTCACGCCCAACCTGCACGAGGCCGAGCTGCTGCTGGGCCGCCCCGTGGCATCCGCCGACGAGATGCCCGCCGCCGCGCAGGCGCTGCTGCAGCTGGGCGCGCGCGCCGTGCTGCTGAAGGGCGGCCACCTGCCGGGCGAGCAGGTGCTGGACCTGCTGCTGGCGCGCGGCGGCGAGCCGCACGCCATCCAGGCGCCGCGCGCTGACACCCGCAACCTGCACGGCGCGGGCTGCACGCTGTCGTCGGCCATCGCCGCCTTCCTGGCGCAGGAGCTGCCGCTGCCGCTGGCGGTGGAGGCCGCGCACAGCTACGTGCTGGACGCCATCCAGGAGGGTGCGCTGGTCGCCACCGGGCACGGCGTGGGGCCGCTGAACCACGGCTTCTCGCCGCGCGCCACGCTGCTGCGCTGAGCGCGGCCAAAAGAAAGGCCCGCACACGGGCGGGCTGGGTAACTGGGCCGTGCCGCGGCGCGCGGCACGCCTGCGGCATCACTTCTGGTGGAAGTCGCGCTTGGCGTCGGCCACGCATTTGTCCTTGGCGTCGCCCGCCAGCGCGTCGCAGCGCTCGGCGGCGGCCTTGTAGTTGGCTTCGTTCTTCTCGGCGGCGGCGTCCTTGCGCGCCTCGGCCACGTGGGCGGCCTTCTCGGTCGCGGGCTGGCCCGGCTGCGCAGCGGCCTTCGCCACCTTGGCGTTCTCCAGCGCCGTGACATGGGCGGCCTTGGCGTCTTTCTTGCACACATCCTTGGCGTTGCCCGACTGGTCGTCGCACTTTTCCTTCGCCACTTCGTAGTCGGCATCGGCGCGCGTGGCACGGGCCTTGTACTGGTGCTCGGCAGAGGGCTTCTCGCGCGCGTGCAGTTCGGCCTTGGCGACCTTCTCGTTGCCCTTGGCTTCTTCCTGGCACACGTCCTTGGCGTTGCCGCTCAGCGACTTGCACTGGTTCTTGGCGGCCTTGTATTCGGCGGCGATGCGGTCCTTTTCAGCGCGCGCCTCCTGGGAGGTGAGGGCGAAGCTGCTGCCGGCAAATGCGCTGGCGGCGGCGAGGGTGACGAGGGAGATGGAAAGCTTCATCAAGTAGCTCCTGGTGGTCGTGTGGATGACGGCGATACGGCGGCTGCCGTGCCGTGAGCCAGACTGTAGGCAGGCGGCCGGGCTGGCGCGGTAGGCCGCGGCGGCCATGCGGCGTCAGCGCGCACCTACGCCGCGCGTCGGCCGGGACGATGCGCGGTGCCATACTGCGCCGCTCACCACCGAGCCCGCCCATGCGCATCTACTACGCCGAACAGCAGGCCCTGCACGCGCCGCGCGACGAGTTCTTCCGCGGCCAGCGCGTGCCGTGCTTCGAGAACCCCTCGCGCGCCGAATACGTGCGCGCCGCGCTGCACGCGCATGGCTTTGCCCTGCATGCGCCCGAGGCCGACAGCACGCCGCTGCTGGCGCAGGTGCATGCGCCGCGCTACCTCGACTTTTTGCGCACCGCGTGGGACCAGTGGCTGGCACGCTCCCCGGCCAACGTCGATGTGCAACCTTTCCCCAGCGTGTGGCCGGTGCGCACGCTGCGCAGCGACGTGGAGCCGGCCGACTTCATCGCGCGGCTGGGCCTGTACTCGATGGACAACGGTTCGCCCCTGGCCGCCGGCACCTGGGCCGCCGCCAAGGCCGGGGCCGATGCCGCCGCCAGCGCCGCGCAGGTGCTGCTCGATGGCGAGCGCGCCGCCTTCTGCGCCACGCGCCCGCCCGGCCACCACGCGGGGCCGGACTTCATGGGCGGCTACTGCTTCGTTAACAACGCGGCCGTCGCGGCGCAGGCCCTGCGCGCCGGCGGCGCGGCGCGCGTGGCGGTGCTGGACGTGGACTACCACCACGGCAACGGCACCCAGGCCATCTTCTACGAGCGGGCCGACGTGCTGTTCGTCAGCCTGCACGGCGACCCGCGCACCGAATACCCCTTCTACCTGGGCCACGCCGGCGAGACCGGGGCGGGCGAGGGCGCCGGCTTCAACCTGAACCTGCCGCTGCCCGCCGGCAGCAGCGCGGCGCAGTGGTTCGACGCACTGGAGGCGGCCTGCGCCCGCGTGGCGCAGCACCGGCCCGACGCGCTGGTCGTCTCGCTCGGGCTGGACACCTACGCGGGCGACCCCATCAGCCGGTTCCAGTTGCAGCAGGACGACTTCACCCGCCTCGGCGGGCGGCTGGCGCGGCTGGGCCTGCCCACCGCCTTCATCCTGGAGGGTGGCTACGCCGCGGCGGAACTGGGCGAGAACGCCGTGCGCGTGATCCAAGGATTCAACGACGAGGAGTGAACATGGAGCAAGTGGATGCCGTAGTCATCGGCGCCGGCGTGGTGGGCCTGGCCGTGGCGCGCGCCCTGGCGCAGGCCGGGCGCGAGGTGATGGTGCTGGAGGCCGCCGAAGCCTTCGGCACCCAGACCAGCGCGCGCAACAGCGAGGTCATTCACGCCGGCATCTACTACCGGCAGGGCTCGCTGAAAGCGCGCCTGTGTGTGCGGGGCAAGGAGCTGCTGTACGCCTACTGCGCCGAGCGCGGCATCAGCCACCAGCGCTGCGGCAAGCTGATCGTGGCCACCAGCGCCGCGCAGGTCGATGAGCTGCGCGCCATCCAGCAGCGTGCCGCCGCCAACGGCGTCGATGACCTGCGCCTGCTCACGCGCGCCGAGGCGCAGGCGCTGGAGCCGCAGCTGGCCTGCCACGCCGCGCTGCTGTCGCCCTCCACCGGCATCGTGGACAGCCACGGCCTGATGCTCAGCCTGCTGGGCGACGCCGAGAACGCCGGTGCCATGCTGGCCGTGTTTTCAGAGGTAAAAAGCCTTGCAGCGCAGGCGGGACAAGCGCCGGCAGCTATCAAAGTGGTAGTTGGCGAGGAAGGTACCGAGCTGCTCGCCCGTACCGTCGTCAACGCCGCCGGCCTGCACGCGCCGCTGCTTGCCGCCCGCACGCAGGGGCTGTACGCGCGCCACGTGCCCAAGGCCTACTTCGCCAAGGGCAATTACTTCACCCTGGCCGGCCGCGCGCCCTTCGGCCGCCTGATCTACCCCGTGCCCGAGCCCGGCGGCCTGGGCGTGCACCTGACGCTGGACCTGGGCGGCCAGGCCAAGTTCGGCCCCGACGTGCAATGGGTCGATGCGGCCGACGACTACCTGGTGGACCCCGCGCGCGGCGAGGCCTTCTACGCCGAGGTGCGCAAGTACTGGCCCGGCCTGCCCGATGGCGCCCTGCAAGCAGGCTACGCCGGCATCCGCCCCAAGATCAGCGGGCCCGGCGAGCCGGCGGCTGACTTCGTGATCCAGGGGCCGCGCGAGCATGGCGTGGCGGGCCTGGTCAACCTGTTCGGCATCGAGTCGCCGGGGTTGACGAGTTGCCTGGCGGTGGCGGAGGCGGCGCTGGCCGCGCTCTGATCAAGGCGCCGTCAGGTCGTCCAGCAGCCGCACCGGCGCGCGCCCGATAGCTCGCACGCCGTCCAGCAGATCGGCCTCGTGGCCGCCGAGGGCGCGAAAGCGGCGGACGTGCACCCGGCCCCTGGGGCGCAGCCGCAGGCGATGGAAGTCGGGGCCGTCGCTGTCGGTGGCGACTTCCCATGTGTCGATGGCCGGCCAGGGCACGAAGTACTGGCCGGCGGGCTCGGCCGTGGTCAGGCGGGCAGCCACTTCGCCGGGGCCGCCCATGTGGTTCAGAGAAAGCAGGGCGCTGCGCGACATCAGCACGCCGTCGGCGCGCAGCTCGATCCAGTGGCGCTGGTCGGCATGGCGCAGCGGCGGCGCCGCGAGATGGGGCGCGGTCGCGGCATGTGTGTTGCGTGCCCAGCGTCGGCGGGGGTCACGCAGTATGGTCAGCCACCTGACGCGACGTCGATGCCGCGCCGGCGCGACAGGCTGAACAGGCCGGCCACCGCCGCGCAGCCGGCGCCCAGCGCCAGCGCGATGGGCGGGCCGGCAGGGGCCGAGGTGGCGCTGAACACGATCGCCAGCAGCACCGCGCCGGTGCTCTGGCCGGTCAGGCGGGCGGTGCCGAGCATGCCGCCCGCGCCACCGGCGCGCGTGGCCGGCGCCGAGGTGACGATGGTGTAGTTGTTGGGCGACTGGAAGAGCGCGAAGCCCGCCCCCGCCAGCGCCATGCGCCAGGCGATGTCGGCGTTGGCGGGCGCCGCCGGCAGCAGGGCCAGCAGCGCCAGCCCGCTGCTCAGCAGGGCCAGGCCGATGGCGCTCAGCACGCCCGTGTTGCAGCGCCCGATCAGGCGCCCGGCCAGCGGCGCCGCGGCGATCGAGCCCAGCGGCCAGGCGGCCATCAGCAGCCCGGTCTCGGCGGCGCTGCGGCCCAGGCCGACCAGCAGCAGGAACGGCAGCGAGACCTGTCCCAGCGTATGTGCCGCGAACGCGGCGACCGAGGTGCACATGGACAGCGCGAACACCGGGATGCGCAGCAGATCCACCGGCAGCAGCGGCACCGGGCGCCGCAGCTGGCCGCGCACGAACACCACGCCCACTGCCACGCCGGCCAGCAGCAGCCCGAACGCCTGCGCCGCGTCCTGTGCGCCGATGGCGCCGGCGGCGGCCCTGGTGCCGAGCCGGTCCACGCCGAGGAAGACCAGCGAGAACATGGCGGCATTCAGCAGCACGTCGCCCGGGCGCAGGCTGACGGGCGTGGCGCCGCGCTGCCCGGGCAGGGCGCGCCGGCCCAGGCCGAACAGCATGGCGGCCAGCGGCAGGTTGACGGCGAACAGCCAGGGCCAGCTGGCGTGCGACAGCACGGCGGCGGCGATGCTGGGGCCGGCCACCGAGGTCACCGCGACGGTGATGGAGTTCAGCGCCATGCCGCGCCCGAGCAGCGCGCGCGGGTAGGTCAGGCGCACCAATGCGGGGTTGATGCCCATGATGCCGGCCGCGCCCGCGCCCTGCATCGCGCGCCAGGCGATCAGCGCCGGCATCGAGCGCGACAGCAGGCAGCCCAGGCTGGCCACCAGCATCACCGCCACGCCCCACAGGTACACGCGGCGGTAGCCGTAGCGGTCACCCAACGCGGCGGCCGGCAGCATCATCACCAGCACGGCGAGCTGGTAGGCGTTGACGACCCAGATCGAGCTGGCGGCGGTGGCCTGGAACTGATGGCCGATGGCGGGCAGCGCGAGGGTGACGACGGTGCCATCCAGCACCGCCACGCCGATGCCCAGCAGGATGGTGACCATCGCCCAGCGGCGCTGCGGCTGCGGCAGGCCGTCGGGCGCCGCGGCTGCGGGGGCCGTGTGCGGCGGCGCAGGGGTCATCGGCCGCCCCGCCGCTGGCGCAGCGCGCGCGCCGCTTCCTGCACCAGCGCCGGGCCCTTGTAGATGAGGCCGGTGTAGATCTGCACCGCGTCGGCGCCGGCCTCGATCTTGGCGACGGCGTCGGCGCCGCTCAGGATGCCGCCGACGCCGATGATGGGGAAGCCCTCGCCCAGCGCGGCGCGCAACTGGCGGACCACGCGGTTGCTGGCGCCCCGCACCGGCGCGCCCGACAGGCCGCCGGCCTCGTCGGCATGCGGCAGGCCCTTGACCGCCTCGCGCGAGAGGGTGGTGTTGGTGGCGATCACGCCCTCGATGGCGTGCTTGCGCAGCGCGTCAGCGATGGCCTGCACCTGTGATTCGTCCAGGTCGGGCGCGATCTTCAGGAACAGCGGCACGGGCTTGGCGTGCTCGTCGGCCAGCTCGGCCTGGCGCGACTTGAGGGCGGCCAGCAGCGCGGCCAGCGCGGCGTCGCTTTGCAGATCGCGCAGGTTCTTGGTGTTGGGGCTGGAGATGTTGACGGTGACGTAGTCGGCATGCGGGTACACGCCGGCCAGGCAGGCCAGGTAGTCGTCGGTGGCGCGCTCGATGGGCGTGGCGGCGTTCTTGCCGATGTTCAGGCCCAGAATCATGCGCTGGCGCCCGCCGGACGTGCGCAAGCCGCTATGAAAACGTGAGCTCTTGACGTTGGCGACGAAGGCCGCCAGCCCGTCGTTGTTGAAGCCCATGCGGTTGATCAGCGCCTCGGCCTGCGGCAGCCGGAACATGCGCGGCCTGGGGTTGCCGGGCTGCGCCAGCGGGGTGACGGTGCCCACCTCGACGAAGCCGAAACCCATCGCGCCCAGGCCATCGATGGCGCGCGCGTTCTTGTCCAGCCCGGCGGCCAGGCCCACGCGGTTGGGCAAGCGCAGGCCGGCCAGCTCGATGGGGTCGTCCACGCGGGCGCTGCACCAGGCCCATTGCAGCGGCGTGCCGCCGAAGCGGGCCAGCGCGTCAATGGTGCGCTCGTGCGCCTCCTCGGGGTCGAGGCTGAACAGGAAAGGGCGGGCCAGGGGGTAGGCGTAGGGGAGCAGGGCCATCGGATAATCGTCGCTGGTCAAGGAATCAACGGGAAATTGTCGCAAATGACGCAAGACGAACTGAAGGCGATGGTCGGCCAGGCGGCGCTGAGCTACGTGGTGCCGGGCGAGATCGTGGGCGTGGGCACGGGCTCGACGGTGAACAAGTTCATCGACGCGCTGGGGCTCGTCAAGGACCGCATCGCCGGCGCGGTGTCGTCGTCGGAGGCGTCGACGGCGCGGCTCAAGGCGTTGGGCATCGCGGTGTTCGACTGCAACGCGGTGGGGGAGATCGCGGTCTACATCGACGGCGCGGACGAGATCGACGGCCGGGGCCACATGGTCAAGGGCGGCGGCGCGGCGCTGACGCGCGAGAAGATCGTGGCCGCGCAGTCGCGCCGCTTCGTCTGCATCGCCGACGAATCCAAGCTGGTGGAGAAGCTGGGCGCCTTCCCGCTGCCGGTGGAGGTGATCCCGATGGCGGCGCAGCGCATCGCGCGGCAGTTCGCCGCGCTGGGCGGCGAGGCCACGCTGCGGCTGAAGGACGGCGCGCCGCTGGTCACCGACAACGGCCAGCACATCCTGGACGTGCGCGGGCTGTCCATCGACGACCCGCTGGTGTTCGAGTCGGGCGTGAACCAGTGGCCGGGCGTGGTGACGGTGGGCGTGTTCGCGCACCAGAAGGCGCAGGTCTGCCTGCTGGGCACGTCGTCGGGCGTGCGCACATTGACCTTCGAGTGAACGAACGCGCGGTGCTGGCCGCCGCGCTGCGCGGCCTGATGGCGGCCGGCCTGCTGGCCCTGCTGTGGGTCGGCTGGCAGGTGATGCGCGGCCCGCGCGAGGCGCCCGCCGCGCCCAGCGTGCGCGTGGCCCGGCTGGCACCGGGCAGCTTCATGCTGGTGGACGCGCCGCTGCGGCCCGCCGGCGCGCGCGAGCCGCTCTTGCTGCTGGTGCTGCGCGAGCCGGGCGGCCTGGTGCGCGGCTTCTACCTGCCCGTCGACGGGGGCAGGGCGGCGGTGCCGGTGTCGGGCGCGCTGCTGAGCGGCGTGCCGTGCGAGGACTTCGCGCCCGATTTCAGCGCTGGCGATATCGGCTGCCGGCAGGCTCGGCCGGGCTTCGAGTTCGCGCTGCGTCCGCGCTGGGCGCTGGACGGGCGCGCGCTGGCGGGGCATCTGCCCGACCTGCTGCCGGCGCACGGGCGCGAGGTGCAGGGCGACTGGCTGCTGGCGCCGGATTCATAGCCAAATCGGCCTCCAGCACTTGCTGGGCGGGCGCGAGCAGCTATTCAATTTGAAGCAATCAGGGGTTCAGCGCGCGGTGGCCTGCCGCACCGCGTGCTCCCACTCTTCCATGCGCGCCAGCGCGCGCTCGCGCGGCAGGGTGGGCAGAAAGCGCCGCTCCGCCTGCCACTGGTCGGCCAGCGTGGGCAAATCCTTCCACACGCCCGTGGCCAGCCCGGCCAGGTAGGCGGCGCCCAGCGCCGTGGTCTCGGTGATGCGCGGGCGCACCACGGGGATGCCGAGCAGGTCGGCCTGGAACTGCATCAGCAGGTCGTTCACGCTGGCGCCGCCGTCCACGCGCAGCTCGGTCACGTTGCCGCCGTCCTGCGTCATGGCGCGCAGCAGCGCGGCGCTCTGGAAGGCGATGCTCTCCAGCGCCGCGCGCGCCACGTGGGCGATGGTGCTGCCGCGCGTCAGCCCGACGATGGCGCCGCGCGCGTCGGCGTCCCAGTAGGGCGCGCCCAGGCCGGTGAAGGCGGGCACCAGCACCACGCCGCCTGAGTCGGGCACCGATTCGGCCAGCGCCTGCACCTCGCTGCTGGCGCGGATGGCGTGCAGGCCGTCGCGCAGCCACTGCACCACGGCGCCGCCGATGAACACGCTGCCTTCCAGCGCGAACCCGGGCGCGGCGCCCGTCTGCGCGGCGGCGGTGCTCACCAGCCCATGCGACGAGCGCTGGAAGCGTGCGCCGGTGTGCATCAGCATGAAGCAGCCGGTGCCGTAGGTGTTCTTGGCCATGCCGGGCGTGAAGCAGGCCTGGCCGAACAGGGCGGCCTGCTGGTCGCCCGCGATGCCGGCGATGGCGATGGGCACGCCCAGCACCGCCGCGTCGGTTTCGGCGTAGAGGTGCGAAGACGGCAGCACCTGGGGCAGCACGCTCTCGGGCACTTGCAGCAGGGCCAGCAGCTCGGGTGACCAGCGGCCCGCGCGGGTGTCGAACAGCATGGTGCGCGAGGCGTTGCTGACGTCGGTGGCGTGCACGCGCCCGCCCGTCAATTGCCACAGCAGCCAGGTATCGACGGTGCCGAAGGCCAGCTCGCCGCGCTCGGCGGCGGCGCGCGCGCCGGGTACGTGGTCGAGCAGCCAGCGCAGCTTGGTGGCCGAGAAGTACGAATCCACGACCAGGCCCGTGGTGGCGCGTATCCGGTCGGCATGGCCCTGGGCGCGCAGCTCGGCGCACAGCGGCTCGCCGCGCCGGTCCTGCCAGACGATGGCGTTGTGCAGCGGCTGGCCGGTGCGGCGGTTCCACAGCAGCGTGGTCTCGCGCTGGTTGGTGATGCCGATGGCGCGCACGTCGGCCGCCGTCAGCCCGGCCTGCGCCAGCGCCTGCCGCGCGGTGGCGAGCTGGCTGGCCCAGATCTGCTGCGGGTCGTGCTCCACCCAGCCGGGCTGCGGGTAGATCTGGCGGAACTCCTGCTGCGCCAGCGCCACCACGCGGCCCTGCTCGTCGAACACGATGCTGCGCGAGCTGGAGGTGCCCTGGTCGAGGGCGAGGATGTAGCTCATGTCAGCCGGCCTGCCAGAGAACGGGGAACAGCGGGTCGTCCATCGGCGCGCCGGCAGGTAGCCTCTCGGCCAGGCCGGGGAAGGGCGGCGAGGTGACCCAGCGGCGCGGCGCGTGCGTGACGTCGTCGCCCAGCATGCGCACCGAGAACACGCGCCGCCGCGTGTCGCCGTCCACGCCGCCGCTGGCGTGCAGGCTCAGCATGTGGAAGGCGATCACGTCGCCCGGCTCCACCGCCCAGCCGATGATGGGGAACCGGTCGCGCGCGGCCTCGATGTCGGGCAGGTCCTGCAGGCTGCCTTCTGGGAACCACTTGGCCTGGTGGTCCATGAAGGTGCGCGGCATCAGCCACGGGCCGAGGTGCGAGCCGGCGACGAACTCCAGCGTGGAGTGGCGCCGCACGGGATCGACCGGGATCCAGAAGCTGACGTTCTGCCGGCCCTCGATGTTGTAGTAGGGCTGGTCCTGGTGCCAGGGCGTGCGCTGGCGCGTGCCGGGCTCCTTGGTGAGCATGTGGTCGTGGTACAGGCGCACCTGGCGGCTGCCCATCAGCAGGCCCGCGGCGGCGGCCAGGGGCGAGCCGAAGATGAAGAGCCGGTAGGCGTCGTTCTCGGGCCAGCAGCAGAAGTCCTCGATGAAGAAGCCCGGGTCGTCCGGCCGGCTGGCCACCTTGGCGCGCGGGCTGGGCTGGGCGATGTTGGCGTCGATGCCGCTGCGCAACAGGGCCACCTCGTCGGCATCCAGCAGGCCGCGCAGGCACACGGCGCCGTCGCGGGCGAAGGCTTCTTTCAGTTCTGGGGCGACAACGGTGGCGGCACGGTGATTCAGGTCGGTTTCGCTCATGCGGCGCATTGTGCGTGAAGGCGATCTCCAAAAAAACCGCCCTGGAGGGCGGTTTCTTGATCATCCGTTGATCTCTAAACGTCTCTCGATACGTTCGAGCCGTTGGTCGAAGTGGTCTTTCGGTTTACCCAGGAAACGCCAATGATATACTTCATACGATGTGTATTATGTAAATTAAAGAATGCAGGTGGGGACAACTATTCCGGCCCGAGCCGAGCCCTCAATGCCCCGCAGCTTCATCGAACAGTGACCGTGTTCTCGTCGGCGAATCAAGTCCCGCGTTGTCGACGCGTACGTCGAAGGCGACTACCGGCGCGCTGAAGTCGCTGAACGATGCGCCCAGGGCGACTTCGCCGGTCGAGTGCAGAATGCATTGGCTGCGGCGCAGATGCACTTCGGAACTCGGCTTTTCGGTGAAGCGCACCCAGCTGCCGAAGCTGCTCAGGTCGGTCAGGACGAAAGCGCCGTCCTGCCATTCGATGCGCGCGTGCTGGCGCGATACCCGCTGGTCGCTCACCACGAAACCGTTGTCTGGAATACGGCCAATGACCACCGGCAGGTCTTTCGCCGCCAGCACCCTGGTGGTACCCAGCCACGCCAGCGCAATGCTGGCTTGGCTGTCGGAGGCAGTGGCCGTGTCGTGCAGCACGCCTTGCACGGTCATGAGGTCGCTCGACAATTCCTCGTTCCATTCGATCTGGAACACCGAGTGCGCCTGCGCCATGCCGCGCACGCGGATCATGCCCAGCGAGCGGTAGCGCACGCCGTCCAGCATCGCGGGCGTGCCGCCGGTGGCGAATTGGCCGGCCGAGCGGCGGGCGCGCACTTCCATCATCAGGGATTCATCGGCCCAGATCGCGTCGGGGCCCGCCATGTCGGACAGGCGCGACGCCAGGTTGACCGGGTCGCCATACGTATCGTCGGCCATGTGGACGACCTGGCCGCTGGCCAGGCCGATTTTCAGGCGCAGGATGCGCAGCGGCGCGGGCCACTTCAACAGCCGCTCGGTGTGGCTCTGCTGCATGAAGACGGTGGCCTCCACCGCCAGTTCGGCGGATGGGAAGGTGGCCAACACGCCATCGCCCAGAAACTTGACGACGCGCCCGCCGTGCGCCTCGCACACACGCCCTATCCATTGCGTCAGCTTGGAGATGACCCCGGCGGCCTGTGCGTTGCCGAGGGTCTCGTAGGCGGCGGTGCTCCCCGTGAGGTCGATGAAAGCCAGGGTGATGGAGGGTGTCGTCGTCATTGTCCTGGCTTCCACGTCGATTCGAACCGACCGGCATGGTCGTCAGGCCGGTGCGCGGCACTCGTCATTTTCCAGTCCTCTCTCCGGTTACACGGAGATATCTCAAAAAAAATGATACCGGGGTGCCGGGCTGGCTTCAATGGCACCGACTCCAGGATGCTGTCCGCGACGAAAGTCACGGTTCGCGTCGTCTTATAGCAACGCGGGAGGACGCGAAAGCCCCGTGCCCTCCCCCTGTGCCGCGTTCTGGACTAATATAGAGCGTAACAGATGGTGAATTCTGCATCTGAGGTTACGTACCATGAAATGGATCAACGCTGACGTTCTGGCCGGGTTGACTGGCCGCTGGCACAGCCGCAGGGCCGACCCGGAGCGGACGGCCCATCGTCTGGAGGACATCCGCTTGGCCATGCTCGACATGCTGGGCGAGGAAGGGGCGGAGCGCTACCCTCAGGTGGCGCGCCGCATCCGCCACGGCGCCGACGCCCAGGGCCTGTGGTATGCGCGCGCGGACCTGATGGCCGCCCTGGCCGGTTTGCACGGCGAGCAGGTGGCGCGCACGCGCATGGTCAGCCTCTCGGTGCTGTTCGACGGCATGCTGCCCAAGGGGTTGATGTCGCGCCCGACCACGCTGCGCGCCTGAGCCTTCGCCACGCCTTTCCGGCACCTGCTCAGTGCAGGTGGCCCCACAGCACCAGCGCCTCGCGTCCTTCCACCAGCAGATCGATCCTGGCCCCCACGGGCAGCAGCACCTTGGTCGGCACGTGGCCGAACGGCAGGCCGGTGAGCACCGGCACCTTGAGCTGGCTGCGCAGCCAGTCCACCACCTTTGCCATCGAATAGCCGCGGTCGTGCGGCGTCAACCGGTATTCGGTGAACTGCCCGAGCAGGATGGCCTTCTGCCTGGCCAGCACGCCGGCGTGCAGCAGCTGCGCCAGCATGCGCTCGATGCGGTAGGGGTGCTCGCCCACGTCTTCCAGGAACAGCACGCCGCCCTCCACCGCCGGCCACCACAGCGTGCCGAGCATCGAGGCGAGCATCGCCAGGTTGCCACCCCACAGCGGCGCGTGGTGCGCCAGGTGCAGGTCGCGCCGGCCGGCCAGCGCGGCCGCGTCGGCGGCGGGCAAGCGCCAGCCGGTGCCTTCCGAGCTGCCATCGAGCAGATCCTGGAAGCACGCCAGCATGATCTCGTCGGGGCTTGTGGCGCCGGCCGCGCCGCCATGGCCTTCGGCCGCGTCGTCGGCGCTGCGGGCGCCGAAGCCTTCGCACAGGGCTGGGCCGGCCCAGGTGACGCCGCCACCCTGGGCCAGCAGCGCCAGTTGCAGCACGGTGAAGTCCGAGAAGCCGATGAATTTGGTGCCCTTGCCGGACGCGCGCGCGATGGCCTTGTACGGCAGCGCGGGCAGCAGGCGCGTCAGGCCGTAGCCGCCGCGCGTGGTCAGCGCCGCATCGGCGCCGCTGGCGGCCGCGCGGCCGATGGCGGCCAGGCGCGTGGCGTCGTCGCCGGCAAAGCGCTGCCAGCTCGCCAGCGCGTCGGGATCGACCTCGACCTCGTGGCCCAGGGCCTGCAGGCGCTTCACGCCACGGCGGAAAGCCGCCTTGTCGCGCACGGCGCCGGAGGGGGAGTAGACGTAGATGTGCGCCATGCCGATACCGATCTTATGAATAAAATTGGGCTCCAGCGCCCGCTCATCAAGCGCCGGCAGCTATGAAAATTATAGAACAACCTCAAGGGCCGAAGTGCGTCAGCGCGCGTTCGGCGATGGCGCGCCCGTGCTCGGGCACGAAGTGCCCGGCCTGCGGCAGCACCCAGGGTTCGGGGCAGTGGCGGATGCCGGCGTGCAGCGCGCGCATCACGGGCTCGCCCAGCACCGGATCCTGCGCGCCGATCACCAGCAGGCTGCGGCCGCTCCACTCGTCGCGCCAGAAATCGCGCGCGGCACGCGAGACGGCCGCGCCGTCGTCGCCCGGATGCTCGGGCACCAGGGCGGGGAAGGCGCGCGTGGCGGCGCGGTGGCCGGCGTCGGGGAACGGCGCCATGTACGCCGCGCATTCGGCGGGCGACATCTGCGGGTTGCCGCGCACCAGCAGCCGGGCGATGTCGAACGCGGGCTTCTTCGCGCACATCTCGCGCCATGCCTCGAAGCCGGCGGGCAGCGGCGCGTCGCCGGCAGCCAGCGTGGTGTTCATCGCCAGCAGGCCGTGGTAGCGCGCGGGCGCGGCCAGGGGCAGCGTGAGGCCCAGCAGGCCGCCCCAGTCCTGCACCACCAGCACCACGCGGCGCAGGTCGAGCCGCTCGACCAGTTCCAGCAGCACCTGGCGGTGCCAGGTGAAGCTGTGCGCAACGGTCTTCTTGGGCTTGTCGCTGCGGCCGAAGCCGATCAGGTCCGGCGCCACCACGCGGTGGCCGGCGGCCGTCCACACGGGGATCATGCGGCGCCACAGGTAGCTCCAGACCGGGTTGCCGTGCAGGCAGAGCCAAGTCAAGGGCGCGTCGGCCGGGCCTTCGTCCAGGTAGTGCAGGCGCAGGCCGGCGAGCGCCGGCAGGTCGGCGACGTAGTGTGGCGGCCAGGGGTAGCCGGGCAGGTCGGCGAAGGCGCTGTCGGGCGTGCGCAGGGCGTCTTCGCGCAGGGGCATGGGGTTGGCGCGGCGCGGCTTGAAGAAGGCGCGCAGCAGTTCGCCGCATTCATCGGCCAGCACGCCGCCGACTACCCGCGTGCGGTGATTCAGGCGCGGCTCGGCGAACAGGTTGACCACGCCGCCGGCGGCGCCGGTCTTGGGGTCGGCCGCACCGAAAACCACGCGGTCCAGCCGCGCGTGCAGCAGCGCGCCGGCGCACATGGCGCAGGGCTCCAGCGTGACATAGAGCGTGCAGCCCTCCAGCCGGTAGTTGCCCAGGCGCGCGGCGGCGGCGCGCAGCGCGGCGATCTCGGCGTGCGCGGTGGGGTCGCGCCCGGCGATGGGGGCGTTGCGCCCGGTGGCGACGACGCGCCCGCCCTGCACCACCACGGCGCCCACCGGCACCTCGCCCGCGGCGGCGGCGGCGCGCGCCTCGGCCAGGGCCAAACGCATGGCCGCTTCGTCGCTTTCGACGGGCTGGTCGATGAGGCTGGGTGCTTCTGTATTCATAGCTGCCGGCGCTTGATGGACGGGGGCGGATTCAAGTCCAAGTGCAACATTGATTCAATGCACGGAGTCCCCGCGCTGGGTCAATAGTTGTAGGTGCTGAGCATAGACCTCAAGCGGAGTGCGGTAGCCCAAGGTCATCCTGGGACGGCCATTGAGCTCATCGGCGACGGCATCAAGCTGCTCCTGCGTATAGCCGCTCAGATCGGTGCCTTTGGGGAAGTACTGGCGCAGCAGCCCATTGGTGTTCTCGTTGCTGCCCCTCTGCCAGGGGCTGTGGGGATCGCAGAAGTACACCTTCATGCCCGTGTTCTGGCTCAGCTTGGCGTGCTCGGCCATCTCCGAGCCTCGGTCATAGGTCAGGGTTTTGCGCATAGGGCTGGCAATGCCATTGAGCTTGTCGCTGAACGCCTGCAGCACGTGCGCGGCCGTGGCCGGGTTGGGATGTGGCAGCTTGACCAGCAGCACCAGGCGCGTGGTGCGCTCCACCAGCGTGCCGATGGCGCTGGCGTTGGCCGCCCCCTTGATCAGATCGCCTTCCCAGTGGCCGGGAAGCTGGCGATCCTCGACCTCGGGCGGGCGCACGTGGATGCTCATCAGATCCTGGATCTCCCCGCGCCGATCCTTGCCCTTGGAGCGGGGCCAGCGTTTGGCATGGGCCATGCGCAAGCACGACACCAGCTCTTTCTTCAGCTCGCCCCTGGGCTGGGCATAGATGCAGGTGTAGATGCTCTCGTGCGACACGCTGCGGCTCCTGTCATCAGGGTGTTGCTTCTTCAGGTGCTGGGCAATCTGCTGGGGCGACCAGTGCTGGCGCAGATGCTCGCACACCAGTGAGAACAAGGAGCCATCGCGGTGCAGCTTCGGTAACGGCCGGGCAAAGCGCCTGCGTCTGTCGCTGCGCTGCTGGGCGTACTTGGAGGTGTAGCCCTGGGCACCTCCATTGCGCTTGCACTCACGGCTGATGGTGCTCTTGGAGCGGCCCAGCGCTCTGGCTATGGCGCTCTGGCTCTGCCCTTGCTGCAGGCCCAGCGCTATCGCGTAGCGCTCCATCTCACTGAGCTGCTCGTAGGTTCTTTCGGTCATGGATGCCTCAATTCTGAAGGGGGGGGGTGCACTTCAGATTTGAGGCCGCCGGGCGCTGGATGCCCATTTGACTCATAGAATCCGAGTCACTTGGCATCGTCCGGCAGATCGCGCGGCGCCTGCAGGGTGCTTTCCACCTGTTGCCTGATCTGTTGCTGGATCTGCCGGCTCTGTTCCGCCACGTTGCCCTGCGCCGAGGCCGCGCCGCTGGCCGGCAGCGCCGGGGCCGGCACCCTGGCGACCTGGCGCGTGCCGAGCCAGCCGACGATCACCAGAACCACCAGCAGGGCGATCAATCCGAAGCTGCGCATCGTTCTACTCCTCTGTGCACGCGGGCACCATGCCCAGCGTCTGCATCCAGCCGGCCAGCGCGCGTTCGTCGGGGGTGCCGGCGGCGTAGACGGCAAACATCGCGGCGTGCGATTCTTCGCGGTGCTGGTTGAGCTTGAGCTTGCATTGCCAGCTGTCCACCGCCAGCTCGAAGGCAACGATGCCTCGCAGCAGCTTGTGCTGAAAGTCGGCGCCCAAATCGCGCCACTGCTGCGCGTAGGCGGGCTCGTGGTCGCCGATCAGGGCCTTGAGCAGGCGGTCCTTGGCTGCGGCGTCTTCGTGATCGAGCAGGCGCGCGGTGACGGTGCCGTGCACGGCCAGGTAGTTCCAGGTGGGCACCCGCGCCAGGTCGGGGTACACGCGCGGCGACGTGTAGGCGTGCGGGCCAAGAAAGGTGACGGTGGCGCGCGGCCGTGCCGCCAGGTGCCGCCACTGCGGGTTGGGCCGCGCCACGTGGCCCAGCAGGGTGAAGGCGCCGCCCTCCTCCACCAGGTGCAGCGGCAGGTGGGTGGCGAAGGGCAGTCCCTCGTCGTCTACCGTGATCAGGCTGGCAAAGGGGTGTTCGCGCATCAGACGGGCGGCGGTCCGCGGATCCTGGCTGGCGAAGTGGGGCGGAAGGTACATGGGGCTAGGATGGCACGCGTGGGTGGGTCGATGGTAGCGTATGCGCGCGGGCGGAAAGCTCCTGAAACCGTAGCTGCCGGCGCTTGTCCCGCCTGCTCCAACGGCACTTTTTCTTTGTGATTTGCTCATGTCTACCGGTCAGTCCGCGCTGTTCGACTCTGCACCCCGCCGTCGGCGCGGCGTGCAGCCCGCGCCGCCCGCGTCCGAACTGGCGGAACTGGCCGGCGCGCTGCCGCCGCGCGTGTGGCTGGGCACCTCGTCGTGGAACTTCCCGGGCTGGAAGGGGCTGGTCTGGGCCGGCGAGCACGCCGAGGCCGCGCTGTCCAGGCAGGGACTCGCCGCCTATGCGCAGCACCCGCTGCTGGCCACCGTCAGCCTGGATCGCGCGTTCTACCGCCCGCTCACCACCACCCAGTACGCGGCCTACGCGGCGCAGGTGCCGGCGCGCTTTCGCTTCGTCGTCAAGGCCCCGGCGCTGGTGGCCGACGCACAGGTGCGCGCCGAGGGCGGGCGCGGCATGGCGCCCAACCCGGCCTTCCTCGACCCGCGCCTGGCGGTGCAGGAATTCATGGCGCCCGCGCTGGAGGGGCTGGGCCGCCACGTCGGCGCGCTGGTGTTCCAGATCAGCCCGCTGCCGCGCCACTTGCTGGCGCGCCTGCCGGAGGTGATCGAGCGCATCGGCGCGCTGCTGACCGCCCTGCCCCCACTGGCGCCCGCCGCGCCCGATGGCGTGGTGGCGCTGGAGGTGCGCGACGCCGCCTTCCTGGCGCCCGCGCACGCGCCGCTGCTGGCGCGCACCCTGCGCGAAGCGCGCGCGGCCAGCGGCAACGCCGTGACCTATGCCCTGGGCCTGCACGCCAAGATGCCGCCCATCGAAGACCAACTGCCCCTGCTGCGCGCCCTGTGGCCCGGCCCGCTGGTCTGCCGCTGGAACCTGCACCGCCGCCACGGCGCCTACGGCTACGAGGCCGCCAAGGACCTGTACCAGCCGTTCGACAAGCTCGTCGACCCCGACCCGCAGACCCGCGCCGCGCTGGCCCGCGTGATCGCCGGCACCACCGGCGGCGGGCAGCCGGCCTACGTCACCATCAACAACAAGGCAGAGGGCTCGGCGCCGCTGTCGGTGGCGGCGCTGGCGATAGCAATTGCTTCAGATTAGCGTTGAATCAGTCCGTCCATGAGTCCGACGGGTGTTGCACTTCGGATTTGATCCGCCCTCTCGGTCGTGCGCTCGTGGGCATGCAGTTCGGCGCCGTTGCCCGGCGGACACTCGACGATGGCCACCTCGAGCCCCGGAAGCCCTTCGACCGCCGGCCTATTCATTCCGCGAGAACGGTTCTTCGGCGCCATCAGCATGTAGATGTTGCGCGCCGCAAGCATCTGGTAGGCAGCAGACGGCACGACGTTGCCACCGCCCTCGTACGAGCGTTTGGTGGGCTCGAGGTCTCGACGCCGTGCGATCCGACCGCTCATGTCGACAACTGTGAAATGGGTCGTCATGGTCAGTTCAGTCCAGTTGGATGTTGGCTTGGCGAGCCACGTCGCCCCAGCGCTTCAGGTCAACCGCGATCAGCGTCGACATGCCTTTGCCGTCGGTAGGCTTCACGTGGGCACCGAACTTCTTCAGGGCTGCCAAGTAGTCCGGGCTCGTTGTCACGCGTCGCACCGCGGCTTCGAGGGTTCGAACCACCTCGTCCGGCGTGCTGGCGGGCACAGAGGTGCCCGTCCAATACGGCATGCTGACGGCCGGATAGCCGGCTTCAGCCATCGTCGGCACCTGCGGAAGCTCCGTCGAGCGCGCGGGACCGGTCACCGCCAGCGCCTTGAGCTTTCCTTCGCGCACCATGGGCAATGCCGACGTGAGGTCCACCACGGCGAAGCTGACTTGCTCGCCGACGACCGCGGTCATCATCTCGCCGCCGCTCTTGTAGGGCACGTGAGTCATCTCGACGTGGGCCGTCGACTGCAGCAGTTCGCCGATCAGATGTGCGCCGTTGCCCACACCGGCCGACGCGTACGACACCTTGCCGGGGTTGTCCTTGGCGTAGGCAACGAGATCTTTCACAGCGCCCCCCGCGAACGACGGGCTCACGACCAGCGCCGTATCTGTCTCGGCGATGAGGCCGAGATGCGTGAACGAGCGAAGGGGATCGAAGCCGGGGTTCTTCTGCGTCGAGGGCACGATCGCGAAGGTGGACGCGTTCCCGATCAGGATCGTCTTGCCGTCCTTGTGGGCCGCCGCGACGTAGCGCGCGCCGATCTGGCTGCCGGCCCCAGGGCGGTTCTCGACGATGACGGTCTGTCCCAGCGCTGCCTGCAAGCCCGGGGCGAAAAGACGTGCCAGCAGGTCTGCCGGGCCACCTGCGGCGTAAGGCACCACCAGCCTGACGATCTGCGACGTGGGCTGCGCGATCGCATGCGGCGCGGCAAGCACAATGACCAAGGCGGTCAGCAACATAAGTTTACGCTTGAGGGCGCTCTGGATAGGCATATCGATGTCTCCTGCTTGTTCGTTTGGTCAACAGTCGGAAGTCTAGGAATCGACCGAAGTCCGTGCCATCATCCGATGGTCAATGTCGAACATCATGATGCGTGATACAAAAAGCCTCGATATCGCCCTGCTTAGGGCGCTGCGGGCGATGGTGAACGAGAGCAGCGTTACCCAGGCGGCGCACGTGCTGGGCATTGGCCAGCCCGCCATGAGCGGCCAGCTCGCCCGCTTGCGGAAGATCTTTGGCGATCCCATCCTGACGCGCAGCGGCGGCGGCTCCAAACCCACATTGCGCGCGTTGGAACTGATGACTTCCGTGGACGAAATCCTGGCCCGGGTTGACCTGCTGGCGGCCGCGCGCCACACCCCTTCGGCCCCGTCGAATTGGAACCTTTCGATCACCATCGCCGCCACGGACTACGCCCGCCAATTGCTCCTGGAGCGGGCGTTGCCGCGCATCCGCCAGGAGGCGCCGGGCCTACATCTGCGCTTCCACCGCTCTGACCGGGATCGTGTGCGCGAGTGGATGGAGGAAGGCAGCGTGGACATCGGCATCGGTGCCGCGGCCGTGCCGACCGGCCGCCTGCACAGCCGTCGACTCTATCGAGACGCCGCCGTCTGCGTTGCGGCGCGTGGCGTGATGCCGCAGCCGCTCACGGTCGATGCGTATTGCGCACTACCCCACGTGCAGGTGCGCTTCGGTCGAGCCAGCGAGATGGAGTCACTTATCGACGCGCGCCTGGACATCCTGGGGCGCACGCGGCAGGTCGCACTCACCGTGCCGGACTTTTCCGGAGTGGTGGACATCGTTCGCAGCGCGGCGCTGGTCGCTGTCGTTCCCCGCGGATTCCTCAGACGCCTGACGCTTCCGCAGGACGTCGACGTGCGCGAACCGCCCTTCGCACTGCCGGACGTGCAGTGCACGCTCTACTGGCACGACCGCACGAATCACAGCGTTCCGCACAAGTGGCTGCGCAGCGTGCTCTTCGAAGCGTTCAAGTCTTTTTCGCCCTAACTGCGCACTTACGGCCTACAAGGTCAGCGCGGCAAGGCCGGCGCGCGCTATCTCGACATCCTGCGAAGGCAGCACACCACTCACACCGATGGCGCCAACGATCACGCCCTCCACAGCAATCGGCACGCCCCCTTCGAGCATGCCGTCCAGTCCAGGAGCGCTGAGAAATGCCGGGCGGCCGTTGTTGATGACGTCCTCGTAGTGCTTGCTGTCGCGGCGCGACAGCGCAGCAGTTCTGGCCTTGGACATGGCGATCTGCGCGGTGGGTGCCGGTGCGCCGTCTACACGCTGGACAGCAAATGCGTGGCCGCCGGCATCGGCGACGGCGATGCCGACCAGCCAACCCTTTGACTGTGCGTAGGCGAGCGCGGCATCAAGAACGCGACGGGCATCGGCAGCTTCGAGCTGGGGAACATGACGCATGTGAAAACTCCTTGAATGGAAAAGGCGAAGCTGACGATGAGAAACGCATGCCGCGACGAAGTCAATGTAGTTTTCATCGCGACAATTGATGTCTGTCATCGATTCTGAACGATGGAGTCCAAAGACTGCACTTCCTAGACTGCGGTTCGAACTCAACCGTGCTCAGGCAGCAAGACAACGCAATGACAGACACCCCCTCCCCCGTGCTGATCGAATCCGACGGCCCCGTGACGATCGTCACCCTGAATCGTCCAGATAAGCGCAACGCCATGAACGCGGCGCTCATCACGGCCATGATCGAGACGCTTGAATCTCTGCGCGCCGATGAGCGTTGCCGTGTCGTCGTCATTACCGGTGCCGGTCCGGCCTTCTGCGCGGGCATGGATCTCAACGAGTTCTTCGGGCAGGAAGACCGCACTGCTGCATCGCGCGAGCGGGTGATTCAGAACGCCTCGGAATGGCGCTACAGGCTGCTGCGCCATTTCCCAAAGCCCACCATTGCGATGGTGAACGGAGGTTGCTTCGGCGGCGGCTTCTCGCTGGTGGAATGCTGTGACCTGGCCATTGCGAACCGCGAGGCGCGTTTCGGACTGTCGGAGATCAACTTCCGGCACATTCCTGCCGGGCCGGTCAGCAAGTCGATGGCTTCGATCCTGCGTCCGCGCGACGCGTTACTGCTCGCGCTGACCGGGCGGCCGTTTGACGGCGCCCATGCGGAACGCATCGGGCTGGTGAACGAGGCGGTGCCGGCGGAGCAGCTTCTTGCGCACACGCTCGCGCTCGCGCATGAGATCGCTGGGAAGGACGCGGCCGCGCTCCGCCTGACCAAGGAGTCGTATCGGTACGCAGCCGAGATGGGCTGGGATGCCTCGCTGGCCTTTACTGCGGCCAAGAGCTACGAACTGCTCGCGAGGCAAGTCAACGGCGAATCGCGCGACGCGGCCGTTCTCGACTTTCGCGCAGGGCGGCTCAAGCCTGGGGCGTCGGAATGAACAAGAGTGTCGATATGGGCAGACGCCATCCGCCCATCCGCAACCTGGCGGACATCGAAGCCATCGAGTCCACGCCATTCGAACAACGCGTGCCGCACTGGGACTTCGGCATCAACCTTCTCGAAGGCTGCGCCCTGAACCCAGCCAAGCAGGCGCTCATCGCCACCCACTGCGGCAACGCCGACGGTGAAGTGCACGCCTGGACGTATGCCGATCTGGCCCGCCGCTCGGTGGCCGTGGCCAATCTGTTGCGAGGCAGCGGTGTCAGTCAGGACGATGCCATCGCCATCGTGTCGCCGACCGTACCTGGTCTCTATGCCGCGCTCATCGGCGGTTTTCTCGCCGGGAGGCCCTTCCCGATCAACTGGCTGCTGGAGCCGGACGCTCTCGCCGACCTGCTCGCCGCCGTGAAGCCCAAGGTCGTGATAGCCCTGGGTCCGACCGAGGGATTCCGAATCTGGGACAACGTTGTTGCAGCCGCGGCGCGCCTGCCAGCCGCGCCAACGCTCTTCTCGTTGAACGACCCCTTCGCGCTTACGGGCCCGCGCGATCTGCTTGCAACGGCACAGACCCACCCTGACGACAAGCTCGAATTCTCGCGAGCGCCGACCACGGCCTCGTCGTTGGCTGCCTACATGCATTCGGGTGGAACGACGGGGCGCCCGAAGATTGTGAAGATCACGCACGGAGGCTTGTTGTATCGCCAATGGACTACCCGCGTCAGCATCGGCCGGGGAGGCGATGCCGACAACGTGGTCCTGTCGGATACGCCTCTGTTCCATATCGGCGGGCTATCACCACGCGGTCTGACGCCCATTGCTTCCGGCATGAGCGTCGTCATTCCGAGCATTCATGGGGCGCGTGACAAGCGCTACATGGCCAACTACTGGCGCTACGTCGAGCGCTTCGGCATCACGCTGATTTCCGGCGTGCCCACGACCCTCGGCGTGCTTGCCAAGAACCCGCCGCAAGGTGAAAACCTGTCGACCCTCCGCCCGCGCTTCTTTACCGGCTCAACCGGCGTCGCCACCGGGGTTCAGCAGCGCATCGAGCAGATCACCGGCGCCCAGGCGCTCATGACCTACGGGCTGACCGAGAACACCAGCAATGCCACGGCCGACCCGCGCGATGGCCGGATGAAGCCGGGCTTCTCGGGCCTGCGTGTTCCGTACACGACGCTGCGCATCGTGCGCCTGGACGACAACGGCGACATCTGCGGCGAATGCGCCACCAACGAGCCGGGGACGATCGTCGTACACGGTCCGGGGGTGTCGCCGGGCTATCTCGATGCGACCCAGAACGCCAAGGCGTTCCTGCCGGATGGCTCGTTTGTCACCGGCGACATCGGCAGCCTGGATGTCGATGGCTACCTGCGCGTCTCCGGTCGACGGCGCGACCTGATCATCCGTGGTGGTCACAACATCGAGCCAGCGCACATCGAGGAGGCCTTGCTCACCATTCCGGCCGTTGCCTCCGCTGCCGCCGTCGGTCGCCCGGATGCCCATGCCGGCGAGGTGCCGGTGGTCTACGTCGAACTGCGTCCCGGGGAAGTGGCTTCGCCCGAGGAGTTGCTGCGCCTGGCGGCCGAACGCATCCATGAACCGCCAGCCGTACCCAAGGAGATCATGGTTGTCGACCACATTCCCCTTACGGCAGTCGGCAAGCCCATCAAGGCCGAGTTGCGTGAAGACGCCGCGCGCCGGGTGTTCGAGGCACTGCTGGCACCGCTGGCCGAGCACTGTCGCGCCCACGTGTTCACCAACAAGGGCGGCGCTGTCGAACTGCGTGTGCGCGTGTTCGGAAAAGACGCGCAGGCCGTCCGTGCGGACGTCGCGCAGCGACTGGCCGATTTCACCGTCCACTATGCCTTCGTTGATGCCAAGGAATACGCAACATGACGTCGCTTTCCAAACCAGCAGCCCTTGCTGCGGCACGCGCGGCGCTGTTGGTGAACGGAAAGCTGCGCGTGGGGCTCAATCTCAGCAACACCTTGCTGGTGCGTCAGGCCGACCCGGCAGACCACGTGCAAGGGGTCGCGCCGGCGCTCGCCGGCCGCCTTGCTTCCGCCCTCGATGTTCAGCTGGAATTCGTGCGCTACGACACACCAGTGCAAGTCATGGCCGACGCCGCGAACGGGGTCTGGTCCATTGCTTTCTTGGCGGTGGATCCTCTCCGTGCCGGCAACGCGGTGTTTTCGCATCCGTACGCCGGTATCGAGGCGACTTACATCGTGCCGGCCGACTCGCTCTTCACTGACGCAGCACAGGTGGATGCTCCGGGCATACGCATCGCACTGTTCAAAGGCAGCGCCTACGACCTGTGGCTGCAGCAGCACCTGCGGCATGCGCAACTGGTCCATGCCGACACGCCGGAACAGGCCGTCGAGTGGTTCCGCCGTGATCGACTCGACGCGCTTGCCGGCCTGCGTGTGCAACTGGATTCGCAGGCCGCCCGGGAGCCGCGGGAGCGGGTACTCGAGAGCGCGTTCACAGCGGTGCACCAAGCGGTTGCATTACCCAAGGACCGCGCGGCGGCGTTGCCGTACCTCGACGCATTCCTGCAGCGCGAGAAGCAGTCGGGCGTCCTGGCCGCGCTCATCGTTCGCCTGGCTCCGCCCGGCTTGCAGATTCTTCACGGGACAACAGCAGGTCGCCCATGAGCACCACCCTATCAGGACTCGAATCCGAGCCCACAATAGACGACAAGTACAGCAAGCCACGCGGACGCGTGTTCATGACTGGGACTCAGGCACTGGTGCGCCTCCTGCTCGCGCACAAGACGCGCGATGCGGCTGCCGGCCTGCGCGCACGCGGCGTTGTCTCGGGGTACCGAGGCTCGCCACTTGGCTCGGTGGAGCAGGAACGATGGAGCGCTCGCAAGCACCTCGACGCCGCAGGCGTCTTCTTCCAGCCAGGTCTCAACGAGGAGCTTGCAGCTACGGCCCTGTGGAGCACGCAGATGGTCGAACTCGATGCCAATGCCACGGCAGACGGCGTCTTCGGCATGTGGTATGGCAAAGGGCCCAGCGTGGATCGCAGTGGGGACGTCTTCAAGCATGCCAACCTCGCCGGGAGTGCGAAGCACGACGGCGTGTTCGCCATCGTCGGCGACGATCACACCTGCAAGTCGCCCACGCTGGCGCACCAGAGCGAGCATGCGCTGATCGCAGCGATGATCCCGATACTCAACCCCTCGGGCGTGGCTGAATTCGTGGAACTCGGCTTGCATGGCTGGGCCATGTCGCGATGGTCGGGCTGCTGGGTGGCGATGAAGTCGATTAGCGAGACCGTCGAGACCACGACCTCCTTCGACATCAACCCGCTGGCCGTCGAAACCTGCATTCCGCAGGGCGTCCACGGGCCGGCGTCTGATTTCTTGCTTCGCTGGCCCGATGGGCCGCTGGATCGGGAGAAGCGCCTGGTGGAACACCGGATGCAGGCCGTGTTGGCCTACGTGCGCGAGAACCAGCTGAACACCGAGCCCTGGGAGGTTCCGCAGGCGAACTTAGGTATCGTTTCAACGGGCAAGAGTTGGCTGGACACGCTCGGCGCCTCAGCATCCGTGATCGCACTTCCGAAGCGCACGCCGTTGCTCGTTTCGATCCTCGCCGATCGTTGCGAGCGGCTCATCGCTTACCGGAACTCGGCGTATGCCCAGCGCTACTGCAACTTTTTCGAGCATTTCGCCGCGCTCGATGCCGCTATCAGGCTGTACAAGCTGATGGCCTACAAGGACGAATATGAGGTTGCACGCATGTATGTCGACTCGGGCTTCTTCGAGCGGATCGAGCGCGAGTTCGAAGGGGACTATCCACTGCGCTTCCACCTCGCGCCGCCATTGCTGACCAAGCGGGACCACAAGGGCCTTGTCCCTCAAGCGATCCTTCGGCCCATGGATGAAGTCCGCACTGCGCATCCTGGCGCGCATGAAGCTCTTGCGCGGAACGCCGCTGGACATCTTCTGCTGGACGGCCGAACGCCATACCGAGCGCGCACTGGCCGACGAGTACATGGCGCTCATGGAGAGCATCGTCCTCCGGCTCGATGCCGACATTCGCCCAGAGGTTCTGGCGCTCGCGCGGCTGCCGCAGAAAGTACGCGGCTTCGGACACGTCAAGTTGCGCAATCTTGCCGCGACTCGTGTCGAGCAGCAGGGACTGCTCGAGCGGCTCGATGCGGCTTCACCCGCTGCGGCAAGACATGCCGCCTGATCCACCAAAAGAACGGAGGCAACCCTCATGACCACTCGACCCAACCCATCGCAGACCGATCCCACAGCCCCGCCCCTGCGTCGCCGCGCGCTGCTTGTCGCTACGCCCGCCTGGGCTGCGGGCCTCTCGCTTGCCGCATCTCAGGGCTCCGAGGCAGTTGCGCCACGCCGACCAGGACCGCAGCCTCACAACCGGGCGCCACAAGCACGCGTGACAACCGTCGCCAACTTTCCGCCCAAGTACTTCTTGGAAAGCATAGTGGTGCGCTCCGACGAGTCCTTTCTCGTCACCGTGCTCAACACGCGCGAGCTCTGGTATGTGCCACCACCGGAGAGCGATAACACCACGGTCGCGCCAGTTCGCCTTCATATCTTTGGGCAACCGCTTCTCGGCATCGCGGAAGTCGAGCCCGATGTCTTCTACGTCATCGCCGCGAACGCCTATGCGGCACGGTCGGACGCCAGGCTGCACCGGCTCGACTTACGCGGCTGGCGGCCGGGCGCCCAGGTCGAGCCCTCGCTGGCCTTCGAGTTCCCGGTCGCGACGCGTGCACCGAATGGCATGTGCCTCGTCGCGCCTGGCGTGCTTCTCGTGGCCGACAGTTTCTCAGGCCTGATCTGGCGCGTCGACCTGCAGGGCCCTTCGCCGCGGCGAGCGCCCCAGGCGAGCGTCTGGCTAGAACACAACAGCATGAAGCACTTCCCCGGCAAGATGAAGCCCGAGCAGCCGGGCGTGAATGGCGTGCGTTACGCAGCCAAATCCAACTACCTGTACTACACAGCGACCGCCAAAAAGCTGCTCATGCGGGTGCCGGTCGACCCCGCGACACTCTTGCCCGCGGGCGAGCCAGAAATCGTCGTGGCCGGCAGAATGGGCGACGACTTCATCCTCGACGAGGAAGTCCGGGCGATCTACCTGACCACGCACCGGCAGAACAGCATCGACCTGGTCTCGATGGACCCAGGCGAGAACAGCGGCTTCACGCAGATCGTCGCAGGTGACCCGCTCAACCTCGATGTCGTGGGTCCGTCCAGCGGCGCATGGAGCCGCAGACCGGGCGCCGCCGGCCGGCTGGCCTACTTCATCACGGACGGAGGCACCGCGTCTCCCCTGCCCAGCGGGCCGGAGCCGGCAAAGTTACTGCGTGTCGAGTTGTCACCGTGGTCGGGTGCATTCCCAGGCATGGGCGCCTAGGGCGTGTCATCAAATCCTGAAGATGCTCCGTTATCAGGAACATGAACCGCAGATACGCTTTGACAGATAGGCAGTGGGCTCAAATCCAAGACCTGTTGCCCGGCAGGGCCGGGCACGTTGGAGCGCCAGCCAAGGACAATCGCTTGTTCGTCGATGCCGTGCTCTACCGCTATCGCGCGGGTATCGCCTGGCGCGATCTGCCCGAGCGATTTGGGGACTTTCGCGTGGTGCATCTGCGCCATATGCGCTGGAGCCGGCGCGGCGTGTGGCAGCGCCTGTTTGAAGCCCCGGCCCAGAACGCGGACAACGAGTACGCCATGATCGATGCCACCATCGTGCGCGCTCACCAACACAGCGCAGGGGGTAAAGGGGGGCTGCGGCGCAAGCCATCGGACGCAGCCGGGGAGGCCTGAGCACCAAGATCCACGCCACGGTCGATGCGCTGGGCAATCCCACGGGCTTCGTACTGACGGCAGGCCAAGCTTCGGACTTGGAAGGTGCCGATGTCCTGCTCAAGGATATCGATGCGCAGACGGTCATCGCCGACAAAGCCTATGACGCACACCAAAGAGTGGTTGCCCCCCTGTTGCAAGCGGGCAAGGCCGTGGTCATCCCCAGCATTCGCACACGCACCGTGCAGCGCGAATACGACCGGCATCTGTACAAGGCGCGTCATCTGATCGAGAACTTCTTCGCACGCTTGAAGCAGTACCGGGCCATCGCAACGCGCTATGACAAGACGGCCACAGCCTTCCTTGGGGCCATCCATTTGGCCGCCGCCATCACTTGGCTCATTTGATGACGCGCCCTAGACCGCAGGATTTTGCTTCGTTCTTGGCTTCTGATTCTCCGACTCAATTGGCAGACGAGCCGTCGTTGGTTTGAGTGGGGGTCAAGCGAGACGACTGCCGGGAACCGCAGGGCGCGCTCCTTCGCTACATACGCGGAAAGAGTCGCGTGGTGACCAGACGCTAGTGTCCCGTCCCAGTAATTCGTCCGCAGAGTCGGGCGAGCTTCTCAAGGATTGAATCGGCGGTGGCGGTCCATGTGAACGGCTTGCAGCTTTCGTTGTACTTGCCAACGAAGCCGTCAATCTTCTTGGTCAGCTCTTTGACGCTTTTGAACGATCCGCGTTGGATGGCCTTGTCGGTGATGATCGCGAAGAAGCGCTCGACTTGGTTGAGCCAGCTGGAGTAGGTCGGGACAAAGTGCATGTGCCAGCGTGGGCGCTGCGCCAGCCATGCACGCACCTTCGGGTGCTTGTGACTGGCGTAGTTGTCCACCACGCAATGCACGTCCAGATCTTTCGGCACGGCCTTGTCGATTTCACGCAGGAACGATAGAAATTCCTGATGGCGGTGGCGAGGCTTGCAACTGGCCAGCACCGCCCCATTGATCACGTTCAGCGCCGCAAACAGTGTGGTTGTTCCATGACGCACGTAGTCATGGGTGACGCCCTCGACATAGCCCAGCCCCATCGGCAGCATCGGTTGCGTGCGCTCCAGTGCCTGGCACTGGCTCTTCTCATCCACGCACAGCACCAGGGCGTTCTCGGGTGGATTGAGGTACAGGCCAACCACATCACGCAGCTTCTCGATGAACAACGGATCGGTGGACAGCTTGAAGCTTTCCACCCGATGCGGCTTGAGCTGAAAGGCTTGGAGGTAGCGCGCAACCGTGCTCTTGCTGATACCCGTCTCGCCCGCCAGTGTGCGCGTGCTCCAGTGCGTTGAGCCGTTGGCCGGCTTGGTGTGCAAGGTCTTGTTGATCAACTCGGCAATCTGCTCATCCCCCACGGTGCGTGGTCGACCGGGGCGCAGTTCGTCATACAGCCCAGGCAGCCGATCCCGTGCGTAGCGGCTGCGCCACTTGGTGACGGTTGCGCGATTGATCCCCAACGCTTGCGCAACGTCGGTGCTGGCCTTGTCCTGGCCCTCACAGGCCAGCACGATTCGTGCACGCAACGCCAATGCAGCCGGCAGCGATCGCGACCTGGCCATTGAAGCGAGCTCCTCTCGCTCGCCTTCGGTCAGACTGATGGTCGTTGTGCGGGTGTATGCGTTGGGCATGGGCATCTCCAAGGATGCCCCATGCCACGCAGCTTTTGTGCCTACGAATTAATGGGACGGGACACTAGGATAGCGCAGCCAGCCGCGCAGCGAGCAAGTCAGCCTGCTCGGCGAACTTCCTCGCATCGGTCTTTTGCAACTGCGCCAGGTTGTGCAGCTTCCAGCGGATGCCCGGCAGTTGTTCGAGGTGCTTGATGCCCAGCAGCGACCACTCCGGCGTGCCAGCAGCCAGCGACAATAGGAAGCGTCTTTCGTCAGCGTCCAAGCCCTGCTGGAGTTCTTGCAGCATGCGTTCTCGCGTGGCGAGCAGCGCATCGAGCGGCACCGGCTCGGCCGTCATGCCCTGGAAGTTGTGCTCGTAGTCATGGCGGATGTCCCGCAGCGGCGTAAACAGCATTTCATGGATTGGCCGGTTGCTGCTGGACAGATAGACCACGAACGCGCGCCGGATGCCGGGCGTGATGCCCTCATGCGCAAAGAGCTGCATCACGTCGAACAGGTCGCGCGGGTGCTGACGATCCAACGCTGCTACCAGCTTGCCGCCATACACGTCCTCCAGCGATACCACCGGGATCTCCAGATCGGCCAGCAAAGTGTCGCGTGCGGTCGGTGTGAGCGAAGCGCGCCGCACCGGCTGCACCGTGCCGCGCATCACGAAGTTGACTTCGACCTTGACCTGGATCGAACCGCTGCGCACCAACAGCTTCGTCTCCCCTGCCGCGGCCGCCGGCGCGTGCGTCTGAAACCCCCGCTTCTTCAATCGCTCGGCGGCTTGTCGGACAGCCTCATTGATGCGCACCAGCGCCTCGTCGCGCGGCAGCGTGTGATCGGGGAAGACCAGATCAAGATCGACCGACAAGCGCGGCATGTCGCGCACGAAGAGGTTGATCGCGGTGCCACCCTTCAAGGCAAACGTGTCGTCCATGAACACCAGCGGCGCCACCTGCGTCAGCAGGCGCGCGGTATCGAGATAGGTCTGGTTCATGGCTTGAGCACCAGTAGGCCATCGGCCGATCGGGACACCCAGGGTCGATCGCTGCCCGTCGGCAGCGTGGCCGGATCGAGCTTCGCTGCCCAAGGCAATGACGCCTCGCGGCCGAGTTGCAGGCACAGCCGCACGGTCTTGACGCTCGTGCAATGCTGCAACAGCTCGCGCAGCACGTCGGCGCGCAAGCTGTAGGCGCTCTCAACGAGTTCTCGGGCTTCCTGCAAGGGCTGACGCACGCCGACCTCGCTCAACAGCTCCAGCAATGCCCGCTCCGGCGCCGACACCTGCGGCGCCCCGCTGCGCTGCTCGAAGGGGCCGACATGCAGCAGAGCATCCGGCTTCTCGTCGAACAGACGCTTGCGGTGGTACTCGGCGGGGAAGCGTTCGGTGAACCATTCCGGCAGACGGGCCGCCGTCCAGCCATACAGATGCAGCACGGGCTGTTGCGACACGTACTGGCGCACGCCGTACCAATCCAGCGCCGACTTACCGCCGACATGCAGCCCCTCGAACCGACGCTGCAACAGCAGCAAGCTGGGATGGAGCGCCAGGGTGTCGTTCGGGCGGCCGTACACCCCGCGGGCCAGGCGCGTGAGCCAGCCTGCCCGGACGTAATGGACAGTCAAGTCAGCAGAGATGCCCAGCGCTGCCAAGTCCTCCGAGGTCAGTGGCGTTCCCGGTGCCAGCCGGGTGTAGAGGGCATTTAACTTGCTGAAAGTAGTCGTAGCCATGCTACGATTTATACAACTTTTCCAAGCCGAAGTCAATTTGATACGGTGTTTCCAGTCGTAGTCTGGATACGACAATGACAACATATCCAAATGCTCACCCCTTGGGAACAGCCGCGCGGGAAGTCGGTCGGGTGTCGCCTCCCCTGCCCCGCCTGAATCCCCGATCGGGTGCTGTCGGCCCATCTCGTATGGGCAAGGTACGTCTCCACCGCCGAGCCGAAGGTGTCGATGGCGTCCACACGGCGCTTTTCGCGCTGCTTTTCCAGCGCAGGCGATACGCCCTTGAGCACGGCTTTGCGCGCGTCCAGGAGCAGTTCGCGCGCCATCGCCAGCGAGATGCCGTCGGGGCCGTAGCGCCCGAGCGTCAGCGTCTCGCGGCGGCCGTTGAGGCGGTAGTCGTAGCGGAAGGTGACGGTGCCGCTGGGCGATACCGTCACGTACATTCCGTCTCGGTCAGAAGCCTTATAAATCTTGGACTTAGGCTTCAGATTTCGTAGTGCAGCGTCAGTAAGCATCGAGGTTTCCTCCGGCTTGTGACGGCTTTACCGTCAGGTTTTACCGTCAAGGACCTGGAGACCTGCTGATGCCCGGAAAGCCGCATAAAACAAGCATTCCCGAGAAGGCTTTTACCGTCAAAGACGGTAAAAGTCTGAATAGTGAACGAGAGTGTCTTAATCCGGCCTCGATTTTTACCGTCAGCTCTACCGCCAACTTTTTCTGCTGGCCGGCGATAGCTACCGATAGCCTCCGTGACGTATTTCTTTCTAAATCAACACGTTACGGCTGTTTTTCGATAGCTGGCGATAGTCCTCGAAGGACGTAAATTCACTCCCACTCAATCGTCGCCGGCGGCTTGGAGCTCACATCGTAGGTCACGCGGTTGATACCGCGCACCTCGTTGATGATCCGGCCGGACACCTTCTTGAGCAGCGCATACGGCAGCTCCGCCCAGTCGGCCGTCATGAAGTCGCTGGTCTGCACGGCGCGCAGGGCAACGACGTAGTCGTAGGTGCGGCCGTCGCCCATCACGCCCACGCTCTTGACGGGCAGGAAGACGGTGAAGGCCTGGCTGGTCAGGTCGTACCAGGTCTTGTCGGTGGCTTCGTCGCGGAAGTTGCGCAGCTCCTCGATGAAGATGGCGTCGGCGCGGCGCAGCAGGTCGGCGTATTCCTTCTTCACCTCGCCGAGGATGCGCACGCCCAGGCCGGGGCCAGGGAACGGGTGGCGGTAGACCATCTCGCGCGGCAGGCCCAGGGCCACGCCGAGTTCGCGCACTTCATCCTTGAACAGGTCGCGCAGCGGTTCCAGCAGCTTCAGGCCCAGTTGCTCGGGCAGGCCGCCGACGTTGTGGTGACTCTTGATGGTGACGGCCTTCTTGCTCTTGGCGCCGCCGCTCTCGATCACGTCGGGGTAGATGGTGCCCTGCGCCAGGAAGGTCGCGCCCTTGTGGCCCGCATCGCCGGCCTTGAGTTTGGCGGCCTCGGCCTTGAAGACATCGACGAACAGGCCGCCGATGATCTTGCGCTTGGCCTCGGGCTCGCTGACGCCAGCCAGCTTGCCCAGGAACAACTCGCTCGCGTCCACGCGGATGACCTTGGCGTGGAGCTTGCCGGCGAACATCTCCATCACCATGTCGCCCTCATGCAGGCGCAGCAGGCCGTGGTCGACGAAGACGCAGGTGAGCTGGTCGCCGATGGCCCGGTGGATCAGCGCGGCGGCCACGCTGGAATCGACACCGCCCGAGAGGCCGAGGATGACTTCCTCGTCGCCCACCTGCTCGCGGATCTTCTGGACGGCTTCCTCGATGTAGTCGCCCATGATCCAGTCGGGGCTGGCGCCGCAGATCTCGCGCACGAAGCGCGTGAGCAGCGCCGCGCCCTGCACGGTGTGCGTGACCTCGGGGTGGAACTGCACGGCGTAGAAGCGGCGCGCCTCGTCGGCCATGCCGGCGATGGGGCACGACGGCGTGGAGGCCATGACCTTGAAGCCCGGCGGCAGCGCCGTGACCTTGTCGCCGTGGCTCATCCAGACCTTGAGCATGCCGTGGCCCTCGGCCGTGGCGAAGTCCTCGATGCCCTTGAGCAGCGCGGTATGCCCGTGCGCGCGCACTTCGGCGTAGCCGAATTCGCGGGTGTTGGAGCCTTCGACCTTGCCGCCGAGCTGCGTCGCCATCGTCTGCATGCCGTAGCAGATGCCGAGCACGGGCACGCCCAGTTCGAACACCGCCTGCGGCGCGCGGTCATCCACCTCGTACACGCTGGCATGGCTGCCGGAGAGGATCACGCCCTTCAGGTGGCCGTCCCTGGCGTAGTCGCGCACCCACGCGTCGGTCACGTCGCAGGGGTGCACCTCGCTGTAGACGTGCGCCTCGCGCACGCGGCGCGCGATCAGCTGCGTGACCTGGGAGCCGAAGTCGAGGATGAGGATCTTGTCGTGTGCCATGGCGATTTTTTATGAAATCGGCCTCCAGCGCTTGACTGGCAAGCGCTGGCAGCTATCAGAAACATAGTATCGGCGCGCTCAGTCCGCCCGGTAGTTCGGCGCTTCCTTGGTGATCTGCACGTCGTGCACGTGCGATTCGCGGATGCCGGCGGCGGTGATCTCGACGAACTCGGCCCGGGCGCGCATGTCGTCCACGGTGGCGCAGCCGCAGTAGCCCATGCTGGCGCGCAGGCCGCCGGCCTGCTGGAACAGGATGGCCACCACGCTGCCCTTGTAGGGCACGCGGCCCTCGATGCCCTCGGGCACCAGCTTGTCGGCGTTGGGGTTGCCGGTGCTGCTCTCCTGGAAGTAGCGGTCCGCGCTGCCCTGCTGCATGGCGCCGATGCTGCCCATGCCGCGGTAGCTCTTGTAGCTGCGGCCCTGGTACAGCACGATCTCGCCCGGCGCCTCTTCGGTACCCGCGAACATGCCACCCATCATCACGCTGTGCGCGCCGGCGGCGATGGCCTTGGCGATGTCGCCCGAATAGCGGATGCCGCCGTCGGCGATCAGCGGCACGCCGGTGCCGGCCAGCGCCGTGGCCACGTTGTCGATGGCGGTGATCTGCGGCACGCCCACGCCGGCCACGATGCGCGTGGTGCAGATGCTGCCGGGGCCGATACCGACCTTGACGCCGTCCGCCCCCGCCTCCGCCAGCGCGCGCGCGGCGGCGCCGGTGGCGATGTTGCCGCCGATCACATCCACCTGCGGGTAGTTCTGCTTGACCCAGCGCACGCGCTCGATCACGCCCTGGCTGTGGCCATGCGCGGTGTCCACGATGAGCGCATCGACGCCGGCCTTGACCAGCGCCTCCACCCGCTCCTCGGTGCCCGCGCCCACGCCGACGGCGGCGCCCACGCGCAGGCGGCCGTTCTCGTCGCGCGCGGCGTTGGGGAAGCTGGTCTGCTTGGTGATGTCCTTGACGGTGATCAGGCCCTTCAGGCGATCAGCATCGTCGATGATGAGCAGCCGCTCCAGCTTGTGCTTGTTGAGCAGGCGCTTGGCGTCCTCGTGGCTGGCGCCTTCGCGCACCGTGATCAGGCGGTCACGCGGGGTCATGATGTCGCGCACCGGCACGTCGTAGCGCGTCTCGAAGCGCAGATCGCGCCCGGTGACGATGCCCACCACCCGGCCCTGGTCGATGACAGGGAAGCCGCTGATGTCCAGCTCGTCCGACAGCTGCATCACCTGCAGCACGGTGTGCTCGGGCGTGATGACCACCGGGTCGCGCAGCACGCCGCTTTCGTAGCGCTTGACCTTGGCCACCTGCGCCGCCTGCTCCTGCGGCGTGAGGTTCTTGTGCACGATGCCGATGCCGCCCTCCTGGGCGATGGCGATCGCCAGGCGCGCCTCGGTGACGGTGTCCATCGCCGCCGACACCAGGGGCAGGTTGAGGCGGATGTGGCGACTGAACTGGGTGGAGAGGGAGACGTCCTTGGGCAGGACCTGGGAGTACGCCGGGACCAGCAACACGTCGTCGAAGGTCAGCGCTTTGCCGAGAAGGCGCATGGGTGAAGGCTCCAAAAAAAGGATTCTACCCGGGGCCGCCAGGCCGGCGCCGCGCCGGGCGAACGCCGCGCGCAGCGTGCAAATCGCACACCGGCGGTCGGCTCGTGGCCGCCGCGCGGCGTGGCAAGGCCGCCCGGGCGGCGGCGCTGGTTACACTGCGGCCCCATGAAGATGCCCCGCGCCCTGCTCCTGGGTCTTGCCCTGGCCGCCAGTTCGGCCGCCTTCGCCCAGTATTCGTGGATCGACAAGGACGGCCGCAAGGTCTTCAGCGACCGGCCGCCGCCCGCCGAGGTGCCGCAGAAGAACGTGCTGTCGCAGCCGCGCGGCGGCGCCAGCGTGGTGCGCGCCGCCCCGGCGGTGGCCCCCGAGGCGCCGGCATCGCCCCCCGTGGCCGCCGCCAGCGCCCCGGCCGGCGTCGACAAGGCGCTGGAAGAGAAGAAGAAACAGGCCGAGGCCGCCGAAGCCGCCCAGAAGAAAGCCGACGAGCAGCGCCTGGCCGCCGCCCGCGCCGACAACTGCAAGCGCGCCATGAACGCCAAGGCCACGCTCGACTCCGGCATGCGCGTGGCCCGCCTGAACGACAAGGGCGAGCGCGAGGTGCTCGACGACACCGCCCGCGCGGCCGAGCAGCAGCGCGTGCAGAAGATCATCGCGTCCGACTGCAAATAAGCTCCCAGCGCTTGCTGGACACGCGCTGGCAGCTCTCTTCTTTGTAGCGTCTTTCAGTAGCCCGGCTTGCCGCCCGGCCGCCGCTTGGCGAACAGCCCCGCCGTGCGGGCGCCCTGCCGGCCGAAGCGTTCGCGCCGCGCCAGTTTGGGGTCCACGCCGAGCGGGCGCCAGATCTCCACCCGGTCGCGCGCGCGCAGCGGCTGATCCAGCGGCGCCTTGCGGCCCCACACGCCCACGCTGCCGGGCGCCAGGTCGATCTCGGGGAACTGCGCGCGCAGGCCGCTGGCCGCGATGGCGTCCTGCACGGTGCTGCCGGCGGGCAGCGTCAGGCTGACTTCGCGCACCTGCCGCGGCGCGGGCGCGTAGGCCACGGTGACGGCGATGCTCACACCGCCTGCGCGCCGTACACCTGCTGGGCGCGGGCGACGAAGGCGTCCACCAGGCTGAGCGCGATCTTGTCGAACACCGGCCCCACCAACCCGGCCAGCAGCCGGTTGGAGAAGCCGTAGGCCAGCCTCAGATCCACGCGGCAGGCGCGCTCGCCGTCGCCGCCCACGGGCGTGAAGGTCCACACGCCTTCCAGCCTGGAGAACGGCCCCTTGACCAGGTGCAACCGCACTTCGCTGCCGGGAACGTGCTCGTTGCGGGTGACGAAGCTCTGCCGCACGCCCTTGAAGCTGAGGCCGACCTCGGCCGTCATGCCGTTCTCGGTGCGCTCCAGCACCCTGCCGTGGTCGCACCAGGGCAGGAAGTCCGGGTAGCGCTCGATGTCCACCACCAGGTCGTACATCTCCCGCGCGGCGTACCAGATGAGGACGGACTTGTGAACGGATTTCATAGAATTCGCGGTTCGCCCGATTCTAGGGCCCGTACCCTCCCTGCCCCCAGCCCGCGCGGCTTGCAAAAGCCCGCGCCGGCGCCCATATTGCCCAGATGGCCAGCTCCAAACCCCCGTCGACCAACCCGGTCATCGCCCAGAACAAGAAGGCCGCGTTCAACTACTTCTTCGAGGAACGCTTCGAGGCCGGCATGGTGCTGGAAGGCTGGGAGGTGAAGGCGCTGCGCGCGGGCAAGGCGCAGCTGACCGACGGCTACGTCGTCATCCGCGAGGGCGAGCTGTTCGTCATCGGCTGCCAGATCAACCCGCTGGGCACCGCCAGCACCCACGTGCGGCCCGACGCCGTGCGCACCAAGAAGCTGCTGATGAAGGCCGACGAGATCCGCCGCCTGATCGGCAAAGTCGAGCAGAAGGGCTACACCCTGGTGCCGATCAACCTGCACTGGAAGAACGGCCGCGTGAAGTGCGAGATCGCGCTGGCCAAGGGCAAGGCCACGCACGACAAGCGCGACACCATCAAGGAACGCGAAGGCAAGCGCGAGGTCGAGCGCGCGATGAAGCAGCACCACCGCTGATTGCTACGCTATTAATAGCTGTCAGCGCTTACTGGGCGGGCGTTAGAGGCCGATTTCCTTCAAATGGCTCATGCGGGCGTGATGCCGCCCGCCGCGCGCTGCCGCGTGCGCCAGCCCAGCAGCTCGTTGCCCAGCAGCGCGCCGATGACCAGCGAGCCGCCGGCCAGCACCTCGGGCCGCGGCGTTTCGCCGGCGATCAGCCACACCAGGGCGATGCCGAACACCACCTCCAGCAGCGCCAGCAGCGCCACCTCGGGGGCCGGCAGCGCCTGGGCGCACAGCATCGCCAGCACGCACGGAATGGCGAGCTGCGCCAGCCCCAGGAAGCCCAGCCAGGCCAAATCGCGTCCCGCGGCCTGGAACGGCCAGGCCAGCGGCAGCGTGACGGCGCTGGAGATCAGCGCGCCGACCAGCACCGCCGGCACCAGGTCCAGCGGCTCGCCCTGCGCCTGGCTGCGCTGCGCCACCGTCCACTGCACGGCGGCCGCCAGCGGCACGCCCAGCGCGACCAGCGAGCCCAGCCATTCGCGCGCGCCGACGGTGCCGCCCGATCCATTCAGCTGGCCGGCGAACATCCACGCCATGCCGGCGCCCGCCGCCACGATGGCCGCCCAGGTGCGCGCCGGCAGGCGGCGGCCGGTGACCACGCGCGAGATCAGCGCCGTCAGCAGCGGCGCCACCGACATGGTGACCAGCACGCGCGCCACGCCGGTCATCGTCAGCGCCACCATGAAGGCGGTGAACATCACCGACCAGCACAGGCCCGACAGCCAGAACGCGCGCCGCCGCCACGGCATGCGCGCGAACACCCCCGGCCCCTGCCACGCCGGCAGGATGGCCAGCAGCGACAGCACGGTGAAGAAGCTGCGCCAGAACGTCACCTCGAAGCCCTGCGCGTGCGAGAGCTGGCGCGTGACCACGCCCGCCGTGGACCACAGCAGCGCGACCAGCACCATCGCCCACGCGGCGCGGGCGTGGGTCCAGGCGGTCGTGTCGAGCCACTTCATGGTCAGGCGGTCGGCCAGCGCGATCTGCGTCAGGCGGCCTCGCGGCCGGCGCGCTTGCGCTCGTGCTCCTTCAGGTGGCGCTTGCGCAGGCGGATGCTCTTGGGCGTGATCTCGACCAGCTCGTCGTCCTCGATGAACTCCACGCCGTATTCCAGCGTCAGCTCGATCGGCGGCGTGATCTTGATCGCGTCCTCCTTGCCGCTGACGCGGAAGTTGGTGAGCTGCTTGGTGCGCGTGGCGTTGACCACCAGGTCGTTCTCGCGGTTGTGGATGCCGACGATCATGCCCTCGTACACCGGGTCGCCCGCGCGCGAGAACATGCGGCCGCGGTCATCCAGCTTGCCCAGCGCGTAGGTGAAGATCTCGCCGTCGTCCATGCTGATCAGCACGCCGTTCTTGCGCCCGCCGATCTCGCCCTTGTGCGGCTCGTAGCGGTCGAAGATGTTGCTGATCAGGCCGGTGCCGCGCGTCAGGTTGAGGAACTCGTTGGAGAAGCCGATCAGCCCGCGCGCCGGGATGCGGTACTCCAGCCGCACGCGGCCGCGCCCGTCGGGTTCCATGTTGACCAGCTCGCCCTTGCGCTCGCCCAGGGCCTGCATCACGCCACCCTGGTGGCTTTCCTCGATGTCGGCGGTGACCAGCTCGATCGGCTCGCAGCGCTCGCCGCCCTCCTCCTTGAACACCACGCGCGGCTTGGAAACAGCCAGCTCGTAGCCTTCGCGGCGCATGTTCTCCAGCAGGATGGTCAGGTGCAGCTCGCCCCGGCCGGCGACCTCGAACACGCCGTCCTCGTCGGTCTCCTTCACGCGCAGGGCCACGTTGCTTTGCAGCTCCTTCTGCAGCCGGTCCCAGATCTGGCGGCTGGTGACGAACTTGCCTTCGCGCCCGGCCAGCGGCGAGGTGTTGACGCAGAAGTTCATGATCAGCGTCGGCTCGTCCACCCTGAGCATGGGCAGCGGCGCGGGTTGCAGCGGGTCGGTCACCGTCACGCCGATGCCGATGTCAGGGATGCCGTTGATCAGCACGATGTCGCCCGGGCCGGCCGTGCTGGCCTGCACGCGGTCCAGGCCCTGGAACGTGTGCACCTGGTTGATGCGCCCCTTGAAGCTGGCGCCGTCCGGCCCCTCCATCACCAGCACGTCCATCGCCGGGCGCAGCGTGCCGGCGTTGATGCGGCCCACGCCGATGCGCCCGACGAAGGTGGAGAAGTCGAGCGCCGAGATCTGCAATTGCAGCGGCGCCGCCGCGTCGCCCTGGTGCGCGGGCACGTGCTGGAGGATGGTGTCGAACAGCGCCGTCATGTCGTCGCCCCATTGCTCGCCCGGCTCGCCCTCGGTCAGCGACGACCAGCCGTTGATGCCCGAGGCGTAGACCACCGGGAAGTCGAGCTGCTCGTCGTTGGCGCCGAGCTTGTCGAACAGGTCGAACGCGGCGTTGATCACCTTGTCCGGGTTGGCGCCCGGCTTGTCCACCTTGTTGACGACGACGATGGGCTTGAGGCCCAGCGCCAGCGCCTTCTTGGTGACGAAGCGGGTCTGCGGCATGGGGCCTTCCTGCGCGTCGATCAGCAGCAGCACGCCATCGACCATCGACAGCGCCCGCTCCACCTCGCCGCCGAAGTCGGCGTGGCCCGGGGTATCGACGATGTTGATGTGGGTGCCCTTCCAGCTCACGGCGCAGTTCTTGGCCAGGATGGTGATGCCGCGCTCGCGCTCGATGGCGTTGTTGTCCATCACCGTGTCCTCCACCTTCTCGTGGGCCGCGAAGGTGCCGGACTGGCGCAGGAGCTGGTCGACCATGGTGGTCTTGCCGTGGTCGACGTGGGCGATGATGGCGATGTTGCGTATTTGCTTGCTCATGATGATGGTGAGGGTTGAATGGTTCAGTCGATGGGCGGCACGACGAGGTGATCGGGCGGCAGGCCGCGCTCGAAGCGGTCCCACGCCATGTCGTAGGCGCGCTCGATGTGGCGGGTGAAGCGGGCGGTGTCGAACAAGGGCACCTGCATGCGGCTGCTCTCCAGGCGCTGGCGCAGCGCCGACAGGCGGGCTGGATCAGACGACAGGGCCAAGGCCAGATTCAGGTAGTCCTCCGGGCTGGAGGCGATGAGCTCGGGCAGGCCGCAGGCCGTGAGCAGGCTGGCGCCCACGCGCGCGGCGAAGGTTTGGCCCATGCAGGTCAGCACCGGCAGGCCGGCCCACAAGGCGTCACTGGCCGTGGTGTGCGCGTTGTAGTGGAGCGTGTCCAGGAACAGATCTGCCTGAGCATGGCGAGCCAGGTGACGCGGCAGGGGAACGCGGGGAGCAAAGACAAGGCGAGCCGCATCGACGTTGGCCGCGGTCGCAGCCGCGCGCAGATTGGCAGCGGCGATGGGGTTGTCCTCCAGCAGCCACAGCACGCTGCCCGGTCGTTGGCGCAGCAGTGCCATCCATAGCGGGAACACATCGCGCGTGATCTTGTAATTGTTGTTGAAGCAGCAGAACACAAAGCCCCGCGCCGGCAGCCCGAGCTCGGCGCGCGAGGGCGTGTGGTGATCGATGGCGCGCCCGCGGTCATTGACCTGATAGCTGTCCGGCAGCTCGATAATTTTCTCGCTGTAGGAGTCGCGCGAGCAGGGAGGTACCACGAGGCGATCTGCCACCAGGTAGTCAATGGCGCCGGGCATGCCCAGGGTACCGGGGTAGCCCAGGTAGTGCATCTGCACGGGCGCCACGCGCTGCGCGAAAATTCCCTGGCGGCTGTCCTTGGTGTGGCCCTTCAGGTCCACGGCGACGTGCAGATCGAACGAGCGTGCCAGCCGTACCAATTCGATGTCATTCAGTTCACGCACGGTCTCGAAGCGGTCGAACGCGGCATGCAGGCGCTCACGCATCGGATCCTGCAGCCCGTGCGGATAACGGCCGAAGCAGAACGCCATCGTCTCGAAGCGCATGCGGTCATGCTGCTCGAACATGCCAGCCGCAAGGTAGGCTGTGGCGTGTTGGTGGAAGTCGCTGGAGAAGTAGCCGATGCGCAGCCTTTCGGGACGTGCGGGGCCGCGACGCAAATGCTCGCCGGAGAACGTGCTGGCCGCCGCGCGCGCGGCGTATCTCGCGCCTTCCCGCTCCGTGAGGGTGCGCAATTCGGCCATCTGGATGTCGAAACTCAGCAGGCGCCACGGCTCCACGCCGCCCCTGCCCTGGCGCCACAGCCCTCGGAGCGCCGCCAGATGCTGTTCGGCGGCAGCCCAGTTGCATGCGGCGCTCTCCAGCGCCAGCAAGTTGCTGAGGGTGAGGACATCCTGCGGGCACTGCTGGTGCGCCCGCTCCAGCCATTCCCGAGCCTGATTCGGCTGCCGGGCCGAGACCAACACCACGCCCAGCGTGCGCAGAGCGTCGGCATGGGTGGGATCCAGTTGCACGGCGCGGCGTGCACTGGCCTCGGCCTCGGGCAACCGCTCCATGCGCGCCAGCACCTGTGCGGCGTTGCTGTACGCATCAGCCCACTGCGGGGCACATTGCGCGGCGCGCTGGTAGCTCTCGAGCGCCTGCCGGTCGGCCTCCAGCTTGTGCCAGGTGATGCCCAACAGATTCCAGCCCTGTGCCAGCCCGGGATGGCGTGCTACCACGCGCTGCAGGATCTGCAGGGCTTCCTGATGGCGGCCCAGGGCATTGAGCGCCATGGCCTGGTTGCAGAACGGATCGGGGCGCTGCGGCGCCAGTTCGCCGGCGCGACGGAAGCTCTCGCTGGCGGCGGAATGGTCGCCTTGCTGCATGCGCACATTGCCCCGGTTGAAATGCACCGCCGGCTGCGCGGCGTCGATGTCCTCGGCTCGCGCCAGGCTGGCCAGCGCGCCGTCGAACTGGCCCAGCGCGGCCTGCGTGTTGGCCAGATTGATCCAGCCCGCCGGCTGTTCGGGCAACAAGTCCACCAGGGCCTGCTGGCAGGCCAGCGCCTCGTCCCAGCGGCCCTGGGCCGCCCAGGCCACGCCCAGCAGTTCCAGCACGGCGGGCTCGCGCGGCTGATCGGCCAGCAGGGCCGCGGCGTGCGCGGGCGCGCCGCTGGCCCAGGCCTGGCGCGCGGCAGCAAGCGTGGATGACAGGGGCTGGTTCACGGCGCGACCTTCTTCTCGTGCTGATCGACGCCGGCCATCTGCCGCAGCTCGATGGGGCTCAGCAAGCGCTGGGGAATCAGTTCGCCGGCCTTGATGTGCGCCGTACCCAGAAACAGGTGCGGCTGTTCGCCGAAAACGGCCACGTCGCCCCTGTCGGGCCACGGGCCGCGGCGCCGCATGCCGGCGAGGAAGCGCCCGGCCTCCTCGCCCGCCAGCACCACGTGCTCGTGGGCGGGCACCAGGGATTCGGGCGGCAGCAGGCAACGCAGACGGCCATCATCGTCCATCGCCTCGAGCGCATCGAGCGTCGTGCATTGCGCGATGTCGAACGGCCCGGTGGCGGTGCGACGCAGCGCCGTCAAATGGCCGCCGCAGCCCAGGGCCCCGCCAATGTCTTCGCCCAGCGTTCGGATGTAGGTTCCTTTGCTGCACTTCACTACGATATCGATAGCTTCCAGCGCTTGTCCAGCAAGCGTTGGGGCCATATTTAGCTCATAAATCTCGACCTCGCGCGGTGCCCGCTCGACCTCCACGCCCTGGCGCGCGTATTCGTACAGCGCCTTGCCGTCCTTCTTCAGCGCGCTGTGCATGGGCGGCACCTGGGTGATGCGGCCGATGAAGCGCTGGCGCACGGCTTCGAGCTGCTCGGGTGCGAGGGGCGGCACGGGGCGTTCGGCCACCACCTGTCCTTCGGCGTCGCCGGTGGTGGTGGTCACACCCAGGCGAAGGGTGGCCTGGTAGGTCTTGTCGGCGTCGAGGTGGCCCTGGCTGAACTTGGTGGCGGCGCCGAAGCACAGCGGCAGCACGCCGCTGGCCAGCGGGTCCAGCGTGCCGGTATGGCCGGCTTTCTCGGCGCGCAGCAGCCATTTGGCCTTCTGCAATGCCTGGTTGCTGGACAGGCCCAGCGGCTTGTCGAGCAGCAGCACCCCGTGCACGGGGCGCCGGACGACCCTCGTGCGCGGCGCGTTCATGGTTTATTCGTCCGCGTCCTTGGAGCGGGAAGACACCGCCCTGGCGATCAGCGCGTTCATGTCGGCCGCGCGCTCGGTGGTGCGGTCGAAGACGAAGTGCAGCGTGGGCACGGTGTGGATGTGCAGGCGCTTGAACAGGCCGTTGCGCAGGTGGCCGGCGGCGTGGTTCAGCGCGTCCTGCGTCTCCTGCGGATCGCCGGTGAGCACGCTGAAGAACACCTTGGCGTGCGCGTAGTCGGGCGTGACCTCGACGGCGTTCAGTGTGACCATGCCGACGCGCGGATCCTTCAGCTCGCGCGCGATCAGCTCGGCCAGATCGCGCTGGATCTGGTCGGCGACGCGGAAGCCCCGGTTGGGGGTGGAAGACTTCTTGGCCGGCATGCGGTGCTTCGGCTCACAGGTGCAGCGGCAGCCACCAGCGGCTGCGCCGCGGCAGGTACAGCCCCTGCGGATCGTGCGACAGGATCACGCGCACGGCCTGCCCCGTGATGCGGTTCTCATCGATGAAGCCGATGAAGCGCGAATCGTTGCTGTTGTCGCGGCTGTCGCCCATCACCATCACGTAGCCTTTCGGCACATGCACCGGCGCGAAGCCGGGGTAGCGGTTATAGCCGGGCAGCTGCGCCACCTCGATATCGCCACCGCTGCGGTGCTCGCGCCAGAATCTGCTCCTTCAGCACGCCGATCTCGGTCGGCACCGGGCGCGCGGGCTCGATCAGCGTGCGCACCACGGCCTGGCCGTTGACCTGCAGCACGTTGCCCTGCATCGACACGGTGTCGCCCCCGACGGCCACCACGCGCTTGATGAGGTTGGTACCATCGGTCGGCGAATCGAAGGTGACGACATCGCCGCGCCGCGGTTCGGCCCAGCGAGCGATCTGATGCAGTGTGAACGGCACCCGCAGGCTGTAGGCCAGCTTGTTGACCGCCACGCGGTCGCCGGCCCACAGCGTGGGGTTCATCGAAGACGAGGGCACGTAGTTCCAATCCGCCACGGCCGAGCGGAACACCAGCATCAGGCCCACGAAGAGCATGAAACTGCGTTGCGTGCGCCACAGGGCCTTCAGATGGTTCATGGTGGTCAACCTCTCGGTTCAGCCCCTCAGAGCGTCCGGGCGATCTCCTTGATCTCGAAGACCTCCAGCTGATCACCTTCCTTGATGTCGTTGTAGTTCTTCAGCTTGATACCGCACTCGAAGCCTTCCTTGACTTCCTTCACATCGTCCTTCATGCGCTTGACCGACTCGATCTCGCCCGTGTAGATCACCACGTTGTCGCGCAGCAGGCGGAAGTGCGCGTCGCGCCGCACCACGCCGCTGGTGACGTAGGAGCCCGCCACGGTACCGATCTTGGAAGCCACGAACACGGTGCGGATCTCGGCATGGCCGATGACCTCTTCGCGGCGTTCGGGCGCCAGCATGCCGGACATGGCGGTCTTCAGCTCGTCCACGGCGTCGTAGATGATGCTGTAGTACTTGATATCGACGTCGTTGCCCTCGGCCAGCTTGCGGGCGCCGGCGTCGGCGCGCACGTTGAAGCCGATCACGATGGCCTTGGAGGCGATCGCCAGGTTGATGTCGCTCTCGCTGATGCCGCCGACGCCGGTGTAGACCATCTGCACCTTGACCTCGTCGGTGCTGAGCTTGAGCAGCGAGGCGGCCAGCGCCTCCTGCGAGCCCTGCACGTCGGCCTTGAGCACGATGGGCAGCGTCTTGACCTCGCCCGCCGTCATGTCGGCGAACATGTTCTCCAGCTTGGCGGCCTGCTGCTTGGCCAGCTTGGTGTTGCGGAACTTGCCGGCGCGGTAGGTGGCGATCTCGCGCGCGCGGCGCTCGTCGGCCATCACCATGAAATCGTCGCCGGCCTGGGGCACGTCGGTCAGGCCCTGGATCTCGACCGGAATCGACGGGCCGGCTTCCTTGGCCGGCTTGCCGTTCTCGTCAAGCATGGCGCGCACGCGGCCGGAGGTCTGGCCGGCCAGCACCACGTCGCCCACCTTGAGCGTGCCGGACTGCACCAGCACGGTGGCAACGGGGCCGCGCCCCTTGTCCAGGCTGGCCTCGATCACCAGGCCCTTGGCGGCGGCCTCGATCGGGGCCTTCAGCTCCAGCACCTCGGCCTGCAGCAGCACCTGCTCCAGCAGGTCGTCCACGCCCTGGCCGGTCTTGGCCGACACGGGGACGAAGGGCGATTCGCCGCCGAACTCCTCGGGCACCACTTCTTCGGCGACCAGCTCGCTGCGCACGCGCTCGAGGTTGGCGTCGGGCTTGTCGATCTTGTTGATGGCGACCACGATCGGCACGCCGGCCGCCTTGGCGTGCTTGATGGCTTCCTTGGTCTGGGGCATCACGCCGTCGTCGGCCGCCACCACCAGGATGACGATGTCGGTGGCCTGCGCGCCGCGCGCCCGCATGGCGGTGAACGCCTCGTGGCCCGGCGTGTCGAGGAACGACACCACGCCGCGCGGCGTTTCCACGTGATAGGCGCCGATGTGCTGGGTGATGCCGCCGGCTTCGCCCGCCGCCACCTTGGCGCGGCGGATGTAGTCCAGCAGCGAGGTCTTGCCGTGGTCCACGTGGCCCATGACGGTGACCACCGGCGGGCGCGGCAGCGCGTCGGCGGCCTGCGCCTGCACCTCTTCCTCGGTGAACGCCTCCGGGTCGTCCAGCGCGGCGACCACGGCGGTGTGGCCCATTTCCTCGACCACGATCATCGCCGTGTCCTGGTCCAGCGGCTGGTTGATGGTGACCATCTGGCCCATCTTCATCAGCGCCTTGATGACCTCGCTGGCCTTGATGGCCATCTTGTGCGCCAGCTCGGCCACGGTGATGGTCTCGGGCACGTGCACCTCGATCACGCGCTGCTCGGCCGGCACGGCGGCGGCGTGGTGGTCGTCGCGGTCGCGCTCGCCGCGGCGCCCGCGCGGGCCGCCGCGCCAGCCGCCGCGGCCGCCGCTGGAATCGCCCCGGGTCGGGATGCCCTTCTTCTTGGCCGGATCGCCGGCCCAGCTCGACGACAGCTTGGCGGACTTGACTTCCTTGTTGGCCGACGGCGCGGCGGCACCGGCCTTGGCCGCACCCGCGGCGCCGGCGGCCGGCTTGTGCAGCGTGCCTTTGAGGCCGTCGGCCTTCTTTTCCTCGGGCTTCTTGGCCACCAGCACCTTGCGCGGCGCGCTCATCATGGCGCGGATCGCCTCGGCCTCGGCCAGCGCCTTGCGGCGGTTGGCCTCCTGCTCGCGCGCGCGCGCGGCCTCGTCCTCGGGGCCGCGCGCGGGTGCGGGCGCCGCCGGTGCGGCTTCTGCTGGAGCCGGTGGCACGGGCTGGGGCGGCACGGGCGGCGGCGCTTCGGCCGCCGGGGTCGGCTCGGGCTCGGGCTCGGGCGCGGCGGCCAGGGCGGCAGCGCGCTCCTGTTCCTCGCGCAGGCGGCGCTTCTCGGCCGCGTCTTCTTCCTGGCGGCGCAGCAGCTCGGCCTGGCGGCGCGCTTCGTCCTCACGCCGCGCCTGCTCGGCGGCGTCGACCACGGGTGCCACCGGCGTGGCGGGCGCGGGCGCGGGCTCGGCCACCGGCGCGGGCGGCTCGGACGCCACGTCCGGCGCGGCCAGTTCGTCGTCACGCTTGACGAAGGTGCGCTTCTTGCGCACCTCGACCTGGATGGTGCGTGCCTTGCCGGTGGCATCGGCCTGCTTGATCTCGCTGGTGGTCTTCTTGGTCAGCGTGATCTTCTTGCGCGCGGCGCCGGAAGTGCCGTGGCTGGCCTGCAGGTAGCTCAGCAGCTTCTGCTTGTCGCTGTCGGTCAGCGCGTCGGACGCCGAGTGCTTGGCCACGCCGGCGGCGTGCAATTGCTCAAGCAATGCGTCCGTGGGGCGTTTGAGTTCGTTCGCGAATTCGGCAACGGTGGTGTTCGTCATATGCGGTGCTTGTTTCCATGATCCTTACGCCTGATCCGCGAACCAGTGTTCGCGCGCCTTAAGGATCAAGGCTCGGGCGTCGTCGTCGGACTGCCCCGTGATCTCGGTCAATTCGTCCACGGCCAGGTCGGCCAGGTCGTCGCGCGTCTGCACGCCGGCACCGGCCAGTTTGCCGATCAGTTCGGGCGTCAGGCCCTCCAGGTCGCGCAGATCCTGCGATACCGCCTCCACGCTTTCCTCCCGCGCGATCTCCATGGTCAGCAGCGCGTCCTTGGCGCGGGCGCGCAGTTCTTCCACGGTGTCTTCGTCGAAGGACTCGATCTCGCGCATCTCCTCGATCGGCACGTAGGCTACCTGCTCCAGGCTGGTGAAACCCTCCTCGATCAGGATGTCGGCGATCTCTTCGTCCACGTCCAGCTTCTCCATGAAGAGCTGGCGGACGCTGCCGGTTTCCTGCGCCTGCTTCTGGGCCGATTCGTCGGCGTCCATGATGTTGATCTTCCAGCCCGTCAGGTCGGAAGCCAGGCGCACGTTCTGGCCGCCGCGGCCGATGGCGATGGCGAGGTTCTCCTCGTCCACCACCACGTCCATGGCGTGCTTTTCCTCGTCCACCACGATGGACGAGACGTTGGCCGGCGCCAGCGCGCCGATGACGAACTGCGCCGGGTCGTCGGACCACAGCACGATGTCCACGCGCTCGCCCGCCAGCTCGTTGGTGACGGCGTTCACGCGCGTGCCGCGCACGCCCACGCAGGTGCCGATCGGGTCCACGCGCTTGTCGTGGCTGAGCACGGCGATCTTGGCGCGGCTGCCAGGGTCGCGCGCGCAGCTCTTGATCTCCAGCAGTCCCTGCTCGATCTCGGGCACCTCGTTGCGGAACAGCTCGATCATGAACTCGGGCGCCGAGCGCGACAGCAGGATGGGCGCGCCGCGCAGCGTCAGGTCCACCTCCATGATCATGGCGCGCACGCGGTCGCCGGTGCGCAGGTTTTCCTTGGGGATCATCTCGCCGCGCTTCAGGCGCCCCTCGACGCGGCCGGACTCGACGATGATGTCGCCCTTGTCCATGCGCTTGACGGTGCCGGTGAATATCTTCTCGCCGCGGCTCATGAAGTCGTTGAGCAGCATCTCGCGTTCAGCGTCGCGGATCTTCTGCAAAATGACCTGCTTGGCCGCCATCGCGCCGATGCGGCCGATAGGCACGGACTCGACGCCCTCCTCGATGTACTCGTCGACCTCGATGTCGGGGATCTGCTCCCTGGCCTCGAACAGCAGGATTTCCTGGTCGGGCAGCTGCAGGCCGGCCTCGTCGGGCACCACGTGCCAGCGGCGGAAGGTCTCGTAGTCGCCGGTGTCGCGGTCAATCGCCACGCGCAGATCCACCTCGCCCTCGTACAGCTTCTTGGCGGCCTGCGCCAGCGCCGCCTCGACGGCGCCGAACACCACGTCGTGCTCGACGTTCTTCTCGCGCGAGATCGCCTCCACCAGCATCAACAGTTCGCGGTTCATGATTGCATCAACTCCAATACTTACCCTGCCTCGCCGCCTCGCGGGACGCGGCCCTTGAAATCCACCATCGGCGCCAGCCGTGCCGACTGCAGCTCGTCCAGCGCGAAGTCCAGCGCCTGCTCGGGCGCCGGCGTCCGCTTGGCGCTGACGCGCTGGCCTGGCTTGGCCGCCGGCTCGTCGCGCCAGACGATCCGCCAGCCAATCCCGGTCTGTTGCAGCACGCCGCGGAACTTCTTCCGATTGGCGGCGACCTGGCCGGCCGCCGCGGCGCCGATCGGCGCCTTCAGCACGAGATCGACCACCTCGCCCTCGAAGCGTTCGAAATCCTGCACGTGGCGCAGCGGCCGGTCGATGCCGGGCGAGGACACTTCCAGCCGCCGGTAGTCCACGCCCTCGACCTCCAGCGCGTACTGCAACTGGCGCGTGGCGCGCTCGCAGTCCTCCACCGTCACCGGCAAGCTGCGTGCCATGCCGGGCGACCAAGGATGATCGATGGTGACGCGCAGCAAGCCACCGGCGGAACGCTCGGTTTCCACCAGGTCGAAGCCCAGCCCCTGCACGGTGCCGCTGATCGTTTGCTGAAGTGTCACGTTGTCCGTTGCGCTGCCCGCCACAATCTCGATCGACCAAAAAAAATGGGCGGTGAGAACCCGCCCGTCTGGTCGTGAATTGCGCCTATTCTACCATGAGCAGGCATTTCCCTGATGGCCGGCCAGCCCTCGGGGCGCCGGGTTTCGCCGACCAGAACATGGTTCAGGAAAACCGGGCTCTTCGGCGATAATTTTTGCCTTCGATGATTCTGAATGTCCCCATGAGCATGCCCAGTTCCTCCGCCGACGATGCCCTGATTCTCGAAGTGGCCCAACTCCTGGTGACCGCGCTGAACCTGGAACTCGCGCCTGAGGAGATCGATCGCGACGCGCCGCTGTACGGGGATGAGCTCGGCCTCGATTCCATCGACATCCTGGAACTCGCGCTGGCCGTATCCAAGAAATACGGCTTTCAGTTGCGCGCGGACGACGAGAACAACCAGGCCATCTACGCGTCGCTGCGCGCCCTGGCGCGGCACATCGCTGAGCACCGCACGGTGTGAGAGCGGTCATGCCGCCGGGAATCCGCCAGTCGCCACCGCCCTGGCGCCTGGTTCTGCTGGTGGCGGGGGTCGCTGCCTACGCCGCCGCCGTCTATTGGACCAGCCGCCGTCCCTCGGGACTGACGGTGCTGCTCGCGGCGTTCCCATTCGTCTGGTTCGCCGGCGTCGGCGCAGGGCAGGTGCTGGATGCGCGCCAAGGGCTCGCGCGCCGGACGGTGGCGCTGCTGCCCCTGGCGCTGGTGCTGGCGGCGCTCGCGCTGTCGTGGAATCACCTGCTGGCCAATTTTCGCCTGCTGTACCTGGTGGATCACGTGGGTGTCCACGCGGGCCTGTGCTGGCTGTTCAGCCGCAGCCTGCTGCCGGCGCGCACGCCGCTGTGCACGGAAATGGCCGGCTGGGTCCACGAAGACATGAACTGCCCACGCCTGCTGCGGTACACGCGCCAGGTCACGCTGGTCTGGGCCGTCTTCTTCGGGAGCCTTGCATTCGCTTCCATCATGGTTTATGTGGTTTGCGCCCCGGCCACATGGACTTTGTTCTCGGCCTTGCTCTGTCCAATGCTGACGGGCGCTGTGTTCCTGATCGAGAACGCGGCCCGCAGCCTGTTCCTGCCGCCCAAGGACCGCGTTGGACTGGCCGGCACCTGGCAGGCCGTGCGCGCCCGACTCGATGCGCAGTCCGGGGCGCGCGCATCGGGGCGCCCACGATGACCGCAGCGTATCCCCTGAGCCGGCATGCTGCCGCCGAGCCCCTCGCCTGCGGCCCCGGTGGCGTCATCACGGCGGGGCAGTTCCATGAAGATGTTCAGCGCCTGGCAGCGGCGTTGCCACCGGGCCGGCATGTCGTCAATACTTGCCATGACCGCTATCTGTTCATGGTGGGGTTCGGCGCCTGCCTGGCCACGGGGCGGATCACGCTGATGCCGTCGAGCTTCACGCCGGCCACCCTGCGCCAGATCCGCGAGCGCTACCCCGACGTCATCTGCCTGCACGACGGTGGCCAGCGCGCCGATGGCCTGCCTGAATGGCGAATGGCCCCCATCGGCCCGCGGCAGCCCGCGCGCGACGTGTCCGTGCCCGCCATCGCGGGGGATCAGGTCGCGGCGGTCGTGTTCACCTCCGGCAGCACGGGCGAGCCCACCGCACACGCCAAGCACTGGGGGCGTCTGTGCGCCAACGCGGCGTCGGAAGCCGAGCGCCTGAATGCGGGCGGGCTGACCATCGCGGCGACCGTGCCGGCCCAGCACATGTACGGGTTCGAATCGAGCGTCCTGCTGGCGCTGCACGGTGGCGCGAGTGTGTGGCGCCAAAGGCCCTTCTACCCCGCCGACGTGGCGGCGGCGATCCAGGCGATGCCCAGGCGCCGGATGCTCGTGACCACGCCGTTCCATCTGGCCGCCGTGGTCGATGCCGGCATGCAGATGCCGCCCTGCGACCTGGTGCTCTGCGCCACCGCGCCGCTGTCCACGGCGCTGGCGCACAGGGCCGAAGCCGTGTTCGACTGCCCGCTGGTGGAAATCTACGGCTGCACGGAAAGTGGCCAGGTGGCCAGCCGCCGGACCACGGCCAGCGCGGCATGGCAACTGCTGCCCGGGCTGGGCATGGCGCTGCAGGACGGAAGCGCCTGGGTGTTCGGGGACCACGTCGAAGGCCGCGTGCCCTTGTCGGACCACATCGATGACCTCAACGGCGATTGCTTCACACTGGGCGAGCGGCACGCGGACATGGTCAACATCGCGGGCAAGCGCACCTCGCTGGCCGCGCTCAATGTCCACTTACGGTCGATCGAGGGCGTTGCAGACGGGTGTTTTCTGCTGCCGCCGGAAGACGGTGCGGCCGACGCGGGCGGCGTGTGCCGCCTCGCCGCGCTGGTGGTCGCACCCGGCGTGGAGGCGGTGCAGATCGTGAAGGCGCTGCGGCAGCGCATCGACCCGGCTTTCCTGCCCCGGCCGCTGCTGAAAATCGACGCCCTGCCCCGCAACGCGACGGGCAAGGTCTTGGCCACGGAAGTCGCGGCGCTGTACCGCGCGCTCCGATCCCCGGATTCACACCTGTGACGGCGGCCTCGCCAATGGCCTGGCCGATGCTGGCCGAATGGCGCGCCGATGCCGCGCCGGGGCGTTTCGACGGCCATTTCCCCGGCCACGTCGTGCTGCCTGGCGCCTACGTGCTCGATGGAGTGATCGAGCGGCTGGAATCGGTCTGCGCGGTGCGTGTGCTCGCGGTGCGCAGCGCCAAGTTCACGGCGGCGCTGACGCCGGACGCCGTTTTGGAAATCCGCGCCCTCGTCGAGCCCGGGCAGATTCGCTTTGCCGCTCTGCACGGCGAGCAAGCGGCGGTCTCGGGTGTGCTGAGGCTGGCCGCCAGGACATGCGCTTGACCGATTCCCCCGATCCCCCCAAGGCGAGCACCTGGACCCGGCGTCCGGAACGCAGCTCCATGGCCGTGCTCCGGCTAATGACCTGGCTGTCCCTGCGGCTGGGCCGGCGCGCCAGCAGGCTGGTGCTCTACCCCATCGCCGCCTACTTCGTCCTGTTCGCGCCGGCGGCCAGGCGCGCCAGCAAGGACTACCTGCGCCGCGTCCTCGGCCGGCGCGCCACCATCCGTGACGGTTTCCGGCACGTGCTGGCCTTCGCGACGGTGATTCATGACCGGGTCTACTGGCTGTGCGGCCGGTCCGACCTGTTCGACGCGCCCATCCAGGGGAGCGAGCTCCTGGCCGAATACCGCCGCGCCGGACGGGGCATCGTCTTCATGGGCGCGCACTTCGGCAGTTTCGAAGCCCTGCGCATGCTGGGCGACCGTCACGGGCTGGACGTGCGCATGCTGATGTACACCGAGAACGCGAGGATGGTGACGCAGACGCTGGCGGCCATCAACCCGTCGGTCAAGGACCACGTCATCGCCCTGGGACGCGGCGATGCCCTGCTGCGCGTGCGCGACCATCTGGACGCCGGCGGATGCGTCGGCATCCTCGCCGACCGCAGCCTGAAGGACGACCAGGGCAAGGAGCGGCGCGTCGAGTTCCTCGGCGACCCGGCGCCGTTTCCCGTCGGGCCCTTTCGGCTGGCCGCCCTGCTGCGGGCACCGGTGGTGTTCATGGCCGGCTCGTACCTCGGGGGAAACCGATACCATCTTTGTTTCGAGTCCATCGCTGACTTCCGTGGCGTCGCCCCGGACGAACGCGAAGCCGCCATTGAACATGCCGTGCAGCGTTTCGCAGCCCTGCTGCAGGAGCGGTGCCAGGCGGCGCCATGGAACTGGTTCAATTTCTATGACTTCTGGAATGCCTCGCATGATTAGACGAGCCATCCTTCTCGGTGCTTGCCTGGGGGGGCTGACTGGCCCGGCAAGCGCCGCGCCGTGGGACGTGCCCGCCCTGATGCAACTGCTGGCCAATCACCCGTCGGGGCGCGTGCAGTTCACGGAAACGAAGACCCTGTCCGTGCTGGACAAGCCGGTCGTCAGCACGGGCGAGCTGGTCTACCAGCCGCCGGACCGACTGGAAAAGCACACGCTGAAGCCCAGGCCCGAATCGCTGGTGATCGAGGGCAACCGCTTGACGGTCACGCGGGATGAAGTCAAGCGCGAGCTTCGCCTGTCGCAGTACCCCGAGGTGCTGGCGTTCATCGAAGCCCTGCGCGGCACGCTGGTCGGCAACCAGAAACTGCTGCAACAGCATTACGCGCTGGCGCTGAGGGGGTCCGAGCAAAGCTGGCAGTTGATCATGACGCCGCTGGACGAGCGCATGTTCCGCTGGGTCAGGCAGATCATTGTCAGCGGCAGCGGCAACGCCGTGAAGGCTGTCGAAACCCTCCAGGCCGACGGCGACAAGTCGCTGATCACGGTCGCGCCCGCGGCGCGCTGACGTGCCGGTGCCCCGCGTTCATCGGTCGCCGGCGGCCCCACGCGCGCGATGGGCGCTGGCGTTGTGGTTCCTGCTGCTGCTGGCATCCGCGGCCGTGGTGGTCGGCAGCCGCTTCAGCACCGACATGTCGGCCTTCCTGCCCGCCAACCCCGACGCGCGCCAGCGCCTGCTGGTGGACCAGATCAAGGACGGCGCGCTGTCGCGCATGGTGCTGATGGGCATCGAAGGCGGCTCGTCCGAGGCCCGTGCCCAGGCGTCCCGCGCGCTGGCGGACAGTCTGCGCCGCGACGACACCATCGCCAGCGTCATCAATGGCGATGCCGCGCAATCCGGCGAGGACCACGCCCTCCTGCTGCGGTACCGCTACGCCCTCAGCCCCCACGTCACCCCTGACCGCTTCACCGCCCAGGGGCTGCGGCAGGCCATCCAGGGCTCGATCGACAACCTGGGCGGCTCCGCCGGCCTGTTGCTGAAAGCCATTTTTCCGCGCGATCCCACCGGCGAGCTGCCGGCGCTGATCGAACGGATGTCGGGCGGCCACGTACCCGGCAGCCAGGATGGCGTGTGGACCTCGCCCGACGGCCAAACCGCCTTGCTGATCGCCATGACCCGTGCGGCGGGCGCGGACACCGACGCGCAGGAGCAGGTGCTGGGGCGGATCCGGGCAGCGTTCGGGCAAGCCCCGGGCAGCGCCGACCTGCGGTTGTCGATGTCGGGGACACCGGTGTTCTCGGTGGAAGCCCGACAGACCATCCGCGGCGAGATCGAGCGCCTTTCGCTCTACGGCGGACTGAGCATTCTGGCGCTGATGGCGCTGTTTTACCGCTCGCTGCGCAACGTCGTCATCGGCCTGCTGCCGGTCGCGTCGGGCATTCTGGTGGCGGTGGCGGCCGTGGCGCTGGGCTTCGACGCCGTCCACGCCGTCACGGTGGGCTTCGGCACCACGCTGCTGGGAGAAACGCTCGACTACAGCATCTATTACCTGGTCCAGTCGGGCAGCGGCGAGCAGTGGCGGCGAAACTACTGGCCCACCATCCGTCTGGGTGTGGCCACCTCCGTCTGCGGCTTTGCCGCCTTGATGTTCTCCAGCTTTCCTGGCCTGGCGCAGCTGGGCCTGTATTCGATGGCTGGGCTGCTGACGGCGGCGACCGTCACCCGATTCGTGCTGCCCGCCCTGTCCACCAACCCCGCGCCGGTCTCCAGCATCCGCTGGCTGGGCGCACGCATGGCCGGCGTGCTGCGCTGGGCGCAGCGGCTGCGCTGGCTGGCTTTCGCGCTGACCGCGCTGGCGCTCGCCGTGGTGCTGCTCCACCGCGACCGGTTGTGGTCGGAGGGGCTGGCCGGGCTCAATCCGGCGCCGATGGATCTGCAAAAGCTCGACGAGCGCCTGCGGCGCGACGCCGGAGCGCCCGACCTGCGCTACATGGTCGTGGTGTCCGCGCCCACCGCCGATGGCGCCCTGCACGCCGCCGAGCGTGCCGAATCCCTGCTGTCGCCGCTGATCGCGCGCGGCGACATCCAGCGCGTCAACAGCCCGGCCCAGTTCCTGCCCAGCGCTGCCACACAGGCGGCACGCCGCGCCGCGCTGCCGGACGAGCCGGCGCTGCGCGGCAGGCTGCGGGAGGCGACCCAGGCCCTCCCGGTGCAGCCGCAGCGGCTGGAGCCCTTCGTGCGCGATGTCCTTCAGGCGCGCGAGGAACCGCCCATCACCGCCGACACCCTGCGCGGCTCGAGCTTCGCCTTTGCCGTGCAGACCCTGCTGCTGCGCCGGAGCGACGGCTGGTCGGCGCTCATGCCGCTGGCATTGCCCGAATCCGCCGACGCAGGCCGCGCCGCCGAAATTCGGCGCCAGGTCGATCAGGCCCTGGCCGGGGCCGAGGGCTTGCCGGATGCGTTCTTCCTGGATCTCGATGCGCAGGCCACGCAGATGTTCGGACAGTACCTGGACGAAGCGCTGGTGTTCACCAGCGCGGGCATTGCCGGCGTCGTGCTGCTGCTGGCCCTCGCCCTGCGCGATCCCCGGCGCGTGTTGCGCGTGCTGCTTCCGCTGGCCGCCGCGGTCGTGCTGGTGATGGCGGGGCACGTGCTTTCGGGCACGCGGCTCACGCTGCTCCATCTGGTGGGGCTGCTGCTGACAGTGGCGGTGGGCTCGAACTACGCGCTGTTCTTCGACCGCGGATTCTCGGCCACCCAGGCCACGGCCAACTCCGCGGGCGCCGAAGCCCGGGCGACGGCGCTGTCGTCATTGGCACTGGCGAACGTCTCGACGATGATCGGCTTCGGCATTCTTGCCTGGTCCCAGGTGCCGGTGCTGCATGCCATCGGGGCCACCGTCGGGCCTGGCGCCCTGCTGGCGCTGCTGCTGGCCATGGCGTGGTCGACCCGCGAGGGCAAGCCCGCATGAACCAGGCAAGGCCAACGTCCTGGTTGTCCGAGGCGTGGCGGCGAATCCGCAAGCTCGCCTGGCTCAAGGCCCTGGGCAACGTCGTTTTCCTGATCGTGTTCTTTCAACTCTACCTGGCGATCCAGCAGCATCCGGCCCAAACGGTCATCCAGATTCCGGCGACTTCGATCGACCACTGGGTCGGCTTCCAGCCCTGGGCCGTCGGCCTGTATCTTTCGCTCTGGGTATACACGGCGCTGCCCGTCGCCTTGCAGCCGGATCTGCGCAGTCTGGCGTTCTACGGCTGGACGATCGGCCTGCTGTGCGCCGTGGGCCTGATCATTTTCTACCTGGCGCCGACGTCGGTTTCCGTGGCGGCGGGCCAGCGGCCGGAGGGCGGCGCGCTGTTCGCCACGCTGTACGCGGTGGACGACAACGGCAACGCCTGCCCTTCGCTGCACGTGGCCGCGGCGGTCCTGTCCGGCCTGTGGCTGCACCGCATGCTGCGCCGACTCGGCGCGCCGCGCTGGGCGATGCTGGCGAACCAGGGGTGGTGCGCCGGCATCGTGTTTTCCACGATGGCGATCAAGCAGCACCTGCTGATCGACGTGCTCGCGGGCGGCGCCCTGGGCGCCGTGGCAGGCTGGTGGTCGCTGCGCACCAGCGCGACACGCCTTGATACAGGGCGCAGTGCAAGAATCGACGCGCGCAAGGATTGAGCCGCCGAGGAATTCATGAAAGAACGATCCGCCACATGCAGAACACACGGCGCTGACGCCGCCCGTATCGGCCCAGGCCGGCACCCGCCGCAGGCCGGGCTGCGGCGCGCACGCGACACCCGCCCGCTGGACGACGCCGGGGCGGCACCGCGCGCATGAGGGCCATTGCCGGAGCATTGCGCCGCGCGGCCGAACTGCTGGCCATGCCGCTGGGGCTTGGGCTGCTGGCGCTGATCTGCCTGGCCTGGACGCCGTTCGCGCTGGTGCTGGGCCCGCTGCTGCCGCCCGCCGCGGGCAGGCGCGTCGGGCGCCGGGCGATCCAGACCGGGTTCCGGCTGTACGTCGCCTTGCTGGGCCTGCTGTGCGGGTGCCGGTTCGACCTGAAGGCGCTCGACGGGCTGGCGCGCCAGCCGGGCCCGATGGTCGTGGTGGCCAACCACCCGTCGCTGCTGGACGCCGTGCTGCTGGTGTCGCACCTGCCCGATGCGGTCTGCATCATGAAGGCCGGCCTGATGAACAACCTGCTGCTCGGCGCCGGCGCGCGCATGGCGCGCTACATCGTGAACGATGCGCCGCTGCCGATGATCCGGCGCGCCATCGCCGAGTTGCAGCATGGCGCGCGGCTGATCATCTTCCCCGAGGGCACGCGCACCGCCGAGCCGCCGGTCGGCCCCTGCGGCGCCACCGCCGGCCTGATCGCCGCGCGCGCCGGCGCGCCGGTGCAGGTGCTGGCGATCGAGATGAGCACGCCCTACCTGGGCAAGCGCTGGCCGCTGTGGCACCCGCCGCGCCTGCCGCTGTCGGTCAGGGTCCGTCACGTGGCGCGGCTGGAAGTCAGCCCCGCCAACGCCCACCAGTTCGGCGCCGACATCCGCGCCCTGCTCGGCCGCGAACTCTCCGTCGCGCCCCAGCCGGCACAGGCGCCCGGCACCCGTGCCCGCCCCTCATGACCAACGCTGCCGCGCCAGTTCACTCGCCCACCCACCTGGTGCTCATCCCCAGCTACAACCCGGGCGCGAAGCTGCACGACACGGTGCGCCAGGCGCGCGCGCACTGGTCGCCGGTGTGGGTGGTGGTGGACGGCAGCACCGACGGCAGCGCCGAGTGGCTGCGCGCGCAGGCCGTCCGCGACCCCGGCCTGCGCGTGCTGGAACTGGCGCGCAACGGCGGCAAGGGCGCGGCCGTGCTGCACGGCATCGAGCAGGCGGCGCGCGAGGGCTTCACCCACGTGCTGACCATGGACTCCGATGGGCAGCACCCGGCCGGGCTGGTCCCGCGCTTCATGGCCGCCTCGCAGGCGGCGCCGCGGGCCATGGTGCTGGGCGTGCCGCAATTCGGCGCCGAGGCGCCGCGCATCCGCGTGCTGGGGCGCAAGGTGTCCAACGGCTGGGCCAGCCTGGAGACGCTGGGCGCGGGCATCGGCGATTCGCTGTACGGCTTTCGCGTCTACCCGATCGCGCCGCTGATGCGGGTGATGCGCGGGCAGCGCTTCATGCGCCGCTTCGACTTCGACCCCGAGGCCGCCGTGCGCCTGGCCTGGGCCGGCGTGCCCGCTGTCAACCTGCCGGCACCGGTGCGCTACTTCTCGGCCGAGGAAGGCGGGGTCTCGCACTTCAAGTATCTGCGCGACAACGCCCTGCTGACCTGGATGCACACGCGGCTGTTCCTGGGCTTTCTGCTGCGCCTGCCGCTGCTGCTGTGGCGGCGCATCGCGGCCCGCCGGCAATATGAATGAAATCAGCCTCCAGCGCCCGTCCATCAAACGCTGGCAGCTATATTTTTAGAAGCATTCAACTGCTCGGCGCAAAACGCGGCAGACAGCGCCGGAGCAGCGGCGAGGTGATCACGGTGCTGAAGAGGGCCATGACGACCAGCATGGTGAACATGTTCCGCGAGATCACGCCCAGGTCGTAGCCGACGTTGACGACGACCAGCTCCATCAATCCCCGCGTGTTCATCAGGATGCCCAGCGCCAGCGATTCGGCGCGCGGCTGGCCGGCGCCGCGCGCCGCCAGGTAGGCGGCGCCGAACTTGGCCGCCGTGGCCAGCAGCACCAGCAGCGCGCACCAGCCCCACAGGGCGGGCGTGTCCAGCCCGCCGACGTCGGTGCGCAGCCCGGTGTAGGTGAAGAAAATGGGCACGAAGAACACGGTGACGAACTGGCCCATGCGCTGCTTCCAGGCCGCCGCCAGGCTCCGTTCGTCGTGCAGCAGCACACCCAGGGCGAAGCCGCCGAAGATGGCGAAGATACCCAGCTGGTAGGTCGTCATCCCGGCAACGAAGATGGCCGCGATCAGCAGGCCCAGCAGGTGGTCGGGCAGGGGGTCGTCGCCCGCGCCGCGCTGCGCCCAGCGCACCACACGCTTGAGCAGGGGCCGCGCCACCCACCAGCAGAGCGCGGCGAAGCCCAGCACCAGGGCCACGTTGAGCGCGAACGCGCCGCCCTGGAACCGCGCCACCGCCAGCGTGCTGACCAGCATCAGCAGCAGCCAGCCCACCACGTCGTTGATGCCGGCCGCGCTGACGGCGATCACGCCAAGGGGGCGGCGCGTCAGGCCGAGCTCGATCAGGATCCGGCCCATCACCGGCAGCGCCGTGATCGAGAACGCCGTGGCCACGAACAGCGCCGAGGCCATCGGGTCCGCCTTGGGCGAGAGCACCGGCGCGCTGACCCAGCCGAACGCCAGCCCCAGCCCGAACGGCACCAACAGGCTGGCGACGGCCACCCACAGCACCGCGCGGCGGTTGCGCCGCTCGGTCAGGTGGCCGAAGTCGAATTCCAGCCCGATCTGGAACATCAGCAGGATCAGCCCCAGCTGCGAGAGCACCTGCATCGGCTCGCCCGGCGCCGATCCGAACACGTAGCGGAAGGCGCCGGGGGCGATCCAGCCCAGCAGCGAGGGCCCCAGCAGAATGCCGACCGCGATCTCCCCGACCACGGCGGCCTGCCCCCGGCGGCGCGCCAGCGCGCCGCCCGCCCGCGCCGCCAGCACGATCACGCACAACTGCAGCAGTGTGAAGAACAGCACCGCCTCGGCCCTGTGGACCTCCACTTCCTGCATTTTTCGAGATCCTTCAGCCTGAATACAGCGCGCCGTTGATGGCGATCACCTGGCCGCTGACGTAGGCCGCCTGGTCGCCGCACAGGAAGGCCACCAGGTCGGCCACCTCGCGCGGCTGGCCGGCGCGCTGCATGGGCACGAGGCGCTTGATGGCCGCCTCGTCGAAGGCGCCGGCGCTCATCTCGCTGGCGATGATGCCCGGCGCCACGGCGTTCACGGTGACGCCCCGGCTGGCGCATTCCAGCGCCAGCGACTTCACCGCGCCGTGCAGCCCCGCCTTGGCCGCCGCGTAGTTCGCCTGGCCGCGGTTGCCCGCCTGGCCGGCCACCGAGCTGATGGCCACGATGCGGCCCCAGCGCGTGCGCAGCATGGGCAGCATCAGCGGCTGCGCCACGTTGTAGAAGCCGTTCAGGTTGACGTCGATCACGCGCTGCCACTGCGCCGGCGTCATGCCGGCGAACACGGCGTCCGCGTGCGCGCCGGCATTGCTCACCAGCACCTGGATCGGGCCGGCCTGCAGCGCCGCCTCCAGCGCCTGGGCGCAGGCGTCGGCGTCAGTCAGGTCGAACACCAGCGCCTCGGCGCTGCCGCCCGCCGCGCGGATGCCGGCCACGACGGCCTCGGCGCCAGCCGGGTTGGCGTTGGCGTGCGCCAGCACGTGCAGGCCCTGCGCCGCCAGCGCGTGCGCGATGGCGCCGCCGATGGCGCCGCTGGCGCCGGTCACCAAAGCGCGCCGGGGCGGCTTGGAATCGTCGAGGCTCATGATGAAGAGGATGAAGGCGCGTCCAGCATCACGACCGCCCGGCCTTCCACCAGGCATCGCGCGCCGGCGCTGAGGGAAAAGGTGTAGACGCTGTGGTCGCCGTTGTCGGCGTCGGCGCGCACCTGCACGGTGATCTCGCCCGGCACGTCGTCCAGGCGCGACACGTGCAGCGCCACCGAGCGCACGCTGATCAGGAACCCGCGCTTCGGCCGCACCGCGCCGCGCGCCTCGGCCGCCAGCGCGCCGTGCAGCGCCATGGCCTGCGCCGCGTATTCGATGCCGCAGGCCGCGCCCAGCCGGCCGCCCTGGCGCATGGGGTGGTCGGCATCGCGGTGGCTGAGGGTGCGGCAGCTCAGGCCGCCGGCGTCGGCGCGCAGCACGCCGTCCAGCAGGCACATGCGCCCCTGGTGCGGCACGCGCGCGGCGATCCAGTCGCGGCCCTGGCCGGCGGCCTGCTGGAATACCGCGTCGTCGCGCGGGGCCGTGGCTGCTGCGGTCATGCGAGGGGTTCGACGTCCACCCGCAGCACCTGCGGCGGCAGGTATTCGACCGCCACCGTCCGGCCCTGGCCGGGCGTGCCCAGCAGCGCCGCCAGCAGCGGCAGCCCGCTCAGCGAGGGCATGGCGGCCACGCCGGCAGCCAGCGCCGCGTCCACCCCAGGCGCCACGTCCCGCAAGGAGGTGGGCACGCCATCGGCGAAGGCGCCGCGCCGCAGCAGGCGCAGCTCGGCCAGCGGCCGGGCGCCGGGCGCGGGCGCCAGCACCAGGGCCAGCGCGGCGGTGTCCTGGATCGGCCGCTTGGCGTGCAGCGGCGGCGGGTATTCGCTGTCGCCCGCCACCAGCAGCACCGGCTGGCCCCCGGCTTCGACCTGCACCATGGCCTCCAGCAGGCCGGCGCCGAAGCTGGCGTCGTAGGCGCACAGCACCTGGGCCGCCGGCGTGGCGCCGGTGGCGATGGACCAGTAGCCCGAGGCGGCGTTGTGCACCGAGTTGTGAAAGCGCGTGGGCGAAATCTGCCGGTCGCCCGTCGCCAGCAGCTCGCACAGGGCGTGGCAGTTGTGGCCGTCGCCGCCGGAGCTGGCGAACACGTTGGCCAGGCTGGCCGGCTCGCGCCCAGCCTGCCGGCAGGCTTGCAGGCCCGCCGCGAGCGTGGCCTTGACGATGCGGCTGGCGCGCCGGCGCTCGGCGGCCGGCAGCAGTTCGGGCGCCGGCAAGGCGGTGGGCGCGGCGGCATAGGGCTGCTCGCCGCGCAGCACCGCGGCGGCCGAAGGCCAGTCGTTCAGGCCCGGCGCGACGATGCCGACGCCTTCGATCCAGACGCGCAGTGCACTCATGCGTTTTCCCCGCGTGAGAGGATCAGGCTGGCGTTGCTGCCGCCGAAGCCGAATGAATTCGATAGCACGTGCCGCAGGTCTGGCGCGCGCTGCGGGGCTGAAATGACTTGAACCGGAATGGCCGGGTCCGCCGTCCGCGTGCCCACGCTGGCGGGCAGCAGGCCATGCGCCAGCGCCAGCGCGCCGACCACCGCCTCCACCGCGCCGGCCGCGCCCAGGGTGTGGCCCATCATCCCCTTGGTGGAGCTGCACGGCAGCCCGGGGTGCGCGGCGAATTCGGCCGCCACGGCCAGGCCCTCCGACAGGTCGTTGGCCGGCGTCGCCGTGCCGTGCAGGTTGAGGTAGCCGATGTCGGCGGGCGCCAGCCCGGCCTGCGCCAGCGCCTGCCGCATCGCCGCGCGGGCGCCGCGGCCCTCGGGGTGCGGCGCCGACATGTGGTGCGCGTCGCTGGACTCGCCCCAGCCGGCCAGCACGATGCGGCCCGCGACATCGGTGCGCTCCAGCAGCGCGAAGGCCGCCGCTTCGCCGATCGACAGGCCCTGGCGATTCACATCACAGGGCCGGCAGGGCTCGGGCGAGGTCAATTCCAACGATGAGAAGCCGTACAGCGTGGTCAGGCACAGGCTGTCCACGCCGCCGACGACGGCGGCGTCCGCCAGGCCGGCACGGATCAGCCGGTCGGCGGCGGCGAAGGCCTTGGCCGACGACGAGCAGGCGGTCGATATCGTGAAGGCCGGCCCCCGCAGGCCGAGCAGATCGCGCGCGAAGCTGGTGAGCGCGCCGGTGTTGTGCGTGGCGCGGTAGTCGAACCAGGCGGGCAGCGCGCCCTCGGGGTCGCGCTCGCGGTAGGCGGCTTCGGCCGACAGGATGCCGGAGGTGCTGGAGCCCAGCACCAGCGCCACGCGCTCGGCCCCGTGGCGCGCGATGGCCGCGCGCGCCGCCGCCTCGAAGCCGTCGGCGCGCAGGCCGAGCAGCGCCAGCCGGTGGTTGCGGCAGTCGTAGGCCGCCAGGGGCTCGGGCAGGCGCACGTCGTCCACGCCGGGCACCTCGCCGATCCAGGTCGCCAGGGCGGCGGACTCGAAGTCGCACGGCTTGAGGCCGCTGCGCCCGGTTCGCAGCGCCTCCAGCAGGGGCGCGCAGCCCACGCCCAGCGCGGTGGTGGCGGTGTAGGCGCTGAGCGCCAGCGGCATGCTCATGTGTGCGCGATCAGCATGGTGTTGGCGAACGGCAGGCCGCCCGGCGTGGGCACGGACCGCACCTCGAACCCCAGCGCGTGCAAGGCGGCCTGCCACTGGTCAAGCGTGCGGCCGTGCAGATGCGACCAGCCGTGGCCGCGCACCAGGGTGATGGCCTGGTCGGCCCAGTGGCTCAGGCGGTACGGCAGGCCGGCGGCGGCATCGCCCACGCGCATCACCAGCACGCCGCCCGGGGCCAGCGCGGCGCGCGCGCGGCGCAGCACGTCGTCCTGCGCGTCCGGGGCGAGGTAGTGCAGCACGTCAAGGATGGTCACCACGTCGGCCAGGCCGAAACCGGCCTGGCGGATGTCGGCGCGCTCCACACGCACGCGCGGCTCGCCAGCGAACGCGGCCTGGCCGCGCGCCGCGTCGGCGGGCATCAGCTCCAGCGCGCGCAACCGGGCCACGCGGGGCGGCTCGGGCCAGCCGGCGGGCCAGCGGCCGGCGTCGAAGCGCGCGCGCGCCGCCAGCAGCCACGAGGCCAGCACGGCCTGGCCGCTGCCCAGGTCCAGGAAGCGCCCGCCCGGCTCGGCCAGCGGCGGGAAGGCGCCCTGGCGCAGCAGTTCGATGAACATCGGGTCGCCGCCCAGCTTGCCGCGCGCGAAGTGGTAGGCGAAGCGGCCCCGGCCGCCCTCGCGGTAGCGCAGGCTGGCGGCATCCACCAGCGCGCGTTGCAGCGTCCGCACCGCGGCCGAGCGCGCTGGCGGCAGCGCAGGCACGCCCTGGGGCAACTGCGACCTCGTGAGGGCGCCGCGCTGCTGGACCGTCATGCGGCCTGCTCCCGCCACCGGGGCGCGGCGCCCTCGTCCACCGCGTCGGCCAGCGCCACGCTGCGCAGGCCCCGGGCCCGCAGCAGCGCCAGCAGGCGCGGCAGAACCGCCAGCACCACGGGCTGGCCGGCCGGGGTGCGGGCGGCGTGGCCGTCGTGCAGCAGCAGCACGTCGCCGGCCGCCAGGCGGCGCGTCAGGCGCGCCAGCACGGCGTCGGCGTCGCTGCTGCGCGTGTCGTAGCCGCGACGCGTCCAGGCGGCCAGGCGCAGGCCCTGCCGGGCCAGGACCGGGTCCAGCCACGGGTTGCGCAGGCCCGCCACGGCGCGGAAGAAGCGGGGCGCCCGGCCGGTCACCTCCGCGATGGCGCGCTGGCCGCCCTCCACCTGCTCGGCCATCCGGCGCCGGCCGTAGGCGGCGAAGAGCAGGGGGTGCGAGGCGGTGTGGTTCTCGATGCGGTGGCCGCGCCGCACGATCTCGCGTGCCAGCGCGGCGTGGCGCCGCACCTGCTCGCCGACGCAGAAGAAGGTGGCGCGCGCGCCGGCGGCCTCCAGCAGCGCCAGCACCTGGGGGGTGACGGCGGGGTCGGGGCCGTCGTCGAAGGTCAGCGCGACTTCGCCGCGCGCGGCGGCGGCCGGCGGCAGGCGCGTCAGGTTGGGGCCGAGCAGGCGGCTGCGCGGCCACAGGCCGGCCGTGGCCAGCACCAGGTGGTCGGCCACGATCAGGCCCAGCCACCAGGCCCAGTGCGCCGGCGCCAGCAGCGCGCCGGCCGCGGCCAAGACATGCAGCCCGGCGCTGAAGCGCAGGAAGGGGCTGGGCCGCCAGGCGGTGAACAGGGATCGGGCATCAGGCACGCGGCCGATTATCAGCCAGCCCGCCGGGGGGCTTTTCCTCTGGATCCGGGATGCACGGCGGGCCGACTCAAGCCGCCGCCAGCAGCCGCTGCGTATACGGGTGGCGCGGGTGGCCCAGCACCTGGGCGGCGGGGCCGGATTCAACCACTTCGCCGTCCTTCAGCACCACGACCTCGTGCGCCATGGCCTGCACCACGGCCACGTCGTGCGTGATCAGCAGGTAGCTCAGGTGCTTCTCGCGCTGCAAGCGCTGCAACAGCGCGAGCACCTGCTTCTGGATGGTGACGTCGAGCGCGCTGGTGGGTTCGTCCAGCACCAGCAGCGCGGGCTCGACGATGAGCGCGCGCGCCAGGGCGATGCGCTGGCGCTGGCCGCCGGAGAACTCGTGTGGGTAGCGCGCCAGCAGGCCGGGGAACTGCGCCTCCGTCAGGCCGACCTCGGCCAGCGCGGCCTGCACGCGCCGGGCGCGCTCGGGCGCGGGCAGCTCGGGCGCGTGCACGCGCAGGCCCTCGCCGACGATCTCCTCCACCGCCATGCGCGGCGAGAGGGACGAGAACGGGTCCTGGAACACCACCTGGACCGTGCGGCGCAGCGGCTTGTCGGCGGCGGGCCGGTGCTGCCAGGCGCGGCCGCCGATGGCGAGCTGCCCGCCCACGGTGGCAGCCGGCAGCAGCCCCAGCGCGGCCTGCGCCAGTGTCGATTTGCCGGAGCCGGACTCGCCGATCACGCCCAGCGTGCGGCCAGGCGGGATGGCGAAGCTGGCGCCCTGCACCGCCACGAAGGCGCCTTTCTTGAACCAGCCGCGCACGCCGGGCAGCGGCACCGGGTAGGTGACGCGCAGGTCGCGCGCCGACAGCAGCGGCTCGGCGGCTTCCGGCGGCGCCTCGACCACGTCGCGCTCGGGCTTGCTGGCCATCAGCTTCCGCGTGTACGGGTGCTGCGGCGCGGCGAAGAGCTGCGCGGTGGCGCCCTGCTCCACCAGCCGGCCGTGCTGCATCACGGCCACGCGGTCGGCGAAGCGGCGCACCAGTTGCAGGTCGTGCGTGATCATCAGCACGGCCATGCCGTTGGCGCGCTGCAATTCGTCCAGCAGGTCGAGGATCTGGCCGCGCAGGCTGACGTCGAGCGCGGTGGTCGGCTCGTCGGCCAGCAGCAGCTTGGGCTCGCAGGCCAGGGCCATGGCGATCATGGCGCGCTGGCGCTGGCCGCCGGAGAGCTGGTGCGGGTAGGCGCCGGCGCGCCGCGCGGGCTCGGGGATGCCGGTCTTTGCTAACAAATCGATAGCTGCCTGCGCTGATTGGGCGGGCGATAGAGCCCGTTTCAGCCTCAAAACCTCGGCGATCTGCTCGCCCACCGTCATCAGCGGGTTGAGCGCCGTCATCGGCTCCTGGAAGATCATGGCGATGTCGTCGCCGCGCAGGCCGCGCATCGCCCGCTCGGGCAGCGCCAGCAGGTCGCGCGCGGCCTGGCCGTCGTCGAAGACGGCGCTGCCGGTGGTGCGCGCGTCGTGCAGCAGGCGCAGCAGCGCCAGCGCGGTCACCGTCTTGCCGGAGCCGGATTCGCCCACCAGAGCGAGCTTCTCGCCCGGCGCGATGGCGAAGGACACCTCGTCCACCACCGTCTTGGCGCCGAAGGCGACGCTGAGGCCGCGCACGTCGAGCAGGGGCGCGCTCATCGGCATACTCTCGAATCGATAGCTGCCAGCGCTTTCTGGACGGGCGCTGGAGGCCGATTTGGCTTGTAAAAATGCATCACCGGTCGGCCTTTCGCGGATCGAGCGCGTCGCGCAGCGCGTCGCCCATGAAGGTGAGCAGCAGCAGCGTGAGCACCAGCACGCCGAAGGTGCTGAGGGAGATCCACCACGCGTCGATGTTGTTCTTGCCCTGGCTGAGCAGCTCGCCCAGGCTGGGGGTGCCGGGCGGCACGCCCAGGCCCAGGAAGTCGAGCGAGGTCAGCGCCAGGATGGCCGCGCTCATGCGGAACGGCAGGAAGGTGACCACCGGCGTCATGCTGTTGGGCAGGATGTGGCGCCAGATGATCTGCCGGCTGGGCACGCCCAGGGCGCGCGCGCCCTTGACGTAGTCGAGCTGGCGGTTGCGCAGGAACTCGGCGCGCACGTAGTCCGACAGGCCCATCCACCCGAACAGGCTGAGCAGCACCAGCAGCAGCCCGACGCTGGGCGAGAGGATGGCGCTGAAGATGATCAGCAGGTACAGCTCGGGCATGGCGCCCCATATCTCGATGAAGCGCTGGAAGGCCAGGTCCGTCTTGCCGCCGAAGAAGCCCTGCACGGCGCCGGCCGCTATGCCCAGCAGCACGCCGATGGCGGTGAGCGCCAGTGCGAACAGCACGCTGACGCGAAAGCCGTAGATGAGCTGCGCCAGCAGGTCGCGCCCGCGGTCGTCGGTGCCGAACCAGTTGTCGGCCGAGGGCGCCGCCGGGTTGGGCGACTTGGCGAAGTAGTTGAGGGTGCCGGGGCCGTAAGGGTTGAGCGGGTAGACGGCCCAGTTGCCGGGCTTGGCGAACTGCTGGCGGATGAAGGGGTCGAGGTAGTCCGTCTCGGTGTCGAAGTCGCCGCCGAAGGTCTTCTCGGGGTAGGTCTTGATGATGGGGACATAGAACCGCCCGTCGTAGCGCGCCAGCAGCGGTTTGTCGTTGGAGACGACCTCCGCCGCCAGGCTCAGCAGCACCAGCGCGCAGAAGACGACCAGGCTCCAGAAGCCCAGCCGGTTGCGCTTGAAGCGCAGCCAGGCGCGGCGCGCGGGCGAGAGGCTGGGCGCGTCAGCCATGCGCGCCTTCGGCGAGCAGGTTCTGGAACGGCTCGCGGCTCTTGAAGCGGTAGGCGCCGAAGTCGCGCTCGTCCGTGGTCAGGATGCGGCCGTGGCCCAGGTGCTCGGCCAGCAGCACCAGCGAGCCGTCGGCCAGGTCCATCGACAGGCTGGCGTAGCGCTCCATCAGGTGCGCCAGCCGCTCGGTCTGGGGCGCGTCCCACTGCCAGACGGCGATGCCGCCGGCCGCCACGTCGCGCAGCAGGGCCTGGGCGGCATCGGTGCCGATCCAGCGGGTGAGCAGGTGCGTGGCCTCGGTCAGCACCGGCCAGGTGGTGACCCAGCCCTCGTCCTGCGTGTCCAGCGCCCGCGCGGCGCGGCCGTGCCAGGCGTCGTCGGCGTCGGCCAGGGCGTAGAAGAAGCCGGCGTCGGCGATGATCACGCGCGGCCTTTGGTGGATTTGGGGGCGGCCGGCCGCACCTTGTAGGGCGTGACCGGCTCGTGCACCGCCAGCACGCGCCCGTGGTGCTTGTCGCCCCACCCTTCGGCCAGGCGCGCCTTGTAGCTGCCCGCCACGTCGCCGCGGCCGCTGCGGCCCTGGCCGACGAACGCCGCGAAGTGCATGAGGCCCCCGCGCTGCGCCCGCATCTGGTCGTAGTAGTGCTGCACGCTGGTGCGCAGCACCTCGCTCACGCCCAGGCCGGTGACCTCGGCCAGATAGTTGAGCTGCTGTTCGGCTTCGCCTTCGAAACGTGCGTTGACGCGCATGGTTAGATTCCTCGGAAAAGCAATGTCATGCATTGTATGACAATCGAGTAAATCAGTCAGACTCGGGTCAGAGCGGTGAGTATTGGTCGGCAAACGAGCCGTCATGTGCATCAAGCACCGCATTCCACTCACAGCATGCAGCAGTCGCTTCACGCTGCTTCTGCTCGTGCACTCCTGGGCTGACCGACGCTGCTTCAATAGTGACGGGAAGCTCGAAGCTAACCGTGTGCGCCTCGTTAAATGGCTCAAGCTGATGCATGGCATCAATCGAACTTCACCCGCGGATCCACCCACACGTAGCACAGGTCGCTGATGAGCTTGGTCACGAGGCCGATCAGGGTGAACAGGAACAGCGTGCCCAGCACGACGGGATAGTCGCGCCGGATCACGCTTTCATAGCTGAGCAGCCCCAGGCCGTCGAGCGAGAACAGCGTCTCGATCAGCAGCGAGCCGGTGAAGAAGGCCCCGATGAAGGCCGCCGGAAAGCCGGTGACGATGGGGATCAGCGCGTTGCGGAACACGTGCTTCCACAGCACCTGCCGCTCCGACAGCCCTTTGGCGCGCGCCGTCAGCACGTACTGCTTGCGGATTTCCTCCAGGAAACTGTTCTTGGTCAGCATCGCCGTCACCGCGAAGCTGCCCAGCACCATGGCGGTGACGGGCAGCGTGATGTGCCACAGGTAGTCCACGATCTTGCCGCCCAGGCTCAGGTCGCTCCAGTTGGGTGACGTGAGCCCGCGCAACGGGAACCATTGCAGCTGCCCCCCGAAGACCACCAGCAGCGCCACTCCCAGCACGAAGCCCGGAATGGCGTAGCCCACCAGCACGATCAGCGTGGTGACGAAGTCGAAGCGCGAGCCCGCCCGCACCGCCTTGGCCACGCCCAGCGGCACGGCGATCAGGTAGCTGATGAAGAAAGTCCATAGCCCCAGGCTGATCGAGACCGGCAGCTTCTCGACGATCAGCTCGCCCACCGTCTTGTGCTGCATGAAGCTCTTGCCCAGGTCGAACGTGGCGTACTGGCGCAGCATCTGCACGAAGCGCTCTGGCGCGGGCTTGTCGAAGCCGTACAGCGCCTTCACCTCGGCGATCTGCTGCGGGTCCAGCGCGCGCACGCCGGGCCCGCCGGCGGCGCGCGCCTCCTGGCTGGTGAGCTGGGCCAGCAGCTGCTCGGCCGGCCCGCCCGGCACGAACTGGATCACCACGAAGTTCAGCAGCAGCACGCCCAGCAGCGTGGGCAGCATCAGCAGCAGGCGGCGCGCGACGTAGGAGCCCATAGTCAGCATCTCCTCAGTTCAGTTCTCGCCATGCATTGCGCGAACCGCGACGCATGAAACCGAAAGAGCCCAATGGCCGCGGAGCAGGCCATGCCAGTGCACCCGTGGCCGGGGTTCCCCCGGCCAGTGGGTGCGCCCCCTTGAGGGGGGATGCCGCAACATCGCGCAGCGAGTGGAACAACGGGGGTGGGTGTCATTCGACCCACCACATGGTCAGCATCCACGAGCCGGCCAGCAGCCGCTGGGGCAGCGCCGCCTGCGGGTGCCGCAGGCGCGGCTTGTGGGCCATGAAGTATTGGCGCCCGTAGTACATCGGCACGACGTAGTGCTGGTGCAGCAGGAAGCGGTCGAGCAGCCGCGTGGCGGCGGCCAGCGAGGCGCGGTCGGGGCTGTCCACGATCACCTCGATCAGCTCGTCGAGCACCGGGTCGCTGATGCCGCTCAGGTTCTGGCTGCCCGGCTCGGACGCCGACTTGCTGCCGAAATCGTCGTACAGCTCATTGCCGGGGCTGGAAGAGCCGCCCAGGATGTTCACCGTCATGTCGAAGGCGAACTCGTCCTGCCGCTTCTTGATGAGGCTGGGGTCGCGCAGGCGCAGCGCCAGCCGCACGCCCAGCTTGCCCAGGTTGCGCGCGTAGCCGGCCAGCACCGCCTCCGAGCCGCGGTCGGCGATGTCCATCTCGATCACGAAGGGCCGGCCCTGGGCGTCGCGCAGCGCGCCGTCGCGGTAGGTCCAGCCGGCCTCGTTCAGCAGCCGCTGGGCCTGCACCAGGTTGGCGCGCAGGCCGGCGGCGGTGTCGCCGGTGGAGGCGGGCCGGGGCAGCTCGCCCTGCGTCAGCTGCTCGTAGCGCGCGCGGGTCTTCAGCCGCGCCAGCAGCGCCCGCTCGGCTTCGCTCATCACGGGCTGGGCCATCAGGTCTTCGCTGTTCTGGAAGTAGCTTTGGGTGCGCGCCCGGCGGCCGTAGAACAGGTGCGCGTTCATCCAGTCGAAGTCGAAGGCCAGCGCCAGCGCCTGGCGCACGCGCGCGTCCTGGAAGCGCGGCTGCCGCAGATTGAGCACCAGGCCCTGCATGCCGGTGAAGCGGCGGTGCGAGATCTCCTCCTTGACCAGCTCGCCCGAATCGAAGCGGCGCCCCTTGTACCGGCGCACCCAGGCGCTGATGGAGCCCTCCTCCAGCGCGTCCAGCGCGCCGGCCTTGAGCGACTCCTCCTCGCTCACGCGGTCCTTGAAGTACTCGTAGGTCACCCGCCCGTAGTTGAACATGCCCTTGCGCGACGGCAGGTCGGCGGCCCAGTAGTCGTCGCGGCGCTTGTAGGCGATGCGGCGCCCGTAGTCCGCCCGGTCGATCACGTAGGGGCCGCTGGCGATGGGCGCCTCGCTCACCAGCTGGTCGAAGGGCTTGCCGCGCCCCCAGGCGCGCGAGAACACGGGCAACTGGCCCAGGATCATGTGCAGCTCGGAGTTGCGCCGCTTGAAGTCGAAGCGGATGCTGCGCTCGCCCGTCACCACGGCGGCCTTCACGTCGGCCCAGTAGGCGCGCCAGGTGGGCATGGCGAGCTTGCTCGTCAGCGTGTCGAACGAATGCTTCACGTCCTCGGCCAGCACCGGCGTGCCGTCCGAGAAGCGCGCCTTCGGGTTGAGCCGGAAGCGCACGCTCAAGCCGTCGGGCGCCAGCTCGATGTCCTCGGCCAGCAGGCCGTAGGCCGAGAACGGCTCGTCCTCGCTGTGCGTCATCAGCGAGTCGAACAGCAGCCCGTATTCCGCGAACACGAACCCGTTGCTCGAATAGCCCATGCCCGCCGGCGGCACGCCGCGCAGCGTGAACGGGTTGAGCTTGTCGAAGCTGCCGCTGGCCGACAGCGTGATCTCGCCGCCCTTGGGCGCATCGGGGTTGACGTAGTCGAAATGCGTGAAGCCGGGCGGGTACTTGGGCACGTAGCCCATGCCCATGGCCGGCACCGCCCACGAGGGGCGCGCCAGCAGCAGGAAGGCCAGGAGCACGATGAACCGCATGCGACAATTCTGCCGCTATTTTTCGAGGAGCTAGCGCATGACGACCCCCACCGGCTTTCTGACGGGCAAGAAACTGCTGATCACCGGCGTGCTGTCCAACCGGTCCATCGCCTACGGCATCGCCCGCGCCTGCCGCCAGCAGGGGGCCGAGCTGGCCTTCAGCTACGTGGGCGAGCGCTTCAAGGACCGCATCACCGACTTCGCCGCCGAGTTCGACTCCAGGCTGGTGTTCGACTGCGACGTGGCCAGTGACGAGCAGATCGAGCGCATGTTCGCCGACCTGTCCAAGGTCTGGCCCAAGTTCGATGGCTTCGTGCACGCCATCGGCTTCGCGCCGCGCGAAGCCATCGCGGGCAACTTCTTCGACGGCCTCTCCCGCGAGAACTACCGTATCGCGCACGACATCAGCGCCTACAGCTTCCCCGGCATGGCCAAGGCCGCCCTGCCCTACCTCAGCGACAAGTCGGCGCTGCTCACGCTCAGCTACCTGGGCGCGCTGCGCAGCATCCCCAACTACAACACCATGGGCCTGGCCAAGGCCAGCCTGGAGGCCAGCGTGCGCTACATGGCCGAGGCGCTGGGCGGCAAGGGCGTGCGCGTCAACGGCATCAGCGCCGGCCCCATCAAGACGCTGGCGGCCAGCGGCATCAAGGACTTCGGCAAGCTGCTGGGCACCGTGGCCAGCGCCTCGCCGCTGCGCCGCAACGTCACGATCGAGGACGTGGGCAACGTCGCGGCCTTCCTGATGAGCGACCTGGCCGCCGGCGTGACGGCCGAGATCACCTACGTGGACGGCGGCTTCAGCCAGACGGCGGGCCTATCGGCCGACATGGTGGGTTGACGGCTCTTACAAGTCAAATCGGCCTCCAGCGCTTGTCCAGCAAGCGCCAGCAGCTATGTTTTCTGTAGCAAACCAGCCGCGTCGCGCGTGGCTGCGCGCCGCGCTTTCGCTGCTCGTGGCCGCGCCCGCGCTGGCGCAGACCGCGCCGCCTCTGCTGCTGGCCGGCCGCCACCGCTCCGGCATCGACCTGCGCGACTGGTGGGTGAGCGAGAAGTACGACGGTGTGCGCGGCTACTGGGACGGCCAGCGGCTGCGCACGCGCGGCGGCGAGACCATCGCCGCGCCGGCCTGGTTCACCGCCGGCTGGCCGGCCGAACCGATGGACGGCGAGCTGTGGGCCGGCCGCGGACGCTTCGCGCAGGCCCAGTCCGCCGTGGCGCGCCAGCAGCCGGACGATGCCGCATGGCGCGGCCTGCGCTACATGGTGTTCGACCTGCCGGCGCACGCGGGCAGCTTCGACGAGCGGCTGTCGGCGCTGAACGGCCTCGTCGCCCGCATCGACCGCGCCTGGGTGCAGGCCGTGCCGCAGCGCAAAGTCGCCAGCAACGCCGAGTTGCAGGCCCTGATGCGCCAGGTGGTGCGCGGCGGCGGCGAGGGGCTGATGCTGCACCGGGGCGCCTCGCTCTACCGCGCCGGGCGCGGCGACGACCTGCTCAAGCTGAAGACCCACGACGACGCCGAGGCGCGCGTCGTCGCCCACCTGCCCGGCAAGGGCAGGCACGCAGGCCGGCTGGGCGCGCTGCTGGTCGAAACGCCCGAGGGCAAGCGCTTCGCCCTGGGAACCGGCTTCACCGACGCGCAGCGCGCCGACCCGCCCCCGGTCGGCAGCTGGGTGACGTACCGCTACCGCGGCCTGCACGAAGGCAGCGGGCTGCCGCGCTTCGCCAGCTTCATGCGCGCGCGGGTAAGCGGGTAGCTACGTATTCGATAGCTGCCCGCGCTTGCCAGACGAGCGCTGGAGACCCAAAAGACCATGAAAAAGCCCGCCGGACGGCGGGCTTGATTCCGGTGCCGCGCGCGGGCGGCACAACACAGGCTCACTTGGCCCCGGCGGCGGACTCCTGTCGCAGCAGGGTGTAGAGCTCGTCCTTGACGAGCAGCTTTTCCTTCTTCAACGTCTCGATCTCGGCGTGGATGCCGCCGGCATCGTGCTTTTCCAGCGCGGCGATCTGGTGGTCCAGGTCGTTGTGCTTCTCGAAGAGATGCAGGAAGCGCTGGTGGGTACCTTCGGTCTTCAGGCGGGTGATCAGGTCGCGGTACTCAGGAAACATCGGCTCTCCTCTGGCAGGTGAAACAGTGACGCAGCCATTCTAGACACCCTTCAGCACTCCACCACGTTCACGGCCAGCCCGCCGAGCGAGGTTTCCTTGTACTTGGACTTCATGTCCTCGCCGGTCTGCTTCATGGTGCGGATCACGGTGTCCAACGACACGTAGTGGCTGCCGTCGCCGCGCAGCGCCATGCGCGCGGCGTTGATGGCCTTGACGGCGCCCATGGCGTTGCGCTCCACGCAGGGGATCTGCACCAGCCCGCCCACCGGGTCGCAGGTCAGGCCCAGGTTGTGCTCCATGCCGATCTCGGCGGCGTTCTCCACCTGCCGGGGCGTGCCGCCCTGCGCGGCGGCCAGCGCGCCGGCGGCCATCGAGCAGGCCACGCCGACCTCGCCCTGGCAGCCGACCTCGGCGCCCGAGATGGAGGCGTTGGTCTTGTAGAGCATGCCGATGGCCGCGGCGGTGAGCAAGAAGTCGATGACGCCCGCCTCGCTCGCGTCCGGCACGAACTTCATGTAGTAGTGCAGCACCGCCGGCACGACGCCGGCCGCGCCGTTGGTGGGGGCCGTCACCACGCGCCCGCCGGCGGCGTTCTCCTCGTTCACGGCCATGGCGAAGGCGTTCACCCAGTCCATCGCCGCCAGCGGGTCGGCGCCCAGGCCGCCGGCCGCCGAGAGGCTGCGGTACAGCTCCGGCGCGCGACGGCGCATGTGCAGCACGCCGGGCAGCGGCTCGGCCGCCTGTGCGTTGCCGATGCCGAAGCCGCGCTGCACGCAGTCCTGCATCACCTGCCAGATGCGCAGCAGGCCGGCGCGCACCTCGGCCTCGGGGCGCCAGGCGCATTCGTTGGCCAGCACCAGCGCGGCGATGGAGCACTGCTGCGCCGCGGCGTGGGCCATCAGCTCGTCGCCGGTGCGGAACGGGAACGGCAGCGCCACGGCGTGCGCCGCCGTGGCGGGCGCCTCGGCGCCGCCCTCGACCACGAAGCCGCCGCCGACCGAGAAGTAGTGCGCCTCGCGCAGCAGCGCGCCGGCGGCGTCGAAGGCGGCCACGCGCATCGCGTTGGGGTGCTCGGGCATCGAGCGCTCGCCGAGGAAGGCGATGTCGCGCCGCGCGTCGAAGTCGATGGCGTGCGTGCCCAGCAGCGACAGGCGTTTGTCGCGCCGCAGAGCGGCAATGGATGCGGCGGCGCGGGCCGGGTCCACGGTGTCGGGCGCCTCGCCCATCAGGCCCAGCAGCACGCCCTGGTCGGTGGCGTGGCCGCGGCCGGTGGCGCCGAGCGAGCCGAACAGCTCCACCCGCACCCGCGCGGTGCCCGCCAGCAGGCCCTGCTTCTCCAGCGAGCGCGCGAACATCAGCGCCGCCCGCATCGGCCCCACGGTGTGCGAGCTGGAGGGGCCGATGCCGATCTTGAAGATGTCGAAGGCGGAGAGCATCAGCGCGTCATGCGGCAGGCAGCTGCTGCTTGACCAGGGCCACCCAGTACGCCGCGCCCAGCGGCAGGATGGCGTCGTTGAAGTCGTAGTAGGGGTTGTGCACCGGCGGGTCGTTGGCGCCCTCGCCGCCGCCGATGATGATGTAGGCGCCGGGGCGCTTCTGCAGCATGAAGGCGAAGTCCTCCGAGCCCATGGCCGGCGGGATGTTGGTGTCCACCTTGTCCTCGCCCACCAGGCTGGCGGCGGCGGTGGCGGCGGCGGCCGTCTCCTTGGGCGTGTTGACCACGCCCGGGTAGCCGCGCATGTAGTTCAGCGCCACCCTGGCGCCGTGCGTGGCCGCCACGCCGTCGCAGATGTGCAGCATCGCGGCCTGCACCTTGTCCTGGATGCCGGCGTCCAGCGTGCGCACCGTGCCGCGCAGCACCACCTCCTCGGGGATCACGTTCCAGGTGTCGCCGCCGTGGATCTGCGTGACGCTGACCACGGCCGAATCGGTGGCGCCGATGCGGCGGCTCACGATGGTCTGCAAGGCGTTCACCAGTTGCGCGGCCACCACCACCGAGTCGATGCCGGTCTCGGGCATGGCGCCGTGGCTGCCCTTGCCGGTGACGGTGATCTCGAAGGTGTCCAGGTAGGCCGTCATGGTGCCGGTGCGGATGGCGAAGCGCCCGCGCGGCAGGCCCGGGTAGTTGTGCATGCCGTACACGGCGTCGGCCGGGAATTTGTCGAACAGCCCCTCCTCCACCATCACGCGGCCGCCGCCCTCGTTCTCCTCGCCGGGCTGGAAGATGAAATGCACCGTGCCCTTGAAGGGCTTGTGCCGCGCCAGGTGCGCCGCCGCGCCCAGCAGCATGGCGGTGTGGCCGTCGTGGCCGCAGCCGTGCATCTTGCCCCGGCAGGTGGAAATGTGCGGCTTGTTGCCGCCCAGCTCCTGCATGTTCAGCGCGTCCAGGTCGGCGCGCAGGGCGATGGTGGGGCCCTCGCCGTTCTTCAGCGTGGCCACCACGCCGGTGGTGGCCAGGCCCCGGTGGATGGGCAGGCCCATCAGCGTGAGCGCCTGGGCCACCACGTTGGCGGTGCGGTGCTCCTCGAAGGCGGTCTCGGGGTTGGCGTGGATGTCGCGCCGCCAGGCGAGCATGCTCTGGCGGATGTCGTCGGCGATCTCGGGGTCGCGGTACATGGCTGTCGTCTCCGTGGCGTGGGAATCAATGAAAGAATTCGGCGATCAGTGTCGCACCCAGGAAGGTGCCCGCCGTCGCGGCCAGCGACACCACCACGATGCGCCAGCCCAGCCGGCGGAACAGCGGCAGATCCTTGGCGACCGAAAAGCCCGCCAGCGCCAGCACCGGCGTGGTGAAGGCCAGGAAGTTCAGTTTGCCCGTCAGCTCCAGCACGGTGGCGGTGAACGGAAACAGGCCCGGAATGCCGATCGCCGTGGCCGCCATGGCCAGCGTGATGACCAGCGGCAGCCTCGGGATCAGGCGCTTGAGCGCCGTGATCGCGGCCACGATGGCCACGATGACGAGCATGCCTTCCAGTGACGCCAGCGGCGACACCTTGTACGACACGGCGTTGGCGATGATCACGCCACCCGTCATCAGCACCCAGGCCAGCAGCGAATCGCCCAGCGTGAAGCCGTGGGCGTGGCTGAGCGCGCTCCCGGCATCGGGCGCGGCCTCTTCCTGGGCCTGGCGGCCACGGGCGGTCAGGCGGCCCAGCACGGGTTCCAGCTTGTAGTACAGCCAGGAGCAGGCCGGCAGCGACAGAAAGAGCGTGAAATAGAAGCCCACCACCATGGTCAGCAGGTTCGACGCCGCGGCGATGGCGGTGACCTCCTCCACCATGTGAGGCGGCAGTTGCGCCGTGATGGTGCCCAGCGCGGCCGCCATCAGGCTGCCCGAGCCCACGCCGGCGCCCATGGCCAGCGAGCGCGGGTCGAAGATGTTCAGGCTGGCGATGAAGCCGGCCAGCACGGCGATGAACAGCGCGCCCAGCACCGTGCCGGTGATGTACTCGGCCAGCACGCCGCGGCCCTCAGCCGAGGCCATGCCGTACTTCTCGCCGATGATGGCGATGTTGCCCTCGCGGCCCACAGAGAAGGTGGAGCCCACCGCCTCGCGCTTGATGCCCAGGATCAGCGCCAGCGGCAGGCCCAGCGCCAGGGTGCCGAAGGCGTGGCCGAACTCCTGGAAGAACAGCGCCCAGCCGGCCTTCATGACCAGCGGCAGCGCGCCGCCCACCGTCAGGCTGAGCTTGACGACGAACAGCAGCAGCGCTGCGTTCAGCAGCCCGCCGGCCAGGCCCTGCAGCCCCCTGTCGATACGCACCACGGCGGGCAACTGGTTGTGCGCCGCGCCCCAGGCGGCGGCCATCAGCAGCGCCCACAGCATGGGCAGCAGCACGACCTTGCCGGGGCCGGCCTGGAACTGGGCCGGGCCGATGAACTCGGCCAGGGCCACGACCACCAGGGTCACGATCAGCAGGCGCAGTTTGCCGCCGCCGGTGACGGCGGCAGGCGCCGGCACGACAGACGCAGCGGCGGAGGGGGTTGTCACGGCATCCATGAATTTCTCCTGTGTAGTGGGAATGTGCCTCGGGGGCCGCGCCAGCCGCCCGGCCCCGCTTCACCGAACGACGCGCCCCGGCAGGCAATTGTGAAGTGTCGGGCCGCAAAGTACTTGCATCAATGACACCAAAGATGGATATTTGCTGCATAAAACGCAACACTTGGAGAGCCCACCGCCATGAGCACCCCGAACGATGGCCTGGACCTGCGCCGGCTGCGCTATTTCATGCAGGTGATGGAAAGCGGCTCCGTGCGCGGCGCCGCCGAGGCGCTGGGCATGGACCCGTCGGCGGTGAGCCGCGCCATCAGCGCGTTGGAAGCCGGCTGCGGCCTGGCGCTGCTGGAGCGGCGCGGCCGCGGCGTGGTGCCCAGCGACGCCGGCCGGCTGCTGGCCGACTACGCCCAGCAGCAGGGCGCGCAGCAGCAACGGCTGCTGGCGCAGTTCGCCAGCATCCAGAAGGTCGAGCGCGGGCACGTGGACCTCATCGCCGGCGAAGGCTTCGTGGACTGGCTGATGCACCTGGGCCTGCGCCGCTTCATGGCGGCGCACCCCGGCATCACGGTGGATCTGACGGTGGGCAGCACCGACGACATCGTGCGCGCCGTGGCGGAAGAGCGCGCGCAGATTGGCCTGGCGTTCCAGCCGCCGAAGGACGAGCGGCTGTGCGTGCACCATGCGCACCCGCACCCCATCCAGGCCCTGGTGCCGGCCGCGCACCCGCTGGCGCGGCTTAAGCGCCCGCTGGACCTGGCCGATCTGCTGCCTTACCCCGGCGCGGCCCTGCACCACGACTACGGGGTGCGCCAGCACGTGGAAGCCGCCGAGGTGAGCGAAGGGGTGCGGCTGAACATCGTGTTCACCACCTCGTCCTTCAAGGCGCTGAACCACTTCGTGGCGGCAGAACTCGGCTATGCGCTGTCGCCCATCCCCCCCGAGGCCGAGCCGGTGGTGGCGCTGCCGATGCGCAACCCGCTGCTGTCGCAGGGCAGCGTGGTGGCGATCGCGCGCGAGGGGCGTCCGCTGCCGCTGGCGCCGGCCACGCTGCTGAAGACCATCGTGCAAGACATGGAGGCAGCGGCCGCACGGGCAGGCTGACGCCCCCGGGGTTTCAAGCCTTTTCGGCCTCCAGCGCTTGCCAGACAAGCGCTGGCAGCTATTATTAGGATAGCATCCTCGAACGAGCTGTCGCTGCCCGCCCGCACCAGGCTGGCCCGCGGCCTCGGGCGTGGCCGCGCTTCAGGACCCGGCCACGCAGTCGGCGTAGAAGCGCACGCCGCCGTGGTCGTCGTGCACCTCGACCAGGCCGTGGATGTCGGTCTCGAAGCCGGGGCACATCAACGCGAACTCGCGCGCGAACTTCAGGTAGTCCACGATCTTCCTGTTGAACACCTCGCCCGGGATCAGCAGCGGAATGCCGGGCGGGTACGGCGTGATCAGGCTGGTGGTGATGCGGCCCTCCAGCTGGTCGATCTCCACCCGCTCCACCTGGCGGCGGGCGATGCAGGCGTAGGCATCGGCGGGCTTCATGGCCGGCGTCAGCTCCGACAGGTACATGTCGGTGGTCAGCCGCGCGATGTCGTACTTGGCGTAGAGCTGGTGCACGTGCTGGCACAGATCGCGCAGGCCCATGCGCTCGTAGCGGCGGTGCTGGGCGCAGAACTCCGGCATGATGCGCCACATCGGCTGGTTGCGGTCGTAGTCGTCCTTGAACTGCTGCAAGGCCGTCAGCAGCGTGTTCCAGCGGCCCTTGGTGATGCCGATGGTGAACATGATGAAGAAGCTGTAGAGGCCCGTCTTCTCCACCACCACGCCGTGCTCGGCCAAAAACTTGGTGACGATGCTGGCGGGGATGCCCGTCTTGTCGAACTTGCCGTCCAGGTTGAGGCCGGGCGTGACGAGGGTGGCCTTGATCGGGTCCAGCATGTTGAAGCCCGAGGCCAGCTTGCCGAAGCCGTGCCAGCTTTTCTTGGCGCTGCCGTTCTTGATGATCCAGCCCTCGGCCGTGCCCATGCCCTCGGGCGCCAGCGTTTCCGGCCCCCAGACCTGGAACCACCAGTCGTCCTTGCCGAAGTCCTGCTCCACCTTGCGCATGGCGCGGCGGAAGTCCATCGCCTCGACGATGCTCTCGGCCACCATCGCGGTGCCGCCGGGCGGCTCCATCATGGCGGCGGCCACGTCGCAGCTGGCGATGATGCTGTACTGCGGGCTGGTCGAGGTGTGCATCAGGTACGCCTCGTTGAACAGGTAGCGGTCCAGCTTGACGTTCTGCGAGTCCTGCACCAGCACGTGGCTGGCCTGGCTGATGCCGGCCAGCAGCTTGTGGATGGACTGCGTGGAATACACCACCGACTGCTTCGGCCGCGGGCGCTTCTTGCCCATGGCGTGGTAGGTGCCGTAGAACGGGTGGAAGGCGGCGTGCGGCAGCCAGGCCTCGTCGAAGTGCAGGTTCTCGACGTAGCCGTCGAGCATGCCCTTGATGGCCTCGGTGTCGTAGAGCACGCCGTCGTAGGTGGACTGGGTGAGCGTCAGGATGCGCGGCTTCACCTTGTCGGCGTCCACGTCCTTCAGCAGCGGGTTGGCACGGATCTTGGCTTTTATCGCGGCCGGCTCGAACTCGCTCTTGTGGATCGGCCCGATGATGCCGTAGTGGTTGCGCGTGGGCTTGAGGAAGACGGGGATCGCCCCGGTCATGATGATGGCGTGCAGGTTGCTCTTGTGGCAGTTGCGGTCCACCACCACCACGTCGCCCGGCGCCACCGTGTGGTGCCACACCATCTTGTTGCTGGTGCTGGTGCCGTTGGTGACGAAGAAGCAGTGGTCGGCGTTGAAGATGCGCGCCGCGTTGCGCTCGCTCTCGCCGATGGCGCCGTCGTGGTCGAGCAGCTGGCCCAGCTCCTCCACCGCGTTGCAGACGTCGGCGCGCAGCATGTTCTCGCCGTAGAACTGGTGGTACATCTGGCCGATGGGCGACTTCAGGAACGCCACGCCGCCCGAATGCCCCGGGCAGTGCCACGAATACGAACCGTCTTCCGCATAGTCCAGCAGCGCCTTGAAGAACGGCGGCTGGATGCCCTCCAGGTAGCTCCTGGCCTCCCGCACGATGTGCTTGGCCACGAACTCCGGCGTGTCCTCGAACATGTGGATGAAGCCGTGCAGCTCGCGCAGCACGTCGTTGGGCAGGTGCTGGCTGGTCTTGGTCTCGCCGTGCAGGTAGATGGGCACGTCGCTGTTCTTGCGCCGCACCTCCTGGATGAAGGCGCGCAGCGCCTGCACGGCGGTGTCGGCCTCGGGGTCGCCGCCCAGCTCCTCGTCGTCGATCGACAGGATGAAGGCGCTGGCGCGGCTCTGCTGCTGCGCGAACTGCGCCAGGTCGCCGTAGCTGGTGGCGCCCACCACCTCGAAGCCCTCGTCCTCGATCGCCTTGGCCAGCGCGCGGATACCCAGGCCGGACGTGTTCTCGGCGCGGTAGTCTTCGTCGATGATGACGATGGGAAAGCGGAATTTCATGGGCAAGCTCCGGCCCCGGGACTTCGAGGCAGCGCGCAAGTGTACGGAATTAGGGCGACACATCCGTGTGCAGCCGCCCGCATGGCCGACAATGCGTGTCCATCGTCTTCAAGGAGGGTCCGCACATGGCTGAATCAACCGTCTGGTGGATCGTCACCGGCCTGCTGGTGGCGGCCGAACTGGCCACCGGCACCTTCTATCTGCTGATGCTGGCCATCGGCGCGGCGGCGGGCGCGCTGGCCGCGCACGCCGGGCTGGCGCTCAGCGGCCAGGTCGTCGCCGGCGCCATCGTCGGCGGCGTGGCCGTGGTGGCCGCGTACCTGGCGCGCCGCCGCCGCCCCGGCGACCCATCCGCGCGCGCCGAGCGCAGCGTGAACCTGGACGTGGGCGAAACCGTGCAGATCGACGGCTGGGGCCCCGACGGCACCGCCCATATCCGCTACCGCGGCGCCCAGTGGACCGCCCTGCACCGCCCCGGCGTGGCGCCGCGCCCCGGCCCGCACCGCGTGGTCGAGCTGGTGGGCAGCCGCCTGCTGGTCGAACCCCTCTGAGTCCCTTTGCAAACCCTTCCCGAAAGGAAACACAGCCCGTGGAAATCGCACTCGTCCTACTCGTCGTCGCCGTCCTGTTCATCAGCCGCTCCGTCAAGGTGGTGCCGCAGCAGAACGCCTGGGTGGTGGAACGCCTGGGCAAATACCACGCCACGCTGGCGCCGGGCCTGAACTTCCTGGTGCCCTTCGTCGACCGCGTGGCCTACCGGCACAACCTGAAGGAGATTCCGCTCGACGTGCCCAGCCAGGTCTGCATCACGCGCGACAACACGCAGTTGCAGGTGGACGGCGTGCTGTACTTCCAGGTCACCGACCCGATGCGCGCCAGCTACGGCAGCAGCAACTACATCAGCGCCATCACGCAGCTGGCGCAGACCACGCTGCGCAGCGTGATCGGCAGGCTGGAGCTGGACAAGACCTTCGAGGAGCGCGACATGATCAACGCCCAGGTGGTCGAGGCCATCGACGAGGCGGCGCTGAACTGGGGCGTGAAGGTGCTGCGCTACGAGATCAAGGACCTGACGCCGCCCAACGAGATCCTGCGCGCCATGCAGGCGCAGATCACCGCCGAGCGCGAGAAGCGCGCCGTCATCGCCACCTCCGAGGGCAAGCGGCAGGAGCAGATCAACCTGGCCGAAGGCCAGAAGCAGGCCGCCATCGCCAAGTCCGAGGGCGAGAAGCAGGCCGCCATCAACAACGCCCAGGGCGAGGCCGCCGCCATCACCGAGGTGGCCAACGCCACCGCGCTGGCCATCGCCCGCGTCGGCCAGGCCATCCACCAGCCCGGCGGCGAGCAGGCGGTGCAGCTCAAGGTGGCCGAAAAAGCCGTCGAGGCCTACAGCCGGGTCGCCGAGGACGCCACCACCACCCTCGTGGTGCCCAGCAACATGACCGAGGTCTCGGCCCTCATCGGCTCGGCCATGAAGATGGTGCAGGCGAACAAGGCGGCGAGCTGAGGCCGGTTACAATGCGCGGTTCTGGAGCGGTGGATGAGTGGTTTAAGTCGCACGCCTGGAAAGCGTGTGTGGGTTAATAGCCCACCGCGGGTTCGAATCCCGCCTGCTCCGCCAGAAATCATGTTTTGACTGCTCACCACTGTTCAAAACATGCCCCAAAAAGCCCCGTAGATCATGGATTTGCGGGGCTTTTTGTTTTCCGATGTTTGGGATTGTCGCCGAGCAGCCGGGCTTTCTTGGAGGTATGTTTGGGGTGCTGCGATGCCTACCTGGGTGGGGTATTAAACCAAACGAGGCTCCCTTCTTGCTCTTGACCAACACCGAAGTTCTAAAGTCCAGACCCGCCGCCGCGCCCCTCAAGCTGGCCTACGGCCGGCGCCTCTATCTCCCGCGGTGCCAAAACCACGCGGGCTATGTACTGCGCCGGCCAAAGACCAACGTGCTCCCGGCCATCAGCATCCGCCCTGTGTCGAAGATTGAATCGCCCGAGCTGGTGGCCATCACCAAGGACGCCACCAAGTGCAGCGCCCTGGAGGTTGCCACGCAACCTGCAAACCGGTGAGCAAGTGTTCCGCTACGCCATCGCCCACAGCCTTGCCAGCCGCAACCCGCACATCTTGCCTTCGCACAAGAAGACCAACTACACCCGCCTGGACGCTCGCGAGCCGCCCGAGCTGGTGCGCAAGATCGAGGCATACCAGTCATGCAACAGCTCCACGCCTCTGCCAGAGCTGGTGCAGCGCAATCCACGCCAGCACGGCGCCCGCCGCCGCCCAGCAACCGACAGCGAATACAGATCAACCCGCCGGGCGCCTTGCATACCACGATGTGGTTAGTCGCTCACAGTCCGGGGCCAACAGGAACAATACACAGGCAACGAGGCGCTGCGACCGCGCTTTCTGCGTTACGCCTGCACTCCGATACCTGTCCACCCAATCAGCGTAGATTCAACTGCTTGCGCGATGGTCAGCAGCCGCGCATCACTGCCGTTTGGAGCAGCGAGCATCAGGCCGACTGGCGCTTCGCCCTGTATATGGCAAGGCAGCGAAATGGCGCATCCATCGAGGAAATTAATGAGTGTAGGGTTGCGCAACATCAGCAGATTGGTCTCGCTGAAGAGCGTGTCGGATTCAACCAGTGGCGCGAGCAGCGGCGCCACGCGCGGCACGGTCGGCATCAGGAAGGCATCGAAGCTGCTCAGGCGCGCGCCGGTGCGCTCGATCCAGTCCTGCCGCGCGGCAATGAGGGCCAGCAGGTCAGCCAGCGTCGCATCGCGCCCTTTCTCGATGCGCACAGCCACGCGCGGGTCGTAGCGGTCGCGCGCGGCCTGGAGGCGGCTGCCGTGGGCGGCCCAGGCCTCCAGCGCCGTGAAGCCGCCGCGCGCGTTGATCGACGAGAGCTCCAGGAACTCCGGCACCGCCAGCGGCACGATCCTGGCGCCGGCAGCCGAAAGCAGGCCCAGCGCGCGCTCCAGCGCCTGACCGACCTGCGCGTCGATTCCTTCGTGGACGAGCGTCTGCGGCGCTGCCAGGCGCAAGCCCCTGAGCGACGTGGCGGAAACATCGGCCGGCGGCTGTCCCGACAGCACGGCGTCCAATGCCGCGCAGCACTGGACGGTGCGCGCGATCGGACCGATGGAGTCCAGGTGCACCGACAGCGGGAACATGCCCCTCATCGGCACGCGTCGCGCCGTGGGCTTCCACCCTGTCAGGCCACAGAGCGCGGCCGGAATGCGCACCGAGCCGCCGGTGTCGGAACCGATGCCGGCAACGGCCATGCCGTCGCTCACCGACACCGCCGCGCCCGATGAGGAGCCTCCGGGGATGCGCCCCTGGGCGCGATCCCAGGGATTCAGCGGCGTGCCGTAGTGCGGGTTGATGCCCAGGCCGGAATAGGCGAACTCGGTCATGCCGGTCCGCCCGATGATCACCGCGCCGGCATCCACCAGACGCTGCACCACGGTTGCGTGCGCCGTGGCAGGGGGCGCACCGGCCAGCACGACCGAGCCGGCCCGCGTAACCTGGCCCGCCACGTCGAACAGGTCCTTCACCGACACCGGCAAACCATCTAGGGCCGAACGCGGCGTGCCTGCGGACAGCCGGGTGTCGGCCGCCGCCGCCATGGCCAATGCCGCCTCGGCATCCACGTGCATGAAGGCGCGCGGGCCTTCGCCGTCCGTGTCCAATGCCCGCGCGATCGCCTCCTGCGCCAGGGCGGTCGCCGTCAGCGCGCCGCGCCGTAATCGGGCGCCCAGCATGGCGACGGACTGCATCAGGCGACCTCCGCCAGCATGTCGACCGCATAGGTGTGCCGCAGGCTGCGCTGCAAAACCGGGTCCGCCAGCTCCATGGCGAAACTGGCCGAAGGCCGGATGCCGCCGATGGCGGCCACCGTGCCGCAGGTCATCGCACAGCCGGCGGGCAGGAGCGTCTGTCCGCCGGTATAGCCGGCAATCAGGTCGAGCGGCCGGCGAAGCATCGCGAGCGGGCCATCCTGGTAGGCAACGGCCGCGTCGCCCTCGACGATGTCGGAGCGCAGCACGAGCTGGTCCCAATGCTCCGCCACATCGACAAAGCGCCACGCCGTCCGGGCGACAGGCTTCACGCACAGCTGCTTGGAAAACGCGACGCTGTGCGCCTCGAGCCTGCGGTCCGTGTGGTCCGAGGCCAGGCTGACCATCAACTCACCGGCGTGCGTGAAGACCAGCACTTCGGCCTCGCCGGAGGAGTCCTTGCCGATCACTTGCACCCGTTCCGATTGCACGAGCTGATTGGCTGCAACGCGGTAGTACAGCGGCACTTTGCTCGGGCGCGGCACACCCAGCGCCGCCAATTCCTCGATGTGGTGCTCGATCGCGTCGCGATCACGTCCGGCCCAGCCGGCCACGACCAGCTCCTCGATGTCGATCGCGATGTCCCGCGGGGGGCCATCCTTTGCGAAGACCTTGAAGTTCAGTTGCATGGGGTCCTGTCTCTTCAACTGTCAGCGTGCGCCCAGGCGCCACAGGGTCTGAAAGAAATGGATCGACGCGGCGGTCACGCCCAGCGCTGCGGCAAGCGCCGGCGCATGGGCGCACGCGGCATCGGCCGTCGAGTACTCGACCATGACCACGGCGTCGGCCGGCGGCGCCTCGGCGCCCGCTGTCAGCGGCGTCGACAGCGGCACGTCCGTGGCGAGCACCGAGGCATGGATGGCATCGCCTTCCGCGCACAGGCCCTCGAGCAGTACCCGCAGGGGTTCGATTTCAGCGGGCATCGCCGGCAGCACGGCGACGGTGGCGAATGCGCCCTCCCCTTCACCCGCCTCGACCACGAGCTGGCCGACACGGCGCTGCGTGTTGCGCATGCGCGCGAAATTGCGCAGCGACCATTCGGTCTGCTTCGTGAATGCCTGCCGGTACGCGGCGCTGGTGAAGACACCGATGTCTTCGGTGTCGTACAGCGCGAGGTAGGGACGGGGACCCGCGTCGTCGAGAGCGCGCAGGCGTCGCGCCGACTGGAAGCCGCGGATGGCCACACGCTCCTGCATATGCTCGCGGTCGTACCAGCGGTTGAAATCCGCCTCGTGGTCCGGGTCCACACCCGTCCAGACGCACAGTTGCGCGCGCGGCGCCAGGGCTTGCTGCATGCAATTTCTTTCGTTCGATGAGGTGGTCTTCATGCAGACCCGATCCGCTGGTACTTGGTGACGCAATGCGTCGGGCCCTGCTCGGCAATGAACAGGTTGCCCTCGACATCGCCGCTCACGCCGTGGGGATACACACCGAAGGTCCGCAGCCGCGCCTGTACCCGGCCGTTCATGTCCAGCCGCGCCAGGCGCGGTGACTGCTCGGTCACGAAGATGCTGCGCCCGTCGGACCAGATGTCCATGGGCCGCAGTACGTCGCCCCACTCCTCGAGGAATCGGCCTTCACGGTCGAAGACCTGGATGCGCTCGTTGTCACGGTCGCACACGGCTACTCGCTCATCGGCCAGCACCCACACGCCGTGCGGTGTGGAGAACTGGCCGGGCCCGCAGCCCACGCCTCCCCAGGTCGACAGATGCCGACCGGTCTTGTCGAACCGGTGCACGTGGGCGTTGCCATAGCCGTCGGAGACGTAGATGTCGCCATCGGCGGCTACCGCCACGTCGGTGGGGTGGCTGAAGGGCGCACCCCAGCTGGGCATATTGAACCTCCCCAGCTCCATGAGCAGTTGGAATTCGCGATCGAAGACGAGTACCTGGTGTGCGTCATATGACACCACGTAGAGCCGGTCCTTGCTGTCGATGAAGATGCCGTGGCCCGTGGGCAACTGCGGATGGTCGAAGGCACGCTCCAGGTTTCCGTCGCGGTCATAAACCAGAACATGCGGCGCCGTGCGCTGCAGTACGAACACATAGCCGCGGCTGTCCACGGCAAGCTGGCTGATGACGCCCACGTTGCCGTGCGCAGATGGCTTCTGCCATGGCCGCATCATCTGGTAAGTCGATTCACCATCGGTCATCCGGTAGGTGTTTGGTGCAACAGGCGGTGCCATCGTCGATCTCTCTGGAGTCCTTCAAGCTGGCGATTCTTGTGGCGTGCCGGCACCGCGTCCAATGGGAATTTCTTGTTGGCGGACGCAGGCTTTTCTTATCGGAGGGCAGCAAAACCGAACAAGTTTTTGCTATCAGCCGGGAAAGGAATTTCCTGTTGGACGGCCCGATATCCGACACATGTAATGCGTGCATCGTCAATCCCTCACTTGGAAAGGATCCGTCCATGCAACGCTTACGCCACTGGCTTCCTGCCCTGCTCCTGCTCGCTGCACACCTCGCCGGCGCCGCCGAATGGCCCGATCGGCCGATCAAGTGGGTCGTACCCTTCCCACCCGGCGGCGCGACCGACACGATGTCACGCATGGCTGCGGAGCCGCTCGGCCGCCGGCTCGGCGTGCCGGTCGTGATCGACAACCGGCCCGGTGCCGCCAGCAACATCGGCACCGAAGCGGTCGTACGCGCGGCGCCCGATGGCTACACGCTGATGCTGGGCTCCATTGCCAACACGATCAATCAGACGCTTTACACGAAGCTCAGCTACGACTTCACCAAGGATCTGGTGGCTGTCAGTCCGTTGTATGAGCAAACCAACGTGCTTGTCGTATCAGCTGATTCACCCGTGGGCAGCCTGCGCGACCTGGTCGCGAATGCGAAGGCCAACCCCGGCAAACTCAACTTCGGCAGCAGCGGTAGCGGCACCACCATGCACCTGACGACCGAGCTCTTCAACAAGGCGGCGGGCGTGGACACCGTGCACATTCCCTTCAAAGGCAGCCCCACGCAGGAACTGCTGGCTGGCCGGCTCGACTTCGTCTTCGACAATATCCTGGGCGCGCTGCCATACATCCGCGCCGGCAAACTCAAGGCACTGGCCGTCACCTCCGCTGAACGCTCCGCCGTGCTGCCCGATGTGCCCACGATGCCCGAACTCGGCTATCCCACAGTGCGGATCGCCGTTTGGGGTGGCATCTTCATGCCCAAGGGCACGCCGCAGCCCATCGTGGACCGCATCTCGCGTGAATTGTCTGCCCTGATGCAGGAGCCCGCGATGCAGGAACGCCTCCGCGGCATGGGCGCGGAATTCAAGCCGCAGACGCCGGCCGAGTTCGGGCGCTTCGTGAGCGCCGAAACCGCCAAATGGGGCGCCGCCGTCAGGAGCAGCGGCGCGAGGGTGGACTGAATGCTGGCTCGCTAATTGCTTATCTTCAAGCTCTGGAGTTCAACCTTGAAACGACGTCACCTGTTTGCCGCCGCCATGATGGCTGCTTCTTTGCTGCTGCCCGCTTTCGCGCAGGACTATCCCAGCAAGCCGCTGAAGCTGCTGGTCCCCTTCCCGCCCGGCGCCGGCACGGATGCCACCGCGCGCATAGTGGGTCAGAAGCTGTCAGAGCAGTTGGGCCAGCCGGTCGTGGTCGAGAACATCAGCGGCGCCAACGGCCTGATCGGCACGCGGGCCATGGCCAGGGCCGCACCCGACGGCTACACGCTCGGCATCGCCGCGCCCGGCCCGATCGCGATAGCGCAGTTCCTGTTCCCGAACATGCCTTATGACCCTGAGGCCGATTTCACGCCGGTCATCAAGATCAACGAGGCGCGTATCGGCCTGGCGGTCGGCCCGACGGTGCCGGCGCGCACGGTCGATGAGCTGATAGCACTCATCCGCAGGAACGCCGGCCAGATCAATGCCGCCAACCCTACCGTGGGTTCGGTGATGCACCTGGTGGCCGAGACCTTCAAGGAACAGGGCAAGCTGGACTTCAAGCTCATCCCGTACAAAGGCGGCGCGCAGGCCACCAACGAGGTCCTCGGCGGCCAGGTCGAGATGATCTTCAACGGCGTGTCCACGCTGGCATCCTTTGCCAAGGCGGGCCGCCTGCGCATGCTCATGGTCGTGGGCGACACGCGCAGCACCCTCGTGCCCGACGTGCCGAGCAGCCGCGAGCTGGGCCTGGGCTACCTCAGCGGCGCGCAATGGCATGGCATCGTCGTGCCCAGGGCAACGCCGCCGGCGATCGTGGCCCGCCTGCATGCCGAACTCGCCAAGGTATTGGCAAATCCCGAGGTGAAAGAGAAACTCGCCGGCATCGGCACCGAGGTCAGCACCGGCTCGCAGGAAGACTTCGCGCGCTTCCTCCAGTCCGAGCGCAGCCGTTGGGGACCGTTGATCAAGAATGCCAACATCCAGCCCGATTGAACTTCCCTCCCATGTCCCACACAACGACTCGGGCCGACCCTGCCCAGGCCGCAACCAGCGTCACGCCCGACTTGGCCCGTCTGCAGGCCGTGCGCCGACAGGCGCTCGGGCAGCTGAAGACCGAACGAAGCTTCGATGCGATCGTCGTGTTCTCGCAAGGCGGCGCGCTGGGCGCAGCCGCGCGATCGCACGCCTACCTTCGCCTGTTCATCGACTGGGACGGAGTCGACCAGCCATCGATGCTGGTATTGGCCGCCGGGCGCAGCGTGCTCTTCGTCACCAACCCGTTCCAGATCGCACCCGCGGCGGCAGTGCCCGGGGTGGACGAAGTGGTCTTTGCCCGACCCGCCGAGGTGGGATCCCGGCTCGCGAAGCTGTTCGCCGCACTCGGCCTGCCGGCGGCCCCGTCGCTGGGCCTGTGCGGGCTGCCCGAGATGCCCGTACAGACCTGGCAGTCGATCAACGCAGCCCTGCCCGGCCTGCACCATGCAGACTGCTCGGCGGAACTCGATGCGTGGCGCGTGCACAAGCAGCAGGCCGAGATCGACGGGCTCGACCGCGCTGCGGGCATTTGCGACCACCTCTTCGAGAGGCTCGGCGGCCTGCTGCACGAAGACCGGGCCGCGTGGCAGGTACAGCGTGACATCGAGCACGCAGCCTTCATGGCCGGCGCCGAGTACTGCAAGACCTGGCTCACCATCGCCCCCTGGGCCGACGGCCCGCGCTACCTCAAGCGCGAGAACCTGCGGGCGCCGCGAGCGGGCGACCAGGTGCTGCTCGGGCTCATGCTCAAGCTCGATGGCTACTGGGGCCATGCGATCCGCATGGGCTCGTGGCGCGAAGCGCAGCCTGAACACCGCCGGTTGCACGATGTGGTGCTGCGCATGTTCGAGGCCGCCCTGCCGCATTGCCGCGTCGGCGGCGATCTGCGCCAGGCCGAGGCCGACATCAACGCCGTACTCGACCAGCACCTGGGCGCCGTGCCACGCGCCGGCCTTTCGCGCTTTCGCAACGGGCACGGCCTGGGACTGGCTTATGAGGAGCCGCTGTCCGTGTCAGCCTTCCCGCAGCACGCCGACCCGGGCGTGGCCCCGCCGCCGCGATCGCTGGCCGTGACGGCGGAAGGCGTCTTCGAGCTGCACCCGAACTTCTTCATCCGGGGCGTGGGCGGCGCGGCACTCGGCGACATGATCCATGCCAGCCGGCAGCCGGCCCGGCGCATGCTTGTCTCGGACCTCGGCTACCAGGTCTGGCGTTAGCCACACGCTCCTCCGCGATGAACATTCGCTTCCTGGAAACCTTCCTGTGGCTGGTACGCCTCAAGAGCTTTCGCCTCACGGCGGAAAAGCTCCACATCACGCAGGCGGCGATCTCGGGGCGCATTGCCACGCTCGAGCAGGAGCTCGGTACGCGCCTGTTCGATCGCGGCACCAAGGAAGTCTCGATCACCCAACAGGGCAGCAAGGTGCTGCCCTACGCCGAGCGCATCGTGCGCTTGTCGCAGGAACTCAAGCGCGAGATCAGCGATCGTGACCGGGTGGGTGGCCTGGTGCGCCTGGGCGTCATCGAATCGATCGTGCACAGCCTCCTGCCCGAGGTGACGCAGCGCATCAGCGCGGCCTTTCCCGACCTGGGCGTGGAACTGACCAGCGACACCACGATCCATCTGGTCGCACAGCTGCAGCGCGGCGATCTGGACATCATGATCCAGACCGATCTGATATCGAGCCCCGGCCTTCTCAGCATGCCGCTCGGCAAATATCCCATGCGCTGGGTCGCCAGCCCCAGCCTGAATCTCGGCCATCGCAGCCTGGACGTGGACGACCTGGCCACCCATCCCATCATCAGTTTCTCGAAGAACTCGGGGCCGCACCGTGCGCTCATGCAGCTGTTCTCCGACAACGGTGTGGACCGCACTCGCATCAACTGCGTGAACTCGGTGGCCGCCATCATTCAGCTGGTACGCGATGGCTACGGCATTGCCGTGCTCCCGCCTGCCGTCCTGCAGCAGCAAGTCGCGACAGGCGAGGTCGAACTGCTGAGTGTCAAAAGCCCCTTTCCGCCGCTGCAACTGTCGCTGACCTACCGCACCGGGGAAGACGGCCTGCTGCTGGAGCGCATTGCTGACCTGATCATCCAGTCGTTCGACAGTTTTGCGCTGACATTTGGAGACTCGGTTGCCATGCGCGATGTGACGATGGATAGCCCACGTGATAACTGAAGTATTTGTTTCCATTACGCCGAATCCGGCTCCGGCGCACCAAATGAACACTCGGCAGATTGATGTGGAAGGTCGTCGTATTCTCGGCGGCTCGCCCTTCGGTTCAGGGATCTCGGTGAACGATAGCCCGGCCCACCTCACTGCAAATCCGGACACCGGAGTCTCAATGCGCATCCGTCCTGAACAGCCTCACCGGCCCAGCGTACGATTGCCGAGCTCAGCCACTGGCATGGCGTCGATGATCGCGCGGCCCCCAGCTTCGGCCTTTCATTCCTTCGCCACCAGCTTCACCACGCTGGAGAAGTCCAGCCCGCCGCGTCCGGCCTGCCTGTTCAGCGCGTACAGGTTGCGCGCCAGTTCGCCCAGCGGGATGGCGCTGCCGACGCCCATGGCGGCTTCCACGGCCAGGCCCAGGTCTTTCAGCATCAGGTCGTTGCCGAAGCCACCGCTGTAGCCGCGCGAGGACGGCGCGTTCTCCAGCACGCCGGGCCAGGGGTTGCAGACCTCGGTGGCCCAGCTGCGGCTGGTGCTGACGGCCATCATCTGCGACAGCGTTTTCGGGTCCAGACCATGCGCCACGCCCAGGGCGATGGCCTCGCCGGTGACGGCCATGATGACGCCCAGCGCCATGTTGTTGCACAGCTTGGCGACCTGGCCGGCGCCGGCGGCGCCCATGTGGAAGATGTTCTTGCCCATCGCTTGCAGCACCGGCCGCGCGCGCTCCAGCGCCGCCGAGTCGCCGCCGACGATGAAGGTCAGCGTGCCGGCCGCCGCGCCCGCCACGCCGCCCGAGACGGGCGCGTCGATCATCGCCAGGCCACGGGCCGCGGCCGCCTGCGCCACCTTCTGCGCCGACGCCGGGGCGATGGTGCTGCAATCGATCACCAGGGCGCCGGGCTCCACGGCCGCCAGCAGGCCATCCCCGCCCTGCCCCAGGTACAGCGATTCGACGTGGCGGCTGGCCGGCAGCATGGAGATGACGACCTGCGCGCCCTTGGCGGCGTCCCGCGCCGACGCGGCCACGCCGGCACCGGCCTCGCGCGCGGCGGCGCAGGCGGCTTCGCTGAGGTCGAACGCCTGCACGGCGTAGCCGGCGCGCACCAGGTTGGCGGCCATCGGGCCGCCCATGTGGCCCAGGCCGATGAAGGCGATGCGGGGAAGCGTGCTCATGGTGTTCTGTCTCCTCGGGTGGTCAGGCCAGGTCGGCCAGCGGATGCGGGCCGGCGAAGCGGGGTTGCAGATGCGCGTCGATCCACGCCGGCGTCACCTCGGCCAGGGTGGCGGGCGTCCAGCGCGGGGCCTTGTCCTTGTCGATCAGCAGGGCGCGCACGCCTTCGGCGAAGTCACCGCGCGCGCAGCAGCCAACGGAAGCCTGGTATTCCAGCCGCAGCGCCTCGGCCAGCGAGGCGTGGCGGCAGCGCCGCTGCATCTCCAGCGCCAGCGCGGCGGAGGTGGGCGATCCCTTGGCGAACGTGGCGCCGGCCTGCGCCAGCCAGGGGTCGGCCTCATGGGCCAGCGCCGCCAGCCGAGGGGCGATGTCGGCCAGCCGGTCGTGGCCGATCACGGCGTTGATGCGGTCCAGGTGGGCGCGCAGCGGCGAAGCGGGCAGATCCACGCCGCCGGCCGCCAGCGCTTCGATCAGGTGCGACAGCCCTGCCCCGTCGGCCGCCGCCTCGCCCTGCCAGCGCGCGCCCTGGATGGCGGCCAGCAGCGCGTCGTGGTCCTCGGCGCGCAGGGCGAAGTCGGCCATGCCGGCGAACAGCGCGTCGGCGCCGTTCAGCGCGGCGCCTGTCAGCGCCAGAAAGGCGCCCGCGCGGCCCGGCAGGCGTGGCAGGAACCAACTGCCACCCACGTCGGGGTACAGGCCGATGCCGATCTCGGGCATGGCCAGGCGCGTTTTGGGCGTCACCACGCGGTGCGAGGCGCCGGCCATCAGCCCGATGCCGCCGCCCATGACGATGCCGTGCCCCCACGCCAGCAGTGGCTTGGGGAAGGTGTGGATGCGGTGGTCCAGCCGGTACTCGCGCTCGAAGAAGTCGCTGGCGGCGGCCGGCGCGGTGCCGGGCTGCGTCTCATGCAGACTGCGGATCGCGCGCGCCAGCGACACCACGTCGCCGCCCGCGCAGAAAGCCTTGTCACCCGCGGCATCCAGCACCACGCCCGCCACCTGCGGGTCGGCGGCCCAGGCGGCCAGTTGCGGATCGAGCAGATCGACCATCGCCAGCGACAGCGCGTTCAGGCTGGCCGGCACATTGAGCGTGGCGCGGCCGAAGACGTGGCCGCTGCCGGTGGGCAGGGTGGTGAAGAGAACGGAGGCCTGTGAAGTCATTGCAGGAAGTCCAGCGCTTCGCCTTGCAGCAGGCGGCGCGCGATGATGACGCGCATCACCTCGTTCGTGCCTTCCAGGATCTGGTGCACGCGGGCGTCGCGCAGCAGGCGCTCCAGCGGGTATTCGCGGATGTAGCCGTAGCCGCCGTGCAGTTGCAGCGCGTCGTTGACGATGTTGAAGCCCGCGTCGGTGGCGAAGCGCTTGGCCATGGCGCAGACCGTCGAGGCATCCGGGGCGCCAGCGTCCAGCCTGGTGGCGGCCAGGCGCACCATCTGGCGCGCGGCGACCAGCTCGGTCGCCATGTCGGCCAGCTTGAATTGCAGCGCCTGGAAGCTGGCCAGCGGCTGGCCGAACTGCTTGCGCTCGTGCATGTAGGCGCGCGCGTGGTCGAGCGCGCCCTGCGCGGCGCCGACCGAGCAGGTGGCGATGTTGATGCGCCCGCCGTCCAGCCCCTTCATGGCGATCTTGAAGCCCTCGCCCTCGCGGCCCAGCAGGTGGTCGGTCGGGATGCGCACGTTGTCGAAGCTGATCTGGCGCGTGGGCTGGCTGTTCCAGCCCATCTTTTCTTCCTTCTTGCCGTAGTGGATGCCCTCGGCCTGCGCCGGCACCACGAAGGCGGAGATGCCCGCTGCCCCCGATTCGGCGTCGCCCGTGCGCGCCATCAGCACCAGCACGTCGGTGCTGCCGGCGCCGCTGATGAACGCCTTGCCGCCGTTGATGACGTACTCGCCGCCCTCCAGCCGCGCGCGCGTTTTCAGCGACGCGGCGTCGGAGCCGGCGCCGGGCTCGGTCAGGCAGTAGCTGGCCAGCTTCTCGCCCGCGCACAGCGCCGGTCCCCACTGCGCGCGCACTTCCGGCGTGGCCCAGGTGCCGAGCATCCAGGTCGCCATGTTGTGGATGGTGATGAAGGCGGTGGTGCTGGGGTCGACCGCGGCCATCTGCTCGAACACCAGCGTGGCGTCCAGCCGGGGCAGCGCCAGGCCGCCGGCAGCCTCGGGCGCGTACAAGCCGCAGAAACCCAGCTCGCCGGCCTTGGCGATGGCCTCGCGCGGGAAGATGCCCTCGGCGTCCCAACGCGCGGCGTGCGGCGCCAATTGGCCTTCAGCGAAGTCGCGCGCCGTCTGCGCGAAGGCGCGCTGCTCCTCGGTCAGTTCAAAGTCCATACTCTTGTTTTGATAGCTGCCAGCGCTTGTCCAGCAAGCGCTAGCGCCCAATTTTTATCGCAAACTGATGGTGGTGTTGACGCCGTGCGCCGTGGTGTCGTCGTCGAACCAGCGCGCCGTCACCGTCTTGGTCTGTGTGTAGAACAGCACCACCTGCTTGCCGTAAGGCCCCAGGTCGCCCAGCTTGGAAGCGCGCGAGCCGCTGAACGAGAACAGCGGCACCGGCACCGGGATCGGCACGTTGATGCCCACCTGGCCGACGTCGATGTCCTCCTGGAACCGGCGCGCCGCCGCGCCCGACTGCGTGAAGATGGCGGTGCCGTTGCCGTTGGGGTTGGCGTTGATGAAGGCGATGGCCTCGTCGAGGTCGGCCGCGCCGGCCAGGCACAGCACGGGGCCGAAAATCTCCTGCTCGTAGATGCTCATGCCCGCCTTCACGCCGCTGAAGATGGTGGGGCCGACGAAGTTGCCTTTCTCGTAGCCCGGCACGGTGGGGTTGCGGCCGTCCAGCGCCAGCGTGGCGCCATCGGCGATGCCGCGCTCGATCAGGCCCTCCACGCGGCTGCGCGCGGCGCAGGACACCAGCGGACCGACGTCGGTGCCCTGCTCGGTGCCGGCGCTGACCTTCAGCGTCCTGGCCTTGGCCACCAGCTCGGGAATCCACTGCTGCGCCTCGCCCACCAGCACCACCACCGACAGCGCCATGCAGCGCTGCCCGGCGGCGCCGAAGGCCGCGCCGGCCACGGCGTTGAGCGTCTGCTCCTTGTGGGCGTCGGGCATGACGATGGCGTGGTTCTTGGCGCCCATCATGCACTGCACGCGCTTGCCCGCCAGGCTGGCGCGGTTGTAGACGTGCGTGCCGACCTTGGTGGAGCCGACGAAGCTGATCGCCTTGATGTCCTTGTGGTCGCAAATGGCGTTGACCACGTCCTCGCCGCCGTGCACCACGTTCAGCACGCCGGGCGGAATGCCGGCCTCCAGCGCCAGCTCGCACAGGCGCATGGTCACCATCGGATCCTGCTCGGAGGGCTTCAGCACGAAGGTGTTGCCGGTGGCGATCGCCATCGGGAACATCCACAGCGGGATCATGGCCGGGAAGTTGAACGGCGTGATGCCCGCGCACACGCCCAGCGGCTGCATCACGGTGTAGGTGTCCACCCCCGCCGCCACGTTGTTCGCCAGCTCGCCCAGTTGCAGGTTGCCTATGGCGGCGGCGTGCTCCACCACCTCCAGGCCGCGGAACACGTCGCCCTCGGCGTCGGGCAGGGTCTTGCCCTGCTCGGCCGTCAGCAGCGCGGCCAGCTCGCCCATGTGCTCGCGGATCAGCTGCTGGTACCTCAGGAAGATGCGCGCGCGCGTGCCGATGGCCGTCTTGCGCCAGGTCTTGAAGGCTTCCTTGCCGGCGGCCACGGCCGCATCCACCTCGGCCAGCGTGGCGAAAGGCGCGCGCGCCAGCACCTGCTGGGTGGCGGGGTTGACCACATCGCGCCACTGGGTGGACTGGGATTCGACGAACCGGCCGCCGATCAGCAGCTTGACGGTGGCGGCCTTAGGGGTGGTGGATGCGTCCATGCGTTGTCTCCTTGACGAATCGCGCCATCGTACTTGTGCGAAATTGCCATGACAATGCGCAGGATCGCATTCTGGCTTTGCAGATCTGCACATCAGTGAACGGCATGGACTGGGACAACCTGCGCTTCTTCCTGGAGGTGGCGCGCACCGGCACGCTGGTGGCCGCCGCGCGCCGGCTGGGCGTGGACCACACCACCGTGGCCCGGCGCCTGCGCGCGCTGGAGAAGCAGACCGGCGCCACCCTGTTCACGCGCGAGGCCGGCGGCCACCGCCTGACCGAGGCCGGCCAGGCCCTGCTGCCCGGCGCGCAGGCCATGGAACAGGCCGCCCGCCAGATCGCCCCGGCCGCGCCCGCCGCCGGCGACGGCCCCAGCGGCGTGGTGCGCCTGGGCGCCACCGAGGGTTTCGGCACCGCCATGCTGGCGCCCGAGCTGGCGCGCCTGACCGTGCGGCACCCCGGCCTGACGCTGGACCTGCTCGCCCTGCCCCGCCTCCTGCACCTGTCGCGCCGCGAGGCCGACATCGTGATCTCGCTGGAGCGCCCGCAGCGCGAGACGGTGGTGGTCACGCGCCTGGCCGACTACGCCCTGCACCTGTACGGCGAGCGCCAGTACCTGGCGCGCCGCCCGCTGGTGCAGCGGCGCGAGGACCTGAGCCACCACGCCTTTGTCAGCTACGTGGACGACCTGCTGTTCACCCGCGAGCTGCAATTCCTGGGCGCGCTGCACCAGCCGGCGCGCTTCGCGCTGCGCATCGTGGCGCAGGTAGAGGCCGTGCGCGCCGGCGCCGGCCTGGCCGTGCTGCCCGCCTTCCTGGCCGACCACGACCCGACGCTGGCGCGCGTGTTGCCGCAGGAAGGCCGCTTCATCCGCACCTTCTGGATGAGCATGCCCGCCGAGCTGCGGCACGAGCCGGCGATGCAGGCGGTGTGGAATTTGTTGCGCGAGGCGGTGGCGGGGATGAAGGTACGGTTGTTGCCGGAGTGAAAGCCCCTGCCCTCGTCATCCCCGCGCAGGCGGGGATCCAGCGGCGGCGCTGCGTGGAGGCACTGGATTCCCGCCTTCGCGGGAATGACGGGAAGAAACCCGATTGCTTCATAAAATATAGCCGTCCGCGCTTGCCTGGCGGGCGCTGGAGGCCGAAAAGGCTTTAAACCTCGTCCGACCCGTCGCCGTAGAACTTCACGCCCAGCTCGATGCGCTCGCGGCCCTGGGCCACGCGGTGCGCGTTGGTGTCGCGCAGCGAGTAGACGCAGCCGCAGTATTCCTGCTGGTAGAAGCTCTCGCGCTTGCTGATCTCGATCATGCGGGCCGAGCCGCCGCCTTTGCGCCAGTTGTAGTCCCAGTACCTCAGGCCCGGGTAGCGCGCCGCGGCGCGGATGCCGCAGTCGTTGATCTGCTGCATGTTCTTCCAGCGCGAGATGCCCAGCGAGCTGGTCATCACCGGAAAGCCGTGCTCGTGCGCGTACAGCGCCGTGCGTTCGAAGCGCATGTCGAAGCACATGGTGCAGCGGATGCCGCGCTCGGGCTCGTGCTCCATGCCCTTGGCGCGGGCGAACCAGTTGTCGCGGTCGTAGTCGGCATCGATGAACGGAACCCCGAACTGCTCGGCAAAGCGGATGTTCTCGTCCTTGCGCAGCTCGTATTCCTTCTGCGGATGGATGTTGGGGTTGTAGAAGAAGATCGTGTAGTCGATCCCCGAGGCCAGCATGGCCTCCATCACCTCGCCCGAGCACGGCGCGCAGCAGGAGTGCAGCAGCACCTTGCGGTGGCCGCCGGGCAGCGGCAGGGGCTTTCTTTCAGGCGCGCTCATGCCATCTGACTTTGGATGTAGTTCGGCAGGCCCACGCGCTCGATCAGCTTCAGCTGCTGCTCGATCCAGTGCGCGTGGTCTTCCTCGGTGTCGGCCAGTTGCACCAGCAGCATGTCGCGGGTGACGAAGTCGCTCTTGCGCTCGCACAGGGCAATGGCGGCCTTCAGCGCCTCGCGCACGTGCAGCTCGACGGCCAGGTCCTTGCGCAGCATGTCGGCCACGTCCTCGCCCACGGTCAGCGCGTCGGGCGTCATCCTGGGCGTGCCGCCCAGCAGCAGGATGCGGTCGATGATGGCGCGGGCGTGGCCGGTCTCCTCTTCCATCTCGTGCTGGAAGCGCGTATGCAGCTTGCCCAGGCCCCAGTCCTGGTACATGGCGGCATGGATGAAATACTGGTCGCGCGCCATCAGTTCGCCGGCCAGCAGCGTGTTGAGGGTCTGGAGGACTTCGGGGTCGCCTTGCATGTCGATCACCATTTTGGGGGAAACCCCCGTATTGTCGCGCGATCGCGCGCTACCAGCCGCCGCGGACCGCTGGCGGCAGGCTGAGCTTGAGCGGCGGGGCTGGCGTGGGCGCCGAAGCGGCCTCGGCCGGCGTGACCTGGACCGCCTGGCCGGGCGGCGGATCGGGGGTGACCTGCACCGCCTGGCCCGGCGCCGGCAGCGGGCCGGGCGCGGGGCTGAAGACGGGCGCCGGCACGGCCACCGGAGCCGGCGTGGGCGTGGGCAGCGCGGCACGCGCGGCCGGCGGGGCAGCCACCGGCGCGGGCGGCTGCGCGGTGCGCACGGGCGCGCGGCGCTTGGCCTGGGTCAGCAGCTCGATGGCGTCGGGGCGGTCGCCGCTGACGGCGAAGTCCAGCGCGTCCATGCCGAGCTGGTTGCGCGCGCGCGGGTCGGCGCCCGCGCGCAGCAGCATCTGCACCGCCTCCACCGTGCCGTAGCGCGCGGCCAGCATGAGCGGCGTGCTCTCGTTCGGAGAGCGCGCATCGACCTCGGCGCGCTGCCGCAGCAGCAGACGGATCATCTCCGGGCCGCCGCCGCTGGCGGCATAGTGCAGCGGCGACCAGCCGGGCCGGTTGACCTGAGCACCCTTGATGATGAGCGCCTGGGCGATCTCCACCTGGCCCTTGAGCGCGGCCATCATCAGCGCGGTCTCGTCGGTGGGCGTGCGCGCGTCGGGGTCCAGCCGGGGCGCGGCGACGAGGGCGCGCGCGGCCTCCAGCGAGCCCTCCTGCAACGCCACGTACAGGGCCGGCACGCCGCGCGGGTCGCGCGCGTTCGGGTCGGCGCCGGCGCGCAGCAGGCTGGCCACGCGCGAGGCGTTGTCCTGCTTGATGGCGCGCAGGAGATCGTCGGCCGGGTCGGCCCAGGCGGCCACGCCGGCGAAGGCCAGCACGCAGGCCAGGAGCGCGGCCTTGAGCGCCTTCATGCGCCGCCCACGCGCGAAAACAACCGCGTGAAGTTGGCGCTGGTGAATTCCGCCACCCGCTCCACGGGCACGCCGCGCAGCTCGGCGATGCGCGCGGCCACGTGGGGCACGTAGGCGGGCGAATTGGTCTTGCCGCGGTACGGCACCGGCGCCAGGTAGGGGCTGTCGGTCTCGATCAGCAGGCGGTCCTCCGGCACCATGCGGGCCACCTCGTGCACGTCGGCCGCGTTCTTGAAGGTGACGATGCCCGACAGCGACACGTGGAAGCCCAGGTCCAGCGCCGCGCGCGCCACCGCCACCGTCTCGGTGAAGCAGTGGAACACGCCGCCGGCGCTGCCGGCCGAACCGTCCTCGCCCTCCTCGCGCAGGATGGCCAGGGTGTCGTCGGACGCCGCGCGCGTGTGGATCACCAGCGGCACGCCGGCCTGACGCGCGGCACGGATGTGGGTGCGGAAGCGCTCGCGCTGCCAGCCCATGTCGGCGATGCCGCGGCCGCCCTTGCGCTCGGCCATCTGGTAGTAGTCCAGGCCCGTCTCGCCGATGGCCACCACCTTGGGCAGCGCGGCGGCCCGCACCAGCTCATCGACGCTGGGCTCGTGCACGTCCTCGCTGTCGGGGTGCACGCCGGCGGTGGCCCAGAAGTTGTCATGCGCCGCCGCCAGCGCCTGCACGCCGGGGAATTCCTCCATGGTGGTGCTGATGCACAGCGCGCGCGTGACCCGCGCCGCCTGCATGGCCGCGCGGATCGCGGGCAGGTCGGCCGCCAGTTCGGGAAAGGTCAGATGGCAGTGCGAGTCGGTGAACATGCATGGGGGCCGCCGCGCGGCCCGGGAGAGCGTCAGATCGTTTGCGTCGGGCGGTCGGAGCCCAGCGCGGAGCCCAGGATCTGCTCGATCTTGACCTTGAGCTGGGTCGATTTCTCGTCGTTCGGGAAGCGCACGCCCACGCCCTGCGTGCGGTTGCCCGAGGCGCGCGCCGGCGTGATCCAGGCCACCTTGCCGGCCACGGGGTAGCGCTGGTGGTCGTCGGGCAGGGTGATCAGCACGTAGACGTCGTCGCCCAGCCGGTAGTCGCGGTCGGACGGGATGAAGATGCCACCCTCGGCGAACATCGGGATGTAGGCGGCGTAGAGCGCGGCTTTCTCGCGGATGGCGAGCTGGATGACGCTCGGACGTGGGCCGCTGAGGCCCGAGAGCTGGCTGGTGGACATCGTGAAGACCGTTCGGCGCTGAGTGGTCAGGCTTTCGAGTTTAGGGCCTGCCGCGCGGCGCTGACCAGGAATTCCGTCGCCAAACCGGCATTTAATGGATGCTCGGCCGTGCGCGCGGCCTGCCCGAGCTGCGCCCACCAGCGCGCCAGCGCGGCCGCGGCCAGCGGGCGCTGCGGCAGGTCTGCGGCGGCGAAGAAGCGCGGCGCGGCGCCCGCCTGCACCGCCATCAGGTCGTGGCAGAGCTTCTGCAGCCGCGCCACCGCTTCAGGCAGCGGCAGGCCGGCCAGCGCCGATACGTCGCCCGCGCCCAGCGCGCGCGGCAGCAGCGCCCACTGCCGGGCGCCGTCCTTGGCCTCGGCCAGGGCCAGCGCTTCGGCCGGGCGGCCGCCGGCGGCGCGCAGCAGCGCGGCGGCGTCGCCCTCGGCCAGGCCGGCGGCGGCGAGCCAGCGCAGCGCGTCGGGCTCGGCGGGCCAGGTCAGGGTGTGGCCGAGGCAGCGGCTGCGGATGGTGGGCAGCAGCAGGTGCGCGGCGTCGGTGGCCAGCACGAAGCGCACGTCGCCGGGCGGCTCCTCCAGCGTCTTGAGCAGCGCGTTGGCGGCCACGTGGTTCATGCGCTCGGCCGGGTACACCAGCACCGCCTTGCCGCGCCCTCGGCCGCTGGTGCGCTGGGCGAACTCGATGGCATCGCGCAGCGCATCGACGCGGATCTCCTTGCTGGGCTTGCGCTTCTTGTCGTCGATGTCGGCCTGCGCCTTCTCGGGCAGCGGCCAGCCGCGCGCGATCATCTCCGTTTCGGGCATCAGCACGGCCAGGTCGGTGTGGGTGTGCACGTCGATGGCGTGGCAACTGGCGCACTGGCCGCAGGCGCCTTGCGGCGTGGGTGCGTCGCACAGCCAGGCTCGCACCAGGGCCAAAGCGAGGTCGAACTGGCCCAGGCCCGAAGGGCCTTGCAGCAGCCAGGCGTGGCCGCGCTGGGCCAGCAGGGCTTGCAGCTGATCGGCGATCCAGGGGGCTTGGAGCGTGGTGCTCATCGAATCACCCTCCGTCCTACGGACTGCGGGTGTGCGCGCCTTCGGAGCAGCCGGGCGGCGCTCACAGCCACCCCCTGCCCTGCACGGCGGCATGCGCGGCGGCCCAGACGGCTTCGCGCGGCTGGTCGGCATCGATGCGGGCGAAGCGCGCCGGCTCGGCCGCCTGGCGGCGCGCGTAGCCGGCGCGCACGGCCTCGAAGAAGGCGGCGGGCTGGGCCTCGAACTTGTCCGGCACGCGGGCGCCGGACAGGCGGGTGGCGGCCACGGCGGGGGGCAGGTCGAACCACAGGGTCAGGTCGGGTTGCAGCAGGTCTTGGCCCTGCGGCGCTTGCTGGGCCTGCACCAGGCGCTCTAGCTGTAATAGCGCGCCCCAGTCGAAGCCGCGCCCGCCGCCCTGGTAGGCGAAAGTGGCGTCGGTGAAGCGGTCGCAGATCAGCACCTCGCCGCGCGCGAGCGCGGGGGCGATGACCTGGGCGATGTGGTCGCGCCGGGCGGCGAACATCAGCAGCGCCTCGGTCAGCGCGTCCATCGGCTGGTGCAGCGCCAGCGCGCGGATCTGCTCGGCCAGCGGCGTGCCGCCGGGTTCGCGCGTGAGGGTGACGGCGCGGCCGGCGGCGCGGAAGGCGTCGGCCAGGGCGTCGATGTGGGTGGATTTGCCGGCGCCGTCGATGCCTTCGAAGCTGATGAAAAGTCCTTTGGGCATTTCAACTTCTCTGGTTGCTTCTTTTTTTGTAGCTGGTGGCGCTTGGTGGGCGGGCGCTGGGGGCTTCTTTGGCTCTTAATTTCCTGGTGTTTGCCGGAGGCGCTGCTGGCCGGGATGTGCGCCCGGCGGCGCACCTACTTTCTTTTGCGTCGCCAAAAGAAAGTAGGCAAAGAAAAGGCGACCCCACTTCGCGTGTCCCCTTCGCTGCGCTGCGGGGCAACCTGCGGTGCTCGGTCGTGGGGCGGCACTGCGGAACTCGCTGCGTGCTGCGCACTACGCTCAAACAACCGCAGTGAGTCAGAGCACGAAGCATGGGCATGCTGCGCTGCCCATGCCCGCCCCACGCCCTGCGCTCCTCGGCACGCGCAGAGGGGAGTGGGAAACCACACGGGCCATCGCTGCGCTCGGCCCCCAAGGCGCAGGCGCTTTGCGCCGCGTGTGCGGGGCCGAGCGCAGCGATGGCCCGAATGGACTTCAAACCCCCTGTGGCTGCGCCTGCGGCGCGGGGCTTGCGGGGTGGCGCGTGCAGCGCAGCATGCACGCGCTTCGTGAACTGACTCGCCGCGGTTGTCTGAACGGAGCGCGCAGCGCGCAGTGAGTTCTGCGGCGCACCCCGCAAGCCCCGCGACGCAGGTTTGCCCCGTAGCGCAGCGAAGGGGTCGCAGACTTGGGGCGCACTTCTTTTGCCTACTTTTCTTGTGCGAGCAAGAAAAGTAGGTCGCCCGCCGGGGCGAACTCCCGGCCTCCGACGCATCCTCAAGCAGCAGCGGGCAATAAACACTATCGAATCCCCCGCTGATACCGATTCACCGCCCGATTGTGCTCATCCAGGCTCTGGCTGAAATGGCTGCTCCCATCGCCGCGCGCCACGAAGTAAAGCGCCTTGCTCCCCGACGGCTGCACCGCCGCCATCAGCGACGCCTTGCCCGGCATGGCGATGGGCGTCGGCGGCAGGCCGGCGCGGGTGTAGGTGTTGTAGGGCGTGTCGGCGGTCAGGTGGCTGCGCTTCAGGTCGCCGTCGAACCGGGGGCCCACGCCGTAGATCACCGTCGGGTCGGTCTGCAAGCGCATGCCGATGCGCAGGCGGTTGACGAACACCGCCGCCACGTCGGCGCGGTCTTCCGGCCGCCCGGTCTCCTTCTCGACGATGCTGGCCAGGATCAGCGCCTGCTCGGGCGACTTCAGCGGCAGGCCGGGCGCGCGCGCCTCCCAGGCCGCCGCCAGGCGCTTGTCCATCAGTTGCAGCGACTGGCGCAGCACGGCCAGCTCGCCGGAGCTCCTGGCGTAGTGGTAGGTGTCGGGGAAGAAGCGCCCCTCGGGGTGCACGCCAGGGCGGTCCAGCAACTGCATGACCTGCTCGTCCGACAGGCCGGCGGTGTCGTGCGTCAGGTGCTCGGCCTTGGCCAGCGCCTCGCGGAACTGCCTGAACGTCCAGCCTTCCACCAGCGTCACCGCCAGCACGATGCGGTCGCCGCGCACCAGCTTGTCCAGCAGCTCGCCCGGCGTCATGCCGCGCGTGACCTCGTATTCGCCGGGCTTGATGGTCTGCTCGCGCGCCGCCAGGCGGAAGTACCAGGCCAGCAGCTCGGGCCGGGTGCGCACGCCGCCCTCCACCGCCTTGGCCGCCGCCGTGCGCAGCGAGGCGCCGACGGGCACGCTGACTTCCACCTTGTCGGCCGCCAGCGCCAGCGGCTGGGTGGTCCACCACCAGCCGGCCGCGCCGGCGGCCAGGGCCGCCAGCAGCAGGATCAGCAGGATCGAAAGGAGTCGGCGCACAGCCCCAGGGTCGTCATGGAGAGGAACCGGCCATGATAATTCAGCCATGTCCATCGACCTTCACGGCATCGCCCCCCTGCCCCACCTGGGCGTGATCCGCGCCGCCGGCGAACAGGCGGCCGAGTTCCTGCAAGGCCAGCTGACGCAGGACGTGGTGCTGATGAAGCCCGGCGAAGCGCGCCTGGCCGGCTACTGCAACGCCAAGGGGCGGCTGCTGGCCAGCTTCGTGGCCTGCAAGCGCTCGCCGCAGGAGTTCTGGCTGGTGTGCAGCCGCGACCTGCTGGCGCCGACGCTGAAGAAACTGTCGATGTTCGTGCTGCGCGCCAAGGTCAAGTTGAGCGACGCCACGGACGAGCTGGCGCTCCATGGCCTGATCGGCGATGCTGCATCTTCTATAGCTGCTGGCGCAGACCAGGAAAGCGCTGGCAGCCAAAAAGACTCCGAATTCCTGGCCCCGCTGCCACCCGCCGGCGGCGCGTCACGCGCGCTGTGGATCGGTCCGGCCGGCAGCGCGCCGCCCCCCGGCCACGCGCTGTCGCCCGCGCTGTGGGACTGGGCCGCCGTGCAGAGCGGCGTGGCGACGGTGAGCGCGCCGGTCATCGAGGCCTTCGTGCCGCAGATGCTCAACTACGAATCGGTGGGCGGCGTCAGCTTCAAGAAGGGCTGCTACCCCGGGCAGGAGGTGGTGGCGCGCAGCCAGTTCCGCGGCGCCATCAAGCGGCGCGCCTTCGCCGGCCAGGTCGATGGCGTGGCGCGGGCCGGGCAGGAGGTGTTCTCGGCGGCCGAACCGGACCAGCCCGTGGGCCTGGTCGCGCAGGCGGCCGAGGCACCGCAGGGCGGCACGGCGGTGATCGTGTCCATCCACCTCGCCGCCGCCCAGGCCGCCGACCTGCGCGTGGGCGCGGCGGACGGGCCGGCGCTGACCGGCCTGCACCTGCCCTACCCGCTGCTGGAAGACATCTGACCTGACGCCCAGGTGGCCTGCGGGCATGCACCTGCTGTGCCTTTACGCCAGTCTCGTCAGCATCTGCTCTCGCTGTAACAGCTAGAATGACTGTTACGCCTGCTTGATCTTCAGGAGCCCGCCATGCAAACCATCCCCTCGCTCGAAGCCCAGAACCGCTTTGGCGAGTTGCTGGACACCGTGCAGCGCGAGCCGGTGCTCATCACCCGGCGCGGACGTCCGGTTTCGCTGGTGCTCTCGCCCGTCAACGACATTGCCGCGTTGCAGCGCCAGTTCGCGCGCGCGCTGAGTGAACTCGCGCCGTTGCGCGGCGCCGAGGCGGAGGCCGAAATCCAGCGCAGCATGGCCGGGCTGGGCGAGCAGGCCCGGCAGGAGGGCCTGACCGAGCAGGACGTGCAGCGCCTCATCGACGAAGGCTGACGCCGCGGATGCCGCCCGCCGCCGCGCCATTGGTGCAGTCGCCTCCTATCGTGCTCGACACCAACCTGCTGGTCAGCGCCGCGCTGCTGCCCGGCAGCCCGAGCGCGCAGGCGCTGACGCAGGCCGTGCTGACCCATGAACTGGCCTTCTCCGACGACACCTGGGACGAACTGCACGAAGTGCTGCACCGCCCTCGGTTCGACCGCTATTTCCCTCATGCCGGTCAACGCAGCGGCTACCTGCATGCGCTGGCCCGCGCCGCACGCTGGCACCACGTCGTCTCCACGGTCACCGACTACCGCGACCCCAGAGACAACAAGTTCCTCGCGCTCGCGCTGGACGCGCGGGCCACCACCATCGTGAGTGGTGACAGCGACCTGCTGTGCCTGCATCCGTGGCGAGGCATCGCCATCGTCCGGCCTTCTGCGTTCGTAGCTACCAGCGGGCCTTGATCAGCGGCCCCTCCGGCGGCCTCGCTTCAGCCCAGCACCCGCCGCATCCCGACGTGCGGGATGCCCACTTCCTCGTACGGCTCGCCATAGGGCGCATAGCCCAGGCGGGCGTAGAAGGGCTCGGCCGAGCGCTGCGCGCCGAGCACCACGGCGGTGTCGCCGCGCGCGCGGGCGGCCTGCTCCAGCGCCTGCACCACCTGGCGGCCGACGCCGCCGCCGCGCAGCGCGCGGTCCACCGCCATGCGGCCGATGCGCGCGGTGTGGGCGGCGCCCTCGCCCTCGCGCAGCAGCCGGCCGGTGCCCACGGGCATGCCGAGCAGGTTGGTGACGACGGCGTGCACGGCGGTGTCGTCCAGTTCGTCCCACTCGTCCTCCTGCGCGATGCCCTGCTCCTCTACGAACACGGCGGTGCGCACGGCGCGCGCGGGCGCCATCAGTTCGGCCCAGGTGCCGGTCCGCACGCGGGTGACGGGCTGGCCGGCCTCGAAGCTCTCGATCGCCGCGCGCAGCGGCTCGGGCACCGGGCGCGAGGTCTGCGCGGCCGGGTCGGCGAAGACGTAGACCAGCTCGGCGGTGGCGAGCAGCTGGTGGTCGCGGAAGATGGCGCCGACGTAGGTCATCGACGACGTGCCGATGCGGTCGCAGCGCAGGGCCACGTCGAGCGCGTCGCGCATGCGCGCGGGGGCGTTGAATTCCACCGTGGTCTTGCGCAGGAAGGTGTCGCCGCCCAACTGCCGCATGGCCTCGTCGTAGGGCAGCGCCAGCGCGCGCCAGTAGTCGGTCATGGCGCAGTCGAAATAGGCCAGGTAGTGGGCGTTGAAGACGATGTGCTGCACGTCCACCTCGGCCCAGCGCACGCGCAGGCGGTGGTGGAGGCGGAAGTCGGCGGGCTTCATGGCTTATGAATCAAATCGGGCTCCAGCGCCCGACCGGCAAGCGCTGGCAGCTATTAAAAACGTAGTTATCCTGAAAAGGCCCGGCGCAGCGCGGCGGCGGCATCGGCATGCAGTTGCCTGGCCTCGGGGATAGCGCGGCCCAGGGTGAGGAAGCCGTGCACCACGCCGCGGTAGATCTCCAGATCGACCGGCACGGCGGCGGCGCGCAGCTTGTCGGCGTACAGCACGCCCTCGTCCACCAGCGGGTCGCATTCGGCCAGGCCCACCCAGGCGGGGGCCACGCCATCGACCTCGGCGGACTTCAGCGGGGCGAAGCGCCAGTCGCCGCGGTCCACGCTGTCGATGTAGTGGTGGAAGAACCAGTCGATCAGCGCCTTGTCCAGCACCGGGCCGTGCGCGAACAGGGCGTGCGAATCGGTGTCCTGGTGGTCGGTGGTGCCGGGGTAGATCAGCAGTTGCAGCGCCAGCGGAATGCCCGAATCACGCGCGTGGATGGCGCTGACGGCCGCCAGCGTGCCGCCGGCCGAGTCGCCACCCACGGCCAGGCGGGTGGTGTCCAGGCCCAGCGCGGCGCCGCCCTCGCCCGCCAGCCAGTGCAGGGCATCGAAGCTGTCGTGCACGGCGGTCGGAAAGCGGTGCTCGGGCGCCAGCCGGTAGTCCAGCGACAGCACGGCCGCGCCGCTCAACTGCGCCAGCACGCGGCACACCGTGTCGTGCGAGTCGATGCCGCCGATGGTGAAGCCGCCGCCGTGCATGTACAGCAGCGCCGGCAGGCCGGCGGCGGTGGAATCGGCATACAGGCGCGCGGGCAGCCCGGCGCCGTCGCGCGCCGGCACGCGCAGGTCCTGCACGCGGGCGATGTCGGGCTTGGGCACGTCCAGCACGCCGGCCGCCCGGGCGTGCGCGGCCCGGGCCTCGGCCGCCGTCAGCGTGTGCATGGGCGGGTACGGGGCGCGCGCCATCAGCTCCACCATCAGGCGGGTCTGCGAGGTCAGGCGGGCGTGGATCTCGGGGCCGTGTTTCATGAGTCAAATCGGCCGACAGCGCTTGTCTGGCAAGCGCCGGCAGCTATCTTCACGATAGCAATCAGCGGAAAGTGACGGTCACCGGCTGCAAACCCGGCACGCCGTCGTAGTGCACCGTGGCCTTCAGGCCCGGCTTGGGCGGCAGCAGGGCCGAGAACGAGCCCAGGCTGACCACCTGCCCCGGCCGCAGCGAGGCGCCGACGGGCTTGAGCGCCTGCGCCAGCCACACCACCGCGTTCAGCGGGTGGCCCAGCACGTCGGATCCCTTGCCGCCGCCGAGCGCCGCGCCCTGCGCATCGACCAGGCGCACGTTCATGTCGCGCAGCTGGTCGAGCAGCGCGGCGCGGCCGGCGGCGTCCTGCGGCACCGGCAGCGGCGCGCCGCGCACGCCCAGGCGCGCGCCGACGTTGATGGCGCTGATGCCGGCGCCGTTCAGCTTGGGCGGCGACTCCACCATCAGGTCGGGCAGCTCGATGAAGGGGATGATCTGGTCCACGTGGGCCAGCACCTCGGCCGGCGTGGCGGCCTGGTTGATGGCCGCGTCCTTCACGCGCACCAGCAGGTCGGCCTCGTACAGCGGGCGGGCGCCGAAGGCGGCGTCCACGATGGCGCCGTCGTTCAGCAGCATGTCGGTGTAGAGCGCGCCCCACACCGGCTGGTCGGTGTTGAAGCGCTTCTGCACCGCCGGGTTTGTGAGCCCGGCCTTGTAGCCCGCCAGCCGGCCGGCCTGCCCGGCCAGCCGCTGTTGCAGCTTGGAGCGGGTGCAGGCGGCGTCGGCCATGGTCAGCCCCTCGGGCAGGTTGGCGGCGGGGCGGCGGGCGTTGATGTCGGCCAGCAGGCGGTTGACCTCGACCCCGCCCAGGCAGCCGGGCGTGTCGGCCACCACGGGCGCGGAGGTGCTGGCGCAGCCGGCCAGCAGGGCGGCGGTTGCGGCGACGGCGGCGAGATGGAAAGCGTGCGAACGGGGCAAGGCGGTCTCCTCGGTAGCGTGGTGTGAATGGATGCGGGTGCGCCCGGCATCGTATCCCGGAACGGCGGCGAAGAAGGCGGGCGCCGGGTGTTCAGCGCGGGGCCGGCGGCAGCGCCAGTACGTAGCCCACGCCCCGGATGCTGCGCAGCATCGGCTCGGCGGCCTGCGCGCCGACCAGGCCCAGCTTGCGCCGCAGGTTGCTGCCGTGGGTGTCCAGGCTGCGGTCGGTGACCAGCAGCGCGCGCCCCAGCACCCACTGCGTCAGCTGCGCCCGGCCCACCGGCCGGCCCTCGGCGCGCATCAGCATCGCCAGCATGCGCGACTCGGCCCGGGTGAGGCGCGCCGTCCGCGCGCCGAGCCGGGCCAGGCCGGTGGCGGGCGCCAGTTCGAGCGCCCCGAGCGTCAGCACCACGTCGCCCGCGCCCTGCCCCGCATCCGGCGCCGCGCGCACGCCGCGGCGCAGCAGGGCCCGCATGCGCGCGCGCAGCTCGCGCGGATCGAAAGGCTTGGCCAGGTAGTCGTCGGCGCCGCTTTCCAGGCCCAGGATACGGTCGCGCGCCTCGGCGCGCGCGCTGAGCATCAGCACCGGCAGGCCCGCGTGCCGCTGGCGCGCGCAGCGCAGCAGCGCGAAGCCGTCCAGCGTGGGCAGCATGACGTCGAGCACCAGCAGGTCGAAGCGCCGCCGCAGCAGCAGGTCGCGGGCCAGACCGCCGTCGTGGGCGAATTCCAGCAGCCAGGTCTCATCGGCCAGGTACTCCCCCAGCATGCGCGCCAGCCGCAGGTCGTCGTCCACCACCAGCACGCGCGGCAGGCGCCGCGCCGACGCTGGCTGTGGCCGGGCCGCCGGCCCCTGCTGCTCCTCGGATGCGCCCATGGGTATCTAAAGATTTGTAAAGACAACGTGAAAGGTTTTGCATCTTAATGACAATGATTCCTATTAGCGAGTTTTTTCGACACGGCGCCAAAGGCCGCCTGCGCGCGCGGCAGCCGATCAGTTTCATTTGCAACGAGGAAATCACGTGATCCCAGCACCCCGCTTCCGGTTGAGTCTCATCGCCCTGGCCGTCCTGGCCAGCGCCGCGGCACGCGCCCAGACGGCCGCGGAGCCCGCCAGCGGCGAGGTGCCGCAACTGGCCGACGTCACGGTCAAGGCGGCCCGGCCGGAGGCCACCGGCACCGCCGCGGACGGCTACGTCAGCAAGAAGATCACGGGCGCGGGCGCCTGGGGCGCGCGGGACCTGCAGGACACCCCCTACGCCATCACCGTGGTGCCGGAGGAGCTGATCGAAAACCTCAACGCCCAGGACATGGACCAGGTCTTCAAGGTCAACCCCACCACGCAGGAGACCGCGCGCATCGCCAGCGACGCGACCGACGGCGCCTGGGTGACCATCCGCGGGTTCCAGGTCAACTTCCCCATCGTCAACGGCATGCCCTACGTCAGCCGGGTCGGCGGCACGCCGATGATGCAGGACATCGAGCGCGTCGAGATCATCAACGGCGCCACCGGCTTCCTGTATGGCGGCGGGCGCGTGGGCGGCGCGGTGAACTACATCACCAAGAAGCCCACGCTCGATCCGCTGCGGAACGTGTCGTTCGGCACCTATGGCGGCAGCTCGTACTTCGGGCACCTCGACCTGAGCGGGCAAATCGACAAGAACCATGTGTTCGGCTACCGGCTCAACGTGCTCCACCAGGGCGGCGAGACTGCCCGGAAGGAGAAAAGAAAAATCGACGGGGCCAGCCTGGTGTTCGACCTGAAGCCGAACAAGGACTTCTATACCGACCTGCGCCTGAGCTACAAGGACACACAAAACCCCGGCCCGACGATCTTCTGGGGCGGCAACAACGGCGAGCCCATCGACTATTCCGGAGACGGCTTCCGCAGCAACCAGAGCTACACGCCGGAATGGCAGAAGCAGCTTCTCACCTCGAAAAAGATCGAGAACAGCGTCAAATGGAACATCAGCGACGTCTTCACGCTGAGAACCGGCCTGTTCTACGAGACGATCGATCGCTCCGGCAACGACGCGCGCATGCGCTACGTGAACGGCGTCGTGCAGGCCAGGTCATGGTACGGCTACCCAGGCAAGGCGGAGAACGACAAGCTCGGCGCCGCCGCCTACCTGGACTCGAAGTTCAACACCGGCGGAATACAACACACGCTGACGGTGGGCTACTCCGCCAGCAGCGAGAAGACCAAGAACAGCAGCGGCGGTTCGCAGTTCCTCATCCCCGATGCCACCACGCCCGAAGGGTTCAGGAACTTCCCGATGCCCGCCGGCTGGGGCAGCGCGGCGTCGGCGCCCTACCTCAACAACAAGACGGAGTACTCGAACGTCCTGATCGGCGACGACATCAAGTTCAACGACCAGTGGTCCGCGCTGGTGGGCGGCAACTACGCCCGCATCAAGACCAAGAGCTACCGGGGCAGCACGGGCTACGACCAGTCGGCCTTCACGCCCACGCTGTCGCTGATGTACAAGCCCATGCCCAGCCTGAGCACCTACGTCACGTACATCGAGAGCCTGGAGGCAGGCTCCGTCGTCTCGGGCGACGACTACGTCAACAAGGACGAGGTGCTGCCGCCCTACACCAGCAAGCAATATGAAATCGGCGGAAAGTACAGCCTGAACGACCGGGTGATGATCAACGCGGCCCTGTTCCGGATCGAGAAGGCCAATATCTACGACGTGGATCTCGGCGGCGCCTCGCCGAACATCAGGCGGACACAGGACGGCAAACAGATCCACCAGGGCCTGGAAGTCGGCATCACGGGCAGGGTGACGGACAACCTCACGCTGGTGGCCGGCGCCACGGTGATGGACCTGAGCCTCGCCAAGAACACCAACCCGGCGCTGGACGGCAAGAAACCCAGCGGAGCCGCCAGCCGCATGGCCAAGATCTATGCCGAGTACAGGGTTCCGGGCGTCCCCGGGCTGACCCTGTCCGGCGGCGCCTTCTACACGGGCAAAAAGTACGACGACGACGCGAACACCCTCGTCGTGCCCGCCTACACCCTGTTCGATGCGGGCGTGCGGTACGCCACCAGGCTGGGCGGCTACCCGACGACGTTCAACTTCACCGTGCAGAACATCGCGGACAAGGTGTACTGGTCGAATACCAGGGCGCAAGGCAACCCGAGAACGTTCGCCTTCACCGTGAAGGCGATGTTCTAGGCAGGCCAGCACACGCGGGCTTTGTGGTTAGGATCGGAGACCCCGCTCACACTACCGCAAAGCCCGTTCGCCATGGCCCTGATCCTGTACCTGACCCAGATCGAGTTCGACTTCGGCGCCCTCGCCCAACTGGGCGCACACTGCGAGCGCGTGGGCATCGCCCGGCCGCTGGTCGTCACCGACGCCGGCGTACGCGCCGCCGGGCTGCTGGCCCCCGTGGAGCAGGCGCTGGGCGGGCGGCCGCACGCGGTGTTCGACGGCACGCCCTCCAACCCCACCGAGGCCGCCGTGCGCGCCGCCGCCGAGGTGTACCGTGCCGAGGGCTGCGACGGCCTGATCGCCCTGGGCGGCGGCAGCGCCATCGACTGCGCCAAGGGCGTGGCCATCGCCGCCACGCACCCCGGGCCGCTGGCGACCTACGCCACCATCGAGGGCGGCTCGCCCAGGATCACCGAGGCCGTGGCGCCGCTGATCGCCATCCCCACGACCGCCGGCACCGGCAGCGAGGTGGCGCGCGGCGCCATCGTCATCGTGGACGACGGCCGCAAGCTGGGCTTCCACAGCTGGAGCCTGATGCCCAAGGCCGCCATCTGCGACCCGGCGCTGACGCTGGGCCTGCCGCCCAAGCTCACGGCCGCCACGGGCATGGATGCCATCGCGCACTGCATGGAGACCTTCATGGCACCGGCCTTCAACCCGCCGGCCGACGGCATCGCGCTGGAGGGGCTGCGGCGCGGCTGGGCGCACATCGAGCGCGCCACGCAAAACGGCGGCGACCGCGACGCGCGCCTGAACATGATGGCCGCCAGCGTGCACGGCGCCATGGCGTTCCAGAAGGGGCTGGGCTGCGTGCACTCGCTCAGCCACAGCCTGGGCGGCATCGACCCGCGCACGCACCACGGCACACTGAACGCGGTCTTCCTGCCGGCGGTGATCCGCTTCAACGCCGGCGCCGAATCGATTCAGAAAGAGGAGCGCCTGGCGCGCATGGCGCAGGCGATGGGGCTCGATTCAAACACCGACGTGGCCGAGGCCGTCAAGGCCATGACGGGCCGCCTCGGCCTGCCCACCGGCCTGCGCGAGCTGGGCGTGACCGAGGGCATGTTCGACAAGATCATCCACCACGCCCTGCTCGACCACTGCCACAAGACCAACCCGCGCATCGCCTCGCCGCAGGACTACCGGCGCATGCTGGCCGAGTCGATGTAGCCGGCCTCGCACCGGCGGCGGCAACGTTCACCGGGCGCCGAAGCGCCCGCGGCAGCCACGGCTGACCCAGATGTCGCCGCTGCGCGTGGTGCCCCAGCTCTGGCCCTCGCGGCAGGCGGCGCTGGACAACTGCTCCAGCAGGCGCGGGCGGTCCGCGCGTGAATTCCATGGGCAGGTGATGGTCTGCTGGTCCTCGCTGGCGCAGATCACGCTGCGGTCCCAGCCGCCGCTCCAGGCGCCCCCGTGGGCCGCGAACTCGGCGCGGCAGCCCCGATTGACCCACACGCGGTCGCCGCGCGTGCCCCAGGTGCGGCCTTCCACGCAGGCCGAGTCCGACAACTGGCGCACCAGCTCGATGCGCGCGCGGCCGGGCACGCGGCATTCGCGGTAGCTGCCGTTGTCGCTCTCGCAGCGCACCAGTTGCTCCTGGCGCTCCTGGCCGCCCTGATCCCAGCCCACCACGGGTGGCCGGCTGGCTCCCACGGGCTGGCCGGAGCCGCCTTGCCCCGGCGGATAGCCGCCCGGGCCGCCGGCCTCGGCGAAGCGCGCGCGGCAACCCTCGCGCACCCAGACGCCGCCGCGCCCACTGTTACCCCAGTTGCCGCCTTCGACGCAGCGGGTGCTGGAGAGGTTCTCCACCAACACCGCGCCGCCGCGAAAGCCCGTGGCGCACTCGCGGTAGCCGCCGTCCTGGCTTTCGCACACGATGCTGCGCCCCTGCTGCGGGTAGCCCATGGGCTGGGCCTGGGCCCAGTGCGAAGGCAGCGCGGCCGCGGACAGCAGCAGCGCGGTGGAAAGATGGCGCATGGCGAAAACCTCCTCGTCGCTTGAATAGGTGTTGCAGAACTTTTCCGCAGCCATGTTACCGCGCACCATGCCGGAAAGGCGTGACAGGGCGTACGCCGGGACACTGTCCCACAGCGGCTGCGGCCGCCGCAGCCGAGCCAGGCTGCCGGCGGCCTCGGCCTTCATCCAGGCCAGCACGCACCCAGCGCGGGCGGATCAGGGCATCCCAGGGACCACGGTGCCGGTTACACCTCGCCCGGCCAACCGGCCGGAACCTGGATGGCATTCATCTTGACGCCCAGCACGTCGAACAGCAGCTTGGCGTTCGAGTACTCGTAGTAGTGGACGATCTTCCCGTCCCGCATGCGGAAGGTGTGGAAGTAGCGGTTCTCGTAAGTCTTGCGCTCGCCGTAGGCGGGGTAGTAGATGCCGCCCGTGCCATCGGACATCACCATGAACAGGTTGGGATCCTGGGTCTGGAAGATGACGTTGTTGTTGAACACGTAGTCCGGGAAATAGACCATGTTCCACTCGGTGCACTGGCGCGCCTTGTCCTTGCCCATGCACACCGGCAGGCCGGCGGCGCCGCTGGTGCACTCGCCGCCGTCGACGTACAGGTCCCAGCGACGGTTGCGCTCGTCGTAGGTGCGCGCATCCACGTACTGGCGGATGCAGGCGATGTTCTTTGCGCGCAGGGCCTCGTCGCCGGCGGGGATCACGTCCGGGTGCGCCGGGTCGCTGTACTGCGGCTTCGGATAGGGGTCGTAGGCGACTTCCTCGGGCGTGTGCTCGGGCCAGCCCGGGGGGCCGTCCAGATGGGGGATCTCCAGCCCCAGGGCCACGTACATGCCCAGCAGGTTGGAGTACTCGAAGTACTCCTTCATCCGGCCGCCCTGCATGCGGATGAGGTGGAAGTACACGTTGTCGTACTGCCGCTCGCCGCCATAGGCCGGGAAGTTGATGCCGCCCGTGCCCTTGGACATGACGCAGTAGTAGTCCGGGTCGGTCGACTGGAAGATGATGTTGTCGTTGAAGACGTAGTTGGGGAAATACACGAGGTTCCACTCGGTGCACTTGCGGGCGATCTCCTTGCCCTTCAGGGGCACGCCCGCGACGGCGCCGCTGGTGCAGTCGTCCACGTACAGCTCCCAGCGGCGGCCGCGCTGCTCGGGCGTGCGCGCATCCACGTACTGACGGATGCAGGCGATGTTCTGGGCGCGCTGGTCGTCGTGCGCCTGGGAAATGACGTCTTGGCTCATGGCAGTTCAGTTTCTTGAGGAGTCTTCGGAAGCCGGGAGCCACGCGGGCGCGGCCCCGGCGGGCGACGGCATCAGCCCTTCTTCTTGTTGAAGGGGTTGTCGTGGTGCACGAAGAGGTCGGGCCGCTCGGGCGTGTACTGCTCGGTGATGATGTCGCCGCCGCGGCAGTAGTCCACCGTCTCGCGGAAACGCGTGATCATCCCGTCGTGCAGTTCGAACAGCAGCACGTACCAGATCTCCACGTCATGGCCCGGGCCCTTGCCGCCGGGCGCGAAGACCTGGCCGCGGCCCACGGCGGGCACGAGGAAGGAGTTGGGGTCGTCGGCCGTCTCGTAGATGGTGGCTTCGTAGAAGCCCCAGATCGGGAAGGTGTCGGGCGTGCCCATGCACCACTCGCGCCCGTTCACGTCCAGGTAGGCGCCGTCGCGCACCCACAGCTCGACCTTCGAGTCCGGCGCGAACATGACGGCGCGCTTGGGGCCGCGGTCGGGGCCGCGCAGTTCCAGAAAAGCCTCGACCGTCTTGCGGTTCTTGGCGCGGAGAGCGGAGTTGTCCATGTTTCTATCCTTGGGTTGAAGACATTGGTGGTCCGGCAGGAGCGCGCCACGGCGGGCGCCCCTGGCGTTGGGTTCAGACGCCCGGCAGGGCGCCAGCCTGGTCGCCCGGCCCGCGGCGGCGCTGCAGCGCCTGGAGAGCCAGCACGATGAAGGGAATCAGGATCAGCAGGGAGGACAGCGCGGCGATGGCCGGGTCCACCTGGTTGCGGATGTTCTCGTACATCTTCAGCGGCACGGTCATCATGCGGGTGCCGGCGATGAAGCTGGTCAGCACCACCTCGTCGAAGGAATGCAGGAAGGACATCAGCAGCGCCGACAGCAGCGAGGCCGCCACCAGCGGCATGACCACGCGGCCGAAGGTGCGCCAGCGGCTGGCGCCCAGGCTCTGGGCCGCCATCTCCAGCCGCTCGTCGAAGCTGGAGAAGGCCGCCACCATCAGCACGACCACGAGCGGGATGCTCACGCAGGTGTGCATGATCACCACCCCGGCCATGGTGCCGAACAGGCCCATGTCGGACAGCACGGCGAAGGCGCCGAGCGCGGTGACCACGCTGGGCACCACCATCGGCGCCAGCGCCATGCCGTACATCACGCGGCCCGAGCGCGTACCGGGCAGCCGGGCGATGGCGTAGGCCACCGCGGTGCCCAGCACCATGGTCAGCACCGTGCTGGCCACGGCCACCTTCAGGCTGAGCCAGCCGGCCTCGGCCCACAGCTCGTCGGAAAGCAGGAACTCGTACCAGCGCAGCGACCACTCCTGCGGCGGGAAGGCCAGGCTTTCCTGCCCGTTGAAGGAGGCGATGACCACGATCACGCTGGGCAGCACCAGGTACAGGCAGATCAGCACGCCATAGGCGTTCAGCAGCCAGGCCGGCTTGAAGCGCCCGCCGCCGCCCGCGCGCCCGCTGCCGCGCGCCCAGCCGCGGCCGCTGAGCGCGACGGCCAGCCGCCCCAGGCCCAGCATGCGCGTGAAAAAGCGCACCAGCGGCCGAGGCTCCGGACTTGGCTCGCGCCGGCGCAGCAGCGCGAACACCAGCACGGTGCCGGCCAGCAGCACGAAGGCGATGGCGGCCGACAGCCCATAGGTGGTGGACGTCTCGACATTGTTGGCGATCAGGTTGCCCAGCATCAGGTCGCGCGAACTGCCCAGCATCGCGGGCGTGATGTAGAAGCCCAGCGACAGGATGAACACCAGCGTGCACCCGCTGCGGATGCCCGGGAAGGTCTGCGGCAGGTAGACGGTGAAGAAGCTGCGCAGCACGCCGCCGCCCAGCGCCTGCGTGGCTCTCCACTGCATCGGGTCGATGCCGCGCATGGAGGCGAAGATCGGCAGCGCCATCAGCGGCAGCATGATGTGGACCATGCCCACCGTCATGCCCGCGCGGTTGTAGAGCAGTTCCAGCGGATCCTCGATCAGGCCCAGCCAGAGCAGCGCCGAGTTGATCGCGCCTTCGTCGCCCAGCAGCACCACCCAGGCGTAGCTGCGCACCAGAAAGCTGGTCAGGAAGGGAATGACCACGCAGAGCACGGCCACTTTCTTCGCCATGCCCTGCGCGTGGTTGAGGAATGCCGCCATCGGGTAGGCCAGCAGCAGCGTGATCAGCGTGATGCTCCCCGCGATGGAGAACGTGCGCACCGTGATCGCCCGGTTGACCGGGCTGAACACGGTGGCGTAGTCCGCCCACGACATCTCCGGGAAGCTCACGCTCAGGCCGGCGATCCGCAGCAGCGGATAGAAGAAGAACACCAGCAGCAGCAGCAGGGCAGGCAGGCCCAGAACCCAGGCCACGGTCTGTCTAGACGGGTTGCTCATGGCTGTCGCAGGGAGAGTCGTGGAAGGGGAGCGCGAACCGCGTTACTTCGTGATCCACTCGTTCCAGCGCTGCGAGATGCGGTCGGCATTGGTCTTGCCGTCCGCGCCCACCTCGGCGTACCACTCCTGGTTCATCACGTAGGCGTTCTTGCTGTTATCGGGGTAGGTCACCAGCTTCTCGGCCAGTTCCTTCGGAATCAGCTTGAAGGCGTCCGGGTTCGACGGGGCGTAGCCGGTGAGCTTGGCGAACTCGGCCTGGCGGTCGGGGCGCATGGCGAAGCTGATGAACTCGTGCGCTTCCTTGACGTTCTTCGAGCCCTTCGGGATGGTCCAGTAGATGCTGATCTGCTTGGCCTGGTTCCAGACGATGCGCATCGGCTTGTTGGCCTGGGTCAGTGCGATGAAGCGGCCGTCGAAGCCCATGCCCATGGCGACGCCGCCGCTCTGGAACAGCTGCATCTGCTCGCTGCCCACCTTCCACCACTTGCGGATCGAAGGCTTGATCTTGTCCAGGCTGCGGAAGGCGCGGTCCACGTCGAGCGGGTAGAGCTTGTCCATCGGCACGCCGTCGGCCAGCAAGGCTTCCTCCAGCGGACCCTGCACGCCCAGTTCGGCGTTCTGCAGGGTGCGCGAGCCGGGGAATTTCTTCACGTCCCAGAACTCGGCCCAGTTGCTGGGCGCGGGCTTGCCGGCCGGGAACTTGGCCTCGTCCAGGCCCAGCACGAAGGCGTAGTTGAAGTACTGCACGCCCCAGGGCCTCTTGGCTTCCGCGGGCAGCTTGGCCATCAGGGCCTTGTCCAGCTTGCCGTAGTCGATCTTTTCCAGCACGTCCTCGCGGAACAGCGGAATGGCACCCGCCCCGGTGTTGCCGGCCAGGTCGAAGTCGATGTTGCCGCTCTGCTTTTGCAGCATGTACTTGGCCGCGCTGACCTGGTCGCGGATCACACGGACCTTGATGCCGCTTTCCTTCTCGAAGGGCTCGACGAAGGCCTTGGCCACGCCCTCGCCCAGCACGCCGCCGCCGGCGATGATGGTCAGTTGGCGTGTCTGCGCCGCCGCACCGGCCGCCAGGCCCAGACTCACTGCCAGCGCGAGCGCACCGCGATTCGCAAACATCCTGATCATCGTCATCTCCTAGTGGACAGAGGTAGGGGTATCGGCGCCGAAGACACAGGCGTCCTCGGCATGGAAGGAAATCTCGGCCGCGTCGCCCGTGCGCAGCACGGCGCTGTTGCGCGTGCGCACCGACTTGGCCACGAAGCTGTGATCGCCCACGGCGATGCGGTAGATGAGAGCGTCGCCAACGAAGGAGACCTGCGTCACGCGGCCCGGCACGCCGACGCCAGCGCCGCCGGCATGCACCTGCAGCGCCTCCGGCCGGACCATGACCTGCACGGTTTCGCCCCCGCGCCAGGTCTGCTCGCTGCAGGCTTCGAAGACAGTGCCGCCCGCGGCGGCGATGCGCAGCCGGTCGCCGTTCTGCTGCCCGACGCGGCCCTCGATGAAGTTCGCCTCGCCGATGAAATTGGCCACGTGCACGTTGGCCGGGCGCTCGTAGATGTCCATCGGCGCGCCGACCTGCGCGATGCGGCCGTGGCGCAACACGACGATGCGGTCGGACATGGTGAGCGCCTCTTCCTGGTCGTGCGTGACGTAGATGATGGTCTTGCCCAGCTCCTGGTGCAGGTCCTTGATCTCGACCTGCATCTCCTGGCGCAGCTTGCGGTCCAGCGCGCTGAGCGACTCGTCCATGAGGATCACGGGCGGATCGAACACGGTGGCGCGGGCCAGCGCCACGCGCTGCTGCTGGCCGCCGCTGAGCTGCGACGGGAAGCGGTCCTCGAAGCCCCCCATGCGCACGCGCGCCAGCGCCTTGGTGATCAGCTCCCGGGCCTGCGCGTCGGGCACGCCGCGCGCTTTCAGAGGAAAGGCCACGTTGTCGCGCACCGTCATGTGGGGAAACAGGGCGTAACTCTGGAACACCACGCCCTGGTTGCGCCGGTTGGCGGGGATCTGGTCGGTGCGCTTGCCATCAACCAGGATCTCGCCCGACGTGGGGCTGGTGAAGCCCGCCAGCATCATCAGCAGCGTGGTCTTGCCCGAGCCGCTGGCCCCCAGCAGAGAGATGAACTCACCCGCCTGGATCTGGAGGTTGATGTCGGTCACGACGGTGTTGCTGCCGTACTTCTTCGTGATGCCGCGAAACTCCACCGCCCCCGCACGCGCTGAAGGCACTGGCTCGCGTGGCGCCGACTGTGGGTGAACGTGGCTCATGCGCTTCCTTGGTGTCTGTGACAACAACTGTAGGGTGCCGCGCCCGTTGCCCGGGCGCGATTTGCCTATCAGCTGATAACCACGGGCGGCCCGAGACTTTCAGCCGCCGGCGCGCGCGTGCGGCGTGTATTCCACGTCGGCCGGCGCCTGGGGTCGCGGGTGCGGTCGAGCGCCAAGGGAATTCTCCTGATTTGATAGCTGCCGGCGCTTGCTGGACAAGCGCTGGAGGCACTTTTTTCTTATAAATCAATCAGGCTGCCGCGCGCGTCCAGGTGCGCGCCGTTGTGGGTGGAGAGCTGCACCGTCTCCACCGATCAACGCGCCAATCCGCGCGTGCTTGTCAATCCATAAGGCCGGGCGGGTGGCGTGCGATGTCCAGAAAGCGCGACGCGATGCGGCCGGGCCCCTCGCTGGGATAAATGGCATGGATGACCATGGGGGGCACCTGCAGCGGGCACAGATGCAGCAGCTTGGAGATCGGCATGTGCCGTGGGACGAAGGTGCAGCCCATGCCGCAGGCGACCAGCGTGAGCATCGACGAGCGGGTGAGCATCAGGGCCACGATCCGGGGCTCGACGCTGGCTTTGCGAAATGCTTCGTCGATCAGGTCGTGCCCCTGGGGCGAGGCTATCGGGTCAGCCATGACCAGGTCTTCGTCCGCGAGGTCTGCGCAGCGCAGAGCCTCGTGCCGAGCCAGGCGATGGCCCGGCGGCATGGCCACCTGCCACGGAGCCTCCCAGACGGCCGTGGACGATACCTGGGGCTCGTCCGGGGCGATCGGCGCCAGGACGAGGTCGATGTGATGCTGCCTGAGCGCCTCCACCAGCGTGGGAGTACGCCCTTCGAGCAGCTGCACCTCGATGGTGGGCCAGGCTTGCGCAAAGGCTCGCAGCAGGGCCGACAGGCGCATCGTCGTGGCATCCTCCGTGATCCCCAGGCGCAGCACGCCGGACAGGCCGCTGGCCATGGCCGCGGCCTCTTCCATGGCCGCGTCGTGCGCCTTCAGGATGCGGTCCACCGTGGGGACATACTCCCGCGCGGCAGCGGTGAGCCCGAGCAGCGTGGCGCCTTTGTGCTCCACCAGCTTCACGCCCAGTTCGCGCTCTATCGCTCCGATGTGGCTGGCCAGCTGGGGCCAATGCTCATTGGCCCGGCCCTGGGCGAACAGCTCGGACAACTGCACGAGGTACTTGAGGCGATGCAGGTTCATGGGAGCGGAGGGCTGGAGGTTTTCAGGGCCGTGATCCGTTCGGCGAAGGCGCGCACGTACTGCGTCGCCGCCTGGCTGGGATTGCGCCCCGTGGTCACGCCGAGCCTCAACGCAGGCGCCGCGAACGGAATCATCCGGCCCTCCGGCAGGCGCAGGGTCGACAAGGACTCCGGCAGAAAGGTGATGCCCTGGCCCGCGCCCATGAGCGTGAGCATGGTCGAGCGGCGGGCGACGCGTATCACGCGGTGCGGCTGCACGCCGCTGGCGGCGAAAGCATCCTCGACGAGCTGGTGTCCGGCGGGCACCTGCTCGGGACTCGCGAGGATCAGGGTCTCGCCCCGCAGGTCGGCGGGCGCCAGCGAATCGCATGCGCAAAGCCGATGGCTGCCGGGCAGCACGGCCAGCCACCCCTCGGCGCCCAGTTCGATCATCTCCGGGCTCTCGATGCCCGGCAGCAGGGGCAGGAAACCGACGTCAAGCCCGCCGTCGCCGATCAGCGCGATCAGCTCGCGCAGCGGCAACTCCGCGTAGCGCCTGCGGGGGGAGATGTCGAGCCGGATGTTGATCACGCGCCTGAGGAGGTTGCCGGTGGCCATGCCTTCGCAGATGCCCACCTTCAGGACGGTCCCGTGGCCACGGCCGATGTCCGCCGCGGCGCTGCCTGCCAGTTGGAGCTGCATCACCGTTTGCCTGGCGGCCTGCAGGTAGCGCTCGCCCGCGGGCGTCAAGCCCGCGATCCGATGCTGATGCCTGTACAGCAGAGGAAACCCCAATTCGTTTTCGAGCGCCTGCAACTGAAGCGTGATGGCCGGCTGGCTCACGCCCAGCCGGCGCGCGGACTGCCGGAGATTGAGCTCTTCCGCGACGACGATGAACACTTCGAGACGGCGCAGTTCCATGGGCGGATGATCTGGAGACCAGCGGGTAACCGTGCGCTGGTTCCCCATGTCGTTGGGGGGAGAAGATCGCGCCGGGCCAGAGTGCAACGGGCGCGGCGCGAGGTCATTGTCACCGGGTGTCCGGGATCGGGCAACCCGCCGCCGTCGGCGGGAACCGTCGCCAGATGACGCGGCAGCAGCCCAGCCGCTCGACGTGGCCGCGCGCGGCGGAGCCGGCGCACAGGCGCGGAGCGTGCTCGGGCACGACGGCAGGCGCCGATGACGGGTTCAGCCGCCGCCGAGACCTTTGAGCTTCTCGAAGGCCGAGGCCATGGCCGTGGAGGCCGGCTGCGCGGCGGCGTGGCGCGCGCCGCGCGGCGCGTGCTCGAAGCGGTTCTCGCGCGGGCCATCGCGGCGTGGCGCCTGGGCGTCGAGCTTCATCGTCAGGCTGATGCGCTTACGGGGCACGTCCACCTCCAGCACCTTCACCCTGACGATCTGGCCGGCCTTCACCACCTCGCGCGCATCGCTCACGAAGCGGTTGGCGAGCTGGCTGACGTGCACCAGGCCGTCCTGGTGCACGCCCAGGTCCACGAAGGCGCCGAACTGCGCCACGTTGCTGACGGTGCCCTCCAGCACCATGCCCTCGCGCAGGTCGGCGATGTCTTCCACGCCGTCGTTGAAGCGCGCCACCTTGAAGTCGGGGCGCGGGTCGCGGCCGGGCTTCTCCAGCTCGGCCAGGATGTCCTTGACGGTGACGGCGCCGAAGGCGGGCGTGGCGAACTGCCCGGGCTTCAAACCCTTGAGCAGCTCGGCGCGGCCCATGAGCTGGTCGATGGGCTTGCCGGTGCTGACGATGATCTGCTCCACCACCGGGTAGGTCTCGGGGTGCACGCCGGTCATGTCCAGCGGGTTGTCGCCGCCGCGGATGCGCAGGAAGCCCGCGCTCTGCTCGAAGGTCTTGGGGCCCAGGCCGCTCACGTCGAGCAACTGCTGGCGGCTTCTGAACGCGCCGTGCTGCTCGCGCCAGCGCACCACGGCCTTGGCGACCGTGCCCGACAGGCCCGACACGCGCGCCAGCAGCGGCGCGCTGGCGGTGTTCAGGTCCACGCCGACACCGTTCACGCAGTCCTCCACCACGGCGTCGAGCTGGCGCGCCAGCTCGCTCTGGTTCACGTCGTGCTGGTACTGGCCGACGCCGATGCTCTTGGGGTCGATCTTCACCAGCTCGGCCAGCGGGTCTTGCAGGCGGCGCGCGATGCTGGCGGCGCCGCGCAGGCTCACGTCCACGTCGGGCAGCTCCTGGCTGGCGTATTCGCTGGCCGAATAGACGGAGGCGCCGGCTTCGCTGATGACTACCTTTTCGATAGCTGCTGGCGCTTGTCCAGCAAGCGCTGGAGCCTGTTTTTGCATAAATTTCATGAGGTCGCCGGCCAGCCGGTCGGTCTCGCGGCTGGCGGTGCCGTTGCCGATGGCGATGAGCTGCACGCCGTGTTTGCCGACCAGCTTCGCCAGCGTGTGCAGCGCGCCGTCCCAGTCCTTGCGCGGTTCGTGCGGATAGACGGTGGCTGTCTCCACCAGCTTGCCCGTGGCGTCGCACACGGCCACCTTCACGCCGGTGCGGATGCCCGGGTCCAGCCCCATCACCACCTTCTGGCCGGCGGGTGCGGCCAGCAGCAGGTCGCGCAGGTTGTCGCCGAAGACCTTGATGGCGACCTGCTCGGCAGCCTCGCGCAGGCGGGCGAACAGGTCGCGCTCGGTGCTCAGGGAGAGCTTCACGCGCCAGGTCCAGGCCACGCACTTGCGCAGCAGGTCGTCGGCCGCGCGGCCCTGGTGCGACCAGCCCAGATGCAGTGCGATGCGGCCCTCCGCGATGCTGGGCCTGCCCGGCTCCGGTGCCTCGGGCAGCTCCAGCTTGGCATCCAGGATTTCCAGCTGCCGGCCCCGGAACACCGCCAGCGCGCGGTGGCTGGGCACGCGGCCGATGGGCTCGTCGTAGTCGAAGTAGTCGCGGAACTTGGCGACCTCGGGGTCGTTCTCGTTCTTGCCGGCGGCCAGCCTGGCTTTCAGCAGGCCCTCGGCCCACAGCCATTCGCGCAGCGATTGCACCAGCGCGGCGTCTTCGGCCCAGCGCTCGCTCAGGATGTCGCGCACGCCGTCGAGCACGGCGGGCACGGTGGTGAAGTCTTCTCCGCCCTCGCCTTTCTCGGCCTTCACGAAGGGCCTGGCGGCTTCGCTCGGGTCGAGCGCGGGGTCGGCCCACAACTGGTCGGCCAGCGGCTCGATGCCGAACTCGCGCGCGATCTGGCCCTTGGTGCGGCGCTTGGGCTTGTAGGGCAGGTACAGATCTTCCAGATCCTGCTTGGTCGGCGCGGCCTCGATGGCGGCGCGCAGCGCGGGCGTGAGCTTGCCCTGCTCGTCGATGCTTTTCAGCACCGCGGCGCGGCGCTCGCGCAGCTCGCGCAGGTAGGCCAGGCGCGCCTCCAGCTCGCGCATCTGCACGTCGTCCAGGCCGTCGGTGGCCTCCTTGCGGTAGCGGGCGATGAAGGGCACGGTGGCGCCGCCGTCGAGCAGGTCGATGGCGGCCTGCACCTGGGGCTCGCGCACTTTCAGCTCGGCGGCGATCTGCGAAGAAATGGAAGGCATGGGCTCATGGGGCGCCACGCCGCCACGGGCGCGCGCCGTTTCAAAAAGCGGGCGAGTTTGCCATAGGGGGCGCAGGCAGCTAAGCCGCGCGCTCCGAATCGTGCCCCGCCGTCAGCCGCGCCATCGGCACCAGCAGGCGCACGCGCGTGCCGCGCCCGTGCACGGCGTCGATGACCAGCCGGCCTCCCAGCTGGCGCGCGCGCCGCTCCATGCCCGGCAGCCCCTTGCCAAGCCGGGGGTAGCCGGTGGGCGAAGTCTCGACGCCGATCGTCAGCAGGTCGGGCGACATGCCCACGCCGTTGTCCACGATCTCCAGCAGCAGGCTGCGCCGCGCCCTGACGTGGCAGCAGGTCACGGCCACCTCGCTGGCGCCGGAGTGGCGCACGGCGTTGGCCAGCGTCTCCTGCGCGATGCGAAGGATCTGCCGCGCCGCGTCGCCGCGCACGCTGTCGATCACTTCCTCGTCGGCCACCTTCCAATGCAACGTGATGCCCGCCGCCTCCAGCAGCGGCTGCATGCGGTAGCGCAGGCTGGCCAGGTGGCTGAGGGCGGAGGCGTCGCTGTCGGCGCCATCGACCAGCAGCTTCAGCTCCACCAGGCAGTGCTGCAAAGACGCGGCGGTGGCGCGCTGCTGCGGCGTACCCATGTCCAGCGCCGAGATGATGCTGGCCAACTGTGAGCCGACGCCGTCGTGCAGATCCTGCGCCAGGCGCTCGCGCTCCAGCCCGGCCGGCATCTGCGTGTCCAGCTGCGCGCCGACCCGCCGCGTCAGCGCCAGCCACAGCACGAACATGCCGACGACGTAGAAGTAGTGCGACACCGAGATGCGCAGCGGCCCATCGCCTGCCGCGCGCATGTCGGCCAGCATCACGCCGAGGCCGAAGATGGCCATCAGCAGCACCATCCAGCCCCGGGCGCCGCTGCGTGCCCACGTGGCCTGCGCCACCATCAGCACCAGCAGCGTGGAGCCCAGCGCGTTCAGCCCGAACCAGGCCGCGTGCCAGCCGCCCGGCAGTGGCGCCAGCGCCAGCCCCAGGCCCAGCACGAGCTGCGCCAGGGCCAGCCGCAGAGCGTGGTGCCGCAGGGCCCAGTCCTCCAGCGCGCACAGCAGGAACACGCTCACGCCCAGGATCAGTCCCTGGTAAGCCACGCGCGTGGCCGGCCGCTCGTGCCCCGCCAGCCAGCCATGCGCCGCCGCGTGGTCCACGCACACCAGGGCCAGCCAGGGAATGATGGTCAGGGCATATCGCAGATCCGTTGCGTAGCCCCGGCGCAGCCAGCCCGCCAGCGCGTAGACGATCAGTGCCAGGGCAATCGCGCCGACGATCCAGGTGTGCGCCAGCGAGTCCATGCGTCGGGCCGTTTGCGGCGATGGCGGATCAATACAGCAGCCCTCGCATCATGGCGAGGTTGACCGCTTGCGCGCGCGTGCGCACCTGCAGCTTGCGGTAGGTGTTCTTGATGTGGGTGTTGACGGTTTGCGCGCTGATCGTCAGGCGCTTGCCGATCTCGCCGCTGGTGTAGCCCGAGGCCACCAGGCGCAGGATTTCGCGCTCGCGCTCCGACAGCTTCTCACCGCCCGCGCCCGCGCCCGCGCCCGCGCCGGCACGGGCATGCTGCACGCCCCCGCGCGGCCCCGGGGCCTGCCCATCCAGGCGGCGCAGCAGGCGCCGAGCCAGGTTGGGCGTGATCGACGCGCCACCGTTGACCACCTGCAGCACCGCCTGCGGAAAATTGCCGAACCACGAGTTCTTGATCAGGTAGCCGGTGGCGCCCAGCTCGAAGGCGTGGATGGCGTGGTCCTCGTCCTCCATGGCCGACACCACCACGGCCTCGGCCACCGGGCGAATGGATTTCATGTACTCGATCAGCTGAAAGCCGGTGCCGTCGCCAAGATTCAGGTCCACCAGCATCACGTCGAACTCGTGCAGCGCGATCAGGCGCCGCCCCTCGCGCACCGAAACGGCCTGCCCCACCAGGTGGATGCGCGCATCGCCCAGCAGTTCCTGCGCCATCACGCGGCGCATGTGCGGATCGTCGTCCACCAGCAGCACGCGCACCGGCTGCTCGGGCTGGCCTACGAGGAACTGAGGCCACGTCGATGTGAAAGGCGCTGGCGCCGCATCCGCGCCGCTTGCCGCCGCCAAGCCCGTCCAACCCATTGTTGTTGTGTTCATGCCCATCTCCCTGGCGCTAGCGAATCGAAACACCTGTAAGTACTCCTGGGCCTTGCGCGCCTCGAAGCCTTGGAGAGCCCCCATTCTGCGGCCAGTTCTCTCTCAGAAATTGTGAACTTTGCACAAAAACTTCGGCTTTCTGACAACAGTCGAGAGCAATATTTTGGAGTTATTTTAGTATTTTTGCAACATACACATTTAGTTACTAACCCGTTTCAACCAGGCCAGCGCTACGTAAAAGGGAGCATCACAAGCCCACAGTTATTGCCATGACAGAGCTCCATGAGACCGAATATCGAGGTGCGCGTCCGCCATCCGACGTATCCATTTGTAGCGATTGGTGTCGGCATGGACGCGGTTGACACTGCATTCCGACGACACCGCAAGCCGAGCACTGAACAAACAACCGGGAGGCCGGCGGCGGTCGAGTCAAGTCTCCGGTGCCGCGGGAATCCGCCCGAGGCGCCGGCAAGTGCCAGACAACCTTTGGAGGACTTTCATCATGAAATCGCTTGCATTTCTCGCGCTCAGCGCCATCGCCACCGCCGCGATGGCCGCCTCGCCCACCGCGCCCAACCAGCTCGTGATCAGCGGCACGTCCACGCAGACCGCCTCGGTCTCGGGGGGCTACACCAGCAACACGGCCAAGTCGTACGCCTACGCGAACCAGAACATTGCTTCCAACAAGGGTGGTGTCGACATCGCGGGCACGTCCACGCAATCGTCCAGCCTCACCAACTCCCACGTGACCAACGACGCCAAGCACGAAGGCGACGTCGCGGTGCAGAACCTGGCATCGAACGTCGGTAACGTCAGCGTGGGCGAGGACGGCTCGTCGAGCCGGTCTGGCGGTGGCCATGGTCCGAAGGTCAAGGGCACTTCCGAACAGACGGCCAACGTAGTGGGGAGCAACGTGATCAACATCGCCGACGGCGATTCGGGCTGCCGCGGCTTCGATTGCAAGGACGCGGCGCTGGCCTATCAGAACCTGTCCAGCAACATGGGCACCATCTCCATCACGGGAACGAGCAAGCAAACCACCGGCGTCAGCGGCAACTCGACCGTCAAGAATCTCGCGGACGGCCCGCAGACCGTGGCGGTGCAGAACCTGTCGTCGAACTATGGCGACGTGACCATCAGCGGCAGCTCGACCCAGACCACATGGGTGGCCGCCAATGCATTCGTGGGCAACTTCGCCCTGGGCCGCTCCGCGCACGCTTACCAGAATCTGGCGTCGAACGACTCCTGCGATCCGCCGCCGCCCGTCTGCGTCGGCCCGGCTTGCGGGCCCTACGCCTCCAGGTAACGCGGCCTCCGCGCGCGTGGGATGGACGCGAGTCCAGCCCGCAAGAAGTCAAGCCGCGTCGCGCGGCTTGACTATCCGAAAAACCAGCCATGGGAGAAAACGTCATGTCAAGACTTCTGCATCTGCGCATCTGTGGAGCGGCAGCTCTGATGCTGCTGGCGACGGGGGCATATGCGGCACCTGGCGAGGACACCGTGACCATCACCAACAAGGTGAACTACCTCCAGATGCCCACCTCGGTGGCGGCCCGGTCGAGTTCCATTCAGTACCGCCGCGACATGCCGGACGATACGGCCGCGAAGGTTTCCCGCTACACCGCGAAGGCGTTCAGCGGCGACGTGGGCAACATCAAGACCGAGCGCGACGTGGTTCAGTCCGTCAAGACCAATGGTCTGCAAACCACCTGCTACCAGTCGGTCGGCAGCATCGGCGCGCCCAGCAGCGCCAACGGCGGCGGCGCTTCGCTGGCCAGCAACGAGCAGATCGTCGTGCTGCGGGGCGACCTCATCAACATCTGCAATTGAACATTAGGCGTGCCGTCGCTTCGCGCATTGGCACGCCTTTTTCCGCGGTGGCTCGAACCGGACACGGCATGGCGGAACGACGATTGGACTTGGGGAATGTCATGAACCACGCTAAAAAACTCAATGGCATATCCGCCACTGGTTCCTTCTCCAGGACCCGGGCCTGGAGCTTGGCGGCGCTGACGCTGGCCTCTCTGGCGGGGTGCGGCAGCTTCGACCCGCGGCGCGACGTGGAATACCACGCCGAGGCTGCCGTCGCCGACCGGCCGGTGGTGCGGCCCGTGCGATCGATCTCCAATTTCTCCGAGTCGCTGACCTGCATGGACCACATGCTGCGCGCGGCGGAGATACCGACCACGCTCATCACGAGCAAGCAGTTCCCCGACTTCTCGGGCCGCGTGCCGGTTGCCACCAAGGAAATGGTCGTGACCGCGCTGTCTCAGATGTCGCACGTCAGCAATGCGTTCCGGTTCGTGGACTTCGAGGTGGACATCGCCCGCCAGGACACCGTGCAGAACCTGACCACGATCCTGCTCAACAACAACCAGATGCAGTTGCAGCGTCCGGCGCTCTACGTATCGGGCGCGATCGCCTTCGTGGACCAGAACGTGCTGACCGACCGGCTGTCGGCCGGCACCTCGGCCAGCCGCCTGGATACCGGCTACAGCCGCAGCAAGTCAGCCACCGTGGTGGCGCTAGAGGCGCACATGGGAGACTTTCGTACCCGCACCATCATCCCGGGACTGGATTCGGCCAACGAGGTGGTGATCGGCGGCGCCGGGGAAGGGCTCGACCTGGCGGGCAGAATCGGCTCGTACGGCGTGCGCTTCAACGTCGGCCGCGACTACGCGGCGGGCACTGGCGGCGCCTTGCGCACGCTGGTGGACCTGGCCATGATCGAGTTGGTGGGCAAGTGGGCGCGCGTGCCTTACTGGCAGTGCCTGATGCTGGAGCAGACCAACCCCAATTTCCAGCGCCAGATGCACGACTGGTTCAATGCCAGCGAGCCGGGGGGCAGACTTCAGCTGGTGCGCTCCTCGCTGATCGCGCGTGGCTATCTGCCGGCTGGGTCTGACAAGCTGATGCTCGACAGCCCCGCGCTGCGCGGCGCGCTGTCCCGCTTCCAGGCCGATCGCAACCTGGTGGTCTCCGGCGAAATCGATTTCGCCACCTACGATGCGGCGCTGCGCAATTTCGTGGCGCTGAACGCGGACGGCAATCTGACCAGGATCGGCTGGACCGGCAGCGGCGTGCAGCACGTCGCCGTCTCGGATGGCCCGAGCGCGCCGGTGATCGGCCTCACGTCGCCAGCGCCGTGGATGGTCGATCTGCAGATCGAGAACCCGCAACCGGTAGGCGAGCGTCCGGCGTTCACGGAGGGCGAGCAGATCTTCCTGTCGGCACGGGTTTCCCGCGCATCGCACCTGTATTGCTATTTCTCGGATGCCACAGGGTCCGTCATGCGGCTGCTGCCCAACGCCCTGCAACCGAGCTCGCTCGTGTCGGCCGATCAGGCCATCCGGATTCCCGACTGGATGGCTCCCAATCCTGGATTCATACTTGATGCGGGCAAGCCTGGCACGGAAAGTGTGATCTGCGTCGCAACCACCGAGGATGCGTCACCCAGACTGCAAGAGGAAACCCAGGCCCCGGCATTGACGGCGCTCAAAGGCGTGCGCGGCGTGCAGGGTATCCAGGAGCGATTCGCGGCAGCGCTGGGCGCCGACGGCCAGGTCAGCCGCACCATTCAGTGGAGCGTGCAGCCGCGCCGGCCTCAACCGGCGGCCAACGGGGCGGCTGACAAGAAGTAGTAGCCTTTCGCGTACGGCCGACCGGTCGAGGCGCGAACCGACGATCGAGACAGGATCGCCACATGAATTGCCGATATCCAGACTTGAAGGCAGCCACGGCGCCAGCGCGCTGCGGCCTGCGCGGCAGGCCGATGGGCCCGGCAGGGTATTGGGCCGTGGCAGCAGGGGTGGCGCTGGCGATGGCCTTGCCCCAGGCGGCCGACGCGCGTGCACGCCCTGCGCTGGTTGCCCAGTTGGTGGTCGTGCCACAGGCGCAGCCGCGCATAGAGAGCGCCCCCTCCGGCACCGTGACCATCGAATCGGCGCCGGCCGCCCAGGCCGTCATCCAGCCCAGACCGCGCGACGACCAGCCCCGCATCCTGCCGCCGCCCGTCTCCGTCCAGTCGCTGGTGGAGCCGGATGCCACGGCTTCGACGGTGGACAAGGCATTGAAGCAGCTGATGCAGACCGCCGGAGCACCGCGCAACATCGGCGGCACGGCGGCGTCCGCGCAGGCCGCGTGGCAGCTTGGCCTGATCTATCTGCACGGCGCCGGCATGCGCCGGGACGCCGCGCTGGCGCAGCGCTGGTTCGAGCAGGCGGCGCGCTTCAATCGCGAGCCCTGGGCCTTCGCGGGGCTGGCGTGGTGCCACATCGACGGTTGCGTCGGCCCACCGGATGCGGGTGCGGCGGCGCGCGCGATTGCTCAGCTTCGAGCACGCCAGCCAGCCCGGGCGCAGTATCTGGAATGGGTGCTGGCCACGCGCCAGACGCCCTTGCAGGTGGCTTCGCCCGGCCTGGTCGAAAGCCAGACGCTGCAACTCGCGAATCGCCGGCTGTTGGAAAAAGCCTCAGCCATGGGCGACATGCACGCCAACATCGAGCTGGGCATCGATGCCGCCGCCCACGACCGCGTGGAAGAAGCCGAGGTGTACTTCCGCCGCGCCGGGCCCAATTCGCTGGCCGCCCACGCCAATCTTCATGAGTTGGCCAGCCGCAACGCGCGCCCTGGCGCCGAGGCCGGTTCGTCGCCAGCGCCGCAGGATGCGGCCGAAGCGCTGACGCGTGCGCGCAAATACCACCGCGGCGAAGGGGTGCCGGCCAATTTCGCCGAGGCCATCAGGTTCTATCGGCTTGCCGATGCCAAGGGCAGCGTCGAGGCAAAGCGCATGCTGGCGCTGATCAACTCGCGCCCGGCCACCGGGGGCGGCATCAATCCGGGCTGGATGCAGCAGCTCGCCTATGTGGACGCCCGGACCAGCATCCCCACCGTCGGCATCGCCGTCAGCACCGTGCACATGATGCATCGTGAACCTACGCCGCTGTACGACCTCATGCCGCCCTTCTGGCGCCGCCAGCTGACCATGGTCAGTCGCTAGCCAGCCCGCATGAGCAGGGTTGCATGCGGGACTGCCATGTGGTTGATAGCTCCATCTGCTGACGTCCAACCGGCACCAGAGCAAACTGCGCCATGACCCCGATACGGTCTTGGCGCCGAATTCATAAGGAATCAGCCTCCAGGGCTTATCCAGAAAGCGCCGGCAGCTGCTATATAAATAGCAAATCAGGCCGCGCGCAGCGCCTCGCGCAGCTTGGCGCCGATCTCGGGCGTGGCCAGGAACGGGTCGGCCGGGTTCCTGATGGCGACGATGTTCTCCATGCGGCTGGTCACGTTGGCCAGTGCCTTGGGACCTTCGTGGCTGAAGACGTAGAATTGGTCGGCGCTGATGGCCTCGAACACCTTGTGCGCCACCTCGGCGGCGGTGACCTTGCCGCTGGTGACGGCTTTCTCGATCATGGCCTGGCCGATGAGTTGGCTCTTGGTGGGCTTGCCTTCTGCCACCCCTTGAGGGCGGTTGCGGCCACTCTGCGTGATGCCGGTGGGCACGAAGTACGGGCACAGCAGGCTGGCGCCGACCTGGTCGGTGACCAGGCGCAGGTCCTGGTACATGGTCTCGGTCAGGCTCACCACGGCGGCCTTGGCGGCGTTGTAGATGCCCATGTTGGGCGGCGTCAGCAGGCCGGCCATGCTGGCGGTGTTGGTGACGTGGCCGCGGTAAGACGGGTCCTTGGCGGCGGCCTCCAGCATCATGGGCACGAACAGGCGCACGCCGTGGATCACGCCCCACAGGTCCACGCCCAGCACCCATTCCCAGTCGGCGACGGTGTTCTCCCACACCAGGCCACCGTGGCCGACGCCGGCGTTGTTGAAGACGAAGTGCGGCGCGCCGAAGCGCTCCTTGACGGCGGCGGCCAGCGCCTCCATCTGCGCGGCGTCGGATACATCGACCTTGCGCGACATGACCTGCGCGCCGGCGGCCTTCATTTCTGCTTCGACCTTGTCGAGCGCGTCCTGCTGCACATCGACCAGCACCAGGTTCATGCCGCGCGCGGCGCCGATGCGCGCGCATTCGAGGCCGAAGCCGGAGCCGGCGCCGGTGAGCACGGCGGTCTTGCCTTGGAAGTCCTGGATCATGTGAAAGTCCTTTGATGTTGAGAGAGAGTCAGTTATGCCCTGCGGCCTTGGTCAACCCAAGAGGCGAAAGGCCGCGGAGCAGGCCATGCCAGCGGCAGCTGTGGCCGGGGTTCCCCCGGCCAGTGGCTGCGCCCCCTTGAAGGGGGGGTGGCGCAACAGCGCGCAGCGCGTGGAGCCTGGGGGTGGTCCATGTCACGGCATGGCGCGGCGGATGATGGTGTCGAAATCAGTGGTGCTCGGCAAAGTGCCGAACACGTCGTGCGGCTGCCTCAGGCGCGACTCGCAGAAAGCCCCCACCACGGCGGCCGGCGCGGTCTGCGCCAGCAGCGCGGCCTGCACGGCCAGCGCCACGTCGCGCGCCAGGGTGCGGGCGCCGGCCTCGCCGGTGCCGCCGTCCACGCGGGTGGGCAGCGTATCGACCAGGCGGTCGAGCGCGGCGTGCTGGCCGCGCGCGGGGGCCAGCTCCCGCGCCAGCGCGGCGGCCACGTCGCCCTTGCGCAGGGCGCGCAGCAGGTCCAGCGCCATGATGTTGCCGGCGCCTTCCCAGATGCTGTTGACGGGCATCTCGCGGTAGATGCGGGCCAGCACGCCTTCGCCGCCCTCCTCCACGTAGCCGTTGCCGCCCAGACATTCCATCGCCTCCTGCGCCAGCGCGGCGCCGCGCTTGCAGATCCAGAACTTGGCGATGGGCGTGAGCACGCGGGCCAGCAGGCGCTCGTGCTCGTCGGCGGCGCGGTCGAAGGCGCGCGCCAGGCGCAGGGCCAGGGCGGTGGCGGCCTCGCTCTCCAGCGCCAGGTCGGCCAGCACGTTCTTCATCAGTGGCTGCTCGATCAGCAGCTTGCCGAAGGCGCTGCGCTGTGCCGTGTGGTGCAGCGCCTGGCTGACGGCCTGGCGCATCAGGCCGCTGGTGCCCAGGGCGCAGTCCAGCCGCGTCATGGTGCCCATGGCCAGGATCTGCGGCACGCCGCGGCCCTCCTCGCCCACCAGCCAGGCGGTGGTGCCGTCGAACTCGACCTCGGCGCTGGCGTTGGCCTTGTTGCCCAGCTTGTCCTTCAGGCGCTGGATGCGCAGCACGTTGCGCGTGCCGTCGGGCAAGACGCGCGGCAAGAAGAAGCATGAGAGCCCGCCCGCGCTCTGCGCCAGCACCAGGAAGGCGTCGCACATGGGCGCGGAGAAGAACCACTTGTGGCCCGTCAGGCGGTAGCGCCGGCCCCAGCCGTCCTCGCCATCGAGCACCGCTTGCGTGGTGTTGGCGCGCACGTCGGAGCCGCCCTGCTTCTCGGTCATGCCCATGCCCATCGTCACGCCGGGCTTGTCGCGCCACGATTGGACGCCGGGCGCGTAGGCGCGGCTCGTCAGTTTGGGCGCCCAGTCGCGGTGGATGGCCGGGTTGTCGCGCAGCGCGGGCGTGACGGCGTAGGTCATCGAGATGGGGCACAGGATGGCCGGCTCCAGCTCGGTGAACAGCATGAAGGCCGCGCCGCGCTTGACGTGCGCGTGGCCGCTGGCCTGCTCCGCCGCCGCGTAGGGCGTGCCGTGCAGGCCGGCCTGGGTGGCGGCGCCCATCAGCGCGTGGTAGCTGGGGTGGAACTCCACCTCGTCGATGCGGTGGCCGAAGCGGTCGTGCGTGTGCAGCTCGGGCGTGTGCGCGTTGGCCAGGCGCGCGTGCTGCTGCATCTCGGCGCTGCAGGCCAGGCGGCCGAGTTCAGCGAGCGGCGCGGCGTCCAGCCCGGGCGCGTTGAACTTCAGTGCGTCTTGCAGCGCGCGGTTGCCCTCGAACAGGTTGACGCCGGTGAGCGGCTGAACCTGATTGAACACCTCGTGGGTCGCGGGCATGACACACCTCCTCTCAGGTCAGATGAGTTTCACCAATTGCTTGCCGAAGTTCTTGCCCTTGAGCAGGCCGAGGAAAGCCTCGGGCGCGTTCTCGATGCCCTGCGCGATGCTCTCGCGCGGGCGCAGCTTGCCGCTGCCCACCAGCTCACCCAGCTCGGCCAGGGCCTCGGGCCAGACCTCCATGTGCTCGCTGACGATGAAGCCTTCCAGCTTGATTCGGTTGACCAGCAGCAGCGCCGGGTTCTGCAAGGGCAGCGGCTGGCCGTCGTAGCCGGCGATCATGCCGCACAGGGCGATGCGGGCGAAGGCGTTGGTGCGCAGCAGCACGGCGTCGAGGATGTAGCCGCCGACGTTCTCGAAGTAGCCGTCGATGCCGTTCGGGCAGGCTTCCTTCAGCGCCTTGGACATGGCCTTCAGGTCGCCGTGCACGCGGTGGTCGATGCAGGCGTCGAAGCCCAGTTCGTCCGTCACGTACTTGCATTTGTCCGGCCCGCCGGCGATGCCCACCACGCGGCAGCCGCGCGCCTTGGCCAGCGCGCCGAAGGCGCTGCCCACGGCGCCCGAGGCGGCGGAGATGACCACCGTCTCGCCCGCCTTGGGCGCGATGATCTTCACCAGCCCGTACCAGGCCGTCACGCCGGGCATGCCGACGGCGCCCAGGTAGTGCGACAGCGGCACGCGGCTGGTGTCCACCTTCTTCAGCATGCCGGGTTTGGCGGCATCGACCACGCTCCACTCCTGCCAGCCGCCGAAGCCGACCACCTTGTCGCCCACGGCGTATTTGGGGTGGCGGCTTTCCACCACCTCGCCCACGGTGCCGCCCTGGAACACCTCGCCCACGGGCTGGCTGGCGGCGTAGCTCTTGCTGTCGTTCATGCGGCCGCGCATGTACGGGTCGAGGCTGAGGTAGTGGTGGCGCACCAGCACCTGGCCGTCTTGCAGCGCAGGGGTTTCGGTGCTGACCAGCTTGAAGTTGCTGGCCGTGGCTTCGCCCTCGGGGCGGTTGTCGAGAAGGATCTGGCGGTTGGTCGGCATGGAAGTTTGCTCCTGGGTTGATAGCTGCCAGCGCTTGTCTGGCGGGCGCTGGAGGCTGTTTTGATTAAAAAATTCAATCGGTGGGCAGCGGCCCCTGTCCGGCGGCGCGCGGCACGTACTTGAAGGTGCCGGTGGCTTGCGCGCACAAGCGGTCTTCACCATCGAATACCGAGCCTTCGACGAAGGCCATGCTGCGCGTGCGGTGCAGCAGCCGGCCGCGCCCCACCAGCGCCGTGCCGGCGGCGGCCGGCGCCGGGCGCATGAAGCTGGTCTTCATCTCGATGGTGACCACGCCCGAATCCGGCTGCACGCTGCGCGCCGCGACGGCCATGACCACGTCGAGAAAGGTCATCACCGCGCCGCCGTGCGTCACGCCGAAGGAATTGCAGTGCTCGGGGCGCGGCGCGAAGCGCAGCTCCGACTCGCCGTCCGCGAACTTCTCCAGCGTGAAGCCCAGGTGCTGGACGAACGGGACGGGGATGCCGAAGTCGAGGCTCATGGCCGAAGCTTAGTGGGAGAGCAGGAGACCCGCCCCGGCCGCCGCCGGGCCGCTCCCAAGGCGGCCGGAGCCCCCTCGGGGGGCAGCGCACCACGCGAAGCGGGGGAGCGTGGGGGCCATGTTCAGGCAGCGCCGAGCACCACGCTGGTACCGCCGTCCACCGCCAGCCACTGGCCGGTGATGTGCTTGCCGGCATCGCTGGCGTACAGCAGGGTCAGGCCCTTCAGGTCTTCTTCGTCGCCCAGGCGGCCTAGGGGCGCGCCGGCCTTCATCTTGTCCTCGCCCAGCATGTCGATCAGGCCGGAGGCCATCTTGGTGCGGAAGAAGCCCGGGCAGATGGCGTTGACGCGGATGCCGAAGCGCCCCCACTCGGCCGCCAGCGTGCGGGTGAAGCCGATCACCGCCGTCTTGGAGGTGTTGTAGGCCAGGGTCTTCATGTCCACCGGGTTGCCGTTGAGGCCGGCGATGGAGGCGACGTTGATGATCGCACCCGTCTTCTTCGGGATCATGTAGCCCCGGGCGACTTGCTGGCTGAGGATGAAGTAGCCGCGCACGTTGAGGTTCATCACCTTGTCCCAGGCCTCGACCGGGTGGTCTTCGGCCGGGGCGCCCCAGCTCGCGCCGGCGTTGTTGACGAGGATGTCGACGGCGCCCATGCGCTCCAGCGTCTCGTCGGCGAGGCGCCGGGTGTCTTCCTCCTTGGCGCAGTCGGCGGCGATCCAGCGCGCGTCGATGCCGGCCGCTTGCAGCTCGGCCGCGGCCTGCTCCAGGTCGGCCGCCTTGCGCGCGCTGAGCATGATGCGCGCGCCGGCCTCGCCCAGCGCATGGGCCATCTGCAGGCCCAGGCCGCGCGAGCCGCCGGTGACGAGGGCGGTCTTGCCCTTGAGGTCGAACAGCTGCTGGACGGTGCGGGGCATGTGGTGATCTCCTTCAGAAAGCGTTTTCGGGCAGCTCGGCGCAGGTCATGTCGCGGCTTTCCACCACGCGCAGCCAGGCGTCGATCTTGGGCAGTTCGTATCGATAGAAATAGGCCGCAGAGCCCGCCACGCCTGCGCTGGCAGCTCCTGATTTTGAAGCATCGGCGGAAGCCGCCAGGTCCAGCCAGATCCAGGCGATGACGACGTGGCCGAACGCCTGCATGTAGGGCACGGCGTTGGCCAGCGCCTCGGTGGGGTTGCCGCTGGCCCAGGCGGCCTTGGTGGCCTTGCCCACGCGCGCCAGCGCGGCGGCCAGGGCGTTGGCCTGTTCGGCCAGCGGCGGCTGCGGCAACGCGCGCTCGATGGTGGCGTTGATGCGCCCGGCCAGCAGCGCGAGGCCGCGGCCGCCTTCCATCAGCACCTTGCGGCCCAGCAGGTCCATCGCCTGGATGCCGTGCGTGCCCTCGTGGATCATGTTCAGGCGGTTGTCGCGCCAGTACTGCTCCACCGGGAAGTCGCGCGTGTAGCCGTAGCCGCCGTGGATCTGGATGGCCAGGCTGTTGGCCTCCAGGCAGTTCTCGCTCGGCCAGCTCTTGGCGATGGGGGTGAGCACCTCCAGCAGCAGGCGCGCCTCGTCGGCGGACTCGGGCGTGCCGGTGTGCTGCTCGTCCACCAGGCGGGCGCAGTACAGCAGCAGGGCCAGGGCGCCTTCGCAATACGACTTCTGGATCAGCAGCATGCGGCGGATGTCGGCGTGCTCGATCAGGCGCACCGGCGGCTGGCTGGCGTCCTTGCCGCCCGCACCCAGCGGGCGTCCCTGCGTGCGCGTCTTCGCGTAGTCGAGCGAGGCCTCGTAGCCCGCCAGCCCCAGCATGGTGGCGGCCAAGCCGATGGCGATGCGCGCCTCGTTCATCATGTGGAACATGCAGCGCAGGCCCTCGCCGGGCTGGCCGACCAGGTAGCCGACGGCACCGGGCTGGCCGCCGACCTTGAACTGCCCCTCGCCGAAATTGAGCAGCGTGTTGGTGGTGCCGCGCCAGCCCAGCTTGTGGTTGAGGCCGGCCAGCGCCACGTCGTTGCGCACGCCGGTCAGGTTGCCCTCGGTATCGACCAGCTTCTTGGGCACGATGAAGAGCGAGATGCCCTTGACGCCCGGCGGCAGCCTGCCGTCGGGGCCGGGGATCTTGGCCAGCACGAGGTGGACGATGTTCTCCGTCATCTCGTGCTCGCCGGCCGAGATCCACATCTTGTTGCCCTTGAGGCGGTAGCGCGGGCCCAGCGGGTCGTGGGCGTCCTCCAGCACGGCGCGGGTGGCGACGTCGCTCAGGGAGGAGCCGGCCTGCGGCTCGCTCAGGCACATGGTGCCGGCCCAGCGGCCGTTGAACTCGTTGGCGGCGAAGACCTGCTTCTGCACCTCGGTGCCGTGCGCCATCAGCAGGTTGGCGTTGCCCACGGTGAGCAGGTTGGCGCCGATGCTGATCGACGCCTTGCCGAAGAAGGCGCCCGCCGCCGCCTCGACCAGGTAGGGCAGCTGCATGCCGCCATGCTCATGGTCCTGCGCGGCGGCCAGCATGCCGGAGTCGGCGTAGGCTTGGCGCGCGTCGTGCGTGGCCTGGGGCAGCACCACGCGCAGGCTGCCGTCGGGGTTCTGTTCAGTGCGCGGCTCTTGCGTATCGACCAGACGGTTGAAGGGCGCGTACTTCTCGCGCGCGATGCGCTCGCAGGTGTCCATCACCGCGTCGAAGGTTTCGCGCGAGTGTTCTGCAAAGCGCGGGCGCGCGGTGAGCGCCTCCGCGTTCAGCCAGTCGTACAGGAGGAAGTCGAGCGTGGAACGCAGCGTCATTTTCTATACATCAAAAATGGCTGCTGCGCCCACCCAGCAAGCGCTGGCAGCTATTATTACAGGAGCTGCGTCACAGCACTTCGAACACGCCGGCGGCCCCCATGCCGCCACCGATGCACATGGTCACGCACACGCGCTTGGCGCCGCGGCGCTTGCCTTCGATGAGCGCGTGGCCCGTCAGGCGCTGGCCGCTCACGCCGTAGGGGTGGCCGAGGGCGATGGCGCCGCCGTTGACGTTCAGGCGGTCGTTGGGAATGCCCAGCTTGTCGCGGCAGTAGATCACCTGCACGGCGAAGGCTTCGTTCAGTTCCCACAGGTCGATGTCGCTGACCTTCAGGCCCAGCTTGGCCAGCACCTTGGGCACGGCGAAGACGGGGCCGATGCCCATTTCGTCCGGCTCGCAGCCGGCCACGGCGAAGCCGAGGAAGCGGCCCAGGGGCTTGAGGCCCTTCTTGCTGGCGTAGTCCTCGCCCACCACCACGCAGGCGCCGGCGCCGTCGGAGAACTGGCTGGCATTGCCGGCCGAGATCAGGCCACCCGGCAGCGCGGGCTTGATGCCGCTGATGCCTTCGGCGGTGGTGCCTTCGCGGATGCCCTCGTCCTGGCTGACGGTGACCTGCCTGGTGATCAGGCCCAGCGTCTTGTCGGCCACGCCGGCGGTGACGGTGATGGGCGCGATCTCGGCGTCGAACTTGCCAGCGGCGCGCGCGGCGGCGGCCTTCTGCTGGCTGGCGGCGCCGTATTCGTCCATGACCTCGCGGCCGATGCCGTAGCGCTTGGCGACCTGCTCTGCGGTTTGCAGCATGCTCCAGTAGATCTCGGGCTTCTTCTTGGCCAGCGCCAGGTCCTGGAGCATGTGCATGTTCATCTCCTGCTGCACGCAGGAGATGCTCTCCACGCCGCCGGCCACGAACACGTCGGCCTCGCCGGCGATGATGCGCTGCGCGGCCAGCGCGATGGTCTGGAGGCCGGAGGAGCAGAAGCGGTTCACCGTCATGCCCGAGGTGGTGACGGGGCAGCCGGCCATCAGCGCGGCCTGGCGCGCGATGTTCATGCCGGTGGCGCCCTCGGGGTTGGCGCAGCCCAGGATCACGTCGTCCACCTCGGCGGCGTCGATGCCGGCGCGCTGGATGGCGTGCTGTACCGCATGGCCGCCGAGCGTGGCGCCATGGGTCATGTTGAAGCCCCCCTTCCAGCTCTTGGCGAGCGGCGTGCGGGCGGTGGAAACGATGACGGCCTTGGTCATTGGATACTCCTGATTCGATAGCTGTTGGCGCTTGCCTGACGGGCGTTGGCGGCCGAAATCAATTGAAATTCTTGCCCTCGGCGACGAGCTTCTTCAGCAGCGGGGCCGGCTCCCAGAACTTGGCGTCGTCGTGCGGGTTGCGCGCGAAGCGCTTCATGGCTTCCGCCACGTTGTACAGGCCCACCTGGTCGGCGTACAGCATGGGACCGCCGCGCCAGAGCGGGAAGCCGTAGCCCGTGAGGTACACCATGTCGATGTCGCTGGCCTTGCTGGCGATGCCTTCCTCGAGGATGCGCGCGCCTTCGTTGACCAGCGCATACACCAGGCGCTCGACGATCTCCTGGTCGCCGATCTTGCGCGGGGTGATGCCCAGCGCCTTGCGGTGCTCGTCGATCAGCTTGTCCACCACGGGGCTGGGAAGCGCGTCGCGCTGGCCGGGCTGGTAGTCGTACCAGCCGGCGCCGGTCTTCTGGCCGAAGCGGCCCAGCTCGCACAGCCGGTCGGCGCTGGCGCTGTACTTCATGTCCGGGCGCTCGACGTAGCGGCGCTTGCGGATCGCCCAGCCGATGTCGTTGCCCGCCAGGTCGCCCATGCGGAACGGGCCCATGGCGAAGCCGAACTTCTCGATGGCCTTGTCGATCTGCTGCGGCGAGGCGCCCTCGTCCAGCAGGAAGCCAGCCTGGCGCGAGTATTCCTCGATCATGCGGTTGCCGACGAAGCCGTCGCACACACCCACCACCACGGCGGTCTTCTTGATCTTCTTGGCCACGGCCATCACGGTGGCCAGCACGTCCTTGGCGGTCCTGGCGCCGCGCACCACCTCCAGCAGCTTCATCACGTTGGCCGGGCTGAAGAAGTGCGTGCCGACCACGTCCTGCGGACGCTTGGTGAAGGCGGCGATCTTGTTGACGTCGAGCGTGGAGGTATTGGAGGCCAGGATGGCGCCGGGCTTGGCCACCTCGTCGAGCTTGGTGAACACGGCTTCCTTGACGCCCAGATCCTCGAACACGGCCTCGATCACCAGGTCGGCGTCCTTCAGGTCGTCGTAGCTCAGGGTGGGCGTGAGCAGGGCCATGCGCTGCTCGTACTTGTCCGCCTTCAGCTTGCCCTTCTTGACCTGGCCCTCGTAGTTCTTGCGAACGGTGGCCAGGCCCCGGTCCAGCGCGTCCTGCTTGGTCTCCAGGATGGTGACCGGGATGCCAGCGTTGAGGAAGTTCATGGCGATGCCGCCGCCCATGGTGCCGGCGCCGACGATGCCCACCTTGGCCACGGCGCGCGGCTTCACGTCGTCACCGACGTCGGGAATCTTGGACGCCGCGCGGTCGGCCATGAAGATGTGGCGCAGCGCCTTGCATTCGGGCGTGAGCATCAGGCTGGTGAAGATCTCGCGCTCCTTGGCCAGCGCGTCGTCGAACTTGTACTTGGTGGCGTTCTCCACCGCGTCCACGCACTTGGGGGGCGCCGGGAAGTTCTTGGCCATGCCCTTGACCATGTTGCGCGCGAACTGGAAGTAGGCGTCGCCGTCCTTGTGCTTGCACGGCAGGTCGCGCACCAGCGGCAGCGGCGAGCCGTCGGCGTGCTGCGCGGCCACCTTGCGGGCCAGGGCCATGGCCTCCTCGGCCAGCGATTCGGGCGAAGCGCTGAGCTGGTCGAACAGCTTCTGGCCGGGCAGCATGGCCAGCATCTCGCTGTTGACGGGCTCGCCGCTGACGATCATGTTCAGCGCCGCCTCCACGCCGAGCACGCGCGGCAGCCGCACGGTGCCGCCGGCGCCGGGGATCAGGCCCAGCTTGACCTCGGGCAGCGCGATCTTGGCGCCAGGCGCGGCGATGCGGTAGTGGCAGCCCAGCGCCAGTTCCAGGCCGCCGCCCATGGCCACGCTGTGCACGGCCGCCACCACGGGCTTGGTGGAATATTCGATGGCGCTGATGACACCCAGAAGGTTGGGATCCTGCGATGCCTTGGGCGAGCCGAACTCTCGAATGTCGGCGCCGCCCGAGAAGGCTTTGCCGCCACCCGTCAGCACCACCGCCTTGACGGCCGGGTCGCCATTGGCTTTTTCCAGCGCGCTGGTGATGCCGATCCGGGTCTCGTAGCCGAGGCCGTTGACGGGCGGGTTGTTCAGGGTGATGACGGCGACGTCTCCGTGGACTTTGTATTCAGCGGTCATGGAGCTTGGTTCCTTGGGTCTAGCGGGGAAAGGCGCAGCGGGCCGGGATCGGCCGCCGCATTGTCAAAGATGCATGGGGTGGCTGCAAACCCGGTTTGTCACGGCTGGGACAAACACGGCGATCAGCCCACCGCAGGCCAGCCCCGTAGCTTAACGCCTGCGCAAAGGCCGGCGGCGCCCCAAGGATGGGGCGGCTACACCTCCAGCCATTCCTTGCGGGTCGCGGCGTCGGCGCGCAGTGCGTCGGGCGTGCCGTCGAACACGATGCTGCCGTGGCCCATCACCAGCGCGCGGTCGGAGATGTGCATGGCGATGGTGAGCTTCTGCTCGATCAGCAGCACGGCGATGCCGCGCTCGCGCAGCTTGAGCAGGTACTCGCCCACCAGTTCCACGATCTTGGGCGCCAGGCCCTCGGTGGGTTCGTCGATGATGATCAGCTCCGGGTCGCCCATCAGCGTGCGGCACAGCGTCAGCATCTGCTGCTCGCCGCCGGAGAGCACGCCGGCCTCGGTGTGCTCGCGCTCCTTCAGGCGCGGGAACATGGCGTACATGTCGTCGAAGCTCCAGCGGCTGCCCTTGCCCGAGCCCTTCTGGCCCAGCAGCAGGTTCTGGTACACGGTGAGCCTGGGAAAGATGTCGCGGCTCTCGGGCACGTAGCCCAGGCCCAGGTGCGCGACCTCGAACGGCTTGCGGCCAAGCAGGCGCTGGCCCTTCCAGTCCACCCGCCCCTCGGCCTGCACCATGCCCATGACGGCCTTGGCAGTGGTGGAGCGGCCGGAGCCGTTGCGCCCCAGCAGCGCGACGATTTCGCCCGGCTGCACCTTGAAACTCACCCCGTGCAGCACGTGGCTCTTGCCGTAGTAGGCGTGCAGGTTGTCCACAGTCAGCATCGCTCGCCCCGTTCAGTGACCGGCCGCCTGGCTTTCCGCCACGTGCGAACCCAAGTAAGCCTCCTGCACGCGCGCGTTGGCGCGCACCGCCTCGGGCGTATCGAACGCCAGCACTTCGCCGTAGACGACGACGGCGATCTTGTCCGCCAGGCCGAACACCACGCCCATGTCGTGCTCCACCGTCAGCAGCGTCTTGCCCACCGTCACCTCGCGGATCAGTTCGATGAAGTGCTGCGTCTCGCTGCGGCTCATGCCGGCGGTCGGCTCGTCCAGCAGAACCACGCTGGCGCCGCCGGCGATGGTCACGCCGATCTCCAGCGCGCGCTGCTCGGCATAGGTCAGGTTCATGGCCAGCACGTCGTGCTTGCGCTCCAGGTGGATCATGCGCAGCAGTTCCTCGGCGCGCTGGTTGGCATCATGGAGGTTGGCCAGGAACTTGAAGAAGGTGTAGCGGTAGCCCAGGCTCCACAGCACGCCGCAGCGCAGGTTCTCGAACACGCTGAGCTTGGGAAAGATGTTGGTGATCTGGAAACTGCGCGACAGCCCGAGCCGGTTGATCTCGTATGGCTGCTTGCCGTCGATGCGGTGCGCGCCCAGCCAGATTTCACCGCTGGAGGGCGCGAAGCGCCCGCTGATCAGGTTGAACAGCGTGGACTTCCCGGCACCGTTGGGCCCGATCACCGCCACCCGCTCGCCCGGCTGTACGGCCAGGTTGACGCCGCGGATGATCTCGGTCTTGCCGAAGCTCTTGCGCACGTCCTTCAGTTCGAGGGCAAAACTGCTCATGCGCTGGCCTCCTGCCGTTGCTTCGTCGCCTGCTCGATCGCCTCGTGCACCGCGTTCCAGCGCACCTGGAAGCGCCGCCGCGCCCATTCGAACAGGCCGACCCCGATGGCAGCCACGACGGCCGCAGACAGCCAGTGCAGCGCGTTGCCGGTGTCGAGCGTCATGCCCAGGAAGCCCAGGGCCCCGCCGGACGCGCCTTCGAGCTGGCGATGGTAGATCATCTCGATCAGCGCCGAGAACCCGAGCAGCGCGACCACGGCGGCCAGGGTCATCGACAGGTAGTGCGGCAGCAGCTCGCGCAGGCGCCCGAAGGCAGCGATGCGCACGTTCATCATGATCAGGCTGGCAATGCCGCCAGGCGCGTACATCACCATGAACATGAAGATCAGGCCCAGGTACAGCAGCCAGGCCTTGGTGATCTCGGAGAACAGCACCGCCGCCAGCACCATGAGCACCGCGCCGATGATGGGGCCGAAGAAGAAGGTCGCCCCGCCCAGGAAGGTGAACAGCAGGTAGCCGCCCGAGCGCGCCGCGCCCACCACCTCGGCGGTCACGATCTCGAAGTTGAGCGCCGCCAGGCCCCCCGAGATGCCGGCGAAGAAGCCCGCCACCAGGAACGCCCGGTACCTGACGCGCTGCGCGTTGTAGCCGACGAATTCCACCCGCTCCGGGTTGTCGCGCACCGCGTTCAGCATGCGCCCCAGCGGCGTGAGCGTGAAGGCGTACATCGCCGCCACCGACAGGAAGGTGTAGACCGCGATCAGGTAGTACACCTGCCGCTGCGGGCCGAAGGTGATGCCCAGCAGCGGCTCGGTCATGCGATTGCCGGACACGCCGCCCTCGCCGCCGAAGAACTCGGGAATCATCAGCGACATGGCGAACACGAGTTCACCGATGCCCAGCGTGATCATGGCGAAGGTGGTGCCCGACTTCTTGGTCGTCACGTAGCCCAGCAGGGCGGCGAAGAACAGCCCCGCCAGGCCGCCGACCAGCGGCAGCAGCATGACCGCCACGGCCGAGGGTTTGCCGTCGGAGAAGGCGTTCAGGGCATGCATGGCGACGAACGCCCCCAGGCCGGTGTAGACGGCGTGGCCGAAGCTCAGCATGCCGCCCTGCCCCAGCAGGACGTTGTAGGACAGGCAGGCGATGATCGCGATGCCGATCTGGCACAGCATGGACAGCCCCAGATCGCCGGGGAACACCAGCGGCGCCACCAGCAGCAACAGGGCGAAGGCCGACCAGATGATCCAGCGTGTGCGCGGATCGGACGAATGGATGGAAGCAGCGGTCATCGCATCAGCTCTCGCGGGAACCCAGCAGGCCCTTGGGCCGGAAGATCAGCATCAGCACCAGCAGCAGGTACGGCAGGATCGGCGCCACCTGCGACACGGTCAGCTTGACCAGCGAGTTGTCCTGCGCGGCCGCACTGAGCCCGATGCCCAGCTGCGCCGCCAGCGAGCCGACCGACCAGTCGAAAGCCACGGCGAAGGTCTGCACCACGCCGATCAGCAGCGAGGCCAGGAAAGCCCCCGCCAGCGAACCCATGCCGCCCACCACCACCACCACGAAGATGATCGAGCCCACCGTGGCCGCCATGGCCGGCTCCGTCAGGTAGGTGCTGCCGCCGACCACGCCGGCCAGCCCCGCCAGCGCCGAGCCGGCGCCGAACACCAGCATGAAGACCGCCGGCACGTTGTGGCCCAGCGTCTCCACGGTGTCGGGATGCGTCAGCGCCGCCTGGATCACCAGGCCGACGCGGGTGCGCGTCAGCAGCAGCCACAGGCTCACCAGCATGACGACCGCCGCCAGCATCATGAAGGCCCGGGTGGCCGGGAACGGCGTGCAGACCACCCGCACCGCTTCGTCGGCGGCGCGGCACATCTGCTCGGGGGCGCTGCCCCAGACGAAGCCGAGGCCGTCCACCGAATGCTTGATGAGCGTGAAAGCCGGCCCCTGCAACACCTCCGGCGGACGGAAATCGACCGCCAGCCGACCCCAGACCAACTGCACCAACTCGAGGATGACGTAGGACAGGCCGAAGGTGATCAGCAGCTCGGGCACGTGCCCATACTTGTGCACCTTGCGCAGGCACAGCCGCTCGAACAGCGCGCCCAGCAGACCGACGGCCACGGGCGCCACGATGAGCGCCGGCCAGAAGCCGATGGTCTTCGACACGGTGTAGCCGAAATAGGCCCCCAGCATGTAGAAGCTGGCGTGCGCGAAGTTCAGCACGCCCATCATGCTGAAGATCAGCGTCAGCCCCGAACTGAGCATGAACAGCAGCAGCCCGTAGCTCATGCCGTTCAGCATCGAGATGATGAAAAACTCCATGGTCCGCCTATGGTTGGCCAAAAAAAGAGTCCGGAACGGTTGACCCGTTCGGACTCGGCAGCACGCGTCAACCCGGCCGCTTCATCTGGCAGCTGGTGGGCGTGCTCGAAACGTAGTTCGGGTACTCCTTGACCGCGACCAGCGTCATGCCGGTGTTCTCCGGGCTGTAGGGGTTCTTGGCGTCCGCCTTCTGCCAGACCGTGATGTACAGCGGCTGCTGGAGCTGGTGGTCGGCCTTGCGCATCTCGATCTCGCCGTTGAAGGTGTTCACCTTCAGGCCCTCCATGGCCTTGGCCACCTTCACCGGATCGGTGGACTTGGCCTTGGCCATGGCCGCCCCCAGCATCTCGAAGATGCGCGGGATCGCCAGGGTGTACATGTCGTCGTTGTACTTGGCCTTGAATTCGTCGAGCCACTTCTGCGCCTGGCCGCCCATGTTGTAGTGGCCGTAGGCCACCTGATAGACGCGCCCCTCGCCGCTCTTGCCCAGCGCGGTAGGCGTGCCGGTGACGCCGGTGTAGTAGGTAAAGAACTTGCCGTTGTAGCCCCCTTCGTTGGCGGCCTTGACGAGCAGCGCCAGATCGGACCCCCAGTTGCCCGTGATCACCATGTCGGCGCCCGAGGCCTTGATCTTGGCGATGTAGGGCGCGAAGTCGCGCACCTGGGCCAGCGGATGCAGATCCTCGCCCACGATCTCGATGTCCGGGCGCTTGCGCTTGAGGGCCTCCTTCGCGTACTTGGCGACCTGGTGACCGTGCGAGTAGTTCTGGTTCAGCAGGAACACCTTCTTTACGTCCGGCAGGCTGTCCTTGATGTAGCTGGACATGGCCTCGATCTTCATCGAGGTGTCGGCGTCGAAGCGGAAGTGCCAGAAGCTGCACTTGCTGTTGGTGAGGTCGGGATCCACCGCCGAATCATTGAGGTACAGCACCTCCTTGCCGGGGTTGCGCTCGTTGTGCTTGTTGATGGCGTCGACCAGCGCCAGCGCCACCGACGAGCCGTTGCCCTGGGCGACGTAGCGCACGCCCTTGTCGATGGCCGCCTTCAGCGCGTTCAGGCTTTCGGCCGGGCTGAGCTTGTTGTCGATGGTCTCGAACTCGAACTTCACGCCCGCCGGGTTGCCGGCGCCGCTGAACTTCTCGGCGAAGTATTTGTAGCTCTTGTCCTGGTTCACGCCCACCGGGCCGAGCAGGCCCGTCAGCGGGTCGATGCGGACGACCTTGACCACCTCGCCCTTCTGGGCGGATGCCCATCCCGCCATCACGGCCATGATGCCGCCCACCACCAGTTTCGCTGCAAATTTCACGGTTTTCTCCTCGGGTTAAAGCAGCCCGGAGCGTAAGTCTTCGCAGGCCGAAAAGGCAGCGGGTTTGCCCGCATCCCGCAGCCTTTTCAGGTCAGGTCGGCAGCTTGTAGTCCTTGAGCTGCTCTCGCAGCTTGGTCTTGAGCATCTTGCCTGTGGCGCCGAGAGGGATCGACTCGACGAACACCACGTCGTCCGGCGTCTGCCACTTGGCCACCTTGCCCTGGTAGAAGGCCAGCAGCTCGTCGCGGCCGACCTGGGCGCCGGGCTTGAGCGCCACCACCACGATGGGGCGCTCGTCCCACTTGGGGTGCGGCATGCCGATGCACGCGGCCATCGCCACCGCGGGGTGCGCCATGGCCACGTTCTCGATGTCGATGGAGCTGATCCACTCGCCGCCGGACTTCACCACGTCCTTGCTGCGGTCGGTGATCTGCATGTAGCCGTCGGGATCGATGGTGGCCACGTCGCCCGTGGGAAACCAGCCGTCCTGCAGCGGGCTGGCGTCGATCTTGAAGTAGTGGTCGATGATCCAGGGGCCGCGCACCAGCAGGTCGCCGTAGGACTTGCCGTCCCAGGGGCGTTCCTGGCCCTGGTCGTCGACGATCTTCATGTCCACGCCGAACACCGCGCGGCCCTGCTTCAGGCGCACCTTGTTCTTGTCGGCTTCGGGCATCGAGCGGTGCTTTTCCTTCAGCGTGCACACCGTGCCCAGCGGGCTCATCTCGGTCATGCCCCAGGCGTGGCGCACTTCCACGCCGTAGTCGTTCTCGAAGGTGTTCAGCATCGCCGGCGGGCAGGCGGCGCCGCCGATGATGGTGCTCTTGAGCGTGGAAAACTTCAGCTTGTTCTGCGACAGGTGGTTGAGCAGCATCTGCCACACCGTCGGCACGCCGGCGGCCATGGTCACGCCCTCGCTCTCCATCAGTTCGTGGATGGACTTGCCGTCCATCGCGGCGCCGGGGTAGACCAGCTTGCAGCCGGTGAGCGCCGCCGCGTAGGGAATGCCCCAGGCGTTGACGTGGAACATGGGCACCACGGGCAGGATGACCGAGGAGGCCGACAGGTTCATGGCGTCGGGCAGCGAGCCGGCGAAGGCGTGCAGCACCGACGAGCGGTGGCTGTACAGCGCGGCCTTGGGGTTGCCCGTGGTGCCGCTGGTGTAGCACATGCTGGAGGCGGCATTCTCGTCAAGCCGGGGCCAGGCGTATTCGGTGGGCTGGGCGCCGATCCAGCTCTCGTAACTCAGCAGGCCGGGAACACCGCTGTCCGCCGGCAGCTTGTCGGCGTCGCACAGGGCGATCCAGTGCTTGACGGTCTTGCAGTGGCCGTGAATGCCCTTCACGATGGGCAGGAAGGTCAGGTCGAAGCAGATGGCTTCGTCTTCCGCGTGGTTGGCGATCCATGCGATCTGCTCGGGCAGCAGGCGCGGGTTGATGGTGTGCAGCACCCGGCCGGAGCCGCTGACGCCGAAATACAGCTCCTGGTGGCGGTAGCCGTTCCAGGCCAGCGTGCCCACGCGGCTGCCGGCGGCGATGCCCAGCGCGTCCAGCGCGTTGGCCACCTGCTTGGAGCGCCGGGCCGAATCGGCCCAGGTACAGCGGTGGATGTCGCCCTCCACCCGGCGCGAAACGATCTGGCCGTCGCCATGGTGGCGGGCGGCGTGCTCGATCAGGCTCGAAATCAGCAGTGGATGGTTCTGCATCAAACCCAGCATGGGAATCTCCTCATTTTTAAGTGGTTGAGACTGGAATCGGCGGCAATGGTAAGCCATGGCTGCGCGCCGGCGCGACAATCGCGGCATGCAGGACACTGAAACCGCGCCCGCGCAGCGCCACGACGCCGGCTGGGCCTGGCGCAACCGCTTCGCCGCGCTGGGCGATGCCTTCTACACCCGCCTGGCGCCGGTGCCGCTGCGCGCGCCCTACTGGGTGGCGCGCAGCGCGTCGATGGCGCGCGAGCTGGGGCTGCCGGAGGACTGGTGGGGCACCCCCGAGGCGCTGGAGGCGTTCACCGGCAACCGGCCGCTGGCGGGCAGCGCGCCGCTGGCCAGCGTCTACAGCGGCCACCAGTTCGGCCACTGGGCCGGCCAGTTGGGCGACGGCCGCGCCATCCTGCTGGGCGAGGTGCGCGCGGCGGACGGCCAGGCGCTGGAGCTGCAACTCAAGGGCAGCGGCCTCACGCCCTACTCCCGCATGGGCGACGGCCGCGCCGTGCTGCGCTCGTCGATCCGCGAGTTCCTGGCCAGCGAGGCGATGCATGCGCTGGGCATCCCCACCACCCGCGCGCTGTGCGTGACCGGCTCCGACCAGCCGGTGCGGCGCGAGGAGATCGAGACCGCCGCCGTCGTCACCCGCGTGGCGCCCAGCTTCATCCGCTTCGGGCACTTCGAGCACTTCAGCGCCCGCAACCAGCTGGACGAGCTGCGCCGCCTGGCCGACTTCGTGATCGAGCACTTCTACCCCGACTGCCGCGGCGACGCGCAGCCCTACGCCGCCCTGCTGGCCGCCGTCACCCGCCACACCGCCGCGCTGGTGGCGCAGTGGCAGGCGGTGGGCTTCATGCACGGCGTGATGAACACCGACAACATGAGCATCCTGGGCCTGACCATCGACTACGGCCCCTACCAGTTCATGGACGGCTTCGACCCCAACCACATCTGCAACCACTCCGACAGCGGCGGGCGCTACGCCTACCAGCGCCAGCCGGCCGTCGCGCACTGGAACCTGTTCGCCCTGGGCCAGGCGCTGCTGCCGCTGATCGGCGAGCCCGACGCGGCCATGGCCGCGCTGGAGCCCTACAAAACGATCTTCCCCGCCGAGTACGACCGCCGCATGGCCGCCAAGCTGGGCTTCGCGCGGGCGAGCGAGCACACCGCCCGCTGGGTGCGCGAGGCGCTGGCGCTGATGGCGCGCGAGCGCACCGACTACACCATCTTCTGGCGCCGCCTGGCCCGCCACGCCGCCGGCGCGCCGGCCGAGACGGTGCGCGAGCTGTTCCTGGACCAGGCCGCCATCGACGCGCTTTTGCTATCCTTCAAGGAGCTTCCGGCGCTTGATGGACGGGCGCTGGAGCCCGATTTGATGCTTAAAAACAATCCCACCATCGTGCTGCGCAACCACCTGGCCGAGCAGGCCATCGCGCAAGCGAAACTCAAGGACTTCGGAATGGTCGAAGAGCTGCTCCGCGTGCTGGAAAATCCGTACGACGACCACCCCGCCCACGCCGACTGGTCAGGCTTCCCGCCCGACTGGGCGGCCCACATCCAGATCAGCTGCTCCTCATGACCCACCCCGTTCACAAGACCGACGCCGAATGGCGCGCCCTGCTGGCCGACAAGGGCGCCGAGCCCGTGGCCTGGCAGGTCACCCGCCACGCCGCCACCGAGCGCCCCTTCACCGGCAAGTACGAGCAGCACTGGGCCGGCGGCCTGTACCGCTGCATCTGCTGCGGCGCCAAGCTGTTCGAGTCCGACGCCAAGTTCGACGCCGGCTGCGGCTGGCCCAGCTTCTTCCGCGCCGAACCCGGCGCCATCGAGGAGCGGCGCGACACGAGCCACGGCATGGTGCGCGTCGAAACCCTGTGCGCCCGCTGCGGCGCGCACCTGGGCCACGTCTTCCCCGACGGCCCCGAGCCCACCGGCCTGCGCTACTGCATGAACTCCGCCTCGCTCGACTTCGAACCCCTGCAAGCCCCATGAAACTGTTGCTCGACTTCCTGCCCATCCTGCTGTTCTTCGTCGCCTACAAGCTGCAGGGCATCTACGCCGCCACGGGGGTGCTGATGGCGGCCACCTGCGTGCAGATGGCCATCGTCTACGCCATCGACAAGAAACTGACGACCATGCACAAGGCCACGCTGGCCTTGATCCTGATCTTCGGCACGCTCACGCTGACCTTGCAGGATGAGCGCTTCATCAAGTGGAAGCCCACCGTGCTCTACGCCGCCATGGCGCTGGCGCTGGCGGTGGCGCTGTGGGGCTGGCGCAAGAACTTCCTGCGCATCATGCTCGGCAGCCAGCTCGCCCTGCCCGACGCCGTGTGGCACCGGCTGACCGTGGCCTGGGTGCTGTACTGCCTGTTCATGGCCGCCCTCAACGGCTACGTGGCGGCCTACTGGTCCACCGACGCCTGGGCCGACTTCAAGCTGTGGGGCTACGTGTTCCCGGTGGCCTTCATCATCGGCCAGGGCATCTACGTGGCGCGGCATTTGCAGGACTCGGAAGGTTCCGCATGAGCATGAGCCTCGCCGACCAGATGGCCACGCGCCTGCGCCAGCACTTGGCGCCCACTGCGCTGGAGGTGCTGGACGAAAGCTGGCAGCACGCCGGCCACACAGGCGCCAACGGCACCGGCTCGGGCACCCATTTCAGGGTGCGCATCGCCTCGCCGCTGTTCGCCGGCCAACCCCGCGTGGCGCAGCACCGGCTTGTGTATGATGCGCTGCAAAATTTCATCGACCAGGGCGTGCACGCCATCGCCATCGAAACCCGCTGAAACTCTGCCGGCCGCGCCGGCATCCAAGCGCAGTCCGCCGGCTTCTTCCGGTCCACCTCTCCCCCGCAACACCATGAAACACCCCACCCTGGCCGCCGCGGCCCTGCTCGCCGCCGCGCTGGCCCTGCCCGCCGCCGCCCAGAACATCGCCATCGTCAACGGCAAGCCCGTGCCCAAGGCGCGCATGGAGGCGCTGGAGGCGCAGGTCAAGGCCCAGGCCGCCCGCACCGGCCAGCCCGTGCCGCCCGAGGTGCAGAACCAGCTGCGCGAGGAAATCATCGCCCGCGAGATCTTCATGCAGGAGGCCGAACGCCGCGGCCTGGAAGCCTCGCCCGACTTCCGCGCCAAGATGGAACTGGCGCGCCAGAGCGTGCTCATCAACGAGCTGTTCGCCGACTACCAGGAGAAAAACAAAGTCACCGACGCTGAGGCCAAGGCCGAGTACGACCGCGTGGTCGGCAGCCAGGCGCCGGCCGCCGGCGCCAAGGAGTACAAGGCACGCCACATCCTGGTCGAGAAGGAAGACGAGGCCAAGGCCATCATCGCCCAGCTCAAGAAGGGCGCCAAGTTCGACGACATCGCCAAGAAGCAGTCCAAGGATCCGGGCTCCGGCGCGCAGGGCGGCGACCTGGGCTGGGCCAACCCGTCCGGCTACGTGCCCGAGTTCGCCGGTGCGCTGACCAAGCTGAACAAGGGCCAGACCAGCGACGCGCCGGTCAAGTCGCAGTTCGGCTGGCACGTGATCCGCGTGGACGACATCCGCGACGCCAAGGCGCCCGAGCTGCCCAGCTTCGACGCCGTCAAGCCGCAGATCATGCAGCAGATGCAGCAGCAGAAGCTGTCCAAGTTTCAGGAAGAGCTGCGCGCCAAGGCCAAGATCGAGTAAGCCCCCCGCCGCGCCGCACCCAGCCGCCCGCCGAGGCGGCTTTTTTTTGCCCGTTAGCTATTGATAATGTAGCTTCCAGCGCTTGCCTGGCGGGCGCTGGAGGTCAAAAACCCTTGTAGAGCAGCAGCAGCCCGATCAGCACGGGCTGGTGCAGCATGTAGTAGCTGAGGCTCCAGCGCCCCAGCACCGCCAGCACCGCCAGCCCCGCGGCGCCCGGCAGGCGCGGCCATGCGGGCAGGCGCTGCGCCAGGGCCGCGCCCCACAGCATCACGCCCAGCCAGGGCAGCAGGGGCACGTAGTCCTCGGTGGGGGGCTTGCGCGTGACCACGCCCAGCCAGTTCAGCCAGCGGCTGTCGAGCGCCGCCTGCATGGCGGGCGGCGCCTGCGTGCGCAGCAGCTCGCCCAGCCACGGCGCGGCCAGCACCAGCAGCGCGCCGGCCACCCAGGGCACGGCGCCGCGCAGCCAGCCGCGCACCAGCGCCCAGCGCACCACGATCAGCATCGCCGCCATGCCGTGCAGCACGCCGAAGCTGATCCAGCCGCGCGGGAACATCCACCAGGAGCCGGCCGACACCAGCAGCGCGCAGCCCGCCACCTGCGCCCAGCGGCGCCAGAAGCGCGGCCAGCCCTGCCCCTGCCGCACCGCAAGCGCTTGCCCGGCGCCCGCGCACAGCAGGAACAGGCCGACGATGCCGGTGCGCTGCCAGGTCCAGACCGGGTCGTCGTAGAAGTTCTGCCGGAGGTAGCCGAAGTGGTTGAGGTCGAAGCAGAAGTGGTAGGCCGTCATCCACAGCATGGCCAGCCCGCGCAGGGCATCGACGTGGTCGTGACGGGTGGCGGGCGGCATGGGAGGCGATGTTAGCGGCTGGGATAATGGGCTTGATCGCCCTCCCCGTTTCATGAATCGAATAAGCCGTCAGCGCCCGCCAGACAAGCGCCAGCAGCTATCGATACAGAAGCAAACCCGAGTAACGCCATGAAGATCCTCCTCCCCGTCGACGGCAGCGAGCTGTCGCTGCACGAAACCCGCTTCGCCCTGCAGCTGGTGCGGGGCGGCCTGAAGGCCAGCTTCGTGCTGGCCAACGTGCAGGCGCCGGCCAGCTTCTACGAGATCGTCACCGCGCAGGACCCGGCGCTGATCGAGGACGCCGCGCTGGAGGCCGCCGAGGACTTGATCGCCCCCTCTGCCCAACTGCTGCGCGAGGCCGGCGTGCCGTTCGAGACCGCCGTGGTCGCGGGCGACCCGGCGCACGGCATGCTGGAGCTGATCGAGATCCACCGCTGCGACATGGTGCTGCTGGGCTCGCGCGCGCTGGGGCCGTGGCGCCGGCTGATCGAGGGCGCCTCGGTGTCGCGCCGGCTGATCGACGACGCGCCGGTGCCGGTGCTGCTGGTCAAGCCGCCGGCGGACGAAGCCTGATCAGCCCACCCACCGGCGCGCGTTGCGCCAGATCTGCATCCAGGGGCTGAACGCGCTCTTGTCCTGGTCCGTCCAGCTGAACTGCGCGTTGCGGAACACGCGCTCGGGGTGCGGCATGAGGGCGGTGAAGCGGCCGTCGGCGGTGGTCACGCCGGTGAGGCCGCCGGGGCTGCCGTTGGGGTTGAAGGGGTACTGCTCGGTCGGCTGGCCGTGGTGGTCGACGAAGCGCATCGCCGCGATGGCGCGGGCCGCGTCGCCGCGCTGGCCGAAGTGGGCGAAGCCCTCGCCGTGCGCCACCGCGATGGGCAGGCGGCTGCCGGCCATGCCCTGGAAGAACAGGCTGGGCGAATCGAGCACCTCGACCATCGACAGGCGCGCCTCGAAGCGCTCGCTCTGGTTGGTGGTGAAGCGCGGCCACGCCTCGGCGCCGGGGATGATCTCGGCCAGCTCGGCGAACATCTGGCAGCCGTTGCACACGCCCAGGCCGAAAGTGTCGCCGCGCGCGAAGAAAGCCTTGAACTGCTCGGCCAGCCGCGCGTTGAAAGTGATCGAGCGCGCCCAGCCGATGCCGGCGCCCAGCGTGTCGCCGTAGCTGAAGCCGCCGCAGGCCACCAGGCCGGCGAAGTCGGCCAGTTGCGCGCGGCCGGTCTGCAAGTCGGTCATGTGCACGTCGAAGGCCTCGAAGCCGGCCGCCGTGAAGGCGCAGGCCATCTCGACGTGCGAGTTCACCCCCTGCTCGCGCAGGATGGCGACCTTGGGGCGTGCACCGCCGATTGCTATGTTTTTAGGTGCTGCCGGCGCTTGTCCAGCAAGCGCTGCGGCCATATTCGACTGCAAATCCGCTGACAGGGTGACGCTCAGGCCCGGGTCGTCGGGCAGGCCGGCCGCCGCGTGCTCGGCGTCGGCGCAGGCGGGGTTGTCGCGCTCGCGGGCGATCTTCCAGCTGATGCTGTCCCACACCTGCTGCAAGTCGTGCAGGCTGGCGCCGAACACTTCTCTGGTGTCGCGCCAGACGGCCAGGCGCCCCTTGCCCGCGTCCATGGCCGACGACGCGGGCCGCGTCTTGCCGATGAAGTGGCTGTGTTTGGCCAAGCCGTGCGCGCGCAGCGTCTGCATCACCTGGTTGCGCTCGGCGGTGCGCACTTGCAGCACCACGCCCAGCTCCTCGGCGAACAGGGCGCGCAGCGTCAGCTCCTCGCGGCGGGCGCTGATCTGCTGCGCCCAGTTCTTGGCGTCGCCGGTCTCCATGCGGCTGTCGCTGATGCCGTCGCCTTCGGTAACGAGCAGGTCGATGTTCAGCGCCACGCCCACGTGGCCAGCGAAGGCCATCTCGGCCACGCAGGCCAGCAGGCCGCCGTCGCTGCGGTCGTGGTAGGCGAGCAGCTGGCCTGCGGCGCGCAGCTGGTTGACGGCGGCGACCAGGGCCTTCAAGTCCTGCGGGTCGTCGAGGTCGGGCACGCCGTCCTTCACGGGGCAGCCGCTCTGGCCCAGCGCCTGCGCCAGCACGCTGCCGGCCAGGCGGTGGCGGCCCTTGCCCAGGTCGACCAGCACCAGCGTGGTGTCTTCGAGGGCGGCGTCGAGCTGCGGCGTGAGCGTGGGCCGCACGTCGTCGATGGACGCGAAGGCGCTGACGATCAGGCTGACGGGCGAGACCACCTTGCGCGCCTGGTCGCCTTCCGCCTGCCACTGCGTGCGCATCGACAGGCTGTCCTTGCCGACCGGGACGGCGACGCCCAGCGCCGGGCACAGTTCCATGCCGACGGCTTTGACGGTGGCGTACAGCGCGGCGTCCTCGCCCGGCTCGCCGCAGGCGGCCATCCAGTTGGCGCTGAGCTTGACGCGCGGCAGCTCGATGGGCGCGGCCAGCAGGTTGGTGATGGCCTCGGCCACGGCCATGCGGCCCGACGCGGGCGCGTCGAGCGCGGCCAGCGGCGTGCGCTCGCCCATGCTCATGGCCTCGCCAGCGAAGCCGCTGAAGTCACCCAGGGTGACGGCGCAGTCGGCCACCGGCACCTGCCAGGGGCCGACCATCTGGTCGCGGTGCGTGAGGCCGCCGACGGTGCGGTCGCCGATGGTGACGAGGAAGCGCTTGCTGGCCACGGTGGGGTGGCTCAGCACCTTGATCGCGGCGTCTTGCAGGCTGACGCCGTCCAGGTCCAGCGGCTTGAAGCGGCGCTGCACGGTGCGCACGTCGCGCAGCATCCTGGGCGGCTTGCCGAGCAGCACGTCCATCGGCATGTCCACAGGGCTCTCCTGCCCTTCGTCGGCCACCACCAGCTGCCGCGCCTCGGTGGCCTGGCCCACCACGGCGAACGGGCAGCGCTCTCGCGCGCACAGCGCCTCGAACAGCGGCAGCGACTCGGGCGCGATGGCCAGCACGTAGCGTTCCTGGCTCTCGTTGCACCAGATCTCCTTGGGCGCCAGGCCGGATTCCTCCAGCGGCACGGCGCGCAGGTCGAAGCGCGCGCCGCGGCCAGCGTCGTGGGTCAGCTCCGGGAAGGCGTTGGACAGGCCGCCCGCGCCCACGTCGTGCACCGCCAGGATGGGGTTGCCCTCGCCCAGCGCCTGGCACTGGGTGATGACTTCCTGCGCGCGGCGCTGGATCTCGGGGTTGCCGCGCTGCACCGAGTCGAAGTCCAGGTGCGCGGCGTTGGCGCCGCTGGCGAGCGAACTCGCCGCGCCGCCGCCCATGCCGATGCGCATGCCCGGCCCGCCCAGCTGCACCAGCAGGCTGCCGGCCGGGAACTCGATCTTGTGCGTGAGCCGCGCGTCGATGCTGCCGACGCCGCCCGCGATCATGATGGGCTTGTGGTAGCCGCGCAGGACGGCATCGGCGCCCTCGCCACCCTCTTCACCGACCAGCAACTCGTATTCGCGGAAGTAGCCCAGCAGGTTGGGCCGGCCGAACTCGTTGTTGAACGCGGCGCCGCCCAGCGGCCCCTCGGTCATGATCTGCAAGGGGCTGGCCATGTGCTCGGGCTTGCCGTGCGGGCTGTCCCACAGCTTCGACACCGTGAAGCCCGTCAGCCCCGCCTTGGGCCGCGCGCCGCGGCCGGTGGCGCCTTCGTCGCGGATCTCGCCGCCCGCGCCGGTGCTGGCGCCGGGGAAGGGGCTGATGGCGGTGGGGTGGTTGTGCGTCTCCACCTTCATCAGCACATGGCGCAGCTCGCTATTCTGTTGATAGCTGCCAGCGCCCACCCCGCCTGCGCTGGAGGCCGATTTGGCTTGAAACGCTTGGACCGTGTGGCCTTCCATCACCGCCGCGTTGTCACTGTAGGCGACGACGGTGTGCGCGGGGCTCCGCTGGTGCGTGTGGCGGATCATGCCGAACAGGCTCTGGTCCTGCGGCGCGCCGTCGATGCGCCAGTCGGCGTTGAAGATCTTGTGCCGGCAGTGCTCGCTGTTGGCCTGCGCGAACATCATCAGCTCGACGTCGGTGGGGTTGCGGCCCAGGCGGGTGAAGGCGTCCCGCAGGTAGTCGATCTCGTCGGGCGCCAGCGCCAGGCCCCATTCGACGTTGGCCTTTTCCAGCGCGGCCTGGCCGCCGGCCAGCACGTCCACGTGCGCCAGCGGCTCGGGCGTGAGCGCGGTGAACAGCGCGCCGGCCTCGTCGCGGTGCGCCAGCACGCTCTCGGTCATGCGGTCGTGCAGCAGCGCGGCGATCTGCGCAAGCTCATCTTTCGATAGCTGGTGGCGCCCGACCAGCTTGCGCTTGAGGCCGATTCTGTATTCAACCAGCCGCTCCACCCGGTGCAGCGCGATGCCGCAGTTGCGGGCGATGTCGGTGGCCTTGCTGGCCCAGGGCGACACCGTGCCCAGGCGCGGCGCGACGATGATCGGCGCGCCCTCCTGCGGCCCGGCGTAGGGCTCGCCGTACGTCAGCAGCGCGGCCAGCCGCTCCAGCACCGCAGCGTCGGGCGGCGCGTCGAAACCAGCCACGTGCACGAAGCGCGCGGCGATCGACTCCACCGCCGGGCAGGTGGCCTGCAAGCGCGGCAGGAGCTGGCGGATGCGGAAATCGCTGAGGGCGTTGCCGCCGTCGAAGAACTGGAGGTGCTGGGTCACGGCGGTGGCCTGAGGGTGAAATGGCGCGCGGCGCCGTGGATGCCGTCCGCCGGCCGCTGACTGGGGCTGGCGGACATGGGAGCGATTTTACCCAGGGCATCTTGGTGCCATTCGCGGCAGCGCCTCGTGTTCCGTCAACACGATAAATACCTCGTGCAGATAAAATAGTGCACATAGCACACACGGAGATGACCATGGCCCGCAACATCACCTTCAGCGCCGACGAAGCCCTGATCGAAGCCGCCCGCGAAGCCGCCCGCAGCGAGAACACCACGCTCAACGAGCAGTTCCGCCTGTGGCTGGAGAGCTATGCGCGCAAGCGGCAGGCCGACAAGGCGATGGAAACCCTCCAGCGCATCCGCAGCCAGTACCACATGACCGGCCCCAAGCTGACGCGGGACGAGATGAATGAGCGCCGCTGATTTCTTCGACAGCAACGTGCTGGTCTGCGCCTTCGATACCCGCGACCCGCGCCGCGCCGCCGTCGCTCAGGACTTGCTGGCGCGCGCGCAGCGCGAGCAGAGCGCCGTCATCAGCGCGCAGGTCGTGCAGGAGACGCTGAACGTGCTGGTGCGCAAGCTCACGCCCAAGATGAACGCCTCCGACGCGCGCAAGATTCTCGACCACATCCTCGTGCCGCTCTGGCGCATCCACCCCAGCGCCGCGCTCTACGCGCGCGGCCTCGGCATCCAGGAGCGCTACAGCCTCAGCTTCTACGACAGCCTGATCGTCGCCGCCGCGCTGGAGGGCGGCTGCTCGCGTCTGCTCAGCGAGGACATGCAGCACGGGCAGCAGATCGAGGGGCTGCGGGTGGAGAACCCGTTTCTCAATGCCCGGGGTTGAACGCCGCACTCCCGGGTTGGCTCATCGGTCGCGCTTTTTTGCGGTGGCCTCCCAGGACACCGTGCATTCCCATCCATACATGTTGGAATCACTGACCTTCTCGCATTCGCAAGGTCCGGTGTCGATGGTGTTGACGTAAATGCCGGCGGCTCTGGCAGCCGAAGAAGCGCTGCGCTTCGCCTTTTCGCACGCCTCGCCGCGCGTCGCTCCCTTTCTGGATTCGGCTCCTTCGTAGTCCGACGCCATTGCCGAGTGCGTAAAAACGATCAGGCAGGCAAGGCCGACGAGAGTGGAAATCGCATTGTTCATAGTGTTTCTCCTATTCATGGGGATATGGGCTTAGAAGGACGCCGGGTTCTTGAACTCCGTCCAATCGACGACGCAGTACTTGTCGGCGGTGCTGCAATTCCTGCTGTCGTACTCCTCGAACACAGTCACCATGCAGTAGGAACGTCCACTGGGCGGATAGCTGGAAATGCTGACCGTCTGGGTATTGAGTTGCGAAGACTGCCCGTTGCGCAACTGGTTGGAGCCATCGGTGAATCTCAGCGGGAACGTGCCGATCACGTAGCCTTGGATCTGGCCGCCGAAGTAATCCCCCTCGATGGCGAACAGACGCATGCGCAGGGAGCCAGTGGTGGAATCCGGCGTATACGACGAGTTGCTGAAGGCAATCGTGCCTGGCGTGATGGATGCAACCCCGTCCCTGATGGTGTAGGACGACGCGCCAGACATTGTTCGCCCATTCATACCCGGCCCATTGTTTTCCGTGCATGTGCGGGGAGTCGGGGCCAGAGACGGCGGAGGCGCAGCAGCGCCCTCCGTCGATTCGCACCAGAAGGACTCGGTACCGCGGGTCACCCAGGCCATCCGCGTCACGCTGCCGTCGCGGCCCGTGCTGATCGTGTAGTTGAACTGCGTGTCGGTCGATCCGCCCATGGGGTGGAGCAATTGCATGGCCGCCACGTCGTCTGGCAAAAACGCGGGCTTGAACGTAGTCACCATTTCTTCCTGCGCGGGGACGCTGAAATTGCCAAAGGGCGTGTTGAGATGCCATTGCCCCTGGTCTTTTGAAACCGCACAGAGGTTTGCGGTCGGCCCCTGGAGAGCGGTTTCTCCCGTACTGACGTTGGCGTAGCTGCTCACGCTGCCTGCGAAATTGATGAAGCCTCCGGCTTGGAGGGCGATCATGTCCCGGCCGACGCATTGGTTGATGGTGTTGGCGTCCTCCGAGGACTGACACTGGCCGGTGGAAGGTGCAGGCGCAGGGTTTGCCCCTTCGTTGTCGCCATCTCCCCCGCCACCGCAAGCGACCAACGCGCATAGCGCAGCAAGGACGGCCAGATTCTTTGTGCTTTTCATACGTTTTCCCTCGTTGTTTGACTGAACTACTCACAAATGACGGCCTCCCGGCCATCAATCCCGTGCTCCAGACTTCATCACCCCGTGGACTTCCGCTGCTGGCAATCCTTCGACATGCAGCGAAGGGTAGATATTGCACTTTGAAAGTACATGTTAAACCTTGTAAGGACTTTACGTCAACAAGTCCAAACACAACCATGCAGGTTCAGGAGAATGCATGGACGAAAGCAGGCAACGCCGCATCGCCGCAGCCTTGGGGGCACGCATCGCGGAACTACGGACTTCACAGGGGCTGACGCAGGAGCAGGTCGCAGAACAGCTCGACATGGGCAACCAGGCGATTTCCCGCATCGAGCGGGGCGCCGTGCTGCCGCCCATCACGCGGCTGTATGAACTGGGCGAAGTGCTGGGCTGCCGCGTGGATGAGTTCCTGCTCGACGCGAGCGACCGGGGCACGGATCAGGCCGCCGTCATCACGCAGCAGCTGGCCGGGCTGGCGCCCGCCGACAGGGACATGGTGCTGGGCATCGTGAGCCAGTTGACCCATCGTCTGACAGCGCCCGCCCCGCCGAAAAAATAGCCGATCCCGGCGAGCGCCGCCCGCGCCCTGCAAGCCGCCTGAGCGGGAGGGATAATCCGCCCCCATGAGCATCACCATCAAGGACGAAGCCGGCATCGCGGGCATGCGCGAGGCCTGCCGGCTGGCGTCGGAAGTGCTGGACGCGATCACGCCGCACATCAAGCCCGGCATCACCACGCTGGAGATCGACCGCCTGGGCGCCGAGGCCATGGCCGCGCAGGGCACGCGCTCGGCCACCATCGGCTACCAGCCGCCGGGCTACCCGCCCTACCCCGGCCACCTGTGCACGTCCGTCAACCACGTGGTGTGCCACGGCATCCCGGCCGACAAGCCGCTGAAGAAAGGCGACATCGTCAACGTGGACGTCACCGTCATCACCCCCGACGGCTGGTACGGCGACAACAGCCGCATGTTCGAGATCGGCGAGGTCTCCATCGCCGCGCGGCGCCTGTGCGCCCTCACCTTCGACGCCATGTGGCTCGGCATCGAGCAGGTGCGCCCCGGCGCGCGCCTGGGCGACGTGGGCCATGCGATCCAGAAGTTCGTCGAAGGCCACGGCCTGTCGGTGGTGCGCGAGTTCTGCGGCCACGGCATCGGCCAGCGCTTCCACGAGGAGCCGCAGGTGCTGCACTACGGCAGGCCGGGCACGGGCGAGGCGCTGGTGCCGGGCATGACCTTCACCATCGAGCCCATGGTCAACATCGGCCGGCGCGACATCAAGGAGATGAACGACGGCTGGACCATCGTCACGCGCGACCGTTCGCTGTCGGCCCAGTGGGAGCACACCGTGCTGGTCACGCCCACCGGCTACGAGGTGCTGACGCTGTCGGCCGGCAGCCCGGCGGTGCCCGGGTTCGTCAAGGGCGCGGCACCGGTTCCCGCCTGAACACCATGTCGATCCCTCCGGCCGCCGCGCCGGCCGCCGGCTACCGCCAGCAGCGGCAGGCCCTGCTCGACGCCCAGCGCGCCGAGGGTGCCCCCATGCGCGGCGTGCGTCAGGCGCTGAGCCGGCTCTCCGCCCTGGCCGACGACGCGCTCACCGCCCTCTGGCGCGCCGCTGGCTTCGACGCCGGCTTCGCCCTGCTGGCGGTGGGCGGCTACGGGCGCGGCGAGCTGTTCCCCTATTCCGACGTGGACGTGCTGCTGCTGCTGCCGCCCGGCGCCGACCCGGCCGCCGACCCGGCGCTGCGCCAGCGCATCGAGGGCTTCATCAGCGGCTGCTGGGACGCCGGGCTGGAGATCGGCTCCAGCGTGCGCACCATCGAGGAGTGCCTCGAAATCGCGCGCGCCGACGTCACCGTGCGCACGGCGCTGCTCGAATCCCGCCTGGTGACGGGCTCGCGCGCGCTGCTGCGCGATTTCCACCAGCGCTTCGCCGCCCAGCTCGACGCGCTGGACTTCTTCGTCGCCAAGCGGCTGGAGATGCGCCAGCGCCACGCCAAGTACGAGGACACGCCCTACGCGCTGGAGCCCAACTGCAAGGAATCGCCCGGCGGCCTGCGCGATTTGCAGGTCATCCTGTGGACGGCGCGCGCCGCCGGCATCGGCAGCCGCTGGGAAGACCTGGCGCTGGCCGGCCTGGTCACCCCGCACGAGCTGCGCCAGCTGCGCCACAACGAAGCGGTGATCTCCGCCATCCGCACGCGGCTGCACATCGTCGCTGGCCGGCGCGAGGACCGGCTGGTGTTCGACTTGCAGAACGCGGTGGCCGAGTCCTTCGGCTACAGGCACCGCTTCGCCGACGACGGCCGCGTGGTGCTGCGCGCCAGCGAGGTGCTGATGCGGCGCTACTACTGGGCCGCCAAGGCGGTGACCCAGCTCAACCAGATGCTGCTGCAAAGCATCGAGGAATACCTGCGCGGCGCGCGCGGCGAGCGCAGCCCCAAGCCGCGCCGCCTGAACGAGCGCTTCTTCGACAAGGACGGCCTGCTCGAAGTCGCCAGCGACGACCTGTACCAGCGCGAGCCGCGCGCCATCCTGGAAACCTTCCTGCTGTTCACGCAGACGGCGGGCATCAAGGGCCTGTCGGTGCGCACGCTGCGCGCGCTCTACAACGCGCGCACGTTGATGAACCACCAGTTCCGCAACGATCCCGTCAACCGCAAGACCTTCCTGGCCATCCTGCAGCAGCCGCAGGGCATCACGCACGCCTTCCGGCTGATGAACCAGACCTCGGTGCTGGGCCGCTACCTGTGGGTGTTCCGCCGCATCGTCGGGCAGATGCAGCACGACCTGTTCCACGTCTACACGGTGGACCAGCACATCCTGATGGTGCTGCGCAACATGCGGCGCTTCTTCATCGCCGAGCACGCGCACGAATACCCCTTCTGCTCGCAGCTCGCCGCCGGCTGGGACAAGCCCTGGGTGCTGTACGTGGCGGCGCTGTTCCACGACATCGCCAAGGGCCGCGGCGGCGACCATTCCGAGCTGGGCGCGACCGAGGTGCGGCGCTTCTGCCAGCAGCACGGCATCCAGAAGCAGGACATGCAGCTCATCGAATTCCTGGTGCGCGAGCACCTCGCCATGAGCCGCATCGCCCAGAAGGAAGACCTGAGCGACCCCGACGTGATCGCGGCCTTCGCCCGGCGCGTGGGCAACGAGCGCTACCTGACCGCGCTCTACCTGCTGACGGTGGCCGACGTGCGCGGCACCAGCCCCAAGGTGTGGAACGCCTGGAAGGGCAAGCTGCTGGAAGACCTGTACAAGCTGACCGTGCGCGCCCTGGGCGGCCGCGCGCCGGACGCCAACGCCGTCATCGAGTCGCGCAAGCGGCAGGCGCTGATCCAGCTCGCGCTGGCCTCCGAGCCGCACGAATCGCACAAGGCGCTGTGGGACACGCTGCACGTGAGCTACTTCATGCGCCACGACGCCGGCGACATCGCCTGGCACACGCGCCACCTGGCGCGCCACGTACGCCCCGCCAACGCTCCTAAATCAGCAGCTGCCGGCGTAGATCCGGCGGGCTCTGGAGGCCAAAAAGGCTTGCAATCTCCGGCCGGCATCGTGCGCGCGCGGCTGTCGCCCGTCGGCGAGGGCCTGCAGGTGCTGGTGTACGCGCCCGACCGGCCCGACCTGTTCGCGCGCATCTGCGGCTACTTCGACCGCGCGGGTTTCTCCATCCTGGACGCCAAGATCCACACCACCCGCAACGGCTGGGCGCTGGACACCTACCAGGTCGTCAGCCCGCTGGGCGCCGAGCACTACCGCGAGTTCATCGGCATGGTCGAGGCCGACCTGCCCCAGGCCATCGAGAGCCAGGCCGAATTGCCGCCGCCGCGCCTGGGCCGCGTGTCGCGCCGGGTCAAGAGCTTCCCGATCGCGCCGCGCGTCGATCTGCGGCCCGACGAGAAGGCGCAGCGCTGGCTGCTCACCGTCACCGCCAGCGACCGCGTCGGCCTGCTCTACAGCATCGCGCGCGTGCTGGGCAGCCACCAGATCGACGTCGAACTGGCCAAGGTCACCACGCTGGGCGAGCGCGTGGAAGACATGTTCCTGCTGCACGGCGCGCAGTTGCAGAACGGCAAGACGCAGCTGCGTATCGAGCAGGAGCTGCTGGACGCGCTGGAGGAAGCGTAGCCCGGTCTCGCGCCAGGCGCCGCTTCACTCCTGGGCCCGCGGATCGATGGGCGGATGGCGCGGCTCCGCCGCCGCGATCCCGCCGCCGAACGGCGCCGCCTGGTGCACCGACCAGACGCTGTCCGCCGGCCCGTGGCGCACCCGCCGCGCCGTGGCGCGCGCCATCCAGGCCAGCGCCAGCACCCCCGCCAGCGCGGTCGCGTCCACGCCCAGCAGCGCGCCGCCCTCGGCCCATGCGCCGGTGCCCGGCAGCAGCCAGCCCAGCAAGGTGGACAGCGGGATCGCGGCCGTGCAGGCCGCCGCCAGCCACAGCAGCGGCACGGCCGCGCGCGCGGCGCCGCGCCAGAAGGCCCAGGCCACGCTGGCGAAGAACACGGCGTAGTAGATCCCCACGTGCCAGGCGGCCAGGTCCTGCACCCGCCCCGGCAGCCACTTGGCGGCGGCCAGGGTCAGCGAGAGGCCGGCCACGCAGCCGACGCACACGCCTACGGTGGCGGCGGCCATGAGAACCGTGTCGCGCCGCTGCACCGGCATGGCCGCATCCCCGCGCTGGGCCTTGCGCCGCGTTTCCACCCACAGCAGGTTGCCGCCGTAGAACAGCCAAGCCCCCGCCAGGCCGAGCAGGAAGTACAGCCACCACACGGCCAGGCCGCCGAACGAGGCCATGTGCAGGGCGAAGAAACTGCTGATGAACAGGTTGGGCGCGCTCTGCGCCCCCGTGAGGTAGTCGGCCGACAGCAGCTTGCCGCTGTACGGATCGAGCGCGGCGAAGCCGCCCGTGGCGCGCGGCGAGACGGCCTGCGGGTTGTGGCCCCACACCCGCACCGTCGCCCTCGGCCCCGTCACCTGCGCGTATTGCAGCCCGTTGGGCTCGAAGCCGGGAGCGGCCTGCTGGACGATGCGCACCAGCTGCGTGGGCGCGAGCATGTCGGCCGGGTTGCGCGGGGGCGGCGCGTCGCCGGGCCCGACCTGGGGCCTGGCGTAGGTCTGCGCCCACCGGCCCTGGTGGATCGCCTTGTCCTGCAGCGCGTAGATCTGGTCGTGGTAGGCGAACACCACGGCGGAGAGCGCCATGACCAGGTGGAACGGCAGGCTGACGATGCCGACCACGTTGTGCGCGTCCAGCCACATGCGCTTGAGGTTCCTGCCCACGCGCAGGGCGAAGAAGTCCTTGACCAGCGAGGGCAGCAGCACCACGACCCCGGAGACCAGCGCGACGCTGTACAGCACGCAGATCACGCCCATGATCCAGCGGTTCGGGTCCGAATCCACCGGCAGCCCGACCACGCGGTGCAGCACGTCGATGAACTCCACCAGCCGCGAAGGGTGCTGCTCGCTCACCCGCACGCGGCCGCCTTCGCCCAGCGTGGCCGCGTAGTGGCGCGTGGCGCTCTCGTCATGGTCGCCCGCCTGGGGGTCGCGCACCTGCCACTCCACGCGCGGGATGGCCTGCCCGCCCTCCAGCCTGACCACGGCACCGCGCGCGGCGGCCGGGGTGCTGGTGAAGGTCTGGACGATCAGCGGCTGCACCTCGTCCAGCGGCACCGGCTGCACGGCGGCGGCGGGCGGCGTGGACCAGCGCCGCAGCGGCTCCTTGAACACCGTCAGCGCGCCCGCGTAGAAGGCGATGAACAGCGCCATGCCGCTGACGATGCCCGTCCAGGTGTGGACGGATTTGTAGATGCGGATGAAGTCGGCTCTCATGCCGCGCCCGCCGGCCTGGCCAGCCACAGCAGGCCCAGCGCCAGGGCATTGGCGGCCGCCAGCCAGGCCCAGGCGCGCAGGCCGCTGGAGAAGAAATACACGCCGGACAGCACGCCCAGCCACACCGGCGGCACCAGCCACATGGCGAGCTGCCCGCTTACGGGCAGGGGCATGCCGGCCAGCCGCGCCGCCAGCAGCCCGCTGCAAATGATCGCCAGGGTGAACCCGAGCAGCAGGCCCGCCAGAGTCTTGGACACCCAGTCGGGACGGATGGGGCCGAGCTTCCGGCGCCCGACGGCGTCAGGCGCTGCGTGCGCGTCGGGCATGGAACAGCGCTCCGATATAGGGCAGCACGGCGAAGGCCAGCATCAGCGCGGTGACGAACGCGAAGACGGCCGCCAGGCGCTGCATGTCGTGCCTGAACGCCAGCCAGCCCGCCACCAGCAGCCCCGCGCCCGCCAGGCGCGCGGGCCATGCCGGCCAGGGCGACGCCCACAGCTTCTGGTTGGGCGAGGCCGCGTAGACGCACAGGCAGGCCAGCGCGATCAGGCCCAGGCCGGCCACCGTGAAAAACGGCATGGCAGGCGCGTCAGAACGACACGATGGCCGACACCTTGAAGGTGCGCGGCGCGCCGGGCATCACGAAGCCGTCGCCGAAGGTGCCGATCCAGTACTTCTTGTCGGCCACGTTCTCCACGCTAGCGTTGAAGCGCACCGGCGTGCCGCCGAACTTGGTGGCGTAGCTGGCCATCAGGTCCACGCGGTGCCAGGACGGCACGCGCAGGGTGTTGCTCGAGTCGGCCCACTGCTTGCCGGTGTAGATCAGGCGGCCGCCCACCGTCAGGGCCTGCACGGGCGTCTGCCAGTCGAGGCCGATGCGCGCGCGCCATTCGGGCACGCCGTAGGTGTCCTTGCCGGTGTTGCGCTGCTCGGACTTGATGTGGGTGACGCCGCCCAGCAGCGACAAGTCCTGCGTCAGCTTGCCGAACACGCTCCACTCCAGCCCGCGCAGGCGCTGCTCGCCATCGGCGACCAGGTAGTTGGAACTGTCGGTGACGAAGGACGGGCGCTTGATCTGGTAGGCGCTGAAGGTGTGCGTCAGCTCGCCGGTCTGCAGCTTCACGCCCAGCTCGAACTGCTTGGTGACCTTGGGCGCCAGCGCCTCGCCCGCGTTGGCGTAGGTCGAGCCCACCACCTGGCCCGGCTCCAGCCCCTCGGTGTAGTTGCCGAACAGCGAAATCCCGTCGCCCCAGGGCCGCACCACGGCGGCCACCATCGGCGAGAAGCGGCTTTCGCTGTAGCTCGACAGCGGCATCTTCACGGTCTGGTGGCGCCCGCCCACCGTCAGCAGCACCTTCTCGCCCGCGAAACTCATGGTGTCGGCCACGGCCAGCGAACGAAAATCGTTCTGAGTGGTGTAGGCCGTCCAGACCGGCTCGGCCGGGAAGGTCGGGGTCACCGGGTTGTAGATGTTGGTGGTGTAGCAGTAGTTGCAGGCGGTGTTGACCGTGCCTTCCTTGTGCTTGAGGACGCCGGCCGACAGCTGCAGCCGGTGCTTGACGCCGCCGGTGTCGAACTTGCCGATCACGCCGGCCTCGGCGGTGCGGCGCTCGGACTTGGTGTGCACGTGGTAGATCGCGCCGCGCGTGGTGCCGTCCAGGCCGGTGACGATGGCGCGCGTGCCGAACAGCAGGCCGAGGCCATCGGCCTCCGAGCCGCCCACGGCGAGGTAGCCCTGCCAGTCCTTGGTGAAATCGAACTCGGCGCGGGCCAGCAGGCCGCTGTTGTCGTACTTGCCGTGGGTGCCGCGGAACATGTTGGTGTCGCCGCTGGGCGGGTCCAGCAGCACGCCGACGCCGGGAATGGCCGTGGTGCCGGTGAAGCTGAACATGCCCGGGCTGCCGTTCTCGATCTTGTTGACGCTGCTGTACACGTCCAGCGAGAAGCGCGCCCGGTCGCCCAGGTAGTCCAGCCCCAGCGCGCCGACGCGGCGCTGCTGCTTCTCGTCCTGGGCGCCCATCTCGCCCTTGCCGTAGACGCCGTTGAAGCGCAGGCCCAGGCGCTGCTCCTCGCCGAAGCGTTTGCCCAGGTCGGCGTGCACCTGGCCGTAGGAGTGGCTGCCATAGGTGACCGTGAGGTCGGCGATCGGCTTGGCCAGCGCGCGCTTGGTGACCATGTTGACGGTGCCCGCCACGCTGTTGTTGGGCGGCATGCCCGACAGCAGCACGTTCGGGCCGCGCAGCACCTCGACGCGCTCGAACATCTCGATGGGCACCGAGTTGGCCGGGGCGATGCCGTACAGGCCGTTGGTGGCGATGTCCATCGCGCCCATGTCCAGCCCGCGCAGGTTGAAGTTCTGCAGCAGGTGGTTCTTGTTGGTGGTGAAGACGACGGCGGAATCGTTCTCCAGCACGTCCTGCAGGGTCAAGGCCGACCAGTCCTCGGCCAGTTCGCGGGTGTAGGCGTTGACGTGCAGCGGCGCCTCCAGGATGGAGGTGGCCCCCAGGATGCCCAGGCGCGCGCCCTTGGCGGCCTTGCGGCCGGGCGCCAGGTTGGGCAGATCCTCGCGCTCGTACTTGTCGCGCACGTCGACCTGCGGCAGCGTCGCGGGCTGGGCGTCGGATGCTGCTGCGGCGGCCGCGGCCGACTGGGCGTGGACGGTGGCACCGGTACTGGCCGCCAGCAGCGCCAGGACGATGGCATTGAGCCGCAGCGCGCGGTGATGAATGGCTTGCATAGGATTGAACGCTTCCCTCAGGTTATTAATAAGAATCAGTCTTATTGTAATTCGTAAGGAAAGCATCGAAAGAAGACACGCCCCGAAACGGCCGGGCTGGCGCGGCCTACCCCACCTGCCCCCACACCTTCTCCAGCCGCTTCACGCTCACCGGCTGCGGCGTGCGCAGCTCCTGCGCGAACAGGCCGACGCGCAGTTCCTCCAGCAGCCAGCGCAGCTCCTGCAGGCGCGCGTCCTGCACGCCCTTGCGCTCGGCGACCAGGCGCCAGAAGCGCTGGTCCTGCGCGCGCACCTCGGCCATGCGCTGGGCGTCGCGCGCGGGGTCGGCGCGCAGCTTGTCCAGGCGCAGCACGATGGCCTTGAGGTAGCGCGGGAAGTGCTGCAGTGCGGCCCAGGGCGTGGCGGCGAGGAAGCGCTTGGGCAGCAGGCGCTGGAGCTGCTCGGCGGCGTCCTTCGTGGCCTCGGGCGTGGCCTTGGTGTCCTTGATCTTGCGCGCGGCGGCGGCGTATTCGGTCAGGATGGCGCCGGCCAGGCGCGCGACCTCGCCCGCGATCAGTGCCAGGCGCGTGCGGCCCTCCTCCACGCGGCGCTTGAAGTCGGCCTCGGTGGCGGGCAGCGGCTCGGCGAGGAAGGCGCGCTCCAGCGCCACGTCGATGATCTGTTCTCGCAACTCCTCGACGGTGCCCAGCGGCATGTAGGCCACGGCCATCTTCTGCAAGTCGGGGATGTTCTTTTCAAGGTACTTCAGCGCGTCCTTCACCTGCAGCGCGAACAGGCGGCGCAGGCCGGTGCGGTGGCGCGCGGCGGCGACCTCGGGCTCGTCGAACACCTCGATGCCCACCGCGTCGCCGGCATCGACCAGCGCCGGGAAGCCCACCAGCACCTGGCCCTTGCGGCGGATTTCCAGCAGCTCGGGCAGCTCGCCGAAGTCCCACTGGGTGTGGCGCACGTCCTCGGCGAGTTTCGGGTTCTCTATGGTTTTGGTAGCTGTCGGCGCTTGACTGGCGGGCGCTGGAGGCCGATTCGGCTCTGAACCCACCAGCTCCGCCTTGGCCGTCTTCAGCCCCGCCAGCGCCTGGAAGGCGCCGCGCGCCTCACCGCCCAGCTCGGCCTTCAGCGCCGGCAGGTTGCGGCCCAGGCCGCGCTGGCGGCCATGCTCGTCCATCACGCGGAAGTTCATGAACAGGTGCGCGGGCAGCATGTCGAGCTTGAAGTCGGTGCGCTTCACATCCAGGCTGGTCTGATCGCGCACGTGCTTCAGCAGCGCGTCGGTCAGGCTGCCGTGGCCGAAGGCTTCGGGTGTGCCCAGCAGCTCGGCCAGGCGCGCGGCGCTCTCGGGCAGCGGCACGAAGCGGCTGCGCGGCTTCTGCGGCAGGCTTTTCAGCAGCGCCTGGATCTTGTCCTTCAGCATGCCGGGCACCAGCCATTCGGCGCGCGCCTCGCTCACCTGGTTCAGCACGAACAGCGGCACGGTCACGGTGAGGCCGTCGCGGGCGTCGCCCGGCTGGTGCAGGTAGCTGGCGGCGCAGTCCACGCCGCCCAGACGGATCATCTTGGGGAAAGCGCTGGTGGTGATGCCGGCGGCTTCGTGCCGCATCAGCTCCTCGCGCGTGAGGCGCAGCAGGTTCGGGTTGGTGCGGCTGGCCTCGCGCCACCAGTTCTCGAAGTCGCGCCCGTTGCTGATGCCCTGCGGCAGCTGCTGGTCGTAGAAGGCATAGATCAGCTCGTCGTCCACCAGCACGTCCTGCCGGCGACTCTTGTGCTCCAGCTCCTCCACCTGGGCGATGGTCTTGTCGTTGGCGGCGAGGAAGGGCAGGCGGCGCGCCCATTCCTCCGGCCGCTCGCCGCCGACCAGCGCCTCGCGGATGAAGATCTCGCGCGCGGCGTGGGCATCGACGGCGCCGAAGCTGCGGCGCCGGCCGCTGTAGACCACCAGGCCGTAGAGCGTGGCGCGCTCCAGCGCCACCACGTCCTGCGCCTTCTTCTCCCAGTGCGGGTCGAGCAGCTGCTTCCGCAGCAGGTGGCCGCCGACCTCTTCCAGCCACTGCGGCTCGATGGCGGCGATGCCGCGGCCGAACAGGCGCGTGGTTTCCACCAGCTCGGCGCAGACGATCCACTTGCCCGGCTTCTTGCTCAGGTGCGCGCCGGGGTGGCGGAAGAACTTGATGCCGCGCGCGCCCAGGTATTCGCCGCTCTGCGCGTCGTCGGTCTCCAGCTTGCAGCCGATGTTGCCCAGCAGGCCGGCGAGCAGCGACTTGTGCACGGCCTCGTAGCCCGCCGGAGAAACAGGCCCCCACGCTCCGCGCTGCGCGTCTTCGCTGCCCCCCGAGGGGGCTCCGGCCGCCTTGGGGCGGCCCGGCGGCGGCCGGTGCGCGTTCTCCAGCCAGCCGTGCTCGGCCACCACGGTGTGCAGCTGCGTGTGGATGTCGCGCCACTCGCGCACGCGGCGGATGTTGATGAAGTTCTGGCGCAGCAGGCTTTCCCACTGGCGGTTGCTGAGCTTGTGGGCGGCGCCTTCGGTTTCATGAACCAAATCGGCCTCCAGAGCCCGCCCCACCTGCGCCGGCAGCTCCTGATTCGATAGTTTCTGCCGCGCCTGGGCCAGCGCCAGGGCGGCGCGCTGGGCCACCGGCAGCGCCGCCGCGTTGGTGGGCTTGCGCGCCGCGCCCTGCCCTTCCTTCGCCGCCATCTGCGCGCGGGTCTTCACCACGTGCCCGCCACGGGCGTCGTGCAGCCACTTCCACAGCCGCAGGTAGCCGCTGAACTCGCTCTTCTCGTCGTCGAACTTGGCGTGCGCCTGGTCGGCCTGGGCCTGCTGTTCGATGGGGCGGTCGCGCACGTCCTGCACGCTGAGGGCGGCGGCGATGACCAGCACCTCGCGCAGCGCACCGCGTTCGCGCGCGGCCAGGATCATGCGGCCCACGCGCGGGTCCAGCGGCAGGCGCGCCAGCTCGCGGCCGAGCGGGGTGAGCTGCTGCGCATCATCCACCGCGCCCAGCTCGTTCAGCAGCTGGTAGCCGTCGGCGACGGCGCGGCCGGACGGCGGGTCGATGAAGGGGAAGTCCTCCACCCGGCCGCTGTCGCCCTCCAGGTGCAGGCTCTTCATGCGCAGGATCACGGCGGCCAGCGACGAGCGCAGGATTTCCGGGTCGGTGAAGCGCGGGCGGCCGGCGAAGTCCTTCTCGTCGTACAGGCGGATGCAGATGCCGTCCGACACGCGCCCGCAGCGGCCGGCGCGCTGATTGGCCGCCGCCTGGCTGACGGGCTCGACCAGCAGCTGCTCCACCTTGCTGCGGTAGCTGTAGCGCTTGACGCGCGCCGTGCCGGCATCGATGACGTACTTGATGCCCGGCACCGTGAGCGAGGTCTCGGCCACGTTGGTGGCCAGCACGATGCGCGGCGCGTGGCCGCTTTCGAACACGCGCTCCTGCTCGGCCTGGCTGAGGCGCGCGAACAGCGGCAGCACCTCGGCGCCGCGCGTCAGCGCGCCGTGCGCCAGGTGCTTGCGCAGGTGGTCGGCGGCTTCGCGGATCTCGCGCTCGCCGGGCAAAAACACGAGGATGTCGCCACCGGGGCGGCCGGCCCACAGTTCATCGACCGCGTCGGCGATGGCGTCGTTCAAATCGTGGTCGCGGCTTTCCTCGAAGGGCCGCCAGCGTTGCTCGACCGGGTAGGTGCGGCCCGACACCATCAGGACCGGAGCCGGCCCCTTGGCCGATGCGAAGTGTGTGGCGAAGCGGTCCGCGTCGATGGTGGCCGACGTGACGATCACCTTCAAATCCAGCCGCTTCGGCAGCAGCTGCTTCAGATAGCCCAGCAGAAAGTCGATGTTCAGGCTGCGCTCGTGCGCCTCGTCGATGATGAGCGTGTCGTAGGCGCGCAGCAGCGGGTCGGTCTGCGTCTCCGCCAGCAGGATGCCGTCGGTCATCAGCTTGACCGAGGCGTCCTTCGCCAGCCGGTCGTTGAAGCGCACCTTGTAGCCCACCACCTCGCCCAGCGGCGTCTTCAGCTCCTCGGCGATGCGCTTGGCCACGCTGGTGGCGGCGATGCGGCGCGGCTGCGTGTGGCCGATCAGCCGGCCGCGCTCGCCGGCTTTCGCGTTGATGCGGCCACGACCCATGGCGAGCGCGATCTTGGGCAGCTGCGTGGTCTTGCCCGAGCCCGTCTCGCCGCAGACGATGACCACCTGGTGCGCCGCCAGCGCGGCCATGATCTCGTCCTTGCGCGCGGAGACCGGCAGGTTGTCGGGGAACTCGATGTGCAGGGGCGGACGCGGGTCGGTCATGGGGTGCAGGATTATCCCTGTGCGCCCATGCACTAGCATCGATGCCGCCGTTCCGGCGCCCTATACACAACCCGAGGAGACCCCCCATGCTTCGCCCCTTCCTGCCCCTGGCCGCCGCCGCCCTGCTGGCCGCCGGCTGCGCCAGCCAGCCCGACGTGCGCCACGTCACCGCGCCCCAGAAGAACGCCGGCATCGACGGCGGCACGCCCGTCGGCACGGTGGACATGGCCGCGCACAAGATGGCCGGCAGCCCGGGCGACTACGAGCTGCGCGCGCGCCTGCTGACCATCGCCCCCGGCGGCGGCGCGGCGCCGCACCCGCACGCCGGCCAGCCGGGCATCGTGCGCGTGATCAAGGGCACCATCGTCGAAGGGCGCGGCAGCGCGCAGCGCGTGCTCAGGGCCGGCGACTACTGGTTCGAGAACGCCGACACCACCCACTGGTTCCGCAACCCCAGCACCACCGAGCCGGCCGAGCTGTGGGCGGTGGACGTCGTGCCCAAGAAGAAGCCTTGATATCGTTCTGATAGCTGCCAGCGCTTGCCCAGCAGGCGCTGGCGGCACTTTTCTTTTAGAACGTCGTCGCACCGATGCGGCGCTCCGCTTGGCAGGCGGGTGCGATGCGCGCGCAATCCGCCGCTCATTCTTCCTGGCGCCCCCGCCGTCCGCAACGAGCAAGCTTGCCGACGACGCCCAGCCCAGGAGGTTTTGAAAGATGACCTCGATTCATTCCACGCACACCTGACGCGCTCCCGTTTCAGCCCAGGGCGCGCAGCGGCGCGCCGACCGCTTCACAGCCACGTCCATGGTTCACCTCGTGCCGGGACTCTCCGCGCGATGCGTTGGCACGCTCGTAGTCCGGTCAATCACTGATCGACGAACATGCCCGCGATCGGGCGGATTTATTTCAAGTCAAATCAGCCTCCAGCGCGCTCCGGCACAGCGCGAGCAGCTATATTTTTTGATATACATCCTCTCGGCGCGGCGCGGATTGAGCCCCCCCGAATCGCTACACTCCGATCCTCCCGCCCGCCGCCCTGCCCCATGTCCACCGTCTTCAACTTCACCTTCGTCCCCTGGTTCCGCTCCGTGGCGCCGTACATCCACATGCACCGCGGCAAGACCTTCGTGGTGGGCGTGGCGGGCGAGGCCATCGCCGCCGGCAAGCTGGGCGCCATCGCCACCGACCTGGCGCTGATCCAGAGCATGGGCGTGAAGATCGTGCTGGTGCACGGCTTCCGCCCGCAGGTCAACGAGCAGCTGCGCCTGAAGGGGCACGAGCCGCGCTACTCGCACGGCATGCGCATCACCGACGAGGCGGCGCTCGACAGCGCGCAGGAGGCCGCCGGCCAGCTGCGCTACGAGATCGAGGCCGCCTTCAGCCAGGGCCTGCCCAACACACCCATGGCCGGCTCCACCGTGCGGGTGATCTCGGGCAACTTCATCACCGCGCGGCCGATGGGCATCATCGATGGGGTGGACTTCAAGCACACCGGCACGGTGCGCAAGGTGGACGTGGCCGGCATCACGCGCTCGCTCGACGCCGGCGCGCTGGTGCTGCTCTCGCCCTTCGGCTTCTCGCCCACGGGCGAGGCCTTCAACCTGGCGATGGAGGAAGTCGCCACCTCGGTGGCCGTGGCGCTGCAGGCGGACAAGCTGATCTTCCTCACCGAGAAGCCGGGCATCCGCGTCCAGCCGCTGGAGCCCGAGTCCGACGACAACCCCATCGACACCGAAATCCCGCTGGCCGAGGCCCGCGCGCTGCTGGCCAAATTGCCGCCGCCGGAGCTGCCGACCGACGTCGGCTTCTACCTGCGCCACTGCGTCAAGGCCTGCGAGCACGGCGTGGAGCGCAGCCACATCCTGCCGTTCTCGGTGGACGGCGCGCTGCTGCTGGAGGTGTACGTGCACGACGGCATCGGCACCATGGTGGTCGATGAGAAGCTGGAGAGCGTGCGCGAAGCCACGGCGGACGACGTGACGGGCATCCTGCAGCTGATCGAGCCCTTCGAGAAGGACGGCACGCTGGTCAAGCGCAGCCGCACCGAGATCGAACGCGACATCGGCAACTACACCATCCTGGAGCACGACGGCGTGATCTTCGCCTGCGCGGCGCTCTACCCCTACCCCGAGGCGAAGACGGCCGAGATGGCTGCCGTCACCGTCTCGCCGCAGAGCCAGGGCCAGGGCGACGGCGAGAAGATCGTCAAGCGCGTGGAGCAGCGCGCCCGCGCCATGGGCCTGGCCAGCATCTTCGTGCTGACCACGCGCACCATGCACTGGTTCATCAAGCGCGGCTTCCAGCCCGTGGACCCCGACTGGCTGCCCGAGGCGCGCAAGCGCAAGTACAACTGGGACCGCAAAAGTCAGGTGCTGGTGAAGAAACTCTGAGCCAAGAGCCGGCAGGGCTTGCCCCCGACCGGTCCCCTGCCCCGAGCCGCGCCACCCGGACAACAGGACACGCCGCCACGGCGCGTTCAAGCGCAGACGGACACGACTGGCCGAACCGAGGACATATAATGAGAACCATTCCCATTTGATCCGCGCACGCGCAGACCACGCTGCGCCGACCCCGTCCGTCAACGCCGCGCCGTGGCCATCCACTACTACAGAGAACTGCTGAACTTCTGCGCCAGGAGCCTGAAGGACCGCGATGCCGCGGCCGATCTGGTGCAGGAAGCCTATGCGCGGCTCCTGGCGGTCAGCCGCGCCGGCCAGGCCATTGCCGATCCACGCGCGCTGCTCTACCGCACGGTCCGCAATCTGCTCATCGACCAGTGCCGCCGTCGCGGCGTGCGCGCCGATCACCAGAGCCTGGAGGCCATGACGGAGGACGCGCAGCCCGCCCTGCCTCGCCACCAGCAGCCCGAGGAGCTCTACGCCTTCGGCCAGTACGCGCAGGCCATTCACGACGCCGTCGAAGGCTTGCCCCCGCGTTGCCGCGAGGCCTTCGTCCTGAACCGCTTCGAGGGCCTGTCGCACCAGGAAGTGGCCGACCGGATGGGCATCTCACGCAACATGGTCGCCCAGCACGTCATCCGCGGCATGCTCGTCTGCAAGGCCTGCCACGCGGCATTTCACGGTGAGCCGGGCCCATAGCGGGGATTGCCCGGCACCACCCCGGGGGCTCCACTGATCGGGGCCTCGTGCGTCTTCACAGACGAGAAGAACCTCATCCTTTCCACATGAACCCAGCCGCCCCCCGCAACTCCGACGCTCCTTCCTGCGACGCCCGGCAGGACGAGGCGGAAGCACGCGCCTCGGCCGAGTTCATCGCCAGCCAGGATCCCGTGGAGGCAGCGGCGGCAAGCTGGCTGGTGCGGCGCCAGGACGGGCTGAGCCCCGAGGAAGAGGCCGAGTTCCAGTCCTGGCTGGCCGCCGATCCCGCGCATGCCGAGGCGCTGGCACGGATGCAGGAAGTCTGGGGCAGCATCGGCGAGCTTCCCGGCGAAAGCGTTGAATCGCTCAGGGCCGGCCTGCCATCGGTCCGGGCCAGCACGGCCGCCCCGGCGGCTCGCCCGGCCGCCGCCGCACCCGGCCTTCCGCTCCCCCGTCGCCGCGCACCCTCCCGGCCAGCCACGGCCGCCTGGCTGGCCGGCCCGGGGCGGCTGGCGCCCCGGGCCACGGCCGCCGCTGTCGCCTTGGCCCTGCTCGGCGGGGGCTGGCTCGGGTGGCACGCCTGGCAGCACCAGCCCACCTTCACCCAGACCTTCGCCACGGAGATCGGCCAGCAGAAACAGCTGCAACTGCCCGATGGCAGCACGCTGTGGCTGGATACCGCCACCCGGATCGACGCCACCCTGTACAGGCAGCGGCGCGAGGTGCGCCTGTCCGAAGGGCAGGTGCTTTTCGCCGTGCAGTCCCACCCCGAGCAGCCCTTCGACGTGCTGGCTGGCGCCACGCGCGTCACCGTGGTCGGCACGCGCTTCTCGGTGCGGCACACCCGCAGCGGCATCGGGGACGAAGGCAGCGTCAACGTGGTGGTGGAGCAAGGCCGCGTGCGCGTCGCCAGCCGCTCGGCATCGAGGGAGCTGGCCACCGGCGGCGGCGCAGCGCACGCCGTCGAACTGGGCGCCGGCCAATCCGTCACCGCCGACGCGCAGGGCGCACTGGGACCGGTCGGCAGCGGCGCCGCGGCACCGGCAGCCTGGCGCGAAGGGCGCGTCAGCTTCAACGGCACCCCGCTCGGCAAGGCGCTGGCGGAATTCGAGCGCTACGGCAGCACCGGGCTGGTGATCCACGACCCGGCCGCCGCCGCGCTCAAGGTCCAGGGCAGCTTCGATCTGCGCCATGTCGGCGCCTTCGCGCGGGCGTTGCCGCAGGTGCTGCCGGTGCGGCTCAGGCCCACCAGCGACGGCCGGACCGAAATCGCCCGCCAATGAGCGGCGGTTGCCCGAACGCGGCCCCCGGGCCGCCGGGACGGCGGCAAACCCAAAAAATTGCATCGCGACCTCAACACATCCGAAGGTCGAGCGTCTCCACGTGCAGGAACTTGTCTTTTTTCTACTTTGGAGATCGCTCTCATGCCGCACCCGCGCTTCCGACTCGCACCCCTCGCCCTGGCCCTGGCGTGCTTGGGGGGCTTTGCCCTTCCAGCCCGGGCCCAGGCGCCCGCCGCCACGGCCGTGCCCATCGCGGTGCCCGCGCAGCCGCTGGGCGCCGCGCTGAACGAGCTGGCCCGCCAGGCGCGGCTGCAATTGATGGTTCACCCCGATCTGGTGGCGGGCAAGCAGGCGTCCGCCGTGTCGGGCAACCTGACGCCGCGGCAAGCGCTCGACCGCTTGCTGGCGGGCAGCGGGCTGCAAGCCAGCATCAACGGGGGCGAAGTCATCGTGCAGCCCGCGCCGACGTCTTCCTCGTCGACGGCTACCCTCGAGGAAGTCACCGTCAAGGCGCAGGCCGTACGCGCGGACGACCTTCCGCAAGCCTACGCGGGCGGCCAGGTGGCCAAGGGCGCGCGCCTGGGCCTGACGGGCAGCGCGGATGTGATGGACACGCCGTTCACCGTCACCAGCTACACGGCGCAGACCATCGAGGACCAGGGCGCGCGCAGCGTGGCCGACGTGCTGCGCAACGACGCCTCGGTGCGGTCTTCCACGTCGGACGGGCATCCGTTCGAGAACTTCCGCATCCGCAACTTCGGCGTCAACCAGAACGAGATGACCATCGACGGCATGTACGGCATGGCGCCCTACGGCCACACGCCGGTGGAGATGTTCGAGCGCGTCGAGCTGCTGCGCGGCCCGAGCGCGATGTTCGTTGGCATGGCCCCGGCCGGTGCGCTGGGCGGCACGATCAACCTGGTGCCCAAGCGCGCGGGCGAGGAGCCGCTCAACCGCGTGTCGCTGGACTACATCGGCAAGAGCCAGTTCGGCACGCGCTTTGACCTGGGCCGCCGCTTCGGCCCGGACAACGCCGTCGGGCTGCGCGTGAACGGTTCGTTCTCCGATGGCGACACCACGCTGCATGGCCAGTCCAAGCAGCGCCAGTTCCTCTCGGGCGCGCTCGATTACCGCAACGGCGGCTTCAAGGCCTCGCTCGACGCCTACTACAGCAAGGAGAAATTCTCCGGCGGCACGCCAGCGGGCTTTTTCTTCCGCAACGCCGCGCTGGGCGTGCTCAAGGCGCCCGACGCCAGCCTGAACCAGTTCCCCGCCGCCTATGGCACGGCGGAGAACGCCGCCGCCATCGCCCGTGCCGAATACCGCTTCAACGACACCGTCACCGCCTACGGCGGCATCGGCGTGCGCCATGGCACGGTGGCGGGCCTGTACACCGGCTCGTGGGTGGTCGCCGCGGCGGCCGACGGCACCGGCACGGTGTCCCTGGCCGGCCAGCGCATGTACGAGCACAACGTGAATGCCGAGGCCGGACTGCGCTTCAACTTCCGCACCGGCGGCGTCGGCCACGAGCTGACGCTGCAGGCATCGCGCCTGAAGATGGACTACGGCTACGCCGCCAATTCCAACGGCGGCACGACCAACATGTACGACCCGGCGTACGTCGCCATGCCCGATCTGCCCGGCGCGGCGTCCAAGTGGTCGGACAAGACCTTCGACAGCCTGGCGCTGGTGGACACGTTCTCGCTGCTGGACGACAGGCTCAAGCTGACGGCAGGCCTGCGCCACCAGCGCTACAAGGTCGCCCCCACCGCCGACGGCATATCGGAGGGCGGCGAAGTGGCCTATGACAAGAGCGTGGTCACGCCCGCGCTGGGCGTGGTCTTCAAACCCTGGGGGCCGAACCTGTCGCTCTACGCCAGCTACGTGCAGGGCCTGAGCCAGGGCGCGACCATCAGCACCACCAGCGGCTACATCCGCAACTACGCCTTCGCGCCCTACAAGACCGAGCAGGCGGAGATCGGCGTCAAGTGGAACGCGGGCACGTTCACCCATACCTTCGCCTTCTATCAGATCACCAAGCCGGAGCTGATCACCTTCGCATCGGGCAGCGGCTATGACGCCACCGACGGCGGCGAAAAGCGCGTGCGCGGGCTGGAATGGAACAGTTTCGGCGAACTCGCGCGCGGCGTGCGCGTGCTCGGCGGCGTGGTCTATGCGCAAAGCATCCAGACCAAGACGGCGGGCGGCACGCTCGACGGCTACGAGGCCGTCGGATCGCCGCGCTGGCAGGCCAACCTGGGCGCGGAATGGGACGTGCCCGGCGTGCCGGGGCTGACGCTCACCGGCCGCGTGCAGGCCACCACCAGCCAATGGCTGACCAATGCGCACACCCTCAAGCTGCCCGGCTGGGCCGTGGCCGACGTGGGCGCGCGCTACGCCACGCGCCTGTACGGCAAGAACGCCGTGCTGCGCCTGAACGTGAGCAACGTGTTCGACCGCAACTACTACTCCGGCATCTTCCGCGAGGGGTACGCCATCGCCACCATCGCCGCGCCGCGCACGGTGTCGGCATCGCTGACGGTGGACTTCTAATCAAATCGGCCTCCAGCGCTTGTGTATTAAGCGCTGGCAGCTATCATTTTTGATTAACAGCATGTCCCTCGCCGCATTGGCGCTCACCGTCCTGGCCTGCGTGTGTCTCTACCTCGTCAGCCCCAACCAGCGCTGGCGCGCGCGGCCGCTGCCCACGGCGCCGTTCCTCGCTGTGGGCATCGTGCTGCTGATCGCTGGTACGTGGCTTTGGGCCACGGCGCTGCAGCCGCTGGCGGGCTTCTTCGTGGCGCTGCACGTGGTGATGACGTGCTTGTTTGCCTTTCCCTACATCGCCGTACTGCGCAAGGGCGGACATGGCAAATGACATCCGGCCCGACTGGTGGGCCAAGACCAGCGCCGGGCTGTTCCTCGGCTTCGGCCTGGCGATGGCGCTGGTCGGCCTGCTGGCCTACCTCGGGCCGGGCGGCATCACCGCGCCGGACGGGCGCTTCACCACGCTGCGCTTCCTGATGCCGTTCGCCTGGATCGGCGTCTTCAGCCTGTGCTACCTGTTCCGCAGCGGGCTGGCCGCGTGGCTGTGGCTGGGCGGCGCCAACCTGATCGCCTTCGCGGCACTGTTCGCCTGCCGCTTCTGGCTCTTTGCATGATCCCCGCACCCATCGTCAAGATCTACAAGACCGTCCACACCTGGACGGGCATCACCTGCGGCTTCGCGCTGTTCATCGCCTTCTACGCGGGGGCGCTGACCATGTTCATGGAGCCCATCGCGCGCTGGGCCTCGCCGCCCGCGCCCGGCGTGGCGCAGACGCCGCTGGACGCCACGCCCGCGCTCATCGACAAGCTGCTCGCCGCCCACCCCGAGGTGCGCGAGCACGGCTTCACCGTGCACCTGGCGCCGCGCGAGGATCTGCCCGCGCGCGTCACCTGGGAAGTGGAGCTGCCCCACGACGAAAGCGACCCCGGCCACGAGCACGAACACGCGCACTGGTGGGCCGCGCTCGCGCCCGATGGCGCGCTGGTGGCGCGGCAGGAGGAGCCGTCGGAGCTGGGCATGTTCATCGACGAGGTTCACATGCGCGTCGGCATTCCCGGCTGGTGGGGGTCGAGCTTCATGGGCGCCGTCTCGCTGCTGTACGGCGTGGCGCTCATCTCCGGCGTGATCGTGCTGCTGCCCTCATTGGCCCGGGACTTCTTCGCGCTGCGCGTGGGCAAGAACCTCAAGCGCATGTGGCTGGACGCGCACAACGTCGTCGGCATCACCGGCCTGCCGTTCCACATCATCATCGCCACCACCAGCGTGGCCTTCAGCCTGGGCGCGCTGCTGTTCGGCGCGCAGGGCACGCTCATCTACGGCGACAAGCACCGGGCCGCCATGCAGCGCTTCCAGGCGCAGTTCCGCCAGCCCCAGGCCACGGGCGAGGCCGCGCCCATGCTGGCGCCCGCGCAACTGCTGGAGCGGGTGCAGGCGCAGGCCCCCGGCTTCGTGCCCGAGGCCATGACCTACCAGAAGGCGGGCGACAAGGCCGCCGTGGTGCGCTTCACGGGCAGGGAGCCCGGCTACGTCATGGAACACCGCTACGCCGCCGTGGTGCTGAGCGCCGTGACGGGCGAGGCCGTCAACGACAGCCTGCGCCCCTCGCGGCAGGATCCCTGGTGGCGCACCACCATGACGCTGGCGGGCCTGCACTTCGGCCAGTACGGCGGCGCGGTGGTGCGCTGGAGCTACTTCCTGCTCGGCCTGGCGGGCGCGTGGCTGTTCTACGGCGGCAACCTGCTGTGGGTGGAGACGCGGCGCAAGGCGCAGCGCAAGGCCGGCGATGAATTGCCCGTGCAGCGCCGCGACACGTACTGGCTGGCGGCCGGCACCGTGGGCGTGTGCCTGGGCTGCGTGGCCGGGCTGTCGGCCACCATCGCCGCCGCCAAGTGGCTGCACGGCCGCGTGGCCGATCTGAACCACTGGCACGAAGTCATCTACTACGCGGTGTTTTTCGCCTCCATCGCCTGGGCTTTCGCCCGGGGCGCGGCACGTTCGTCGGTGGAACTGCTGTGGCTGTGCGCGGCCGCGACGCTGGCGATCCCGCTGAAGAGTCTGCTGGCGGTGCTGTTCCCATCCCTGGGCCTATGGGCGCCTGGCAGCGCCGCGACCATCGGCGTGGACGTGACGGCCTTCGTCGGCGCGCTGTGCTTGGCCTGGATGGCGCGCGCCACGGCGCGGCGCGTCAAGCACGGCCCCGTGGACAGCGTGTGGTCGGCGCGGGGGGCAGAGCCCGCGGCCAGTCCGGCCGTGGCCGCGCGGGAAAGCTGAAGCGCCCCATGGCGGTGCAAAGTCCATACGCAGCCTCGGTGGTGCGCGCAGGCGCTGAGCGCCGCGCGCATCTTCGGCGTCCGGCCGGTGGGCCTGAAGTGACGGCCCGAGCCATGCAAACGCAGGCACCACGGGGACCGGCGCAGCCAAGGACTGGCCAAGAGCGGCTCTGAGAGACACCCCGCGCCGCCGGGGCTGAACCGGGCCTACAAGACTTCCCGCGTATCGGGTATGGTGGGGCCCGATGCACCCGTGCGCCCGGGCCGGCCCCGATCTCGGCACGGATCATGCTTGCGCATATTGCCCGCCCACGAGCCGATGAGGACACCATGAGCCCTTCCGCCCCGCCCGCCGGCCCCACGGCGCCGATCCGCTTTCTTCACCGCGGCGAGATCGTCTCGGTGGCCGGCGAGCACCCCACCCGCTCGGTGCTCGACTGGCTGCGCGAAAGCGCCCGCTGCACCGGCACCAAGGAAGGCTGCAACGAAGGCGACTGCGGCGCCTGCACCGTGGTGCTGGGCGAGCTGGACGCGCAGGACCGCCTGCACCTGTCCAGCGTCAACGCCTGCATCCAGTTCCTGCCCACGCTGGACGGCAAAGCGCTGTTCACCGTGGAAGACCTGCCGCGCCCCGCCGCCGACCCGGCCGCGCTGCACCCGGTGCAGCAGGCCCTGGTGGAGTGCCACGGCTCGCAGTGCGGCTTCTGCACCCCCGGCTTCGTCATGTCGCTCTGGTCCAGCTACGAGCAGCACCGCCAGGCTGGCACCCAGCCCACGCGCCAGCAGCTGGCCGACGAGCTGTCGGGCAACCTGTGCCGCTGCACCGGCTACCGCCCCATCCTGGACGCCGGCCAGCGCATGTTCGACCTGCCCGCCGTGCCGCTGGACAGTGCCGCCACCGCCCAGGCACTGCGCGAGCTGCGCCGCGAACGCGCGCTCGACTACGCCGCGCCGCTGGCCACGCCCGCCGGCCCGCGCGTGGACCACTTCCACGCCCCCGCCACGCTGGACGAGCTGGCCGCCCTGCGCGCCGCCAAGCCGCAGGCGCGCCTGCTGGCCGGCAGCACCGACATCGGGCTGTGGGTGAACAAGCAGTTCCGCGACGTCGGCGACCTGATCTACCTCGGCGGCGTGGCCGAGCTGCGCCGCATCGAGGAAACGGCGGGCGAGCTGCGCATCGGCGCCGGCGCCTCGCTGGAAGACGCCTGGCGCGCGCTGGTGCGGCGCGCCCCCGCGCTTATCGACGTGTGGCTGCGCTTCGCCTCGCTGCCCATCCGCCACGCCGGCACCATGGGCGGCAACGTGGCCAACGGCTCGCCCATCGGCGATGCGCCGCCCATCCTGATGGCGCTGGACGCCGCGCTGGAGTTGCGGTGTGGCAATGCGGTGCGGCGCCTGCCGCTCACCGACTTCTACCTGGACTACATGAAGAACGCCCTGCAGGAGGGCGAGTTCGTGCAGGCCATCGTGGTGCCGCTGGCCGCGTTCGGCCGGCAGGTGCGCGGCTACAAGATCAGCAAGCGCTTCGACTGCGACATCTCGGCCTTGTGCGCCGGCCTGGCCATCGAGCTGGAGGGCGCCACGGTGCGCAGCGTGCGCCTGGCCTACGGCGGCATGGCCGCCACCGTGCGCCGCGCCGCGCGGGCCGAGGCCGCCCTCGCCGGCCAGCCATGGACGCAGGACAGCGTGCGCGGCGCGCAGCAGGCGCTGGCGCAGGACTTCCAACCCCTCACCGACATGCGCGCCAGCGCCGCCTACCGCCTGCAGGTGGCGCAGAACCTGCTGCAGCGCCTGTGGCTGGAAACCCGCCCCGACGCGCCGCTGCCCGCCGCCGCCACCAGCGTGTTCAGCGCCATGCCGCACGCGCCCGCCTAGAGAGGACCCGCCATGAACAAGCCCGTTGCCGACCACCTGCTGCGCGCGGCCGAGCCCTTCGCCGGCTACCGCGACAACCAGGCCGCCCGGCTCGACGTGGAGGCCGAGGCGCGCGCCCAGGAAGGCGGCGCGCGCGTGGGCATCAGCCGCCCGCACGAATCGGCCGCGCTGCACGTGGCCGGCAGCGCCGCCTACATCGACGACCTGCCCGAACTGGCCGGCACGCTGCACTGCGCGCTGGGCCTGGCGCCGGTGGCCGCCGGCCGGCTGCTCGGCATCGACCTGGCCGCCGTGCGCGCCCTGCCCGGCGTGGTGCGGGTGCTGGTGGCCGCCGACCTCCCCGGCGCCAACGATTGCGGCTCCATCGTGCACGACGACCCGATCCTGTGCGACGGCGAGATCCGCTACCTCGGCCAGCCCGTGTTCGCCGTGGTGGCGCGCACGCGCGAGCAGGCGCGCCGCGCCGCCGCGCTGACCAAGAAGGTGCTGCGCGTGGAGGCGGCGGCGCCCGTGCTGACGCCGCAGCAGGCCCATGAACACGGCCAGTACGTGGTGCCGCCCATGCACCTGGTGCGCAGCGCCAGCGGCGGCGACGAAGCCGCCGTGCGCGCCGCCATCGCCGCCGCGCCGCACCGCCTGCAAGGCAGCCTGGACGTGGGCGGGCAGGAGCAGTTCTACCTGGAGGGCCAGATCAGCTACGCCGTCCCCAGGGAGGGCGGCGCCATGCACGTGCATTGCTCCACCCAGCATCCCAGCGAGATGCAGCACCTGGTGGCGCACGCGCTGGGCGTGCCGGCGCACGCGGTGCTGGTGGAGTGCCGCCGCATGGGCGGCGGCTTCGGCGGCAAGGAATCGCAGTCGGCCCTGTTCGCCTGCGTGGCGGCCGTCGCGGCCCGCCTGCTGCAGCGCCCGGTCAAGCTGCGCCTGGACCGGGACGACGACTTCCTGATCACCGGCCGGCGCCATTGCTTCTGGTACGAATACGAGGTGGGCTACGACGACGAGGGGCGCGTGCTGGGCGCGGCCGTCACCATGGTCTCGCGCGCCGGGCACTCGGCCGACCTGTCGGCGCCGGTGATGACGCGCGCCCTGTGCCACTTCGACAACGCCTACTGGCTGCCCGAGGTCGCCATGCATGGCTACTGCGGCAGGACCAACACGCAGAGCAACACTGCCTTCCGCGGCTTCGGCGGCCCGCAGGGCGCCATCGCCATCGAGTACATCCTGGACGGCATCGCGCGCCGGCTGGAACGCGACCCGCTGGACGTTCGGCGCGCCAACTTCTACGGCCCGAGTCCTGGCCGGGACTCGGCTTCCCCGGCCGGCGAGCGCAACGTCACGCCCTACCTGCAGCCCGTGCGCGACAACGTGATCCACGAACTGGTGGACCAACTGGAGGCCAGCAGCGACTACCGCGCGCGCCGCGCCGCCGCGGCCGCCTTCAACGCCGGCAGCCCGGTGCTCAAGCGCGGGCTGGCGCTGACGCCGGTGAAGTTCGGCATCAGCTTCAACGTCAAGCACTTCAACCAGGCCGGCGCGCTGGTGCACGTCTACACCGACGGCTCGATCCTGGTGAACCATGGCGGCACCGAGATGGGCCAGGGCCTGAACACCAAGGTCGCGCAGGTGGTAGCGCACGAGCTGGGCGTGGGCTTCGAGCGCGTGCGCGTCACCGCCACCGACACCAGCAAGGTCGCCAACACCTCGGCCACCGCCGCTTCCACGGGCTCTGACCTGAACGGCAAGGCCGCGCAGGACGCCGCGCGCCAGATCCGCGAGCGCCTGGCCGCCTGCGCCGCCGCCCGCCACGGCGGCCGGGCCGAGGACGTGCGCTTCGCCAACGACCAGGTGCACGCGAACGGCAAGGCGCTGGACTTCGCGGCGCTGGTGGCCGACGCCTACGTGGACCGCGTGCAGCTCTGGTCCGACGGCTTCTACGCCACGCCCGGCCTGTCGTGGGACAGCGCCCGGATGCAGGGCAACCCCTTCTACTACTTCGCCTACGGCGCCGCCTGCGCCGAGGTGCTGGTGGACACCCTCACCGGTGAATGGAAGCTGCTGCGCGCCGACGTGCTGCACGACGTCGGCCGCTCGCTCAACCCGGCGGTGGACATCGGCCAGGTGGAGGGCGCCTTCATCCAGGGCATGGGCTGGCTGACCATGGAGGAGCTGGTCTGGCACCCCGCCAGCGGCCTGCTGCTGACGCACGCGCCCAGCACCTACAAGATTCCCACCGCCAACGACTGCCCGCCGGTCTTCAACGTGCGCCTCTTCGAAGGCGACAACGTCATGGACTCGATCCACCGCAGCAAGGCCGGCGGCGAGCCACCGCTGCTGCTGCCCTTCTCGGTGTTCTTCGCCCTGCGCGACGCGGTGGCCGCCATGGGCGGGCCGCAGGCCGAGCCGCCGCTGTCGGCGCCCGCCACCAGCGAGGCCATCCTGCGCGCCATCACCGCCGTGCAGCGCGGCTGAAGTCCGTGGCCCTGAAGTGAAGCACGTCACGTCCGCGCGCTGCACAGGCCCTTCTCCCCGGGCATCTCCCGCCAATGGAGACGGCGTGATCGGTCCGACTTCATGCATCGCGGGTGATGCGCGGCGTCGTGGACAACCCATACGCCTGCCGCCGCCCCCGCATCCCGCCAAAAACCACCCCCAAGAAGGAAATTCCCGATGAACTGGATCGAACGCGTCTTCAAGCTGCGGGAGCACGGCACCACGGTGCGCACCGAACTGCTGGCCGGCCTGACCACCTTCCTCACGATGGCCTACATCATCTTCGTCAACCCCTCCATCCTGGGGGACGCGGGGATGCCCAAGGACGCGGTGTTCGTCGCCACCTGCCTGATCGCCGCGCTGGGCACCACCATCATGGGCCTGTACGCCAACTACCCGATCGCGCTGGCGCCGGGCATGGGGCTGAACGCCTACTTCGCCTACGTCGTGGTGCTGCAAATGGGCTTCACCTGGCAGGCGGCGCTGGGCGCGGTGTTCATCTCGGGCTGCCTGTTCCTGGCGATGACGCTGTTCGGGCTGCGCGGGCTCATCATCCGCGCCATTCCGCATTCGCTGCGCCTCGCGATCACGGTGGGCATCGGCCTGTTCCTGGCGCTGATCGCGCTCAAGAGCGCGGGCATCGTCGCCGCCTCGCCGGCCACCTTCGTCACGCTGGGCGACCTGCACACGCCGCAGGTGGTGCTGGCGGTGCTGGGGTTCGTGCTGATCGTGACGCTGGACAAGCTCAAGGTGCCGGGCGCCATCCTGATCGGCATCGTGGCCGTGACCATCGCCTCGTTCTTCTTCGGCGGCAACGAGTTCCGCGGCGTGTTCTCGGCGCCGCCCTCCATCGCGCCAACCTTCCTGCAACTGGACATCAAGGCGGCGCTGACCGGCGGTATCCTGAACGTGGTGCTGGTGTTCTTCCTGGTCGAGCTGTTCGACGCCACCGGCACGCTGATGGGCGTGGCCAAGCGCGCGGGCCTGCTGGTGCCGGGCAGGATGGAGCGGCTGAACAAGTCGCTGCTGGCCGACAGCGGCGCCATCTTCGCGGGCGCGCTGCTGGGCACGTCGAGCACCACGGCCTACGCGGAGAGCGCCTCGGGCGTGCAGGCGGGCGGGCGCACCGGGCTCACGGCCGTGACGGTGGCCGTGCTGTTCCTGGCCTGCCTGTTCATCGCGCCGCTGGCCGGCGTGGTGCCAGCCTATGCCACGGCCCCCGCGCTGTTCTTCGTCGCCTGCCTGATGCTGCGCGAGCTGACGGAACTCGACTGGGGCGACACCACCGAGGTCATCCCCGGCACCGTGACCGCGCTGGCCATGCCGTTCACCTATTCCATCGCCAACGGCCTGGCGTTCGGCTTCATCACCTACGCGGTGCTGAAGCTGTTCACCGGCAAGGCCCGGGAAGTGCACTGGATGGTCTGGATCATCGGCGGCGTGTTCCTGTTCAAGTTCATCTACATCGGGGGGCACTGAAACCCATGCACGCCTACCGCGCCAGCCTGCTGCGCTTCTCGCCCGAAGGCGAGGCGCTGTTCGACGACGACGGCCTGCTGGTCACCGCCCCCGACCAGGATGGCGTGCAGCGCGTGGTCGACGCCGGGCCGCACCGCGAGGTCGCAGCGCGCCACCCGCAGGCGGCGGTCACGCACTGGCCGGGGCGCATCCTGGCGCCCGGCTTCATCGATATGCACGTCCACTACCCGCAAACCGACATCATCGGCGCGCCGGCGGACGGGCTGCTGCCCTGGCTGGAGCGCTACACCTTCCCGGCCGAGGCACGCTTCGCCGACCCGGCGCACGCCGCCGAGGTGGCGGGCTTCTTCCTGGACGAGCTGCAACGCCACGGCGTGACCACCGCGCTGACCTTCTGCACCTCGCACCCCGCGTCGGTGGACGCCTTCTTCACCGAAGCGCGGCGCCGCCGCCTGCGCATGATGGGCGGCAAGGTGCTGCAAGACCGCCACTCGCCCGACGGCGTGCGCGACGAGACCGGGCAGAGCCTGATCGACACCGAGGCGCTGATCCGGCGCTGGCACGGCCAGGGCCGGCTGGGCTACGCCATCACGCCGCGCTTCGCGCCGACCAGCAGCGAGGCGCAGCTGCGCGGCGCCGGCGAACTGGCCGCCCGCTACCCCAGCACCTGGATCCACTCGCACGTGGCCGAGAACAAGGACGAAGTGCGCTGGGCGCGCGAGCTGTTTCCCCAGGCGCGCTCCTACCTCGACGTGTACCAGGGCTTCGGCCTGATGCGCGAACGCGCCGTCTACGCCCACTGCATCCACTTCGACGACGCCGACCGGCAATTGATGCGCGAGACCGGCGCGGCGGCCGCCGTCAGCCCCACCAGCAACCTGTTCCTGGGCAGCGGCTTCTTCGACTACGCGGGCGCCGAGCGCATCGGCATGCGCCACGGCCTGGCGAGCGACGTGGGCGGTGGCACCAGCTTCAGCCCCTTCCACACCATGCTGGCGGCCTATTGCGTGGGGCGCGAGGGCCAGACCAAGCCGGGCCTGTCCTTGCCGCCCTCGCGCCTGTGGTGGAACGCCACCGGCGGCGCGGCGCGCGCGCTGGGGCTGGCCGGCGTGGTCGGCACCCTGCAAGCGGGCACCGAGGCCGACGTGGTGGTGCTCAACCCCCAGGCCACGCCGCTGCTGGCGCGCAAGACCGCGCACGCGCAGAGCCTGGAGGAACTGCTGTTCTCGCTGATCGTGCTGGGCGACGACCGCGTGGTGGAGCGGGTGCTGGTGGCCTGAGGCACGCCCCACGGCGCACACCGCCGCCCCTCCGGCACGGCGGCGCGCATTTTTCCTACGGCGAGTGCACGAACCCCAGCCTAGAGTGAACCCGTGCGGCGCGGTACTGGCGACACGCAAAGCATTCCAGACCGCCCCACGTGTTCAACTCAAAAAGGAGAAATGACATGGAAATCGTCTGGTTCCTGATCGTCGGCCTGGTGGCCGGCTGGCTGGCGGGGATGCTGGTCAAGGGCGGCGGCTACGGCGTGGTGGGCGACATGGTCGTCGGCATCCTGGGCGCCCTGCTCGGCGGGTTTCTGTTCGGTTCGCTGGGGGGCGCGGTGGGCGGCGGGCTGCTGGGCAGCATCGTGGTGGCGACGCTGGGCGCGGTGATTCTCATCGTGCTCCTGCGGCTGGTCAGGCGGGTTTGATCCCCACCCCGCGCAGGCCGTGCTCAGGCCGGATAGACACCACCGCCCGCGCGCGGGCGCTTCAGCAGCATCGCCAGGGTGGCGACGATGAAGACGACGAACCAAACGAACGACCAGTTGGCGATGGTGCCGCCCAGAAACGTCCAGTCCACCGCGCTGCAATCGCCGCTGCCCTTGAAGATCATCGGGATCGCGCGCTGGAGCGGGAACGATTCGATCATGCCGAACAGGTCGCGCCCGCAGGTGGCCACCTCGGGCGGGTACCACTGGAGCCAGCTCTGGCGCGCCGCCGTGAAGGCGCCGAACGCGCCGATGCCCACGCCCAGCAGCCCCCACAGGCGCTGCCCGCCCCGGCCGCGGGACAGCGCCGCCAGCGCGCTGAACACCCCCACCAGGATCAGGCAGTAGCGCTGCACGATGCACATCGGGCACGGCTCCAGCCCGACGACGTTCTGGAGGTAGAGGATGCCGAAGGCCAGCATCGCCGCGCAGATCAGCGCGATGGCGCCGAACACGCGGCGGGGTCGGTCGAGCAGGGTGCCAAGCAAGGAACTTCTCCGTCTTTTGCTACCGATTTGATAGCTTATGGCGCTTTACTGGCAAGCGCTGGAGGCCGATTTTACCCTCAATCCCTCAGCCCACCTTCTTGACCCAGGTCATGAAGGCATCGACGAACTTCTGCATGAATTCCTTGCTGGCGGGGCCGATCTCGCCGTCCACCACCAGGTCGTCTTTCCACTGGATGAACATCTCGTTGCCCGGCAGCGTGGGCGAGGACTGGGCGGCCAGGATGTTGCGCAGGTGCTGCTGCGCCAGCGCCGCGCCGACCGGGCTGATCGAGACGCCGGCCACGGCCGAGGGCTTGCCGATCCACACGCTCTGGCCCCAGGGGCGCGAGGCGTGGTCGATGGCGTTCTTCAGCACGCCGGGGATGGAGCGGTTGTATTCCGGCGTGACGAACAGCACGCCGGCGGCGGCCTTGATCTCCTCGCGCAGGCGCTTGACCTGCGGCGCCTGGTCGGCGTCGTCGTCCTGGCTGTAGAGCGGCAGGTCGTCGATGCGCGGAAAACTGGCCGTCACGCCGGCCGGCAGCAGCTTCGCCAGCGCCTGGGCGAACTGGCGGTTGAACGAGTCCTTGCGCAGGCTGCCGACGACGATGGCGATGTTGAGTTGGCTCATGAATGAACTCCTTGGCGATGCGTTGGATATGGAAGCCGGCGATCTTCGCCGCTTTCGCGATGGCCCGGCACCGGCGGGGCCACCCGAAATCGGGTAGGGATAATCGCCGCATGGCCCATTCCCAGCCCCCCGAAAGCGACTCCGGCGAACCCAGGCGCCAGCGCCGCATACAGTCCATCGAGGTCGGCATGCGCGTGCTGCGCGCGCTGACCGAGCAGCGCCGCCCGCTGCCGCTGAAGGAACTGGCCCAGCTGGCCGGCATGCCGCCCGGCAAGGCGCACCCGTACCTGGTCAGCTTCATGGCGGCCGGCATGGTCAAGCAGAGCCCGCTGACCGGCCACTACGAACTCGGCCCCGCCGCACTGCAAATGGGCCTGGCCGCCCTGCAGCAGCTCGACCCGCTGACCGAGGCCAGCCAGGAAGCCGCCCTGCTGGCCGCGCGCGCCGACCTGAGCGTGGCGCTGGCCGTGTGGGGCCACCTGGGGCCGACCGTGGTGCGGCTGGACGAGCCGCGCTACCCGCTGCACGTGAACCTGCGCGTGGGCACGGTGATGTCGGTGTTCAACACCATCACCGGCCGCGTGTTCGCCGCCTACCTGCCCGAGCCGATGGTGCGCACCATGCTGGAGGACGAGCACCGCCGCGTGGTGGGCGGCGCCAACGGCGCCTTCGACTCGCCGGAGGTGAGTCGCATGCTGGCCGAGATCCGCGCCACCGGCATGGGGCGCGGGCTGTCGATGCCGCAGCCGGGCGTGAACACGCTGTGCGCGCCGGTGTTCGACGCCGCCGGCCGCATCGCCCTGGTGATGACCATGATCGGCCCGCACGGCGTGTTCGACGCCGAGATCGACGGCCCCGCCGGCCGCATGCTGCGCGAGCACGCGGGCAACGTGTCGCGCCGCCTCGGCCACGACGGCCAGACGACGGCCTGAGCGGCCGGCCTCAACGCACGAAAGCCATGCCGTCGAACGTGACCTCGTACTCGCGCGCCGGCTGCTCCACCATCACCGTGGCGTTGTTCTCGTAACGCGCCGGGCGCACCACGTAGCTGCTGCCGCTGCCCGCGGCGGCGTCGATCTCGACGATGCGCACCGGCGCGGCCGTGCTGTCGTGGAAGGTCTGGTTGAAAGCTTCCACCCGGTTCTGGTTGGTGCCCGCCAGCGTGCGGCGCGCCTGGGTGCCGGTGTGGCCCGAGAACACGAACTTCACGTTGGCGTACATCTTCAGCGCCGTGTCCCACAGGTGGGCGGGCGATTTGTCGCCATAGCCGTCGTTGCCGGTGATGACGTTGCCGCTGCCGTCGAGGAAGGCGTGCGTCATCACGATCACGTTGTACTGCGGGTGCGCCGCGATCACCTCGCGCGCCCAGTTGACCGCCTCCTGGCGCGGCATGAACTCGACCACCAGCGCCAGCCACTTCAGCCCGCCGGCCTCGAACAGGCTGTAGTGGTTCTGCAGTTCGCCCGCCGTCATCTGGCCCGCCAGCGCGGTGAACTTGCCGGCGAAGTACTGGTTAAACAGCGGCGAGAGGCGCACGTTGTCGTGCGCGCTCTGGTTCGGGCAGGCGCTGCCGCCGGCGCACACGGCCCGGGTGTCGTGGTTGCCGAGCGCAATGGCGTACGGGATGCCGGCCGTCCCCAGCACGCCCATGCCGGCCGAGGCCACCTTGTACTGGTGCTCGGCGTACTGCGGCGCCTCGGGCACCTCGGTCTCTCCCCAGTTCACCAGGTCGCCCGTGTGGCCGACGAAGGCCAGCTTGAGCGGCTCGCGCTGCGTCACCAGCCACTGGTTGCGCATCTGGATGCGCCAGTCGTTCAGCCGCCGCGCGGTGCTGCCGGGGTAGAGCGCCTGCGCCTCGTTCTGGGTGTCGGGGATCATGGCGATCGAGAACTTCGTCTCCACCACCAGCGGCGTGCTGGTGCCGCGCGCGGCGTAGAAGCTCACCAGTTCATAGCGCCAGCCGGCGGCCACCAGGGCGTCGCGCTCGGCCTCGGTGGTGGCGTGGCGGTGCATGGCGCCCTTCTGCAGGCGGAACACCGGCTGCGCGCAGGTGGCCGGTGCCGCGGCGGCGTAGAAGTTGACGCCGTGGTCCACGTAGCCATAGCGGGCCACGGCGTTGGCGATCTCGGCCTGGTGGGCGATCCAGACGAAGTCGTTGCTGCCCGGCCGATAGAGCCGGTGCACCGGCAGCAGACCGTCGCCGGCCGCCGTGGCGGCCTTGAAGACCTCACCCCGCACGTCGGTAAAGCCGTGGCTGGCGCGGGCGCTTTCGATTTCAGTGGGCCAGCGGGTCAGCAGGTTGGCCTGTGACGACGGGTTGACGGACTGGTAGACCGGCGTGGCCAGCCGCGCGCAGTCGAGCGCGTGAACGGCCGGCGCGGCGGCGCCCAGGGCAGCCGCGAGAGCGGCCAGGACGGGGCGTGACATGCGCCATGACATAGGTGGACTCCTCCTCGATGAATGGAAACGGATCGTGGTGACAGCGGCACTGGCCTGGGTATCCAGCATCGCCTCGGTCGATTCTGAGGAGGTATCCGCCTGTACTACCTTTCGCTACGTCAGCAGGTGTATCCATACCCCTGTGGGTGATACATCGACTGACTTTTGTAAATTAAACATTGTCGAATCTATTGACGAATAGCAAAAATCAACACACAATCCATTTCAACACCCACCCAAGGAGACAAGCCTCATGTCCGACAAGAAATTCGCCTCCCACGCCGACCTGGAAGAAAAGCAGATCAGCTGGGACAAACTCAGCGACAACGCCTACGCCTACACCGCCGAGGGCGACCCCAACACCGGCGTGATCATCGGCGACGACGGCGTGATGATCATCGACGCCACCGCCACGCCCGTGGCCGCGCAGGGCGTCATCCGCAAGATCCGCGAGATCACTGACAAGCCCATCAAGTACGTGGTGCTCACGCACTACCACGCGGTGCGCGTGCTGGGCGCCAGCGGCTACAAGGCCGAGGGCTTGCAGCAGATCATCGCCAGCCAGGACACCTACGACCTGATCGTCGAGCGCGGCCAGCAGGACATGGACTCCGAGATCGGCCGCTTCCCGCGCCTGTTCCAGGCCGTGGAGAGCGTGCCGGGCCTGACCTGGCCGACCATGACGTTCCAGGGCGAGATGACGCTGTGGCTGGGCAAGCTCGAAGTGAAGATCAAGCAGATCGGCCGCGGCCACACCAAGGGCGACGCCATCGTCTACCTGCCTTCGCAGAACATCTGCTTCTCCGGCGACCTGGTCGAGGCCGACGCCGCCTGCTACACCGGCGACGCCTACCTGGCCGACTGGCCGCAGACGCTGGACAACCTGGCCGCCATGAAGTTCGACAAGCTGGTGCCCGGCCGCGGGCCCACGCTGATGACGCCCGAGGCCGTGAACAAGGGCCTGGCCTACACGCGCGACTTCGTCAGCACGCTGTACCGCAGCGCCCAGGAGGCGGTGGCCCAGGGCATGGACCTGAACGCCTGCATGAAGCACACCCGCCAGGCGATGGACCCGAAGTTCGCCCAGGTCTTCATCTACGAGCACTGCCTGCCCTTCGACGTGACCCGCGCGCACGACGAGGCCAGCGGCATCCGCGACCCGCGCATCTGGACGGCCGAGCGCGACCAGCAGATGTGGCACGCGCTGCAAGCCTGACCCGAGTTCTTTTTGGCAGGCACTGAGGAGACAAAACCATGAACATCCCTGCTTCTCATCCGGAAACGACCGAGCACCACACCCAGGCGGTGATCGTGGGCAACGGCCCGGTCGGCCAGACCGCCGCCCTGCTGCTGGCACGCTGGGGCATCGACTGCATCGTGGTCGATCGCCGGCCGCAGCGCGACGCCATTGGCTCCAAGGCCATTTGCCAGCAGCGCGACGTGCTCGACGTGTGGGAGTCGGTCGGCGTCGGCCACAAGATTGCCGCCGAAGGCCTCACCTGGGACCGCGCCACCACCCTGTACAAGGACGCGACGCTGTTCACACAGCCCTTCATCGACACCGGGCGTTCGGTGTTCCCGCCCTTCGTCAACATCTCGCAGACCCGCACCGAGGAACTGCTGGACGAACAAATCGCGGCGGTGGCCCGCATCACGCCGCTGTGGGACCACGGCGTCGAGCAGATCGAGCAAAGCGCCGAGGGCGTCGCGCTGCACTGCCGCCGCGCCGACGGCACGCTGGTGACCGTGCGCGCGCCCTACGCCATCGTCGCCGCCGGCTCCGCGCCACGCGAGCTGCGCCACCAGCTCGGCGTCACGTTCGACGGCCGCAGCTTCGACGACAAGTTCCTGATCTGCGACATCCGCGCCGACCTGCCGGGCTGGGAGCGCGAGCGGCGCTTTTACTTCGACCCCGAGTGGAACCCCGGCCGACAGGTGCTGATCCACCCCTGCCCCGGTTCGACCTTCCGCATCGACTGGCAGGTGCCGGGCGACTACGACATCGAGCAGGAAGAGGCCAGCGGCGCGCTCGACGCGCGCATCCGCCAGATCATCGGCGACAAGCCCTACGAGATCGTCTGGAAATCGGTTTACCGCTTCCACTCGCGCATGGTCGATCGCATGCGCGTGGGACGCGTGCTGCTGGCTGGCGACTTTGCCCACATCGTCTCACCGTTCGGTGCGCGCGGGCTCAACACCGGGGTGATGGACGCCGAGAATGCCGCCTGGAAGCTGGCCTTCGTGCTGCGCGGCTGGGCCGAAGACGCCCTGCTGGACAGCTACGACAGCGAGCGCTGCGCCGCCTCGCGCGAGAACATCGAGGTCACCGGCAAGACCATGGACTTCCTGGTGCCGCAGACCGAAGATCAACAACGCATCCGCGTCGAACGCCTGACAGCGGCGCTGACCGATCCGTCCGTGCATGCCCAGATCGACTCGGGCCGTCTGTCGGAGCCCTTCTGGTACGTCGACTCGCCGCTCACTACGCCCGACCCCGCGCGCCCCTTCGCCGGCCGCCCGCCGCGCGGCCACGTACCGCCGCCCGCGCCCGGCGTCGCGCTGCCCGACGTGCCGGTACGCATCGAAGGCACGGACTGCACGCGCCTGCGCCAGGTGGCGCGCGACGGCCTGCTGCTGCTGGCCGGCAGCGCGGTGGACCTGGCCAGGCTGCGCGAGACGACGCAAGGCGCCATCGCCGCGCCGCTGCGCATCCTGCGCATCGCCGACATCGACGCCGAAGGTGCCCTGCAGCAAGCCCTGCAAGCCCGACCGAGTGAAGTCTGGGTGGTGCGTCCCGACGCTCACATCGCGGCGATCTGCGCACCAGACGACGATCAGGTTTTGCGCGAAGCGTTGCAACGCGTCATGGGCAACCGTACCGCCGTGTCCGCCTGATCGCCTCACCCGCGAAGGCGTTTCATTCTCTCCCCCTCTTCACACCCCAAGGAGACTCTCATGCCCCTGCTCAACGGCGTCCACCACGTCGCCTACCGCTGCAAGAACGCCAAGGCAACCGTGGAGTGGTACAAGAAATACTTAGGCGCGGACTTCATCCTGGCCATCGCCGAGAACGAGGTGCCCTCCACCAAGGAGCCCGACCCGTACATGCACATCTTCCTGGACCTGGGCGGCGGCAACATCCTGGCCTTCTTCGAGCTGCCCACCAAGGCCGAGATGCTCTCCCCCGCCGACGCCAACACGCCGGCCTGGACGCAGCACCTGGCCATCAAGGCCGACTCCCTCGACTCCATGCTGGCCGTCAAGGCGCGCATGGAAGCCGACGGCATCGAGGTCGTCGGCCCCACCGACCACACCATCTTCAAGTCCATCTACTTCCGCGACCCCTCCGGCCACCGGCTGGAACTGGCCGTCAACACCTCCACGCCCGAGATGGACAAGGCGCTGGACGACGTCAAGTGGGACATGCTCAACGAATGGGACCGCACCAAGAAAGCCCCCCAGCACGCGCGCTGGATGCACGACGGCAGCGGCAAGGTGGGGGCGCATTGAAGCACCCCATGCAACAGCGGCAGCCCTCGGGCTGCCGCTTTTGTTTTTGTAGCTGCTGGCGCTTGACTGGCGCGCAGCCCCTACGACGGCCTCACACCGCCCCCGGCCGCAGCGCCACGTTGTTCAGCTTGTCCAGGCACTCGGGCCAGGCGCCCTGCCCTTCGCCCTCGGCCGTGGCGCCTTGCAGCAGGATGCGCGTCCAGGCCAGCCAGGCGTCCCACTGCACGCGCTTGTCCCAGGCGTTGCCCCAGCAGGCCATGCATTGCAGCGCGCTGCGGGCGACGGCGGCTGCATCCTCGCGGCGGCCGGCGCTGAGGTAGAGCTGCGCCAGCACCATCTGCGGCTCGCCCACCCAGGGGTTGCAGCGCACGGCCTGCTCCAGCACGCCGGTGGCGACGTCCAGGTCCACCAGCGGCTGGTCCTGCTGGATGACGGACCAGTACAGCGACGCGGCGGCCGCGTCGTCGCCCGCGCTTAAAGTCCGCGTGCAGTGCTCGAACACCGGCGGCATGGGCAGCAGCCCTTGCAGCGCCGGGTGTTGCAGCGCCAGGCCGAGCCGGTTGATCTGGTGCAGCATGCGGCCGCTCGGGCGCATCGGCCCGGGCCAGAGCGCCGCCATCCAGTGCACCGCCTGCGGCCGGTGGTGGTTGGGCGCCGGAAAGCGCGAGTAGATGTCGTCCTGCCAACTAAACCACTGCTCGATGGTGTCGGCCATGCTGACGACGAGGAAGGCCGCCACGGTGGCCGGCGCCAGCGTGACGGGCTCGCCGGCGTTGGTCAGCAGGTGCATGCGGCCGTCGGGCTCGATTTGGCCGGCCAGCGCCTGCTCGGTGAACTGGCGGCGCGAGGCGGTGCAGAACTGGTAGACCAGTTCCTCGGCCGAATCACCCACCAGCGCTTTCAGGCGCCCGCGCTCGGTGGCGGCGTCGAACTTGACCAGATCGACGAAGGCGTTGCCGTACACGCTGTGCAGCAGCCCCAGCAGGCGCACGTCGCGCGGCTGCCGCCACAGCGCCAGCGAGCGCGCCACGCCCGCCAGGTGGTGGCGGAAGGTGCCGGCCTTGTGCCAGTCCTGACCCACGCCGCGCGCCAGCACCACGGGCAGCGCGGGCGCCAGGTCGGCGTCGCGCGCCAGCCATTCGTCGTCCAGCAGGGGCAGCGCGCGGGCAAGCTGGTCGGGGTCGAGGGTGTGCAAAGGCAGGGGCATGGGCTCGGGTTCCTGTGCGGCCGGCGAGGATGCGCCCGAGTGTGGCATGGCCGCACAGCGCCGATGGGGGACAATCGGCGCCATCGAGAAGGAACCCCACATGGCACGCACCGTTCACTGCATCAAGCTCGGCAAGGACGCCGAGGGACTGGACTTTCCCCCCTACCCCGGCGAGCTGGGCAAGCGCATCTGGGAAAGCGTCAGCAAGGAAGCCTGGCAGCAGTGGCTGAAGCACCAGACCATGCTGGTCAACGAGAACCGCCTGAACCTGGCCGACCAGCGCGCGCGCGACTACCTCAGGCGCCAGATGGAGAGCCACTTCTTCGGCGGCGGCGCCGACCAGGCAGCGGGCTACGTGCCGCCGAGTGCTTGAATCTTTAGGCCAAATAAGCCTCCAGCGCCCGCCAGTCAAGCGCTGGCAGCTACACATTGAATAGCAACCCCGAGCCCGCTATCGTCCACTGGCGCGATGACGGCACGCCCGCCAGCCCGCGCTACGGCGACATCTACCGCAGCGCGGGCACGGGCCTCGACCAGGCGCGCCACGTGTTCCTGCGCGGCTGCGGCCTGCTGGCCGATGGCCATGCGCCCGCCGACTGGGCCGGCCGGCCGGTGTGGCAGCTGCTGGAAAACGGCTTCGGCCTGGGCCTGAATTTCCTCGCCGCATGGCGGGCCTGGCTGGACGATCCGCAGCGGCCCGCGCGCCTGTTCTACAGCGCGGTCGAGGCGCACCCGCCCGAGGCGGCGGACATCCTGCGCAGCGCGGCGCCTTTCCCTGAACTGCATCCGCTGGCCGAACAATTGGCGGCGCAGTGGCGCGGCCTGCTGCCCGGCCTGCACCGCATCGCGCTGGCCGGCGGCGCCGTGCAGCTCACGCTTGCCGTGGGCGATGCGCGCGCCCTGCTGCCCGAGCTGACGGGCCGCTTCGACAGCGTGTTCCTCGACGGTTTCGACCCCCAGAAGAACCCCGCCATGTGGTCGGCCGACGTGCTGCGCGCCATCGCCCGCCTGTGCCGCCCCGGCGCGCGCGCGGCCACCTGGTGCGTGGCCGGCGAGGTGCGCGAGCGGCTGGCGGCCTGCGGTTTCGACGTCGCGCGCGTGCCCGGCCTGCCGCCCAAGCGCCACGCACTGGCAGCCCGCTACGCGCCACGCCACCTGCCGCGCCGCCGCGCCCGGCCAGGCGAGGTGCTGCCTTTGGCCACCGCCCCCGGCCGCTGCGCCATCGTCGGCGCGGGGCTGGCCGGCGCCAGCCTGGCCTACGCCCTGGCCGCGCGCGGCTGGCAGGTGACGGTGCTGGGCGAAGGGCACGAGCCCGCCGACGGCGCCAGCGCGCTGCCGGCCGGCGTGTTCGCGCCGCACGTGTCGCCCGACGACCGGCCGCTCTCGCGCCTCACCCGCGCCGGCTGCGCCGCCACGCTGGCGCGCGCCCGCGCGCTGCTGCGGGACGGCATCGACTTCGCCGAAAGCGGCGTGCTGGAGCGCCACGCACCCGGCGAGCGGCGCCGGCCCGAGGGCTGGAATACTACTAAATCGATAGCTGCTAGCGCTCTATCCACGGGCACCAGCGGCCTTTTTCGCTCGCATATTGGCTTGCCGGACGACGACACCCATCCTGCCCTCTGGCACGCCAGCGCTGGCTGGATGCGGCCCGCCGCGCTGGTGCGCGCTCTGCTCGCCGCGCCGGGCATCCGCTTCGTCGGCGGCGCGCGGGTGGCGCGCGTCGCCGCGCATGGCAGCGGCTGGCAGGTGCTGGACGAAGCCGGCCAGGTGCTCGCAGAGGCCGCGCTGGTGGCGCTGGCGGCCGGCTTCGGTACGCGCGCGCTGCTGGAAGCCTCGTTTCCTGGCCAGGCGCAGGGCTGGCCGCTGCACGCCCTGCGCGGCCAGGTCGCCTTCGGCCCCGTGCCGGACGATGCCGCCGCGCTGCCACCCTTCCCCGTCAACGGCCACGGCCATCTGATCGCCGCTGGATCGACGTGGGTGGCGGGCGCCACCTTCGAGCGCGGCAATGCGCAGCCCGCCACCAGCGCCGCCGACCATGCCGCCAACCGCCTGCGCCTGACCGAGCTGCTGCCGCGCGCCGCCGCCCTGCTGGCCCCGCAGTGGGACGACGGCCGCGCCCAAGCCTGGACCGGCGTGCGCTGCACCGTGCCCGACCGGCTGCCGGCGGTGGGACCGGCATTTGCATCAAATCAGGCTCCAGCGCCCGCTGGACAAGCGCCGGCAGCTATTGAAAACGAAGCGCCCTGGGTGCTGACCGGGCTGAGCTCGCGCGGCCTGACGCTGGCCGTGCTGGCGGGCGAGATCGCCGCCGCCTGGGCCTCGGGCGAGCCGCTGCCCGTCGAGCGCTCGCTGGCGCATGCGCTGCGCGCCAGCCGCTGGAACAAGCCGTCGCCATGAAGAAGGCCACCCGAAGGTGGCCTCGGCAGGAACGCGCCGGCAGACAACCGCGCACCGCGCCGGCATCAATCCATCAGCAGCCAGCCGCGCGATCGCATGCACGAGGGCAGCCGGGCACGGTGGTTCTCGACCATGCGCCCGCAGGCGTGGTAGTCGCGGGCGAACACCTGCTCGCCACGGTCGCCCCATTGGTCGAGCCAGTGGGTGGCCACCGGTGCCGGCAGGCTGGCGCATGCAGCCAAGCCTGCCGCCAGCAGCCACACCGCGGCAGCGGACCGCGCTCTGCCGGGCTTCGCGGATTGTTGCGCTTTCATGCTGCCCTCCTGCCCTCCTGCGCGTAAATCGAAAAAGGCCACCCTGGAAGGTGGCCTTTTGGTGAGGATGAAAACCCGGCGCGGATCAGTTCAGCGGGGTCTTCTTGCCGTCCACGTAGTTGTACAGCGTGATGGCCGCGTTCTTCAGCTCGCCATTGGGCTCGAACGCGATCTTGGCGGTGACGCCCTGGTAGTCGGATTCGATCAGCTTGGGCGTGTAGACGGCCGGATCCCACGAGTCGGCACGCTTCATCGCGTCGACCAGCAGCATGGTGGCGTCGTAGGTGTACGGGCTGTAGACCTGGAACTGACCCGGGTACTTGGCGTCGTACTTGGCCTTCCATTCGGTGCCGCCAGGCATCTTCTGGATGGAAGCCCCGCCTTCGGCGCAGATCACGTTGCCCAGCGTCTTGGCGCCGGCGGCCAGCTTGGCGATCTCGGCGGTGCAGATGCCGTCGCCGCCGAAGAACTTGACGTTGCTCATGCCGAGCTGTTCCATCTGGCGCAGCATGGGGCCGCCCTGCGGGTCCATGCCGCCGAAGAAGATGGCGTCGGGGTTCTTGGCCTTGACGGCCGTCAGGATGGCCATGAAGTCGGTGGCCTTGTCGGTGGTGAACTGCTCGTCCACGACCTCCATGCCCTTTTGCTTGGCGGTGTTCTTGAACACCTCGGCCACGCCCTGGCCGTAGGCCGTGCGGTCGTCGATGACGGCGACTTTCTTCAGCTTCAGGTCGTCGGCGGCATAGAAGGCCAGCCCCGCGCCCAGCGCATTGTCGTTGGCGATGATGCGGTAGGTGGTCTTGTAGCCGGGCTTGGTCAGGTTGGGGTTGGTGGCCGCGCCGGTGACGTGCGGGATGCCGCAGTCGTTGTAGACCTTGGACGCCGGAATGGTGGTGCCGGAGTTCAGGTGGCCGACCACGCCGGCGACCTTGGCGTCGCACAGCTTCTGCGCGGCGGCGGTGCCCTGCTTGGGATCGGCGGCGTCATCCTCGGCCTGGATCTCGAACTTGATCTTCTTGCCGGCGATGACGACGTTCTGGGCGTTCAGATCCTCGATGGCCATGCGGACGCCGTTCTCGTTGTCCTTGCCGTAGTGAGCCTGCGGGCCGGAGACGGGCGCGACGTGCCCGATCTTGACCACCTGCTCCTCTGCCGCGGCGGGCGCCGGCGCCGCGGCGGGTGCCGGGGCGGCAGCGGGCGCGGGCGCCGGAGCCTCCTCCTTCTTGCCGCACGCGGCCGCCAGAGACGCGCCGACCAACACTGCCACCCAAGTCAACTTTGCATTCATACCCACGACCTCCAAAGGATTGAGAAATAAAGACTGTGAAGAATACCGCAATTCACATGCCAGACGGATCAGGGGAGACGATAGTAGCCCTGGCGCCCCATTTAAGGGCCTTTACCGGCGTCCGCGCCGGGTGCGCCCTGCGCCAGGTTCTTCACCACCGCCTCGCGCACCACTTCGGCCACGGCCTTCTGCACCCGGCCGTGGAAGCCCAGCATCTGTTCGTGCAGCACGCGGGCGATGGCCTCGCCGATCTGGCGGTCCAGGTCGGGACCGATGCGTTGCAGCACGGTGGCCGCCGTGGCCTCGAGACTGAAGGGCGGCAGCGGCGCGGCGGCCGGCCCGGCGGGCAGTTCGAGCGGCAGATCGACCCCGGTGTCGGATTCGAGTTCGGACGCCAGGGTCGGCAAGCCCACGGGCGCGGGTTCGGTATCAGCCCGCGCGCCGACCACTTCGGTCAGCGTCGGCACGAAGCGCGGCGTGGCGGGGTTGGGCGGGTCGTCGTCGGTGTCCATGTCATCCCCCGGCGGAGGCCAGGTCGTGGCGCTGAATCGCGTAGCCGCGGTCCGCGTAGTGGCGCCAGCGCTGGCGCGCCTCGGCGCGGTCGTCGTCACCGGTGCCGACCAGTTCGATCAGGCGCTCGAAGCGCTCGAAGCCGGCCGGCACCTCGGCCCCCAGGTGCACCAGCACGCCGGCATGCGGCAGCGCGGCGCAGTCGGCGGCCAGCACGACGGGCGTGGCGGCCAGCACGTCGGCCGGCGCGGCGGCGGCGCAGTGCGGAATGAAGTCGAGCGCCGAGAACGACCACAGCGCGACGTCGAGCTGGCGCAGCGTCTCCGGCGGCGCCACCACGCCCACCGGCCCGCCCGCGGCATGCGCCTTGCGCAGCAGCCGGCAGGCGTAGCCCAGCTTGTCGGGCACGTTGAAATGGAAGGCCACTTCCGTCATGACGGCCGGCGCCGAAGGTGCCTTCAGCGCGGCTTCGCGGACTTGCGCGCGGCCTTGGGTGCGGGCTTGGCCGGCTTCGGCGCCGCCTGCCCCAGCAGGTAGTTCACCAGCAGGCCCACCGGCCGGCCGGTGGCGCCCTTGGCCGCGCCGCTCTTCCAGGCGGTGCCGGCGATGTCCAGGTGCGCCCACGGGTAGGCCTTGGTGAAGCGCTGCAGGAACTTGGCCGCCGTCACCGCGCCGGCGGCCCGGCCGGCGACGTTGGCGACGTCGGCGAAGTTGGTCTTCAGGCCCTCGGCGTATTCGTCGTCCAGCGGCAGGCGCCAGCAAGGGTCCAGCGCCTGCTCGCCGGCGGCTTGCAGGGCCTCGGCCAGCGCGTCGTCGGTGGCGAACAGGCCGGAGCGCACGCCGCCCAGCGCGATCACGCAGGCGCCGGTGAGCGTGGCGATGTCGATCACCGCGCGCGGCTTCAGGCGCTCGGCGTAGGTCAGCGCGTCGCACAGCACCAGGCGACCCTCGGCGTCGGTGTTGAGGATCTCGATGGTCTGGCCGCTCAGGCTGGTGACCACGTCGCCGGGCTTGACGGCGCGGCCGTCGGGCATGTTCTCGCAGGCCGGGATCAGGCCGACCACGTTCACGGCCGGCTGCAGCTCGGCCAGCGCGCGGAACACGCCGAGCACGCTGGCGGCGCCGCCCATGTCGAACTTCATCTCGTCCATCTCGGCGGCGGGCTTGATCGAAATGCCGCCGGTGTCGAAGGTGATGCCCTTGCCCACCAGCACCACCGGCGCGTCGTCCTTCCCGGCGCCGCCGTAGCGCAGCACGATGAAGCGCAGCTCCTGCTCCGAACCCTGGGCGACGGCTCGGAAGGCGCCCATGCCCAGCTTGGCGACCTCCTTCGGCCCCAGCACCTCGCAGGCGATGCGCGGCGACTTGGCCAGCGCGCGCGCGGCCTCGCCCAGCATCGTGGGCGTGGCGTGGTTGGCGGGACGGTTGGCCCATTCGCGTGCCAGGCGCACACCCTCGGCGATGCCCACGGCCTGCTCGAAGGCGCCGCGCGCGGCGGCGGCGTCCGGCGCGCCGACGGTGACCTGCTTCAGCGCGGGCTGGTCCTTGCGCGCGTCCTTGCCCTTGGTGGCGGTGTAGACGTAGGCCGTGTCGGCGGCGGCCAGCACGGCGGCAGCCACCGCCTCGGGCGCGGGGCTTTGGGCGAAGCACAGCGTCAGCGCCTTGGCCGGGCCGCCCTTGAGCGCGCCGAGCGCGGCGGCCACGGCCTTGCGCACCCGCGCGGGGCAGCCGTCGCCGACGCCCGCCAGCACCACCCGTTCGGCCGCGAGGCCGGCGCTGCCGTAGCTGGCCAGCAGCCTGCCCGCCTCGGCCCTGAAGTCGCCGCCATCGGTGGCGCGCCGGATCAGCGCCGACAGCGCGTCGCCGCCGGGCTGAAAGCCCTCGGCCACCAGCACCACCAGGGCGGGCGCCTTGGCGGCAGCGGCTTCGGCCAGGCGCAGGGATTTGAGCTGAAAGTCCATAATCGACAGGTTGTTTTCCTTTCGACCGATGTTATTCGATTCCTCCCTACGCAAGGAGCTGGGCCGCAGCTTCGGCGCCACCCTGGTGGTGCTGGTCACCATCGTGATGACGGTGATGCTGATCCGCACGCTCGGCCAGGCCAGCGTCGGCCGCGTGAACCCCTCGGAGGTGATGCTGGTGATGGGCTTCACCGTGCTCGGCCACCTGCCCACCATCCTGACGCTGAGCCTGTTCGTGGCCATCACCGCCACACTCACGCGCATGTACGCGGCCAGCGAGATGGTGGTGTGGTTCGCCAGCGGCCAGGGCCTGGCCTCGTTCGCGCGGCCGCTGTTGCGCTTCGCCTGGCCGGTGCTGCTGGCGGTGGCGGTGCTGGCGCTGCTGGTCTGGCCCTGGTCCAACGCGCAGATCCGCGAGCTGCGCGACCGCTACCAGGGCCGCGGCGACATCGAGCGCGTGGCGCCGGGGCGCTTCATCGAGTCGGCGGGCGGCCAGCGCGTGTTCTTCATCGACAAGGACGCGGCCGACGACCAGAGCGGCAACAACATCTTCATCACCTCCACCGAGCGCGGCCGGGAGACCGTGACCTCGGCCCAGAGCGGCCAGCTGCGCACCCTGCAGGACGAACGCTTCCTGGTGCTGGACAAGGGCTACCGGCTGGAAACCGAGACCGCCACCGGCAAGCTGCGCCTCAGCGAGTTCGCCGAGTACGGCAACCGCGTGAACGACCGCGCCATCGGCCCCACCACCAACGATTCGCCACGCATGAAGTCCACGCCCGCGCTGCTGCGCGAACCCACGGCGCGCAACCTGGCCGAGCTGTCGTGGCGGCTGGGGCTGACGCTGGCGGCGCTCAACTGCGTGCTGATCGCGCTGGCCGCGACCCGCGTGAACCCGCGCGTGGGGCGCAGCGCCAGCCTGATCTTCACGCTGTTCGCCTTTGCCAGCTACTACAACCTGATCGGCGTCGGCGAGAGCTGGATCGCCAACCAGCGCATCGGCCTGCCGGCCTTCCTGCTGCTGCTGCACGGCGGCATCTTCGCGCTGGCGCTGGGCTGGCTGCTGGCGCGCCAGGGCGACTGGCTGAACCGGTTGCGGCCCCGCGCCGCGCCGGCGGAGAGCGCGGCATGAAGACGATCCGCCGGCTGATCTACGCCGAGATCCTGCGCGCGGTCGGCTTCGTGACGCTGGCCTTCCTGCTGCTGTTCTTCTTCTTCGACTTCGTCGACCAGCTGGGCGAGCTGAGCGAGGGTGCCTCGCGCGGCTACACCGTGACCTACGCCCTGGCCTACGTGGCGCTGCAGGTGCCGAACCACCTGTACGAGCTGCTGCCCATCGCGGTGCTGATCGGCACCATCTACGTGATGGCGCGGCTGGCCGAGAGTTCCGAATACACCATCCTGCGCACCAGCGGCCTCGGGCCGCGCCGCGCGCTGGGCACGCTGCTGGCGCTGGGCCTGGCCTTCGTGGCGCTGACCTTCGTGGTGGGCGATTACGTGGCGCCGGCCGCCAACCGCACGGCGCAGGCCCTGCAGGCGCGCTTTCTGGGCGACATCACGGTGGGCCGCACCGGCGCCTGGATGAAGGACCGGCAGGACGCGCGCAGCTTCTCCGTCAACGTGGGCGCGCTGGCCTCGGACGGCACCATGAGCAACATCCGCATCTTCGAGTTCGCCGACCCCTCCGGCCGCCCGCTGTCCACCCTCAAGGCCGCGCGCGGGCGCTTCAGCGGCGACGGCGCCTGGCTGCTCTACGACGTCGAGCGCCGCGACTACGCCCAGGCCGCCGCCAGCCAGCCTCAGGTGGCCGCCCTGCGCCTGCCCGAATGGCGCTGGGCCACCACCATCTCGCCCGGCATGGTGTCGGCCGCGCTGCTCAGCCCCGACCGCATGCAGACCATCGGCCTGTTCCAGTACATCAACCACCTGCGCGACAACGGCCAGAGCGCGCAGCGCTACGAGATCGAGTTCTGGCGCAAGGTGTTCTACCCGCTGAGCTGCCTGGTGATGATGGTGCTGGCGCTGCCCTTCGCCTACCTGCACTTCCGCTCCGGCAACATCACGGGCTACGTGTTCCTGGGCGTGCTGGTGGGCATCAGCTTCTTCCTGCTGAACAACGTGTTCGGCTTCATCGGCAACCTGCGCAACTGGGAGCCCTGGATCGCCGCCGCCTCGCCCGGGATCATCTACTCGCTGCTCTCGCTCGGCGCGTTCGGCTGGCTGGTGCTCAGGCAATGAGCCACGGCATCGTGCTGTTTGCCCACGGCTCGCGCGACGCCGCCTGGCACGCGCCGATCGAGGCCGTGGCCGCCCGCATGCGGGCGCTGGCGCCGGGCGTGCGCGTGGCCTGCGCCTACCTCGAACTCACCGAGCCCGACTTGGCCACCGCCGTGCAGGCGCTGCTGGCCGACGGCGGGCGCGCAGTCACCGTCTGGCCCATGTTCCTGGGCGCCGGCCGCCATGCGCGCGAAGACCTGCCGCGCCTGCTGGACACGCTGCGCACATGCCACCCAGGCATCACTTTCACGCTGCAACCCGCCATCGGCGAGCACCCCGACGTGCTGGACACAATGGCGCGCACGGCGCTCGGCGAAACACGTCGTTAGACGCAATACACCATAATGACGGGGTTTCTTATTACCCCATCCCCATGAATCTGCATCAGTTCCGCTTCGTCCAGGAAGCCGCCCGGCGCGGCCTGAACCTGACCGAGGCCGCCAAGGCGCTGCACACGTCGCAGCCGGGGGTGTCCAAGGCCATCATCGAGCTGGAGGAAGAGCTCGGCATCGAGATCTTCACCCGCCACGGCAAGCGCCTGAAGCGCATCACCGAGCCCGGGCAGCACGTGCTGGAGAGCATCGCCATCATCCTGCGCGAGGTCGGCAACCTGAAGCGCATCGGCGAGCAGTACAGCGCACAGGACACCGGCACGCTGTCGATCGCCACCACCCACACCCAGGCGCGCTACGTGCTGCCGGTGCCGGTGGCGCGGCTGCGCGAGACGTACCCCAAGGTCAACATCAGCCTGCACCAGGGCGCGCCCGACCAGGTGGCGCGCATGGTGATCGAGGAGACGGCCGAGATCGGCATCGCCACCGAGTCGCTCTCCAGCTACGCCGAGCTGATCACCCTGCCCTGCTACGAATGGGAGCACGTGCTGGTCGTGCCCAAGGACCACGCGCTGGCCAAGAAGGAGCGACTGACGCTGGAGGACATCGCCGCGCAGCCGCTCATCACCTACCACCCCTCCTTCACCGGCCGCACCCGCGTGGACACCGCCTTCGCCCAGCGCCAGCTCACGCCGCGCGTGGTGCTGGAGGCGATCGACTCCGACGTCATCAAGACCTACGTGCGTCTGGGGCTGGGCGTGGGCATCGTCGCCGAGATGGCCGTCAAGGACGACAAGGATCCCGACCTGGCGGCCCGCCCGCTGGGGCCCCTGCTGGGCCGCAACGTGGCGCGCATCGCGCTGAAGCGCGGCGCTTACCTGCGCGACTTCGTCTACCACTTCGCCAGCCTGCTGTCCGACCGCCTGGACAAGGAACTGATCCTGCGCGCCATGACCGGACACGTGGCCGACTACGAACTATGACCATCGCTCCCACGACCCGCACGCCCGCCTTCCCCTCGCGCCTGCCCAACGTCGGCACCACCATCTTCACCGTCATGTCGGCGCTGGCCGCGCAGCACCAGGCCGTCAACCTGGGCCAGGGCTTCCCCGACTTCGACTGCGACCCCCGGCTGGTGGACGCGGTGGACGCCGCCATGCGCGCGGGCCACAACCAGTACCCGCCCATGCCCGGCGCCGCGCCGCTGCGCGAAGCCATCGCCGCCAAAGTCGAAGCGCTGTACGGCCGCCGCTACGATGCCGCGAGCGAGATCACCGTCACCGCCGGCGCCACCCAGGCCATCATCACCGCCGTGCTGTGCTGCGCCGGCCCGGGCGACGAGGTGATCGTGCTGGAGCCCTGCTACGACAGCTACGTGCCCAACATCGAGCTGACCGGCGCCACCGTGGTGCGCGTGCCGCTGGTGCCCGGCACCTTCCGCCCCGACTTCGACCGGATCGCCGCCGCCCTCACGCCGCGCACCCGCGCGATCATCGTCAACACCCCGCACAACCCCAGCGGCACCGTCTGGTCGCCCGCCGACATGCGCCGGCTGGACGAACTGCTGGCCCCCACCGGCGTGCTCGTCATCAGCGACGAGGTGTACGAACACATGGTGTACGACGGCCAGCAGCACCAGAGCGTGGCGCGCTTCCCAGGTCTCGCCGCGCGCAGCTTCATCGTCAGCAGCTTTGGCAAGACCTGCCACGTGACGGGCTGGAAGGTAGGCTACGTCGCCGCGCCCGCCGCGCTCACGGCCGAGTTCCGCAAGGTGCACCAGTTCAACGTGTTCACCGTCAACACGCCCATGCAGCACGGCATCGCCAGCTACATGGCCGATCCGGCGCCGTACCTGGATCTGCCCGCCTTCTACGCCGCCAAGCGCGACCTGTTTCGCAGCGGCCTGACGAAAACCAAGTTCCGCCTGCTGCCCTGCGAAGGCACCTACTTCCAGTGCGCGGCCATCGACGAACTCTCGGTGCCCGAGCGCGACCTGTCCGAGGCCGACTTCTGCCAGTGGCTCACGCGCGAGATCGGCGTCGCCGCCATCCCGCTGTCGGCCTTCTACGGCGGCGGGTTCGACCAGAAGACCATCCGCTTCTGCTTCGCCAAGAAAGACGACACCCTGCGCGCGGCGCTGGAGCGGCTGGCTCGGCTGTGAAGCTGATAGCTAAATTTGAACTGCCCGCCCACCACCGCCTGGATGGCCCCTTGCAGGGTGGCCCGGCCGGTGTGTTCCATCAACCGCTGGCCGAAGCTCGCGTTGGCGGTGCTCCGGCCCAGGCCGGTGAGGTCGGTGAGGCCGGCGGTCAGGCCGCCGGCCAGCGCGGAGGTGAGCACGCTCCTGAAGCTGACGTGGCCGGTGGAGACGTATTGGTTCAGGGCGCTGCCCACGGCCCCGGCGGCGGCGCCTTGGGCGACGACACCGGCGCCGGCGTTGGCCATCGCTCCGCTGACGGCCCCGGCGCCCACGGCGGCGAAGGCCGCGCCCATGATCTGGGGGAAGTAGCGGTCCAGCCAGTTGCCCTTGAGGTTCTTCTTGTCGGTGACGAAGCCGTGCTCGGGGTCGAACCAGACCAGCTCCTGGTCGATCAGCTTGGTGATGCGGGCGGGGTCGAGGTGGTGGTAGGGGCGCGTGATGTCCGAGGGAATCCAGCCGTCGTGGGTCGACAGGGCCTGGAGGCCGTCCTCGAAGTCCGCGCGGCGGCCTTCGCGCACGGTCAGGCCGCAGAGCTCCCAGTGGGCGGGGGCGCCGCTCTCGCTGTCGGGGGCGGGCACGAACTGCAAGGGCTCGCTGCCGTGCAGATGGGCGATGGCGCGCTGCGCGGGGCTGTCACCCTGGGCGTAGGCGCGGGCGAAGGCGCCGGGGTCGAACTGCCAGCTGGGGGCACTCCAGTTGTCGGCATGGCCGCCGCCGGGGTGGTAGGCCCAGCCGGGCTGAAATCATCGTGATCTGACCCTATTTCCCCCCGGGGAAATGTTATCTGACTCCGATTACTCTGGACCCAAGCTACCGCTCAAAAAGCAGATCGAATCGAAAGCCCGTCAGCCCTGTATCTCTTACCTTCGTCACGAACGCCTCGTTGACATAGGTAGTATTGCGCCGAGTCTGTGGAATCTTGAAAATCGGTGGTAACGAGGTGACCGAGTCTAGCAGGACATGCTTGTTAACCTTCATCACCCGGCCACTGCTAAAGCGCACTATATCCGAGCGCGATTCATCCAGGATATCGACGATAGTTGTTGGGTTGAAGCCGAAATAGCGGACTGGCTCATCCAAAGCAATAGCCGCGAACTCACCGTTTTCACTTAGCATGGGACCGAGGATCTGTATAGCATGTTCAGAAAAAGTCGGGATAGGACCCAATCCTATACCTGTAAAATCAGGCAATGCCTCAGGATACGGCGGATCGCCTTCATGGTCTCTTACTCCAGCCGGAACTGGATAAGCCTTCCCGTAACGCTCCCCCGCGAACAGGGGGAATTCCCATTTATCATTTTCATCTAAATCTTTAAATAAAAATGATGCGAAGTCGTTGGGATTAAATCTGAGGTCGAATATTTTCATTTTTTTAGTCCAGGCCGAGGCCGAGTGCCAGGATATGTGCCATTCAATAGCTGATCTCGGATGTTTCTCAAAACTTCCAGCGCTTCTTGCCTAGATGAAACACTTCTGAAATCTCTGTTTAGCTGCTCGTAGTAGTCACGATTATTCAATCTAGGATGATATGAGCCAGGCGCTTCACTGCTCGGCTTGTTCGGTAAGAACACCCCATTATCGGGTGAATTGATGTCAATATCGAAGCGCTCCAGCAATCTGCGTAGTTGAGTTGCCCGCGCGTCACCATATGGAACATATGGTGTGCATCCGTGTCTGCGGGGCGGACAACACCAATTGCCTCCAAGTTATCAGACAGGATGCCCGAGGCCCGCCTGTCCATCAGGTAATCAGCAATGCTCGCCGTCCCAAGCGCCGGCAGTATGGTGAGCATACTGGCTGGCGGAACCACTACCTGAAACGGCGGGGTCCTAATGCCCAACCCGGGATCGGCGGGCCTGTAGCCTGGCGCACCGGTGGGCAGGTCGTATAGAGGATCGTATCCAGGTGGCCCGCCCGCGCCATCCGGTCGCACCACTTGGTAGCCGCCCGCGCCAACGCCTAATCCACCTGTCACCGGATTAAGGGGAGGCGCCAGCCACGCCACAGGTGTATCAACCGCGTTGACTGGTTCCCGGGCTTCTGGGTCCCATACGCCTTCAGGATCGAAGTCGTAGATGGGACGTGGCGCTGGAGAGGCCACTTCCACATCGTCATCAGCCCGCGAACCTCCCCAACGCATGCCTTGGCCACCACCAGGCCGCAAGCCCAGCCCATCGTCACCGGTGCCCAATCCATAGTCTGGCGCGGGACCGCCATCCGCCGGAGCGGGCAACGGATCATTCGGTTGGGCGGGCGCTGGCTCCGATGGCTGGATCGAGGCGTCCTCGCCGTTCACGAGCGGGTTGTCGGATCCGCCCCGGGAAAGATCCCCCATGACCCCATTGAGGAAGTCCGCCGCGAACCCCGCCGCCGGGTCGTCGCTGCCCACGATGCGCAGCGCGCTGCCCGTGGCGCGCGTGAGCAGGCGCAGGGCGCTGGCCTGGCCGGCATCGAGCCCTTGCCCTTGCAACTCGCTGATGCTCATCTCCAGCTGCGCCGTGACCTCGCCGGCCACGCTGCCCATCAGGCTGTTGACGAAGCCGTCCTTGAACTGCCCGCCCATGACCGTCTGGATCGCGCCTTGCACCGTGGCGCGGCCGGTGTATTCCATCAGCCGCTGGCTGAATGTCTCGGCAAGGCCGTCGATGTGCTGGCCCACGCCGGGCAGGTGGCTCAGGCCGGCGGTCACGCGGAAATTAGGGTCAGAAAAAGATTTTTACCCGTGAAAAATGTTCTTCGCCAGATCGATGCCAACAGGGCGGTCTCAACTCTGAAGTGCAACACCCTCACAGAGGGTACTGTACGCAAATGGGAACGAGATACGAGCAGTTGCAGCCAGAAGAGAGAGTGACGTTGGCCTCGCTGCACCAGCAAGGCTGGAGCATCAGGGCCATGGCCAGGCTTCAGGGGCGCAGCCCCAGCACCATCAGCCGCGAGTTGCGGCGCAATGCCACCGATGGCCGCTACGCCAGCGCGCCTGCCCAGCGCAAGAGCGAGCAGCGGCGCATCGCGGCTCGGCCATTGCCCAAGCTGCACAGCGATGGCGCTCTTTGGTACCTGGTCAGCACCATGCTGTGCTGGTATTGGTCGCCTCAGCAGATTGCCCGCACACTCAAGCGCATGTACCCCGCAGAGCCTGGCATGCACGTCTCGCACGAGAGCATCTACACCGCCATCTACGCCTACCCGCGCGGCGAGTTGCGCCGCCAGCTCATCTCTTTGCTTCGCCAAGGCAAGAGCACACGCCGACCGCGCTCGGCAGGCGCTGATCGGCGTGGGCAGATTCCGGGACATGGTTTCCATCCATGTGCGCCCGCCCGAGGTCAATGACCGGGTGATGCCGGGGCACTGGGAGGGGGACTTGATCAAAGGGGCGGGTAACAAGTCCGCCGTGGGGGTGCTGGTGGAGCGCTCTACGCGCCTGGTGCTGCTGTGCAAGATGCCTGACGCATCGGCCGAGAGTGCGCTGGCTGCGTTCACCAACAAGCTGCGCCAGATCGCGGCGCCGATGCGCCAGACGCTGACGTACGACCAAGGCAAGGAGATGGCGCGCCACAAGGAGTTGGCTGCCGCCACGGGCATGCGGGTGTACTTCTGCGATCCCCACAGCCCTTGGCAGAAGGGCAGTTGCGAGAACACCAATGGCTTGCTGCGCCAGTTCCTGCCCAAGGGAGCTGACTTGAGCGTGCATGATCAGGATGCGCTGGACTCCATCGCCGACTTGATGAACAACCGGCCCAGGCAGACGCTCGGCTGGGATTCGCCCTACCAGGCGTTCCAGCAGTTCATGGCCGCTATCGACCAAAAGAACTCCGCTACCATCCATTGAATATCAATCAGCGGTGTTGCACTTCAGAGTTGAGACCGCCTAGGGATGCTCTTCACCAATCCCATGCGAGCGTGCTGATGTGCTGAGGCGGTGGGAAATTTCATCGCTTGCGCGCCGCTGAGCCGAATGAATGCGCTGGCAGCCTGTTTTGAGCGCTTGCACACGCTCCTGGCAGGCACTTTGGGCCCTTCATCCCTGCTGCGGGCGCACCTGTCCCATCAGCACGTGGCGCACCATCCACAGATTGCTCAGCGCAAACAGCGTCTTGAGTTGAGCCGTGTTCTTGGCCAGCCCCCGATAGCGCACCTTCACATGGCCGAACTGGCGCTTGATCACCCGAAACGGGTGCTCCACCTTGGCCCGAACGCTGGCCTTGAGCTTCTCGATCCTGTGCGTGAGCGCGTCGATGGGGTTGTTGTCCACATCCAGCGCCCGGCGCTTGCCCGGGCCCAGCGCCACATGCCAGGTCACTTTCGCGTTCGCATCGGGGCGCTTGGCCACCCCCTGGTAGCCCGCATCCCCGAAGGCCACCTCTTCCTGGCCATGCAGCAGGCTGTTGCCCTCGAGCACGTCGCTGACGTTGCCGGCCGTGCCGCGCACGGTGTGCACCAGCCCCGACTCGGCATCCACCCCGATGTGTCCCTTCATGCCGAAGTAGTACTGGTTGCCCTTCTTGCTCTGGTGCATCTCGGGGTCTCGGGCGCCGTTCTTGTTCTTGGTCGAACTGGGTGCGGCAATGAGCGTGGCATCCACCACGGTGCCGGCCTTCAGGAGCAGGCCCCGGCCGCTGAGCAGGTCGTTGACGGTGGCCAGGATCTGATCGGCCAACTTGTGTTGCTCCAGAAGGCGACGAAAGCGCAGGATGCTCGAATCGCTGGGCAGTGCGTCGCCCCAGTTGCTCAGGAGCGCGAAATCGCGAAACACGGGCACGTCGTGCAGTGCTTCTTCCATGGCCGGGTCCGACAGGTTGAACCACTGCTGCAGGAAGTGGATGCGCAGCAGCACTTCGACGCCAAAGGGCTGCTGGCCGCGCCGGCCGGCTTCGGGGGCGTAGGGCTCGATCAGGCAAACCAACTCGACCCACGGGATGACGCGATTCATCTGATCCAGGAACTCGCGCTTGCGTGTGCGGCGGGTGCTGGTGCCAAGGCCAAGGCTGTCTTGCTGCATGAGGCGCATGTTCGCTCACCGGGCAGATTCAACCAAGCACGCGAGTGACTGATTCGTGAAGAGCATCCCTAGGGAAAATCGTGATCTGACCCTGATATTTCTTCCCCAAGGCCCAACAAGGGCTTGCGCTTTGCTCAGGACGGACTATTTATTTTGTCATATAAGTGTTATGGCTCAATCTTTCAAAGCCATTATCATTCAATAGCTTATAAATTTGATCTGATCTCTTTGTGCGATCAATAAATACCAATGCCGAATAGTTAGAGAACTGCGGCTTTAGTGGTTCGCCATCTGTTAGATCTATATTTTTCTTTATCTCAATACCTTCATCATCAGAACTTCTCCATTGGAAATACTCCCCAAAATATGAGCTATCTTTTAAAATAAAATCAATATTTAGGCAATCTTCAATTTTTATCTTTATTTGCTTCAAATCAAGATTTGAGCCGTATATATCATAAGTGTCCATGCGCTTACCTCATGGGAATTAATAGACTCGGAGACCGCGCAGTGGCGCCGGGAGCAGACTCATATATCATGAAATTTACGTCTCTTCCATACTGTCTACGCAACAGATTGGCCATATCAGAAAGACCTAGCCTTCCCAAATCTTCTTGCGTTAATGGGCCCGTTCGCGTTTTTCCTTGCCTGAGACCAATACCTAATTCTCGGGCTCTTCCGAATAGCGAAGGGCTTGCCAGAGCAACATCAAAATCACTAATGCGGCCAACATCAAAAGCAGCCCCCGTAGAAAAGCTTCTGCCTGTCACCGCGCTCCCCTGGAGAATCGGGTTAACACCAGAATAACCAGCATCATCCAAGCTGCCCTGGATATAAACCCCAAATGTCCTAAAACCTCTATTGCCTTCAAATCCGTGTGGAATCTTGCCTATATTATTGGCAGCATTTATTGTGCCCGCGCCACCGGCCACGCCAGTAAAAAAAGGCACCCCTCGATCTACCGCGTCGGCCCACCGGTCCGACCCCGTCGCTTCATAGACCAAGTTGTACGTCACAGTATTGACGTTTCGCTCTTCCCCCACACGTTGAACACCGGTGACAAAGGTATCGGCACCGTGAAGAATGGCGACAGTCCCTGGCACTGCGCCTCCGGGTAGTGCGGATAAGCCCACGCCGCCAGCCACCTCTAGAGCCCCCCCAGCCATTTGCACGGCACCCTGAAATCCGGGAGTTATCTGATAGTAGTAGCTCGTGGTGTCGCGGATCATCCGAACCTTGTCGGACCACGAAAGATCACTATTGGCAATTGCCTGCACGTCAGCCAAATAACCTTGCGGCGGTCGAATGGAGTCTGTTGTAGTTCTTCCCGGCAGGCTCTCACTTCCCTCATGCCAAGTCGGCGTGTACTGATCGCCCATTTCCTGCGCATACCCACGGCTGCGCCCACCTTCGGCCATGTAGCGCGCATAGGCTTCGTCCTGGCTCATGGTGGCCGGCCCGCTTGCCTGCACGGCGCTCTGCTGTGCCTCGCGCGCGGCCAGCAGCTCCGCGCGCACATTCAGCCCCTGGGTGTTGCCCGCCACGATGCGCCCGCCCAGTTGCCCGTAGTGGCTCAGCTGCTCGGCGCTCAGGCCGTCGAGTGACGGGATATTGAGCGTCTGCCCCGGCTGGATGATGGGGCTGCCCCACTGGTTGGCGGCGATGCCGGGGTTGTCGGCCACCATGGCGGTCAGGCCGGCGCGCCAGTGCTCGCCGTACTGCTGGCGCGCCAGCCGCTCCAGGGTGTCGCCGGCCGCGACGGTGACGCTGGCCGGCGCGGCGGGGGCTGGCCCCTGCCCGGTATCGCGCGCGCCGCCTTCGGTGGCCTGGCCGTTGTCTGCCACGGTTTCGCCCTGTGCATCCGCCGGGGTGGCTTGCGCCAGGGCGCCGGCCAGGAAGTCGCTGGCGAAGCCCGCGGCCGGGTCGTTGCTGCCCACGATGCGCAGGGCGCTGCCGGCGGCGCGGCTGAACAGCCGCAGCAGGCTGCTTTCGCTGGCGCCCAGGCCCTGCTGCTCCATCTGCGCGATCTGGCTGTTGAGGTTCTGGGTGACCTCAGAGGCCACGCTGCCCATGGCGCTGTTGATGAAGCCGTCTGCAAAGCGCCCGCCGCTGGCCTGCTGGATGGCCCCTTGCAGGCCGGCGCGGCCGGCGTGGCCGAGCAGGCGCGTGGCGGTGTCGCCGCTTTGCAGCATCTGGCCGAGGCCGCTGAGCTGGGTCACGCCGGCCGCGACGCCGCCCGAGACGGCCGAGATCAGCACCTGCCTGAAGCTGAACCGGCCCCCGCCGATCATGTTCACCACCTGGTTGGTGGCGCCGCCCACGGCGCCGAGGATGGCACTCTGGCCTATGGTGGTGGCGGTGGCGCCGGCGGCAGTGCAACTGGTGGCGGCGCCCAGGCCCATGGCGGCGCTGGCCGCTCCCATGCTCATGAACGACATGGCGGCGCCGAAGACGATGGGCATGGCCCGGTCGATGCCGTCGGGCTTGAGGTTCTTGCGGTCGGTGACCCAGCCGCGCTCGGGGTCGAACCACACCAGGTCGTTGTCGATGAGCTTGGGCGGGCGCTCCAGGTCGATGCGGTCCCAGCCGTCGGTCAGCTTGCTCTGGGCGGTGTCGTGGTCGGCGTCGCCGCTGCGCTGCGTGGCCAGGTGGAGCTTCTGGCCGGCCAGCATCCAGTGGGTGGTTTCGTATTCCGTGCCGGCATCGAAGGTCACGCGCTGCATGCCTTCGGCGCCGTGCAGGTGGGCGTAGGCCCTTTGCAGGGGGCTGTCGCCTTGCGCCCAGGCGCTGGTGAAGGCCACGGGGTCCAGGGTCCAGCTGCCTTGCTGGCCTTGCTGCTGGCCGGGCCGGCTGGGCAGGGCGATGAGGTGCTCGGGCACATCGCCGAGCCCGGTGTCGGGGGTGAAGATGCTGCCGGGCTGCTGGGGGCCGGGGGTGGCGATGGCGGCGTCCAGCGTGGCCAGGTATTGCTTCTGCACTTCCTGCTGGGCGCTTTGCAGCTGGTTCAGCCGGCTGGCGAGGTCGCTGCCGTAGCGGGCGATGATGCTGTCGGCCACGGCGTGGCCGCTGGGTGGGGGCTGGAGGTCGCCGCCGAAGTGCTGGATGAGCTCCTGCGCGGCGGGCTCGGCCAGCAGGAGTTCCAGCGCGGCGATTTCCATCGGGTCGGCGCTGGGGGGGGCGGGGGTGGTGGCTTCGGTGGGCGTGTCGGCCTCGGGCTGGGCGTGTTCTTGCAGGAGGGGCTTGAGCTGGAGGGCGATGGCGGTGTCGGGCGGGTAGTCCAGCAGGGGGCTGGGCTGGGGTTTGTGCTGGCTGGTCTCGAAGCCTTGCCAGGGGTTGCCGTTGCCTGTGGGCAGGGGCTGGCCGGGGTGCATCAGCGCGCCGAGCGTGGTGGTGGCGGGGGCGGCGGGCTCGGGCTGGGGCTGGGCTTGCTCCTGCGGCTGCGGGTCGGCGGGGGGGACGGGGTTGTCCCAGCCCAGGCCGGCGGGGGTGGACGTGACTTGCATCAGATGGGGCCTTGTGTGTCGATCAAGGCGCCTTGCATGGCGCGCCCTGTGCGTGAAGCTTGGCAGGGCGGCGCCCTCGGGGCTAGCTGGGATGGTTACGGATGGGAAGGTTACTTATATGCTTTGGTATTAAATTGGTGGCAGGCGAGCGTGGGCAGCTATTGAATCGGGAACAGAATTGGCCTCTCTTGGTCGGCCTCCCCTTTGTCATATTTGACGTGCGTTCCACCACGAGGGTGCTTGATCCACAAAAAACCGCGCAGTCCTTTCGGAGCCTGCGCGGCCAGCTACGGATTCAGTAGCGTCTATTTCCGCTGCGGCGGCACGTCCGTGCAAGAGCCATGCGCGATCTCGGCCGCCATGCCGATGCTCTCGCCCAGCGTGGGGTGCGGGTGGATGGTCTTGCCGATGTCCACGGCGTCGGCGCCCATCTCGATGGCCAGGGCCACCTCGCCGATCATGTCGCCGGCGTGCGTGCCGACGATGCCGCCGCCCAGGATGCGGCCGTGGCCGTGCGCCTCGGGGCTGTCGTCGAACAGCAGCTTGGTGTAGCCCTCGTCGCGGCCGTTGGCGATGGCGCGGCCGGAGGCCGTCCAGGGGAACAGGCCCTTCTTGACCTTGATGCCCTGGGCCTTGGCCTGGTCCTCGGTCAGGCCGACCCAGGCGACCTCGGGGTCGGTGTAGGCCACGCTGGGGATCACGCGGGCGTTGAAGGCGGCGCGGGCCAGGGCCTCGTCGCCCTTCAGCTCGCCAGCGATCACCTCGGCCGCCACGTGCGCCTCGTGCACCGCCTTGTGCGCCAGCATGGGCTGGCCGACGATGTCGCCGATGGCGAAGATGTGCGGCACGTTGGTGCGCATCTGCACGTCCACGTCGATGAAGCCACGGTCCGTGACGGCCACGCCGGCCTTGTCGGCGCCGATCTTCTTGCCGTTGGGGCTGCGGCCGACGGCCTGCAAGACCAGGTCGTAGGTCTGCGGCGCGGGAGCGCCCTCGCCTTCGAAGCTGACCTCGATGCCCGCCTTGGTGGCCTTGGCGCCGACGGTCTTGGTCTTGAGCATGATGTTGTCGAAGCGCGGCGCGTTCAGCTTCTGCCACACCTTGACGAGGTCGCGGTCGGCGCCCTGCATCAGGCCGTCGAGCATTTCCACCACGTCCAGGCGCGCGCCAAGCGTGCTGTACACCGTGCCCATCTCCAGGCCGATGATGCCGCCGCCCAGGATGAGCATGCGCTTGGGCACGCTCTTGAGTTGCAGCGCGCCGGTGCTGTCCACCACGCGCGGGTCGTCGGGCATGAAGGGCAGGCGCACGGCCTGGCTGCCGGCGGCGATGATGGCGCGCTTGAACTGCACCACCTTCTTGGCGCCGGTCTTCTCCTGGCCAGTGCCGGAGGTCTCTTCCACCTCCAGGTGGTTCGGGCCGACGAAGCTGCCGACGCCGCGCACGGTGGTGACCTTGCGCATCTTGGCCATGGCGCCCAGCCCGCCGGTGAGCTTGCCGATGACCTTTTCCTTGTGGGCGCGCAGCTTGTCGATGTCCAGCTTGGGCGCGCCGCCGTAGTCGATGCCGAGGGCGGCCAGGTGACCCACCTCGTCCATCACGGCGGCCACGTGCAGCAGCGCCTTGGAGGGGATGCAGCCGACGTTCAGGCACACGCCGCCAAGGGTGGCGTAGCGCTCGACGATGACCACCTTCAGGCCCAGGTCGGCGGCGCGGAAAGCGGCCGAGTAGCCGCCGGGGCCGCCGCCGAGCACCAGCACGTCGCAGTCCAGGTCGGTGCCGCCGCCGTAGCTGGCCGCTACAGGAACAGGAGCTGCCGGCGCTTGTTTGGCGGGCGCTGGAGCCTGTTTTGGCGCTGAATCGGCGGGCGCGGGCGCGGCGGCGCCGGCCGCGTCCAGCGACAGCACCACCGAGCCTTCGTTCACCTTGTCGCCGATCTTGACCTTGAGCTCCTTCACCACGCCGGCGTGGCTGGAGGGGATTTCCATGCTGGCCTTGTCGGACTCCACGGTGATGAGGCTCTGCTCCTCCTTCACCGTGTCGCCGGGCTTGACCAGCAGTTCGATCACGGCGACGTCCTTGAAGTCGCCGATGTCGGGCACCTTGATGTCGATCACTGCCATGTCAAGCCTCCTGCCGAGCCGCCTCAAAGGAGGCTTGCGCCCCCTCAGGGGGCCGCGAATGAATATGAGCTTGGGGGGTCACATTCTTTCCTTTCACAGCAGCACGCGGCGGAAGTCCGCCAGGATCTGGCCCAGGTAGGCGTTGAAGCGCGCGGCGGCGGCGCCGTCGATCACGCGGTGGTCCCACGTGAGCGACAGCGGCAGCATCAGGCGCGGCTGGAACGCCTTGCCGTCCCACCGGGGTTCGGTCTGGCTCTTGCACACGCCCAGGATCGCGACTTCGGGCGCGTTGATGATGGGCGTGAAGTAGCGCCCGCCGATGCCGCCCAGGCTGCTGATGGTGAAGGTGGCGCCGCTCATGTCGGCGGGGCCGAGCTTGCCGTCGCGCGCCTTCTTGGCGAGTTCGCCCATCTCCTGGCTGATTTGCAGCACGCCTTTCTTGTCGGCGTCCTTGATGACGGGCACCACCAGGCCGTTGGGCGTGTCGGCGGCGAAGCCGATGTGCCAGTAGTTCTTGTAGACCAGGGCGTCGCCGTCCAGGCTGCTGTTGAACTCGGGGAACTTCTTGAGCGCCGCGACGCTGGCCTTGATGAGGAAGGCGAGCATGGTGACCTTGACGCCGCTCTTCTCGTTCTCCTTGTTGGTGGAGACGCGGAAGGCTTCGAGGTCGGTGATGTCGGCGTCGTCGTGGTTGGTGACGGCCGGGATCATCACGGCGTTGCGGAACAGGTTGGCGCCGCTGATCTTCTTGATGCGCGACAGCTCCTTGCGCTCGATGGGGCCGAACTTGGCAAAGTCCACCTTGGGCCAGGGGATCAGGTTCAGCTCGCCGCCGCCGGTGACGCCGCCGCCCGTGCCAGCGGCGCCCTGCGCCTTGGTGCGCGCGGTGCCGGCCATGACGGCGCGGGTGAAGTTCTGCACGTCTTCCTGGGTGATGCGGCCCTTGGGGCCGGTGCCCTTGAGTTCGTCGAGCGGCACGCCCAACTCGCGCGCGAACTTGCGCACTGAAGGGCTGGCATGCGGCAGGCCGATGGGCGCGGCGCCGGGCTGGTGCGGCGCGGCGGCAGCGGTCGGCGCGCTGGCCGCAGGCACCGCAGCAGCCGGTGCGGCAGCCGGCGCGGGCGCCGGCGATGGGGCAGCCGCAGCGGGCGCGGCGGCCGCAACACCTTCCAGGATGGCCAGCAGATCGCCCTGGTTGATCTTGTCGCCCAGCTTGACCTTCAGCTCCTTGAGCACACCCGCGTGGCTCGACGGGATCTCCATCGACGCCTTGTCCGACTCCACGGTGATGAGCGACTGCTCCACCTTCACCGTGTCGCCGGGCTTGACGAAGACCTCGATCACGGCCACGTCCTTGAAGTCGCCGATGTCGGGCACGCGCACCTCCACCGGGCCGCTCGCGGCGGGCGCGGCGGCAAGCGGCGTAGCTACCGATTCAATAGCTGCTTGCGCAGGCTGGGCGGGCGCTGGGGCCGCTTTTTTCTCTGAACCGCCAGCGGCTTCCAGCAGCAGCACGAGCGAGCCCTCGTTGACCTTGTCGCCGATGCCGACCTTGATCTCCTTCACCACGCCGGCGGCGCTGGAAGGGATTTCCATGCTGGCCTTGTCGCTCTCGACGGTGATCAGGCTCTGCTCCACCTTCACGGTGTCGCCGGGCTTGACCAGCAGCTCGATGACGGCCACGTCCTTGAAGTCGCCGATGTCCGGGACCTTGACTTCCACCAATGCCATGTTCGTCTCCTCCTGGCCTCAGGCGTTCAGCGGGTTGATCTTGTCGGTCTTGATGCCGTACTTCTTGAGGGCATCGGCCACCTTGGCCTTGGGCAGCTTGCCCTCGTCGGCCAGCGCCGACAGCGCGGCGACGGTGATGTAGTGGCGGTTGACCTCGAAGTGCTCGCGCAGCTTGCTGCGGAAGTCGCTGCGGCCGAAGCCGTCGGTGCCCAGCACCTTGTAGGCGCGCCCGGCGGGGATGAAGGAGCGGATCTGTTCGGCGTAGTTCTTCATGTAGTCGGTGGAGGCGACCACCGGGCCGGTGGTCTTGCCGAGCTGCTGGGCGACGAAGGACACGCGGGGCTTCTCCAGCGGGTGCAGCAGGTTCCAGCGGTCGGCGTCCTGGCCCTCGCGGGTGAGTTCGTTGAAGCTGGGGCAGCTCCACACGTCGGCCTGCACGCCCCAGTCGGCCGCCAGCAGCTTCTGCGCCTCCAGGCTCTCGCGCAGGATGGAACCGGAGCCGAGCAGCTGCACGCGCTTGTCGCCCTCGGCGCCCGGGTTGCACAGGTACATGCCCTTGATGATCTGCTCTTCCGTGCCGGCTTTCAGGCCGGGCATGGCGTAGTTCTCGTTCAGCAGGGTGATGTAGAAGTAGACGTTCTCCTGCTTCTCCACCATGCGCTTGAGGCCGTGGTGCATGATCACCCCGACCTCGTGCGCGAAGCTGGGGTCGTAGCTGACGCAGTTGGGGATGGTGCCGGCCAGGATGTGGCTGTGGCCGTCTTCGTGCTGCAGGCCCTCGCCGTTGAGCGTGGTGCGGCCCGAGGTGCCGCCCAGGATGAAGCCGCGCGCCTGCATGTCGCCCGCGGCCCAGGCGAAGTCGCCGAAGCGCTGGAAGCCGAACATCGAGTAGTACACGAAGAACGGAATCATGATGCGGTTGTTGGTGGAGTACGACGTGGCCGCCGCGATCCACGAGCACATGCCGCCCGCCTCGTTGATGCCCTCTTGCAGGATCTGGCCGTCGGTCTGCTCCTTGTAGTACATCACCTGGTCGCGATCCACCGGGGTGTAGAGCTGGCCCGCCGGGTTGTAGATGCCGATCTGGCGGAACAGGCCCTCCATGCCGAAGGTGCGCGCCTCATCGACCAGGATGGGCACCACGCGCGGGCCCAGCGCCTTGTCGCGCAGCAGTTGCGTGAGAAAGCGCACGTACGCCTGCGTGGTGCTGATCTCGCGGCCCTCGGCCGTGGGCTCGATCACGGCCTTGAAGGTGTCGAGCGCGGGCACGGTGAAGTGCTCGTCGGCCTGCTGGCGGCGGTGCGGCAGGTAGCCGCCCAGGGCCTTGCGGCGCTCGTGCAGGTACTTCATCTCCGGCGTGTCGTCGGCCGGCTTGTAGTAGGGCAGCTTTTCCAGCTCGCTGTCGGGGATGGGGATGTTGAAGCGGTCGCGGATGTACTTGATGTCTTCGTCCGCCAGCTTCTTGGTCTGGTGCACGGTGTTCTTGGCCTCGCCGGCCTTGCCCATGCCGTAGCCCTTGACGGTCTTGACCAGCAGCAGCGTGGGCTGGCCCTGGTGGTGCTGCGCGGCGTGAAAGGCGGCGAACACCTTCTCGGGGTCGTGGCCGCCGCGGCGCAGCTCCCAGATGTCGTCGTCGGTCATGTGCTCGACGAGTTTGGCCGTCTCGGGGTACTTGCCGAAGAAGTGTTTGCGCAGGTAGGCGCCGTCCATGGCGCGGAAGGTCTGGTAGTCGCCGTCCAGCGTTTCCATCATGAGCTGCTTGAGCTTGCCGCTGGTGTCGCGGCGCAGCAGCTCGTCCCAGCCCTTGCCCCACAGCACCTTGATCACGTTCCAGCCGGCGCCGCGGAAGTCGCCCTCCAGCTCCTGGATGATCTTGCCGTTGCCGCGCACCGGGCCATCGAGGCGCTGCAGGTTGCAGTTGATCACGAAGACGAGGTTGTCCAGCTTCTCGCGCGCCGCCAGGCCGATGGCGCCCTTGCTCTCGGGCTCGTCCATCTCGCCGTCGCCCAGGAAGATCCACACCTTGCGCTTGGCCGTGTCGGCGATGCCGCGCGCGTGCAGGTATTTCAGGAAGCGGGCCTGGTAGATCGCCATCATCGGCCCCAGGCCCATGCTGACGGTGGGGAACTGCCAGAAGCCCGGCATCAGCTTGGGGTGCGGGTAGCTGGACAGGCCCTTGCCATCCACCTCCTGGCGGAAGTTCTCCAGTTGGTCCTCGGTGATGCGGCCTTCGAGAAAGGCGCGGGCGTAGATGCCAGGCGCGCTGTGGCCCTGGAAGTAGATGCAGTCGCCGCCGTGGTCGGCGCTCTCGGCGTGCCAGAAGTGGTTGAAGCCGGCGCCCCACATGCTGGCCAGCGAGGCGAAGGAGCCGATGTGGCCGCCCAGGTCGCCGCCATCGGCCGGGTGCAGGCGGTTGGCCCGGACCACCATGGCCATGGCGTTCCAGCGCATGTAGGCGCGCAGGCGCTTCTCCAAGGCGATGTTGCCGGGACAGCGCGCCTCCTGCTCGGGCTCCAGCGTGTTGACGTAGCCCGTGGTGGCGGAGAACGGCAGGTCGATGGAATGCTGGCGCGCGTGCTCCAGCAGTTCCTCCAGCAGGAAGTGCGCACGCGCCGGGCCTTCGCTCTGGATCACCGCGGCCAGCGCGTCCTTCCACTCGCGCGTTTCCTGGGTGTCGGTATCGCTGGCCGGACCGGCCGGAACCTGGGACTCTGCGGACATCGTCTTGTCTCCTTTTGGTGTAGTGATGACGGGCATTGTGAACGAATGCCTCGATCATTCCACAACTTGGTTTTAATTTCAAGTAGTGATTTATATTTTTATATTATGGAATTTAAAAGCGATAGCACAAGAGCAGTCGCCTAAACTGCCAGCCTATGCACCCTGTTCCCCCGCCGGTCCTGCCCGACGGCGCCGGCGATGCCGCCGCGCCGTGGTGGCGCCGCCTGCCCGGGCTGCGCCAGGACCGCGTCATGCACCTGGCGCCGCTGGCCGCCGTGCTGCTGTTCCTGGCCGCCATCGTGTCGGCCTTCTGGTACCTGCGGCTGGAGGAGGTGCGGCGCGAACAGGAAGCCGTCAAGCGCGACGTCGAGTACAGCCAGCAGCGCCTGCGCCTGCGCCTGCTGGAGCGGCAGGAGCAGTTGATGCGCCTGGCGCGCGACGTCGCCAACCGCGAGATCGATCCGGCGCAGTTCGAGGTGCGCGCCGAGTCGCTGGTGGCGCAGTACCCCGAGCTGCTGGCCCTGAGCTGGATCGACGAACGCCGCCGCGTGGTCGCCATCCAGGCGTCGCCCAGCGCCGGCGCCGCGCGCGACTGGATGGACGACGGCGTGCTGAAGGCCGGCGAGGTCGAGACCGGCTACGGCCTGGCGCGCGACCTGCTGCAGCCGGTGTATGCCCAGCCGGTGGCGGTGAAGGACGCCGAGACGGTGCTCCAGCTGCACGTGCCGGTCACGCCGCGCGGCCAGTTCGCGGGCGAGCTGCTGGCGGAGTATTCCGTCGATGCCCTGCTGCGCTACGGCGTGCCGGCCGAGATCCTGGCCAAGTACGCCACCGCGCTGCTCGACAGCAGGGGCCAGGTGCTGGCCGGCCAGAGCATCCCGGACCGGCCCGGCCTCTCCGAGCGCCTGCCGTGGACGGGCAAGGTCAACGAATTCGAGATCCCGGTCTCGCCGGTCGGCAACGGCCTGATCCTGCGCGCGCAGGCCTGGCGCACCTCGCAGGGCGTGGTGGGCGGCACGCTGCTGTGGCTGGTGGCGGCGCTGGCGGCCATGACCACCTGGATGCTGCTGGCCAACTGGCGCCAGTCGCAGCGCCGGCAGCAGGCGCAACAGGCGCTGCAGGCGGAGACCAGCTTCCGCCGCGCGATGGAGAACTCCATGCTCACCGGCATGCGGGCGCTCGACCTGCACGGCCGCATCATCTACGTCAACCCCGCCTTCTGCCAGATGACCGGCTGGAGCGAGGAGGAACTGATCGGCCAGTCCGAACCGTTCTCCTACTGGCCCGCCGAGGACCGCGAGGCGCTGGCCGCGCGGCTGGTCGAGGAACTGGGGGGCGCGTCCGACCCCTCGGGCTTCCAGATGCGCGTCAAGCGCAAGGACGGCGCGCTGTTCGACGCCCGCCTGTACGTCTCGCCGCTGATCGACGCCACCGGCAAGCAGACCGGCTGGATGGCCTCGATGACCGACATCACCGAGCCCAACCGCGTGCGCCGGCAGCTCTCGGCATCCTACGAGCGCTTCACCACCGTGCTGGAGGCGCTGGACGCCTCGGTATCGGTGGCGCCGCTGGGCAGCGAGGAACTGCTGTTCGCCAACAAGCTGTACCGCCAGTGGTTCGGCGGCACCACGGCCGGCCACATGAAGCTGGTGGTGCGCGCCGGCACGCCGGAGACCACCAGCTCCGACGAAAGCCTGGATGCCGTCGACTCCTTCGCCGGCCTGCCGCTGGAGAGTCTGGCCGAATCGCCCGTCGCCGAGCAGGCCGAGGTCTACATCGAGCGCCTGGACAAGTGGCTGGAGGTGCGCTCGCGCTACCTCAACTGGGTGGACGGACGGCTGGCGCAGATGGTGATCGCCACCGACATCACCGCGCGCCGCCGCGCCGAGGAGCAGGCCGCCGCGCAGGCCGAGCGCGCGCAGACCGCCAGCCGCCTCATCACCATGGGCGAGATGGCCTCCAGCGTGGCGCACGAGCTGAACCAGCCGCTGACGGCCATCAACAACTACTGCACCGGCATGATCTCGCGCGTGCGCAACGGCTCCATCAGCCAGGACGACCTGCTGGGCGCGCTCGACAAGACCGCCCGCCAGGCGCAGCGCGCCGGCCAGGTGGTGCAGCACATCCGCAGCTTCGTCAAGCGCAGCGAGCCGCGCCGGCAGTGGGCCGAGGTGCCGGCCATCGTCGAGCAGGTGGTCGAGCTGGCCGAGATCGAACTGCGCCGCCGCCAGGTGCGGCTGACGCACCACGTCGATCCGCGCCTGCCGGCGCTGTTCGCCGACCCGATCCTGATCGAGCAGGTGCTGCTGAACCTGATCAAGAACGGCGCCGACTCCATCGAGGCGGCCCAGCGCGCGCCGGGCAACCGCATGGTCAACCTGCGCGTGACGCCGCGCGAGGTGGCCGGCGTGGCGGCGGTGCAGTTCGCGGTGGCCGACACCGGGCGCGGCCTGGCGCCGGAGGCGCTCAGCCGCCTGTACGAAGCCTTCTTCTCCACCAAGAGCGAGGGCCTGGGCATCGGGCTCAACCTGTGCCGCTCGATCATCGAGTCGCACCAGGGCCGGATCGAGGCCGACAACCTCTACAATGCCGGCCAGATCGTGGGCTGCCGCTTCGTTTTCTGGATTCCGGTCGGCCCCTCCCTGGACGCGCCGAAGCCGTCCGGCAACAGCAGTAAGGTAGTGGCATGAGCCTGATCCCCAAGCGAGGCACGGTGTACGTCGTCGATGACGACGAGGCGGTTCGCGACTCGGTGCAGTGGCTGCTGGAAGGCCAGGACTTCCGCGTGCGCTGCTTCGAGTCGGCCGAGGCTTTCCTGGCCCGCTACGACCCGCGCGACGTGGCCTGCGCGCTGATCGACATCCGCATGGACGGCATGAGCGGGCTCGACCTGCAAGACCGCCTGGTCGAGCGCCATTCGCCGCTGCCCCTGGCCTTCATCACCGGCCACGGCGACGTGCCGCTGGCCGTCGGCACGATGAAGAAGGGCGCGATGGACTTCATCCAGAAGCCGTTCAAGGAAGAGCAGCTCGTGCCCCTGGTCGAGCGCATGCTGGCGCAGGCGCGCGCCAGCTTCGCCGAGCACCAGCAGGCCGCCAGCCGCGACGCCCTGCTCGCCAAGCTCACGGGCCGCGAGGCGCAGGTGCTGGAGCGCATCGTCGCCGGCCGGCTGAACAAGCAGATCGCCGACGACCTGGGCATCAGCATCAAGACCGTGGAGGCGCACCGCGCCAACATCATGGAAAAGCTCGGCGCCAACACCGTGGCCGATCTGCTGAAGATCGCCCTGGGGCAAAGCGCGCCCAAGCCCTGACCCTCGATTGCTATTTGTTTCATAGCTGCCAGCGCTTGCCCCGCCTGCGCTGGAGGCCGATTTGACTCATAAAATCATGACCGCCCAACTGATCGACGGCAACGCCCTCTCGCGCCAGCTGCGCGCCGAAGTCAAGGCGCGCGCCGCCGCGCTGACGGCGCGCGGCGTCCCCCCCGGCCTGGCCGTGGTGCTGGTGGGCGACAACCCGGCCAGCCAGGTCTACGTGCGCAACAAGGTCAAGGCGTGCGAGGACGCGGGCCTGCACTCGGTGCTGGAAAGGTACGACGCCACGCTGACCGAGGCCGCGCTGCTCGCGCGCGTCGCCGCGCTCAACGCCGACCCGTCGATCCACGGCATCCTGGTGCAGCTGCCGCTGCCCGCGCACATCGACGCGCAGAAGGTCATCGAGGCCATCTCGCCCGCCAAGGACGTGGACGGCTTCCACGTCGCCAGCGCCGGCGCGCTGGTGGTGGGCCAGCCGGGCTTTCGCCCCTGCACGCCCTACGGCTGCATGAAGATGCTCGAAGCCATCGGCATGAACGACCTGCGCGGCAAGCACGCCGTCGTCATCGGCCGCAGCAACATCGTCGGCAAGCCGATGGCGCTGATGCTGCTGGCGGCCAACGCCACCGTCACCGTCTGCCACAGCGGCACGGCCGACCTGGGCGCCTTCACGCGCGGCGCCGACATCGTGGTCGCCGCCGTCGGCAAGCGCAGCGTGCTGACCGCCGGCATGGTCAAGCCCGGCGCCGTGGTCATCGACGTAGGCATGAACCGCGACGACGCCGGCAAGCTCTGCGGCGACGTGGACTTTGCCGGCGTGAAAGACGTGGCCGGCTGGATCACCCCCGTGCCCGGCGGCGTCGGCCCGATGACCATCACCATGCTGCTGGTCAACACCCTCGAAGCGGCGGAACGCGCCAGCGCTTGAAGCGCGGCGCACCGCCTCAAAATGCCCCCTATGCGCAGCGCCAACCCCCTCCTCGACTTCACCGACCTCCCCCTCTTCGACCGCATCCGCCCCGAACACGTGGCGCCCGCGGTCGATGAACTGCTGGCCGGCGCCGACGCCGCGCTGGAGCGCGTGGTGGCGCCCGGCTTCCCCGCCGAATGGGCGGCGATCGCGCGCGCGCTGGACGTCGCCACCGAGCACCTGGGCCGCGCCTGGGGCGCCGTCAGCCACCTGAATGCCGTCGCCGACACGCCCGAGCTGCGCGCCGCCTACAACGCCGCGCTGCCCAGGGTCACCGAGTTCTATACGCGGCTGGGCGCCGACGAGCGCCTGTACGCCAAGTACAAGGCCATCGACCCCGCCACGCTCAACGCCGAGCAGCGCCAGGCGCTGAAGAACGCGCTGCGCGGCTTCGTGCTGGGCGGCGCCGAGCTGCAAGGCGCCGCGAAAGAGCGCTTCGCCGCCATCCAGGAGCGGCAGGCCGAGCTGGCGCAGAAGTTCAGCGAGAACGCGCTCGACGCCACCGACAGCTTCGCCTACCACGCCACCGAGGCAGAAATGACGGGCGTTCCCGACGACGTGCGCCAGGCCGCCCGCGCCGCCGCCGAGAAGGACGGCCAGAGCGGCTACAAGCTGACGCTCAAGCTGCCCAGCTACCTGCCCGTGATGCAGTTCGCCGCCAGCGGCACGCTGCGCCAGCGCCTGTACCGCGCCTACGTCACCCGCGCCTCCGACCAGGCCGAGGGCGAGGCCGTCAAGTACGACAACACCGCCCTCATGCGCGAGCTGCTCGCGCTGCGCCAGGAAGAGGCCCGCCTGCTGGGCTACGCCAGCTTCGGCGAGGTGTCGCTGGTGCCCAAGATGGCCGACTCGCCCGCGCAGGTGATCGACTTCCTGCGCCAGCTCGCCGCCAAGGCGCGCCCCTACGCCCAGCGCGACGTGCAGGACCTGCGCGACTTCGCCGCCAAGGAACTGAGCCTGGCCGACCCGCAGCCCTGGGACTGGGCCTACGTCGGCGAGAAGCTCAAGGAAGCGCGCTACGCCTTCAGCGAACAGGAGGTCAAGCCCTACTTCACCGCGCCCAAGGTGCTGGCCGGGCTGTTCAAGATCGTCGAGACGCTGTTCGAGGTCGCCATCCGCAAGGACTCGGCGCCCGTCTGGCACCCCTCGGTCGAGTTCTACCGCATCGAGCGCACGCACCCGGAGGGTGCCCACGAGGGCGCCCAGTTGCTGGGCCAGTTCTACCTCGACCCCACCGCGCGCGCCGGCAAGCGCGGCGGCGCCTGGATGGACGACGTGCGCGCCCGCTGGCTGCGCCCCGACACCGGCGCGCTGCAAACCCCGGTGGCGCAGCTGGTGTGCAACTTCGCCGACGGCGTGGACGGCAAGCCGCCGCTGCTGACACACGACGACGTGACCACCCTGTTCCACGAATTCGGCCACGGCCTGCACCACCTGCTGACGCAGGTGAACGAGCACGACGTGTCCGGCATCAGCGGCGTCGAGTGGGACGCGGTGGAGCTGCCCAGCCAGTTCATGGAGAACTTCTGCTGGGAATGGAGCGTGCTGCGCCACATGACGGCGCACGTCGACACCGGCGAGCCGCTGCCGCGCGCCCTGTTCGACAAGATGCTGGCCGCCAGGAACTACCAGGCCGGCATGCAGACCCTGCGCCAGATCGAGTTCGCCCTGTTCGACATGCTGCTGCACACCCAGGGCGATGGCGGCACCGACATCCAGGCCCTGCTGGAGCAGGTGCGCGCCGAGGTCGCCGTGCTGCCGGTGCCAGCCTTCAACCGCATGGCGCACACCTTCAGCCACATCTTCGCCGGCGGCTACGCGGCCGGCTACTACAGCTACAAGTGGGCCGAGGTGCTGTCGGCCGACGCCTACGCCGCTTTCGAGGAATCCGCCACGCCCGAGGGCTTGCCCAGCGTGGAGACCGGGCGAAAATACCGCCAGGCCATCCTCGAGGCCGGCGGCAGCCGCCCGGCGATGGAATCGTTCAAGGCCTTCCGCGGCCGCGAGCCCACCCTGGACGCGCTGCTGCGCCACCAGGGCATGGCCTGATCCACAGGAGCTTTCATGACACCACCGAAAACGTTCGCCCTGCTCGCCCTGCTGGCGGCTGGCGCCGCCCAGGCGCAGGTGTACCGCAACGTCGGGCCCGACGGGCGCGTGACCTACTCCGACCAGCCCCCGGCGGCCGGCGCGCGCGCCGCCGGCGGCAGCGCGGCGGCGGGCGGCGAGAGCAGCGGCGGCGCGCTGCCCTACCAGTTGAACCAGACCGCGCAGCGCTACCCCGTCACGCTCTACAGCAGCAAGGACTGCGCGGGCTGCAACGCCGGCCGCAACCTGCTGGTCAACCGCGGCATCCCGTTCACCGAGAAGACCGTGGAGTCCAACGACGACCTCGCCGCGCTGCAACGCCTGGCCGGCGGCACCTCGCTGCCGGTGGTCACCATCGGCCAGCAGCGCCTGACCGGCTTCTCCGACCAGGACTGGAGCCAGTACCTCGACGCGGCCGGCTACCCCAAGACCTCGCAGTTGCCCGGCAGCTACCGCCGCCCCAGCCCCACGCCGCTGGTCGCCGCCCGCGCCCCCGCGCCCGCAGCCCAGGCCGCCGCCTCGGCGCCCGCGCAGCCGCCCGAGCCCAGCATCGCGCCGGCGCGCAACACCAGCAACCCGACCGGCCTGCGCTTCTAAAACAATAGCTGCCAGCGCTTGCTGGACGGGCGCTGAAGGCCAAAATGGCTCAAAAACCGCGCCGCTGCTGGCTGATGAAGTCCGAGCCCGACGAGTGCTCGATCGACGACGCTCTGGCCGCGCCTAACGCCACGGTGCCCTGGACCGGCGTGCGCAACTACCAGGCGCGCAACTTCATGCGCGACGCCATGCGGGTGGGCGACGGCGTGCTGTTCTACCACTCCAGCTGCCTTGAGCCCGGCATCGCCGGCATCGCCCGCGTAGCCTCCGGCGTGCGGCCCGACCCGACGCAGTTCGAGCCCGGCTCGCCCTACCACGACCCCAAGTCCACCCCCGACAAACCGCGCTGGCTGCTGCTGGACGTGCAGGCGCAGCGCAAGACGCGGCTGATCCCGCTGGCCGAACTGCGCGCGCACCCTGAACTGGCCGGCATGCGCGTGCTGCAACGCGGCAACCGGCTGTCGATCACGCCGGTGGAACACGGCGAATGGGAGGCGATCCTGGCGATGTCCGAGGGCGAGCGTTAGCGCCCCAGGAGCGACCGGTGCCTCGCTATGTAGCGCTTCTTCGCGGCGTCAGCCCCATGAACGCACGGATGCCCGAGCTGAAGGCGTGCTTCGAGCAGATGGGCTTCGGCGATGTTGGGACGGTGCTGTCCAGCGGCAACGTGGTGTTCAACAGCGCCAGAAAGGCGGAGCCGCAACTGGCCAAAGCCATCGAGTCCGGCATGGGCCGATATCTGCCGAGGAGCTTTGCGGTCATCGTGCGCAGCAGGGATCACCTGGCGGCTCTGCTGGAAGCGGACCCGTATGCGGCCTTCCACCTCACGCCGAAGGAAAAGCGGGTCGTCACCTTTCTGGGCCAGCCGTGCCGCGAACCGCCGCCGCTCCCCATCGAACTGGATGGCGCGAGGATCCTGGCCGTGAAAAGCGACGAGGTATTCTCAGCCTACGCAGCCGGCGAGCGGGGCCCGGTGTTCATGACGCTGATCGAAAAAACGTTCGGCAAGAACGTGACCACGCGCACGTGGGACACGGACAGGAAGTGCGTGGCGGCTTGAAACCGCAGCCGATGGGGCCTGAAATCGCGCCTCTTTGCGATGCACAGCCACATTCAACCTCCTAAATTCCCCCCGTCCATCAAGGACCTTGTCATGCCGCACCAGCTTGAATTCCGCTCCGCGCTCCGGGCATCACGCGCCGAGGCGTGGGACTGGATCACGTCGGTCAAGGGCATCTCGACGGAGCTTCGGCCCATCCTCAGGATGAGCGTGCCGCGCGGTGTCTCCGGGCTGCCCGCTTCAGGCATCGAGCCAGGCAAGCCGCTGTTCAGGAGCCGGATCTATCTGCTCGGCCTGCTGCCCGTCGACTACTCGGACCTCACGCTCATCGAGTTGAAGGACGGTATCGGGTTCGTCGAGCAGTCCCCCATGGGCTCCATGCGGCTGTGGCGCCATGAGCGGCGCATCGAAGCCGCGGAGCCCGGCTGTGCGGTCACCGACGTGCTCACCTTCCAGCCTCGCTTTGCTTCAAACCTGCTGAAGTGGTTCATCCAGCGGCTGTTCACGCATCGCCATGCGGTCTTGCGGCGGCATCTTGGAAACGCCTGACGACGCAGCCCGATCCATCGATGACCCGGGAAATCCATGGAAACGTCCGCCGTCCAATCCCTCAAGCTCGCGATCGTTTCAGACACCGGGCTGTCCAAGGACGCGCTTCACGTCTATGCCGGCCTCGCCGTCCTGCTGCTGACCGCGGTCGCATTGCGCAAACCCCTCCGGTCCGCCATCCCCTGGCTTGCGGCGGCAGCCGTGGCGGCAGCGGCTGAGGGGCTCGACATGCGGGACGACATGGCCAGCCTCGGGTACCGGCGCTGGGCAGCGAGCCTGCACGACGTGCTCAACACGCTTTTCTGGCCTACCGTGCTGCTGGTCATGGCAAGGCTGGGGGCGCTTCAGGATTCAAAATGACCATGGGGCCCTCACACTGCTATCTTTTTCACAAGGATTCCGCATGACCATCGAAACGCAAGATGACGTAGCAGCTCTGAAACGCATCGGCAGAATCGTGTCGCTGACGCTGCAGCGCATGCTCGACGCCGCGCAACCCGGCATGACCACCCGCGATCTCGACCGGCTCGGCGAGCGGCTACTGGAAGAACACGGCGCGCGGTCCGCGCCCAGGCTGACCTACGGCTTTCCTGGCGCCACGTGCATCAGCATCAATGAAGAGGCAGCGCATGGCATTCCCGGGGGCAGAGTCATCCGGGCTGGAGACGTGCTGAACGTGGACGTGTCGGCGGAACTCGGCGGCTACTTCGCGGATACCGGCGGAACGATCGTGGTCCCCCCCGCCACCCCGCAGAAGACACGCCTGTGCCACGCCACCCGCACGGCGCTGGCCGAAGCCATGAAGCGCGCCCGGGCAGGGCAGCCGATCAACGGCATCGGCGCCGCCATCGAGCGCACCGCGAAGGCGTATGGCTTCAAGGTCATCGAGAATCTCGGCAGCCACGGCGTGGGCCGCGCGCTGCACGAGGCGCCGGAGCACATCCCAGGCTACTTCGACCCGTCGGACAAGCGTGTCCTGCAGGAGGGCATGGTCATCACCATCGAGCCTTTCCTGTCGACCAAGAGCCGCCTCGTCGCCGAGACCGCCGACGGCTGGACGCTGGCGGGCGCCAGCGGAAACCTGTCGGCGCAGTACGAACACACGATGATCATCACGAAGGGGGCGCCCATCGTCGTCACGCAGCACTGAGTGCGCATGGGCGACCGACCGTCGCAAACCTGGGGCCCGGCAGGGAATTCCCCTGGATCGACTTGATCGATAAACAGCATGTTTATCGATCAACCCACCCGACGCCTCAGCGCCTCTTCTTCCGCGTATCAGGCAGCAACGCCGTCGCCAGGCCCAGCAGCGGCAGGAACGACGTGGCCCCATAGACCCACACGATGCCGTGCTTGTCCGCCAGCTCGCCGAGCGCGGCGGCGCCGATGCCGCCGATGCCGAACATCAGCCCGAACATCAGGCCGGACACCAAACCCACGCGGCCGGGCACGGCCTCCTGCGCGTAGACCACCAGCGCGGCGAAGGCCGAGGACATCACCAGCCCGATGACGATGGCCAGCACCGCCGTCCACACCAGGCCGACGTGGGGCAGCGCCAGCGCGAAGGGGGCCACGCCCAGGAACGAGATCCAGATGACCGCCTTGCGCCCGATGCGGTCGCCCACCGGCCCGCCCGCGAAGGTGCCGGCGGCCACCGCCGCGAGGAACATGAACAGGAACAGCTGGCTCTGCCGCACGCTCAGGCCGAAGCGCTCGATGAGGTAGAAGGTGAAGTAGTTCGTGAACGAGGCGATATAGACGAACTTGGCGAACATCAGCACGCAGATGACGGCCACGGCGCGGACCACGCCCGCGCGGCTCAGGCCCTCGCCGTGGCGCTTCGCCAGCCCCTTGGCCTTGGCGCTGCCGTGGTGCAGCACCCAGACCGTCAGGCGGTACAGCACGAAGATGGCCGCCAGGGCCACGACCATGAACCACGCGATGGCCGGCTGGCCGTACGGGATGACGATGGCCGCCGTCAGCAGCGGGCCGATGGCCGAGCCCGTGTTCCCGCCCACCTGGAAGGTGGACTGCGCGGTGCCGAACCGCCCGCCCGAGGCCAGCCGCGCGATGCGCGACGCCTCGGGGTGGAAGGTGGCGGAGCCGACCCCCACGACGGCCGCCGCGACCAGCAGCATCGGGTAGCTGCCGGCGGTGGCGAGCAGCCCGATGCCGATCAGCGTCATCCCCATGCCGCAGGGCAGCAGGTAGGGCTTGGGGTGCTTGTCGGTGTACAGCCCGATCCACGGTTGCAGCAGCGAGGCCGTGACCTGGTAGACCAGCGCGATGAGGCCGATCTGCGCGAAGCTCAGCGAGAAGTTGGCCTTGAGCATCGGGAAGACCGCAGGCAGCATCGCCTGGATCATGTCGTTGAGCAGGTGCGCCAGCGCCGCGCCGCCCACGATGGGCAGCAGGAAGCCCTGGGGCTCGTGTTCTTCAGCGGCGGGCGGGGCGGCCGGGATGGCCGAGGCTTCGGCGGTGGCGGTTTGGGCGGTCATGAAAGGAGCTGGACAGGGCTTGAAACGGCGTCCGCGCTTCAAATGGGGCGGAACTCACGAGCGTAATGCAGCGCAGCATCGCCCTCCCCCGCAAACCTGCCATGGCCTGCCGAGTTTCCGCCATGAAGCCGCTACGCGCCTTTGCGGAACACCGCCACCTTCAGCGCCCGGTCCTCGTCCACGTCCGCGAACGCCGCCGGGTTGGCCACGCGCTGCACGAAGGCCAGGTCCGGCGCCTGTTCGCTCACCTGCCGCCGCAGGAAGTCCATGCCCAGCTCCGGCGCGTTCAGGCACAGCAGCGCGTGGCCGCCGTCGGCCAGCAGCGCGGGCAGGCGGCGCAGGATGCGGGCGTAGTCCTTGGTGGCGACGAAGCTGCCCTTCTGGTAGCTGGGCGGGTCGATGATGACCAGGTCGTAGGGGCCGCCGCGCGTGATCTTGCCCCACGAACTGAAGATGTCGTGCGCCAGAAAATTGCCCCCACGCTCTCCCGCTTCGCGTGGTCCGCTGCCCCCCAGGGGGGCCGTTTTTGCCTTGGGACGGCCCGGCGGCAAAACACCCGCACCACTGGCGATACCGTTCAGCCGGTGGTTCTGCTGCCCGGTGGCGAGGGCGCCGCGCGCCATGTCGATGTTCACTGCGTGCGCCGCACCGCCCAGCAGCGCGGCGACAGAAAAGGCGCAGGTGTAGGCGAACAGGTTGAGCACGCGCGCGCCCCTGCCCTCGCGCGCGCTGAACGCGGCGGCAAATTCGCGCACCCAGCGGCGGCCCTCGGCCATGTCGAGGAACAGGCCGTGGTTCTGCCCGCGCAGCACGTGCACCAGGTAGCGTGCGCCGGCCTCGGTGACGACGTGCGGCTCGGGCACGCTGCCGGCCATCAGGCGCGTCTCGGCCTGGCCGGCGCCCCGGTGCTGGAACACCCAGTCGAGCGGCCGGCCCGGCGCCAGCACGTCCCAGCGCGCTTGCAGCGCGGCGCCGGCGGCGGCCAGCTGCGCATCGCCCACGGGGGCGAAGCTGGTCAGCACGAAGACCGGCGGATAGGCATCCAGCACCCACTGCTCGCAGCCCGGATGGCGCCCGCCCCGGCCGTGGAAGATGCGCTGCGCATCGCCCGGCAGGGGCATGGCGGCGATGGCGTCGAGCAGGGCCTGCATGGAAGATTTATAGATTTTTTAGCCTCTAGACCGCACCGATTAAGCGCTGGAAGCTATATTTTTAATAGTTATTGCGTTGCTCTCATATGGATTCGCATTCATCGATAAGCCGTTCGGGCTGAGCTTGTCGAAGCCCTACGCGGCGCTTCGACAAGCTCAGCGTGAACGGACTTAGATTCCGGGATCCCGGCCGCTGTGTCGCCCGTGCCCGGCATGGGCAGCAAAATCGCCGGCAGCCGTCCGCGCTGCCGCCGACGCTGCGATCTTGCCATCCCGGTGGAGATAGCATGCCAGGGCACGCACGCCAACGACCGGCGCGATTCCCACAAGAAACAGGAGACACCTCATGACGATCTCTCGATACCGCCGCCCGGCGCTCGGCACCCTGGCCGCTGCGGCCGTCCTCGCCGCCGGCTGCGCGGGCGGCCCCGCCAGCGTGGGCGAACGCGCCGTCACCATCACGCGCACCACCTACGGCATCCCGCACATCGTCGCCGGCGACCTCGAATCGCTGGCCTACGGCGTCGCCTACGCCTACGCGCAGGACAACGTGTGCATGGCGGCCGACCGCGTGGTCACCGCGCGCGGCCAGCGCAGCGCCGCCTTCGGCCCCAAGGCCATCGGCCTGCTGGGCCGCCGCTACCTGCCCAACGAGCAGATCGACCTGTTCGTCGCCGCCCACATGGACGACGCCCACCTGGCGCGCCAGTGGGCCGCCACCAGCCCCGACGTGCAGGCCCTGGCGCGCGGCTACGTCGCCGGCTACAACCGCTACCTGGCCGACCACGCGCCGCGCCTGCCCGCCGCCTGCAAGGGCCAGCCCTGGGTCACGCCGATGACGCTGCGCGACTACTACCGCTTCACCGAGATCAGCGCCGTGCAGGCCGGCGCCGCCGCGCTGGCCGACGCCATCCTGGGCGCGCAGCCGCCCGCCGCCAAGGCCGCGCAAGCCCCGGCCGCCACGAACCTGGCCGACGCCGCCCAGGCGCTGCGCGACATCGGCCTGCTCGACTCGCCCCTGGGCTCCAACGCCTGGGCCTTCGGCAAGGACGTGACGGCCAACGGCCACGGCATGCTGCTGGGCAACCCCCACTTCCCCTGGACGGGCCCGAACCGCTTCTACGAGATGCACCTCACCGTGCCCGGCCAGCTCGACGTGATGGGCGTGGGCATCGGCGGTTCGCCCATGGTGTCCATCGGCTTCAACAAGGACATCGCCTGGTCGCACACCGTCTCCACCGGCAAGCGCTTCACGCTGTACGAGCTGACGCTGGCCGAGGGCGACCCCACCAGCTACCTGGTCGACGGCAAGCCGGAGAAGATGACTTCGCGCACCGTGGGCGGCCGCACCCTGTGGTCCACCCGCTGGGGCCCGCTGCTGGTCATCCCGCGCGCCGGCCTCACGTGGAACGTCAGGACCGCCTACGCCCTGCGCGACGCCAACGCCGGCAACGCGCGCATGACCCAGCCCACGCTCGACTTCGCCCGCGCGAAATCGGTGGACGACGTGCACAAGGCCCACGCCGGCCTGGGCCTGCCCTGGGTCAACACCCTGGCCGCCGACCGCCACGGCCGCGCCCTGTACGCCGACGTGAGCGTGGTGCCCGACGTGGATGCCGCCCAGCTCGAACGCTGCGCCCCCGGCAAGCCCGCCGCCGCGCTGCGCCAGGCCGCCGGCCTGGTGGTGCTGAACGGCGCGCGCAGCGACTGCGCGTGGCGCCAGGACCCAGGCTCGCCGGTGCCCGGCCTCATCCCCATCGGCCGCATGCCCGTGGCCGTGCGCACCGACTGGGTGCACAACAGCAACGACAGCTTCTTCTACACCCACCCGGGGCAGAAGTTCGAAGGCGTCTCGCCCCTGGTGGGCGACGCGAGCCTCACGCGCCCGCGCACCCGCGCCGGCCTGGTCGAAATCCCCGAGATGCTGTCGCGCGGCAAGGTGACGCTGGAAAGCATCCAGAACCAGCTGTTCCAGAACCGCAACTTCATGGCCTCGGTGGTCGTGCCCGACCTGCTGGCCGCCTGCGCCCAGGCGCCCAACGCCGAAGCCCAGGCTGGCTGCGCCGCGCTGCGTGGCTGGGACCGGCGCGACAACCTGGATTCGCGCGGCGCCCACCTGTTCCGCGAGTTCTGGCGCACCGCCCGCAACCTCCCCGGCGTGTGGCGCGTGCCCTTCGACCCCAGCCAGCCCGCGGCCACGCCGAACGGCCTGAAGATGAGCGATGCCGCCGTCGCCGCCAAGGTGTGGGAATCGCTGGCCGGCGCCGTCAAACTGATCCAGGGCAGCGGCATCGCGCTCGACGCGCCGCTGGGCAGCGTGCAGCGCCCCGACGCCGCCGTCACCGACCAGCCCATCGCCCTGCACGGCGGCGAGGAGTTCGAGGGCGTGCTGAACAACCTGGGCCGCCAGGAGCCCGCGCCGCTGACCAACGCCGGCGCCCGCATCGACTACGGCACCAGCTACGTGCAGACCGTCACCTTCGACGAGCGCGGCCCGGTGGCCCAGGCCATCCTGACCTACGGCCAGTCCACCGACCCGGCCTCGCCGCACGCCACCGACCAGCTGCGCGAGTTCTCCGCCAAGCGCTGGCACAGCCTGCCCTTCCACGCCGAGGACGTGGCGCGTGCGCGCATCGGGGAGCCGTTGAGGCTGGTGCTGCCTTGATAAAAAATGGCCGCCAGCGCTTGAGCAGCAAGCGCTAGAAGCTATCAAACATATAGCCACCCTGCGAAGCAGAAAAAGAAAAGCAGACCATCATGCGAACCTGCGTGGTCCGTCTGCGAGCTTTGCCCGAGCAACGCGAACTGATCGACCACGCCGCCAGCCTGCTGCGCAAAAGCCGCTCCGACCTCCTGCTCGAAGCGGCCCGCGACCGGGCGCGCGACGTGCGCTCGACGGTGCGTTTTAGCCTGCCGAAGCCGATTCCCGCCGTGCTGCTGACAGGGCCCGGCATCTGCCGCTGGGCGCCGCGACACCAGGGCAGCTCGATCATGGGTTTCTCGGCGCAGTCGGAGCAGTTGCCATGTGGTACAGCACGTTGTCCAGGCAGGCTTGCATGTACCCACGCCAGAGCCATCCGACGACGGCGGACAGCGGCACAACGGCCACGGCGCCGCGGGCCGTGAACGTGTAGGTCCACGTCACGTGGGTGGACCCATCGGCTTCGGTGAAAGTCCATTCGCCACGCCCGTGCCTGGCCAGCCGGCGGATGATCGGGTGATCGAAATCCCAGACGCGGTAGGCGAATTCGGCCGGAGGCGCGTAATGCGTGATCGCCTCCCGCAGGGCGGTACCGTCGGCCAAATGGACGATCCGGGCCGAGCCCGGCGTGTCCCACGGACCGGTGTTTCCCGAGGTGCCGATCACCGCCGGCAATGGGCCGTAGCCGGTCAGCACCTTGGGCAAGACGTCTTCCGCGGCCACGTAGTCGAAAACGCGCCTGGCTGGATGAGGAAGGACCGCCTTTCGCGTGATCGCCACCTCGTAGTTCGTCGCGTGCGCCCCTGGCTCCGATCCGGCAGTATCGACGGCTTTCACCGACGCGCAGCCGCATGAGAGGACGGCGGCCATCGTGGTGATCACCACGGCCAGATGCTGGGCGGAACGCTGCGTTCCCATGACGCAATCTCGCATCGACATAGCCACCATCCACCTTTCCTGTTCAGCATGAAGCGATGGCGCTATCGTATGAAGCTTGCTTCAGATTTGAAATTCGCTTTTCCGCATGACGCCGCCACCCCAGCGAAACCCAAGAAAGACGCCGGTTCAAGCGCGATCGGTTCACACCGTGGGTGCCATCCACGAGGCCTGTATTCAGGTTCTGGTGGAGGTTGGCGCCGCCCGTTTGACGACCACGCGTGTCGCGGAGCGGGCGGGCGTGTCCGTCGGCACGCTCTACCAGTACTTCCCCAACAAGCACGCCTTGCTGGCCGCCGTGCTGGAGCAGCATCTTCTGCGCGTGGTCGAATCGGTGGAGGAGGCCTGCCTGACATGCCAAGAACTGGACGTGGCAGACATGGCCGCCGCACTGGTCGCCGCGTTCATGCGAGCCAAGTTCGCCGACGTGTCGGCATCGCGCGCACTCTATGGCGTCGCGGCGGAACTCGGCGGCTCCGAGCTGGTGGCCCGATGCTCGGACCGTTCCCGGCAATCGCTGAGTCGCCTGCTCGCGTCGGCCAGCGATCGCCGGTTCGAGGACCTGGACACCGTGTCCTGCGTCCTCGCCGGCGCGCTGGTGGGGCCCGTGCAGGGGCTGCTGATGGCCGACGCACCTGCGCCCGTGGTCGATGCCGTGCACAGGCACCTGACCACGATGGCCGAAGCCTATCTGCTCGCCAGCTCGATGCCGAGAAGCACGCCTTCGAAGGCGGCGTCACCTCGGCTAAAAAATATGAACTAATGGCCTCCAGAGCTTGTCCAGCAAGCGCGGGCAGCTATCGAATCAGAAGCAAAAAGCGCAGCCACGGCTGCGCTTTTTCTCCGCGGCACGGCTCAGAGGGAAATCCCCGTCTCGCGGATCACCTTGTCCCAGACGGCGACTTCCCGGGCGATGCGCTCGCGCGCATGGGCGGCGCTCTCGGTGGCCACGTCGACGCCCAGGCCGGAGAACCGGGCGTTCACCTCGGGCTCGCGCAGCACCGCGTTCAGGTCGGCGTTGAGCTTGTCCACCACCGCCGCCGGCGTGCCGGCCGGCGCGGCGATGCCGAAGATGGAGACCACGTCGTTGCTCATCTTCACGCCCTGCTCGGCCAGCGTGGGCACGCCCGGCAGCGCCGCCACGCGGCTCGGGCCGGCGATGGCCAGCGCCTTGATGCGCCCGGTCTTGAGGTTGTTGATGGCCGTGGTGGTGTTCACGAACATGGCCTGGATCTGCCCGCCGATCAGATCGGTGACGCCGGGCGTGGAGCCCTTGTAGGGCACGGCCAGCAGGTCGGTGCCGGTGGCGCGCTTGAACATCTCGCCGGCGATGTGCTCCAGCGAGCCGTTGCCGGTGGTGGCGATGGAGAGGCTGCCCGGCTTGGCCTTGGCGGCGCGGACGAACTCCTGCACGCTGTTCACCGGCAGGCTGGCCGGCACGATGAGCACGTTGGGCAGGTAGCCCACGATGGCCACGTGCTGGAAGTCCTTGAGCAGGTCGTAGCCCATGCTGGCGCCCATCAGCTCCTGGTTGATGGCGTAGGTGGTCAGGGCGGTCATCAGCAGGGTGCTGCCGTCGGGCACGGCCTTGGCGACGTACTGCGCACCGATGTTGCCGGAGAAGCCCGGCTTGTTGTCCACGATGACCGTCTGGCCACGCCGCGCGCCCAGGCGCTGCGCCAGCACGCGCGCCATGGCGTCCAGCGAGCCGCCGGGCGGGTAGCCGACGATGATGGTCGTGTCCTTGCCCTGCGCCTGGGCCAGGCCGGCGTGGGCGGCCAGGGGCGCGGCGGCGCTGACGAGGAGCTGGCGGCGGGAGATGGAGAGCATGGGGCGGTTCCTTTTTTCAATCGGAGGGAAGAGCAAGTGCCCGTGCCAGCGCGCGCGCCGAACCGGGTTGGGGGGCCTGGAGAATTTCGAGCAGGTTTCGCGCCCGCTGCACACCCAGCACCGGCGCGGCGCAGGCCATGAACTTGGCCTGGTGCTGCGCGGGCGACAGCGGCATGCTGGGGTGGCCGAAGGGCTTGGCCTGGCGCTGGCGGAAGACTTCGCGGCCGCCCCGCAGCACCACCAGCTCGGCGAAGTCGCCGTTGCCGGGCGGGAAGTCCTGCCCCGGCGAGAGATGCACACGCTGCGCCAGTTCGCGCAGGCCGGGGCGCCGGATGGTCTCGTCGGTGAAGTCGGCGATGCCCTGCGTGCCCTCCCGCGCGGCCACGGCCACGCAGTACTCGACGCAGAACTTGGCGGCCAGCCCGCTTTCAGGCCACGCCTTGCCGCGCGCGGCCTCCAGCCGCTGACTGATGGCGCAGCGCAGCTCCAACCCGTCCGTGGGATCAAGAAAGCCCAGCAAACGCGCCTGCAACACCATGTCGATCAGCGCGTGCATCATCGAGCAAGTGGGGTACTGCTTGTAGACGATGCCGGGCGTGAGCACGTCGAAGCTTTCGCCCAGGCCGTGCAGCGCGCGCGCCGCGTCCTGGCTGCCGTCGTCGCAGAACAGTTGCAGGAAACCCTCGTGCCCTTCCAGCGCGGTGGCGCTGGCCGCCATGCCGCCGGCGGCCAGGCGCGCGGCCAGCACGCCGTGCTGGGCGGCCAGGCCGGCGTGCAGCGCCTTGGTCATGGTGCCGAAGTTCGCGCGCAGGCCACCGGCCATGGAGGCGGCGATGCCCAGCGCGTGGGCGGTGCGCCGCGCGTCCAGCCGCAGCAGCCGGGCGCAGGCGGCCGCCGCGCCCACGGGGCCCAGCGTGCCGGTGGTGTGCCAGCCGATCTGCGAATGCCGGTCGTTCACGCTGCGGCCCAGGCGGCAGGCCACCTCGGTGCCGGCGATGTAGGCGGTAATGAGGTCGTCGCCGCCCGCGTCCACCAGTTCGCCCACGGCCAGGATGGCGGGCACCAGCGGGGCCGAGGGGTGGCCGCGCATGGATTCGTTGGTGTCGTCCAGCGCGTGGGCGTGGGCGGCGCAGCCGTTGGCCAGCGCGGCATCGGCCACGTCGGCGCGCAGCGCCGTGCCCCACAGGGCGCAGGCGCCGCCTTCCCGCGCCTGCGCGGCGGCGGCGATGCGGGCCACCTCGTCCCGCGCGCCGGCCAGCGCGCCGCCCAGGCAGTCGGCCAGGGCGCGGCGGGCTTCCGCGCGCGCGGCGGGCGGCACGTCTTCGGGGCGCAGGCCGGCCGCGAAGGCGGCCAGCGCCTGGGTAAGGCCGCCGCCGCTCATGTGCCGCTGCCGTCCTGCAACCAGGCGGCGACGTGCTCGTCCATCTCCTTCAGGAAGTGCTCGATGCCGTGGCCGCCCGGGCTGCCGCGCAGCGCCTGGGCCACCGCCGCGGCGCTGGCGCGCGGCACCACGGCCACGCCCTCGGCGCTGGCACAGACCACGTCGCCGGGGCTGATCACCACGCCGCCGCAGGACACGGGCACGTTGACCTCCGCCGGGCCGAACTTGGGGCCTGAGTGCGGCGACACGGCCAGGCCATAGACCGGCAGGCCCTCGGCCTGCGCCTCCAGCACGTCGCGCCAGGCGCCGTGCACCAGCAGGCCGGCCATGCCGCGCTCGTCGCGGGCGTACTTCAGCAGCTCGAAGCCGCCCATGCACCACTGGGTGAAGCCCTGCCCGTCCACCACCAGCACGTCGCCCCGGCCCACGGCGCGCACGGCGGCCATCACGCCCAGGTTGTCGCCCGGCGGGCACTTGACGGTGAAGGCCGGCCCGCACATCGGCACGGCAGGCGCGACGAGCGAGCGGATGGCCGGATGGCAGGTGTACATGCGGCCCGCCAGGTCGCTCACGCGAGTGACTTCGGCAGCGGCCAGCGTGGCCACGTCATCAAAGGCGGGGCGCTCGAAATCGCGGTTGAAGACGAAGGGCGGGATCGGCTTCTTCCAGCGGCGGTCGGCAGGCAGGGATGGCATGGTTCGGGAACTCCGCAAGCAAGTTTTATTGCTGTCTGCGCGGCATTGTCCCGGCCGCCTCCCCGTGGAGAAAGCGATGATTAATGATCAGTTGAATAGAACGGTTGATCAACCCGCCAGATCCGCCGCCGCCTCGCGCAGCAGCCAGCCGCGCAGGGCGGCCACGGCGGGCGCGTCCTGGCGCGCCTCGGGGCAGACCAGGTGGTAGCCGCGCGTGCTGGGCAGGCCCTGGGGCGCGAGCTGCACCAGCTCGCCCCGCGCGATGCCGCCCGCCACCATGAAGCGCGGCAGCAGCGCCGCGCCCATGTGCGCCTGCACGGCCTCCAGGATCATGCTGAAGCTGTCGAAGCGCGGCCCCTGGAAGGCGTTGGCGGGCTCGGCCTGCACGTGGGTGAACCAGTCCTGCCACGCGGAAGGCCGCGTGAACTGCTGCAACAGCGTGGCGCGCGCCAGGTCGGCGGGCGCGCGCAGGCGCAGCCGGTGCTGGTAGAGCGCGCTGCACACGGGGCGCATGTCCTCCTCGAACAGCGGCGTGCACATGGCGCCGGGCCACGAGGGCTCGCCGTAGTGGATGGCGGCGTCGAACGCCTCCGCCTCGAAGTTGAACGGCGCGCTGCGCGACACGAGGTTCAGGTTGACGTGCCCGTGCGCCGCGAAGAACCGGGGCAGGCGCGGCACCAGCCACTTCACGGCGAAGGTGGGCACGGCGGCGAGGTTGAGCAGTTCCTTGTCGCCGCTGGCCATGGCCTGGTGCGTGACCTCGCCCAGCTCGCGCAGGATGCGCCGCACCTCGCGCAGGTACCTCTCCCCCGCGCTGGTGAGCAGCACACGCTGGCGCACGCGCGCGAACAGGGCCACGCCGAGCTGCGCCTCCAGCAGCCGCACCTGCTGGCTGACGGCGCCCTGCGTCAGGTGCAGCTCATCGGCGGCGCGGCGGAAGTTGAGGTGCCGCGCGGCGCACTCGAAGGCCGCCAGCGTGGCGGTGGAGGGCAGGCGGGTGCGTTTCATCGCGTGGGGCGTCGGATCAGTCCCCGGCGCCCGTCAGCTATTGATTGAATAGCTGCCTGCGCTTGTCCAGCAAGCGCTGGGGGCCGATTTGACCCATAAATCACTGCCGCTCGATACCGGCCGCGGCAATCACCCCGCCCCAGCGCCGGATGTCGCCCGCCAGCAGGGCGGCGGCGTCCTGCGGTGACCCGGGATGCGGATCGAGATTGAGCGCCTCCAGCTTCTGTCGCACGGCGGCGTCGGCCAGCGCGGCGTTCACCGCCTGGCCCAGCCGCGCCACCACCGCCGGCGGCGTGCCGGCCGGCGCGGCCAGGCCGTTCCACGAGGCGGCGTCCAGGCCCTTCACGCCCGCCTCCTGCGCGGTCGGCACGCCGGGCAGCACGCGCGAGCGCTTGGTGCCCGTCACCGCCAGCGCGCGCAGCGCCTTGCCCTGGATCTGCGCCAGCAGCGGGCTGAGGATGTCCAGCCCGGCGTGCAGCTCGCCGCCGCGGATGGCCGTGACCACGTCCGGCGTGGCCTTGAACGGCACCACCTGCAAATCGAGCCCGGCGGCGCTCTTGAACAGCTCGGCGGCCAGGTGCTGCGTGGTGCCGATGCTGGGTGTGCCCAGGTTCAGCTTGCCGGGGTGGGCCTTGGCGAAGGCCAGCAGATCGTCCAGCGTGCCGAACGGGCCGCCTTCGCGGGCGACGATGACCAGGTCGAACGTGGCCAGCGGCGCCACCGGCGCGAAGGCTTTCAGCGCGTCGTAGGGCAGCGACTTGAACAGCGCCTGACTCACCGCGGTGCCGCTGGAGATCAGCAGCAGCGTGTGCCCGTCGGGCGCCGCGCTGGCCACCGCCTGGCCAGCCACGACGCCGCCGGCGCCGGGCTTGTTGTCGACCACCACCGGCTGGCCGAGCGTGCGCGCCATGTGCTCGCCCACCGCGCGCGCCGTGATGTCGGCCGCGCCGCCCGGCGCGTTGGGCACCACGATGCGGATGGGCTTGCTGGGAAAGCCCTGGGCGCGCGCCCAGGGCGAGAAGGCCGCGCCCAGCGCGCAGATGAGGTGTCTTCGGTTCATGAGGGTGTCGTCTCCGTCGAGGTGAAGGAATATTGTGAGCATGCCTGCCCGACTACGGGTAAACACCTAGCCATCGACACACAGAAAAGGCTTGCATTTGATTATCTACGATAACCATAATCATCCATCAGGAGACAACATGACCCCATCCAGCAAGGATCTGTCGGTCGAGATCACCGGCAAGAAGAAAGAGATCGCCGTCGTGCGCCTGACGCGCCCGGCCAAGCGCAACGCGCTGTCCGACGGCCTGGTCGCCGGCATCCGCGACGCCTTCCAGAACCTGCCCGCCAGCGTGCGCGCCGCCGTGATCGACGGCGCGGGCGAGCACTTCTGCGCCGGGCTCGACCTGTCGGAGCTGAAGGAGCGCGACGCCGGCGAGGGCCTGCACCACTCGCGCAGCTGGCACGCCGCGCTGGACGCGGTGCAGTTCGGCCCGGTGCCGGTGATCGCCGCGCTGCACGGCGCGGTGGTCGGCGGCGGGCTGGAGCTGGCCAGCGCCGCGCACATCCGCGTGGCCGACGACACCACCTTCTACGCCCTGCCCGAGGGCACGCGCGGCATCTTCGTCGGCGGCGGCGGCTCGGTGCGCATCCCCAAGCTGATCGGCGTGGCGCGCATGACCGACATGATGCTCACCGGCCGCGTCTACAACGCCGAGGACGGCGAGCGCGTGGGCTTCGCGCAGTACCGGGTGCCGGCCGGCGGCGCCTTCGACAAGGCGATGGAGCTGGCCGCGCGCATCGCCACCAACGCGCCGCTGACCAACTACGCGCTGATGCACGCGCTGCCGCGCATCGCCGAGCAGCCGGCCGACCACGGCTTCATGACCGAGGCGCTGATCAGCGCCATCGCCCAGTCCGCACCCGAGGCCAAGGCCCGCGTGCGCGACTTCCTGGCCGGCAAGGCCGGCACCAAGGTCAAGCGCGGCTAGCCAGGGCGCGTCAGGGTTTTCAAGCGTTTTACGGCTCCAGCGCTTACCAGACAAGCGCTGGCAGCTATCAAAAATAGAGTGGAGACAGGCATGAGCACCACGGCGGCCCCGCCCCGATACCGTCCGCTGACCTTCGGCGTCACCCGCGCCAGCGTGCGCCGGGGCGCCGGCGGCGTGCAGTACCTCAGCGCCGACCAGGCCCTGCAAGGCGGCGCCGAGCGCATGTCCGACCGCCTGCTGCACTGGGCCGCCGCCACGCCCGAGGCCATCTTCATCGCCCAGCGCGAGCGCACGGCCGACGGCAAGACCGGGGACTGGCGCCGCGTCAGCTACGCCCAGGCGCTGGACGCCGCCCGCCGCATCGCCCAGGCGCTGCTCGACCGCGGCCTGTCGGCCGAGCGGCCGGTGGTGGTCCTCAGCGACAACGGCATCGACCACGCGCTGCTCGCGCTGGGCTGCATGCTGGCCGGCGTGCCCTACTCGCCCGCCTCGCCGGCCTATTCCACCGTCAGCAAGGACTACGGCAAGCTGCGCCACGTGATCGACACGCTCACGCCCGGCCTGATCTACGCCGAGGACGGCGCGCGCTACGGCCCCGCCATCGCCGCCGTGGCGCCGGCCGGCGCCGAGGTGGTGCTCTCGCGCAATGCCGGCCACGCGCACCTGAACGGGCGCGCCGCCACTCCGCTGGCCGAGCTGCTGGCCACCACGCCCACGCCGGCGGTGGATGCCGCGCAGGCCGCCACCGGGCCGGACACCATCGTCAAGTTCCTGTTCACCAGCGGCTCCACCAAACTGCCCAAGGCGGTGATCAACACCCACCGCATGTGGTGCGCCAACCAGCAGCAGATGCGCCAGTCGATGCCGGTGCTGGCCGAGGAGCCGCCGGTGCTGGTCGACTGGCTGCCCTGGAACCACACCTTCGGCGGCAACCACAACGTCGGCATGGTGCTGAACAACGGCGGCACGCTCTACGTCGACGAGGGCAAGCCGACGCCCGCGCTCATCCACGAGACGCTGCGCAACCTGCGCGAGATCGCGCCCACGCTGTACTTCAACGTGCCCACGGGCTTCGAGGCCATCGCCCATGCGATGCAGACGGACGCGCTGCTCCGCAAGACCTTCCTCTCGCGCGTGCGCATGCTGTTCTACGCCGGCGCGGCGCTGGCGCAGCCGGTGTGGGACAGCCTGTTCGCCAGCGAGGAGCGCGAGGTCGGCGAGCGCATCGTCATGACCTGCGGCCTGGGCATGACCGAATCCGGCCCCTTCGGCCTGTTCGTGACCAGCCACGACGTGAAGGCGGGCGACCTGGGCCTGCCCACGCCCGGGCTGGAGCTGAAGCTGGTGCCCGAGGGCGGCAAGGTCGAGATCCGCTACCGCGGCCCCAACATCACCCCCGGCTACTGGCGCGGCCCCGAGGCCACGGCCGAGGCGTTCGACGAGGAAGGCTTCTTCCGCACCGGCGACGCGGTGCAGTGGATCGACCCCGCCGACCCGCACAAGGGCCTGCGCTTCGACGGCCGCATCGCGGAAGACTTCAAGCTGGCCACCGGCACCTTCGTCAGCGTGGGGCCGCTGCGCGGGCGCGTGATCGCCGGCGGCGCGCCCTACGTGCAGGACGTGGTCGTCACCGGGCTGAACCGCAAGGAAGTCGGCGCGCTGGTGTTCCCCACGCCGGCCGTGCGCACGCTCACCGATCTGCCGCCCGACGCGCCGATGGCCGGCGTGCTCGCCCATCCCGCCGTGCTGCGCAAGTTCCAGAGCCTGGTGACCGACCTCTCGCTCAGCGCCACCGGCAGCGCCAACCGCGTGGCGCGGCTGATGCTGATGGAGGGGCCCCCCTCCATCGACCTGGGCGAAGTCACCGACAAGGGCAGCATCAACCAGCGCGCCGTGCTCCAGCACCGCGACCACCTGGTGCAGGCGCTGTACGACGAGACGCCGGGGCACGTGGTCATCAAGCCCGGCACCGATCTATGACCCCCCTGAGTCGCGCTGCGCGCGCCATCCCCCTGAGGGGGACGCCTGCGGCGGCCGGGGGAACCCCGGCCACGCAGGCCCCGCGCACTCGCCGCCGCGTTGCGGGCGGCTCGATGCGGTAGAGCACTGAACACTGAAAGGAAATCGTTCATGGCCGGTAAAGGATTCTTCAGCGCCTTCGACGACGTGTGGATGCTGGACGGCGTGCGCACGCCGATGGTGGACTACTGCGGCGCGCTGGGCCACGTGTCGCCGACCGACCTGGGCATCAAGGCCGCGCGCGAGGCGCTGAAGCGCGCCGGCGTGCCGGCGGCCGACGTCGGCTCGGTCGTCGCCGGCAATATGGCGCCGGGCGACTTCGACCAGTTCTTTTTGCCGCGCCACATCGGCCTGTATGCCGGCGTGCCGGTGGAGGTGCCGGCCATCATGGTCCAGCGCATCTGCGGCACCGGCTTCGAGCTGTTCCGCCAGGCCGGCGAGCACGTCCAGGGCGGCGCCTGCGAGGCGGCGCTGGTGGTGGGCACCGAGAGCATGACGCGCAACCCCATCGCCGCCTTCGACCACCGCACCGGCTTCAAACTGGGCGCGCCGGTGGGCTTCAGGGACTACATGTGGGAGGCGCTGAAGGACCCGGCCCCCGGCATCAACATGATCCAGACGGCCGAGAACCTGGCCAGGAAATACGGCATCACGCGCGAGGAAGTGGACCGCTTCGCCGCCAGCTCCTTCGCGCGCGCGGTGGCGGCGCAGGCCAGCGGCTTCCTGGCCGGCGAGATCGCGCCCGTGGTCAGCGAGAAGTTCGAGATCGAGGGCTACAAGCCGCGCGGCATCAAGCTGCAAGGCAAGCTCGCCGAGGTGGCGCAGGACACGCACCCGCGCCCCTCGCCCATCGAGGTGCTGGCCAGGCTGCGGCCCGTGTTCGAGGGCGGCGTGCAGACCGGCGGCAACTCGTCGGCGCTGGTGGATGCGGCGGCGGCCGCCGTGGTCGCCTCGGGCGCCTACGCCAAGGCCCACGGCAAGCAGCCGCTGGCGCGCGTGGCCGCCGCCGCCGCCGTGGGCGTGCCGCCGGAGATCATGGGTATCGGCCCCGCGCCGGCCATCCGCCTGCTGCTGGAGCGCGCCGGGCTGAAGCTTCAGGACATCGGCCGCTTCGAGATCAACGAGGCGCAGGGCGCGCAGACGCTGGCCGTCGCCAAGGAACTGGGGCTCGACCTGGACAAGCTCAACGTCAACGGCGGCGCCATCGCGCTGGGCCACCCGCTGGCCTGCACCGGCGTGCGCCTGACCATCACCGTGGCGCGCGAGATGCGGCGCGCGGGCCTCCGGTACGGCATCAGTTCGGCCTGCGTGGGCGGCGGCCAAGGCATCGCTCTGCTGCTGGAGAACCCCGCGGCTTCTTGAGTCAAATCGGCCTCCAGCGCTTGACTGGCAAGCGCTGGCAGCTATCAATACGAAAGCAAAGGACACCCCATGAAGATCCAAGGACAAGCGGCACTGGTCACCGGCGGCGGCTCCGGCCTGGGCGAGGCCACGGCGCGCGAGCTGGCGCGCCTGGGTGCGAAAGTCGCCGTGCTGGACGTGAACCTCGACAACGCCAAAAGGGTGGCCGCCGACATCGGCGGCCTGGCGGTCCAGGCCGACGTGACCAGCGGCGACAGCATGCAGGCCGCCATCGACCAGGCGGCCGCCGCGCACGGCCCGGCGCGCATCCTGATGCAGATCGCCGGCATCGGCACCGCCAAGCGCGTGATCGGCAAGGACGGCAGCGCCGCGCCGCTGGAGGAGTTCGCGCGCGTCGTCAGCGTCAACCTGATCGGCACCTACAACGCCGCGCGCCTGTTCGCCGCCGCCTGCGCCAAATTGGCGCCGCTGGAAGACGGCGAGCGCGGCGCCATGGTGTTCACCGCCAGCGTGGCCGCGTTCGACGGCCAGGTGGGCCAGCAGGCTTATTCGGCCAGCAAGGGCGGCGTGGTCGGCATGACGCTGCCGATGGCGCGCGACCTGGCGCAGCACGGCATCCGCGTGTGCACCATCGCGCCCGGCCTGTTCGCCACGCCGCTGATGAAGACGCTGCCGGAACCTGTGCAGGCATCGCTGGCCGCCTCCATCCCCTTCCCGCAGCGCCTGGGCAAGCCCGAGGAGTTCGCCGAGCTGGCCTGCCACGTCGTCACCAACGGCCACCTGAACGGCGAGGTGATCCGCCTGGACGGCGCGCTGCGCATGGCCCCCCGTTGAGAGTCCCATGAGCAAGACCACCGTCTACGACGTGAAAGTGACGTTCGGCGACTGCGACCCCGCCGGCATCGTGTTCTTCCCCAACTTCAGCAAATGGATGGACGCCGCCTCGCTGCACTTCTTCATGGAGTGCGGCGTGCCGCCCTGGCGCGAGCTGAGGAAGGCCACCGGCATCATCGGCACGCCGCTGCTGGAGATCCACACCAGGTTCATGCGCCCCGCCACCTACGGCGACACGCTGCACGTGCACACCAGCATCGAGACCTGGGGCGCCAAGACCTTCGTGCAGCTGCACCGCGTGATGAATGGCGGCGTGCTGCTGTGCGAGGGCCGCGAGACGCGCGCCTTCTGCGTGCACCCCGAGGGCGGGCGCCTGCAAGCCATTCCGGTGCCCGACTTCGTCAAGGAAAAGTGCAGCTAGCCGCGCACTCCCATCCGTTTTCCCAACGCGCCATCCACCCAGGAGACAACCCATGCAACGCTTCCAGATCAAGGCCCTCGTGGCCGCCACGCTCGTCGCCGCCAGCGGCGCGGCGCTGGCCGACATCACCATCGGCGTCGTCGCGCCGCTCACCGGCCCGGCCTCGGGGCTGGGCATCCCGGTGGGCAACCAGGTCAAGCTGTGGCCCAAGACCCTCGCCGGCGAGAAGCTCAACGTCATCCTGATGGACGACGCCTCCGACCCCACCCAGGGCGTGCAGCACGCCAAGAAGTTGACCGCCGCCGACAAGGTGGACGTGCTGATGGGCTCGGTCGCCACGCCGGTGGCCGCGGCCATGGCCCAGGTGGCCGAGGAGTCGGGCACGCCGCAGATCGCGTGGGCGCCGGTGGCGGTGCCGGCGGGCAAGGACAAGTGGCTGTTCCGCCTGCCGCAGTCCAACAACGTGATGGGCTACGCCGTCATCGAGCACATGAAGAAGCAGGGCATCAAGTCGGTCGGCTTCCTCGGCTACAGCGACGCCTACGGCGAGACCTGGCTGAACGACTTCAAGCCGCAGGCCGAGAAGGCCGGCATCAAGTTCGGCCCGGTGGAGCGCTTCGCCCGCGCCGACACCAGCGTCACCGGCCAGGCGCTCAAGCTGGTGTCGGCCAACCCCGACGCGATCCTCGTCGTCGCCTCCGGCAGCGGCGCCGCCATGCCCGAGATGGCCCTGCGCGAGCGCGGCTTCAAGGGCAAGGTCTACCAGACCCACGCCGCCGCCACGCGCGACCTGATGCGCGTGGGCGGCAAGGCGGTGGAAGGCACCTTCGTCGTCTCCGGCCCCGCCGTGCTGGCGGAGCAGTTGCCGGACTCACACCCCTCCAAGCCCGAGGCCATCAAGTTCGTGCAGCAGTACGAGAAAGCCTACGGCCCCGGCTCGCGCAACCAGTTCGCCGGCCACGCCTGGGACTCGCTCATCGTGATGGAGAAGGCGGTGCCCCTCGCCCTGAAGAAGGCCAAGCCCGGCACGCCCGAATTCCGCGCCGCCCTGCGCGACGCCTTCGAGGCCATCGGCCGCACCGTGGTGTCCCACGGCGTGCTCAACTGGACGACCGCCGACCACTGGGGCTACACCAACGACACCGGCGTGATGATGAAAGTCACCAACGGCGAGTTCAAGGTCGAGTGAACGCGGCCGGCGGGGTGGTGCCCGCCGGCTTTCAAGCCTTTTTGGCCTCCAGCGCTTGCCAGGCAAGCGCCAGCAGCTATTGAAATGAGAGTTCAAAGTCCCCCCGTCATCGACCACGTGGACACCGCCTACCTGCAAACCCTGCTGGGCTACAACGCGCGCCGCGCGGCGCTGGCGGTGATCAGCGAATTCCTGCCGCGCATGGCCCGCTACGGGCTGCGGCCGGTCGAATTCTCGATACTTTCCGTCATCCGGCACAACGCGGGCGTCACGTCCCGCCAGCTCTGCGATGCCCTGAACCTGCTGCCGCCCAACCTGGTCGGCAAGATCGGCGCGCTGGAAAAGCGCGGCCTGCTGGTGCGCCGGCCCCACCCGCTGGACGGCCGGGCGCAGGGCCTGCACCTGACCGAGGACGGCCACGGGCTGATGGTGAAGGCCGAAGCCACCGCCGCCGAGCTGGAAAGAGACGTCGCCAGCGCCCTCACGGCGGCCGAGCACAAGACCCTGCTGCGGCTGCTGCAAAAGGTTTACAAGGCATAAGGGTTTTCCAGCACCGCCTTCGGGTGAGTCCGGATTCTGTAGCGCCGCACCCACGGCTGGGAAGCCTGGGGAGCTATGAAAGTGCTAGCGTGCTACAGATTTTGGGATATAGTCAGCTCCAGTCCCTTGCATCCTGATGCGCCTTGAGGAGAAGCCTGACATGAGTTCCAAAGAAAACACCGCCACGGGCCAACTGCTTGCGCTGCTCGAAGCACGCTACGCCATCCGGGTGCTGTGGGCCCTGCGCGACGGCCACCCCCAGACCTTCCGCCTGCTGCAGGACAGCGTGGGCGGCATCACCCCCAACACGCTGAACACCCGCCTGAAAGAGCTGCGCGCGGCCGGCCTGGTCACCCACGGCTCGGACGGCTACAGCCTGACCATGAGCGGCGCCGACCTGGTCAAGCGCCTGTCCGACCTGCAGGCATTCGCCGCCAAGTGGGTCGCGGCGCAGGCCAAGAAAAAATAAGCCCAACAAGCCTCCAGCGCCCGCCAGACAAGCGCGGGCAGCTATTGAAACCGTAGTATTCCCACCATGACCACTGGCCTGCAGATCACCGACACCCAGCCCGGCACCGGCGCCGAGGCCCGCAAGGGCCAGACGGTCAGCGTGCACTACACCGGCTGGCTCTACAACAACGGCCAGCAGGGCGCCAAGTTCGACTCCAGCCGCGACCGCGGCCAGCCGTTCAGGTTCACCCTGGGCGCCGGCATGGTCATCAAGGGCTGGGACGAAGGCGTGGCCGGCATGAAGGTGGGCGGCCAGCGCACCCTGGTCATCCCGCCCGAGATGGGCTACGGTGCGCGCGGCGCCGGCGGCGTGATTCCGCCCAACGCCACGCTGAAGTTCGACGTCGAACTGCTCGGCGTCTCGCCCTGACCCGCCGGCGGCTGAAAACGCCCGCCCGCCACGGCCGCCGCTCCCGGCGGCCGTTTCGTTTCCGGCTTGAAATCGGCTCCGGGGTACCCATTTGGAGGGCCAATAGCCCGTCCATCCCGAAGAACCGAGCATGACCGATCCGCAGAACTCCTTTCTCAACCCCGACGATCCCCCCAGCCCCGAGGAACTGGAAGCCGCCGCGGCCGCCAATGAGGCCGATGTCATCGCCCAGCTCGCCAACGCGCAGGCCGAGGCCGACGCCCTGAAGGCCCAGGTGGCCGAGCTGACCGACCAGGCCCTGCGCGCCCAGGCCGAGGCGCAGAACGCCCGCCGCCGCGCCGAGGACGAGATCGCCAAGATCCGCAAGTTCGCCGTCGAATCCTTCGCCGAGAGCCTGCTGCCCGTCATCGACAGCCTGGAAGCCGGCCTGAGGATCGACAACGCCAGCGCCGGGCAGTTGCGCGAGGGCACCGAGGCCACGCTGCGCCAGTTGCAGTCGGCGCTGGAGCGCAACAAGGTGCTCGCCGTCGATCCACCCGCCGGCGCCAGGTTCGACCCCGCCACCCAGCAGGCCATCAGCATGGTGCCGGCCGAGCAGGAGCCCAACACCGTGGTCAGTGTCTTGCAGAAGGGCTACACCATCGCCGACCGCGTGCTGCGCCCCGCCCTCGTCACGGTGGCGGCCCCGAAATGACGACCCCCACGCTCCCCCGCTTCGCGAGGTCCGCTGCCCCCCGAGGGGGCTGTTTCGCCTTGGGGCGGCCCGGCGGCGAAACGACTGGCACGACGCCCACTTGAAAAGCCGGCGCCTTATCCACAGCTTCTCAGCAATTCAACTTTCACGCTTTCACGGAGAACGAACATGGGAAAAATCATCGGCATCGACCTGGGCACCACCAACAGTTGCGTGGCCATCATGGAAGGCAACACGACCAAGGTGATCGAGAACGCCGAGGGCGCGCGCACCACGCCCTCGATCGTGGCCTACCAGGACGGCGGCGAGGTGCTGGTCGGCGCGCCCGCCAAGCGCCAGGCCGTGACCAACCCCAAGAACACGCTGTACGCCATCAAGCGCCTGATCGGCCGCAAGTTCACCGAGCCCGAGGTGCAGAAGGACATCCACCTGATGCCCTACGAGATCACCAAGGCCGACAACGGCGACGCCTGGGTCTCGGTGCGCGGCGAGAAGCTGGCGCCGCAGCAGGTCAGCGCCGAGATCCTGCGCAAGATGAAGAAGACCGCCGAGGACTACCTGGGCGAGCCCGTGACCGAGGCCGTCATCACCGTGCCGGCCTACTTCAACGACAGCCAGCGCCAGGCCACCAAGGACGCCGGCCGCATCGCCGGCCTCGACGTGAAGCGCATCATCAACGAGCCCACCGCCGCCGCGCTGGCCTTCGGACTGGACAAGCAGGCCAAGGGCGACCGCAAGATCGCGGTGTACGACCTGGGCGGCGGCACCTTCGACATCTCCATCATCGAGATCGCCGACGTCGATGGTGAGAAGCAGTTCGAGGTGCTCTCCACCAACGGCGACACCTTCCTGGGCGGCGAGGACTTCGACCAGCGCATCATCGACTACGTGATCGGCGAGTTCAAGAAGGACCAGGGCGTGGACCTGTCCAAGGACGTGCTGGCCCTGCAGCGCCTGAAGGAAGCGGCCGAGAAGGCCAAGATCGAGCTGTCCAGCGCCGCCTCCACCGACATCAACCTGCCCTACATCACCGCCGACGCCTCGGGGCCGAAACACCTGAACATCAAGCTCACCCGCGCCAAGCTGGAGAGCCTGGTCGAGGAGCTGATCGAGCGCACCATCGCGCCCTGCCGCACCGCCATCAAGGACGCCGGCGTGGCGGTGGGTGACATCAACGACGTGATCCTGGTCGGCGGCATGACGCGCATGCCCAAGGTGCAGGACAAGGTGAAAGAGTTCTTCGGCAAGGAACCGCGCAAGGACGTGAACCCCGACGAGGCGGTGGCCGTGGGCGCCGCCATCCAGGGCCAGGTGCTTTCGGGCGACCGCAAGGACGTGCTGCTGCTGGACGTGACGCCGCTCTCCCTGGGCATCGAGACCCTGGGCGGCGTGATGACCAAGATGATCACCAAGAACACCACCATCCCGACCAAGTTCGCGCAGACCTTCTCCACCGCCGACGACAACCAGCCGGCCGTGACCATCAAGGTCTTCCAGGGCGAGCGCGAGATGGCCAGCGGCAACAAGCTGCTGGGCGAGTTCAACCTGGAGGGCATCCCGCCCGCGCCGCGCGGCCTGCCGCAGATCGAGGTCACCTTCGACATCGACGCCAACGGCATCCTGCACGTGGGCGCCAAGGACAAGGCCACCGGCAAGGAGAACAAGATCACCATCAAGGCCAACTCGGGCCTGTCCGAGGCCGAGATCCAGCAGATGGTGAAGGACGCCGAGCTGAACGCCGCCGAGGACCACAAGAAGGTGGAGCTGGTGCAGGCGCGCAACCAGGGCGACGGCGCCGTGCACAGCGTGCGCAAGTCGCTCGCCGAGCACGGCGACAAGCTGGACGCCGGCGAGAAGGACAAGATCGAGGCCGCCATCAAGGACCTTGAAGAAGCCCTGAAGGGCGAGGACAAGGCCGCCATCGAGTCCAAGACCGAAGCGCTGCTGGCCGCCAGCCAGAAGCTCGGCGAGAAGATGTACGCCGACGCGCAGGCCGCCGCCCAGGCAGCCGGCGCGGGCGCGGCGCCGGGGGCCGGCGCCCAGCAGGGCGCGGGCGCGGCGGCCGACGACAACGTGGTCGACGCCGAAGTCAAGGAAGTCAAGAAGGACTGACGCCCTGCCCTGACCCGGAGGCTGGCACACCCGCTCGCGGTGTTCCAGCCTCTTCCCGTTTCATCGCCACGACGCAAACCACCCCACCATGGCCACCAAGCGCGACTACTACGAAGTGCTGGGCGTTCCCAAGAACGCCTCGGACGAAGAGATCAAGAAGGCTTATCGCAAGCTGGCGATGAAGTACCACCCCGACCGCAACCAGGGTGACGCGCAGAACGCCGAGCTGAAGTTCAAGGAGGCCAAGGAAGCCTACGAGATCCTCTCCGAGCCGCAGAAGAAGGCCGCCTACGACCAGTACGGCCACGCGGGCGTGGACCCCAACATGCGTGGCGGCCCTGGCCAGGAAGGCTTCGGCGGCTTCGCCGAAGCCTTCGGCGACATCTTCGGCGATATCTTCGGCGGCGCGCGGGCGGGCGGCGGGCGCGGCGGCCGGCAGATCTACCGCGGCGCCGACCTCAGCTACGCGATGGAGATCACGCTGGAAGAGGCCGCCGCCGGCAAAGAGGCGCAGATCCGCATCCCCAGCTGGGAAGCATGCGACACCTGCCACGGCAGCGGCGCCCGCCCCGGCACCAGCGCCACCACCTGCGGCACCTGCCACGGCCAGGGCGTGGTGCAGATGCGCCAGGGCTTCTTCAGCGTGCAGCAGACCTGCCCGCACTGCCGCGGCACCGGCAAGCTCATCAAGGACCCCTGTACCACCTGCCACGGCCAGGGCCAGGTCAAGACGCAGAAGACGCTGGAGGTGAAGATCCCCGCCGGCATCGACGACGGCATGCGCATCCGCTCGGCCGGCAACGGCGAGCCGGGCACCAACGGCGGGCCGCCGGGCGACCTGTACATCGAGATCCGGCTGAAGAAGCACGACATCTTCGAGCGCGACGGCGACGACCTGCACTGCGTGGTGCCCATCGGCTTCGCCGCCGCCGCGCTGGGCGGCGAGATCGAGGTGCCCACGCTGAACGGCAAGGCCGCCATCGACATCCCCGAGGGCACGCAGGCCGGCAAGCAGTTCCGCCTGCGCGGCAAGGGCATCAAGGGCGTGCGCTCCAGCTACCCGGGCGATCTGTACTGCCACATCAGCATCGAGACGCCCGTCAAGCTGACCGAGCACCAGCGCAAGCTGCTCAAGGAGTTCGACGAATCGATCCGCAAGGGCGGCGCCAAGCACTCTCCCAGCGCCGAGAGCTGGACGGATCGGCTCAAGAGCTTCTTCGGGGCTTGAGATCACCGCGCGGGACGGCCGCAAAGCCCAGACCTCAAACGCTATCTTATCGATAGCTGCCAGCGCTTATCGGGCGGGCGCTGGAGGCCAATTCGGCTCATAAATCACCGCTGCGGCCAAACAGCTCGCCCCGTGCCCGCGGCGCCCCCCGGATTGGGGCGCGCCAGTGTCAGCCCGTTGCGCTCGCCCGCGAGGCCCAGGCGCCGGCAGGCGGTGGCGAAGCGCTGGCGCAGCAGCTCGGCCCACACGCCCTGGCCGTGCATGCGCGGGAAAATGGGGGCAGATGACGGTTTTCGAGGTTTTTCAACAGGCCGGATTCAGATGAAAAACATGCTGGACACGGCTTGCGCCAAACGCTGGCAGCGCCTGCTTTCATTGCGGCCGCACGGCCATGGTTTCGAGCACGGTCTGCATCTGCGGGCTCATGGGCAGGTTCAGGCTCTCGCCCGTGGGCAGCTTGCGCAGGAACCAGCGCTTGTACTGGCGCTCGATCTCGCCGTCCTCGGCCAGCATCTGGAAGCTGTCCTTGATGACCTGGGCGAGTTGCGGATCATCCTTGCGGAACATGATGCCGTAGGGGTCGTAGGAGAGGTAGTCGCCCACGACCTGGAACTTGCCGCTCTTGCCCGCGTCCTGCGCGATCAGGCCGTAGAGCAGCACGTCGTCGGTGGCGAAGGCGTCGGCCTGGCCGCTGGCCACCTGGGCAAAGCTCTCGGCGTAATCCGGCTCCACCTGCACCTGGATGCCGAGCTTGAAGCGGGCGTTCAGGTTGCGCAGCGCGGTCTCGGCCGTGGTGCCGGTGGCCACGGCCACCTTCTTTCCCGCCAGATCGCGGAAGCTGTTGCCGATGGACTTGTTGCCCTGCTTGACCATGACCTTCACGCCCGCCACGAACATGATGGGCGAGAAGGCCACGCGCTTCTGGCGCTCCAGGTTGGCGGTGGTGGAGCCGCATTCCAGGTCGATGCGGCCGGTGGCCACGTCGTCGATGCGGCTTTCGGCGGTGACGGGCACCCAGTCGATCTTCAGGCTTTTGTTGATGGCGTCTTCAATGGAAGTGACCAGTGCCTTGCACAGCTCGACGGTGTAGCCGATGGGCTCCTTGCGCGCGCTGAGGTACGAGAAGGGCACGGAGTTTTCGCGGTAGCCCAGCGCGATGGTGCCGCTGGTGCGCACCTTGGCGAGCGTGCCGCGCAGCTCGGCGTCGGCCCCGCGCGCGGGGCTGCCCATCATGTTCTGCGCCTGGGCCGCGCCCGCGAGCATGAGCGCGCAGGCGGCGAGCAGGGCGAGTCGTGGTTGTGGCTTCACGGCTGCTCCTCGTGCATCAGGCATGGGCGGCGTGAGGGTTTGCCTGCGCGCCGGCCTGGGCGGCCGCGGCGGCCTCGGCATCCAGCCGCTCGGCGTTGGCGGCGGCCTCCGCCTCCGGCAGCAAGGCCCCTTCCCATTTCGCGACCACGGCGCTGGCAATGGAGTTGCCCACGGCATTGGTGGCCGAGCGGCCCATGTCGAGGAAGCTGTCCACGCCCAGGATCAGCAGCAGCCCGGCCTCGGGGATGTTGAACTGGTTCAGCGTGGCGGCGATCACCACCAGCGAGGCGCGCGGCACGCCGGCGATGCCCTTGGAGGTGACCATCAGCACCAGCAGCATGGTGATCTGCGTGCCCAGCGACAGCTCGATGCCATACGCCTGCGCGATGAACAGCGCGGCGAAGGTGCAGTAGATCATGGATCCGTCGAGGTTGAACGAGTAGCCCAGCGGCATCACGAAGCTGGAGATCCTGCGCTTGACGCCGAAGCGGTCCAGCGCGTCCAGGATCTTGGGGTAGGCGGCTTCGGAGCTGGCGGTGGCGAAGGAGATCATGAAGGGCTCGCGGATGAGCTTGAGCAGGCGGCCGATGCGCGGGCCCAGGAACAGGAAGCCCGCAAAGATCAGCACGCACCACAGCACGGCCAGCGCGATGTAGAACTCGCCCATGAACACGGCGAACTTGAGCAGCACGCCCAGCCCGTTCGTGGCCACGGTGGCGGCCATGGCGGCCATCACGGCCACGGGGGCCAGCTTCATCACGTAGCCGGTGATCTTGAGCATGACGTGCGAGAGCTGCTCGATGGCGTCGAACAGCACCCGGCCCTTTTCCCCCAGCGCGGCCAGGCCGATGCCGAAGAACATGGAGAACACCACGATCTGCAGGATCTCGTTGTGCGCCATGGCCTCGGCGAAGGACTTGGGCACCATGTGGGCGATGAAGTCCTTGAGCGTGAACTTGCCGGTGGCCAGGTTGGTGGCCGTGCCGATCTCGGGCAGCGGCAGCCCGAAGTCGGCCCCCGGCTGGAAGAGGTTGACCAGCACCATGCCCAGCAGCAGCGACACCAGCGAGGCGCTCATGAACCAGGCCATGGACTTGAAGAACACCCGCCCGATCGCGGAGGCGTCGCCCATGTGCGCGATGCCCACCACCAGCGTGGAGAACACCAGCGGGCCGATCAGCATCTTGATGAGGCGCAGGAAGATGTCGGACAGGATGGAGATGTAACCCGCCATCTCGGCCGCGGCCTTCTTGTCCGGGAAGTTGGTGAAGATCATGTGGCCGATCACGATGCCGATCACCATGGCGATCAGGATCCAGGCGACGGGTGGAAATTTTCTTTTCATCTCTATATCTCCATAGGGCAGGCTAGGACAATCGGGATGGCGTTGATTCGCAGTCCGCAGGGCGAACGGAAGTCAAGCAAAAACTGAGCCATGAGACCGCCCAACACGACTCCAGCCAATCCCGCACGGACAGAGATTACTATGCCATTCATATCTGCCAGCGCTTTCTGGATGGGCACTGGAAGCCCATTCTTCTCATGAGAACCCATCGGGGCCGAACAGATCCCCCTGCGCCCGCAGCGCGCCAGGGTCGAAGCGCGCCAGTGTCAACCCGCTGCGCTCGCCCGTGAGGCCCAGGCGCCGGCAGGCGGTGGCGAAGCGCTGGCGCAGCAGCTCGGCCCACACGCCCTGGCCGTGCATGCGCTGGGCCCAGGCGCTGTCGTAGTCCCGGCCAGCCCGCATCTCGCGCACGCGCGCCATCACACGCTCGGCGCGGTCGGGGAAGTGCGCGGCCAGCCACTCGCGGAACAGCGGCGACAGCTCCCACGGCAGGCGCAGCACGGTGTAGAAGGCGCGGCGCGCGCCGGCCGCATGGGCGGCGGCCAGCACCTGCTCCATGTCGTCGGTGATGAAGGGGATCTGCGGCGCCACGCTCACGCCCACCGGCACGCCGGCTTCGGCCAGCGCGCGCACGGTGGCCAGCCGCCGCGCGGGCATGGCGGCGCGCGGCTCCAGGATGCGCGCCAGGCGCGCGTCCAGCGTGGTGATGGTGACGTACACCGCCGCCAGCCGCTGTGCGGCCATCGGGGCGATCAGGTCCAGGTCGAGCTCGACGCCGCTGGATTTGGTGACCACGGTGAACGGGTGGCACGCCCGCGCCAGCACCTCGACCACGCCGCGCGTGAGGCGCAGCGCGCGCTCCACCGGCTGGTAGGCGTCGGTGGCCGAGCCGAGGTTGATCGGCGCCGGCCGGTAGCGCGGCGCCGCCAGTTCACGCGCCAGCAGCGCGGCGAGGTTGCGCTTGGCGACGATCTTCGTTTCGAAGTCCAGCCCCGGCGAAAAGCCCAGGTAGCTGTGCGTGGGCCGGGCAAAGCAGTAGATGCAGCCGTGCTCGCAGCCGCGGTAGGGGTTGACGGAGTAGTCGAACGGGATGTCGGGCGAGTCGTTGGCGCTGATGGCGCTGCGGGCGTCTTCCAGCAGCACCTCGGTCACGGGCGGCGGGGTGCCGTCGTCGGCGCCGGGTTCGCCCCAGCCGTCGTCGAAGGTGTCGCGCGCATCGATGGTGAAGCGGTGCGGCAGGCGCGACAGCGCCCCCCGGCCTTTGACGGGTTGCGGGTGGATGGGGTGTTCGCGGGCTTCCATTTGACTGTATTTTTATACAGTCAAATGGGTGGCGCAAGTATTGCCGAATACTACTGAATCGATAGCTGCCATCGCTTGTCCACCAAGCGCTGGAGCCCGATTTGGCTTGAAAATCAGAGGAACCGGTCGAGCAGCTTGCGGCTGTGCCTGTCCATGCCCGCCAGGTCGCGGATCAGGTACTGCACGCCGTGCGCGTCGTTGACGATCAGCAGGCCCGGGCCCAGGCGGCGGATGTCCTCCTCGCCCTTCAGCACGAAGCTGGCCGGCCCGCGGTCGGTCTCCACGTCCCAGGTGCTGGGCGTGGCGAAGCTGCTCACGGCCTTGACGCGCAGCAGGCGCGGCATGAACTCGCGCTGCGCCAGCGCCTCGGCCAGCAGCGCGCGGCGCGGCTCGTCCAAAGCGGACAGGCGCGGCACCCAGGCCAGTTCGTGGCCGTCGGCATCGACCACGCTGACGCCCTCGTCGGGCGCGGCGATGGGGAACGCGCGCACGGCCAGCACGCCCACGTGCCCGCGCCCCTCGGCGTCGGTCAGCACCAGGCGGCCGAAGGCGTCGCGGCGCAGGTCGAACACGGTGGCGGTCATGGGCGCTCCTCCCTCGCCGGCGCGGGGGCTGGCTCGGCGGCCAGCTCGGCCTCGTCCACCACCAGCATGCGCTCGCGCTCGGCCTTCTCCTGCCGCGCCTGCGCTTCGTACAGGCGCCAGTAGGCGCCGCGACGGGCGATCAATTGATCGTGCGTGCCCTCCTCCACCTTCACGCCCTTGTCCAGCACCACCAGGCGGTCGGCCTTGCGCAGCGTGGACAGGCGGTGGGCGATGGCGATGGTGGTGCGCCCGCGCACCAGGTTGTCCAGCGCCTTCTGGATCTCGCGCTCGGTCTCGGTATCGACGGAGGCCGTGGCCTCGTCGAGGATCAGGATGCGCGGGTCGATCAGCAGCGCGCGGGCGATGCTGATGCGCTGGCGCTCGCCGCCCGACAGGCCCTGCCCGCGCTCGCCCACCAGCGAGTCGTAGCCCTGCGGCAGGCGCAGGATGAACTCGTGCGCGTGCGCGGCGCGGGCGGCGGCCACGATCTCCTCGCGCGTGGCGCCGGGCCGGCCGTAGGCGATGTTCTCGGCGATGGTGCCGAAGAACAGGAACGGCTCCTGCAGCACCAGGCCGACGTGGCGCCGGTAGTCGGCCACGCGCAGCTGGCGCAGGTCCACGCCGTCGAGCAGGATGGCGCCCTCGGTCACGTCGTAGAAGCGGCAGATCAGGTTGACCAGCGTGCTCTTGCCCGAGCCGCTGTGGCCCACCAGACCGATCATCTCGCCCGGCTCGATGGTCAGATTCAGCCCGCGGATCACCGAGCGGTTGCCGTAGCGCAGCGCGGCGTTGCGCACCTCGATGCGGCCTTCGACGTGCGCCAGCGCCACGGGGCTCTTCGGCTCGGGCACGCTGGAAACATGGTCGAGGATCTCGAAAATGCGCTTGGTGGCCGAGGCGGCCTTCTGCGTCACCGAGACGATGCGGCTCATCGAGTCCAGCCGGGTGTAGAAGCGCCCGATGTAGGCCAGGAACGCCGTCAGCACACCGACGGTGATGCGCCCCTGGCTCACCAGCCAGATGCCGGCCGCCCACACCACCAGCAGGCCGATCTCGGTCAGCAGCGTGACGGTGGGCGAGAACAGCGACCACAGCTTGTTCAGCTTGTCGTTGACCAGCAGGTTGTGGCGGTTGGCCTCCTTGAAGCGCTGGGCCTCGCGGTCTTCCTGCGCGAAGGCCTTGACCACGCGGATGCCGGGGATGGTGTCGGCCAGCACGTTGGTCACCTCGGACCAGACGCGGTCGATCTTCTCGAAGCCGGTGCGCAGGCGGTCGCGCACCACGTGGATCATCCAGCCGATGACGGGCAGCGGCACCAGGGTAACCAGCGCCAGCGTGGGATCTATGGTGAACAGGATGACGGCCGTCATGGCGATCATCAGCACGTCGGTGGCGAAGTCCAGCAGGTGCAGCGACAGGAAGATGTTGATGCGGTCGGTCTCCGAGCCGATGCGCGCCATCAGGTCGCCCGTGCGCCGGCCACCAAAGTATTCAAGTGAAAGTTTGAGCAGATGTTCGTAAGTGCTTGTGCGCAGGTCGGCGCCGATGCGCTCCGACACCAGCGCCAGGATGTAGGTCTTGATCCAGCCCAATACCCAGGCCAGCAAGGCCGAGCCCAGCAGCCCTGAAAGCAGCAGCGCGACCAGGTGGGTGTCGATCCGCCGCCCGTTCTGGAACGGGATCAGCACCTCGTCCATCAGCGGCATGGTCAGGTAGGGCGGCACCAGGGTGGCGGCCGTCGCCGCCAGCGTCAGCAAGAAACCGGCCAGCAGCTGCCAGCGGTACGGATGGGCGAAGCGCCACAGGCGCAGCAGCGTCCAGGTGGAGGGCGGGCGGTCGTCGGCGGGCGCGTCCAGGTCGTCGGATTCCGGTGCCGGCTCCTCCTCCGGCACCGGTGCCGCCGGCCCGCCCGTGGCGGCCGCCAGCGCCTGCTCGAACTGGCCCAGCAGCTTCAGTGCCGCCGGATTGCGCCCCAGGGTATAGCGCCAGACGGCCAGCTCGCCGTTGGCGTCCTGCAGTGCCAGCGCGCCGACGCCGGCGTGGTCGTGATGCGCCAGCGAGAGGTCGGCACGCAGCGCCCAGGCGTGCCAGCCTGTTTCATCCGGAAACTGGGTAATAAGCCGTTGATTTGTAATCAGAACCGTGCCACGCGCGAAGCGCAGATGGCGGTCCAGGTCAACTTCCAGCGACCCCAGCACGTTCTCTGAGGGTTGCAGCGGCGCCCCCTCGGCAGCCAACAGCGGCGCGGCCGATCCGGCAGCGGCGGATGCGGGGGGGATCACGAGCGACATGGGAATCCAGAAACAGCGGGCCGATGCATTCAACCTGAACGCACCCGGGTGGCCCGCAGAAGACAACGGTCACGGAAAGCGAGCGCACTCCATATGAGGCGAATCGATCAGCACGAGCTTGGCTCGGCAAACGGTGGCGGATTGTATCCGTCCACTTTTTCGGCCACCGCCGAACTGGCCCCGCCATCGGCCGCGCAGCCGGGGCGCACCTTCCCCGACATCGTCATCCGCCGCATGGCGCACCTGCGGGGGCCCAACGTCTGGACCTACCGCGCGGTGATCGAGGCGGTGGTGGACATCGGCGAGCTGGAAGACTTCCCCTCCAATACCCTGCCGGGCTTCTATGAACGGCTCACATCCTGGCTGCCGGGATTGATCGAGCACCGCTGCAGCGTCGGCCGCCGCGGCGGCTTCCTGATGCGCCTGCGCGACGGCACCTGGCCCGGCCACATCCTGGAGCACGTGGCGCTGGAGCTGCAAACCCAGGCCGGCATGAAGACCGGCTTCGGCAAGGCCCGCATGACGGGCGAGCACGGCGTCTACAAGGTGGTCATCCGCACCCGCAACGGGGCGATCGGCCAGCTGGCCATCGAGTCGGCGCGCGACCTGGTCATGGCCGCCATCAACGACCGCCCCTACGACGTCGGCGCCACCATCGCCCGGCTGACCGACATGGTCGACCGCCAGTGCCTCGGCCCCAGCACCGCCTGCATCGTGGACGCGGCCGGCGAACGCGGTATTCCCGCCATCCGGCTGAACGAAGGCAACCTGGTGCAGCTCGGCCACGGCGCCGCCCAGCGCCGCATCTGGACAGCCGAGACCGACCGCACCAGCGCCATCGCCGAAGGCATCTCGCGCGACAAGGATCTGACCAAGCAGCTGCTGTCGGCCGCTGGCGTGCCGGTGCCCGAGGGCCGCACGGTCGAGACGGCCGACGAAGCCTGGGAAGCGGCCGAGGACATCGGCCTGCCGGTGGTGGTCAAGCCTTCGGACGGCAACCACGCGCGCGGCGTATCGCTCAACCTGACCACGCGCGAGGAAGTCGTCAACGCCTTCGTCGCCGCCGAGAAGGAAGGATCCGAGGTTCTGGTGGAGCGCTTCATCCCCGGCCAGGAGCACCGCCTGCTGGTGGTGGGCGGCCAGGTGGTGGCGGCCACGCGCGGCGAGATCACGCGTGTCAGCGGCGATGGCCGCTCCACCATCGCGCAGCTGATCGCCACCCACGTCAACACCGACCCGCGCCGCGGCGAGGAGGAGCAATTCCCGCTCGACATCGTGCGCCTCGACGACCCGGTGGTGCTGCTCCTGCTGCAGCGCCAGGGCCTGACGCCGGCCAGCGTGCTGCCGCGCGGCCAGTCCGCCGAGGTGCAGCGCACCGGCAACATGTCGATCGACGTCACCGAGCAGGTGCACCCCGACATCGCCGAGCAGATCGCCCTGGCCGCCCGCGTGGTGGGCCTGGACATCGCCGGCATCGACCTGGTGGTGGAGGACATCGGCCAGCCGCTGGCTCCGCAGGGCGGCGCCATCGTCGAGGTCAACGCCGGCCCCGGCCTGCTGATGCACCTGAAGCCGGCCGTCGGCCGCGCGCAGCCGGTGGGCGAAGCCATCGTCCGCCACCTGTTCCCGGGCGGCGAGGCGGGCCGCGTGCCGATCGTCGGCCTGCTCGGCGACGGCCGCGGCTCGCTGGCTTCGCGCCTGATCGCCGCGCTGCTGCAGCTGCACGGCCGCCAGACCGCCCTGGCCTGCGGCGACGGCCTGTTCCTGGGCGCTCGCCAGCTTTCCAGCGAGAGCGCGCTCGGCTACGCGGCGGGCGAGCGCATGCTGATCAACCGCACGGTGCAGGCAGCGGTGTTCGAGACCTCGCCGCGCCACATCCTGACCGAGGGCCTGCCCTATGACCGCTGCCAGGTCGGCGTGGTGACGGCCATGCCCGGCCCCGAGGGACTGCAAGACCTCTTCATCACCGAAGCCGAGCAGATGCCGGGCATCGTGCGCACCCAGGTGGATGTGGTACTGCCCCAGGGCGCGGCGGTGCTGAACGCCGACGACGCCGAGGTTCTGGAACTGGCCGCCTACTCCGACGGCGAGGTGCTGCTCTACAGCCTGGACCCTCACAACCCCGCCGTCGCCCAGCACCGCGCCCGCAAGGGCCGCGCGGTGCTGGCGCGGGGCGACGGCATCGTGCTGGCGCAGGGCGCCGGCGAGGTGCCGCTGCTCAAGCTGGGCACCACCGCCCTGCCCGCTATTGGCAACCAGACGCAACAGGACGCACGCCCGCAGGTGCTGGCCGCCGTGGCCGCCGCCTGGGCGCTGGGCATACCGGTCGACCTGATCCGCGCAGGTTTGTTGCGATTTGGCCAGCCGCCGGTGGCCGCGGCTGTCTACTGACCGGCCCGCTCGTCCGTTGCATACCTCAGTTTCGCTACCAGGATATTTCATGGAAGTCACCCGCATTCGCGCCCTGCGCGGCCCCAACCTGTGGAGCCGCCACACGGCCATCGAAGCCGTTGTCACCTGCGACGGCGCCGAGCGCGACCTCGGCAGTACCCCGGCCTTCGAAAAGCGCCTGCGCGAACTGTTCCCCGGCATCGGCGCCCTGCACGCCCACAAGCCCAGCACCCCCATCACCATGGCCCACGCGCTGGAGCTGACCGCCCTGGCCCTGCAAGCCGAGGCCGGCTGCCCGGTCACCTTCAGCCGCACCACGCCGACCGAGATCGAAGGCACCTTCCAGGTCGCCGTGCAGTACACCGAGGAAGCCGTCGGCCGCCTGGCGTTCGAGAAGGCGCGGCAGCTATGCCACGCCGCTGCAAGCGGCCATTCCGATCCGGCTGCCACGGCGGGCGATTTCGACCTGGCCGCCGCCCTGGCCGAGCTGCGCGAGCTGGACGAAGACGAGCGCCTGGGCCCCTCCACCGGCGCCATCGTCGAAGCCGCGCTGCGGCGCGGCATCCCCTGCAAGCGCCTGACCAGCGGCAGCCTGGTGCAACTGGGCTGGGGCAGCCGGCAGCGCCGCATCCAGGCCGCCGAGGTCGATGGCACCAGCGCCATCGCCGAATCCATCGCCCAGGACAAGGACCTGACCAAGAAGCTGCTGCACGCCGCCGGCGTGCCGGTGCCGCTGGGCCGCCCGGTGAACGATATCGAGGACGCCTGGACCGCCGCGCAGGAGATCGGCCTGCCGGTCGTCGTCAAGCCGCAGGACGGCAACCAGGGCAAGGGTGTGACCGTGGACATCAGCGAGCGCCACCAGTTCGACGCCGCCTACGCCGCCGCCGCCAAATACGGCGGCGTGATGGTCGAGAAATACCTGCCCGGCCATGACTTCCGCCTGCTGGTGGTGGGCGACAGGCTGGTAGCCGCCGCGCGGCGCGACCCGCCTCTGGTGGTGGGCGACGGCGAGCGCAGCGTGCGCGCGCTGGTGACCGAGGTCAACAAGGACCCGCGCCGCGGCGAAGGCCACGGCACCTCGCTGACGAAGATCCGTATCGACGCCATCGCCGAGGCCAGCCTGGCCGCCCAGGGCCTGACGCCCGACGCGGTGCCCGCCAAGGGCCAGCGCGTGGTGCTGCGCCACAACGCCAACCTGTCCACCGGCGGCACCGCCACCGACGTCACCGACAGCGTGCACCGCGACGTGGCCGCGCGCGCCATCGAGGCGGCGCAGACCGTGGGCCTGGACATCTGCGGCGTGGACGTGGTGTGCGAGACCGTGATCAAGCCGCTGGAAGAGCAGAACGGCGGCATCGTCGAGGTCAACGCCGCGCCCGGGCTGCGCATGCACATCAGCCCCTCGTTCGGCAAGGGCCGCGACGTGGGCCAGGCGGTCATCGACCACATGTACCCGGACGGCGGCAACGGCCGCATCCCCGTGATCGCCGTCACCGGCACCAACGGCAAGACCACCACCGTGCGGCTGGCGGCCCACCTGCTCAAGGCCAGCGGCCTGCGCGTGGGCATGACCAACACCGACGGCGTGTACGTAGGCGGCCGCCAGATCGACTCCGGCGACTGCTCCGGCCCACGCAGCGCGCGCAACGTGCTGGCCCACCCCGACGTGGACGCCGCCGTGCTCGAAACCGCGCGCGGCGGCCTGCTGCGTGAGGGTCTGGCCTTCGACCAGTGCGACGTGGCGGTGGTCACCAACCTGGGCGCGGGCGACCACCTGGGCCTGAACTACATCACCACGCTGGAAGACCTCAAGGTACTCAAGCGCGTGATCGTGCTGAACGTGGCGCCCACCGGCACCGCCGTGCTGAACGCCGCCGACCCGGCGGTGGCCGCCATGGCGCCGCACTGCCCGGGCAAGGTCACCTTCTTCGCGCAGGACGGCCACCACCCCGTCATCGCCACGCACATGGCTCAGGGCAAGCGGGTGGTGTTCGTGGATCGCGGCGACATCGTCTGCGTCGAGGGCGCGTTCATGAAGCGCCTGCCGCTGGCCCGCGTGCCGCTGACGCGCAAGGGGCAGATCGGCTTCCAGGTGGAGAACTGCATGGCCTCGGTGGCGGCGGCCTGGGCCGTCGGCGTGCCGTGGGAAGCCATCCAGAAGGGCCTGGCCACCTTCATCAGCGACCAGCACGGCGTGCCGGGCCGCTTCAACGTGTTCGACTACCGCGGCGCCACCCTGATCGCCGACTACGGCCACAACCCCGACGCCATCGCCGCCCTGGCGGCCAGCGTCGAGAACATGCCGGCACGCCGCCGCGCGGTGGTGATCAGCGGCGCCGGCGACCGGCGCGACCAGGACATCCGCGAGCAGACCCGGATCCTGGGCGGCGCATTCGACGAGGTCATCCTCTATCAGGACGCCTGCCAGCGCGGCCGCGCCGACGGCGAGGTGCTGGCCCTGCTGCGCCAGGGCCTGGAAGGCGCCCGCCGCACGCGCCACGTCGAGGAAATCCAAGGCGAATTCGCCGCCATCGACCGCGCCCTCGCGCGCCTGAAGGCGGGCGATCTGTGCCTGATCCTGATCGACCAGGTGGAAGAAGCCCTGGCCCACATCCAGCAGCGCGTGAACGAGGCGGCGCCCGTTGCTGTCAAGCGGTCGGCACGCAAAACCACGACCGGCAGGTCCAAGCGCCGCAAGATGGATACGACCGTGGCGCTCGGGATGCGGATCTGACGCCCCCCCTGGGAAGGCCCCAGCCAGGAAAACCCGCCAAGGCGGACATTTTCATCGCCGGGCCGCCCCAAGATGAAAAATGTCCGCTGTCAAGTTCTTTGTGAGGCCGGGCAGCGGTGCAAAAGGTCTTATGGGGCAATAGGTTAGGCTAGATTTCGGCCTCCGCGTGCCGTTGCCGCTTTTTTAGCCAGGTGCCACATAGGCGCTTTGCGGTGGAAAGCCCAAGGGCACCGCAGCGGGCAAGGTCGCAACTTCATCATAGCCCGGCCTGTGGTGTTCTCGCCCCAAAACGAAAGCGCAGCCCGTGGGCTGCGCTTTCGTGACGGTCGATGGCAGCGGAAGTATCCGCATCGTCAAGGCTGCTTCGGTGGCATCGCCTTGGCCGTCGTTTCTTTCTTGAATCCACGATCCCCGGCCATGAAGGCTTCAAGCATGTGCGGGATCAACGTCGCCGAATCGACCACTTCGTCATACGTCTGCGAGTACAACGCGGCGTAGCGGTCAAGGTCGGCTTTCAGGCTGGCCGGGCACGCGAAGGTCAGCTTGACGCTGGCGGTGGACGGCAACGGCCCAAGGCGTAGTTTTCGTGCGCTCATCGCTGGCCGCCGCGCTGGTAGAACAAGGGCTGGTACGGTCGCAGCACCAAATCGCGGTTGACGATGATCCGCACCGGCAGGCCCGGCCGTTCAGTCAAAGTCGGCTGGATGTTCATGTTGCGCCGGGTCATCTCCTGGCCGACCTGATTGATGCTGTCCTGCGCGCTGTCGCGTCCGGCGATGACGATGCGGTTGCCGTCCTGCCGGTTCTCCGGCGCGGCCAACTCGGCACCGACACCCAGCAGCGTCGTCAGCGCCGCGCCGGCGATGATGCGACTCCAGTGGTAGTCCACGCCGTCTTCGAGGCCGGAATAGCCCGCCGGATCGGTGCCCACAAGGTTGTCGATGGTCAGCGAAGACGTGTCCGGCAGGATGATCCGGTTCCAGACCACTTGAACCCGGCTCTGCCCGTAGCTGACCTGGCTGTTGTATTTGCCGAGGATGCGCGAACCCTGTGGGATCAGCAGGAACTTGCCTGTGGCCGAGTCATAGACCGGCTCCGTCACCGTGCCGATCACGTCGCCCGGCAAGTCCGACTTGATACCCGTCACCAGCGCCCCGGCGATCACCGTCCCGGCCATGACCTGATATGGCGAGGCCGGCATTTGCAGATGGCCGGAATTGCGGGTTTCCGTAGAGCCGCCTTTCAGGAACGCCTCTTTCTGGTCTTGCCGGTTCTGCGTGGAGGTCGAGTCGGCAGGTTGGGCCGCCGTCGAGGCAGGCCCGGCCGCCAGCGGGTCGAAGCTCGCCAAGACGCTACCCGGCGCAGCCGCAGCGACCTGGGCTGTGGCCGGCGCTGTGCCCTTGCCTTGGCCCGAGCGGAAGAACACCGCCGAGGCCGCCGCCGCTTCGGCCTCCTTGCGCAAGGCATCCGCCGGGTCATGGCCAGGCGGCGCATAGGTCGGCGTCACTGGCTGCTGCGAGGCCACAATGGCGGGGCCAAGATCGCCCGGCAGCGGCGGCCCCAGCTCGGGCACCTTCTGAGGCAGCTTGGAGTAGTCGGCCGGCAGGCCGTCCAGCCCTTCGGACTTGCTCACGCGATCGACGTTGTAAAGCTCGGTCTGCTCGCCCGCGCCGCGCCGGTGCGGCTGGAGCGACCAGATAGTGGCGCCCAGCACGGCGACCGACAGGCCGCCCATGAGCATCGCCAGCGTGCGCCGGTTCAGGCGCGTGACCGGGCGCGGCTGGGCGCGCAGCGCCACCGCCTCGGGCGCGACCTTGCCCGCCTGCGGCGCGGCACGGTCGGGGGTGTCGTCCTGGCTCATGGTCAGTTCCTCCGCGTGCCGTCCGTGCGCTCGATCCGCACCACGTCGCCCTTGTCACCGCCCAGGCGCAGCTCCGCCGCGCCAAAGAGGCGATCCACGATGTAGTACGGCGAGCGGAAGCGATAGTTCACCAGTTGCCCGTCACCTTCGGCCCCGATCACGAACAGCGGCGGCAGGTCGCCTTGCGCGATACCTGCGGGAAACTGGATATAGACCTTCGCGCCATCGTCGAAGGCGCGCAGCGGCTTCCACGGCGGATTGCTGCCGCTGATCGCGTAGCGAAAGCGCAGGTTCTCCAGCGACAGGCCGCTATCGACCGGCGCGGCGGCGCTGGCCGCCTGCGCCTGGCGCTGCAAGGCCAGCATCCGGTCGCGCGGGTACTCCCAGGACACCGACGCCATCCACGTCTTGTCCGTGGAAGTCAGCTCCAGCAAGTACGTCCTGCGGCTGGTGGTGATGACCAGATTGGTTTTCAGGCCCGAGCGGATGGGCTTCACCAGCACGTTGACGCGCAAGTCGGCACCGCTGCCGCTGGACGTGTCGCCCACGATCCAGCGCACCGTATCGCCAGCGGCCACCGTCACCAGTTCCTCGCTAGGCTGGAGCGACACCACGGTCACGCGGCCCACGGCCGCATAGACCTGATACAGCGCGCCATCGGTGAAGGGCCACACCTGAATCGCGTTGAAGTAGCCCTCGCGCGTGGGCGCGACACGGGCCTCGGCATTGGCGCGCGAGACGCGCACCTTCTCGTCGGCCGGCTCGGGCGTGGGCTTGGCTTCCTCGGCCTCGGGGGCCGGCATCAACTGCGCCGGCATCGGCAGCACTTCGGGCACGGCCACAACCTCCACGGGCGCAGGCGGCTCCGGCATCGGCTGGGCCTGCACCGGCACCGGCTCATCGAGCGAGATGGTCGGCGGCGGCTTGCCCTGCGTGGCGCAGCCCGCCAGGGCAACAAGCATCAACGGCAAAGCGTAAAAGCGGAAAGACAGGTTCATGGTTTTGCTCCTTCGGAAGAATCCAGCTCGTGGCTCCAGGAAAGGCCGTTGACGTAGATGCCCAGCGGGTTCTTGCGCAGGCGTTCTTCGGTGCGCGGCGGCTGGAGCACGATGGACACCACGGCCGTCCACCGCTCCAGGCCAGCCGCCGCGCCGTTGACGTAGCGGCGCTCCGTCCACCGCATCTGGAACGACGATTCGCTGGCGCGCACGACGCTGGTGATCTGCACCGTCACCGACTCCTTGCCGATGCGCGCAAACGGGTCGTTGACCCGCGCGTAGTCGTTGAGCACGGCCGCGCCCTTGTCGGTCGTGTAGTCGTAGGCGTCCAGCCAGTTCTGCCGGACGACGATGGGATCGATGGACAGCGAGCGCACCAGCGTCACGAAGTGCGCCAGGTGGTAAGCGGTCTGCGCATCGTTGGGCCGGTACGGCGTGGCGGCTTCACCCACGGCACGCACCTGGCCCGCGTTGTCCACCTCCACGACGTAGGGCGTCACGATAGACTGCGCCGAGCGCCACACCAGGCCGCCGGCCATCAGCAGCGCGAGCGTCAGGCACCCGAACGCCATCAAGCGCCAGTTCTTCGCCTGCACACGCGGCGTGCCGATACGGTCGTCCCATACCTGGCCGGCGGCTTGGTACGGCGTGGCAGGCTGCGGCGTGTCGGCGTAGCGCACCTGCGGTTTCTTGAATCGCATGGTCAGTTCTCCTTATGAATCGGAATCGCGCAGGCTCGGCCCCTGGCCGGAGCCGCCGCCATCGCCACCGCGCAGCGTGTGGGCGGTGGTAGTCGCGGCATGGGTGAGCTGCTGGCGGCGTTGCAGCCGCTTGGCCCAAGCGGGTTGCTCGGGCGTCTGCGCGGCGGCAGCGCCTGCGGGGGAAGCGCTGGTGGCGGCCTGGCCGGCTGACGCGCCAGCGTCGCCGTTCCAGCCCGCGCGAAACGGCGCAGCCATGCGCTGCCCGGCAGCGGAAGCGCGGGACGCGGCAGTGCGTCCGGCGGACTGCGCGCCGGTCTTGGCGACGTTGCCCAGGCCCGCCATCGCGCCTTTGGCACCGCCGCCTGCTGCGGCGGAACCGGCCTGGAACGCCGACTTCGCGCTGCCAGCCGCCGACGTGGCGGCACGGGCACCGCTGCCGGCCAGCTTGGCGGCAGCCGGGGCCATGCGCGCACCAGCGGCCACCGCACCGCCCATGCCGGTCGCGGCAGCACCGACGGCCACCGCCGTTCCGGCTGCGCCGATGGCGGCACCGGCCATCGCGCCCGCGCCGAGCTGTGGCGCACCGGACACAAGGCCCGTGGCAATGCCGGGGCCGAAGATCCCGAGCGCCAGCAAGG